>CAVZFD010000001.1:0-92382 GCA_963774455.1 uncultured Ignavibacteria bacterium
ATGAAGAGGTTTTAAGCACCCTAAAGTCGGAAGGAGGCTGCTACGCCGGGTTTTACTTTTTTTTCAAATAATATACTATTTTTGATATATTTGAAATAATTATTCATTACTTTTAACAAATTTGGTAGAATAATATCTAAACGCTCATTTAATTGATTGAGAATGAAGAAATTAAAAATTTTGCTTGTTGAAGATAATAGACTCCTGATGGAAGGCCTGAAAGTTATGCTTTCAAAGCAAAACGATATGCAATGTGTGGAAACTGTTAGTAATGGTGAAAGAATTTCGAATTTACTGCAAAAGCATAAACCCGAGATAGTGCTTCTTGATATGGGTCTGGGTAATCGAAATAGTTTGAGTCTGGTAAAGATGCTCAGAAAAAAGTTTCAGGGCACTAAGATAATAGTAATGGATCTGATCCCCTCCCAGGAAGATGTTTTTGAATTTGTTCAGGAAGGGGTTTCGGGATTCATATTAAAAAATGCGACGGTTAGCGACTTCCTTAAAACTATCCGGGATGTATCTAAAGGACTTAATGTACTTCCTCCTAATTTGAGCCGGATCACTTTTTTCACAGATTGTTGAACATGCCTTAAACGGATCAAATCCCTCAACCATCAGGGATTCAGTAACAATGACAAAACGAGAGAAACAGGTAATAGGCTTGATCTCAGAAGGCTTCACCAACAAAGAGATAGCACAGGAACTTCATCTCTCAACCTACACGGTAAAGAGTCATGTACACAATATTCTTGAAAAACTTGCATTGAGTACCCGGGTGCAAATTGCAAAATATGTGCATGATTCAAGTAAAATCGATTCAGCCTCCAGGGGAATTTCCTTAATTGATGATTAATTAAAAAAAAGGGATTAATCCTCTTTTCGACCTAAAGTACTATTTACTCCCACGCTCATTCTGCGTAAATATATCACAAGAAGGATTTCGATTATGTGTTATTCAATAATAAATATTCCTGCTGCTTGCCAGGATTTAATCATCATTTGACCCCCGGTTTAGGAGATGGATTTGCATTCATTTGAAAATAAATATACGCGGCTTTTTGAAACTGCAAAAGACGGCATACTAATTCTTAATGCCGAAAACGGGAGGATTGAAGATGTTAACCCATACCTTGCTAACCTGTTAGGTTATCCCAAAAGTTTATTACTTAAAAAAAGCATCTGGGATATAAGTACAGCTCAGAATGTTGAGTACTCAAAACAGCTTTACAAGGAACTCCAGGTAAAGAAATATGTGCGGTACGAAGATATACCTTTGCAGACTTCGGACGGGAGTTTGATAGACGTGGAAATTGTAAGCAATGTTTATAAGGTCAATGAGGAAAAGGTTATACAATGTAATATTCGTGATATTTCAAAACGAAAGAGCCAGGAAAAAATAACCCAGGAGAATATTAAAACAAAAGAAGCCTTAATTAAAGAGTTACAGCATCGTACAATAAACAGCTTTACGATACTTAATGGGCTGATCAGGCTTCGGGGTCAAATGGCAGTCTCAGATGAAACAAAAGTGATCCTTGAAGACCTGGAAACCAAAGTAAAGTCGATTAGCGACTTATACTCTTTACTTTCCGAATGTAATAACACATACGAAGTGAAGGTTAATTTATACTTTAATAAAATGATCGAGCGAATGTCTGCTTTATCAAAAAATATAGTAATGCACAAAAATATTGAAGAAATTTCTATTTCAGATAAAAAAGCTGCTACCCTTGGTATGATTTTAGTCGAACTCTTGTTTAATGCAATCAAATATGCATTCCCCGATTCAAAAAAAGGAGAGATTAATATAACTTTAAATTCAAATGAAGGACTGACATTTATAGTTGAAGACAACGGGGTTGGTTTGAAAAAGGATTTTGATTTTGACCGTGATAAAGGACTGGGGTTTGAACTTGTGGATATGATGGTAAAACAGCTGGACGGTAAACTTAATTTTATTCAGGGGAAAGGGACTAAAATTGTTATGGGATTTCCTTCATAATTCTATACATTGTTTTTTATCGGGACAACCTCGTCTCTACTATTTCTCACCGTTAAGATCTAAATCCTTTTTCATCCTATTGGTCTATTGATATATCCGGAAAATTGTTTTAATCTGTAATTAAAGATAAAAGGAAAAACCTATGAAAAATCTAATGCTGATATTTGTAATATTAGTTTCGTTTTCTTTATTTGCTCAGGATAAAAGTGAAAGCAGCAGGATAAAAATGGATGATGAAACTAGTAGCTGGATGACCAAAATATCGTCAGATTCTGATATGCGGGTTAAAATGATGGAAATGATGATGGATAAAACAAGCGGAAATAAAGCAGAAATGATGAAGCTTGTAAATTCAATCATAGGTAATCCCGAAATGAATAAAATGATTGCAGATAATATTCCTAATATGGGTAAAAAAGGATCATCTATGGAACCGGAATCACGCGGAATGATGGGTGATAGTGTTGACATGAAAAAAATGTCTCCAACGAAGCCCGTTGACAGGAAATGAAGTGATTAACAATGAAAAAAATCAGATTGCTGCTAATTGAAGATAACCATTTGTTGAGGAATGGAATATTTTCTATTCTTAAAGTTCAAAAAGATATTCTTATTATCGCTGCATCCGGGGATGGTAAGAGCACACTTTTTAAAATCAAACAACTCAAGCCTAATATTGTTCTGCTTGACCTGGGTTTACGCAGCCAGAACAGTTTACACGTAGTGGAAATAGTAAAGAAGGATTTTCCGCAAGCCAAAATCATTGTTATGGATCTGGCACCCGTCCAGGCCGATATTCTTCAATATGTAAAAGCAGGGGCAAATGGCTTCATCCTTAAGGATACGTCCCTTCAGGATTTCCTGATCACAATAAGATCTGTGGCTGAAGGTTCAACGGTACTCCCCCCTATTTTAATTGATTCACTCTTTTCCCAGATTGTCGATTATGCGATCAGAGAAGGCAACTCCAAACTGCAGGATGCCGTTAAAATGACCGCCCGTGAGCGCGAGGTAATAATATTACTTGGTGATGGTAATAGTAATAAAGAAATAGCGCAAAAAATTAATGTTTCAACGTATACGGTTAAGAGTCATATTCATAATATTATGGAAAAGCTTGCTTTGCATACACGCCTGGAAATTGCAAATTATTCATACTCAGGAGAGACGCTTAAGACAGTTGCTAAAAGTATTTCAACTATAAATAATTAATTCCAAAAAAAGGGGAATTTTATTTTTACAATGGAAAATATTTCCGTTAAGAAGAGTGAAGATTCCACTTTTTATCTACGAAAAGGGATTAATCCTTTTTTCATCCATTCGATTTATTTTTTGTAGGATTTACTTTGAATATCTTTTTATTGGAAACGAATAGAGAATTATACACTTAAATCGTTTTTTTAGAAGTTTAAGGAGCGTCTTATACCGGAAATCTCAGGTAGAAGTGATGGGTAATAAATCATGATAACATCATTACAAAAAAAAACCCGCTGTCTGCTGATACATCCAAAGTTTTCACCTTACAGTTTCTGGAACTTCGTTGAAGTCAGCAAGCTGGTTGGTGCTAAATACCTGGCAGCGCCTTTAGGCTTGATGACCGTGGCTGCCCTGCTGCCTCCCGAATGGGAAGTAAAGATAATCGATACAAATGTTGAAACTCTGCTTGATGAGCATTTTGAGTGGGCCAATCTCGTATTTACAGGTGGTATGCTGCCGCAGCAAGCAGGCATACAGGATATCATTAAACAGGCTCACAATAAGCAGAAGCCGGTTATTGTCGGGGGACCGGATCCTACATCTCAACCCGGGCTTTATCAATCTGCGGATTACCTTGTGCTTGGAGAAGGTGAAATAACTATTCCAATGCTGCTAAATGATCTGGCCAATGGGAGCAAGAGCGGCGAGTACATATCCTCCGAATATGCCGACATGACTCAGGCAGTTGTACCAAGATTTGATCTTATAAACTTCAACAATTATATACACCTGAATATACAATTTACACGCGGCTGTCCTTTTAATTGTGAATTTTGTGATATAATCGAGTTGTATGGCAGAAAACCACGCTCTAAAACTCCCGGACAGCTGGTAAGAGAACTTCAGGCATTATACGATCTGAATTACCGCGGTCATATTGATATTGTTGATGATAATTTTATCGGGAATAAAAAGCAGGTCAAGGAAACCCTAAGGGCAATAAAAGCATGGTCAAAAAAAAATAATTATCCTTTTTATTTCGGAACCGAAGCTTCTATTAACCTGGCAGACGATGATGAGCTTCTGCAGTTGATGAGTGATGCTGATTTTCGATTAGTGTTTACCGGTCTCGAAACGCCGGAAGATGATGTACTGGAAAGAGCCAACAAGAAAACAAATATGAACAGGTCAATTGTTGACGCTACAAAAAAGATCAGTTCGTACGGTATGGTGGTCAACGCCGGATTTATCATAGGCTTTGACAATGAAAACGGGCAGACCGCAAAAAAAATGAATGCATTAATACAGGATACGGGTATATGCACTGCAATGCTGGGATTATTGTATGCACTACCAAACACAAAGTTAACCAGTCGGCTGCGTCAGGAAGGAAGATTATTTGAAGAATTTTCTGTTTTTACCGATAATACGACTCAAATTGATCAGGCCTCCTGCGGATTAAACTTTATAACTATCAGACCGAGAATAGAAATTTTACGTGACTTTACTGAAGTGTTAAAATATATATATAATCCCGGACATTATTATGAGAGAGTAATCCGTACCTGTCTGAGCCTGAAAGTAACTAACAGGTTTAAGCCTGATTTAAAAAAGATCCTAAAGAATCTGAGATCATTTTCAAGAATTGTAAGGCAGGTTGGTTGTAACCGGATAACCGGAAAGTTATTTTGGAAAATGTTTTTTACTGTACTTATTAAAAATCCAAAAGCCATTGAATGGGGCGTAAGTCTGTCTGCAATGTTCCTGCATTTTTATAGCCACACTAATTTCATAGTCGATCTGACTAATCAGCAGATCGATGATATCGAAAGATTTGGAGAGAATGTGTACAATCAGAACAGGCTTAAGATAACCGAAGTCAATGCGGCTGATTTTTCAAAATGAAATTTATTATGTTAAAAAGGCCGCACTATTATTTAATACACTACTAATAATAATTAAATAACACTATGAAGATACTTTTAGTTTACCCAATGTACCCGGATACTTTCTGGAGTTTTAAGCACGCTCTGAAGTTCGTTTCCAAAAAAGCCAGTTTCCCGCCTTTAGGGCTGCTGACCGTTGCTTCGATGATTCCAAAAGACTGGGATAAAAAATTGATTGATTTGAATGCGGCCAGGTTGAAAGATGAAGATATTCTCTGGGCAGATTTTGTTTTTCTTAGTGCAATGTCTGTTCAGAGTGAATCCGCAGATCAGATTATAAAAAGATGCAATAAATTAAATGTTAAAATTGTGGCCGGCGGACCGCTGTTTACCAGCAGTCCTGAGTACTATGATAATGTAGATTATCTGGTTCTTAACGAAGCAGAAATAACCCTGCCGCAATTTCTGGCTGACCTGAACAATGGGGAACCAAAGCATAAATATACAACCGATGAATGGGCAGATGTTTCGGGTACTCCCCTCCCTCTCTGGAATATTCTGACAAAGAAAGATTACACCTCAATGAATCTTCAGTACTCACGAGGGTGTCCTTATGACTGCGATTTCTGTGATATAACAGTTCTTTACGGGAGAAAACCGCGTACAAAAACAAGAGAACAGGTTCTGGCCGAATTGGATTTACTATATAATACAGGATGGCGGGGACCGGTGTTTTTTGTTGATGATAATTTCATCGGCAACAAAGTGAAACTGAAGAAGGAAATACTTCCGGCAATAGCTGAATGGATGAAAAAGAATAGAGATCCCTTCTACCTCAATACGGAGGCTTCAATTAATCTTGCGGATGATAATGAGCTGATGCGACTGATGGTTAAAGCAGGATTTGAAGCTGTCTTTATTGGAATAGAGTCTCCCAACGAAGAGAGCCTGGTTGAGTGCAACAAAAGCCAGAACAGGAACCGTGACCTGATTTCAAGTATACGAAAGATACAACAGGCAGGTCTGGAAGTTCAGGGAGGATTTATTGTTGGTTTTGATAATGATCCTCCTTCGATTTTTGAAAAGCTGACCAGCTTTATACAGGAGAGCGGGATAGTAACTGCGATGGTAGGATTACTGAATGCCCCGAAAGGGACAAAGCTTGAAAAAAGGTTAAATAAAGAAAGTAGAATGCTTAAAGATTTTACGGGAAATAACACTGACTTCTCAATTAACTTTGTCCCACAAATGGATTTAAAAGTTCTACTTGCCGGGTACCAGGATATTCTTAATAAAATTTATTCACCGAAATATTATTACAAGCGGGTTATGCTGTTTTTGAAGAATTATGATCCGAAACAGAAAAAAGTATTTCATCTTAACCCTAACTATATTCTGGCTCTGTTCAAATCAATGATCAAGCTTGGAGTCGTCGGTGAAGAAAGGATATACTACTGGAAATTATTTTTCTGGTCACTATTCAGAAAACCACAACTGTTTTCTCTTGCAATATTATTTACAATATATGGTTTTCACTTCAGGAAAATATCTAACGGGTTATAGATAAGCATAATTTTGTAAAAGTGATCTAATCACTTTTTAAGCAATATTTAATGATAATGGAGCGTTTATAAGAAATATATCCGGTAGACTTGCAATAATTATTCTACTCTTTTTGAGGAAGGGTATGATTTATCCAGTTATTTCTGATTGAGGAACTATGAAGAGGATAAAAAGCGCTGCTCAGCCCAAAGAAACATCGAAGAAAATAATCTCAGGGAATTCAACTCCGGATCACTCTTTTTATGTGGTGGGGATTGGGGCATCTGCCGGAGGACTGGATGCCCTGGAAAGATTTTTTGAAAATATGCCTGAGAATTCAGGGATGGCATTTATCATAATCTCGCATTTAGATCCGAATCATGTAAGTATTATGCCTGAGTTAATTCAAAAATCAACTAAAATGAAACTATTCCAGGCCGAAGATGGAATGGTTGTAAAACCCAACCATGTTTATGTTACGCCACCCAACCGGGACCTGGCATTATTTCACAGAACAATCCAGCTTATAGAACCAGTTGAGCCCCATGGATTTCGTCTTCCTATTGATTTTTTCTTCAAATCACTTGCCGCTGATTTCGGCAGTAAGGCCATTTGTATTATTCTATCAGGGATGGCATCTGACGGTACAGCGGGACTGAAAGCAGTGAAGAGTGAATTAGGAATGGTAATGGTTCAGGATCCAAAGTCGGCAAAATTTGACGGTATGCCGGGTAGTGCCATTAAAACCGGGCTGGCCGATTACATTCTGCCGCCCGAAGCTATGCCTGAAAACTTAATTAAGTATGCATCTCAAAGAATCAAAGGAACTTTAAAAGTTTCCAATGAAGGGAAAATTCCCGATTCATTTCAAAAAATATTCATTTTACTACGAAATAACACCAGTCACGACTTTTCAAATTACAAGCAAAATACCATATACCGCCGGATTGAAAGAAGAATGAATATAACACAGCTGGATAATATTCAGAACTATTTCCGTCTGCTGCAGGAAAATCCGGGTGAAATTGATAGCTTGTTTAAGGATCTATTGATAGGAGTTACAAATTTTTTCAGAGATCCTGAATCCTTTAATATTTTGAAGAAATTTCTGTTAGAGTTGGTAATGAGTAAACCTGATAATGATAAAATCAGAATCTGGGTCCCGGGCTGCTCCACAGGTGAGGAAGCATACTCCATCGCAATTTTATTGCGGGAATGCTTAACTGAAACGAAGAAAAATCTAAACGTACAGATTTTCGGCACAGATATCGATATAGCATCAATTGATAAAGCACGTACCGGTATTTTTTCAGGGATTGAATCTGATGTAGGGGCAGAAAGACTGAAAGCCTTTTTTACGAAGGATAAATATCTTTATCGTATCAAAAAAGAGATCAGAGATATGCTGGTTTTTGCACCTCAAAGTATCATTAAGGACCCTCCTTTTACCAAACTTGACCTGATCTCCTGCAGAAATCTTTTGATCTATTTTAACAGTGAATTACAGAAAAAAGTAATTCCCATTTTCCATTACAGTCTTCTACCCGGAGGAATACTTTTTCTTGGTTCATCGGAAACAATCGGAGGGTATGTTGATTTATTTTCAATGCTGGATAAAAAATGTAAATTTTATAAAAAAAGAGAATCCACGGACTCGGTACAACCTTTTATAGAATTTCCTATTTCATATTCAACCAGGAGAAATGATGAAACTTTCCCGAAAACAGCTGAGATAAAAAACGTGCCGCAAGTAGCGGAAAAAATTATTCTGCAAAACTACTCACCAGATTGTGCTATCGTAAGCGGAAGTGGTGATATAATATATATTCATGGGCGGACCGGTAAATACCTCGAGCTTATCCACGGCGAAGCGAAAATGAATATTTTTGAAATGGCCCGTGAAGGCTTAAAACAAGAACTCCCCGCATTGATAAGGAAGGCATTGTCAGGAGGCAAACCATTAATCTCAGAGGGAATAAGAGTAAAACCAAACGGACGAACATATATAATAAATCTGACAATTAAGCCAATCAAAGAACCGGCGGAGATGCGGGGGTACTTACTCCTGATATTTGAAGAAATAAAACCCGAAACTAAAGTCCGGCAATCTAAAAAGCTCCATAGTGATAAGAAATCTGAAAAAATAATTAAAGAGCTGGAACGCGAACTAAAAAATTCAAAGGAAGGCTTACGCTCCACCATTGAAGAACTGGAAACTTCTTATGAAGAACTTAAATCAACAAATGAAGAAATGCAGTCGACCAATGAGGAGATGCAGAGTTCAAACGAAGAAATGGTAACCTCAAAAGAAGAACTGCAATCACTTAATGAGGAATTGATTACAGTTAACACAGAAATGCAAAATAAGAATGATGAGTTGTCAATTATTAATGATGATATGAAAAACCTTCTAAATAGTATTGATATACCCACTATCTTTTTGGATAATAATTTACTCATTAAGAGATTTACTGAGAACACTACAAAAATTCTAAACTTAATTACATCGGATATAGGAAGACCCATAAGTGATATGACTACTAATCTCAGATATGAAAAATTTATTCAGGATGCAAAGGAAGTTTTAAAAACTCTTATTTCTAAGGAAACTGAGCTGCAGACAAACGATGGTACCTGGTACCAGATGCGGATACGTCCATACCGGACGACAAGTAATACTATAGATGGTCTTGTAGTTACTTTTACTAATATTCACAATTTAAAAACCGCTTACCAGGAAATCAGTAAATTAAATCAGGAAATTCAATTAGCACGCGAGTATTCCGATAATATAGTTGAAACAGTAAAAGATTCGCTTCTTATTCTTGATAAGAATTTAAAAGTTGTTTCAGCCAACCGCTCTTATTATTCCTTATTTAATACAACCGAAGAAAGAACTTTAGGTAAATTTGTATACGATCTCGAAGATAATAACTGGAATATTCCGGATCTCAAGAAATTACTTGAGGAAATAATTCCTGAAAGCAGATTTCTCGAAGACTATGAAGTTGAATATAACTTTAAGGAAGGTAAAAAGAAATTATACTTAAATGCCCGCGAAATATTCCAGGAAGATAAAGAATCCCTTCTTATACTTCTTGCGATACGAAGTTGACACAATAATCAATGAGGATAAAATGAAAAGCGATAAAAAGAACACAGCTAAAAGTATGACTAAAAGTGTTAAGCCAAAAAGTAAATCGGTAAATGCCGCAGAAAAAAATCAGAGAAAAGATATTCATACAGAATCCGTAAGCAAGATATTCAACACGAAGAAGCTGCCCGTTTCAAAGTCTGAGGATGTCCATAAACTCGTGGAATTACTTAAGATTCATCAGATTGAGCTTGAACATCAAAACCAGGAACTAAGAAATACACAGCAGGAACTGGAAGAATCCAGAAATAAATATGTAAATCTTTTCGATTTTTCCCCGATACCTTACTTCACACTTGACTCCGACAGTATTATAAAGGAGGTTAATTTAAGTGCCAGCAAAATGTTCGGGATAGAAAGAAAAAGAATAATTGGTAAAAACTTAATAGCTTACATTCACCGGGATGATAGATCTGTTTTTACTTCTTTTATTAAATCCTTATTTAACTCTTCTGAAAAGAAATCCCTCGAATTAAAAATAGTGAATAAAGACAAGCAGCAGTTCCAGGTTCTACTGCAAGGGCTGGTGTTAGACGATGTAATTGAACCCAATCAAAAATGCCAGATTGCACTGATCGATTTAACGGAATACAAGAAGATTGAAGATGATCTGAGTAAAGCCAATGAGGAACTTAAACAACTCAACGCAAACAAAGATAAATTTTTCTCAATCATTGCCCACGATTTAAGCAGTCCCTTCCAGGGATTTTTAGGAATTACCGCAAACCTGGTTGAGGGAAACAAAGTATTTTCTCCTGAAGAAGGTAAAGAATTATACAATTCAGCTTACAGACTTTATAAGTTATTGACAAACCTATTAGAATGGTCACAGATGAAGAAGGGGGAAGTGAATTACACTCCTGTCAACCTCAACTTATCAGAAATAGTTTTGCCAATCATTGAGTTTATAAAACCAAGGGCAATATTAAAAGAAATTAGCATTAGCAATGACATTCCAGATTCTACCGAAGTGTACGCCGATGTAAATATGATTAATTCTATCATCAGGAATCTTCTGTCAAACGCGGTAAAATTCACTTCGCTGCATGGGAAAATATTATTGTCCGTTAAGGAGATTAATAGAATGCTGGAAATATCAGTAAGTGATACGGGGGTGGGACTATCTGAAGAAGATATTCAAAGACTATTCAAGATAGATGAAAAGGTAAGTTCGGAAGGAACAGAGGGTGAACCAAGTGCAGGGCTGGGGCTTTTGCTTTGCAAGGAGTTTGTTGAAAGAAACGGCGGAAGCATCCGGGTAGAAAGTGAAGAAGGAAAAGGATCGAAGTTTATATTCACCTTGCATAAACCGGATTAATGTAACGTTCCGGCAACAGGTCAATATAAAATTATACATCCATAAAAAAGGAAGGAATCCATCTTTCATCCCCTACCCTGAAGAGCTTAAAATGGGCAAATAACAGGGACATTCCACACTAAATAAAATATTTTGTTTTGGCAGGGAATTAATTTATTTCGGGTTTTGACTGGCTATCGGTATTACTGAATTGGAGATATGCAAATCTCTCTGGGGAAAAGGTATTTCAATATTATTTTCTCTGAATTTTTCGAATATTTCAAAGTAAAGTCTGCTTCTCAGGATTCCCGGTGTAGTTATGTAGTCGCTTGTCCATATGAGCAATTCAAAATTAAGCGAACTCTCGCCAAATTCTCTAAAAAGCACAGCGGGTACCGGGTTTTTCAGAACGCCCTCTTCCTTATCCGCAACCTCCAGTAAAATTTGCTGTACTTTTTTAGGATCCTCTTTATAGGCCACACCCACCGGAACACTGAATCTCACGTTCCTATCATTGTGGCTCCAGTTAATCACTGTAGATGAAATAAATTCAGAGTTAGGAACAATCACGGAAATATTATCATTAGTAACAACCGTTGTAGATCTCATAGAAATATTCGTAACATCACCGAAAACTTCTCCTACCTGGATCCTGTCCCCAACTTTTATCGGTCTTTCAAAAAGAATAATTATTCCGCTAACCAAATTGTTTGTGACATTCTGTAAACCAAATCCTATTCCGACGCCTAGTGCGCCGACAAGAATAGTAAGTGTACTCAGGTCGATACCAACGGTTTGTATTACGATTACCAGCCCGAATATAAGAACACCGTAACGAATGATTGTACCAACTGCGAGCCGTACTCCCAATTCTACCTTGCTTTTAGATAGTACCTTATAGATAACCCATTTTCTGAGCTTTGAAGTAATGAAGATAAGGAGCCAGGCGAGAAAAATAAAATAAATAACAGTCCAGAGCGTTATTGAAGTATCCCCGATATCAATAAGATGAATGCTGAGGAAATCTTTTACAATATTAAAATATTTTTGTATATAATCCTTCATTATATGTCGTATTTATCCTGATAAACGTACACTTCAAATGCGCATATAATATACAACATTCTTCCAATAAACTATTCATCCCAAAGAGGTAGTCCCTTTATCATCCTTTTGACCGATTGTGCAATTCTATATTTCTGGGTATCATTTAGTTATAAAATAAAGTGCATAGGAAAAAATGATGTTGTATCAACAGCCGGGTGAAGATTATAATGCTAAAGAGGGGCGTGAAGCACCCTCAGATATTGTCCCTGAATCATTACTTACGAAATTCTTCCTGGAAGTGCATTCACTTACTCTTTTTGTTCTGCGTTTTTTTAGTGAGGTATTAAAACCGCCTTATGAGTTTGCCGAACTTGTTAAGCAATCTTTTCTCATCGGTTATAAAACATTTCCCCTGGTTGCGATTACAGGTTTTATAATCGGGCTTGTGTTAACCATTCAAACGGGCCCCACATTAGAAAAGTTTGGAGCAGAATCATGGCTTCCTGCGATGGTTGCCGTCTCAATTATTCGTGAAATAGGTCCGGTTATAACTTCGTTAATATTTGCCGGAAAAGTGGGTTCAGGAATCGGGGCAGAACTAGCCTCGATGAAAGTAACTGAACAGATAGACGCGATGCAGGTATCGGGCACAAATCCTTTTAAGTTTCTTGTAGTTACAAGAATACTTTCTGCAACCCTGATGCTTCCTATCCTGGTAGTTCTTTCCGATGCGTGCGGTTTAGCCGGTTCATACATTGCGGTAAACTTAAATGGCAATGTAAGCACTTATTTATTTTTTTCTCAGATATTTGCAAGTCTTCAATTTGAAGACCTGATGCCTGCAGTCATAAAAACTTATTTCTTTGGATTTGCGATCGGAGTAATAGGATGTCACAAAGGATACTATTCAGATAAAGGCACTGAGGGAGTTGGCAAAGCAGCCAACTCAGCTGTTGTATTCGCATCCCTGATGGTTTTTTTAATAGATATGGTCGCAGTGCAGCTTACAAGTTTACTTCAAAAATAAATTAAGTAATCAGAATGACAAATAATAACCACGATACAGAAACCAATGATAACAAGCAGAACAGTTCTGTTGTACTTAAAATGGAGCACCTCAGGAAATCGTTCGGGAATAAGCATGTGCTTAGGGATATTAATCTTGAAATTAATAAAGGAGAAAACCTTGCAATACTGGGGCAGTCAGGAACGGGAAAATCAGTACTTATTAAATGCATAGTCGGACTGGTTGATATTGACGACGGTGAACTATCAATATTCGGACAAAATGTTTCTGAGGTTAAAAGTGACGAAATAATTGAGTTACAAAAGAAAATCGGTTTTCTTTTTCAAAGCGGTGCTTTATACGATTCGATGACAGTGAGAGAAAATCTTGAATTCCCTCTCCGGAGAAAAAAGAAGTCGATAAATAAGGAAACTATGGAACTTCTGATAAAAGAGGCGCTGGAGAATGTAGGACTTTCCGATACGATTGACAAGATGCCTTCAGAGCTTTCGGGCGGGATGCGCAAAAGGTTAGGCCTGGCCCGGACATTAATACTGAAACCAGAGATCATGCTTTATGATGAACCCACCACGGGACTTGATCCTATAACATCGAAAGAGATAAGCAGGCTGATCCTGAATGTGCAAAATAAATATAAGACAACTTCAATCATTATCACACACGATATTGAATGCGCCAGGCTAACTTCAAACCGATGCATAATAATTAAGGATGGAATATGCTTTGCAGAAGGATCATATAACGATCTCTTAAATTCGTCAGATCCGTGGATAAAATCATTTTTTGAATAGAGAAAAAAATCAGTGAGACATTAAATGAAAAATAATATAAGCAGTAAAATCAGATTGGGGATCTTCATCAGCCTGGGAATTGCGGTATTTATAGCGGCAATTTATTTCCTCGGCGAGAAACAGCAGCTATTCAGCAGCACCTTTCGATTAACCGGAGTCTTCGAGGATGTCGGAGGGCTTCAGGCTGGCAATAATGTGCGGTTATCGGGAATAAACGTTGGAACGGTTGAAAATATCACAATGATCAGTGACACTTCCGTAAGAGTAGGCATTCTTATTGATAGCGACACCCGAAGATTTATAAAGAAAGATGCAGTTGCAACTATTGGTTCAGAAGGTCTTATGGGGAATAAAGTTTTGATTATCACTCCGGGTACCGGCGGGAAAAAATCAATAGAAAATAATGATGTTATAAATACGGCTCCTCCGATTAATTTAGATGATGTTTTTATTTCATTAAAATCAACTTTGGATAATGCATCAAGCATCACAGATTATTTAAAGACAATTACAAACAACATACAATCAGGGAAAGGAACTATCGGAAGGCTGATAATGGATCAAGCGTGGAGGGAAAATTTCGATTCAACTTTTTCTAATCTAAAAGATGGCTCGATTGGATTCAAAACATTTATGGAAAAAACAAGCGAACTGGACACTCTCCTGAGGTCATTAAATACAACTGTTGAGAATGCATCTAATGTGACACTGGGTCTGGCTAAAATTACCACTAACCTGGAATCAGGAAAAGGAATAATAGGAAAACTATTAGTGGATAATTCGACAAGTCAGAATTTCGATACTACTTTAGTTAACCTGAAAAACAGTTTAGCCCAGTTTGAAATTTTTATAAAAAAAGCACAAAACAGCTGGCTGCTGGGATTATGATTACACAATCTAACTCTTCACGCGGAACGCAGCTTCTATTTAGTCTGGCCGCAATTGTTATAATAATTGCGGGTGTTTATTTTGCCCAATCCGTTGTTGTTTTATTCCTGCTTTCATTTTTCCTCGCTTTACTGGGAACTCCGCTAGTGCTTTGGTTAAGAGGAAAACGGGTACCAGCGTCAATTGCCGTACTGATTGTTATGGCAATAATCGTAGTTATTATACTGCTTATAGGCGCGCAAATTGCCAGTTCATTCAGCAGTTTTTCACAAGAACTTCCTAAATTTCAATTACTTATCCGGGAACAGGTAATTGAACTTGTTGCATATTTAAAAAGCAAAGGGATGGTAGTAAAAGACATCTTTTTCCTGGAATATATCAATCCGGAATCAATTCTGAAACTTACCGCCAATTTACTATCGGGATTTGGCTCAGCACTTTCTGATCTTGTATTAATACTGATAACAGTAACCTTTATTCTTCTCGAAATATCAAGTTTTCCTGTAAAGCTCCGTAAAATCATTGGCGATCCGGAACAAGTATTTCCCCGGTTCACAAGGTTCATAATTGATATGAAGCGTTATATGTTCATTAAAACCATCATCAACATAGCTGCCGGAATTCTGATTGGATTATGGATGTATATACTTGGAGTAGATTTTCCGGTTTTGTGGGGATTCCTTGCATTTCTACTTACATTATATTCCCAATATCGGGGCTATTGTCTCTGCCATTCCTGCAGCCCTTCTGGCATTTATACAATTAGGTCCGGGCAGCGCCCTGCTTGTAGTTGCAGGCAATATTCTAATTGGTTTCGTAATTGGAAATGTTATTGAACCGCGGCTTATGGGCAGACAATTTGGTCTATCCACACTTGTTGTATTTTTATCGTTGATATTTTGGGGCGGTCTTCTCGGTTTGATCGGTGCAATTCTTTCAATACCCCTGACGATGTCGTTGAAGTTCATATTTGAATCTAATGAAAGCACCCGATGGATTGCCATACTGCTTGAATCAGAAAAAGTTAACAAAGTCACCCACACTGAATCATAACGAAGGAGTCGTAATAAGAAAAGTAACGAAACCAAGATTGGATCTTTCAATTGGGGAAAAATATATAAAAAAAGATTGCGGAATATCATTTACATATTCCGGCAAACAGGTTTCTTTTGGACTTATGAGAAAATGAATTTTAATTATAACGATAAAGAGAACGCAATATTGAATCAGCGTGAAGATATTTAAGATTGTTATATGGTACTTCTGATTTTTTTAAAAGGCATCTTTATAGGTTTCGCGATGGCAGTTCCCATCGGGCCTGTTGGAATAATGTGTATCCGAAGGACGCTGACCCAGGGAAGATTACGCGGGCTAATTATAGGTCTTGGAGCCGCCACTGCTGATTTTATTTATGGTTGTATTGCAGCCTTCGGGCTTACGATCATTTCAGATACACTTGTAAACCATAGAGTCTGGATTCGACTTGCAGGCGGAATTCTGCTTCTTTACCTGGGTATAAAAACATTCAGGAAAATACCCACCGATCCAAAGATCCCGACAAACAACAGCGGGCTTTTCAAAACCTATCTTACAGCCTTTGTGATAACGCTAACAAATCCCTTAACAATTTTTGCTTTCCTTGCGGTGTTTACTGCTCTTGGACTAGGTAGCGATCTCGGCAATTTTTCCGCCTCAGCTCTTGTGGCAGGAGTATTTCTTGGTTCAGCATTATGGTTTCTGGTGTTAAGTTCCGTTGTTACACTATTCAGAAAAAAACTTGACCTGGAAGGACTCGGATGGGTCAACAAAATTGCAGGTTTGTTAATTATTATTTCAGGAATTATTGTTATGGCCAGTCTGCTTTGAAAATTTTCCCTGCACGATCTACCGCAGAAATTAATACGGAAAAACAGATAAAAACTATTCCATTTATTAAGATAAATACTGATTAGAAAATAATGTATGAAATAACCGGATTTTTATCTTCAATAACAGTTACGCTTATAACGCTTCTACCGATAATTAATCCGGTGAATACAGCAGTGCTTTTACTGAGTATCAGTTCTCATCTGAGTACAAAAGAGCGAAACCATCAGATTTTAATGGCCTGCATTTTTATGATGGGAATATTGGTTTCATTTTTACTGGCAGGACATTTTATTATGATAATTTTCGGTATCTCTTTACCCGGCATTCGTATAGCTGGTGGAATGATAATCGGTGTACTGGGTTTTCGCATGTTGTTTCCGGGTGATGAAGACATCACACCGGAAGGGAAAATCGAAGCGCTTCAGAAAAGCAACATTTCATTCAGTCCGCTTGCCATGCCAAGTCTAAGCGGACCAGGCGCGATTGCAACAGTCATAACAATGTCATCATCGATTGATGACCGTCACGGTTACGATAAGGTTTTAGCTTTTACCGGGGTAATTATTGCAATCGTAATTACTGCAATTGTTTCCTGGCTGGTGCTGCGGAGTGCCGGTTTTATGAGCCGCATACTTGGAGTAAACGGTGTGGATAGTCTTTCACGAATTATGGGTTTTCTGCTTATATGTATAGGAATTCAATTTGTAATAACCGCCATAATGGATCTGACGAAAGGCGTAATGTCATAGGAGATTATTTCACATTCATAAATGGACGGTAATGTAGTATGAGATTATTCACAAATGGACGGTAATGTAGTATGAAATTATTCACAAATGGACGTAATGCCTTAAGAGATTATTCACAAATGGACGGCTGGGTTGCCGAATGTATAAGGAAAAATCACCCAAAAGTAGTAATCCCTTTTTCATCCCTTTGATGGATTGTACCATTGCATTCCTCCATCTATATTTTCATAGATAATTAGAGAGATGGGATGCTTGCAGGTTATTAGTATCCCGGGAAACTTATTTGAATGAGAATGATCTTAAAATTTTTTACAAACAAAATGAGGAAAAAATGAAAAATCTAGTTTACTTTCTAGTACTGTTTGGTTTGATTGCAATGAGTGAGCCGAACCAGGCACAATTTAAAGATTGGGGGAGCAAATTTGGAGCAAGGTATAACATACTTTTGCCTCAAAACGAATTCCCGAATGTTGGTTTCGGGGGAAATGATAAATTTTCATTTGATAACTATACAATGTCCTGGCTGCTGGAAGGCTTCATGGGACTGGAGTTAATGCCGGCACTTGAATTAGATATTAATGCCGGTTATGGCTCTTATGCCGGATTTCAGTTTAATAATGAAGGCTATTACAAATCAGAAATCATTCCCGTCAACCTCCGGTTCAGGATTGCTCCTTTTGACCTTGCAGGTTGGAATCCGTACCTCTATCTTGGCGGCGGTATGATGCATTACAGTAATCAATATTCTGAACTTAACCAGTACCCTTCTCCTGTGGAAGTAAAAAGTGACGGCTGGGTTGGAATATTCCCATTAGGTATTGGAACAGAGCTTTCGATTTCAGATAAGGTACTAATAGATATTTCCCTCGGCGGAGCTTTTTCTTCTAATACTGCGCTGAACAACTATGACGATGGTAATAACACAATGGATGCTTATTATAATCTGGGTGTAGGATTAACTTTTCCGGGAGAAAGCTGCAGCTCTGACAAGGATAATGACGGCTTAGGAAAGTGTGAAGAAGAAAAACTGGGAACAAGTCCGCGAAATCCTGACACAGACGGCGACGGCTTAACCGATGGCGAAGAAGTTAAGGTTTATAAAACAAATCCATTACTAGCAGACACCGACCTTGACGGATTGAGTGACTTTGATGAAGTTAAGAAATATCAAACCGATCCTCTGAAGGCAGACACTGACGGAGACGGTTTAAATGATGGTGAAGAAGTTCTTAAATACAAAACCGATCCACTTAATCCTGACACTGATAAGGATGGATTGAAAGATGGCGAAGAAGTAATTAAATACAAGACCGATCCTCTCAAGGCAGACACTGACGGAGACGGTTTAAAAGACGGTGAAGAAGTTCTTAATTACAAAACCAGCCCTACTAATAAAGATACCGATGGTGATGAATTATCAGATTATGATGAAGTGATGACATATAAGACAAATCCATTGGTTAAAGATACAGATGGCGGTACCATAGATGACGGCGTTGAGGTAAAACGCGGAACAAATCCTCTTGATCCTGCAGATGATGTTGTTAAAATAGGAGTTCCGATTATACTCGATGGTATTACATTTGCTACGGGTAAATCAGAAATTACGCCTGAATCTGAAAATACTTTAAGATCAACATTAAAGACCTTACAGACTTATTCTGATATGGTCGTTGAGATATCGGGCTATACAGACAACGTAGGAAGCGATGCTTCAAACCAGAAACTTTCTGAAAGAAGAGCAAACTCTGTAAGAGACTGGCTCGTTCGCGAAGGTATAAATTCCGATAGAATTAAGGCAATTGGTTATGGTGAATCTAATCCAACGGCTTCAAATGATACGCCCGAAGGAAGGCAGAAAAACAGAAGGATTGAGTTCAAACGAATAAAGTAACCTGAACTTTGACCAGATATAGGGTGTCCTCGGACACCCTATATGTATTTTAAAACATTCCCGTCCCAGAATTATTTTTAATCTAAGGAGAATGATATGAGTAAAGGACAGAACACAAAAAAAGATTCAAGGAAGGAGCCTTTAAAAACTTTGAAAGAAAAAAAGGCTGCTAAAAGAGACAAGAAAAATGCAAAGAATAATCCCGGAAGTTTGGATAAAAAATAATAAGCCGTATGAGTTATAAGAAATAAGAGGATGCGAAATCAGTTTCAACTAATGTTACATCACCAGGTTTATTTTCCGGGGATTGTTCTTATCAGCCAGGTTTGCCGGATACAAGGTAAACCCCGAATTTAAGGTAGGCGGTTTCGGGCATTGAAGGCAGTACGGGATGGTCGAGCGAGGCGCCGTTGAAATAGAGCTCCTGCACTTTCCTGTTCGCTCTGCCAGCCGATAGGTTTACAACCTGTCTGAAATCAGCTTCGGAAATATGATGGGAACAGGATGAAGTTACGAGAAATCCATTTTCATTAAGTGCATGCATGGCCAGCCGGTTCAGTTTTTCATAACCTTTTTTCGCAACGGGAATCGACTTCCTGTTTTTGGCGAAAGCCGGGGGATCGATCATCACAATGTCGAAGGTTCTTTTTTCTTTTATACATTTTTCGAGATAGTCGAATATATCATCTTTGATAAAATGAGCATCGACCGATAGTCCGTTCAGTCTGAAATTATTTTCTGCACTTTGTATTTCATTTGCCGATGAATCGACAAAAACCACTGAGGCTGCACCTGCTTTTGCAGCGTGAAGTCCAAACCCTCCTGAATTACAGAAAGCATCAAGCACATTTTTGCCTGCGGACAATCTTTCTATGAAGAACCTGTTATCCGACTGATCGAAATAGAAGCCGGTTTTTTGTCCCTTCTCAAAATCAATTTCATATTGAATTAAACCATCGCTTATCAGCTCACTTTTCCTATTACCCAGGTAGATATTATCTTCTGAAGCAATTCCCTCAAGTTTCCTGAGATAGTCTTCATTCTTCGTAAAGATATTTTCGGCAGAAAAATCTTCCTTAAGAATATCAACCAGTATACCGATATTTTTTTCCATTCCGGCGGAATAGACCTGCAGGACGAAGGTGCTGTTATACTTATCTATTATTAGTCCGGGCAGAAAGTCGCTTTCGCTGAAGACCATCCGGAAAGCATCTCTTCCCGGGTAAAGGTTTTTTCTTAAATCGTAGGCTGCCGTTCAGCCTGGTACGGAACAATGACTGTAGATCGTCTGCCCTTTCAGCGGAGATAAACCTTCCGGCAATTAGTGAATTTTTATTATAAAAAGCGGTACCGAGAAAATTATTCCGTGAGTCGTATACCTCAACCATATCCCCATTTTGGGGATCTCCATCAGCGGAAACTATTTCATTGCTGAATATCCACAGGTGTCCCGTTTTTATTCTTCGTTCTTCATTTTTTTTGAGTTGTATCCTGGATTTCATCTGTTTGCTTATTGTTGTAAAATTGATTGTGTTAAGATAGGTTATCAAGGAAAAAGTAAAAAGGAAAAAGGAAAAAGAAAAAATCAAGGAAAAAGGAAAAAGTAAGAAGGGAGAGCAAGGAAAAAGTAGTAAAATTGAAGATTTAAAAATCGGAGGGCAGAGAGTTGAGCGGAAGAGCAAAGCGGACCCTAATTTCACATTTGAAGGAACTATTCTCCGGAGTATGACCGTGATCCATCGAACTTCGAAAAGTAGATGGGAGGCGCAGTGGGTGGGACTGACATTTCTGTCATACTGTTGATTAATTTTAGAAAATGAAAAGTGCGTTTTTAGCGTTTTTTAAGTGTCTCATTTTGATTCTGCTCGGCTCATAAATACTACCTTCTTACCTCCTAAAAAGACTATACCCGGAAGTATGACAGTTTTGTCATACTGTTGATTTGTTCAACAGTAGTTTTTTTCTAATAATCTGTACCCGTCGAGGTCCTTATTGCATAGCACGTGATTCAGGATCTCGCCTTCGGTTTATCATACTTGTTGTATATTTAAGCAGAAAAAGTTATAAAAAAAGGAGAAGTAATGAAGGTTTTAGTCGACTTGTGCGTTGTGCCGATCGGGGTGGGAGTTTCGGTGTCGCCTTATATAGCAAGGTGCGAGAAAATCCTTAAGGATGCCGGATTGAAAACGATACTCCATTCTTACGGAACGAACATCGAAGGTGAATGGGAGGAAGTTTTTGCGGCAATTAAAAAATGCCACCAGGAGATACATAATATGGGCGCTCCGAGGATATCAACAACTATTCATCTCGGAACACGAACCGACAGGGATCAGACGATGGAGGATAAAATAAAAAGCGTTCAACAGAAACTTAAAAACCTTTAAGCTGTTATTCATCAGGATGGGAAAAAATGAATACACCGGGAACTTTCCACTTTACGGTTGGATAGGAATCATACTGGTGCTGGTATTCTGGTATCTGAACTGGTTCCTGAGCGGATTAAGAACCGACTGGGCATTCTTTCCTTTGTGGCTGGGCTTCTGCCTGACCGTAGATGGACTGGTTTTCCTCCGTAAAGGTACTTCCCTGATGACAAAAAACGTGAAGAAGTTTGTCGTGCTGTTCGTAATTTCAGCACCGGTATGGTGGTTGTTCGAGCTGTTCAATTCATTTACCCGAAACTGGTTTTATGACGGAAGGCAGTATTTCACCGACCTTGAATTCTTTATTCTCGCATCGATCAGTTTCTCAACGGTAATTCCCGCAGTCTTTGAAGCATCCGAGCTGGCAGGTACTTTCAGATGGATAAAGAACCTTAGAACCTATAAAGAGTTAAAACCATCAAATAAAACAATCAGCTGGTTTATATTCATTGGTATCTTTACTCTTTTACTTGAGGTACTCTTCCCCGCGATATTTTATCCTTTCATCTGGATAACGGTATATTTACTGGTTGAACCTATAAACATTAAAATGAAAAACCGCACCCTTCTGCAGTACACCGGCACGGGCGATTGGAGACCCGTGGTTGCCCTGTGGATCGGCTGCCTGATTTGCGCATTTTTCTGGGAAATGTGGAATTACTACTCGTATCCTAAATGGAATTATCATCTTCCGATGGTAAACTTCCTGCACGTTTTTGAAATGCCGCTGTTGGGCTACATAGGATATCTTCCTTTCTCACTTGAGCTTTTTGCTGTCTATCACCTAATTAGCGGTATATTTGGAGATAAAGACAGTCGGTTTGTTAGATTAAGCTGAATTGTAATACTTCCGGGAAAAATGTACTGCGAAGCGTGTTTTCCTCTTCGCTCCGGGAGGCCGGCCTGCGCTTGCTGCAGTTGGTAATTTAAAAAATCATAAAAATCAGAATACAATATGAATCAATTCAAAGGAATAATTTTCGATATAGACGGGACGCTTACTTCTACAAACGACCTGATCTTCGCCTCGTTTAACTTTATTACCGAAAAGTATCTTGGCAAAACTTATTCAAATGAAGAGATATTAAGCTGGTTTGGTCCCACGGAGGATGTGATACTGAAGGAATTCTGTGGTGAAAATTACGAAAAAGCCCGGGAGGAGTATTACAGGTTTTATTCGGATAACCATTTTATGGCGGATATTTATCCAGGTATGAAGGAAATACTTGACGGACTAAAATCCCAGGCTGTATTGCTTTCTATTTATACAGGAAAAGGAAGAGAGGCGGCGTCGATAACTTTAAAGAAGTTAGGGATTTACGACTATTTTGATCTTATAATCACAGGAGATGAAGTGAAAGAGCATAAACCTTCCCCGGAAGGTATTGAGATCTTCCTGAATAAGTTTAACCTGGGAAAGGATGATGTGATTATGATCGGCGATTCACCATCAGATATTAAGGCAGCACACGCTGCGGGCGTGAAAGTGGCCTCGGTTTTATGGGATAGTCTTGCAAAAGATCACGTTTTAAAGATGAAGAGTGATTTTGTGTTCAATACCGTGGCGAAATTAAAAGAATTTTTGTTAATTGGCCATCAACCCACTCCTTAATCTCCTCCCCCATATAAATCTAAGGATTTAGTTTTGAGGGAGGGGAACTTTTTCAATATTCAATATTCAATTTTAAATACCAAAAGGATAAACAAAATAGACACGGGGTTCGATTCTCTTCTGCGGCAGATAATCAATAATATTCTTATCATTATCGTAAACCGGGGTGAATGTCCAGTTATACACAACGGACACAACCAGGTAATCGACAGGTTTATAGCCTATCTCAAAAAATAGATATGATCTGTCATCGAGTTTAAAGATAGCGGTCTCGTTCCCGATATTGGTTTTATCATATCCGGTTCTTAAAAGGAACGGCGCATCTTCGGGAGCGATCTCTGTGTAAAGATGAAGAACTCCGCTCATAGGTGTTTTATCGAGGCGCTGATAACTGCCAACGATATCGAAGATCCCGAGTACATTTACACCCAGTTCACCGAATATTCCGTTATCAGCATTCTCATTTAGTTCAAGTCGTTGAATCTTACTGTGCACTGTACCCGACTGCCCTACCTGGAAGCGCTGGATTTCATAAAGGGGACCAAAGTAAGAAGGAAGATAGTGTTTCTGATTGAACCTTCTCTCAAGTTTAGCGTGCGCGCTTATTAAGCCGAGGGGATTCAATTCTCCAAGTATTCCCACAGCCGTACCGCTGCCGTAATTGAGTATCTTTGCATAGTCAGCATAAAGTTCAACGTTCAGCATTTCGGAATTAAGAAGCGGGAGTCCGATATCCGCCCCTATAATATTTACTGAGCCCTTATCATCTGTAGCAGTAAAGTTGTCAGTAACAGGATCATAATTTCCGGCAGTAACGCCAGCCTTACTGTTAAAGTCACCGGCATAAGAAAGTCCTACTTCAAGGTTCCCGATTATCGGGATAGGTGCAAGAGAAGTAAACTGGAGAGGCCGTACATAACCTCTTAAACCAAGCACACCCGCCTCGGAAAATGAAGAGTAAATAGATTCAAAGCCCATCTGTCCAAAGTCGATGTCAAGTACCAGTCCCGTTTTCCGCGCATCGATAGTAGGACTATTATTATAAGCGTACATAAGGCTTCCGTGTCCGAGGGTATAATAATCAAGGGCGCCAAGCTTTGCATACACCGGATCATTTTTGAGGCCATAGCGCACATAGCGGATAATGCTAAGGTAATCGGAGAAAGTATTGAAATTTTCCTTACGAAGGTTCCCATTCTTATCGATATCAAGCATCAGATCAAGTCCGACGCCGAAGTTTGCGAATGATATTTCAGGAGTAAAATGCAGCGTGTAGTAGAGCTCGCCGTCAATCCAGTTCAGTCCCAGACCGCCTGCCAGTTTTCCTTGTTCAGGCAGCGGGTACTCATTATACTGAGCCTGAGTCAGGAAAGAAATAAGAACAGCAAACAGGACAGTAAAAGATCTCTTCATGGCATCCTCCCGATTAAATTATCATTTTCATATTAATAAATATAACTATTTCAGTTTTTATTGAAAGTGGCGGGATTATTTCCTTGCAAGCCAGGTTTCAGGATTCTGATTTTCGCGGGAATTCCAGATCTCGAAATGCAGTATTTTTCCGTCAATGCTGTCTCCCACCTGAGCAATTACACTGCCCGGTTTCACTTTATCCCCTTCATTGACATAGATCTCGGAAAGGTGGCTGTAAACCGTCCTATAATCTCCCTTATGTGTTATAATCACCACACTGCCGTAACCAGGGATCCAGTCGATTGCAGATATAACCCCCCCGCTTACAGCTTTAACTTTTATATCCTTAGATGCCGCGATATCCACGCCATAGTTCAGCATTACAGTGTTTGTTTTGGTGTTCCTGTTCTCGCCGTATTTTCTAATGATTTTACCGCTGGAGACTGGCCAGTTCAAACGGCCTTTCAGAGATGAGAAAGAGGCAAATTCCGAAGTTGAAAGATTAACATCGTACACAGACGATTCGTTAACACCGTTCTCAGATTTTATTTCAGCGATATCATTTGCGGGTCTTACATCGCCCTTAAGTTTTTCTCTTGCCAGCCTGTCAGCTTCTTCTTTCTTTTTTCTCTCCGCTTCGGCGATAAGGTTAGTGATCATACTTCTGATTTTTATCTCAGCCTGTTTTTTAGCCTCAATATCTTTCTTCAGTTCAGATTTATCGTGCTTTATTACATTAAGTATTTTCTTCCGTTCATCGAGCCGGCTCAGGAGTGTGTTCTCCTCCTTCGCTTTTTCGGAGGCAAGTCTGGCTTTTTCTTCCTTCTCTTTTTTCATTATCTCTTTTTCAACGATCAGCTGCTCCCTGCTCTCTTTCAGCTTAGCAATATCCTTTATTCTTTGTCCGGAAAACTTCTCAAGGTATTTCATACGGAGCAGTCCCTGCTGAACCGAAGATGAGTTTACAACCATCTCCAGCTCATCCGGCTGACCATGCATATAAACAGCCTTTACGTACTTAGCATAATTTTCCTGCAGCAGTTTAATATCTCCCTCAAGCTTACTAATTTTTTGCTGACTATCTTTTATCCCGGCTTCCCTCTGCTTCACTTCGCCCCTGTATGATCCTATAAGCTTATTGAGCAGAAAACTCTGGCGGCTGTAATTCTCAATCACCGAGAAAGATTCCTTTTCTATCTTCGTTTTGGTCTTCAGTTTTGTTTCAAGCGAATTGATTTCATCTTTTATAGAGGAAAGCTGTCCCTGCTTTGTCTTAATCTCCTGTTCCTGCGAAAACAGGCTCCCCGAAGCGATGAGCAGGATCAAGGCAACTACAATGTATTTGTGAAAAGCTATGATCATCAGATCTTAATTATTGAAGCGTCCTTTGGGACTTTAAAGTCAATATAAATATTGGGATTATTTGCTTCCATATTTTTATAGTCGATGCTGATATGCTGGTTCTCCTGCGGCCGTTCAACTTCAATTTTGTAGGGTACAGGAACACCCTGCATGATACTAAATTTGGAATAATTACCCTGAAGTGCAAGTTCGCTGCGGCTATCCCACAGGTAGTACTTTGTAATACCCAGTTCCCTTACATCTACCTGATACTGGGTTTTTGTATTCAGTACTGAATCGACATAGGTCAGTACGTACTGGTCGTAGTCAACTTTATATTCATCAGGTAACTTGTAAAGATTTTTCGTCAGGTTGACGGAACCTACGAAGGCATCTATAATGTCGTTAAAAGGCAGGTTAATGTGAAATATATCCTCAAGCATCTCATTGCTCGGTGTGCCCTCATATGCTGTGTTCTCCAGGGCGTCATAAAAAACAAAGTTATCTTTTGTAACCAGCGCCTGTGCGAGCTCAATTCCGAAAGGACCCATAATGCTAAGGTAAATTGAATCTGGCTTGTTTATAACTACCCTGAAGTTTGCACTATTATTTATCTGCGGTGATTTTACGGCTATAGTTCCATAACCTTCAAAGCTTTTAATCCGGCGCCTGTTAACCTCAAGTTTATTTATCAGCCTTTCCGAAGGAAGGAGTTCGATATCCTCGTTAGGCTGGGATGGAACGCAGCCGTTAAACAGGAAAGGAATCATTTCAATGAGCAGCAGTAAAGAGAGGATATATCTTTTCAAATTTCACCTTTTTCAATTTTGATTTTAACCCGGTTGTTTGTAGAGTCAAGGCTCAGAGATTTCTCCCAGTTCTTTTTTGCTTTGTCTTTATTACCCAGCTTATAATTTATATCGCCGAGGTGTTCAAGCATGACAGAACTTTCGCCCCCGACTTTTATTGCCTGTTCAATATATTCTTTAGCCTTTTCATACTGACCAAGCTTATAGTAGACCCAGCCGATGGTATCGAGGTATGATGAGTTCAACGGTTCTTTTTCGATAGCAATCTTTGCCATTTGCAAAGCTTCTTCAAGCTTTATACCTCTTTCAGATAAAGAGTACGCGAAGTTGTTGTTAACGAGGGCATTGGCAGAATCGATGCTCAGGGCTTCTTCGTAGGTGCTGTCGCAGGCCTCCCAGTTTTCAAGTCCGTCGTATATTAGTCCCAGCGTCCCCAGCAGGTTCACATTACCCGGTGAAAGTTTCAGGGCCTTCTTAAGATATTCAGCGGCCTCTAGATTCTCTTTAAGCTGGTTGAGTGTAAAGCCATAGGCAGAGAGTGCGTTCACATCGTCAGGATTTAGGTCCACCGCCTTCTTAAGGTACGGTTTAGCTCCTGCCGCATTATTGCTCTGTGCCAGCGAAAGACCAAGTATCAGGTTTACAGTAAAGTCATCAGGAAAAAGCTGAATAGCCTCATTCATGACCTTTACTGCCTCATAGTATTTCTTATTATCAAAATAGAGTCCCCCCAGTCTTACCCATGCCTGCACATTCCAGCCGGCCATTTTTGTAACCTGCTCAAACTGTTTTATTGCAGCAGAATCCTGGTGCTCATTTATTGCAATCGCACCGAGGTACATCTTCACTTCCCAGTCGGTAGTATCCCTATCGATTTTCTCGAAGAACTCCTTTGCAACGGGTGTAAGCGTAGAATCCTTCAGCGACTGCAGAAAGTATGATCTGCCTACACTTATCTTTGCTTCAAGAGGAACATCAGTTTTATCAAGGATATAAGAAAACTCCTTCGCGGCATTCTCCCAGTCGCCTTTATCAATGAAGACCTGTGCTTTTTTCTCCCTTGCCTCCATGTCATCCGGATTCAGCTGGAGAAGATCGTCAGCTGCCTGAAGGGCCTCATCATATTTCTCAGCCTTTGTATAATAATCGATCAGCAGTTTATAGAGAGAAGCATTTCCCGGATCAATTTTAAGAAGTTCCTTTATTGTGTTTGCTGCCTCATCAATGCTGCCCATCTTTTCGTAAAGTTCTGCAATTCGAATCAGCACATTCCAGTCGGCGCCTATCACCCCCGTCAGTTTTTTATAAATCCTGATCGCGCTAAGGGGTTTCGAATTTTCATAGATACGTGCCAGCCTGTAATAAGAAGTAAGAGAAGAGGAATCCTGTGCTATCATACTTTCAAGCACAACAGCAGCGGAATCGAACTGGGACGCCGAGGAAAATATATCCGCCAGCTGAGATCTATACTCCATCCGGCCGGGATTAAGCTGCACTGCCTTTTTCGTATACTGTAATGCCTGGGGGGTCTTTCCGAGGTAATAATAACTCTTACCCACCGCGTAATAAATTCCCGCACTGGTGTCATATTTAAGTGAATTCTGGAATTCAATTATGGCTTTGGCGTAATCGCCTTCTGTTTCAAAGATTGAACCATTAATGAAGTGCTCCAGAGCTTTGCTTTTGCTATCGGCGGGACTAAGCGAATCGCTTATCTGTTCATCATTCTGAATATCTTCATCCTGCACTATTGTCTTTTCTGAAGATGAACATCCGGCATATAATAATAATAAAACTGCTGAAATCAGCACAGAGAATTTTGTCATAATATCCAGGGTTAATTCGGAAAAAATATTGCTCTGACCATTCAATTACAAGGCACTTGACTATATCAGTTCAGGTTAGCGATGCCTTAAAACGATTTTCTTGCGTACAAATATACTAAACTATATCTTTGCAAAAAGTTTTGAGAGAAATGACGACTTACGATCTTGCGCTTGCATACGTATGGGAATACGATAGTGATTTTATAAAGCTTGTGGAGAAGAAGTTCCAGGAAGCGGGACTCTCTACCTACGTTATAACTGAAAACAATATAGACGTGGTGCTCGAGCTGGTAACCAAAAGAAAATTGCATTTTCATTTTTACCTCGACCGTGCATGGGATGTTGATGAACGATACGAAAACCTGGGAAAGATTCTCACGCGCCGCCAGGGCATTCTCTTTAATCCCTACAGGAAAGTTCTCCATGCAATTGATAAAGCGAGCATGCACCTTGAATTTATTACGGCAGGAATGCATGTCCCTTACTCCATTATAATACCACCTCATAGCGAGAGTGAAGAACTTTTTATATCATTGGAGGACCTTGCCAAACTGGGACGGCCTTTTATAATAAAACCGTGCAATACCACCGGGGGCGGGGTCGGCGTGGTTACCGGCGCCGAAACGCTGAAAGAGATACTTGATGAAAGGGTTACCCATTGCGACGATAAATACCTGCTGCAGGAAAAAATATATCCCAAAATTCTCGACGGAAGAAGAGCATGGTTCCGGTCATTCTGGGCTTTCGGAAAGGCAATTCCGGTCTGGTGGGACGATCAGACTCATCTTTACGAGCAAATTCAGCCTGAGCAATATAAGAACTTCAGACTTTCCAACCTGCGCAGGATCACAAAAAAAATAGCGGAGCTTACCTCGCTTGATTTCTTCTCAATTGAAATTGTTCTCAACAAGGATGATAACTTCCTCCTTATAGATTATATGAATGACCAATGTGATATGAGGATGAAATCAGGACACTACGACGGCATTCCCGATAATATCGTTCATGAAATTATTAAGAATATGGTGAGATTTACTTTGCGAATAAAATCTTCCGCCTGAAGATGAACAGGAGAACACCTATTTACATCATCGTTATACTGATTCTGCTTATTGCTGCCTTTGCAGTGCATAACTACCTGGTAAGCATTTACGAGGTGATTTACAAAATTGAACCTGAAGCTCTTTACGCAGATAACCAATCCGAAGTTACAATTACAGCTGTTCCCCTCAACGGTTTGGGAGGAAGAGCTTGGTTCAGAAAAGCCGAGGCTTCATACACCATTACCGAAGGAAATGACCTTGTTCAGGTTATTAAACGCGACGAGGCTGGTGGAATCCTGGTTCTCAGAGCAAAGGACAGACCGGGAACTGTAAAGTTGACGGTAAAATCACCCCTTGCTCTTCTGCCGTCACCTATTGCGATAAATATATATTCAAACCTGGTTGAAGTAAAACATTAAGTGAATGAAATAATATGAAATAATTACTATATTTGTGAAGAAAGAAAATGTCCCTGAGGAAAAAATGAAAACTTTCATTACAGCCGTCGTTTTAATATCCGTAATCTCAGTAAATATTTACCCCCAGGGTACAGCAGGGGAAAATGCGAAATTCGAATACAGGACGCTTATCGATATGCCTACGGCAGGGATTCTTGAAAAAGGCTTTGTCGGGGCTACTACCGATGTCCTTCCTATGGGAGTTGTTATTGAGAAGCTGGAAGTCGGGGCCTTTGATAACGTAAGTTTCGGTATCTCTTACGGCGGAGCTAACGTAATCGGTGAAGGGAAAATCGACTGGTACAAGCTTCCGGGTGTTAATATTCGGTTCCGGCTGTTTAACGAGGCACTAACCTTCCCAGCAATTTCAATTGGTTTCGATTCCCAGGGCAAGGGCCTTTTCCACGATTCATCAGGCAGGTATGATATTAAATCCCCCGGTTTTTATGCTGCAGCCAGTAAAAATTTTGCTTTTCTGGGTTATCTAAGTGTTCACGCAGCGGCTGCTTATTCTCTTGAATCAAAAGACGGTGATAATTTTGTTGATCTTTATGTAGGAGCAGAAAAGACACTCGGTAATTCAGTTTCGCTCATTGCGGAATACAACTTTGCTTTCAATGATAACGGGACCAAATACTTCGGGGGCGACAACGGATATCTGAATGCCGGAATCAAATGGTCGGTCGGTGCCGGTTTTACTCTCGAATTTGATCTGCGCGACCTTTTAAGCAACAAAAAACTGAGTCCCTCTGCTGCAGACAGAGCATTAAAAATCGAGTACATCAAATCAATCTTCTAGATTAGCCTCATATGTAGAATATTTTATACAAAAGAATCTATTATTCTATACATCACACCCCGAAATGAAACTTTACACCCCCGAAATTTGTCTATTATATAGAAATTTAATCCTTTAATCAGGCTTGATTTTTGCGCATATTAAGGTAGTTATTTTTCGGAGGAAAGGTCATGAAGAATTTCATTTACATATTATCAGCAGCAGCCCTGCTTTTCACAGGCTGTTATACACAGCTTGCCACAAGGGACCGCGGTTACACTGACAGCGGTCAAGGTACGAGCTCCCAGGGTACATACGGCAACGACCAGGGATATACAGACCAGGGCGGCGGTTATGCGTATGATGATTCCTCTCAATACTACGGTGATCAGTACTATGATGACAGTACAGCATACTACGATGACAGCATGGCATACTATGATAACAGAGGATACAGTAACAACAGTGATTATAATTACGGGAGTAACAACTCTCCTGATTATTATGATAACTTTTATTATTCGTATCCTTCTTACAGCCGGTACTTCTGGGGCTATCATCCGTCAATCGTAATCGGTCTCGGATGGAACAGCTGGTATAATAACTCGTTCTGCTATGACCCATTTTACTGGGGATACTGGAACAGCTGGGGCTACCCCGGATGGAGCTGTCTGCCGTTCTATTATTATTACCCTTCACCATGGTATAGTGGATACAATTCCTATTACTACGGAGGATATCCCACATTCACACACAACTATTATACTTCAAGAGACAGAAACAGGGATATCAGAAGAATAAGAAATCTTGATGGACTCAGAGGCGGCAGGACCAGGAGTGAAATTGTTTCCAGGGATCGAAATACAGACCAAAGCCTGGGAAAACGAGAACGTGAAATTTCAAGATTAAATCCCGCTACCCGGACTTCAAAAGAAGGAGTTAAAACCGGAAGAGACCTCAGGGTAAGAGAACCTCAGAAAGAGGCAAGACTCCGTCCGGGAACCAAAGAAGGACAGCGGATAAGACCCGGTGAGCAAAAAGCACCCAGAATAGATCAGAGAAGAACACCGCCCCGGATACAGAACAGGAATGACAACAGGAAAGAAACAAGAGTTAGTCCGCCTTATATCCGTAAGAATACTGAAGGCAGAACAAACAACGGAAACGTAAGACCGCGAAGCTATACTCCCCCGCGCAGAGAATACAGACCTCCGCAGAGGACAGCCCCGCCAAAGCACTATACTCCTCCTCAGAGGAGCAGTTCTCCAAGGACTTACTCTCCGCCCCAGCGAAATAATCCACCGCGGAATTCTACACCGCCGTCCTATTCACCGCCGCAGAGGAGTTCTAATCCTCCTTCCTCTCACAACAGCGGCACTCGTTCAGGCGGCAGCAGTTCCGGCAGAAGCAGAAGATAGGAGCTTGAAAAATGAAAACGATAACACTTAAAATCATATTTATTACTTTAGTGATGTTGGGATTGAACGGATGTTATACAGTCATCTGGAGTCCTGATTCCGAATTCCCTACAGAGGACAATTCCACAACGAATATTTATTACGGGGACGCATACTACGGCGATTACTATTACTTCTATGATACACCGTGGTGGTGGGATTACACTCCTCCGACTGTAAGCAGGCAGACAAGAGAGAATACAGGATCTCAGTCAATAAGGGATCTTGGCAGAGGTCAGGAGCCCAGCCGGCCGATAGTAATTGAAACTGCTCCCCCATCCCGGAATGCAGACAATGGCGATACAAGCACTACCGGGAATAAAGGAAATAATGGTTCGTCTACTGAAACTGTGAGAAGTTCTTCTTCCTCAAACTCAGGTTCTTCAGGCAGAGAGAGTTCATCCAGCGGAAGCACAGTAAGAAACAATAACGGCGGAAGAAGTTCAGGGGGAAGGAAATAATTATGAGGAGCTTAAACAGTAAATTTTCAAAGCTTGTATTATTTATAATCCTGGCAGGTGCAGCTGCAGTCTTCCCGCAGAATGTAAATGACGCAGTAAGACTTGGAGTCCCGGGTCTGGGCGCAAATGCCCGTGCCCTTGGTATGGGCAACAGCTACATTGGCTTAAGTGATGATGCTTCGGCAGCATATTTTAATCCTGCGGGATTCGGATTGCTAAAGAGAATGGAAATTTCAGGCGGGCTGCAGTACACCAATTTCAGCAACAAAACGGGTTTCTTTAACGAAAGCACTGATTATTCGAACAGCTCAACTTCACTGGACAGGCTGAGTTTTGCTTTTCCCTTCCCTACTTCACGCGGAAGTCTTGTTTTCGGAGTATCATATCATACTACTAAAGACTTCACGGGTGCAGTAAAATTTAACGGCTTCAACAGCGGTCATACTTCGCTTGTTCAATCACTGCTCGCAGGACCCTATCCTTCAGATATACCCTACCAGCTTTTCCTTGCTGATTCAAGCAACCAGACACTGTTAAACGGGAAACTGAACCAGAGTGGAACAATACTGAATTCGGGAGCGATTAAGAACTGGACGTTCTCAGGTGCTATTGAAGCATACAAAAATCTTTTTGTGGGGTTAAACCTTAATATCATTACAGGCAGCTACACCTCTAATAATGATTATTATGAGGATGATACCCGCGGATCTTACGGAAGGGTAGATCCTACAGATCCTTATCATAACGATTTCAAGACCTTTAACCTTAACCGGGTACTCAACTGGGATCTTTCAGGCTGGGATGCCAAGCTTGGTGTACTATACCAGATGAGAGACATAGCCCGTTTCGGTTTCACGGTACAGTTCCCCAAATCATACGATATAAAAGAAAAGTTTACGGTTAACGGGTACAGCGATTTTGCAAACGAGAGGGTCACCCTGCCCAGCTCTGATTACAGCGACCAGGTTGAATATAATATAACTACTCCATTCGAATTGGGCGCGGGGCTTTCGTTTAACCTGAAAGGTCTCATCGTTAGTCTGCAGGGAACGCTGCTGGATTATTCTCAAATGAAATTCGAAGATGTTAACGGTCTCGGTACCACCCTGGTTGAACAGTTAAACCAGGATATAAAGGATCAGCTTACAGCTGTATTGAATTATAACTTTGGGTTAGAATATACTTTTCCTGTTATCGGGTTAAGGCTGCGGGCCGGGTATATGGCTCAGCCGTCGCCGTACAGGGGCGATCCTACGGAGTATGATCATCAATACGTAACAGGAGGTATCGGATTCCTTGCTGATGAAACAATAGGTCTTGATCTTGGTGTCGCACATGGATGGTGGAAAGATTTCGGTGATAATTATGACACCAATGTATCCAGAACCTACCAGGATATTTCAGACAATACAGTGATCCTGACAGCAACATACAGGTTTTAAGCTTTACCGGATATTTATAATTGATTGAATATTCAAAGCATCTTATCTTTCGGTAAGATGCTTTTTTATTTTATGATTATGACTTGTCATGCTGAATTTATTTCAGCATCTCCTAACAAATTATCATACTTCTGACGGAAGTTTAAGTTTATGAGGAATCGTTATTAAAGGAATAGTTTTAAGAGCAGAAAGCAAGGATTATTATGTTTACTGCGAAGAGAGAGATGAGGTAATCAGGAGCAATCTAAGGGGAAAATTCAAAAAAGACTTCAACCTTAAAAAAGACAAACTATATTTAACCGACATTGTAGTAGTAGGCGACAAAGTTGAATTCGACCTTAACAAGGATGGCACGGGTTCCATTCATACTATAGAAGAGAGAAAAAATTATCTCTCGAGGAAGGCTCCCCGCATCAAAGGCGCCGGGTATCGCGGAGAAAGGCTTGAGCAGGTCGCTGCAGCCAACGTTGACGACATTTATACGGTCAGCAGCGTATCCGAGCCCGTTTTTAATTACAAGGTTGTCGACCGTTTCCTCATAACCGGAGAGAGCGCACACATCAAGGTTAACATTGTTATAAATAAAACCGATCTCGATGAGGAGAATATGATCTCTGAGTGGGCTGAGCTATACAGGTCGATTGGTTATGATGTTTATTTAACAAGTGCAGAAACCGGCAGCGGCGTTAATGAGCTTAAATCCTCTCTCGCCGGTAAAATAAATCTTTTCTGGGGTCATTCGGGTGTCGGTAAATCCTCCCTGCTGAACAAAATGTATCCCGAACTGGATCTAAAGACAGGAATAATAAGTTCGTTTACAGATAAAGGAAAACACACTACGGTTACCGCAGAAATGATCCTGGTTGGACCGGGAACGCACATCATAGATACCCCGGGGCTGCGTGAAGTAGAACCCTATGGAATAAGGAAGGAAGATCTGGGACATTATTTTCCGGAATTCCTCCCCTATATTAATAAATGTAAATTTAATACCTGCACTCATCATCATGAACCCGGCTGTGCCGTTCTGGAAGCATTGGAGGAAGGAAAAATATCGCCTTATAGGTACGATAGCTATTTAAGGATACTAGATACGATCGAAGACGACATAAATTTCAGGTAATACAAAGCACAAGATTTTAATTGAAATTTTAATCTTTTTGTCACAAATTTACACTGTTTCAATAAGCAATATTTTATTAATGAATGATCATATAATTAGCTCATCAGCATCCTCTTTTGTTGAGTTCCTTAAAAAGAATGAAAAATTTATAAAGTCTCACCAGGGACAATCCCTTATCAGTTATATTTTTCCTGCTGAAGAATATGAAGTTTTCCGCAGGATAAATAATCTACGGAAGAGGGAGGAAATTCTCTTTTACTCAGAGAAGCCTTCAGCGAATAAGTTTTTCCTCGGAGTTAATTCAATATTAACCCTTACCGAAAAGGGTGAGAAACGATTCTCGTCCCTTGAAAAGAAGGTTAAGGAAACAGGAGAGAATTATATATCCAACCGGAGGGATTACGAACTTTCCGTTCCTCTCTTTTTGGGAGGGATGAAATTTACTGTGGAGCATCCGGATGAATACTGGAAAGATTTTGAGGACTCAACCTGGTTTATACCGGAGCTAATATATATTAAAGATAACAGTAAGTATTATTTCGTTTTCAACTGTTTTGCATCATCGAAGTTCAGAGCGGAAATACTGACCGCAAAGCTGGAGAGTGTTCTGAAGATATTCTTTTCTGATCCATCTGCAGGGGAGCAAAAAGAATTAAGGGTCCTTAAGAGGACAGGTGATGAGCCCAAGGATAAGAAAAAATGGAAGTCCCAGGTTAACCAGGTGCTGGAAAAGATAATCGAAGGAGGACTTGAAAAGGTAGTTTTATCACGGAAAGTTGAGCTTACTTTTACATCCGGGATTTCAGCAGAGACGATGCTTAAGAGTCTTGTAACAAACTATCCCGAATGCACGCTTTTCCTTTTCCATATAGGAAATTCTTCGTTTGTCGGTGCCTCACCGGAAACCCTTGCGCGTATCAATGGTTCAGAAATGATCCTTGAAGTCCTTGCTGGATCAGCAGACAGGGGAAAAGATAATGGTGAGGATCAGGATATCGAAAAAGATATCCTTAAAAATAAAAAGAACCTTGCAGAGCACCGGATAGTAGTAGATTACATTAAAGAAAATCTGCAGAAGATCGTAGGAGAAATGGAAGTCAGTGAGCCGGGAATTAAAAAGCTGCAGAACATTCAGCACCTGAAAACAGAAATTAAACTTAACCTTAATGAGCATGTTTCATTCTTAAATATTATAGGAAAAATCCACCCGACCCCGGCTGTCTGCGGATCACCCCCGGATGCGGCCTTAAACTTTATCAGGAAAACCGAACCTCATCAGCGCGGATTATATGCGGGCATAATCGGCTGGCTTAACCTGCAGAACGAAGGAGAATTTGTACTTGCAATCCGTTCCGCACTTACGTCAGGCAATAAACTGATAGCCTACGCCGGATGCGGAATAGTAAACGGAAGCAGTCCTGATGAGGAATACAGGGAAACCGAGTTAAAACTGAAACCATTTCTTACTATCTTCAATGAAAATTAACCGGAACGTTTTCTGGGCTGACCACTTCTTCAGCAGGCTTGCTGATCTGGGTGTGAGAAATGTATGTCTTTCCCCAGGCTCAAGAAGTACGCCCTTAACCATGGCCGCTTCATCGGTTAAAAAACTTAAATGTTTCGTTCACATCGATGAACGGAGCAGTGCATTCTTTGCGCTGGGAATGGCCGAAGCATCCGGAAAACCAATTATCATAATTACAACGTCGGGAACAGCTGCAGCCGAACTCTATCCTGCAGTGATAGAAGCATACCAGCAGAGAATTCCGCTGATACTCTGTACAGCCGACCGTCCGCCTGATATGATAGGCCGGGGGGCAAACCAGACGATTAACCAGCATAACCTCTACAACAATCACATAAGATATTTTAAGGATGCGGGACTACCGGAACCTTCGGCTTCAGCTATCAGAAGGATAAGGAGATACGCGGGTGAGGCTTTTATTCATAGTAGTGGAGGTCCTGTTCACATCAACTTTCCTTTCCGCAAACCATTCGAACCGGATTCATTTACGGATGAAATAAGTGATAGAACTCAGATTCTGATCGAAGCTCATAAAAAACGTGAGAGTATTTTCCTGAATAAAGAAACAAAACCAGTAAGCAATATTTATAAAAAAATTCTGAGTGCTATTAATGAATCCCCGAAAGGCCTGATATTGGCGGGACCAATGCAGTACGACAGCGACACAAAGAAGCAGCTTCTGAGACTAGCAGAAAAGCTGAATTATCCTGTTATAGCGGATGCCTGTTCCCAGCTAAGGTATGGAAATAAATCAAAGAACATAATAATCAATTATGAAGCTTTCCTGGGGAATGAGAAATTTGTAACTGAAAACTCTCCTGATGTTATTCTTCATTTCGGAAGAACACCTTCATCTAAGGCCGTGGAAAACTGGATCGGAAAGATATCTGACAAAGCGATACATCATTAACGAGCACGGCGATGTCTTTGATCCATGGAAAAATGCATCGGGTATCAGTAAATCATCCCCTTCCCTTTTCTGCAGTATGCTTCTGAACGACACGGAGAAGGCGGGCAGCACTGAATGGCTTGAAGAATTTATAAAAGCAAATGCTTCAGCGGGAATGGTTAAGGCTGAACTTATACGGAAATCCCCATTATCAAACGAGTGCACAATTATTCCCGAAGTCATAAACAACCTGCCGTCTACCGCTCACCTGATGATTTCCAATAGTATGCCTGTAAGGGATCTCGATTACTTTTCACAGCAGACTGAAAAAACGATAATCCTCCACTCCAACCGCGGAGCAAGCGGTATCGACGGAATATTGTCAACTTCCCTCGGAATTCAGAAGGCATCAAATAAACCAGCTGCACTTATAACAGGAGATATGGCGTTTTATTATGATCTTACTTCCCTATTAACAGCTGAGAAATACAAAATCCCCCTGGTTGTAATTCTTATTAACAACAACGGCGGGGCAATATTCGGAATGCTCCCGGTATCATCCTACGGAAAAAAGTTCAAAGATTACTTTGTTAATCCCCACAACCTCAACTTCGGCTCGATAGTTAAAGGCTTTAATGCGGAACACAGACTTATCAGGGACCGCGATGACCTGAAGAAATCAATGTCGGCCGCATTTAAAGAAAAAAAACTTACCGTTCTTGAAATAAAAACAGATATGAAGTCATCCATCGGGATGAGAACAGAATATTTCAAAAAAGCCGGGAGTCTCCCCGAAGGATTTGAATGAGAGTAAAGTATTTGAATGTTTTTCTGAATGTTGAAGAGTCCGGGAAAATTAATAAATCAGCCGATAACATTTTTTTCCTTCACGGATTTACAGGCAGCTCGGATGACTGGGCCGGCGTTCTTCCGGAAATAGACAACCGGTTTAATAAGTACACAATCGATCTCCTCGGTCATGGTAAAAGCGATTTTCCGAATGATCCTTCTTTATATACCTGGGAACTCCAGGTCGAACAGCTGAACAAGATAATCACGGGCTTCACAGAAGGAAAAGTCATCCTTTCCGGCTACTCTATGGGGGGCAGACTCGCTTTATGTTATGCTTACACATACCCGGAACGGGTGCTGGGACTAATACTTGAAAGTTCATCACCAGGGATTAAGAGCAAAAGGCAGAGAGTAAAAAGAATTAAAGAGGATGAGGCCCTCGCATCTTTTATTTCAACTCATCCTGTCGCTGAATTTGTTGACCTGTGGCTTAGTAAAGAGATTTTTGCCACCCAGCTCCGCTTTTCTGAAGAAAAGAGGAATAAAATAAAGAAGAACAAAATGAAGAATGATCCTGTGGGATTATCCAACTCACTTCTGGGGTTCAGCACCGGCAAAATGCCTTCCCTTTATCCGGAGCTGAAGAAAATAAGTACACAGACACTTCTTCTTACAGGAGAACTCGACACCAGGTTCACGGAATTAAATAAAATCATTGTTAAAAAGTTTCCTTCCGCAAAACATGTTATAATCAAAAATGCAGGGCATACTGTTCATCTTGAAGAACCGTTAAAATTCAGTGCTGCTGTTAATAATTTCCTTAAATCCTTTATTAAGATTTAAAACTTATAATATATCTTTTCCTGTTTTTCTTTTTATTATTTTCTTTTAACTTTAATGCGTAGTTAAATATATTTACCACAAACGGGGAGTAAAATGAAAACTGCCAGCCTTCTTATCATGTTTTTTATTCTTTCAATTAACATTTACTCACAGTCAGGTTATCCCGAACCTTTAAGAACCGGGAAACAGTTTCTTGTCCATTCAGCGGGACTGCCTGAAGAATTCCTGCTCTTTTCTCCCGATACAGCATCACAAATATTATTCAACCCCGCCCGCGCGAATGACTTTTCCAAAAACTTTATCTACGTAAATTATTTGTCTGACAATAACTACTCATATTATTATCCTATATATTATACGGGAGGTGAGTACGTTGTTATAAAAGAGACAGGAGGACTGAAAAAAGCTGCGGGCTTTAATTTCCCTCAGATTTACCAGGAAAGTTTTGCCACATATAAAAGTCCTACCTTCTCTGCAGCCGCGTTAATTAATTCCGGCAATGCAAAATGGCTGTTTGAACTATCCAATGGAATAAACACCTCCGGTTCATCCTTAAATTACTTTGACAATTCTACTGCTGTGACGGAACCTCGCATCTGGTATTCCAATAATCATAACACAATCAGCCAGGAAAACCGGAGCGATGGAACACTGACATCATTTAAAATCTCCAGGATCTTTAAGTCAGGTGATCTGAATCTGTCTGCAGGAGCATTCGGAATAATACTTACCGATAATGATAATGGGAACATATTGAACACTTCGGAAAATTATTACTTTAAAAATATAATCCCCTTCGATAGCGTCAGGTACAGAGATTATAGCCTCGCTTCAGAATCAGCACAAATAAATGAAAATGGTTCCAGGTATGTTATCGGATTGGAATTTACAGCCGGTTCCGGCTTGTTCGATTATGTAGGATCGATTGATTACCAGTTCGGTGACAATTCATACAAAAACAATCATAATTTAAACACTTATTCCTATGATAGTTCAAGATATTCACCTGATCAGCAATGGAATTTTCAGCGTAGGGAAGAGTTTAGAACAAGTTCCGTGACATCATCCCAAAAACCTTCAGTGTTAAATTTTTCTAATTATTTCCGGCATAAACTTGGAATGATTGATCCGGATGATAATGCTTTTATTTCAGTTAATGCATTTTACTCATCAGGTAATATCTCGTACCTGAATAATTATGAAAGGATCTATCGTAATTATTGGGAGAATGAAATCACAGGGGATACTACAACAACTACTAATTCCGACAATTATGATATTAACGACTGGGGACTTACAGTCTCCGCAGGATATGCTCTTGGAAAAAAAGTTGATGACCTTTCCTTTCTAACGGGATTCAGAATTATCGGCAATGTTGAACACCTGGATGGCCTTAGCCGATTCAACGTGGGTTCGATAGAGGGCGGATTTGTAAAAGAAAGCTGGAAACCATCAATGTTTTCTATAACTCTTCCTGTCTATGTTGATTATTCCCCCGCTGAGTGGGTGTCCGTTTTCGGCGGTATTAATTACTCGTATGTTTACAGAAATAATAAAACTCAGCAGGAAATGAATATATTATTCAAGCAGAGCTCTCCTTCAACTGAAACGAATGAAGAGTTAACCTTTAACACAATCGTTCACGGCTGGCATTCTTATAAATCAATTTACTTCGGGTGCGTGCTCAGGCATTCCTCCGGACTGAGGGCGCAGTTCCTGTTCGACAGGGATATTACGTATGTGCCCGGCTGGAATGTATCGCTGGGGTACGAATTATAATTTACAGTTAATAATTTATAATTAACAATGAGCCTCCGTGATATAAATCATGTCCGGAGGCTCCATTAATCATCCTACATTGTTAATTTTTATTTGTTAATTTCCATTCTCCATTATTCATTTTTAATTGTTAATTTTTCATTATTCATTGTTAATTTTTAACTGTTAATTAATCATTGTTAATTCCCCCCGAGGTAAAGGATGTCTTTTAACTGGAAAAAAGCTAAGGAATACCAGGATATTATTTATGAAAAAATGGATGGAATTGCCAGAGTAACCATCAATCGTCCCGAAGTACGCAATGCCTTCCGTCCGGAAACAGTCATGGAAATGTATGATGCTTTTGCCGATGCAAGAGAAGACCAGGAAATCGGTGTTGTACTTTTAACAGGTTACGGTCCCGCCAAAGACGGCAAATACGCTTTCTGTTCCGGGGGTGATCAGAGGATACGCGGCGACCAGGGCTATGTTGGCAAGGACGGGGTTCCGAGACTTAATGTTCTCGATCTGCAGAAACTAATCAGAAGTATGCCTAAACCGGTAATCGCACTTGTGGCCGGTTATGCGATAGGAGGAGGACATGTACTACACGTTGTCTGCGATCTTACAATAGCGGCGGATAACGCTATATTCGGACAAACAGGACCAAAGGTTGGAAGCTTCGACGGAGGATTCGGGTCGAGCTATCTTGCAAGGATAGTGGGACAGAAAAAAGCACGCGAAATATGGTACCTGTGTGATCAGTATAACGCGGATGAGGCTTTCCAGATGGGGCTGGTAAATAAAGTCGTGCCTGTTGAAGAACTTGAAAATACCGGTGTTGAATGGGCAAAGAAAATATTAGAGAAAAGTCCCCTTGCCATCCGCCTCCTGAAATCAGCTTTTAATGCAGAACTTGACGGACAGGCGGGCATCCAGGAACTTGCGGGCAATGCAACTTTGTTATACTACATGAGCGAAGAGGCTCAGGAAGGCAAAAAAGCTTATCTAGAGAAGAGAAAACCTGAGTTTAATAAATTCCCAAAACTGCCGTAAAAGAAAGACGAATGGAAAAACAGACAGAAATACCAACAAAGCTTGAAAGCTGGATAATAGCAAGCAGACCCAAAACTCTCTTCGCGGCAATAGTACCAGTTTTTGTGGGATCGGGAGTTGCGATCAGCGAAGGTATATTCATACCCATTTACTCTTTAGTGGCTCTTCTCTGCTCTATCCTTATACAGATCGGCACCAATTATACCAACGATCTTTATGATTACACTAAAGGGGCGGATAATGAGAAACGCAAAGGTCCCAGAAGAGTGCTTGCAAGCGGATACATCACTGTCGGCGAAATGAAATTTGCCATCGTCTTAACTTTTCTTGTCTCATTTCTCCTTGGATTATACCTTGTCTATGTTGGCGGATGGGTAATCCTCGCTGTTGGTGTATTCTCAATAATTGCGGGCATTGCCTATACTGCTGGTCCCTTCCCGCTTGCATACAACGGACTGGGCGATATCTTCGTTTTTGGTTTCTTCGGCGTTATCGGGACTGTATTTACCTACTACCTGCATTCGCATCATATAAATTTTGTCTCGCTTCTCGCATCGGTGCCGGTAGGCTCGCTTGTAACGAATATACTCGTCGTGAATAACTACCGCGATATAGAAGAAGACCGCGCGGCAAACAAAAATACCCTTGCCGTAAAGATGGGAAGGACGTTCACCCGTTACCAGTTTATTTTCCTTATCGTGATTTCATTCCTTACTCCCCTCGCGCTCTATTTATTTTTCGGCTATACCTTATGGATATTTCTACCTTATGTAACGGTACCTTTTGCGGCAAAAGCCGTAAAGATGATTACTACCCTGGAAGGAACAGACCTTAATAAGACCCTTGAACTTACTGCCCAGCTGTCAGCTTTATTCGGCATCCTCTTCTCTGCCGGCCTTGCACTGTGACGAACCTTGAGCTTACATATGCCCCTTACCACCTCCGGCTTTCGAAGCCTTTTATTACTTCAAAAGGAGTGATTAAAGAGAGGAAAGGATTTGTTATTTCATTAAAAAATCTCTCCATTGCGGAGGGAATCGGAGAAGCTGCCCCCCTTCCGGAATTCGGTTCGGAAAGTTTCGAGGATGACGAAAAAACACTCAAAGATATCCGCCTTAACCTAAAGCTCGATCTGAATAACCTGGTTCCTTCTATTGAAAGCAGTCTTGCTGATTTTGATCATCTTCCTGCATTGAGAAGCGGTCTTGAGCAGGCATTGCTTAACCTTATATGCATTGAACGAAAAACAACCCTGAGCGAACTCTTTCATAAACCTGTCTCAAGGAATATAAGCGTGAACGGTGTTATTGATATGCTGGCAAAAGAGGAGGCTCTGAACAGGTCAAAGGAATTGAGGTCGAAGGGATTCAGAACGCTTAAGATAAAAGCCGGGCGGGAAAAGTTTGAAGAGGACCTTGAGATAATCAGGGAGATAAGGAATGAAGCGGGAAGAAATACCAGTCTGCGTATCGATGTTAACGGGAAATGGTCACCCGATGAAGCTGCGGTTAATCTTAAACAGCTTGAGCAATTCGAAATAGAATATACCGAACAGCCGGTGAAAGATATTATTGATTTCCCTGCAGTAAACGCCGGGACGACAATCCCCCTTGCCGCGGATGAATCTGTAAGAAGCTACAATGATGCGGTAAATATAATCAGGCAGAAGCTGGCTTCTGTTCTTATACTGAAACCTATGATGCTCGGGGGACTTACTCATACTTTCAGGATCATCGATGAAGCCGAAAAAATGGGAGTTAAAATTGTTATTACATCCTCTTTCGAATCCTCTATCGGAAGATCTGCCGCGGTATTCGCAGCAGCCGTGCTGAAAGAACAAACTGCGCATGGACTTGCAGTTTACGACTACTTTAAAAATACGATCGTCAATGATCCCTTCCCCGTGGAAAATGGCTTAATAAAGATCGGTTAGCAATGATTATACCCGGCGACATTATCAGTGAAGGTATCAGCCGCAGGGACGGCCATCCTGCTGTTTTAACCCTCGAATCAGAAATCTCATATGAAGAACTAAACAGCAGAATAAGACAAACGTCCTCCTGGCTGAATTCAATAGGCATTAAAGAACACACTAAGGCAGCTCTGCTTAGCAGCAATTGTCCTGATTATGTAATCTTTCTTGCGGCGTTATGGAACCTGAACGCCTGTGTAATTCCTCTTAACGTAATGTTATCTGATTCTGAGCTTACAGATATTATAAACTTTTCCGATGCAGAATTTCTCTTTTTCGGCCAGGCTGAGAAACGGAAACTATCTGTAAAGATCCCCCGATATGATTTCGGTATGGTTTCGCCGGGGAAAAATGATTTTACAGCTCCAGGAATTGATCCTGATGCTGTTTCACTGATTATGTTTACTTCAGGAGCAACGGGCCAGCCCAAAGGCGTAATGCATTCACTGAATAACCTGCTGAATAGTGCAGACAACAGCCAGGAACTTCTGAAGCAAACTTCCGATGACCGCTGGCTCGCAAGCCTTCCTTTTTATCATATCGGAGGACTATCGATCATCATACGAGCATTCCGTTATGGTTCGCCGCTTATAATCCCTGGCTCCTTAAAAAATGATGACCTTGTAAAAGCATTCAACAATCTGAAGCCTTCATTCGCATCTCTTGTTTCAACTCAGCTAAAAAGGATGCTTGAAAGCGGCTGGCAGCCCTCGGAAGAGTTAAAAAATATCCTTCTCGGTGGAGGATTTGCAGATGAAGAACTTATAAAGGAGGCTTCTGCAGCAGGATGTCCGGTTTCAAATGTCTACGGTTCTACCGAAACATCTGCTTTTGTAACTGCAATTGATCCTGCTAATATTAATAACAAACCCCTCTCTGCAGGTAAAGCTCTGGGCGGCAATAAAGTTTTTATAGTCGATGACCAGCTCAATAAAGAAAAAGCCGGCCGACGCGGAGAAATATTAATTCAGAGTACAGCACTGTTTCACGGGTATTACAAGGATGAAAAAGAAACGGGGAAAAAATTAACCGCAAAGGGATATTTAACGGGTGATGTTGGTTATACAGATCATGAAGGCGATCTGTTTGTTGAAGCAAGAAGAACCGATCTGATCATTACGGGCGGGGAGAATGTTAATCCCCTCGAGGTTGAGGCAGCATTAAAGAATATGCCTGGAATAGGCGACAGCTGCGTGTTTGCAATGCCTGACAAAGAATGGGGCCAGATAGTCGCAGCAGCGGTTGTATTAAAAATGGATGTTACGATTAAAGAAATAGTAGAATACCTGAAGGAGAAAATTGCAGGTTATAAGATCCCAAAAAGGTTTTTCCCTGTTGAGAGCATTCCCAGATCACCTTTGGGGAAAATATTGAGGGGGAAGGTTAGAGAGGAATGCGAGATCATTTAAGATTTAAGATTTAAGATTTAATATTTAATATTTAATATTTAATATTCAATCTTCAATTTTCAATCTTCAATCCAACAATGAACAATTCCTTTTTACTTTTTCCTTTTTACTTTTTCCTTTTTACTTTTTCCTTTTTACTTTTTCCTTTTTACTTTTTCCTTTTTACTTTTTCCCCTTCAATCTTCAATTTTAAGATGCTCTTCCAATCCTGATCTTACTTCATCTATTATCGGTGTTTTCTTCCATTTCTTTTTATCAACAAAAATATGAACGGTTTTAACCTGGTTTGTTATTTCACCTTTCGAATTCCTGCAGGCATATGAAAGTTCAAATGAATTCTCTTTCATCCTACTTACAGTAACTTCAATCGTTACCTCCTCTCCCGGTCTGAGCGGAAGCATATAGTCGCTTTCCGAATGAATTATCGGCACGACATACTCTTCATTATTCCAGTAATCTGATTCAAGTTTAAACGACCTGATAAGATCCTCATAAGCAGAATGACATAATTCGAATATTCTGCCGAAAAATAATATCCCCGCGGGATCACAGTCGTAGAAATTTATTGTCCTTTTTATTTTATGCATAAAGTCACTAACAATTAACAAGTCCTTTTTACTTTTTCCTTTTTCCTTTTTACTTTTTACTTTTTACTTTTTACTTTTTACTTTTTACTTTTTACTTTTTACTTTTTACTTTTTACTTTTTACTTTTTACTTTTCTCAAATCAGTCTCATATCATTCAGAAACGGCAGGGTCGACTTAACCTCATCCGCCTTTTCTTTAAAAACTTCAGCCGTAACAATCTTCTCCTCAGCCGAAACCGAGGCCAGTTCATTACCCATCGGATCTATTATGCTGCTGAAGCCGGGATACTTCAGTTTCGGATCATCCCCCACCCTGTTTACCCCGAGTACATAGCACTGGTTTTCAATCGCCCGTGCTTTCAGCAGAGCACGCCAGTGTTCTATCCTCGTATCAGGCCAGTTGGCAATAACGATAATCATATCGACCTTCTTTTTGGCATATTGACGGTAGAGCTCAGGGAACCTGAGGTCATAACATATGGACAAACCGGCAGTCATATCATTTATCTTAGTAATTACTGTCTCTTCTCCCTTTGCATAATTCTTATCCTCGGTTGAATAGGAGAAAGGGTGTATTTTGCGATAGGTTTTAACAAGCTTACCATCGGCATTAACATGCAGCAGCGTATTATAATATTTCTTTTCGCTCTTTTCTATTATTCCTGCCAGTAAATGAACCGAATATTTCTGTGCAGTTTCCGCAAAGAAATTGAAACTTTCTCCATCCAGTTCTTCGGCAAAGTCTGCAGCGTTCATAGTAAAGCCTGTAAGAGTCATCTCGGGAAACACAAGAAGATCCTGCTTCTCGTAGTTGTGAGAAAGAAGCCAGCTGATCTTATCGCTGTTCATTTTTTTATTTTCCCATTCGGGATCGTATTGAATTAGTCCTGCCCGCATTATTAAAACTCACACGATGTTTCTTTTTTGAATTATTCTTTATATTATTCAATGTTCATGTTCTAAATTACACTATCTCAATAACTAAAAAAAGAGAGGGACACTATGGTAAAATATTTCTTTACCCTTTCAGTATTTCTGCTTATCCTTTCCGCAGTCTCTTTTCCACAGCAAACAAGAATCACAACAGACCGGCAGGAAGTACAGCAATTTTTTAACGACTCCAGGATAGTTCCTGATGTAATGGGAAGAATAAATTATATACCTCCGACAGGAGTCACTAACCCGTCAGAGGTCGATTCATTCCCTTTGTTCAGCGGATTCCCGATAACGATTACAGGCAGTTCACTTGAAGGAGGCATATTCTGCAACCTGGACGATGATCCGGAGCTTGAGTTTGTTTACTGCATCACTTACACGGTGCAGGCATTCAATATGGACGGCTCTCCCGTGGCAGGCTGGCCGAAAACGCTGTCGCAGCCTACACAGAGCGCTCCCGCTTTCGGCGACATTGACGGTGACGGCGAAGGGGAAATCGTTGTTACTTCTATCTTCGGTTCTTCTCAGGGAAGCATCAATGCTTGGCACAAAAACGGTACACCGGTAACAGGCTTCCCGGTTACTCACGGTTATTCAACAAGGACTCCGGTTCTGGCTGACATTGACAATGACGGTGCGATGGAGATCATCATAAATAAAAGGATCTATCCGCTTGGAGAAGAATGGGCTTATAAAGGAGATGGAACCGTTCTGTGGACACAATCGCTAAACCATGTTCCTGCATCCAGTGCCGCGGTTGGTGATATAACAGGCGACGGCGTCCCGGAAATTATTTGCGAATCATACCTCAGTCTCTATGCAATGGATAATACGGGTGCCATACTTCCGGGATTTCCTTTCGATCTGCCCGCAGGAGTTACGAATTCTTATTCCTCACCCGTGCTTGCGGATGTAGACGGCGACGGGATCCGTGAAATTATTTTCGGTTCACAGGCTGATAACGGTCAGGGCTACGTGCATATACTTAAGAACGACGGAAGTGTTTATCCCGGCTGGCCCAAGATTACTGGCAACTGGGTTTATACTCCCCCGACAGTCGGGTACATCGATAACGATAATATCCTCGACGTGGCTGTAGGCGACCAGGTATTAAGCTTTACACCGGTTGATTATGTGTATGCATGGAATGTAAACGGTACAGCTCTGTCGGGATTCCCGATAGGACCGTCAAATGCGATCAACAGCCAGATCATTCTTGGTGATATAAATAATGACGGATTGATTGACCTTATAACAGATGACAACGGCGCACCTTACTATCACGGCTACAGCGCTGACGGATCCATCCTGCCGGGCTGGCCGATAATGGTTAACGGTGAAACAACTTTCTATGAAATGCCTGCCCTGGCAGATATAGACGGCAACGGCACACTTGATTTGCTCGGCGCCGGAAACCAGGGATTTGGATCAACTGCTGAGGTGCTTATCCATTTATGGGATACAGGAAATCCCTTTGTGCCAGATAATTATACACTGCCTGTCTTTCAGTATAATGAAAGGCATAACGGGGTTTACGGCGACTTAAGTCTAACCATACCTGTAGAACTCGTATCTTTCACAGCTTCAGTTTCAGGCCGCAGCGTAATCCTTAACTGGAGTACGGCTACCGAAACAAACAACCGCGGTTTTGAAGTAGAAAAACAAATTGCCGATAACATGGAACAAAGCGGCATGGGCCAGGACTGGCAGAAGATCGGTTTTGTTTCAGGATACGGCACAACGACAGAAGCAAGGTCATATACATACACAGATGACAATGCTGTTTCCGGTAAATACTATTACAGACTTAAACAAATCGACTACGACGGCAGTTTTGCTTATTCCCAGGTAGTTAATGCAGACCTGAACAGACTATCGTATGAATTATCTCAAAATTATCCGAACCCGTTTAACCCGGCTACATCTATCAGCTATTCTGTTCCGGAGAAATCGGCTGTAAATCTTGAGATATTTAATTCATTAGGTCAGAAGGTCAGGACACTCGTTAACTCAACAAAAGAGGCAGGAAATTATACTGTAAGCTTCGATGCCGGCAATCTGTCGAGCGGAGTGTACCTGTACAAGCTGAGTGCAGGAAAGTTCTCCCAAACGCGGAAGATGATTCTGATGAAGTAAAACTATTGAAGATTTAAAATTGCAGATTGAAGATTTCAGTCTGCAATTTTATATTTCAATATTAAATATTAAATATTAAATATTAAATTACTTTTTACTTTTTACTTTTTATTTACTTTTTACTTTTTACTTTTTACTTTTTACTTTTTATGATTCCATCCAAGATCCCAGTGGCGGTGCTTGGTGCTACCGGCAGCGTGGGACAAAAATTCATCTCCCTGCTTTCAAATCACCCATGGTTTGAAATTAAAATGATCGCTGCCTCCGACAGGTCAGCAGGAAAAAAATATAAAGATGCAGTCAATTGGATCCTGAGCGATCCCCTCCCTCCCGAAATCGGGGAGCTTGAAGTTCAGAACTGCGTACCAGACCCGAACCTGAGGACTGCATTTTCAGGACTGGACTCCTCTGTAGCCGGTACAATTGAAGAAGACTTCGCAAATGCCGGTTACACAGTGATATCAAATTCAAAGAATCACAGGATGGATAAATTTGTTCCCTTGCTGGTTCCTGAAATAAATCCGGATCATCTCGGAATGATCAAGAATCAGAATTTTAAGAACAATGGATGCATTGTCACCAACCCCAACTGCTCCACCATTGGTCTCGTCCTCGCGTTAAAACCCCTGGCCGATAAGTTCGGTATAGAAGCTGTAAATGTTGTAACCATGCAGGCTATATCCGGTGCCGGCTACCCCGGTGTTTCGAGTCTTGATATAATTGACAACGTCATTCCCTTCATCGGAGGTAATGAGGAAGAAAAAATAGAGACAGAACCCAACAAGATATTCGGCAGCTTCAGCAGCGGCGGAATAAAAGAACTTGACATAAAAATAAATGCCCAGGTTAATCGTGTTGCGGTAACCGATGGTCATACCGAATGCGTCCAGGTGAAGCTAAAGAAAAGGGCCGGCAAAGATGAAATACTGGAAGCCTGGAATAATTTTTCGGGAGAGCCCCAGGAAAAGAATCTCCCTACAGCACCGGCAAAACCGATTTATTATTTCCACGAAAAAAATTACCCTCAGCCTAAAATTCACAGGAACCTCGACAAAGGAATGGCGGTCTCTATAGGAAGATTAAGGGAAGATAAGTTTTTTGATTACAAATTTGTAATACTTTCTCATAATACTATGCGCGGCGCCGCAGGAGGTGCCCTTCTTTGTGCTGAATTGATGAAAATTAACGGTTATCTAGGTTAAAAAACATCAAATAAGCAAAAAATGCTCTCCTCTTCTCAGATATGAGAATAAAAATTAGTATTTTAAATAACTCTAATTCGATTTACTTTTATGTCTGTGAAATTACTACACAAACCCCGAAAGTTTAGTTTTGCATGTTAAGAAAAGAGCTGCTTGAAAAAACCTTTAAATTCGATTTCGATCTTTTCAATAGTCTCCAGGATATGTGTTTCATTCTCTCCGGGACCGGAGAAATACTTGATGTAAATATCTCAGGGGCCATTAAACTTGGAGTACCTCTGAACCAGATTGAAGGGAGATTATTCTTCAGTCTATTCGAACCCGGTTATACTGATGAAGTACGCAGAACATTTCGAAACTGTGTAGATCACAGCAGAAGCGGGAGCGTTAATGCAAGGTTTGTCTCAGTCGACAAAAACGTCGATGCCAATATTGTTTTTACCCCCACACTCCAGCAGGTAGAGAAAGAAGAGAAGCTCTATTTTTTCGTGATGGCCCATGACATCACCCTCGAAAAAGAAAAAGAAATGAACCTGCTCAGGTTCTACAACATCGCCGAGAACACTGTAAATCCCCTGCAGATAACCGATATTACCGGAAGAATGATCTATGTAAACCCTGCTTTTGTTGAGGCCAGCGGCTACACAAAAGACGAGGTGCTTGGTAAAAATCCAAGTGTGTTCAGCAGCGGTAAAAATTCGAAGAAATTCTGGAAACAGATGTGGGATACTATAAATGCAGGGAAAGTATGGGTGGGTGAGGTTGAGAACAGGAGAAAGAGCGGCGAACCTTATTATACCCAGCTCCTGATATCTCCCATACTCGACCCGGAAAAAAACATATGGGGATTTTTTGGTATCCACCGCGACCTGAGTGAAAAGCGAATGTTTGAAAAACAGCTGATACACACACAGAAAATGGAGAGCATCGGCACCCTGGCTGCGGGAATAGCCCATGAAGTGGGCAACCCTCTTGCTTCGATTTCCGCACTCGTTCAGGTTGTTCTCAGAACAACGGATGATGATTTTGTAAAGGATAAACTAGGACTTGTAAGAAGCCAGGTTACAAGGATTTCAAAGATAATAAGGGACCTTGTTGATTTCTCCCGTCCTTCAGATTACGAGCTCCAGGTTACAAATATTAATGATTCCATAAAAGAAGCGGTAGAGATTGTTAAGGTAGGTGCACGCGCCAAAGACGTTGATTTTATATTTGAACTGGAACAAGACCTTCCACTATTACCGCTGATATCCGACCAGATTCAGCAGGTGTTTATAAATATTTTAATTAATGCTGTTGATTCAATGTCGGAGGACCAGTCATCAGGCAGAAAAAAGCGAATAAGTGTCAGCTCGCAGCTTAAAAATGAAAAAATACTAATGCAGTTCACGGATTCAGGTCCCGGTATAGAAGAAAAGAATTTCTCCAAGATCTTCGAACCGTTCTACACCACAAAGAAGCCCGGAAAAGGAACAGGACTTGGACTCTGGGTAAGCTACGGCATTATAAAGAGTTTCCAGGGAAATATAGAAGTATCAAGTAAACCGAATGAGTTTACAACATTTACAATAACGCTACCCCTCAATACGTAAAATAGCAGGACGACAAAAATGAACGATAGAATACTTGTAGTAGACGATGAACAAATTATAAGAGAATCACTTTCCTACGTCTTAAAGAAAGAAGGCTACTTTGTACAGGAGGCAGCGAACGGAAGAGAGGCTTACGAACTGATCCTCAAGGAATCCTACGATCTTGTGGTTACCGACCTTGAGATGCCTGAGATGAAAGGAATTCAGCTCCTTGAAGAGATTAAAAAACTCGATATTCAAACAATTGTAGTAGTAGTAACGGCCTATGGCTCACTCGATACCGCAATTGCCGCACTCCGCAGCGGGGCAAACGACTACATACTCAAGCCTGTTGAGTTCGACGAAATGATCATAAAAATAAAACGGCTTCTCGATATGAAAAACCTGCTGATAGAGAACCGTATATTAAGGAAAGAAGTACAGCGGGAATATGATTTTGAGAATATCATAGGCAGCAGTCATGCTATTAAAAAAGTCTATGAGATGATAGATACCGTTGCCGACACCGACAGCACCGTGCTCATCACCGGTAAAAGCGGCACAGGGAAAGAACTTGTCGCCCGTTCGCTTCACTTCAAAAGCAAAAGGAAAAACAAACCTTTTATCGCCATCAACTGCGGCGCCATTTCGGAAAACCTGATTGAGAGTGAATTGTTCGGACATAAAAAAGGATCCTTCACCGGTGCAATTTCAGATAAAGAAGGACTGATAAAAGCCGCCGAAGGCGGAACTCTTTTCCTTGATGAAATCAGCGAACTTCCATTGCAGCTCCAGGTAAAGTTCCTGAGAGCACTTCAGGAAAAGGAATACACACCTGTTGGCACAACACTTTCTCTTCCGGTAAATGTAAGATTCATCGCCTCGAGCAACAGGATATTAAAAGATGAAATTGCAGCAGGCAGATTCAGGGAAGACCTTTTCTACCGTCTCAATGTCATCGAAATTAACCTCCCTTCACTAAAAGAGAGGGAAGAAGACATTCCTTTGCTTGCGGATCATTTTCTTGACAAATACCGCAAGGAAATGAACAAGAACATAAAGGGTATCGACAGTGAAGCTATCCGTGCTTTGATGAATTACGAGTGGAAGGGCGAGATAAGGGAGCTTGAGAATGTCATGGAACGAGCGGTGATATTCTGCAAAAGCGATTTCATAACACTGAAAGAGCTTCCATTGGGATTCAAGCCTAACGACGCACCAATCAACATTTACGGAAAAATATCGCTCGATGATGCGATCAGGCGTTATGAGAAGGATCTTATACTGAAAACACTTGGTGAAAATAAGTTTAGCAAGGAGAAAACCGCCGAAGAGCTCCAGGTGGGACTCTCAACTTTATACCGTAAATTAAAAGAGCTGGATATAAAAACCTGAAATACCATTCTCATTAGTTGAAAAACAATTTTATCCATCTTTTTATTTGCGAGAAACCTCACTTTATCAGTCAGGTGAAATAATTTACCCTCACGTGCAAATCTGCTGTAATTAAATAATTTGAATCATTTTCTTATAAAGGGGTCATTTGGCACGTTTATAGCCTGTCCATACCAATCCCACGTGCGGGACTCTGAAATTTTTATAAGAAATTGTTAATGAAGAACGTATTATTTTATAGTCACGATTTCAATCTCTGCTACAGCCTTCTTATGTACCTGCAGGAATCGTATTCGGTGACAGCAACTACTAACCTGAAAGCAATCGGGGCATTCACAAGTTCGTCGGATTTCGACCTGATCATACTGGATGATGCTCCAGGTAAAGAGATCCTCGATTTATGCAGGGACCTTAAAGGAATGAAACCGGATGTCCCGGTAATCATAACATATGTCTTTGATAAGAAGACAAAAGACATTGAGCCTTCTCTGCGTCCGTACGTGACGTCAATATTTTACAAGCCATATGATTTGAATGAGGTCACCATGAAGATGGCCTCCTTAATGGTCTGATCGACCTTTCAACCCCACTATTTGTGATCTCTGCACATATTATACTCATATACGCTGCACTAGTCCCTGATATTTCCCCACTATACAATCAGAAAGAAGCTTTTCGGGCAAATAATAAGCTTTTTCCATTCTACAATTTGCGAAGGCCTGTCCCACTGGACTCCCATTCCTGAGAATAAATTCAAAAATATGTTCAATTTTTCAACTATTTACGGTTTTAATATTTTGGTATTATGTTTGAATAAAAGACCATCGAACAAACGTTACTCATTTAAGGATACTGATAAAATGAAGAATATAGTACTTTATTTGCTTTTTATAATGTCGATAATTGTTTTATTTGGTTTCGCATTTTCAATGGCATGATTTTTTTAATCAAGTTAATGAGTGTTCTTAAAATTACTTTAACCGATACGCAGCCAGGCTGCAGATTCAAAACTGAGTTGATACAGAGATGAAGATGTTCCTACACAGATTTACTGCCGTCAAATTGTTCTTTTTTATTATTGTCAGTTTATTCTTTACAGCGGTTCCCGTTAATGCACAAACCAACGATGACTGCCTGATGTGTCATAGTGACGACACTATGACCATGGAAAAGAACGGAAAGGAAGTATCCCTTTATGTTAATCAGGATATCTTAAGTCATTCCATTCACGGCAAATTAAAATGCGTATCGTGTCATGTCGGATTTAACCCTGAGGAAGTTCCTCATAAAGAAAACATTCAGCCTATCAACTGCCTCAACTGTCATACGGATGCAAAGGTAATACATAAATTCCATCCGCAGATGGTAAAGGCAAACGGAACGAACGGAACCCCGGACATATCATGCAAAAATTGCCATGGCACACATAATGTGTCATCGATTTCAGGTCCGGACGCTAAGTGGAACAAAAAGAATTTAGTAGAATCCTGCGGCAGCTGCCACAAGGAAGCAAAAGATAAATATGTTCTTTCAGAACATGGAAAAGGTTTTGCGGAAGGTGTTGAAGGTGCGCCCAATTGTATATCCTGTCACCAAAGCTCGATAGTATCTGTAAACAAAGGTAAAAACTCCCTTCAAACTAAACTAAACCAGCAGAAACTCTGCCTGTCATGTCATCTCGACGATCCTAAAATCCGGGCCAAGACAACACCTTCCGCAGGTTTTATAACAGCATACGAACATAGCGTCCATGGAACGGCGCTCTCAAATGGAAATGCAGAAGCCCCCAGTTGTATAAACTGTCACAATCATCACGATGTTGAAGCTCCTACTTCAGATAAATCATCTATAAACAAGTTTAATATTCCCTTTACCTGCGGTAAATGTCATACAGATATTTCCGCACAGTACAGGGAAAGTATACATGGTACCGCTCTGCTTCAGAAAGGTGTTACTGACGCACCTTCGTGCACCAGCTGCCACGGCGAACATAATATTCTGAAACACACTGATCCCAATGCACCCATTGCTTACCAGAACGTCGCTTCACAAGTTTGTTCCCCATGCCACAGTTCGGTAAAACTATCAGAGAAATACGGCATACCTTCGGAGAGATTTAAAACTTACGTTGACAGCTACCACGGACTTGCACTTAAAGGCGGGTCAACCGTAGTTGCAAACTGCGCAAGCTGCCATGGCGTTCACAACATTAAGCCGTCAAGCGATCCGACATCTATGACTAACAAAGCCAACCTTGCCAAGACCTGCGGTACCTGCCATCCCGGCGCAAACCAGAACTTCGCAAAGGGCAAGATCCATTTAATAATGACCAAACAGGAAGAACCGGTTCTCTATTGGATCGCAACAATATATATTATACTTATAGTTTCGACAATCGGTTTTATGCTTCTGCATAACGTCTTCGATTTCATTAAGAAGGCCAAAATAAAGAAGATGAAGCAGAGAGGATTGATTCACGAAGAAAAGCACAGTCACGCCCTTTACCTGCGAATGACCGTTAATGAACGCATCCAGCACGTTGCACTACTTGTCAGCTTCCTCACCCTGGTAATCACAGGCTTTATGCTCAAATTCCCTGATGCATGGTGGGTATCACATATAAGGGACCTGAACAGCGATGCATTTGAATACCGCAGCATACTCCACAGAGTAGCGGCTGTTGTTATGATAGCTGCAAGTCTCTACCATGTATACTACATATCATTCACTAACCGCGGCAGGCAGCTGGTGAAGGACCTCCTCCCTATCCTGCAGGATGCGAAAGATGCGATCGGGGTTGCCAAATACAACCTTGGAATCTCAAATGTAAAACCGAAACTCGACCGCTTCAGTTATATTGAAAAAGCTGAATACTGGGCACTCGTATGGGGAACCATAGTAATGTCCGTTACAGGTTTCATTTTGTGGTTCGATAATACATTCATCGGATTGCTTACAAAGCTTGGATGGGATATAGCACGGACTATTCACTACTATGAAGCATGGCTTGCCTTCCTCGCAATAGTAGTATGGCACTTCTATTTTGTGATCTTCAATCCTGAAATCTACCCCATGAACCTGGCCTGGCTTAAGGGAACTATCTCTGAAGAAGAAATGGCAGAAGAACATCCCAAAGAGCTCGAAAGAATTAAAGAAGAGCAGAGTCAGTCTGAAAAGGAAGAAGAAGAAAAATAAAAAGTATTAGCTCAAAAATGATTTTTAATGATAACTGCAGATTATGTGCGGGGAATTACTATGTCGTACCTGAAAATTACCTCTGAACTATTATTCATAACCATAATACTCCTGCTTGCATCATACACTCCACTTAAGGCCCAATCGAATGATGACTGTCTTACGTGCCACGCCGACAACACCCTGAAAGGTACAAAGAACGGTCACTCTTTCTCTGTCTTTGTGGATGAAAAAAAGCTCGGCAATTCCGTACACGCCGATGTTGAATGCATAATGTGCCACCAGGATCTTGAAGGAACCGATTTCCCTCATACGGAAAATGTCCAGCCGGCAAAATGCAACACCTGCCACGAGGATATTCAGTCGCACTATGATAAGAGTCTTCACGGCAAAGCGAAAGCGCGTCACGATAACCTGGCGCCAACCTGCCAGACCTGTCACGGTTCACACGATATGATCCCTGTAAAGAACCCTAAATCAAACGTCGCCCCCATAAACATTCCCTACGTTTGCGGTAAGTGTCACAAGGAAGGGTCGCCGGTACAGCTTCAGAGGAATATACCTGAATCTCACATTCTCGAGAATTATTCCGAAAGCATTCACGGCGAGGGCCTCCTGAAAAAAGGACTTTCAGTAACAGCTACCTGCGTATCCTGCCATACGTCTCATGATATACTTCCCCATACCGATCCAAAGTCATCTATCGCAAGGAGAAATATTGCCGCCACCTGCGCAAAGTGTCACAGCGAAATAGAATTGGTACACCGGAAGGTTATTAAAGGAGCATTATGGGAGAAAGAAGCAAATGTGCTGCCGGCATGCGTCGACTGCCACCAGCCCCACAAGGCAAGAAAAGTTTTCTACGACCAGGGTATGGCCGACAGCGACTGTCTCACCTGTCACGCTAAACAAGATCTTAAATCGAGTAAAGACGGAAGATCCCTATTCGTAAATTATGACGAAGTTAAGGGTTCGATGCATACTCAGATCGCGTGCAGTCAGTGCCATTCTGAAGTAAATACCTCACACGTGAGACCATGCGACAGTATAACACAGAAAGTCGACTGCTCCAAATGCCATGAGGCTGTGGGACAGGAATATTCAACGAGTACGCACGGTCAGCTCTTTGCTAAAAATGATCATAATGCACCCACGTGTACTGAGTGCCATGGCGGCCACGGAGTTCTTGGAAGAAAAAATTCGAAATCGCCTTCGTTCCCTACCAATATACCGTCACTCTGCGCTAAGTGCCACCGCGATGGCGAGGAAGCAGCAGTAAGATACACGGGTACTGAAAAAGATATTATAAGTAATTACGTCGAAAGTATCCACGGCAAAGGGCTCATGAAGAGCGGACTCACTGTTACCGCCACATGCACCGATTGTCATACTGCTCACCATGAGCTGCCTCATTCAGACACTACATCAAGTATTTACCCGGGCAACATAGCAAACACCTGCGGGAACTGTCACTTCGGTATAGAGGAAAGCTTTAACAAGAGCGTTCACTCGCCGCTTGTTACAAAAACGGACAAGAAGCTCCCTGTATGCAACACCTGTCATACCGCTCATACTATTAAAAGGACGGACCTTTCGGGATTCAGAATGGAAATAATGAATACCTGCGGCAACTGCCACGAGGAAATCGCAAAAACTTATTTCGATACCTATCACGGCAAGGTTTCGCAGCTGGGATATTCCAAAACGGCAAAGTGCTATGACTGTCACGGTTCACACGATATACTTCCAGTAACAGATCCAAAGTCGCACTTAAGCAGGAACAACGTGCTTAAGACCTGCCAGAAGTGTCACGAAACAGCGACACGCCAGTTCGCGGGATACTTCACACACGCAACGCATCATGATCCTGAAAAATATCCATGGCTGTTCTGGTCGTTCTGGGGAATGACGGGACTGCTCGTAGGAACATTCTTCATAGCCGGAGTTCATACGCTGCTGTGGCTTCCCCGCTCTCTCCAATACCGTAGACAGCTAAAGCAGAGACTGGCTGATGCTGAGAAGGCTGAGAATGAAACGAATAACCCGGCAAACAAAGATAATACTGAGAGTTGAATATGAATGGTATAAAAAACGGAAACGGTAAAATGCAGTACCAGAGGTTTACTAGGTTAAACCGTGTTCTGCACATACTTATGATCGTTAGCTTCCTCAGTCTTGCCCTTACAGGAATGACGCTGAAATTTTCTTACACCGGATGGGCAAGAGTCCTCTCACATATGCTCGGAGGATTTGAGAGCGCCGGTTTCATCCACAGGTTCGCCGCCGTCATTATGTTTGGTGTATTTATCAGCCACATAACAGATCTCTTCATTCAGAAGAAGAAGGAAAATAAATCTTTCTTCGGGATGATCTTCGATCCAAAGGGACTTATGTTCAACAAAAAGGACTGGCAGGATTTCGTCGGTTCAATGAAATGGTTCCTGGGTATGGGCGAAAGACCGCAATACGGAAGATGGACCTACTGGGAAAAATTTGACTACTTTGCAGTCTTTTGGGGAATATTTGTTATCGGTTCAACAGGACTCTCATTATGGATGCCCGAATTCTTCACAAGGTTCATCCCGGGCTGGTTCATAAATGTAGCGACCATTATTCATAGTGATGAAGCGCTGCTTGCAACCGGTTTTATATTCACCGTACATTTTTTTAATACTCATCTGAGACCCGAGAAATTTCCCATGGATATTGTTATATTTTCAGGTCGAATGCCCGTAGAAGAGTTAAAATTAGACAGACCCGACGAATACGGTAAACTGCAAAGCACCGGAAAACTCGATCAGTATATGGTTGAGCCTTATCCGCCGATCGTGATAAGGGCAATAAAGGTATTCGGTTGGATTGCTTTATCAACGGGATTTAGTATTATTGTATGGATAATTTACGCAATGATCTTCGCCTATAAATAATAATAAATCATCAAGGTATTATGAAAAACAAACGCTTCCCCGATACATTTTACAACACAACCACTTTTATCGGCGCTGCGCTCGCCCTTCTTAGTTTTGGTCTCATTCTTTTTCTAACAGTCGTTGAAGCTTTCACCCCGGAGCCCAATGCATATGCCGGGATTATAACCTTCATAATTCTTCCTATCTTCCTGATTGCAGGACTAATACTTATTGCCATAGGCATATGGAATGCGCGGAAGAGAAAAAACGCAGGTACATTCGAAGAAAGAAGTATGCCCAAGCTCGACCTGAACGATGCCAGGCAGAGAAGATCATTTCTCATATTTTCTACTGGAACTATTTTACTGCTCTTTTTTACAGCATTCGGAAGCTTCAAGGCCTACGAGTACACAGAGACCGATCAGTTCTGCGGAACAATTTGTCACAAGGTAATGAATCCCGAATTCACTGCCTACAAGAACTCCCCTCACTCGAGGGTAGGCTGCGTGCAGTGCCATATCGGTTCGGGAGCGGGATGGTTTGTTAAATCGAAGATATCAGGTTCATACCAGGTTTACTCTGTTTTATTTAATAAGTATTCGAAGCCGATACCGACACCTATATGGAATCTGCGTCCTGCCCAGGGAACCTGCGAGCAGTGCCACTGGCCCGGAAACTTCTTCGCCGAGAAGAAGGTAGATTTCAATTACTACCTTTCTGATGAAGATAACACGCATTCCAGTGTTACAATGCTCCTTAAGGTGGGCGGCGGAAACAGCATACTCGCAAAGCAGACCGGCATCCACTGGCATATGAATATAGATAATGAGGTAACCTACCTTGCAGCCGATTCGTCAAGACAGGTCATCAACTGGGTCAGGGCGAAGAACAGGGAAACAGGCAAAGTTACCGTTTACAGCAAAGGCGAGGTTAAGTTTGACGAAAAAAAGATGTCAGACGAGGGGCTGCTTAGAAAGATGGACTGTATCGACTGCCACAATCGTCCTTCTCACATATACAACCAGCCTAACAGGATGGTCAACGAATTTATGTCGATTGACAGTATCGATACCACACTGCCGTACATAAAGAGCACAGCCGTGGAAGCCCTTGAACAGTCATACACCGATAAAGAAGTTGCACTGGACAGCATCAACACACACGTTAAAGATTTCTATGCACAGTACTATCCCGATGCAAACCAGAATAAGATAGATAAGAGTATACGCTCAATACAAGAGATCTACAAAAACAACTACTTCCCTTCAATGAATGTAAGCTGGAAGAAATATCCCAATAATATCGGGCATATGTATTACAGCGGATGCTTCAGGTGCCACGACGGCGAACATAAAGACGAGAACGGGAAGGTATTATCGAAGGACTGTAATCTTTGTCATACGATCATAGCACAGACGATCAACGATACCACGATGGTAAAGCTTGACGGACTGTCATTCCAGCACCCTGTGGACCTCGGTGAAGACATCCAGGACCTTACGTGCACAGACTGCCATGGAGTGGAATAAGTCAAGGAAAAAGGCAAAAGGAAAAAGGCAAAAGTATTGTTCTAGGAAAATGGGAAAGGTTCAACAAGTCACTTTTATTCCTGCCTACCGGCAGACAGGTTTTACTTTTTCCTTTTTCCTTTTTCCTTTTTACTTTTTCCTTTTTACTTTAGTTTAGTATCGTTTCCAGTAGTTCTATCAACTCTTTCTTGCTGAACGGTTTGGCGAGGTAGTGAGAACAGCCCTGGCTTAAAAATCGTTCCCTGTCGCCCGGCATCGCGTAAGCCGTTACCGCTATTACCGGTGTTTCTTTATAATCATCTATCTGGCGAATATACTTAACCGCATCCAGGCCGGACATACCTTTAAGGTTTATATCCATCAGGATAGCATCGTATTTTCTTGATTTCACCATTTCTAAAGCTTCAAGAGCGGATGGTGAATGATCCACATGGCAGTAGTCGCGCAGAAACATATTAATAACATCGACATTTATCTTATCGTCTTCCACCAGCAGAAGTTGTGTATTCCTCTTTTTCGCCCTTTTCTTTACCTCGCCGTCACCCGTTTCCTTAGTCTGAATCATTTTATAGTCTTCCTGTATACTTACATATGGAAATCTGACCGTAAACACCGATCCATTATTAACTTCACTTTCAACATGTATAGTTCCATTCATCAGTTCAATAAACTTCTTACTTATCGTTAATCCGAGTCCCGTACCCTCAAACCTCCTGTTATAGCCCTCGCTCACCTGGCGGAAGGGCTCAAATATAATATCAATATTCTTTTCCGAAATACCGATGCCTGTATCCTTCACCCTGATAACAGCATCTTCACCTTTCACGGCAAGGTCGACATCAATAGTGCCCTTATCCGTATACTTTACGGCATTATTGATGAGGTTTCCCAGCACCTGTGAGAACAGTCTTTCATCAAGCCTGGAGATAACACCGGGATGGGGTGTTCTGAACTTTAACTTAAGTCCCTTCTCCTCAGCGGCAGCTTTGAAATGATTTACCGATTCCTCAATACTGCGGGTAATATTAACATCATGATGACGAAGGTCGATCTTATTCGCTTCGATCTTAGACAAGTCGAGTATCAGGTTAAGTGTATCCGTAAGCCTGTTGGCGCTCCTAACTACAGTTCCGGCCATCTGTTTTATCTCAGGATCCTTTACATCCTCCAGGATCATCTGAGAATAACCGAGTATGCCTATCATGGGGGTACGGAGCTCGTGACTCATATTTGCCAAAAATATCGATTTAAGATTATTCATCTCTTCTGCCCGTTCCTTCGCTTCCTTCAAATCCTCTTCCATCTTCTTCCGTTCGGAAACATCGACGATGATTCCGCGCATCCCGATTATTTTATCTCCCTTCCACACAGACGAAGAATAAATAATACTTTGAATTTCTCTCCCATCACGACGGAGCATTCTAATTTCTTTACCCCTGTTTTCAGCACCGCTGAAAATTGCTTTCATCCTGACCATTGCATCGTTCCTGTCATCAGGATGAACGAAAGAAAGCACCTCCGGTCTTCTCTCAACATACTCCCTGTCATACCCCATGGAGTCCGCTCCCTGTCTGTTCACGTAAATCAGCCGGCCTTTTTCGTCAGTCTCAAAAACAATCTGCGGCAGAAAGTCAGTAAGATCGCGGTACTTCTCTTCGCTCTCTCTGAGGGCGGTCTGGTGCAGTATTCTTTCGGTAATATCCTCAATCATTGAAATAGTATACAAAAATTTTCCGGCATCATCATAAACTGCTGTAATAGTGACGTTAGCCCATAGAAGTTCGCCTGATTTCTTCAGGTATCTCTTCTCTATCTTAATACTTTTAATTTTAGCCGAGACAAGTTCGCTCAGCTGGTTTTTATTCACTGTCCTGTCATCGGGATGAGTTACCTCAAACATCGAAAGATTAAACATTTCCTCTCTTGTATAACCGAGCATTTCCGCAAATGACTTATTCACATTAACCATTTTCCCTGAAGCATCAACGTTGCTAATACCAATCGGGGCTTCATTGAAAATTGAACGGTACTTTCTTTCACTGCGGAGAAGAGCCTCGGCAGTTCTTTTTCTTTCCGTTATATTATTTATAATCGAAACGCGGGCACTTCTGCCTGCAATAATGACTGGATAATTACTTATCTCCACTATAAATTCTTCACCCCATTTATTAATATGCTTCCACTCACCCAGGTAGCTCGCACGGTCGGGGTAATACATCTGCTCCTTTTTATGAAGCTTATCGACCTCACTAACATGCCTTATATCAACCAGGTTTTTAGAGGCAAACTCCGCTTTGGAGTACCCGTAAAGATTTGTAGCGGCTTCATTTACCTCAAAGATTTCAAAGGTTTCGGGATCGTAAATAATTACGGGAAAGGGCATTGATTCATACAGCGAACGGAATTTATTCTCGGATTTCTCCAATTCCTGCAGAACTTTCTCTTTCTCAGCCTCAATTTTTTTATTATGCAGAGCGTGCTCTATTGCAGTCGGAAGTCTTGTAAGATTCGCCTTAAGGATATAGTCGTCGGCCCCAAGTTTCATACAATCAACGGCAACTTCCTCCGTCTGGGTACCTGTTACAAGAATAAACGGTATCTTTAAATTTCTCTCCTTCAGTATCTCTAGTGCATCCAACGCGGTAAACTGCGGCAGGTTGTAATCGGCCAGAATAATATCGATTTGATCATTCAAGCCATTTATAAAATCTTCTTTGGATTTTGCATGACGGTACCTGCAGTTAAGGCCCGATCTTTTAAGTTCAAGCAATACCAATTCATAATCGCTTGCCTGGTCCTCCAGGATAAATATTTCGACTTCAGAGTTTTCCTTATCCATGCTTCTTACTACTTCCTTTCGACTCCTGATTACTTACTTCACATTCCTGTTTAATCAATATCCTCATATGATGAATTCAGCTTCAACCAGTAAAGACCCATCTGCTTCGACACCTCCATGAACTCATTAAAATCCACAGGCTTCCTTATATAGCTGTTCGCCCCGAGCGAGTAGCTGTTCAGGAGATCCTGTTCCTCACGTGAGGAAGTCAGAATAATAACGGGGATCAGCCTGAGCACTTCGTCAGCCTTAATCCTGCGCAGCACTTCAATACCATCAATTTTAGGGAGTTTAAGGTCGAGAAGAATAATGCTGGGCTGATCAGAAATATCCCTGTCTTTATATTCTCCATTGGCATACAGGTAATCGATTGCCTCCTGTCCATCTTCAAGAACGATGAAATCGTTGGCAATATTATTCTTTCTGAAGGCCCTCAGAGTAAGCTGCACGTCGTCGGGATTATCTTCAACAAGCAGAACGTTTTTCTTTTTCATTCAAGCCTTATATATTTTTCATTTAATGTAAAAAAGAAAGCGGCTCCTCTATCTTTTTCGGATTCTGCCCATACCTCCCCGCCGTGTCTGCGTATAGCCTTCTGCACGTTTGCAAGTCCTATCCCGGTTCCGGAGAATTCATCAGCGTGATGCAGGCGCTGGAACGGTGAGAAGAGCTTCCCGGCATACTTCATGTCGAACCCTGCGCCATTATCCTTAACAAAGCAGACTGTCCTGTTATTTTCCTTACTGCACCCAAACTCAATCCTTGCCTCTTCCTTTTTTGAAGTAAACTTATAAGCATTCTCCAGCAGGTTATTAAGTGCAGCCTGGAGCAGGATCCTGTCGCCTTTTGCCCGTAGACCTTTCTGGATAATAAACTCAACCTTTCGTTCCGGAGCAATCTTATTAAGTTCCCCGGTAATAGAAACAACCAGTTCACTAAGGTCAACTTCTGTTACTTCAAGTTCTTTGCGTGTAATGCGGGAGAGAGAAAGAATATCATCAATCAGATTGCCCATACGCTGACTGGCAGCACGCACCCGTGCAAGATAATCGCGGCCCGTATCGTCAAGCCTGTCATTATAATCCTCAACCAGAGCCTGGCTGAACCCGTCGATACTTCTGAGGGGAGCACGGAGGTCGTGGCTGACAGAATAAGCAAATGCCTCAAGCTCTTTATTTACGGACTCAAGTTCGCGTGTACGCTCCTTTATCTTCTTCTCAAGATTCCGCTCAGAAGCAATACGCTCCGTAACATCACGGTAGTTAAGGACCACTGCGTTTACTGCTTCATCCTCAAGCCGGTTCTGGATGTCAACCTCCAGCCATTTCCAACTGCCGTTTTTATGGCGGGCTCTTATAACCACTTGCAGATGTTTGCCCGGTACAGAAAGTATTTCCTGCAGCAGATCCCTTACGTATTCTGTCTCTTCGGGATGCAGCAGGTCAAATGAATGAGACCCTATCAATTCTTCGGGTGTAAATCCCATTACACGCTCAATTGACGGGCTCTCATACATAATATACCCTTTAGCGTCAAGGAGTGCAATTACGTCAGAGTTATTTTCGATCAGGCTTTTAAACTTTTTCTCAGCCCTGATAAGTTCCGGGTTTACATTCGGTTTATCCAGCTGCTCACGGTAAAGCCGCTTATAAAGATTTACCTGCCTGTTATGCCATAAAAGGCCAAACAGGGATGCTCCTGAAATAATTAGTCCCGCGATTATGATAACCAGTGCGCCCGTGATCCCGGGCTGGTTAATAGAAATGAAATACCCCGCCGTCAGTACGGTGATAAAAAACAGCAAGATTAATGCCGTTACAACAGGCATACGGCTGCTTTTAGTAATGAGCTCAGGTTTCATCTGTAACGTGGAATACCTGGAGTTAGTAAAAATTATAAAAAATTATATCGGTAATTAAAAATCGGATGTCAGATAAATAAAACGTCGCCGGTCCTTTGTCCGCAAGATCTGGATCTTCTAAAAGAAGAGGGCACTTTTTTTTCGATGATCCAACAATATTAAAGAACACGGAGACGTTTAATTTTATATTATGAGGCGGCCCCGGAATTTATAGAGAATATAGAGGAGATCTGCCGGAGCAGCCCCGAACTTATTTCAGCCTTTGACAAATAGCCATCTGCCCCTGAGCTAACCGCTTCAAGTCTGTATTCAGGATGGTCATTAAATGATAAGAGCAGAATTCTTGGGGGATTGTCCAGAGATTTAATAATCCTGGCGGCTTCAAAACCGCTCAATCCCGGCATTTTAACATCCATCAGCACGAGATCAGGTTTAAGTTTGCCGCACAATTTTACTGCTTCCTCGCCCGAAGGGGCCTTTCCGGCTATTTCTACACCGGGAAATGTGGCGACAAACCTGACAAGAGTCTTCAGAAAATCTTCGTTATCGTCAACCAGTAAAACCCGCAACCGACACTCCTTAATCTCCTGCGAATGAATTATTTCAATGATTCTAACTTAAGGGATGAGGGTAAGGGAGGCAATCAGGGGAAACCTGATTTTCAAGTAAAAAGTAAAAAGTAAAAAGTAAATTCAGAAGAAAAGGCAAAAGGAAAAAGAAAGTAAAGTATTACTTTTTGCAATTGGCTTTTGTCTTTGAACTTGTCTTGACAGCAATTGATCCCAAGATTTTACGGAGTTGTTCTGCTTCGTTATTTAAAAGCATTATTTCTTTCATACAACTTGTTTCATTAAGCAAAGCAGCAATTATTTTCATCCAATAAGCTGATTCCCTCATTTCTCTTAAAGAAATATGTACTTTATGATTGAAATCGGCTAATGATGAGCCGGCCTGCGCCTCTTCATAATTAGCTCCTGAAGAAGTACAGCTTTTAGCTAATTGAAATCTTATCATTCTGAATTCAGGGGTATCCGGCAGCTTTGGAAGGAATTTTAAAACATGCACACCGAATTCAAATAGTCTTTTTTGAAGTTCATTTTCTCCCATTGTATTCCCTTTGCTTTACTTTTTCCTTTTGCCTTTTTACTTTTTCCTTGGTTTACCTATAACTTTTTCCTTGTTCCTTCTTCCTTCTTCTTCACTTTTTCCTTTTGCCTTTTTACTTTTTACTTGGTTTACCTTTCACTTTTTCCTTTTGCCTTTTTACTTTTTCCTTGGTTTACCTTTCACTTTTTCCTTTTGCTTTTTACTTTTTACTTTTTACTTGGTTTACCTTTTCCTTTTTCCTTTTTACTTTTTCCTTTTTACTTTTTCCTTGTTTACCTTTTCCTTTCTTACTTTTTACTTTTTACTTTTTCCTTGGTTTACCTTTTCCTTTTTACTTTTTACTTTTTACTTTTTACTTTTTACTTGGTTTACCTTTTCCTTTTTACTTTTTACTTTTTACTTTTTACTTTTTACTTGGTTTACCTTTTCCTTTTTACTTTTTACTTTTTACTTTTTACTTTTTCCTTGGTTTACCTTTTCCTTTTTACTTTTTACTTTTTACTTTTTACTTTTTCCTTGGTTTACCTTTTACTTTTTACTTGATAATCCCTCTCTTCATCGCATACCTTACCAACCCGGGGATGTCTTTGATGTCGAGTTTTTTCATTATCTGGGAGCGGTGGGTTTCTACGGTCTTGATGCTGATGAAAAGCTTCTCCGCAATTTCCCTGGTGGAATTCCCTTCAGCGATGAGCTGCAGTACTTCTTTCTGGCGGGAAGAAAGCTCATCTTTCTTTTCCAACACTTTTTCTGGTGAGGATGCATGCTTCAGGCGCTCTTTGTATTCATCAATCATCTTGCGTGGAATGGCGGGACTAATATAAACTTTCCCCTCCTTAACCGTATCGAGCGCCAGCCGGAGCTCATTCGGTGCAGAATCCTTAAGCAGGTAACCCGAAGCGCCGGCCTTTAATGCCTGCAGCACATACTCCTCATCGAGGTACATCGAGAGAATAACCACCGCAACATCGGGATAGTCTTTCTTGATCATTTCCGCGGCCTGTAGTCCGTTCAGCTCGGGCATTGCGATATCGAGAAAAACAATGTCAGGTTTAAGCTTCCCAGTAAGCTTAACGGCTTCACGACCGTCGCCCGCCTCGCCTACAACTTCCACTCCGTCGGAATTTTCAAGTAAAGACCTTATCCCCGCCCTGACGAGCTTATGATCGTCAGCTAAAATAACCCTGGTTGGATCCATTTAAATTTTTACCTGGCAGCTTGCCGTTAAAACAGTTCCCGAACCTTTTGTTGATTTAACAGAGAATCCTCCGCCGAGAAGTTCGGCCCTCTCCTGCATACTTATCAGTCCCAGGCTCTTACCTGCAGCAGCCCGGTTCAAAGCTTTTTGTGTATCGAATCCTTTTCCGTCGTCTTCAATGGTCAGAATAATGGAACTTTTATTCTGATTTAACGATACCTTAACATAACCAGCTTCGGCGTGTTTTGCAATATTTGTAAGTGCCTCCTGGCATATCCTGAACATATTAATTGCGCACTCGGGCGGAAGCTCGTTAGGGATTTTTTTAATCCCTGTTTTCACCTCAATGCCCGTTCTCTGGTGAAACTTATCGAGGTACCACCGGAGCGAAGCCTCCAACCCGAGATCATCAATCATAGCTGGACGCAATTCCAGTGAAAGGTTTCTCACCACAGAAATTGTATTTTCAACCAGCCTGGTGCAGTCATCCGCAAGCTCTGCCGCCTCATCGTGATTGTCGCCGTCCTTAATCCTCTGAACGTCGATCTTTATTGCTGTAAGCATTTGTCCTATCTCATCGTGGAGTTCCCTCGAAATATTTCGCTTCTCGCTTTCCTGCACGCTTATAAGCCGTGACGAAAGTATCTTCAGCCTGTTGCGCGCCGCGGTAATCTGTTTGAACAGCTTCTCCCTTTCCTTTTCAGATTTCTTTTTTTCTGTAACATCAATAAGGAAGGATGAGATACCCATAGGATGATGATTTGAATCCAGCAGCGGTGCGGCCGCAATACTCACAATTATTTTTTTTCCATCTTTTCTCAAACGGACCACTTCCCTTCCGGTGAAGCTCTCTCCCCTCATAATGGTATCGCGGAGAGATTTATGTTCCGCAGCTGAGTCTTCAGGTACGAACGGCACCGGTTTTCCGATCACCTCATCGCTGCTCCAGCCGAACATCTTTTCACTGGCAAGGTTCCACAATTCCGTATTTCCATTCCCGTCAAGAATAATTATACTGAGCGGAGAATAATTTATAAGTGAACGAAGAAGCTCATTAAGCCGGTGGTATTCCGCTTCAGCTTTTCTGTGGGCAGTAACATCGGTAATGAGTGCGAGTCCCCCCGCATAATCGTTCCCCTCATCAAATATCGGCACGGCATTCACCATCACCCATCGCTCCGACCCATCGCTGTGCTTAAGCCTGAACTGAAAAGTTTCACGGGAACCCGCGGCATTTTCCCTCACATATTTTTCCGCCTTACCGATATCCTCATCAAACACAAAGTTCATAACCGGACTATTTTCTATTTCCTCTACCTGCATTCCCACTATTCCGGCAAGTTTCCCGTTCACAAAAGTTATCTGCTGATCTTTATTTACCAGCAGAATCCCTTCGTTGGCATTCTCAACTATCATGCGATATTTTTCTTCACTCTCTCTCTGAGCGTTCTCGGCTTTCACCTTTGAGGTAACGTCATCGGCAAGTACAATCCTGGCGGGCCGTCCGTTGAAGTTGATGGAATGGGTAGTTACGTCCACACTTATGATAACTCCGTTCTTCAGTGTATGCCTCCAAATACCAAACCGTTTCATTCCCCTGCCCTGTGTTTTAAATACGTTGATAAGTGCAGGGATATCTTCTTCAGGACGAATATCCATTATCGTCATTTTCATCAACTCATCCCTGGTATAGCCGTAATGTTCAACGGCCGACTCATTCACCGCGAGGAAATTATAAGTCTCTTCATCATAAACGAACATCGGCAGAGGATTTCTTTCAAACAGCATCCGATATCTTTCCTCGTTGTCCTTCAAGGCATCTTCGGCGGATTTACGTTTGGTTACATCACGGGCAATGCCAACCGATATCACCGGATCGCCGGGCAGTACGAAACTTTCCCCCTCAATCCAGAGATACCCGCCCGACTTATGGCGCACACGGAATTCCACCATGCCTTTGGTCTGCCAGTTCTTGAGCAGTATCAGATCATCAGGATGAACGAGTGCCTTTGGACCCATCCCTTGAATTTCATCAAGAGAATAACCGAAGATTTTTTCGTAAGATGGACTTATATAAAGATAACGACCCTCCAAAACCATAGAAATCAGCTCGCTGGTATTCTCGGCTATTAACCGGAAACGTTGGATAATGTTCCAATTTTCGTCGAAAAGCTTGTAGTAATTATCTTCACCCTTCTTAAGTCTTTCCAGCATCTGAAGCATGGAGGATGAATCATCGGTCTTAAAGGAGATAATGATCATTCCGCTGCTGAAGTCGTTGCAGTAAAGTTTCCGTGTAAAAGAAGTGCCGTTATCAGTTTCGAAATGAAAACTGCCGGACGGGGACTCACCCTTCAGTAAAGCTGAGAGCTTCTCCTTTTCCGAAGGGGGGATAAGATCGAATAGGGTGGCGCCATTATTTGTATTCGATACTGCGGGATTCCGGTTCGCGGTAAGGAAGTTTCTGCTGTATGCGAGGTTGATGTAAATAATACGCCCTGTCCCCCGTTCTGCAATAATAATGGGGTCGGGATTGACGTCGATTAACTTTTGTATATGCATAGATCAAGGAAAAAGTAAAAAGTAAAAAGGAAAAAGTAAATTCAAGGAAAAAGTAAATTCAAGGCAAAAGTAAAAAGTAAAAAGGAAAAAGTAAATTCAAGGAAAAAGTAAAAAGTAAAAAGTAAAAAGTAAAAAGTAAATTTAAGGAAATAATAAAAAGTAAAAAGGAAAAAGTAAATTCAAGGAAAAAGTAAAAAGGAAAAAGTAAAAAGTAAATTTAAGGAAATAATAAAAAGTAAAAAGGAAAAAGGAAAGGATAAAACAAGTAACAAGTAAAAAGGAAAAAGGCAAAAGTAAAAAGTGAAAAGCAAGGAAAATTGTTAAATGGTTAAATGGTTGGATTGAGGATAGGAGGGTAAGTAAACCAAGTAAAAAGTAAAAAGGAAAAATCAAGGAAAAAGGAAAAAGGCAAAAGTAAAAAGTGAGGCAGCAGGAAATTAGTCGGCGAAGGTTACGCGGGCGGTTGTGCCGTCTGCATTGAACATCTCCAATTTTCCATCGAACTGATCGATAATGGTTTCAACTAGCTGCAGTCCAAGCGAATCGTTCTTGCGGTAATCCCCTTCCGGAAGTCCTACCCCGTTATCCTTTACAATCAACTCATACCGTGTGCTATCACCTTTATTAAGTTCCTCCCCGGTGTCATTATTCTCTAATTTATGAATCGATACGAGGATCTCACCGTGGCGGCGTCCTTTAAAGGCGTGTTTATACGCGTTGGATGCCAACTCGTTTATAATCAGTCCTAGTGAAATCGCGTTATTGATATCAAACGAAATATTCTTTATGTCAACCTTCGTTTCAATGTCACTTCCTCTTAATTCGTACGATATCATCAGGTTATTCAGCAAGTCTGTTACATAATTGTTGAAATCAATATTGAAGAGGTTTTTAGACTGATATAGCTTTTCATGTATCAGGGCCATCGACCTTATCCGGTTTCTGCTTTCATTAAATATCTCCTGCGTATGCCTATCGGGTATGGTCTTCGACTGCAGGCTAAGCAGACTGGAAATCACCTGCATATTATTCTTCACGCGGTGGTGTATCTCTTTAAGGAGTATCTCCTTCTCCTTCAGGGAAGCGCTTAGCTTCTGTTCAAATTTTATCTGTTCGGTGATATCGATATTAACACCACGGAGTCCAATTACCTTACTATCAGAATCACAAATACAGTTCGACTGCGATTCTATCCACAATACAGAACCATCCTTCGCAATCCACCTGAATCTGTCCGTAAGCGCCCGGACTTCCCTGTACTGTATCCGCGAATTTTGAATCGCGCGTTCAACATCATCGGGATGCATCACTGCAGTCCAGAACCCCGGGTTGTTTTTCCATTCATCCAGGGAATAACCCAGAAGTTTTTCAATATACTTACTGATAAAAGAAACCTTCTGTTCAGGAGAACCCGGTTCTCCGTAAATCTCCCACACAACCCCGGGAACGTTTGCAATCAGGTTGTCGATCCTTATGCGCTGCATTTCCAGCTGACTATAGAGCTTGATCCTTTCTATTTCAATACGTTTTCTCTCAGTAATATCACGGGAAATCCTGATAGTTACCTGTTTGCCATGATAATTCACTTTAAGGCTGCTGCTCTCCACCCATACAAACCCGCCGTCCCGTTTTTTGAAGCGAATCTCTATTATAGGCTGACGTTTATATTCCAGCAGGAGGCTGCGGTCCTCTTCATGCACAAAGTCGTTAGGACTAAATTTGCCGATCAGTTCATCCCCACGGTAGCCAAGTTCTCTTACAAGCGCGGGGTTAGCATAAATAAATATATCATTTTCATCCAGGAGCGAAATAAAATCATTTGAATTCTCTGTTATCAGTCTAAACCTCTCCTCGGATTCCCTCAAATCCCGCTCAATCTTTTTCCGATATTTAATCTCCTGCTGCTGAAGCCGTATTGTTGTCTCCAGGTTAGTATTCAATTCGCCTATCTGCCTGAATAGTGAAGCATTATCTATAGCCATCGCCGCCCGATTAGCAATATCCCCGGCAAACCTGAGATCATCCTCTCCATAATTTTTACCGGATTCGGTTGTGCAGAGAGTAATGGCTCCGAGCACCTTTCCGCGCACTTCCAGAGGCACGATCATGATCGACCTGATTCCGAGATTTTTGAAGATCAGGTAAAGCTCTTTATCCTTTATCGACCTGCGCAGGAACTCATCACTCAGTTCAGAATACAGCTCCGATTTACCGGTGCGGATAACATTCGGCACGCCTGACGGTTCATCCATTTTCGGAGGATACTTATCCTGAAGCTCGTGTGCAAACCGTATTTTTTCAGGATCTTTATGATAAACAATAAGACGTTCGATCCCTTCGCCCTTCACCAGATCCACTGCAAACCAGTCGCACACAGCAGGAGTAAGCAGCTGTGCAAGCGACGTGATAGTTTCCGTATAATCAAGGGATGAGTTAAGAATATAGCTTCCTTCGGCGAGATATCTAAGTTTGGACTGAACCTCTTCAGCGCGGAACAAAGCTCTCTGCTCACTGACGAGAGCTTTAGAAAGTTCAACTTCGTCGGCTTTTCGTTCAGTAATATCGACAGCAGACCCGATATAGCCCTGGAACGTTCCATCCACCGAATACCGCGGAACGCCGTGTGTAAGAAGCCATCGGTCCTTCCCGTCACTTCTTAAAAGGCGGAACTCAAAACGAAACTCATTCCTGTTTGTGAAAGCCCTCTCAAAAGCATTCCTGAAGGCCGATTTATCTATAGGATGAATACCCTGCATCCATCCTTCGCCGAGCTCCTGGTCGATTGTTCTTCCCCTGAAATCGAGCCACGGCTTATTAAAATAATAGAACAGGTGATCGATTCCCGTCGTCCATATCATCACCGGGGCGGTATCCGCCATAGTTCTGAACCGCTGCTCGCTCTCAGAGAGTGCACGCTCGGTATTCTTACGCTCTGTTATATCCACCAGACTGGCGATAGTATACCTGTAAGGAGAATTTTCTTCCGGGAAATTAGTTATAGAATAAACGTGGATTGTCTCACCGTTGAAAGTTTTCAATTCGTATTCAGTATCAAAATGTTTCCCGCCGTTAGCCCTGACGACAAGCAGCTCAGAAAACTTATTAATAAAATCATCCGTAAAAATTTGCGAAAGGTTGTCAATCAGGTGTTGTTTATTACGAGCTTTTAACATAATCACCGTGCGCGGGTTGGCGTCAACCATGTGAATTTTGTGAAAGCAGGCAACTACAAATTCAGGATGCTCATTGAAATATTTCCTGAAATTCTCCACACCGGCCGCCTTCAGCGCATCGAGCATTTTCACGGCATCGGCATCATCTGTCTCCCACATCGACACAGCAGTAGATTCAAAAATACTTCGGTAACGGTACTCATTCCTTCTAAGCTTACCTTCCGTCTCAATCCTTTCGGTAATATCATCGGCAATACCAATCACCCTGGTAACCCTGCCCGACGCATCTTTAACAGGAAAGGTACGTTCACGAAGAAATTTCATCTTCCCATCAGCTCTCTTTATCCTGTAAATATTATCAGTAGCCATTCCCTTCATTTGGTTGACTATCGCCGTTTTAGCTTTCCACCGATCCGTTTCAACTATAAAATTGAGATAGGTGCCAGGATTCTCATAAATATTATGCACTGGTTCACCGAAAACCTCCTGGTAGGCGTTGCTCATATAGAGAATCTCTGGGACAAAGGGATTACTTACATAGAACACTTCGGAAAGATTCTCAATCAGGTGTTTAAAGATGACCTCATTCTCCTCCAGCCGCGCCATCGTTTCTTTTGTCCTGGTAATATTCCTGGCAATTGCAGAAGCGCCGATTATTTTCCCTGCAAGGTTCTTCAGTGGAGAGACAGTAATAGAGACCCAGAGTATCCTGCCGTCCTTCGTTTGTCTTCTCGTTTCATAATGATCGTAGCGATCCCCTTTCTTAAGGGTCATCATTATATCTCTGATCTCATCCTTTTTATCGGGAGGAGCAATACTGTCGATATTTTTGCCAATTATCTCTTCAGCCTTATAACCATACATTTTTTCGGCGCCTTTATTCCAGCTAAGGATCACGCCGTCCATGTCCTTGCTTATAATGGCATCATCAGACGATTCAATAATGGAGCTGAAAAGAATGCGGAGGTAATCGATCGCGGGCTCAGGTATAGCAGGAATAATTGTTTCGATACGGACAGGCTTATTATTGAACGAAGCATCCTTCGTCTTTACAGTAATAGGAAATTTTGTCCCATCCTTTTTTCGGTGATAAACACGCGAACCCCCGTTAAGGCTGTCGGGGTTATTTATTTCGTTAAGCGAAGTATCATAAAAAAGGTCAGCCAGCCTGAGTTTCAGCATTTCTGAGCGTGAATATCCGTAGAGATCAGAAGCCGCAGAGTTAACCTCAAGGATCTGAAAAGTTTCAGGATCGAAGATAATAACCGGGAGAGGGTTAAAATCGAATAGAGTTTTATAGTCTATACCGGTTATGCTATTCATTTATAGGAGCCCTGTCCACCCGTACCGGCAAACTGGCCAGATTAAAAATATTGAAAAATGATTACCTTTTTAGTCACAATTTGACGATGGAATATAGAAAAGAGAGGCAAAGAATTGCGTGAGAAATAACACAGGAGTCAAGTAAAAAGTAAAAAGTAAAAAGTAAAAGGTAAAAGGTAAAAGGTAAACCAAGTAAAAAGTAAAAAGGCAAAAGTAAAAAGAAAAAGCAAAACCAAGAAAAAAGGAAAAAGGAAAAAGTAAAAGGTATACCAAGTAAAAAGGAAAAAGTAAAAAGGAAATTCGCTAATCCGCTTAATTCGCAAATTCCCTAATTCGCTCAATTCGCTAATCCGCTAATTCGCTCAATCCGCTTAATCCGCTAATCCGCTTAATTCGCAAATCCGCTAATTCGCAAATTCGCTAATTCGCTAATTCGCTCAATCCGCAAATTCGCTAATCCGCTCAATTCGCTCAATTCGCAAATTCGCCAATTCGCTAATCCGCTAATTCGCTCAATCCGCTAAATTCGCTTAATTCCCTTAATTCGCTCAATCCGCTCAAAAAAAACCCCGACTTCCGCCGGGGCTTATAATCCGCTCAATTCGCAAATCCGCTAATTCGCTCAATTCGCTCAATTCGCTAAATTCGCAAATCCGCTAATCCGCCAATTCCTTACTTCATCAACATCATTTTCTTACTCATCAGGTAGCTCGAACCATCAACACCCTTAGCCTCAAGCGTATAGAAATAAAGACCGCTTGAAAGGTTAGAAGCATTGAAATTTATAGTATGGCTGCCTGCTGTGAAAGTATTATTAACTACCTTAGACATTTCCTGTCCCAGCGCGTTGTAAACCGAAATCTTAACGCCGGCGTCAACCGGAAGAGCAAAGCTGATCTGGGTTGTCGGGTTGAAAGGATTCGGGAAGTTCTGTGAAAGCTGGTAGGTGGCAGGAGCATCAACATTAACAGTAACAACATCTGAATAAACAAAAGCGCCGTTGAAGTCGACTTGTTTCAGTCTGTAGGAAACTGTACCGTTAACTACGTTCTTATCAACAAAGTTGTAAGAATGAGCTTCGGTAGATGTACCATGACCTTTTATAAATCCGACTGTATTATAATTCTGTCCGTCAGCCGATTTCTGGATCTCGAAACCGCGGTTATTAGTTTCTGTTGAAGTCGACCATTCAATATTTACCTGGCCGCGTACATCGTATGCGTTGAAAGATGACAATTCAACTGGAACGTTCTCGCTCCCTGTAACACTCATTACGATATTCATTGTACCGAACCCGATAGAGCCGGTAGTTACAGGATTAGTAATGCTGCAGTCAACCGCCTTCAGGTATGAAGGAGCGCTCTCACCGCCGGCATTGGAGCCGATGAAGAAAGTATTCAGCGTAGTCTGTCCGTCAGGAGCATGGACCTCAACAACCAGCTGGTTGGTACCGGCAGGAACGAGACCCGAAACATTAAAAGAATAGAGAGTAAGATTCTGATCAGGAATATTCTCACTAACCGAGGCGATCTGGGTTAAAGAACCCGGGAAACCGGCCGGAAAAGTAGAACTGGTAGTATACAGCTTACATTCGATCGGCTGGGAACCGGTGTTGCCGGTAGCCTGTTCAATACCGATCTCAACTGCGGATACAGTGAAGTCCTGTGTAATTCCGAAATCAGACATCTTAAAAGCACGGTAATAACTGTTATCAGTATGATAATAATTTGGAGCGCCTGCGTTGCAGGAAACCGAGTTACCTGCCGTAATAGTAACAGGATCATTCGATTCGGTAATCGTCATCGAATTAGGGGCAAAAGGAAGAACCATTTGTCCTTTAATCTCTGATGGAGGATTTGAATTTACACTGATATTCTGTGCATACAGAAAAGAGCCGAATGCCAGTGCCAGAATAAGAACTAGAGATTTGTACATAAATGTTCCTTATGATTAAAGGTTTGGGAAAAAATAAAGAAGATAATAAAATCTTCAGAACGAAATTTATCAAAATCCTGCATTAAAAAAAGAAAAACCAGTAGAATCCTCAGATAAACATGGGGAAAATAGTTCTTTCCGTCTCAGTGTAACTTTTGTACGAATATTTGAAACCAGATCAATACAAATGTGCAGATAATACGGACCTTACCTGTCTTTGCGAGCGAGTCTTCGAGCGAAGCAATCCCTTTCCCTGCATCACGGTCATTCCACCCGTTTCAGGGGAATCGCAGTACAAAGGAAGGAGCGATTCCAGATTCCACTTCACACAAACATTCCGAATACCGTCTTCGCAGTTTCGCTATACCCTTTACTAATAAGATAATACTCCTTAATATCCAGTTCAGCAGCCCTCTTTTTCAATAAGTTAAGGTCGTTAACGGATGATTTCAATTTTACTTCGAATGCTATCTCCTTATTCAAAATAAAATCAATCTCACTTACGCCGCGTTTATTATAGAAATACAGGTCGCCGTAGAAACTTAGCTGGTTGGCTGCTGCATTTTCAAACAGCTGACCATCGTTAACCTTCCCGATTACATTAAGCAGCCCGGTATCCTCAAAATACACTTTCCTTCCGCCCGCAACTGTCTTATCAATACTTTTAGAATATTTCGGAATAAGCTTTATAAAAAACACTCCCTGCAGAAGTTCAAGATATTCATACACTTTCCCCCTTGAAACACCCAGTTCACTTGAAAGCCTGGTAATATCAAGCAGATTTCCTGTTCGCGGAACCAGCATAAGGATCAGGTCACGCATTTCTCTAATATCTTTGATGTCTGAAAGTATCTTAATGTCCTTTTCAAAGAATGACGCAAAGATATTTTTTAATATAAGGATTTTAGTCTCAGTATCTTTCGACGTAACCACCTCCGGAAAACCACCATACTCCAGGTAATCATTATAATCGGATTCATATTTTTTATAATCAACCAACGAATAAGAATTTTCCAATTCCAAACGCTTTTTCCCGGAAGCCTGTTCTGTTCTATCATTAAAAAATAAATATTCACGGAAGCTGAGGGGTTTAAGAAAGAATAAAAATTTCCTGCCGCTTAAAGATTCGGGAAAAAGGTTTTTCATATAATAATTTGACGAACCCGTAACCACATATTTCAAATTGAATTTATCGATATGGTATTTAATTATTTTCGTGATTTGGGGGAAATTCTGAATCTCATCGAGAAACACAAATAATCTCCTCCCGTCTTTCAGTCCAGCTTCCTTTTTCAGCTGCTCATAGATAGCATCATAATTTATATCCTCAAAATGAAGGAGGTCCAGCGGATTCTCAAAATCAAACCACAGTTTCGGATTATCAACCTCCTCAAACAACTGTTTCATGAGCGTAGTCTTTCCCACCTGCCGCATGCCAGTAATTATCAAAGCATTTTTGTGGTCCAGATACTTCACTAAATCATTAAAAAGGTATCTTTTTTTCATTTTTGTATCATATTTTATACAAATATACACATATTTGTAACCAGATCAATACAAATGTGCAAATAATACGGATCTTACCTGTCTTTGCGAGCGAGTCTTCGAGCGAAGCAATCCCAACCCCCGCCATTCCCCACAATGTCTTTGCGAGCGAGTCTTCGAGCGAAGCAATCCCTTTCCCTGCATCACGGTCATTCCACCCGATTCGGCGAATCGCGGTACAGGGTTAAATAAATGCGGTTAAAAATTTATCTGCAGAGATTATCCGGATACCGTCTTTAATAAAGTCTATATCCTTCTTCATTACAACCTGATAACAGTAAGGAATTTTTAGTCTTTCCTTAAAGTAAAAAATATTCGGTGAGGGTTCTGAATCATTCATTTTGACTTCAACAGCAAACCACGGTTTACCGTTCGAGCTTACCATAAAATCAACTTCCTTTTTATCTACATTCCTCAAATAATTCAGGTTTATTTTATAACCCTCATATTCACGAAAATACTGAACGAACTTTAACAGATGCGAAGCTATTAAATTCTCAAATCTTGCACCTTCATCCGGAACTTCCGACCAATCAACCAGGTAAATTTTGGGCTCTTTTTTAATAGAACGGATTATTTTGGAATGATAAGGGTAAATTCTGAAGTGATAATAAAACAATTCAAGCACATCCAGCCAGTTTGTAACGGCCCTATGACTCACTTCAAGGTCCTCCCTAATGGCATTTATCGATAACGGGCTTGCCACTTTTGAAGGAAGCAGATCGCCCAGCAATTTCACATTACCTATATCCCTTATATTTTCAATGTCCCTGATGTCTTCCCTGAATAATTTATCCAGCTTTTCATTATGCCACCTTCTCAGGGATTGTTCACTTTGTTTAAAAAGAATCTCCGGGAAGCCTCCGAATTTGAATAGCTGATTCAATCCATCGTTATAGCTTTTAGGATTATCACTATGAAATTTTAATTCATCTAACGGAGTATATTTGTTTTTAATTTCAAACAATTCGGCAAGTGAAAACGGATGCAGCGTATAGTAGTGATATCTTCCCTGGAGAGAATCTCCTCCTCTCTTATAAATATTCAGATGCGCGCTGCCTGTTACAATAATTTTATACCTGGATTTATATGAATCGTAAATACCCTTAACAAGACTTTTCCATTTCCTGTACTTATGGATCTCATCAAATATTAAAAGAGCCTCCTCCCCGGGAAACTCAAAGCTCATTAACTTTTTCCGGTCGGGAGGAAAGTCCCAGTTGTAATAACTATAGTTTGCAAACTTTTGGGTTAGAATCTTTAAGGCGAGGGTTGTTTTCCCAACCTGCCTTGCACCGCCCACAAATACCATCTTCTCTTCTAAATCCCCAGGAATATTGTCGGTTAAATATCTCTGCCTATCCATAACAAATTGCTTCAAAATCCTACTTTTTGGAAGATATTTTACGAAGAATTTTGCTTTAAAGCAAAAATCTTAGCGAACATTTTTGCTTAGACCCAAAAATTCAGGCTGCTTCAGCTTTGGTAATAAGTAGTGCAATTCAGGCGAATCGCGGTACAAAGGAACGATCGCAAGGACGAGCTTTGAGGACCTTCCCTGTCTTTGCGAGCGAGTCTTCGAGCGAAGCAATCCCTTTCCCTACATCACGGTCATTCCACCCGATTCAGGCGAATCGCGGTACAAAGGAACGATCACAAGGACGAGCTATGTGGACCTTACCTGTCTTTGCGAGCGAGTCTTCGAGCGAAGCAATCCCTTTCCCTGCATCACGGTCATTCCACCCGATTCAGGCGAATCGCGGTACAAAGGAAGGATCGCAAGGACGCACTTTGAGGACCTTCCCTGTCTTTGCGAGCGAGTCTTCGAGCGAAGCAATCCCTTTCCCTGCATCACGGTCATTCCACCCGATTCAGGCGAATCGCGGTACAATCCTAAAAATATTCCAGTAATGTAAGCTATAGTTTACAAAAAGTACTATATTTGTAAAGTATAATTTACATTATAAAGGAAATAAGATGCCGATGAATAAATTAGATAAAATATTAAAAGAATTAGGCGGGAATATCAGACTCGCCAGATTGAGAAGAAAATTAAGCACTCAGCAAGTAGCTGAAAGAGCAGGTATCAGCCGCCCAACGTTATATGATATTGAAAGAGGGAAAGCTAACGTGAGTATGGGTAACTACGCCCAGGTTTTATCAGTTCTTGGGCTGGAGGATGGTCTATTAATTGTCGCCAGGGATGATCTTCTTGGCAGGAAACTGCAGGATGCAAAATTGACAGTAAAAGAGCGAGCCCCAAAAAGAAAATCTGAGAATCAAAAATGACAAAAAGAGAAGCACGTAAAGAGATATTGGTTTATGCGGATTGGATAGGAATTAAAGAGCCTCCGGCTTTACTGGGAACATTGTATTCTGAAATAATCAGGGGCAAAGAAATATTTTCCTTTGAGTATTCAAATGAATGGTTAAAATCAAAATTTGCACAAGTCATTGATCCGGATCTGAAACTTTATTCCGGACCTCATTATCCAAATGATGAAAAAGAGAACTTCGGAATATTTTTAGATTCATGTCCTGATCGCTGGGGAAGAGTTTTAATGATTAGAAGAGAAGCAGTGCTCGCAAGAAGGGATAACCGGAAGGCTTCTGCATTGATGGAATCTGATTACTTATTAGGAGTCTATGATGAAAACCGGATGGGAGGGTTAAGATTTAAGGAAAGTGAATCCGGTCCGTTCTTAAATCAGGACAAATCACTTGCGGCACCGCCCTGGTCATCCATTAATGAATTACAGGCGATAAGCTTAAAATTAGAAGTGGAGGAAGATGCGGCTGACGATGAGCATCTTAAGTGGTTAAATATACTTATGGCCCCCGGATCTTCACTAGGAGGAGCTCGTCCCAAGGCAAGTATAAAAGATAAAAACGGTAATTTATGGATTGCAAAATTTCCAAGCGCAAGTGACGGCAAAGATGTAGGAGCCTGGGAAATGGTTGTACATACTCTGGCAGTACAATGCGGATTGAATGCGGCCGAGGCAAAGGTTGAAAAATTTGCCAGCCCATATCACACGTTTCTTGTAAAAAGATTCGACAGAAATAAATCTAAGCGAATCCATTTTGCATCCGCGATGACGATGCTGGGTTATACAGATAACCAGGTTAGAACTGCCGGGGTAAGCTACCTTGAACTGGCAGATTTCCTTACCAAATACGGGGCAAGGGTTGATGAAGATCTGGAAGAATTATGGAAAAGAATTGTTTTTAGTATAAGCGTTTCTAATACTGATGATCATTTGCGAAACCACGGATTTATATTAACGGAAAAAGGATGGTTTCTGTCACCGGCATTTGATATAAATCCCAACGAGCAAGGCGTAGGATTAAGTCTTAATATATCTGAAAGTGATAATTCGCTGGATTATGATCTGGTTTTAGAAGTCGCTGAGTACTTTCGACTGAAGAAAGATAGAGCGGAAAAAATAATTGAAGATATTAAAAGCAAAGTTAGTAGCTGGAAGTCCATTGCAAATAAGTATGAAATCCCGAAATCTGAACAGTTAATTATGGGAAAGGCATTCAATCTTTCGACTAGCTAAACCGTTCCTGTCTCTTCGGTTGAACGGATTTCCCTGTCTTTGCGAGCGAGTCTTCGAGCGAAGCAATCCCTTTCCCTGCATCACGGTCATTCCACCCGATTCAGGCGAATCGCGGTACAGAGGAACGATCGCAAGGACGAGACCTTCCCTGTCTTTGCGAGCGAGTCTTCGAGCGAAGCAATCCCTTTCCCTGCATCACGGTCATTCCACCCGTTTCAGGCGAATCGCTCTGCAGTTTCTACTTGCTAATTATTCCCTTTTACAATATCTTCTTCTCAGGTCATTTCACAATTTCATGCTTTTCCTTAAACTATCAATCAGGAGGATGCTGCTATGAAACGTTTCTACTTTTCTTTAATGCTTCTTTTCCTTTTCACCATTTCTTCTATAGCACAGGACGGATTAACAATATGGACAACCACAACAACGTCCGTAGGTCCTGTTTATGCTATGGCAATTGATCCCTCAAACACAGACATAATGTATACAGGCAGCGCGACGCTTGGTGTATACAAAACAACCGACGCAGGAGGCACCTGGAGTTCTGCGAATAATGGACTGCTCAATGTCGCAATTCTGGCGCTTGCAATCTCCACCTCTAACCCCCAGGTGTTGTATGCCGGTACAAATTTCGGTGCCAACGATGGGGTTTATAAATCCACGGACGGCGGAGGCAGCTGGACAAGGATGGTTACCGGTATCCAGGAAACCGCAAAGGGCGTTCAGGCAATAGCTGTTGATCCCACAAACGCCAATATAGCCTTCATTGCGGTATTTGACGGTGTAAGTGATTCCCCTGTGGGATTATACAGAACCACGGACGGCGGTGCCAACTGGGATCCTTCAATCAACGGCATCGGGGTCATCAAGAACTTCCTTTCGCTTGCTATCGATCCGGTTAATCCCAACAATGTATATGCCGGAAGCTCGTTTGCTGTAGCCACCAGCACAGGTCCTTCAACCATTTTCAAAAGTACCGATGGAGGAGACAGCTGGACCGAGATGAACAATGGCTTACCTACCGATCCCACGGAAATCAATCCTGTAAGAACAATCAGCATAAGTCCCGATAACCCCGATATCCTGATTGCCGGTCTCTTTATGAATACCGCGCAAGGCGGGATATACGTAAGCACGGACGGGGGCGGAACCTGGTCAAGAAAGTGGGACGGTGCTCCCCAGGACATCGGCGTACTGCCGAGATCCTCAATAATACATCCCGGATCTCCACTGGAGTTCTTCGTCGGACTTGACAACAATTCTGTTCAAACAAACATAGGCGTATGGCATACAACCGACGGCGGTGACACCTGGACTTCCTTCAATGGCGGAACGATGATGGATACCTATCAGATCAGAGCACTGGTATTCAAAGGCACCATTCAAACCACACTATATGCAGGTGCTGCCACAAACGGAGCAGGCGTATATGAATATACCTTCGAGCCGGTACCCGTTGAATTCACGTCATTTACCGCAACTGCAAACGGGAACAATGTTACTCTCAACTGGAGCACAGCCACAGAAACGAACAACGCGGGATTCTCCGTTGAAAGAAAAGGAAATAACGGCAGCTGGCAGTCGCTGGGTTTCATCAACGGAAACGGAAACTCAACTGAAATAAACCGGTATTCATTTACCGATCAGAATATTGCGTGCGGGCAGTACATCTACCGGCTGAAGCAAACTGATTACGACGGTACCTTCAGTTACAGCAGCGAAGCGAGCGTAGAAGTAATTGCAGCAGCCGCATTTTCACTCAGCCAGAATTACCCGAATCCATTCAACCCGGCTACAATGATAAAATACAGTCTGCCCACAGAAGAGTTTGTCACACTAAAAGTATATGATGTTTTGGGAAGAGAAACCGCAGCACTTGTAAACGAAAAACAAGTGAGCGGCGAGCACACGATCGCCTTCAATGCATCGCAGCTTCCGAGCGGAATATATTTTTACACAATATCTGCAGGCACATTTAAAGAAACCCGCAAGATGATCCTCGCCAAATAATTATTAAAAATGCCGTCAGAGCGGGATCTGATAGTACAGTGTGTTAATCTTCGGGCGCCGGGTTGAAAACCCGGCGTCAATGTATATGAAGTTAGCAAACCTCTACCGTAATAGTATCATTTTCTTTGTTTCGGTATATTCTTTTGTCTCAAGTCTGAAATAGTATACCCCGCTGCTCAGGTTCTTTGCATCAAAGTTTACCTGGTGACTTCCTGCCTTAACTTTTCGCTTTACAAGGTCTGTTACCTTCCGGCCCGGTACATTGTATACAACCGGGTGAACAAATCCATCTTCGGGCACATTGAGCTGATTGTTGTTGCGGGGTTAAACGGGTTTGGATAGTTCTGGAAAAGACTATATCCTTCAGGCTGGATGGTTTGGCTATGTAGGGATTTTTAACGGACTACTTTCAAGTATGAAAGTCTGAATTTATCATTTGAATGAATCTAGCTGATCAATTTATCCTGAACAAGTTTAAGAGAAAAATCGATAGCTTTTGCAAAAGGCGGAGACGTATTCTTAATATATTCATTTATGGTGTCAGTAACATACTTATCAAGTATTTTTTGTTGGTCGGCTTGTCTAAGACCAGCCAGGATTTGTTCAATGATCCAGTGATTATGTCCTATACGGCAAAAGTTTACTTCACTCCGTAATTCAGTACCTGACTTTGGTTCACTTAGTAATGGATATGCATTATATAATCCACCTCCCGGCCGGAGGTCATTAGCTTCAACAGAAGCAGGGTTATTCTGAATATACCACTGTTGGCCCATTCCATAGTGGAAAGGGTATTTTTGAGTAAATTTCTTACAAAATGGACACGGACAATCCCACTTCCGCCCGATACTACTTGCTAACTTCAAGGCAACTTTACGGATGCGAACCTTCAACAATGCAGGTTTATTAACATACAAAGTCCCCCCAGTAGTTGCATCCTTAATAGGGCTCGTAGCATCAAATGTTAAGTTAGATGTTGCCTGAGCACTCAGGGTAACCAGGGGCAGCAAAATTGGAGCACCTAAACCTAAGAAATGGAAGCGAAGCGGAGGTTTTCCAAGCACCTCCTGATATCCAGTCCAAAATCCTTTAACCACTGCAATGGTCCTGGTGTATCTTGAGGGAAGCGCATCTCCGAAATCAACAAGTTTTTTATTTATGAGAATATGATCTCCATAATTACTATCAGCAGTGTACGCGCCAAATCCCATAGAGATATTACGGATCCCGTTTGTTGCAAACTCTCTACCCGCATCAACTGCTGTATTATAAGATACAGCCGAGGCAACAGGGTAGTAATGATGCCGCAATTTATACGGCAGATTACTCATGATCCTGATCGCGCGCCGGGCGGTCTTTCGATTAATCGAGCGATATGTTGATCTTCGTGCATGTGTATAAGCATCCTCGATATCCAAACTCAGCCAGGATGCCATAGTAATATCTTCCGTGCCTATGAGAGCAGTTGGATTTAAGTCCTGCTGAGCGATTAGCATATCCGCATCATCCAGCAGAGCAACTTTACATGCATCCCCGACGCGTTTTGAAAAAAGACGATATTGATTTTGCAGCTGTAAGGGCAGATCACCCGGCCGTGCTGATCTACCTAAAGTTTCCCTCTCAATTTTTCTGACCTGAGAAAGCAGTTTAGCTGACTCTTCCTTAAATCTATTTTTAATCTTACCAATTTCGACAAAATTTCCATTGTCGGCTAGCAGATCAACTTGTTTTTTAAGCACCTGCTCAGCGAATGATTTGAGAGCCCGTGTGGCGTTATTTGGAGCGAGCAAATAACCAGCGGCCAATAAAATACCTTCGTCGAGAAACCTGAATGTATCCTGACTGAGGTTATGTATAAATCTTGCGTTAACCGGCATTTGATCCTTCAGTCAGGTATTGAAACAGCATGACTATTTATACACTCACAGAGTGCATCTACAGCGGTTTCCGCTTTATCGATCGCATCATTCAAATCATCGACGGCGTCCTCTAAGCCGGGTATCCCACTCGCACTCCAAAGTGAACCTGATATAATACTTACCCCGCCTCCAACTAAACAGATAAGGGCACCGGCGCCGGTAAGGCTCAGAGCTCCACATAACAATATCCCGGCAACCCCACCACCCGCACCCCACGCTCCGGCTTCGATATTTGCTTTAGCGCCAAGATAATCCTTGTAAGCTTTTTTCATTTCTTTTACCGCATCTTTCGCAGTCTGAATTTCATTTTTACAAGCTCCGGGTTCAATGTATACGCCCATGTTCATATCCTCCTTTGATTAGGTAACCACGTTCCATAACGAAGTAGATTTCCCGGACCGTTCACACCTCTTTCCCAGGAAAATGAAAGTGTTAATGTATGTGGTATTGGTGTAAACATATACTGATTTTGACGGTTGGTCCAATCCTTCCATGAATGTTTGCTATCTTCAACTAAAGTTCTTCTCAATACCCGAACCACAGGGGTGCCGAAATCATTATCATTTTTCGCAAACTTACCTGTTATTCTTGCATATGCCCCTTCAACTAGTCCTCCGGAATCTATTTTAATATGAAGAATACCCACACGCATACTCATTCCTTTATCGTCAGTTAACCACACTGATGAATATACCTTATTCCGCTTATGATTGTTTTGGACTGGGCCAACAACTCCTTCAATGGTTACAACTTTACCATCGTGTTGGTTCATCTGGTTCCAAAGGGAACTCAATAAAATAGGCAGAGGTGTCTGCCAAACACTCGGAAATGGTAATTTGGCTGCAGCTTCAAGCCATTGATCAAACGGACCGAACCCAAATCGTGTCAACCAGGCCAACCGGAGCCCCAATAAATGTGCTGAATGGAGATTTCGGATCAAATCTGCCGCCATCAATGCAGAAGGACCGAGTTTCCATCGGTTGAGAGGGTTCTCCCTCGCCACGGCTAACGCTGATGCCGTTCTTATCGCTTTCAGTAATACCGCGCCTTTAGACCAGGATAGTAATTTATCGGATTTGTCCCTTGCTTCTTTAAGCTTATCTTCCTTCAGTACCTGCCAGATTTCTTTTTCCTTTTTTTGAAGTAATACAGAAGTATCCTTCAGCCATTTGTCAATTTTGGCCATTGATATTAAAGTCGGATGCTCGTACTTATTGAACCTGGCAATAGTTAATGCCAATTCTGAACCAAGCTGCGCAGCCTGCCATGACGAGATTGTCTCATCAAGGGTAGCGGATCTGGATATAACCGGGTCCAAAATTTTTCCCACCATATCCTTTTTCCCGAAGCTTCCAAGTTTTTTTATTTCTTTTTCAGCATTCTGGTTTGATGTTCCCGGTGGAAGATTAGCAAGCAGCTTCTTTTTCATGTCTGTCCAATCCGGCCGGGATTTTAGAGGAACCCAATTCTTAAGTTTTTCTGTTGCAAATTCATTAGCCTGGTCATAAAGTTTGACAAGTTGAGATTGCTGAGGTTTAACCTTGTTGAATGCTTTATGAGCAAGGGCTTGTTGTTTTTCAGCTTCACTCTCCAGCTGATCCCATCCACCAACCGTCATTTGTTTAAGGTAGCGGTCGCGATGCTCTGTTATATAAGGTGTAAGGGGCACCTTCTTCGCAGCCATCTCCCTGAAAGCTTTCTCCAATTTATGACCAATTGCATTAGAATTTGGCATCTTAAACTCCCTATTTTGTTTTTAGAATTTAGTTCCTTTACTGAACGCAATAAACCGGAAAAGAGAAACGGACAGAATACATCGAGGGTTGATTCAATATAAGTAGACAAAATTAAAAAGACAACAACCGGAAAAAATATTTTCTGCCTGTGTAATGACTCGTTAAAAATGTCAGTAATTCGACTCGATAGAAATATCAGTAAAAATGCAGTTGTTTCTTTTGGCGGATTTTTAGCATAATCAGCCCTCTTTTTTATAATGAGAGTTATCTTGCTATTCTTCCTTTTTCTACATCAAGCATAATCTCCTCTATCTTTCCCAGATCCTCACCAGCTGTATTAGTTACGTCCTGCTCTCTGCTCTCTGCTCTCTGCCCTCGGCTCTCTGCTCTCTGCTCTCTGCCCTTACTTTTTCCTTTTTCCTTTTTACTTTTTCCTTGATTTCCCTCTGCCCTCTGCCCTTACTTTTTCCTTTTTCCTTTTTCCTTGGTTCACCTTTCACTTTTTCCTTTTTCCTTGGTTCACCTTTTCCTTTTTCCTTGTTCTTACTTTTTACTTTTGCCTTTTTACTTTTTCCTTGATTTCCCTCTGCCCTCTGCTTTAAATAATCTTCAATTTTCAATTTTAATTCTTCAATCTTCCTTACTTTTTCCTTTTTCCTTTTTACTTTTGCCTTGGTTTACCTTTAACTTTTTCCTTTTTCCTTGGTTCACCTTTCACTTTTTCCTTGATTTCCCTCTGCTCTCTGTCCTTACTTTTTACTTTTGCCTTTTTACTTTTGCCTTGGTTTACCTTTAACTTTTTACTTTTGCCTTGGTTTACCTTTAACTTTTTCCTTTTTCCTTGGTTCACCTCTAAAGAACCTTTTACGATTTCCTGATAATCAAACTCAGAAATCTGAAAAAATGTTAATTTATGCGGGCGAAAATTCTATGAAAATAAAAGACGTGAAGATAATAAGCGTCTTTGAACTCACCGCATTACTTAATGATTTGTAATCAGATTTTTTATGTTTGAAAGGACCACTGGTAACCTCTGAATAAAATACTTTGAGGAATGCCAGAATATGGACAGAAAGTGATGGGTAACGTTGGGGGATTGCTTCGCTCGAAGACTCACTACTAATGACCTTTTTTTTTACAATTCCATGACAACGGCCGTCCGCAGGTATAATATCTTTACAACAGTTCTTAAAGATACGCGCGTTTTCTCGTAAATATATAATGGGAAAAATAAAAAAGAGGTTCCATATGAAATCAACGATCTCAGTTCTGCTGCTCTCAATACTACTTTTAGTGCCGAATTCCTTATCAGCACAAAATGCCAATTCCGCCTTCCACCAGGGAAGCTGGGAATTCAATTTAACCGGAAGTTTAGGAAGTATAAACAGTGAATCGAAATTCTCATCCTCTTATTATAACGGCTCAAATTCGGAAGACTACAAATATTTTCAGCTCGGGATCATACCGGGATATTATATCACACAGGGTTTATCCTTCGAACCCGAAATAAATATCTTTGCTATAGAACAATCGAGTCCCGCCTATATGCTTCTCGCAAATCTCGGTTACACTTTCACGATTGAAAACTCTATAGTCTATCCATTCGTACATGCAGGATACGGCGTAACCAATGCTTTCCAGGTTCCGATAAACACCAGTTTAGCACTTATGTCTCACGATCTCGATATAGGTGTACTGAACCTGGGTGCGGGAATTAAAACAAGATTTACCGAAAGCATTCTACTAAGAACAGAAATAAACTACAGGAAATATTCCTATTCACCCGATGCGAGTTTGTATGGGATTAGCTACAGTATGAATTTATCATCCGTAGCACTGGTATTCGGTTTCTCCTATCTGCTATAGATTCAGTTTAATATAAAATAAAAACCCCCCGAGCTACTCGGGGGGAATTTTTGTAGAATATTTCAACAAAATGGGCTATCTGAAGGGAATTTGGACGATCAAAGGTCAAATTTGGACACTTCTTACATATATACAACTAGTGGCAACCCGACATAAAAAAACCCGATTTTCATCAGGCTTCCTCAATTTTGTAATTTTTCTTCTGTTCTCTACTTTTTCCTTTTGCCCTTGTTCTTACTTTTTACTTTTGCCTTTTTACTTTTTACTTTTCCCTTGGTTTCCCTCTGCCCTCTGCCCTTACTTTTTCCTTTTGCCTTTTTCCTTGTTCTTTCTTTTTACTTTTGCCTTTTTACTTTTTACTTGGTTTACCTTTCACTTTTTACTTTTTACTTTTTACTTGGTTCTACATTAGCATCAGCAGCAGCGATCCTATCGGCAGTATAAACGAAAAGTAAAACAAGTACACCCCGTAGTTTACCTTCCAGTTAAGGATGATCTTATACCACAGGTAGATACCGAAACCAATTATAAGGTGGGTGCCCATTAAATCCATGCCGGCTGTCTTTACAAAATTCTGCACAACCGTCATCAGGAAGATGAGCACGAGGATAATCAGGTCGATGCCTGAGAGGAAAGAAGAACGCTTGCCGAACAGCCTTTCCCTGGTAAGCAGGAAGAAGACAATAAACAGAAAAAGGAAGAGGTAGCTGAATCTTACCACAATCTGACTTGCATCAGCAGCAATAGAAAACTTCGTGAGCAGGGGCGACGATAGACCTGCAATCGCCGAAAAGATCAGCAGGTTTATCAAAACGTAGGTCTCGCTGAATATACCGTTCTTCAGGAACTGGTAATGGGAAATAAAGAACAGAACCGAGCAGGCCGCAATCAGGATCATTGTTGTCAGTCCTGTTATCCTCGAATCACCCGGTAAAAGGAAAGCGATAAGCAGAGCCGATGCAAACAGGGAAAGAGGCATGAGGAAGCTCTTATAGATCGTAATATAGGTCCCGGGCATCCTGTTGATAACAACCCTCGCGTTATCCCTGAATTTCCGTGAACGCACGATGTTCTGCACGAGCGGCTTCATAAACAATAAAGTAATCCCGTACACACCAAACAGGACAAGCGCATAGCCCTTTGAGACAACCATGTAATAATAAGCCAGTACAATAAACACGATAGCGAGCATCTGGAGGATAAAAACGGCGTACTTATGTTCAATATTGTTACCAATCAGCACGTGGTGGAAGTGATTCCTGTCGGGCAGGAAAGGACTCTTTTTATTCAGCAGCCTTATCAGCATAACCTTAACCGTATCGGCAAGCGGGAGGCCCAGCAGGATAAGCGGAAAAGTAAGACTCAGTGTTCTGCCGGCATTATAGCTGGGAGTAATAAGCAGCGCGGCAAGCATGATAAACATGCCGAGAACCAGCGATCCCGTATCACCCAGGAAGATCCTTGCCGGGAAGGCATTATACTTCAGGAAGCCGAGAGTTGAACCCACGAGCGCGGCGCACATAACAAGCAGAAAAGTATCATTTACCAGGTAAGCCAGCCAGAAGATCATGAAGAAAACGATAAGGGCGAACCCGGTAACCAGTCCATCCATCCCGTCCATCAGGTTAATAGAATTAACCGCGGCCACAATGAAGACAGTAAGGAGTATATAGCTCCAGGGACCAGGAATTTCAAGAGTAAAGAGACTAATGCTATCGAACATCGGGGCAAGGAACATGACAGCAGAAGCGGCAGCTGCGAACTGGAGGATAAACTTCTTCTTCCAGTCGAGTCCACGCTTATCGTCGACCATCCCGCAGACTAGCAGGAACGAAGACGAAATAAGCACCAGTCTGATCTTATGGAGATCAGGAACGAAGCTGATGAGAATAACAGCAGTAACGGCAAAAATAACAATACCGCCCATTCTCGGAGTGGGTTCGGTATGCAGCTTTCTTCCTCCCGGTTTATCTACTATATCAAGTTTAGTAAGAAAACCTATAACATAAGGGAGAGAGAAGATTGTAAGAGTAAGACTAATAAAAAAAATCAGTACATAAATCATTCAATAAGCCCCTCGGATTTTCCAGGGATTCATAGTTATTTAGCATTAACACGAAACGGTCAAAAATAAAAATACTTAGCGATAGGAAAGTAATTCAAAAAAGGTACCACGATCAACTACTAAAAGTTAATAAATAATTAATTGTGACCCAAACACATCACATCTTTTTCGTCATCCCGCCCATTCCGGCCTCTTCCTTTTCCGTCATTGCGAACGAGTCTTCGAGTGAAGCAATCTCACTCACTCTAATTTATCCCGCAAAAACTACCTCTTTCGGAAAATTCTACCACACTATTTGTCATTGCGGGTTAAACTCTTTGTCATTGCGAGCGAGTCCTCGAGCGAAGCAATCTCCCCTCCTTCGTGCCTTTGTGCCTTAGTGGCATTACCTCCCGTAACTAACCCCCAACGTAACACTCCCCTTTTCTCCTCTCATAAACT
>CAVZFD010000002.1:0-351905 GCA_963774455.1 uncultured Ignavibacteria bacterium
TTATCTATAGCAATATCAAACCACAGTGGATTCCATGGTTCAGAAAAATGAAAATTTGGGCCATGGTAATCAGTCCCTTTCTGTATAAATCTTAATCACTCCTGATTAAGTAGGGCCGGTGTTAACTTTCGGGTTGTACCGGTTTCTGAGTTTTTAGGGGTAACTGAAATACAAAACTTTTACTGATTGAAATCCTACTTTTTCTTACCATTAAATTATCAATCAAACGATTATTCTTGCGTCTCATCATATAGATTTCTAAATTCAATGAGCTTTAATTATGAAAAGGTTACGGGGTCCTATGAATATTTTTCTTCTGCTATAAAAATTAGTACCACAGGAGTATGCTATGAAAAAATTGGTACTCTTTTTCTTCTTGTCTTTAGGTATTTGTAATTCGCAATACGCTGAAATCCGCTATGTCAGCCATTCCGGCAGCAGCACTCCACCATACACCAGCTGGGAAACAGCAGCAGATTCAATAATGAGTGCGATAAATATCTCTTCTTTTGGTGATACGATTTACGTTGCAAATGGCGTTTATGAAGAACAGGTTGTAATGATCCCCGGTTTATCGCTGATAGGTGCGGGGATGGACAGCTGTGTGATTGATACAAGGGATTTGGTTAACTCGGTGAGTTTTGCCTCAGTAAGTTTTACTGATAGCTGTCTATTGAAGGGATTTGAGATAAAGGTTTACTATACTTCGGATAAAGGAAGGGGTATAAATGCAACCGGAAGTAGTAATGGGGAGATTACTCAAAACAGAATTAATACTGGTGGAGCCGGTTTTTTTGTTAACAACAATGATACCAGTGCACATCCTGAGATTAGGATATATGACAATATTTTTAGTAGCCTTAGTCAAGGCATCCATCTTTTTAATTCTGATGCAGTCGTTAGAAAAAATATTATCTCTACAGATCCGAACTCGCAGAATATAATTATCGCAGGTGTAACCATAGAAGCATTCTATTTTAATTATTCTCCGCTTATTGATTCAAATACTGTTATTACAAACGGCGTGCATTTATATTCGACTATACATATGGGGATATATAAATCATTTGGGACAAAACCAGTGATAACAAATAATATAATTTTATTAAATGGAGAGAAGACTACCGGTATGACTTTGAGTTATTCAGACTCTGGTAAAGTATTTAACAATTTAATAGTTGCAGACTCATACTACGACGGGATTTCTAACACTGGTATTCACTACCTAAAATTATATAATAACTATATTGCCGGAAACCCTCATCATCAGGCAACAAATCATTATGCAATAGAAATTGGACCGGATAATGAAGTAAAAAATAATGTAATCTCTAATGCTGAAAATGGAATTGGAACCTGGGAGGCGGGAAACCTTATTGTTCAGTATAACAACCTCTGGAATAATGAAGTCAATTATTTGGGTTTTACTGGGGACACAACCAATCTCTCAGTTGACCCTATGGTGGTAAATGATGACACAAGCAAAGGAGAACTGGATTACCACCTTCAGATGTTCTCTCCTTTAATTGACAGAGGTGACCCGAATATCCTGGATAAAGACAGTACAAGAAGTGATATAGGGCTTTATGGAGGACCATTCGGGGAAAGCTACAATTACCAGGACCTCCCTCCCCGGGCACCTGTTAACATTTATGCCTCAGTAGATACTGATTATATCCTGATAAGATGGAATAAGAACACAGAGGCTGACATAAATCATTATAACCTCTACAGGGATACAACAGAGAACTTCACAGCAGATTCAACAACTTTTGTTGCCACTGTTGAAGATACCTTTTATCTGCATATAATCCCCCAGGGAATAAATAATCTTTACTTTAAGCTTACAGCAGAGGATAACCAGGGAAATGTCTCTGATCCCTCAGAGGAACTCCATATTGTCCTTACAGGCACAAAGAACAATGAACAGTTTACAATTAACAGTTACAGGTTATTCCAGAACTACCCTAATCCCTTCAACCCCACTACCAGGATAGGCTACAGGTTAAAGGAAAGAGGATATGTCAAGCTATATGTATATGACATAAAAGGTGAACTTGTAGAAACACTGGTTAATAAGACACAGGACAGGGGCTATTATGAAGTGGAGTTTACGGGATCTTCATCAGGTGGCACAGAATCCACGGTTCAGAGACTTGCATCAGGCATTTATATCTACCAGATATTAGTACAGAATGGACACAACATTCCCGTCTTCTCAGATATGAAGAAGATGGTCTATCTCAAATAATAAGGGAGAATTAGTGATGAAGGGAATCTTAAGAATACTTTTTTTAATTCTTCTTGCAGCAATATTCTGCAATGAGCAAGATCTGGCCCAGGAAAATCCAACTTCTTCGTCGGAGTTTCCGGTGGGGACTTATCTCAGCAGTCATTCACGTACATCAGAAGCGATGTATAATACACTGAGAGGGTCAGGATTAAATACGGTTGTGCAATATGCTTCCGATCAGACCCGTTCACATCTTTCGGAATTTAACCTGATAGCTTATAACCAGGATCACCAGAACGACTGGATAAACCATTACGCAACAGGTTATTATTCAAAATGGGAAGCTGAAGAGAATCAGACCAGCCCTGGAATGATCGGTGTAAAACATCAAAACGGTCAACAGGCTCAGTGGAAAGGAAAGCAATGCTGGTCTACACAATATGTCACTGCGCCTGCCGGTTCTCTGATGTATGGGCCTCACTATACCCAGGCAAAAAATTACAGGAGATCATTCTGGGGCAGCGGCAGTGTCTCATATACTGCAAGATTCAATATGGCCTTAGATAAAAACGGGGTTCAGGAAGACGAAGATGTTTGCAGGATATATGTCAGAGTCAGGCACATTAAATACGAAAACAATGTTGAAGTGGGAACCTTTGTAGATAATTTAGGTAGTCCTGTGACAATAAAAGCTTCAGCATTTACCGATGATAATTTCAAAGAATTCAGTATTAGTCCATACGATTATGCTCAATACCGTAATTATCTTTCAGATCAAATCCGGGGAGGTGATAACGCAAATAGTGGTACATCTTACGATGACACACAGATCAACACAGGCGTGGAATTTTGTGTTGAATGGTTAAGAAGTGATAATTTGTGTACCCTGTATATTGATAACGTTGAAGTTTATGATAATCTGGGATGGAATAATTATATTGATCCTCAAAACCATGATGAAGTAATCCTAAACATCAAGCAGCAGGCGGCAGATTTTGATTCACCGGATTGGGCAAATCTAAAATACTGGTATTCACAGGATGAACCTCAATCGCTGGATTCTTATACTCCGATGAGAATTGTGGACTCACTTGTATATGATGAGGTAGGCATACACCTTGTATCCTCATTCTTCCCAAATTATAATGTTCTCGTCAACGGGGATTCGCAAATGGTGCATTATTTCAGGGAGGTAAACCCCGAACATTTAATGATAGATTACTATCCCTTCACTGCCGAATATCATCCAATTCGCCCTGAGAAACTTGAAATCGTAAGGAATATATTCCAGCTGACTTCGTCTATACAAAACGGATTTTGGTATGTGGCTCAGACCTATGGCTTTAAGGATTCCCTGGGACTGTGGAATGGTTCCCGAAGGCCTGATTCATCTGAACTCAAAGCAGTGGTAATGCTTGCCCTTGCCCACGGCTCCAAAGGAATATTTTTCTGGAATTATGATTCTTATCCTGTCATAATTAATAGTGTCTCCGGCATTTATGACTGTATTGTGGGATCATCCGATAATAATTATGCCCCGTCGGAAATATATTACCTGATACAGAATAACCTGGCACCCAGGTTAAAGTCAACTCTCGGGAATAAACTTTCCGGACTCGAGTACACAGGTAATTCTCTGCGTGCTAAATATTTCGTACCTACAGATGACCCATCAAACCAGACTTATGAATATTTAACCTTACCTTATTATCAGGCAGCAACTACAATGAACTGGCACGCCGGATTCTTCAGTCGGGATGGATACAGTGATGACAAATACTTTTTCCTGGTGAATCTGCTGCCTAATACCCCGAAATCTGTTCCGGTTAAAGTCACTCCTCCTGTGTCTGGATTTTATAATTACAGGTTCAAGAATTATGAAGGTCAATTTGACACCACCTTCTTTACCGGATCATATCTAACCTATGTGCTTCATCATCCTGCAGGAGAAGGGTATCTTTATGAAGTTGCCCCTGTTGTAAAATATGGAGGGAAACTGTACGCCAACGATACTATAAGTTCTAATACGACTCTCTATGAAGATATGACTGTTGAAAATGGAGCTACTCTTACCGTAAATGCAACATATGAATGCTACGGAAATATCTATACTAAAGGAAACGGAAAAATAGTTACAACAAACGGAGGCACAATAAATTTCCATAACGGGAAAGGTATTATTGCAGGAGGTTATCCCCAGCTGATCGGAACATCTGCACATAAACTGACTCTCGATTTTGGTTCAGAAAATAGTGGTTCGGGTGTTCAGTTACTTCAAAATTCACAATTTATTATGAATTACTGCATTCTTAAAAATGCTGTTAACCTTGTGTCCTGTAATTTTCCGCAATTTCAGACATCAATAAATCATTGTGAATTTCAAAATACCAGCGGCTACGCCGTAAGCCTTTCCGGCACATCGACAAGAGTGCCGGGAATAAATTACTGCACCTTTACCAACACAGATTATGGGATTTTTGGTGCCGGTCAAAGTTCATTTACGATAAGCTATGATACATTCACAGATAACAAAATTGCAATTAATCTAAGCCAGGTATCTAACCCAGATATTATAGGAAATTCTATTTCATCTGATCTTAATTCTGATCCCGGTATTCAATTAAGCAGCTGCGGAGGGAATATCAGGGCAAATACTATATCAGGTCACAGTATCGGCATATCTCTGGCAAATTCATCTCCCCAGATAGGAGACAACCAGATTGAGGATAACTATGTAAATGGGATTTATATCGGTGCTGGATCGGCTCCTGATTTGAGAGGAGCTTTGGTAGGCATATACCCTAAAAATTATCCTATCTCCGGTTATAACCTAATTCAGAACAATGGCGGGTACCGACTACCTTATAAGAATGATGATGGATCGGAAATTTATTTTGGTAATTCCAATATCTTATTAAATTATGGCTGTAATTATATTGCGGATAATAGGACAGCATCTCCTCCGCTTGTGACCACGCTTTATCTGATGAATGGATCAACTACAACAGAAGTCATCCTGGCAGCGGATAATGCGTGGGGAGATACCGTGTATTCCTCTCGCTTTGGTAACCTGGCAGTAAACTTTACTCCATATAACGATACTATCTGTCCTCTGTCCCAATCAGGAGATATGCTCATAATGTCGGATAATGACGGGAATACTCTTGATACGCTATATTCGGCAGGTACACCAGCCTATACTCCAACCGCCACAGATCTGCAGTATTCAGAGGCGGAAGAAGATATGATAAATAAGGATTATGCCTCAGCCGATGTAATATATAATGGTATTATTTCGAATTCACCCGGTTCGGTAAACAGCCAGAACGCATATCTAAATCTATATAAATCAAAAAGACTTCAGAACGCCGACAGTACATCTTTGGCATCATTAAGAAATATGTTCACTTCAAACCTCGGAAGTATTACTGATTCGGTGATGGAGAAAGTAGTAAGTCAGCTCTCCCTGCTTACATTGGTAAATCAGAGGCAATATCCTCAGGCCATAAACGGATTTGCCGATATAATACTTCAGAATCCCGAGACAGAATAGGCTATTTTTGCTGAAATAGATGCGATGACAACATCTCTTCTAGCAGGGAACAGTAATGATACTACATTAGGCAAAGGACTTACCAAAGGTCTTCTGGTCAAAGGCTTCAAAGATTACCAGGACAGGATAAATCAGCTTATTCATAAAAAATTCGGCGTTGAAACAGACACAAAAGAGGAGCAGATAATTCCGGCAAGGTACTCTTTGTATAATAATTACCCTAATCCCTTCAACCCGACAACTACTCTCAGGTTTGATATACCTGAGAGAACAAACGTTGAGCTGGTTGTTTATGATATTCTCGGAAGAAGGGTTAAATCATTGGTGAATAATGAAGTGAAAAACCCGGGAAGGTATGAAGTCGCCTTTAATGCGAGTTCTCTGGCAAGCGGCGTGTATATATATAAACTGACAACGAAAAATTATTCTCAGGCAAGAAAGATGCTGCTGCTGAAGTGATTTTAAAAGGCTGTCTCTAAAATTAGATCTCTAAATAGTTCGGAATGGCAGTTTTGAGACAGCCTTTTTTTTATTACATCTGGAATAACAATACCTCCCGGGGGTTCATATCATGGTTTTTGGACTTGTGGTATTTGATCTTATGCCTTATTTTTGCAGTTGAAAGGAGAATACCTATGTTAATGATTGAAGATGTGGAATTGACTCCCAATCCACAAGCCTTAAAGTTTATATTGAATGAGAAGTTATTAAATCTGGAAACCAGGCAGTTTCCGGATCGGGAATCGGCAAAGGATGATCCTCTTGCTGCCGGTATATTTAAAATAGAAGGTGTTGTTTCTGTTTTTTATATGGATAAATTCGTTACGATTGAGAAAACCCAGAAAACCAGCTGGGGACAGATACAGAAACCGTTAATTGAGTTTGTTAAAGATTTTGATAAGAGTCAAATTCCTGCTGAAAAAGAGGTTCAGCCGTTTAATGGAAATGATAATGAATTGCTTAAGCAGATAAATTCATTGCTTGACCAGCGGGTAAGACCTGCACTTGCCGGAGACGGAGGAGGACTTGAAGTACTGGGTTTGGACGGCTATACGGTGAAAATCCGTTACCAGGGCGCCTGCGGAAGCTGCCCCAGTTCTATAAGCGGAACACTCATGGCTATTGAAGGGCTGCTTAAAAGAGATATACATCCATCCCTTGAGGTAGTCCCAGCATAAATCTTTTCTTAGGTACTCACTGATATTAGGGGAAGGAATTTTGATATTTCTTCCCTTTTTTTATTCTGTTCGCCTGTTCGTCAATAAAAAACCCGGAACGAATTATTCCGGGGTTAAAAGATTCTTTGTTGTTTTAGTATCAGGCCAAAAGTTCTATATCAACTTCCGAATCATCCTCAAAATCATCATCGAAGAACATTTGCCCAACTTTACCGGGAAGACATGACATTGAAGGTCCACGGACAGTTCATGGATAAAATAGAGTAATAAGAATTTAAAAAGTGAACTTGTTAACACAAGTGAGTATCAGGAAAAGTCAGTAACCGACGATTTCGTGATTTAGTAGTAAAAAGAAGTTAATAAAAAATCCATTAGAATCAAGGATTTATTTTAAGATACGGTAGAGAAATTCCCGGTGTGTGATATGAAAAAAGCGGTCAATGCCGCTCTTTTCGTTTATTTAAGGTCTGTAACTTTGCTGATATCGTCAATTTTAACGAATTTTTCGTTGAATTTGTACGAGCCTTTCGAAGTTTTAACTGTCTTAATAAGTTTTACACTTATTCCGTCATTCTTTTTCTTCGACTTTGCTTTATCTGCAAAACTTTGTTGTTTGGCCATTTTATTCTCCTGAATTAAGGGTGATAAATATAGAAAATCTAAATCTTAAATAAAAGGTGGTTAAAAGGAAAACTTTTCGCCGAGGAAAAGGTAAGTGATTACGTAAATACTAAAAACTTAAAAAACTCAGAACTTATTCTGGATTATTTTCATTTGTTGCTCAGATCACATCGACAAATTTTGCGTTTACTAATTCCGCCAGATCCAGGGGAGAGATTTCGATTTGCATTCCCCTGATTCCCGCACTAATATTGATTTTTTCAATAATTTGTGCTGTTTCCTCAATAAATACAGGATATTCTTTTTTCATTCCAATGGGTGAGCAGCCTCCCCTGATATATCCGGTCAATGGAAGAAGTTCAGTCAGCTTAATCATTTCAACTTTTTTGCTTCCACTGGCAGAGGCAGCCTTTTTCAGATCAAGTTCCTGGTTAACAGGAATACAGAATACTAGTATTATTCCTTTTTCATTTCTTGTAACCAGGGTTTTAAACACAGAATCCTCATTAACATTTATTTTCCTTGCAACGGAAGTGCCGCTAAGGTCATTTTCATTCACTTCGTATTCAAAGGTCCTAAATGGGATTTTACGGGCTTCGACAATCCTGACCGCATTTGTCTTAGTCATTGGGGTCAAAACTATTTTTAAAGTCATCAAAGTTAAGATCGTAACTTTCAGATTTTAACAAAAATCTGGAATATGGGTGTTTTGGTGAATTGAAGATATCCTCAGTATTTCCTTTTTCAACCAGTCTGCCTTTGTAAATAATCATTACCTCATCACATAATTTTCGAAGAAGTCGAATGTTGTGAGCAATGACTATTAAAGTAATGTTATACTCATTTTTTATTCTTTGAAAGAGCTTCAGGAAGTTCAGCTGGGATTCCGGATCCTGGGCAGAGAAAGGTTCATCAAGGATCAGGACATCCGGTTCGACAGCCAGAAGCCTTGCCAGTGCTGCTCTCTGCTGCTCGCCTCCGCTGAGTTCATATCCCTTCCTTTCCCATAAGTCGGGCGGAAAATCAAGTGACTGAAACAATCTTATCCTTCTTTCTTCCATCCCCGTCTTACCTGCTTTTATTTTAACTGCTTCGTCTACAACTTGCCTTACATTCCTGAAAGGGTTTAGTATCTCACCATTGTTCTGAAATAAAATCTGCACGGTCACAGGTTTCTGTTCTTTAGATGGATTAAGATCGAAATTTATTTCACCTCCCGTCGGACTTATAATTCCTGCCAGAAGTTTTCCCAGTGTAGTCTTACCGCTTCCGGATTCTCCTGCAATACCCAGGGCTTTGTACTTTTCGAGTTCAAAAGAAATGTCATCAAGAATTGATAATTTACCATCTGCCCCCTTAACACTGTACGAAAGGTTATTTACACGAAGCAGTTTATTCTTCATTTTAATTGAGTATAAGCTGAGACAAACTTTTCAAGTCCCGGATCAGACCTTTCGAAAAATTCTTCCGCCGGATAGAAGGGTGAAAGAGTTCCATTCTCAAGAAAGGCGATGCGGTCGCCGGACTTCCGGGCAAACTCAAGATCCTGGGTTACAAGCAGAACGGAATTTTTATCCTTTTTAATGAATTCCTTCAGCTTTAATATTATGAGGTTGGAAACAGGAGTATCTATTCCGGAAGTTGGTTCATCAAGTATCAATATTTCCGGTTTTGCAAGTAAGGATGCGGCAAGCAGGAGTCTTTGAGCCATCCCCCCGCTTATCTCATATGGATAGAGTTTGAACAATCCTTTGATATCGGGTAAGAGTAAGTCCTCAAATAGTTTTATCAAGCCGGGATTATCATCATCTTCACGGAAATTATGACCAATATTCCTTAAAGGATCAAAACTATTAATCGCGTCCTGAAATACATATCTGATTCCGGATTTGCGGATATTTAATAATTCATCATAGGAAGCTGCCGTCAGATCGGTTTCGTTAAAGAATACTTTACCGGTTACCGAGTAAAACCTTTCATCGAGAAGCCGGGTTAAAGACCTGACAAGGGTCGATTTACCTGTGCCGTTTTTTCCAACAATGATGTTTATTCTGTTGTTTTCCACCTGAAAGAATACATCCTTTAGAAGCACTCTTTCGGTTCCATCACCCTTTATAGAGATATTATTTATTTCCGCCTTAAGCATTTGATCCAGTTTTATTTTTTATTTGTTAAACAAAATAATAAATTACCTGCAAATTTATTTAACTACTCTCAGGAGAAGAGTTAATGAAAGTAAGATACCTCTGTATTCTGATATCTCTTTCTTCTTTAATTTTTTTCTCATCCTGCCGGTCAGGTTCAACTTCAAGGGATTACATTGTTGTGGGGATTACACAGGATGTTGAATCTATAAATCCGTTATTTGCATTCAGTGTGGATGAAGGCAGCATATCCGAGCTTTTGTATCTGGGAATGGTGCAGCATGACTGGAATGAAGAAAAGGGCGAAATTACCTCTGAACCGCTTCTGGCCAGAGACTGGGAATGGAATTCCGATACTTCAGCCATAACGGTAAATCTTCGTAATGATGTTAAATGGTCGGATGGAGAGATGCTGACGGCAAAAGATGTTGTTTTTTCATTCGATATCTTTTCTGATCCTGTCGTTGACAGCCGGTTATTCGGCAGCTTTGAGAAGTTTTATACCGATACAACAGGTCATATACTCGTTAATAAAACTTTCGAGATACTTTCTGATTACCGGCTTAAAATAAATTTTCTTCCTCATTCGCATCCCACTATGTTTAATATTGATCTTCCTATAATGCCGGAACATATTTTTTCGAAAATAAACAGGAAAGAATTGGCGACATCGGATATAAATTCGAAACCTGTTACCAACGGTCCGTATAGTCTGGACAACTGGGACAAAAATCAGTCATTAACTCTCAAGGCTGATCCGGCTTCTTTTTTATACCACGACGGAATTATAAACAAAATAGTGTTTAAGATAATACCGGAATATACTTCAAGGCTAACACAGCTGAAAAAAGGGGAAATTGATCTGTGCGAGCTTATAAAACCTGAAGATGCTCCGGCTCTGAAAAAACAGGGAAATCTTGAAATCGTGCCTGTAAAAGGAAGAGAATATGAATATGTCGGCTGGAATAATATAGATCCTGATGTTTTTAATAACAGCGGTAAACTTGTACCGAATAAGTTATTTGGCCTGGTGCAGACAAGAAAAGCTCTGTCCTATGCAATAAATAAACAAGAAATACTGGAGGAATATCTTCATAATTACGGACAGCTGGCTGCAGGACCTGTATCGCCGATCTTTAAAAAAGTGCTAAACGATGGGATTGAGCCATATAACTATGATCCTTCAAAAGCAAAACAACTGCTGAATGAAGTGGGGTGGAAAGATATTGATAATGACGGGATCCTTGAAAAAGATGGAGTTAAGTTCTCCTTCGATCTGTATATACCCGGAGGAAATCCCCTGCGGAATTATTCAGCCACGGTTATAAAAAACGATCTGAAGAATATTGGTATTTCCGTAAATGTACAGACTATGGAACTTAATACCTTCCTCGACAATCTCTTTACTAAGAAATTCAACGCATGGATTGCCAGCTGGTATATAGCTATTCCCCTGGAACTGAAAATGATGTGGTATTCAGAGTTAAACAGTACACCGCTTAACGTTCAAAGCTATTCCAATAAACAAATTGATAAACTCCTGGATGAAATAGAACAAAGTCCCGGAAATGAAAAACTTAACGATCTTTATAAACAATTCCAGGAGATTATACATAACGATGAACCTGTAACATTTTTATACTGGATTGATAATATAACCGCACATAATAAAAGAATAAAGAACATTGATATCAATCCGCTTGGAGTAATTCATCACTGTTGGAATTGGAAACTGGAAGATTAAATAATTTATTATGAAAGAAAGTTTCGGCAGAGCCATATTATTCAGGATAGCATCCTCGCTGCTGATCTTGTTCTTCCTGGTTAGTTTCCTCTTTTTTTTATTGCGTATCTCTCCCGGAGGACCCGAACAAAAGTATATTTCACCCCAGTTAAAGCCGGAATTAATAGAAAAGGTCAGGGAGTCCTTTCACCTGGATAAACCACTCATCGAGCAGTATACAGCCTTCCTTGTCAACTCTTTCGAAGGTAATTTTGGGGTATCATATAACTATAGGGAACCGGTGTTTGATGTAATAATGAATTACCTGCCGTTTACTCTCATCTTTGCACTGATAGTTGTAATTGTACAACTGGTTCTGAGTTTCTGGCTGTCCTTTATTGCTGTCGGTAATTTGAACAGCGGAACTGACAGAGCTATATCCAGGTTCACGCTTTTACTTTATTCGATACCAACGTTCGTTGCGGGAGTGTTCCTGATTTATATTTTTTCCGAAAAAATAGAACTTTTTCCTTCATCAGGTATAAAGTCAATAAATCATAGTGAAATGAGCTTCGCTTCTCAGGTATGGGATTACTCTGTACACCTCGTACTTCCGGTTATTACTCTCTGTCTCGGCGGAATAGCTGTCTATTATAGGTATTTAAGGGATAACCTGGAGGAGATTTACAACAAACCATTTGTTCTGAACCTGAGAGCTTCAGGCACCTCGGAAAAGAAAATCACTCTGAGGCATGTTATCCCAAATGCCTTGAATCCCCTGATTACCGTTGCGGGGATTGATCTTGGACTCTTACTGAGCGGCGCCCTTATCACTGAAGTCATTTTCGGACTGCCGGGTATGGGCAGGTTAACTGTAACAGCTATTCTGACCCGTGATTATCCTCTGGTCCTTGGCTGTACCTTCATTGCCGGAGTCTTTATAGTTATTACAAATCTTGCAGCAGATATTATTAAAGCAAAAATTGATAAAAGATTAATCAAAGGAATTTCCGGATAAATTGAATTTCCAGATTAAAAATCGTCATCTTATAATATTCATAATCCTGGTGATAATCGTCCTGCGGTTTTCCCGCCTGTCGGAAATAGCTGTGCTGCTTTACTCATTTGTGATTTCATTTTTTAAGAACCCCACGGAGGTTTTACCTCTGCTTAATTTCTCTCTGGCCGATAATTTCATTTCAGTTATTCTGATTTTAGTCATATTGAGTTATCTGGCAGCTGCCGGTAGAAAACAACCCATCCTGAATAAAAAACTTAATATTACATCTTCGATCATTATTTTACTTTTAGTTTTCTTTATTTTTTCACCTGTAGTATCTACCTGTGATCCTGATTATCAGGGTAATATAGGAATAACCAAACTTCTGCCGCCGTTTTCCGAAGTAAAAACCCTTTCACCTTCAGAGGGTGATTCTGGTATCGCGGAACAACGAAACCGGTTGTTGAATAAACCTGTTATTTATATTGACAGCATTAGAAACGCTGACAATGAATATTACTTTTATCAAAAAGGAATTCAAAACAGGGCAGAGTCTGGCAAAATAAAGTTTAGAAATGGAACTCCGGTTGTAAATTCACGAATGTTCATTCTGGGTTCCGATGAATTTGGAAGAGATATTTTTTCGCGCCTGGTTTATGGAACAAGGATTTCTATGATTGTAGGCCTGGGTGCGGTCATAATTGCATTCGTACTGGGTATCGGCCTGGGTTTTCTTGCAGGCTATTCCGGATGGGTTTTTGATACTTTGCTGAACCGGTTCACCGATATGTTCCTTTCAATCCCAGTTATATTTCTGATTATACTTATACTGGCCCTTTTTGGTAATTCAATATTTACCATCATTTTGATCCTGGGATTTTCAGGCTGGATGAGTTTGTTCAAGATCGTTAGAAGCGAAGTTATTTCAATTAAGCAGAAAGATTACTTCATTACAGCTGTAAAAATAGGTTTGCCGGGTCGGCAACTGCTGTTAAAGGAAATTCTCCCTGTAATAATAGCACCAGTTATTGTGAACCTAATATTTCAGTATGGAAATGTTATTCTTGCAGAAGCTGCCTTGAGTTATCTTGGCCTTGGAACAGGATTGAATTATCCGTCCTGGGGCAGTATGATTGAGGCCGGTCAGGAATATTTATCGTTGGCATGGTGGATGATATTCTTCCCCGGATTAGCTTTAACACTAACTTTATTCACAGCTAATAACCTGGGCAGAGAGCTGAATAGATTCTATAATCCAAGAATAAATAAATGATTAATGATCGTTATAAAATATCAGGAAAATTAGGAGAAGGGAGAAGTACGGTGTATCTCTGCGAAGATACACTGAAAGAAAATTCGCGTCTGGCAATCAAGATTCTGCCATCTTCTGTGAATCCCGAAGAAAAAAAAGCTTTCCGGGATGAATTTTTCCTGCTTCAGAAGCTGAATCATCCGAATATAATAAGAGTTTTTGATTATGGGGTGATAGTCGCGTTAGATGAATTCGATTCGAAATTTAACATTAGTACAGGCAGTCCTTTTTTTACTCTCGAGTATTTCGAAGGAGTGGAACTGTATGAATTAAAGAACCTGGACCGGGAAAATACTTTAGCTGATGTCATATGTCAGGCAGCCTCTGTTCTTTACTATCTTCATCAATCCTCATATATATATTATGATCTTAAGTCGGAAAACATTCTTGTAAGAGAAAAAGATAATCTTCCCGTCATTAAGTTTATTGATTTCGGCCTGACAACCAGGGTCAAAGAAATTGAAAATGTAAGTGCCAGGGGAACGTCGGAGTATATTGCCCCGGAGATTTTAAGGAAAGAGGATATTGACCATCGTATTGATCTTTATTCGTTCGGAATACTCTTATATAAAATATTATACGGTAAATTTCCTTTTTCCGGAAAAGATCAACTGGGAATATATAAAGCACACCTTAATGAGCAGTTTGAATTCCCTGAAACCTCAATCAGCGAAAAGCTTGGTAACATTGTAAAGATTTTATTATCCAAGGATCCCGAAGAAAGATTTTATACCTCAATAGGGATAATAAATGAGATAGCCCCTGCGAAATTACATGATCTCAGGAAAGACTGGACCAGGATTCAGTCGTTCACTGCCAGGAAGGATGCATTCTCAATTATCTCTACTTACATAGAACAGGAAAACGGGGGTGAGGTATTGTGCATCAAAGGTGCGGAAGGGGCCGGCAAATCCACGCTACTGCAGGAATTAAACTATAAATATCCTTTCTCATTTCTGCTTTCTGCAGATCAGAGGACTAACGGCAACATCTGGCAGGTGTTTTTAAGGGAAATCCTTCACCGGGAGAATATTTATTTCAGAATAGATCAGGCTACCCTTGCAGGGATTAATAAGTTACTCGATGGAAATAGCGTTAACCTTGCTGAGGAATTAAAGACCGTTATAATTAAAATAATATCGGCCGGCAGGTTTGTATTATTAATAGATAACTTTAACCTGATAAGCAATTTCGACCTTGATCTTTTTGTTCAGATAATCCCTATACTCCAGGTAAACAAAATTAAGGTAGTACTTACCGAAGACTCTTCGATAGATTATAAATCAAAAGCAGTTAACAACCTCCAGGTAATTAATCTGAACCCTTTCACCGAAAGTGAAGTTACCGAGTTTGTGCAGAATAGTTTCGCGGGATTTTATCCCCGTGAAGAAGTCAAAAAAGCTATTATGCTTTACTCGGATCTTTTACCGGGCAGTATAGAGATTTTTCTGAAAGATCTGATTGTACTTGATATACTTAGATTTGGCGTTAGAGGTCCTTCGCTCAGTATCGATAAAAACATTGATGAAATTCTGAAGGGTAGTCAGGAGGATATCTATAAATTCAGAATCGAAAATCTTGATGCTGAAAGCAGGGATCTGGCAATATTTTTGTCCTTATTTAATGTCAATCTTGACATCAGGTCAATAGCTGTTCTTACTGACCGTACTGAGCGCGATATTATAAATATTCTGGTAAAATTATCCGAAACTAATATCATTCATTTCAATCCGGTAATAAACATAACACAATTTACTTCGAGGGGGATAAAAGAGTATATCTGTTCGACTATCGAGGATTTAAGCACAGCGCATTTAAAAATAGCAGAGATTGTCGCCGGCAGATTACAAGATTTTAATAAGACTGAACTTGCAATGCATTGGGAGGCTGCCGGGGAGTATGAACTTGCTTACGATACCCTGAAGGAAGAAATAACCAGGGCCAGAAATGCCTCTGCTTTGGCATATGAAAGAAGTCTGCTTGAACACCTCAGAAGTTTACCGCTTAAACTTGACAGCCTGAGAGAAATTAAAACAGCATTAAGCAACTGCCTGTTTCAAATTGGTGAGCATCAGGCAAGCCTGGTCTTGATAAATGAATTGTTAGAGAATCCCGTCTCTTCAAAGGAAGAGATTTTGTTAAATATATTAAAAGGCAAAGCACTCATTTCAAGTCAGAACCTTGAAGAAGGTAAGAAACTGCTGGAATCTATCCTGGTCAGGATTAAAAACAACGAACGGAAAAATGAAATATTAGCTGAAATAACTGAAGCCGAATTTGAAATGGCAAAATATGACGAGGCAGAAGAACTGGCTGATAAACTGGTTGCTGATCGCAATTCCCCCTTAGAAACTAAAGGGAAAATATATAGAATTAAAGGATTGATTGAATTATTTAAAAATAATAATCCAAAGGGTACAATATTATTTTTGAAACGGGCTCTGAACAAATTTCAAAAAAATAAACAACTGTCGAAAGTTGCCTCGATGCAAAATAATCTCGGAAATATTTATAATATAGTGGGTGAAAGAGATTTGGCCGAAAGTTATTGGAATCAGGCGCTTGAGACAAATAGTTCCATTGGCAATTTATTGCAGAACGCTATAATCTTACTGAATTTTGGGATTTATTACCTTGATATTTGTAATTATGAAAGAGCTATAAAATACTACCTGGATGCAGAATCATTATTTAAGACATTGGGAGATAAAAACAACCTTGGAATTACGTTTGTAAATCTGGGAGAAGTTTATCTAATACTTAGTGAATATGAAAAATCAATAAATGCTCTTAATAAAGCATCCGAAATATTTGCGACATTAGAAAACAAGGTTGAGCAAAGCGAAGCTGAATTCTTATTGGGTAAACTCTTCTATGGGCTGGGAGACATCAGCAGCCTGTCAGGGGTAATAAAGAAATATTCTAAATACTCGTTACACCTGGATAGATCAGAGTTCAATTATAATTATCTTAATCTCCTGCACGATATTATGAATCATGAAAGTTCTGATATCGTTAATAGATTATTTGTCTTAAGAGAGAGAAGCCTGATCTATTCCGATAACTTCCTTTTTTGTGAACTCCAGGTCCGAATAATTGAGGAACTGATAAAATCCCATGATTTCAGTAGAGCTAAAAAAGAATTGGCTCTTGAAAATTTTGTTAATATTTGTAAAGAACATACTTATTATAATGCTTACAGAAATTACTTAGCGGGCAAAGTTTTCGTGTCGCTCAGGGATGAAAAGGTAAAACCCTTTATTGATTATTATGAAGAAGCATACCATCTTATAAATGAAATAAGTATAACCGAGCTTACATGGAAAATATTATTTGAATTATATACACTATATTCCGAAAGAGGGAATATGTCCCGTATGAATGAATTTGGAAATTATACAAGACGGACAATCTATTACATCGCTGATCAATTCAAATCTGAAAAGCTAAGAAGAGTATACCTTGAAAAACCGGAGAGACAAAATGCACTTAATATTTTAGAAAGAAATTAATTTATTTTTGTAATTATGGATGGATTTGAAGAAATAGTTATCAGGGTATATTCAGATGATGAAGATCTTGCCTCTATTAATTCTGCCCTGGCTAAGCTTAAAAGTTCAAATATCAATCTCCTTCCACTTAACGACAAAAAACTTTTCCTTGAGGATTTTGAGATTTTGGTCCTAAAGCTTACCGGGATAGAATCCCGTTTTATCCAGCAGGCAGTTGAGCTGAAGAAGCCTTTGAACAGTAAATTATTGTTCGTGATACCTGAAAATAATACCCTCCTTGCAGTCACACTCTCAAAATTAGGATTCAACGATATATTTATTCTGCCTTATGAGGTTTATAAATTCTCGACATATCTGGATGAAACCATAGAAGATTTTGAAGCAAGAAGACAGGGGGAACTTATACTTGATGAGGCTGAAACCTCTGCCGACTTTGGAAGTTTCATCGGAATTTCTGAGTCTGTTTCGAAAATAAAACGGTTAGCAAAAAAGATATCATCAGAACCCCGGCTAAATATACTTATTCTTGGGGAAACAGGAACGGGCAAAGGACTGCTGGCTAAATTAATTCATAATAACAGTCTTGGCAACAATAGTGCCTTCGTTGATGTTCTATGTACTGCTATTCCGGAAGCATTGCTGGAATCTGAGTTATTCGGACATGAGAAAGGAGCTTTTACCAGCGCACAGTTTAAAAAAAGCGGCTTATTTGAAATTGCTGAAAATGGTACGCTCTTCCTTGATGAAATAGGGGATCTGTCAATTTCCCTTCAGGCTAAGCTCCTTAGAGTTATAGAAAAGAAAATGATAAGGAGATTGGGCGGCGTAACAGATATTCCTGTAAATGCCAGGATAATCTCAGCAACCAACAGGAAACTTGATGAAATGATCGAGGAAAATACTTTCAGAAGCGATCTTTTTTACAGGTTAAATACGGTTTCTATTGAAATTCCTCCGCTCAGAGAAAGACAAGACGATATACAGATGCTGCTTGAAAATTTTATAAAAGATTATAATGCTCAATTTAATAAACAGATTTCCAGGATTGATGGTGACCTGGAGGATTTTATCTTGAATTACAGCTGGCCAGGAAATGTAAGAGAATTAAAGAATTCAGTAGAACGGGCTGTACTTCTGAGTGAGGGTAAAAACCTGAGCCTGAAAAACTTTTCGAGTATTATCAATTTTACCCCCCCGGTCGAACCTGTTGAGGAGAAAGCACCAACTCTTCATCCCCATATTATAAATCTTCAGCTGAATTATATTAGCACGGATCTTGAAGAACTAAGCCAGTTGTATGCTGAGCAGGTTCTTAAAAAATTTAAGGGCAACAAGACAAGAACTTCTCAACAGCTTGGGATTTCAAGACCCAAACTTGACAAATTGTTAAGAAAATAAACTTTCGGAGTAGCACTTAGTCCGGAGTTTAATAATTTTTATTTTATAAGATAACATATTGCAGAACCCCCCGAATCTTTGACTCTTATTTGATAAAACTGTAAAAATATTTTACAAAAATCCCAATCTTACCACCGTCTTTCGGTAAAATTTACATTCCCTTATTCTCGTTGAAGATAAACCGAACGGAGTTTTAATAAATAATCAGTGGCATAAACATTGCACTTTTAGAATCACTCTTGTGAGCGCAACACTTGAGAGAAAACTTAAATCTATTTTCAAAACTCATAATTGTGAGAGGGTGTTAGTACTATGAAAAAACTTCTATTTTCCATTCTTTTTGCTGGTTTGCTGTTAGGAGGATGCTCCGATATAAATAACAGCACAGCATCAGGTACGAATGGTAACACGGCAAAGATGTTCAAGATGCCCAAAGCTGTGGATATGTCCACTGAGGCTACGTTTACTGCTTCTCAGAGTATAAGCGGCAGTACAGGTGGAACGCTCCAGCTTAGCGGTTCTTACCAGGGGACATCCGGACCCGTTACTATTCAGGCTAGTCTCAATGTTCCTGCGAGCGCATATTCGGGAGAAAAAGTTCTGTACGTTGCTAACAGCAGCGCATTTGCAGAAATCGACTTTAATCCCACTCTTACATTCGATGCACCCGTGCTTCTGAATGCCACAGTAACCGGACTGGATCTTTCAGGGGTTAATCCGGCAGATGTTCATTTTTCATACATATCTGATGATGGTTCATATGTTGAGCCTATCAGCTGTGACCAGATCGGTGTAGATGTAGTTAATGGAACTTTATCGGTTACCAATGCTCATCTTACACATTTTTCCAGATATATCTGGTCTAGATAATAAATATTTTGTTATACTTGTGTATTAAAAGATTATAACAAAGTGATTAAAGAAGCACAACACTCAATAGAGAAGGTATTAGGAAGCTATTTTAGTAAGAAGGAAATTTCTGAGTATAAAAAACTTTTGAAAGATGAACCTTCTCAGGCTGACGAAGTATCTTCTCTATCTGATTTAAATAAAAGCCAACTGGCTTCTTCCTTTCCCTCAGGATCAGGGTTCCATTTTAAAATCAACCTTCTCATCACATTTGCTAAAGAAAAGCTGAACGATGCATCATATGCAGAGTTCCTGGTTCATCTGGCTAATTTATCGGTTATTCAGGGTGAATTCACTTCTGCTGAACAAACGATAGATTCTCTTTCAAAATTAGTTAAGAAAAGGGATGACCTCAATTCTTTTTACGCCCATGGCCTTTACCTGCTGGCTACAGTTTACAGCAGACAAGCTGAATGGAAGAAGAGTATTTCTATCCTGAACAGGGCCAAAAAATTGTTCGAAAAAGAAAAAGACTTCAGAGGATATGTCAGATGCGAAAACCTTCTCGGAGTTATTCATCTTGATTATGGGAAGCTTTTTAAAGCCGAAAAACATTTTGAGAATTGTCTTTCCTACCTCAATATAACCAGCGATACCAACTTGATGGGAATGATAGAAATAAATCTTGGGGTTGTTAATGGTATGAAGGGAAGCTATGAAGAAGCATATAATTACTTTCACAGGGCATTGATCAAGTTTAACCGGTTAAAAAATATAGTTCGCATCGTTGAATTAAGGCACAACTTAGCTCTTCTCCATACACAGAAGCATGAATATAAACAGGCACTCGGAGAAATTGATCAGAGTATCAACTTCGCAAATAAACTTAATTATATATCCAACCTGGCAATATCATACCTGACTAAAGCGTTTATTTATATCCAGCTTAATGATCTTACTCTGGCGGAAGCCTTTACAGGAAAATCGCTTGAGCTGAGTTATAAACTGGACGACAGGTTATCGGTTGCAGATAATTTCAAATTAAAAGGTATAATCGAAAGGGAGAAAGGGAATCTCGTCCTTGCCGAAACCCACTTTCTTACAAGTCTCAGAATCAATGAAGAACTTGAAAACAGACTAAATTATGCCGAAACTTCCCTGGAACTTGGAATTTTGTACAAAAAGATGGAAAGAAAAAAGGAAGCAGTCCGCTATCTTAATACCTCTCTCAACTTTTACAAATCTATTAAACACACAGAACAGATAAATTCAATTAAAGACCTTATTCAGGATCTCTAAAGCTGAATTTGACGGTATTTTTTGCGTTCCCGAAAAAATTACCGACAAAATAGACGGGAATAGCACCTTATTCTGCGAATTCGACCCAAATTAGCTGGCAGAAAACTTGTTAATTCACTCCCGGAAGTCAATTAAAATACACTTTTTCAGGATGGCTTATGAAAAAAATACTACTACTTTTAATTCCGGTTATGCTGATAGTTGCCGGTTGTTCTCAGTCGGTTCTTGAACCTACTGTTCCGGTTATGGTAGCACAAAAACCTGTTATTCAGCTTCCTCCTTCAAATTCTCTGAATATTGAAAACGTATTTTCGGTTAGTAAAGAAATTGAAGGCAGCCAAGGCGGCGCAGTGCAGATGCATGAATCATACAACTCAGAATCAGGCCCGGTTACAATTAAAGCGAAGTTAAAGATTTCTAAGAATTCCTTCAGCGGAACCGAAACTATCGGCTACCTTATTGATGGTTCTGATGGATCAATTGATTTCTCTCCGGGAATGTCTTTTAGCGATGACCTGTCGTTCGATATAAAATTTAGTGGTTTAGATCTGACAAACTTCAACCCCGATGAAATTCACTTTATGTACGTGGATACTGAAGGAATTACTCATCCGGTTCAGTATTCTAAACTTACCGTTGATGTTGACAAAGGTATTCTTGAAGTTAAGGATGCAGTGATATCTCATTTTTCAAGGTATATTTGGAGTAGATAAAGGATCTGACAATAGTTTTACCTGAAGATGCCTGATTTAAATAATCAGGCATCGATTTATTGAAAATACCATTTCAGTTTTTTGGTTATTATAATATTTTTGTTTAATTAAATCTCCGGTTATTAAAATAACAGGCATTCATGAAATTCAGTGATTTTAAGAAGAATCTGGATGAGGCAAACACAGGTATTGCTGCTCCCGATGAACCTATTGAAAAAATAAAGAATCTGGAAGTAATACTGGATATCGTTAAGAGTATTAATAGTTCATTAATACTTGAAGATGTACTCGAGCTTGTTTTAAAGAATGCCATCAAGCTGACAAATTCTGAAAGAGGGTTTATTGTTCTTAAGAACAATTCCGGTGAACTTGAATACAAACTCGGACTTGATTCAGGCAATAATACTCTTCCCGAAACACTATTTGAAGTGAGCACAACCGTTGTCGAGGATGTTTTCCAGACCGGTCAGTCGAAATTTATTGAAGGCGCTCAGAGTGATAATAATTATGATCCAAGTAAAAGCATCTTAAAGCTCGAACTCCAAACCATCTTGTGTTCCCCCCTGATTACAGAAGGAAAAAAAATAGGTGTAATATATGTTGACAGCAAATTCCTTCATAAAATACGTGTCAGAGAGATTACAGATACCTTTGAAATTTTAGCGGGGCAGGCAGCCACCGCAATCAGGAATGCACAGTTATACCATGGTCAGATCAGTGCGTATAATGCCCTCCAGGAAGCAAATACACAGCTCATAATTGCCGAAAGGAAAGCTCTTAAATCAAGCATTGATTCTGAAATTGGTCAGTCGCTTCAGGGACTCGTTCATCTTGCCCTGCTTGAAACAGAGAGTCTTATGAGGGTTGTTGAAAAGTCACATAAAGAATACGAATCGGGTAAAAGTGATATTGATACGATTTTTTTCGACAGGTTAAAATTAAAGTTAAAGGTAACAATAGACAGCATACGGAATATTCAGAAGTATGCACAGGTTCTCCTTGAAACATCTATAGTAAACCTGAATAAGGATCATGGTGAAATAAATAAGACTGTTCAATCTGTGATCAAATATTTATCCCCCATGAAGAAATTCAACAAAGTCACTTTTGAAACGGAATTCAATACTGTTCCGGCTTGTAATTACGATTCAGGACAAATCCAGCATCTTCTTGTTCATCTGTTCACAAATTCTACTGAAGCAAGGGCCGACGCTACCATACGTGTAAAAACGTATTCTTCCGGAAAGAAAGTCAGCGTAGAGGTAAAGGATAATGGCCCGGGATTCCCTGCTGAAAAATTGTATACTATGTTCGAACTTCCTACGACAAGAGGGAGCGGATACGGACTTTTCCTTTGCAAGAGTATAATTGATCAGCATAATGGAAACATTGAAGTATTAAAAAATGATTCCGGCGCTACCATTGTTTTTTCATTGCCGGTAAATTGATATTATGAAAGTTAACACGGAAAAATACTTCTCCACTTTTTATGATCCCTTAATTTTTCCCGTTGAGATCATTAACGGTAAAGGAAATATAGTTTATGTAAACCCTGCATTCTCCAAACAATGGGGATATAACCTGAGCGAATTGAAAGAATATAATGTTTTTAAGGATGTTGAGCTCAGAAGAACAGGGATACAGGACCTGATTCAAAAGATCTTTGAAGAAAAAAACCTTGCTGAAACAAATGATTTTGCCGATTCTCTTCTGAGAAGTAAAGAAGTAACAATTCCTATCTTCAGGACACATCTTTTTTATATCTCCCCTGAAAATACCGGGTACGTCGTACTCATCCACATGGACCAGACGGAAATGATCCTTACAGAGGAGGAGATAAAAAAAGCGCGATTGGGAAACAGGGAGGCCGAGAGGTTAAAGAATACTTTTCTGAATGTGCTTTCTCATGAACTGCGTACACCTCTTAATATAATTCTTGGTTATTCATCCATCATTAAAGAGAACCTGAAGGATAAACTTGGTCCGGAGGACAGGATCTACCTCGATAACCTGTACAGCGGAAGTGAACGCCTCTTCAAAAGTATTACTCAAATGCTCGATTTCGCTCAGCTCGAAGCTGGTAACTATAAACTGAATGTTCAGACAGTTGACCTTGTTGGAATCCTTAAATCAAGCATCAACTTAATTAAGGGCACTGCTTCTAATAAAAATATTGATGTAAAAACGAATTTCCTTAAAGATAAGATATATGTGGATGTTGATGTTCAGAGTACTGAGAATATTATCAATAACCTGTTAAATAATGCTGAAAAGTTTACCAAAAAAGGGTTCATCGAAATTGAAGCTGATATCCTTGCTGAGAGAGAGCTTGCAATATGCAGGATTAAAGATTCAGGAATCGGCATATCTACAGAATATATGGATCACCTCTTTAAGCCTTTCAGCCAGGAAGATTTAAATATAGGAAGGAATTTTGAAGGAAACGGACTGGGATTAGCTCTGGCTAAAAAATATATTGAAAAACTCGGCGGCTCTCTTCTTGTTGATAGTATTAAGGGTGTCGGAACAACTTTTACTTTTACACTTCCTCTGTCGCAGAATGTAATTCTCGATCATGAAAAGATAAAAAGCTTCGCTAACCGTAAAGAAGTTCTGATGCTCGATAACAGCGGCGAATCTTTTGAACTGATAAAAGCTTTCCTTAAAAGTTCCCACACAGTAAAAGTGTTCTCAATCAGAGAGTTTAAGATAGATATCGTATTGAATGGCAATTATGGCGTTATAATTTTTGATGTTAATCCGAACCTGTGGACACAAAGCCTTCTGATATGTAAAGATATTAAAAAGAATGATCCATACAAACGTCCTGTAATCATTATCTCAAGTGAATCTATAGATTCAAAGATATCGGAGTTTTTCAACGCAGGAGCCGATAAATTCCTGATAAAACCTTTTTCCAAATCAGAACTTGTTCAATCTCTCGAAGAGATTGAAAAAAAGGTGCTCCAGTCTATTAACTGATCACTTTAATTTGTACATCCGCCACCAGGGGGTATGCGGAGAATCATGATGTTCGAAATGATATCCGAAAAAATAGCAGGTTAACATTCCCCATAAATGATTTTTCTTCAGAGTCCTGGCATTATGCGGTTGCATTTCCCCGGTGTGAGGATACTTATGTGGAACATAAGTTCCGAAGTAAAATAACTGAAGTGTTCCCAGGAAAGACGGTATTACCCAAAAAGATAAGATAGATGCCTCAGTAAACCATGTTTTTAATATGTTAAAAAGTAAAGCCATTATTATAAGCTGACTAATGGTTGTATAACGTTTTATGAAAACAAACCACCAGATCAGAAAATTCTGTGATTTCTTATAAAAATCAGGATCATCATCCTGTCCCGGGTTTTTATGATGTGCAATATGATTTTTGAGAAGTTTTTTATAGGATAATCCGGCAAAAAGAAATGATGACAATCTGCCGGCTGCGTTATTAATGAAACCTCTACGCGACAGGTTTCCATGCATTGCATCATGTGAGGTGATGAATAACCCGGTGTAAAGATAACCCTGCAATAAAATATGAAAATAAAACAATGGATCGGTCAGTACCGGTTCTATAAATATTAACGAATAACATAAATGTAGTATCCATAAAACTAGTATCAATAAAGCTATAATTATACCCATAAAGTCTCAGTCATATAAATAACGATAAAAGAATAAAAAAGGTTAATTGTATTGTAAAATAAATTTCAGGAAGTCCTTCACTCGTTTTTATTTTCAGTAAATCATAAAGCATCGAAGAAATGAAAGAAATTCCAAACCAGGAATAATAATTTGAAATCGGTATAAATCCGGAATTCCATTCCCAGTAGTTTAATTTTATCGCAACCGGTTCCATCATAATATCAAACAGAACAGCAAGTGTGCCGGTAAAGAGCCCTGTCAAAAATATATTCTGATCAATTTGTTCTGCCAGTGAGACAGCACCCAGGATCACTATTACCCAGTTGAATCCAATTATTAAAGGAACTCCCAGGAATTGAAATCCCAGGGTATTTCCATACGTGTAGCTGCCGAAAATAATTCCTGTTTTTACGCCGGTAACTTCAAGAATAAACGTCAGAACGTATACAATTAAACACCAGAGAAGCAGTTTTAGTTCACCTCTTCTTAATGTGAAGTATAGTACTGAAATTCCCGTCAGAAAAAGCAGGTATGGCGTGAGTAATAGCATCAGTGGACGTAATGAAATTATAATATGTCCTAATAATCCTGTAAAAAAAATTATGCAAAGAAGGATTATAAACCCTTTTCGTTTCAGAATGTCCTTCCTTTCCATTGCCTTCTCTTTTTCTTACTCACAATTACTGAATTTATACCCAGGATAAAGAGCATTATGATCTGTAAAGGGTGAAAAAGCAGGTTAATTAAACCGTTCTGTCTGCTTTTAAATGAAATTAAAATACGCTGCAGCATTATCAGCATCAAAGGTAAAATAAAGATTTTATCAAAAAATACCAGTACAATGGGAACATAATAACAAAAGGTTAAAAATGTTGTTAGGAACAGAAACCCGAATGGGTTTAAACCGGAACCAGGGAAAAAGTTCTTAGAAAACCCTTCAAAGGATCCTTTGAAATCATGGTACATTCTACAGGATATCAGCTCTCCACCAAGGTATGTTTTAACAAGGAAGTTCATTTGTTTTAATAGTCTTGCAAATGCCAGATCTTCAGCAACACTGGATTTAAGTGAATAGTGTCCTCCGGCGCTTTTATATGCAGACCGTTTAAAGAACATGAATTGTCCATTGGCCGCTGCTAATGAAGGAGACTTTTTAGAATAAACGAAATATAGAGGCAGAAAGGTTAGAAGCAGCCAGTTCATTAAAGGCACTGTTAACCATTCTCCGGCAGATCTTAAATTCTGGGAAGGGAATACAGATAACAAATCCAGGTTTAATCTTTTAACTTCATTAAAGGCGGAAAGAATTGATCCTTTTTCCAGGATTACATCTGCATCAATGAAAAGCAGATATTCGCCCGACGATGACTGCGATAGCTGATGACATGCCCAATTCTTACCTGTGAATCCGACAGGAAGAGGTTTCCCCCTAAATATTTTAATCCTACTGTCTTTCTCTGCCAATGCCGCAGCTTCACAGTATGTATTATCCTCTGAATCGTCATCAAGAACAAGAATTTCCATTTTCGGATAATCCTGTTCTATCACCGACTGAAGACAATTTGAAATATTATTTTCTTCATTTCTGGCTGGAATCAAAATAGAAATCAGGTCTTCGCTGGCCGACCTTCCGGGTTTGATTCGGATGACCGGAGCTGTAAAAAAATTGTATATAACTATTATTCCGGTTATTATCAGTACTGCCAGAACAGTAAAAAGTATGATTATTAAAATAATTTCCGGCATCTTTCAAATTCATTAAAATCTTTCAAGTGCCTGATATTGACTTTGAATTCTTTGGTAAATCCCTCGTAATCCTTGTTGATTTCCTCCGCGGAAAATATCCTGCCGAATTCTGCTGCTATATAGGGTCGTTTATTCTTTCCATACTCTATTTTCAAAGCAAGGGGGAGTACATATTTCCCGCTGCCGTTTTTTTCAAGTAATATTTTCAAACCTGGCTTTATTATTATATCCTCCGAAAGCAATGATTGAATTTCGCCCTGCGGATAGAGTACAACAATGTTTTCTTTGTTTTCCAGAATTTCGCGGGTATACTCAAGTGTCCTGACTATGCTGACAGGATTAGACTGATTTATAGAAAATGCCCCTACATTCTTAAAGAACCAATATTTCTTTAACTGATCTTCAAGCATCATCGTATAAACTATTTTAGGGGTAATTTTGCTTAAAAGATGGTAGGTTATAAATCCATCCCACCAGGAAAAATGATTTGGCGTAATTATTAGTTCCGGGTATTTCCTTAAATCGGGTATGCTTCCGGTAACGTAGAACGCATCAAAATTTTTATGCAGCAGGTAATTGATATAGGGATCGAAAATCAATTTTGCCCATTTTTTGTGTTCTGCTTTAATCATTGGAATTCAGGGGTTTTATACTTTGGAAATGTTTTCCGCGATCTTCCCGAAATCAGGTAAATGAGAAGCCAGAAGGATATCATTGTATACGAGTAGAAAAAATCTTCAATGGGTATGGTGATTAGTCTGTATCCCCATATTGCATTATCGTTATACTCAACCACCGGCAGTGATGTCAAAAGATAGTTTACTATCAGAAACGGAAGATATGAAAGTAATATTGTGAGCCAATAAATTCTGGATCTCAATAAATAGTTAAATTTGAATAATGCTGTTAAGAGAAAAAAAGAGGTGAAGAGAAGCACCGTAAAAGTGTAATACTGGTCCATGAAGATAAAAGCAGCGGCAATAAAAATAAGGGCAAAGAAAAATATTAAACCATTTTTGATACGAAGCTGTTTTTCACCTGTATAATTTCTTAGTACTTCGTATATAAAAATGCAGCTGTAAGGAACTGTAATAAAGAAAAGGATCTCTTCCAGCGGAAGATTGAATACGTGTATACTTCCCACAAACTCACTATTAAAACTCCAGTCGCCCCTTGTTACAGCAATGGAATCCCATATAAGAAAAACTACACCGACTATAAATACAGAGAGTAATACCTGGGGCAGATTTTTATAATAGGCAGTCTTTTTGTCAAAGCTCAGCAGCAGAGGAAATAAAATTATAAGGAAATTTATAAGTAAATAAGTACTCATTTATCGGCAATGGAAGAGATTAATTCCCGGATTCGACTTTCCTGTACATGGCTTAATCTGCCGGAGTCCAGCATGTATTCGGCCATTCCCTTTTGGATTTCATAACCCGGTGAGGCATAATTTTTATTAAGCAGCAGCTGGCACACTTTATCTTTGTCAGCTTCTCTTTCCTCTGAGTATCCCAGGAAGCCCGGAACATGATCAAGAACTGAAAAACGCATGAATCTTATTTCAAGGTTTGCAGGACTTTTGGCTATTGCTTCTTCCAGTCTGTTCAATCCGTATATCAGGTGACTGAACTTTGAGACGGGATTAAAAGCATGCTTGGCTTTCAAAGTTTGTATGCCCCCATAATAGGCCAGGATCAATGGAGTATAACTGGAATACTCCTCAGAAAATCTGTTTATAATGTACTGCTCAAGCTGATTTACTTTTTCCTCATCTTCAATAGCTTCATAAAACCCGTTCCTCAGGAAATTAATCGAAGCGGTATCCGGGTCTGATAGTGAGCCGTAGACCTTAACCGTAAGGAAGAAAATTACAATTATGCTGTATTGAATTCTCATATCATCAGATGCATTTTAACATGTTTTCAAAAGTTTTACTTCAAACCAGGATTTCAATAGAAGCAGAATCTTATTAAAATTTGAGACGCGGACTCTTTTACGTAATAATATTTCAATATCGCTTTTCCTGATCTTATTAAATAATCCAAGGTAATACAGGTATGCCGAATAAACTCCCAATTTTACACCCGGAGGGAGCCTTTTAATGCCTTTCAGAGCAAGATCAAATTCTGCAAGGATATCATCTTCAAGCTTTTTCTTATTTGCTTCTGTAATATCTTTTTTCTTATCAACACCCGGCAGATATATCCTTCCGCGCTCAGTCAGATCACTTTTAATATCCCTGAGGAAATTAACTTTCTGGAATGCTGAACCAAGACTTTTAGCAGGCCCCAGCAGTTCCTCAAATAATCCCGGATGTCCATAACAGAAAACTTTCAGGCACATTAATCCTACAACTTCGGCTGATCCGTATATATATTCGTCAAATACTTTGGGCTCGTAATAGTTATTGGATAGATCCATCTCCATACTATTAAGAAAATCCTCAACATATCTTAAATCTATTCCATATTTGTTTACAGCCAGCTGAAAAGAATTAATAACGGGATTGGTCGAGATTCCTCTCTTTACTGCATTAAAAGTTTCTTTGCGGAATTCATCCAGCAATAGTTTTTTTTCATAATTATGAAACGAATCCACTATTTCATCAGCAAGCCTTACATATCCGTAAACGGCGTATATTGCGTCCCTGTAAGCAGGAGAAAAAACTCTTATACCCAGGCTGAATGATGTGCTGTAGCTTTGTGTTATAACCCTGCTGACTTTAAAAGCTGTATTATGATAGACTTCTTCCATATTCCTTTTCAATCTTTTCTAAAACCAGCTTTGAACTAATGATCACCATAGGTAATCCGGTTCCGGGAATAGTAGAAGCTCCCACATAAAACAGATTTGGGAATTCCTCGTCCTGATTTTTGGGTCTGAATCCGCCAACCTGGTTTATTCCATGTGCCAGACCAAGTCCTGAGCCTCTATAAAGATTAAAATTATTTTCCCATTCCACGGGACTCCATACCTCCTTTACAATCAGATTCTTTGAAATATCAAAATTCACCCGTTCTGACAGGTCTCGTATTATATTGTCTGCAAGCTCATTCTTATCATTCCACTCCGGTTTGAATCTCCTGTCGGGTACCGGGCAGAGAATAAAGAGATTCTCACAACCTGCCGGAGCAGATTCGGGCCAGGATTTGGAGGATACGTTTACGTAATAATAAGGTTTCCGGGGACTGACTGATGATGTGAATATCTTGTCTGAATATTCCCTGAAGTTTTTACCAAGGAAATAATTATGATGCATTAAACCTTCTATCCTGCCTTTAACACCGAGATATATGGTAAATGGAGCCAGTGTCCAATCCATTTTGTCCAGTTTTTCTTCCCTGAAGTTTTTTCTTCCCAGAATTTTTCCCCTGAATGAGGCAGCATCAGAATTTGATATGAAAAGGTCGGCTGTCCATTCCTTCCCTTTATCATCAAGGAGTGAAAGCAATTTTCCGTTTGCGCTTCCTACTGATACTATCTCAGTATTATAATGGAACTCCACTCCTTTTCGTTCCAGCATCCTGACGAGCTCTTCAACTAGTTTATACATTCCGCCTTCAACCTTCCAGTATCCATCGTGCTGCATTTCAGTATAGTTAAGCAGGGAATAAATGGCGGGAGTCTGAAAAGGAGTTGATCCCAGGAAAAAAGCTACCAGTGAAAAGATGATCCTTACCTCATTAGAGTCAAAACTTCGTTCTACTTCTTTCCACATATTCCTGAAAAGGTAAGGTAAATGTTTAAGGGGAACTCTTGTCAGTTTCAATAAATAATCAAGCATATTTACATAGTTCGATTTTATAACTTTATCTTCGGTGTCGTGAAAGAATTCCCCCGCTCTACTGAGATAGTTTTTTACCTTAGTGCCCAAATCCGGTTCTATATCCTTAAATTCTTCCTCCAGTTTATTCAGGTCCTTCCATATCCTGTAAGGTTTACTTCCTCCTTCAAAATAAACCTGGTAGAGAGGATCAAGCTCTGTTAAAATTACAGGATTTTTCTCTCCTGAACTTCTGAAAAGTTCGTGAAGTTCATAGCTCATACTCATAAAGGAAGGACCCACATCGAAAGTGAAACCGTCTTTCTTGAGCTGATTTAACCTCCCTCCGGGTTTTGAGTACTTTTCAACAACAGAAACTTCATATCCCGAAGTACTCATCCTCAGAGCGGTAGCCAATCCTCCTAATCCTGATCCGATAATTATTGCTTTTTTCATTTGAGTTAATCCTTGTAATGACAAAACGCAAAACCTTCTCAGATAGTTCCTGAGTTAAATAAATTTGCATCCGGATACTGAAAAGGAGAAAAATTATGTTAAATTCCCTTTTAATTGAGCCTTTGGTCGGCTTAAATTTTCTTAGAATTATTATTCATTTATTTTTGAGTGTTGGCTATTTTATTATCTGCATAGATCAAAAAAAGTTTGGAGGAATTGTGACCTCAATCGATGAATTGAAGAGCAAAGTTCAGCAGGCATATAAAGAATGGGAAGAAAAGACTTATCAGAAAAGCACATCAAAATTTCCTGAAAGAGAAGAAGAATTTTCAACCGTCTCATTTACTCCTGTAAAACCTTTGTACATCCCTGCTGACACCGAAGAAAAATATTTGGAGAAGACTGGCTTTCCCGGACAGTATCCTTATACGCGCGGAATTCAGCCGACGATGTATAGGGGACGGCTATGGACTATGCGTCAGTACGCTGGATTCGGAACAGCAAAAGAATCGAATCAGCGCTACAGGTACCTGCTTAAACAGGGTACAAGCGGACTTTCCATTGCCTTTGATCTGCCCACCCAGATAGGTTATGACAGCGACGATCTTCTAAGTTATGGTGAGGTTGGTAAGGTCGGCGTTGCAATTGATACACTTGCAGATATGGAAGTACTTTTTGATAAGATTCCGCTGGATAAAATTTCAACCTCTATGACGATCAATGCGTCTGCCTCCGTTCTGCTTGCAATGTATATAGCTGTTGCTGAGAAACAGGGTGTTTCGCGCGATAAGATCAGCGGAACAATCCAAAATGATCTTCTGAAAGAATATATTGCAAGGGGGACGTATATTTATCCCCCCAGGCCTTCAATGAGAATCATCACTAACATTTTTGAATTCTGCTCAAAGGAAGTTCCCCGATGGAATACTATTTCTATATCAGGATATCATATCAGGGAAGCCGGTTCTACCGCTGCCCAGGAGGTCGGTTTTACTCTTGCAAACGGAATAGCTTATGTTGATGCAGCACTGAACGCCGGTCTTGATATAGATGAGTTTGCGGGTCAGCTTTCCTTCTTTTTTAATTCTCACAATGACCTCCTTGAAGAAGTTGCAAAGTTCCGGGCTGCAAGAAGGTTGTGGGCACGTATTGTAAAAGATCGTTTCGGTGCAAAAAAGTCTAAATCAATGATGCTGAGATTCCATACGCAGACAGCCGGTTCAACTCTAACGGCTCAGCAGGTTGATAATAATATTGTAAGGGTTACCTTGCAAACCCTGGCAGCGGTTTTGGGAGGAACGCAAAGTCTTCATACTAATTCGAAAGACGAAGCATTGGCGCTGCCTACTGAAAACTCTGTCCGTACAGCATTACGAACTCAGCAGATAGTTGCGTATGAAAGCGGCGTTACAAATACGGTCGATCCTCTTGCCGGATCGTATTTTGTAGAAGCTATGACAGACCAGATCGAAAAAGAAGCTGAAGATTACATAAACCGTATTGACGCTATGGGTGGGATGATAAAGGCTATTGAAGAAGGTTTTGTTCAGCTGGAAATCCAGAAGGCTGCTTATGAATATGAGAAGCAGATTGAAAGCGGTAAACGCACAGTGGTGGGCGTTAATAAATTCCGTAGTGATGGGGATGAAGAACCTGACCTGCTTAAAATAGATATTAAAGTTCAGGAGGATCAGATTGATTTTCTCAACAGGGTAAGAAAAGAAAGAGATAACAATAAGGTAAAGGAATCATTGAAGAAATTGAAAGAAACCGCCGAGGGGAACGGTAATCTTATGCCTCCGATAATAGAAGCCGTTAAAACATATGCAAGCGTCGGTGAGATCTGCAATACTATGCGGACAGTCTTCGGCGAGTACAGGGAACATGTCGTCATCTAAAAAAGGTATTAAAATGAACTTAACCCATATTGAACATATCGGAATAGCAGTAAAAAATCTTGAAGACGCAATTAAATATTATGAGGATGTTCTGGGGTTGAAATGTTACGCTGTGGAAGAGGTTAAAGATCAGAAGGTGAAGACAGCCTTTTTTCAGATAGGACAAACAAAAATTGAACTTCTGGAAACAACCGACCCGGATGGACCTATAGGAAAATTTATAGAAAAAAGAGGGGAAGGAATTCACCATTTAGCTTTCGCAGTAAATAATCTTCCTTCTGCCCTCAATGAATTAAAAGTGAAAGAAATAAAATTAATTGATGTAAGTCCGCGCAGGGGAGCAGAAGGCCTGGACATAGCATTTATCCATCCCAAATCTACTTACGGGGTTCTTACAGAGTTATGTGAAAAGCCTGACCGGACTTAAACACCCGGTCGGTATTCATGGCAAGATCCAGATCTTCGGTTCCGGTTTTCAATTTTGAATTAAAAGGTTGGTAAAATTATTCTAAACTCTGCTAATATATCCGGGCATGTGGTATGCCCGGTCACGGGATAGTTTTCTAACTTTGAAAAGTGCAGAAAAATATAGAAATTTAGAAGGGAAGTTCTCTTCTTAATATCCTCAAAAGGAAAAATGCAAAGAGAAATTCATAAATGGAACAGTAACAACCTTCAAAAGAATGTGGAGGTTGCTGTTTACGGTCATTATGGCTACGCCCTCCTTATGTTTCCTACCGCAGGAGCAGATTACCTCGAATATGAAAGATTTTACCTTATAGATAGTATAGCGGAATATATTAATAATGGTACTCTTAAGGTCTTTTCTATAAACAGTATAAATGATGAAACCTGGATGAATAAGGATCTGAAACCCTCTGAAAAAGCTGAACGGCATGAAATATATAACCGGTACGTAATTGGGGAAGTAATTCCTTTTATTACAGAGCATTGCAGAGGTGATATTCCAATAATTACTTCAGGGGCTTCCCTTGGAGCGTATCATGCTGCTAATACTTTTTTCAGACGACCGGATTTATTTGCCGGGGTGATCGCAATGAGCGGAATTTATGATCTCCGGAATTATACTGACGGATACTTTGATGATTTATGTTATTTTAATTCACCGGTGGATTACATTCCCGGTTTAACTGATGAGGGAATCCTTTCGTCTATAAGGAAAAGCAATATCGTTATTGCCAGCGGACAAGGTGCATACGAAGATCCCGGCGCCTCGCGGCAGTTCTCCGATATACTTCATTCCAAAAATATTCCTCATTGGTTCGACCTGTGGGGAGAGGATATGGCGCACGATTGGCCAACCTGGCGGAAAATGCTTCCTTATTTCCTGGATAACATTAATTTAGAAAATACATGATCGCTTCAGCCTGGACCGATCCCTATAAATTAAAGAGTGTACAATATAAACTTTTAATTTCCGTTATAATTCTGGCAGCGGTTCTTCTCTTTTATTCCCGGTTTCTGGATTACGTCGAAGTAAGGGAAGGATTTTCATTCAGTGACCCGGTGCTTGGTTTGTTTCATCCGGTGGACCTGACCTGGCTGATATTTTCCTTAATTTATTTGTCCTTACTCACCGGCGTAATAATCCTTGTAAGAAACCCGGTACGTCTCATACTTGCTGTTCAGGTTTATACATTGTTAATAGTAATCAGAGTGATCGCAATGTATTCTGTGCCGTTCAACCCTCCGCCCGATATGATTCCGCTTAATGATCCATTCGTTCAGTTCTTTGGTTCAGGAAAATTGCTGACTAAAGATCTTTTTTTCTCGGGACATACAGCCACCTTATTTCTTCTGTTCCTTGTGATTGATATTAAACCGTATAAGCAGATATTTTTGATTTTTACGATTATCGTTGGCTTCAGCGTAATTCTGCAGCATGTTCATTACTTTATTGATGTTCTGTCAGCCCCTTTCTTTGCCTTCGGAAGCTACAGAATCGTGAAAAGGATCAGGGAAAAATTCAATTATAGTTTTTCGGTGTAAAAATTTCTTTTGTTTAACAGGACTGCTGTTTATATTCTTATCATGAAAGTTGAGCCTTCTTCAAATAAAATAACCAGAGTGTTTTTCTTCTGGTGCGGCTGTATTTTCACAGTAATTGGAATAATAGGACTGATATTTCCGATCATACCGGGATTTGTATTTCTTATTCCGGCCGCGTTCTGCTTTGCCAAATCGTCGGAAACTTTTAACAGGAAGTTAAAAAACAGCAAAAGGTTTGGTAAATATTTCAAGTAAATTTTTTATTACCAAAGGTGTAAATAATGAGTGAAGAGAAGAACCATGTAATGGAAGTTACCGAAACAATCACAAGGGATTTTGATAAGGCCGGTATTTCGTCGGTAATTACACCTGAAGGTATTGATGACCTTACGCAGCTTAAAAAGCATCTTATCCGGAAGATAACTCAACTAATGGATTCTGATTATGAAAAACTTATAAATATTCTTTATCGCATCGATATTAATGAGAAAAAACTGAATGAGTTATTCGGTTCAAAGAACAGGGAGCACATTCCGGATCGGCTTGCAGACCTTATTATTGAAAGACAGCTCGAAAAAATTAACTTCAGGAATATGTACCGTAAAGAAAGACCCTGATCAGAAAAAGGCTGTTTCAATACCTCCCGCCCTGCTTATTTCCGCGCAGATATTAATAGGCGTTCTCCTGGGAATGTTTGGTTTAGTTCTAGCATCGCCGCTGATGGTTTGTATTATGGTTGCTGTGCAGATGATTTATGTTGAAGATACTCTCGGCGATACTGTGGAAGTGCTGGGGGACGGGCATAATTCGAAAAGCTGAAACCTGATTGATAATTTAGCTCCTAATATTTAATTTCATGCATTATTAATATCTTTTTTGATATCCTCACCTGATTAGGATACTAGTGAGGACAATTAATTGAAGTTTTCGGGAGATCAGGTTATGGCAATTTTTAACTCAAAAATAAGTGAAGCTCTGAAAAAAGAGAACCAGGAACTCAAAAATCAGCTTCACGGTTATACTGAGCAGGAAGAGAAAGCAACTGACCTGGAGGATATTTTGAAACGGCTTCAGGGGGAAATCGCCGACTTAAATTCAGCAAAAGAGGAATTGGCTGATGATATTCAGATGCTGAAAAATGATAAGAAAATCAGGGAATCTGAGTTGAATGAATTGTCAAATAAAATCCCTGAATTAAACGGATTAAAAAAAGAACTGCAGCATAAACTGATCGACTACAATAACAAGGTGGAAGCATTAAAAAAAGAATATGAGGCTTTGTCCGATTCCTCTGCCAATGAAAATATGACAGGTAATGATAATACCGATAGTTTTACACTCCTTAGAAAGGAAAATGAAAATCACAGGAAAGAAATAAAGAGATTGAACGCTGAACTGGAAAAACTTCTGACCCGGAAGGAAGAAATCGAAGAAGAAATTAAAAATGATGGCGACGGAAAGTTAAAAGCTGAAGAAAAGATTCTAGAGGAGCTTAGAAAACGTGAGTTAAAAATATTGAGGGGAATTGAAAGCAGGAAGGAAGAGGTTAATGCACTAATTAAAAAAGTTGAAACTCTTCAGGAACGTGATAAAGCTGAAAGGGAAAATCTTAAGAACATATACAAGGAAATTGAAGAGAAAAAAAGAGAGAAAGAGTATTATGCCAGTGAAGAAATACGGCTGCTTAACAATGTTGCTAAATTAAAAGAAAAGGAAAGAATGCTGAGCAGTAACGTTGCAGACCACGAACAGGAAATAATAGCTAAAGATGAAATTCTTAATATGCTAACTAAAAATATTGCACATAAGCAGGTGAAAGAAGTCGAACTGGATAAAGATCTTAAAGAACTTGATTCCGAACTCCGGGAGAGATCAAATTCTATACATACTGTCTCGAATGACTATAGCAGGATTTCGGAGGAAAAGAATAATAAGCAGCGTGAACTTTATCAGATTACTAATGAACTCGAAACTAAAAGCAGCAGGTTAATAAAGCTTAGTGAGGAGCTCTCTTTGCTTGAAAATAAGCTGACTGCACTAGAGAAAGAAATATACGATTCGGAAGCTATTAAAAAAGATTTGAGTAAAAAAGTCAGTGATCAGGCTGAGGTTTATGAGAAGCTTAAAGAACAGTCAGATCTGCTCAGGCAGACTCTCCCGCTTCTGGATAACAAAAAAACTGAAATAGAAAATGAAAATGCCGCCCTTGAGGAAAGATTCGGAAAGCTCTTCCAGAAATACAGCCGCGATGTGAATGAACTTAGCCGGAAACGCATATTCTATGAAAAAGTTGTTATCGATAAGGAAAAAGAAATTAACGAAAAAGATCAGACTCTGTTTGAAAAGATTGCGGCGCTGGAGGAGAGTGAAAGAGTGCTTGGACTGAGACAGGCTGAATTAAATTCTCTGCAGGATTCGCTGAAAGAATTTGAGGAGGAAAAGGAAATTCTAAGACAGGATATTGAATCTCTTGAAGATAAAACGACAGAAATATTAAGACGTAACGACGGACTCCGGATGGAAACCGAGTACCTGATGAGCAAAAAGCAGTCGATTGAAGAAAATATGAAAGAGATCCTGAATGATATGAATGAACGGTTTGAGAAATCTCGTACTAAAAAGCATGAAGTTGATGAGGATTTAGCCGGTTATGAAGACAGGCTTCATCTGACGAGGGAAAGAATTTCTGAATCCAGGAAAGAGTTATCTGAACTTCAGACATCTATAGGACAGCTAAAACTGGAACATGAAGAGCAACGGGGTTATATAACTAAAATTGTAGCGAAGAAGACAAAGCTCCTTGAGGATATTTCAAGGAGTCAGACTCTTCTGCAGAAATATGAACAGATCAAAGAAAAAGTTAAAATAGAAAAGGCCGCAGCATCAGGTAAAGATGGAGGTATTTTCGAAAGCCCTCATTTTCAAAACGAATCTGAAAAAGAAAGCGGCGGAGATAATTGATTTGTGATCACTTGAATTAATTCACCCCCTTTCCTCAACATTACAGAGAAATTTATGTCAACTCGTAACCCCAAAATATTCTCTCTTCTGATTGCTTTAATTTTATTCGTCAGTTGCAGTTCCGCACAGGATCTTGTTTCCGTCAGGCATCCTGACTGGAGTCATAACGTCTCTATTTATGAAGTAAATACACGGCAGTATACTCCCGAAGGAACATTTAAGGCCTTTAATGCGCACATCAGTGAATTAAAGGAGCTTGGAACAGGAATAATATGGTTTATGCCCATAAATCCAATAGGTGAAGAGAACCGGAAGGGAACCCTCGGAAGTTATTATTCCGTTAAGGACTATAAAGCAGTGAATCCGGAATTCGGAACTCTCGATGATTTTAAGGAAACCGTTAGGAAGATACATGAAGCTGGAATGTATGTTATCATCGACTGGGTCGCAAATCATTCTTCATGGGATAATGTATGGGTTAAGGAACATCCGGAATTCTATACCAAAGATTCACTTGGAAACTTTGTTCCGCCTGTTGCCGATTGGCATGACGTCATTGATCTGAACTACGATAACCAGGAATTACGGAAGTATATGATTGACGCAATGAAATACTGGGTTCAGGAATGCGATATCGATGGATTCAGATGCGATGTGGCCGGGATGGTGCCGCTGGATTTCTGGAAATCTGCCCGTACTGAGCTGGATAGCATTAAAAATGTTTTTATGCTGGCAGAGGCAGAAGGACCCGAATTCCATGAGGCTTTCGATATGACTTATTCCTGGAACCTGCTTCACCTGATGAACGATCTGGCGCAGGGGAAGACAAACGTTCAGGCAATCAGGGATTATTTTAATAAAGAAAATAATACCTATCCGGCGGATGCGTACAGAATGAGATTCACAACTAACCATGATGAGAATAGCTGGAACGGTACCGAATTCGAAAGGTTAGGTGAGGCTGCGGAAACCTTCGATGCGTTTACCTGCGTTATAAGCGGAATGCCTCTCGTCTATTCCGGCCAGGAAGCAGGACTCGATAAACGGCTTGAATTTTTTGAAAAGGATACAATTGAATGGAGAGATAGCAAATACCAACTCCTTTATACAGATCTCCTGAATGCAAAAAAGGATAATAAAGCTTTGTGGAATGGCGAGGAAGGCGGACGGATGGTCCCGGTTAAGTCTGGTGCCGACGAAGTCCTTGCTTTTGTCCGTCAGTCGGGTGAAGCTAAAGTATACGCAATATTCAATCTTTCGGATAAGAAGATCAGGACTGAGCTTGAAAGCGATCAGATTTCGGGAGAGTATATAAATCCGTTCTCCGGAAAGAAAACACAGATCAAATCAAAGGAATGGCTGGAACTTAAGCCGTGGGACTATCGGATACTCGTTGCAGAATAGCAATTATATTTTGAACAACCATCATTTTAATTTTCATATTACCGAGTCTCTTAAATATTTAAAAAATCCGTTGATCATATTCTGTTACTTTAAATGTAAAGGCTTTAGTAATTTAGAGGGGTGATTTAAGTTTTTTTAATTATTCTGCCGGGAGAGATAATGAAACACTTAATCAGTTTATTTATAATACTCATTCTTTATACTGTCAGCCTTTCCGCACAGTCGGCAGGTGGCGGCTTAATGCTTGGTTTTCCACAAGGTGAATTCAAACAAAATTTAGATCGTCCGGGATTCGGACTTTCGGCCGAGATTCTTTTCTTCAACCCGAGAGAAGGTCTCCCTTTTGGATTTGGATTGGACATAGGTTATCTGAATTATGGAAATGAATCGAGACAGGAACCTTTCAGTCCCACTATTCCTGATGTCGTTGTGGATGTCGACCGCTCTAATAACCTGGTTAATTTTCATCTGCTCTTTCAAATCGCACCTCCTTCAGGCGATGTTCGTCCCTATGCGGAATTGCTGTTCGGAGGATCTTATCTTTTTACGGAAACTTCGATAAACAGCCGCGGGAATGAAGAGGTTGCAAGTAATACAAACTTCGATGATTTCGCCTGGAATTACGGTGTAGGGGGCGGACTCCTGATAAGGCTGTATTCACCGGATGAACAGGAAGGAAATTTTGAGGCCTTATTCCTGGATCTGAAGGTAAGGTATCTTTTAGGCACAGAGGCTGAATATCTTAAGGAAGGTTCTGTAATTATTGAAAACGGAAATGTTTATTATGATTCTTCAAAGTCAAAAACTGATCTGCTGATTACCCAGCTTGGTGTGATGTTTTATTTCAGCTCATTCGCGGGAAATTAATAAATTATTTTTAATATAAAATAATACCGGTACAGTTTGTCTTTGGAGAGTAAAAAATTAACTTATTAATATATTTACAGAAAATCATTTGAGGAGTGCGGATGTCCTTTCCATCAGAAAAAACAGATCTTGCAGCGATTAATACATTAAGGTTCTTATCAATTGATGCCGTACAAAAAGCAAATTCGGGACATCCGGGAATGCCTATGGGATGTGCCCCGATAGCGTATACCCTTTATGCCAAGCATATGCGGCATAATCCGGGGAATCCTGAATGGGTTAACCGCGACAGGTTTATTTTATCCAACGGGCATGGAAGTATGCTCTTATATTCTATCCTTCATCTATGCGGGTATAAGATCTCAATCGAGGACATAAAGAATTTCCGGCAGTGGGGTAGTATCACCCCGGGTCATCCTGAATATCATTTGACTCCGGGCGTTGAAACTACTACAGGTCCCCTGGGACAGGGTTTCGCAAATGCTATCGGGATGGCTATTGCAGAATCTTACCTTGCCTCAGTGTTTAATAAAGAGGATATCAAGATTCTGGATCATTTCATTTACGGCATATGCAGCGACGGTGATTTAATGGAAGGAGTTTCACATGAATCGGCTTCAATAGCTGGACACCTGAAACTAGGTAAGCTTATATTTTTCTACGATGACAATGGAATTACAATAGACGGATCAACAAATCTGGCTTTCAGTGAAGACATAGCCAAAAGATTCGATGCTTACGGCTGGCAGGTTTTGAAAGTTGATGACGTGAACAACCCGGAGGCACTTGAGAGCGCACTCCTCGCAGCCAGAAACGAAATGGATAAACCATCTATTATTATCACAAAGACTCATATAGGATTCGGAAGTCCTCATAAGCAGGATACATCGGATGCACATGGTTCTCCCCTTGGTGATGAAGAGATAAGGCTTACTAAGAAAAATCTGAACTGGCCTGAAGACAGAACTTTCTATGTCCCCGGTGAAGTTGCAGAACTATTTGATTCACTGCGCGAAAAGTTCAGGAAATATGAGAATGACTGGAACTCCCTTTTCGGGGAATATGAATCACGTTACCCTGAAGAAGCCGCGATGTTTAAGAAAGTTATGAGCGGCGATTACGGAGATGAATGGAAAGAGAATTTACCCGTGTTTGAAAATGACGGTAAAAGCCTGGCAACCAGGGCCGCTTCGGGTAGAGTGCTTAATGCAATCGCATCGTCTCTTCCCACACTTATCGGGGGTTCGGCCGACCTGGCTCCGTCAAACAATACCTATCTTAAAGGATTTGCCAACTTTAGCGCTTCAGCTAAAAGCGGAAGAAACTTTCATTTCGGTATCCGCGAACACGGGATGGCTGGTATTCTTAACGGGATGGCTCTCTATGGAGGTGTCATTCCTTACGGCGGAACGTTCCTTATATTTTCTGATTACCTGCGGCCTGCGATAAGGCTCGGTGCGCTTTCGGGAATAAAACCTATTTATGTTTTCACGCATGACAGCATCGGACTGGGTGAAGACGGGCCGACACATCAGCCCATAGAACATCTCGCAGCTTTACGCGCAATTCCCAAGGTAATAGTAATTCGTCCTGCCGATGCTAATGAAACTTCAGCTGCCTGGAAAGCAGCAATCGAACACAAAGGGAGTCCCGTTTTGTTAATATTAACCAGGCAAGGACTTCCGGTTTTAGATCAGACTAAGTACGGTTCTGCCGGGAATCTTTCAAAGGGTGCTTATATACTAAAAGATTCAGATGACCCTGAGCTTATATTAATGGCATCAGGTTCTGAAGTTTCGACTTCACTTCAGGCTTCGGAAATACTGGAAAAGCAAGGGACGAAGGTCAGGGTGGTAAGTTTCCCCAGCATCGAGTTTTTTGAAAAGCAGGATAATGATTATAAAGAATCCGTTCTGCCTTCAAAAATCAAAGCAAGGGTTTCAATTGAAGCAGGCATAAGTCAGTGCTGGTACAAATACCTGGGTGATGCCGGAGAAGCAGTGAGTATTGAGAAATTCGGATCATCTGCTCCTGCAAAAGTATTAATGGAAAAGTATGGGATAACAGCCGAAAATATAGCGGCTGTATCCAGGCGCGTAATGGAAAAACTGAAAGTTGTTTCCTGACGTCCCAACAGGAATTTTACATTTTTTGAATAATATCTGACAAAGTCAAAATCCTTTTGATTATATTTTATCTGACAAAATATCTGGGGAAGGTATGAAAAAAGAAATAAAGTATTATGATGTTCCTTTAATCTCTTCAGTAAGAGATATGCTCTTCAGGTCGGCTCACATCCTTCCTGATAAGCTTGCACTGGAAGATCTTGCGGATACACCTGTAAAGAGGGTCTCGTTCAGGCAGCTGCTTGAAAACGTATTAAAATTCGGTTACTCACTTCAAAAACTCGGACTTACGGAAAGAGCACACGTCGCAGTCATTAGCGAGAACCGCGTGCAGTGGGGTATTGCATACCTCGCGGCGATGACGTTTAATTATGTGGTCGTTCCTATTGATAAAAATCTCCCGGAGCAGGACATTATTAATATTATTCATGAGTCTGAAGCCGAGGCGATTGTTTTTTCGAATGCATACAATGAATTAATGCGTGATAAAAAAGATCTGCTTAAAAAGTTAAAGATTTTTGTGAATATGGACCTTGATAGTGAGAAATACGGTTTTCACTCAATGACAAGGTTAATAGAAAAAGGAAAGATAGTTGAAAAGGATTCTCTTCCGGGACTAAATCCTGAGGAGATAGCTGAAATAAATTTCACTTCGGGCTCTCTCGGCAGGGCAAAAGGTGTGATGCTCAGTCAGAAGAATATAGCCGAAAACCTGATGTCGATGACCAGCATGATTGAGATTACTGATAAGGACAGGTTCCTGTCGGTTCTTCCCATACATCACACTTATGAATGTACTTGCGGCTTTCTTTGCCCGCTTTACTGCGGAGCTTCGGTACATTATGCAAGATCATTGAAAACCGTAGGCGAGGACCTGCAGAAAGTCAAGGCCACAATACTCCTCGGCGTTCCGCTGCTTTATGACAAAATGTTCAGGAAAATTTATAAGGCAATAACTGAAGACAAAGTTAAGTCGAAAGTTGTGCCTCCTCTTGTGAAAATTACAAACTTCGCGGAAAAGATCGGCTGGAGATCTTCAAAAAAACTTGTATTCAAGGAGCTTCATCATCAGTTCGGCGGTGCAATAAGACTCTTCATCGCCGGGGCAGCCGCGCCTGATCCCAAAGTTGCAAAAGGTTTAAGGGAATTCGGCTTCAATTTTGTACAGGGTTACGGATTAACAGAAACAGCCCCTATTCTTGCGTTGAATCAGGTTGACAACTTCAAGGATATGGCTGCAGGACTCCCTCTTAAAAACGTTGAGCTGAAAATAAACGATCCTAATCCTGAAGGAATCGGGGAGGTCTGGGCAAAGGGTCCGAATGTAATGCTTGGCTACTTCAAGAATCCCCAGCTGACCAAAGAAGTTTTCGAAGGCGAATGGTTCAGAACCGGTGATCTTGGATTTATAGACAATGACGGTTTCCTTCACCTGGTAGGTAGAAAGAAAAATATGATACTTTCACGGACGGGTGAAAATGTCTATCCTGAGGAAATTGAAGACATCGTTAATAGAAGTCCTTTCATTATGGAAACCCTTGTTTACGGTGAGGAGGACGAGAAGCACGATGAGATAATTGCCGCCCAGATAGTCACTGATGCCGACGCATTTATAGAATATTCAGAACACAATAATGTAGAGATAAACGATGTACTTATACGCAGGCTGATTGATGATGAAATAAAGAAAGCCAATAAACAGCTTCCTTTACACAAGCAGATAAGAAAATTTTATATAAGAACTGAAGAATTTGAAAAAACCACAACCCAGAAGATCAAACGATATCTTGTGAAAAAAGATAAGATTGTAAATTCTGATACTGTTTAACGAATTGATGTGTTTAAAAAGAAAAAGCGTTCTTAAAAAAGAACGCTTTTGAGACCGGCCAACTAAATATCAAGTACGGGGTTTAGCAACATTAACAACTATATTTCTACCACCGAGCTGAGCATTGTTTAATGCAGAAATTGCACTATCGGCACTCTCTTGTGATGCCATCTCAACGAAACCGAATCCTCTTGATCTTCCGGTTTCACGGTCTTTAACTACTTTTGCTGAAACCACTTCACCGTGTTCCTCAAAAGCTGCCTGTAATTTTTCGTCATCTACTGACCAGGGCAGGCTGCCCACAAATAATTTAGTACTCACCAAAATAATCCTTTAAATGTTATTAGTAAAAATCCCGGCCTTCTAGCAACCGGGACAAGAAACTTACAATAAAAATGAATATTAACCTAATTAATTTTTTTACCTTGTGCTTTTTGACCCCTCATGCGGGTGTAGATCAGAAAATATCGCCCTTTTTAAACCTCCAGAAACTAATGGCATTAACCAGGAGTCCTATTCCCAACAAGACCCCAAGAGTCGGCAGCAAATCCATGAAGCCGGCCCCATTCCAGAGTACCTGCAGAAATCCCTCGATTGACCAGTAAACAATTGTGAATTTGCTTAGAATTTGAATAAAAGGAGGCAATAAGAATGTGGGAAACCAGGCTCCCCCTATGGCACTCATCGTAAGGATTAGAAAAGTGCCGAGACCGTTAGCTTGTGCAGGTGTTTTGCTGAAAGCTGCCAGAACCATTCCGAAAGCTGTGGCGGCGGCAGAAGAAAAGATAATAACAATGAAGAGATTACCGAAATTTGAAAAAATATCAATACCAGAGAACAAATAGCCGGTAATGAAAAGAACTGTCAATTGAATTATCCCAAGCGAAATATTGTAAATATATTTGCTCCAGAGTATATCTATTCTGGAGACAGGGGCGGATAAGATCCTAAGGGTAACCCCCGAGTTCCTTTCATCGAAAAGTGAAGTGGCAGAGGCAGTTATACTGAAAAGCAGGAACATCATTGCCCAGCCGCCGACACTCCTGGTAGCCCCCGGGTTGTTCACTTCTTTTCCAACAAGCTGTTCTTTGTCGAGTCTGACAATATTATTAAAGAAACCTGAGGCACCTTTGCCTGATGAAGAATCTACTTCTGTTGAATCATTAGCCGTACTATAAAATCCCTGCTGCAGGATTTTTGAGGTATCGATCCCAAAATATTCACTTATAACCGAAGCAAGCTTCCTATTAAAGCTTACGCCTTTTGATTTCCCAAGGTATTCTTCCGAACGGCGCATCATGCTCTGATTGAATATTTCGGGTATCTGCGTCATTACAGTCTGCTGCAGTAATCCCTGCACAATCTGCATTTCCAGCGCATTCTTCGGATTATAATAGAATTTAAGTTTCAACCCGAATGAAGTATCTGAATAAGCATCATTTGGAATAACAAGTGCTGATGAAGCACTGCCCTTAATTATATAATCTTTAATTGAAGTTGTATCGAAGGGGATTTCCTTCCCCTTATCGTCAGTATAGGATTTAATCATCTGAAATGTTTTAGTCGTATCCAGCGTAGATTCTATTTTTTTTGCTATTTTCGTATCGCTTTGATTTAAGAACGCAAGTCTTATCCCGCTTGCATCATTTCCCGATCCTCCGAAGATTGAACCGAACAATAAGATCAGCGCGGCAGGTACAAAAAATGTTAATCCAACAGCGACTTTATCATGCCAGAAAAGGATATAATCTTTCCGGATAAGACTTAATATTTTCTTCAATCCCTTAGACTCCTTCCGGTAAGAGAGAGGAACAGGGCCTCAAGAGAAGGCCTTCGGATATTTATGAATGTGTAGTTAATTCCTGTCTCTTCAACTTTCTTATAAAAATCTGATAGTATAAGCCCGTCATCCGGCTGAAGTTCATACTTATCAGGATTTTCGATAATAGTACCGAATGGTTTGAATGAGTCAATATATTTTTCTGTCACAGGACTTTTCGTAATTGAAATTGATTGTTTATAATCAAGGCCGCGCAGGAGTTCATCAATAGTTCCAGAAGAGATTATACGGCCCGAATCAATAATTCCTATTCTGCTGCACAGTCTCTCTGCTTCCTCCATATAATGCGTAGTATAAATAATAGTCTTGCCCTCATCATTCAGAGCTTCAAGATAATCAAAGATTGCGTTTCTTGACTGGGGATCGATTCCCACTGTCGGTTCATCACAAAGAATTATATTAGGATCATGCAGTAGTGATGCAGCCAGATTGAGCCTTCTCTTCATTCCTCCCGAGAAGGTTTTTACATTGTCTCCTTTTCTTTCAAATAAACCCACCATTTTTAATTTCTCTGCGATTATATATTTCAGATCCCTTTTACTAATATCATAGAAGGAGCCGAATATCTCAAGATTTTCTTTTGCTGATATATCCTCATACAGGGCGAGTGACTGAGGCACTAACCCGATTTTTTTTCTCAATTCCAGTGAACCTGTTGTCATCCTCTTACCATCTATAAGTATTTCACCGCTGTCCGAATCCAGGTAGCCGATGAGAAGATTCATTAGAGTTGATTTTCCGGCGCCGTTAGGTCCAAGAAGACCGAAGAACTCTTTCTCTTTTATTTCAAGGGAAACATTATCGAGCGCTATAGCTGCAGGAAATCTTTTGGTAATGTTATTAACCGAGATCATTATTCACAGACGAAGTTTATGAGTGAAATATAATTTAAGGAAACAACTTCACCATTCCAATTGAATTAAAATCAAATCCCAGGCTTCAATTAGAAACGGATTCATTAATAAAAAGACCTGCCGTAACAAAAAATTAAATGGCCTGTAGTATTGTGCAAAAAATTTATTGCCTGCTATGTACTCTGTCATTTTTTCTTTTAACAATGGAAGGTACCCAATCGGTATTCGAGGAGATCAATTCATTTTAGATATGCCCCGGCTATATTGCATAAATACCCTGCCAGAGAAGATAGATTCCGAAAGCAGCCAGACCCAGCGAAGCAATTGCAAGTGTAATTCTTGTTACTTTCGGACCAAGGTTTTTAGCAAGGCCGAACAAAATAATTATACCGGCCTGGCATAACACCAGAGTTACATAAAAACCAATGATCAGCGCGGCCCCGTTTACGGATGCTTCCCTGTAGCCTTTTATGAGCAGCGGACCCATTATCAGGCTCCATCCAAGGTAAGGATTAGGATTGAGAGCATTCACCACAACAGCTTTAAAAAGAGTTTTGTTATTCCCTGGTTCAGTTCGCTCATTGAATTTTTCAAAATCAAGGAAAGATCGGAATGAATCATAAGCCAGATAGAGCAGCAAAAACCCTCCTCCGATCTGCAGGAAGGTAAGAAATCCTGGAGGAATACTGGTTAGTATCAGGAGGACAATTAAAATAATCGGAATATCGCTAAGTATGGGGGCAAAAGCTGCCGGTAGTGTCTTTTTCCATCCCTGCTTTAAGGTTTGAGAGATTAAAAAAGTCTGGAGGGGTCCGGGCTGTATGGAAGCAGCGAAAGCGTAAGTTATACCGAGTAAAAGATAAGCCGCCATAAAATAAAAGACCGTCTCAGAAGTAAATTTTATTGTTACATTGAATCCTGCCTGCCGCTTACCTATGGCAGGCGGCAGGCTCAGACTTCTACAGACTCAGACGACAATAGCAAAACCGGCAAATTCGCTATTGTCCTGTTGCACTCCTGTTTTGATACGGAGGCTGTTTCGGGTCAACAGGCGGATTCTTTTTAAGAAGATCCAGAACCGTTTCAACACCTTTTTCAAGCTGCGGATCAACACCGTTTGCAAGCTGAGTAGGATCGTCGACCACCTTAATATCAGGATCAACTCCATGTCCTTCCGCGAACCAGGTACCGTCGGGATTATACTGCCTGAATGTCGGGACGGTAATCCCGCCGCCGTCGATCAGACCTGGTGCACCGGAAATGCCTATCAATCCTCCCCACGTCCTCGTTCCGATCAATGGTCCAAGTCCTGTTTTGCGGAAGAAGTCAGGGAACGCATCACCGCCTGATCCGCTCCAGCCGTTTATCAGCATAACCTTGGGTCCGAAGTTGGCTACCGGAGGCCATTGCCAGTTTACGCCGTCTCTGACTGCGAAGAAAGCAAGGGGTTTCCGGTTAAGAAGCTCAATAAACCTATCGGGGATCTGTCCCCCGTTATTAAACCGTTCGTCAACAATCAAACCTTTCTTATTATACTGAGCATTAAACTGCCTTTCAAGTTCAGTCTGTCCGTCAACGCCAGTATCAGGAACGTATATATATCCTATCTGACCATCAGTTTTCTCATCTACATATTTCCTGTTAGCCTCAATCCAGGCAAGGTTTCTTAGTCTTGTCTCATCCTTCAGTGTTTCAACTACTACTTTGCGGGCGCCGTCCATTTCAGGTTTGCTGTTAACTGTAAGTTCCACAGTCTTACCTGCGAGTCCTTCAAATGATGCCCATGGATCTTTTGATACATCCAGAGGAATCCCGTTTACAGCAAGTATGTAATCGCCTTCTTTAACATTAACACCTGAAGCTTCGAGGGGTGATCTTACTTCATTATCCCACTGGGCACCTCTGATGATCCTTTTAATCTTATATGCGCCGTTATCGAGCTGCCAGTCGATTCCGAGATAACCTACGGGTCTGTCGGGAGCCTGTTCCTCATCCCCGCCGCCCCTGTACGTATGCGAGGAATTTAGTTCAGCAATAAGCTCGCCTATTATGTAGTTAACATCCCAGCGTGTAACTGCGTAATCAATCAGTTTACCGTATTGATCCTTCATTGCGTTCCAGTCAACTCCATGCATATTAGGATCATAGAAGAAATCCCTTTCGAATCTCCATGTATCATTAAAGATCTGCTTCCACTCATCGCGCGGAACAACCGTCATCTCCATCTGGTCAGTAGGCATTTTCTTTTCAAGTTTCTCATCAGGACCTATATCTATAAAAAAGTAAGAGCCGTCTTTCGAAACAAGAAGTTTATTTCCGTCGGCGGTAACTGAAAAATTACCGATATCTGATACGATGGGTTTTTCCTCGCGCTTATCAAGATCATAATAAACTATTGTTCTTTTCTGATCACGTGCGCCCGCTGTTGGAAGTTTAAGATAGATGATCTTTCCTTTAACCGCCTGAAGATTTGTATAATTGCCTGTCTCAGGCGGTAGGATAACCAGACGGCCTTCAAATCCTTCAAGCGTTATTTTTGTTTCTTTCTTCTTATCTTCTTTTTTAGCGTCATCTTTCTTTTCTTTATCATCCTTGTTCTTATCCTCATTCTTTTCCTCATCCTTCTTTATTTCCGCCACATCATTTTTCGGCGACATAGGCGACAGGGTATCTTTATCCAGCGAAACCGCGGCAATGCTGGTTGCATTGGGGTAAATGAAGCTGTTGTCAAGGTCGCTGTAAACAGGACTAAAGCTTCTGTTCGTCAGGAAGAATAAATATTTCCCTTCCGGATCAAACACCGGCTGTGTATCATTGTAATAACCGGACGTTACCTGGTGATATTTACCTTCTTTTGTATCAAAAAGACTGATGGCACTGTGGTTGTTATCTGTATCCTTCTGGTAGGCAAGCCACCTGCTGTCGGGCGACCAGCTGACCGTGAAGTTTTCAAGTCCTCCCTCATACATAGCTTTTTCTTTATCGACCGTCGTTGTTTTATCATCATCCATATTATAGATATAGACATCCATCGACTTATCAATAAAGGCCATCTTCTTACTATCAGGAGACCAGTAAATCTGGTAACGGTAGCCGGGACCATAAGAACTTAGTTTTTTTCCGTACCCGGAACTTTCAATATCTTTCACGTAAAGCTCATATTCTCCTGACTGATCACTCCAATAGGCGATATTTTTTCCGTCAGGTGACCAGGAGGGATACCTTTCAGCAGCTCCTGAAGTATAAGTCAGATCCAGAACAGGACCGTTTTCAGCAGGTACCGAAAATAGTTCACCGCGTGCTTCGAACACAGCACGTTTACCGTCGGGTGACGGCCAGAAACTTGCTATAAGTTTACTTACATTTTCTGCGTGAGGAAGAAGAGTAGATTCGTCAGTCACCACATCAACATTAACCTCATGATACTTCTCTGAAGCAAGGTCGAGAAGGTAAAGTTTTCCCCCGTTTTCAAAAACGATATCATCGGGACCCATGGATGGAAAGTGAGTGTCATATTCCTTAAAATCAGTAACCTCCCTTATATTTTTGGAAGCAACATCGTAAGCATAAATGTTTGCTCTTTTCCCGGCACTCCTATCGGAAAGGAAATATATTGTATTTCCGAACCACATAGGGAATTCATCGTTGGCGGGATCATCGGTGATATTTTCGGAAGCCTTTGTCTCAAGGTTGAATATCCATATATCAGGAGCCATTCCTCCGCGGTATCTCTTCCAGGTTCTGTTGCTTGTGGTTATTGGGGTATATGCAATTTGTTTCTCATCGGGAGATAACGTGCCGAATTCACCATAAGGCAGCGGCAGCTTATCAGGCATACCTCCTTCCGGTGAAACGGAATAAAACTGACTGAACCTCTGCTTACCGCTTTCCATAGAAGAAGTATAAAGAATCCTTGAACCATCTGGATACCAGTCATCCATACGGTCGAACATTCCATGGTGCGTAACACGGTCCGCCATTCCGCCATTTGATGGAACAACATAAATATCTACGTTACCGTTATAATTTCCGCTGAAAGCTATCTTCGATCCGTCGGGTGAAAACCTCGGCAGTATTTCCTGACCCTTCGCATTTGTAAGCTTATTTGCAGTTCCCCCTTCTTTTGAAACCACCCATAGATCACCCCCGTAATTAAAAGTTATCTGAGAATGTGAAACGTCAGGATACTGAAGCATCCTGGCATTTACCTGCGCGTTTATCTGAACCTGGGAAATGATAATTGCGGTGCAAAAAAAGAAGAGTATCTTATACATAAGTTTCCTGATTTTAATGTGAAATTGTTTAAACTTATAGTGCTTTGGTAAAACTAAAAAATTAAACTATAGCCCCCCTGAGTGCGTTTCAATAAAAATAGTATGAACGGTTAAATAAAAGTTTATAAGACCAGCTAAATTTAATAATTGAAAAACATAAATTCCCTATAAATTTATCGGTAAGATCATTCATTCGATGGGATTTTAAATTCTCCCAAACCAGGAAAACAGAGTGGGGCGATTGGTTTACCATGCTGACAAGGCTATATATATTTCTGTTCATCTGTCACTCCTGTTAGAAAATATTAGATAATGATTGACATTAAGGATTTTGAGGTTTAATTTCTTTCCTGTTATTCCCCATAAAAAACTATTTTCTAAATAAACCTTCAGGAGGTTCGTATGAGATTATTGCAATTTTTCACATCATTCCTGTCTCTTCTATTCATTTCACTGTTTACCATATCCGGATTTGCACAGGAGCAGGCTTCTGATCCGCTCTTCTATATACACGAGGAAGTTGCCAGAATAGATAAGATAGATCAGTATAATAGTACTTCAAAGGATTTTACAAAAATGATGATGGATACAAAGCTCGATGTTCCCTGGATAAGAGCTTCACAGACTGATGATCTTCATTTTTATTACCTTGTTCCGCTGAAAAACTATGGTGATGTGGACAAATTAACGGCAGCTTTTAATGATATGATGTCGAAAGCAGACAAAGATAAAATGAATAAGGTTATGCAGGAAAACGCGGAAGCAATCGCATCTGTACGGGAACTTGTGTTCAGACGCTCCAATTCCCTCTCTTATGATTCAAAACAGGATCAGGGTCTCGATATGACCAAAGAGAATTTCCTTCATTGGGATTATTACCTGGTAAAGCCCGGGAAAAGGCAGGAAGTAATACAGCTGGCAGCAAAAATAAAAAAACTGTATGAGGACAAAAAAATCCCGACTCCATATACAGTATGGTTTGCGGATATGGGAGAGAACGACAACCTGATTGTAGTTACGACAATGGCCAAGGATGCTGTGTCGTTTTATCAGCTGATGGATAAGGACAATGCTGCACTTGGAAAGGATATGGATGATTTATGGAACCAGATGATGCCGATGCTTACTCATTTTGAACACAAAAACGGAAATACACGTCCCGATCTTAGTTATGTAAAGAGCAAATAGCAGAGTCGTAATAAAAGGCTGTCTGACCTGCGGCATACCTGTAAGTAAATGAAATGCTGAATACTAATGCTGTAATTAAAAATGCGGCTTTCTTATACTTAGGAGAGGGGACTTGAATGAAAAAGTTCGACTTAGAAGTATTTTTTTTGAGGAGGGTTAAAATTCCAGGCTGATACCTATGGAAGGAAGAATGCCGATTGACTCACCTCTTTGGGCTTTCTGGGTTCTCGGATTCCAGCGGATTGAGTTGGACCTTTTATTATTGTAAATGTTTTGGATATCGACATAAGTGATCAGCGTGAGGCTGCTGAAATACCACCTTCTGTCAACACGTACATCAAGACTGTGCAGGGGTTCGTAATACATACTTAAATATCTTGAGACCAGTTGTCTGCCGTCTGATTCAAAAGGTGTATAAGGACTGCCGGAAGCAAAACGGAATCTCATACTTGCTTCCCATTTCTCATTGAATTTGTAGCCTCCGCTCAGGTTTAAAATCCATTTCTGATCATACGCTCCGGGACGGGTTATTCCATCGAGCGGTGTGAACCTTGTTTCACTATAAGTCAGGCTGGCTATTCCGTAAAACGGCAGATCAGATAATTTTTTCTGTGCAGACAGTTCTATCCCGCGGCTGAAACCTTTGCCTTTATCAGTAAGCGGTTCTAATCCCAGGGATGAAAAATTATCATCTGAACCCGAGAAGCCTGCCCCGGTGTTTGCCAGAATCAGATACGGTCTAACCAGGCTTGTGGGGTAATCGCCGTACCATTTGTAAAACGCTTCAAGTTTTATTATTGCATCCACCCTTATCAGATGATCTATTCCGAGCACGAGGTGATCTGCCCGTATGTCTTTAAGGCTTCTTTTATTCTGATCAGCGGCTAGCCATATATAAGAAGGCGATTGATAATAAATTCCGCCTGCGGCATTTATTGAAGTAAGATCAGTGAGACTATAAGAAGCTGAAATTCTTGGCGAGATATAAAATTTCTTATCGAGGGGACTAAAATAATCTACACGAAATCCGATGTTTGTCTTCAGCCTTTCAAAGAACAAATGATTGAGGTTAGCATAACCCGAGCCTTTGTAATAAACGTCCTCATCGTACAGGGAATTTATAGGCAGGGTATCTCCAAAAGAGGTAACGAACCCCGGAAGCAGAACATCGGCATTAAACTTAATGAGCTTTCCCATTAACCCTGTCGTGATCTCAGTAGAAGGCGAAACCTTATACACAAGATCTCCTCTTAGAGAATTTTCCTGTTCCCTGGAAATGCTTTTAAAAATCGGGTTAAGGAGACTATCCCTCTGGAGAGTATTATAATCAACAAACGTTCTGCTGAGGGTAATATCAAAGAAGCCGTTATTGATAAGATGCTGATAATTTACACCAGTAGCATATTGTGTCTGGTCGCTTCCCAGTATTCTTGAATTGTCAAATCGCTGATCTGCCGTCTTATTAAAGTACTTTACATTATCAAAGGCACCGACAAACAGATAAGAGATGCTGTTCGAATTATCCAGCTTAAAATCAGTTTTAGTTATAACATCATAATATTCGGGAACAAAGCCGAATCCTGCAGCCTTGAAAATAAAATCAAGATAGCTTCGCCTGGCGGAGAAAATAAAATTATTATTTTTTCCCAGCGGGCCTTCAAGGTTTAGTCCGAACTGAGAAGCTGAGATCGTAGCTTTGCCGCCAAGCCTATCCTCTCTACCTTTTCTCAGGTTTATTTTGAGTACTGAAGAAAGCCTGTCGCCGTACTCAGCTGAAAATCCTCCTGTCGAAAAAGAGGTCTCTTTTACATAATCGAGATTTATATAACTTAAAGGTCCTCCGGCGGCTCCCTGTGTACCGAAATGATTAATATTAGGGATTTCAATCCCGTCAACGATATAGAGGTTTTCAGAAGGAGCCCCGCCGCGCACAATCAGGTCATTCCTGCCCGGGTCAGCCTGCGCAACTCCCGGGAGAACAGACAGGGCCCTGATGACGTCTTCAAAACCTCCGGGCGCTCTTCTGATCTCTTCGTAACCGAAGTTTCGTGTGCTTATAACCTCTGTAGGACTTTTGCTGAAATAGCCTGATTTTACTGTAACGTCCTGAAGTCTGACGGCTTCCTCGGTAAGACTGAAATCAACCTCAGCTGGTTTTGAAGTTCGTACAAGGATATCAGTCCTTGTTTGAGAGGAATATCCTATTATAGAAGCCTTTATCCTGTAAGTATTTACCGGCACCCCTTTAATTTCATAACGGCCATCCAGGTCTGTTGCCGCTCCGAAGTTGGTACCTTCAAGGATAACATTAACCCCGATCAGGGGCTGACTGCTTACCGCATCTGAAACCTTCCCGTAAATTGAGCCCTTTTCATCCTGGGCCCATCCAGTGGAAAAGAATAAAATGAGCAATAATGAAATACTTATATACCTGTGCAATATTCTATCTTATTTTTTCATTAAGAACACATCCAAAATACTAAAAGTTCATTTCCCAGTTATTTAAATTCTGTTTTTGTGAAATATAAATAGCTGATTATACAGGGAGTTATAGATGTTCCGGAGTATTTTTCTTGCTTTTATGGCCGTGCCAGTGAAGTTATCCCGGGATTCTCATTTTTGCAGGTTATCTTTAAAATAGAGTTGTTGCAGATCAAACCCTTTCAAAAACAATGAACTTTTCAATTGGTTATCCTTGTCTAACATTTTAGAACTACGAAATTATTATAAAATGATTTTCTGTGGTTTTTACCAGAAGATAATCGATTCTCAGGAAAGGAGTTAATTTTTCATTAACACGGCTACAATATGTTAGTTAAACATAAAAAATGAGAAAACTAAATCATTGGAGATAAAAATGAAAAGTACACTGAAGTCAATTATCAAGCATTATCTGATTGTTCTTGTAATCATGAGTATTCCCGTTTCATTTTCTTTTGCACAGGAAAGCGGTCCTGGAATATCAAAAAGCAATCTGAAAATATTCGTTCAGTACAAACTTGCTAAAGCAAATTTTCTTAAAGACAACAATATAGATGTTGAGATAAACGATAATGAAATTATTCTCTCGGGAACCGTACCGACAATATTTGATAAAGACGAAGCCGGTAGGGTAGCACATTCGGTTGCTGAAAATTATGTTATTGTAAACAACATCGGACTGGATAACAAAGCCATAGAAGATTCAACTTTGACAAAGGACGTAATGAATAAGATTCAGTCAAATATTTTCTATACTATTTTTGACTGGCTGACTGTCAATTCTGATAATGGAGTAGTGACCGTGGGAGGCTATGTTCATCTTCCCTGGCTTAAGCATCAGTTTGCAACTGAAATAGAAAAGCTTCCCGGCGTGAAAAGCGTTATTAATAATTTACAATTAACATTCGGACCAGGAGAACTGGGTTACAGAGCCGCACAATTAATATATAATGATCCGATGTTTTGGGGACAGCAGTATTCTGTCAATCCACCTGTCCATATAATTGTTGATAACGGTTCTGTATATCTTTTTGGTGATGTAAATTCGGCTGTTCAGAAAGACTGGGCGGAAAATATTATTAGTTTTCAGACGGATGCAATTACCGTTAATGATGATTTGAAAGTAAATGAATAATCATTTGACTTAAAATATTTTAGGAAACAAATTATTTAATTATAAGAGGCTGTTCAATAAAAACAGCCTTTTTATATAGAATTCCGGATATCAAATCAGATCCAATCTCTTTGCTGCCGTGAAAGAACCTGTCTGAGGTTTATATAAATACACCTCTTTTGCTGGTGTAAATCGTCGGATTTAATCTCATAATTACCAGCAGTCTTTCCTTCATTTATAAGTGTTAACAATTCATTCCCCCCTATGTCATATTTAAAATCTCTAATTTGAAATTCTATTTAAAGGTCTTGCATTTTTTGTAATTTACCGGCATACATTTACGGGAGAATTATTATGAACCGCTTACTTATTACTTCATTATTTTTAGTATTATTAACAACTTTTCTTTCAGCACAGGGATCATCATCAACCGGCAACGTTTATCAGATAACACAGGGGTACGTTGATGCTGATGGAGTAATGATATGGTACGAAGAATTCGGGAAAGGTGAACCGCTGATGATTGTTCACGGGGGACCGGGCGCTTCCCACGATTACTTCCTCCCTTACCTCATTCCCTTGGCAAGGACTAACCGCTTAATTTTTATTGATGAAAGAGGATCCGGAAAATCGGAACAACTTGAGGATGTGAAAAAGTATACCGTGGAGAATATGGTTGAGGATATTGAAGCTGTAAGAAAAGCTCTTGGGCTTGGTAAGATAAACCTGCTGGGACATTCATTCGGCGGTGTACTTGCCCAGGCTTATGCACTTAAGTATCAGGAGAATTTATCTCATCTTATTCTGTGCAGCACTTTCCCCAGCACCTCGGACATGAACAAGGTTTTCGATAAGATTAAGGAAAATATGCCCGCCGAACTCCGCGATCGGATAAATAAAATGGAAGCTGAAGGGCTGTACGGACATGGTTTACCATATGAACAAAACCGGTATACCGCCGAATATATGAAAGCTGCCTGGGGTGAAGGTTACTTCCCTTATCTCTATCAGCGCAGACCTGATCCTGCATATGATCCTGAAAGCGAAGGATTCGCCTGGGATCTTTACCGTGAGATGTGGGGCTCTAATGGTGAGTACGTAATCGACGGAAACCTGAAATCGGTAGAATACGTTGATCAGCTCAATACAATCAAAGTTCCTACTCTCATTAATTGCGGAGATCACGATGAATGCGCGCCTTCGTTGTCAGAGGAGATGCATGCAAAAATCCCGGGCTCAAAGCTGGTCATTTTCCCGCAGAGCGGACATATGACTTTTGTGGATCAGCCGGATATGTTTATAAAGACTATAAATGATTTTCTGCACAAACAGTAAACCCCTGCTCCGTTAAACAGGAATTTCAAAGCCCTTTAAGAAACCCGCATAACCGGGAATCATTTACTTTTGTTTTCAGGGGAATTATCCGGCCATATTATATGTTTAATGATTAGACAATGAAAATTATATGAAAATACTATTGACCGGTGCGACCGGATATGTGGGCAAAAGACTTCTTCCGGTTCTGCTTCAACAGGGACACAAGGTTGTCTGCTGCGTGCGCGATAAAAACAGGTTTCCATCCGACGGTATTTATAATCATCCTGATATTACCCTGTTAGAAGTAGATTTTCTCAAAGACAGTGCCGCTCCCGGGATTATTAAAGATATTGATGCTGCTTATTATCTCATCCACTCAATGAGTTCAAACATTAAGGATTTTGAAAAGCTTGAAGTATTAACCGCGAACAATTTTATCAAAATGATAAGCGGGACTTCCGCAAAGCAGATAATCTACCTCGGCGGAATTACAAAAGGGGAAAAGCTTTCACGGCATTTATCTTCGAGAAAAAAAGTCGAAGAGATACTGAATAAAAGCAGTGTTCCTCTGACTTCAGTAAAAGCAGGGATTATCGTAGGCTCGGGCAGTGCATCATTTGAAATTATTCGTGATCTTGTAGAAAAGCTCCCGGTTATGATAGCCCCCAAATGGCTTAATACAAGGAGTCAGCCCATTTCTATAAGAAACATACTTGAATACCTTTCGGGTGTTTTATTAAAGGAAGAAACGTTTAATAAATCGTATGATATCGGCGGACCCGATATATTAACGTACAAAGAGATGCTGCTTCAGTTTGCTGAAGTGCGCGGTCTGAAAAGATTAGTCATGACTGTCCCGGTAATGACGCCAAGACTTTCATCCTACTGGCTTTACTTTGTTACCTCTACTTCATACAAACTGGCAATAAATCTTGTCAACAGTATGAAAATAGAAGTGACTGCAGAAAACAATGTGCTTGAAAAAATGCTCGGTATTACTCCCGTTTCATATAAAGAAGCGGTAACCCTCGCGTTTCAAAGGATCGAACAGAATACTGTTGCATCAAGCTGGAAAGATTCCCTCGTTTCAAGTTCATCAGATAACCTGCTTCTCAATCATATTAATGTTCCATCCGATGGGTGTTTCGTTGATAGAAGAGAAAAACGTATCAACACCAGTGCAGAAAAAGTTCTCAATAACATCTGGTCGATCGGCGGTAAACGCGGCTGGTATTATGGCAACTGGCTGTGGCTCACACGAGGTTTTATGGATAGACTTATGGGCGGAGTGGGATTAAGGCGCGGCAGGACAAACGCAAACACCATACAAACGGGGGATACCCTTGATTTCTGGAGGGTACTTTCTGCAGACAGGCAAAACAGACGGCTGCTGCTTTATGCGGAGATGAAACTTCCCGGAGAGGCCTGGCTTGAGTTTAGAATTATTAAAAAGGATACGGGAGAATTCCTTCAGCAGACCGCAACTTTCCGTCCCAAAGGATTGCTCGGAAGATTATACTGGTATTCAGTACTGCCCTTTCATTATTTTGTATTCGATGGAATGGCTGAGAATATATCAAAGTACAATAAGTAGTCCCCGCCGCAGCTTAAGCACTAGTTCACAGAAAAAATTGGGCCCGGAGAATCCAGAGCAAGATAGTACACAATACCACACAATCAGGGAAAAGTGGACACGGAGAAGTTTTATAAGACTTCCTACTCTACAAAATTATTAGAAATAGTTTTATCTTTATTCATCTGAATTTCTTCACACTGAATTTTATAACCAAAAAACAGGGAACCTGAAATGGTCGACTTTGAAAAACTTGGTGTTTTTTACCTCGGTAAGAATTACGATCCTTCAAAAAAATCCTTAACTGATGATCTGCTTCTCTATCCTTCTAAAGATTTAACCACCCATGCTGTTTGTGTTGGAATGACGGGCAGCGGTAAAACCGGTTTATGTATTTCTTTACTTGAAGAAGCAGTTATTGATAATATTCCCGCACTTGTTATTGATCCAAAGGGAGATATAACAAATCTGCTTTTAACATTTCCTGATCTGAAACCTGAAGACTTTCTTCCCTGGATAAATAAATCCGATGCCGAACGAAAAAATATGACAGAATATGATTTTGCAAAGTCGCAGGCTGACTTGTGGAGAAATGGTCTGCAGGATTGGGGACAGGATCCTTCGCGGATAAGTAAATTAAAATCATCCGCAGTGTTTGAAATTTATACCCCCGGAAGTTCCGCCGCAAAACAGGTTTCTATTTTAAATTCTTTTGATGCTCCCGATGAAAGCTTACTGGATGATCCTGATCTGTTAAATGAAAAAATAACAACAACGACTTCAGGCATCCTTGGTCTGCTTGGAATAGATGCCGATCCGATTAAAAGCAGGGAACACATTTTAATCGCAAATATTTTTCAGTATTACTGGAACAATAAACAGAGTCTTGATCTGCCTTCGCTCATTCAAAGTGTCCAGAATCCGCCGATGAAAAAAGTCGGTGTTTTTGATATCGATGCCTTTTATCCGCAGAAAGAAAGATTTGAACTTGCGATGCTTTTGAACAATATTCTTTCTGCTCCCACTTTTCAATCATGGTTAACCGGTGAACCTTTATCAATCGATAAGCTTCTTTTTACTGAAACAGGTAAGCCGAAAGTTTCCATTATGTACACTGCTCATCTCACCGATCCGGAAAGAATGTTTTTTACCACCCTGTTTCTGAATCAGTTATTAAGCTGGATGAGAAAACAAAGCGGAACTACTAGTTTGAGAGCACTGCTTTATGTCGATGAAATATTCGGATACATACCGCCGGTGGCCAACCCGCCTTCAAAGAGAGTCTTTCTTACATTACTCAAACAGGCAAGAGCTTTCGGGTTAGGACTCGTGCTTGCAACCCAGAATCCTGTTGATCTTGATTACAAAAGTTTATCCAATGCCGGAACATGGTTTATAGGAAGACTGCAGACCGAAAGAGACATTGAAAGATTAATAGACGGACTGGAGAGTGCAAATTCTTCCAGCGGAAAATCATTTAACAGAAGAACTATTTCCGAAATAATCGCGAATCTTGATAAACGCGTCTTTCTAATGAATAATGTTAACCAGGATGATATTCAGATCTTCCAGACACGCTGGGCATTATCCTACCTGAGAGGTCCCTTAACAAAAAGCCAGTTAAAATTACTGGTCCCGGATGAACACGCTCCTGCCCAGCCGGTTAAGGAAGAAATAAAACCTGTAATTCCGTCGGCTTCTGTGAATACTCAAATGCCTGTATTACCCGCAAGTGTATCCCCGGCTTTTCTGAAGAGAAATCTGCAGAACATAAAATCAGATGACATCACTTATCTTCCTTATATGATCGGAAAAACACAGATGCTTTTTTCTGACCGTAAATCAAAGATTGATGTAGACAAAGAATCAATGTTCCTTGCTTCTGTTTCTGATGAAGCAATTCCGGTAAACTGGGAATCATCTTTTGAAATTGATATGGACCTGGCGCAGCTGACAAATGAAGCGGCAAAAGAAATTAAATACTCTGAGCTTCCTGATGCGGCGAAGGAATCCAAAAGTTATTCTTCGTGGGAAAAAGATCTGAAAGATTTTCTGTTCAATACTTATAACCTGGAGATTCTGAACAGCAAAATTCTAAATGAACAATCAAAACCGGGGGAAAGTGAAAGAGATTTCAGGATAAGACTGAACCAGTTATCAAGAGAAACAAAAGATGCACAGGTTGAGAAGCTGAAAGGGAAATACCAGTCGAAGTTAACGGCAATGGAAAACAAAATTAAAACTGCAGAGGACAAGGTTACAAGAGAACAGGCACAGTCTTCTCAGCAGACACTTCAGACAGCAATTTCAGCGGGTGCCACAATACTGGGTGCATTGCTCGGCAGAAAAACTTTTGGTTCCGGAACTTTGGGTAAAGCGGGAACAACAATGAGGTCAGCATCAAAAATAATGAAAGAAAAGCAGGACGTTGCATTAAGCAAAGAAAATCTTGAGATACTAAAAAACCAGATGGCTGATCTTGAGAAGGAATTACAAAGTGAGATTGATGCTCTTTCAGAAAAGTATGATATAGCTCTTGAGGAGTTTGAGAAAATAAAAATCAGACCGCAGAAAACGAATATCTTTATTAAATACTTTAATTTTGTCTGGATTCCTGTGGGCAGTGAATCCGTTAAGGATATAAGCGAAATAAAATTTATCTGAACGATCTGATTCTGAATTAATAGTTCTCAGGCGTATAAGGGTTCGCTAATTAATTCGCTCAATCCGCTAATTCTCTACGGCAAATTAATGCTTATGAGATGAATGTATATAAATCTGTGGAACCTGATTAAATATCCCGGGAAAATGTAATCCGCGGTTCCTCAACACTCCATCGATCCGCTCCATCGAATGATCATGCAATTCTATTTAAATATTCTGCTGAAGAATTCCTTCATATCCTGCCAGCTCTGCTCATCAGCCTGCTTGTTGTAAGCCAGAGGCAGATTAAACTTTTTACCCAGGCTGTCGGACTCAGGATTAGTAAAGGCGTGTTTGGCGCCCTCATAATTCTTAAAAGTATAATCTATCCCTGCACTATCCATCATAGATTTAAATGCCTTAACTTTTTCAGGGGGATTAAACGGATCGGCCGTGCCGTTGCAGACAAGAATGGCTGCTTTTACCGAATCAGGATTTTTGGGAGCCTGCGAGGGCAGGTCGCCGTGAAAACTTACAACGCCATTAAGAGGGACGCCGGCAAGCGCCATCTGCAGAACAACACCTCCGCCGAAGCAGTAGCCTATTGCGGCAAGGTTAGAAGTATCTGTCTGAGGCTGATTTTTGAGGAGCTCCAGTCCCGCGTTAAATCGTGCCATTGCCGTATCCATATGTTCCATTACTGCCTGAGCGAACTTGCCTGCATTATCAGGGTGTTCTGCCGTTTTTCCATTCCCGTACATATCTATTGCAAGAGCAATGTAGCCGAGTTTCGCCAGAGAATCTGCCCGGTGCTTCGCATAATCATTCATTCCCCACCATTCGTGCACCACAATAATTCCGGGTCTTTTTCCCGTCTTGCTGCTGTCGTATGCAAGGTATCCTTTAAGAGGGGTTCCGTCCGATGAATAGCTGACTTCTTTACTAACGAGGGAAGGGCCCTCATTGGTTTTAACCTCTTCTTTATTCTGTGTACACCCGTATACAATAAACATACTTAGCAGAAATATAAATGCATACTTCATTTGTTAATCCTTGGGTTGTTGATATAGTATTCAGGAAAGATTATAAAGGTTAGAGAATAAATCCACCTGAAGGATAGATTTTATAGTTATGATTGTTCTGGCGCACGGGAGGGGGAACTGAGCGAATTAGCGAATTCATTCGTCAATCCGCAAAATTCGCTCAATCCCTTGGTGCCTTCGCGCCTTTGTGGCAACAAACTTCCGCTAATTCGTTCTAAATCCGCCAATTTTCAATCTTCAATTTTCATCTATTAAGAAAAAAGTCAAGAGAACGTAGTTATCCGCAAGTAAAATATTTTACTTCTCTGCTTTTGGGCTCGCTTTCGCTGTGGCAAAATATCAACTTTCTGTATTAAGTAATTTTTTCTTTAATCGATTTAATAGTTTCTATTCGTCTATATGAGCCTTGATGGCTACGTTAAATTTTTCAGAATAACGGGAAGAGTTAACCGATCTTTTGGCTTTCTATGAAGCATGAAAATTGTTGAACTTCATTCCCGGGAAATTAAAATTACCTTTCCGGATTCCATCACAGATTCTATTAGCTCACAGCATATTCTTTATTTATGCTGCTCTAATCTCCGGCTCCTTCCTCCAATAGTAGGGTTCGTAATCCGTTCCATTTTTCATTATTGCGTAAAAGGATTTAGCCAGGTACCTGGTTATTGCATTTCTTGCATCCTTCTGACTATAGCCATCTTTAAGCATACATTCATAATATTGCCTGATATCGTTTTTTCCGTTTAATGCAGCCTTTGTAGTCATCTTAAATATAGTTTTCAATCTCCTTGAGTAAAGTTTATGTCTTTTGCTATAGCTTGTCTTTCCGCTTTCTCTTTTGTTTCTTACCAGCCCGCAATATGCCCAAAACTTGTATTTGTTCTCGAACCTGGCGGCTTCTATTACTATTCCATAGGCCTGTACTGCCAGTAAAGGACCAAACCCCGATATTCTCTCTATTTTTTGAATGATCTTTTCTTTCTTTGATATCTTCTTAAAGACTTCTTTATACTTCTTTTGTTCTTCCAACAATAATGTTAGGATCCTGGTCTTTTCTTCTAATATGAAATTCAACGTCTCATCGCTGTTATTATAATCAGCCTTTCCTCTTTTACTCTTTATTCCTATTGCCCTGTAGAGAGCAGATATCTGATTTTTTACCCTTACCTCCGCTTTTACCAGGTCTTCATATGCACTTGCCAGTTTCCTTATTTTATATTTTTCATTATCCGTATGGTAAACTTCCTTTAACAACCCTCCTCTTAGCAGCTGACAGAGTTTCTTTGCATCTATTTTATCTGTCTTGGATCCTTCCTCCAACAGCCTGTTTCTCAATGGGTTGCATATTATTATTTTATCTACAATCTCCTTCAGCTCCACATACAGCCATTGTGAACCGGTTGATTCCTCAATAGTTAATATTTTACTTCCCTTTAATTCTTTTATGTGTTCTTTAATCAACCTTATATTTGCGGGAATTTTATCTTTTACCCTGGGCTCTATGCTGTTTGATTTCATATATGCTAGCGCTGCACCTTCGATCGACCAGTCAAGACTGATGTAATAATCATACATCTCTATGGTTTGATTATTGTTGTTTTTTTCCCTTTCTTGCATACAGGTCTCCTTTCTAATATGATGTTCATTTTTCTAATCTTATTGTTTAATGACTTTTAAAAGTCCATACATAAGATAGTAACACTTTTAGAAAGCGAGACCTTCTTAATTTACCGATCTTCAATTTCCAATCCTCTACAGCCAGTAGCTCATCTTCAGCATAAAAATGTTATCGGGATGAACGCTGAACAGGTTATTGAACGAGCGGCCGAAGCGGAAGTCGCCGTCGCCTTCGATGTTTTCACGGCTCTGGGTCCATACAAGATACAAGGTTGACCCGGGCATATACTCCCAGCGGATCACCGCACTGCCGCGGAGTGAAATATAATTAAAATCAGGATTCCACATAGCCTGTGCCGCGGCCGGACCCGAGCCGTCAGGATCCAGCTCATAGGATACCACATCCCCGACGGCAGAGGTATTCTGCACCAGGGTAGAACCATTTCTTCCGTAAGTAGTAAAATCGTAAGACTTTGGCCGCATCAAATATTTAAAGCTGTTGTAGCTTCCCGATGCCAGCAGCGGCTGGAAGTAAACCTGGAAGCTGAGAGACGGGCTCAGGATCCAGTCTGCCCTGATATTCGCCGCAAGTATATTCTGTTCAAGATGTGCAAAGAGGTATCGGCGGTTATATGTATCAACCGCATATGGATCCTTAAAATTGCTTACCCACTGGGTTTCAGTAACATCATTTGTATACTGAGGTCCTATCGACATCGTTAATGTAGTTGTAACCTTAACTTCCATAGAAGCATACACTGAGTGCAAATTTCCGTCGCTGCTGAATGTACCGAATCCGCCGGCGCTTAATACCCACCACTGACGGTTATCAGTAAAAACATCGAGCGTATAGGAAGCACTTGAAGGATTAACTGTTAAGGGACCGCCGCGGGTTTTTCTTGAGTTGAGGGTTGAAGGACTATAAGATGCGGAGCCCTGGATTCCATTGTAATCCGGCATTGTAAGATAAGCGCCGAGTCTGTAGCCCTGCGCTGTATTATTGCCGCCGAAATCATAGCTCGTGTACGCTCCCAGATTTACTCCCGCATACTGATAAAGAGCCGTGGGCTCAGTCCATCTGTAAGTAGTAAAGAAGTGGCCGTTTATATAATCACTGTATGATCCGTATCCTAAATCATTCACGTCAAAGCCCGGACTGATAAAACCCACAGCCGTATTTATCGCCCAGCGTCCGCGGTTTTTATTCAGCATCAACCGCCCGCTGTATCCTGTTAAAGATGTAGCCGAACTGTCGACAGAAATATATGATGCATCGGGTCTCTGGTAGTAATGCACAGGACTCCTCTGCAGTGCTGTTATACGTTCTTTCGATCCCATAACATTCGAAAAAGCTGCCCAGCCTGTCAGTACATAAGTATTATCTTCATCAAGGAATGTCCATCCATCGCTTCCGATTACAAACGCATTCTTATTTATCTGTGTGTTCAGGCCGTTATCTTTAAAGAAACGGTCTGTGAAAGTAGCAAGCAGTCCCAAACCCTGTCTCCCCGAATTAAAATCTCTCTGCGCGCGGAAAATTCCGTAATAACTTAAAGGCTCCATCTCAATACTTGAGCGCTGGCCGTCAAGTGAGATATCAGCGTATTCTCTTTGAGTTACAGCGTGAATAGTTCCCACCTTCCAGTTATCGTATACCTGTCCCGATATTTTCGCCGCGCCAAGAATATGAGTTCCCTGGGGGATATCGGCATAATCAAAAGAAGGAAGGCTTCCCTGGGGATTCCTGCCGATTCGTCTGCTATAGAAGATGTTGGTAGAGGGCCAGTTAAAAGAAACGTTATTATTCGTGCCGCCCTGACCGAAACGGTAGATACTTACGCCCTCGGTAAAGAAAGGCCGCTTCTCATCGAAAGTTGATTCAACATCCGAGAGGTTAACCACCGCGGGGTCGACCTCAACCTGACCGAAATCAGGATTGATAGTGGCGTTAAGAGTAAGACTGCTTCCGAGTCCCGCCCGCACATCCAGTCCCGCTCCCGGCGAATACTCTTTTCCGGAATTAAACGGATCGCCGGGCTGAGAGCCGATATACTTTGCTTTTCCGACGACATAGGGGAGCAGTTCAACCCTTGACGGGGGAGCAACATCCTCAATACCGACAAGGTCAGGGAACCTTGAAGCAAAACCGCTTTCATTCCTGGGAGTATAAACCACCATGTCGGTTTCAAACCTTCTGCTTATAAACCTCTCAACATTCACTCCCCACACCTGCTTCTCACCCTCGCGGAAGCGGAGCTGGGAATAAGGGATCTTCATTTCAACCGACCAGCCTTTATCATCAATACTGCGCGCACCCTCCCACACCGCATCCCAGGAGAGGTCATTCGGCTGCTTAACGTCATTCTCTATCAGTCCATCCGCTACAGCACCCGCAGCAGACACATAGAAGAAGTAGCCGTTACGCTTATCGCGGTACGAATCAATATAGAGCACGCATCCATCGGAAGGATCCCCCCATATAAAATCTCTGCGCACAAGTCTTGCCATAATCGAATCAGGATGTGAATCATTGAACTTTGCCGCGAAGTATAACGCCTCATCATCGTAAGCGAACCAGAACTCAGAATTTTGCGAAGGCCTTGTGCCCTGCTGGGGATCTGCCTGAATCAGGGTGTTGAAACCCGGTCCCTGCCAGATCTTCTCGGTGAGTTTACCGTCAATTTTTATATTCTCATCAAGTCTTACAGCGCTTATCTGCGAGTTCGAATTGTCTTTAAGGGAAGGATATTTATTAGCGTACACCGCAGAAGCAGTCAGCAGACAAAAAAGGAGCAAACGTTTCATGATTCTATTCCTCCTGGATTTAACTAACCGCAATTAAATAAAACAAAAGGCGTATGGGAACAGAATTTAAACCGCAGGCTATTGGAAGTGATGAAAGGGGAATAGTGAGGAAATAGTAAAATACGTATTTAAGCCAGAAGTGATTCCGCGGGGATATTGAACTGTTTATGAAGTTTCCTCATCATCTCAGCAGTGAGCTGTCTTTTCCCATTTAAGATTTCAGAAACCCTGTTCCTGCCGCCCATAGCATCAGAAAGATCAGATTGTTTCAGGCCAAGCTGATCCATCCGGAATTTTATAGCTTCAACAGGATCGGGGGAGGAAATATGAAAATATTTTTGCTCGTAAGCTTCAACGATGGTTACAAGTATTTCCAGTTCGTCTCCATCGGGAGTGTTAGGTTTAGCACTGAAAAGTTTCTCAATTCTTTTGAGAGCTTCATTATAATCTTTTTTTGTTTTAATGGGTTTTATATTCATTTCAGATTTCCTCAGCATTTATTCGATCATATTCTTTATGAGTACCTACGAACCTGATATATACTATTCTTAAACTATAATTAATTGCAGTAACCAATCTATAATCATTTCCTTTTATATTAAAAACAACCCTTCTATTGCTTAAAACACTTGCTGTTCTGTATAATTTACGGATATCAGCGGGCGATTTCCAGTCTGCAGCGTTCGCTTCAGCATACCATGCTTTTAACGGCTGTTCTGCGTCATTATGCTTCTGCCAGAATAGTTTCAATGTTTTTACAGCTATTATACGCATATACAAATATAAAGAGTTCCCATATTGGGAACAAATATCTATCTGTAATTTAATCCTTCGCCCATCCTCTTATCCTCTCAACATCTTACCCTCCTGTTTTCCTTTGCGCCTTAGCGACTTTGTGGCAAGAACACCCTTATCTTCTCAACCTCCTGTTTTCCCTCGCCCCCCTCTCAACCTCTCAACCTCTTCCCCCCTGCGCCCCCGCGTCTTTGCGGTAAACCTCTTCCATCCATTCACTGCCGAATAGCCCTCCGCAAAATCCCTTACGCTCCCGCTGCGTTATTCGCCCATCCTCTTATCCTCTCAGCCTCCTGTTTTCCCTCGCCCCCCTCTTATCCTCTCAACCTCTTACCCTCCTGTTTTCCTTCGCGTCTTAGCGACTTTGTGGCAAGAACACTCTTATCTTCTTATCCTCTTACCCTCCTGTTTTCTTTCGCCCATCCTCTTATCCTCTCATCCTCTTACCCTCCTGTTCCTTCGCGTCTTAGCGACTTTGTGGCAAGAACACTCTTATCCTCTCAACCTCCTGTTTTCCCTCGCCCCCCTCTCAACCTCTCAACCTCTTCCCCCTCTGCGCCCCCGCGTCTTTGCGGTAAACCTCTTCCATCCATTCACTGCCGAATAGCCCTCCGCAAAATCCCTTACGCTCCCGCTGCGTTATTCGCCCATCCTCTTATCTTCTTATCCTCTCAACCTTCTGTTTTCCTTCGTGCCCTAGCGTCTTCGTGGCAAGAACACCCTTATCTTCTCAACCTCCTACCCAGTGTGCTTGTTGCAAAATCTAAAACATCATCCTCTGTGCCGTTGCATCCGCGGAATCAATGCTGATCTGTTGTCCCGATTTATCAAACATAGTAAGACCCACCACTGCCTTAAAAGAATTCCCGTCTTCAGAAAGAGAGATATTTTCTTCAATAACGCCATAGCCTCCCGGAGAGAAGCCTCCATCGTTAGTCAGCTTCTCAAAAGAAGCAGGCAGATTATTCCAGTAAAACTGATATCTTGCGAGGTATTTGTCATCAGAAATTTTCTTCCATAATCCATAAGCCGGCGGAGTTGGAGGCACGCCATCATAATTTGAGGATTCCGTCATCGTGCCCCCCTCATTATACACACGCATAAACTCAAAGTCCTTAATAACCGCAAACGCACCAGTACGAAACTGAATCGGTCCCTTCCACGCCCCGGCCAACTGAGCTGATTCAGCTGCCGGCGCATTACCGCAGGATAAATTCACCACGCCCGTAACGGCGGTTAATGCAGCAATCAGAAAAGATAAGTACCGGTTTCTGCTCATATAAACTCCATTAAGTTGATAAACATTATTTAACTCACCAAATCCTCTCAACCTCTTAACCTCCTGTTTTCCTTCGCCCATCCTCTTATCCTCTCAACCTCTTACCCTCCTGTTTTCCTTCGTGCCTTAGCGACTTTGTGGCAAGTACAACTCTTACCTCAGCAAAACCATCTTCTTCACCTGCACAACCCCGCCTGCCCTCAATTCATACAAATAAACCCCGCTGGATAAAGCCGAACCATCAAACTTCACCGAATAACTTCCTGCAGGTTTTTCCTCATTAACCAAAGCTGCAGTCTCATTTCCAAGAACATCATAAACCTTCAATGAAACAAAACTTTTATTAGTTAGCCGGTAATTTATAACCGTAACCGGATTAAAAGGATTAGGATAATTCTGCGAAAGAGAAAATTCCGAAGGCTGATTTCCATCATCAGCAACCGAAACCGAGGGCAGAACCGAGATATAGCAGCTTTTAATCAACGAGTCATTTCCGAGCGAATTAGAAACAGACAGCGAAACCTCATAATCACCGGGGACAGAATAAAGTATATTTGCCGGGTTCTGATCAGAAGACGATGCAGGCGTTCCGCCCGGAAAGTTCCACTGCCAGGCCGACGGCTGAAAAGAAGACTGATCATAAAAATTTAAGACACTGCCCGCATAAACACGCACCGAGTCAGTCGTAAAATCCGCCACCGGTTTCAAATCCCTGTTTGGTCTGAAGGCTCTGATCTCCGTACCCGAACCGATTATTATCATAGTACCGTCCTTTGCAAGAGCGGGACCGCAGTAATAATTATAAGGAACAGGCAATTCCCAGATCAGTGTCTGGAGGTCAGGACTGAAGCAGTAGTACTTTCCGCCGGTATCCAGGCTATTGCATATATAAACCCTTCCTTCTCCGTCAACCGAAATCGTAGGATTATAACCGAACGGAATACTGATATCCGAAGAATCTAAGACCCTTCCGTTATCCCGGCTTAAAAGTTTAACAGCGTCGGCATCAATAATATAAACGTTCCCCGCGGAATCCGAACCGAAGTTTCCCGTAAGGTTCGTGCCTACAGGATCATACTCCCATTTAACCGTCAGGCCCGAACCATCATCCCTCAAAGCGATCAAATTCCCGCCGTCGCGGCATATATAAACAGTGCCGTCATTGCCGATAGTAAGCGGAAGCTCCTGGTCGGCATCTCCGGCCAGCGCGGCAGACTCATATTCAAAATCGCCTGTTTCCATATCGAGAGCGAAGACAGTTTTATCAGTATTTATTGCGCCCTTATAATGATAAAAAGTATTATCGTAAGCAGCATAGCCGGCATTAGGAGAGACAGGAACTATATAATTATAATCCCACAGAGTTGTACCCGTGTACTTGTCGAGCCTTTTCCCCCTTACGACAGGATCGCCGTTACAGGCAAACAGAACGCCCGCATTACCGCCGAACATATCCTCATAGACCGACCACAGCACCGAGCCGTCGGCAGGCGAAAGCGCGTAAAGCGAATCACTTGAATAATCGTGAGCGTAGACCGCGAACTCCGAAAATCCGACCGCGTACATTTTTGATGTCGCGGTAATCTGTTTATCCCACAGCAAGCCGCCGTCTGTTAAGCTCCGGCATTCAATCGTTGCGATATAGGAAGGAGACAAAACGACCCTGGAAGTAACAAACTTATCCCCGTAAGTGAACACAGAATTACCCCACACAGAAGAAGATGAAGTAACCGTCCATGCAGGCGAAACCACGCTGTCGGGCCCGACAATCTTACTAAGTCCATTCCTTTGATTATTCCCCCCCACAGTCGTCCAGTTCTGCGGATAGATATTCAAGATGAAAACCGCAATAACAAAAACAAATAATAATTGTACAAAAGTTTTCATAGCATCTCCGCAAAGTTTTAAGTGGTTAATTCCTTAAGATACAATAAAAGTACACAAGTCAACATGAGTATTACAACCATTGCTAATCAAAATTTTTGGCGACGAAGAAGGGAAGCCCTTGACGGATTCTTTAGGACTTGAAGGTATAAATAATTGTTATGGAATTAAAAATGGAGGAATTGTTAAAATCTTATCTGATTTCTCCAGATTATGTTTCATGCAAAGTATTCGTACATTTTCCGATGTTAAACTAGTACCTCCTTTTGAAAACGGAAGTATATGATCAAAATGAAGATTTTCTTTTGAACCGCACAAAACACACTGACCTTTATCTCTGGCCCAAACTTCAACTTTAACGTAAGAAGGGATTAATCTATTATGAGGTATCTGTATTTCTTTATTGAAAGTTTTAACTTCAACCGGGTGAAGATAGGATTTGAAAACATCCTCATTCCATTGAAAACAATATATCCTTTCCCACAGTTTCAGACCATCTTACGATGTTTCCTTTCTTATTCAAGGGTTACGGCAGCAAGGTAGATGGTTTTGTTTTTGTATTTCTTTATAAGGGAGGTTTCTTCTTTGCTGAGCTTGAAGGTGAGGCGGGGGACTTCTGCAAGGGTTTCCTGCATCAGGAGGAATTTGAAATCATCATCCTTTTTTCTTCTTTTGTTCCAGAGGCTGAGGATTAGTATGAAGATGACTTTTGTTTCTTCTTTGTGCAGTGCGAAGGGAAGGGGGGCGACTTCTATTCTGCCGGGCAGGACTGATATTTCTTCTGCTTCAAGTTTGAATCCTCCGGGGGTTATTTGTGCTTTTTCTGAGGGCCTGCCGGGTTCGCAGAAGGCGAAGTTCACTTTGTTGATCTTGTTATTGGCCCTGGTGCACGGTGCTTTTTCTTTTTCCCAGATGGCCTTGAGAAGACTGCTCTTTAATATGACTGACCCGAATTTTCCGTTTACTTTCTGCCTGCTCCGTTTGTCGATTTCGTGGGGAAGCTGACTGGTAGTGTACTTTCCCGTAATTTCTGAGATGAATATCTTCCCGTTGATTTTTCTGAAGAGTTCATTGCCGATCTTCCCGCGAACTTCTCCGAGTACCGACGATTTTAGTTCCGCCATTTATTTCTCCCGTTTTTGTTTTGGTTTACAAATATGTTAAATTTTGGGCAGAATTCACAGCTTTCAGGGGTGCTACGGACATAATTTTTGAAATTTTCCCCGGCCTCAATTTGGCCTCATTTCGGCCTCATTTCGGCCTCAAATAGGCACGCAAGTACGTCCCAGCCCCAATCTTTCAGGATCCTTTTCCCTCCCGGGCGCGGTGATTTCCCTGCGGCTGCCCTGCTGCTGGTTTTGCCCGCCGATGAGGTTCTCTGCTTAGTTCTGCTTTTCTTCCGGGGGAATGCTGTGCTTTATTTTGCCCCAGTATTCGTCAAAGTCGAATTTTACGAAGGTGGGACTTTCGCTGTTGTGGCAGCTTACACAAAATTCCTGGATGTTGTCGTGAAGGATAAGCCCGTTCTTAACTGCCAGATCTTTATCTTTCATTATTTTCATATCTTTATAGCCTGAACCGGGCCCGTGGCAGGTTTCACATTGTACCCCGTCTTCAACTTTAAATTTCTTCCCCAGCATTACCGCATCAAGGTTATAACCGGTTACATGGCATTTTAAACATTCCCAGGTTTTAGATGCCGGTTCTGTGAAACCTTTCGCTTTTGCAATTTGATCGGCCGTGTCTGTCTGCAGTGCTTCAAATGCTTTTGAATGGGCACTTTTCTGCCAGATTGAAAGCTGGTCTCCAATCTTTTCGGATTTGTGGCACATACCGCAGGTTTCAGCACCTACATAGGTGTACCGGGTCTGAGATAGCAGCGATGCGGCTGGTAAAAGAAGCAGTATCAGCAGATGGTGAATTGTAAGTTTCATAGAACCTCCTCTTGATGAAAATATTTTCCTGCAGGATTGACTGAAGTGCGTCAACCGCAGTAAAATCTACGCTGATCTCAATTTCCCCTTTTTATCGAACAGAAGCAACGGCTGTATTTGATTAAAATGGATTCCAGCCTTTCAGTGCGTAATCGACTGCTGCTTTTGCGTGGAGCTGCAGGGTGTTGAAGACGGGGAGAGGGACGTCTTCCTGTTTTATGAGCAGGGGGATCTCGGTGCAGCCGAGTACGATGCCCTGCGCGCCCTGTTTCTCAAGACCGTCTATGATTTCAAGGAATCTTTTCTTTGATTCGGGCCTGAAGTTCTCTTTGAGGAGCTCGTCCATAATTACGCTGTGAATGTAATTCCTTTCGGGTTTTTCCGGGACCAGTGAGGTGATTCCGGCTTCGCTTAATCGCTTCGTGTAGAAGTCCATCTCCATCGTGAACCTGGTGCCGAGCAGACCAATTGTCGACAGTCCTTTCTTCTTGATTTCCGCTGCCGCGGCATCGGCGATGTGCACTATGGGAAGCTTCACTTCTTCTTCAAGTCTTTCTGCGTACTGGTGGAGTGTGTTTGCACAGAGCACTATGAAGTCTGCTGATGCATCCCTGAGCCGGCGTGCGGCATCGAGGACGTACCTGTACACTCCTTCGTGGTCGTCGCGGAGGTTGCATTCGTTTATGTCGGCATAGTTGAATGAGTAGAGGATGATGCGCGCGGAATTGTGTCCCCCCAGCAGTCTGTTTGTTTCCTGGTTTATGAGGCGGTAGTATTCTGTTGTGGATACCCAGCCGGTTCCGCCGATTAGGCCCATGGTTTGCATTATATTCTCCGAAAGTAAAAAGTAAAAAGTAAAAAGTAAAAAAAACAAGTAAAAAGTAAAAAGTAAAAAGTAAAAAGGAAAAAAAACAAGGAAAAAGTAAAAAGGAAAAAGGAAAAAGTAAAAAGATTGAAAATTGCAGATTTCAGATTGAAAATTGGGGAATGAGGGTGAAAAAAGGAGGCAGGGGCAGGAGACAGAAGTCAGGAGAAGTAGGGGATTCCTTCGGTCGGGGACTCCCTCGGAATGACAAATGTGAAAAAGGAGCGGGAGGAGACAGGAGTCAGAAATCAGGAGTCAGAAGACAGGAGAAAGAAGACGGAAGGATTTATCGATTTAAGAAAATTTGTTAAGAAGTACTGCTGGATTATTTGTAAATTAATGCAACTTAAATATTCGAAACTTCCACATCTAATCCGGAGAAGTAATATGAGTAACATTTCTACAGAGAAGAAATTGAATAATGCGGCCGGCCTTTTTTTCTTGCCGGTTGTAATTGTTCTCTTTTCGTCCGTCCTGGTTTTCTCCCAGGTAAATGAAAATCGGGGGAAAACGCACGATCCGTCGCTGCATCACGAGGTGATGGACGACGAGTATGTTCCCGTCTCGAGGGACGATATGGGTAGATCGCCCGGTTATCACTATACAATGAGCGGCATTACTACGGTACAGGTGAACGTCGATGAGAGCGGCCTGAACATTACGGGCGACGCCGCTAATGAACCTTCGATGGCTGTTGACCCTAACGATCCGAACAAGATGACGATCGGATGGAGACAGTTCAATACTGTAAGCAGCAACTTCCGCCAGGCGGGCCACGCGTATACAACCGACGCGGGACAGACATGGACGTTCCCCGGCGTGATCCAACCCGGTTTTTTCCGCTCTGATCCCGTGCTGGATTACGACAGGGAAGGCAATTTTTATTACAACAGCTTAACGAATGATCCCGACTATTTCTGCAAGGTATTCAAATCAAGCGACGGCGGTGTATCATGGGACAATGGCGTGGACGCTAAGGGCGGCGATAAACAGTGGATGACTATTGATAAAACCGACGGTCCTGGATCGGGTCATATTTATGCTTTCTGGACAAGCTACTTCAGCACCTGCTACCCCGGTTTCTTTACCCGCTCAACAGATGCCGGCGCAAGTTTCGAAAATTGTACTGTCGTTCCCCAGGATCCTTCGTGGGGAACTATCATGGTGGGACCCGACGGCAATCTTTTTATAGGTGCTTCCGGAGCTTCCGATTTTGTTGTAGCAAAATCTTCAAATGCACAGATCGCCGGTCAGACGGTAACCTGGGATATGGCGACTCCGGTTGACCTCGGCGGGTATATCAGCTACGGACTGGGACCAAACCCCGACGGTCTCGCCGGCCAGACATCAATTGCAATAGACACTTCCGGGGGAGCGACAAACGGAAACATCTATTTATTGTGTTCGGTTCAGCCTTATTCCGGTTCTGACCCTCTTGATGTAAAGTTCTCAAGAAGCACAAACGGCGGCGTAAGCTGGTCTTCTTCAATTAAGATAAACGACGATGCAGGCACCAACGCGTACCAGTGGTTCGGCACAATGTCGGCTGCCCCTAACGGGCGTATCGATGTAATCTGGCTTGATACAAGAGATCATCCCGGAACTTATCTCTCGGCTTTATATTACTCTTACTCCACTGACGGAGGTTTGTCGTGGTCGGCTAATGAAAGGATGTCAGATTTCTTCGATCCGCACCTCGGCTGGCCGAACCAGCAGAAGATGGGAGATTACTTCCACATGGTTTCCGACAACGGCGGCGCGCACCTTGCCTGGGCAGCAACGTTCAACGGTGAAGAGGATGTGTACTACAGCTATATTACTCCCGATGTTGTTCCTGTTGAGCTTACCTCGTTTACGACTGCCGCCGGAAATAACGTTGTTATCCTTAACTGGACGACAGCGACAGAGACTAACAACAAAGGCTTCGAAATTGAGAGAAGCACCGACAGGAAAGACTGGAGTGTGATCGGTTTCGTTGGCGGAAGCGGCACATCTTCAGAACCGCAGGTTTACTCTTACACGGATAAGCTGTCGGGTGTAACGGCTCCGCGTCTTTACTACAGGCTGAAGCAGGTCGATTTTGACGGCACCTATGAATACTCAGATATCTCAACTGCTGAAATCGCACCGTCTTCGTTCGAGCTTGCGCAGAATTATCCCAACCCGTTCAACCCGTCAACGGTAATAACTTATTCTCTGCCTGAGAATGACTTTGTTACGCTGAAGGTTTATGATGTTCTGGGTAACGAGGTTGCATCGCTTGTGAATGAGCAGAAAACCGCCGGAAAGCATTCGCTTGAATTCAATGCTTCGGATTTAGGAAGCGGCGTTTACTTCTACACGCTGAAGGCAGGCGTGCATGTTCAGAGCAGGAAGATGATCCTGGTTAAGTAACCCTGATGCCTTAGCCCCCGGTTAGAAACCGGGGGCTAAGGCTCAGTGTGACATCTACAAAATTCTGGATGATGTTAATTTCACATCCGCATATTTCCAGGCTTCCCTGAGCCTATTTCCAATCTCGGCGGCTTCTTCATTTTTGTTCTGCTTCAGCAGCGCCTGCTGCAGTCCAATCAATCCCCAACCGTTTTCGGGCACCTCAGCCAGGTTCTCCCTGTACACCTTCTCCGCTTCCGCATATCTTCCTGCTTCAATCAGCACGGCGCCCAGGTTCTGTCTGCAGGGATAGAACCAGGTGGGAGGTTCATCATACCGGAGCTTATCCTCAATTTCTACTGCCTTGCGTAGATGTGCAACAGCCGCATCGTAATTTTTCTTTTTTGCTTCAAGATCGCCCCGTGTAACTTCCGAAGCAATCTGAATAAGACTGCCTGCAGAATTTATATCCCATATATAAAAATCCTCCGGATCTATTAATGTCTGTAGTATTTAGAAGAGAAGTCTGTAAACAAACGTAGGGTTAGTGAAATATTGCTTTTAAGCAATTAATATTTAATAACCGGAATGTGCGGCAGAATACACCCTCAGAAATTTTACTGTCGCTTTGAACCTTGTTGCATTATTTTACTTCATCCTCAAAACAGATCTTATTATCCTGCTGGTACAAATGAGTGGAAATATGAAACGTACGGTAAGTCGTTTTAACAATATTATATGAAAGGAATATTTTATGAACAGGAATTATCTTCTAATACTTCTGGTACCTTTTTTAGGGCTGCTTACGTCGTGCCAGAATGATAACCGTCAGAATAATGATAATAGAAGAGAAGCATTTATCCAGGTTAACAAAATACTGGATGGCGGGAACGTTGACTCCCTGGGTAATTATATTAAAGAAGATGCCGTCGACCACCAGGCTGAGGCAATGGGTGTGTCCCAGCAGGGACTCGCGGGAATTAAGGAACTGTTCACAAGACTGCATACCGTTTTCCCCGATATGAAAACAACAATTCATTCGATGGCGTTTTCCGGAGATACGATGTTTGCATGGGTATCTTCAACAGGCACACTGGCTCAGCCTTTTATGGGTATGCCCGCGGGACAGACACAGACCGTCAGCAGTGTTGATGTGATAAGGTTCGATGGTGATATGATGGCAGAGCACTGGGGATTTACGGATATATCGGAAATGCAAAAGATGCAGCAGCAGGATACTACAAGGAACAATATGATGGGACAGGATACAACAGCAGGGCATATGAATCGGTAGGCAGTAACAGAATAGCCTGAGCCCCGCCCTGCGGGGCTCATTGTAACATCAATAATATTATTTGAAGGTGTCCTGCGAGTCAACTATCTTAACATTCTTTACGTTAAGCTTAAAGTTTTCCGCGGCCGCGTCTTCTTTCAGGAGATCTTCTCCTAATCCCGCCTTCACCTGGTTTGAATAGCTCATAGGGGACGGCGTATTGTTTCTCAGACTCTCAGCCAGCGGTTCGGCTTCACTCTTATCCGTCACAATAGTTATATCCATATTATCTATCTGCATATATTTCTTTATGGCATTGTTGACGTCTTCAAGCGTAAGTTTTGAGAGCTGACCGCTGAGCTCCTTAATGTAATCTTTCCTTCCGTACATACGTGAATCCATCAGATAGCCGAGCTGCTGATCGGGCGACTGTATATAGAGCTTAATGTAGCTTTGAAGGAAATCCCTGGCTGCCTCAAAATCCTTCTGCGACATACCGTTCTTTATCATCTTATCCATCTCACGCAAAGCCATACGCAGGGCAAAGTGGGCATGACCTATCTTAACGTCTTTCAGCTCATTGTACTGCATCTTTAATTGTTTGGCGATCTGCACGGGCCTTATCCACAGAGCGAAGTAATTCGCGTGTCTCGGCACTCCCGACGGAGGAAGCATATTTCCGCCTCCGTTGGCATACCATTCGATATAAGAATAATCGCCGTAGTTCATCGAACGTTCCTCACGGATCATCTGGTATAATCTGCCGTACGACTTTCTGTGTTCGCCGAGGTAGGAATTGGCAACCATCAGTGCGGCAAAATCATCATCGGCTCTTGTTATATCAATCGGGTAGCCCGCAAATATTGCGGAACCGAAAGCACCATCCTTTGATATGATCTCCACGTTGATGCCGTCGGGCATTTTAACATCGGGAACAGCAGGGATTTCCGGTTTCGTATCGGGAAGTTTCTTAAGATCCTCTTTAAGCTTACTCAGGAACTCGTCACTATAGCTTCCGGCAATTCCGATCATCAGGTTATTCTGAGTGAAGAACTTTTTATACTGCTCTTTAACATCGTCAAGGGTAATTGAAGAAACAGAAGCCGATTTTCCTTCAACCATATGCTGGTAGCCGGTTCCCCTGAAAAGAAAATCCTCAAGGGCTTTCTTGCTGTATTCCTCATCGGAGGAAGCGCGGATAACCTGGTCGACATAAGACTGCTGATTTGTTTTCACCCTGTCGAAATCATTCTGCGAGAATGAGGGGTTGGTAATTAGTCCAATCATAATCGGATAGAACTGCTCGGCCCAGTCCTTATGAAACTGAAAAGTAAAGATCGTGACCTCCTTATCGACGGAGGAGCTATAGCGGGCAGCCATCGGGTAGATCTTATCCTGTATATCGCTGAACGACAGGTCGCCGGTTCCGCCCTGGGTGATAAGGTTTGCCGCCGCGGAGGTTAAGCCTTCCTTACCGGCGGGGTCGGAGATTGAACCGTTTTTGAACATAAGCTTTACTATTATTTTAGCAGCTGAAGGCTGCTTCAGTTCAACGACATCCTGTGCCATAATAAACCCTGTTAGTAATAAAGAAATTATAACTGCTTTCATTATTTCACCCCTCCTTTTTCGTCGCCTGAGATTGTAGCGATCGTTAAATCGCTGTCATTATAATATTTATTTGCCGCCATTATTACATCATCCACCGTTACCTTATCGTACATAGCGTAGAGCCGGTTGAGAGATTCGGGGTCGCCGGTGAGATAAATATAATGACTAATAGAATTGGCAATCGCGTCGGGATTATCGATGCTCATCGCGAAGCTGTATTTCAGGTTCGACTTTGTTTCATCGAGCATCTTCTTATCGACGCCGTTCTTTTTAACCTCTTCGACGGCCTTTGTTATCTCATCCCTTACATACTGGAAATCATCCTTATTTATGAATGAGGCCTGTATTGTTATAAGGAACGGATCGCGCGAATCCGTTGCGCCTCCGCCCAGGAACCTCAGCTTCTGCTCCTTTACCACAAGCTTATTGAAGAGATCGGAGTTGCGGGAGAAGAGGATCGTATTCAGCACATCGATAGCAGGCATATCAATGTTTTTGTCGCTGAAAGCAGGACCCTTATAATTCATACTCATAAACGGGGGAATGGATCCGTCCTTAAGATGAACAGTCTTTTCCTCTGCCTGTTTTGGCTCAGCAGGAACGTCAGAAGTGTAATCGCCTCTTTTCCATTCACCGAAATATTTCTCCGCGAGCGAGTCAACTTTTTCGGGAGTAACTTCACCTACAACCACGATGGTAGAATATTCGGGCCGGTAGTATCGCTGGAAGAACTTCAGGGAATATTCATACTGGTTGGGCATATCGACAATATCCTTGAAGAAGCCCATAGTGGTGTGTTTATAAGTATGTTTTTCAAATGCTGTATTCAGCAGTTCCTCATAAAGCTGCTGGTAGGGACTGGCGTAGTTCTTCGTATACTCGCCTTTCACCGCTCCGGCTTCGGTCTTGAAATCGTGTTCGGAATAGTGAAGGTTCATAAACCTGTCTGATTCAAGTTCGAACATTTTCTCCAGGTAGTCGGCATTTCCCGTCATATGGTAGATGGTGCGGTCGAGCGAAGTATTTGCATTCGCGCCGGCGCCGGTCATCTGCAGAACCTCGTTATATTTTTCACGGGGATATTTATCCGTTCCCCTGAACATCATATGTTCAAAGAAATGCGCGAATCCCGTTACGCCTTCTTCAACTTCATTTCTTGAACCGACGCGCACGACTATGTAGAAGGCGGCGAGTCCGGGACTATCGAACGGCACTGTGACCACGTTGAGTCCGTTCGCCAGCTTCTGCTGGTAGATTGGGTAGGGGAGGATCTTGTTATCCTCCTGAGCATTAAGACTTTGTGTAAGCACTGTTAATACTCCCATTAGTAATAAAAGACTAAATCGATGCACATTAACTTCCTTTTTATGTGGAATGATTGTTTGATTTGTAAACAGGGACTTAATTTAAGGGAATTAGTACAATCAGCCAAGAGGAGGTCAAGGAAAAAGTAAAAAGTAAAAAGTAAAAAGAGAAAGGCAGAGGGCAGGGGGCAGAGGCAGGGCGCTGAGGGCAGAGGGCAGTCCTTCCCCTTCCCCTTTTCCTTTTTTCCTTGAATTTGCTTTTTCCTTTTGCCTTTTGCCTTTTTACTTGAAATTCATGCCCTCATTCCCCAATTTTCAATCTGTAATCTGCAATTTTCAATCTTTTTCCTTTTTCCTTTTTCCTTTTCCTTTTTCCTTGAATTTACTTTTTACTTTTGCCTTTTGCCTTTTTACTTGAAATTCCTTTTTCCTTTTGCCTTTTTCCTTTTTACTTGATCCTTGTTCCTTGTGATGCAGAGTAAGGCGGGGAAAAATTAACTGAACCTTTTTTGTACATTTCTCATCATAATAAATAAAATCCAGGTAAGTTCGTCCCAATTTTAATGCAGTCGCTTTTTAATATCATGACTGACATAGCTAAATTGTTTAATGTTAAACCATACACAAATGGTTATACTATAAATACTTATCAGGAGAATAACCGATGACAATGACAGTGAGGTTTCTCCTTATCCTGGTAACAGCGGCCTTTTTGGGTAAGGGACTCTCCCAGGAGAAAGAAGATTTACCCGCACCGGATTTCCAGGGGAAGACGATCAAGGGAAATGAGATTAAATTATCGGACTTTAAAGGCAAAGTTGTGCTGCTCGATTTCTGGGCCAGCTGGTGCGTGCCCTGCCGCGACGAGATGCCTCAGCTGATTAAATTCTACAAAGCTCATAACAATCCCGACTTTCAATTAATTGCCGTAAACATAGATAACAACGAGGGCAATATGCAGAAGTTTCTTGACAAGCTCTTTCCTCAGCCCGAATTCCCAATCGTAAAGGATAACACTCAGCAGATTCCCGCTCTGTTCAACATCGAGGCAATGCCCACAACTATTTTTATTGATAAGAAGGGGAACATCCGCTTCAGGCATGACGGATTTAAGGATTCGTATATAAACGATTTTAATTCAGAACTGACACAACTATTAAAAGAGAATTAAATTGAATATCAAAATTCGCATTCTGATCCTTCTCGCTGCTTCTTTTCTTATGTACGGCTGCGCGACTGTTAAGCCGTGGGAGAAGGAAGGTCTTTCAGACCCAATAATGATAATTGACGAGAACCCCATAAACGCCGGCATAAAAGAGCACTTCCTCGATTACAGGGAGGGTGTTGAAGGCGCCACCGGTGCGGAGAGCGGAGGCTGCGGGTGCGGCTGAAAAGGTCTGTTCCCTTACTGCTGATCTTTTTTAACATTACTGCTCTTAGTTATGCGCAGCTTTTACCTTCGAACGAAACCCAGGTAAACTTCAGCGGATATTTCGACAGCTTTAATGTTACCGTGCTTTACCCGAGCATCGCAATAACCAAAAGAGTATCCGAATCTACCAGTCTTACCGGGAGGTACCTGGTTGATATGATAACTGCCGCGTCGATAAGAAGTCATAGTCCCGCTTCAACTACCAATGCCGGAAAGGTGCTTGGAAAAGTGGATGCTGTTACGGCCGCATCAAACAAAGGAGGCGGCGGGAACGGAGGACATGACGGTCCGCCTGCTTTTGATGAAATCCGCCACGAGCTGAACTTCGGCATGGCACATACATTCGGGACCGGCCTGTTGACTCTCGACGGACTCTACAGCACCGAAAGCGATTACACTTCCTCCACACTTATCGGGAATTACACGCAGTATTTTGCGGAGAACAATACTTCGCTTCAGCTGGGAGTAGTAAGGAGCTGGGATAAGGTTTTCCCCAAAACGAAGAGCTGGAAGAAAGATAAGAACGTTACAACCATCAACGCGAACTTCTCCCAGATCATAAGCACAAAGCTGATCTTCCAGCTGCTTTCGACTTACACAGAAAACAGCGGACTGCTTTCGGATAACTACAAGCTTGTGCCTATAAAAATAAACGGAACCGACAGTCTATTCGATCCCATACATCCCGATCTTATAATACGGCGCGCGGCGGCCGTCTCACTGAAGTACCGCCTCACCGATAAATCATCCCTGCAGCTTGGCTACAGGTACTACTGGGATTCGTGGAACTTAAATGCCGACACCTATTCTGCCGACTACCAGAGATATTTATCGAAGCATGTTATTCTCGGGTTAGGATGGCGCACTAACATGCAGACACAGGCCTTCTTCTTCAAACCAGTGTACCCCGCGCCAGAGCAGTATATGACCACCGATATCAAGCTGGATGCGGGCTATTCCAATGAACTGCAGATGAACCTGATCTTAACCGGGGGCGACCGCCAGGACTTTCTGCCGTTTCTGTCAGACGAACGGGTGCAGTATATACTGAATCTCGACTTTTACCTGAGGCATACGAATTCGCCTTACTGGTTCAACAATCTGAATAACCTATTTGCTACAGATTTTAATATAGGTATCCGTTACCGTTACTAATGAATATGAAACAAAAGTTTAATAATTTAATCTATGAGGAAATAAGCAAATGAAAAGAAGGGATTTTCTAAAATACAGTTCTATAATCCTTCCTGCTTCGGCAGCGCTCGGAATGATAAATCCTTTTGGCAAAAATACCTTTGCGGCAGTTAAAGAAGCGGGTCCCTTTTCCTTATCAGTAATAACCAATCAGCCTTCAAGAACAATCCATGCGATCGAGCAGGCAATCAAGTATTCGGATTACGGGAACAGTAAACTGGATTTCACAGAATACAGACTGCAGGGAAGACACATTGGCGATATAGCTTATGTACGCGGACAGGAGCTGATCGACTATCGCAAAGGGAGCGATGAATTTTCGCAGCTGTTAAGAGAAAGCGCCGGTTCGCTGTCGTTTCCGGAAACCCTCGATGATCCCGTGCTGCTTCGTTTTTCATCACGGCAGAATTCTGCACAGCCGGGCGGCATAAACATTTTCAGAGGTGAAACCCTTGTGAAGCAGCTTTCACTTGATAATAACATAGAGTCTTATCATATAGAAGGTATGAAAGGCCACGTTGATATAAACATAAAGAACCGTTCGGTGAAAGTTGTATCCGCTTCCTGTAAGCACAAGACGTGTATGAACATGGCGCCGATTTCCAGGCCGGGCGAGAACCTTGTCTGCGTACCTAATCAGGTAAATGTAGTTATCGCAGGTAAAAGCAGTCACGGCATTGACAGTATAACCTTCTAGCTTACGAAAATGAAAACTATTATCCCGGCGGGCATATTTGCAATAATCCTTGTACTATTCCCTGCTTCCGTGAGAGCGCAGGGTGACACAACGATGTACAGTGTGTCCGTTACCAAGTACCTGATGGGAACGACAGTAGAGACCACCGCGCACAGCTCCGATGTTAACGAATGCAAAGCAGCACTGGCCGCTGCATATGAAGAAATGCAGAGAGTGGAAAACGTGATGAGCTGTCAAAAGGACAGCAGCGAGATTTCGGCCATCAACCGCAGCGCGGGGATCCATCCTGTAAAGGTAAGCTACGAAACGGTTGAGATGATGAAACGCGCAAAAGCTTACTGCAAAAAATACAACGGGGTTTTTGATGTAACCATCGGTCCCTTATCAGATCTGTGGGGATTCAGCGAGGAGAAGGAAATAGTACTGCCTCCGGATAAGACGATTAAGAAACTTGACAAACTGGTTGATTACAGAGATATTGAGATAGATGAACAGGATTCAACAGTTTTTCTGAAAAAAAAAGGAATGTCTATTGACCTTGGAGGGATTGCAAAAGGATATGCAATCGACAGGGGATCGGCAGTTCTGAAGAATATGGGGATTACGAACTTCATCCTCAACGCGGGCGGCGATCTTTTTGTATCGGGCAAAAAAGACGGGAAAACTGAATGGAGAGTCGGGATTAAACATCCCCGCCGCACAAACGACCTGGCAGGGGCATTTGATCTGAAGGACTATGCTGTTGCAACCAGCGGCGACTATGAAAGATTCAAAATAATTAACGGTAAACGTTACCATCATATTCTGAATCCTGCAACCGGTTACCCGGGTACGCTGTCGGAAAGTTCAACCATACTTGCACCGACAGCGGAAGAAGCCGATGCAACTGCTACATATGTATTTTTATTGGGATGGAAGAAAACGCTGAGTGATAAGTCGCTGGATTATCCCTGCCTCATCATCGCCTCCGACGGAAGCATTCACTACAACCAGGTCTTTAAGGAAAATTACAACCTGAAAGTGGGGGACAAGTAAAAAGGAAAAAGGAAAAAGGAAAAAGGGAAAAGGGAAAAGGGAAAGATTGAAAATTGCAGAGTAGAGAGCAGAGGGCAGAGGGTAGGGGGCAGAGGGCAAGGCGCAGGGGGCAAGGCGCAGAGAGCAAGGCGCAGAGGGCAGGAGTGAGAAAGGCAAGGAGGCTGAAGGACGGGTCAGAGACCCGTCCCACAAAATTACCGGATAAGGTTCATCTTTCCGACCGCCTGTCTTCCAGCGATATTCAATCTATAGATGTACACTCCGCTTGCAACAGGATTACCGTCATCATTTTTTCCATACCATTTAGCAACATAATTACCTGCAGGCAGAACATTGTTTACAAGATGCTTCACCGCCTGTCCCTGTATATCATAAATGATCAGTTCAGCATTTTCATTGCTGAGATCATAGGGAACCGAAAATCGAATTAATGTGCTCGGGTTGAAGGGGTTGGGATAATTTGAAACAGTTAAATAATCTGAAAGTTTCTGAGCATTATTTTCAGGCTTAACCGAAGTAAGCAGCTGTCCTCCTTCACCCCTACTTCCGCCGGTTGAATCGGCGAGGTACAGGTTAACCCAGTTGGGCCGGCCGGATGAGAACATGTAATCGGAACTCCACTCTTCATCTGTCAAACGTAGAAAACCGGTTGTGACATATTCACGGTAGCTGAGAACGGGACCAATAAACGCGCACTCCTGTCCGCCAGGTAATTTCGCTATAAAAACGCCGGCATCAACAGGACCCGTACCAGCGTGTGTAACCCATCCTATCATTGCTCCCCAGCAGTCAGAGGGAGTGGTATGAACATCGGCAACAATATAATTAGCATCGATGATACCTTCAAAACCGTAAGACTCATCCTGGTATATTAATTTAGGATACCAACCGTCATAGACTATCCCGGTATAAGTTGACATCTCAAACATCATATTCTTTAGGAAAGTTGTTTCTTCAGCGGAAAGAGGAACGTCATCAAGTTCTTTTTGCGAAATTGATTTCAGTGTATCACAGGTAAACTGCAGGTTAGTAAAGTAATCAAGAATATGCTGTTTAATTTCACCGTCAAGGAAGCTGACATTCTGGAAATAATTGTAACCAAAGCTCCCGGTATTTTTTAACTCATCATAAAGCCCAGGAAAAGGTTCAACGTAGCCGTAAGGATATGAACATACACCAATACCCGTATACGACTGTTTCGCATACAATAGGTTATCGTGCCTCAACTCAGCCCAGGAGGAGAGCTGCGTATTAAGCTTCTCCTGCCAGTATGCAGCAGTGGTCATAAATCCCGGTAAGCTGCCTCTATCCTCAGGAGGATTGAGGGATTTGATCAGTCCAAGCCATCTCTTGTACATCGTTGTTCCCCAATATTCCGGGGGGAAAGAATCAAACAAATACCTCAGCGCTGCAAGGTTCGTTCCGTAATGGTATTCATCCAGTTCCGGGATCAGAAGCTGTGCAGCAGCATTGTTCCCAAGTGCGAACATTGGATCAAGAGTAGATGGAAACAGGCGGCATATTCTCTCTCCCTGGTAGGATATCCTGTCGTATACCACGCTTGCAGTGACGTATGAGTCATCAACATACCTTTGCCCGAACATCAGGAATGATGATGCAGGAACGAGACTGTCTCCCGACATCGGATTTCCCGTAAGGAGCTGAGAGAGAATCAGCTGGAAGGCAAAAGACTGGTTCCGGAGGGTATCCTGGAATTCATCTACCTTAAGAGTATCAAGCAGCTGGGATGCACTTGTTAACTGAACAGCATCTCTGAGAAATCCCATATTATCAAGCGTAACATTATCCTGATCGCCTACGAAGAATTTGATAACATCCTCAATCTCTTCATAATCTGAATGGACATTTGCGAGTCCGAATAACTCATAAACCAGGTTTGCATCGATGACCTGACGCTGTATATCTGTTTTAGTCTGAGGCCAGCAGTCCGGACTCCCAATAGAAGGTTTAATAAGGTACATTTCAATTCGTCCGAGCCACATCATAGTTCTGAAATATAAACGAAGCTGAGGATAATTATCCGAATCATAATGGCCTCTCGGCTTAAACTGACTATAATCGTGAGCAACGCAGTTAGATGAAAACAATGTGTCATTATAAAATGAATTTGCTTCCATAATACGGCTGATGACAGTGTCGATAACAGCCGCATTTGAGGCATAATACGGATTAGCATTCTGCCCGGTAAGTTTCAAGCCGACCGTCAGGTACAGATCCACATCTTTCAGCATCTGCTGCATCCCGGGTTCAGAGGAATAAGCACTTACCAGCTGCGGAAAAGAGTTTCTGAGCGAGCCCAGCAGATTGTTTACTTTATCGATCAGATAGCCAAGTTCCACTTCTCTCAATATTCTGTCGTATGAAACATGGTAGGCATACAGTATTGCATCCGTAGAAACAAAAACCGGCAGATCATTATGATGGATATCGAGGAGTATCTCGCCGAAAGATTTCTGCGAGAGGCGCTGGCTAACCATGAAACCATGGTCGTGGATAAGCGACTTCTCAAATTCAGTAAGATTATACTTTGCATCGATTGAGTCGAAATAAAATACGTCCTGGTAATTCACATCTATATTATTTTCGAATATACCGGCAGGGTGCATCTGAAGAAGATCCTGTGTCTGCATATTCTGATGACTCTGCAGGAATTGCTGGTAGAGAGTTAAATCGAATCCCTGCGCGGATACAGTTACAGAGAGGAAGAAAACTGATAGAAGAAGAACAGGCAGTAGAGGTGCTTTTTTCATATTGTCCCCGGAAAACATAAAAATATATTTAAGATAAGGTAACCAATACTCCCGCCAGTATCAATACACTGATCCAATTAATGACCCTTAAAATCAGGCATTTTGGCTTAAAACAACATCGTCGGACTTTTTGAGCTATCGGACAGATACCAGTCCGGGTTCAGTTACTTTGTCAGCTAATAGCTGAACGTTCTTCCGCAGATAGTACCGGAGACAGAAGGTAAAGTCTGGTTAATCGTAACTGTACAGCCTCCATCCACCTGCGTAACCCAGTTGTCTTTGCCTACCGTGCCGGTATAATTAAGCATCTGACTTGAATATGTTATGGCATAGTGTGTAGTAGAAAATGTTCCGTCCGCTCCCATCGTTCCGTTAAACATCAGGTTATATTTTTCTTTAATGCCTTTACAATAATTAAACTCCAGCACCAGATGCATTGTGTTTATTCCGTTTGAAGCCACTGCTGTAGTTCCTGTTACATGAACAGTTCCGCCCTGCGGTCCTTCAACTGTAATGTCCTTAGCACCTGTCGGCTGACCTGCGATATTCTGATTCCATACAAACCAGAATACATCTACCATTCCGTAGGCAAGGTTTTCATCCTGGCATGTCTGGTCGCATACAGGGGCCGGGGGTTCGGAAGGTGAACTTTCATCTTTATTACAATTGCTAAAGGTAAAACTTATGATTAATGATAGGACAAATAGGACTGCTGTTTTTTTCATTTTTTCTCCTCTGTATTATTCGGTTTGGCGGGATCAGGTTGGATATGTAAGGGTTACACCCTGGGTAGACAACCGTCAATATGCTGCCGTCGATTACGATCACTGAATCTTTTAGTAAAAAAACTCAAATTCTTTAAAATGATCGGAGAGAATATACCGAAATAAAAAATCCCTTCAAATCTTAATCTTCAGTGGAAAGCTTTTGCCTTCAGTCCGCCCCTTCCGCCAACCCGCCTCCCCTTCTGTCATCCGCCCCATAGACAATCCCTTTCCTGTTATCCACCATTATCCCCTCCACTATCCCCAGTACCCGCTGCTGTGCGCCTTCATCAACAAAATTATAACCCATCAGCTTAAGTTCATTTCTTACATCATCTGTAAATGCTTCCGGTTCATAATATATTGAATCGGGCATCCACTGATGGTGTATCCTGGGAGAATCAACAGCTTCCCTGATATTCATATCAAAGTCGATGCAGTTCAAAATTACCTGAAGGACAACGGTAATAATTGTCGATCCTCCGGGAGAGCCGGCAATGATAAAAGGTTTCCCGTCTTTCAGTATTATGGTGGGAGTCATAGAACTGAGCATCCTCTTTTCCGGCTGGATTGAATTTGCTTCCGTCCCGAGTAGTCCGAACTGGTTCTGTACACCGGGCTTGCTGCTGAAATCATCCATCTCATTATTCAGGAAAAATCCTGCACTGTCTACAATTATCCCGGAACCAAACAACGAGTTGATGGTAGTTGTAACACTGACCGCATTGCCTGAAGAATCGTAAACAGAGTAATGAGTAGTTTCCGTGCTTTCATGTCCGGGTTTGACTTCAAGACTCTTTATCTCTGCTGAAGGAACCGCTTTAATTCCTGCCTTCTCAATCCTGTTATAAATCGCTGCCGCATATTTTTTAGAAGTGAGCAGTTTTACCGGAACAGGATAAAAATCCGCATCCCCGAGATGATAGGTCCTGTCAGCATAAACATACTTCATCGCCTCAACGAGATGGTGTATGTAAATGCTGCTGTTCCGTCCCTCGTCTTTAAGAGCATAATTCTCAAGTATGTTAAGAAGCTCAATAAGAGCAGTTCCTCCTGAACTCGGAGGCGCCATTGATATTACCTGATATCCCCGGTAGGTACCGGTTACTGGTTTTCTCTCCACGGGTTCATATTTTTCAAGATCAGCAAGAGTGATGTAGCCGCCTAGTGATTTTACCTGTGCGGCGAGGAGCTCAGCAACCCTGCCTTTATAAAAGCCGTCACGGCCATGTTCTTTTATCTGTTCAAGTGTCCGGCAAGGTCAGGCTGAGTAAATACATCGCCCTCCTTGAATGTCGCGCTGTCCTTAATAAATATCCTCTTTGTAGAAGGATATTTTTCGAACAAAGGAAGACCATCGTTAAAATACCGGGCATCCCTCGAATTCAATGTCCATCCCTTCTCTGCAAGTTCGATGGCCGGCTGTATAACTTCAGAGAGGGGAAGGGTGCCGTATTTTTTAAGTGCATAGAGTAAACCGGCAACACTTCCGGGTACCCCCGAAGAAGTCGCTCCCTGCTGACTGAGCTCAGGAACAAATTCACCTTCTTTGTTAAGGTACATATCCCTGTATGCCGAAAGGGGAGCCTTCTCACGGAAATCTATAGTAGTATTCCTCCCATCCGCAAGATGAATAACCATGAACCCGCCTCCGCCGATATTTCCTGCGGCAGGGTAGGTTACAGCAAGTGCAAAACCCACTGCTACAGCAGCATCTACAGCATTGCCTCCCTTCTTCAGAATATCAACCCCGGCCTGCGTTGCATAGGAACTGGTCGTAACAATCATCCCGTTTCTGCTGCTCACCGGCTGCGGCGTGGGAGTATGCTGAGTGCAGCTAAAATTCAGGATTGCAATTAAAATAGTGAAGGAGGTCATTATCTTCATAAGCTGCAGTTGAAGCTCCGTTATTTCTGATTTTCCACAGCAAAAATAACGTAAAATAATTGAATATGTGAGATCATTCAATCAATAGTGCAGCCCTGCCAGTCCTTCACCCGTTCCAATTCCCTATGCGGCTTCCGGTGTATCCAGTTTCCTGAGATCTGAATACAGTTCCTCATCAGTTAATTCGTGATCAACAAGTTTTCCGGCGAAGTAAGCTTCGTAGGCGCTCATATCAAAATAGCCATGGCCGCTTAAATTAAAGAGAATAGTTTTATCAGTGCCCTCTTCTTTAGCTTTACGTGCCTCTCGTATAACCTGCGCAATTCCGTGACTGGACTCGGGTGCGGGAATGATTCCTTCCGTCCGAGCGAACATAACTCCTGCTTCGAAGCATTCGATCTGCTGGAGTGCGGATGCTTCAATGATCTTATCTTTAAGCAGCTGGCTGATGATCGCTCCTGCTCCGTGATAACGTAAGCCGCCTGCATGAATAGGAGCAGGCACGAATGTATGTCCAAGCGTGTACATAGGGATCAGGGGCGTAAGTCCTACGGTATCTCCGAAATCATACCTGAACTCGCCTTTAGTAAGTTTGGGACAGCTTGCGGGTTCTACGGCAATACACCTGATATTTTTACCTTCCTGCAGATTATATCTGAGGAATGGAAAAGCGATACCCGCAAAGTTTGAGCCTCCACCGAACGGAGCAATAATTATATCAGGGAAGTCGCCCGTCATTTCAAGCTGTTTCAAAGCCTCCTGTCCTATCACAGTCTGATGCATCAGTACATGATTAAGCACGCTGCCGAGGGAATATTTAGCTCCTTCAGTAGTCGCCGCCTTCTCAACTGCTTCGGAGATAGCAATACCAAGACTTCCGGGCGAACCGGGATTTTCAGCAAGGATTTTTCTGCCTGAGTTTGTCCTATTACTTGGGGAAGAATACACCTCTGCCCCGAAAGTATTCATCATAATTTTTCGGTAAGGTTTCTGATCGTAGCTTATCTTCACCATATAAACTTCACATCCGAGGTCGAACTGATTACAGGCAAAGCTCAGCGCGCTTCCCCATTGACCCGCGCCGGTTTCAGTCACCAGCTTTTTTACACCTTCCGCCTTATTATAAAATGCCTGTGCAATTGCGGTATTCGGTTTATGAGATCCGGCGGGACTAACGCCTTCATACTTATAGTATATTTTTGCCGGTGTATCCAGCATCTTCTCCAGTCCTGAAGCCCTGTACAGGGGCGTGGGTCTGTACATCTTATAAACCTTCCTTACCTCATCGGGAATTTCAATATATCTTTCCTTTGACATTTCCTGTTTAATAAGTTCCATTGGAAAAAGGGGAGCGAGGTCATCCGGGCCGACCGGCTGCTTTGTTCCGGGATGAAGCGGAGGCAATAGAGGGTTGGGCATATCCGCCTGGATGTTGTAATAAACCTCCGGCATTTCTGATTCATTCAGAAGGATTTTCCTGGTAATACTCATAGCATTACTCCTTTATATATAAATTATTAAATGATTTGTATTAAGCTCTTGAAAAAAGATTACGCGTAAGCGTAGATGTGAAATATTAGCGGCGCCAGCGCCAGACAGGTAACCTGGTTGGATTAAAGAAGCTATATCTGAAAGTTGTACTGTTCAATTTGCTCACTGAAAAATTCCAGTCATAATATATTTCTTAAAATGGTATATGTCAAGAGCGGGTGCAGAATACTTTTGTAGAGAGGCAAGCACCCGAATCCTGCAGTTGTGTAACCATTCAATCATTCAACCTTCAACAATTCAACCATTCAACAATTTAACCATTCAACCATTCAATCCCTTGTAGAGGGAGTTACTTTGCGGTCCGCTCCATCGCTCCAGAGCCCCATTTTCCAAAACTTAATCGCTTCAGCCCAAGGGCAGTTTTTCAGTATTGTTCCGTGCATAAAAACGGGAGTGCTTATCTGCACTCTTACGATGTTGAGATTCATCAACAAACAGGACTGCTTTACATAATATATTTCATCCGTTATTAGAAAACAATATTAGAAAGGCTAAGTATTATGAACAGGTTCATGAAATATATGTCCGGCAATTATTATCCGGTGGTTCTGCTATTTTTAATTATGACATTCCATCCGTTATACGCATCAGGCAGCAGTGAGGCTCTGAAGGGAAAGGTTGAAAATGCAATTTCAAGCAGGTATGATCCTTCTGATGTCCAGGTAACAGTGAACGATAACGGCGAGGTTGTTCTTAAGGGAGATGTGAATTCGCTATACGACAAATACCGTATTTATGAAATATCTTCATATGTGCAGGGTGTTAAGCAAATTGACAATGAAATTAAAGTTGACACCGATTTACTTCCGGAAAAAATAATCCAGGCAGATATAAGGAATTTGATTGTTAACAGTACAGCAATTAAAGAGCCTCAGAAAATAAATGTGGACGTGACCGGTTCCGATGTAAAACTTTCGGGCAATGTAAACTTTGACACTGAGAAAGTAGTTGCCATGACTCTGGCATCGCAGGCTGACGGTGTAACGGATATCCAGGATGAGATAACTGTAACCCCGATCGGTAAAGCGATTGATGATAGTAATATTAAGAATTACCTGCACTCAATTCTTATTAATGAATTCCCTCTGGCGAATCCAAAAGACATAAGTATCTCTGTTAACCAGGGGTTTGTGACCATAGATGGTGCTGTAGCGAATCTCTGGACAAAAGATAAAATGGAGCAGGAGTTTGAAAGTGTTGCAGGTGTCATAAGAATCATAAATAATCTGGAGGTCAATCCCGAACTGATAAATTCCTGAGGGTTATTCCCGCAGTCCGGATTTTGTGATTTGAGCTGACCCGAATGGAAATAAATAAGAGGCTATCCTATAAATAATCTGATCGTCACCCTGAGCCTGCCGAAGTGTGATTTTCCCGCAAGATTTCCGTCTTCGACAAGCTCAGTCTACGACAAACCCAGGGTAGACTGACAAACAAACAAGTCCAGCATCCCTTACTTTTAACACAAATATATCCCCTTTTTTTTCGTATTATATGTATGAGTTTTTACAAGTTTACCCGGAGTATATTTCTTTAGATGAATAAATCAGATTCGATGACCAATCCCCATGTATGGAAAAACCTGGTCTCCAGGTACCAAAAATCCCAGTTCCGTAAAAGCATCTGGCAGTTAACCAATACATTTATACCATTGGTATTAATCTGGATCCTTATGGTGTACGCACTTGACTACAGCTGGTGGATAACCCTGCTGCTTGCATTCCCTGCTGCGGGATTCTCAATAAGGCTGTTTATTATACAGCACGACTGCGGGCATGGTTCGTTCTTTAATTCACAGAAGGCTAATAACCGATGCGGTATTTTCTGCAGCTTCTTCACATTTACCCCTTATCATTACTGGCGGAAGAAGCATGCTATTCATCATAAAAGTGCAGGCAATCTTCAACAGCGCGGAGTGGGTGATATTTATACAATGACGGTCCGTGAATATTTCGGCTTAAACCGATGGGGGAAATTAAAATACCGTCTTTACAGGAATCCACTCATACTTTTCTTTGTTTTCCCCACGATTTTGTTTCTGATCATTTACAGGTTTCCTTCGCCCGGGGATAAAACTACCCTTAGGAATTACCAGTTCAGTGTTTATATGACAAGTTTTGTTATAGGACTTATAATAGCCTCACTTATATGGCTCGTCGGGTGGCAGGCATTTCTGCTTGTCCAGCTTCCAATAACAATAATTACTTCCTCAACAGGCCTCTGGCTCTTTTTTGTCCAGCATCAGTTTGAGGATACATACTGGGCTGATAAAAAATCGTGGGATTTTTCGGAAGCAGCTTTGCACGGCAGTTCCTATTACAAGCTCCCCAAAGTTTTGCAGTGGTTCACGGGGAACATAGGGTTTCATCACATACATCATCTTAGTCCGAGAATACCGAATTATCTTCTTGAAAAATGTCAGAAGGAGAATCCGGAGCTGCAGGAGACAGCAAAAGTTTTAACTCTGCGTACAAGCCTGAAGAGTGTATTATTAAGTCTCTGGGATGAAAACCAGAAAAAGCTTATCAGCTTCCGGCAGTCGAGAAGGCTTTACTGGGGTGGGTGAGCAAATAGGAAGCTACGCTAGTGGCTTTAAGCATTAATTCCGTGAAAATAGACCCGATTTCACCTTCTATCCTGCATTCTCCCTCAAATAACATTGGGATGACGGGCATGGTTAATAATGGAAATGAACAAACATTTTAGTAAATTTACAGCGTATTTCTCAATTTAAATTTCTTTTCCGATGCGGAAGAGAATTAAGCAGCCTGAATCAATTTATATTCTTGCCTGAATTACTTCTCTGAAAAATTTCCGAATATATTAAATACAATAACGACCGAAAGCAAATGACTTACGGCCATATAAAAATAATTTAACGATAAATGAAAGAATGAAATGTTAACATTTAAGGAAGCAGGACTGGAAGAAGCTCTTGTTCATGCAGTTGAAGATTTAGGCTTTGAAACTATGATGCCGATACAGGAGAAAGTAATTCCCGTCTTAATTAATGAGGATAGTCCTGATATTATTGCCCTCGCACAAACAGGAACGGGAAAAACCGCCGCCTTCGGCCTCCCCATTATACAGAAAACGAATATCTCAGCACGCTATACACAGCACCTGATTCTTGCACCGACAAGGGAGTTATGTCTTCAGATAGCTGATGACCTTACAGACTTTTCAAAATATAAACCGGGTCTCAGGATTGCCGCGATATTCGGCGGTTCGAGCATGGAGAAGCAGATCAAAAAAATAAAGGACGGAGCTCATATTATTTCCGCAACGCCCGGACGTTTACTTGACCTGTTAAACAGAAAGGTGATCGATCTTAAAAAAATAAAGACCGTTATTCTTGATGAAGCAGATGAGATGCTGAGTATGGGTTTCAGGGATGACCTCGAGTCGATTCTTGCAGCTACACCCAAGGCTAAGAACACCCTTCTTTTTTCTGCCACGATGTCTGGCGATATTAAAAAGATTGCGGGCCAGTACATGAATAATCCTGTTGAGTTTGCAATCGGTAAAAGGAATTCAGGTTCCGATGATGTAAATCATATCTGCTATATGGTACATGCACGTGACAGGTATCTTGCCCTGAAAAGAATTGTCGATTTCAATCCTGATATTTACGGGATTGTATTCTGCAGAACGCGCAGGGAGACACAGGAAGTGGCCGACCATCTTGTTAAGGACGGTTACAACGCAGAAGCTCTCCACGGCGACCTCTCCCAGCCGCAGCGTAATGTTGTAATGAATAAGTTCCGGAATAAAAATATAACACTGCTCGTTGCGACGGATGTTGCTGCACGGGGACTGGATGTAGATAACCTTACCCATATTATCAACTACAATCTTCCTGATGATTCAGAGCTCTACACTCACCGGAGCGGGCGTACGGGGCGTGCCGGAAGAAAAGGCACTTCAATAGTTATCTCAAATCTAAAGGAAAATATAAGGCTTTCGCTGATCGAAGATCAGCTGGGGAAAGAGTTTAAACATATGACGGTTCCCGGGGGCAAGGAAATTTGTGAGAAACAGCTGTTCCATATGATTGACCGTATGGAAAAGGTTGAGGTGAATAATACACAGATTACCTCCTTCCTGCCCGATATTTATAAGAAACTTGAATGGCTCGACCGAGAAGAACTGATAAAGAAATTTGTCTCACTCGAGTTTAACCGGTTCCTCGATTATTATAAAAACACTCCCGACCTTAATTCAGCTTCAGGAAAAGAAAGAGGCGGTAAAGAGAGAAGCGGAAAAGAAAGAGGCAGGAATAACAGACCTGACTACACACGCTTTTTTATTAACCTCGGTGATACAGACGACCTGCAGCCGCAAAAGTTAATGGGACTGATAAATGAATATACCGGTGTAAATAATATTGACGTGGGAGATATTGAGATCCTTAAAAACTTTTCTTTTTTTGAAACAGACAAAGATTATACGGATACAATCCTCGATGCTTTTTCAGGAAAAGCATTTAAGGGCAGGGAAATCAGCGTTGAGATTGCGATGAAGAAAAGAAGCGGAAATAAATCCCAAAAGAGGGAAAACAGGCAAAGCAATAAATCTTCCGACAGGCAGAAAAAAGACAAAAGAAAAAGTTTTAAGGGACAGAGAAGATAAACAGAAACCATTTTCAGAACATTCCATTTAAAATGGAAAGCCCTGTTAAATCAACAGGGCTTATCCCGACGCGATTGAGAGCGCATCCAGGTATTATCTAAAGAGATTCATTTTTTTCAGATGTCGCAATACCTGTACTCAATCGAACAAGATAAATACCGCACACCTGACTGCTAATCCTGATAAAAATTCATGCAAAAAAAGGAAGTTTACAAACGAATTTGTAAACTTCCCGGGATATATTACTCTTTCCTATCTGAGCAGGTTCATCTTTATAGTTGAAGTGAAATTACCTGCTGTCATTCTGGCGATGTATATGCCGCTTGAAATATTCTTTGCATTAAATGTAACCAGGTGGAGTCCTTCTGACTGTACTCCGTTTACAAGAGAAGCTATTTCTTCACCTGTAAGACTATACACCTTAATGCTTACGAATGATTTCTCAGGAACGGAGTAACTGATCTTGGTTGACGGATTAAAAGGATTAGGATAATTCTGATCGAGTCTGAACTGAGCCGGCTGAGATATATCAGCGCTAACAACATCAGAATATTCGAATGATCCGTTAAAGTCCGTTTGTTTAAGTCTGTATGAATAGGAACCTGAATTCAGGTTATTATCATTAAAAGAATATGAATGTTTCTGAACAGAAGTACCGAAACCGGGAACAAAACCAACCTCCTGCCAGGAGGAATTATCAGACATTCTTTCAACAGAGAATCCTTTATTATTGGTTTCAGTAGCTGTTGACCAGTTAAGGGTAACTGAATTACTATTAGCTGAAGCGGAGAAGGATGTCATCTCTACCGGAGTAGGACAATCAGCATTAATACTTAACCCTGTGAGCGTTTCGAATGAGCCAAAAACCCCTATTTCTGTTGAAGTTCCGGCTACGGGATCAATAACTCTGAATGAGCCTCCCTCATCAAAAAATCCTGATGACCAGTATGCTGACCAGTAGAGATTTCCGTCCTCCGGGTTAAAATCCATATCCTGGCTGCCGAAGGTAACATTATCAAATCCAAGGTTTGTGCCTACCTGTGTGGCAGTCGCGGTTGAAAGGTCAAGTGTATACAGTACAGCCGTAGTTGTGATAAGTCCTTCCACATTTACCAAATAGGCATTACCGCCGCAGTCAATTGCCAGGGTTATAGGAGCCGCAGCATTTTGAATAGCTCCTACTTCCGTTAATACACCTGTGCTGATATCCATTGTATAAAGAACAGCAGAAGAACCGAAGTCGTCGCCGCTTATTACATACCAAGTGTCGGTAAATGTATTATGCGCCATTGCTTTAATTTGAGTCTGACCAGAAGCAAGAGGCTGAACCACCCCGATGCTATCTGATGTCAGATTAGTAAAATTCAGATGTCGTAAATAATAACCGGACAAATTAAAATCGGCCATGATGGTATTCTGTCCGTCGACGCCGTCATTATCTCCGGAAACAGGGTAATAACTGCTGCCCTGGGGAATAAAATTTATAGAATTGAATTCGGCCGTGCCCAGATCCAAAGTACCATAGCTAAAAAAGGCGCCATCGAATGCATATGTTAATGTCTGAGCCTGACTGTTAAAACTAGCTGCAAAGATCATTAATGCGGCTGAGAGAATAGTGAAATTTTTGTACATTAGACTTTCCTGATATTTAATGAATAAAATGTGAACAATTTATTTTATTAATGTCATTTTTTTAATTGAAACAAAGCCTGCCGTCTGCCTGGTTACAGGAACAGCTTCTATTCTGTATATGTAAATGCCGCTGGTTATCCCGCTTCCGTTAAAGTTCAGATCATATTTACCGGGATTCCTCACCTCATTTATAAGAACAGCAACCTTTTCACCCAGCACATTAAACACTGACAGGTTGACATTTGAGGTCAGTGGAAGAGAAAAAGAAATTTTTGTCGACGGGTTAAAAGGATTGGGGTAATTCTGATTTAATGAGAACTCAGACAGGTTATTGGTATTAATCTCAACTGTTTTTGAATAAGAGGAAGTTCCGTCAAAATCTGTCTGTTTCAACCTGTAGGCGTATATACCCGAAGTAATTGTATAATCTTCATAATTATATGAATTCATCCCTGTGCTTGTTCCGTTACCCGAAGTAGATCCGATCCTAGTCCATTCTGATGACTGACTTTTTCTTTCGATATCAAAACCTCTGTTATTTGTTTCGGTAGCTGTAATCCATGATAGTTTTACTCTATTATTTTCATAAGCCGCAGTAAAAGAAGTCAGTTCAACCGGAACAGGATTATCGATCTTTACAACGTAGGCATTTGGTCCTCCGTTGGGCGGATATGCAGTTCCGGTTATTGTTAATCCGTCTGTCGATATTGAATTTGCAAAAGGGAAGTACCAGTCGGATATACCTGTTATAGCTAAACTATCAATCAGATAATCTTTTAAGAACATTATATCCTGCCATCCGGGTTTTTTTATGAAAGCCTGGTAATTACCCATCGTAGGACTTACATAACCCACGATGATATCATTATCCGAAATATCTGTAGCATAGCTGGCATTGTTCAGATAATCGGTAGTTATCCACTCCATTCCTATGGGTTCACTCCATACAAATGGGGCACCAAGTGAACCGCCTACTATTTTGCTTCCGTCAGAATTTAACCCGTTGCACTGTCCGGCAGGATAGGTTGTATCGTATCCTCCCATAAAGTGAGGCTGAGGGTTCCAGTAGAAAGCGCGCCTGTCGGCTCCTCCTGCGCTGCCGTCCCATCCGGCAATAACAAATCCATTTGAAGTAATTGCTACATCCATTGCCCTGCTGCTTCCGCCTCCGGTTCTGCCAAGAAGATTTATTGACCTGGAACTGTCCCAGTAAACTGCTTCTGCTTTATACCCGGGAACCCATTCCATTCCCACTATTATCGAACCGTCGTCTGAAATTCCGTCCGCATAAGTATATGACATTGAATCAAGAATGGGATAATAACCGGGTAAAGGATTCCACTGGTTATTCTGGTAATAACCGCCTCTGAAGGTAGGATGTCCGGATGGATCGGGGAGGTTTGGATCTATATAAGAACCCGAGACGATACCGTTATCTGAAACTCCCATTGCTTCAGTGTAGCCTGTTCCCAGGCTTATTTTCCCGGTATTCTCAGTCCATAAAAAACCCGGCGCCGGGTAATTATTTCCGCATACATAAATACCATTATTTGAAACCTTGGCAGCACCCCCGGGTCCGAGGTCAATAAACCGTGCGGTGGTTTGTGCTGATAACATATCTGATGAAATAATCAGAAAGTTGATCATGAGTAATAAGATAAGGTGCTTTTGCATAAATAATTTCTTCTTTATTTTGTTCCTTTAACTGACGATCAACATCATTTTAATAAGTTCATTTTTATCGTCTTTGAAAAACTGCCCGACGCTATCCTGAGTATATACATTCCGCTAGCAAGTCCTGCTGCATTAAATGTCAGGCTATGTGAACCTTTTTCAGTAATGCCGTTAAGCAGAGTTGCAACCTTTTCTCCGAGAGAATTAAAAACCGTTATATTGACTAAATTATCTTCAGGTATTGTAAATTTTATAGTCGTTGCGGGGTTGAATGGATTGGGATAGTTTTGATCCAGGCTATATACAAAAGGTGAGAGTTCAACCTTAACCTCACTGGAATAGCTGATGCTGCCGTCGTAATCGATCTGTTTCAATCTGTATATATTAATTCCTGCATCAGGATGCTGATCTGTAAAACTATAGCTGGTAGTATTTGATGCTGTTCCTCTGCCCGGAACGAAACCTGCTGATACCCAGTCTGAATTTCCATTCTTTCTCTGGATATCAAAACCTGAATTATTGGTTTCTGTAGCAGTACTCCAGTTCAGACTTACAGCTCCGCTGCCTGCTGAAGCTGTAAAAGAAACCAATTCTACCGGAAGGGGTTCGTTCATCTTTAACAGAAGGGCTGTAGGCTGTCCTGATGGAGAATAAGCTGATATGCCGATAATATTACCGTCGGCTGAGATTGCCTGAGCAAACGCAAAATACCAGTTGCTGTAGCCCGTCATCCCAAGACTGTCATTAATAAAATCCGATAGATAAAGAACATTCTGCCACCCCGGCTTTTTAATAAAAGCCTGGTAGTTGAATCCTCCAGGATCAACATATCCTACAATAGTTCCGTCATCAGATATATCTAATCCTTCGCCGCCCTGATATGCAGCGGGATCTGTCAGCCACTGCATTCCCGTAGCCTGTGTCCATAAAAATACAACTCCTGCCGATCCTCCGACTATCATTGACCCGTCTGAGCTTATGCCTTCGCTTTCACCAACAGCGTAAGTTGTATCATATCCGCCCATAAAGTGTGGTGCAGGATCCCAATAGTATGCGGTTCTGTCGGGAACATTGCCCGGACCACCGTTCCATCCTGCCATAACCGATCCGTCTGCTGAAAGTGTATTAACCCTGCTGTTACCGCCATTATCCTGACCAAGACCTGTTACACTTCCGTTTTCCCAGTACACTGCTTCCACTGTCCAGTCTGCATGCCACTGCATTCCCGCTATCCTTGAACCATCTGCTGAAATACCATATGCATGTGTAAAACTCATCTCATCAAGCGGAAGTAGACCAGTAAGACCAGGTAAGCCTGTCCAGCTTCCGTTTTCCCAGTAACCGGCCCTCATAGTAGGATTACCGCCCGGTGCCGGAAGATTAGGATCGTAAAATCTTCCTGCTACTCTTCCATTATTGGATACTCCGTAGGCTTCTGAATATTCAGCCGCACTCAATTCGATTCTTCCGGTAGTTTCACTCCATACAAATCCGGATGATGGGTAATTCATACCGCAGGCATATTCGCCGTTTTTCGAAACATCGCTGATTCCGCCGGGACCAAGTTCTATAATTTCATTTGTTGTTTGTGCTTTGGCCGCGGTTAAGAAAATTATCAGCAAAATTGAAAGGATTGTAAAACTTTTCATAGACCATACCTTGAATTTTATTGTGTCAAAAGTAATGAAAGATCACAGGATCGCGTTACGAATTCCGCTCAATTAGTTGTGAATTTTGTGCAGGTGCATAAAAATGATTAAACTGAAGGTATTGTGTGAATTAACCGCGGGTATGAATGAGCCTCTATTTTTAATTTTTAATTATTGTTAAAAAAATATGAGAACATTATTTATTCATTTTCAAGTATTCACTGGGAGAACAACCAAATTTGTCCTTAAAACTATGGGTGAAGCCCGGTGTATCACTGAACCCGATTCTGAAAGCAATTTCTGAAATATTGCCGGCTTTATTTTTCAATAATTGAGAGGCATAATCTAATTTCGTGGAACGTATTAGCTTTCCGGCAGATTGATTGATTAACGCGTTTAATTTTCTGTTTAACTGAGAAACGCTCATCCCGACTTCCCCGGCAAGAATAGTTACACTGTAGGCGGGATCCTCAATATGTTCATTAATATTGCTGAATACCTTATTAAGAAATTCCTTATCTATTGGTTTTGCTTCAATTTCGCTGGGATTTATTGCGCTGATTTCCTTGTACCGTTCTTTAAGCAGTCTGCGCAATTTTATAAGATTATTCACCCTCGCCTGAAGTTCTTTTGTGCTGAATGGTTTAATAAGATAATCGTCAACGCCGGTATCCAGCCCTTTAAGCTTGCTTTCTTCATCAGCTTTGGCTGTGAGCATAATAATGGGAATATGGCTTGTTTTATTGTCCTTTTTAAGTCTGCTTGTTAATTCGAACCCGTTCATCGCCGGCATCATAACATCAGTTATTATCAGGTCGGGGATATAATTCAATGCTTTTTTAACCCCTTCATCGCCGTTCTTTGACTCTATTACCCTAAAATCGTTTTCAAGATTTTCCTTTATGAAAGCGCGCATATCGGAATTATCTTCGACAACAAGTACAACCTCCTTAACTGCATCGGATTCTTCGGGATTCTCATCTTCGTTTTCTTTAAGCTCTGCCGTGTATGTTTCAGTTTCCACAAAATTTTCACGATTATTTACAATCTCTATAAACTCAATATTCGGTTCATTTATGAATTGATCTTTACCGGGAGGAAGTTGTATGCAGAATTCGGTCCCTTTCCCCACCTCACTTTTAACAGAAATAATTCCTTTATGCAGTTGTACAAGCTCTTTAACTATTGCCAGTCCGATTCCGGTACCTTCATATTCCCTCGTTTGGGAACTATCAACCTGGTAAAAACGGTCGAATATATGGCTGAGATCCTCCGGCTTTAAACCGATACCTGTATCGGATACAAAGATGCTGACATAACCGGATTCATTTTCATTAGGGGAGATACGCATAGAAATCGTGCCGTTTTCGGGAGTAAACTTTATCGCGTTTGAAATCAGATTATTAAAAACTTCTTCAATCTTTTCCCTGTCTATGTAAAGATAGATTTCATTACTGTGCCGTTTAAACTCCAGCCCTATGTTCTGCCTTTCCGTCAGAGACTCGAATGCCGAAAGTATTTTGCGCAGGAAGGAGTTCAGTTCGGTATATGCGATCTTCATTTTGAACTCGCCCGATTCCAGTTTGCTTAATTCAAGCAACCGGTTTATCAGGGCCTGAAGCTGTTTTGAATTCGACAGCGCCGTTTTAAGTTTCTTTCGTGTAAATTCCCCCGGTGATGCCCCGAGGAGACTTTCAATCTGACCCATAATCAGTGTAAGCGGCGTTCTGAATTCATGCGAGATATTAGCAAAGAAATTTGATTTCAGCCTGTCGAGCTCAAGAAGCTTTTTGGCCTGTTCTTCAAGAATATCTTTCTGTCGGCGGACCTCATTAGTCCTTTTGCTGACAATTGCTTCCAGTTCAATATTTCTTTTTTCGAGTAGGCTGAACCTGAGGTTCACTACCCACCAGATCCCGGAGATCAGCAACAGTGAGAAGAGAACTATCGCCCACACTGATCTGTACCAGGGCGAGGGTATGTAAAATGTAAAAGATGCAGGCTTACTCAGCTCGCCTAGGATATTCTTAGCCTGAACATTAAAAGTGTATCTACCTGGCGATAGGTTTGTATACTCTTTCCGGTCTTCAGATGCCCAGTCTGACCATTTGTTATCATAACCCGCAAGAGAATAATGATATTTACTGCCTCCTTCGTAAAAGTAACTGGCCGATGCATATTTAATTTCTATCGAGTTAGTTCCGGGTGAAAGATTCCATTCAATATTTTTAAGATCGTCAGGGAAAAATCCTCCTGAGTAGATGGTTGAGTCGCCATCCAGACTGATCCGTCTGATAACAGCATAAAAATCAGCAGGGTGAGGGCGGGAATCAGCTTCCTTCAGATCAAACCTGTACAACTTTTCCCCGTAAGTTATCCATAACAGATTCCTATCATTCTTATCCGGAAACAGTTTGTACATGGAAAATAAAGAAATATGATCCATTATTATTTTTAACTGCGGGAAAGATTCCCATCTGAACCCCTTATTTCCTTGAGGAACTATTCTTCCGGTTTCTGCGCTGTTATTTTTATTCCCTGTGATCCACAGACAGTTTGCCGCATCTTTTTTCAAGTCGGTTATATTAAAGTCCTTGAAGTATGCACCAAAACTTGAATCAAAAACAAAGCTGTTCGATTCGTTATCAAAATTCTTCGGACCTTCGGGAGTCCCGAATATTACTCTTCCGTTGTATTCTACTACCGGCGGCTGCCTGCCTTTTATTTTATCCTCAAAATGTGCAATCGTGTATGATGAATTATTTCCACTGTAGTCGGGAATTATCCTGATGATCCCTTTATTGTAGGATGAAAGCCACAATGTACCGTCAGATCCTTCGACTATCTGGGTAATTATTTCATTTATTCCGGGAATTCTGCCGTCGTCTGTCCACTCGCCATTTAATAGTTTTAGCTTTGCAAGCCCGTCATGAAGTCCAACGTATATAATATCAGGATGGATTTTACTCCTGCAAAGCGAATACGCAAATCTCCAGTCAGTATTAATGATATCCGACCTGTTATCCTTTATCCTGTATACTCCATGCGTAGTAGCTGCCAGCTGGTAATCATTTACATTGAGAAGTTCCCATGATTCTGAATTTATTCCTTCTGTAAGTTTAAAAAACGACCCGGTACTGCCTTCGTTTTGTGAATGATAAACGCCGTTCGGCGTGGATAAATAGAGACTGCCCGAGAACTGGTTTACAGAAAAGATGAGTCCGTCAATTCCAAACCTTGAATCAATAAGCGTAAGAGGAGAGGGATAGATCACCCTAGCCACTCCGTTATTCAAGCCAAGCCATAAAATTCCACTCTCATCAGGATAAACAAACCACACTGTATTATCACTGAGACCATTTTTCTTATTAATAACCTGCAGCAGTCTCCCCTTACTGTTTATGACAATCATTCCGCCTGTCTGAGTTCCGAATACATACGTATTATTTCTCAGGATGCCGCCCCTGAAGTAAAGTTTATTTTTCAGGATATAATTATCTGCCTCAGTTTTGAATTCGGTAAAGCTCTTCCCGTCAAGTATATAAAATCCTTTTCCTGCAGTACCTATTAATATTTTATTTTTTTCATGTCCGGTTTTATTGTCATCGGAAAAGTTGAGCATATCATAGATAGTCTGATCAGCAAATCGTTCACCGCCGGGTATAAGCTTGAGTGAATCTCCTTCAAGAGACAAGAGTCCTGTTCCTGATTCAGGTATATAATATTTGTCGTTAACATAAAAAGCGGGACTGAAGAGTTTCTTTGAAGTCCATGTTTTAATTTCGGCATGTTTATTTTTCCTGAAGGAGTTGACAGGATCCTTTATACGGAAAATATGGGATGAACTCTGAAAAAAGATATCCCTGCCTGAAACATAGATGCTCCATATGTCGCCAAATTCCCTATCCCCGGGAGGCACATGCCGGACAAGGGAAGTGTACTGCATAAGTCCTGCAGCATCAGGCTGAAGATAACCGAACTCGTTTACTCCGCCGACATAGATTAGTCCCTGCTTATCGATCGCAAGGGTTCTGGCAACCTCATTTATTACAGGGATGAGCCTCCAGTCAACGCCGTCAAATTCAAGCACCCCACCGGTATTAGCAAAATACATAACCCCCCGTCTGTCCTTAACGATCGACCAGTTCTGGGGAGTGGCATTGTATTCCGAAGGAAGATAATTTCTGATTACCGGCAGGCCGGTTATTTCTTTTGCACCGGTATTCAATAAAGTCTGTGCAGCAGACTCAAACCCGCAGGAAGTTAATAATAAGAAGAATATTGTTATCAGTCTGATCAAGTGTATCATCCAAATTGAATTCAACCCGGGTTAAAATAGTAAGAATTCCCCCTTCATTCCTATGGTTTAATTATTATATTCTATTCTGCAGCCGCATCTTCTTTATCAGTTCATTTCCCTTATCCCAGACGCGCAGATCTATACTGCCGATTTCATGTAGTTTCAGAGCCATTTCAAAATTATATTTGAAGGCCAGAGCCCGGCAGTCGCCCGCTCTGCATAAAGCAGGTGTATGATCATGTATGCTGCACCCATCTTCTGTAAGGTAAATACAATCGCCGTTGGCTTTATGCGCAAGCATCAAAGCTCCCGGAACACAGGAGTGAGGTTCAGTGAGATAAATGTCAGGATCATCTTCTTCAAGCAGCCTGATCGCATCCCCCTGGCAGCACAAAGTGCAGCCGCCGCAGGGGACTGCTACATATTTCTTTTTGGTTTTCATTCGTTATTATCTCCAACAAAATTCAGGGGGTAATAACCATCTAATTACTGGCTTACAAGAATCTAAAAACGTTCTGAATACGATACGGAATCCATTCCAAAAAAATATCTCCAGGACCGGCTCCATCTGAGCAGAGCGGAACCTGTATTATTTCACAAGAGAAATTAAACTTTTTTTAATACTGCGGCAGTTACATCATCAGAGGGTTTTGCCGCTTTCATAAAAGAATTATGTTCGCCGAACAATTTATCCAGTATAAGCTCAGGGGTTTCTTTACCGGATTTAAGGTAGCTCTCGATAAGCCGGTCTTCACCGTATTCATCTTCCCCGGAAAATGATTCCGTTATTCCGTCCGTATACACAAGAACGGTATTTCCCGGCTCCATTTCATAACGGCTGACCCCGTATTCTGATCCGCAGAACAAGCCTACAGGAATACCCGTAGCTTTTATTTTAGTGATGTTATTTTCTTTCAGGAGGATCGGCGGGTTGTGTCCTGCTATGCAGAATTCGATTACACCGTCGGGAGTGCCCTTGCCGAAGACCATTGTAGCATAATTATTGGAGAGGATACTTTCGCAGAACAGTCTGTTTGTTCTTCTGACAATTTCCTGAAGCGGGAGTCCGAATGTGATAAAGCTTCGGATAAGGGCATTGAGCTGCGACATCATGAGAGAGGCAGAAATTCCTTTACCCGAGACGTCACCGAGGATAAGAAAGAACGAGTTGTCTTCCTGCGGTATGAAATCGCAGAAGTCGCCGCTGACGATACCGGCAGGGTGATACCTGTAGCTGAATTGCCATCCGTCTATTCTGATATTGTTCTTCGGTAGGAGTCCCTGCTGCACCCTGCGTGCAAGTTCAAGATCCTGCTCGAGGGCACGCTGCTGTTCACTGTTCAGGTGATCGAGACAGACGCATATCATTGGATCAAAGGCAAGTCTTTCAGGTTCGATAGGATCATGGCAGACTTCACAAATTCCATACGAACCCCTATCTATTCTTTCAATGGTTCTGTCTATCTGCTGCATAAGCCGGTAGATTCTAACGGGTTCACTGAGATTTTTAGCACTGTTTTCCAGCCGCTCTTTACGTTCGGTCAGCTGTTTGCGGAGGAAGGGGAGGTTCAAAGTGTCCATTCTTTAACCTCGAATTTGAATTTAGTGACCATAATATAACGCTATTTTCAGGCTAACACAATCCACCGGAGAGCCGAAGATTCCGGGCGATTCAGACTTGTCATCCAATACGAGGATCAGGATTTTTTTGGTGGATAGAAGGGATATACTAATGCAGCCTCTGCAAGGTTGATTTGCGGCGGCAAATATTGCAGCTGCAATAATGCAGCTTCTATGAGGTTGATTTTGGGGGTAATGATAGAAAGTACAAGTTGAGGGTATTATCTTTTATCAATATTTTTATTAGTCGTCTGTGTTATATTAAGGCCCGAAATGATGATTAATATTGAATGAATGAAATCTCCCGGGAACAACCTTAAACTTGCATTCCGCGCATTAAGTCATGAGAATTTCCGGCTGTTTGTGTCGGGACAAAGCTTATCGCTAATTGGAACATGGATCCAGCGTGTTGCGGTGACCTGGCTTGTCTACCGTCTTACCAATTCCGCTTTTATGCTTGGTATTGTTGGATTTTCAGGACAGCTTCCGCTGTTTGTTTTAGCACCGTTTGCGGGAGTGCTGGCAGATAAATCTAATCGTCACAAGCTCCTCCTGTACACACAATTGCTGGCTTTAGTGCAGGCTCTTATTCTTTCCTTACTCGTTTTTACTGAAGCTGTTCAGATCTGGCAGCTCATATTTCTAAGTGTAATACTGGGAATCATAAGTGCTTTTGATATGCCCATCCGCCAGGCTTTTGTTGTTGAAATGATTGATAATAAGAAGGAAGATCTCGGGAATGCAATCGCATTTAATTCTTCGATGGTAAACGCGGCAAGGCTCGTCGGTCCTTCTATTGCGGGAATACTTATTGCGACAGTGGGGGAGGGGTGGTGTTTTCTGATCAATGCTTTAAGCTTTTTTGCTGTGGTTATATCATTACTGAAAATGAAAGTTGAGCCTGTTTTAATGAAACCGCGCGAGTCTAAAGTTTTCAAACAGTTATCTGAAGGATTCAATTACACATTCGGCTTTGCGCCCATCCGTTACCTGATTGTGCTGTTAAGTGTAGTTAGCCTGGTGAGTACTTCGATTACCCTGCTGGCCCCGGTTATCGCCAAAAAATACCTTGGCGGAGGGGCGGATACCTTCGGATTCCTGATGAGTGCATATGGTTCAGGAGCTTTGCTTGGGGCATTCTACCTGCTGAATAAAAAAAATGTTCTGGGTCTGGGAAAGCTTATCGGGATTGCAGTCTTACTTTTCGGGAGCAGCCTTGTTTTATTTTCGTTCTCGCGTATTTTTATTGTTTCCATTGTTGTTATGGCAGGGGCTGGACTTGGTATGATGCTTCATGTTGCTTCAACCAATACTCTTCTCCAGACATTATCCGAGGAAAGTAAAAGAGGAAGGGTGATGAGTTTTTACGGAATGGCTTTCAGGGGAATGAGTCCTTTTGGAAGTCTTTTAGCGGGAGGATTGGGAAGCAGCATAGGTGCGCCGGCGACAATTCTGGCAAGCGGCGTAGTATGTCTTACGAGCGCTGTTTTTTATCTTAAGAAGCTTCCACTCATCCGGGATATTGTAAAGCCTATTTACCGGAGCATGGGTATTCTTCCTCAGATTGCCGAGGGGGTGGAACAAGCTACCACCCCGACTGTTAAATCGGACGATTGTTGATCTTTCTGAAACTATACGGGTTGCAATAATCCAGTCTCTAAAGGATTGAATTGCGGTGGGAAATATTTTCAGCTGCAATAATGCAGCATCTACGGGGTTGATTTACCGCGGCTAATAATCGCAGCTATAACATCTTTTCATAACAGACGCTATCCGGGTCATCTTTATGTCTGCCATAAGGTTTAATTTTCTTATAACCGAATTTTTCATACAGGTTCATAGCTTCAGGCTGCTTTAGTCCTGTCTCAAGAATGACCTTTCTGTAATTCATTTCGACCGCAGTATCCTCAAGCCTTTTCAGAATTAACTTTGATAAGCCTCTCCCCCTGTATTCGTCTTTTACATACATCCTTTTTATCTCGGCTGTATGATCATCGAAATGTTTCAGGGCGCCGCAGGCTGCCGCATTGTTTTTATCATCTGCTGCTGCGAAGAAAATTATCATATATTTATTTTCTTCAACAAATTCTTCGAGACTTCCTTTTCCATATCTCAGTTCAAGGTCAGCGTGAAGGGAAGCAGACATATCTGAAATCTCACTGGAGTCACCAGGCAGGATAATGATCTTATAGTTCATAGATTTTATGATCATCTTCCTTTTTCATTACATATTGAACTAAGATAATGATGAGCCGGGATACACCCCAACCGGTAAGCCTCCTTGAAATCCTTACAAGCTTCTTCTTTATTGCCAAGTTTGATATAGATCTTTCCTCTTTCATAAAAGGCTATTTCATAATTCGGATTTAGTTCTATGGTTTTAGTAAATTCGGCAAGTGCTTCGGTTAGTCTCTCTGAAGCGACCTCACATAAACCTTTACTAAAGCGGGCTTCTGCATTATTGGGTTTTAAAGAAATAAATTTGCTGAAATCATCAGCTGCTTTATCATATTGTTTAAGCTTTAAATTTGAATAACCTTTCTGGAAATGTATGTCCGGTGCTGAAAATCCATAAGTAAGAGCCAGATCAAAATCGTTGAGGGCAGGAGAATATTCATTCCTAAAATTTTTTATTAATCCCCTATAATAATAGGCCCCTGCATTAGCAGTGCCAGATTCTATTATTTTAGCAAATTCCAGTTCAGCACCGTCATAATCTTTTATTTTTAATTTACTTATTCCGCTCTTAAGACTTATTTTGTATTCTTCCTGCACAATATCATTACCTGTCATATCAGTTACGTTTTTACGGTAATCCGACCGGTATCTGAAGTCTTCTTTCACAGCCTCTTCAGCGAGCTGAGCTTTCGGAGTTAATTCCTTCTCAAGCATTTTCTCAAGTTTGCTGCGTTCAATGATGGAAGTCTTCGCAGGATTATTTGTTCGTTTAGCTTTTATATAAAGAATGAGAACAAGTAAAAGTAAAACCGAAAGGATTATTACATATGTCCACATCTTTTTTTCTTTCGTATTATTGATGCAGCATTAGTCTTGAAAAATCTAATGATTTTTCAATTAATAATATACTAAATCTGAACTTTTTAATCAGACTAATCCGGCTTTCTGCGTGGAACGCCGGTCGAGGATCCAGCGGTAAAGCAGAAGCGCCACGGCAGCCGTTATTCCTATTACTGCAAAATAGTACCAGATATAATGTGCATGATCATAAGCATGCAGCATTTGTTCAGGGGAAAGAAATTCCGGGTCAGGTGCATAAGCAGTAAGCAGATAGCCTGAGATTCCGAAACCGAGTATTGAAGAAAGAAATGAATGAAGATGACTGAAGCCCAGGTAAAGTCCTTCCTCGCCTTTAGGGGCCTGAAGGGAGAAATATTCAAGGTAGCGGGGAGAGATAAAACACTCTGCGAGTCCCTGTACAACTATGCCGGCTATCATCATCACGGTTATGGGGTGGGCCGAAAATAATCCGAATATTGAGACAGACTGACCTGTAAGAGATTCAAGCACAGGGCTGGAAGCCATCAACAATGCTGAAAGCGGCATCAGGAACATTCCTACCGTCATTGAAGAAACGGCTCTCACATTTTTCATCAGGTTAGTAATAAAAACCACGGATATCATCACAACAAACGGATTAACATTTGCGATCCACTCAGGGGAAGCATGTTCTCCCACGGTGCGTAAAACATACTTCGGCATCGTTGCATACAACTGATGCTGTATTATCCAGAAACCTGTAACAATAAGAATTAATATCAGAAGGCGGACATTGGTTACCACCCTTACAAATCCTCTCCATGCCTGAGAGAAAGTTTTGCCTTCGCCATCCACATTAACGTTCTTATAATATATGTAGACCACGATGAACGCAATGAGCGTCATTGATGCGGCATAAAAATTTATTGATTCTACTCCCCAGGTGAGTCTTAAGGGATAAGCAAAAGTTTTACCCAGGAAAGCTCCGACATTCACCATACCATAAAATATGGAATATCCCCGGGCTCTTGTTTCTTCATTAGTTGTTTTGGCAACTGTACCTGTAATGATAGATTTTATAAATGAACCGCCGAACATCAAAACGACAAGGGCGGGGAGTACTGTAACTTTATAAGGAAGGGCACCGAGGGTGAAATAGCCAATCGTTAAGAGGCCGAATGCAAGGAGTATGGCATTCCTGAATCCGATTTTATCTGCATATGCTCCTGTAAAGGGAGGAAGGAAGTATAGTCCTGCTGCAAATATGCCCCCTATCCAGCCAGCTTCGATATCATCAAATCCCACAACCCTTGAAAGGTAAAGGGTAATAGCAATAAATACGGCGTAGTAAGCCGCACGTTCAAAAAGTTCTACAACGTTTGCTGTCCAGAATGCCCCCGGAAAGTTCCATGATGCTTTTGTCTTCGGATTATTTTTTTCAGTCAAACTTTATACCCGGTGTTATTTTGTGAAAAAAAAATTTCCACAAAATTAAGAAATATCAGGAAAGTAAAAAGTTTAAACCGGTGCACACAGATATTTATTCCATTCCGGCTCTATTTATTTATGTACGCGAGTCGAAAAAACTGGAATCATCGTAATGTTTAGAGCCGTAATAATCGGCACTTTTCTGACCCTGGGTATTTTTCTTCAGCGAATTCTGAAGAGTATTTTCATAATCGCGGTCAATATCCCCTCCTGGATAGGAAGGATAGATTTTCAGATCATCATCTTTAAGGTCCACAAGCACCCTTTTTTGTTCCTGAGCCAGAGAGGCAAGACCTATCGGCACAAGGTAATCTCGTCCCGGCACCATTGTATCAATATCGAGGTACCTTATTTTATTTTTTCTTTTATCAATGATAAGCTCATTAACCTTTCCGAGCCTGGTATTATCAGAAGTTATCACATCCCAGCCCCTGATATCGGGATTTTGTCCCAGCACCTTTGACTTATCCAGTTCCGCAAGCCTGTAGAGATATTTATCACTCCTTCTGTAGAATCTGCTATCATCATAAAGGGTGTCATTATAAAAATCTTCTTCAGCCTCAGCCTTATAATCGGGATTCAGACTCTTTCTAAGATCTCTTTCATAGTCCCTGCTGATAGAGCCTCCCTGGTAGGAAGGGAGCTTAAGCAAAGTAACGGTTTCTATATCATTTACCCTGACCCTTTCCTCCTTCGTATCAAGCTCTGCAGCACCGATCGGTATCAGCAGGCGCCGTTCGTCTGTCCCTACATCGCTTATCTCATTATTAATATTTACATCAAGATAACGGACCTTCATTGCATCAAGATCGACAATAAGTTCCTTTACCTTACCTATCATTTTCCGGTCGGAGCTCATTACATTCCAGCCTCTTACATCAGGGTCATTATCGGCAACTTCATAATCGGTAAGCTCTGATAACCTATGCAATCCGGGTTCAAGGCGTTTTTCATCGGGACTCATTACAACCTCCTGTCATTCTATTATATTCTAAATAACTTTATTTATTAAGCGTATACCCTTGAGATAAATTTACCTGCTGAAGGATGTTTCCGGCTTCAGCAAAAAAATCTTTTATTTTATTTATCTGACTTCCAAGGGATTTTGATGTATCGATGTTTGACTCAATACGCTTCAAACTGGCTGCATTATTACTGCCCGCCGACGCACCAGAATTCCGAATCGATTTTATAGCATTTACAGCAGCCGAAAAAGCAGGTTTAACCTGGCTAAGATAATTTCGGGCAGTAGTATCAATCTTTACAATAGTTCTGTCGAGCGAATCAATTTTTTCATTAAACTGAGTGTTAGCTGAATCTGTTCGATCTGCGACGTAGCTAAGTGCAGACTGAAGTTTAATAATTCCCTGTTCAGTATACCGCTTAGGCGTAAGATTCTTAGTTGTGTCCCTAGCATAGTCGACAAAATCCTTTACGTCATTTGAGGTATCGACCGGAGCCTCATATCTATAGCTGCTATTAGTACTGTCGCCTGAAAGCACCTGGCTATCATTATCTTCAGGCCTGTACACATACGTAAGCATGAACCAGATAAATCCCGCCAGAATTATAATTCCTATTATCCATGGCCAGGGGGATCTTTGCCTTTTCTGGATTTTTATTTCTGCCATTTTATATCCTCACATTTTAATAGTAAAATGGAAATATTCTCAAAATAAAGTGATGATTATGACCACAGAGGAAGGGGCAAAGAGGAAAGAGGCAAAGGGCGTGGGGCATGGAGCACAGGGCAGGGGGCAAAGGGCAGAGGGCAAAGGGCAGAGAAGTTATTTTCCTTTCTTATTACAGAGAATCTCCTTTTCGAACAGAGAAATTCACTATATAAAGATTCAACACTCATTCATTCATCATATTTAAGTTTAAGGGTTAATATGTCATTCTATAAATAGTTGACGGTGGAACGCTTTTTGACTTCCTTATCAGAGGAGAATTTATGCGCAAAGAAAATGATTCTTTGGGGAGTGAGCGTAAAAAACAGATTGTTTTTGTCGGGCGTAGAAATGTTGGAAAGTCATCCCTCGTTAATGTTTTCCTTGGACAAGATTTAAGTATAGTCAGCAACATTCCCGGTACAACTACCGAGCCGGTTAGAAACATAATGGAACTGCTTCCATACGGGCGGGTTCTTCTTATTGATACTGCCGGTATAGATGACTACGGAGAACTGGGAAGCAGAAGAATAAGCAGGACGATAAAAGCAATTTCCGGTGCAGATTTCGCGGTTGTAGTTGTTGATGCAACTCAGACATTATCAACCGAAGAATATGAACTTCTTAACTACCTGGATAAAATATCAGTTCCTTTCGTTATCGCCGCTAATAAAATTGAATTGGGGATAAATCCTGATCTTCTCGGAGAAATAAAGCTGCTGAGTGCGGTTCACTTTGAAATATCCTGTAAGCTCGGGGTGGGTATTGAACCGCTTAAAAGGAAAGTCATAAGAAGCCTGCCTCCGGATGATGATCCTGCACTGATCGGTGACCTTGTCAGTCGTGGTGACATAGTTGTTCTTGTTGTCACTGTCGACCTTGGAGTTCCAAAGAGCAGGCTGATGCTGCCCCAGGTACAGACAATAAGAGAAGCTCTCGAAAAGGATACCATAGTACTCATAGTTAAAGATAAAGAGCTGCAGCTGACTTTAAAATCTCTAAAATCAAAACCTGACCTTGTTGTTACAGACAGCCAGGCTGTGATGCGCGTAGCAGAAAACGTACCTGAAGATATAAGGATGACCACATTTTCCATACTGATGGCGAGAAACAAGGGCGATCTCAAAACTTTCATCAAAGGTCTGAAAAGAATTGACGAGCTAAAAGACGGAGATAGGGTACTGATTGCCGAAGCATGCTCTCATCATGATCAGGATGATGATTTAGGAAGGATTCAGATACCGCAATGGCTGAGACACCATACAGGGAAAGACCTGGTGATTAATTTCGCGCAGGGTTCTGAGTTTCCCGAAAATCTTTCACAATACAAACTTATCATCCACTGCGGAGCCTGTCTGTTGTCGAGGAAGATGATGCAGGTCCGTCTGAATGAAGCCAGGCTGATGGATGTCCCGGTAGTTAACTATGGAATTATTATATCATACATGCACGGTGCCATTCCCAGGGCGCTTAAGCCTTTCAGGGAAGCGATCGGTGAGTGGAAAAAAAGTTCTCAGAAAACTTGTGCATAGAAGGTACAAAGTGCCTGCTGAACTTGCTTATGCAGAAATGAATGTACAAAATTTTAGTGCCGGGTGCCGGTACTAAGTTAAAACTAAAACAGGACAAATAATGACCAAAATAGTAATAATAGACGATGATCCCGATATCCTGGATGTGAGCAAAATAGTTCTGACCTCTAAAGGTTACAAAATCTATACTGCTCAGAATCCGGATGACGGCTACAAATTGATCAAAGATCAGAAACCTGATCTTATCATTCTCGATGTTATGATGAACGAACCCGATGATGGTTTTTTTCTTGCTCAGAAACTGAGGAGGGAAAAAATTACAACTCCCATCATCATGTATACATCAGTTTCAAAGGCATTAGGATTCGAGTTCGGTAAAAGCGAGATGGTGCCTGTTGACGAATACGTAGAAAAACCAATATCGCCCGATGAACTGATTGCAAAAGTTGAAAAACTTCTGCACGAAAAGGTAAAGGAGTAGCATATGCTTGTATATGAAAAAAATAAGCTGTCAGAGGACATTGAATCCTTTATCGGGAAATACGGATCAGACAGATCTGCCCTGCTTCCGATCCTGCAGGCTATCCAGAGGAAATATCATTTTATTTCGGGATTCGCACAGCAGGAAGTAGCACGACTTTTGAATATTCATCCTGTTGAGGTGAATAGTGTAATAACTTTCTATTCCTTTCTTCATGAAATTCCGCAGGGTAGAAATATCGTGCGGCTATGTAAAACCATTTCCTGCGATATGGCCGGCAAAGAGGAAGTAGAAAAGGCTGTTCAGAGAGAACTGGGCATTTCATTCGGCGAAACTACTAAAGATAACCGTATTACACTTGAGCATACCAATTGCCTTGGTATGTGCGATGAGGGACCGGCAATGCTGGTAAACGAGAAGATATATACTCAGCTCGATCCCGAATCAGCTGTAAAAATTCTGAGTGAGATTAAGTAGGAGAATGAAATGAATATACCTTACACAACTAAAAAACGATACGGACCAGTTTTGTTTTCCGAATACAGCAGGGGTGACGGAATAAGACAGCTGATCTCAAAATCACGTGAAGATTTGCTATTTGAATTAAAAACTTCCGGTTTAAAAGGCAGAGGAGGTGCAGGATTTCCAACTTCTACGAAATGGATGCTTACAGCGGCTGCCATTGCTGAGAAGAAATTCCTTGTATGCAATGCTGATGAAGGCGAGCCGGGGACATTCAAAGACCGCGTACTTCTGCTTGAATATCCTGAGCTGGTATTCGACGGAATGGTAATCGGAGGCTTCACAATGGGTGCCCGGACAGGTATAGTATACCTGCGCGGGGAGTATGAATATATGCTTGAATACCTTGAAGAATACCTTATGAAGATGAGGGAAGATAATCTCTTAGGCAGCAATATACTGGGGATAAAGGATTTCAACTTTGATATCAGTATCAGACTTGGATCGGGCGCTTATGTTTGCGGCGAGGAAACCGCACTTATTGAATCCCTCCAGGGAAACAGGGGAGAGCCCCGCAACCGGCCGCCTTACCCTGTAAATACAGGCTATATGGGGTACCCAACGTCGGTTAATAATGTGGAAACTCTCGCCTCGGTTCCACATATCGCCGTAAAGGGAGGTGAATGGTTCAGATGTTTCGGTACGGATAAATCAACTGGCTCAAAGTTATTTTCAGTTTCGGGCGACTGCGGAAGGCCGGGAGTATATGAATTACCGTGGGGAACCTCTATAAGACAACTGCTTAAAATAGTTGAGGCTAAAGATACCAAGGCTGTCCAGGTGGGCGGAGCTTCGGGAAATTGTATCCCGAAAACTCAGTTTGACCGCATCCTTGCTTATGAAGATGCTGCAACCGGGGGATCGATCATTATCTTCAATGAATCGCGTGATATGCTTAAGGTACTTAAAAACTTTCTCGAATTCTTTGTGGAAGAATCGTGCGGACAATGTACACCCTGCAGGATAGGCAATGTTAAACTCCTTGCCGGTGTTGAAATGATTGAAAAAGGAGAATTCACTTTTTCATACATCAATACATTGAAGGAACTCGGCAGGACAATGCAGGTCGCCTCCAAATGCGGATTGGGCCAGTCATCACCGAATTCTTTTATTTCAATTCTCGAAAACTTTAAGGATGAAATATTCCACACAAACGGAAAGGTGAGAAAAAATGGAAAAGCGTAATAACAGCAGGTCGCCTGAGAGCCAGAGACCCTTTGTGGTTGAGAAAACACCCGGGGAAAAAGAAATGATCGGTGGAATGATTTCAGTGGAAATAAATGAGAAAAAAATCTCTACTCCGCTTGGCACAACCATCCTTGAAGCATGCAGAATGAATCAGGTTCACATTCCTACTCTATGCTACCATGAAGACCTGTGCATTGCCGGGGTCTGCCGTGTCTGTGTAGTCGAGGTTGAGGGAATGAAGACATTGCAGACATCCTGCTCGTTTCCGATTACAACTCCAATAAAAATTCATACATCAACACCCCAGGTAAGGAAAGCCAGGCGTCATATAATCGATCTACTTCTGAGTGAACATTACGGCGAATGTTATTCCTGCTCAAGAAATCTTAACTGCGAGCTGCAGAACCTCGCAAAAGAATACGGGGTTGACGGATTTACATTCGGACATACTAATGAACCACGTTATCCGGTTGACAGATCTTCATCGTCGGTAATAAGGAATATGAATAAGTGTGTTCTCTGCAAGCGCTGCATCAGAACCTGCATTGATCTGCAGGAAGTAGGTGTACTGGAAGCGCTGAACAGGGGGCATGAAACAAAGGTAGGTACTTTCCTGGATAAGCCGCTTGCCGACGTAATATGCATAAATTGCGGTCAGTGCATTAACAGATGTCCCACCGGTGCGCTGAAAGCAAACGATCCATCGGATGAAATATGGAGAGCAATTGATGATCCCAACAAGCATGTAGTTATACAAACGGCCCCATCTCCGCGGGCTGCCATCGGCGAGGAATTCGGGATAGAGCCGGGACACTCCTTTACGGGCGAGCTTAATACTGCATTAAGGAGGATAGGATTCGACAGGGTCTTTGATACTAACTTTTCGGCTGACCTTACTATTATGGAAGAAGGCACTGAGCTGCTTAAGCGGCTCAAAAAAGCGCTTGTTGATAAAGACGAAACTATAAAGCTGCCGCAGTTCACTTCCTGCTCACCGGGATGGGTTAAGTTTATTGAACACTTCTACCCGGATTATCTTGATTACCTGTCGACTGCTAAATCACCCCAGCAGATGTTCGGGGCGCTTATAAAAACCTTTTATGCGAAGGAAGCGAATATTGATCCCGCTGATATAGTAACCGTAGCTCTTATGCCATGTGCAGCCAAAAAGTTTGAATGCAACAGGCCGGAGATGTATGATTCAGGTTTCAAGGACGTCGATTACGGTCTAACTACCCGTGAAATGGCACAGATGATCAAGGAGGCGGGAATTTACCTTCCGGAAATGCCGAAGACTCATTTCGATGATCCTTTCGGGGATGCGTCGGGTGCGGGACTGATATTCGGTGCAACTGGCGGCGTAATGGAAGCTGCATTAAGGACGGTTTATGAACTTGTAACCGGAAGACCTGTTCCGTTCAAAAACCTTGACATTACTCCATGCCGGGGTTTCCAGGGAGTTAAACAGGCTTCCGTTAAACTCGAGAACTGTGTTGCTGAGTATAAATTCCTCGAAGGCGTGGAATTAAAGTTCATTGTTGCGCACGGTACAGCTAACGCCAGGAAAGTAATGGAAATGCTCAGTCGCGGTGAATTAAATGACGTACATTTCGTTGAAATAATGGCCTGTCCCGGCGGCTGTCTCGGCGGCGGCGGTCAGCCTATCCCTACTTCTTCCGAAATAAGGCAGAAGCGCGCACAGGCAATTTATGCGGAAGACGCGTCATTGCCTGTAAGGAAATCCCATGAGAATCCGCACGTTCAGTATATATATGAAAAGTTCCTGACTGAAGGTCCCTGCAGCGAATTATCACACAAGCTGCTTCATACACATTATACTAAACGAGGCAAATTTATTTCATAAATTATTAATTTGGGGCTGCCGCGGAAAGTAATTTTGCAGGCAGCCACATTATATACGGAGTGAAATGATTTCTCTTATTCCTTCATGGGCCCATCATTACGATGAATTCTGGAATACCCTGAGGGGCAGGAACCTCTGGTTCATAAAGCTGAGATATGTTACTGTCGCTATGCTGCTCCTGGTACTTTTCATTTCCGAATTTATCATCAGCATCAAATTTTCTTACGCCCAGCATTATGCTATTCTTATTGTAACATTCAGCATTCTCGGATATAATATTATTCTTCATTACCTGAGACGTTATGTGGTTCCGAAACCCGACCGTTTCAATCCTATTCATCATTCACTCATCCAGATGATACTGGATATCATTGCGTTGTTCCTGCTGGTTTATTTTACCGGAAGCATTGAATCGCCCCTGTTTCTTCTTTTCGTTTTCCATATGATCATCGGGAGTCTCATCCTGCCCGGCGTAGTTATTTACGGAATCGCTTTCTGTATAGTTGCAGTTTTTGCGAGTCTCGTTCTGCTTGAATATAATGGCATCCTGTTTCACCATTCGGTGGCAGGATTTTTAAGTATCCCCATTTACCAGGATTTTAATTACATAATTTCCTTTACCGTGCTTTTCGGCTTTCTGATTTTTGTGATAGTGCTTCTCACGAACAGGATAGCAAGGCAGCTGTACACGAATGAGCAGGAGCTGGTTGAAACCATCCAAAAGCTCAACAAGGCGGAGGAGGAAAAACAGAAATATATTATCGGAGTGGTGCATGAGCTCAAATCGCCTATTGCTGCTGTACAATCTTACATCGAAATGATTTTGCAGAAATACCTGGGGCCTCTGGATGAAAATGTGGAACGCAAGCTCGGATCGGCCAGGGAAAGGGCAGATGAAGCTATTGAGATGATAAACGATATACTAAAAATATCTCGGCTGCGGCTTATGAGCGGGATATCACCGGAGAATGTTGATATAAAAGAGATTCTATGTTCTACAATTGAAAAGCTCAAGGGAGGAATAGAAGCCGGGAAAATAAATCTGAAGCTGAACGATGACCGCATCCTGAGAACCCCTGTAAGAGGGGATAAATTTTTGCTTGAAATGGCTGTATCCAACCTCCTGTCGAATGCTGTGAAGTATGTTCCGCAGGGGGGATCAATTGATATTACAATCAGTGAGACAGAGGAAGGTATTGATCTCGATGTTTCCGACAATGGTGTGGGGATCCCCCTGAAAGATCAGGAGAATATTTTTAAGGATTTCTTCAGGGCATCAAACATTAAGAATAAGGGGTATGAAGGCGCGGGGTTGGGACTATCGATCGTCAAACAGATAATTATGAGGCATGGGGGAAGGATCTCTGTTGAAAGCCCCTCTGCTATCGGCACAACAGAAAATCCCGGATCCACCTTTAAAGTATTCCTGCCGTATTAGCTGTTTTTGCTGGGACTTTAATTTTATATTTCCACCTATTATCAAATAAATTACAGGAATTATATGTACAAGCAGGTTGATGATCCCGGCTTCGGTGAAAAATATTCTAAACGGACGAAGCGAATAATAAATAAAGATGGTTCATTTAATGTAAGCCGTACGGATGCTGGTTTTAATGTAAGCGACATCTATCATCAATTAATCACCTTGAGCTGGCCGGCATTCCTTTCAGTGCTTGGCGGTTTATTCATTTTTGTAAATTTGATTTTTGCGGTACTTTATACTTTGCTCGGCGTTCATAATCTTGAAGCAGCGGACGGAAACAGCTTTCTCTTAAAATTTTTGAATTCATTTTTTTTCAGTGTTCAGACTTTTACTACTGTCGGTTACGGTGGAATACTTCCAGGTAGTATTGTTTCCAGTCTGGTTGCTTCATTCGAGGCAATGACCGGGCTGATGGGTTTTGCACTTGCAACAGGGTTGCTGTACGGAAGGTTCTCAAAGCCCTCCGCTAAAATTATTTTCAGTAATAATGCCATAATTGCTCCTTTTAGAGATGGGAAAAGCCTTCAGTTCAGAATTGCGAATAAACGATCTAATGTTTTAATGAATCTTGAGGCAAGGCTTCTCTTAATGATGGTTGAAAAATCGGAAGGTAAGTTCATTCATAAATACTATAATTTAAATCTGGATCTGCCATTCATCTCATTTTTTCCGTTAAGCTGGACAGTAGTGCATCCCATAAATGATGAAAGTCCTTTAAAAGATTTTACCAGGGAGCACTATGAAAATACTGACGCAGAAATATTGATTTTAATAAAAGGATTTGATGAAAGTTTTAACCAGGATGTACATATCAGATATTCATACAGGTTTGATGAAATAATCTGGAATGCACGGTACAAACTTGCTTATACCACCAACGAGGAGGGCGACACTATTCTACAGCTCGATCAGCTTCATGAATATGAACTTGTGGAAGGGGAAAGTAAAAAGTAAAAAGTAAAAAGGAAAAAGTAAAAAGGAAAAAGTAATTCGCTCAATCCGCAATCCGCTCAATCCGCAATCCGCTCAATCCGCAATCCGCTCAATCCGCAATCCGCAATCCGCTCAATCCGCAATCCGCTCAATCCGCAATCCGCTCAATCCGCAATCCGCTCAGGTTCTAAACATAAGGATTTTCTGCAAGTAGTTAGTGTCATGTGGGTCAAAATAAATATCCCGTTTTTAGAAAAAAAAGTTTACTTTGAGGATTATTGTTGATATTTTTACACGAATTAAAATTTTTACGTTATTATTTAAGACGACCTAAACAACAGTTCATTACTTAATTAAACTAGGAGAGTCAGAACATGAAAAAATTGTTATCATTTATAGTAATCGTCCTTCTTTCCTTTGCACTGACGAATACCTTCGCTCAGGGCAAAAATCACCTTGGTATTGGGGCTAATCTTGCCCTTCCTATGGGAACTTTTGGTGATGCCGCCGGAATAGGTTTCGGAGGTTCTGCTTCTTTTGAGATGGGATTTACTCCGAATATAACGGGTATCGTTAGTGCTGGATATTTAAAATTCGGAGGACAGGATTTCGGAGATTTTTCATACGACTATGATGCTATTCCGATAATGGCTGGAATAAAATATTATTTTGCCCCGGCTACTCCTTTCTATGCAATTGGACAGATTGGATTCCAGATTTTTAATGCAAATGCAAAGTATAGCGGTCCATACGGCTTTGGATTTGACGTTTCCGGAAGTTCAACAGAGTTCGGAATTGCTCTTGGAGCAGGATATGAAGTTCCTATCAATGCTAATGCTGCGATAGATCTTACCGGAACATTCAATATTGTTAGTAATTTGAATTATGTCGGTATCCGTGCTGCTTACAGGTTTGGTATCTGATAAGCCGGATTTAGTTTATTATAAGGCTGCCTTATGGCAGCCTTTTTTATTTTAAACAATGTGGTCCGGGATGGATTTTGATGTTTTTGTGTATAGTGCATATCTATATATTTGTTGAAACATTATGGTTAAACAGATAAGATCCTGATTTCCCGAGGCGTTGTGAAAGATTCGGCACTTTACATACATATTCCTTTTTGCGATCATAAGTGTATTTACTGCGACTTTTACTCAATTATTACTTCTGACAACATCGACCCTTTCCTGGGATCATTAAAAAAAGAAATCGATTATTATTCAGGGATTTATTCAGAAGGAAGGGAGTTTTCTTCAATATTTTTCGGTGGGGGTACGCCGTCGCTTATGACCCCATCTTATATAGCGGAAATAATAGAATACCTTAAACAAAAATTTATTGTAACAACTGATGCCGAGATTACTCTTGAAACTAATCCTGGTACAGTTGACAAAAACAAGCTCGGGGATTTCCGCGATACTGGTGTGAACAGGCTTAGCGTTGGTATTCAGTCGTTTCACAATGATGAATTAAAATTCCTTACAAGGATCCATAACAGCCAAACGGCGGTGGAAACAATCCGTAATGCTGCTGAAGCGGGATTTGAGAATATTAGTCTTGACCTGATATTTAACCTGCCGGGACAATCGAAAGAGAAATGGATTGAAAATCTTACTAAAGCTGTTTCCCTTCCTATAACACATTTATCAGCTTACAGTCTTATTCTTGAAAGGGGAACAATCCTGAATAAAATGGTGCTCGATAAAAAAGTGATTTTGCAGGATGAGGATTACGACGCCGATTTGTATGAATATACGATGGAATTCCTTGAAGAAAATAAATTCAATCAGTATGAAGTATCAAATTTCTGTCTTCCCGGGTACGAATGCAGGCACAACAATGCCTACTGGCGGTACAGGGAATATCTGAGTTTCGGGACTTCTGCCCATTCCTTTATGAACGGCAAAAGATGGTGGAACTTTTCGAGTCTAAAAAAATATATACACGAAATCGAAACAAACGGTAATGCCGAAGCGGGTTCGGAGAGAATAAACGAAAAGCAGCAGGTCGACGAATATATAATGCTTGCGCTGCGAAGTTCGGGGCTTGATATACAGGAGTTCAGTGAAAAGTTCAGCGTGGGCGGGAGTGCCATTCCGGCTGGGGAAATCGGCGGGGTTATCAACCGGGAAAGAAGAGCGGGGTATCATTCGGACGGGATTTTCAGTCCTGCAAATTGGATAAAAGAGAAAAATGATTTTTTTATTCGTTTAAAGAATCAGAATCTTTTGGAAATTGATGATCATTTTATACGGCTTACAAAAAAAGGATACGCAGTATGCGATGAGATCCTTGGAAATCTTCTCTAGTTTCCTCTTTTATTTCTAAAAACAACCACACAGGTAAAATCTTTTACACAGCAGATGATTGTCGTTTTTACTGCACTGCTGGCATCAATCGCGGCCGCCGGTATTCCTATGGCGGGACTGGTAATGATATCAGTTGTTCTTTCTGCAGTCGGACTTCCACTTGAAGGTGTGGGTCTTATCCTTGCCGTCGACCGTATACTCGATATGTGCAGAACTTCCGTGAACGTCTGGAGCGATTCCTGCGGCGCGGTAATTATAGCCAAAACCGAGGGCGAAACCCTAAAGGTATAAAGAAGCAGCGGGCATAAATTATTTAACCGGTTCAGCCTGAAAAATCCGGATTATTTAATGAAATCTTTTATATATTAGACACAATTATTTTCATTTCCTCATCGGCGCGGTGAATTTATAACCGCTTTACCGCTGCTGCCTACATCCGGTCTGCAACCGGCTTGTAACAACTGCACAAACACCGGGGCATTTACTTCATTTCGGCAACTTTCAGTAACTCTTCGGCCTCTCTTCGGCCTCTCTTCGGCCTCTCCTCGGCCTCCAAAAGGCACACTAATACCGGGGTAAATACCTATTGATTCTAGATGCGTATGACGATAAAGAGGTAAATTTAGGTACAGAAGATCTTCTACAAAGATGAGAATCAGGCAGAACGTCGATAAGAATACAATAATAGAACATCTATGATGGTCATTGTCAGGATCTAATACTTATCCGGTGCAATTCCAAACCGGTAAGCGAAGAATCCGGGAGAAATATTTAAATAACATCAGCCCCCGGGAGGCCGGTTCATTTATTCCCGATTATGGGTATTCCGATACAGCCTGTTGGTTCATCAATTCCCAGCAGATTACAGACCGTGGGAGCAATATCCACAATGTAAACGGGGGAATTAATTTCCCGTGCGGGAATATGCCATCCGTAAAAGAGTAAAGGCACGTGAGTATCATGCGAAAAAGAGGCTCCGTGAGTTGTGCCGTAATCTGGGTTTCCCGGAAGCACATTCGGCTTAAGTTCGAACTCGACATTTCCTGATCGCTGAGGATTGAAGCCATTCAGCACAAAGTTATCCGGAACCCTTGACGGAGAAAGGTGACTGAGGGCATGACGTACAAAAACTTTTTCGATCTGAGGGAATTCATCCTGTAGATATTCTGCGAAAGCATCCTCTGTTTCCGCTGTTTCAAGATGCTTTTCCTGCAGTACATTCTTATTAAAATATATCTGGTTGTTGGAGAAACTTTCTATTAATTTATCAGTACCGAACTTCCTTTCAGAAAAAGCCTTCAGTGAATCTCTGCAGGCATCGTGATCAAAACCTCCGGCAGGAATATTCATACTTTTCAGGTATGGAACTGATTCAGATACGGCATGGTCAGCAGTGAGAAACAGAATATAATTGCCTTTACCTACCTTTTGATCGAGCATATTCAGAAATTCTGCCAGCTGCCTGTCCATTCTGATAAATGCATCCTGTACTTCAACAGAATTGGGACCGTAAGCGTGACCGATATAATCGGTTGACGAAAAACTTACCGCCAGGAAATCTGTATAATCATCTTTCCCCGGTTTTTCATTTTCTATTAGGGCCTCAGCAAACTTCAGGAGTAATTCATTTCCGAAAGGCGTGCTGAGAATACGATCATATTTTTTATTCATTACATTGCTGAATGAATGCGGGAAACTCGTTTTGCCTTCATCAAATACATCGTCCTCCCAGGGGGCTTCATCGGGATAGCTTAAGCTGTAATCTTCTTTAGGAAGGAGAAGGTCCCATTCCCCCCTGAATAATGTGCTGACATAATTTTCCCGGTTGAAGTCAATTACCCATTGAGGAAGAGAATTTGTATAATAGGATGAAGTAATAAACTTTCCGTTTTTATCGCTGTACCAGTAGACTTCATCGGGGGTATGGCCCCCGGGCAGAACTGCCGCACGATCTTTAATCGAGATACTGAAGACCCTGGATTTGCCATTTGTAACAATTTTTAACTGATCTGAGATCGTAGTAGTCATAAGTCGTTTAGGCGACACCTGTCCCGCCGTACCAGTTTCGCCGATCGTTCTTAAAGTATCATCCTCAACGCAGTTAACGAAGGATTTACTCTTTTTACTATACCAGTCGTTGCTGATAATTCCGTGATAGTAGGGAGTAGTTCCGGTATAGATCGAAGCATGTCCGGGTCCTGTATAGGTTGGTACATAGTTATAATGAGCATAGGTAAAATTGCTTCCATCCTTTATCAGCCGTTTGAATCCGTCTTCACCGTAAAACTTTTCATATTTCTGAAGGTAGTCGTACCTCATCTGGTCAATAACGATACCTACCACGAGTCCGGGGCGGGATACTTCCTGTGCGGAAGACACACCCCAAAAAAGCAGTGTTATTATCAATATATTTTTAATTCGGTTCATATAAAGTTCCTCCGGATATCCTCTGAAATTCCCTCTTCTACAAAATTTAATTAATAAGCATCTAAATTTATTAAGAAAAAAGTCTTAATTTATAAACCAGTAAATTAATAATGTTTTAATAATCAAGCGGGATCATATCGATGAAATATCTACTATCTTTTCTGATTACCTTGCTCATAGCGGCAGGAATTCAGGCCCAGACATATAAAAAGGTGAAAATTCATATTAATGATTTGTCAGATGTCAAATATTTACAAGAGGCAGGACTGGAATTCGATCATGCTGCCGTCACGAAAGACAAAGGATTAATAGTATTTCTCGATAACGAGGAGTTTTCAAAACTCCAGTTGACAAATTACAGCTATGATGTCCTTATAGACGACTGGATAAGCTACTACAACAGTCGTCCCCAGCTTACAGAGCAGGAAAAGCAGGCTTTTATCAGGCAGAGCAAGGAAAACTTCAACGTCGGCGGTTTCGGTTTCGGTTCAATGGGAGGGTTTTATACGCTTGCCGAAGTCACCGCAGAGCTTGATACAATGAGAATGCTTTACCCGAACCTCATCACCGCAAAAGTATCGATTGGAAATTCGGTGGAAGGCCGGCCTACCTATATGGTTAAAATATCAGATAACCCCGATATCAATGAAGACGAACCGGAAGTATTGTTTACAGCACTGCACCATGCACGTGAACCCGAAGGAATGATGCAGCTGGTTTATTTTATGTATTATCTGCTTGAGAATTATAACACTGATGCTTCCGTAAAATATTTAGTTGATCACCGCGAAATTTACTGCATCCCTGTTGTGAATCCTGACGGGTATGAATACAACCACCAGATGACCCCAAACGGCGGTTATATGTGGAGAAAAAATAAGCAGGATAACGACGGAAACGGCACCTTCCAGGAATCGTACGACGGTATCGATCTAAACAGGAATTACGGACCTTATGCCTACTGGAATGCACCGAACGGCGGATCCAGTACTTATCCCGGTGATGAAACCTACCGCGGCGCTGCACCATTCTCAGCTCCCGAGGTGGCCAATCTTAGGGATTTCCTTGCCTCACATAACATCAAATGTGTGTTGAACTATCATACCTTTGGCAATTACCTGATCTATCCTTACGGAGCGCTAAGTATGGAGACTCCCGACTCAGTCATATTCAGAGAATACTCTTCGGATATGACTGCATACAACGGGTATTTTGCAGGACTGGATATACAGGCAGTAGGATATTCCACGAGAGGGAACAGCGACGACTATGCATACGACGGCGATACCGTTGCTAATCACGGTAAGGTCATTGCGATGACCCCGGAAGTAGGATCAACTGGTTTCTGGCCTTCACAATCGGAGATCTTTCCCCTCGCAGAAGAAAACCTGATGCCGAATCTCTATTATGCATGGGCTGCAGGAGAATTTATTAAACTTGATCACCCGAACTATTCTCAGCAGTATTTTAATCCCGGCGACGTCGTTGAACTGACGCCGTCATTCAGGAATAAAGGACTCTCTGACGGGAGTGATATAGAGATAAACCTGAGTTCACTTAGTTCTTATGCGGTTGTAAATAACGGTACTGCGAATTTCTCTTCCATTCCCGCACGCAGCACTGCAGCGGTTACAACTCCGCTCTCTTTTACTATAGACGGATCTGCGCCCGTAGAGGAAAATATAAAATTGCTGGTAACGGTAAGTACTTCGGGTGTAGTTATGTCATATGATACGCTTAATATTATTGTAGGCATACCGACTTACGCTTTTGTGGATTCAACAAATGATCCGAATAACCTGTGGACTATTACTGCAACTCCATCAAATCCGAAGTGGGAATCTACAACTACATCGTTTGTTTCTGCTCCCAATTCATATACCGATAGCAAGAATGGGAATTACCTGGACAACGCTACTGTAACGATGACGCTGACTAATCCACTTAACCTAACTTCGGTTACAAATCCCAGGTTATCTTACTGGACAAAATGGGATATCGAGAATGACTGGGATTACGGCCAGGTTAAAATATCGACGAACGGAGGATCAGTCTGGACACCCCTTGAAGGTATGTATACCAATCCCGGTACCGGGGATATTCAGCCTACAGGTCAACCGCTATATGACGGGGCACAGACTTCCTGGGTAAAAGAGGAAATTCTTTTATCTTCCTTCAATCTTTCCAGCGTTAAGTTTCAGTTCCAGCTTAAATCTGACGGATATGTTACGCGTGACGGGTGGTATCTTGATGATATAGGTGTAATTTATTATACGCTCATCCCGGTTGAACTTAGTTCATTCACAGCCTTGCCGGGCAGCGAAAGCATTACCCTCAACTGGAAGACTTCTACAGAAACAAACAATAAAGGTTTCGAACTTCAGAAAGCTTCAGGAACAGCTGCTGAAAGAACTTCTCAATTCACAACTGTAGGATTTATCCCGGGCAGTGGAACAACAACCGAACCATCTTCTTATCGTTTTATCGATAAAGCGCCTCTGCAGGGAAAAAGTATTTACAGATTAAAACAGACTGATTTTAACGGTACGTTCAGAATATATGGTCCGGTTGAGATCGATTACAATGGAGTTACGGATTATTCGATCTCGCAGAATTATCCTAATCCTTTTAATCCCACAACCTTAATCAAATATGCTCTTCCGAAAGCGGGAAATGTTGAGATAAAAGTATATAATCTTCTTGGTGCTGAAGTTGCGACTCTAGTTAATGAGTACAAGGAAGCAGGAAGATATTCAGTTGTATTTTCAACTGAGAATCTGACTTCGGGGATTGGCTCAGGCGTATATTTCTACAGTATCAAAGCCGGTTCATTTGTCAAAACCATGAAGATGATCGTATTGAAGTAAGGATATATGCAGACGATTATAATTAATGTAATTGGAGAAACTTTTCAAATAACGTTATTTATAACTGCAATGATGATAATTGTTGACGCTGTCAATATCTGGTCGCGAGGCAGAATCGCTAATCTGCTCAAGGGCAAAAGCAAATCACGGCAGTATGTGATCGCGTCATTTATCGGTACTATTCCAGGATGCCTGGGAGGGTTCACCGATGTTACATTATATATGCATGGACTAATAAGTTTCGGAGCACTTGCCGGATCAATGATTGCCTCATCAGGAGATGAAGCTTTCGTAATGCTGGCAATGTTTCCTGAAACCGCAGTCATTTTGTTTGCAATACTTTTCGTAGCAGGAATTGTGGGGGGTATTTTAACCGATTTCCTGGCCAGGAAATTTAATATGGAAACCTGCAGAGATTGTCCTGAACTGGTTGTGCACGACACCGAAAGAAACCTTAAGCATTTTCTTACTGAGCATGTCTTTCATCATATTATTAAAAAGCATATATGGCGGATTGCCCTGTGGACATTCGGCGCGCTACTTGTAGTTCAAATAGGATTTCAATACCTGCACATAGAAGAAATCAGCACGGGGTATAAACTGTTACTACTTTTCCTCGGAGCTTTGATAGGTTTGATACCTGAATCAGGGCCTCACCTGGTATTTGTTACGTTGTTTGCCAACGGGGTAATTCCTTTTTCTGTACTTCTGACCAGTTCAATGGTTCAGGACGGCCATGGGATGCTTCCACTACTCTCTTATTCGGTTAAAGATTCGATAAAGATTAAAGCATTTAATTTTGTGTATGGAATTGTACTGGGATTGATTCTGTTTGCTGCAGGAACATAGGATTACTTTATATCATTATTAAATACAAAGGGAATGGAGTGGAGAATAAAGCCATACAGGATTATTATCCCGATCAGTTAAGTTACTGCTTCGGCTGCGGGAGATTAAATGAGCAGGGGCATCAGTTAAAAACTATCTGGGACGGAGATGAGACACTTTCCCGTTTTACCCCGCAGGAATATCATATAGCTATTCCCGGTTACGTTTACGGAGGACTTATTGCGTCATTAATTGACTGTCACGGTACCGGCACGGCCGCCCTTGCAGCGTACAGGAATGAGGGAAGGGAACCGGGGACGGAACCTCCTTTCCGGTTTGTAACTGCTTCACTGCAGGTCGATTATCTGGCGCCGACCCCGCTGGGACCCGAACTTGAGATAAGGGGAAAAATTGCGGAAATAAAAGGGAGGAAAGTTATCTCTGAAATTACTCTTTCTGCCAACGGCAATATTACAGCGAAGGGTAGAGTGGTAGCAGTTCAAATGCCCGGGAATATGGTGGAATAGGAGTTATCGGGAAATCTTAAGAATTACCCTTTGAAGATTCTTCAATTATTTTTAAAAGTCTGTGGATATCATCGATCATAAAATCAGGTGAAGCTGATCTCAGTTCTTCTTTGGAACGGTAACCGTACGTTACGCCGCAGCTATATGTTCCTGCATTCTTACCGCAATCTATATCCAGCTCCGAATCGCCGACCATCATAGTGCTGCTTTCCTCTACCCTGAGTTCATTGCATATAAAGTGCAGCGGTTCGGGAGACGGTTTTATGGGAAGATTCTTCCTTCTTCCCGTAACAAGCGAGAAATATTTCCGTAATTTGAAATGATCAATGATCTTATCGGCCTGGTCCTGTCCCTTCGTAGTAAGGAGCGAGACCTTAATTTTCTTTTTGTGGAGTTCCTTAAGCACATCCATCACGCCCGGATAGATAAGCGAGTCGCCAATAAATTCGAAGTAGTATCCTTTATAGATATCAATAAATTCTTCAATATCTGTCACAGGAATGTTAAGATCTTTGAAGATGTGAAGAAAATGATGACCGATTCTCTTATGAAATTCTATTTCCATCAGAGGTTCTTCAATTTTCAGATGCTGAAGCGTTTTAACAGTAGTCTTGAAAATGGTTTGATAGGAATCGATTAACGTCCCATCAAGGTCAAAACAGATATGTTTTATTCTTTGAATTTTCATAATTAAAAAAATACCGTCTTTATGCAATGTGGCTTGGGGTAATTACAAGCAGATGTATATCTTGTATATTTTTGCAGTTACAGGGCAAAAATAATAATTAAATGAACCTGTATCTATGGATTTTCTATTCTTCACTTATATTTTTGTTCGGAGCAGAGTTTACAAAGATATACGCCAAGAGATACGGGACCTTCAAAGAAGACAATGACAAATAAGTTGTCTCATTAAAGTCTCTTCTTTCTTCCTTCGTCATACTTGAGGATGTTTATCATAATAGCAAAGCCGCAGATCCCAGCGAAAATAAACAGTATCATAGCAATTCCGGGATAGCCGAATATTGTGAAATCTGTTTGGACGCGCATCATCATGGCGGCGCTTATTATAAAAGCAGCTACAATTGCTCCAAGCGTAATCCGGTTGGCTATTTTCTGGAGATCTCTTGTAAGTCTTAGTTCATCGATTGAATCTATTTTTATTCTCAATTTATTATTTGAGGCCAGGTAGAGCAGCTTATTAATCCGTGAGGGCAATTTCTTAATAAGTTCATTCACCTCGAGAAGCGATGAGAAAATATTCCCAGGCGACAGGCTTTTTAGCATATGCTTCTGCATTATCGAATTAGCATGCTGTTTTATTACTTCATTGGGATTAAACTCCGGATCAAGTATTTTTCCGATTATATCAAGATTAAGGAGTGTCTTTCCCAGCATCGTCAGTTCGGCTGAGGGCCTCAGGCCGTTTTTAGCCGAAATCTGTGCAAGCTCAGCAACCACCCTGCCAACCTGGATATCTTCCAGGGAAGCATTAAAATACCGGCTAACGTAGTAACCTATATCCTTTGTCAGCTGCTCCTCATTGAAATTCTCCAGCGGTTGACCGAGTCTGAGACTTATTTTCGCTGCCTCATCACCTTTACCTTCACTTAGTACCAGCAGGAGCTTTAGCAGGAGATCACTCATTGAAGGCGTGATCCTTGCTATCATACCCAGGTCAATAAGGGCAATCTTTTTATCGTATGTAAGGAAAACATTGCCGGGATGAGGGTCGGCATGGAAGAAACCATGGATCAATACCTGGTCGAGGTATGCTTTCAAAAGATCAGAGGATAACTTATGCCCATCAGTATCAAGTCTTGCAATAGGACTAAAATCGGATATCTTGATGCCATGTATAAAATCCATAGTAAGTACCCGCGGGGATGTATAATCCATTACAGGCTGCGGTACTATTATATCTTCATAGTTAACCAAAATTTCGGTTAGTCTTATAAGATTTTGAGCTTCTTTAAGATAATCGAGCTCAAGTAGTATTGACCTGCGGAATTCTTCCAGAAGATCTTCAAATAAGTATCTTCTTCCGATTTCAGTATGCTTATCTATAGTTTCAGCAATATCCTTTAAAGCATTTAAATCTTCGAGAACAATTCTCCTTATGCCAGGTCTCTGGACCTTCACAGCGACTTCCTTACCGGACCTGAGAACCGCCCTGTGAACCTGTCCCAATGATGCAGCAGCAACCGGCTTTTCATCGAATTCTAAGAAAGCCTTGGATAACCTCACTCCCAGCTCATCGGTTATTGTTTTTTCCACTTCATCAAAGGGGAATGGAGGTACATCATCCTGGAGTCTGGATAGCGCTTCAATATAAGGACGGGAAAGCAGATCCGCTCGGGTTGAAAGAAGCTGTCCAAGTTTTATAAACGTTGGTCCCATTTCCTGAAGTTCCAAGGTGAGTCTTTCAGCATCTTTTTTGATATCTGAATTCACCTGAGTCTCGGCTGATATATCTCTTTCATCGAACTCTGATTTCCTGAAGATAGGTTCACGGTTATGCCGGATAATGAGCATAGCAATGTTTTTATATCGCTTAAGTTTTTCGGGATTTAAAGTGATAAGCATATTTCTGAACGGTTATATTGTTCTTATTTTTTTTAGAAACAGATTGTGTTTATTCTTAACTTTGCAGAAATATAAGTCAATTTTAAGCTTTTGTCTGTGCGTAATTCTGGTTCATTTAAGAGGCAACCTGATGAAAAAAATTACAGTGCTTGGGGCGGGTATGGTGGGCGGTGCAATAGCTGCTGATCTTTCGAAGAACTTTGAGGTAACCCTGTGCGACATAAATGAAGAGAGACTCAAGAGAATATCCACTGAGATAAGTATCACAACAAAACAGGCGGATTTGTCAGATAAAAAGCAGCTAAGAAGCGCGGTTTCCGATGCAGATATCGTTGCCTGTGCTGTGCCGGGATTTATGGGATTCCAGACCCTGGAAACAATTATCGAAGAAGGAAAAAATGTAGTGGATATTTCTTTCTTCAATGAAGACCCATTCCTGCTGGATGCTTATGCCAAAAAAAATAATGTAACTGCAGTTGTCGATTGCGGGGTGGCGCCGGGCCTAAGCAACATCATACTGGGATACTATAATGCAAAGATGAAGATAGATTCATTTGAATGTTATGTCGGCGGGCTGCCTGTAGAACGAAAATGGCCTTTTGAATATAAAGCTCCGTTTTCGCCTCCCGATGTAATTGAAGAGTATACACGACCTGCAAGAATTAAGGAAAACGGAAAAATTATAACCAGACCCGCATTATCAGATCCCGAATTAATTGGGACCGAGGCCGGAACTCTTGAAGCATTTAATACAGACGGTTTAAGGTCGCTGCTCACCACTATCAATATCCCTGATATGAAAGAGAAAACGCTTCGTTATCCCGGGCACATTGAATTAATGAGGGTTCTGAGGGAATCCGGGTTCTTTAATAAAGAGGAAATTGATATAGACGGGAAAATGGTAAGACCTCTTGATCTATCATCAAGACTGCTATTTCCTTTATGGAAACTTGAAGAGGGTGAGGAGGAGTTTACATATCTTAAGCTTATAATTACAGGTGAAGGAAAGAAAATTGAATATTCCCTCCTTGATAAATACGATAAGGCAACTAATACATCGTCAATGGCAAGAACCACAGGATATACCTGTGCGGCTGCAGTGAACCTTGTATTAAAAGGAGATTATAAGCGCAAAGGTGTTTCACCGCCTGAGTATATCGGCAGTGAAGGAAATTGTTTTGAAGAGGTTCTAAAATATCTTGCCGGAAGGAATATAAAGATCCAAAAAAAATAGATTTACTTTTATGAAATTATCCGGAAATGAGTCATCCCTGTATCTATCCTTAATAATCCAACAATTTAATGCTGTATAAAAAGAACACATTCGTGTTACAGCGGGACACAAAGACTGCAATATGCATCAGGAGAGATAACAGAGAAAGAGTTCACAGACGATATTACTGTAAAACCCTTTTTCTCTGTTACTTAGAGGAAGGAATTAAATATTAAATATCATATCACGTATGAATATTTTTAGAATTGAGATATAGCTTAACACTTAATTATCCTGTGCTCTGCCTACTGGACTTTAACTTTTTCTTGCCAGGAGTCACCCTGGAATTAAGTACCGGTTTGCCGTGAAGCAAACCGGCAGAGAATTTAATAGTACTATACAAATAACGAAACCAATCATTTCTTTGAAAGAATCTCTTCCATCTGATCCATCACATCATTCATTCTCTTCATAGTCAGTTTAAATGGTTCTGCGGAAAGCGGATCAATTCCCGCTTTTTTAATCAATTCAATCGGATACTCCGAACTTCCGCCCTTAAGTATGTGATAATATTTATCAACCGCAGGCTTTCCCTCTGTCATAACGTTTTCTGCCAGAGCAGTAGAATAGATAAGTGATGTTGAATATTGGTAAACATAATAAGTATAGTTAACAAAGTGAGGTATATACTCCCATTCATAAGCCACATATGGATCTACCACACATATTCCCTTATCATTACCATAGTATTCCTTTACAAGATCATAGTATAGATTGCAAAGGTCCTCACCGGTAATCGGCTGCTGGTTTTCGGCCATCTCATGCACTTTCAGTTCAAATTCAGCGAACAGGGTCTGGCGGAACACTGTAGTCCGTAAGAGATCCAGGTAGCTGCCCAGAAGATATAATTTTTCATCATCATTTTTTGCATGAGCTACCATATAATTGTTGAGGAGATTCTCATTAAAAGTAGAAGCTATTTCAGCAACGAATGTCGGATAATCGGCAGTGGCAAACGGCTGATTCTTGCTTGAGAAATAACTATGCATCGTATGACCTAGTTCGTGAGCAAGTGTAGAAACTGATTCATAATCGTCGTTCCAGTTCATAAGAATATATGGATGCACGTCATAAGCGCTTCCGGAAGAATATGCTCCGCTTCTCTTTCCAACATTCGGCAAAAAATCGATCCATCCGCTTCCGAATGCTTTATTCAGAGTTGCGATGTAATCTTCCCCCATTGGTTCAAGGGCTTTCTTTATTATATCCTCACCCTGTTCAACAGTGAAATCCATTTCAACTTTCTTAACGAGCGGGGTGTAAAGATCGTAATAATGTAAAGTATCTACCCCAAGCATTTTCTTCTTGAGTGTAAGGAAACGCTGAAGCGTCGGGATACTATTATGTATCTGTTTTATCAGATTCGTATACACGCTTACTGGGATATTGGGACCATCGACAGAAGCAGCAAGAGCCGATTCATAATTTCTGTCTTTCGCATATACAAAGTCGGTTTTAACTTTGCCGGCAAAGTTTGCACCTATTGTATTCTTGAAGTCGCCGTATCTGTTGAAGAAGGCTTCGAATATTTTAGCCCTGTCTTCTTTTACACCTGTTGACCTGTATTTTGTATATGCCGAATTCGTAAGGGTAACCTCTTCACCTGTGGAGAGAGTAACCTTCGCATACGGCATTTCGGCATTATTAAAAACATTATATACATCGGATGGTGTTTCTGTAATCAATCCGAATGAAGCAAGTATTTTTTCCTGGTCGGCGGAAAGAGTATGCGCTCTCATTCTCTGAATATCTTCGATATACATTTTGTACTGATCGAGCTTTGGTTCTTTGGCCAGGAAATCTTTTACTTTTGCGGGATCCATGGCGAGAACTTCAGGCCTGATCCAGGCAGTAGACTCAGAAAATTTTGTTCCTAAAGTTGAGGCTTCCTGTCTCAGCGACTCATTTGAGGAGACAGAAAGATCTTCATCTGCAAGGAGTCCTGAATAAGTAGAAAAACGGAAATACTCCTTCAAGGTATTGAAAAACAGGTCCATAGCATTGAGGAATGTTGCCGGGTCCTGATCAAGTTTTCCCTTGTAGGACTCAATTTTATCTATATTGCTGCTTACTTCTGTTTTAGCGCTCTTCCAGTCTGAGACTGAAGCATACAGGTCGGTTAAAGTCCATTTATATTTCCCGGGAATTTCTTTTCTTTCTTTGGTCTGCGGGAAAGAACAGACCACAAACATTAAAGTTAGAATGATAATAAGGTAAGAATTGAGCCGTAACATAAAAAGCTCCCTAAATAATATGAAAAAATTGACCATTTAAATTAAATAAATTAAGCGATGGATGGAAAAACAAATAGGATGAACGGTAAAGACTAATTTTTTTAGAACTTCGTGAAAAAATTGTATGTTTTTTGAACAAATTTATTTATTATCGTGCTGTAAAAATTCCCTAATTCCTTTAGCAATAAAAGCAGATCTACAGAAGTACTCTATTTTTATAGGTCTTTCTCATTTCTTATAGTTTATTGCAGGATTACTAGTATATTTTAACTAATGTTCGCAGGTATCATTCAACCCATATTCAACTTATTAACAGGAGCTGTAAAATGAAAAAATTGTTTCTTTTTGTCCTTCTTCTTGCGGGTCTGGGATTTAAAACTGATCTATTTGCTCAGAGCGAACCCGTTCTATATTTCTGTGAACATTATGATTCTGACAATGGGGAGGTCGGTGTGAGCGACAGGTTTACCAAAGGTTATCTCACTGTGATGGTAAAATGCGATCATAAGCTTGGACTTGAGGATGTTCACATTCAATTTGACAAATATAATTTCCGGACAGGAGATTTCGAATACTACAAAAAATTTGACTATACTGTTGAAAGTGATATGAGTTATATCTTTTTTGCCAAGAATTCCGACAGCGATCTTAAGTTTGATGAAGCTGGATTTTACAGGGTTTTCCTGCTGGATAAAGATGATAGTACAGTCGCAAGCGCTATTATTGAAATAGTCGATTGACTAAAGCTTAAGAATATTGTTTTCAACAACGGCGTGTACAGCACGCCGTTTTCATTTTAAATAGTACTGAGAGCAATAACAATGTAAACCTAAATCATTAAATTTAGAAGCTTTATTAAATAAACTTAAGAAAAATATGAATCCTGATTTTGATGTTATTATTATAGGAGCGGGACCAATAGGCATCTCCTGCGGTATAGAAGCTGTTAAAAGGAAATATAGCCATTTAATCATCGAAAAGGGCTGCCTGGTTAATTCTCTGTTTCATTATCCCACCAATATGGTCTTCTTCTCAACTTCAGAAAGACTGGAAATCGGTGAAGTTCCTTTTGTGTCTCACGGCGATAAGCCGACACGACGCGAAGCCCTTGAATATTTCCGGAGAGTGGTAAGCAGCTGGGAATTAAATATAAAAACTTATGAGAGCGTAACTGCTGTAAATGAAGTCAAAGGGTTATATAAAGTGATTACCGATAAAGCAGAGTACACAGCAGAGAATATAATTATAGCCACTGGTTTTTATGACAAGCCTAACCTGCTTAATATTCCGGGAGAAAACCTTCCCAAGGTAAAGCATTACTTTGATGAGGCTCATCCGTATGTTTACCTTAAGCTGATTGTAATCGGAGGAGGAAATTCTGCTGTAGATGTCGCCCTTGAAACATACCGCCGTGGTTCGGATGTAACAATGGTTATAAGGGAGGACAAATTAAAGGAGGGGGTAAAATATTGGGTCAGACCGGATATTGAGAACAGAATAAACGAAGGCTCAATTAAAGCTTATTTCAATTCGAAGATAATAGCATTAAGAGAGGATGAGGCTGATATCGAAACTCAGGAAGGTATCCTGACCATTAAAAATGATTTTGTTTTTGCAATGACAGGCTACCATCCCGATTTTAATTTTCTCAGAGAATCGGGAATTGAAATATCAAAAGAGTATTGTCCTGTTTATAATGAAGAAACTTATGAAACTAACAAGGAAAGGATATATCTTGCAGGTGTTGTTTGCGGCGGAATGGATACCAGCCGGTTCTTTATTGAGAATTCACGATATCATGCAGACGCAGTTTTTAACTCAATCGAGAGTAAAAGATCACAAATCCCCGCTGAAAAGACAAAATAATTTTCTATGGTTTGATGAGTAAATTAAATAACATTATCTTATAAAATATGTGAATAGTAAAATAAAGAGGAAAAAAATGGCAGATAAAATAAAAGAATTACTCGGCAGTGAAGCAGAATCACTTCTGAGTTATAAAGCTAAATTTCCCAAAGAGCAGCTGAACCTGCCGGGACCGGATTTTGTTGACAGGGTTTTTGCCCAGACGGACAGAAATATAAATGTCATGAAAAATCTTCAATGGATATTCAGCAGCGGAAGACTCTCAGGTACGGGTTACCTTTCGATTCTACCTGTTGACCAGGGAATTGAACACAGTGCAGGAGCATCCTTTGCCCCCAATCCCGAATATTTTGATCCCCTGAATATAGTAAAGCTTGCTGTAGAAGGAGGCTGCAACGCCGTTGCTTCAACCCTGGGCGTGCTTGGTATGTGTTCAAGGAAATATGCACACAAGATTCCTTTTATTATGAAGGTAAATCATAATGAACTTTTAACCTACCCGAATCATTATGACCAGATTATGTTTGCCGGCGTAGAGCAGGCATATGATATGGGAGCGGCTGCAATCGGCGCTACAATATATTTCGGTTCCGAGGAAAGCGACAGGCAGATCATAGAGGTGAGTGAAGCCTTCCAATATGCGCACGAGCTGGGACTCGCTACAATTCTCTGGTGCTATCTTCGCAATAATGATTTCAAGAAAGATAAAGATTATCATGTTGCTGCCGATCTTACAGGTCAGGCAAATCATCTCGGTGTAACAATTGAGGCCGATATTATAAAACAAAAGCTTCCCGAGAACAACGGAGGTTTTAATGCTATAAAGTTCGGCAAAACCAGCAAAAAGGTTTATGAAGATCTTTCAACGGATCACCCTATAGATCTCACCCGCTACCAGGTAATAAATAATTATATGGGTAGAGCAGGTTTAATTAACAGCGGCGGAGCTTCAGGCGAAAATGATTTTGCTGAAGCCGCAAAAACGGCGGTAATAAATAAGAGAGCCGGGGGAATGGGCCTGATCTCTGGAAGAAAAGCTTTCCAGCGTCCCATGAAAGATGGTATAAAACTTCTTAATACTATACAGGATGTTTATCTCAGTAAAGAAGTGACAATTGCCTGACCCCATCTCAACCAATCTTTAAATTCCGCCCGGGTAAACAAACCGGGCGGACCTATATCTCCAAACTTTTTACTTTAAGCCGGTTATTTCTGGGTCAAAAGGTATTCAGCTATTTTCCCTAATTCCTGTACATTTATATTGCTGAATGAGGGCATTACCATATTCGGGTACTTCTGCTGGTATTCCTTAAATCTGTCGTTGTCCATATATGAGGAAGGATTTCTCAGGTAATTTGTCAATTGATCCTTGCTCCAATATTGATTAAGGTTTTGTAATGAGGGTGCCGTTTTGGTCCCAGCGAGATCCTGTCCATGGCAGTTTTTGCAGCCTAGTTTATCTATCAGTTCGGCAGGACTCATGTCCTCGTTTGAGGCCATATTCTGCTGGGAGACGGGACTATTCATAGGACCTGTAGTTTTCCTTCCCGGTTCATTAGTAACTCTCTGAAGGAGAAACAGCAGCATAAAAAGAACCAGGAAAGCAGCTACCCATATTTGAGGTTTTGTCATTGTTCAGTTCGGTTTTTTTTCGGAAAATTATTCGATTTCAAAAGACGCATTCACCACCGCGGTAATCTCTTTTTCAATAGAGCTTAAATCGTTTACACCGTAATCAGAAACCTGGTTGGATAATCTGGGAGTTATTTGGAGAACACCCATCCGGGCGTCGCGCATAGGTCCCAGCGAACGCCCTGTTGCCTTAGCGATTTTGTCCGCGCGTATCATTGCATCTTTCGCGGCATCCGCCTGGATATCAATCTTAAGTTCGGCAAGTTTGGTGTAATGATATTCAGGCTGTTCCACATTAAAGTTTACGCCTTTTTCAACAACAGATGGAATATCAAGAGATATCTCTTTTATTTTGTTAACATCCGAGGATTGTATTTCTATCCTCTGATTGTAATTATAAGCTCTTACAACACCAGTTTGATAACCATTCGCCCCAATTTCATATATGGGGTAGCTATTTATTGTATAAAACTCAATTTTACTCTCAGGAAAACCTTTGGATGAAAGATATGAAACCAGTACAGGCTTCATCTTTAAAAGCTCCCTGTACGCTTCTTCGGCAGTTGCAGCCTGGGCACTTACTGTACCCCTCAGAACACCAAGATCAGAGGTGATGTCCTTCTTTGCAGAACCCGTAACATTGATTGTCTGGTTCGAGGTATAATTAGATTTCCAGGTAACTGCGAGTATGATCGCGCATATAATAATGGCAGCGGAACCTATTACCGCAGGTATGAAAAGATTGTCTTTGTTATTCATAAGGAAATTTTATTAAAATGTGTGAGAAAATTATTAAAAATGTATATCCTTAACAACTAATAATGGCCTTAGCTTCCATTATACGGCATAAAATGGAGAATTACCATACTTATATTGCATTTAAGCCGTCATAAGAAACATGCCGCGGTAGCAATAATTTGACTATATTTAAAAAAAATCAGACAATAAACTGGAAGAAAGTTGAACCATCTTTCAAATGAAAATAGTCCTTACCTCCTTCAGCATGCTGGCAATCCTGTCGATTGGTTCCCATGGGGAAGCGAGGCGTTCGCAAAAGCTTCTGAAGAGGATAAACCAGTATTTTTATCAATTGGATATTCAACGTGTCACTGGTGCCATGTTATGGAAAAAGAATCTTTTGAAGACGAATCAACAGCCCGGATGATGAACGATGTTTTTGTATCGATTAAAGTCGACCGTGAGGAAAGACCTGATATCGACGGAATATATATGCAGGTCTGCCAGATGCTTTCAGGCAGCGGGGGATGGCCGCTTACCATTATAATGACTCCCGATAAAAATCCTTTTTTTGCAGGTACGTATTTTCCTAAGGAATCAAGGTTCGGCCGCCCGGGAATGAAGGATCTTATTCCGCAAATCAAAGATCTCTGGATGAATAAACGTGATGAGATAAATAAAACGGCCTCTGAAATTGTGAAAGCATTAAGCGAGGAAACAAAAAAGGAATATGCAGCACCGAATGAAGCTGTCATTGAAAAAGCATTTAGAGAGTTCAGGGACAGGTTCGACAGCGAATACGGAGGGTTCGGCAGTGCTCCTAAGTTCCCCTCTCCTCATAACCTGATTTTCCTGTTAAAGTATCATAACACTTTCAAGGATGAAGCTGCGCTGGTGATGGTGACGAAAACGTTGGAACAAATGAGACGGGGTGGAATATATGATCATATCGGTTATGGGTTTCACAGGTATTCAACCGACAGGCAATGGCTGGTGCCTCACTTTGAAAAGATGCTGTATGATCAGGCCCTCCTCGCTGTCTCTTATGTTGAATTATACCAGGTTACAGGTAATGAGCTGTATAAGGAAACCGCGGAAGAAATCCTTGAATATGTTTTAAGAGATATGACTTCTCCCGAAGGCGGCTTTTTTTCAGCAGAGGATGCGGACAGTGAGGGTGAAGAAGGGAAATTCTATTTGTGGACAAATGATGAATTTCAAAGTATCCTGGGGCAGGACGCTGATTTATTATCTAAAGTATTTAACCTGCAGCCGGAAGGCAATTTTACTGATCCTTTAAATAAAAATGCCGAACCGGGTAATATCCTTCATCTTAAAAAAACGCTGAGTGAATTATCTGAGGAAAACGGTCTGGCTGAAGAAGTACTTAACAACAAAATAGCCCTGGCCAGGGAAAAATTATTCGAAGTACGTGAACAGAGAGTGCATCCGTTTAAGGATGATAAAATCCTTACCGACTGGAACGCACTAATGATTTCTGCCTTTTCAAAAGCTGCGCGTGCTTTCGGAAACAGCTTATATGAAGACGCGGCCGCTAAAGCCGTTAAGTTTATAATAACTAACCTGAGAACAGAAGAAGGACGACTTCTTCACCGGTTCCGGAACGGTGAAGCAGGAATTACAGGAAACCTTGACGATTATGCCTTTATGATCTCAGCTTTGATTGACCTGTATGAAACTACTTTTGATGTCAGTCTGCTCAAAATTGCAATAGAGTTTAACGATCATATGATTGAACATTTTTATGATAACATAAACGGAGGATTCTTTTTTACTCCTGATTATGGTGAAGAGTTGATCACACGGAATAAGGAAATATATGACGGTGCTATTCCCTCAGGTAATTCTATTGCGATACAGAATCTGCTGAAACTTGGAAAGATCACCGGCAATTCAATCCTTGAAGATAAATCCGATGAAACACTCCGCTGTTTTTCAGAACAGATAAACAGGATGCCGTCAGCATTTGCAAATTCGGTTTCAGGACTAATTAGGGCTTACCGCGATTCCCTCGAGATTGTAATTGCTGGAAGTAAAGATGATCAGACGACCAAAGAAATTCTCGATTATTTCGGCAGGAATTTTATACCCAACAAAGTAATACTTCTGAAGGAACCCGGTGATAAGGAACTGGCTGAGATCGCACCATTCACCGAACAGATGGTACAACAGGATAAGTCTGCAACGGTGTACGTATGCAGACATTATGCCTGTGAAATGCCGGTTACCTCAGTTGATGAAATTAAAAAACTTATCAGTTGAGTTATTTCGGTCTCTTAGGCTTATACATATGTGTGCTCTGACCGAAAAATGCTTCTGCCGCCTCCATTATAGTTTCAGATAATGTTGGGTGAGGATGAATAGTAAGCTTCAGGTCTGTTACATTAGCACCCATTTCAATTGCAAGCACTCCTTCGGCTATTAGCTCTCCCGCACCGGGACCGCATATGCCTACACCAAGTATCTTTTGTGACCCGGGTTCAAGGATAAGTTTTGTGACTCCATCGCTCCTTCCCAGTGTAGTGGCTCTCCCGGAAGCAGCCCAGGGAAACTTTGCTGTCTCATATTTTATTTGCTTTTCTTTTGCCTGGTTTTCTGTTAATCCCGCCCAGGCAATTTCCGGGTCTGTAAAAACAACAGCCGGTATCGCAAGAGGCTCGAAAGCAACTTTATCACCGGCAATTGTATCAACAGCAACTCTTGCTTCATGCGAAGCTTTGTGAGCGAGCATAGGTTCACCTGCAATATCGCCTATTGCATAAATATTATCCCCATCTGTTTTCATTTGCGGATTAACTTTTATCCATCCACGCTCGTTGGTTGTAACGTGAGCATTTTCAAGTCCGAGTCCTGCTGTTGAAGGCTTCCTGCCGATTGACATAAGGACGTAGTCATACTCAAGCTCCTCGGTTCCTTTCTCAGTGGTAATTTTAACTTGAATCCCCTTTTTAGTTTCCTTCATTTCAGTGAGTTTAGCATTTAGCATGATCCTTTCGAAATCCTTCCCAAGCTTTTTTGCAAGGTGAGAAACAAGGTCGCGGTCGGCACCGGGAAGCAGTCCCGGCATCATCTCAACAACTGAAACTTTTGTTCCGAGTGCCTGATATACAGAACCCAGTTCCAGTCCAATATAACCCCCGCCTATCACAAGCATTGACCTGGGGATCTCCGGAAGGTCGAGTGCAGTTGTAGAATTGAGAAGCCGTTTGCTGTCAATATTAAGAGCTGGAATTGTAGCAATGATCGAACCCGTTGCAATGATTGCACTTTCGAATTTATGCTTTTCTGTTGAGCCGTCTTCTTTTTTTATCTCAAGCGTATTAGAATTAATGAAGCTTGCAGTTCCACGTATGTAATTAACTTTCCTCTGTTTTGAAACGATCCCGAGTCCGCCCGTTAATTGTTTTACAACTTCATTTTTCCATTCCCGCAGACGATTAATATCTATTTTGGGCTGACCAAATTCGATTCCCCAGTTCTTCGCTTCTTTAGCTTCATTTATAACTTTTGCTGCATGCAGAAGGGCCTTTGAGGGAATACATCCGCGGTATAGGCATACTCCGCCTGGATTTACTTCTTTATCGATTAATGTTACTTCCATGCCGAGGTCGGCAGCATAAAAGGCGGCGGCATATCCGCCGGGTCCTGCCCCGATAACGGTTACACTTTTATTTTGTGATGTCAATGTTCACCTGAAGTATTAAAAGTAGAATTACTATTTATAAAAATCATTATTTAGATTTATCCGGTACAATCCAGATATTATTTTCAATCTCCAATTTTACGTCATCAATAAAAACTGCCTTACCGGTTCCTCCGGGACGGAAATCAGTAACAATATCTACGTGCTGTGCTGATTCATTAAAAATTCCTTTTGATTTTAAACCGGAAATCTCCTGCCGGGCATCTTCAGAATTCTCATCATTCACATAAGCCTCCGGGTAGCTTTGCCCTATTGCTATATGTAGAGTACCGCCCACCTTTTCAACAAATAAGGGGTTTTTCAGAACTTTATCCATCCCGTTGTTCATGCCGAGCGCGACTTCCCCGAGTCGGTGTGAACCTTCATCAGTTTCAATAATTTTCCTCAAAGCTTCAAAACCTTTTTCTGCTGTATATTCCTTTATAACTCCCCCTTCAAACCTCAAATAAATTCCCTGGATATCCATTCCACCCTGGAAGACAGGCAGATCTACAAATATTTCTCCCTCAACAGAATTTGCATCAGGACTGGTGAAAACCTCGCCGTCGGGAAAATTTCTATCCCCTGTGCATTTTATGATATTCCTTCCAGCTATGTTTAGTTTAAGTTCAAGTTCTTTTTTTGTTACAGGATGAACCGTCTGAACTCTTATCTCCGAACTTTTTTTCAGCAATTGATATATATCTTCTTCTACGTCATCCAGCAGGCGGGGATCAATGGTAGATGCCTTAACAATAAAATCAGAATATTCTTTAATCGTCATACCTTCCAAATCAGCAAATCCCTGTGTTGGAAAGAGAGTTAATACCCACGGCTTTGATAGCCTGATTTCTTTTATGGGAGAATCAACTTTCATTACTTCCCGCAAAAGTTCTTCTTTACCGCCATTAAATAAATCCGGGTTTGATACCCCGAGGATTTCAATATACTTTGTCATAGATTTATATCTGTCGATATGCCATTTCGGAACTTTATTTATCTGGTCCTTATTTCCGAATTTTGTTATTGATGTACCCCATACTCTTCCGCGGTCATTATCTGGTGCGACTATATTTATATCCGCAATTGCTCCGGAGGCAAAAATTTTATTCTGCAAAACACTTATCAAAGGCCAGCAGGCATCTTCTCCTTTTACCATTATTACATCATCTTTTTTAATACCGCCCAAGCTGTAATCCAATAAATAATCTGCCCATTTTTTCAGATCACTTTCGGCTATTATATTCTGCATAAAATTTTTTGTATCCTTCTTATTTAGATTATCATTTTTAAGGGTTGTTCGAGAGCCTCGCATACCCATCTTAAGAACCTGGCCGCGTCGGCTCCGTCGATAATCCTGTGATCATAGGATAAAGATAATGGAAGCATAAGCCGCGGAACCAGCCTGTTGTCCTTATACACAGGTATCATCTCACCGCGTGAAACCCCCAGTATGGCAACTTCAGGCGAATTCACGATAGGTGTGAATGATGTCCCGCCGATTCCACCCAGGTTGGTTATGGTTATCGATCCTCCCTGCATTTCCTCAAGAGAAATTTTCCTGTTCCTTGCTTTCTCCGCAAGCTGACTCATTTCTGTAGAAATCTCCCTGAGATTCTTCCGGTCGGTATTTTTAATAACAGGCACAAGCAGTCCGTTCTCAGTATCAACCGCAATTCCTATGTTGAAATACTTCTTATATATTATTTCTTTTTTCTCCATATCTATGCTGGAGTTAAACTGCGGGAACTGTTTAATCGCTGCTGTAATTACTTTTACGAGTATTGAAGTTACTGTTAATTTTCCGCCTGCTTTTTCAACATCGGGATTAAATTGTTTTCTAAGTTTTTCCAGTCCGGTTATATCAGCCTTATCAAACTGGGTTACGTGCGGAGTAACAGCCCACGCATAGCTGAGATGTTCTGCTGTCTTTGATCGGATCTTGCTCATTGGTTTACGTTCAACCTCGCCGTACTTCGTAAAGTCGGGCAGCTCTTCCTGCTTAACACCGACCCCGATTCCACGAGATTCTATCTCCTCATTCATACTCTTCACAAAAGCCTTAACGTCGTCCATAGAAATTCTGCCGCCAGGACCAGTGCCTTTAACCTTCCTGATGTCTACCCCGAGTTCACGGGCGATCCTTCTAACGGACGGAGCTGCCGGAGCAGAATTGATCATTATCGGAGGCTGATCTTCAATTTCACCAGGCCTGAAATCCTCTCTTTTACCGTCAGTAACCTTTTGGGGTTCTACTTCCTTTCTCTCAGCTTCCTTTTCCTGTATCTCAACGACTTCTGAAACTTCTTCCTCAACCTCTTCCTCTTTTCCTTCCTCCTCCGGAACCTCACCTGTTTCAACCTTTATTATTGTCTGACCGACCTTTGCCTTATCACCCTCCTTAACCAGTACCTCAGTTACCCTTCCGCTTACATCCGAGGGCACCTCTATAGTTGCTTTATCTGTTTCGATCTCCATAATCCCCTGGTCGCGTTCAATCGAATCACCTTTGCTTACAAGTACGCTTATTACATCGGCAGATTCAATGTTCTCGCCTAGTTCGGGAAGTTTAAATTCTACGATCTTCCTGCCGCCTTCCTTTGCCTTCACTTCCTTTTCAGGCTTCTCTTTTGCCCGTGCCTTTACTTCCTTCTCCTCAACAGGTTTTTCCTCGCTTGCCGATTCAGGTTTGTCTTCCCCCTCAGTAGGTTTCTCTACGCCAGCTTCAGATTTCTCTTTCCCCTCATCAGGTTTCTTTTCTTTCTCAGCTGTCTTCATTTCCGTTTTTTGTTCTTTTCCGTGTGAAGGCTGCGCCTTTCCGTCTTCAACAGAGAAGATAACCTGACCAACCGTAACTTTATCTCCCGCTTTAACCTTAACTTCCTTTACGGTTCCTTTAAGTGTGGAGGGGACTTCTATTGTAGCTTTATCCGTCTCTATTTCTATTACGCCCTGGTCGATGTTGATATCATCGCCCTGCTTTATCAGCACGTTGATGATATCAGCCGAATCTATATTCTCTCCCAGTTCGGGCAATTTAAATTCTTTAGCCATTTGTAGTTTCCTGATTAAGATATTTCATTCAGTATTAAGAAAAAATTATAATTAAGATTTTACGGGATTGGGTTTTCCCGGGTCAACACCAAGCTGCTTAATTGCTTTATCTACCATCTGCATCTTGATTTTATCCTCCTTGGCCAATGCATAGAGTACGGCCACTACGATATGTTTTGCATCAACCTCGAAGAAATCCCTCAGCTCAGCTCTTCCTTCGCTTCTTCCGAATCCATCCGTGCCGAGAGACATAAGCGTACCGGGAACCCATTTAGCAATTGAATCAGGCAGCGCTTTTACATAATCACTGGCTGCAACATAAACGTCTTTTTCATTCTTCAGCTGCTGGGTGATGTAGGGAGTCTTTGCTTTTTCCGAAGGATGAAGCATATTCCATCTGTCAACTTCAAGTGCGTCCCGCCTGAGTTCCTTATAGCTGGTAACGCTCCATACATCAGCGGCTATTTTATAATCATCTTCCAGAATTTCCGCAGCTTTCAGCACCTCATTCAATATGGTGCCGCTGCCGAAAAGCTGTGCCTTCAGCTTAGCCTGTTTTTTATCGGAGACTTTGAATTTGTACATCCCTTTTATAATGCCTTCCTTTGCGCCCTTCGGCATCTGCGGCATCGGGTAGTTTTCATTCATAACTGTCAGGTAATAAAAAACTTTTTCCTGGTCTTCATACATTCTCTTAATTCCGTCACGGATAATTACAGCAATTTCATAGGCAAATGCGGGATCATAAGTAACAAGGTTTGGAATTGTATACGCAAGAAGGTGACTGTTGCCATCCTGGTGCTGAAGACCTTCGCCGTTGAGTGTAGTTCTGCCGGCTGTTCCTCCTACCATAAATCCTTTACACTGCATATCCCCAGCTGCCCAAACAAGGTCGCCCATACGCTGGAACCCGAACATCGAGTAATAGATGAAGAAGGGGATCATATTTATACCGTGTGTTGCATATGCTGTACCTGCAGCGATAAATGATGACATTGAACCGGCCTCGGTAATTCCTTCTTCAAGTATCTGTCCGTTCTGAGCTTCCTTATAATAGAGAAGACTTTCTTTATCAACCGGTTCGTATAACTGCCCCGCGTGCGAATAAATACCGATCTGCCTGAACAGAGCCTCCATACCGAATGTCCTTGCCTCATCCGGTACGATCGGCACAATAAGTTTTCCAATTTCTTTATCCTTAAGCAGCTTTGCAAGTATCCTGACGAAAACCATTGTGGTTGAAACTTCACGTCCTTCGGTACCTTTATAAAATTCCTCAAAAATATCTTCGGGAGGTGTCTTGATAGGACGGATGTCGGTTTTTCGTTTAGGCAGAAAGCCTCCAAGTTCGTCTCGCCTCTCCATCATATACTTTATTTCAGGACTATCCTCACCGGGTCTGTAAAACGGGGCTCCCGGGATTTCTTCATCAGAAATCGGAATACCAAACCGCGATCTGAACTCCTTCATCTCCTCTTCGTTCAGCTTTTTCTGCTGATGGGTGATGTTCTTGCCTTCCCCGCTTTCTCCTAGTCCGTATCCTTTAATTGTTTTCGCAAGAATGACAGTTGGAGTACCTTTATGTTCTGCTGCAGACTTGAATGCAGCGTAGACTTTCTCGGGATCATGTCCGCCTCTTTTCATTTTTTTCAACTGTTCATCCGATAGGTTCTTAACCATATCAAGTAAGTCTTCATCAGCACCGAAGAAATGTTCCCTTATGTATGCACCGGATTCAACAGAATATTTCTGATACTGGCCGTCAACAACCTCACCCATTCTTTTAACCAGTTTGCCCTCGTCATCTTTTTCCAGCAGGGGGTCCCATTCGCTTCCCCATACTACCTTAATAACATTCCATCCCGCACCGCGGAAAATGGCTTCAAGCTCCTGAATAATTTTACCGTTGCCTCTTACGGGTCCGTCCAGTCTCTGCAGGTTGCAATTTATTACAAAAATCAGGTTGTCCAGTTTCTCCCTTGCAGCAAGAGTAATAGCACCTAAGGCTTCGGGTTCGTCTGTTTCCCCATCACCCAGGAAAGCCCATACGTGCCCTTCTCTTTTTCTCTCTATCAGGCTCCGGTCCTCAAGGTAGCGGTTAAAGCGGGCCTGATAAATAGCCATTATTGGTCCCAGTCCCATAGAAACCGTCGGGAACTCCCAGAAATCAGGCATAAGCCATGGGTGGGGATAGGATGATAAACCGCCTGAAGGTTTAAGCTCCCTTCTGAAATTTTCGAGCTGTTCTACAGTAAGTCTTCCCTCAAGAAAAGCGCGGGCATAGATTCCCGGCGAAGCGTGTCCCTGGAAAAAAACCTGGTCGCCTTCATAATTATCTTCCTTGCCCCGGAAGAAGTGATTGAAGCCTATCTCGTATAGGGTAGCAGCGGAGGCGTAAGTCGATATATGTCCCCCTATTCCGCTTTCAAGCTTATTCGCCTTCACTACCATCGCCATTGCATTCCAGCGGATCAGGCTTTTAATTCTTCGTTCAATCTCACGGTTGCCGGGGAAAGGCGGCTGTTTCTCACGGACAATCGTATTGATATAGGGTGTATTTGCTGAAAAGGGGATATCAACTCCCGCTTTATGCGCCCTTATCTGAAGCTGATGTAGAAGTTCTTTTACTCTTTCCGGACCTCCATGTTCAAATACATAATCCAGCGAATAGAGCCATTCCCGGGTTTCGATTTCATTCATTTCGTCTTTTTTAGTTTTTTCTTTAGCCATCTAAGGATTCCTCTTTAAGATTGATTCCGCAGAATATGAATTCATTGCGGTTTAGCTGATGCTAACCGGAAAACCATATTCTGGTTATTTTAAGTTAAATAATTGATAATCCTGTCAGATAACTTAATTGATTATTCAAAAAATTACAATTAAACAAGACCTTGCGGTGAAATAGGATACAGTCTTTCCCCGAAGTCTGATGGCTTAAAAGGATTGTATTTGTGTATATGTGAGGGTAGTATTTAAAGCGCATTTAGTGCGCATTTAGTGCGCATTTAGAGCGGAATTAGTGCGCGTTTAGTATGCAGTTAGTTCTTGTAAGAGAAGCAGCTGGATGGCGGTGAATAGAACAAGATCAGCAGCGCTTCCGGGATAATATTTTCTTCAAAAGTTTGTTTCTTATTGAATTGTATCAATCTTTATTTATACTTTTGCCACTCAATTAAATGACAGGATAGGATGAACATACCGTCAGCAATCGCTTCTGAATTAAAAGTAAAAGTTCAACAGGTTGAAGCAGTAATTAAACTATTCAGCGAGGGATCCACAATCCCTTTCATTGCAAGATACAGAAAAGAACATACCGGGGGACTCGATGAGGAGGTCCTTCGCCAAATTGAGGACAGGCTCAATTATCTTACTCTCCTTGAAGAACGAAGGGAAGCTATTCTTAAGAGTATTGAAGAGCAGGGAAAGCTTACAGATGAGCTGAGGCAGAAGCTGAACGCTGCCGTTAAGCTGCAGGAGCTTGAAGATATTTACCTTCCGTATAAACCTAAACGTAAAACCCGGGGAACGATAGCAAAGGCAAAAGGACTTGAACCCCTTGCGTTGTTCATATTGCAGAACCCCCAGTTCACAGGAAATTTTGAAGAAAAGTTATCCGAATTTGTAAATGCTGAAGCGGGAGTAAATGATATTGAAGAAGCTCTTCAGGGAGCAAAGGATATTATAGCCGAAATGATAAGTGATACCGCTGAAGTGCGTAAAGAGGTCAGGGAATACCTTCTTGCGAATTCGCTGGTTAAATCTGAAAAGGCAAAAGGGAAGCAGGAAGAGAAGACCAATGAAAAGCTGAAAGAAAGAGATAGAAAAGAGATTTACCAAATCTATTATGAATTCAGTATTGATATCAAGAAGATCAAACCTTACCAGGTGCTAGCCCTGAACCGGGGTGAAAAGGAAAAAACGCTGAAGGTTACTTTTTCTTTTGAGCACGATGATGTTATCCTGAACATTAAAAATGCTTTTTTTGAATCAAAGGATTCAGTTTTTAAGGATATCCTGGATGAAACAGCAAAAGATTCTTTTACACGACTGATTTACCCTTCCATAGAAAGAGAAATAAGAAATCTGCTCACAGAAACTTCAGATCTTCATGCCATCGAGATATTTGCGTCGAACCTTAGGCAGCTGCTTCTGCAGCCCCCGCTATCGGGAAAAATGATAATGGGAATTGATCCGGGATTCTACTCCGGCTCCAAGGCAGCGGTGATTGATGAAACAGGCAGGTACCTTGAAGGTACAACAATTTATCCTCACCCGCCGCAGAATAAGGTTGAAGAAGCAAAAAAAATACTTACGGGTCTTGTTAATAAATATAAAGTTGAAGTAATTGCTATTGGAAACGGTACGGCAAGCAGGGAGACGGAATTCCTGGTTGCGGAACTGATAAAAGAAAAGAATTTAAACTGTCATTATATAATAGTTAATGAAGCGGGTGCATCTGTTTATTCGGCTTCTGAAACAGCTAAAAAAGAATTTCCCGACCTGGAAGCCAGTCAGCGCGGAAACATTTCTATTGCAAGAAGGATACTCGATCCTCTTTCAGAACTGGTGAAGATCGATCCCAAATCAATAGGCGTAGGTTTGTACCAGCACGACGTTGATCAGAAGTTACTCTCCCATAAGCTGGATAATGTGGTTGAAAGCTGCGTTAACTACGTGGGAGTTGATCTGAATACTGCTTCAGGCTCACTGCTTAATTATGTATCGGGACTAAATAAAAGAATTGCCGACAGCATCATAAAATACCGTGAAAAAAAGGGAAGGTTTTCCAGCCGGGCTGAACTTAAAGAAGTCTCAGGACTGGGCGATAAAATATTTGAACAATCGGCCGGTTTCCTCAAAATACCCGGAAGCGGCAACCCTTTCGATAATACTTTCATCCATCCCGAGTCGTACCAGGCTGCAGAAAAGCTGCTAAAAATGTTCAACATCCCTTTAAGCAAGGTAATCGAATCAGGAGCTCTTATAGATCTGTTTGTAAAGCAGAAAGGAATGAATAAACTTGCTGAGGAAATCGGGATTGGCGAACCCACGCTCAAAGATATTATTGAAAACCTGAAGAAGCCGGGACGCGATCCGCGCGAAGAACTCCCAAAGCCGATACTCAGAAGCGATGTGTTGAAGATGGAAGACCTGCGGCAGGGGATGAGACTTAAAGGAACTGTAAGGAACATAGTTGATTTCGGAGCATTTGTGGATATAGGGGTTAAGCAGGATGGTCTCCTCCATATTTCAGAGATTGCTGATAAGTATGTTAAAAATCCGCTTGAAGAATTAAGTGTTGGTGATATTATTAATGTGAAGGTTATTGCTGTAGATGCTGAAAGAGGCAGGATTTCACTGAGTCTGAAGGATTAAAATCAGTCAGGTTAAGCTCAATCTTTTTTCTCTTGGGCAAAATCCCTATATTCAAAATACGCATTTCGGCATATTCTAAATGAAAACTTACGATCATCTTTTAAATACTATCAAACAGAAAGGTGCCGCTTACCTTCTACTGATCGATCCTGATAGCTTCAATGAGGAAAAACTTTCCAGGTTTGTAAGGCACTGCAGCATCTCAGGCGTTGACGGTTTCCTTGTGGGCGGAAGTCTGCTTCTCAACGGAGACATTGAGAATTGTATTAAGATAGTTAAAGAAAATACATCCCTGCCCGCTATTATCTTTCCTGGTGATGTTAGCCAGGTGTACAAACCTGCAGACGCGATACTTTTCCTCTCGGTGATCAGCGGCAGAAACGCCGAGCATCTTATAGGAAAACACGTTCTTGCCGCACCCCTTGTGGAAAAAACAGGTATTGAGCCCATAGCAACCGGGTATATGCTTATAGAATCAGGTGTTTCTACGACTGCACAGTATATGAGCGGCAGTATGCCCCTGCCCAGAAATAAACCCGGAATAGCAGCTGCTACTGCACTTGCTGCTGAGTACCTGGGAATGAAACTCATTTATCTTGAAGCAGGATCAGGTGCTGAAAATTCAGTCCCTGATGAAATGATCAGGGCAGTATCAGAGAAATGCAGTATCCCTGTAATTGCCGGGGGAGGAATCAAAACCCCCGCTGCAGCGAGAGCAAAAGTTAAAAGCGGAGCAAAAATTATAGTAACAGGAAATTTTTTCGAATCAGAGAATAACTGGGACTATATAAAAGAATTTGCCGAAGCTGTTCATATAAATCTGCCGGTCAGCATATAAATAAATCTTTATTTCAGAAAGAAAACATTGGATAAAAAGAAATTTATAATCGAATCCCTTAACGAGAGTTCTGATACTAAAAAAGCGATGGGTGAAAAATGTCTTAACGACATTATGAAAGCAGCAGAATTACTTACGGACTCATTCAGGTCGGGCAATAAACTTTTATTATGCGGCAACGGGGGTAGCGCAGCCGACTGCCAGCATATCGCTGCGGAGTTCGTAATAAGACTTAGTCACGACCTTCAAAGACCCGCTCTTCCAGCCATAGCACTTACAACAGATACTTCAAACCTCACTGCCGGCGGAAATGATATAGGCTTTGAGAATGTATTCGCCCGCTCGGTTGAAGGGCTTGGAAATAAAGGCGATGTTCTCCTGGCAATTTCAACCAGCGGCAATTCACCTAATGTGTTAAAAGCTGTGCAGGCAGCAAAACAAAAGGGTATGAAGACCGTATCGTTTCTTGGCGGCAACGGAGGAAAATTAAAATCCGAAGTCGATATTTCAGTAACTATACCTTCTTCAAATACACAGAGAATACAGGAAGGGCACATAACAGCGGGACATATAATCTGTGAGCTGGTTGAAAGAGAACTATTCGGCAGCGATCACTGAGTTTCGGTCCATTCTAATTTATCGCCGGCTGAAATTTTGTGCCTGTCTGCAAATCCGCCTTTTACTTCCAGCACATACTTCGCAGGTCCGTTCGATGTATAAGATATATCAGCGTAGGGAGTTGTATTCTTTGCAATATTAAGGATAGTTTTTGACGGATCAATAAAGATCATATCCAGGGGGATCTCAGTATTCCGCATCCAGAAACTTCTGGTTTGAACATCGGGGAAAATAAAAAGCATTCCCTGGTTCTCATCCATACTTTTCCTGTACATTAAACCCAGCTGCCTGTCGAATTCTGTTTTTGCGATCTGTATATCTATTTTAACCTGCCCTGAATCTGAAGAAATTATTAAGTTCTCCGTTTTTCTTAAACATATATTCCTCGTCGGGGTTAGTCGCTTTATTTCCTGTATAAACGAATATAAAATATACTGCCACGGCTGCAATTATTATAAGTGCAGTAATCTTATATACAGCAGGTATATCCTTTTTGGCCGGTTTTTGTTCAGGTTTTTGATTTTTAGGCATCTGGTTGATTCAGCTTGTATGAGAACTATTAAAGAATTATTAAGTTGTATAAAATAAAAATGACAATATTAAATTACTATGAACTCAAATATAATTCATAGAGAACAAATAATTTTAAATCAGATCCAGGCTAAAATGGCAGTCAGCGGATGGGGAAATGAAATTATTAATTCTTCGGTAGTTGAAAAGATAACATACCTGTCTGACGGATTAAAAGTTAAAGGCTACCTTGCCTATCCCTCTGAGATACCTGCAGAGAAAAAAGTCCCGCTGGTTATATGGAACCGCGGCGGTTATGGCGACAAAGGAGCCATCGACAGGTTTACAGCAAGAGGAATGTTTGGGCAGCTTGCAAGCTGGGGCTATGCTGTCCTTGCATCACAGTACAGGGGTAATGACGGCGGGGAGGGAAAAGAAGAACTGGGGGGAAGTGAGATAAATGATATTAAGAATCTTTTCCCGCTGGCTGAAGAACTTGAATTTATAGATGTTACCAATGCTGCTGTGGAGGGATGGAGCAGGGGAGGAATGATGACGTTTATTCTGCTTAAGGAGAAATACGATTTTAAGTGTGCCGTGTTGAGCGGAGCTATCAGCAACCTAAAAGCACTTACAGATTCAGGTTCGAAAGCAGAGGAGTATTACCGTGAAAAGATCAGCAAGGGAAATTTTGCTTCAGAATTTAAAAAAAGATCTGCTATAACTTTTACCAGGATACTTCCCGATATACCTTACCTGCTGATGCATGGGGGTGATGATGATATGGTGCCGGTGCAGCAGACGATTGAGCTTGCCAGGAAATTTTCTGAAGAAAAGAAAACATACCGGCTTGTAATATTCGAAGGAGGAGATCATTTCCTGAAATCCCACAGAAAAGAAGTCGATCAGCTAAGAAAATCCTGGTACGAAAAATACCTTAAAAAATAAATAAAAAGGGCGTTATAATTATCTGTTTATACTCGATAAATCATTGATTTATAAGATTATATCATTATATTTGCACGATATCATTACTAATGATATCGTGCAATATCTATGATATCATCAATAATTTTAGAATGGATGACATTCAGGAATATATAAAAGAAACACTGGGAATTGAACTAAATTTAAAAATTCCTGGTAAAAAAGAATTAGAAAAACTCCCATTATATTTAAAGAAGAATCTAAAAATAGGGGAGTTGTTGGGACATGACTTTATCTTCGCTGTTAAACCGGAACTAACACCGAAGCAATATCTAAAGCAAGGTGAAATCATTGGGAAAGTTTTTCAAAAGCCTGTAGTGTTTGTTATAAATAATATGGAACAATACAATCGTAAAAGACTGGTTGATAAGAAAATAGGTTTTATTGTCCCGGGCAGACAGATGTATATTCCTAACTTATTAATTGATTTTAAAGAGTATAGTAAAGCACAGGTTAAAAAAGCAGAAAAGCTTTACCCTGCCGCTCAGTGTTTATTATTTTATTTCCTTTTGGGAAAGGAATTAACAGGAATAAATTTTAAGGCAATCGCAAAAAAATTAAATTATGGTGCAATGACTATAACCCGGGCTGCAGATGTTCTTGCTAAATTTGATCTCTGTGAGATTGAAGGCAATAAAGAAAGGCGATTGTATTTTGAAAAAAACAAAAGCCAGATATGGAAGGAAGCTCAAACATATTTGATAAATCCTGTCGATAAAGAATACCACACTGACGAAAACTATAATTTTAACTGCTTCTATAAAACCGGAATAAATGCTCTGTCCTATTATACTGACATTGCTGCTGCAGATGAAAATATATTTGCAGTTTTTTATAAGTCATTCCGTTCTATTGTCAAAGGAGATAGAGTTAATCTAATCAACTTTCCGGATGCAAATACAACTATACAGGTTTGGAAATATGATCCGGGCATTTTAGCGGAGAATGGTGTTGTAGATCCTCTTTCTCTATTTTTGATTTTAAAAGATAATCCAAATGAACGTGTAAAGGGTGAATTACATAAATTATTAGAGAATTTATGGTAAAAGGGCTGGATAAATTTAAGGATCATTTTAAAGGATATTCCAAAAATTATTTACTTATTGGCGGTACAGCCTGTGCCAGGCAACTGGAAAATGCAGGTTTGGATTTCCGGGCTACTAAGGACTTGGATATTATTTTGATTGTTGAGACTTATTCTGTTGATTTCGTGGAAAAATTCTGGGAATTCATAAAACAAGGAAAGTACCATAATACAGGAAAAAAGTTCTGGTAAAAAAATATATTACAGGTTCAAGGATCCGGAAGATGATTCATTCCCGTGGCAATTAGAGCTATTCTCCCGCAATCCCGAACTAAATTTAGGTGATAATGTACATCTTACTCCTTTACCAATCGAAGAAGACGTTTCAAGCCTATCAGCAATTTTGTTGGACGATGAATTTTATAGTTTTACACTCAAAAATGCTGAAGTAATTGATGGCATCCCGATCGCTTCCATAATTTCTTTAATTTGTTTGAAAGCTACTGCACACCTTGACTTGAAAAGACGAAAAAGAAATGGGGAGAAAATTGATAGTAAAGATATTAAAAAACACCGAAATGATATCATACGTCTTACCTTAGCACTTACAGACGAGGAGAATGAAGACTTACCTGAGAAAGTGAAGGAAGATTTGATAGAAACTCTTACCGAGATTAAAAAAGATCCTGAGTTTATTACTTCAATAATAAAAGACATCGGGATAAATGATCTTAATCCGGATGATATTTTTAAACAATTAAAAAAAACTTTTAATTTATGACCGTGAATAGAATAGAATTCGAATGCGTCCCTTAAAACCCCAACTATGATTTTTCAAACTGAAAATCAGTAAATCGTTTACCCTAACGATACCTTAAATAATAATTAGTAAGAACCAGATCTTTAAAATATAAAAGGCCGTCTTTATGAGACGGCCTTTTATTAGAAGTTAGAACGATTACTTAATTCGCTTGAACTCAATCCTTCTGTTTTCCTGTTTTCCTTCAGAGGTAGCGTTGGTTGCTACAGGATTGGATTCGCCGTAACCGACTGCTTTGATTCTATCGGGATTAACACCCTGGCGAACCAGCCAGTCTCTTACTGAATTAGCTCTTCTCTCAGAAAGTTTCTGGTTGGAAGATTCACTGCCGACATTATCTGTATAACCAGATATTTCAACTGTAATATCCGGATATGACTGCAATGTCTTAAGTGTTTTCCTTAAGGTATTTTCTGATTCAGGAGTAATGTCTGCTTTTCCTGTTGCGAATGTTATACCTTTCAAGATCATCGGAACACCAACTTTAACCACGTCATCTTCAGCATCCAGAGGATTGGTTCCGCGGTTAACTTCTGTTCCGTCATCAATGCTTCCGCCGTCGGTATCTTTAACAAGAGGGTTGGTCTTGTAGGTTGTAACTTCATCGTAATCTGATAAGCCGTCGCCGTCAGTATCCTTGTTTAACGGGTTGGTTGAGAATGTCTTAACTTCTTCGCCGTCGTAGAGACCGTCGCCGTCAGTGTCAGGATTGGTAGGATCAGTTTTCCATTTTATAACTTCATCACCGTCATTCAGTCCGTCATTATCTGTATCGGCTTTTAACGGATCAGTCTTGTACTTATTAACTTCCTCACCATCATTCAAACCATCTTTATCAGTATCAGGATTTAATGGATCTGTCTTGTATTTCTTTACTTCATCAAAATCATTCAAACCGTCGAGATCGGTATCGGTTAACAAAGGTTTGGTTTTGTATACCTTGACTTCTTCACCGTCTGTCAAACCGTCGCCATCGGTGTCAGGATTACGGGGACTGGTACCAAGTTTCTCTTCCTCGCATTTACCCAATCCGTCCATATCTCTGTCAGAGCTGCAGCTTTCACCGGTAATAGTTAAACCAAGTGAAACGTTGTAGTAAGCGTCGACAATATTACTTCCGTTGTCATAGTTATTAAGATCAAATCCTGAGGAATATGCACCGCCGATAGAAAAGTCGGCAAGCACCATATCGCTTAAGGCAAATTCAGCTCCTATACCTATGGGGAAATGCCCTGTCCATCCTTCAGATTTTACAGCTTGTGGTGATGGATTATTGTTTAGTTCGGGGTACTTGTTGCTGTAATGCATTATTCCGCCGCCAAGGTAGAAATAAGGGTTCCACCCGGTAAGATCAAACGGAGCGATCCTGAATCTTAAACCAACAGGTATTATTTCTGATTTATAATACCCTTTGTAATTAAATTGAAATCCAGCATATGAGCCATAACCTGCATTAATATCCAGTTCAAATGCAGGAGTCAGTTCGAAACCGACAAATCCTTCCAGCAAGTATGAAATTGTGTAGTTGTCAAATGCGAAATCGTCGTTTCCGCCGAAGCCAACATTCGGAAATTCGTTTTGAGGTAGAAGGAGACTGTATCTTGCTCCGAATTTTGAGCCCCACTCCTTAAACTGGGCGTTGGTTGTGATACTGACTCCAAATATTATCAGAATTAAAAACAGGTATATTTGTTTCATTTTTGATCCTTTTGATGTTGGTGATATTTCTTTTTAAACATGGTAATAGCAGTTCTGCTCTACTAATGTAATGAATTTTTTACAAAAATGGTTCTAAAAAAATGACCTTTAATGAAGTTTTCTTCGATTATGGGGCAAAACAGCTGCGGTTAAGCCATTTCTTCTTTTTTACTTTGTAAAATGCCCGTTAAAAATCTATTTTTAACGGTAAAATAATTGAAGACCGGAATGAATATACTCGGAATATCGGCTTTTTACCATGACAGCGCCGCTGCGCTGGTTAAAGACGGAGAGGTAATTGCTGCCGCTCAGGAAGAAAGATTTACACGCAAGAAGCACGACCATAATTTTCCTGCAAAAGCTATTGAATACTGCCTGGATTATGCAGGGATACAGAGTAATGACCTGGATATTGTCGCTTTTTATGATAAACCCTTCCTGAAATTTGAAAGACTCCTTGAAACATACCTGGCATACGCACCTGTCGGGATAAAATCCTTCATTAAGGCTATGCCCCTCTGGATTAAAGAGAAACTCTGGATGAAAGAGTTGATAAAGGATAATCTCGGTTATGAGGGAAAGGTTATTTTTCCTGAACATCATGAGTCTCACGCCGCTTCCGCTTTTTTTCCATCACCTTTTAAAGAAGCTGCAATATTAACTATGGATGGAGTGGGTGAGTGGACAACCTCAAGCTACGGAACCGGTAAAGATAATCACGTTGAGCTTATTGCTGATATAACTTTTCCGCATTCGCTCGGTCTGCTGTATTCCGCTTTTACCTACTATACAGGCTTCAAAGTAAATTCGGGTGAATATAAGGTGATGGGACTCGCACCCTACGGTGAACCCAAATATAAAGACCTTATCCTTAAGGAATTGATCGACGTTAAAGATGATGGTTCTTTCAGGATGAATATGGATTATTTTAATTACTGTGCGGGACTAACAATGACGAACGACAGGTTTCACAAACTGTTCGGCGGCCCCCCCAGAGAACCTGAATCGAAACTAACTCAAAAGGAAATGGATCTTGCCCGCTCCGTTCAGGATGTTACGGAAGAGATTGTACTTAAGATGGGCAGGCACGTTCATAAGGAAACAGGTATGAAGAATATCTGTCTCGCCGGGGGAGTTGCTCTCAACTGTGTAGCAAACGGAAAGCTTCTTCGTGAAGGTCCTTTCGAAAATATATGGATCCAGCCTGCCGCCGGTGATGCCGGGGGTGCGCTGGGCGCGGCGCTGCTTGGATGGTACCAGTACCTTGGAAATGAGCGGATTCCGTCTGATGGTATGGATTCGCAGAAGGGCTCTTATCTTGGTCCCGAATATAATGATGAGAATATCCTGAGTTTTCTCAAAGAGAATAATATCAGGCATAAAAAACTTGAGAACGGAGAACTGCCTGACAAAGTAGCTTCAATACTTGCTGATGAAAAAGTAGTAGGCTGGTTTGAAGGTAGAATGGAGTTCGGACCAAGGGCGCTCGGGGCAAGATCGATACTGGGAGATGCCCGGTCATCAAAAATGCAGTCGGTTATGAATCTTAAAATAAAATTCCGTGAAAGTTTCCGCCCCTTTGCGCCAGCTGTGCTTGGAGAAAAAGTTTCTGAATACTTTGAGACCGATAAAGATTCTCCGTATATGCTGCTGGTTGCTGATGTCAAAAAAGAAAGAAGAAAAGAAATGACCGATGAAGAGAAAAAGCTATTCGGAATTCAGCAGCTTAATATTGTAAGATCCGATATTCCTGCTATTACTCACGTTGATTATTCCGCAAGACTCCAGACTGTGCACAAGGAAACCAACCCGCTTTTCCATCAACTTATTTCGAAGTTTGAGGAAAACTACGGTAGTGCGGTGCTGATAAATACATCCTTTAATGTAAGGGGCGAACCAATCGTATGTTCTCCCGCTGACGCCTATAAATGTTTTATGCGCACGGATATGGATTACCTTGTGATGGGAAATTTCCTGCTGGATAAGGGTGATCAGGAGGAGCTTGTGGAAGATACCGACTGGAAGAAAGAATTTGAACTGGACTAACTATGAAAGAAATTTTCAGCGAAATAAAAAATATTAAAGAATTACCTTCCGATCTCAGAAAGTTCGGCTTAACAATCGGAATAGTTCTTCTTGTAATTGCGGCCATATTGCTGTTGACAGGTAAAACATCCTATCCTGTATGGGGAACTATCGGGGCAGCGTTTATACTGGCAGGCTTGCTATTCCCCGTAATCCTTAAACCCGTTAATAAAGTATGGATGTCCTTTGCTATAGTTCTCGGCTGGATTATGACCCGTGTAATTCTGTCCATCCTTTTTTATTTTGGGATAACAATCGTAAAACTTATTGCAATGATTTTTAATAAAAGATTTTTGAATTTAAGAATCGATCATTCAGCGGATACTTACTGGGAGAAGAGAGAAAAGAAACCGTTCGATCCCACAACTTATGAAAGACAATTTTAAATGAGCAAATTATCTATATTATCGGAGTTATGGCAGTTCCTTCGTGTAAGAAAGAAATGGTGGCTCGCTCCTATAATCATATTTCTGCTGCTGCTGGGGGGACTAATCATTCTCACGCAGGGTTCCGCTCTGGCACCCTTTATTTATGCGATTTTCTGACATAAATTCTAAAGGGTTTTATGGCTGATAAAATAAAAATAGAAAAGAAAAAAACGAGAATTCCTGTCCCAAATAAGCCCCCTAAGGTAGAAAAAGATAAAAAGGCATACGACAGGAAAAAAGAAAAGGATAAATTGCGTAAGAATAAAACTGCGGGTAAATAGACTAATGTTCCACACTGCTGTAGTCATTTCGGTATATAACAGGTTTGATTTTCTCGAACTGGTATTGGCGGGACTCGAGCGGCAGACTATGTGGGATTTTGAAGTCGTGATTGCTGACGATGGTTCAAACGAAGCCTTCGCAGAAAATCTGAAAAAAATCACCCCCGCACTTTCCTTTCCCTTAATACACGTCAGTCACGAGGATAAAGGCTTCAGAAAAAATAAAATATTGAACAAAGCTATAGAAGCTGCTCATTCTGATTACCTGATTTTTATGGACGGCGATTGTATTCCGCATTCTGAATTCCTTAATGAACATTCGAAATACCGGAATAAGTACCTCTGCCTTACCGGCCGAAGAGTCAACCTTTCTGAAAAGATCAGCAGTCAGCTTACACCGGGGATGGTTAAACACGGCTGGCTGGAAAAGAATACTATGAAGCTTGTAAAGGATGGACTGTTCGGGAAATCAAATTACGTTGAAAAAGGATTTTATGTAAAAAACAAAACCCTTCGCAATATCCTCAACAACAAACCAAGAGGACTCCTGGGCTGCAACTTCTCGATAAACAAGGAGGATCTTCTTCGTATAAATGGATTTGACGAAAGGTATGAAGCTCCATCAATCGGAGAGGACTCCGATATCCAGTACAGACTGGAACTTGCCGGGATGAGGATCAAATCTCTGAATAATATTGCCGTACAATACCACCTCTATCATCAACTCCAGGAAAGACCGCAAGTAAACCTCGACCTCTTCAAAAAAGTGAAAGCCGAAGGCAAAGCATTCACCCTATACGGTATAAAAAAAGCCAAAAGTTAATTGTATCATTTAATAAAATAGATACACCTGAATAAAGCACTTTAGAATTTAAACGACAAAATGAGTGGCTGAAAAGGCGATTAAGTGCGCCTCGTTAGATATGGTTGATGACGTTTAATAGATTGAGAAATCTCTTTTTAACAGGATCCATTGATATTTAAAGTAGTTTCGGCTTCTTTATAGGTTTGCCATAAAAATCGTCTAATATGATTTAAAACATTTGCATCATTAGTCTCCCCACCTTATATTTCCAGTCATATTTTCATAAATAACTAAATAATTAAGGTAACAAGTGGTTGACGCTTTAGATATTAAGATACTTAATCTTCTGCAGAATAATGGAAGAACGAAGAGAAACCAGGTAGCTGAGGAGGTAGGCTTATCTATTCCTTCAGTAAGTGAGAGATTAAAAAAGCTTGAGGAGAATGGAATAATTGAAGGATATTATACCAAGCTGAACAAGAAAGCATTTGGTTATGATATAATGGCATACATACTTGTGGTGATGGAATCTTCCAAACATTATAAAACTCTTCTTAATAAAGTCGACCATATACCTGAAATCCTTGAATGCCATTCGGTACTCGGTGAAGGTTCACATTTATTAAAAGCAATAACAAAAAATACCGGGTCGCTTGAGAAGCTTCTGGGTGAAATACAGTCGTGGCCGGGAGTGACAGCTACGAAGACTACCTTTGTATTATCGACTATAAAAGAAACAACTGTTTTAGATATCAAATAATAAAAACTTAAGGAGCATTATGGCTAAACAAACCACCCCTATTGATGATGTTTTAAAGTATATAAAAGACAAGAAGATCTCGTTCGTGGATCTGAAGTTTATGGATTTTCCCGGTCAGTGGCAGCATTTCACGGTACCTTCTTCACAGCTTGACAGCGGTTCATTCGATGATGGTTTTGGATTTGACGGTTCATCAATAAGAGGATGGAAAGCGATAAATGAATCGGATATGTTAATAATTCCTGATCCCAATACAATGTTCCAGGATCCCTTTATCGAAGCTCCTACTATAAGTCTTATTTGTGATGTATATGAGCCTGCTACAAAAGAAAAATATTCCCGCTGTCCCCGCAACATAGCTCAGAAGGCTACTGCATATTTAAACTCAACCGGGATAGCTGATACAGTTTACTTTGGACCCGAAGCCGAGTTTTTCGTTTTTGATGATGTTAAATTTGATTCACAGCCGAACGGCAGCTTTTATATGGTCGACTCTGTTGAAGGTAGATGGAACAGCGGCAGGGAGGAAAGTCCTAACCTTGGATATAAGCCGAGATACAAAGAAGGTTATTTCCCTGTACCCCCGACCGACGCTCTTATGGACCTGCGTAATGAAATGGTATTAAACCTTATCAACAGCGGTATTGATGTTGAAGCCCAGCACCACGAAGTAGCCAGCGGTGGACAGTGTGAAATAGATCTCCGTTTCCAGCCTCTTGTTAAGGCTGCTGATCAGCTTTTAATGTTCAAGTATATTGTTAAAAACACTGCAAGGATGAATAACAGAACTGTAACTTATATGCCTAAACCGATATTCGGCGACAATGGAAGCGGAATGCACGTTCATACAAGTTTATGGAAAAAAGGCAAACCGCTGTTTGCTGGGACGGGCTATGCCGGTTTAAGCGAAATGGGACTTTATTTTATCGGCGGACTCCTAAAGCATGCTGCCTCTCTGCTTGCATTTACAAATCCGACAACAAATTCATATAAACGTCTGGTCCCGGGATTTGAAGCTCCTGTTAACCTTGCATACTCACAGCGCAACAGAAGTGCATCGATAAGGATCCCTATGTATTCTTCCAGTCCTAAAGCAAAAAGGGTTGAGTTTCGCTGCCCCGATCCATCGTGCAATCCATACCTGGCTTTTTCGGCAATGCTGATGGCAGGACTTGATGGAATAATAAACAGGATAGATCCGGGAGAACCTCTCGATAAAGATATCTACGATATGCCGCCGGAAGAACTGGCAAATGTTCCTTCTACTCCCGGAAGCCTTGGTGAAGCTCTTAAAGCATTGGCGAATGATCACGAATACCTGATGAAAGGCGACGTGTTTACAGAGGATGTTATAGAAACCTGGATAAAATATAAGGTAGATAAGGAAATAAAACCAATGGCCCTGCAGCCTCATCCGTATGAATTTGCGTTGTATTATGATGTGTAAAATTAAAAGTAAAAAGTAAAAAGTAAAAAGGAAAAAGTAAAAAGTATTGTATAAACAGCGGTCCGTCAGTGGCCAAAACCAGACCGCTGTTTTTATTAAAAGTCTTTGAGAATTTGCTGGGTTCGTCTTGAGCGGGGGAAGCGGCTTTTGATTCCGGCTTTCGAAACGATTGCTGTTCCAAGAAGAAGATCTTTGTACTTCACAGCATACTGCCCGTAATTTCCGGTATCCTTTTTTATAGTCCCGCCTTCAAGATAATACTTAAGTTCATCCTGATTTTCAAGTTGATATATACTTTTAGTTATCGAATCTCCAAGTACTTGGGCGGCATTTGTATGCAGGACGATCTCGTTATTGCGGTCAACTGTCCCGAATTTAATTCCTATTCTCTCAAACATTCCAGGATTCTCATCCTGCCAATCTACGGTTATAAAAAAGATATCATTGTTTCTGAAGTAATACCGGTATTTGCCAAACACATCCATATCTATTCCGAAAATGAAGGAGAGCTTCTCCAGCTTCATTATTAACTCCTTCGATTTCGGCCCAAGGAACCTGATATCTCTTTGCCGCGGTAGAACCTGTTCCGGGGGTTCGGTTTCACCGGTTTTTCTAAGCTTAATAATAAAAAATCCTTCGGACCCGGACTGCCATGGCAGGATGCGTCTTGCTTTTTTAAGCCCAGGATTCAGACTGAATTCATTATATGAGATGATCCCATCCTCTGCATTAAAAGGGAGGTTTATATCCACTACTTCAATAGGATATTTCTTCATCACCGTATCAAGAACCATTTCGTTTTCTTCTACTGTAAGGGTACAGGTAGAATAAACTATCTCTCCGCCCGGCCGGGTCATCTTTACGGCCGCAATGAGCAGCCTCAGCTGAAGCTCTCCCAAGCTTTCGGCTCTTTCCTTCGACCACCAGTCGCCAACCTCCCCCTTTTTCTGGATGATCCCGAGTCCGCTGCATGGCGCATCAACAAGCACCTTATCAAAATGATCTGCATATACCTTGCTGAGAAATTCGCCCTTTGAATGAATGATGCCCGTATTAATGAGATTCATTCTTTCAATATTAAAAACAAGCATCCTTAAGCGGTCATTCTGTATCTCATTGGATATCAGGGTTCCGCGGTTGTTCATCAGTTCACCAAGTTCCGTTGTCTTGGATCCGGGAGCTGCGCATAGATCGAGCACAATATCGTTTTCTGCCGGATTCAGAACAAGAGGGGGGAGCATTGAAGAGAGACTCTGGATATAATATAGTCCCGAAATATGCTCAATAGTTTTACCAAGCAAGCTATTTTCGTCTTCAATTATCAGCAATGCATTAGGTACCTCCGGAACGATTTCAGAACTTATCCCGTAATTATTTTTAAGCAGCGCTTTTAAAATATCAGGAGACGATTTTAGACGGTTTATACGAATATACTTCCGCGGTTCGCTGCCGGCGAATTCGTCATAAAGATCTGCAGATGCTTTCCCGTAAAGACTGCTCAGGTAATTATATATATTCTCGCTGAGGTTCATCATAATCTTTTCAGGTTGAGGAGTCTGAATACTTCATTTATTACGGCCTTAACATCTTTATCTTCCGGGAAAATAGATCTGTACTCTTTTTCAGTCTGCCTTAAAATAGTGTCCAGGTACTTTTCATAATCCTTAACCGCACTATCAATATCTCTGTCTTTAACAGGTACATCAATATCCCTGTTCGGTTTAACTGCTGCATAAACAAGATATTTAGCTCTGGCAAGTGATTCGGTATGGCAGAACAGGCTGCCGCCGGTAGTTAAGACCTCCCTGGAGCCGAAGAATTCATTACCGGTAATGAGAGTCTGGGGAGGTAATTTAATTGGAACAGTTTCACAGGGAGGAAGGAAATCATCCGGAAAAATACGGACCCCCTCGTCTGAAATTTTCCCAACGGTTTTTGTTATAAATTCTTTTGGAGTCAATATCAGGTCTGCTGTTTAAGGAAACTTCTGATTATTTCCTCAAGCTCTTTTTTACTGTGGTACTGTTTTATATAAAGGAGTTCCGAATCGCCTCCGGTTATCATAGCCGACACTTTTTCAACTTCCGCATCATAAAGTGCAAGTACAGGAATTTCACGCATATAAAGGGCATAGGCAATTTCAAACCCTACCCCGAGACTCGGTCCTGATATCTCTGCTATCATTAAAGAACTTTTCTCAACCCATTTAATATCACGCTGGAAAACCTGTTTCTCATTTAGCGGGAAGGCCGGCTTAAAGTCAGAATTCAGCTCTGACAGGGCCGAATGCCCTTCCTTCTTCACAATATTAATAATTTCCAGGTAACTCTCCTGGTAGGAGGAATCTCCTTTTATAGCTCCCGCGCAGTATACTATCATTTGCTTAAAAACTTTTTGTAATATTCTTCATACTGAGGAATTACAACTTTCTTATCGAACATAGAAACTGACCTTTCTCGTGCATTTTTAGAAAAAAGTCTGTATTTCCTTTCGTTAGTTAATAAATCCACCGTGTACTTCGCCATTCGGTCAATATCACCTATTTCTGCAATATAGCCTGTTTCATTATGCCTGACGAGTTCCGGAAGTCCGCCTACACTTGAACTGATAACCGGGAGTCCGCATGACATAGCCTCAAGCGCAGCCAGACCGAAGCTTTCCGATTGTGAGGGTATAAGGAAAATATCGGCGGCGTTAAGTATCTCAACCAATCCATCCTGCTTACCAAGGAACTTCACATTGTCGCAAATGCCCAGCTGCCGGCATAGTCTCTCGCATTCAGACCGGTCGGGACCATCGCCCACAAGTACCAGCTTTGCGGGTACTTCCTCTATTACTTTTGCAAGTATCTTCAGGGTGTCCGAAACTCGTTTTACCTGCCTGAAATTTGAGGTGTGAATCAGGACTTTCTCATTATTCGGAGCAATGTGCTTGCGGAAGCCGCAGCAGTCAGACGGTTTGAATATCTCTGTATCAACAAAATTCGGAATTACTTCAATATCCTTCTGAATTTCATAATTAGTCAGTGTTTTTTCTTTAAGAAACCGGGAGACAGCAGTAACTCCGTCACTCTCCTCAATGGAAAATTTAACAAGCGGAAGAAATGAGGGCTCGAGACCAACCAGGGTAATATCCGTTCCGTGCAAGGTTGTAACCACCTTCAGGTCCAGTTTATCTTTCAGCATCTGCTTTGCAAGGTAGGCACTGCTCGCGTGAGGAATAGCGTAATGTACGTGAAGCAGATCCAGCTGTTCATACTGTGCTACCTCAACCATCTTGCTCGCGAGGGCAAGGCTATACAGAGGAAATTCAAACAAAGGGTAGCTGCTCATCTCTACTTCATGAAATACAACGTTTTCAACAAACTGCGTAAGGCGGAAGGGTAGAGCATAGCTTATGAAATGTACTTTATGGCCTCTTAATGCCAGTTCTTTACCAAGTTCAGTAGCAATTACTCCGCTTCCCCCATAGGTTGGATAACAGGTGATTCCTATTTTCATTCTTTTTTTAAATTCTGTATTTGATTTGTTTATCTGAATTTAGCTCAATTCATCAGGTAAATATATAATAAATTTCAGGAAGATAGAATTCCATTTTATAGGGTTCATCCCGATATGCCTGCATTAGTGAGAGAATTAACATTCTTTCGTTCAACCTCAGGGAATAAAAATAATGCCCCCGGCAGATGTTTTAAGCTTTTTCATAAGGAAAAAAATAGGGATTTTAGCATAATAAATTCAAAGCAATTTTTATGATATGAAATTACTTTTGGTTGGGCAGTCGGTTGAAGATCATATCCATCAAAACGGCGGATACGAAGTTAAACCGGGCGGAATTTATTATTCAGTCAACACTCTGCAGAATATCAAAGAGAAAAGTGATGAAATATATCTTTGCACTGCTTATAGAAAAGATGACGTACTTTTCCGTGATCTTTATAATAAGGTTGATGGAACTTATCTTAATTACACTGAGATTATCCCTAAAGTACGACTAAACATTTACGATAACAGGGAGCGTGACGAGATCTATGAAAATATAACCGGCAGGCTGAATATCAATACAAACGGGTTAAATGTGTTTGACGGGATAATGATAAATATGATTACAGGCTTCGATATTTCACTTGAACAGCTTGAGGAAATAAGGAAAAATTATAAAGGATTGATTTATTTTGATGTTCATACATTTTCGCGCGGACTTAATGACAAAATGGAAAGGGAATTCAGATTGATCCCGCAGTTTCACAGATGGCTTCGGAATATCGATATCCTGCAGGTTAATTCGCGAGAGCTATATACAATTATTGATTCAGAAAGTAAGGAGGAAATAATTAAATATGTTCTCAACACAAATGTGAGGTACCTTTTAGAAACCCGGGGGAGCAGAGGTGCTGTGTGTTACAGCATTAAAGATGGGAATATTTTTGTTAAAAAAATGCGCGCACTCAAAACAGAGGTTAAGAACCAGGTAGGTCTCGGAGACGTTTTTGGGGCAATCTTTTTTTATACCTATATTAAAAACAGGTCGGTTGAATCGGCATTAAAGTTCGCGGTAACCGCTTCAGGTTATGCGGCTTCGTATGGTAATTTGAATGATTTTAATAGATTGAAGGATGATGTTTTCTCACGATATAATTAAGAAAAGGATACTTCTCTTCGGAGCAAATGGTATGCTCGGTCAGCGGCTCGTTGAATTTTACAGTAAGCAGCAGGGGATACAGCTGCTGTCCTGTTCGGTGGAGGAAAAACCGGTATTTGAAGATGCCGAGTACAGGCAGATCGATTTAACGAAGCGGGAGGAAGTAAAAGATCTCGTTTATGATTTTTATCCGGATGTAATAATAAATGCGGCAGCTTATACTAACGTAGACCTTAGTGAAACAGAACGTGAACAGGCATGGAAAACTAACGTAAAGGGTGTCGAATATATTGCCGAAGTTTCAAGGGTAATTGATGCGCACATAATTCATATTTCAACTGATTATATATTTAACGGGCAAAAAGGACCGTATTCTGAAAAAGATAAACCGAGTCCTCTTGGTTATTATGCAAGGACCAAACTTGCAAGCGAGAATGTTCTTAGACTAAGCGGAACCTTTTATACAATTTTAAGGACAAATGTATTATACGGTATTGCCCATAACAGCCGTCCCGATTTTGTGCGCTGGGTGGTGAATTCAATTAGAAGCGGAAAGCACATCAGAATTGTAACAGATCAAATGAATAATCCAACTTTTATTGACGACCTGATACAGGCGATAAGCAAAGTAATTGAATATAAGAAATTCGGCATATATAACATTGGGGGGAAGGAATTCCTCAGTCGCTATGACTTTACTATGAAGATCGCCGATTTTTTTCTGCTTGATAAAAGTCTTATTACACCTATCGTTACCTCCGAACTTAACCAGGCGGCACCGCGGCCTTTGAGATCAGGCTTGCTAATACTGAAGGCACAAACAGAGCTTGGTTACAAACCTCATTCGATTGATGAGTCCCTCGCAAAAATGAAAAAAGAACTTTCCTTATGAGAAATTACATCACCATTTTAGTGATATTTATTTTTCTCTTAAGCTGCACACTGACTGCGCAGGAGAAATTTCCGGAATGGGCCAAGGGAATTGTCTGGTACCAGGTATTCCCGGAACGTTTCGCTAACGGCGATACAGGAAATGATCCTGAGGCTTCAAAGGTTTTTATTAACAGCAGGTATGTTCCGCAGGACTGGAAAATTACACCCTGGACGAGCAGCTGGTTTGATGTAGATTCGATTCAGAGAACAGATTCCACGGCCAGGTTTAGAAGACATATATATGAAAGAAGGTACGGCGGTGACATCCAGGGAATAATAGATCGCCTGGATTATCTTCAGGAACTCGGCGTTACAGGTATATATCTTAATCCTGTTTTTGAAGCAGTCTCAATGCATAAATATGATGGGTCAACGTATCATCACATCGATGTGAATTTTGGTCCCGACCCGGAAGGCGACCGTAAGACTTATGGCTTCTGAAATTCCGGACGATCAGCTTACCTGGAAATGGACTTCGGCAGATAAGCTCTTCCTGAAGTTAATTTCAGAAGTTCATAAAAGAGGTATGAAAATTATTATTGACGGGGTCTTCAACCATACCGGCGTTCAGTTCTGGGCGTTCCAGGATATTATTAAAAACGGAAAGAATTCAAAATACAAGGACTGGTACCAGGTAAAGTCTTTTGATAACCCTGAAACTCCTGAGAATGAATTTGACTATCAGGGCTGGGCGAATGTAAAATCACTTCCTCAGTTCAGCAGAAATGACAGCGACCTGACTGCCGGACCCAAGCAGTACATTTTCCACTCGACAGCACGGTGGCTGGATCCGGATAATGACGGGTATCCGTCTGATGGTATCGATGGGTGGCGGCTGGATGTAGCAAAAGATGTTCCTATCGGATTCTGGAAGGACTGGAAAAAGCTGGTTAAATCGTTAAATCCTGAAGCGATAACTATTGGCGAGCTTTGGGAACTCGCGCCCGATTTCATTTCAGAGCACGGTGCCTTCGATGCCCTTATGAATTACAACTTTGCCTTCGCTGTTAATAAATTCTTTATAGCTGATTCAATCCGGATCAGTGCATCACAGTTTGTAGAACAGCTGAAGGAAATTGACAAAAATTATCCTGAGAAAAACGTGTATCTTTTACAGAACCTGGTAGATAGTCACGACACAGAAAGACTCTCATCGATGATTAAGAATCCCGATAGAGAGTATGATCATGACGCTAATGGCAGAAATCCGAATTATAATCCGGGAAAGCCGTCGCCTGAAGATTATGAGAAGCAGAAGATGATTGCAGCTTTCCAGATGACTTACCGGGGCGCACCAATGATCTACTATGGGGATGAAGCCGGTATGTGGGGAGCAGATGATCCTCACGACAGAAAGCCGATGATATGGGACGATCTGAAATACGACGATGAAGTTATAACTCCTGCCTCAGGTTTTAAGACCGGATTCGGCAGATATAAGGTTGAAGTTAATAAAGATGTTCTGAGTTTTTACAAAAAGATAATTGCAATTCATAATTCAAGTAAAGCGTTAAGGGAAGGCGACCTCCATTTACTCTACATAAACGATGAAAAAGCTTCATTTGCCTTCAGCAGAAAAACCGCCGATGAATTTTTTATCGTCGTGTTTAATGCCGGCAAAGAAACTGATGAGTTTAATGTTCCTTTAGATTCTTCGAAGGCTTCCTTTACGGAGCTTATATCAGAAGAAAAAGGGGAAGTAGCGGCAGATTCACCTCAGAATGCAGAACTTCATATTAAAATCACACCTAACAAATATCTCATCTACAAAATCTACCGCTGATTTTCCCGAGCATAAAAGGTTCTTAAAATCTGATTCGTAAACCGGAACTTGCCCGTTCCATTATAAGTTGTTTATGGTTCCGGTCGAAACAAAGTAAAACATAGCGGTCACCAATCCTTATTTCTCTGAACCCGATGTATCATATTGAGGTGTGCCATTTTGTCATACTGTAAATATTTTCTACAGGCGAAAATTGCATATATTCGCTGTTTTCAGGTTGTCTCATTTTGATTTCACAAGGCTTATAAAAGGCAGATAACAGGCTCATAAAATACTGATAAAGAGCTGGTATGCCATTTTGTCATACTTGCTGAATATTTCCACACTGGTCTCCGTGATGGAGTAACAATTATTTTAAGTCCCCCACGCATTGGTTCATATTCCTATATAGATAGGGTTCCTCCAAAATGAATAGTTACATTATAGGATTCAAGCGTGATAAGTGATAAAAAAACAGAGCTTCTTTCCCGATCATCCTTAATAATATACGTTCATCAAATGATTTCCCCCTTTCCTCTCATATTTCGATAATTTTCCACGTCGTCTACCAACCTTTTCCGGAGGTGATAGTCTAATGAAACAGATACGGATAAATAAATGACACAACAGGAAACAGAGTTAATAATAAGAGCGCAGAATGGAAATGTTCCGGCTTTCGAAGAGCTTATATATAACTACGACAAAAAAGTACTTGCGCTGGCTATGAAATATGTTAAGAATGAAGATGACGCAAAAGATATTTACCAGGATGTATTTATCCGGGTTTTCAAGGGATTGAAGAAGTTTCAGTTTAACAGTGAATTCTCGACCTGGCTGTACAGGATTGTTGTGAATGTCTGCCTTACACATAAAACAAGGAGCAGCAGGAGAGAATTTATCTCTATACATACTGAAGAAGAGAATGAGAATATGAACAGCGGATTCGAAATAGAAGACAGTCAGCCCATTCCCGAGAGGGCCGTAACCAGCTTGGAGATTTCCGAGCATATAAACAGGGCGCTGGATACGTTGTCGCCGAGACAGAAAATGATTTTTATTCTTAAACATTATGAAGGCTACAAGCTGAAGGAGATAGCAGAAATGCTTCGCTGCGGTGAAGGAACTATTAAGAAATACCTGTTCGATGCAGTCAGGAAAATGCGGACGCAGCTGGCCGATCTATATTACGCTTAACGGGAGAAAGTTATGAATCACAAAAAATATAAAGATCTTATTGATGAATATTTTTTCGGAGAAATAAACAGCCGCGAAAAAATAGAACTTGAGGAGCATTTGAAGAACTGCGATCTCTGCCGCTCGGAGTTTTATTCCGCTAAGCTTCTGAAGGAATCACTTCAGCAGAACGAGCTTCCCGACCCGGATATGAAATTACTTAGTGAGGCCAGGAATGGGCTCAGGTCAAAGCTCAGGATAGAAAGGCAGAAAACCGGATTTTGGGAGTACGTAACGGGTAAGTTTACCTCCTCTTTCTTCCTAACACCGCAGCTTGCAGTTGCAGCCCTCTCATTCCTTATAATAGGAATGATTGCAGGATATTTCATCTTTAATACGGCAGGAACAATACATTATTCAATGGAGAACCGGAATCCTGACAAACAGGAAAACCAGGTTGTGCTCTCCGGTGATACCAAAATCAGCGATATCAGGTTTATCTCAAAAAATGCTGCGGACGGGACGGTTGAATTTACTTTCGATGCTATAAAACCAATGCATATGAAAGGTAAAATAAGTGATCCGCAGGTGCAGAATGTTTTGACGTATTCGATGCTTAATGAAGATAATCCGGGGACCAGGCTCAATACAATTAACCTTATAAATTCCAGCGATCAGAGTCAACCTGATCCTGAAATAAAAAATGCTCTGCTCACTGTGGTTAAGTATGATAATAATCAGGGAGTCAGACTGGAGGCAATGAAGCTGCTTAAAAAGTTCGGCTTCGATGATGCAATAAAAAGCACCATGCTGTATGTATTGCAGAACGATTCGTCGTCCGGAATGCGGATCGATGCGATGAACAGGCTTGTCCAGGCAAATAAAAAGGGGAGTGCATTTAATAATGAAGACCTTTCTGTCCTCAGACAGAAGGTGCAGCATGACGACAACAATTTTATTCGCTACCAGGCGAAGACGGTACTTAAGGAGTATAAATAAAATGAAAACATATAGAACAAAACTTTTTTTAATAATAATATTCATACTGGCAGGAATCCTTACAGCCTATGCTCAGCAAAAAGAAAAATCCTTCAACCTCGGCAGGAACGGGAAGATTGAGGTTAAAATTAATTACGGTGAAATAACTCTGGAGACTTGGGAAAAAGACCAGGTCTCCGTTAAATATGATGAAGGTCCGGATGCTGATCTTCCATTGTTCAAAATGGTTCAGAACGGAAATGCACTAACTATAACCTCCGGTGATTATTCCAGCGAAGACCTTGTCATTACTGTTCCTTCTTCAATAAACCTGGATCTGAATACGAGCGGAGGGGATATAAAGATTAATGGCGACATCACCGGAAAGGTGCAATGCATTACAGCAGGCGGTGATATCAAAACAAAAAATATTAATGGTAATACCGAACTAAATACGGCGGGCGGAGAGATAAGGGTCGGAAAGGTTGAGGGAGATGCCGAAGTAAACAGCGCTGGAGGCGACCTCCGGATCGGGGCAATCACCGGTACCGCTGTCCTGAATACAGGCGGCGGAAATGTTCAGGTTTCTAACGTAAGGAAAGACCTTAAGGTAAGAACCGGCGGCGGCAATGTGAAGACCGGTGATGTTGGCGGTGTCTTAAGTATAACTACCGGGGGCGGCAACGTTGATGTACAAACTGTCTCGTCCTCAGTAAAAGTAACCAACGGGGGCGGGAATGTAACATTTGCAGGCGCCGGCGGGAAAACAAGTGCTACAACAGGCGGAGGCAACCTGTCATTCAGGAATATTAAAGGCGGTATAGATTGCTACACAGGCAGCGGTGATGTATACGTGGAACTCAACCCCGATCCAAAGGTTGACAGCAAAATTCAATCGGGTTCCGGGAGTGTTACCCTCTATCTTCCTGAGAACGCCAAAGCAACCGTAGTCGCGAAGGTACAAGGATGGGATACCTGGGGAGAGGATAATTCCAGACCCATTAAATCGGACTTCATGATCACCACCGAAGATAAAAGTCATAACACTATAAAGACGACATACAAATTAAACGGCGGCGGGAGTATTATCGAGGTACAGACCACCTCCGGTGAAATCTATATCAAAAAACAGAAATAATTTTTGATTAAAACCTGCGGAGTATTATGAAACGAATGATAATGTTATTGATATGTGCTTTGGTTCTGATAACAGTATTAAGTTACGGTGAGAACAAACCTGAAGAAAGGATTACGGCGGTTAAAATTAATACAACTATAGCAGTCGATGGCATGCTTGATGAACCGATATGGAAAAGCACCGTATACGTTACGGGTTTCACACAGCTCGATCCTGACGAGGGAAAGGCACCCAGTGAAAAAACATTAGTTTATATAGCCTATGATGATGAGGCATTATATATCGGTGCCCGTATGTATGATTCATCACCTGACTCGATTTACGCAAATCTTGTCAGAAGAGATGAAGACGCTAATTCAGACCAGTTTACTGTTTATCTTGATCCCTATAATGATAAAAGATCGGGAAACTACTTCGGCATTACTGCTGCCGGTACCCTGAAAGATGGCGTTCTTTTTAACGATGAATGGGATGATTATACATGGGATGGCGTATGGATAGGCAAAGTCCATATTGATAAAGAAGGGTGGACTGCAGAAATGAAGATACCTTTCTCTCAACTGAAATTTAAGTCGACTGACATCCAGACCTGGGGAATAGATTTCAAACGCGACATAGCGAGAAGGCATGAGAGAGACTACCTTGTATATATTCCTAAGAATGAAAGTGGTTTTGTATCGCGTTTCGCAATACTTAATGGTATAAAAGATGTAAAACCTGTTAACAACCTGGAGATACTGCCGTATGTTACAAGTAAGGCTTCCTATACAGGTCATTCTCCCAACGATCCTTTTAATGACGGATCGCAGTATTCTGCAGGCCTGGGTGCCGACCTGAAATATGGTATCGGATCCAACCTGACCCTGAATGCAACAATAAATCCTGATTTCGGCCAGGTTGAAATAGATCCTGCGGTGATTAACCTGAGCGATGTCGAAACCTTCTTTGACGAGAAAAGGCCCTTCTTTATTGAAGGATCAAATATTTTCAACTTCGGCTATAGCGGTGCGAACAGCAACTGGGGCTTCAACTGGGGGAATCCGGATTTCTTTTACAGCAGGAGGATCGGGCGAACCCCGCAGGGAAACGTTCCGGATGCCGATTTTACCAGCGTACCTGACGGTACCCATATACTCGGCGCTGCCAAGCTTACCGGTAAAGTTGACGGCGATATAAATATGGGAGTAATACAGGCGGTTACACAGAGAGAATACGCCGATTTGTCAACCGGCGGTCTAAGGTCATCTGCAGAAATAGAACCCTTAACCTATTACGGAGTATTCCGCGCTCAGAAGGAAATAAACGAAGGTGCCCAGGGACTGGGTTTTATCTCAACTATCACAAAACGATTCTTCAATGACAACAGATTAAAAGATGAAATTAACAGTGAGGCATTTACCGGGCGGGATTGACGGATGGACAGCTCTCGATGAAGATAAAGAGTGGGTTTTAACCGGGTGGGGAGGTATGAGTTATGTGGGTGGAACACAGCAGCGTATTCTTGATTTGCAGCAGAATTCCCAGCATTATTTTCAGAGACCCGATTCAAAATTCCTTAAGCTTGACAGTACAGCCTCATCACTTTCCGGTTACGGCGGACGACTGGCTATCAACAAGCAGAAGGGCAATGTATTCCTTAATACTGCCCTTGGTGTGCTTTCTCCCGGATTCGATGTAAACGACCTGGGATTTTTGTGGAGAACGAACCTGGTTAATTATCATTTTGTCAGCGGTTATAACTGGCGTGAGCCGACAAGCTGGTTCCGCAGTCTTCAACTCGGTGGTGCTGTATTCAGAAGCTATAACTTTGACGGTCAGATCAACTGGCAGGGAGTATTTACACTTGCCAATATGACTACGCTGAATTATTTCGATATAAGTATGGACGCTGCATATAATCCAAGAACAATAAATGACCGCGGCACACGCGGGGGACCCATAATGATAAATCTTCCCGGGTACCAGTTTGATGTCTTTGCAAGTACAGACACCAGGAAAAACATCATCTTCAATGCGGGATATAATTCATATATACAGGAAGGCAACTCGAAAAACTGGGGAGTGAGCGTGGGAGTTGATTACAGACCGGCTGCTAACGTGCTGCTAAGTATAAGTCCCTCTTACAGCAGAAACCTTGATAACTCACAGTACGTAAATACTTTCACCGATCCCCTGGCCTCAGAAACATACGGGAAGAGATACGTTTTCGGAGAACTTGACCAGAACACTCTATCAGCCGGGATAAGACTTAACTGGACATTCACACCAAATCTGAGTCTGCAGTTCTATGCCCAACCTCTTATATCAACAGGAAAATATGCCAGGTACAAAGAGCTGAGAGAACCCGGGACCTATACATTCAACATGTACGGTGAAGGCGGATCAACATATAATCCGGAAACTCATTTAGCCGATCCTGATGGAAACGGACCGGCGCAGGCTGTTGATCTTGGAGAAAACGATTTCAAGTTTGTTTCTTTAAGAGGCAATGCTGTACTCAGGTGGGAATATCTGCCTGGTTCAGTTGTGTATTTTGTATGGACACAGACAAGAAGTGAAAGCTACTCCGATCCGGAATTTCAGTTCGGCAAAGTAGTTACAAACCTGACCGACCTTCGCCCCGACAACATCTTCCTCATAAAGATGACATATTGGCTGAATATGTAGTGCAGTCGGTATTTCTGATCCCCGAAAGAATGATATATCAGCAGAGTCTATTCCTTTACCGGCTGCGTTTCAATTTTGACTTTTCAATATTTTCTTTCACGCGGTATTTTACGATTCTCTGTATAAGTCTTTTCGGTAATTCTTTGTCAATCGGCAGCTGAATAGTTCCCTTTGAAGTTTTATAACCTTTGAGTTCTTCATTGAAGACTTCATTTACTGTTTTGCTTCCCGGGTAAAAACCTATGTGGTTTTTGTGCGCCATAAAGAAAACCAGCATTCCCTCCAGTCTGTAAGCCGGCATATTATAGCTTATTACCTCCTCAGCATCGGGTGCAGCACTTCTGATTATATTCCTGAGTTCCTCAAGCAGGAATTTTTTATCTCCGGTAACCGAAGTTAGATATTCCGCTACAGAGTTGAATTTTTTTGAAGGCATATCATTTTTCCTGGTTGGAGTGCTCAAGCTAAAGCATTAACGCATCAGAAACAATATCTTAAACTTTACAATAGCAAACTGTTTATATTTACATCTTAATTTCCGGAAATTATCATGTTATGAGTGAAATGCATGCCGTAAAACAGGCTATTATCGACTATATCGCAATAACAATAGGGGCAGCCTTGATGTCCATTGGTATCGGAGTTTTCCTGGTTGATGCAAGGGTGGTGCCGGGAGGGGTAAGCGGACTTGCGATGGCTGTATATTATTTATCGAATAGTACTATTCCTATTGGATTAACGATTTGGGTTTTCAATATTCCGCTTTTCATATGGGGAATAATTTCCCTGGGTAAAAGTTTCGGGATCCGTACATTTGTCGGTTTCACACTAAGCTCATTCTTCATAGATTTTTTCAGGGGGGATATTCCGGGTTTCGGATATATCAGGCTTCAGGACACTCAGACAATCAAAGATCTGCTTCATAATGATTTCCTGTTCCTGGTGCTTGTAGGAGGTGCTCTATTAGGAATTGGTCTCGGAATTATATTTAAATTTAAAGGAACTACCGCAGGCTCGGATATTGTGGCTGCCATAATGCAGAAGAAGTTCGGTGTTAAACCGGGGATGGCAATAATGATAATTGATTTTGTTGTTATTGCCATAGCAGGATTCATTATTGAATTCAAACATCTTTCTCCCGACCGTCCTGCCTTTGCACTGACTCTTTATGCTTTCTTCCTTCTATTTATTGCTTCAAGGATTATCGATGTCATTATAGACGGTTTCGATTACGCAAGAGCTGTATATGTCATCTCTGATAAATATCCGGAAATTGCCAAAGGATTAATGGAAAAGACAAGCCGTGGGGCAACAGCACTTAAGTCAAGGGGACTGTATAAAAATGTTGAACGTGAAGTTATTGTTACCATTGTAACCTTAAAGGAATTGGGGACGGTTACAAATCTGGTTAAAGAAATTGATCCCGACGCCTTTATGATAATCAGCAACGTACACGAGGTGAGGGGAGAGGGATTCAGGAGAAGAATATAAATAGTCCATCCGCCTTCTTAGTACCTCCTCTTTGTTGACTTCTTTAGAGTGACGTTGGATAAGCTTCCTATTATCGAAATACATCCCCAGATACTTAATTTGATAAAAGAATCCCGGTTATATAGTAATTATATGTTAGTAACCGGCCGGGAGGAGGCCGAAAGCAAACGACAAGAATAGAAGGGGAAAATAATGCAGATCCGGAAATAAAAATACAGTTTCACGCTTCTGAATTACGATTTTTAGAAGTATTTAGTACCCCGGAGAGGATTCGAACCTCCGACCTGCGGTTTAGGAAACCGACGCTCTATCCTGCTGAGCTACCGGGGCATAGTAATAATAATTAAACCCTGCTAAGATAAGAAAAACCAGTATTGCATTAAAATTTAATATCTGGTATAGAGTTTAGATAAAATATCCCCGATCACATCTAACTGTAACAGCCTAGGGTGATTGTAAGCATAACAAATATAAGGCGCTATGACTATAATGCATTTGCAAAAAATATGGTATGGTAATGAAAAAAGCGGTTAAGAAAATATTTGAAGATAATGAGTATTATGATGATATTTTAGGGATGGTAGTTACACAAAATAAGTTCAAGATTTGGTCTTTAAGGATAGGGCTTCTAGTAATTCCAGCACTTATTATGTTGCTTATTTTGGTGAAACTGTTTTAACCTCTTAATTTATCAAGAAGATTATTCAGTGTCTCCACCTCGGCATCGTTCAGGGTGGAGAACCTTTTATTAATTTCCCTCAGATCTTCATCGAGGACTTTAAGAAGATCCAGGCCCTTTTGGGTAATACATATATCCATATGCCGTCTGTCAGATTCGCAGATTTTCCTGTCTACCAGACCCTTTTCTCTTAACCTTTCAATTAGCCTGGATACATCAGGCATTTTATCTATCATTCTCTTCTTAATAAGTTTCAGATTAACTACGTCCGGATACTGTCCCCTTAATATTCTTAAGATATTAAACTGAGGGAGAGTTAGATTATAAGTTTTAAAAACATCAGTGTGAAGGTTTGCCAGCCAGTTTGAGGTATAGAAAATATTAATAGCGGCCTTGTGATAGTCGCTTTCAAATTTTTGCTGTACGATTTCTTCTTCTAATTTCATTTTAATTCATCGGTATTTCAATTATTATAAAATCGCTGTCCTTTTGAGATTTGATTAAAAAGTTTTCAGAATCAGAAATTCCGGCAGCATCACGTTTATTCAGGGTTATATCATCCAAAATAATTGAACCACTTAAAATAAACAAGTAGGCTCCGTATCCCTTTTTATTAAAATTGAATGAGTACTCCTCGTCCTTACTTAACTTTCCCCGGTATATTGAAGCATCCTGGTTGATAAATAACCCTTCACCATCTTTTTCACCGGATACCACTTTAATCACGCTGTTCTCCTCATCATTAAACTTTTTCTGCTCATACCTTGGATTGATACCGCGTTCTTTGGGGAAAATCCAGAGCTGCAGAAAGTTAACTTTTTCTGAATCGGACGGATTAAACTCTGAATGAGTAATACCTGATCCTGCAGACATTACCTGGACCTCTCCCACATTTATTACAGATCCGTTTCCCATACTATCGCGGTGTTCAAGGCTGCCCTCAAGAACGATGGAAATTATTTCCATATTATCATGCGGATGAGTACCAAATCCTTCTCCCGGCTCAACGATGTCGTCGTTAAAAACTCTCAGTAGTCCGAAATTCATTTTCTCCGGGTTATAATAACTCCCGAAGCTGAAACTGTGTCTGCTATGGAGCCAGCCGTGTTCAGCAATTCCTCTTTCTATTGAACGGTGTATAATTTTTTTCATATTTTCCTTTATCACCAGCAAAAGATTAGGTGTTGTATCGTTTTTTAATTGAGTAATTAAGCATAGTCTTGCCTTTAGAAAAGGCAGGGCCTGAAGTTACAGGCCCGCTCCAAACTTATTCGGCCTTTATTAATTCTACATGACAATTCAATTTGATGGTCTTGCCTACAACAGCACCGCCGGTCTCTATTAAATTATTCCATTTAAGGTCGTAGTCGAACCTGTTTAATTTGCCTTCAATCTGAAAACCTACTCTTTCATTTCCCCATGGATCCTTGATTTTTCCGCCATAGGTAACATCGAGGTCAATGGATCTGGATATTCCCCTGATTGTAAGATCTCCCTTAAGCTTGAATTCTTCATCACTCAGTTTCTCAATTGAGGAGCTTACAAATTTCATTTCGGGGTGGTTGACTGCGTCAAAAAAATCAGGACTTTTAAGATGATTATCCCTATCGATATTTCCCGTGTCTATACTGGCAGTCTTAATCGTTACCTCAACTTCGCTGTCGCTGAAATCCTCACCGGCATCAACATTAATGTCGAATTCTCTGAATTGACCTTCAACTTCAGAAATAACCATATGCCTGGCAGCAAACCCAAGTTTAGAGTGTGCAGTATCTACTTTCCAATTTGATTTAACCAGGTTATCAATATTCATTCTGTCCATTTTAATTTCCTTTTTATATTGTTCATAATAATAACTCTGTTAATATATGGAATAACATTAATAGTTACAACATATATTGAATATTGAATGTTTGTTGTCACAGATATTAAGAAAATGCCAGATTTTCTCAATTTTGAAGGTTTACCTTAAAATTTTGAAGGGTAGAAAAAGGAAGGAGAACTCAGGCTTTGCCGTTAAAAGTTGAGATCAGGTTTATATATCTGCTCTTCATTACTTCTCCCGAAATACCGTTTAACTTAGTCAAAGCAATTTCGGTTTGTTTTTTTCTTATCTCAGGATTCAGGCTTAAATGTATTGCAGCATCAGCTAGTTCTTTTGGGGTTACGTTGTTGATGTACTGAACCGAATCATCCGGAAATAATAAAGAAAAATCATACAATCGGCTTATAATAACTGGTAAACCGCTTGAAATGTATTCGAAAGCCTTTGTCGGCAGAGCAAGGTTCATATAATCAGTAGTGGGGTAGGGAATAATGCCGATGTCCGCATTATTTATAACCTCTGGAATTTGCTCGCGTCCGATTATGCCATTTAATTCCACCGCGTTTTTAATATTAAGGTCAGTGATAATTTTTTCCAGATATTCCTTATATCCTTCCTCATATCTTCCGTATAGAATTAAGACGCTTCCGGGGATCTTTTCATTAATTTCTTTCATAGCCTCGACTGCATAATGGATACCGAACCTATATGCCATGGTACCATGGTATATTAATTTCACACCATTTGTTAATTCCCGAAAATCCCGGTTCTGGTATTTAAATACTTCCTCATCAGCAGAATTAAGCACAAGAGATATTTTAGCTTCAGGCACTCCCCTCGAGATTAATCTTTGCCTGCAGGTTTCAGAAACTGTGATAACTTTATCTGCAGCTTTACAGGAAATTTTCTCTCCGAATTTTACTATTCCCTTCAGTAACTTATGTTTTTCAGACGGCCATTTTTCCTCAAAAAGCTCTACAGTTAAATCATGAATATCCAGTATAAGGGGGATTCCCTTCATCTTTTGAATAATTCCTGCAAAAACAAGGTAATCAGGCATATTGTGAGCCTGGATTAGCATATACTTCCTGCGGAAAGCAAGGCTTTGAAGCTTGAAAAAAGCAAGGAATAAAAAAACGGTTGAATAAATAATATAACCAATCATATTTTCTTTTTTGGGAGCACTCATTATTCTATAGGCAGTTACTTTTCCAAACTTTTCTACCTTTTTTTGATTCCGAACGCTCCGGCATAATATATCAACTTCATAGCCTTTAGCTTCAAGAGCCTCAGCTTGTCTTCTTATTCTGGGGTCCCCTGGATAGATTGATAGTGCAACCATACAAATAGTTTTTGCCATTTATTTTCTGTTCTATGTTTTCTGTATGTTTTTAAATGATTTTTCTTCCGGATTTATCACAAGATTAAGATGTTGAACCAGCTGCCGGGGGAGGCCGTTCCAATATTGACCTTCGTATTTATTCTTCACGTAAATCAGAAAATCCTTATAACATTTAACAGGAAATTCTTCCAGCTTATTATCTTTCGAAGTAAAGTTAATATAATCAGGGTGCACGTTAACAAGCGCCATACCTTTGTTTTCAACTATCCAGTCAAGTTTCTTAATCCATATATCAGGTGTTTTTTCTTCCATAAGTATGAATAAGGTAAAATCCTGTGCAAGTGTGTAAGGGAATTCCCAATAGCCGCTTCCGTTTACCCCGCTGCCGATCCATTTAGGAAAAATAGTCCCCAGACCGTCAGACTGTGGTTCAAAAGGATCCGTATCAAATGTTGATAAATCGTATTCGATATTTAAAGCATGAATCCATTCCAGATTGTGATGCATCGCAGGTGATCTGAAACCCTTTGCGTTCCATGCTTTCAGGTATTCATTGATTTTCGGCGCCCGCTTGAAGAATATACTTTTAGACTGAAATAACTTCCCGTCATGTTTAAGTCCATGAACACCTACTTCAAAACCATTGTCTACAAGTTCCCGCCTTAAATCCGGAGAGACAACGTAACGCTCAGGAACAAAATTAAATGATGATACAAATCCAAGCTCTTTTTCAAGCTTGTAAAGGTCTCTGCATTTATCATGTCCTCCTTTAAGTTCGACGTCATGTGTTATTATAAAACTAAATTTTTTATCTGAGGGCCAGCCTTTCCATCCCTCAGGCTTTGCAGCGGATGTTTCGAGTATTGGCCAGACACTGCTGTATGCCTGCCGCTGACGATTAACGATTTTTCTCCTTACAACAATTTGCGCATTTCTTGGTATTGCAGGTTTGATGAGATAATAGATTCTTTTCATAAGCTTACGTTTACAAATATTTGTAGATAATTTTGCCTAGGACTTCAGTCAGGGGCAGCGGAATTTTCTTCCATATTGTTTCCTTCAGTTTTCCTGAGGGTGTAATATCGATTAAAGTTTTAGTATTTCCTTGTTCCAGGGGATAATAATAATGATAGATCATGCTTTTGAGGTTACACCATTTAGATTTATATGCTGCTAATCCTTCCTGTTCTGACTGAACCTCTCCCATATCATAGTACTTGTAACCTTCTTTTTGGGCCGTATAAATTGCATTCCAATGCAGAAGATCATTTGGGCGGAAATCAAATAGGTCGCGTCTGCTTCCGTTAAAACCGTAAGTAACTGTATCATTAAATGAAAAGAAAACTGATCCGGCAAGGGCTTCTTTCTCGTTAAGTACTGCCAGATCTACTCTCATTAAATTTTGTGGGGTCAGTTTTTCCCAAAGATCTCTGAAGAAATTAAAAGATCGGGCCGGCGTCATATGGAAAGCCATTGTTTCCAGATACATAGAGTACCACTGTTTTAATTCTTCCACGGAAGATATCGTGAGTATAGTAAGACCTGAGCGCTCAGCCTTATTGACTGCCCTCTTAATTGCTGAATGATTTCTGGAATTACCGAAACGTATTTCCTCTCCTGCAGGAGGAATTTCATATACATATGTTTCCCTCCATGGCACTGCTGTGAATCCATCCCTGATGTAAGTAAGTTTTTCTTCAGGCATCTTTATCTGCAGCTTCACAGTTTTATCCTGTTCAACCAGTTCTATTGCCTTATCGATCAGTGTATTATATATATCTTCTTCATAAGCCAAAGGACCTGCCAGGGGTGTCCTTGGAAGAGAGGACAATCTTTTGGAAGCGGGCAATCCTCCCAGCCCGAGTGGAAACCCCCTTGTATAAAGCAGAGGAAATATTCCCTGTATTTTATCTTCCTCATCAAGACAGATAAGGTTAATGCTCCTGGTCCTTGATTCCTTTTGTAGTGCTTTAATCCAATGTAATGTATGATAGATTTTACCATCCGGATGAGATGAAACGAAATTATCCCATTCCGTTTCTTTAAATGATTCTAAGACTTTGACATTCTTATATCTTTTGATTTTTATAACTGTATCCTGAACCATTTATTATACAGAACCTCCTGATTTCTTTAGTAAAATAAGCACCATCAACCTGCTGTTTTTTGAAGGTAAAACCATGACCGGACGTGAATAATTATTTAAACTTCTGAAATTAATTAGTATCGAATTAACCAATATGTCTATATGTAAGAGCGCCTACCAGCTTCAGCAAAGGTATAGGTAGTTTGCTGAAAATTTTTGTATGTATTCCTGATGTTTGGTCTGGGTTAGCAATAAATTTATTTTCAGCCAGGTTATATTTATAAGTAAAAATCTTATCTTCTTTAGTTCCCCATCCCAGTTTAAATTGTCTTAATCCTGTATTCTCCGGCTCTGTTTTACCAAAGCTAAACTCACTGAATCCCTTATCGATAAAATATTTTATTGCTTCCCACATAATGAGATTATTTGGACGGACGAGCTGGAAACTCGTATCGGAGGCACCGAATTTATACAATGCCTTGCTTCCGAAATGCAGATATACCGCACTTGCGATTACACGGTTTTCATGGGATGCCAGGACTATAAACCCAAGATCCTGCGCCAGAATATATTTATAAATATTTATAAAAAATGAATAAGGCTGAGGCGGAAGTCCATGCTTTTTCCGTGTGATACAATTAAGAAGGTAGAATTTATCTGTTGCTTCCCGGGTGTTCAGGAAATCAATTTTAACATTTTCCCGTTGGGCTTTTTTTATATTACGCTTATTATTGGAACTAAAACCGGCAAATATTTCCTCTTGTCCGCGGGTCAGATCAAGCTTATGATGGTAATAGTAAGATGAAGGCTCAATGTCATGAAAGAATTTATCACCGCCTCTGAATTCTATAGATTTCCATTTCTTCTTACGTCCAATTTCCATTACTTCATCGAACAGGTCAGTGAAATTATCTTCACAAATAGGCTCACAGTAATCGGAAAAGGGTAAAGAAACTCCGCGTCTGCCTGTAAGAAAGCTAGCAATTTCCATAAAAGCAATCAGGGAGGATAAACTTTTATCAGAATTATATGCAGCAAGATACTGCGGTGAGTAATTATAAGTTTCGATTAATACTTTTGCCCAGTTTGAAGTATGAAAAAATGAATATTCAGGATGGGAAAGCAATAGTTCATTCCAGTTTTCAACATTCAATGGATTAATAAGTTGTACATTATTTTTCATAGATAAAAACACAACCAGATTCCTCCATTTGAAGGAACCTGGTGAAAATAATTAAAGGGCTTTAGTTAACTGTGGTTTGTGCTACTTTTTTAGAATCTTTACCGTTAAGTTTTTGGGCCGATTTTCCATTTCCATAACCGTAACCATATCCGTAACCGTATCCGTACCTGTATCTGTAGGAAGATTCTTTAATTTCGGCAGCATTAACCACCAGTCCATGAATTTTAATATTAGCCTGGGTCATTTCATCGATACCCCAAAGAACTCCTTCCTTAAAGGAATGATTAGGTCTAACCACTAGTATAGCATTCCGGAGTGTTTTTCCTAATATGAGAGTATCAACAACCCTCGTAACAGGCGGGGTGTCAACTATGATATAATCATAATAAGAAGTATCTATTATCTTGAATAAAGTTAACATTCTATCAGAGTTAAGTAACTCGCTTGAATCCTCTCTTGTACCGCCGGCTGTCAGAATGTCAACCTTTCCGATTACATTTGTATGGATAAAAGGTTTTGCATCTTTCCCAATAAGATAATCAATTAAACCTGGTGCTTTTAAAGATATTCCAAACTTATTGGAGATTGTGCCTTTTTTGAGATCGCAATCAATTATCAGGATCCTTTTCTTTTCCTGCGCAATGGATAATGCAAGGTTAGATACAATCGTGGTTTTTCCGGTATTTTCCTCGCAGCTGGTTACCATAAATATTTTTTCTTTTCCTTCAAACTGGAAAAGCAGCTTTGTTTTCAACAGACGAAATGTTTCCTTGAACCCGTCCTGTGTGTCCATTAAGGTCACAAATTGATCCTGTTTATTGTTCTGATCGTTTATTTTATCTTTTACATCCTTGGGATAATCCGGAATAATAGCAAAGACAGGGAAATCAAAATCCCTCTCAATATCATCCAGGTTTACGAGTTTTTTATTCCTGACTTCTGAAATGAATATTCCCATTAGGCCGATAAATAATCCTGCAAGAAGGCCTGCTAACATATTAAAAGATTTTTTGGGTGCTATTGGATCCATCGGTTCATGAGCAGGGTCAACAACTACTATATCCTGCAGCTTAGATAGTTCTGCCATCCGCATTTCTTCTCTTTTATCAAGTAGCATGGTGAATATTTTCACATAAACATCTTTCTGACGCATCAAACCTGCCAGTCTATTTTCCTGTCCCGGCAGCCTTTCCATTTTAACTTCGTATTTAGACATCATATTCGTTATCTGCAGAAGCTTCTTATCCAGGGAGTTTATCATAATCTGGTAGGCAGTAAGCGTGTTCTGGTTATATGAAGCCAGTTTCTGCTTAACCATGTTTATCTGTTCATCTATAGCCCTTACATCAGGGTGATTCTCCGTACGCTTCTGTAACAATTCAAGTCTCTGAAGTTCAAGATCAGAGAGCTGCCTCATCAAAGCAGCGAAGGGTGATCCGTTGACGTCATTACGTTCCGGAGTAAGCAGGCTCTGGTCAAAATAACCGCCGGATTGTAGCTGGGTCTTCATATCCGAAAGCTTGTTTTGATAATCGGTAACCTGCAGTTCGGTATTCATTTTTTCAGCTTCAAGGTCGCTGAGATATTTCACAAGTTCATTTGAACTCGCATCGATGGTCATTATCTGTCCGCTTGCCTTAAATTCGCTAAGATTTCTTTCGGCCTCCTTAAGTTTTTCCTGCATCTCTTCGAGCTGCTTGTCCACAAAATCAAACGAGTATTTAATGGTCTGTTTCTGCTGATCGATACGGGAGTCCCTGAATTTTTCGGTAATTGTGTTTGCTATTAAGGCTGCCGCATAAGGAGTACTGTTTTTAACGGAAATCGTGAAAACATTAGTTTTGAGTTTATGATCGAGAGAAACCATGTTCCTAAGTTTCTCCATCGTCTTATAATAATTATCCACAGTGAAATACACCTTACTTCCCGGCTCTGCATTCGGCCAGTAAACCACAATGTTCATTTTATCCAAATTAAACACACCTGCGCTGGTATCTGTAGTGGTTTTTATGAGACTGTCATCATCCGCATTATAAATTCTATAGGTCTTATTAGTTGCTATTTCTATATACAACCTGGAAGTTACATTCATATTATTAATTTTCACTTCAACAAATTGGGGAAGAGAAATCTTATCCGGCGGGTTATTAAAAAAAGCAGGGTTGTAATAATCAACCAGGGATTTGTTTATTCTGATATTATTTCCATCCGGACGAACGATCTTGTCCACGTTTAAATATAGGTTGAGATTATCTATAACTTTGCTGAAAACGCTCCATGTTTCAACAAGCTCCATTTCAGTTTCAATTTCGTCGGATGATTGGAGATTAACGATGTTCATCAAATCTGTAGGTGAATTGGTGTCCTGCCCCTTGTCCTTTTTCAGAACCACGGTTGATTCATATACAGGTTTTGCAATAAATGAATAAGCCGCGGCCAGTACAAGTGCTGCAAGAACTGAAATTATAAGAATTGATTTTCTTCTATTAATAATCTGTAGTATTTCACCCAGAGTTTTTTCCGGGTGTTTTTCATTCTTTTTATTATTTTTTGAAGAAGTATTGTTGGTGCTCATACCTGCATATCCTTTGTCGTTCTAAGTTTCGTCTGTTCAATTTTTTTATCTGAGAATTAGTACGGCGATAGTTACCAGGGCAGAAACAACAGATAGAATTATTGTTACACTCCTGGCATTTGCCCACCATGTTTTTGGTACAAAAATCCTGTCGCCCGATTGCAGCCCTATGTCGCCCATCGTACTTCCGCTCTCAATAAGATTCTGGGCGTCTAGTTCAATTTCTTTGTCATTCCTTATTATATATACATTATCGAGATCGGCATCAGTGGTAACACCGCCTGCAAGGGCAAATATGCCCGTTATCTTCTCAACATCTGTAACATAATAATATCCCGGTGTTCTAACTTCTCCGAGAATATTTATTTTGTAAAGCGGCTGTACAGTCAATTCAGGATTCTTATACAGCGAATCATATTTCATGGTAATCTCACTCTTGATCTCAGGGTATGGTCTCTGAGTTGTGGTAATTAACCCAACATATGGAAGCTGAATTTTTCCATCCTGCTGAATATAATAATCACCGGAGATCTGATCTGTAATATTGAAGAAAGCTATTCTGACTCCGTCTCCGGGATTTAAATATTGTGCCCGGGTCATTATGGTTGAAATCATTATGAAAAGAACAGTTACCGGAAACGTTCTGAGGTATTTCATTCTGGTTTTTTTAACTCCTTGCTCCTTAGTCATATAAATTATTAAATAAATTTAGAAAATAAAGCTGCTCTTCTCTGTGATGGTTAATAATTGTTTTTTGACACACAATGGGAGTCTGTTAGAAATTTCCGGTAAAACATCTACTCTTAATTTCAAGATATATGCCATTAAGGACACTTAATTCTTTAATGTAACCTGAATAATGAAAACGGACTAAACACTAAATTGAGAATTAATCTGATAAAATTCCTATAATGACGCACGGAACTTGTCAAACTGATCATCTATCTGTAAACCAGAGGGAAGAAAACCGCCTTGGGAGATATACTTTTTAACCCTCCTCAACCGTAAAAACTCTAACCAAATTTAACATACTTTTCGTTAAAAAAATACCCCTTGATGAAAACACTTTAAAGACTGAACAAGGAAGGTTCGGCAAAAAGCATAATAATTCAACATAATTCGCGTTTAACATGTATTCTTTATCAATACTTACGACGAAATGGGACTCATTCACATAATTATCTAATTCTTTACATAAACTTAATTTTATATATACAAAAAATTTATAAATTTAAGGACACACAATTTCCAATTATTAATTAAAAGCTATTTGCGAGCGAGGAAAATTTATGAATATTCCCTTTCTTGATTTGAAAGTTCAGTATCAGTCAATTAAAAAAGATGTTGATCCGGCTATTCAGAATGTAATTGATAATACGGCTTTTATCCTTGGTAAGGCCGTTTCAGATTTTGAGGAAAAATTTGCTAAAGTACATGAAGTTAAACACTGCCTTGGCACAAGTTCGGGTACAGATGCAAATCATATGGCTTTATGGGCGCTAAATATTAAGCCGGGTGATGAAATTATTGTGCCGGCAAATACTTTTATTGCTACCGCTTGGGGTGCGACCTTGTGCGGCGCCGTACCCGTTTTTGTTGATTGTCATCCCGAGAGTTATAATCTTGACCCGGATAAAGTTGAAGCTGCAATTACAAAAAAAACAAAAGCTATTGTTGCGGTGCACCTGTATGGTCAGCCTGCCGACCTGGATCCCTTAAGGGAAATTGCCAAAAAACATAATATTTTCCTGGTTGAGGATGCTGCACAGGCTCATCTTGCCGAATATAAGGGAAAAAAAGTAGGAGGATTGTCGGATGCCTGCTCATTCAGCTTCTATCCGGGAAAAAATCTTGGAGCCTTTGGCGAGGGTGGCGCCGTCACGACGAATAATGATGAAGTGTTTGAGTATATGAAAAAAATCAGAGAACATGGGCAGTCAAAAAAATATTATCATTCAACTTTTGGTCATAATTACAGAATGGAAGGTATTCAGGGTGCGGTGCTGGGGGTGAAGTTAAATTATCTTCCCGGCTGGACTGACGGCAGACGCAGGGCAGCCGAAAAATACCGTGCGCTTCTGGGTGACTTTGACAGAATTATCCTGCCTAAAGAAATGCCGTGGGCAAAACATGTTTATCATCTCTACGTTATCAGGGTGAAATCTGAAAACCGGAACAATAGAAGCGAAATAAGGGATGAACTTCAAAAATTCCTCAACGAACAAGGTGTTTCAACCGGTCTTCATTACCCGGTTCCACTACATAAACAGGAGTGTTTTTCATCCCTTGGATATAAACCGGGTGAGTTCCCGGTGACAGAGGAACTTTCAGAAACCGGCTTATCTCTGCCTATGTTTCCTGAGTTAACAGATGAACAGATCAATTACGTAGCAGGTAAGATTAAAGAATTCTACAAATAGTTTTACTATACCTGTTTAAAGATGTCTTAATTAACTTTTAGGGACCAGCCCCTTTATAGTGTTCCTAGCTTGTGATTAATTTATACCAGACATCTCCAATTGTTCAGAATCAATGTGTGTTATGTCTCATTATATTAAGTTCTTTTTTATTTCTATCTCATTTTGAAAAAAAAATATGACCTTTTCTTCTAATTAAGCTCATATACAAAGAAAATTGGTGGCACATAATTGGGTGATGTACTATATACCATTTTGAGGGCAAAAAATTGAGCAGATTTGGATTACAAAAAATACCGAAGTATAAAGTAGTCTACGCAGTCGTAGATATTGTAACGATCTTTGTTTGTTTTCTGGTTTCCGTTTATATCCATAGGAGCGAAACTCATCTCAGTTTCATCGCATTTTTCTCCGGCAACAATTCCTTAATATATATCCTGTTGGGGTTATCACTACTTTTTGCAGTGATCTTTCAATATAACGGCATGTATAGAATTAATGTCATTCTCAGCCGGTCAGCTCATTTTTCTAATATTATTAAATCTCAATACTACGGTGCGCTGAATATAGTTCTTATGTCTCTTCTGATCCAATCATATAACATAGTGGATTCAAGGCTGATTATTTTTACTTATATGCTGGTTGCAGTACCTACACTTTACCTTATCAGGGTAGAAGTGCTTAGGGAATTGTTTATCCGGCTCAGACACAATTCATTCAGAAGAAACGTTGTTATAGTCGGGGACGGAAAGTCAGGCAAATTGCTGGCTGCTAAACTTATGCTCGAAAATTCTATTGGCATCGAACTTATTGGTTTTGTTGATGATGATAAAGATATCAATGAGGAAATAGTAAGCGGCAAAAAGGTAATTGGAAAATTAACTGATCTCAGGCAGGTCATTTCAGATTACAAAGTAGATGAGATAATTGTTGCAATTGATGGTGACAATCATGAAAAACTGCTTGGGGTACTGGATTTCTGCAAGCTTCATAATATCAGGATAAGACTTACCTCAGAACTGTTCGAAATTGTTACCAGGAAACTCGATACCGAGAAATACATTGACATTCCTGTCATCGATGTCTCTGCACATTATAACAACAAATTTACACTAGCTATTAAAAGACTTTTAGATATTGCAGTCTCTCTCGCTGCCATCCTGATTTTATCACCAGTAATGCTGACAATAGGTTTATTGGTTAAATTATCATCGAGCGGCCCAGTCCTGTTTTCCCAGGTTAGGATCGGAAGATACGGCAAACCTTTTAAGTTTTATAAATTCCGTTCGATGAAGGTGCTGACCGGCGAAGATGAGGATCGTAAGCTGAAAATGATCGAATTTATGAGGAATAGTTCAGGTGAATCCGGTACAAAAATAATAAATGATACAAGGGTAACCTGGATCGGTAAATTAATCAGAAAAACATCACTCGATGAACTTCCGCAGCTGTTTAATGTGCTCAAAGGTGAAATGAGCCTGGTAGGTCCCCGTCCATGCCTTCCTTATGAGTATGATAATTACGACGAATGGCAGAAGAGAAGGTTGTCAGCAATTCCGGGATGTACCGGGGTCTGGCAGGTTTGCGGACGCAGCTCAGTGTCGTTCAAGGATTCGATAATCCTTGACCTTTATTATATCAATAATATGTCGCCGTGGTTTGACCTTCAGTTGATTTTTAAGACAATTCCCGCAATGCTCTTTTTAAGAGGCGGAAAATGACAATAGGGAAAATAATTAGATAACTTATGTTAATACTGATAAGTCTGGAGGAAAAATGAAAGTTGGAGTGATCGGACTTGGCTATTGGGGTCCGAACCTTGTGCGAAATTTTATGGCTCAGTCCGATGTTGAAAAAGTTATAGCCTGTGATCAAAGAATTGAGAGACTTCAATTCATAAAGGCCAAATTTCCGGCTGCTCTTCTCACAGAAGATGCATCCGAGGTCATAAATGGTGATTCTGATATAATAGTTATTGCTACCCCCGTTAGTACACATTACGCGCTAGCTAAGAGAAGTCTTGAAGCTGGTAAGCATATTTGGGTAGAAAAACCATTCACTGCTACTACAGCTGAAGCAGAAGCATTAATTGCACTTGCTAATAAGAAAAATCTTAAAATATTCGTAGATCATACTTTCATTTATACCGGTGCTGTCAAGAAGATGAAGGAACTGGTTGCTAATGGTGAACTTGGAAAGATCCTTTATTTTGACTCTGAGAGAATAAACCTGGGACTATTCCAGCGCGATGTAAACGTTATCTGGGATCTTGCTCCGCACGACCTTTCTATAATGAATTATGTCCTTGGTGATCTTAAGATTGAGGCCGTTTCTTCAAACGGTATAGCTAATTATAACGGAAAAGAAAATATCGCGCATCTCTCGATTTATTTCGAGGATAATTGCTTTGCTCATTTTCATGTTAACTGGACTTCTCCTGTTAAGATCAGAAGAATGATCGTCGGCGGGAATAAAAAGATGCTTGTCTTCGACGATATGGAAAACTTCGAAAAGATTAAGGTCTACGACAGCGGGGTAGATTTTAAAACTCAGGAGAGTATACACGAAGCATTGGTCCAGTATAGGATCGGTGATATGTTCTCACCAAAAATAAATCAGACTGAAGCCCTCGCAATGGGCGCAAGGGAATTCCTAGACGCCATCAAGGAAAACCGGAAACCGGCAACTGATGGGGTTGATGGCCTGAATGTCGTAAGGATATTGGAAGCTAGTTCGGAATCACTTAAGAACAGGGGGAAAATGGTGTATTTTTCTAATTCACAGGTTGAAGTCTAATTTCTTACTAAACACTATGGAAAAAAAGAATATTAACAATGTCAAACTTGGCAAAGATGTTAAAATATTTGACTTTGTAAATTTATATGGGTGCTCAATTGACGATAATACTAAAGTGGGTACCTTCGTTGAAATACAAAAGAATGCTTTCATTGGTAAGAACTGCAAAATTTCTTCACATACTTTTATATGCGAAGGGGTTCATATTGAAGATAATGTGTTTATTGGTCATAATGTAACCTTTATTAATGATAAGATGCCTCGTTCTGTGAATTCTGACGGCTCTATGCAATCGGAGCAGGATTGGAAGGTTGTTGAAACTTATATTAAAAAAGGTGCTTCTGTAGGTTCATCTTCAACAATTATGTGCGGAGTAACGGTGGGTGAGAATGCTATCGTGGGTGCCGGAGCGGTGGTCACCAAGGATGTTCCGCCCGGGGTTGTTGTTGCAGGTGTACCGGCCAAAATAATTAAAAAGCAGCTATAATAAAAAAAAAGCTCTGATGTTCTCAGAGCTTTTTTTTTGATGTTAAAAAATCTTAGGCGAGCAATTTTACGAGGAAGTAAACTAAAACGAAGAAATATGTTACGCTTAATGACAGTTTTAAAAAGCCTTTATTTTCCCTGCTACTTGCAGCAGCTAAATCGACCTTTACAGGCTTAACTTTCTCTGCTATTTCATAATCACTCTCAGTTGCTCTTAAACCAATGTTAACTGCCATAATCTCTCCATTATTAAAATAGATTATTAACACATTCTGTTATAAGAGTGACAAAAATCATACCTCTATAGCAATCTATGATTTTAAGTAATATTATAAGGTTTGAATTCCCCTTGGTAAGAATTACCGGAAATATTTTTAAGCGGTGCGAAAAATATTACATTAAAAAGCAGAGAGCAGAGTGAAATTAATCACCTACTGCTCTTTTATAACTATAATTCTCCGGTTTTTTGCTCTTCCTTCTTCGGTTGTATTGTTTGCAACCGGAAATTTATCTCCAAGCCCATAAATCGTAAATTTTGAAGCATCTAGTCCGTGAGAAATAAAATAATAATAAACGGCTTCAGCACGTTTTGATGACATTGTTCTTATCCATTGCTCTGGGCCCTGGCTGTCCATATGACCCTCTATCCGCCAAAATGCCTCAGAATTTTTCTTTATCTGCGATACAATTTCATCCAGTTTCTTATAGGCTTCAGGTTTTACTTCAGCGCGGTTTGCATAAAAGATGTCGTCCCCCTGCAGTGTGAAGGAATCTGACGATTTGTTGATTAGTTCTTTTTTCGTCTCTGTTTTCTGAGAATCCGGTGCGACATCAGGACATCCGTCGTCATCCTGGTAGCCGTTTACTGTTTCGGCTTCGTTGGGACATTTGTCATCTTTGTCCGGGATGCCGTCATTGTCGTTATCGAAATCGGGACAGCCATCTTCGTCCTGGAATCCGTCAAAGTCCTCTGCTTCATTAGGACATTTGTCATTTTTGTCCAGTATCCCGTCGCCGTCATTATCCAGATCGGGACAACCATCGTTATCCTGGAATCCGTCAAAGTCTTCTGCTTCATCAGGACACTGGTCTTTTGTATCGGGTATCCCGTCTCCGTCATTATCATAATCAGGACATCCGTCTTTGTCCTGGAATCCGTCATAATCTTCAGGTTCCTGCGGACATTTATCATCTGCATCAACAATACCATCACCATCCGAATCACGGTTGCTTAAAAACGAATAGGAAATTCCGAGCGATACAGTTGAGAAGAAATCTTTATTTTTACCGAGAGCTACATCATCAAGGTAATCACTGAATACAAAATGGAGAGCTGAATTCACCTGTATACTTATCTGCTGATTAACCGGGATGTTAATTCCTGCTTCAGCATTAAATCCGAAAGTATTTTTATCATAAATATTTCTACGGTTATTAATAAGCAGCTGTCCGTTATCATCTTTCGGACTAAATGATAGGAATGATAATCCAACACCCACGTATGGCAGGAAATCCTGAGTTACCGCGTAAGAATAAAGCAGGGAGCCGCTGAGTAACAGAATATCTGTACTGAAAGTCGGCGGTTCTTTGGCTAAATCCGTTCCCTTCACAGTTGCAAGGCCTCCCATTAGTCTTACTCCAAGTATGTTTTCATCCATTGCCGGGAAATAGTAGGTCGCGGAAAGCGTTCCATTTACACCTAGCTTCACATCCTTGTAATCGGTCTTACCGATTGTGATCCCCCCTGCAGCTGTACCCAAAAGGGATTGTGAAAAAGGATGAATATCATTTTTAATAAAAGACTGAGGGTAGTTTATAAAAGTAATAAACAGAATTAACCCCGCTAACAGTTTCAACCTGCCCATTTTACACCATTAAATATTTTACAAAACTCAACTAGATTAACTTCCAGGCATATTTCAGATTGCAATATTCTATTTTTTTATGATTAAATAAAGTATTCAATAAAAATACTATTGCTATTTTTTAATCAATTCACTATCTGAAATTCAACTCTTCTGTTAAATGCCCTGTTTAACGGGGAACTATTCTCCCGTACAGGCTGCTTTTCTCCATATACCTTCTTTATGATGCGGTCTTCCTTTATACCATGAGAAACCAGGTAGTCATAAACTGAATTAACTCTTCTCCCGGATAACTTAATGTTGTATTCGTCTGATCCAAAGCTGTCTGTATGTCCGGCTATAATTACTTTCATATCCGGGTATTCCTTTAAGACGTCAACTGCATGTTCAAGGATCGGATATGATTCCACACGTATGGTAGATTTGTCGAAATCGAAATTGACATTGAACAGCATTGGTTTAGTGCGGTATAAAGTATCTTTCTCTATTTTAACAACGGGAAGGTCTTTGTAGATTGTGTCGGTTCTGAAGACTTCTTTTATGCCGTCAGGACATTTTTTGCAAATGGTTGAAGGTTCTCCCTGCGAGAACTGCCATAAAACACCAAGTTCAAATGTCATATACGTATCACCGTTTCCTCCGAAGATTCCTTTATCCTGTTCGTTGATGCTATAATTACCGTCAAGCTTGTTGTGTGAAAGTGTGTGATAATTCATTTCAGCTTTAATCTTCCATTCATCCGACATATTCCAGAACGCGCCTAGACCAAGGTTTACTTCGTAACCTGCAACAAAATCATCCAGTTCGGGATTAAATGAGTTATGTGATTTTGAGCCGATAAATCCTCCGCCGGCCAGTATAAAAGGAGTGATGACTTCACAGGGCAGAATGGTGTATAACAGATCCAGGTCTCCCGTAAAAGCATTAACCTTTTGAAGATTGGCTGTATTTCCTTTGTAGTAGAAGGATTCCATATAATTAATACCGCCTTTCAACCTCAGTGCGATGTATTCCGAAAAGTTTCTCTCCAAAGATAGATATCCTCCGAAGTTTACGTTGCCTGAATAACCGTTTCCAGATACGCTGACAAATCTTGGATAGGCTGTGCCGAAACCAAAACTCCAGCCATCACTTGCCGGCTGTGCATAATTTTTATTTATAGATAAGGTGAATAACAGAATGAAGAGGATTAAGGAGAATTTCATCAAAGTTGCCTTGTTAAGAAGTATTGTATTATTTAATATTTCATTTTGTCTGATTTTTTACAAGATGTGTGCCATAACGAAACAGGACAAACTTTCTCTAAATAGTGGATATTTGCCCGTCATAATTATATCTCAAATTTGAAACTTTTGCTAAAATGGAGGACATTCTAACAAGTAATGTTAATTGCATAGCGCACTGAGCAAAGCGCATAGGGCATAGAGCAGAGTGCCTGCTTAAGGCAGTCATATTGAGGAGTGAACCTGGTGACAGCAAGGACGAGGATTGGAGGGGGGGCGGGGGGTGGCCGGGAGATATAGGATGTAGGCCTGGTGAAGGCCGGATGTGAGCCGGGAGGAGGCCGAGATGAGGCCGAAGACAGGCCGAAGACAGGCCGAAGAGAGACCGGGATTATTTTACCAGAAGCATTTTGCGGATTTGGGAATACTTGCCTGAGATCAGACGGTAAAAATATATTCCACTGGGCAAAGATGAACCGTCAAAGGTTACTTCGTATTCACCTGCGCTCATTTCCCTGTTTAGAAGTACACTTACCTCTCTACCCAATATGTCATAAATAATAAGAGTCGATTTTTCAGTATGCGGAAGAGTAAACTTTATTTTTGTTGCAGGATTAAACGGGTTGGGATAATTCTGTGCAAGATTAAATTCCATACTGGAAACTTTTTGATCTCCTGTACCGGTAATTTCAAAATGAATTTCTTCACTCTTCATAATAATGGGGTTTTTATCTGCAGCTTCATACATCCGGTTAAATCTGTTTATGTCGGCAGAATTCATTCTGCTCAAATACCCGGCAACTTCCGGTTTCAATGTCAGGTAACATAGTTCGGCGGTAATATTCATTTCCGTCAGACCATCGACAGCTATCCTGTATTTTACAGCATCTGTACCTGTTCCTTCATTTCCGTTAGCCCTATTAAAATCGGGATCATTTAGTGCATCACCATACACTGCAGTTGTATCATAACTGATATGTGAGGATTTGAACCCGAAAGGCGGTATCCTGTTGTCTTTTATATAAGTTGATGCCCGGAGAAGCGTGTAGGTTACATTTCCATTTATATCTACCGGAACGGCTTCGTATATCTGTATCTCATCCTCGCGGTTTATTACATTGTAATGTCTTTCGAAAGGCAGATCCATTCCGTGTATCCTGCCTCCGCTGTCCCAGCTGCCCGATTCAAAAATTTTATTATTATTGCTGTCGGCTGCTCTGAGATGGATCCACATTCTTCTCAGGGGAATTCCGGTCGGTAGTTTATGTCCCGTTATGTTCTGAACCTTAACGCTTACCGTTAGCGAATCATCCTCCTGGTAGGCTTCAAGGTAAAGATTAAGTGAAAGGTCTTTTAGATTCCTTTCTGCAAATGCCAGAGTCGTATCGAAGTGACCGCTCTCTGCGGTTACCTGAAGTGTATCGGGGTAATCACGAAGCATCTTCAATATCAGGGTGTTCCCCCCGACGAATGTTTCTTTCCAGAAGGGTGATCTTCGGGTTGTATCTGACTCGGGGATCGTTGCAATATCAATTGGATCAAAGATCTTTGGTGAATGACAGCTCTGGCAGCTGATCTGCTGTGCCGGGTAAATGCTGTTCTTCCATTCAAGGTAAGGAGTCTGCTCGGGAAAATCCCCCACAACATTGCCCTGTTCATCAAACGTAGGTGTAAACAGCGTATGGCATGTTGCACATAAATCAGAAGTAAGCGATTTCGGTTCGTAAGTGGGTGTATAACCGATGAACTGCTGCATAAAAAATGTATCGGGATACTCATAGGGTCCGTAAACCAGACTATCATCCGTGATAATGTAATTTCCTGAATAAGATGACTGCTGTCCGAAGTTCGAAGGATTAATCTGGTGGCAAACGGTACAACTCACGCCGTCATTCGCAAGCGGATCCAGCCGTAGCTCTGCCATAGTATATTTTGTATGTCCGTCATAAATAGCCTGGGTGTAGCCCATTGGGGCATGACATTTAGTGCAGAGCGTTTCTATGGTATCCTGCAGTGCTGGAAATTCATTTACTTCTCCTGAAACCATCGCTCTCCAGAGGGGGTCCTTGCTGGAATTTGCCATCATAGTCGACCGCCAGTAGGTGGTCGGAGAAATATCCACCCCGTTAAATGACAGCACATCTCCGTTGCCAGTGTGGCAGTCGGCACAGTTTCCTGAGCCGGAAAACAGAATCGAATTCTCAGTAGGAAGGGAATACTGACCGAAGACAGTCCCGCTAATAAATTGAAAAAGTATAAGAAAGTAAAGTTTTTTCATCAGCAGATCAGGCTGTTGTTTAGTAACCGGTAAATTATTTAAGTCAGAACAAAGATAACAGACAAATTTACATCAATTTGAATTATTCCCGAAAAAATACCGACTGTTTCATTTTAATTATCCACGTTTTTTAATAAGACACGTCTTTTTTCTATCGGCATATTAATTGTGTCTCAATACCTGCAATTGATTGGATTTCCGGCAGAAGCCGCAAATCTGAAGAAAGTGACGTCAAAACTGTCAGACAGTTTTCGTGTATACGATTAATACAGTGTTAAATAAATAAGTTAATAATTAACAAGAGAGGCAGCAGCAATGTCAATAGGAAAAATTGGTTTCCTCGAAACCTATGCACCTGATGATAATGGCGGTGTTATGGGCGCAATCCTTGTCACCGATGCAGATACAAAACCACTGGAATTCAGGGTAACAGCACCGATAAAAACTACCAACTTTCAGAAAACTTTGTACGGAGATGTTCTCCTTGAACATATCCTGGTAGAACTCATTTCAGTTCCCCTGATAAATGCTTTGAATGAAGAGATTGATATCATCCTGGTAAAAGATAATCTTTTCCTCGGAGCTAATAATAAACAAGGCGTCAGAGTAGTCAGGGTATCCGGCGATGAATCCTTAAAAGGGAACAAAAATGCCCAGGAACTTAAGGGTTATAACGGCAGCGGCAAAATGTTCGTGGAAACTGCTAAGAAATATGAGTCTGAACTGGGACAAATTAAAGATCTGCTGAACGAGGTTGCAGAGAATAGAAATCTGCTTGAACCCTTCGAACGTCTGAAACAGGCGTGTGAACAGGTGCATTTACAGAAGACAAGTGACTGATGTACAGAGCCGTAAGGAAGAAGGTCGCAGAATCAGTCAGTAAACTCGAATCTCCCGAACATTACGACTGGAATAGATGGCTGAGAGAACCAGATGCCGATGAATATTATATTGATAATATTTATACGTTGGTTCTTGATACGAGTGCTCTGAATGTCTGGCCTGAACTTCCTTCAACAGGTGGCTACACTTTCGACCTGCCTAAAGTAAAATATTCCAAACCATTCAAACAGCTCTATATCCAAAAGCAGAAAACCAGCAAGATATTCTTCAGCTTTCCTAAACCATCTATAAATGAGATAAAGGAAATTCTTAAGAAAGCGGATATTGCTTACTCTTTATCGGTTTCTGAATCGGGAAAGGGTGCAATTTTCCGGTTAAGCGAAGGAAAATCTAAAAAGGTTTTCGAGCCTTCGACTGAAATATTTATCCGTGAGTTTTACCTTCTGTCTCCGCGGCTGTTCAATTTGCCTATGCTGGTGTCCGGGCAAAAAGTATACTCTGTAAGTATCGGTCTTAAGGATAAGGTTAAAGTCCTGGATCTTCTTTCCAACCTTAAGCCGGAAGTAATGAATGTGGAACTCCTGAACTCTGCGCACTTCATAGATCCATTGAATGCGGCTGAAAACAGGAAGGTTGAGTTCCAGCCTCTTCCGAAATCATCCCACGTTGAAAAGATTGAGGTAATGCAGCTGGAAAAACTTCTTGGTTCTATAAATGATCAGAAAAAGTTAATCAGGAAAGTAAGCTTCAACGCTATTTCTTCTGATGGGATACCTGCAGATATCAAAATTCCTTCAGCCTTAAAAAACAAACTTAAAATACTTTCGGTTAAAAATATCAGGATTTCCCCTCCGAAGATTAAGCAGGGAGTAAAGATCACTAATGAAATCCTTTCTGAAATAAAAGGTTTCACCTTCAGCAGCAGACAGGATGTTATAGATGAAAGTAAAGATGTGCTTTCCAGGGATTTAGAGGTAATTCTCCAACCCGCAATTAATTTCAGTAAAGAGGAGAAGTCAAGGATATATGATTTCCTCTACGACTATCAGAAACCCTCGGCAGATTTCCTGTCTGAAAAAGAAATGGCTCTGCTGAATGATGAACTCGGTACAGGAAAAACCCTTGAGGCTATTGGTGCTCTGAAAATCCTCTTCAGGAGAAAAGATATATCCAATGCGGTTATTGTTTGCCGTAAAGAGGATATCGGCTGGCCTAAGCGCAGCAAATTATTAAGCAGTACAAAACTTTGCGGCTGGTACGATCACCTGCTGGAATTTGCTCCTTCCATTACAGCATGCATTATTCACGATAATACGGAGCATGAATGGAAAAGTTCTTCGGCTGTTAAGATTATAGATCACAATCTTTTCAGTGAAGCACTTGAGAAGAAGTTAATATCTTTGGATGAACTTAACCGCAGAAGCTGCCTCATCCTTGATGAGGTAGAGGATTTCCCTGAATTTACACTTGAACCCCGGCCCAAATACTTGTGGATGCTTAGCGGATTACCTGCTGAGGGATTGAAAGATAAACTTGCACAGGTTACCGGAACTGAGGTGCCCGTCGACAGCTTTGGCAGAACCCGGCAGGAAATATCAGGATCGCTTCCGAAAATGGCTAAACAGGATTACTGGATAGAGATGGACCCTGATCAGAGACTTGAATATGAAAAAGCTCTTGAAGCAGGCAGAGAAAAAATTTATGACCTGGTGCAGGCCGGCAACCCCTTCCTGGTTCAGTCGAATGTTTTCACCTTGATCCATCAGCTTACCCAGATCGGTAATTTTCATGGGAAGAAAGAATTAAGCGTTAAATCTGAACTACTTATTCATCATGTTAAAAGTATTAAGAATAGCGGTAAGAAGGTGATGATTTACTCCCAGTACGACCGTCAGGGTACGCAGAGACTGGAAAAACTTTTTGCCAAAAACGGTATTAAATACGTTCTTTATCAGACCGGCATTACTCTTAAGGAGATGGAAGATGCTGTGAAGAAGTTTGCTAAAGATAAATCAATTACAGTCTTCCTTGCCGGAATGAAAGCGCTGAATGCTAAACTTAACCTGGAAAATGTTCCGTACCTGATTCATTTTGATCAGTGGTGGAGTCCTGTTACTACCTGGCAAACAGAGGAAAAATTATACTCTTCTGAAAGTGATACGGCCGGCAGCCTGCATATTTATAACTATTTTATAAAGAATAGTATCGACGAAAAAATTCAGATGAAGCTTGTTGAAAAGGGACTCGATAACAGGAACTTGTTCGACCTGCTGAGTTCGGAAGGTATGTACTCGTTGTTTACCAATGAGGACTGGCTGGAAGTTCTCGAACTGATCGAGCCTAAAGATACTGCTTCTATTGAGGCAATGAAGAATGAACACCTTGACTATATTACTCAACTTACCACTGATGATTTTTCGCATAAAGTTAAAGCCCTCTTAGGAAGGATTGGCTATAAGAATGTAAGTTTTAAAACCGCATTTAATTCTGATGAAATCCGTCTGTATGCATCTTCTGTAAAAAACTCATTGGAAGTAAAAGCGGCGGTTCAATGCCTGAATACAAAGGTAGTAACAAAGAAAGCTGTTAAGGAGTTTACCGAATCCCTCGTTTCAAAAACTGAAAAAATATTTATTTTTACAACAGGTGATTTTGATGAAAAACTGGTGAAAAATCCCGGCGATGATAGAATCGTGCTTATCAGCAAACATCAGGCATCTGAATATTTTTATATGTTGAACCTCATCTAAGGTTATCAGCCTCACCCTTTCTCCCTAAACATTCTTTTCTGCTTATCTAATAACATATGTTTACCCTTTTTTATGATTGTAATGCACCGCTTCCGCTTTAGGTAACGCCGGATGCGATGCTTCAGATTCCGGGTACGGAAATTTAATTTATTGCATAAACGCAGGAGGCTAAAATGTCGGCATTTCAGGATGAAGAGATATCTTCCCGTTTTTGTCTTTCGGATTCTTCTGTACCCGGAACCCGCTTATGCTTAAATGTGATGGCTGTATAAAGTATGTAAATTACAGCCAGGTTTATAATAATAAATATTACCGGCAAAATACCCGGGTGCCTGTCAAGATCATAGATTTCATACGGCAAATAAATAAGCGATGAGATCAATCCAATCCATTTCGCCCAGTTTGCCTGTCGCCATAATCCATAAGCCTCTGCAAATCTTAAAGATGAATAAAGAATAGCAAATGATGCTATCATTATCAGAAGGGAATCCTGCGGATGGGTTATTGCACCGTATATACTGCTTGTGATTTTTCCCTGGGGACTATAATTGAACTGGCTGACAAAATCCTCAAATTTATACTGGATATTATCATTTAATAAAGTTAACACGCCAAAGCCCGCCAGCAGTACAAGAATTCCTTTGGTGAATTCAAAAACCGCAATAGTCTTTAATGATTTTTCTGATTTAAATATGTTTCTCAATGGATTAAATGTCTTCTTGCTTCCTGAAAGTTACTAAAAAGGGGAGGTAAAGATAGTGATTCTATCTGATAGAATCCGGGGAAAGCATTTCTTAATGCCTTCCCCGGGAGCAGATAACTATTTGGAAAGGATCATTTTTTTAAAAGAAGTAAATGTTCCGGCCGTAAACTTGTAAATATAAATTCCGCTTGCAAGCCTGCTGCCGTCGAATGAGACAGAGTAATTTCCCGGCTCTTTGACTTCATTAATCAATGAAACGGTTTCACTTCCAAGCACATCGTAAACTTTAAGTGTTACAAGTTCAGTCTTTCCTACACTGAAATTTATTCTGGTTTCAGGATTGAAAGGATTCGGATAGTTCTGTGCCAGCGAGAAGCTGAATACAGGATTAAAGCTGACTTCAACGGGATTATATAATTTAAACGAGCCATCAAAATCAACCTGTTTCAGCCGGTAGAAGGATTTATCCGGCAGCGGTTTATTATCAGTAAAGGAATAATCAGTTGACTGTGTGGAAGTACCATTCCCGTTAACAAATCCGAGCACTGTCCACTCGCTTTTACCTTCAGCCTTTCTCTGAACTTCGAATCCTTTATTATTCAGTTCAGACGCTGTCTGCCATTTGAGGTTTACTTCTGAACCGGTACTCACAGCACTAAAAGATGCGAGTTCAACAGGAACGGCACTGAAAACTTTAACCCTTATATTATCAACATAAAAACCATCTTCAGTTAATGATTCGTCTGAGATCAGATGAAATCTAAATTTTATCTGACTTCCGGTATAATCACTGAGATCGATTGTTTCATGAACCCAGGCAGACTGTTCGCCGTCGTAAAGAGGTTCTCCATTAGGCTGGAAAGTGCCTGTTCCGGGATTCGTATACTGGCCCTGGAGAGCCGTCCAGTCTGCACCATTGTTTGTTGAAATTAATACCTGTGCATAATCCCAGTCGGTTTCAATTGCCCACTGGGTATCAAACTCAAGCGTGGCTCCCAGGGAACCGGAGAGATCAAATGAATTCACTGAAGTAATTCCTGAATTAGAGTTGCTCTGGTAATTACCCGAAGGTGAATCAGTTATTGAGTAGGGAGCAGATACAAATTTTGAGGTGGTTGTTCCCCACGTACCTGCTGCTGTCCAGTTATCCATATTCATAACGGTATCTTCAAATGCCAGTGTTTGCGGCGCAACGAAGAACTGGAAGAAATCTGAAGGCGGGATATTTCCGGGCGGGTTAAATCCGCCGCCTCCTGCAGGCAGCGTCGTTACTATGGAAGCATCCTCATCCTGGGCCGCTATATAATATTGTACAATAGTGCCAAGCTGCTGGCCTGGAATGGTAAATGTAAACGTGTAATCACCGCGAAGAGGTGCACCCGGGACTTCATTGAAGCTGCTGAAACTGCCGCCTGTACTGGTTCTGTAATATAATACCGGTCCTGAAGCGCCAGTCGCTAAATTGAGACCAGTACTGAAAGTAGCTGTTAAAACCAGGTCGTCCGTATAATCGACCGATGCAAATGGTGTATGTAGTATTTGCAGGTTCAGGTTTAAAGCATAAGAAGCAATTGTCGCAAATGCAAGCTGCGCCGATCTTTTAAAGTAAGGAATATTATAATGTATAAGCAGATCATTGGTTGTATGATAATACGCATTAAAATCATAGTCATCCTCAATCAGCAGCACTGCCGAGTATCCATTCTGTATGAATGAGGCATGATCGCTATATGGCTGCTGAGGATAAACTTCCACTATATCCATTCCAATGCTATACTGTGAATTAAGCTCAACCATTTTGTCATATATCTCGTGTGTTATGCCTACGTCGGCTGTATGAATGTTGCATACATTGTCATTGTCGGAATCCCACCCGATCATATCCATATTTACAACACCAAGAATTGAATCACCCGCCTGGGCGGCCTGAGTTGCGTAGTAGTCACTTCCGATTAATCCCTGCTCTTCTTCATCCCACACAGCAAAAATAAGGGTGTATGGAAATGTATACTGCGACAGAACTCGCGCAGCCTCTATAACAGCCGCAGTTCCGCTTCCGTTATCATCGGCGCCGGGAGCAATTGTTCCGGAGGGCATATCGTCATAATGAGCACAGATAATGAATTCCTTGTTTGGATATTCACTGCCGGGAATAGCGGCAAGAACATTCCTTCCTGTTGAACTGAACTGCTGATCATAGGCAGTGAGTCCATAGCTCTGAAATTTTTGTTTAATAAAATCGGCCGCTATGTTATTTCCGGGCTGATATTTATTCCTGGAAAGAATGGTTTGAGTGGTCCCATTAATAATTACAGATTCCTCACCCGACAACTGAGCGACAAAATAGGTTAATGAATCGCTGTCAACATTATTGAGGATTTGCTGGATAACAGAAGTTTGAGAGAACAAAAAAGTCTGAAAAGAAAAGAGAATGGCATACAAGAAAAGTAACTTTGGTTTCATATAACTCCCCGGAATTATTCAATGAAAAGGTTATGTAAGTATTAAATTTAAGAAAAAATTCCCGAAGATATACACCGGTAAAATATTACAGATTTTTATTATCGCGGAAATATTAGTAGAGGAAGCACTGCGGATATAACAACATATATCTGAAGAACAGAGATTAATTGTTCATTTCCTCATCCTGGTAGATAATATTATACTTATTTATCAACCTATGAATTGACCTCCGATCCAGTCCGCATACTTCTGCGGTCCTTGTAATATTCCCCTTGTTTTTCTTAAGGTGGTGGGTCAGGTACTCAATCTCAAATTTTTCAAGGGTTTTTTCTTTTGCTTCTTTATAAGGCGGGTTAAGGTATGAACTATCAAACTCATTTTCTTCAGCTGATGCTGGTATAGGCAGGTCAGCTCTTTCAACAATTCCGTTTGTGCTCAGGAAATAGGCTCTTCCGATCAGGTTCTGTACTTCTCTCACATTGCCTGGCCAGTAATAGTTTTTAAGTGCGGTCTCGGCTTCTTTCGAAAAAACAGGAACAGGCTTATCATCTCTAGAGCATAGATCCGCAAGGAAGTGTTTTGCAAGCAGAATAATATCCTCTTTTCTTTCTCTCAGGGGCGGAACGTCAATCCTGATCGTATTAAGCCGGTAATACAGGTCCTCCCTGAACCTTTTTTCTGCAACTTCTTTCTCAAGGTTCTTATTGGTTGCAGCCATTATCCTTACATCTAACTCGATCTCATTCTGTGCGCCTATCCTTCTTATCTTTCTTTCCTCCAGCATTCTCAGCAGCTTTATCTGAAGCGACAAACTCATATCACCGATCTCATCGAAGAAAAAGGTACCCTGGTTTGCAAATTCAAGGAGGCCGGGCTTTGTCTTAACTGCCCCGGTAAAAGCTCCTCTTTCGTGACCAAATAACTCACTCTCAAAAAGATGTTCGGGCAGAGCACCGCAGTTTACCGGCACAAAGGGATTTTTATTTCTTCTGCTCATCATATGAATTGCCCTTGCAATAAGCTCTTTACCGGTGCCGCTTTCTCCAGTTATCAGTACGTTCATATTTCCCGGGGCAATTTTTTTTACGTAGCCTATTACCTGCTGCATTTTGCCGCTTCTGTAAAGCAGTCCCGGTATTTCACCCGGCTGTTCTTCCTCTTTTAAATTCTCTTCCTGTGAACCATTAAGCAAGGCACGCTCTACAGAATCAAACAGCTTCTTTGAAGTGAATGGTTTTTCAAGAAAATCAAAAGCCCCGTTTCTCATTGCATCAACACTTGTTTCAATAGTTCCGTAACCGGATATCATTATGATTTTTGAATCGGGAAAATTTTCAAGAGCAGTTTTCAGAATATCGAGACCGGAATACTCCTTCATTTTAAGGTCGGTTATTATAAGGTTAAAACTTTCCCGGGCTGCTGTATCTACAGCTTTATGGTAATCATCAATCAGCCTTATGTCGTATTCAGGGTTCCTCGAAAGCAGCTTGTTGAGGCTGTTGAGCATTTCCTGTTCATCATCGATAATCAGTATCTTTTTCATTTTAGTGATTCTTTCCATTAAACGTGATTTTAAATGCAGTTCCTTTTCCTTCTGTACTAACCACGGTTATGTCGGCATTATGATTTTTACAAATGTTTTTTACAATATAAAGTCCTAGTCCCGAACCTTTTCCCCCCGTTTTTGTGGTAAAGAAAGGAGAGAAAATCTGATCTTTTATGGTATCATTTATACCGCTTCCATTATCTTCAACCGAAAGAACATAGGATGAATTTTCTGCAGTAAGTGAGATCATAAGGTTCCCGTCTTTGTCCATCGCGTCCAGTGAATTTATTACAAGGTTTGTAAGTGCCTGTTCAAGCTGGAGAGCGTCGCCTCTAATTACGGCGTTTAAAGCTAAAACTGTCTTTGAAAGTTCAGTATTTCTTTTCTTTAATATCGGCTGCAGGGTGGTTAAAGTATTTTCAACAACTTCTGAAAGGTTTACATCGCCGAAATTCTTTTCAGTCTTTTTACTGTGTTTTAATACATTTCGGGTTATTTCCGAGATTTTTTCAGTCTGACTCAGAATGACTTTTATATCATCCGAATAACCAGCAATATTACTGTTCTGTTCAGCCTCGAATGACAGGTAATCAGCGCGCGACATTATTATAGCCGAGTGATTATTTATTTCGTGCGCTGTTTCTGAAGTCAGTTCTCCAAGCGTTATCAGCCTGTCTGCATGCTGAAGCTGCTCGAAGTGTAGATTATTTATCTCCTCCTGCGAATCGTGAAGCCGGTTTACCATCAGGTTGAAGTTACGGTTAACCGTTCCAAATTCATCCTCTCTTTCTACTGCAAGGTTAGCAGATAAATTACCGCTCTTAACCTCTCTCATAGCCTTTATCAGTTTCTGAAGGGGTTTGTTTATGAAAGATTGGAAAATGAAATAAAATCCTGCGGTAATGATCAGCAGAACTGCGATACCAAGAAAAACCATGTGCCTCGTGCCTGTATAAAACTTTGTCTCGGCCGGGGTAAGGTTTGCTCCTACATCCAGGTATGCAATTAAATCCTGCGTATGACAGCCGCGGCATTCCGGTTTATTGAATATAGGCGAAAATGAATGATATTCATTGTGATTTAGCAGATTGATCCTGCCGGACGAAAGTGAATCAGGATTGAGGTCAGGGTGAATAGTTCGTAATCCTTTCCCGATATCCTTCCTGGAAGAAGAAAAATTAATTATACCAGCGGGACTTATTATCCTGACGTGGTCTATTCCTTTTCTTTTGCCCAGATCGTCTATCATCGACTGGATATTTTTCTGGTTTCCCTGCAGCATTGCATTATCCAGCGTGTAGTTCATAAGGTCTAGAGTTGCCTCCAGCATCATAACAGATCGCTGGTTAAAGTTCTCACGGAACTGGGAGATTAAAAAGTATCCCGGAATTACCAGGCTGAGAATAATTAAAATAAGTGCAAAAAATATGAATTTGGTTTTTATTGATTTCATTGAAAAATTATCTTGCCAGAGGTTTCAGGGGACGTGAATTCAGGTCCTTATATTATGAAAAATTGTACACTGCTGACTGTTATTTTTGTTAAATAATTCAACACAGCAATGAGATAAAGTTTTAAAAGATAATCTGTGCCAATTAGTGAAATTGCATTTTTATTAGATTTTACAGGGACAATGATGTCACAGTGGGATATTTCTTTCTCAGTAAAGAGAAGTAATTCGCATATTAAATAATTAATTTTATTAGAAATTATGGCGAAAACTGTGAATTCACACAAATATAGAGGAGTTAATCGATACACCCTTTTACTGTTGAAATGGCATACACATTGATAATGCGGAGCGATGAGAATTATTACAATTAGCAGTGATACAAGCCTTATAGAGTTGATTGACAAACCTGATGTGAAAGAACAGAATCAACTCCTTGTTTATAACAAAAGCAACGACCTGCTTGATGTAGTCTCATTTATTCATACAAATCATCCCTCAGTGCTGATTGTAGATGATGATTTCCTGAAACCGGACACCGCTCATCTGCTTAAAAATGTAAAAAAATTAAATCCCGACCTCGCGATAGTTTTCATTACCTCCGATCCCGGTATTGAACTGGGTAAGAAGGTCAGCCAGGTGGGGATACACTTTTACGGCTTAAAGCCTTTAAGTGAAAATGAATTGGAAGATTCAATTCGATCCATAACAAAACTAAAAACAACTCTAACTCAATATTAATCTAATGGGAGAAAAGTGATGAAAAAGACCTTGATACTGTTTATGATAGCTTTCAGCACAGTATTACTCTATTCACAGTCTGCCAAAGTTGTGACTTATGGTTTATCACCGCGTCAGGTTGATGCTGATTCTACGGATATGTTTGACAGAGCCTACAATGGTTTGACCAATGTTGGTGAAAATACTCAAATGTACCTGGAAGCAATATTAACAGATGCTACGATTACCAGTCCAACCTGGACTGTGGTTGAGAAACCAACCGACTCTGATCCTGTTTTCGGTGAAAGTGTTAACTTAACCGACCAGGAACAGGTTATTAAATTTACACCTGATAAAGCAGGTACTTACAAAATAGTATTTTCAGATGGCTCGGTAGCTTCTGATCCGATTGTTCTTAAAGTTGGATTGTACCTTGGCTACCAGTATTCATATCCTGTTTTACCGGATCATGCATGCCAGGATTGCCATAGTGACAAAACAGCTCAGTGGGAACAGACCGGTCACTATATGATCTTTGAAGAAGGTTTGAATGGTACATTAAGCAACCATTACGGTCCGAGCTGTATAGGCTGCCATACAACTGGTTATGATGAAAATGCTGCAAATAACGGTTTTGATGATTTCGGGTTCGTATTTCCTGATACTTTATTCCCGGGACAGTACGACAACATGGTCGCTCAATTTCCTGATGCAATGCTGCGTGCACGTATTCAGTGTGAAAGCTGCCATGGGCCGGGAAGTATGCACGTTGGCGCTGCTAATGTTATGTCAGTTACACTTGCAACAGAAAACTGCGCAATCTGCCACGATGGCGGACATCATGTATTCCCTGCTCAATGGAGAGTTTCTAACCACGCTACGATGGAATCAGTACAAACCAGGGCCGGCTGCGTTCAGTGCCATAACGGCGCAGGATTTGTTAATTATATCAAAAGCGGTAAACAACCTGCTACACAGGATTTAACTGAAAAAATCTCTATTACCTGCGCAACCTGCCATGATCCTCACAGCGCTCAGAATCCTCATCAGTTGAGGACAATGGATGTTACCTTATCTAACGGCGAAGAAGTAACAGGAGCCGGAAACGGTGCAATCTGTATGAACTGCCATAAAGCACGTCAGAATGCAGTTGAATACACAAACGATTATCTTAATAACTTAAGTACTCACTATGGTCCGCACCACGGTCCTCAGGGTGACGTGCTTGCAGGTAAAAATGCTATTACCTTTGGTCAGAATATCGAAAGTTCACCTCACCTGGCCGCAACTACCGATGCATGCGTAAGATGTCATATGTATCCTGGCACTACTGATGCCGATGGTAATGTAATACTTGTCGGTTCACACTCATTTAATATGTCTGAAAACGGTGTTGATAATGTTGCTGCATGTGAAGCCTGCCATGGCGACTTCGGTCCGGATTTCTCAGAAAAGCTTTGCTACATAAATGGTACAGCAGATCTTGATGGCAACGGTGTTGCAAATGGTCTTCAGATTGAAATACAGGGATTGCTTGATCAGCTGAAGGCTCTTCTGCCTCAGGACGAGAACGGCGAAGTAGTAATCGCTGATTCATCTGTCACATTGGCAGAAGCACAGGCTGGTTATAACTACTTTATGCTTGAAGAAGACAGAAGCCTTGGTGTACATAATCCAAGATTCGTTTTCGGAGTCCTTAAAGCTTCTATCGAAGCATTAGGCGGCGTTGTTGCTGTTGATTATGCAAAGGACAATTTGCCTACAGATTTCATTCTGTCGCAGAACTATCCTAATCCGTTCAACCCGACAACTGCTATTCAGTACCAGATACCTGAAGGTTCTAATGTAAAGGTGGTTATATATGACGCCCTTGGAAAACAGGTAGCCGTTCTGGTTAACGAATATCAGAATGCTGGTTCTTATACTACAAACTTCAATGCTTCTAATCTCGCATCCGGAATCTATTTCTATAGAATGGAAGCTGGTAATTTTGTAAAAGTAAATAAAATGCTTTTACTCAAGTAATTATTCTGAAACTACCTCTGAACTAAGCAATAAGGCTGCTCATTGAGCAGCCTTATTTTTTTCTTTCCTCTTTTTTCAGTAACATAAATCACACAACTTTCCGTAATTTTTGAGGACATTAACAATAAACGATGTACTTTATATCGTCTTGTAAATGTTTTTTATAAACGGAGTTAAATGCTGAATTTCTAAAAAGCTCTACGGAGATAAGAGATGAAGAAAAATTTGTTACTGCTAATGCTCACCCTTTCTGCTTTAATTGTTTATCCTCAGACTGCCTATATCGATACCTACGGACGTTCGCCTATACAGGTAGATTCTGATTCAACCGATATTTTCAATATTCCATATAATGGCCTTACCAACGTCGGCATAAATACGCAAATGTACCTTGAAGTCAGCATGGACGGAGCTCATTTAACCAGTCCTGCATGGAATGTAATCCAGAAACCTGCAGGCTCGAACCCTTCCTTCGGCACTTCCGTGAACCTGACCGACTCAAACCAGGTAATTATATTCATCCCGGATTCATCGGGAACATATAAAATAAATTTCACCGATGGGTCTGTCGTATCCGATACTCTCACAATTACTGCAGGTTTATACCTGGGATATACGGGCGGACAGATAGCGTGTGGTACTTGTCATGGTGACAAGGTAGATGAATGGCAGCAGACTGGTCACTATATGATATTTGAAGAAGGACTTAATGGTACTCTTAGCAGCCATTACGGGCCAAGCTGCATAAAATGCCATACAACCGGATATGATGAGAATGCCGACAACAACGGTTTCGATGACTTCTCCTTTGTTTTTCCTGATTCGCTTTACCCCGGTGTTTATGAACAAATGGTTGCCCAATACCCACTTGCAATGCAGCGCGGGAGAATTCAGTGTGAAAGCTGCCATGGTCCGGGAAGTGAACACTATGGCGCCGCAAATGTTATGGCTGTTACCCTGGCGGTCGAAAACTGCGCCTGGTGTCACGATGGTGGACGTTATGTGTATCCATCCCAGTGGAGAATTTCCAAACATGCAACGTTTGAAAATGGAATGACGCGGGCAGCCTGCGCGCAATGTCATAATGGCGCCGGGTTCGTTGAATATATTGAATCCGGAAAACAGCCAATAACGCAGGATCTTGCGAAAGTTGTCCCCATTACCTGTGCAGTCTGTCATGATCCCCATAGCGCGGAAAATCCTCATCAGCTTAGAACAATGGATGTTACCCTCTCTAATGGTGAAACGGTTGAAGGAGGAGGCAATGGAACAATATGTATGAACTGCCATAAAGCAAGAGAGGATGCTGTTGAATATACCAACGACTACCTTAACAACTTAAGTACACATTACGGACCTCATCACGGTCCGCAGACCGATATACTTTCAGCAAAGAACGCGGTAACGTTCGGGCTCAATATTCCTTCCTCGCCTCACCTTCCAGCTACGGGTGATGCCTGCGTAACCTGTCATATGTACCCCGGTTCTGTTGATCCAGCTGGAGATATTATACTCGTGGGCTCTCACACTTTCAGTATGTCGCACGACAGTGTTGATAATGTCCAGGCCTGCTCGCCCTGTCATGGGAACATAGGAAGCAGTTTCTCAGATAAGAAATACTACGTGAACGGGAATGCAGATCTCGATGGCGACGGTGTGGCAAACGGTCTTCAGATTGAAGTCCAGGGTCTGCTTAATCAGCTTAAAGGAATGCTTCCCCAGGACGCTAATGGAAACGTGGTAATAAATGATTCATCTGTCACTCTTTCCCAGGCACAGGCGGCATATGATTATCTTATGGTTGCGGAGGATAGAAGCTTTGGTATTCACAACCCGGCATTCGTATATGGAATTCTGAAGGCTTCAATCGAGGCCCTCGGAGGAGTTGTGGCGGCGGGAAATGATAATAATCTGCTGCCGCACGATTTTGATTTGTCGCAGAATTATCCGAATCCTTTTAACCCGGCCACGACAATCGAATACAAAGTACCTGAAGCCTCTAATGTTAAGCTTACAGTGTACGACGCGCTCGGTGAACAGGTTGAGGTTCTTGTGGATGGATATCAGAATGCGGGGACATACACACTCAAATTCGATGGTTCAAACCTTGCTTCAGGAATTTACCTGTGCAGGATGGAAGCAAAAGGTTTTGTTAAGGTCAACAAGATGCTTCTGCTTAAATAATGACCGGTACGGATGTAAAAAGGCTGCTCAAACGGGCAGCCTTTTTATTTACCACTTATTAAAATGGACGCGTTCGGGTTTATACCTTTCTGGCTGTGACGGAGATTCAGCAGGATAACCGATTACAGCCATAGAAACAGGTACAATAGTATCAGGTAGTTTAAAGAGTTCTTTTATACCTGAAACGATCTCCTCGAATGGATAAATACCTACCCATACAGCTCCCAGCCCGTAAGAATGAGCAGCAAGCAGTAAATTTTCTGTGGCGGCCGAGATATCCTGTATCAATAAACCTATGTTTTCCTCAAGCCTTCTGTCACCGCATATTATCACCGCATGAGATGCTTCTTTGATCATTTCAGCATGTGAGGCGGCTTTGAGTATTTCTTCAAATATTTCTTTTTTATCCGCCACAATAAAGTGCCATGGCTGGTAGTCGAATGCTGAAGGTGAATACATTGCGCAGTTTATAATTTCTTTGATCAGGTCGCCGGATATTTTTTTCTCCCCGTACTTCCTTATGCTTCTTCGCGTTTTAATTGCTTCCAAAGATTCCATATTATTCCCCGGTTCTATTTTAATATTTTCTACCTTTCAAATATAATAATCATTAGTCATTGATTTTTAATTGGGAACAGAATAAATTCTTGTCACAAGCAAATATCATTTCTTCCATTGCTGTTATTATACACTTTAATTGCCGTGGAGGGTATCATGGATACAAAACAAAACATTTTCGAAGATCTGCTGAAACAGTTAGCTGAATGGGATGAGAAATACCGCGCCCTTGAATTAAGATTATCTGAAATGCATTCACCTGTAAAAACTAATTACAGCGAATGTATTGAAATTCTTCATCCCGAAATAAAGCTTGTTGAAATGAGGATGGCCGGTTTAAGAGAAACCCGGGAGGAAGTCAGTGAAGAATTAATTCACGGACTAAAAAAAGCTGTTAAGGATCTGAAGGAGGCTTATGTTAAAGCTTCGGTTTACAGCAGCAGACATAAAGAAAATATTTTAGTCTGAACAAATCAGTAGATAACATCTCCGACGGCTTTTTTAAGCTGGTAGGAACTCAAAATGCTTTTGAAAAGATTCTGCAGGTAAAAAAACCTTGCCTCGGCAAGAGATGTTTCTGCGTCCAGTAAATCAAGGTTTGTTCCAACCCCGCTGTTATAGCGGCTTTCTGCTCTTAGTACTGTCTGTTCAGCAAACCTGACCTGGGTCAGGGTCGTATTGAGCTGATCAAGATTTGAGTTGAGATTCGCAGCCGCCTGCTGAACATTGCTTATAATATTTCTTTTTATCGTGGTTATATTAAGCTCTGAAACATTTGTATTTACCCTGGCTTCGCTCTCTTTATACCTCGTTAAAAATCCATTAAAAATCGGGACTTGCACCGAAAATGCTGCCGCCCAATTTCCTCTCATCGCATCAAGATTAGGTTCATATCCGTTCTTAATTCCATAGCTGAGGGTTGCATTCACACTTGGCATATCTCCCAGTCCCGCCAGGTTTTCCTGAAGGTGCGATGTATTCAGTTCATCCTCGGCAAGTTTCAGCTCCTGTCTTTTCTGGAATGCTATATTAATTAAAGAATCCGCACTGCTTACCCTGGAAGGTGGTGAAAAATCACCTGTTACCGTAATGGTAGAATCCTGTGTCTTTCCAAGAAGTTGTTCAAGGACGATCTCCTGCTGCTTCATTTGGTTCTGCAGCTCCAACTTTTCGCTCTGTGCGCGTGAAATCCTTACCTGTGTGCTCAGGGCATCGTAATCGGTTGCAGAACCACTCTCAACTCTTTTAATTGTAACACCGAGATGGGCGTTTAATGCCGCGATCTGCGTATCCTTTACAGCAATGCTTTTTTCGATAAATAAGATTGAATAAAACGTCTGGAGCGTCTGGTACGAAAGGTCTGATTTAACAAGTTCAACATTATCGGCAGCAGATTTTTTATAGGATGAGGTGAGGTCAACTGAAGCGCTGCGTCTTCCGAAATCATATAATTGTTCATTCAGCACAATATTAAGATTATAGTTATCTGCAGGTGCAAGAACGAGTGCTTCACCCCCGAAATTAAAAGAGGGAAGAGGACCAATCCTTGTATAAGATGCCTCTCCCTGAACATCAGGATAAAAATAGCTCTTCTGCTGTTCGATCCTGTAATCTATGGCTTTTAGTTTTTCCTGCTGCTGTTTGATTAATGGGTAATTTCTAATGGTGAGGCTGATTGCCTGGTCAAGTGTTAATGAATCGGGACTGCCCTGCTGACCAAAACTATATCCTGATATAAATATCATAAGAATAAAGAAGATTATTATTGAAGTGTGAAAATTGTATTGCATCTTAATTCCTGTCATCAAATTTTTATTCTATTATATGTACTTTATCAATCTTTTTTTTCTTACTCACTTTAAGAAATATAAGTGGTATAACGAGAGAAGCTGTTATGATAGCGGAAAGTAAAAAATCATCATTTATCCCCTGAATAAATGCCTGTGTAGTGAGATTTTGAGCGATCATTGCATTCGCCTTCATAATTACTTCTTTCCCGGCGCCTCCGACTGTATTCTGAATGAAATGCTGCAAATTCATTATCGTTTTTTGATATTCGGGCGATCCGGTATTTACCATCTGACTGTATATGCCTGTATGATAATTTATTCTTTGCGTCAAAATAGTCCCGAAAATGGCAACCCCGAAACTGCCTCCAACCTGACGGATTGTATTAAATAAACCGGAAGCCTGTGCTATTTTCTCTTTTGGCATATCCAGCAGCGCGATTGCACTCAATGGAATGAAGATCATTCCCAGGCCAAGTCCCCTGAAGTATAAGGGATTCATAATCTGACTATGCTGTGTCGTAAGAGAAAAAAAACTGTAATAAAAAAAGCTTAGCGCTGTAAAAATAATACCAATTAAAACCGGAATTCTGGGATTGGATTTATCTGTAAGTCTTCCTGCAATAGGTGAGATGAATGCCTGGATTATACCGATAGGAAAAAATACAAGACCTGCCTGGAATGCAGTGTAATTAAGTGATTCCTGTAGATATAAAGGGAGCAGGAATGTACTGCCAAACAAACCCATGCCGAATATGAACATCATTATATTTGAGATACCGAAATTTCTATCTTTCAATAACCTCAAATCAACAATCGGATGCTTAACTGTAAATTCAGTTGCTATAAAAATTGTAAAGGAAATAACGGAAATGACAAAACAAGCTATAATGAAATTTGATGTCCAGCCGCCTGTATTCCATCCAGCATTACCATCTGCAAGAGCTAGTAATAGGGATGTCAGAAATATTGTCATCGAAATAAATCCAACCAGATCAAATTTTCTGATGTGTTCAGTCTTGTATTCTCTTTGAATGATCATTGTTACTACGAGAGCGATTACGCCCACCGGAACATTAATATCGAAAATTGCATGCCAGCTGAAGTTATCAATCAAATATCCGCCCAGCATAGGACCTAAGGATACTGAAGCTGCAGAGGCTATGCCCCAGAATCCTAGTGCAGTTCCTCTTTGTTCCGGGGGAAATTCTCTTGTCACAATAGCCATTCCTACGGGCATAATAAATCCTGCACCCGCTCCTTGTATTATCCTGAAAAATATCAGTACATTCTCATCCCACGAAAGGCTGCAAAGCAGTGATCCTGCGGTAAAAAGTAACATCCCCAGAAAGTAAGTTCTCTTATACCCGAAATGATCTGCAATCCATCCTGAAGATGGGAGCATCACTGCAAATACCAGGAGGTAAGCAGTTAACACCCATTCAATTTTATCTACACTCGTTCCGAATGCCGCAGTCATTTTTGTCAAACCCACATTTACTATGGTAGCATCAAGTACTGCCATAAATGTTCCCAGCATTACATTCGCCAGAACAAACCACTTGTAGGAAGGATGTTCATGCAGGGTTGATAGCCGTATTTCCTGACCATTGATATTGGGATTCAGTAATTTCTTCATCGTTACTTTACTTTTATTTTTATTTCAACTGACATTCCGGGCAGCAGGACCGCCCTATCATCATTTCCGTGATTATTAGTCTGACTGATTGAAAGTTTTATTGGGATTCTTTGTGTCACTTTTGTGAAATTTCCTGACGCATTACTTGGAGGTATCAGAGCAAACTGTGAAGCCGTATTTGTCCCGAGCTGCAATACCTTCCCTTCAAATTTATCTTCGGGATAGGAGTCGACGGTGATTTCCGCATTCTCGTTAAGCTTGATAGCAGCCAGATCTGTTTCCTGCAAATTTGCTGTTATCCATACGCTATCAATATTGTAAATGGAAAAGATAGGCTGTCCCGGTTGAACAACGTCACCTTGAAGAACCCAGCGTTTTGCAATAATTCCATCCATTGGAGAGTAGATAGAAGTATTTTGAAGCCGGGTGTTTATTACATTTAATTGAGCTTCTGCAGTGCTGATTTTCGTTCTGGAAATGTCGAATTCCGCCTGTGCGGCCTGAAATGCGCTTTGAGCATGGTCAAATTCCTCTTTTGGGATTATCTTTCCCTCATATTGCTGCCTTGATCTGTCAAAGTCGTTCTGAGCTTTATTCAAATTGATCTGGGCGAGTTTAATATTATCCTTTGAAAGTTTTAATGAAACTAAAGCCTGGTCCCGTTCTGCCATAAGGTCGGTGGAATCTACTCTGACTAATAATTCTCCTTTCCTGACATTGATGCCTTCATCTGCATAAAGACTGGTAATGCGCCCAAGTATTTTTGAAGCTAACGTCAATTTGTTGCCATCTACATAGGCATCATCTGTAGATACGAATCCTATCTGCCCCTGGTACCAGTACCAAACTGCCAGTATTGCGATGACAATTATTAGAAGAGGTATCCAGACTCTTTTCTGTTTTAATATAAAAACTGGTTTAATTTCCTTCCCGTTGCTATCTCTGCCATCCGTCGGCGTTTCCCCGGCGTCAGTTTTTAACTTCTCAGTCTCAGTGTTTACTGCCATTAATTTTGTTCTCCTGTTATAAATTCCTGTTAAGCTTTAATGCCCTTAATAAATATTTCTACGAAAACCGACATTTCAACTCTGAGTTGTTCGTAATGTTCTTGTTCCATCCTGTTGTCTTTAATAAACTTTATCATTCTCAGCCTGAGTCCCTGCATAAGGTGAAGAAAAGTTACTGTTGTTTCATGCCTGAGACGGCGGTCGAATTCGCCGTTCATTTTACCTTCATCAAGAATTTTCTGCAGCAGCTGAAGTTCTTTCTTCTCAAAATCTTCAAACAGTTCCTTGAACATCAGTTTAATATCCATAAAGGAGTTCACATTGAGAGTTCTGAGATTTACGAGCTCATGAAAATACTCCAGCCTCTTTTTCACATAGTTTCTCAGTTTATTTTCGGCTGAAATCTTGCGGCAGAATAGTTTCTCGATTTCCTCCGCGAATAAACTCTGCTCTTTGTGTATGACGGATTTAAATAAGTCCTCCTTTGTGGGATAATAGTAATAAAGCGAGGCTTTTCCCATCCCGACATCGGAAGCTATTTCATCCATTGTAACTTTTGAAAATCCGTAATGAGCAAACCGGTTTCTGGCAGCTTCGAGGATTTCCGTTTCCTTCAGACTGTTATCATTCATTTTTCGACCATTTTACTTGAAGAGTCGAAAACTTAATTAAATATTTAATAATCGGCAAGTAATTAATACGGGTCTTGTGCGGCAGAACAAAAATAGATACATTCTTAAAAATTAATTGTTCATATAGAATATTTATAAGGGAATGTTTACACGAGGCTGACGTACTTCGAGGGTTAAGCTGTCTAAGCGTGACCGGAACGAAGTTGTCTTTCTTCCGAAAAAAGGCTGTTGAAAAATTAGACAGACCTGATTATCTCAGCCCAAATTAATATATTTGCCATCATCAAATTTATCAAAGGATAGAACGCAACGGATTAAACATACTATATGGGACGGAAACGGTACTCTCTTCAATCATGTCTAAATATGCACGAAATATGAAATCTGGTGTCAGTTGTGAAATACCTGAGCCGGTTATTCTGAACTGCTGGAAACATCACGCCGGCTTTATCAAATCAAAAATAAATGAATATAAAGGGTTGTCTGAAACTGATCTTGAACATATCAGAAAAGAGATCCTCCTAATCGGAGACTCTCTAATGGACCTGTACCTGGGTGATCTTAGTCCTCTTGAAATTTCAGGTGCTATCATAACTAAACTTGATCACCAAAAAGTTTCAGGTATAGAGAATTACGGTAAATGGATCCGGGCGGAAGGGAAGGATTACAGGGAGGTTGAAATTGATGATCGATCCATGTGGACACTTCGCTTTGGCGAGACCCAAAGATATATCCATACCCATCCTTCCCGGTATTCACCGCACACTATCAGGGTGAGATCATCTTCACTAAAATCTGCTATCCTGTTTTGCATCCTTCACGGGGATGAACCCTCAGATATTTTGTCACACATTAACGGGATCCGCAAAGAATTCCTGGATCTTCCGCCGTTAAAGTCTCTGAATTCGGCCTCTGCATTACTGAAACTGGTTCGGATATTCAGCTGACCTTTCCGCCCTATATCATTTCATACAATATCATTCCCAATTCTGAAAAATTGCATATATCTGAAGCTTCAAATTATTTGAAAATTGGGATTTTTAGAAGACATTAAAGGGCACAATCATTGATAAAGCCAGTTTGCTGGTCAGTTTTTGATATCCAGGAGGAACTGTTGAAAAATGCAATGCTTTAAGCCCGTTCCTCAGACCTATACCTTCAATAACTGATCTGGCCTGCAGTTTGTTATTTACAATGCCTTATCTACCGAAAAGACGTTGTACCAATTTTGATCATAGCTCGGATCAGGATGCCGTTTGTTAGTAGGATTTAAATATATCAATCTTCATTTACAGGGCATTTGAAGGTAAAGTTCAGGTAGAAGAGCTTAGTTTCTAAAAAGAACATGATAATTTTATATATAATAGAATAAAGAGAGAAAGATGCATAAAATAATTTCGGCCGGATTCATTGCTCCGGAAATCAAGAGATTCGAGATTGAAGCCCCAAAGATCGCTGTTAAAAGAAAAGCGGGACAATTTGTTATCATCAGGGTAAGGGATGGCGGTGAAAGGATACCTCTCACAATAGCTGACTCTGATGCTGAAAAAGGAACGATCACTATTATTGTCCAGGGAATCGGAAAAACAACTAAACTGCTCAATTCACTTGGTGCCGGAGAGTATATTCAGGACGTTGTCGGTCCGCTCGGCAAGCCTTCCCACATAGAGAACTTCGGTACTGCAGTAAGTATCGGCGGGGGTGTGGGAACCGCAATAGCTTATCCTACCGCGGTAGCATTAAAGAATTCAGGCAATCATACAATCTCAATTATAGGAGGACGTTCCAAAGAGTTCGTTATCCTTGAAGATGAAATGAAAAAAGTCTGCGATGAAGTTTATCCTACAACAGACGACGGTAGTTACGGGTACCATGGTTTTGTAACGCAGAAGCTTAAAGAATTAATTGATTCCGGAAAGAAGATTGATTTTGTTCTGGCAATAGGTCCCATTCCTATGATGAAAGCAGTTGCCGAAACTACCAGGCCGTACGGAATAAAAACGGTAGTCAGTCTTAACCCTGTAATGGTAGACGGCACCGGGATGTGCGGCGGATGCAGAGCAACCGTTGATAATAAGACAGTTTTTGTATGCGTAGACGGACCGGAATTCGATGCTCACCTAGTTGATTTTGAAACTCTTACCCGCAGGAACAGAACTTACGCTGAGGATGAAAAGGCTGCACTGGATCATTTGTGTAATTATGACAAAGTCTTTAATGAAGGAATAAAAAAAGCTGAACTGGCAGAAAGCAGAACGGAGATATAATATGCAGGAAATATCCAGAAAAGATAGAATGAAGATCCAGAGGCAGGCGATGCCGGAACAGGATCCCAATCAGAGAAGAAATAATTTTGAAGAAGTTAATCTCGGATTTACGGAAGAACTTGCAAAGATGGAAGCTCTTCGCTGCCTTCAATGTCCTAAACCGGTTTGCGTTGACGGATGTCCTGTTCATGTAAAGATAGGCGACTTCATCACATTAGTGGCCGAAGGTGATTTTGCCGGAGCTGCAGCCAAATTAAAAGAAGATAATCTGCTGCCGGCCGTATGCGGACGTGTTTGTCCCCAGGAGGAACAGTGTGAAGCCAAATGCGTTGTTGGTAAAAAGAATGAACCTGTGGCAATTGGAAGACTTGAAAGATTTGTCGCCGACTATGAAAGAAATAATTTCGGGATAAGAACTCCGGAGCTGAAACCGAAAACAGGAAAAAAAGTTGCAATCATCGGCAGCGGTCCTGCCGGCTTAAGCTGCGCCGGTGATCTTGTACAGATGGGTCACGATGTAACGGTATTTGAAGCTCTTCACGAATTAGGCGGAGTACTGGTATATGGAATTCCACAGTTCCGTCTTCCTAAAGAAATAGTAAAAGCTGAAGTTGATGCATTAAAAAACCTTGGAGTAGATTTTCAGCCTAACACGGTAATCGGTTTCAGTGATACAATTGATGAACTATTATCCGACGGTTATGATGCCTGCTTTGTTGCTGTTGGCGCTGGACTGCCGTACTTCCTCAATATTCCCGGCGAAAATCTGAATGGTGTTTACTCGGCAAACGAATTTCTTACTCGTGTAAATCTGATGAAAGCTTACCGCTTCCCTGAATATGATACCCCGGTATTCCATGTAAAAGATAAGAACGTTGCGGTATTCGGCGGCGGCAACACTGCTATGGATGCGGTAAGAACAAGCAAACGTCTTGGTGCAAAGAATGCATATATTATTTACCGTCGGTCAGATGCTGAATTGCCGGCAAGGAAAGAAGAAATTCATCATGCAAAAGAAGAAGGAATAGAGTTCATCTTTCTTTCCAATCCTCTTGAATTTATCGGCGATGAAAAAGGATGGCTTAAGGCCGTTAGACTACAGAGAATGGAACTGGGCGAACCCGATGCATCAGGAAGAAGAAGACCTGTGCCCATCAAGGGATCCGAATATACACTCGATATAGATATGACTGTTGTTGCAATCGGCAACGGCTCCAACCCGATCATCCAGAAAACCACTCCTGATATTGGTTACAACAAATGGGGAAATATACTTGTTGATGACAATACTATGAAGACATCCAAGAAAGGAGTCTTTGCCGGTGGTGATATTGTAACCGGCGGTGCAACGGTAATTTTAGCAATGGGTGCAGGCCGCACCGCAGCAAAAGCTGTAGATGACTACCTGAAATCAGGCATCTGGGAAACTGAATTACCTGTTAAGAATTAACTGCGGTATTATTCCTCGAAATACATTTTATAAGGGCAGCCTCCTGGTGCCCTTTATTTCATTCTGACTCACATCAAAAATCCGAAACTTTCGAAAACCTAATGTTATTTTGGTCACCTGGTTGAAGCGTGATACAGAACCACAATTGTTTTTTTCATATTCTGCTGCTGAAACATATGTACCAAAGTTGAAGGAGAATAATATGAGAGCAGTAGGAATAGTCCTGGCAGTGCTGGGAGCAATAGCCCTGATCATAACCGGGATAAATTATGCAAATCAAACGGATAAATTAAATTTTCTCGGACTTAATGTCACTGTCAGTCAGGGGAATATAGCCCCCATAATTATAGCCGGGGTTGTATTCCTTATTGGAATAATATTCACAGCTACTGCAAAACGTGCTTAAGTTAAAAGAGGCTGTCACAAAATACGTGGTTCCGAAATAATGCTGAAACATATATCAGGATAAGATTCGGAATCACTGAGACGGCCTCTTATTTTATTCTATAAATTACTTCCCGAACCAATGCCGCAGTTAACCCCCACAAGACTCCTTCTTTAAGTTTGTAAGCAAAGATTTTTCTCCTTCCGCCGCGCCAGGGACGGTTGTATTTATCAGGAAGCTCAAGCTCCTGCGATGGAAGCAGATGGACTACTTCACCTTTTTCATCTGTATAATGAGGATGAACCACAAGCTGAACAAAATATTCTTCTGGTGGATTATTCTGAAACCAGGAAACCGGTACAAGGAATACACTCTCAACTTCCGATTTATCTATTTCCAGCTCATCGATACTCTTTATATCGAGAATACCTATGCAGGAATCAACGGTTACTCCCATTGGTCCTATTAAAGTATCAAGTATTCCAAGCACCTTTATTTTTTCAATAGCTATCCCCAGTTCTTCAATCGTTTCCCTTACAGCCGTTTCAGTAAAATTCTTATCAAGTTTAGAGTCGTATTCTCCACCGGGAAAACAAATTTCTCCTCCCTGGCGGATATGGGCAGCACGCTTCTCAAACAGCAGGTGGTATTCTCCATCAATTAAAATGAAAGGAATAATTACCGCGGAATTAAAAAATTCATCTTTTCGGAGAATACCCGGAACTTCCGGTAAATTCTTCACCAGTTTTTTCAGATCTTCTTTATTCATTTTCCGGTCATGTTATGATCCGCAAAATTAATAAAATATATGAACAGAACAGATAAAAAAAGCCGGCTGTTAAACGGGTTCCTGATTTATTATCTTTGCCAATAATAAGTTTTCATATGCCGCAGGAAATACCTGATATAAATACGCTTCGGGAAATTCCGATGTTTTCCGAATTATCAGAAGAACAATTGGGTGAACTGACATCAGAGAGTTCAAAAGTTGCGGTGAAAAAGCATCAGCTGCTCTTTATGGAAAGGGAGCAATACCGCGGGTTTTATATCCTCTTAGAGGGAAGCGTCAAAGTATTCAAATTATCAAAAGACGGAAGGGAAACGATAATACATCTGGTAAAGCCTATGCAGGCTTTTGCAGATATTCCGCTTTTTGAAGGTACGGCCTATCCTGTTTCTGCGGAGGCACTGGAGGATTCAATACTACTGTTTTTCAATGCCGCTAATTTTATAAGTCTTCTTGAAAGAAATCCAAAGATAAGCTTCCGGATGCTGGCAGGATTCGCTAAACGTATGAAGGCGCTTACTCAGAAGATAGAGGAACTTTCTTCAAAGGAAGTTACTTCCAGACTCGCCAGGTACCTGGTACAGGAAGTAAAAGCAGCCGGAACGGGGAAACTTCCTGAACCGTTCATTAAACTTACAGCCTCACGGAACGCTATCGCCGGCTATCTCGGCACAATTACTGAAACTCTCAGCAGGGCACTTAAAAAACTGCAGGATGACGAAATTATCAGGGTTCAGGGGAAAAAGATTTTCGTTAAGGATCTGAAAAAATTAAGAGAACTTTCCTCATAAAGTCCGCAATATACAATTCAGCACAAAACTGACTTAAGTCAAGGATTTGTTTTGCGCTCTCCTCTAAATTATAAACAATAATTTTTTGAATTTTATCCGTAGAATGTAAATGGAAAGTGTAATAAAGACTCTGGATGTCAGACCGATTATACCCCGGGAAAAACATCCTTCAATTTTTTCAACCTTTGATGCTTTGTCAAAAGGTCAAACCCTGCATCTTATTAATGATCATGATCCTAAACCTCTTTTTTATGAGATGTCGGCCGAAAGAAGCGGACAGTTTTTCTGGGAGTATGTGGAAGCAGGACCCGAGGTATGGAAAGTAAATATTAAAAAAGTTGTCTGAGTAACCGCCATGTTTACTACAGTCAGATATTTCATTAAAACCAGCGTGATTTTCCTGGTAACAGGAATCCTGACAGGTGTTTATATGTCGCTGGCGCAGCATGTGTTTCACTCCGCTTATGGTATTGAGCTGCAGTCGGCTCACACTCATATTATCCTGGTCGGTTCTGTAATGATGATGATAATGGGTGTTGCGTTGTGGTTTTTCCCGAAGGCACAGAAGGATGATACGAAATATGATCCTGACAAGATACGCGTATCCTATTGGTTAATGGCTTCTTCAACTGCGCTTCGCTTTTTATTCCAGGTGATTGCAGCCTTTATTTTTGCAGAATGGACAGGCTGGATGATCACTGTTTTTTCAGTTATCCAGGTTACGGCTATTCTTTATTTTTTCTATGCCATCTGGGGGAGAATACGGCCGGTAGGAAGTCATTTGAGAGAAGCTAAAGGAGAGAAATTTTGAACCCGTCCCGGGATGTTTTAATTTGCTACTTATAACCCGGAAGCAAAAAAGAATTCTAAAGTAATTTTCTTTAATGAATAATAAACAGGTAATTACATGAATTATAAAAAACTATGGATCGGATTAGGACTTGTTATCGTTCTCTCATTCATTGTACTGGGGTACTTCGGAACAGAGATATATCGTAAGGCTCCGCCGGTCCCAGAAAAGGTTGTTGCGTCCGGCGGTGAAGTGATCTATACAAAGGATGATATTCAGAATGGTCAGAATGTCTGGCAGTCGATGGGAGGGCAGGAAGTGGGAACTGTATGGGGGCACGGGGCTTATATCGCTCCCGACTGGACAGCCGATTGGATTCACCGTGAGGCTTTGTGGATCTTAAATGACAGGGCTCAGAAAAAATATGGAAAAAAATATGATGATCTTGATCCTTCTTACCGGGCTGAGCTGAAGGAAAGTCTTAAAGATGAGCTGAGAAAAAATACCTATGATGCATCCTCCGGAACTATCACGATCTCCCCTGAAAGGGCAGAAGCAGTAAAGAATGTGGGAAAACATTATACTTCATTGTTTTCAGACGATCCGTCCCTTGACCATCTGAGAGAAATATATGCGATTCCGAAGAATGCAGTAAAAGACCCGCAAAGACTTGCAGAACTGAATGCATTCTTCTGGTGGGCCTCATGGGCCTGTATAACTACCCGTCCCGGTTCTGATGTTACCTATACCAGCAACTGGCCAGCTGACGAACTGGTCGGTAATAAACCTGCAGGTATGGTTGTGGTCTGGTCTGTTATAAGTTTTGTCCTGCTCCTCGCAGGAATCGGAGCACTTGCATGGTATTATGCCGCTTCAAGAAGAAAGCCAGGGGAGGAACATCACGAAGCACCGGAATGGGATCCGCTGCTTGCGCTTCAGCCTACTCCTTCGATGAAAGCAACTCTTAAATATTTCTGGGTAGTTGGTGCACTGGTGGTTGCACAGGTTCTGTTCGGAGCAATCACAGCTCACTATGGAGTCGAGGGATCTGGATTCTACGGCATTAAGATTTCTGAAATTATTCCGTATTCTCTTACCAGAACATGGCATCAGCAGCTCGGTATTTTCTGGATCGCTACCGCCTGGCTTGCGACAGGTATCTTTATTGCTCCAGCGGTATCAGGCTATGAGCCTAAATATCAGCGGGGACTGGTGAACTTCTTATTTGTAGCTTTAATTATTATCGTCGGCGGTTCTATGGTTGGTGAATACCTCGGCGTTCACCAGATGCTGAGCTTCAAGACTAACTTCTGGTTTGGTCACCAGGGTTATGAATATGTTGATCTCGGCAGATTCTGGCAGTCGTTTCTATTGGTGGGACTGTTTCTCTGGCTTTTCATAATGATCCGCGCAATGAAACCTGCATTTCAGAAGAAAGATGAGAATAAACATCTGCTTGGACTCTTCCTTATTTCCAGTATAGCAATAGCAGTCTTTTACGCTGCAGGATTGATGTGGGGACAACATACGAATCTTGCAATAGCAGAATATTGGAGATGGTGGGTCGTCCACCTCTGGGTTGAAGGCTTCTTCGAAGTATTCGCAACAGTTGCTATAGCTTTCCTCTTTACAAGGATGGGCCTCCTTGGCATAAGATCTGCCACAACAGCAGTGCTTTTCTCTACTTCAATTTTCCTTTCGGGAGGAATAATCGGAACCTTTCACCATCTGTACTTTACAGGTACACCGACATCGGTTATGGCTCTCGGTGCTACGTTCAGCGCACTTGAAGTGGTACCTCTTGTTCTCATAGGGTTTGAAGCATACGAGAACCTGACACTCAGTCGTGCACGTAAATGGGTGGCTTCATATAAGTGGCCAATATATTTCTTTATTGCCGTGGCATTCTGGAACCTGGTGGGTGCCGGCCTATTCGGATTTCTTATAAATCCTCCTATCGCTCTCTATTATATGCAGGGACTGGAAACTACTCCTGTTCATGGTCATGCAGCTTTGTTCGGTGTTTACGGAATGCTGGGACTCGGATTTATGCTCTTTTGCCTCCGCGGTCTTACCCAGCGTTTTGTATGGAAGACAAAAATTATAGGACTTTCATTCTGGACGATTAATATCGGACTCGCCCTGATGATCCTTATAAGTATCCTGCCCGTAGGTCTGATGCAGACCTGGGCAAGCGTTGAAAAAGGATACTGGTATGCACGTTCGGCAGAGTTTAATCAGTCGCCTGTAGTTGATACCCTGAGATGGCTCAGAGTAATCGGCGATACGATCTTCGCATTCGGTATCCTGGTAATGGGATATTTTGTTGTTGGATTGAAGACAGGATGGTCAATCACCAAAGAAAGAGATGTTGTAGGTCAGGAATTTCCTGAGGCAGCAAAAGAGAGCTAACTTAATTATAACTTCCCACACACGGCATCCTTAACCGGTTAAACTGGTTGGGGATGCATTTTTTAATGAATCCCGACGGTAATAACTTAGTATTAAAGAAGTATTTAAAGCGCATTTAGTGCGCATTTAGTGCGCAATTTGAGCGAAATTAGTACGCAATTACAATGGATATATACCGGGATAAGACTCGTTATGCTTTTAATGCTAAAGCTAAAAACCCGGGACGAATAATTTAATCACGAGGCGGGGAATATCCGTTTTGTCTGAAATTAGAACGTCAGGCGATTACTTTGAGGAAAAACTCACTCAGAAAATTAAATGCTTGACTTTATAAATTCAAAGTGGTAATATAATGTTGAAAATGTTAGCGCTAACATTTTTACTACCAGGTTTCCTTCCGCTCTTTGAAAATATATACAGGAAAAACTTCATTTCGAATGACACGTAAGAATTGATAAGCAAATATTAATTAACGGATCATTTAATATAAAAGGAGATGTATATGAAATATTGTATACGTTTTAGATTTCTTGTTATTTTTTCGATGTTTTTTTTACTGGGTGTATTTAACTTATACGCTCAAGAAACTATCGGCGGTCCTTATACTCCTGACAGCCATACTATGATGCTCCTTCACTTCAACGGGGATTTATCCAATGCATCTTCATTATCTGCAGATGCAATGGGACATACTAATGCAGCTAACGGGTTATTTTATTTACCTAATCCTTTTGACCCTGATCTTGGACAGGTTCTGGGGCTAAAGAATGATGCACAGTCCGATTCCTCTTTTGTTACAGTTGCAGATACTTCCAATCTTGATCTCACCGGCGATTGGACCATTGAAGGCTGGATTAATATTTTTACCTTCGGACAAACTTCGGGTGACTGGAGATGGGTGCCCCGTCTTGTTATAAAAACCGGCGATGATGTTTTCTGGCGCCCCAATTACTTTGTGGAAATGTGGGGGGATAACCGATTTTTCTCAACAGGATATAACGTTGCGGGAGCCGACAGATGGCCCCAGGTAAATTCGCCTAATAATATTCTGCAGGTCGGACAATGGTATCATCTTACTTTTATAAGAGATACAAACCGTCACATAATTATTCAAATGGTTCATAATTCTCAGAGACAGCTTGTATCTTTTACAACTGCATCCTTCGATCCTGTACTTGATGATCCGCCCATCACTACAAATCAGCCCGTATATATGGGTTTTGCCGGAGGAGGGGGCGATTCATTCCTGGATGGATTTCTTGATGAAATAAGGATCAGTGATAATATCAGGGATTTTCCCGTACCTCCTATAATCACAAATGTTACAGAACTTCAGAACCAGACTTCCGGTCAATCTCAGTACGATGTGGATGCTAATATAATGGCCTTTGCATCAACAGGTACAATCACTTCTGCTAATATTAAATACAGCACCGATGATGGAAATACATGGCAGACAGCAGCACTATCGGATATGGGAAATAATGATTATACCGGTTCCATTCCTCAGCAAACCCTCGGTTCGATTATAAACTATTATGTTGAAGCTACCGATGATCAGAACAGAACCGCACAGTATCCTTCAGAAGGAAACGGCTATCTTACTTTTGCTATTTATCAGCCGATGGCTCTCGTGCTCAATCTTGATTTTGAAGGCGGCTCCGGTACTCCTGTAGATCATTCGTTTTTCCATAACCCGGTAAGCTCACCCAGACCTTTTGTTTATTCAACAGATGCTGCCGAAGGAACTTATTCAATTGTTCAGGCTCCCGATCCCGATGGAACTGATTCCAGTTTTATCAGAGTTAATTCTCCTTTCCTTACTTCGTCAGATTTTAACGTCAGCATGTGGTTCAAAGCCGATTCTCTGAGTGAATACATACGTATTCTGAACAGACCGATCACAGACGGTAACTGGTATCAGAATAATTACGAGATCAGGACTGAACCCGGGAACCTCCTGAGGGCCAGATATTATGTCGATCCGGCAGTAGTTCAGCCCGATTTCTATGTTGAACTAACAACAACCCAGGCAATCACCGCAGATACCTGGTACAGGGTCGTATTTAAACGCGACTCGACACAGGCTGTTTTCCAGTTATTCGATGCAGATAATAACATGATAGATGAGGTGACAAACGATTCCACCGTGGCAGATAATCCTCCGGTAAATGCAACTGCACCATTGAGAATAGGCAACGGCGGAAATCTGACCGGAACGAGAGGACTCTCAGGAAAGATAGACCAGGTACTGGTATATAACAATTTTGAGGGTCTCAATACCACGGGTGTTAAAGACGAAACTGTCGAAATACCTAAAAAGTTCGAACTTCTTCAGAATTATCCCAATCCTTTTAATCCTTCAACAACCATTAAATTCGGTGTTGCAAAAGCCGGGCAGGTATCGCTTGTTGTATATGATCTGCTTGGCAGGAAAGTGAAAACACTGTTCAACGAAAATACTCACGTCGGGTTTCATACTGCAGAATGGGATGGAACAAATGAGTTCGGCAATAAGGTTGCAACAGGATTATATTTTTATCAGTTGAAAGCAGAATCTGTACAGCTCACTCATAAGATGATACTGCTTAAGTAATATCCGGATAGTTGGCGGGAACCGCGTTGAAATCCGGCTCCCGCCCTATGATAAAATTTATCAGGAATGGGTAAAATGATAAGTAATAAACTAACCATATTCTTTTCGGTTCTAATAATAATTTCAGCATTGTTGTCATCCGGCTGTACGAATGTAGAGGATTCGCCGAAGCATGGAATAGTGAAAGTAATGTTCACTTCTGATCCTGCCGATACATTGTTGATAGAGAAAAGCGATACATTCTCTGTATCAACAAGGTATGATGCAATTTTTATGCTGAAGGTATTCCAGGGAAGAGTCTATAAGGATTCCGATTTCGCCGTCCTCTATCCCGATATCGGGAGTTACAGGCAGGAGGATGAATTTGTTAATATCATAGCTCTTGATAGTAACGGAAGTTATAAAAATTACAAGGTCTTCGAATCCTTCGTTCCCCCGGGAAACTATAATAGTATAGAATTCGGTGTTACGCCGCCGGGTGGAGTGCCTTTGAGGATTGTGGCCAATTCAGGAAAAACTTTTGAAAACCCCGTTGAACTTCCACCAGGTGAAAACTTACTCTATCACTTTGATCAGGATTTTACAGTAACCGAAAATAAAGTGACCCAGATCGATGTACAGATAAGTCCCTTTAAGTCGGTTAAACGGTACAGGGATGTTTACAGGTTATACAGGGTTATGAAAATAACCGATGTACATTATAATTAAACCGTCAATGAATCATGAAGATAAAATTATACCATCTTAATCGCCATATAATTCTGAAAATTTTTATACTGATTTCATTCCTGTTGATCTGGAATTCGTGCGAAAAACCGACTGATCCTAATCCCAATGATCCGCCCAATACTACAGTCGCAAATATTCCGAGTGACGGTGATACACTGTTCGCCCTGCAGACATTATACTGGGATGGCGAAGATAATGACGGGTATGTTAAAGGCTACCAGTACCGGTATATTACTCACCGCCTGATACAGGGTGATTCGGTCGTACAGGAATGGAAATATACTGAGCAGACAAGTCTCACAGTTGCATTCCTTTCAGATGACGATTTAAATAAACAGGAGTTTGAGGTTAGGGCAATCGATAATACTGGCGCGGTTGATCCCTCCCCGGCGGTAAAACTTTTTTATACTCAGAGGACATATTTTCCTGTAACTACCGTCGAAACTCCTTCCAATAATGAAAAGTATTTTGCCCAGGATCAGACAAGCGACTGGTGGCAGGGAATTAAATTGATCTATTCGGCCCGCGATCCTGATGAAGAGGGTGGAATCGTTGAATATGCCTGGTCCGTTGATAATGGTCAGTGGCACTGGACGCAGGATACTTTGATTTATATCCCGCCCACCGAATTCAGCCTGCCTCTTACCGGGCAGCATGTAATAAGGGCAACATCCCGTGATAATACAAATCTTGTGGACCCGGTTGGTGATTCAGTTACCATAACACTGGTTAAACCTACATTTGCACGGGATATTTTAATTATAGATGAGACTGATGAAAGCAATTTCCCATTCGGAACGGTTCATCCGTCAGACCAGCAGGTTGACCAGTTTTATTCCGAAATATTCGGCACACCGTATCAATGGGATTTTAAAACAAGAGGAATTCCTCCAAAAGACACACTGGGACAGTATAAACTTGTTGTCTGGCATGCGGATGACTATCCTTCATCGCAGCCTCACAAAATAGTTAATTATACAGATATCCTTGAAGATTACCTGGATGTCGGCGGGAAGTTCTTTATGAGCGGGTGGCGAATATTGAAATCATTTGCATGGCAGTCGTCTTTCCCGATCAATTTTGAGGAGGGAACTTTTGTTCATGATTACCTCCACATTATAAGTGTGGATGAAACCTTCGGTTATTCCGGTGACTGTACAGGATTCCTTGGTGTAGGCAGTTCTTTTGATGATATAAGGATTGATTCTACCAAGCTTGTCGATTTCCCTTTTATAGTGCCGGGTTCTTCATGGGGCCTGACGAATATAAATTTAATTATACAGCCGGCGGGATTTACGGATATAATCTATTCTTACAGCAATGATATAAATAGTCCGTTTCCTCAGTATAGGGGGAAAGCCTGCGGATTAAGGTATTATGGAAGCTCTTTTGATGCAGTAATACTTGGATTCCCTGTTTTCTTTTTGGTTCAGGATGATGCTCAGCTTATGGTTAACCAGATACTTCAAAATCTTAACTTAAGGTAAAGTACTATGGATTATAATAGTAAAAGTAAAATGACAATTAAGATATTATTCTCTATAGCAATACTTTTTTTCACTATGTCAATCCAGATCTTTGCAGGTGAAACGGGCAAGATTGCCGGAGTTATTAAGGATAAGCAGTCAGGTGAACCGTTACTGGGGGTGAACGTCATAATTAAAGGTACAACTATGGGGGCGGCTGCTGATGAAAAAGGAAAATACTATATAATAAATGTCCCGCCAGGCACTTATACTCTGCAGGCATCCGCTATCGGTTACCATAAAATCACTATACAGTCGGTGGTAGTACATATTGACCTGACCACGGAAATCAATATTGAAATGGAGTCATCCATAATTGAAACACCTACTGTAGTTGTGACTGCTGAACAGAAAATGGTTCAGAAGGATATTACTTCTACAAGGCGGACTGTATCCAGGGATAAGATGCAGGATACCCCCGGTATGGAATCCACTGCAGATATTTTCAAACTGCAGGGGGGAACTGTCTTGATGAACATACCCCAGACTCTGCAGCTTAATTCGGGAGAACAGCTTCAGCTGAGGGATGAAAGCGTAAAGGATATTCATATAAGGGGGGGAAGGGGAGGTGAGATCTTGTTCCTGATAGATGGCGTACCTGTTACACATCCGATATACGGTGGAAGGAGTGCTTTTGACCTGGATGTCAATTCGGTTGATCAGGTTGAACTTCTTACCGGTGCATTCAGTGCGGAATACGGACAGGCACAGTCGGGCGTTGTCAATATTACCACACGTTCCGGTACCGATGAGTTCAAAGGAGGCCTTGAGTATAAAACAGATCAGTTTAAGTTTTTAGGGACATCTTATAACACTGATTATGGAACTTTGTTCCTTGGAGGACCTGAACCTTTTACCCGTTATCTTTTTCCAATGGCGGGACTGAATATACCCGGGAAACTTTATTACTTTTTATCCCTGAATGCGGAGCTTACCAACACTGCATATAATAATTTCAGAACCAGGAACAAGATAGATATGTTCGGGTTTGACGTTACTGAAAGAGAGAATAATTTAAGAAACATAACCGGAAAACTCAGCTGGGAAATAACCAGTAACTTTAAAACCGCATTCAGTTATATCGGTTCGTTCAACGACTGGAGCGATTTCGATTGGCTATGGATAAATAACTCCAATCATCTTCCTGCTTATTTAAGGGATAATAAAAATCTTTCTCTTTCTTTTAATCATGTGCTTTCTAACTCTACCTATTATAATATTAATATGGGTTATCTTGGAGTAAAGTATCATGGCGACTGGAATGGATACGATCCGTCAAGCTATTGGTCATTTTTCAAGGACGGTCAGTCATTTGATTACAACTCATGGAGAGCCTATTCACATAACTATAATGTTGTTCCGGATTCTTTCATGTCGATGACCCGTGTTCCCCAGCCGGATCCCCTTACAGGGTTTTATGACGGCGCAGGTATTCAGAGCATATGGAGAGATGATGTTACGGGTACCTGGACGCTCAAAGGAGATCTCACCTCTCAAATGAATCAGGAAAATCTTGTGAAGGTCGGATTTGAATATCAATATAACGATATCCAGTACACCGATATACAATTCGGCGGTGTTCAGCTGTCAAACTATGGTGAATGGGCTTTCAACAGGGATACAACTATCCCTGCTCCGCTGGAGCCCCCGGGACCGTTTCCTGAATTCAGTCAGAACAGGTGGGTTTTCCATGTCTACCCCACAATCGGCAGCGGTTATATCCAGGATAAATTTGAAAAAGAATTTTTGATCATCAATGCCGGTTTAAGGTTTGACTGGGCGTATCTCGGAAAAACTGTAAATACAAGAGATTGGAAAAATCAGTGGGAGGCTGCTACAGGATTGAAATCCGACTGGAATTTGTTTAAATATAAATTCAGTCCCCGCTTCGGTATTTCTTTCCCCATTACTGAAAGGACCGTTGTTTTCTTTTCATACGGGCATTTTTATCAGCTCCCCGAACTCCAGTATTTTTACCGTGATCCTTACAGCGGCGGAACGACCGGTAATCCTCATCTTGACTATGAAAGAACTATCCTTTATGAATTCGGTCTTACTCACCAGTTCTTTGATGACCTGGCAGTAGATATTAAGAGCTATACAAAAGATATTTCTCAGCAGGTGGGCACTACCCAGCTTAAAGGTAATCTTGGAATTCCTGTCCAGCTGTTCGATAATAAAAGCTACGGCCGGGCACGCGGTATCGAAGTGGAACTGGATAAAAGGTATTCTAACTTTACATCGGGCCAGATCACTTATACTCTCCAGTGGGCTGATGCATATTCATCCTCTGCATTTGAAGATTATATCCGTTCCCTTAATGATTTTCCTTATCCTATAAGAGAACGCAGAGCTGACTGGGATGTACGGCATCAGGTTATTTTTCAGGGGAGTTTTATTATCCCGCGGGATGGTGAACTCGAAGTATTCGGTGTGCCGCTTCCGGATAATTTCACTTTCACGGTTTTATCAACATATCAGACGGGACAGCCTTATACGCCCTTTACTCTTGATCCGGCGGAAGCTCAGAAACTCGATAACAGCGCTACCGGCCCGGCAATTTCATCAACAGATCTTAAGATCAGTAAAGGTTTCGATATAGGGCCGGTGACTGTAACTGCGGAAATGGATGTGTATAATATTTTTGATCAGAATAACGTTCAGATTGCCTATGGTTTTAACCGGGAAACCGGAAAACCTTATGCCTATGGTGATCTGCAGGAAGCTACTAACCAGTATTACGACTGGTATACGATGTACAGACTTAGAGATCCCCGCCAGTTCTCTACTGGAAGGTATATTAAATTAGGATTAAGGGTAGACTGGTAGCTGATTTATTTATGAGATTTAATACTGCTTATACAATTTATGCGTTCATACTCATTGTTTGTTGTGCATATACTGCGTCGGCACAACAGGTTACACTTGACTGGAAAATAACAAATATAGGAAAAGTGCGACAGGTAATAACAAATACAGGCTGGCTGAATGCTGCGGGTGATCAGACTTTCGATTATTCAAGGCTGGTAAATTGTGAGTTCCCTCCCGGAAGCGGCGAAGAGCATATTACAGAAGCAGGCCCATGGATTGGAGCAATCGTAAACGGGCAGAAACTGGTTTCGGTAATCCGTGGTGAGGAAGGGGAGTTTTTTGCTTCAAGTGAACCCTGGGATACGATCTGGGTAGTAAACAGGGGCGATACTGTTGATATAGGTGACCCTGTCAATCCTTACTGGCCCGGCTATGTCGGTATCTCCGATGAGGATTTTGTCTGCAGGTATAATGATTATGGACCGGCAAGCCTGAAAAAAGCCGATCATGTTCCTCTCTACCTTGATGTTATCCAGACATGCTATTCATGGGAATCACCGCCGCTTGATCAGATAATTGTTGTTAATTATAAAGTAATTTCAACCCGTTATGACCTCCAGCAGGTATACCTGACAAACTGGATGAATGGGAACATCGGTTATGTCCTGGCCGGGGGATATGGTCTGGATGATGAAACTTACTTTGAACGCAGCAGAACAATGGCCGTCTGCCGCGATCTTCCCGGCGGACCCGACGGAAATGCATTAGGAATGATAGGACAGAAAAGTTATTTCCCTGAAATAAATCAGGGTGACAGCGTCCTTACCTTTATCTGGTATAATGGTCAGCAGCAGGGTATCCCCTATACTAATGATGACAAGTATAACGATATGTCGAAAGGACTCGTTATGGAAAACCAGGTAAGTACAGGTGACGGTACCAAGCATATAGTATCACTGGGACCCTATACACTGGCGAAGAACGATACTCTCGAATTCAGCATTGCCTTAATATTGGGTGAAAGTATTGATGACCTTAATCAGAAAGAGGACATATTAAACATAGTAAAGGAGAAGAATTTTAAAGTGCCTTCGGCTCCGCCCTCTCCGCCCTTGAGGATAATAGCTGAGAATAAAAAAATTATTCTTAACTGGGAATCTCAGCCTGGCAGTCCTGACCCTGAAGATTTTACAGACCCTTACCGGGCTGATACTATTTCAAAACCATTTGAGGGTTACAGAGTCTATAAGAGCACTCAGAGTAATGATGGACCATGGTCTCTCCTGGCAGAGTTCGATTTGGCCGGGGACGATTATGGTTCAAATACCGGGATCCAGTACGAATTCACAGATTACGGACTGCTTAACAACCTTGATTATTACTATGCTGTCACTTCATTTTCAAAACCTGATCGTGTAATTAAATTCCCTCCCCTGGAATCCAGTGTTTCAAAAAATGCCCGCATCGCTGTTCCCGGTACGGCTCCTCCCGGTACGGTTGGTGAAGTAGCCGCAGTACCTAATCCGTATCGCGGAGATCTGGCATATCAATCTTATAATCCTCCCTGGGAGAAACCGGGAGGATCAAGAACCCAATGGATGGAGCAGGATCGCCGGATACAGTTTATTAATCTTCCTGCACGATGCGAAATCACTATTTATACTCTGGCAGGGGATGTAGTAGATAAACTTAGCCACGATGACCCCGAGAAGGGATATACTGATTGGAATCTGACTTCTCATATAGGACAGGCTATATCGAGCGGTATTTATTTGTTCACCTGTGAGGATAAAAATAACGGCAGAGTACAGGTAGGGAAATTTGTAATTATAAAGTAATAGGTAAAATTAAAAATCATGATATACAGTAAATTTTACAAAACCTTTTTGCTGAGTTTATTTTTTCTCGTTCCGGCATCTTTTGCCCAAAGAGCAACATTAGACTGGAAACTCCATGATGTTGGCGAAGTAAGGCAGCTTGTAACTAATGTCGGTGCGTTGTGGACCGGCGTAACAGATTATCCCGGTTTGATCTATTGCGAATTTCCAAGGCAGAGTCACGAAGAACATGTTGGTGAAGGCGGAATATGGGTGGGCGCGATCCTTGGAAATGATACACTTGTATCAGTGGCATCAGGCTGGAATTCAAATTTCGAATTTTATCCTACCGACCAGCCATGGGATACAATCTGGGTCGTGCATAAAGGCGATACTGCTAATATACCATACTGGAATAATTACATAGGAGTATCGGATCAGGACCTTGTTTGCAGATACAGCGATTACAATGTTAAAACAATTGCTGAACATACTCCTCTCTACCTTGATGTTATTCAAAATAGTTATGCATGGGGTTCCCCGCCGCTCGACCAGGAAATCATCTATAATTTTAAGGTAATATCTACAAAATATAACCTGAAGAAAGTCTATATAGCCTACTGGCTGGATGGTAATGTCGGCTATAGGGGAAGCGGATGGGATTTTGCGCTGGATGATTACTCGGCTTATTACCCTGATAAGCATTTCGGTATGTCGGTTGATGCACCCGGAGGTGTGGACGGTAATGCGTATAGCCCGATAGGTATAAAAGTTTATCCCCCGGATAATATACCTGAAGATTCTATAAGATGGACGTTTAACTGGTATCCGGGACAGGGACTTGGTGCTCCTCCTTCACAGGACCCCCTCAGGTATAAACAAATGGCCGCTAACCTGATTATGGAAGATCAACAGGACGCCATAGGCTCACAGTTTATAATCAGCTTCGGTCCCTTTGATATAAATGTCGGGGATACACTGTCGTTTACTATCGGTGAAGTTCTGGGAGAAGGTATAGACGGAACATTACAGAATCTCGACAGGCTGAACTGGCTGATAGGACAGAATTTCAAAGTACCGTCACCTCCGCCTAAACCTCCATTAAGAATGGTTATGAAGAACCATGAGGTAATCTTAAACTGGGAACCTCAGCCGGGCGATGTTGACCCCGAAACATATATAGATCCTTACAGGGCTGACAGCAGTCAGCAGCCGTTTGAAGGTTATAAGGTATATAAAAGCACACGAAGTGCTGCAGGACCATGGACTCTTCTCGCTGAGTTCGACATCCCCGGTGATAAATATGGATATAACACCGGTCTGGAAAGGACATATACCGACAGAGGTCTGCTGAATAATTTCGACTACTTTTACTCGGTCACTGCTTTTTCAAAGGAAGATACGGTAGCAGATTTCCCTGCACAGGAATCAAGTATTTATACGAACTCTCAGCAGGCGGTGCCTGGTACACAGCCTCCCTCGGGTGTCGGTGAAGTTGCAGTTGTCCCTAATCCATACAGAGGCGATATAGCGTACCAGAATTATGATCCCCCCTGGGAGAAACCCGCCGGGACACGCGAAAACTGGATGGAGCAGGACAGGAGGATACAGTTTATAAATCTCCCGGCTTCCTGCCAGATTAAAATTTATACTCTTGCCGGGGATCTTGTTTATACTTTGGATCATTATAATCCTTCGAGAGGTTACGAAGACTGGAACCTGACAAGCTCTGTGGGTCAGGCAGTTTCCAGCGGAATCTACCTGTTTACCTGCGAAGACAAAACAAACAACCAGGTGCAGGTTGGAAAGTTCGTGATAATAAAATAAGTGAAGGTTCAACAGCTGAAACCAAAATAGGTTTGTAATATGATTAGGAAATTTATAACAGCAGTCTTAATATTTTCACCCCTTCTGTTTGCCCAATTCCAGAGGCCCGGAAGTACGGACGCTCAGTTCCTGAAAATCGGTATTAGTCCTCGAGGCACAGCCATAGGTGATGCATACATCTCTGCAGTTGAAGGAGCCGAAGGTACTTTCTATAATTCAGCGGCACTTGCCTGGATACAGGGAACCGATATTGTATTCAATCATAACTTTTGGTTCGCGGGTATCAATCATGATTTTGCCGCAGCAGCACAGTCTTTTGGGGATATAGGTACGTTCGCCGCAGCTGTTACTGCTCTCTATACTGATATGATGAAGGTCAGAACCCCCCTGCAGCCTGACGGCACAGGAGAAACCTTTTCGGCCGGGAATTATAAGTTCGGACTTTCGTATTCCAGGTTCTTTACAGAACAGGTAACAGTGGGACTCACCATTAACTATATAAATATGACTCTATACAAAGACTTTTCCGCCAATGCGTTTTCAGTTGATATAGCGACTATGTATACATCGGGATTCCGGGATTTTAAATTTGCGATGCAGATATCCAATTTTGGTTCACAGGTTAAATATGTTAATGAAAGTTACCCTTTGCCAACTGCCTTTACTTTCGGCGCCAGTATAAATGCCATTGATGGTGAGGATCAGAAGGTTATGATCAGTTTTGCAGCTACAAAACCTAATGACGGTCAGCCCCTCACCCAGGTCGGCGGCGAATATAGTTTTCAGGATATTTTCTTTGCCCGCGGCGGATATAAAATCAATTATGATGTTGCAACTTTTTCGTTTGGTGCAGGAGTCAAACTTGAGGTAAGCGGAATAGGGACACGGGTAGATTATTCTTTCAGCAGATTCGGTCTGCTTGGCAATGCTCATAGGGTTGGAATCGGAGTTAATATTAAATAGACAGGTTTGGAAGGATTTTAATGAAAACATTATTTACTGCATTACTTAGCTTTCTTTATTTTGTACCTCTTGCTGCTCAGAACGGTGAGTCGGTTTATTTCAGGAATTTTGTATACCACGAAAATGGTACTCTATGTACTCACATACCGCCTGTCACTTCATTCACAGCATACCTGAATAATGATCAGTCAAGTATTCTGATTGAAAATGCACCCAGATGGGATGTGGGTGGAGTACCCAACATAACCGGGCAGGGAACTTTCGGCGTTGAGCTTGGCAACTTTGCAGATCCTTCTCTGCAGGCCGGGGATAAAGTCTATGTAAGGTTCACCTGTAATCAGACCACGCAGCAAGGTACCATAGAGGATTCGGTTACAGTGATTCCATGGATACGTTTTCCGCTTAGCCTGAATTTATCTCAGGTTGGTCTTCCTCAGGCCCCCGGTAATCTTACCCTTTCAACAGACAGTTCTACCGGCTACAGGATTATCTCGTGGGACCAGCAAAGCGGGATGACTTACTCTGTTTACAGAAGAACTTTCAGTGACGTACTCCCGGATGGCAGGATGAGGATGTTATATAACCGTGTAGGCGATGGAATAAATTCCGGTACCTTTACAGACCAGACTGCGGTGCTAACAGAGCATTATGGTTATATTGTTTATGCAAAAACTGCCGGGGGAATTTTGAGTTCACATTCGATAGATGTAAATGAAGGCGCTCCTGCAGGATTTGATCTTACTATAGGTTATATAACAAGGCTGCCGAAAATTAATTATATATGGGGCAGTCCTCATCCGGAATCCGATGGCTGGCCGGCTGCAGGGGATAATGTTACATGGGAAGCGAAAGTTAAGAACTGGACGGATCAGAACCTTAATGTTCAGTACCGGTGGTTGATGGACAGTGTAATAGTAGATACAGGTACGGTTTATATTCCATCTGATAGTATCATAAACGTTGATTATCCATGGGTCTGGACATTTGACCGCCATCGGCTTCAGATAGATATCGATCCGCAGAATCTGATAAGTGAAGAAGAAGAAGGTAACAATTCGCTTATGGTATTCACCAATGCAATAGGGGCAGGTTTTTATGTGGAACAAAGTGTTTATGATTATTTCCATCAGTATCAGAAAGATTTGGGTGTGCATTCCAACTGCTGGGAAGACTGGGCTAATCGCCATGTTAAAAGATGGAACCTTATGCTGGACACAGCTCAGTACCCTGAATCACCGCAGGGAGTGTTGGACAGAATAAGGATTGATGAAATTATTGTTGTTCCCGATAGCGCTCTTCCACTGGCAGGCGGTCTGGCTACAAATACACCAAATCTGAACGACCGAACGGTTGATCTTCAGTGGGGATTTCCCGTAAACCTGCTTGAAGGCACTTTTTATGCAAACCACCATTCTATTTCCGACGGCAATCCCTTTTACTTCGAAGGTTCTCTGTTTCATGAACTGGGTCATGCGCGCTATCTTATTGATGTTTATGGATTCGACGTGAATGATGACGGAAACGGCAGCACTGTGGGAATAATGGAAAACGGTGAGCTTGTTGCAGGGACACCGTTTATGCCTTTAACCGGTTCTGCTGTCTATTCCACGCCCATACATGGCCTGATGAACGGACAATATACATATATAGATCATTACAGCGCCCCCGCACTAAATCTAATTGCAGGTCACAGGGCAACATCTGGAAATTATAATGCACCCAATAACATTGGCGTTTTCATGCAGGATCTGCCGCAGAATAATATCATTACGTTTAAAAATAATGCCGGGAATATTCTGCCTTTTGCTGATGTCAGAATTTACCAGGCAGGACCTCAGGCGGGTGTCTGGTACGGCAAGTATTATGATAATACACCCGACCTTCAGTTCACGACTGACTCATTGGGGAGGATCAATGCTGGAAGATGTCCATTCAGTACAAGCGGCACAATTACTCATGATTACGGTTTTTCCAATTCTATTGCAATTGTCAGGGTTGAGTATGGAGGTCTTGTTGGATATAATTTCCTGCCGGTTTCTTCTTTTAATTTGAAATACTGGTCGGGAGATACACTTACTGCAGATTACGATATGACTATGAACCTGATCAATCCTTCAGGTGTCGGTGCTGATGATAATATTCCATATAGCTACACACTTGACCAGAATTATCCGAACCCGTTTAATCCTGAGACCAATATAAGCTATCAGCTTGCAGGACAAAGTCCGGTCACACTAACAGTTTATGATCTTCTCGGCAGGGAAGTGAAAACACTTGTAGATCAGGTACAGCGTCCTGGCGGGTATATCGTAAAATGGAACGGCCGGAATAACGAAAATATTTCTGTTTCGTCAGGAATTTATTTTTACAGGCTGAAAGCGGGCAGCATTACACTCAACAGGAAAATGATTTTTTTAAAATAATAACTGGTTGAAAACTTCTACCGGGTAATGAAAATATCTTTAATAAAATATTTGGTTCCTTTGTTTATCTCCATCTGCTCAGTCTGCGGCATGGGAATGGTAAATCCCCTGGAAATAAAAGGACTGACGGGAATAATAGAAAACCTGACTCTGTCTGCCACAGCAACAAATGTCTCTCTGAGTTGGAATGCATATATTGACACAACCGGTGTAGCCGGATACAATATTTACAGAAGGAAATCCGCTGAACCATACGGTCTGCCTGTCGGTTATAGTAGTACTGACACTACATTCATTGATACAAGACTTGAACCAGGCACACAATATTTCTATGAGATTAAGGCAAGAGATCTTTCCCAAACAGAAATTGCCTCATCATCGGAAGAACAAATTTCAACTGCCGGTTCAACAGATGGTTTTTATACTTATGCCAATCTGAAGATTGCAGTTGTTATATACAAAAATACAAATAGCGGAACCATACCTGACTCAGATATACCTAAGATTAAAAATTCTCTGAATCTGGGACAACTTTTCTACTGGCGTAATTCAAAACTTAAACTAAACGTTCAGTTCTTTTACTACGTAATAGATAGCCTTGAAATCTTCCCAAACCCTGATGACACCTGGGGCAGTATGATGAAAACGGCTTCGGACCTTGCCGGCCTTGGTGTTATGAATACCCAGTATGACATAATATTCAGGATAACTACCGCTGTAAATGGCTATTGGTCGTATGGTGTTCAAAGCCTCCCGCTTCCCGGCCCTTCAAGGCAGACCGGTTTTTCACACGTCCATTGGCCGGCTGGTTCAGGAGTAATTTATCCCGGGAATGATAGTGATGTTTATTATGGACTTACCTGGGTATTTGTTCACGAGGTTCAGCATGCGATTGATGCGCTTTATAATGTAAACGGACATCCCGAAATGTATCATGGAGATTTACCGTGGGAATTCCCGGCTGCATGCGGAGAGCAATATGACTTCCAGGCAAAGATGTTCAGAACATTCACTGCATACGAGGATCTTCTCCCTTCGTGGGGGAATATATATGAAGATGTGGATTCAGATAACGATGATTTTCCCGATACTGACAGCCTGACGGCCCTCGATGAATCAGGATACGGAAGCAGTAACGGTACTCCTGATACAGATCTCGATGGACTGAGCGATAGAGATGAAGCAATTAACGGTACTTTCAGCGGATCCGATCCGAATTCATCGGATACCGACGGTGATAATATCACGGATGGTGAGGATGATTATCCGCGGTATGCAGCGGCAGGGGAAATCCCGGTGTATCATCCGGTGGTGGATGGAATTGTTGAGGAAGGCTGGCCCCTGGTTGACGATACAGTTGTGTACTCCAGCCAGGAATATGCTCCAAAGTTTTATATGAGCTACACTCAGGATTCACTTTACCTGGCTCTGTATCTGTCGAATATCGGGCTTCCGAAACTGACCTTTGATTTCCAGGATGACGGCTGGTGGTGGGGTTCCGGGAATACTGAAATGGAAATTAATATATCAACCGGCAATTTTATTACATTCCATTCCTGGGATGCAAGTCCCGAGGTCAGGGAATGGAGTCTGCAGCATGGCGGTCCCGGCGGTATGTGGGACGATGATCCTGATTACCAGAGCCAGTTTCAGAGGAGGGTGATTTATCCTTCAAGTGTGAAACTTAAAACATCACTGAATTTTCCGGTGGTGCAGATTGAAATGTCGATCGCGAAGAGGGACTTTGCCGGGCTGACTCTCCAACCCGGTGATACTGTAGGATTAAATATCTATTATAATAAAGTAAACAATATTCCTTACCAGTATGCAACAACTTTCGATCAATATAGTTTTGCATATTTTGTTCTTGGTGAAGCTTCAGGTGCCGATGATATTACGGAGAATTTAGTGACCCGCTTCGACCTGCGTCAGAATTATCCTAATCCTTTTAATCCTTCAACCCTGATAACCTATCAAATAGCGAAAAACTGTTTTGTAACTCTCAAGGTATATGACATACTGGGGAATGAAGTAAAGACATTAACCAATGAGGAGCAAACGCAGGGAACGTATGCGGTCAGGTTTGACGGTTCCGGATTAAGCAGCGGAGTTTATTTCTATACTTTAAGAACATCTGCAGGAGTTTTTTTATCCCGGAAAATGATGATCATCAAATAAAAAGCAGGAACAATTTGATTCGTAATATACAATACCTGGCTCTCCTTATAACCATTTTGGGGAATATCGGTTTCTCACAGTCTGATGATGATATGAATAATTCACTGAAAGTCAGTCCTTTTCAGAAGTAGTACGAAAGTAGAAAGTGAAATTAGAACTTAGCAAAAAATCACATAGAAGATATAATCCGCTGACAGGTGAATGGGTCCTGGTTTCACCACAAAGGACAAGCAGACCATGGCAGGGAAAAGTTGAAGAGATTACGGCAGGAAAAAAAGCCGAATATGATCCCCGTTGCTATTTATGTCCTGGCAATGAAAGGGTTGGCGGTAAAAAGAATCCTGTTTATGAGGATACTTTTGTATTTGAAAACGATTATAGTGCCTTAAATATTGAAAAGGGCGGCAGTGATATTAATGTAAATGACTTAATTATTTCGGAAGATGAGCCGGGGATCTGCAAAGTGGTATGTTTTTCTCCGAAACACAATCTCACTCTTGCTGAAATGGAAGTAGAGAAAATCCTTGCTGTGGTGGATACCTGGGTAAATGAATTTAAAGAACTCGGTAAAAGAGCTGAAATAAACTATATACAGATCTTTGAGAACAAGGGAGAGATAATGGGATGCAGCAATCCCCATCCGCATTCACAGATCTGGGCAACCCATTCAGTTCCCATTGAGCCGCTGAAAGAAACTATCCGCCAGGAAAATTTTCTGAAGGCCAGGAAAAGCTGTCTGCTTTGCGATTATCTCAAACTCGAAACGGAATTAGGGGAAAGACTGATAATTGATAACGACGATTTTGCTGTAGTGGTTCCATTCTGGAGTATCTGGCCTTTTGAAACAATAATTATCAGTAAAAGACATATAAAAGATATTTCAGGGTTTTCCGCAATAGAAAAAAAATCATTCGCCGCGATTTTGAAAGAAATAACTTCCGTTTATGATAAAGTTTTCGATGTATCATTTCCTTATTCGGCAGGTATTCATCAGGCCCCGACTGACGGTAAAGAATATCCCGGGTGGCATTTTCATTATCATTTTTATCCGCCTCTTCTGAGGTCGGCAGTAATTAAAAAGTTTATGGTTGGTTTTGAAATGCTTGCTGAACCCCAGAAAGATTTCGCTGCTGAAACTGGTGCTCAAGTGTTAAGAAAGATTGCCGCTGATAATATGACTGCAGCGGGGAAAAATAATTATATGGACAGAAAGGAAGAAACAATATGACCAGGTTTTTTACGATTGCATTATTAAGCTTAATAATTACGGCAGTATATACGAATAAATCAGCGGGGCAGATAGATATCGATCAGCCCATTGATATTCTCGCGGCCTTGAATGATTCGACTGCATCTGCAGTAACCGAGCCATCCCTGAGCTTCGGAACAATCGATAAAATCTTTGATAGTAATCCATATACAGATGCGGGTGTGAACCAGGAAATTTCACTTTCTGTTACTCTCGAATTTGACACACTGATAGAGATCTCCAAAAGTAAAGTCTTTTTCTGGACTGCGGGAGAATGGTCGCTTGAATCAGCGAATAATCTTTCGGATCTTGAGAATCAAAGTGGTTCATACAGGCTGCTTGCTGATTCAAGATCTTATACAGCATTTCAATGGGATTCCGTAACTACCGAACAATTTACTGCAAAGGTATTCAGATTAAAGGCCGATAATTTACAGGACAGTACCATATACCTCGGAGAATGGACACTATCACGTGACATTACTCTTACTTCTTTTTATATAACCCCGCATCCTCCGAAAGTTCTTCCCGGTACCACATTAAAACTCACTGCAAAACCTGTGGATGAAAATAATAATATAATTGATTATGAATTTAATGAACCGCTCGTATGGTACACAGGCAATAATTCAATCGCGACAGTCGATGGCGGGGGAAATCTTACAGGTGTTAGTCTCGGCAGTACTGACGTAACAGTATCTACCGAGAGCGGCACATTGTCAGGAACCTCAGAAGTACAGGTTTTAAATGACTTTCAGTCACAGAATGCACCGACTAAAACTGTGAAGGTGGCATTAATAATCCAGGACCCCGTTATCCCCCAGTACGGCAACATCAGAATTCATCAGAAATGGAACTGGACCGACCCGAATGTAATGGTTGCCCAGCTGCGGCAGGAATTCATGAACGTAAGCGACAGTACTGTAAATTTTGAGATTGCCGAAATCCATGAGGATCAGAATATATTTACAATGATCGATAGTACTTATATGAGCATTGATACTATAGCTTACTACTTTCAAAACTCCTACACTCTTTATACAGAGCTAAAAGATATAGCTGAAACCCAGGGACGTGTACATTATGATTATAACGGCATGATCGATTTCTACGACCTGGATACTAAAAGGAATAACGGGGATATCGATGAGGTCTGGGTTTACGCCTTTCCGTTCGGGGGGATGTACGAGTCGATCCTCGCCGGACCCGGGGCATTCTGGTGGAACGCTCCGCCGCTGCCTCACCCGGGGTTGGAAAAGATCCTTTCAATAATGGGCTGGAATTATGAAAGGGGGGTTGCTGAAGCAATGCATAGTGTGGGACATAGGTTTGAGAGTGCGCTCTGGCATGCTTTCGGGCGATGGAATAACCAGTCGAATGATCCCAATAACTGGGAGATCTTTACCAGGATTAATAGGGATAATCCCGGTAAGGCAAATGTGGGTAATATTCATTTTCCTCCGAACGGAACCTCCGACTATGATTACTCCAACCCGGCAAATGTAATTACTTATGCAGATAACTGGAAGCGCTTTCCGTACCTGTTGAACCAGACACGAACAATAAACTGCAGTGAATGGGGCTGCGGACATCTGGGATATATGAGGTGGTGGTTTAGTCATATTCCCCGGTTCACCGGAGTAACAGACAGTATTCTAAATGACTGGTGGTACTACGCGCTTGATTATTACAAAGCAGTCGAGCTTGCTCATGAGCTTCAGGGTGTTGGAGTGAAGGAAAATTTAATTAATAGTATTCCCGGTGATTTTAAACTTTACCAGAATTATCCGAACCCATTCAATCCGTCAACTGATATTCGTTTCACTATTCCCGAATTGGCAAAAGTGAGAGTGAAGGTATACGATATTCTCGGAAGGCTTGTTGCGAAACTACTTGACGATGTAAGGTCCCCCGGCACATATGACATTTTGTGGGACGGTAAGAATATGCATGATCAGAGACTGGCAAGCGGAATCTATTTCTACTGCCTGGAAACAGACAATTTTATTCAGACTAAGAAACTTGTCCTGCTTAAATAATATGCGGTCGCTGCGGAAAATATTGTTTATTGAAGTCATAATATTTGCAGATATTTTCGGACAAAATTTTCTTTCGGAACTTTCTGCTGCGCGTGAGGATCCTGTCTATACCACATATGCTGCCGCTGCTGAACGGTCATCTTATATTATCGATGAAGGATATCAATTTTCCTGGTTTAATGATAATGACGGAGTGAACTTTGAGACCGACAACGGGGGGAGCATCTGCCTGGCATTCAAACAAGGTAATGAGATTAAATATTTTCTCAGGGACTTCTTTCAGCAGCCGGTAATAAGGACTTCGTACAGCGACCTGGTAAAGTACAGTTTTTATCCGTTCGATAATATCCGCGTCTCGGTCTTTTTCCTGGTATACTCATCAGGGATTGCGGTTCAGGATATTCAATTAGTGAACGAAGGTGATTCAACCGCCTCCCTTAGTGTGTATCCCTTTTTCTTTAATAAAACCGGGATCATCAATAATGTTTCGCTGACCCCCGAATCCGATGCTTTTATTTTCAGACACCAGGAACCACCCGATAGCTGGACTATCGAACACAATGTGCCCTACCAGGAGGATCTTGCAGACGTTTATCTCATAGATTCACCTCCGGATTCGTATGGAGCTTATAGTGATTTACAGGGACAATATAATATTAAACATCGGGCGTCATTGACGAATTATTGCGTGGAATGGGGAACGGTAACTCACAGCACCGGAGATCCGTGTCTTCATATTCCACCCTCAGCACAGCAGGTCATTCTGCATAACGGAAGTGAGAATGAGATTCTTACGGAGGATGCTCCGAAATGGGGCGATCCGGATCCTAATATTCCCGGCAACGGGTACCAGGGATGTGAACTGGGTAATTTTCTAAACCCGCCGATAGCCGAGGGTGATTCCTTTAAAGTTATATTTACCTGTATTGCCGCTAACGAGCAGGGTATAAGTTCGAATGTAATACAGAATCTTCCCGCGCCCGCGGGAGTCAGAACAGATATTCAGCTTGCAGATTCATCTTTTCCGCCTCTACCGCAGGATTTTCATGTGAATTTCTCATCCGGAAACACTTCGGCAGTCATTACCTGGACCCCTGTTCCCGGTTACCTCTATAACATTTATAGAAGAACAGCTTCCTCACCGGGTAGATATGATTTGCTTGAGGCTGATATTAACGGCAATGCATACCTTGATCAGAACCTGGATCCTGACAGTACTTACGGTTATGTGGTTCTGTCGAAAAATGCATCCGGAAATCTAAGCGGCCATACAATCGAACAGGGGAATATCCATCACTCATCTACTTATTTTCTTTCGGATATAGAGAACCAAAGTTTAAATGGTGAAATTCCTTCCGGAAACATTAAGATCGCGGCGTTTCAAAAAAACCTTGTGATCAGTCCGGGACAATCATCCGAAATCAGAATTATCAGGGGAACGGCTGCAGATACTTCTGATATAAGTATCCTTATCAGCGTTTGCCGTGATCTGAGACTGACGGATCTGCAGCAATTTATTGATGCCGATGAAACTGCATACAGCAGTATTCCCGGATTCAATTCAGACAATGCTGATTACAGAATGCTGTACTGGAACTGTTTCAACCTTCTGAAACAGTGTATGATGCCCCCGGAAGGGGAGTGTTCATATAACTACTATGTTTTTTCAAGAGAGCCTCAGTGGGGATGGGGTCACGGAGGGCAGGTATTTCATGAAAGTCTTTCGATGCTTGCGTATGCATTTATGAATTCCGTGAGTGCAATGAATTCGCAGCGTGTCTATATTGAGAGGCAGCAGGCTAATGGTTATATAAATTACAGGACAGGTCCTTATCTCAATGAAACTATTCCTTATAACAGCCAGCTTACCTCGTCTGCTCCATGGTTCAGCTGGGAGAATTCCGAACTTTATAAAATCAGTAATGATGACGACTTTTTAGCGGAGGCCTATCTTTCAGGTAAAAACTTTTATAATTTCTGGATCAATAACAGGGATGCGGATAATGACGGTTTGTGTGAATGGGGAGGGCATGCTGTTCTCGAATCTGTACGCGATGGTCAGGCAGTTGTATGGGACCAGGTAGGATGGCCATCAGGCTTTGAATGTCTTGACCTGAACTGTATGCTTGTCAGCGAAGCTAATTCACTTGCTTTTATGGCAAGCGAACTTGGTGAGCAGCAGGAATACCAGTACTGGATAAATGAAGCCGAAAGCAGGAGAGATTCCATAAATAAATATATGTGGGACCCGCAGACGGGTTTTTATTACAACGTAGATAAAACTGATAACGATTTTTCATACAATATCCCGGATGATCTGAAAAGAAAGGAGATTATCGGGTTCCTTCCGCTCTGGGCCGGAGTTGCCGACAGCCAGCAGGCTGCAATGCTCGTTCAGCACCTGGATAACCCGGATGAATTTCACAGAACTTATGGTGTCCCATCACTTGCTGCCAACGACCCTTACTACAATGAACATGGCTACTGGAACGGACCCGTCTGGGTTCAATGGAATTATCTCCTGTTCAGAGGTCTGCTTAGATACGGGTATATTGAAGAAGCCGGGGATTTAATGGACAGAGTTCTGTCAAATATGATAAACAGGTTGAAGAGCGATCACTGGTTTTGGGAATTATATAGTCCCGATCAAAACTGGGCCGGCTGGAATAAAACATATATATGGGCAGGAATTGCCGCGAGGATGCTTATAGACTATACTAGTTTTACCGGAATAAAAGCAGGGGATAACGGATTAGTTTTTCCGGAAAAACCGGAACTGTTTCAAAACTATCCGAATCCTTTTAATCCTGTAACCAATATTGTTTTTCAGATCACGCATAGGGAAAATGTAAAGGTAACTGTTTATGACATACTGGGACGCCGGGTCGAAACCTTATTGAATGACGTGATGGAGTCGGGGCTGCATAAGATAATCTTCGATGCAGATAACCTTTCCTCGGGAAGAGGCCGACTATCATCCGGTGTTTATTTTTATTCGGTTGATGCCGGCGGAATACAATTAACAAAAAGCATGGTCTTTTTGAAGTGAGCAGGAAAAACTAACTATGAATTTAATTCAACTTTGATGAAATGAATTTTAAACGAGTCATCATATTCTTCGGCCTGATTTCATTTACTGCCTTTGCCCAGGAAGCGGAAAATGTGGAATTCAATGTTTCCGCTGGATTAAGCATAACAGGTATTAGCGGTCCGGGAAAGTCATATTCATTCGATAAAACTCTCCCGTTACTTTCTTTAGTTATAAATGATCAGCTGACGAATACTTTGTCATCTGAAGCTGAAGCAAATGACGATTCCATTACTTTCATTTTCGACTGCGGTATTACTGGAATACTTAAAACGGAACCGGATTTTTCTCCGGGATGGAAGGCTCATTTGACACTGATAAATAAATCTGATTCAGGCATTAAGATACTAAATGTTGTTCCCTTCGGGCAGTCGGACGATCATATATATATAACGGCTTCTCCTCCCTGGAATCTGGCGAGTTCGAAAATATTCAGACCGGGACTTGGTTCGATAGGTGTAGTATTACCGGATAATGCCTGGTCGCTTGGATATTCCGCAATTAAAATTAATGATTCACTTTCTGTATTCGCCCTGGCAAGAAGGATGGGCGGGAAGAATACTGAGTTCAGAAGATATTCAGCTTTAATGAAACCCGGCGGAAATGTCGATTATGATATATATATAGATTATTATAAGGGCAGCTGGCAGAACGGACTCCGTACTGTTTTTCAGGAAAGGTACCTGTATGATCTGAAAAGCTTTGATAATAAACTCTTTGAAAGAAAAGATCTGGAATGGGTCAGGCATTCCTATCTTATAGCACTGCTTTTCGGGTGGGATCGTAAGTTCTACGATCAGGACGATGGGAAGTATCGTCTTAAAGAATTTCTTCATACATCAGGTGATCTTTATGGAAAATATGATATTTTCTGTCTGTGGCCGACCTGGCCGACATTGGGAATGGATTCAAGGAACCAGTGGGATCTTTACTCCGACCTGCCGGGAGGATTAAAAAAACTTATAGAATTATCTGATTATTCAAAAAGCATTGGTACAAAATTTTTTATCTCTTTCAATCCATGGGATCAGAGTACACGCAAGGAGGATTTTTACGAAGGAATATCAAGGCTGATCCGGTCGACCGATGCCGACGGGATTGTGCTTGATACGTACGGCAGTTCGAGCGGGGACCTTCAGAATGCTGCCGATAGTGTGAGAAAAGGTGTTGTAATGTACAGTGAGGGGATGGCAGTACCCAAAGATATGCCCGGTATTGTCTCTGGCCGTGTTCATAATGCTATATTTATGCCTCCGCCTTTAAATCTCAATAAATTAATTAAACCTGAATTTGCCATTTTCCGGGTTCTGACTCTGGATGAAGGGAGACTGCATAGAGAATCAGCGGTATCATTCTTTAACGGGTATGGTGTGGAAATCAATATGATGGCCCCTGCCAGACCCCCGTGGATGGAGGAGGAATTTAAGTTTCTGGGGAAGGCCCTGATGATTCTGAGAGAGAACACTTCTGTGTTTACAAACAGTGAATGGACTCCGCTTGTTAATACTATGAAGGACAGTATCTGGGTTAATGAATGGAAAGGTCAGCATAAAAAGGTCTACACAATTTTTTCTCTTATTCCGGAAGGGTTTGAGGGACCATTATTTAAAGTGGAGGGTGAAGGCAATTACCATTTTGTTGATCTGTGGAATCATACCGAGATTACACCTGATACACTGCAAGATGGACTTTATATTCCAGTCAGAACAGATGCATTTAACAAAGCATATCTCGGAACAAGAATGGAGGGGAATGCAGGGTGCATCGCAGAGTTTCCTGAACTTCTGAAAATTAAAATGACAGGTGATGAATTATCATTTTCCTCCGGGTCGCGTGACAGTATACTGATCAGTGCCGGCAGTCCTTCATATAGCAACAAGCCAGTAAAATTTAATATGGATAAAAATATTGTAAAACTCAGGGATCAGTTCGGTGTTCCTGAAGGCAGGTTTATCATTCAATTATTCACTGATGGTGAACTCATCGATGAACGGGTAGTTTCACTGGATTCCGGGATGCCGGTGCTTGCCGGTAAAGTTATTCCCACAGTTAAATCAGCCGAAGCTCCGGAAGGAATGATAGAAATTCCCTCAGGAAAATTCAGGTATATAGTAGAAACTCCTGATGAATTTATCCCTTATCCGCATTATCCTGATTCTGTATTCGCGATGCAAAGGTTTTTTATGGATAAATATACTATTACTAATAGAGAATTTAAGAAGTTTATCGATGCGACAGGCTATATGCCTGATGATACGACTAACTTTCTGAAAAACTGGAGAGACGGCAACTACCCCGACGGCGCAGGTGATATCCCTGTCGTATATGTATCGATTGATGATGCAAATGCTTATGCTGAGTGGGCAGGCAAAAGACTGCCTTCAGAAATAGAATGGCAGTATGCGGCGCAATGCGGTGATACTTTGAGCTGGCCGTGGGGAAGCAGTTTCGATTCAACAAAATGCAATTATTCTGCGAATGAACTTTCAGAGGTTAATGCTTTCCCGGGAGGTGATAATAAGTGGGGAGCGGCTGATCTTACTGGTAATGCACGGCAGCTGACTAATGATGTTTATGATAACGGCAGTTATAGATTCATAATTGTGCGTGGAGGCAGTTACTATAATCCTACATCGAGCTGGTGGTACGTTAAGGGTGGTCCTCAGCCATTGAATCGCACACAGATGCTTCTCCGGGTTTCATCCGGATTTGAAAGAAATTCAACAATCGGTTTCAGATGCGTAAAAGACACAGAACCGGGGGAGGAAAATAAATGATCATTTATTTGAAGATTCTATATTTCGTTCTGTTTGCAACATTTTTCTCGATTCTCATAGTTGCGCGTAATTCTGAGAACAGACCGGACAAAATTGGATTTCTTACGACCGGAAATAGTAGTCCCGAATCCGATGCCGCATTTAAGTTTCTAAATGCCGAGAAACAGTTCGATGCAGTTAAAATTGGTATTAATGAGGTAATCAAAAATCCCGATATCCTTGATCAGGTGAAGGTTTTGTGGTACCATAGGCCGGATTCATCGGCCATGTCGGATGAAGAAAATAATCCTACCTTCATTAAAATTATAAACAGATTTGTACTTAACGGCGGCGGACTGCTGCTGTCGCTTGATGCGGTCAGGCTGACTGTACCGATGGGACTTGAAAAAGAAGAACCCGGGGTAGAACATGTTCAGGCTATTGATGAAGGTTATGGAAGGAAACTTGGTCTCCATTCACTCAGAACTCATCCCGTCTTTGAAGGATTGAACGGCGGTGCGTATATATGGGCTCCTCTTAAAGACGGCGTGGTCAGGCAGGTCGGTTATTTCGGGGAAAATGTTCCTCAGGGAAAGGTTGTTGCCGTCGATTGGGCATATATAACACTTAAAGAAGACTCGAAGCTGATGCTTGAATATTCCCCGGGGAAAGGAAAAGTACTAAGCGTCGGAACATATACCTTTTTTGAACCCGGAAATCAGAACAGACTTCAGTTCGAATTGTTTGTCCGGAATTGTCTGAATTACTTAGCAGGGGTTCAAAGCAGCGTTAAATCGCGCTACTGGAATTATAAACCTCTCACCGTTACTGAATTTCAGCAGACTTCCGCAAAAATCAAAATAGATTCAGCGATGGGATGGAAAGAAAATAACGACTCTCTGACAATCAATTCAAGACTTGCTTCGGATAATGAATGGGATACAGGCGGAGAACGAATATTGCTCATGGGAAAGGAAACAGGGGGAATAGAAGAGGTTTGGACTCATCCCTTTATGGCTCTGAGAGATTTTGATGTCGGAGTAAGGTTTTCTTACAGGGATAGGATATATTGGTTTAACGACCAGCGTCCGCAGATTGAAGTCAGACCGGGATCATTCAAAAGGATTTATAAGTTCCCACGCGCTTACATTACAGAAGTGATAACCTCCGATCGGCATGATCCTTCGGGAATAATTCATTATGAATACAGGGGAGTATATTCTGCCGATTTGATCGTGAAGTTTAAAAGTAACCTGAGGTTTATGTGGCCTTATTCCCATAAATCGCTTGGCTCGTTATCCTATGACTGGGACGAGGGACTTAATGCTTTTGTAATAAAGAATGAAAGTAATGAGTTCTTTACTATCCTGGGACAGACTAAAGTTCCGGTATACAAACTTTCGGGGCAGTTCGAAGGGTTCTCTGCTGATGGCAAAGTTTTTAAGGGAATTCCAACGGATAAACTCCAGGCGGCTTTCCTTATGAAGTTTGAAATGAAAATGAATGATAATATAGACCTGGTTGTTACCGGTACTGATGAAGGATTTGATGCGGCAGTCCGTTATTATGAAAAGGCAATCAGTTCTCCACAAACGGTTTATGAAAACACAATAAGGTATTACAATGATTTTCTCGCAAACACATTAATGATCACAACTCCGGATAAAAATTTCAATGATGGTTACAAGTGGGCACTTACCGGTACGGACAGATTTTTTGTAAATACTCCCGGTATCGGTAATTCCCTTGTTGCCGGCTATTCAACAACTGCACATGGATGGGGAGGAAACCAGGATGTCAGCGGCCGTCCCGGCTATGCCTGGTATTTCGGTCGTGACGGTGAATGGAGCGGAATGGCTGTGCTTGATTATGGCGATGCCTTAAAAATTAGGAATGTCCTTGATACTTATCAGAAGTTCCAGGATGTAAACGGTAAGATCTTTCACGAACTCACTACAAGCGGGGTGGTTCATTATGATGCGGCCGACGCTACTCCACTCTATATAGTGCTTGCAGGAAAGTATTTGAAATGGACAGGGGACATTGAATATATAAAGAATAGCTGGCCTTTTATTAAAAAAGCCATGGATTTTCTTTATTCTACCGATACAGACGGCGATCACTTAATTGAGAACACCAATGTCGGACACGGATGGGTGGAGGGGGGAGAACTGTTCGGTTCGAAAACTACGTATTACCTTGCGGGATGCTGGGCGGAGACGCTTAAAGAAGCACAGTATATGGCCGGTGCACTTAATCATCCGGATGAAGCTGAAAAATATAAAAGCGATTTTGAGATAGTGCAAAAAATCGTGAATAATGATTTCTGGAATTCAGATAAAGATTTTTATAACTATGGACTCCTTCCTGATAATACCTATAATACAGAAATGACAGCCCTGCCTGCAGTCCCAATTTATTTTGGACTGGTTGATACGGAAAAGGCTTACCCGGTGCTTGATACATATGCCGGGAACGGGTTTACAGCCGACTGGGGAGTGAGGATAGTCAGTGAAAACAATCCTATGTTTAATCCGCGAGGTTATCACTATGGTAGTATCTGGCCTTTGTTTACGGGATGGACATCACTTGCAGAATATGCATATGGAAATTACCTGCAGGGTTTTAATCATTTACTCAGTAACCTGAATGTTTATAAATACTGGGGACTTGGATATGTGGAGGAAGTTCTGAATGGTGAACAGTACCTTCCTTCAGGTGTGTGCCCCCATCAATGCTGGTCGGAAACAATGGTGCTTCAGCCCATCCTTGAGGGAATGCTTGGATTGAATCCGGACGCCCTTAATCACAAATTGACATTATCACCACGGCTGCCTGCTGACTGGGATTTTATGAAGGTTGAAAATATTAAGTGCGGTGACCATACACTTAATTTCAGAATGACCAGGACTTCAGATAAAATAGTGTTTTTCTTTAAGCATAAAGGGGATAAAAACTTAAATATCGATTTCATTCCCTACCTGCCCCCGGGGACCTTGATAAGCAAAGTGCTTGTAGATGGTGAGTTATTCAATCCTCAAAAAATGACAGGAAGACAACAGGATTATATTGACCTTAACTTATCAGTGAAAAATAACTCGGAGGTGGATGTCTTTTATAAAAACGGCATATGTGCAATCCCCGTTAAAACAAATCCCCGTGTTGGCGAGTATTCAGAAGGGTTCAGGATTCTTTCCGCAGGACTTAACGGAAATGAGTACCGGGTTAAAGTGCAGGGACGGGCTGGAACTGAGGAGATTTTGAAAGTATTCGCTCCGGGTGAAAACATTGATTCGGTTGATAATGGTACTTTAGATGGTTCCCACAATAACATATACAATATCCGGGTCGTATTCGAAAAAAAAGACGTTAAGTACTTTGAAAAAGAAATAAAGGTTAATCTGAAATAACTATGGTACGGATATATCAAATACTTATTCTAATAATCCCATACGCAGCTGGTATTTATGGACAGAATTTTCTGTCTGATCTTTCTGCTTCAGAAAATGATCCTCTTTATACAACATACAATGCAGCGTTCAGCAGGTCGGAATATATCGTGAATGAGGGATACCAGTTTGTATGGTTCGATCCTCAGAAAGGCCTCAACTTCGAAACCCGGCAGGCAGGGAACATCGGGTTAATTTTCAATAAGGACGGACAGGTCATAGATAAGCTGCAGCAGTATTACAGCAGGCCCGTTATTACTGCTTCTTACAGCGACCTTGTAAAGTTCTATTATTATCCATTTAAAGATGTCAGGGTAGAGGAATACTTCCTTGTATACAGTTCCCGGATTGCAATTCGACAGGTTAAGATAATTAATGAAAGTCCTTTTAACATAAAACTGAAAGTCTACCCGTTCATTCAAAATGAAATCAAAACCTTCACAGATATAAAGATTGCCGGGAACGGTACAGGTTTTTCTTTTATGCATAATGAATTACCCGATGGCTGGATGAAAGACCATAATATACCGTTCGAATCTGATCTAAGAAACGTCTTTTTGCTTAACACAAAACCGGACAGCTGGGGGACCTATGATAAATATGAAGTAGAGAGAGATACAGGAAACGGAATATTAATAAATTCGGTTAAAAAGGATAAACTAAACAAGAATATTCCGGCAGATCAATCAAAGTTTATCGCTCTGAGTTGTGAGTTTGATATCCCCGCCGGAGAATCTTCCGGATTTAAACTGACCCGCGGTGTCGTTGAAGAGGGTAAGGATTTAAAGGAACTTATAACATCATGCAGCACCTTGATGAATGAGGATCTGAACGGTTACATACTTGAGGATGAAAAGGCTTACTCCGGGATTCCGCCTCTGCAAAACGACAACAGGGATATGAATCTTCTTTACTGGAATGCTTTTTCATTGATAAAACAATGCATGCTTCCGCCCGAAGGCGAGTGCAGTTATAACTATTATGTTTTTTCCCGAGAACCAAGATGGGGATGGGGTTACGGCGGGCAGGTATTCCATGAGAGCCTGACAATGCTTGCATATGTCTTTATGGACCCTGCGGGTGCTATGAACTCGCAAAGGGTTTATATGGAAAGGCAGCGGCCTGATGGTTATATAAACTACAGGACCGGTCCTTATCTTAATGAAACTATCCCTGAGAACGGGCAGTTGACGACCTCGGCTCCTTGGTTTAACTGGGAGAACCTGGAGATATATAAAGTTTCCGGAGATAAGGATTTTCTGAAGCAGGCATATGAATCAGGCAAGAAATTTTATAACTACTATACCGCAAACCGGGATTCAGATAATGATGGTCTTTGTGAGTGGGGGGCAAACGCTGTGCTCGAATGTGTGAGGGATGCAAGGGTGGCTGTGTGGGATGAGGTTGGCGACCCGGTAAATTTTGAAGCAGCCGATTGTAATATGATGCTGGTGAGCGAGGCGAGGTCCCTTTCGGAAATGGCAAAAGAACTCGGAATGAACGATGAAGCTGAGAACTGGACCCTTGATGCAGTGAAAAGAACTGATCTTATAAACAAATATATGTGGGATCCTGTAACTGGTTTCTATTACAATATTAATAAAAAGGATCACAGTTTTACTTTTAAAAAGAAGGATGACCTTAAGCGAAAAGAAATAATTGCATTCCTTGCATTATGGTCTGGAGTTGCGGATAAGAAACAGGCAGAATTATTGGTGAGTCATTTAACCAATCCTGCGGAATTCTGGCGAAAGTATGGTGTTCCTACGCTGTCTGCCGAAGACAGCTATTATAATCCTATAGGGTATTGGAATGGTCCTGTTTGGGTTCAGTGGGATTACCTTGTGTTCAGAGGACTCATTAATTACGGCTATAAAAATGAAGCCCGCGAACTTGCCGAACGTGTTATGGAAAATATGATCCATCAGCTTAAGACTGATCATTGGTTCTGGGAGTTCTATAGTCCCGACGATCACCAGGCGGGTTGGAATAAAACCTATATATGGGCAGGAATAATAGCAAGGTTCATGATCGATTTACAGGTTAAAAATTGATTGACCGGTATAAATTCGAAATTAATCTGACGGAAAGGATGAAATGAGGTTTACTTTTACTTTTATACTTTTTATTACAGTAAAATTATTCTCCCAATCTCTGCAGGTTGGAGATGAGTATCTTAAGCTGCATGCCGGTGCGGATGATCCGTTATATACAACTTATACGGCCGCAATGGAAAGATCCCGTTTATATGGAGACAAGGGGTACAAAATGGATTACTATTCTGACTGCTACCCTGTTAACTATTCCGGTGACCAGGCAGGAAAGTTCTACTGCATCTGGAAGGTAAACCAGGTTGTAGTGACACGGATAGAAGACTATCATAAGCAACCAGTTGTTACTGCTTCCTTCCCGGATATGGCAATACTGGAATATGAACCATTTAAAGGAATTCACGTTCAGGAGACTTTTTTCGTCTACAGTTCCACACTTGCCGTAGTAAGCATGCAGGTTAAAAATATTGATAAGACCTCTCACGAGATCGAAGTATACCCCATTCTGGAGCTTGGAAATGATTCTTTGCTTATAAAGAAATACGACAGCGCAAACGATGCTTATATTACCAATCATCACGAATCAAAATACAGACTGATAAGCAGTCTGTATAAAAATGCCCCCTATCCTACAGAAACAAGGGACTTTTTCTGCGGAAACTTTAAGCCTTATTCATTCGGAGGATATTCAGGGGATCTGGATCAGTTTTATGTAAATATCAAAACAGATTACTACTCCGACAACCGCAGTGACTCGCTGAACCTGAAAGATAGCGGTTACGTTAATTTTATCTCCCTGCACGATAAGTTTATTCTTAAACCAGGCGAGGAAATTAATGTCCGGTATTTCAGAGGCTGGCAGGATCAGAAGGAGGCTGTGGAAGAACTGATTAACCAGGTTGCCCCGCTAAAAGATGAATCCCTGCAGCCTTATGTTGATGCAGATGTTAAACTTTTTTCACAGGTTCCTGTAATTAACTTTGAGAACGAAGATGAGAAGCTGGTTTACATAGGAGCCTTCAATCTTGTGCGGGGATGTATGCTTCCCCCGGCTGATTCCGCTAAACATAACTTCTATGTGTTCTCACGGCAGCCGTTGTGGGGCTGGGGACATGGTCACCAGGTACTGCACGAATCATTAAGCATGCTTGCGTATGCATATATGGATCCGTTGTCCGCTGAAGGATCCCAGAGAGTCTATATTGATCAGCAGCGGAAAGACGGGTTGATAGCTTATCGTCATGGACCGAGAGGACTTCAGGATTATCCTCACTACAGCAAGGAGCTTGGAAAGGATATGTCGACTACGTCTGCTCCTTTCTTCTCCTGGGAGAACTGGGAAATTTATAAGGTAAGCAGAGATAAAGAGTTTCTCAAGGATGCGTATACTTCAGGATCGGAATATGTGAAATGGATTGAACAGAACCGCGATATGGATCATGACGGACTCTTTGAATGGGGACCGTATGGTATTATTGAGAATGTGAGAGACTGGTATAATGTTGTTTTCCAGGTTTCAAAGGAACGTCATTTGGATGTTGATAAAGAGGATATCTCCGATGAGCTGGAGGACCTGGATCTTTCTCTTATGGTTGTTAAAGAAATGAAGTCGCTTGCTAAAATGGCCGATGCTCTTGGCGATGCTGAGGGGATGAAAAAATGGACGGAGAAAGCCGGGTATACTTCCGGCCTGATCAACAAATATATGTGGGATGACTCAACGGGTTTTTATTACCATGTCGATAAGAAAAATCATTCATTTAAATTCCTGACAAGAGACCTTAAACATAAAGAGATAATCGGGCTGCTTGCCTTATGGGCCGGAGTTGCGCCGAAAGAAAGAGCTGAAAGGCTGGTGGAACACCTTATCAACCCCAATGAATTCTGGCGCAAATACGGGGTTCCCACATTGTCGGCAGATGATCAGTTTTATAGTCCCTATGTCGATTACTGCTGCAAATGGAACGGTCCGGTCTGGCTGCTCTGGGATTATCTCGTAATAGACGGGCTGAATCAGTATGGGGATAAAAAAATTGCGGACGAACTGTCCGATAAAATGACTCTCGCTGTGGTTACACAGTTAAAAAAGAATCATAATTACTGGGAGTCCTATAGTCCGGATAATGATGCTATGAACAGTCCTTCCAACTATATATGGGATTCAATAATGGCGAGGGTCTTAATTGATAAATACGGTAAAACCAGGTAAAGGATAAAGGTAGATTATGAAACCAATACTAACCATATTTTTGTTCTTTTTTCTGCTTGTGAATTTAAATGGTCAAAACAGGAAAATCGGACTCGTACCGGAATTCGAATTAAAAAGTAATAACATTGAGATTACTTTACCTGCCCAGCCCTCGCAATACTTTGACAGAATCGGCCGGAAAGCGGCGCTTATGGGATATGAGGACGGTACTTTCGAAATGTGGGTCTGGCCCTGGAAGCCGCTCAGAAATTTTAAGCTACTATTTTTCCTGGGCTCTTCAACTACCCCCATAGAGCCGGAAGATATAGTGAGGACAATTTCTATTACTCCGGAAGTCGCTGAGATTACATTTTCCTACGAATCTTTCACGGTCAAAGAAATTATTATGGTCCCAGCGGAGGAGAAAGGAGCAATCATACTCCTTAAAGTAAATACGACAACACCATTGAAAATAGTTCCGGGATTCCTTCCGGTTATGCAGCCTCAGTGGCCTGCAGGAGTCGGAGGACAGTACAGCTATTGGGATGATGATGTCAAAGGGTATATTATCTCAGAAGGCCGTCAAAGGGCATTATTCATATGCGGATCACCGGCGGGCGAGCAGATGTCCGCGCCTCCTGCACACATGTTCGCAGATAATCCACTGCAATTCAAAATTGAAGTAAATCCCGATGAAGTAAGTGACTCGTTCATCCCGATCGTAATAGCAGGTGGTGTAAATTCAAAATTTGAGGATGTGAAAAATCTTTATAATGATATGTGGCAGAACGCTGAAAAATATTATCAGAAAAATTATGATTATTATAAGAATCTTAAAGACTCCACAGTCAGCATCATCACCCCTGTAAGAAAATTAAATCTGGCATACGAGTGGAGTAAAGTCGCATTGCATAATCTGATGGTTGAAAACCCGAACCTCGGCTTTGGGATGGTTGCAGGATACGGCCTGTCGGGAAATGGCGGACGACCTGGTTTTTCCTGGTTTTTCGGAGGTGACTGTTTTATTAACTCTTTATCGTTTAACAGTTTTCAGGATTTTGAAACCGAAAAAGATGCGCTGAAATTTACTCAGAAGTGGCAGAGACAGGATAACTTCCCGATCAGGAAGAAAAATTCTGATGAGGTAAATAAAGATATCGGCAAGATGGCTCATGAACTTTCGCAGAGCGATGGACTTGTCGATTGGTGGAATGATTACCACTACGGCTATAACCATGCGGATACCACACCATGGTATCTTGTGGCTATAGGCGACTATTATCGCCAGAGCGGTGATATTGATTTCATAAAAGCTAGCTGGGAATCAATTAAAAAAGCTTATAACTGGTGTCTCGGGAAAGATAGCGACGGCGATGGACTGATGGATCTTAAAGGTGCAGGACTGGGTGCGCTTGAGTTTGGAAAGTATGTACATATCTATGCCGACTTTTATACGTCGGCTATATGGACAAAAGGGATTGAAGCAGTAATAGATATGGCTGAGGCCATGAAGGATGATGAATTAAAATCGCAAGCCCGGGGACAGCTGAAAAAAGCCCTGTCTGCTATGGAACAGAAGTTCTGGATGGCGGAAAAGGGGATGTATAGTTACGGAGCAACCGAAAAAGGTGAACAGGTTGATGAGAATACCCCATGGCCTGCAACAGGTATGAAGTTCGAGGTACTGAATTATGATCATTCTGTTGAGAGTCTGAAGAAGATGAATTCTTCCGAACTCGTTACCGATTGGGGAGTAAGGAGTCTTTCAAATAAATCAGAGCTCTACGACCCGGTAAATTATAATTACGGGGCAATCTGGCCTTTCATATCGACTCTTATGGTAAGCGGGCAATATAATTTTGATTTTAATCTTTCTGCATACAGGCTGATGCAGGCAAATGCGGAACACTTTTTCGATAATGGACTCGGCGAGATAGCAGAGGTCTTTTCAGGAACGTTTAATACAAAATTGGCAGAAGCATATCACGACCAGGGATTCTCAGCCTCAGGGTTTGCCGAACCTTTTATGAGAGGTCTGACGGGACTTGATGTTGACGCCCCAGGCAAGACAATTTATTTCTCACCACGACTTCCGGCTGATTGGGATAGCCTCTCCGTCGGGAATATAAAAGCCGGTAAAAACATTATCAGCCTTAGACTATTAAGGACTGACGACAGATTAAATTTAACTGCCTCAAACGACGGCAGCGACAAGGTTAAAATAGTTTTCACCCCTGCATTCGGATTGGGGACCAAAGCCTCCGCGGTTAAGCTTGACGGTGATGCCATTGATATTACGTCTGAAAAAAGTGACCAGGCTTATGTTCTTAAAACTGAATTTAGTCTTGAAAAAGATGCCAATCTGGAAATCTCATTGGATCCTGCTCCCGAGCTGTATCTTCTTCCTCTTGAAACCGGTACAGGCGATGTTGATAATTCACTTAAAGTTCTTTATCAGCAGCTGGAGGCAAACAGCCTGAAGACCTACGTCGAAGGGCGGGGAGGAAAGGAGTATTTTATCGGTGTCAGGAATCCTGATCTAATCGAAAAGATTACCGGCGGCGAACTATTAAATGACAGGATAAAAATAAGTTTTGATAAAGGGAGTCAAGACTTCGTTGAAAAGGAAATTAATATTTTCGTGAAGAAAAAATAAAATGACTAAACGGGTAACACTGAAAAATATTGCCGAGACTCTGAACATCTCAATGATGACAGTTTCAAGGGCATTGAATAATAATCCGAATGTCGATGAGACTACGAGGAAAACCGTATTAAAAAAAGCACGAGAGCTGGGTTATTTTCCAAACCACATCGCCAAAAGTCTTGCCGTGGCAAAAACCCAGACAATAGGAGTAGTAGTACCCGAGATAACCCACTCATTCTTTCCTGATGCTATCAAGGGAATCGAAGAGATTGTTTACCAGGCAGGATATAATATTATGCTGACCCATTCTGCCGAAGATACAAATAGGGAGATCGCTGCTATTGAAACACTGGCTTCACGAAGGGTGGATGGTATACTGGCTTCTGTTGCTGAATCTGATACTGAATATCAGATTTACCGGCAGGTAATCGATATGGGACTCCACGTTGTCTTCTTTGATAGGTGTGTGTATAACATCGGGGCAAGCTGTGTAAGTATAAATGATGAGGAAAGTGCATTCAAAATTACTGAACACATCATCAAACACGGATACAAAAAGATCGCGCATCTCCGGGGTCCGCTTTCTGTATCAATTGCAAAAGAAAGATTGCACGGTTTCAGAAGGGCCTTAAGGAAATATAAGATCAGTTACCGTGATAATCTTATTGTAGAATCGGGTTTTCATGAAGAGGGCGGATTCAGTGCTATGAAAAGACTTCTGGAACTGCCTGTAAGAGAGAGACCCCGAGCGGTTGTGGCTGTAAATGATCCTGCCGCATTCGGAGCGATGAAAGCGATAAAGGAAGCAGGTTTAAGGATTCCTGAGGATATTGCTATCGTGGGATTTTCCGATGATATACGTGCGGAGCTTATGCCGGCTCCCCTTACAACTGTGAGACAGCCTGCTTACGAAGTTGGTAAGGCTGCTGCACGGAAATTAATAGCACATATCGAAAACAAGAAGGAATCAGTTGAAAACCTGACTATCAGGACTGAATTGGTATTAAGAAAATCCTGCGGATGCAAGATACCGTCAAATGGAAAAGTCAAAAATCTGAAGTTAAAACTTAAGGAGTAATAACAGTGAAAAAATTATATGTCTTATTATTTGCTCTAAGCACAGTCATTTTTATATACGGCCAGAAGTCCGGACAGAACCAGGATAAAGTGAGCGATTTAATCTGGAAAGGAATGCCGTCGCAGCTGTTAACTGACCAGGAGGTGAAAGAGGAAATAAATACAAAAGTCGAAATGCTGAAAAAATGGATGCAGGAAAATAATCTGGGTGGTATGTTATTTACACAGGTCAGGAATGTGAACTGGATAACGGCAGGAAGAGCCAACAACCAGATCGTCCTGAATAAAGATGTTGGAGGCGCATCCCTGCTTATTATGGCGGGCGGTGAAAAGTACCTTGTTACCAACGGCAGTGAGGCCCCGAGAATGCTTGACGAAAGTCTGAAGGGACTGGGTTATACTTTAAAGTTTTATCCCTGGTATGAAGCCAATCCCGTAAAAGATGTACGGGGAGATCTCATAAAAGAAATTGCAAGAGGGAAAAAGATCGGCAGCGACACCCCTTACCCGGAAACAGTATTGATGGATGAACAGTTTCAGCCTCTGCGGTATCAGCTGCTTCCGACCGAAATAAAAAGGTACAGGTGGATCTGCGAACAAACAACAGAAGCTGTGGCACAAGTCTGCCGGAGATTAATGCCTGGAATGAGTGAATTTGAAATCGAGGCAATGACCGCCGATGAAATCCGTTCAAGAGGAATTATGCCTACCGTGTTACTGATGGGCGTTGACCAGAGAATTTATAAATACCGTCATGCAATTCCCTTCGGCGATACCCTGAAAGAGTACGCCATGGTTAATGTTGTTGCTGAAAAATGGGGAATGCCGGTTGCGGTTACAAGGTTTGTCCATTTCGGTCCGCTGCCGGGTGAACTTAAAAGTAAACTGGAGAAGACTGCTATTGTAAATGCGCGTTATGAAGAAGCAACAAGGCCTGGAGTAAAATGCTCCGCCATATGGGATGATATGAAGAAATGGTATGCTGAAGCAGGATATGAAGGCGAATGGGAAAACCATCACCAGGGAGGAGCGATCGGGTATAATGATCGTGAATATGTTATTTATCCGGGCATTGATAAGGTAGTACATCTGAATCAGGCCTTTGCATGGAATCCAACGATTACCGGGGCAAAAGTTGAGGAGACTATTCTGGTACATCAGGACGGTATCGAAGTGATGACACGTGCTCAGGACTGGCCGATGATAAACGTCGTGCTCGACGGAAAAACGTATCCGCAGCCGGGAATTCTTATTAAAGATCCGGCTACAGGAGAAATCATTAAACAGGAAGTTGAAACAATAAAACCTTAGTAGTTCTATGATCATGGAATATTCATTAAACGGCTTAAAACATTTATTAATATCCAATGACAAAGTTGAGGCAGTCTTTCTTCCGCAGCTGGGGAGTAAAATGATCAGTCTGATTAATAAAAAATCAGGAACGCAATTTTTGCTGGAGAACCAGGATAAGAATAAGGTATACAGAAAAGCCTTTCACGGTGCTGATTATTCCCTTTATGATGCCAGCGGCTTTGATGAGTGTTTTCCTACGATCGAAGCAGCCGAGTTAATTGTTGAGAATGGTAGAAACAGAACAAAAAAGATCAGGTATCCGGATCATGGAGAATTATGGTCAAAGGAATGGAATTATGAACTTACCGAAGCCTCCATATTTTTTTCTACAGATGGTATCAACGCAGGTTACAACATCAGGAAGATTATTACTCTTGAAGAAAACCGCGTAATCATTAGTTACAGCTCTGATCAACAAATCCGCCTTTCCACTATCTTATATATGGTCGGCGCATCCTTTGCTGGCTGTTGAGGAAGGCGATAGAATTATTATGCCTCCCGGTATACATAAATTGTTTCTCAACTGGGCATCGGATGATGATATAGGGAAATTCGGTCAGTATATACCATGGATGGGTGAAGCAGGTGATATTAATAATTTTTATAATGTAAAATCAAGGAATTCAGGTGTGGCAATAAAAGGATTTACCGATCCACTTCAGTATGGATTTGCCGGATTATTCCGCCCCCGCAAAAACGAATCAGTTCTAATCTCCTTCGATCATAAAAAATTGCCTTACCTGGGGGTGTGGCTTTGTTTCGGCGGCTGGCCGGCCGGTCCCGGAAAAAAACATTACACGGTTGCTCTTGAACCGGCGACAGGGAGACCAGATTCGCTGAGTGAATCTATTAAAAGAAACGAATGTACCGTGCTTGATATAGATGAGGAAATGGAATGGAAGATTGAATTCAGTTTATGGGAGGGTCTGCCGAAGATCTGATCATATTAAATCAATTATAATTTTCTTCATTAATTAAAGGTAAACTCTATGCCTGAAAATACTATCGGACTATCATTTGCAGACTGGCTTATTATTGCAGTCTACTTTGCCTTCGTAATCGGTATCGGATTTTATCTAAAGAAATTCACAAAAAACGAAAATGATTTCTTCCTGGCAGGAAGAAAGAATAGTTCCTGGGTTGCGGGACTCGCTTTCCTCTCCGCGAATCTCGGTGCGCTTGAGTTAATGGGAATGACCGGGAACACCTTCAAATATGGAATGTATGTAGCTCATTTTTACTGGATAGGAGCTATTCCGGCGATGCTTTTCCTCGGCATCTATATGATGCCTTTTTATTACAGCAGCAGAATTAAATCAGTGCCGGGATATCTTAAACTTCGATTTGACGAGAAGACCAGGGTCCTGAATGGAATTGCATTTGCTATTATGACGCTGCTCGTTTCAGGAATAAATCTTTATGCAATGGCACTTGTGCTTCATACATTCCTTGGATGGAACTGGGATGTAAGTATGTGGATGGCTGCAATTACGGTTGCAATGTATGTCACCCTCAGCGGTCTGCTCTCAGCTATATTCACTGAAATAATCCAATTCTTTTTAATCTGGTTCGGATTGTTTCTCGTTTCAATACTGGGAATAGTTGAGATAGGAAGTATTCACGAAATATTCGCCCGTGTACCAGAATCATTTAATCATCTCTGGTCAAATTCAGCTGATCCATCTACAAATGGGATGATGGTTTCCTGGGGCGGGATCGTACTGGGTCTGGGATTTGTCCTCTCCTTTGGTTACTGGACTACAGATTTTCTTGTGGTGCAGCGGGCTTTTTCAGCAAAGGATCTGAGAGCGGCCCGTATGACGCCCATCCTGGCATCATTTTTCAAAATGATGATCCCCTTCATAGTGATATTAGCCGGACTTATTGCGATAGTTCTTGCAAATGATCCGAACAGCGGGTTCGCTCTGATCAAAGACGGGGGTCAGGTGAATTATGATTCAGCGCTCCCTCTTTTGATTGCCAGGTATTACCCGTCAGGATTAACAGGATTAGGAGTTACCGCACTCCTTGCAGGCTTTATGGCAGGTCAGGCCGGGAATGTCAGTGCCTTTAATACTGTTTGGACTTACGATATTTACAAATCGGTACTGAATAGAAACGCCTCCGATGCCCATCTTTTATGGATGGGAAGAGCTGCAACTGTTGCTGGTGTGGCTATAAGTCTTGTTACCGCTTATTGGGCAAAAAGTTTTCCAAGTATTATGGATTATATGCAGGCAATTTTCTCCTGGGTTAACGCGCCGCTTTTCGCTACTATGCTGCTCGGGATGTTTATAGTTTGGATAACTCCTAATGGTGCGTTCTGGGGACTCGTTGCAGGTATGGGCTCATCCTTTACTCTCTATCTTGCTGTAAAATTTAACTGGATAAACGAGAGCATTATAACTATGTCTGATACATCCAGCGTAATGGCCGCAAACTTCTGGCGCGCCTGGTGGGCATGGCTTATTTGTTTCGCAGTCACTATAATTATCAGCATTTTTACTAAAAAGAAACCGAAAGAAGAACTTGTAGGTCTCGTTAAAGGCTTAACACAAGAAACAGTTGATAAGGATGCCTCTGTTTACAGGAAACCCGAATTCTATGCCATTATTTCATTCATCATTTTAATAATACTGAACTTAATTTACTGGTAGAAGGAGTTTAATATGAAACCTATCTGGTATTTTGTCGGATTGATATTAACAATAATGGGCGCCATCATATTGATTTCAGGAATATATAACCTGCTGTATCCTCCGGAAAGTAAAATAGTACTGGCAGAAAAACATCCTGATATCTGGTGGGGAGCAATAATGCTTGTTGCCGGGATAATATATATAATCAAGAACAGGAAGATTACCATTGAATAAAAATGAGATCGTCGTGAATTCGGAAATGGGGGAAGTAAAGGCTGAATTTGAGGATCTCTTTGGAAAGGACCCATTGATAATCCGGTCTCCGGGAAGAGTGAATCTAATAGGAGAACATACAGATTATAATGATGGATTTGTTCTACCTGCAGCAATAGATAAATCAATTTACATAGCTCTGAAGTCCCGCACTGATAATTTATGCCGGTTTTATGCCGCCGACCTGGGGGAAAAGTATGAATTTGAAAATGTAAACCTTAGCCGATCACCTAAGTCGTGGGCAAATTATCTTATTGGCGTAATCGATCAGATCAAAAAATCAGGAAAAAATATCGGTGGATTCGACTGCGTATTCGGCGGCGATATACCGATAGGAGCGGGTCTGTCTTCATCTGCTGCTATCGAAGCGGGGCTGGCATTTGGATTGAATAAGCTGTTCGATCTTGGGATAAGCGGAATTGATCTGGTCAAACTTTCACAAAGAGCGGAGAATGAATTTGTCGGTGTCCGGTGCGGTATCATGGATCAGTTCATAAATATTTTCGGGAAGGAAAATAAGGTGCTGAAACTCGATTGCCGTTCTCTGGACTATGAATATTTCCCCTTTGAAAACACGGAGTTAAAGATCGTTTTGTGCGACACGCAGGTTAAGCATTCTCTGGCCGGATCAGAGTATAATCTGAGGAGAAAGCAGTGTGAAGAGGGTGCGGCAAAGCTCAGGCAGTTTGATCTTTCAATCAGTAGTCTGCGCGATGTATCCCTTGATTTTCTCTACGAACACGAAGATGATCTTGACCCGGTTATATTTAAAAGATGCGGGTATGTAATCCGGGAAAATGAGAGAGTCGGATTAGCATGTACCGAATTAAACCGGAACAATTTTATAGCATTCGGTGAGTTGATGTATCAATCCCATCAAGGACTTAAAAACGAATATGAAGTAAGCTGCGATGAGCTTGATCTGCTCGTTGATGTTACATCGGGAATGGAAGGAGTTATAGGATCCAGGATGATGGGAGGGGGATTCGGAGGCTGTACCATAAACCTGGTAAATGAAAGATATATCGACCCATTTAAGCAAATTATAACTGAAAAATACAAGGAAAAATTCAAAAAGGGTGTTGAATTCTATATTAGTGAAATTAAGGGAGGTACCGGGATTGTAGTGAAATAGCTAAATATTGTGGTGATCTGTGTCAGCCTGCCTTTCGAATTGTTGCATGGGGTCTTGACTTAATAGGTTAAATGAACTAAGTTCTGGTTAAACGTTTAACCAGGACCTATGAAACCGACTATAAAAGACATAGCCGAAAAAGCAGGTGTTTCCATTGCCACGGTTTCATATGTAATTAATAATACTAAAACGATTTCCCCCGAAACCAAAGAGCGGGTTGAAAAGACTATAAAATCGCTTCGCTACCAACCTTCCAAATCGGCCAGGAGTCTTGTAACCGGCAAGACCGGCAATATTGGTTTTATCCTCACTGACGACCACTTCCTAAGAAGCGAACCTTTCTATACCAAGATATTTCTTGGGACAGAGTTTGAAGCGAGGATAGAAGGTTTCTACATCCTGCTCACTTCAGTAAAAAAGGATTTCGATAAAAAGGACAACCTGCCCCGTTTCGTGATGAATAAAAGCGTTGACGGAATTATTGTTGCAGGGAAAATACCTCACAATTTGATTGACCGGCTATCTGCCTATAAGATTCCAACGGTCTTTGTTGATTATATCCCTGTTCATAATGGCTACCCTCTGGTCCTGATCGATAATATAGATGGCGGAATACAGGCAACGAATCACCTGATACAGTTTGGACATAAAAACATCGCCTTCGTCACCAGCGATATTGATCATCCAAGCTTTTCAGACAGATTAAACGGATATAAGCAGGCTCTCGAACATGCAGGACTTCCTGTAAATCCAAATCTCATCTATACTAAATCAGTCTATGAAGGCAGACAGGCCGGAATTGATCTGGCCGCACGATTGTTCACAAAAAATAAGGACGTAACCGCTGTCTTTGCAGGTAACGACGCATTAGCTATCGGTGTAATGCATTACCTTAAATCAAACGGTTACAGGGTCCCCGAAGATGTTTCAGTAATAGGCTTCGATGGAATAGAAGCGGACCTTTTGCTTGATCCTCCTCTGACTACTATCAGTGTTCCTAAAATAGAGTTAGGAGTTGAAGCACTCAAATTATTAGCTAATACTTTAAAGAATAAAAAGACTTTACCCAAAAAAGTAGTAGTTCCTGTTGAATTAACTGTCAGAAAATCTACTTCATTCTGTAATTTTTAACGAGATAATATGCTGGCCGCACTTTTTACCGGCAATAAGAAAATTGTCGTAGGAGATTATTCGCTCCGCACACTGCAGAAAAATGAGCTGCTGATTAAGGTTGACTGCTGCGGCGTCTGCGGCACTGACAGGCACATCTATGACGGCAAAGCACCGTCAAGTGTTCCTGTTATTCTTGGTCATGAATTCAGCGGGATAATTGCAGACTGCGGTGATAAGGATCCTGATTTCACCATTGGCAGCCGGGCAGCTATAAATCCTAACATTCATTGCGGATACTGTGATTATTGTAAAAGAGGGAAAATACATTTCTGTGAAAATCATAAGGCGCTGGGGGTTACTTTGAATGGCGGGTTTGCAGAATACACTATTGTTCCTAAAACCCAGGCATATCTGCTTCCGGACGATTTCGATCTTTCCATAGCCTCCTTTGCAGAACCTCTATCCTGCTGTCTGAGAGGAATCCAGCATGCGGATATAAAGCCCGGAAATAAAGTTGTAATTATCGGGGGAGGAACTATAGGGTTGATGATGGTTCAGCTGGCTAAAAATGCGGGTGCGGCTAATGTAACCGTTGTAGAGCCTGATTCCTCAAAGCGCCGTACCGGAATCGAACTGGGGGCCGATTTTGCTTTTGATCCTTTTGAACCGGGTCTTGATCTCAAAATTAAAGATAATCTTCCTTCACAGACTGATGTAATTATCGAATGTGTGGGAAAGAGTGACACAGTAAAGCAGGCTGTTCAACTGGCCGGAAAGGGCACTAAAATAGTAATCTTCGGACTCGCTCCTTCCGACCATGAAGTCACATTCAACCTGCAGTACATGTTCAGGAACGAACTATCGATTTTAAATTCCTATCTGAATCCTTTTACTTTTGCACCCGCCGTTGACCTGCTGGTAACAGAGAAGGTTAATGTCAGGAAGCTGATTTCAGATAGAATAACATTAAATAATATTAACAGCATTTTTCTCAATAGTTCGAATAGCAGTATTAAACAACAAATAATTAATAATTAATTTGCCGGAGGTGTTATGCGTAGTATGTGTACGATTTCAAAATGGTGGGTGGGGATTCTGTCCATCATAGTTTTTCAAATGGGCATGTTCGCTCAAAGCGGTATTAACAGTATAGGCGGTTTCGAACAGTCTCTGCCTTCATACTGGAATATGGCCTCGGCCCCGTCGGGAGCGACACTGACATGGGCAACGGACGAATACCGGTCGATGGGAAAATCCCTTAAAATAGAGAAGACAGCAACTGCAGATTCCGCTATGTGGGAATCAGACAATATGGTGGATCTGTGGTCACAAAGACATTATGCCAACGTTGATATAAAATTCGGAATGTACTATATGACCTCCGGAGTTAATACCAATCCGGCAAATGATGATGAAAGATGGTACGTAACTTATACATTCTATGATAGCCTTGGTGCTGTGATAGGGGAAAAGAAGTTTAACCTGGATCAGAGTGTAGCCAGCACAGGAGGCTGGGTTGCAGATACAACTGGTATAGGAGAGATAAGTTTACCCGAAGATTCGTGGAAAACAATAATCAGGTTTGTAGGCGGCAAGAATGCAACGGGAACGGTGTGGACAGACGATTATATCTTTGTTGGAAGAGACGGATGGGCAGGACAGGACTGGAATACAGCTGTCGGTGTGCCTACAGGCTGGTTCTACTGGCTGCCGCCGATAGGAGGAAATGATGGTGTACTGAACGCGGGTTATGAAAATACTGTCGTAACAGATGAATATGCTCATACAGGAAATTATTCTCTGAAGTTCGATATACCTGTTGGTTCACACGATGGTTTCGTCAGCACAAAGCGATTTGCTTTTGATGATGCACAGCCGGGCGATGTACTCAGAATAAGTGTCTGGATTAAAGGCGCTAACCTGCAGCCGGATTCGGCTATAGTTGTCGGGGATCCCTGGAGTGTATCTCTTACGGCGATTTATCATACTACTTTAGGTAATAATGAAGGATTTGGAGATTATGCAGCAAGCAATGACATTCCGTTGAAATTCCCCAATGCTACTCAGTTCGACTGGAGGAAGTTTTATGTAGATGTAACTATTCCTGAACCTCCGACAGGTCAAACAGCCAGATCAATCTCCGTCAGATTACATCCTCTTGGAAGATTTTCAGGTACTGTATGGATGGATGATCTTAACGTTGAAAAACTTGCTCTTCCGGATCTTAATGCAATAGGCAGCTTCGAGCAGCCTCTGCCGTCATATTGGAATAAGGCTACAGAACCAACAGGTGCCACATTGACCTGGGCTACTGATCAGTTCCGGTCGATGGGAAAATCCCTTAAAATAGAGAAGACAGCAACTGCAGATTCCGCTATGTGGGAATCAGACAATATGGTGGATCTGTGGTCACAGAGACATTATGCCAACGTTGATATAAAATTCGGAATGTACTATATGACCTCCGGAGTTAATACCAATCCGGCAAATGATGATGAAAGATGGTACGTAACCTATACATTCTATGATAGCCTTGATGCTGTGATAGGGGAAAAGAAGTTTAACCTGGATCAGAGTGTAGCCAGCACAGGAGGCTGGGTTGCAGATACAACTGGTATAGGAGAGATAAGTTTACCCGAAGATTCGTGGAAAACAATAATCAGGTTTGTGGGCGGAAAGAATGCAACGGGAACAGTGTGGACAGACGATTATATCTTTGTTGGAAGAGACGGCTGGGCAGGACAGGACTGGAATACAGCTGTCGGTGTGCCTACAGGTTGGTTCTACTGGCTGCCGCCGATAGGAGGAAATGATGGTGTACTGAACGCGGGTTATGAGAACACTGTCGTTACAAACGAATATGCTTACGATGGCAACTATTCGCTGAAATTTGATATACCTGTTGGCTCTCATGACGGATTTGTCAGCACGAAAAAATTCCCCCTTGGTGATATTCAGCCCGGAGACGCAATAAGAGTAAGTGTCTGGGTAAAAGGCGCTAACCTGCAGCCGGATTCGGCTATAGTAGTCGGGGATCCCTGGAGTGTATCTCTTACGGCGATTTATCATAATACTGTAGGTAATAATGAAGGTTTCGGAGATTACGCAGCAAGCAATGATGTTCCTCTGCAGTTCCCATACGCTACTCAGTTTGACTGGACGCAGTATCATGTTGACCTGATCGTCCCTGAGCCTCCTTCAGGAACAGCAAAAGCAATATCAGTCAGATTACATCCTCTCGGAAGATTTTCCGGAACTGTATGGATGGATTTGCTCGAGGTAACGAAAGTACCTGTCGGTGTTTCCGAAAAAGAATTCCAGCCCGTTTCGTATAATTTATTCCAGAATTATCCGAACCCGTTTAACCCCAGCACTATCATAAGCTACTCGGTTCCAAAAATATCGTACGTTACTTTGAAGATTTATGATATCCTGGGCAGGGAAGTTAAAACCCTGGTAAGTACCGAGCAGAACAACGGACTTCATAGTGTACAATGGAATGGAGATAATAACTATGGCGTCAGGGTATCCAGCGGTATTTATCTATACAGAATTGAAGCAGGCAGCTTCATTCAGACGAAGAAAATGCTCCTGATTAAATAAAAAAATATAGGTAAGGGTGCTGATCCCTCAGCACCCTTAATCTATTTACGAATCAGTTAAATAATCTTTTTTTTCAGGCAAATACAGGTGGATGTAATGTTCACTAAGAATAACTTTATTAAAAGTCTGACATGGGTTCTGTGTATACTGGCCCTCATACCCGGAAGCCAGGTCTTCGCCGGAACAACCGGGAAGATATCCGGCAAAATAATCGATAAAAGTACAGGAGAAGCTCTTATCGGGGCTAATGTCCTGATAATGGGTACTTCAATGGGCTCAGCCTCAGACATTGACGGCAATTATTTTATACTGAATATTCCTCCCGGGGAATACCAGGTAAAAGCTTCTATGGTCGGATACACTTCTGTTACCTTTGAGCACGTGAAAGTATCAGTTGATCAGACTACCAAAATAGATTTTGAACTCAGCTCTGAATCAATCGAACTTGAAAATGTTGTCGTTACGGCGGAGAAGCCTATCGTCAGGAAGGACCTTACCTCAACCGAACAGACTGTAAGCGGTGAAGATATTTCCATGCTTCCTCTTGAGGACGTCGCATCGGTTGTTAACCTTCAGGCAGGAGTGATCAACGGACATTTCAGAGGCGGCAGGAGCGATGAAGTACGCTACCTGATAGATGGAGTGCCGGTTAATGATGCATATTCGGGACAGTCGTCTCTTTCGGCAGAGGTTAATAGTATACAGGAAGTCCAGGTGCTTGTAGGAACTTTCAATGCCGAATACGGTGATGCACAATCCGGAGTTGTAAACCAGGTTACAAAAATCGCGGGAGAAAAAATCACCGGAAATATTTCAGCCTACACCGGAGATTATGTAAGCTCTCATAAAGGAATCTTTCAGAACATAAATCATATCAGTCCTAATGATGTGTATGATCTCGAAGGAAACCTGAGCGGTCCTGTTCCCGCAATAGGGAATCTCCTAAAATTCTTTATTTCAGGAAGGTACAACAGGGATCAGGGCTATATCTACGGCCAGAGGATATTTAATCCCGGGGATTCCTCAAATTTTTCTGCTAACAATCCTGCCGATTGGTATGTCGGTGCCACGGGCGATAAGGCTTATGTACCTATGAATTATAGCCATCGGCTGTCGCTCCAGGGCAAACTGGCTGTGAATGTCGGTGGAGGACGGGGAGTTGTATTAACAGGTCTATATCAGGATAACCAGTATAAGGATTATAATCATCTATACAGGCTGAACCCTGACGGTGACTATCAGAAATTTCAGAAAAGTATGCTGGGGATTGCCAGCTATACACTTTTATTAGGTAATTCAGCATTTATAGATTTTTCGGCTTCCGGATTAAGTGCAGAGTACAAGCAGTACGTTTATCAAAATCCTCTCGATCCGCGGTATGTTAATCCCGATAGAAAAAAAGACGTCAGCGGCAGTGCTTTTTATACAGGAGGAACAGAGAACTGGCATTTTAATCATACTACAACCAGTCTCACCGGTAAGGTCGATTTCTCATGGCAGATTGACAACATCAACCAGATCAAGACCGGGGTTGAGTTTACCCGTCATGATCTGAAGTACCAGGACTATCAGATAATCATTGACGCTACTTCAAATTTTAAACCTATGCTTCCCTCACCGGGTGCTTTTAATTTTAACTCATATCATGCAAATCCTTACCAGGCTGCTTACTACCTACAGGATAAGATAGAGATTGATTACCTTATAGTTAACGCCGGAATCAGATTTGACTATTTTCAACCGGACGGACAATACCTTAAGAACCCAAATAAAATAAATGAGCTTGATGAGCTTCAGCCTCCTTTTCCTGATTCTTTGATGGTTGACGCTTCGGCCAAGTACCAGTTTAGTCCCAGGATAGGGATATCTTACCCGATATCCGACCAGGGTGCTATACATATTTCATACGGATATTTTTTCCAGATACCGCCGTTTGAAAACCTTTACCGCAATCCTAATTTCAGAATTCCCCTTACCGGCGATTTCCCTGAAAATATCGGTAATGTGATCGGCAATGCCGACCTCAAGCCGCAGCAGACTATAATGTACGAGATAGGACTACAGCAGGCTTTAACAGATGACATCGGGATGACAATAACAGGTTATTATAAAGATATCAGGAACCTCCTCGGAACTGAGATATTTATAAAGAATGAATTCAGAAAGTTCAGCAAGCTTGTAAACCGGGATTATGGTTCGGTTAAAGGAATCACCCTTTCTCTTGAAAAGAGATTCGGTGCGGGAATGGGTGCGTCAATCGACTATACCTTCCAGGTGGCTAAAGGCAGTGCATCCGATCCTAATGCCGCATTTAATAACGCCCAGGCAAATCCGCCTATCGAAGAGAACAAACAGCTTGTACCTCTTGACTGGGACGGCAGACATACACTGAGGTTTACATTAACGCTCGGAGTGCCCGGAGATTATATAGCAAGCTTTATAGGAAGACTCGGTTCGGGTCTCCCATATACACCCTCTTTACAGAATCAAAGAACAGGACTTGAAAACAGTGATAATAAACCCCCTTACTATGATGTAGATGTATACCTGACAAAATATATTGACATCGCGGGTCAGCAGTTTTCACTTTTTGCAAAGATATACAACCTGTTTGATACCTTGAACGAGAATGATGTCTTCGGTGATACCGGAAGAGCGGGCTATACGCTCGAGCTTACCCGGAACCAGGCACCTCCAAGAGGTGTTAATACAATCCAGGAATTTTTTACAAGACCTGATTTTTATTCGGCACCCAGGCAGATTATTATCGGGGCGGAAGTATCATTTTAGCCGATTTTTATTGGAGTAAAAATGTTATTAAAAAGAATTAATACCAGTTTTATATTTCTTGCGGCAGTCGCTTTTCTGATCGTTTCCTGCCCGGTCTTTGGTCAGAGGATTGTCGACAAGAATAAAGGTGACCATAATCAGACCAAAAAAGGTTTTATGGATGGGAACCTTGCTGCTACTGTCTATTATAATTTCGGAGAAATAGCTGACTGGGAAAACGAGCCGAGCAGGAGCGGGGTCTGGCCGAAAGGAACAAACCATACCTATCTTGATGGAGTTGCAATAATAGTACAGGCAGAAGCTCAGGATCCTGCCGGAAATCTTATTCACCCGCTTGAATCAAATTATTATGAGTTTACGCGTTATGATCCTTCAACGGGCGTAACATACGGTTGGTGGCCTCTTCCGGGCTACTCGAGTCCCTTCAGCGGTTCGCCTGCAAGAAGTGATGACGCTTCTACATGGCCGACAACATGGCCTGACAGGCCTGCCGACTGGAATAATAGCTGGAATGGATTTTTCGGTAAGGGTATTTTTAATGCCGATGTTGAAACGTATTTTGTGTTTGATGACAATGAGGACCGTGAATACTTGCTCGAACATAATTTCCATCCCGATGCCGAAGACCTAACGAGGGGAGGATTGGGAATGCAGGTGAGGGCTAGAGGATTCCAGTGGTCGCAGGTCCTTGCCGAAGATGCTATCTTCTGGTATTACGAGATAACTAATATGGGAACTTATGATTACGAGAAAACATTATTTGCACAGTATGTCGACTGGGGGATCGGAGGACACGACAACTCCTCAAATAATGCCGGTGATTATAATGAAATTCTGGATATATCATACGCATGGTCTACCGTACCTTTCGGAAGTCCCGGTAACTGGTCGCCTGTGGGTTACGCCGGCTATGCATTCCTCGAGAGTCCCGGTGTTCCTGATGATAACATAGATAACGATCAGGACGGACCGACGGATGAAAAGAGGGATAACCTCCCGGTCAACTTTATTAATACACCTGAAGAGGATCCTTTTTTAAGGAATCCTTTCCAGGACACCACAAAATTCTCAGCTTTCTACGGCTATTCGTGGAGACCTCACTGGGATGCCGATGAGAACGCAAACTGGAGATCCTATTTTGACATAAATCAAAATGGACAATGGGATGAGGGAGAGCTGCTAAGGGATGATGTTGGAACTGATGGTATTGGTCCTTACGATGAAGGATACACGGGACCTGATCCTGACGGCACAGAAGGAAACGGCAGGCCTGACCAGGGCGAGCCGAATTTCGGTCTACTGGATAAAGATGAATCAGACCAGCTTGGTCTGACCGGATTCGCAATATACCCTGTTCACCAGTATGAACTGGACAATGATGAAGAGAACTGGCAGGTGCTGTCGGCTTTGCCTTCTCCCCATGGTCAGATCCTTGAGAACGTCAACCTTGCCAACTATTTCTCAAGCTACCTGTTCAGCATGAATGGACGTAACACATATTCTACAATTACAGGGCAGAACGAGGAAAGCGGGGAAACCGAGAGGTTTTCAATGTCAATGATCTTCGGAATTAACACAAGTGATATTTTCCGGAGAAAGAAGACTGTTCAGCAGATTTATAATGCCAATTACCGTTTTGCCAAGCCTCCCGAGAAGCCTATTCTCACAGCAGTTGCAGGCGATCATAAAGTAACTCTTTATTGGGATGACCGGGCTGAGAAAACATTTGATGAATTTTACCAGCGTATAAATTTTGAAGGCTACAGGGTATACCGCTCTACCGAGCCAAATTTCCTGGAAGATAAAATAATAACCGATGCATACGGAAAGGCGGTATATCGTACTCCTATTGCTCAGTTTGACCTGGTTGACGGAGTAACGGGACTCCACCCGATTGATGTGAACGGTGCAAAATTCTACCTGGGTGATGATTCGGGGCTCAAGCATTCCTTTATTGATACAACGGTCCAGAACGGACAGACATATTATTATGCTGTTGCATCCTATGATAAGGGATATGAGACTGTAACCATAGAAGGAAATTTTGAAGGAATTCCACCTTCGGAAACTACCACGATCCTGAAAAAAGATATCAGCGGAAATATTACGACTGATATCAATACGGCAGTGGTTACACCAAGAGCTCCCGCAGCAGGTTATATTGCTCCTGAAATACAATCATTCGAGGGAACCGGTCCGGGAACAGGACAGATATCTATTTCAATCCTCAATCCGGATTCGATTAAAAATAATAATACATACAGGCTGGAATTTTACGACGACAAACCTTATCATAATTCAGCCCACCCGAAGTACTCAGTACTTAATGCAGTTACCGGTGATACCCTGTTAAACAGGAAGACTATAAAAGGAATTAATGAACAGTCGCCTGTGCTCGATGGTTATACTATTGATATTAAAAGTGATACCCTTGTTACTATCGACTTTGACAAATCGGTTTGGGTTACCGGCAGCAGCAACTATGTGGTTCAGCTTGGGTTTGATTCCAGGTTTTCTTCAGCTTACCTGGGAAAGAAAATAAATTACCCTGCCGATTATGAGATTACTTTTACGGAACCAGGACAGGGAGACCTATCGTTTCCCGCTACTGCGTTCAGCGATCCAGTACAGTCAAATATAATTGTAAAAAACGTTACCGAGGATAAAGATCATTTCCAGTTTATCTTCCGCGATGAAAATCACGATGAACTTTTCAATGCGGGCGATGCTATTTTCTTTGTTTTCGGTGATTCACTCGGTAAACCTGCAACCGCATTTTCCAATCTTCATGTCAGCTGGTCCGTCACCTTACTTAAGGATACATCGATAGCGGAACTGGACCAGAAGCCCCCGCAGCCGGGTGATGTATATAAATTTGTTAATACGAAACCCTTCAGGCAGGGCGAGTTTTATGAGTTTAAGACGAAGGCACAGGGACTTGATAAATCCAAAGCGGCGAAAGACCTGGCCAATATCGCAGTTGTTCCTAATCCGTATGTCGGCGCCGCTTCCTGGGAGCCCTCAACTGTCGAGGTAGGAAGAGGTGAGAGAAGAATATTTTTCATTCATCTTCCCCAGGATTGTACGATAAGAATTTACACTATAAGCGGAAAGCTCGTGAACACCATACAGCATTCCAGTACGATTTCTGACGGACAGGAAAGCTGGGATCTTATTTCGAAAGACGGGATGGATATAGCTTTCGGAGTTTATGTATTTCATATCGATGCGCCGGGAATCGGTGAGTATATAGGAAAGTTTGCGATAATAAAATAATGAGATCTTTCAAATTTATTGTAAGAGGATGCCATGCATAATCTTTCTCATTTAATAACGGTTTTAATAGTATTGATATTTTTCTTCGGGGACCAGAACCTTTATTCTCAGAACGTCTCGAAGACAGGTACTACTGCAGCTCCATTCCTTGAGATTGGGGTGGGTGCCGCTGCTAATGGAATGGGCGGCGCGTTTGTCGGCCGTGCTGATGACGCTTCAGCTTTGTACTGGAATGTCGGTGGAATCGCCTCGCGTGAACGTAATGAGGTTATCCTGGTTCATACAAACTGGATTGCAGATACAAAGTTTGACTTTGCAGGATTGATATTGAACCTGGGAGAGTTCGGAAATATCGGGTTAAGTTTTACTTCATTGTCAATGGCTGATATGAAGGTAAGAACCGTCGAAAAGCCTGAAGGAACGGGTGAATATTTCAGCGCCGGCGATATAGCGGTAGGACTGTCATACGCAAGGTACTTAACAGACAGGTTCTCTGTTGGTTTAACCGTAAAGTATATTCAGCAGTCTATCTGGCATATGAACGCCATGGCCTTCGCAATCGATGCCGGAACTGTATTCAGAACAGATCTCCTCGGCGGATTAACTATCGGGGCAGTGCTCTCAAACTTTGGAACCCCGATGCAGCTGCAGGGAAGAGATGCAAGATATTTTATCAGGGTTGACCCGACAAAACAGGGATCGAACGAGAATATACCTGTAAATATTGATCTTGATTCATGGGATCTGCCGCTGTATTTCCAGATTGGTGTTTCATCCCCGGTGTTTAATTATGATGATTATAAAATGGTTGTCTCAGCCGACGCACTTGTTCCGAACAACGATTATCAGAGTCTGAACGTTGGCGCCGAATTTACATTTATGGATGTGCTGTCGCTCCGGGGAGGATATAATTCATTATTTCTCCGGGATGCCGAGGGAGGTTTATCGCTCGGTATAGGAGTAAATTCACAAATGCTTTTAAGCGTTGCCACAGTTTATTTCGATTATGCTTTCAGAGACTTCGGACGGCTTGATAATGTTCACAATTTTTCAATCGGGATAAGGTTTTAATCCCGTATACATTTTACACGGCTTCTTGATATGAAAACGAAAATTTTCTTATTCCTGTTTTTTTTGTTTTACCCGTGTTACATCTTTTCTCAGGATTTATTCTCCGAATCAAACCAGGAAAGTGTCAGTAAAGAAGATATAGTTGCACAGGTTGACACAATTACGATTACTGCGGAAGAGTTTTTTTATTCCTATGAGTTCGGTCCCGCTTTTCCGAAAAGAGAGAATGACTCTAAAGCAGTTCATTTAAAATATCTTATAAATGAAAAGCTCCTTGCGCAGGAAGGATATAGAACCGGTCTTATGGAGCAGGATGATGTAGAAGGAATGTTTGAGGACATTAAATCAGACCTTGCTGCCGAGGAAATGTTCAGACAGGAGATTCTTCCGAAGGTGAAAATTACTAAAGATGAGATCGATAAGGTTACCGAAAAAAAGCTCATAGAATATGATATAAGATGGCTGTACAGTTATGATGAAAACTCTTCCGCGGGTCTGCTGGAGCAGTTAAAAGGAGGGGTATCATTTGATACTTTATTCAGGGCCCAGCTTAATGATTCGGTTTTCATTAACGACAGGCAGATGACAAGTACATTATATGATATATATATGAAAAATCCCCAGCTAGCAGGAGTAATTGATACGCTGCAGGCCGGCGTTATTCCCCCTCCGATCCATACAGATGACGGCTGGTATATTATTAAGGTGAATAATATTAAGAGAAATCTGATCACCGGTGAGGCTGAAATTAATAAGCTTCGTGCAGAATCATCTGAAGGAATTAAAAAAAGCAAATTGGGGATAATGTCGGATGACTTCGTAAAAAGTCTTTTTGATGCTGAAAAGCCTGTGATTAAACGTGATGCTTTCATTTTTCTAAGGTCCTACCTGGGAAAGTTTGTGCTTGATCCAGGGAAATATTCGGAATGGAAACTTGAGGATAAGATTGATACAGCTTTATCAGCATTAGGCCTGAAACGTGGAGATGCCTATCCGGGCATAACCCTGGTAGCCGGAGAAAACTACTAATTTTACGCTGGATGAATTTATCGAATGGTACAGGGACAGGGCGGAGTATATTAAGTTTTCGGAAGATGATCTTGGCAGCTTTTCAAGTTCGCTTGAAAATATGATCTGGCTGATGGTGAGGGACAAAATGATAGGAGAAACTGCCGCTAAGAAAGGCTATAACGATTCACCATGGGTAAAAAAACAGGCATCATGGTGGAAAGATAAAATAGCTTACAGCGCTTACCGGAACCGGCTTCAAAAATCAATAAACCTTACTTCTGATGAAATCAACCTGGTGAAAGAGAATAAAAAATCTGAATCAGATATTATGGGTGAAGAACTTTCAAATAAAGTGCTTCATAAAGTACTTCAGCTCAGACAGGAACACAAAATAGTTGTTAATAAAGATGTACTTGATAAAATTAACGTCTCATCTGAAAATGATAAAAAGGCCATAGATATTTATTTTATTAAAAAGGGCAGCCTGATTCCGAGAACATTGTTTCCCTCAATTGATAATGACTGGATCAACTGGGAATAATGATGAATAAACTGATTTTAATAATACTTATCCCGGCTGTTGTCCTGTTCCTAGGCAGCTGCAGCAGCGATAAAAACAGGGGGAATGAGCTGCTTTACTGGTGTTCTAACAATACAGATGAGATAACTTTTGCAAAGGTGCGGACAACTGAATGGAACAAAAATAACCCTCTACACCTTGTCAAATATCAGCCTGTTCCGGAAGGACGTTCAAGCGAGGAGATCATTCTCGCTGCCGTGGTAGGCAATACAACTCCTGATATTTATTCTAACATGTGGCAGGGTGATGTTGAAGCTTATGCGCAGGCCGGCGTGCTGGTAGCCCTCGATAGTATTCCGGGATTTCTGGATTTTATGTACAGCCGCTGCGATACCGCGGTCATTAAGGAAATTACTTCTAACGACGGGCATATATACCAGGTTCCATGGAAGATAAATCCGATCATGCTCATCTATAATGTTAATATTATAAACAACCTGGGTTTAGCGGGACCGCCGCACACCTACGATGAGTTTTTTGATGCTTCGCAAAAATTTCAGAAGGATATTAATGGCGATGGTTATGTCGACAGGTGGTTTGGGTACTCGGAAGTTCTCGTAACCTGGTGGCAGAGGTTTTTTGATTTTTATCCTCTATATCTCGCGGCATCAGGCGGAGCGCCCCTTGTTAAGGATGACAGGGCTGTCTTTGATAATAAATATGCTGTAGAAGTATTCAGGTTTTTGCAGACATTGTACAGGAAAAAATACTTTGCAAAGGAACAGCTGAGCGCCAGGCAGGATCCATTTTTAGACGGCGTGATTGCTTCGAGGTTTACAGGACCCTGGGAAATAGCACATGCTGAAAAGTTTAAGCCTGAAGGGTTTCATTATGAATATACAACCATGCCTGTACCTGACGACCACGAAGGTCCTGCCTACACATACGGTGATCCGAAAAATATAGTAATATTTAAAAGCTGTAAATATCCGGCTGCGGCCTGGAATTATATAAAAACACTGATTAACAAAGAGGCAGATCTTCAGCTGCTTGAAATAACCAACCAGCTTCCAAGGAGAAAGGAGTTGGAGAAGGATTCTTTTTTCAGCAGCTACTTCAAAAAAAATCCTAAGATGAAGATATTCGCTGAGCAGGCAAAATATGTCAGGGGAACTGATGCCTCACCTGTACTTAAGGAAGTTTTCGATCTAATCTCCCAGCAGTATGAAGCGTGTGTTATATATGGACAAAAATCACCCGAGCAGGCCTTAAAGGATGCTTCGGACGCAGTGAACTTATTATTTATTAAATAGATAATCTGGAATGATGAACAAAAAAAAAATACTGCCTTATCTACTCGTTTCGCCGTATATAGTGCACTTCCTTCTTTTTGTATCATTCCCGGTTGTCTTTTCGATAGTACTAACTTTCCATAATTGGAATATAATTTCCCCGATGGAGTATTCCGGCACGGCAAATTATATTAAAATGTTCAACGATAAAACGTTTTTCATATCAATCTTCAATACTCTTATATTCCTTGTTATTCATATTCCGCTGCAGATTATTGTCGCTCTTTTCCTGGCTGAGGTATTAAATCAGAATATCAGGCTGAGAGGACTTTTCAGAGGAGCTTTCTTTCTTCCGGTGATAGTCTCCGGCGTGGTGGTATCAATGTTATGGCAGCAGCTGTACGGGTTTGATACCGGGCTGCTTAACAGACTTCTGACGGCAGCAGGACTCGACAAAGTCGGCTGGTTGGTAGATCCGAAAATTGCAATGCCTTCAATTGCACTTATGGCAACCTGGAAGAACGTCGGACTGTATATAATATTATTCCTCGTAGGACTTCAGACTGTTCCCGTGCAATATTATGAGGCGGCGGATCTGGAAGGCGCATCTCATTTTCAGAAGTTCTTTAAGATTACACTGCCGATGATTAACCCGACAATATTTATGGTGGTCGTTCTCTCAACTATCGGGGGCTTCTCTCTCTTTATTGAACCATATATAATGACGGGCGGTGGACCGCTCAACAGCACAATGTCGGCCGTACTTTATATATATAAACAGGGCTTCTTTTATTACCATATGGGTTATGCAGCGACACTGGGCTTGTTTTTTGCACTGATCATTCTTGCAGTAATTGTAATTCAGAAAAAGTTTATTGAGAAGAATAATTGAGATACATTAAAAAAATATTATTCTACTCTGCGCTCAGTATCAGTTCGCTGGTTTTTGTTTACCCGTTCTACTGGATGGTGATGGGCTCAATTTCTCCGGAAAATGAGATCGGCAGTCTTACCTTTCTGCCGGATTCGTTAACTCTTAGCAGCTATTCCCAGATGTTTGATAAGATCCCCATCGGGGGTGCATTCATAAACAGCCTGATCGTTTCCCTGTCTATCACAATAGGTGTGCTTGTTTTCGGTTCTATGATCGGGTATGCGCTTGCCAAACTTGAATTCAGGGGAAGGGACCTGATCTTTTACATAATAATTTTTACGATGACGCTGCCGTTCCAGATTACCCTCATACCCCAGTATATAATTATGGTAAAGTTCGGCTGGATTGATACATACCTTGCACTGATAGTGCCGTACCTTATAAATGCCCTAAGCATAATTATGTTCAGGCAGTATTTTAAGACTATCTCCGACAGCCTGATCGATGCGGCAAGAATAGACGGCTGTAATGAGCTTCAGATAATCTTCAGGATATTGTGGCCGAACTCAATGCCCGCAATAATCACTATAGCAATTATTACTTTTATGGCTTCCTGGAATGAAGTTCTATGGCCGCTGATTGTTATCCGCGACGAAAGCCTGATGACTATGCCCCAGCTTGTGACGTTATTTTCTGTTGGCGGCAGGGCAGATTCGCAGCTTGGGGTAAAGCTTGCTTCAGCAGTAATGCTGGCTTTACCCATTGTATTGGCGTATCTCTTTTTCCAGAAATATTTTATTCAGAGTATGGCGTCAACAGGCTTAAAGGAATAGTTGAACAATGAAGCGTCAAGTGGAAAAAGAATTTAAGAGTCCGGCAGCGGACCCAAACAGAAAAAGCAGAGAGGAAAAACAAACAGTGTTAATGGATAAAATTATTAAGTATAAAGGTAATCCGCTGCTGACAAAAGATGATGTTAAGTTTCGGGTTAACTCACTCTTTAATGCGGGTGCTGTGAAAGTAAATGACAGGTATCTGCTACTCTGCAGAACTGAGATGCCGGATGGGAGATCCTCTCTTATTCTTGCTGAAAGTTCCGATGGATTAAAATTTACTGTATCAGGTAAGCCGTGCCTGACGCCAAAAGATCATAAGGACTGTTTTGAGTATGTAGAGTGGGGAATTGAAGATCCAAGAATAACTCCCATCGGCGATAAATATTATATTACTTATACAGGGTATTCTCAGTATCAGCCTCTTGTTATACTCGCTGAGACTAAGGATTTTAAAGAGTTTATTATTCATGGCCCTATCAGCGAGCCATCCAATAAAGACTGTTCTCTTTTCCCTGAAAAATTAAGTGGCTATTACTGGAAAGTCGATAGGCCGTCTGCCGGAAACCGGAAGGATATATGGATAAGTAAAAGTCCCGACCTTATCCATTGGGGTATGCCTCGTTTATTACTACAGCCCCTGCAGGGAACCTGGGAAGCCGATAAAATAGGTTCTTCAAGCAATCCTTTAAGAACAGAGAAGGGTTGGCTCATGCTTTATCATGGGGTAAGGGAATTTCCTGCAAGCTCGATTTATAAACTGGGTGCTGTTCTTCTTGATTCAGAAAAGCCATGGATTGTGAAAGGAAGAACCCGTGAGCCGATACTCGCCCCGGATCATGAATATGAGCGAACAGGCGACGTTATGAATGTTGTGTTTTCGAACGGATGGATAATGGAACCTGACGGCGAAATTAAGATATATTATTCGGGTGCCGACAGCAATGTTTCTCTTGCAGTCACTTCGAAGGATTATTTATTATCACTATGCCTTAAGGAATGAAAAAATTGAGAATAGCATTATTGGCTTCTGCCTTTTTTATAATTATCTCTGCCTGCAATCCGGCTGGAAACCGTTTCCAGAATCCGGGCTCTCTAGTCAATACTTCCCACCTCGATTCTCTTTACGAGGAGATAAATATAGGCGGGAAGCTGATGGGCATAATTCATATATACAGCGATTATCCCGGGTATAAATGGATTTCGGATGATGATGAAGGTGCGGCATGTGTTGATGACGCCTCCCGCGCCGCAGTTTTCTACCTGAATGAGTTCAACGCAAAGAAGGATACAGCTGCTCTGATTAAAGGAGAGAGACTGATCGAATTTCTTTTGTTTATGCAGTCGGATAACGGGTTCTTTTATAATTTCATATTTGATGATCATACTATAAATAAGACCCACAAGAACAGTGTCGATGCGGCGGGCTGGTGGAGCTGGCGCGCTATGTGGGCTCTTTCAGAAGCTTATAATGGCCTTAAAAGCATTGATCCTGAATTATCCGCCAGGATTGCGGCGACTTTAAAAAGAGCAGTTAACGCCGCCGAACAATATTTTCCTGCTGAAGAACAGACAGAAGATATTAACGGCGTAAAAGTGCCCGCATGGCTTCCGGATAAAAGCGCGTCTGACCAGGCCGCTATTCTGCTGCTTGCATTTGTGAATGTTTATCAGCAGACGAAGGACTCAATCATTCTTAACTATGCTGACAAACTTTGCAGCGGCATCCTTCTGATGCAGAAAGGCGGCTCAGAAGAGATTCCTTACGGCGCAATCCTCAGCTGGCAGAATGTCTGGCATGCCTATGGAAGCAGTCAATCCTATGCGCTGTTAAAAGCATCCCGGATATTGAAACGGACTGATATCCGTACCGCCCCTATTAAGGAAATCAATTACTTTTATGATTACCTGCTAAAAAACAATTTCCTCAATAGCTTTGAGATTACCGGCGACAGCAGCGGGTTCAACTTCTCAAAGCAGGATAAATTTTCACAGATCGCTTATGGTATCAGACCGATGGTGTTCGCATCCCTGGAAGCATTTTCTTTAACTGGAGATACGCTCTTTACATCAAAAGCCTTAAAAATTGCCGGATGGTTTTTTGGTAATAACCCGGCTCATGCTCAAATGTATAACCCCTCAGACGGAATTTGTTTTGATGGAATAAACTCTGAAAATGAAATCAACTTAAATTCAGGAGCAGAATCTACGATTGAGGCTCTGCTGTCTATGCAGATGCTCGAAAAATATGGATTAACTAAAAAAGATATTTTGAAACCTGAAACGGAATAACCTGGAAAATGAAGGTAGAAAAAACACGATTACTCTTAAAACCTGACCCAAAAAAAGTGCTGCTTCGTCCTCTGGAACCATCATCAGAAAATCAGAAATTGAATATCATCAGCAGGCTGTTAAAACTAACCGATACAGAAGTTAAAAATGAATATAAAAGGATCGGAGACGAATTTAACAGCAGGCACCGGAATGCCGAAGATTTTTTCTTCAGGCGGTTTAACCAGGCTGCTTCGTATTTTCCCGCAGAAAAAGAGTTAAGCCGCGAAAGAAAACTACTCGCAGGCGCAGTATTTTCAATGGAGTATTCGCTTGAATCGGCGGCCTTATTCAACCCTTCAATTGTATGGGATCCTGATCAGTCGGAAATGCCCGCAGGAAGCAGAAGATTTATTCTTAGTCTCCGCGCCGTAGGTGAAGGTCATGTATCCTCAATTGTTTTTCGTACGGGGGTAATTGACAGTAATAACGAAATAAGCGTCGAAGATACAGGCAGATTTGTTTCTTCTCCTGTATCAACCGCGAACCCGGTTTATGATAAATCCGTCTTTAACAGAAAAGCAGATACTTCCGGTCTGGAGGGAGAATTTATAAACAAAATATCGGCCGACCTGGGGAATACTTTTACGCTAAACGAACTTGATAATATTATTAAGCGATCATTGACTGATGAGCAGTATAATAATAAAAAGAACAGGGCAGCAGCAGATGATATTCTCTCATTTACACGTTCAGAATATGAAATCTTTTACAGTGAAAAGATTCCTTTATCTGAAAGGATTATCTTTCCCGGGAGTCCGGCTGAATCCAACGGGGTAGAAGATGCACGCTTCGTAGAATTCAGTGAAGAAAACGGGGATTCATCATATTATGCTACTTATACGGCTTATGACGGTAAAAAGATACAGTCGCAGCTTCTTGAGACAAAAGACTTCCTGCGCTTTATGATCAATAAAATTTTCGGTTCTGAAGCACGTAATAAAGGAATGGCACTTTTCCCTCGAAAAATAAACGGGAAGTACGTTATGCTTTCAAGGCAGGACAATGAAAATAATTACATAATGTATTCTGATGATCTGCTCTTCTGGAATTCAAGAACATTATTATCCCAACCCGTTTTTCCCTGGGAGCTGGTACAGCAGGGAAACTGCGGGTCGCCGCTTGAAACCGAAAACGGATGGCTTGTTCTTACCCATGGGGTAGGTCCTGTAAGGAAGTACTGTATCGGCGCCATGCTTCTTGATCTTAATGACCCCGGAAAAGTAATAGGCAGACTTGAAGATCCTCTTATAAGTGCCGATGAAGAGGAACGCGAAGGATATGTACCGAACGTGGTTTATACCTGCGGCAGCATCGTGAAAGACGGTGAATTAATTATTCCTTATGCCGTTTCTGATTATGCCGGCAGTTTTGCAAAAGTCAGCCTGGCTGACCTGTTAAAAGAATTAACATCTCAAAGAGGTTAAAATGTTAAAGATATTACTAAAATTTTCTCTGCCGGTAATTGCGCTCCTGCTTCTGAATTCTTCAGTCTGCAGGGGACAGATTTCCGATGAAAAATTAAAGATCGATTATAAGGGAGATGCAAAGATTGAAGTGGGAGGTCCTTTTGCCGGGATTGAAATACACCACAGCTCTCCGCTCCTTCAAAGGATAAGCTTCTTCTACCCAGTTGCAAACAGTCTTGACGAGAGTACCGATTACTGGAAACGCGATACTTCTTTTATTATGCAGCTGGGACTGAAAACAGGCAGCGGTCCAAAAGAGTTGATCGGGCGGGAACCTTTTGAATTTACTTTAACTCCTTACTCTGTCGATTTTCATAAAGAGGATGCCGATAAATCTATTTCTGTGGCATATACCTTTTCCGGTTCAAAACCTGCCATGGTTATTACTTATGAGATAAAAAATAAAAGAAATGAAAATACTCCTTTCGAATTTTATACCGGACTTGAGACTGCTTTGAGAACAAGCCATTCATTTAATTTTATAGATAAAGCCTGGACGGAGTACGACGGCGGCATTCCTGCAGTCTATACAAATTTTGATGATCCGCAGACCCGGAGCGCACAGATTTTCATTATCAACGCGGGAGAAAAACCCTCCTCGTTCAGTACTGTAAGCGGTATTACGGGATTAACCAATCCCGGTAATGACTGGATGACGAAGAAGAATCTGGGTAACGAGCTTATTTCGCGGGATAGTCAGAAACGCCCGGCAGCTAAATTTCTTTACCGCAAAACCCTCGGTCCCGGAGAAACAATGACCGTTATCCAGGTAATCGGTATGTGCAAGCGGGATGAAGGAAAGGAACTTGCCGGTTATCTTAGCGCGAACTATCAGAAAGAAGTAAACGACTATGAGCAGGCTGTACTCAAAAAAGTTTACAGGGGAACAGAGCTGACTTCAGGAGACACGGTAATTGACAGATCGGTTTCCTGGGCGAAGGCAATCCTTGAAGCAAATACTCACTACCTCGACGGTGAGTTCGTTCCGATGCCCTGTCCTGCCGAGTATAATTTCTACTTTACTCATGACGTACTGAAAACCGACCTGGCTGCTGTGAATTTTGACACCGCCAGGGTTAAACGCGACCTGGATTTTATTATCAGGCATGCCGATGAAAATAAAATCATTCCTCATGCTTATTACTGGAAAGACAGTGCCTTCGTTACCGAATTCGCTGCACACGATAACTGGAATAATTTCTGGCTGATTATCGTCTCAGGAACTTATCTTCGTCACTCGGGCGATACGGCATTTGTAAGAACTCTTTATCCATATATTCAGAAGAGCCTTAAGCAGGCCCTGATGACAAAAGGTGATGATGACCTGATGTGGTCGAATATGCCCGACTGGTGGGACATAGGTGAGATCTATGGTCCACGGACATATATGACTACACTCGCAGTTAAAGCAATAAGAGAATACAGCTTTATCTCGGCTGTTCTGGGAAATAATCCGGATAAGCTTTCAGGTTATGAAAGCCAGGCCGACAGGATGCAGCATCAGCTGAATGCAGAACTCTGGGATGATAGTCTCAGGTATCTTATAAACTATTATGAACCCGGAAAAAAAGATGACCATTATTATATCGGATCACTGCTTGCTGTTCATTATGGTTTGCTGAATCAAGAAAGGGTGGATGAGCTCGTGCAAACGGCGCATGATAAATTATTGGACGAAAAAGTTGGTATCTATGATGTTTTCCCGATGGATTTTGATGAGCTGGGTACCTATCTGAAGTTTGTCGGCAATGAAGCAGGCGCTCCCTTCCTTTATGCAAACGGCGGCATCTGGCCCCATGGGAATGCCTGGTACGCCCTTGCCCTGATGGCTGATGGAAAAAAAGATGAGGCATTTTCTTTTATCAAAAATATTATGACTGTTGACGGTGTTATGGCAGGACCTAACGGTCAGCCTGCAATGTACGAAGTCCGCGACGGTAACTTCAATGATCCATCTGCCTATGGAACAGTAGACAAGCCGCAGTTCCTGTGGGCTGCGGGCTGGTATCTTTATTCATTGTATCATCTTTTTGCCGTTCAGGAAAATGAATGGAACATATATCTTGATCCTTATACTCCTGGTAAGCTTCCGGTTTCAATGGACCTTTACAGCAATGGCAAGCTGTCTAAAGTGACGGTTTCAGGAAGCGGAAAATATATAAAACGTATTTTATATGATGGAGTAGAATTACCGACCGCCGTCATTCCTTATAACGGAAAGTATAATGATATTAAGCTGGAGGCAGGTATACCCCCGGCCCCTTATCTGGCTGTTGCCCATTCGCGGCTTAAAAACGCAAAGTATGATGCCGGTTCGGGCGAATTATATTTCGATCTGGAAAGTTATCCCGGTCATAGAGATGAAGTTAAAGTTATATCACCGGAAGTTCCTTCAAAAATCTTTATTGATGGGAAAGAGCCGGTTGAAAAACCTGAAGTAAAGGACGACGGAGGAGTAAAAATTATCAGTTTCGGATATACATTCAATAACCCCGAAGCAAAAATTAAAATGGAGTTTAAATAGTGCAATAATGAGTAAAAAGTTTTACCTGCATGATAACTGGAGTGTTAAGCTTACCGGGAAACCGTTAAATGATAAAACCGTCCCGCGGAAGCAGCTTAAAAATTGGATACCGTCAGAAGTCCCCGGAACCATCCATACCGATTTACTGAATGCAGGCATAATCGATAATCCTTTTAAAGAAAGGAATGAATACAATTATGATTGGATATCAAGGAGCAGCTGGACATACAGAACAGAATTTAATTACCCGGCAGAACTGAGCAGAAGTTCCGTTATAAAGCTGGTGTTTGAAGGAATTGATACGGCGGCAGATATATTTCTGAACCATAAGCATCTCGGCCGCGCCGACAATATGTTTACCCGGTATGAATTTAATGTTGACCAGGTACTGAATTCCGGAATGAATATACTTGAGCTCCGGTTTGATTCACCTTTAGTGACAGCGTTAAATAATGAAGAACAATACGGCCGGCTGTCGCCTGCGAAGGATTCGTTCAGGGTCTATATCCGGAAGGCTCAGTATTCTTTCGGGTGGGACTGGGGTCCCTCATATCCTACTTCCGGAATCTGGCGTTCTGTTTATTTAACTGAAGTAAATAAAGCCGTCATAAAATCAGTAAGATTTAATACAGATAAATTGACCTTAAGGAAGGCCCGCGTTAAGGTAGGGTTTGAGACAGAACTTTATATAAAAGAACCTGTGAAAGCGTTAATTACTTTAACCAGGGAGAATGTTTCATTCCGCAAGGAAATAACTTCAGGTAATCTTAAAAAACAATCGGTGAGTTTTGAAATTGATAATCCATATCTATGGTGGCCGAATGGCAGCGGGGAACAGAATTTATATGATCTCAGGATAAGTATAACTGGCAGCTCAGGCGAAATTTATGATGAAGTACATAAGAAAGTCGGCATCAGAAAAATTGAACTTGAGCTTACTGAGAAGGAGAAGCCCGTCTTCCGTTTCAAGGTTAACGATAAGTTTATTTATATGAAAGGGATGAACTGGATCCCCGCCGATTCATTTCTTCCGCGGGTAAATGAAAAAAAATACACGGAGCTGTTAACGCTTGCTGCGTGTGCAAATGCGAATATGGTGCGCGTATGGGGAGGAGGCATATATGAAAATGATGAGTTCTATGATCTGTGTGATAAACTTGGTCTTCTCGTCTGGCAGGATTTTATGTTTGCCTGTGAATATTATCCCGAATATGATGAATTCGTAAGATCCGTTTCCGAAGAAGTAACTCAGAACGTCGAACGGCTGCGGACCCACCCATGCTTAGCAATATGGTGCGGCAATAATGAGAATGAATGGATCTGGTACCGGACTCTCTCAGGTTCTTATAAGGAAATGCCGGGATATAAATTATTTCATAAGATAATCCCCGCCTTAGTGAAATCACTTGACCCTCACACACCATACTGGCCTACTTCCCCATTTGGAACAGACGACGATCCTAATTCACAAACTTCCGGAAACAGGCATCAATGGGATATATGGAGCAGCTGGATCGATTACGCGCATGTAGAGAACGACCAGAGTTTATTTGTAACCGAGTTCGGTTTCCAGGGTCCTGCCTGCATCGATACATTTAATAAAATAGTGCCGGCAGGGAAAAGAAAAATTCAGGACGCCGGGTTCGAGTATTTCAACAAGCAGATCGAAGGTCCTGAACGGGTGATCCGTTTCCTTGCAGCTCATCTCCCGCTAAGAACCGGGTGGGAGGATTTCATATACCTTGCACAGTTGAGCCAGGGACTGGCGCTTAAGCAATGTCTCGGGCATTGGAGAGGAAACAGAAAAATAACCAGTGGAAGCATTATCTGGCAGCTCAATGACTGCTGGCCTGTAACCAGCTGGTCGTTGATTGATTCTTCGAATATCCCGAAAATGGCATACTACTTTGTTAAGGATGCTTTTTCGGAAACATTCGTACATTTCAGGAAATCAGGTTCAACATTAAAAATTTATGTTCTGAACGAGGTCGATAATAAAGAGTTTTCACTTGAAATAACGGCGCTCAATTCTCTTAAAGGGAATATTCTTCAATCTAAATCAAAAAAGATTTCAGTACCTAAAGGAAAATATATTGAAGCTGAAAAGATAAGTACCGGGAAATTTTCTGAGATTGAAAACCTTGTTTTCATTGCAACATTGTACCGTAAAGACGGAACCATTATTCACAGGAACTTTTATACTGAAAAAGAATGGAAACATATCAGTCTGGCCGGTCCCGGTATTAAAATCACCTTACCGCAGGAAACCGGGAATGATTCTATAACACTTACTTCTGCCGGTCCGGCGTTCTTTATAGATGTTTATTATCCGGGCATTACCTTCAGCGATAAAGGATTCATTATGCTGCCCGGAGAAAAGAAAAATCTGACAATTATAAAAGGAAATAGAAGGATCATCAGGGAAAACATCAGGATCTTCTGCCTGAATAATTATCTGGAGCATTGAGATGAAGATGCAAAAAATAAAAACATTGGGTGTACTGATCTGCCTGCTCCTGCTTCTCATTGCTGTAAAACAGACCTCTGCCCAGCAGATTAACATTTCCAGGGTGGAGCAGATGCCGAATATGCCTTCACCATATGAAATGCGCGACTGGAAGCAGGCGGCTGCAGGCTATGATAATCTTGTATTCAACTTCAACCTTGCCGGACAATATCTCCCGCTGATCTGGCTGAATACAAATACGATCAATTATCCGGAACAGAATAGTTTCGGACTCCATACTGTTGTCGGTACCACTGTTCCTTCATCTTCCGAAGCACTAAATCTTATTCCCGCTGTAGTTGGTGCAACACTTTCGGGTATCGATAAGAGCAGTCAGAACGGATATAATTTTGTACTGATGAGTGAGGAATATTTTAATAAAGAAAATGGTGCTGATGTTTACCTGAATCATCCTTCAGGAAGCAACTGGGATGACTGGTGGTATGATATTATGCCGAATATCTTTTTCTATCAGCTGTATGACCTGTATCCTCCCGTAGGTGAGTTCTCATACCAGTTCACTAAAATAGCCGACCGCTGGCTGGAAGCAGCATCGGTTATGGGGGGAAGCACTACCCCATGGCATATACCTTATATGAATTACCGTGCATTTAACCTTATGACAATGACGCCTTACGCAACAGGTGTTCCGGAGCCGGAAGCTGCGGGAGCTCTTGCCTGGATCTTTTACAACGCTTATAAGGAAACAGGAAACGAAGATTACAGGGTTGGTGCCGAATGGTGTATGGAATACCTCAATTCTCTTACTTCTAATCCTTCGTATGAACTTCAGCTTCCGTACGGTGTACTAACTGCGGCAAGGATGAATGCTGAACTTGGAACAGACTATAACATTACCAAAATGGTAAACTGGTGTTTTGACGTAGGTCCCCTCAGGCAGTGGGGGGCTATGATCGGCAGCTGGGGCGGCTATGATGTTGACGGATTGATTGGCGAGGTAAATGGATCTAACGACTACGCCTTCCTGATGAATACATTTGAACAGATCGGAGCGCTTGTACCAATGACAAGATACGATGACAGGTTTGCACGGGCTATCGGTAAATGGGTGCTTAATGCGGCAAACGCAGCGAGATTGTTCTACCCGAATTACCTGCCCGATCAGAATCAGGACAGTGAAGAATGGGCTCATCAGTATGATCCTGATTCATATATAGGGCATGAAGCACTCCGTCAATCACAGAACGGATTTAGTCCTTATGCGACCGGCGATGCTATTAGCGGCGGATGGGGATTAACTAACCTTGCACTTTACGGATCTTCCCATATAGGTATTGCAGGCGGGATAATTGATACTACCGACGTAAGTATGATCCTGCGACTTGATCTTCTTAAGACCGATTACTTTCATACTGATGCCTACCCCAGCTATCTTTATTATAATCCTTATACAACGGATAAACAGGTTACAATTGATGCAGGGACAGGCACGAATGATATTTACGATGCGGTATCCAATTCAATAATAACCGGGGGGGTTACAGGGAATACGCTGATTACAATTCCGGCTGATGCTGCCGTTATTGCAGTGATTATTCCCTCCGGAAGTACAATTACTTATGATCTCGATAAGGCTTATGTGAATGGTATCGTCATTGATTACCTTGCGGGCCAGCCGGTATCCAATTATCCTCCGAGAATTAAATCATTGTCGTCTGAAGATCAGGTGCTTGTATTCAGCGACTCAACAAATATCTACTGCACAGCTGAAGATAAAGACGGAGATCCGCTCTTATATCAATGGCAGGCATCAGGAGGAGGCTTTACCGGAACCGGTTCTGAAATAAGCTGGCAGGCACCATCTTCTGCAGGATCGTATCTTATCATCTGTACCGTAGATGACAATCATGGGGGAACAGCCTCAGATTCCATTTTTATAGAAGTAATGGAATTTATAAATAATGATCCGGTTATTACAGAAATAACTGCGCACCCCAGGAAAATTAACCTGGGTTCAGATTCCCAGATTCACTGCGCCGCAGAAGATCCTGACGGTGATACCTTAACTTATACATGGTATCCGGGTTCCGGAACAATAAACGGGAACGGATCTGAAGTAACCTGGACAGCTCCGCCTACTGCCGGAAATTATTATATAGCCTGCCTAGTAAGCGACGGACGGGGAGGAGAGGCGTTCGACAGCATCGGCGTCTCTGTACGTGATACTTCTATTCACCAGTCGGGCGACCTCGTAGCATACTACCCATTTAACGGTAATGCAGATGATGAAAGCGGGTTTGGCAATAACGGTACTGTTTCAGGGGCGGTCCTCGTTCCCGACCGGCATGGCAATCCATCCAGCGCATACAGGTTTGACGGTGTAAACGACTATATAAGCGTGCCAAGCAGCGCAAGCTTGAACTTTCAGAATTCAATCAGCATTAACTTCTGGATAAAGGTGGATCAGTTCTTTGAGAGGGAATCATACCCGCTTTCACACGGCAACTGGGAAAACAGGTGGAAAGTTTCCCTGACGAACAGGCACGTAAGATGGACAGTGAAGACCAATACCGGAACGAAGGACCTTGATTCAGAAACTGAACTGGCTCTTGATAGTCTTTATAACGTTACAGTCCTCTATGACGGAAGCGATTATGAAATTTATATCAACGGTGAGCTTGATGCTTTCTCAACATTTTCGGGACAGATATTAACCACAAATATTGACCTTATGATGGGGCAGGTTCTTCCCGGCAACAACCAGTACAATTTTAACGGGGTGCTGGATGATATCAGGATATATAATTATGCAATCTCATATTCGGATATTCAGTTGCTTTACGACCTATCAACAGGAATCGAAGATGAACAAAATATCGAAGTTCCCCTCGAATATATGCTGATGCAGAACTATCCTAATCCCTTTAATTCACAAACAAATATCAGGTACTCGGTTAAAGAACGGAGCAGGGTAATCCTTGAGATCTATGATGCACTTGGAACAAGAGTCACAACACTTTATAACGATCTCAGGCCGGGCGGATCATACTCAGCTGTGTGGGACGGCAAAGATGACCACAGCAGATCAGTCTCCAGCGGTGTTTATTTCTGCAGGCTTAATGCGGGAGGCTTTATACAGGCAAAGAAGATGCTTTTACTGAGATGAAAGCTGGACCACCTTAAAAATCGCCACCGGATTTCGGCGTCCGGGGGTTCATCAACTTCCCGGAATAGAAAACATTTTTAGCAAGCCTATAACCTGGGGTATCTTTATTTAATCATTTAATAATCAGATTATTGCTAAAATAAGCGGTAAAAGTCGTATTTTTAATATTCACTTTTACGGTAATATATGATAGATGAGAGAAGCGAAATATTAAACTTCCAGAAGATTGCCAGAAACATTAAACCGGATCCGGGCGAAATTCCGGAAATCAACGGACTGGATATATATGGTGAAACAATTCCTCTATCCGGAGAGGTATGCGGCGACCATATAATTTATGTTGATTTCGCGAAGCGGTTTAATCTCCCCGAAAGAATCAGGCGGGCTGAAACAGCAGGAAGAATAGACATAAGTAATAAGCTGCAGGGCTTAAAAGACAAAGCGGGTATACTGCTGTCGGATGTTTCAGGACACAGCATAACTGATCATCTTCTTAATGCCATGCTGCATCAGGCATTTCTTGTCGGTGCAAGTTATGAGCTTACTATGTTCGGGGAAATAACCATAGATCTTTTTGAAACAATCAACCAGAGGTTTTATCAGTCATCAAGTATCGATAAGTTCCTGACCCTTATCTACGGCGAGATTCAAAACGACGGCGAGTTCAGGTTTATTTCTGCTGCACATCCTCTGCCAATGGTTTTCTCAAGTGAATTTAACCGTATAGTAAACATTGACGATCAGAATTTCATAAACTTTGTACCCATAGGAACACTGCCTTCCGAAGCTGATATCGATGGTGTGCATACAAAGAGCATTTTTGGTTACAAGACCAAATATTCCACCAACAGTATTAATGTTATGGGGAAAGGCGATATACTTCTTCTGTTCAGCGACGGGTTCACGGAACAGAGCAATGGGGAACAGAATTATGTAAAGGACAGACTTGAGCAGCAGCTGATAAATACGAAAAATCTTTCAGCCAGGGAAATATTTAATACAATCAGGGATGACTTTTCTACCTATTGCCCTTTGCGCGACGATGACGCGACACTTATCCTCATCAAAAGAACTTAGAACAGTTTTTGCCTTCACCAGGTTCTAAACAGGATACCTCCGTATATTTGTACTGTAGATTTACAACTTTGTATGCTATTTAAAAGATCATAACCAGATAAAAACTGGGAGGAAACCTGAAATACCTTATAATTATAAATGAAGCCCCTTACGGAACAGAGAAAGCATACAACGCGCTGCGGCTTGCAATGCAGATTCAAAAAGATTTTCCTGAGAACGAAGTAAGGATATTTTTGATGGCCGACGCAGCTTTCTGTGCATTACCGGATCAGAATACCCCGAACGGTTATTATAATATAGAAAGAATGTTAAAATCGTTGCTGAACAAAGGCGGCCTGGTAAAAATCTGCGGCAGCTGTGCGGATGCACGCGGAATAAAAAATCTTCCTTTAATCGATGGCGCTCAGCTCAGTACAATGGCTGAGCTAACACAATGGACTATAGAATCAGATAAAGTAATTACGTTTTAAAAAAATAAACCATAAACCGTGATCTTTCCGGGAAGGCAATAATATCGGAACCTCAAAGCTGATTGAAATAGCCAGGCTGTTCCTGAAGCTTGGGGCCATTGCATTCGGAGGGCCGGCTGCTTCTATCGGGATGTTTGAAGATGAGGTGGTAGCCAAACGTAAATGGATGGACCGGCAGCATTTCCTCGACCTTGTTGGTGCGACTAATTTAATTCCCGGTCCCAACGCCATGGAAATGGCTATCCACATAGGTTATCAGCAGAGTGGAATTCGCGGGGCATTTGTAGGCGGTATATGCTTTATGATCACCTCCGTAATGATCACAGGTGTACTTGCTTATTTCTATCTGCTTTATGGACACCTGCCTTCTGTTGAACCATTCCTTTTCGGTATAAAGCCGGCAGTGATAATAATTATTCTAAATGCTGTATACAAGCTGGGAGTTAAAGCTGTTGAAAGGGAAGCGAAAGTTATGAGCGTAAAGCTGGTAATGATCGCTATTACCGTTGCTGTATTAAATTTATATGGACTAAATGAAATATATTCTATCCTGGCAGGCGGCATATTCGGAGCTCTGTTCCTTTTTGTTTCAAAGAAGAAGGTAAAACTAAGCTCATTCTCTCCTTTGATTTTGCTTCCCTTTTTTATGCTCAACAATACAGTACAGGCTGTTGAAAAATCGTCCGTTTCACTTTCAAAACTGTTTTTAACTTTCCTGAAAATTGGTGCAGTCTGGTTCGGAAGCGGTTACATCCTTGTAGCCTATTTCAACGGTGAATTAGTGCAGGGACTTCACTGGCTAACAAGAAAAGAACTGCTGGATGCGATTGCAGTGGGACAGTTCACCCCGGGTCCTCTTCTCTCATCGGCAACCTTTATAGGGTACCAGATCGCAGGACTTTCAGGGGCAATACTGGCGACAATCGGAATAGTCATTCCTTCCTTCGTTTTTGTATTAATATTAAACCCGATTGTTCCCCGGATAAGGAAATCGGTTTATCTCTCAAAATTTCTTGATGCGGTAAACGTAAGCGCTCTTGCAGTAATGTTTGTTGTTGCCGTTAAACTGGGGGCCGAGGTGATTATCCCGGCTGAAGGATTCAGCTGGCAAGCCATGCTGATAGCAATTTTAAGTGCAACCGCTTTTTTATCATACAAAAGAATAAATTCCGCTTACGTTATATTCGGCGGAGCTGCTATAGGTTACGTCCTTTACTTCGCATAACCCTAAAATCCTTTGACCATACAATGAAAGCTAGAAGAGTGAACGATACAGTCCCGGCTGCTCAAACTATTACCCGGTCCCTTAATAGTTTTACTGCTGGTTTAAATAAAAATTTGAATATAACTCCTGACAGCAGTTATATAAAATGGGTGAAGGATTTCAATTCCGAATTAAGCTCTGTATCAAGAATTAAAGACCTTAGGCTTCCCGTCACACGACTTTAAGTTCAAGCCATTTGAACGATCTTATCCTCTAAAAAAATCAGATCTGCGGCATTACTGCCGGTTTCATTTTGTTTACTGAAACGAACACTGCAATGAAAAGAATCATACCGATAAGCGCCATTATTGCTTCTGCAGTCAGCATCCCGAATGCGCCCCACTTTCCATGGGCCCATTCGTCCTATAAATATCATATAATATATAGGTGCATTTGACAGCGAAGCATACACGTTATACTTGGTAGCCGCAGCTCCCGTGCCTATTGCCTCAAGCACAAAAGCGCTGAACCCTGCATAGGTAAGGCCTGTACTGAACGCATAAAATGAAGTCCATATAATAAACATTTGTTCTGAGGCAGGACTAAATGCCATCGCTACCGCACAAAGGGCCTGTGCTATTCCGAATAAAATGTATGCTTTTTTCCGGTCCATAATGTCGCATATCCACCCCCCGGCCAGGCATCCCGCTGCTGAAAGTACTCCTCCAAGAGCTCCTACAACCAGTGCCACAGTATCGGCTGAAGCATGCCAATCGTTTGATATTGCAGACCATAAATTCGATGCGGCTCCTGAACCGATCGGAAGGAAACAAAGGAAGAGAGCAAGAACTCCCATTCGTGATTTTAATAATGTCCATATATCCCTGGTCAGGTTTGACAACGTCTTTAAATAATTATTTTCTCTTATATAAGAAGTGGGTTCAGAAAGAAAAATTAATCCAGCGGTGCAGAGAAGACAGGCCGCTGCTATAACGGCACCCGGCATCCAGGTCTCCGGCATTCTCTCAGCCAGCCACAAACCAGCTCCGCCACCCAGGCCGAACCCACCCAGGTTGCCTGCCTGCAGCCATCCGCCTGCGCGTCCTTTTAACTCAGGGGGTGTATCGTACGCGGCCAGGCTTTCAGTACACATTGCAACAAAGGTATTTGCGAAACTCGTAACCAGGACTATCATCGTCAGTAAAAATAGGTACTCAGATTTAAGGGGAACCATACCGGTAAGCAGGATGCCGGCTGCTGTAATTATATTCGCAATTATATACCATCTCTTGACTGTGAGTGTTGTGTCTATCAGAGGAGCCCACAGGAACTTCAACATACTAGGTATCAAGGTCAGTGAAACAATGGGGGCCACCTGTACCAAAGGTATTCCAGCCTTCGTTAAAAGGAATCCGATCGTAACAGTAACATAACCTGTAAGCACTCCGAAAGGGAGAAACAGGAACATAAAAATACTGGGATGAATATGTCCTTTTAGCCGAGGTCTGAACATTTCTTTGAAGCTCATCTGCTCTTCCTTTCCTTGTTATATTCCTGAAGCCTAAAATAATAACCTGCCAGTAAAACCCGGACAAAGGATCCGCATTTTCCGGGGATACTGGATTTAATTGATAAGGTTAATGGAGCTCGCGGGTAAGATAATTAAAAATCTGGAATAATAAAGCCGATTTAATCCATCATTATATTGAGGCAATCAGCCAAATTTAGTTCCATAGAGCCGGGATTTTACAGAAGAAGAATAAGGGTAATAGAATTTATAAATATTTTTATTGGTAAGCAACAAAATATCTGAAGGAGGGTAATCGCTGTAAAGCCCCGATGTATAATCAATGTCTTACTACGACTATAAATGTCATAGTTCATATCTTATATAACCCGGCAGCGGGGTTGCTGCCGGGATTAAACTCTTTCTGTGAAAATTATTTGAGCAGGATCATTTTCTTTGAACTTATATCAGATCCTGATTTCAATTGATAAACATAAATTCCGCTCGGGACATCAGAAGCATCCCATTGCACGTGATAGTTTCCTGCAGGTCTGTATTCATTTACAAGAGTTGCAACTACTTCTCCAAGTACGTCATAAACCTGTAATGTCTGCCAGCCAGCAACTGATGATTCCCAGCTAATGCTTGTCACCGGGTTAAACGGATTAGGATAGTTCTGTGCCAGGTTAAATTTGGCGGCACCAACAACGTTAACTTCAGCTAGCTTTGAGTATTCAAATGTTCCGTCAAAATCAATTTGTTTCAGGCGGTAGGTATAAGTACCTGATGCTATTTGATTATCTGTGTAAGAATATTGTCTGCTCTCGGTAGTTGTTCCATATCCTGCAACAAATCCGATTGTTTCAAATTCAGAACCGGAACTTCTTTCGATTGAAAATCCACGGTTATTGGTTTCTGATGCTGTTGCCCAGTTCAGATTAACCTGTGTACCGCTGCTTGTCGCACTAAAACTAACAAGCTCAACAGGTATATTATCGTCACCGTTTAGCTGAAAAGAAAAATCCGTTGCAGGGTCCAGATTCCAGGCTGTACCAGGTGTCGTTGTATACCAGCCGCTTCCTGCCACACCGAGCGTTGCATCAAGGTTTCCGGTTTCCCAGAAGAAATTACCTGATTCCACGCTGTTATTATAGATCTCAATCCAATATGTTCCCGTATTCTGAACCAAAATAGGGGAGGAAGTGAAGTCGAATGTGAAAACATACTCGTCAACACCAAATAGGACGACTCCCGTGGTTGCCCGGGTGGTGGCTTGAAGACCAGTTCGAGTGTCCAAAACAGTTCCGGGCATGCCGCCGGCATCAGCGTGAATCAGGATAGTGAAGTCATCTACTGAATTCGGGATATTCTCCGGGTAATATCCACCCCATATCACTAGTTCGGTAATGCCGTATGAAGGACCAGCCGCTGAAACTGCAAAGTTTTCGGCGACCGTTTGTTGTCCCGTACCGCAAAGAGCACAACTGGCGTCCGCGAAAACTCCGTTCACGCCATTTGGTACCTGGTTCAGGAAAACGACTGGGGCCATTGGAGCTTGGAAAATGGAAGTTCCGGAGACTCCGGCGGTACCATATTGGATAAGTGAGGACTGAGCTAACGCGGAAAATGAAAAGAGGAAGAGAAATAGTACTGTATAGAACTTAGTCATACTGACTCCTTTGTATAATGAACAGATATGTTAATTAATGAATTTCAGCCAAACCTAAAAGAAAAGAACAAGATATTTGAACACTACAGCTTTGGGAGGGTATTCGGTATATATTCTCTATAAGTAACAGTAATTCTGCTCAGGAATCTACTCTCCGGTTAAAAGGGAAAATTGTTTATCCAAAATGCAATAAAAATTTACCAGAAGCAACACCTCAACAAAAAATCCCGCAGCTTCTAATGAGGACCCTATTTCTAAGATTTGATATTATATTTTTTCAGTTTATACCTTAAATTTCTTTCTGATATACCGAGTAATTTACCTGCTAAAGACTGATTGCCGCTGCTTTCAGTAAGTGCCACAGATATCAGTTCTTTTTCTACGTTATGAACCTGTTCCGGCAATGTGGCTTTTCCAAGTACCGGCCCCGATAACTCTTCTTTAAAACCACGTACAGGGATCGGCAGATCGCGTAAAGTAATCGTATCACCCTTAGTAAGCACTCAGCGTTCAGCCTTTGGGATATCCGGCCAATTGAGTCAAATGGACCTGAGTTCAACATATGCGGAGTGTATCATTAATGCGCTGACTGCCAATGAAATTATGATGTGTATTTTGGGTCTGATTTTAATGAAATGCATTATTTAGACTTTATAATACTCTTTTATTCCTGTCTATAGTTCGGCAATTGAAACTTCAAAGGTAATCGACACAAAAAGATAAAAATTTAGAGATGTTTGATAATGCCGGTTGAATAATAAATCTTTTCTGAAATATAAAGGGTCATCACTTTTTAGATGACCCTTATTATTATTGAAAATATTATATGTTAATGTCCGCCGCCGCCGCCGCCGCCTGGAACAACTGTTACATCTAAATATGTAATATTATTAACCGCATCTATTATCGCTGTGTTATTTTCACCGATCTTCGGGATAACGGGGGTTCCTGCATTATAGTCACCGGGCTGAGCGGTAACAAGATTAACGGTGGTGCCGGCTTCAAAGTAAAGGGTAATTCGGTACTCACCAAGGGAAGTAGGTCTCCATCCACCGGTTGAAGCTCCAAAGATGTATTTACCCCCCACATTTAATTCAGGAGCAAATCCAAAACCGCTTTCCGGATTATAGGCACCATCCCATGAAGAGCCATTCCATGTCAACACTGCGCCCTCATCATATTTTTGAACAACCAGTTTGGCCTTTGGTGTGGCGATCGTTGCATAATAGCTATCGTATATTAGCTGGTTTGTTCCCTGTGTTTCGTTGAGAGAGCTGGGGAATGCAAGCTCCGTCATCTTGTATGCCTTCATTGGTTCAGTCAATTCTGTATAAAGGCCGAACTCTATCCTGTAAGGTCTGTTAATTTTGGGATCTACCGACTCCATTGCGTCTCCCCAATCTACAAAGGTTGCATTAACATTTGGAACAGCCAGATACTGAGCCTGCCAGGTATTGCCCTCTACCTTCTGAGCATACCATGGTCCGTTTACCTGCACATAGTCATATTGTTCCTGAGTTAAATCTGTGTACGGTCCCTCATAGATTACTGTAAATAATGTATCAGCAATTGAGGTTATTGAAAAATTGTCGGCCAGCAGGACAGGAAACGAAAGGTTGTTCACTGTCGAGGTATGACCTCCACCCTTTTTTTCATGTGACAATTCGCCGGCAGCAGGGCTTACCGGAGTATCAGTACATTGAATAAAGAAGAAAGATAGAGATAAAACGAAAATAGCACAGAGAGCTTTCATGATTCCCTCCACTTTTTGATAAAGTTCTGGATGTCAGTGTAAAGCCGTACCATTTGGATTATTGTTTGCGGGGAGGTCAGACCGTTCACAAGTTGAATATGCCTGGTAATAGGCATTGCAGAGCATCCTTTAGTTAATTTTAGTCAAATAATTAATTAATTTGACTAACGCCCTCAGGATACTATACAGGATTAATCGTACAATAAAGCATACAAGCGTAAAGAATAAAGTTGCAAAAATCATTCCCCTGAGGATATAACGAAAGCAGCAAAAATATAAATAGAAAAGTTTCTCATTCGACACTATTGTCGACCTTTCCGGCAAAGATCGTCGAACTTCTATTGTGAATTATAAAAGGGAAGCATCTTTCCAAAGGGATATAGTGATACAGACAGCTAAGCAGCAGGATTTTTCCTCCCGGCATCCAATGGCCGCAACCAGCCCTTAGAATGTCGTAATTATACCTTTTAGGCCTTATTCCTATTTTGTAATATTGCTTTGAGACCAGGCATAACAACTATAAACATTCTTGGGAGAAATATATGAGAAAATTAATAATGTGGAACTTTATTACACTTGATGGATATTTTGAAGGAAAGCAAAGCTGGAATAGCCCCGGTTATTTTGGGTAGTGGAAGACCTCTGTTCAGTCAGGGAATTACTTCCAAAAATTTATCACTTATTGCAGCACAACAGCTTTCGACTGGCGGTGTAGTCTTAAAATTCAAATGATAAAGCAAAAATGAAACCTGTGAAATAGTTTATATTAACTAGTTAGTGGAGTGTTTTTGAAGCGGAATATTCACACAGGGCGGAGGTGAGAAAGGATATGAAGCTGATGCGAAGTTAGCCGACTCATTGAAGGCAGTAGTACCGGAAGGATGACGAAGAGTAGATACAGGGATTAAAATTTTTAGCAATCAGAAGCATAACTGAAAATCACAGAGGTAAACTATGGAGTTAAGGATAAGGACAGCAAAATCAGAGGATGCATTGCTTGTTTCAGCATTAACACGGGAACTTGGTTACCAGGCTACCGAAAAAGAAATTAAAGATAGGTTAGAAAAGATTTCTGCTGATGACGAACAGGAGGTTTTCGTGGCCGAAGATAGTACGGTTATTGGATGGCTGCATATAGCCATAACAGGACCTCTGGAGAGTGAACCATTCGCTGAGATACGAGGTGTAATTGTGAAAAAGGAATTCCGCGGTAAAGGGATTGGAACCCGGTTAATCAATATCGGAGAAGAATGGGCTAAAAATAAGGGCTGCGGCAAACTACGGGTAAGAACAAACACAAAAAGAAAAGAAACGATCGACTATTACAAGAAAATAGGTTTTGAATTAAAGAAGAAACAGGAAATATTCGATAAAGAGATTTGATTCTGTTTTCCACAGCAAAAAAGTGCCATTCAGGGTAAATCAGGATCAATTAGAGACGAGCGGGGGCTAATAAAAATGCTATAAACCTTTACCACGAGATCACCGCGTGATTAAGTAGAAAGTGACGGAGCCCACTGAAAACTACGGCACAGGTATTATATTTCTATAGTTTTATTCCAGTAAGGAGGAAAAGATGGAAAAGTACCTGAATAACGTTGATCATCTGGATGCAAGGTACATTTTAGACTATGATGTACTGAGGGAAATAAATAAAAAAAGACTTGAAGAAGAAAAAAGGGAGAAAAAACTTCGCAGGGACTTAGAGGATCTAAAGAAGAAAAAATTAGCATAACTACAACCATAGGACTTATAAAAACATATCTATATATTCTCCGACGAATTTCTTGCCAATGGATTATTAATTATGTCATCATCAAAATCATTTCGTCCGGATATTAAATGTTTCTCTCTCTTTTAATAATCTATTTTGGACTTTCTCTTTTGTTAATCCTTTAATTGGGAGATAATAGGTAGAACCTGTCTGCGGGTCCGTTGCAAGTGCAAATTTATCCTTCCCATTAACTTTTTGTATGCCGTCAAACTTTGCCCCACCTCTTTCAATAGTAGATGATCTAAACATAGGAGTCTTCCTTCATTTGTACTTGATTTGAAGATATGAAGAGAAATAAAGTAAGTAAATCAGCCAAAGGGATGAAAAAGGGACTAATTCCTTTGGACTACAAAAAAAAAGAAAGGCTCTTGTAGATGTTAAAAGACAAGACTAAAGAAGATGGCGGAATATCCCCTTTAATTGTCGTTATTGCACCCTTTCGAAAACAGATGGAAAAGTTATGTTTACCGCAGTAATCAATGAATCAAAACAGAAAGGAAAAGATGAATATCATACTTTGGATTCTTCAGGTATTACTGGCTGCGCAATTCCTTCAGCACGGTTTGATTATGGTATTCCCTCCTGAAGAATATATTGAAATAATGAACGCCACACTGGGAGTTGGTTTGCGGTACTTCATTGGCATAACGGAATTACTTGCTGCTGCTGGTTTGATCCTGCCGGGATTACTGCGTATTTATACCTGGCTGCTTCCATTGACCCTGGCAGGACTAATGATTATAGCTGCCAGCGCTGCTGTTTATCATTCGATCAGAGGTGAAACCAGCAGTGTAGTCTACACAGCAGTTCTGTTTGTTGTTATTGCCTTCACAGCTTATATGCGATGGAAAATAAAACCGATTTTACCCAGGAAACAAGTACACTCTCCGGGTATGTAATGAATTAAAAATAATATGTTGCGAACCTTTAGATTTTAATACATACCTGAATACCTGGACGGAGTAATACAACAGCTGAAGATGGAAAAGAGAATCAATTTTATGGGAAGGGGTAAGGAAGCAATTTGTAAGTTATATTAAGCATTTAATAATTATCAATAATTTATAAGGAGAAAGTATGTCGACTGTAAAACTTCACCGTGTTTTTACTGCATCACCCGAAAAAACCTACCGTGCTTTTCTTGACGCCGATGCATTAACAAAATGGCTTCCTCCCTACGGATTTACCTGTAAAGTACATCATCTTGAGGCAAAAGTGGGCGGAACGTACCGTATGTCGTTCACAAACTTCACAAGCGGTAAGAGTCATTCGTTCGGCGGAAAATATCTCGAACTAAAGCCGAATGCGTATATCCGTTATTCTGATCAATTTGAAGATGAGAATTTACCGGGAGAAATGATGACAATCATTGAAATAAAGCAGGTCTCCTGCGGTTCAGAAGTTACGATTGAGCAGACAGGAATCCCGGAAGCCATTCCCGCCGAACTATGTTATCTCGGCTGGCAGGAATCAATAGACCAGTTAGCAAAAATTATCAACCCTGAAATACCGGATTAAATCAGCAGAACAAAGATCAGGATAAATATTATGGAAAAAGAAGTGTTATTCATACACGGCGGCGGGGAAGAAGGTTATGAGACCGATTCGAAATTAGAAACTTCTCTGAAACAGGCATTAGGGGAAGACTACACGGTGCATTACCCCCGGATGCAGGCGGATGAGTCGCTGCCGGATTTTGGATGGCCGCAGCAAATAGGTAAAGCAATTTCGTCTATTGAAGGTGATATTATCCTGGCAGCACATTCACTGGGTGCATCTATGCTGTTAAAATATCTCTCTGAAAATGAAGTCAATAAGCATATCAAATGTATTTTCCTGATATCGACACCCATTTGGAGCGGGGAGGAGGATTGGGTGCAGGGATTAAAACCAGAAGAAAATTTTGCGGATAAACTGCCAAATAACCTTCAGATATTTCTATATCACTGTAAAGATGATGAAGTAATACCATTTGAACATCTCAGGATCTATGAGCAGAAGCTGCCGAAAGCAATATCGCGCGAGATAGCATACGGTGGTCATCAACTCAATAATGATTTGACGATAGTGGCAAATGATATAAAGTCTTGTAAAAATCAGTCGTAAAGATTTGGAGTTGTTGATCGGGCAATCAGAAGCATAACTGAAAATTACAGAGGAAGATTATGGAGTTAATGGATAAGTACTTTCAATCGTTGGTGACGAATCTAACCCTGATTGGACAAGAAGCAAAAGAAACATTAACCGGCACATGTTCTGGGCTCTACGGGCAGGGATAGTCCTGCCCATCGAGGATCACTTAAGCACTTTTAAAGCAGCATTAGCCTGGGGATTATTGGGATCAATAGCTTCGACTTTTTGCCAATACACCTTTGATTGGGCATTATCTTTTTTGATATAGTAATAATATCCCAGATAAGAGTAAGCTTCGAGAAGTTCATTTTTAAATTTTGTGGTATCTTCTTTAGAAATCGTAATAAATTGTTCATAATATGGTTTAGCAAGACCACTATCCGATTCAGGGTCAAAATTTGTTTTAACCCTTGCTTGCCAGAAATAAGCAATAGCTAAATCGGGCATTTTCTTAGTAAGAATATTAAAAGTTGAATCCGCTTTTGGATAATTCTGAATAAAATAATAAGCTTTCCCAAGATCGAAATATTCTTGAGAAGTAAGCTCGCCTTTCCGCTCTAATGCTGCGATCACACCGCTCCAATTCCTGCTCTTGAAAGAAAGTATGGATATCTGTCCCAATATATCTTTGCGTGTACTATCAAGATCGACAATTTTATATAAATATATTATTGCAAGTGAATCATTTCCGGTTTTACTTAAAAGAGTCGCATAATTCTCATAATCTGTAGGAAGAAAATCTACTGATGGAATTTCAAATAATTTCTGGAAATAATATTTACTATTTTCAATATCATTTGTTCTGAGGTAGGAATAGGCCAGTATTCTAATCGACGAAGAAGCATCGGCTGAATCCCTGCTAAGTACATCTTTTAAAATATTTATTGTTTTATCATAATCTTTATTCATGTAAAGCAAAGATGCATAGCGCTTCTGGTTTTCAGGAGTAATAGCAGAGAATTCAATGTATTGTTTATAAAATCCGACCGCATTGGGGTAATTGTTTAATGTAACATTCAAATCCGTCAATTCTTTATAAATAGGGGAATAAGAAGAATCGATTTTTATCGCTTCATTTAATACCCGGGTTGCCTCTGTATAGTTATTAACTAAAATATATACCTTACCTATTCGCGTTAAAGGTTCGGGATCAGATTTATTGATATTAAATGCAGTCTGATAATTTGTAATAGCTTTAGTGCCATCACTCATCTTCAGATAAACATCTCCCAGGGCTATATATGCATTAGCATATTTCGGATTAACTTGTAAAGCTTTTTGCAGCAGATCTATTGCTTTATTGTAATCTTTCCCTCCGTAATCAGAAGCATAAGCTTCGGCTAAAACCACATAAACTTCAGGATTATCCTTACCCAGGTCCATTGCCTGATTAAAATTCTTTTCTGCATCAGGAGAATTCTTTGTTGAAAGGTATATCTTTACAAGACCGGCATAATTCAACGGGAATTCATTATCTGATGCGATCCCATCTTCATAGAATTGTTTTGCTGAATCAATTTTACCTTCAATGAAGTAAACCTCTCCAAGGTAAAAATCTGCTTCTGCCTTAGAACTGCCATTTAAAAGGTACCGGAAGGTTTTAATTGCTTCATCATATTTTTCATTTTGGATTAACTTTACTCCTGATGCAATATCCTGAGCTAATACAGTTGATGAAAAAATTATAAATATCTGAATAAAGAATGAAATTTTTCTCATATTTTCCCTGATCAATAAGTTATATCTTCATTTATTAGTTCTACAAGCCGCACGGGCATTGTGGCTGGAACGAGACCGAATTTTAACACAATTCTCTGTCCTCTTTCACTTGCAATAAAAGCAGTCAACCCTGTACCCAGTCCTGTATATGCTTCTTTGCTGATTATATAAACCTCACGCCATAAAGGATAAAATTTTTGTGCAATATATGCCTGGTAAGGTTTATAATATTCTGAATTGGCACCCGCTGAAATTGCCAGTACCTTAATAGATTTGAGAAAGGTGATATTTGTGGTATCATGCTGGTCACTTATCCAATTAGCACCAATAACCCCTATGCTGTTTGCCTCTTTTTCAATGTAATTAATAACCGCACTATCTGATTTAAGTGCATAACAATTTGAAGAAAGCTTGTCTGCTCCTGTTTTTTCTTTCAAAAAGTTAACAGTACTCGAGTTATTATTATCGAATACTATTTTTACATTTTTAAAATCCTTAACTTCATTCCCTGTTAACAAAGATCTGATTTCATCAAGCGTGAGTGTTGAATCTTTCAAATCTTTACTCCCGATTAATGCAACCGCGTCGTAAGCAATCTTACTAACCTTAGGAACAATTTCCCATTCCTTATACTTTTGTAATTCTTCTTTATTCAGTTGACGGGGAACAATAATCAGCCTGATTTTACCATTCATGAGATCATCAAACGCATCAGTCTCAGTCTTATAGCTTACATTCACTTTGGCATAATGATAAATCCCTTCGAAGGTAAATATTTCAGAATCTATCAATGGTTTGAATGTTTCATCGGCCGAAATGGATATTTCGCCGGTAGTAGGGGTATCATCCGGGCTATCTGATCCATTACAACCATACCAGACTATAGAGAGAAAAAGAATAGCCAATATTCCTTTAGCTGTCTTCATTATCAACCTCCTCATCTTTTTCTCTATATTTCTTTAAGGTAAAAAAGAGTCTAATAAACCCGTATAAAATCAGAACAATTCCAAATCCATACTGCTGAAAACCAGAAAAATTATATATATTTTCAGAAAGTAATAAATAAATGCCAAGACATAAATAAACAACCGGCATTGAAAGACCAAGCACCTTCAAAAAAAACAATCTTCAATTTCCCTGATAGAATTTACTAATATTTATATGCCATTGTTCATTCAAAGTCTGCAGATCGTCATACTTTTATTGAAGCTTGAAAACAATTGGAATCGAAACCTGTACTTTGACTGCTGTTCCTCTCTGTTTGCCAGGTTTGAATTTTGTCTTTAAAACAGCCTCTTTAGCTGCCTCATCACAACCTGCTCCGATACCTTTTATAATCTGAGCTTTAGTTACAGTCCCATTTTCATCAACAAATGCAAGAACATAAACCTTACCTTCAACTCCTGCTCTTTTTGCAATTTCGGGATAAACTATTTTTTCCTGGATTGCCTGTATGCCTCCGATCGGTTCCGGCATTTCTTCAACAGCCACAAAATATGCGGGCGGTTTTTCTTCATTAACTACTTTTTGTTCAGTTTCAATAAGGCTATAATCAACTCCTGTTTCGACACCTTTTTCTGTTGAAACTCCGGGATCCACCTCTTTTAACTGATCAACCGTAACAAATTCTTCTTTTACCTGTTCATCAGGTTTTATTACAGGAGGGGTAAATTTAATTGTTGACTTCAACGGAGGAGGTGCCTCAATAGGAACCACTTCTTTTTTTTCTCCGATAGAAGGGGGTGGAGCCAGTTCTGTAATAACAATTTTCCTGGCATGGTTTACAACTTCTTTTTCAGGGTTGATTAATTTGTAAATTGTTGGTCCTATTGTAACAACAAGTACAAGAAAAATTGCAATCCACATTGCGATTGTCAGGTACTTCTTATAAGATTTCCGAAGCGTATAAGCTCCATACTCCTTGTTTTTCTGCTCAAATACCAGGTCATCCAGGTTTAGATTATAAATTGATTGTTCAGCCATGATTCTCACCCAAGTTTAAATTTTTTAATTAATTCAATATCAAGCGGTGCAACATCTACAAGGGCATATCTTTTTATATTTGATATATTCATTTCGTCAAGAATATCAACAACATTTTTATAATTCGCTTGATCTGTCGGTTTTATAAGAACTACCAGATCAGGTATTGTACTATTCTTTTCCACAAGAAGTTTCCTAACGCCATCCGCTGAAAAATTTGTCATTTCAGGAATATTTTTTTCATCCGGAATTCCCTGATACCAATATATTTTATTTTCTCCCTCCAGGATTAAAGTCAATGCCTTGGATGCTTTAACAGCATTTTGTTCTTCTTCGGTCAAATTCTGCTTTGGCTTCACAGGCATATTAATTTCCATTGTCTGCGGCTTGCTAAAGGTAGTGGTTAACATAAAAAATGTGACAAGAAGAAATCCCAGATCAACCATGGGCGTAAGGTCAATGCGGGTTGACATTTTTTTGCGGCCTTTTTTCCCGCCTTTTTTACCAACTTGTTTTTGTTCTAATTCAGCCATGGCTTATGTTCCTTTCAATTTGTTTGGATCGGTCTCAAGATTGGTAATAAGATTAAATTTATTAACGTTCTTGTCCTGGAGCGTATTAATTACTTTTTTAACTATCGGCCAGGGACTGGATTCATCTCCGTTAATTGTGATACGAACATTAGGATTCGACAATCTACCCTGCATAACCCAGATGCCTAATTCGTTGTTGGATGAATCAATCGGAATACCAGGCTGTTGATAAGATTTCCTGGAAAAGTCATCCATATCAAGATATCCTTTAAGCTGATTTAAAGGAACACCGATCGTTCCTGTAAGAACAAAGGCTTTTTCTTCCTGAGGTGTAAACTGGAGAGTAGGATATTTTTCACTTATTTTCGAAAGCAACCGTTCACGGGAGTAGTTTTTATTATCCATACTAAAAAACACTCTACCATCTTTAGTTATAGTTATATCAAGTATGTCCGTGTCAGGCAGTTTAACTTGTGAAATTGAAGAGGGCAGGTCCACAATTAATGTCTCATCCGATTTAAATTGAGTTGTCAACATAAAAAATGTCAGCAACAAAAATGCAACATCGCACATGGCTGTCATATCTATTAATGTGCTTTTACGGGGAACTTTAATTTTTGGCATATTTTTCTCTTAAATTAAAATCTTCAACTATTATGAGAAGTAAAATTCTGAACAATAGCAACGCCGGCTTCATCGATGTTGTATGTCATTTTATCGATTTTAGTTGTAAAATAACTATAAAAAATAATTGCTAAGGCAGAAGAACCAATACCGAAAGCTGTATTTATCAAAGCTTCGGAGATTCCTGTAGCGAGTGCAACTGAATCCGGTGCTCCTGCTGTTGCAAGCGCCGAAAATGCTTTGATCATTCCTAAAACTGTTCCGAGTAATCCTAAAAGAGTTGCAAGGGGAGCAATGGTAGCAAGTATTACAAGGTTTTGTTCAAGTATAGGTAATTCTAATGATGTTGCCTCCTCAATTTCCTGTTTAATCGCGACAACTTTCTGATCCTTACTAATGTCTTTAACACCCATTACTTCCTTATATTTAAGCAATCCAGCTCTAATAACATTCGCTACAGATCCTCTTTGTTTATCGCATTCATTTATTGCAGCATCAATATCACGAGTTGAAAGCTGATGATAAACCCGAACGACAAAAGCCGAAATTCTACCTTTTCCTTTAGCTTTAGTAATAGTAATCCATCTTTCAATTGAAAAAGTAATAACCATCATCAGGATTGACATAAGTATCGGAACTATTATACCGCCTTTATAGATAACTCCAAGGTAATTTCCCGGTTTTGGAAGATTAGCTGTGTTATTGCCTTGAAAATTCTGAGGATTGCCCATAACAAAAATATAAATAACGATTGCTACCGCAATTAAAACAGGGATTACTATTCCTGCAAATCCAGTAAAAATCACTTTGGTTTCAGTTTTAGATTTCAAATCAGTTTCTCCTTAGTTTAAATTATATATTATTTTATTTTCTTGAACTGTTTTAGCAATGTTAATTATTTTTAAAAAGTATACATTTAACCACATTTAAAAGTTCCTAAAATTGTCTGAAGAAATCAAATTGTTTTGATTTTATACCCTTAATTATCACATTCGGCTCAGTACGTTCGAATTGATACTCTTCTTTCTTAGTAATAGTTTTATCTCTAATGAATATAAAAGGCAGTGAACCAGTTTCAAATAGAGTCAGATCATAGCTGGATATTGACAGTGAAAGCCTTATTATTAAGAAAATCTCACAAAATAGTATGTTAACTTATCGTATTAATCTATTAGAATCAATGAAAATAGTTCATAATTAAAGCCATTTAGCTTTTTAACGCTCATCGCCCGATCGGGATTTTTCGCACACTGCTATTAGATAATACTTAGAAAATTTGGTTTCAGCCGTGGCTTGAAGCACCAGTTTGTTCTATCTTCCGGTGTATATCATTTAAAACCCCTAATAGATCAGCTAATATAAGTATTAATTATGTGGCAACTAGTACTTCCAGGAACATTTATATGCCTCACCTGCATGAATGTTTACGGTTAGATGACATTCAGGGATTTGAGAAGAGAGGAAAGCTCTGAAGGAAGGCGACTGACAATAAGGAAAACAAACAGCTCCCTCCCGGGGAGAGAGCTGTTCTGAGAGTTTTCTCAAATCGGCATTCCGGTCATCCCGGAATTTGATCTGAGTCTGCTAATTATCCTGTGCATAAGTAGCTGAATACTGAATTACCTTTCCTGCTTCATTTTGTGTAACTAACGCAATGTAGAGGGTTGAGTTCTCGTATTTGGCAGCTATATTCTGCTGAACAACATTCAAAGGAACACTAATGGTTATAGGATTTATGGTATCCATCAACTGGGGTATTCCCTTAGCTGTTACGATCTGGTAAGGTGCATCGTTAGGATCCACCGGGTTATAGAAGCATATCAGAACATTAGGGTTGTACGTAAAGTCCTCCGGTGTTGTAATCAATACTGATTCGAGTGCAGCTATTTGTCCCGTTACCGCTGTTTCCCCAACCGCGGCTGCAGTAACTGTAATAGGGAACCCGTCAATCGGGGTCAACAGATTGTCAACAGTGGGCTTATCCGAACTGGAAAGACGGTAGTTCTTTTTGAACGCGTAATTATACACTGTCATACGGGATTCTTTAAGTTTTTCCCATATCTCGTGTATTGCTGAAAGCTTCAGCATATTGCTAACGAAGCTTAAGGTAACCGCAAACTTCTTCCGGATCTCAACCATTTCCGGTGAATTATTTACGTGGAAGCTGTCCGGTCTCATTGACAGAATTGTCCTTCCATCCATTATCCGACCTACCATGTTGCCTAGCTTGCCTCTCCATAAACCAATGGGGGACCCTGATAATATTGCCATTTTTATTTTCTCCTTTCTTTGATTTGTTATTGAAAAAAAATGACAACACAATAGTATATAACAGGCGGAGGGAAGTCACTGTACATTTTTGAAAGTAAATTAAGATGATGTCTGAATAGCAGGAAGCAGTGTCTCATCCCGGGCTTTATCCTGAACTTGTTTCAGGATCCTTTTAGCGGTGTCATCCCGAACTTGTTTCGGGATCCTCTTAGCGATATCATCCCGAACTCGTTTCGGGATCCTTTTAGCGGTGTCATCCCGAACTTGTATCGGGATCCTTTTAGCGATGTCATCCCGAACTAGTTTCGGGATCTAAGCAGGATTAGTTTTTCGAAAAAGTATATTATTCAATGCGGCATCTGAGAGGTAATATTTCTGCATCAGGATTTCGATGCAGGAAGAAACGTGGTGATTGATTCGGAGGGCGTAATAGTCGTTGCGTATTTGAACATTACGCAGTTCCGTTTCGTCGATCAGGTCCATTGAGCGCAGCTGCCGGAACAGATCAGACGACATAATCTTTGCCAGGTTAAAATCGTTATCCATTTCAGCCTGGTTATAATTTGTTGTTCCTGCCTTTAAGATGATCTTTCAGCGTAACCACTATTCTTATTACGGTGAAGATAAAAGTAGCCAGCAGAACCAGGAGTTTGAACAGCTCCTCAAAGATGCCGAAGGCAGGAAGCTGGGCGTATATGAGCGCGCCGGCATTTATTGCAGGGACAGAAAGTATTGAGATAATTTTTTTCATAATATTTTACCAAATTGTTCGTCATCCCGGGATTGTTTCAGTTATATGTCATCCCGAACTCGTTTCAGCTATGTGTCATCCCGAACTCGTTTCGGGATCCTCCTCGCAACGTCATCCCGAACTCGTTTCGGGATCCTCTTAGCGATGTCATCCCGAACTTGTTTCGGGATCTAAAAATCGCCTTATATTTTACTGTGAAAATATCCACCGGAACAAATCGGCACAACACTCCGTCTTCACCTATATTTATCATTCCTTTTCATTTTGGATGAAGTCGTCGGGGAAAAGAGGATTCTTATGAAAGAATTCTCTTTCTTTGCAGTCAAAAAGGAAAGAATAAGGTAAGCTATTATGAGACTCACAATAACATCAGACACCCACTTTGGTGACCCGCAGTCTTCACTGGTTGAATGGAAGGGAAACGATTATGCAGAGGGACCAAAGTATAAGGAATTCAGAGAAGCCGCAGGTACCAACAACGATTATCTCATTCTTCTCGGTGATATCCTGGATTTCTCAGTAACAAGCTACGAGAACGCATATCGGGCAGGAAAATTATTTTTCACATTAATAAAGAAAGATAAGATAGCCGATCAGATTATATACGTTCCGGGAAATCACGATTACGATATATGGAACATCGTCGAGAATGAAGTAAATATTATCCATCAGATAAAGAATGGAAGGATCCCGCGGAAGTTCAGGACTGCCGTACCGGGGATACTCGATGATAGGACGAAAACAGATACACCAGGCTTCACACTCCCGGGGGTAGGGAAGAGAACAGACGGCAGCTATACCTACGGCGGATTATTCCTTGATCACATAACAGACGAACCCTCACATTTCATATTTGCCTATCCCAATTTATACCTGGCAACCGATGAAGGCACAATACTGATGACACACGGACATTACCTTGACGATTACTGGGCGCTTCTATCGAAATGGGCACCCATAATATTCGGCTCAGATCTTAAACTTGGAACAAAGATGGATATACAGGAGATGGTAGGGATAAACTTTCCGTTCAACCAGCTCGCCTGCTCAGGAGTAGGGCAGGCAGGGATACTATCTGAAGTACTTTCTGAAGTTCAGCAGCAGATTAAAGAAGGTAAGATTGAAAAGACCAGTCAATACCTGGACAACCTCGACAACTACCTCGACGATCACGTATTCGATTACAGAAAATGGTACCAGTTCATTAACGAAGCTGCCTCCGATTTTGCCGCCAACAAAGCAAAGAAGCTGATCCTGGATAAGATCTCAGCCGAAACCAAAGTCAGATATAATAAAGAATACTTCGCACTTCCGGAAGTACAGGAAAGATTCTTCAATTACTACAATGCCTGCCTGGCTGAAGTAGAAGACTTAGGAAAGCTTTACAACATCCACATCCCGGAGCCCGATAGAATTATTTTCGGGCACACACATGCACCGATCCCGCTGAAAAACCCGGTAGATATATCATCCTCTACACCAGGGAAAAGGAGAGAGCTTTTTAATACGGGCGGATGGTTACATAAACAGAATGAAAATACTGCTGCATTTGGCGGAGCCGTAATCTTCAAATATGAAAGTACCGCGGGATTCACCTCAATTCACTGTTAATATTTTTATACAACAGAGGCGGCTGGCAGAGGTGTGTAATGCATAATCAAGCAGCCGCTCGCAGCGTTTGAGATATTGCGCATAACGGCTTAACCTTACCATTCAATCAAATGGGATATATGGATATTTGACCCTTGAGTGATGATATTAAAGTTAAATTGTTTGTGATTTAACAACAAGCAGACAATTTTATTTGAGTTTTTTATATTAATTTCCTTACGAATCAATCTAATTTATTAATTTATGGCGTCTTTATTAATTGCAGGGACACTAAAATTCATATCATATTTAATAAATCAGCTGATTGAAAGAAGGTAGTAATATGGAAAAGAGTTTAAGCAGGAAATTAAATGATTTGTTCGACAGCTTTGCTCACAAAGCTACTTACTTTGCCGGCAGTTCAGCAGCATTTTCAGTAGCATTTTTGATTATAGTAGCCTGGATAGTTACAGGTCCGATTTTTAATTATTCCGACACCTGGCAGCTTGTCATAAATACAAGTACAACAATTGTAACTTTTCTTATGGTCTTTTTAATTCAAAGATCACAGAATAAAGAATCGCTTGCAGTACAATTAAAGCTGAACGAATTAGTTGCATCCTCAAAAGATGCCAGCAACCGGTTAATAGACATAGAAGACCTAACCCAGGATGAATTAGAGCATCTCCATAAATTTTACATTAAGCTTGCCAACAGGGCGGCAAAAGAGGCAAATCTTAAAGAAACTCATTCAGTTGAGGATGAGGAAATAGAAGAAGAATCGGCAAAAAAAAATAAAAGATAAAAAGTCTGATTAGCTTTTTTAGTTCACATATCTCTTCTCGGGTCCAGGCGGAGATGCTGTTGTAAGCACGACCAGTCCCGGATTTTTATTCTGTTGTTTTCCCGTCAAATTTTTCCTCATTTGTTTCCGCATCTTTTTTTGTAGCCCTTATAACGCCGTCTTTGTGGTTAGGCAGTGCATAGATAGTGTACATCTTTAATTCTTTAGAGCTTTCCGTGTTTATCACATTATGTTTTGCGCCTGCGGGAACAACAATAACATCTCCATCTCTCACTTGATATTCATTACCGTCTATAATGCATTTCCCGGATCCGCCTTCAAAACGAAAAAATTGATCTGAATTCTTATGGATCTCCGCTCCGATTTCCTCTCCGGGTTTAAGGCTCATCAGCACAAGCTGAAGGTGATGAGCAGTATATAATACTTTTCGGAAATCATTATTCTCCAAAGTACTCTTTTCGATGTTTGATTTATATCCTTTCATTACTATAACCTTTTTATTTAAAATTCATTGAACATTCAGTAATATCGGGTTCGGTGTTTATCTTTCAATGTCATTACCGATCATTTCCGAAACAGTTTTACCAATCCTTATAGTGTCAATTAATCCTTCCATTCATTCCACCATTCATCATTGTTCCGTTACCGGGGTTCAAAAGGAACACTATAATGACTGCTAAAACGATGATCCCAATTATTATGACTATCCAGGCGTTTTTTGAAATATTCATAGTTTACTTTCCAGTTAAATAGTTATTATTTCTTGCCGCGTAAACATTTTCGTTATTCTCTTCCGCATTGAAAAAACTTATTGACGGTTAATCTTTCTTTTCGAATAAACCATTGAGCGCATTATCAACACTATCAATATCATTATTAAACTCATGTTTAAAGTTTTCCCAATTATCTTTTCCTGCATACTTATAATTATTTAATTCTTTCTGCAGTCCGATGTTTTTTTGTTCTAATGTCAGGACCTCATTTTCATATTTATCTTTGAATTTATTACTGGTTGTTTTCATTGCTGTTTTGAAATCATTAATATTTTTTTGATTCGCATTGATTTTTGTTTCAGCATCGCTTTTGAACTGCTGCCATTCCTTATCATATTGAGCCTGCGCATCTATCATATCCTGATTTGCCTTCTCAACTTTTTCGTTTGCATTATCACGGTTATTATCACAACCGGTTAACAATGATCCCGCAATCAGCAGGATCGCGGCTAAAATGAAATGTTTGTTTTTCATAACTCTCCTTGTATGATATTTATAAATATTTTCCGATGATATTTCCTGTAAAGACTTCCGGGTTGCCTGAGCGAAACAGCGTATCGCTCTACAAACCATATGATGATATCAATTATTTTAGAATTGTTCAATCGTCCAAAAGGATGAAAAGGGGACTAAATCCTGAATATGTGGGCGTTAACTCATCTGGCTTTAAAATGTTTGTTCTTTCATAACTAGCCTGGTAGGATGTTTATAAAATATAATACCTCCGGGTTGAGCGAAACAGCGTTTCGCTCTACAAGTTTATTGAGAAAGGGCCCCATTTCAGCCGGTTTTTATAACTATAAGGAACTAACTCCTTTTTCATCCCTTTGGCTGATTGTTACGGCAGGAACGAGTTCATATATTCACATCAGAATCAAAGTTAATAAAGAAAGGAAATACAAAATGTTATATACAATCGCCGTAGTCTTATTAGTATTATGGTTACTCGGATTTTTCGCTTTCCACGTTGGAAGCGGTCTTATTCACATTCTCCTGGTAGTGGCAGTTATTATGATTATTTATAATCTCGTTACCGGCCGCCGTACGGTCTGACAGTACGTTAAATCTGAGAAGACATAAATCTGAGAAGACATAAGTCTGAGAGGACGTTAAACATCAATTTCAATTATTCAGATAATCTTGTTAAGGATGGGTAAGGATATGGAAATAATTCGTCAAATATTAGAAAAAAAAGGAAATCAGATCCCCTCGGTTTCACCTGATACTACAGTTTACGATGCCCTGAAACTAATGGCGGATAAAAATACCGATGCTGTTCTTGTTCTTGAAGGGCATAAATTATGCGGAATAATGAGTGAGAGAGATTATGCGCGAAAAATAGTTCTCAAAGGTAAATCCTTAAAAGAAGTTCTGGTGAAAGAAATTATGACTTCAGAAGTCATCTGTATTGATTCCGATCAGCGAATTATGAAGGCACAGGCAATTATGATACAAAAGCGGATAAGGCACTTACCTGTTATGGATAAGGGAGAGTTAGTTGGCTTAATCTCAACAGTCGACATTGTTAATGCTATTCTGGATAATAACAAATTTACGATCAATCAGCTTTTTACATATACCAATGGCAGCCCGGCGCAAGGAATGAGATACCTGCCGGGGATGTGAAATGCGGAGTCCTGAACAACTTGTTATAGCGTTATGAAAAATTGATTTCTGCAGCACCGAATGCCGCACCTAAAATTAAAGGCACTTATCGGAGAAATTATAACTCCATCAGTTTGTCGGTTTTTTGATTGATAGTATCAGCCTCTTTAATTAAGGAATCTAATACTTCGATTCTTTTTTTCGTATCTATTTGAGGTTGTTTAATCAGAAATTCTAATTCATGAAATATTTTACTAAACAACTTATCAAGTTCGGCATTTATTCTTTCTTTAAATTCATTTTTTGCATCTTCGACACCTTTTGAAAACTCTTTAATAATTCCTGACCGTTTCATAAAAAGAGTTATTCCAATCAGTGCCGCACCTGCTAAAGCTAATATACCTCCGGTAATATCAAAAATTGCAATATTTGTTACCACAGCTATAACAGCTCCCAAAGCAGCTATCCCGCCGCCAGCAAAAGTAAAGTTGCCAATCTTATCAGCCTCTGCAGCTGTACTGAATAGTTTTGAATTTTTTAATTGGTCAAGTTGATCCGCTCTCTTAGAACAATGGATTCATCTTCATACTTTAATTTTTCTGTAATCTCTAAACTTTGCTCTAAGAGTTCACGCATTAACTGGAACTGTATATCTTATTTTTGACTAAGAATGGCCATATTTGCTCCAATGTTGATTCTTTTAAAATAAGGAAGAATAAATATAAATGAAAAATTTATTTCAGCAGAATCGACTCAAAAGTCAGCGTAGTAATCAGAACTTAAAAAGGGCGGGATATTCTCCCGCTCTTATAGAAGCAGACTGTTATAATTTTTAATGGTATTACTGCCCAGGGAATGAGAGTTAAATTTAATGGGATTTAAAATAACCCTCACCGCTGCCATACCATCCTGCAGGCGGCGTGCCCCACGCCGTGATCATATCATCCTCGAACATCTGCATTTTATCAATAGTCCCGCCTCTTCCGTGTCCCACTAAATTTAAGGGTAGAGTAAATAATGTATCGCTGCCGGGCATCCTGCTCCTGTAACCCGTGTATATACCTTCCCATACACCACCGCCAAGATTTGCATCCGGTGTTACTGTAAAGGATCCATGTACGGGCCCTTCCCCGGTAACAGCATTTAATTTACCACTAAGGTAGTGAAGCATAGTTCCCGCAATAAGTGTATCGGTAGATATAACCTGTTCCATTACTCCCACATCCTTCAAAATCCAGTTACCCCCGACAAATTTCACTTCACCTTCACCGGTTAGGCCTATTGGATAATGACTTATGGTGAAGCTGGTAATAATTACCTTTTCCAATGAAGTTTGATCTACGGGAGATACAGGTGATTGGGATTTATCCGAACAGCCAAGTAGCAAAAGTGCCGCGAAAGATGAAAGAACGATTAAATATTTCAAAATTTGCATAAGAACCTCCTCATAAATTAATTATTGATTATCAGGGTGTTCAGTACCGGGTGTTTTCAAAATGATTGAGCACTCTAAATGTTTTTATTTAAGTAAAACCTGTCCGCTCGGCCTCGTCTCCGACAAGCATGCCTGACCGTAGAAAGGTCGGAGCGTGCTGCAGTGCTAACGGAGCAGAATCATCTTCTTAGTACTCATAAATGCACCAGCTTGCCCACCGTTAGGCGCTCTCGGAGTAGAGAAAAATTTCTTAATAAAATGAACAACCAACTATTACAGAATCAAAAATAACCCGGTTTGTATTTATCCAAAAAATAAGCATTACTTTCTGCTTGAAAGTATTATAATTACCCGGGGCTTAAAGCAAAATAATTTATTTCTTCACTGGTTTTTCTATTACCGGTACAAGTTCATAACCTAACTGCTTATATATCGGGGATTGATTATAATAGTTCCATTCTTCAGTAATCCTACCATTCTTTATTTTTGATATACTGACTCCGGTGAATGACATTTTCTTTCCTGTTGGAGGCATATTTTCATCTAATAGTCCGTTGTTGGTTCCTGCAGCTTTATATGTAATTACAATTCTATCCTTAAGCTTCAGAGGTTCATCTAAGGTTACCATAAAATCCGGATATGCAGTGTAAACCCACTTAACAAATCCCTTAATTTCCTCGGGTCCTTTTAGATCTCTTAAATCTGAGTTATGATATATGCAGTTTAAAGAATACAGAGAATCGACAATTGCAATATTCTCACCATTCCATAGTTTTGCCGCATTATCATTAATCTTCTGAAGCTCAGCATCAGTATAGGTCCTTTCCTCCTGCTTTTGACAGCCAATGAAGACAAAAACCGTTAATAAAAGAAGTGACGAAAGAGCAAGCAACTTTTTCATAGCACACCTTCTAAGTAAAAATTAATAAAGAAATTAATTTATGTTCAGCATTTCTGCCTCGGGAGAAAAGGTCTGAATCCTTTTTCGTGGTAAGTGAGGAATTAGTAACCTATATTCTTACTCTCGGAGTAGAGAGGAATTACTTGTTGGAATATGCAATAAATATTTAATAGAAGCAACTAACTGTTAAAGTGTACCAAATAAATGTAATGACTCGTTAAGAATGTCAGTGTTTCGACTCGATAGAAATGTCAGTAAAAAATAGAAGATATTTAGGGTTCTCAAAACAGACGAGGGCAAGATGGTACCCGGGCTCGTATTTGCCCGCTATCTGCTGCTATACAAACCGGTCTTTCCTCCTATTTAAGCAGCGTAAGCTTCTTAACAATCACTTCATTGCCTGATTCTATTTTATAGAAATAAACACCGCTTGCCAGTCGTGAACCATCAAATTTAACTTCGTGACTGCCAGCTTTAATAAATCCGTTTATTAATTCTGATTCCTGCTGTCCTAAGGAATTATATACTTTCAGACTTACATTGCCATCTGCCGGTATGCTGTATCTGATCGTCGTAATCGGGTTGAACGGATTAGGATAATTCTGACTTAATGAAAACTCCAAAGGATTATTTACATTAACTTCAACTTCTTTTGAATATTCATATGTGCCGTCAAAATCAATTTGCTTTAAGCGGTAAGAATAATTACCGCCTGTAATATTTTTATCAGTAAAAGAATAAGACTTTGACTCAGTAACTGTTCCGGCTCCTCCGGCAAATCCAATTCTTTCCCACCTGTCTGAAATCTGTGAACTGTTTACCCTTCTTTCAACATCAAATCCTTTATTGTTTGTTTCTGTTGCCGTTTTCCAGTTCAATACCACTCCTCCTTCACAGGCAGCCGCTGTAAAACTTACCATTTCTACCGGCACGCTTTCCCCTTCCTGTACCGAAAGTATCTGGTTTATATTAACATTGTAAAATTTATCCTGAACACCGTCAGGCCAATCTATGGAAATAGAATCAATCACTAATGCATCTCCAAAACCAAAATGTGCAATCATCGAATTTTGACTTGATGTGCCGCCTCCTGTCTGTGTTGAGATTACCCTTGACTGGCTAACCTGTTGTCCGTTTATTACCGCAGATGCTTTAATAACTGCTCCAATACCCAAATTGTTGGAACCGGTACCTGTACATTTAACGCCGAGCCAGCTATTGCTGTTTCCATTATTCAGGAAGAGCCGGTTATTTCCGCCGAAATAATTATTCACAGCAATAAAAAGATCAAGGTCGCCGTCCTTATCATAATCTGCCCAGCTGTCGCCGCAATTATAATTACCGTTTGCTATGAGGGTTCCTGAAGTAACCTGACTAAAATTTCCATTCCCGTCATTTAACAGAAGCAAATTATTTCCATCATAAGCACTTGCAAAAATATCCAGGTCACCATCATTATCTACATCGATCATCCCGCTTCCGCCGCCAGTATTAATTCCGTTATGAGGAAGTCCTGTTACCCTGGTAAACGTTCCGTTGCCGTTATTATGATAAAGATAAACATCAAATGAAGTAGAAGTGAGGATTCCGGGTACCGTTAATATATCCAGGTAACCGTCATTATCATAATCGGCCCATGTAACCGAATTAAAATGTTCCAGGTCAGATACACTCGGATCCCCGGTGATTTCTGTAAAAGTTCCATCCTGGTTATTGTGGAATAATGAATTAGTAGCAGGACCCGAATTTGCTACATACATATCAGGATAACCATCATTATCATAATCACCCCAGGCGCAGGCACTTGAATTTTTATTTTCTGTGACGATTGTTCCGGTAAGTATTCTTGTGAAAGCACCGTTCCCGTCGTTATGGTACAAAAAATTAGCGCTGGTACGATTGCATACGTACAAATCCAAAAATCCATCGTTATCATAATCGGCCCAGGCTGGACAGGTTGATGATCCGCCGTCTGTTACAATAGCCCCTGTTGTAATCTTTGTAAAACTTCCGTCGCCATTATTATGATAGAGAAAGTTATTCTCGTTATAATTACAAACAAACAAATCGATGTGTCCGTCATTATCGTAATCACCCCAGCTGCAGCCGTAAGAACTTCCGCCGTCATTTACGAGAGGACCTTCAGTTACTTTTTCAAATGTTCCGTCGCCCATATTTTTATAAAGGAAATTATTTTTGTTGTCGGTTTGATTATTAACGACAAAAAGATCTTCATTGCCGTCATTATCATAATCTCCCCATGCACAGCCGTAATTCCATCCGCCGTCATTTACTATTGCTCCTTGCGTAACCAGGTCAAATGTTTGTGCGTAATTACTGACCGGTAATATTAGAATAACAGAAATTATAAAGTAAAAGATGTTTAATTTCCGGGCATTAAATAATATTCCGCTTTTAGAAAGATTTGTTGAAATAGGCATGATGATTTTCTCCCGCTATAATAATAGAAAACTATATTCAGAATATAAATAAATTTATTTTATAAAAAGTTCGGCATTCCTGAGATTCTTATAGAACTGATTCTGATTATAAATTTTCTCTGGCCCACCTTAGAATTTCCGGATTAACTTCAGGCATTTTTCGCTTCTCTTTTCTGAAGTTCAATGCCTTTAATTGAATAATAACGAAGAGCAGCGACGCCTAATAGATTGAAGACAAACTAAGAATGCCTCAGCGGAATGGGATGCGTGACGGGTTTTTCTGCTTTGTTTTTATCGATTGCAATAAATAAGTTCTTCAAATTGTAATATCATATTGGTGAAATATCATACTAAGATTTTTTTTGCTTCGGTAAGTATTGTATCCTCAATTTGCCCCTTAAATGGTAATGCTATGAGGGGAATATCCCCATCTACCATTATAGCTTTATCTTGAAAAGTCACATGACCAGAAACTTTGATACCCATTACTTTGAACTTAAAATTACCCTGATATCCGGACCATTCTTCCTCTAAATCGCTTATTTGGTCAGAATATTGGCTTCGAAGGTTTGGTAGAAGTGTTTTAATCCTTTCGAGTGCCTGGTCTTTAGAAAGAGTGTGTGGGATTTGTAATATTAGTTTTGCCATAACAAGTCACTTGGATTATTTAATATGTCCTAAAATTAAGCAAAACCTGGTTTGAAAACGATTAATTAAATGATCAACACCTGGTATCCGCTGTTTATCACTTCAACAATGGCAAAATCGATTCATTAATAAAAAGTGGACTAACTTGAGGTGTACTGTAGTTACGTTCAGTAAAAGCAATAAGCAATTTATATTCAGGAAAGATATAAAGCTTTTGCCCTCCTGCACCTTCTGCTGTAACCATCTTAATTGAATCTCTTTCGTTATTTTTCATCAATCTGATCCACCAGAAATACCCGTACGTGCTGATATCGAAAGACGTTGTCAGGTAAGAACTAGTTACTTTGTTAATCCAGGCTTCAGAAATTAGCTGTTGATTTTCCCATTTCCCATCATTCATTACCAACATTCCTATTTTTACCATGTCCATTGGTTTCAGAAAAAGTCCACCGCCTGCATGACAAAAACCAGTCGGGTCTTTTTGCCATCGATACTCCTTTATTTTAAGTGGTTCGAATAAGTATTTACCTGCAAATTCATCCAGCTTCATTTTAGTCGCCTTTTCGATGATCCCGGCAACAATCATTGGGCAGCCGCTATTATAGTTAAACCCGGTAAACGGTGTTTTTGCCATAGGTCGTGTTAATGCATATTTAAGCCAATCTCCCGATAGAAACATTTTCCTGTTATCATTTTTCGGATCATTAAACGGTATCATCTCCTCCCATTCAAACCCGGCCGACATTGTAAGCAGATCTCTTATTATAACAGTTGATTTTAATTCACTATCTTTATTAAAATATTCAGGGAAATAAAGGGAAACAGGTTCGTATTCATTTTTAATATATCCCTTGTCTATTGCGATTCCCAATAAAAGGGCGACAATACTTTTAGTCTGGGACTGTATCTGATGCATTGAATCTTTGTCGAAGCCGTTGTAGTAGTTTTCGCATTTCAGTTCTCCCTGAGAATAAACGATTAAACTTTCAACATTTTTAAAAAATTCACGGGGATCGGTTTTTATTATACTGTCCGCTTTAAAAATTGCAGATTCGAGTTTAGGATATTCAATTTCCTGACTTAATGCGGTGGATGAAATAAATAGACAGCTTACAATTAAAGCCAGTAAAAATAAAAACAAAGATTGAAGGAAAAATTTCATATTCTGTCTCTCCGTGAAATAATAAAAATTATTATAACAGTCTGCTTCGGGATATTTCTCGGTTTGTATCTTCGATCTGTAACGTTTATCCAGCCCTGATTTTTCACTTTCTCGAAGTAGAAAAAATTCTTATTTCAATTTGTACTAAATTTTTGATAGAAGCAACTGATAGAGGACTTTGCCGCCAAACTACCCGGGAACACTCCCATTTACTTTTATCATATGCCTTGACGATGAGGAAAATCCGTTAGTAATTTTTCGCTTTACAGGGAAATACTTCCTTCAGGAGAATTCTGTGAAATAGAAAAAGGCGGGCATCAGCTGAACAATGTTCTGGCACAAGTTGCCCGTGATATAAAATCATTGTACCGCTGACCCAAAGTTCAAAACTGCATCCATAAGAACTTACACCGTCATCAATTAAATCAAGGCGCGTTAGAGCACAGGATTTTTATTGTCTACTGACTTTTTACTTATTAAAGATGTTAGCAGAAAATTATATGTCATTACGGCGAATAAAAACCCGATGACAAGCTGTCACCGGGGTGAACTCTATTCAAGAGGCTGTTCAAATATTTGACCGATAAACTATGTGACAATCTTTACAGAAAGGGTTTTATCCACAAAACCCGTGTCGACTTACAGCATAAGCATAAAAACCCCGGATTTACCGGGGTCAAAAAAAGGACCAATTCAGTCATCATAATTTCTACCATTTCGTTTGTAGAAGAATATAGCCGGTCTGAGGACTCTCATAACAGGCTTCAAACATATTGATATATTCCTTTGCTTTTTCTTCTCCGTACATTTTTCTCAGAAATTTTTCAATCGAATAATCTTCTCCGGAAATTACCGGATCCATAATAAATACGTAGGTGTATGTACTGTCATTATTCATCTTAGCGGGATAAAGAACACGAGTCTGCCTGAAAACCATCTGATCCCCGGCATCTAAAGTTGCTGCTTTCGGCCAGAATGTTTCATCAATAAATTTCTCAAATTGCTGGCGCTTATCATATTTAATATGATTCAGCAGCACCCAGACAGTGTCACCTTCAGCCGCCCTCTTTTTTACAAATGTCATATCTTCTCCGGTTTGAGCTTCCGTATCCGTAACGATCAATAATGACATAAGAGTGAACAGACCAGCCATCAAATAGAGTGTCTTTTTCATTATTTCCTCCTTAGTTTTACTGATTAGTTTAATATTCAGAGTTATTATTATAGGATTTATAATGGAAAAATAGCAGCCGTTATGAGGATATTTGTCATAAAATTGTAAAAAGTGAATGGTTTAAACAAATAAAAATCCGGCAGTGAAGATGCTGCCGGGTCGAACTCTTTTCCCATCACGGGGTAAGGGTAACCTCTGTGAACGAATTCTTAAGTCTTATAAAATACCCCTGCTTATACCGCAGGGGTATTGCGCGCAATTATCCCCAGCTCTATTTCGCTAGAGAATGTTGTTTGTTGATATTGTGGACCATCATCTTGCTGTGCCCTTACAAAACCCGTAATTACTATTGCAAAATAATCCGGGAATCTAAAAAACTTAAATTATTATTGCAGCTATCACTTATTTACTGTAATTTCCAATTGATAAATACTTAGATACCTGGGGTGATGACTAAGTTAAGCCACTTTAGATACCATTCAATTCTTCAGGATTATAAACACCTATTCGTAAAACTCTATCCGCACTATGAGTGATGTTCCGGCTGTGTGCTAAAAGTAAGATAGAAAATAATTCGTGAATATTTGTCAATTTCACAACCTGCGGTGCATATTAATAAAAGGAGCAAAGTTTATTGAATAATTCTACATTCTTATCAACAGAATTATTATTCAATTAGTTGGAGGCTATATGTTTTCTTCAAAAAGTGCTCTTTATTCATTTATAATTATATCATTATTGCTATTCTCAAGTTGCTCGGAAACAACCGGACCTGATTATTTTTCGAATGGAATTATTCCATTAAAAATTAGTAATAGCTGGAATTATATACTTACAAGTTATGATTCTAGCAATGCAGTTTTATATGAGGAAAATCAAAACTCTACGATAATGAAGGATTCAACTTTCTTAAATCATACCTGGTATACATTTAACGATGTTCCAACGGGTGTATGGTTTACAAATAAAACAGATGGATATTGGGGTTTTGCTAAGGCAAATACCGGTTTATATCAAAACGATACTTCAATTTTAGTTTATAGATTTCCCACTCAAGTGGGTGATATTATTGGACCAGATGACAGTCCAAGTGAAGTGGTTTCAATAGATACGACTATTACTGTTCCAGCTGGTAATTTCAAAGCAATTCATATAATTAGAAGATATTATTCTTCCACAAATTATTTAATGGATTCATTCGAAACTTTCATTGCACCCCATATCGGCATTATTAAAGTAATGCAAGTTGGAAAGAAATCGGACGGGACTAAGTTTATAACTTTCAAAAAAGAGTTAGTTAGTTATTCATTAAAATGATTCATAATAAGCTGTACCTAACCCGTGCTTCAACCCTGCAAAGTATTCGCATCACCAGTCTGTCCCAAAGGAAAAAAATATAACATCAAGACAGTGTGAAATTGCAGCGAAATCATACTTTTTATTTCTTTGCGCTAGGACCATTTGATGGCATATTGGTGTTTCGGGGATTAGGCGAAGGAAAATTTGAGGTGCACGAGTTAATTGATTTTCAGTTGAAACGAAATTAAAGGAATTAGTAATATAAAGGAGAATTTATGCCGGTAATAAACAGGAAATTTTATCTAACCCCAATAGTTGTTTTTACACTAATCCTGATTTTCTATGGTTCAGCAAGTGCCCAGAACACTTGGAAACCAAATACTGATTGGGGACATTGGATATTAGGACAAAAATCAGATCTGGAATTTCTTAAAAAGATTAATATGACTGTTACATTTGGCAGCGGCGCTCCTAATGTAGACGAAGTGACCAGGGCGGAATTTGATAGTCTGATGGAAAATGCTAAAAAGTTTAATGAGTCATATCATAATAAAGGCTATATAGTTCTTAGATACCTTTCCACTTCTCTAAACGGGAACTCAGAATCCAATAAGGATATTCCTAAAAAAGAACAGATTAATTTTCTAAACTTCTACAATGAGAGATGGGATGATTTTAAGGACTACATTGGTCCTAAACCGGCAGAAGATCCTACCACCTGATTAATGATCGGTTCAAGAATAACAAAGATTGAGGGAAATAATAAGTTTGTTGAATTTAGCACAATGCGCAGGAATGATGAACACTTACTTATCCATTTCGTTAATTATAATGTAACAGTTGATGGTGATATAACGCCGGCAGCAGATATCAAAACACAAATTGCCATTCCAAAAGGTCTCTCAATAAAGAATATAACCTATAGTGGAGAATTGGGAGATATGCAAAAATTAAAATATGAAAACAAAAAACAGGATGATGCAAATCTGGCAATTTTTACCTTCCCAAAATTAAATATTTACGGCCTGGCAAAAATAGAATTAGAGGAAGATTAAATTTCAGAATTTATATAAAGAAATTCGAAAAATCGGTGCTGTCCAAATAAACTTAAAGCATCAAAATAGTTTAAGTTTTAGAAAAGAAATAATGCAATTTCTCCTTTCTTATTTTGAATCCCCCTTATTGTTGGTGATCAAAATAAGCTGCCTGGAATTCCTCATCCTCCGGAGGTTAATGTTCGAAATAAGACGCTAGGCGACGACGCTAGGCGGATTCGCCCGCTCCTCAAAAGAATTGCGATTCCCCCGCCAAAATTTAGCTTAACTTGTAGTAGGCGGGGGAAAAAAATTACGGAATGGAGCGTTTATCCCGCCGAAATACATTCAAAATATGGGGCGGGATAATCGATAAATGCTGTTCGAGTCCTTCCGATCTTGCTAAGAACTTCAGCGGAAGGACGAGTTTATTTATCGAAGCGAAATGGAGTAATTTTTTAGCAATTCTTTTGCAGAGCATGTTCTTTTGTTACTTTTCTTGCGCCAAGAAAAGTAAGGCTAAAAAAAGAAAGAAGTAGGATTTGTTTTTGTGACTTCCTCCACGAAGTGGAATAAAAATAAAATTAATATCAATTTTCTTTTGGAAGACACCGATATTAATAAGAATCATTCAAGCGATTTATTTATTTTAGACAGAAATTCGCAAATCGAAGATTGATCCAATCTTCGCACACTTAAAAAAAGTAAAAGACAGAGTAAACCAGCTGTCTTATCTATATCATTTAACCTTTAACAACTTAGCATTTATGGCGACAATAACAGTACTGAGCGACATTAAAACTGCACCAATTGCAGGACTAAGAACAATTCCCTCCGAAAATAATACCCCCGCAGCAAGAGGAATAGCTATCAGATTATAGCCGGTTGCCCAGATTAAATTCTGAACCATTTTTCTATAAGTAGCTTTAGCAAATTTTATAAGGGAAACTACATCTTTAGGATTACTTCTTACAAGAATTATATCTGCAGATTCAACAGCCACATCAGTTCCTGTACCTATGGCAATTCCAACATCAGATTGTGCAAGGGCTGGTGCATCATTTACACCATCGCCTGTCATTGCCACAATTAATCCCCGTGATTGTACTTCTTTTATTTTATCTGCTTTGTCACCCGGAAGAACCTCAGCAAAATAATCATCGAGTCCGAGTTCATCCGCAACCCATTTAGCCACCTGATTGTCATCTCCTGTAAGCATCATAGGTTTTATTCCCAGTTCCTTAAGAAGTTTTATAGCTTCCTTTGATTCTTCCCTGATAATATCGGCTAAAGCAATTGCACCTGTCAGCTTATTGTCAATCAGAACAAATACTACGGTTTTGCCCTGACCGGATAATTTATCAATCTTTTCTTTTTCCAGTATTTCAATTTTATTTTCTTCAAGATAACCGGGACTGACAACTTTAACAACTTTGTTATTTACTTTTCCTTCGGCACCTTTGCCTGGGATCGATTTAAATTCTTTTAGCTGATATTTATCTTCGCCTGTCCCTTCGGGAGAAGATCTTAATATACCTTGAGCAATGGGATGCTCGGATTCAGATTCAAGTGAAGCAGCATATTTTAATATTTCTTTTACTTCATAGCCGTTATCAAAAGATAATGTTTCCGTTACACCGAATTCACCTTTAGTTAAAGTGCCTGTCTTATCAAAAATTATTGCCTGAATATTTCTTGCCTGCTCAAAGGCGGTTCTGTTTCTGATAAGCAGCCCGTTCTTTGCGGAAAGGGCAGTTGAAACAGCAACAACAAGAGGCACTGCCAGACCAAGCGCATGCGGACAGGCAATTACCATTACTGTTACAGTTCTGGTTAATGCAAAGTTAAAGCTTTCACCGGTAAACATAAGCCACGCAAACATTGTTAGCACACCTGAAGTAATTGCAACAATTGTTAACCAGAATGCGGCTCTGTTAGCAAGGTTTTGAGTATGGGATTTACTCTCCTGAGCTTCTTTAACCAGCTGTACAATCTGGGAAAGAAAAGTTTCATCACCTGTTTTCTCAACCTCAATTTTTATTGATCCTTCACCGTTTATTGATCCGCCTATTACCTCGCTGCCTTCGCCTTTTGAAACGGGCTTCGATTCACCTGTAATCATTGCTTCATTAATTGATGTATTGCCTTCATATATTTTCCCATCGGCAGGAATTATCTCTCCGGGTTTGATTAATAATTTATCTTTATGCCTGAGCTCAGTGACAGCAACATCTACAACATTTCCGGTATCTTCAATTTTGTGAGCTTCATCAGGCATAAGTTTTGCCAGTTCTTCAAGCGCTTTTGAGGCACCCATTATAGATTTCATTTCTATCCAATGACCAAGGAGCATAATATCAATCAGAGTCGCCAGCTCCCAGAAGAAATCTTCTCCCTTAACTCCAAATACAGTTGCGCTGCTGTATAAATATGCTACTGAAATTGCGAGTGCAATTAAAGTCATCATTCCGGGCAGTTTCTTTATTAATTCATTATACAGACCTGCCAGGAATGGGTAGCCGCCGTAGAAAAAAACGAAAGATGAAAGCACAAATAAAAAATAGTTATCACCACTGAAACGCAATGCTTCCTTAAGTCTGAGAAAGTGCTGGATCATAGGTGAAAGAAGAAGAATTGGAATTGTGATCACTAATGAAATCCAGAACCTCTTCCTGAATCCTTCGATCGTGTGCCCTTCGTGTTCAGAACGGTTATGTCTTTGGTGATCATTCTTCTTGTGATTCATACCCTTGAGAGAACTTTGATCATCGTGTATGGTATCATTATGCTTTAAATGTGTATCGCCATCCAAATTTTGAGCGTTATGATTATGATTTTGATGTTCGTTTTTCATACGGCATTCCTGTTTTTATCTGAATCTAACATAATATCAGAAAAAAACATGTGCATTACATTTAAATACATTTCTTTTACAGAATTTTAAGTCCCCCTGAACGGATTTCAAGCTTTTTTTATGTGGACCGTTAGCATATAGATTCCATCCGATGAAGAAGATAGATGTTGAAGACATTATTTACTGTAAAGGGTGCTGGGAACCAATGAAAGTAATTTTGCCCGAGGCAGAAACTTAAAACTTGTTTTAGAACACCCTATGGTAAAGAAACTAATGAAAGTTTTGGTAGAACCCTGTTCAAATTCAATCCTACTCCAGGATGGTTGAAAGTTGGGTGGAAATAGCATAAGTTAAAACAATACTTATTGCAGTTCTTTTATAGCCGGATTTCTTACATAACACGTAGGCAAAATGGAGGCATAAAATGTTAATAAGACGTTTAACTTTTCTCCTCTCTCTTCTTCTGTTCCTTCTCAGTTCTTTATTCCAAATTTCATTCGCACAATCACCTGATACAATCTGGACAAAATTTTTTACTACCCCCGGTGATGATTACGGTTATTATGCTGAGCAGACAGATGACGGCGGATATATCCTCATCGGTACACAGAATCCTTCCGGACGCGATGATATCTGGTTGATCAAAACAGATGAAAACGGTACTGCTGAATGGACTAAGCTTTACGGGTCTTACAATTGGGATTATGGCGAATGTGTTCACCAAACCAGCGACGGTGGATACGTAATTTTCGGATACACCGATGAATTTTATCCCGCATACTATAATGGCTGGCTTCTGAAGACGGATCAGTACGGGGATACTCTCTGGTCAAAAGTTTACACAGGTGAAATGTATCATTTTATAAAATCCGGTCTGGAATTGCCTGTGGGAAACGGATATGTTTTTACCGGGTATACTAAACTTAGCGCCGGGAGTCCTGAAGATATATGGGTCGTCAGAACCGATTTAAACGGAGATACAGTTTGGACAGCATCATTCGGTGGTATGGAACGTGAGTTTGCGTTCTCTGTTGCCCGTGCTGACAATGGTTATTTATACGTTGCAGGAATGACTGAATCTTTCGGAGCCGGCGAATCTGATGGGCTGGTGATAAAATTAACCCCGGATGGAGATTCAGTTTGGGCAAAAACATACGGAGGACCCGGATCTGATTACCTATATGATATAAAAGAGACAAATGACGGAGGCTTCATTATTGCCGGTAGTACAGGATCTTTCGGTCATATGAATAATTACCAGGATGCCTGGCTGATAAAAATTAACTCAGATGGAGATACGTTATGGACGAAAACTTACGGAAATGAATTGCATGATAATGCATACTCCGTTGTACAGACGTCAGACGGCTGTTATGTATGGACGGGGATACTAAGCTTCGATCAGTGGAATGATGATGCCTGGGTTGTTAAAACAGACCCAGACGGCAATATAATATATTCCCGAAATTACGGCGGAGAATTTTGGGATCAGGGTAGAAAAATAAATCTGACCAGTGAGGGTACGGTCATCATTGCGGGGGTATGGTATGATGTAGATTCGAATACCCGCGATATCTGGCTATTAAATTTTCAACCGGCAATCAGCGGGGTTGAGGAAAATTACCGGGCAGATATTCCTGAAACAATTTTCCTCAAACAAAATTATCCGAATCCATTTAATGCGGCTTCAACCATAAGGTTTGGCATCTCAGAAAGCCGGTTTGTCACCCTGGCTGTTTATAATCTTCTTGGTGAGCAGGTTGATATTTTAGCAAAGGAAAACCTTCCTGCCGGGAAGTATACCAAAACCTGGAATGCCGGGAACATGCCCAGTGGCATATATATATGCAGGCTGAGTGCAGGAGATTACAACCACGCCGTGAAAATGATTTTGTTGAGATAATTCTGAATCTGCTAATTATATTAAATTGGAATTTATTCGGCATAACCAGCTGAATTGAGCTGGTTCCACAAGGCTTTAAAAAGTAAAAACCCCGATAATAGCGTGTTTTCGAGGCACTGTGCGGAGAGACAGGGATTTCGAAACCCGGAAGGATTTGCATCCTTAACGGTTTTTCCCGAAGGGATTTCTACGGAATAAGGCCGGCTGATTATTTAACAGCAATCAGTTGAATGGGTACGGAAATATAATTATAAAATATCAAACTGCTATAAAAATTTTTCGAACCTTCCGAACCCATATTTATGGTTAACCAGCTTAAATAAATAGTGTTACCCGGGCTGCATTATCAATGAGTACGGAAAATTATCCGATCCGTAAATAAAACCAAACTTTAAAGACCATCCTAAAGTACCCTAAATGAGCCTGATATGTGTTTAAAATGAAAAAACCTCGAAAATAGGGGATCGGTGACTGCGTTGGGAAATCATTTTTTTATATATGCATTAAGTCCAACCACCACAGGTTTTCCCTCTATTATACAATCTGTGACCACGTTTCCGTGAGTTGTTGCAACCACCAATGTTTTGCCTGAGGCGCTTGGTGTTGGCTTTTGTAATTCAATGGTAATAATAAGTTTATCGCCTTCTATTTTAACTTCCATATTATTCTTCTCCAATAATTTTATAAAAACTTTATTATTGCAAACTATTTAAAAGAGCAGACATTAAAAAGGCTGCTTACTTTTTCCCAATATTCCTGGTTTGTCTCGTTAATTTATCTCACTGCTCTCAATTTTACCAGTATTCTTTATAAACGGTAATTGATGATACATTAAATCCTCCATAATTTATCCACCATAATTATCTTCAGCCGCCAAAATTTCTTATCATTGAATGATAAATATTTTATAAACCTTATAAGTTTATCCATATTATTGGAGTTCCTTGCTATATGCATTTCACGAATTACCGACCAGAAGATAAATAAAGTCAGGCGAATCAATAATCTTTGACTGTTCGGTCAATTCACTCAATGAAATTGCCTGCTGGTTTGTTGATGGGGAAAGGGTGTTAAAATGTTGGAGGCTCCTGAAAGTCCGGCTAGAATGAACGGAATAAAATCTATCTTAAGTATTGAAACAAAAAAAGAGGAAGTATAACAATGAACATCATTGAAAAGTTAGCAGAAATCCATTCGAAATGGAATCTTCACGTAGCTCCCATTATGAAGGATATGAGCATATTAAAAGAGGTGGATAATATCGAAGATCTTAAATATTTATCAAGTCTTTATTCCAGCTATCTTTACAATACGAGTAAAGGGATCTCACCAGAGCAGAATATACTCAACTCTAATGTTGCCAAAAATGCCGATCTATTTTTCATTGGTAAAGATGCCTTTAAAACTGAAAAAATAAAGTTTATGTTCATTTTTGAGGGATCGCTTCAACCACCCCTCAGGTTAAGTATTACAGCCCTGTCTTGCCTATGGATATTAGATGATTCTGAAACTGTAAAAAACCTAGCTGCCAATTATTGGAATTATTCTAAGTATAAATTTGTCAAAGAAAGTTTAAATCTAACAAAGGATGTAGCGAGCGAATCTTACGTGGTGGACTCGGTTAGAATTGCAAACGCTTACGGTAAATCCGATATAAAGAAATGTTAACAATTATTAAGAGAAGAAATTGATTTAATTTCTCCAGAGTTGATAATACTGGTTGGATCAACGGCAAAGAGGATATTTAATGATTATGAAACTAAGGCTGAGATCATTAAGGTTTTATTTCCTTCCTATAGATATAATCAAACCCTAAAAGCCAAAGCTCAGGCTGGATATGCACAGCTTAAAATAGAGTACAAGAAACTATTGGAGAATGAAAAAAATTCTAATGAAGTTTTAAGAAATTAATACAAAAATATTAACAATTATATGAGTAGAATTTATGAGCAAATTTTTAGCTGAAATCGAAAAGGACTTTCGTTTATTCCAATCTCCGGCATATGCCTTAAAACTTAAAAACCTGTCGGACGATTTAAGTCTTAGACCAGGCTTTGATTCTGCTTACCTTCCTGCTTATTTTGCAGGGGATATCGATTCTCAAAACAAAATTATAATTATCGGTATTAACCCTGGAGCAATTAAAAATAATCTAGATTATGAAGCATCGCAGATATCAAAAAGTTTCAATTCTTACATAAACTTTTACAAAAACTTTTTTATTTTACAAAAAAAGGGACCGGCGATAAAATATTATGCATATTTAAGATCTTGTCTTGATATCGAACCAAATCCGGGTGAGCACTATTGGGATTATTGTAATAAGAATATTGTTAATATCGATCTGATTCCATACCACTCAAATTCTTTTAAAATGACACTAAATGATAGAACTAGAAAAATTTATTATGATTATTTCACCTCGATTCTAGAATTTATCAAAAGCAGGAGAGATCTGGTTAAATATATTATCATTCATAAAAATAAATTGGCTACTCTTTTATTAGAAAAAGGATTTATCCAACAAAGTGACAAATTGGCATTAAATTTAAAGCCAGGACGAGATGTCTATTTTAAAATTATTGACGGAATAAAGTTCTTAATATTTAGTCGATTCATACCCAACGGCGGTTTTAGAGTAGAAGATATTCATAATTTATTAAAAACATGCCGATTAGAGGAAAATCAGATTGAGCGTTAGGTTTAGGAAGTTTTTATGAATTTGGAGATATTGAACAATTATTATTATCATTATGTGGGCATACTTTCTAAATCAATGGATTTGAAAAAAATTGAAGTCTATAAAGCAGGTAAAATCCTGCTGGTAACAAAAGAAAAAGGTCGAAAGAACTTAAAGGTTTATTTTTGTCTGTTCGGTGATCAAAATCCAATAATCTGGAAAAAATTGGTCAGTATAACTAAACAAGCCGGAATAAAACATAAATTGCATCCTAATATGATACGTCAACTTAATTTCAATCAGTCTCAACTCTTATTAGATTTTTGGAATACATTAAATAAAGGAGGTACTAATGCCTAAAATGATTACAGCAAATAGTGAAGGGAAAAATGTTGATATAGAAACCGCTTTAATACGGCGTGAGCAAGCAAAGAAAAATAAAATTTTAATGCCTAAGTATTCTTGTATAGAATGCGGCAAACCAGTCAGACCACATAAAGCCGGACCAAATAACCAGGCACATTTTGAACACCTTGAAAGAAATAAAAGATGTTCTAAAAGTCATAATGTTTAGTTGTAATCCATTATTGAGTGCTGGGTCTTGGGCAAAGACTTTGAGAGGCAAAATTAAAAAGTTTGTGCTGCACCGTTAAAGGACCAGAATTCTTCTCCTTGGGAAGGTTCATTAGCAGTAAGAGCTTAGTGAGAAATCAAACGGGGCTATTATATATCTGGAACCGTTCTGAGGAAATAAGAAAGGGGACAGGAGAGAAGAAACTTTATTTGGGCCGTAATGATTAAAACTGATCTCAAGCTGAAAAGCTGTTTAATCAAATTAATTGATAGTGGTTGAAATTACTAATCCTCATATCAAAGAAAGGTCAACAAAAATTTTCAGATTCTCCGCTTGAGTCATAACAAATATTTATAATCTTAATTTTTTAAGTCTAAATAGGTCCATTATGATGTTCATAGTTTTGCAATCACTAGGGGGGCAAAAAGAAAAATTATAGTTACGACTTCAGATTTCACAACACAAGCAAAAGATGAAGCTGAGAAAACTAATACCGAATTAATAAATGGCAAAAAACTAGAGGAATCAATTACAAAGTTTATGTCCGATTATTTTAAATCATGATTTAGAGGGTAGTTATTTAATTATTCCCTTATCCATTAGATCCCTAAAATGCTTTCGGACTGTCCAAACAATCAAAATAATTTTCGATGTATTAATCGATTAAAGATATCTGGATTTCTGGGAAATAACCAACTTTTCATAAAAATCCCCTTTATTTTAAGATAAAATGTTTTATGTTATATCATTCATCTACAAAATAATCCGAATCCAATTTCTTCAATTCAAAGGTAGACACCTTTGTTACGCCAACATTGAAATCAATCATAAACTCAGCAAGTTGTTCACCATCAACTAAAATTATCTTTGTTTCTATCCTAGATGCAAAATCTACTGCTTCTTTTGAAAAATTTGAAGTTGTGATGAAAATTCCCTTTTTAGCTCGCTGGCCCTGTAAGGCACCCGCAAACTTTTGTATCTCTGGTCTTCCAACAATATTTTCCCATCGCTTAGCCTGAAGATAAATAATATCTAATCCAAGCCTATCCTCTTTGATTATACCGTCTATTCCTTCATCTCCCGATTTACCAATAGCTCTTCCAGCATCTTTTAGTGATCCACCATAACCCATTTTTACCAATACATCAACGACTATTTTTTCAAACAGTGAAGGTGGACATTGTTTTAATTGTTGCAATACTTCACTTAATAATTCAGATCTTAAATTATCATAGGCTAATTCAAACTCCTCCTCTGGGGTCTTGCCATTGCCATCATCACCATTATCACTATCCTTCTTTTTTCTCTTTCTGAACTCATTAAATTCATCAAATCTCATAAGTAAATTATTATCGATCTTAGCAGGGTTCTCATTTAGTAACTCTAGACCTCGTGCGGTTACTTTCAGAGTTCCTCTTTTAGGAGATGTTAATAATCCCGCTTTTTTCATATAGGTTCTTGCCCAACCAACTCTATTGAGAAAAATCTCCTGTTGCCCACTCGGTAACATTTCTTTTCTTTCATCATCTGAAAGTTTGAATACATTCGCTAATGCTTCGACTGCTTCATGAAATGTATGCTCTTTTTCATCAGAAGAAAACTTAAGGAGCGGCAGCATTATTGATTGATAATCGGGGATGCCCATTTTTTCTCCAAGTTCAAACATGAAATTGTATAACTAGTTTTAATAATAATTTAACCAAAAATAACAATAACTTTTACAAAACTGTAAAGATTACTGTACTATTCGCTTCAGAATAATTAGGTGCAAGAATGGCGAAATGTTGGAAAAAACCTCTGAAATTTTATAGCTTTTTAGATACCAAAGGCCTATTTTTAATTACAAAATTACTTATTCAAGGGAGAATAAAGGATGTTGAAAAATATTCTAATACTTGGGTTACTTGTTATCTCCCTGGGGTGCAGAGCAGGAACAGCATATTTACAATCATTAACCGATCCCGATGTCACAATACCCGGGATTTAGTTTTTACATAATAACAAATCACAAAATGAATATAATAAGATACTAATTATGGAAAGTATTTAAACTTAATTCAATAACTTCAAAGATAGATATGGAAAATTCCTCATTTGTTCAAATGAATCTCAATTATTATTGGTTGGACTAAATCCTCCCTTAGAATAAGATCGATAATGCATTCATAATGGCAAAGCTTAGAGATAGTATTGGGAGTTACAAAAAAGGAGCGACAAGACATGAACTGGAATAATTTAATTAATACATCACGGCTAAGAGAATCAAACAGGATTCAAGATACCCGGTCTGAGTTCGAAAGTGATCTTGGCAGAATTATTTTTTCACCTGCTATAAGAAGAATGCACGATAAAACCCAGGTATTTCCACTTGAAACAGATGATAATATCCATACCAGGTTAACTCATTCCTTAGAAGTACAGTCCATAGCTTATTCCATAGGATTAAGATTATGTAAAGAAGAAAAGTTCCTTGCTAAATTTAATATTGATAGAACAGAATTGTTAAAAGATATCCCAACAATCATGTCCTGTATCGGTTTGGCGCATGATATTGGGAATCCACCATTTGGTCATTATGGTGAACATATTATTGGAAGATACTTTGAAAAACTTTTCAATAAAAATCTAAGCAAAAATGTTACCCTAAAAATTGAACTAAATGAAAACCAAAAAGGAGATTTTACTAAGTTCAATGGGAATGCTCAAGGCTTTCGCGTTTTGACTAAGTTGCAGGTGCTGCAGGATAAATATGGGTTAAATTTGACATTAGGCGTTCTGTCAGCATTTCTGAAATATCCCCAGTTATCTAATGAAATCAGTGATACATCCTCTGATGACTATAGAAAAACATTAGGAGTATATCAAAGTGAAAAACAATTTTTTGAAGAAATAAGACAGAAAACGGGTTTAGACAAAATAAAAAATCCTTTTTCTTTTCTTTTAGAAAGCGCTGATAGTATTTGTTATCATACTATGGATGTAGAGGATGGTTTCAACAAAAAATATTATAAAATACAGGATATACTAACTTATTTATCAGATAACACAGATGAAGTTAATCGGGAAAAAATAAAACACTTTAACGAAGATTTTGATAAGAATAACTCTTCGAAAATTAATTATGATAGAACAAAAATGGTTAATCTTAGATTATTTCTAATAAATAATTTACTGGCCGATATTATTGAAGTATTTCTTCGGAATATGGATAAAATTGAAAAGGGAATATATTATGGCGAATTAATCTATGATAATCCTAAAGGTTTAGGGAAAGCATTAAAAAAATTTGAAGCTGAAAATATATTCAAACAAAGAGAAGTTGAATCTATGGAACTTGCAGGCAAAAGTGTTCTTGAAGGTTTATTAGATCATTTTGTGCTTACTTTTCTTCAACATAAGCTGGAAAAGGATAAATTTTGGCAAGAAGCCAGAAGATTATATAATCTAATCAGCAGTAGTATGAAGTATATCATTGAAATTGAGACAGGAATTAATGAAATTTATAAATTAAATGATTATTACAAATTAAGATTAATAGTTGATTATATTTCAGGGATGACAGATAAATATGCATTGAAATTATATCAAAAATTAGCAGGTATAAGAATCACTTAAATGCAAAAATTTAATAAGAAATTAATAGAGTCAAAGCTAAAAACTTATATCTGGAATCAATTATTTATTACCGGTGGAGAAAAAAGATTTGTTTCAGATATTTTAAAATTTACCGATATTCTTGTTTTTGGAGGTGTAATAAGGGAATTTGTTCTTAATAATTTTCAGAAAGTTGATCACAGGGATATCGATCTTGTTATCACATCTATAAATAATGAATTAAATGAATATCTTAACCGGTTTCTTATCAGGAAAAATAGTTTTGGTGGATACAAATTAAAAATTAAAGAAAAGGAAATAGATCTTTGGAAGTTAGACGATACGTGGGGAATTAAAAAAGTTCCACTATTTAATAATGTTTCAGAATTTTTACCTGAAACTTCATTCTTTAATTTAAATGCAGTAGCCTTTTCTTTAGGAAAAAATGAATTATATTATTCGGAAGGTTTTAGCAAGTTTCTAAATGAAAGAATATTGGATATTGAATTCAAACCCAATCCATTACCCGTTTTATGCTTTATAAAAACTTATGAATATACTAAAAAATACAAAATATCACTTTCCGAAAAATTAATAGAATTTATAACTTCGAACATCAATTCAAAAACTATTAAAGATACTTATACAATACAGAATAAACATTTCGGACGTCAAGAATATTCTATTAACGAACTTACTGATTTTTATAACAAGTTAATCCACAATAAAGATAAGAAAATCGTTCCAATCTAATTTATGATTTCTTGTTTTGGTTCATCGAAAAATGGAATTTCGTGTTAATTAAATAAGGTAGATTTTCAGTTAACATTTCTAACCTCAAATTTGTTTTCTTTGGCTTCTTTAAGTTTCCTTTCTCTGATTTTTTTACTTCGCATCGACTCTTCTCAGAAGAAAATCTTCAAGTGTGATTTGCAGGTATTTTTATTTCCATACCATATATCTGATTCATCCTCCGGGGTTACAATATTTTCTGTAAAGGAATAAACGAGTCCCTCCATAGGATCAAAGCATTCACATCTTTTTTGATGCTGGTAATACATTGTTTGCGAAGTAATTCCCGTAATTCGCACATTCTCTATTATTTATATTAATCAGGAGACGTATTTGCATAGTTCAAAAAATAATCCTAATTTTGTGTATCACCATTGTGGGGATAAACTTAAAGGCTCACAAAATGAACGAAATTCAGTCAAAATTACAGGAATTAGGACTTACAGGACGAGAAGCTGAAGTCTACCTGGCTCTTCTGAAGAAAAATGGATTATCTGCTCCGGAAGTTTCAAAAATTACCACTATAACTAGAACAAAAGTATATGAGATATTGCAAAATTTGGTGAAAAAAGGATTATGTAATGTCACATCTAAAAACAAAATGAATGTTTTTAGCAGTATTGAGCCAACTATTGCCATCAGGAACATCCTTTCTATTTATGAGAATGAATTAAACAGAAAGCAAAAGTTAGGCGAGCAATTGCATGAGGAGTTAACTGAGTTATATGAAATAAAAGGAAAAAACACTGGCCCGTTAGACTACATTGAGGTGTTAAATGATGTAGGCCAGATTAGAGAACGATTTATGAGTATTCAAAATAATACAAAAGAGCAAATCCTTGTATTCACAAAACCACCATACACTAATTTAACCGTAGAGGATACTTTAGAAACCGAAACCAATGTAATTAAGAATAAGGTTAAAGCAAGAAGCATATATGAATATCAGGGTCTTACCAAAGCTGAATTGCACCAACTAATTAAAGCAATAAATAAATATGAAGAAATAGGCGAAGAGGCAAGAATTATTAAAGAATTGCCAATGAAGATGGTTATTAGTGATGAAACTATTACAATGTTCGCACTAAAAGATAGAGTGTCTTTAATGCCGAGTCTTACAACTATGATTGTTGATCATCCTGACTTTGCAAGGGCACAAAAAAAAGTATTTGAAACATATTGGAGTGAAGCGATTCCAATTAAAGATTTTGAAATGGATATCTAGGGAATTATTAATAGGACCATTAACCAGCCAACTATTAATAGAATCTTACCAGATTGAAAATCAAGCTAGTGGGAGGCAGTATTTTTTGATTTTTATAATTATCCACTGTAAAGCAGTTTAATATAAATCTGATCTCTTTGAAAAGAGGAATAAATTTTAAGTTACTAAAAAAAGTAGTGTAACAGTTATAATATCTCATATATTCATTAATTGAAGGAGCCTATCTTGAAAAAATTTTTAACCATATATTTCCTTTTTTTTGGTTGCCTCTTATTAGCACCAAAAGAAGTTTCTGCCCAATGGGTACAAACTAATGGCCCAATGGGTGGTACAGTTTTTTCGATGGCGTTTAGCGGTACGGATCTCATTGCGGGAACTAATGGAGCTGGTGTGTTCTTATCCACGGACAATGGAACCAGCTGGAATGCGGTTAATAATGGTTTGACGCATCTTACAGTTCGAGCGGTGGCGGTTAGTGGTACGAATCTTTTTGCTGGTACCTTTGGGGGAGGCGGTGTGTTTTTATCATCGGATAACGGGGCAAGTTGGACTGCGGTCAATAATGGCTTGACAAATCTTAATATTTATTGTTTAGCTGTTAGTGGTACGAATCTCTTTGCGGGGACAACTAATGGTCTATTTCTGACGTCGGACAATGGAACAAACTGGACTATGGTAACTGACGGTTTGTGGAATACTAATATACAATCCTTGGCCGTGAGCGATACAAATATCTTTGCGGGTACCGGTGGAGATGGAGTATTTCTCTCAACAAACAACGGGACAAACTGGACACAGGTAAGCAATGGTTTGACTAATGGTATGGTTTATTCTCTTGCATTAAGCGGGGAGAATCTTTTCGCTGGGACGTTTGGTGGTGGTATGTTTCTATCTACTAACAACGGTACAAGCTGGACGGAAATAAATAACGGCTTAACCTCCCCCTTTGTTTTCTGTGTAGCAGCAAGCGGTACGAATATATTTGCAGGGACTAATGCAGGCGGTGCGTTTTTATCCACAAATGCCGGAACAAGCTGGACAGCAGTTAATAATGGCTTTCCGCAGACCTATATAGTTGATGTTCGATCTTTCGCGGTAAATGGTACAAATATCTTTGCAGGGATATTTGGTGGTGGTGTGTTTCTTTCTGCTAATAATGGAACAACCTGGAATGAGGTTAATAATGGACTGGCGAATTCTTATGTGAAGGCGCTTACTGTTAGCGGTGATAATCTCTTTGCCGGTACAAGCGGCGAGGGTGTGTTTGTTTCTACTGACCGCGGTGATAGCTGGACGGATGTAAATGTTGGGTTAACCGGCCATCCTTTATTTATTTATGCTTTAGCAGCGATTGGTACAAATACGTTTGCAGGGGCCTTTGGCGGAGGTGTGTTTCTTTCTACAAATTACGGATTAAACTGGACAGGGGGCTGGACAGCATTCCCAAATCCAAATATCCAGTGTCTCGCTGTCAGTGGTAGGGATCTATTTGCTGGGATTGGAGGAGCTAATGGTGGCGTATTCCTTTCTACGGATAATGGAACAAGTTGGACGGGTTTAAATAACGGCTTGACAAGTTTGAACGTTAGATCTATAATTGTGAATGATTCGAATCTATATGCGGGAACGAGTGGCGGTGTGTACTTTTCCACGAATTATGGGGCTAACTGGTCACAGGTAAATATCGGATTAACAAATTTAAATATATATGCCCTTGCACTGAGTGGTACGAACTTGTTTGCAGGTACTTTTGGCGGTGGGGTATTTATGTCGACTAACAACGGAACAAGCTGGACACTAGTAAATTCCGGCTTGACGAATACAACTATTAATGCACTTACTACAGTCGGTACTAATGTGTTTGCCGGGACCAATGGAGGTGTGTTTCTTACAACCGACAACGGCACAAACTGGACCACTGTAAGTACAGGATTAACTAATCCTTTGATATACTCTTTTGTCGTAAGCGGCGCGGACCTTTTTGCGGGAACAGGCGGCTGTGTATGGAAACGACCGTTGGATGAAATGATCCCTGCATTATTACCAGCTGCACCATCCAATCTTATTGCAGTAGCAGATACTCATTTTGTAAATCTAAGCTGGGTTGATAATTCAGACAATGAAATTGGTTTTAGGGTAGAGAGAAAGGATGATTCATTGCATATACCCGGTTCCTGGACATTTGTAGATTCCGTGGGAGAAAACGTAACAGCATTTACGGATACCGGATTAATAGCGAACACTACATATTCATATCGTGTTTATGCATATAACACCTATGGGAATTCCGAAAGTGACTCGGTTGAAACAGTTACAAACATACCTGTTGAACTTACATCATTCAAAGCAAATGTTGATGAGAACGGTGTAAACCTGAGCTGGCAGACTGCAACAGAAACTAATAACCGTGGATTTGAAATAGAGAGAAAGAATCCGGAATCCAGAAATAGTAAATCGTACTGGGAGAGGATTGGATATGTGAATGGTTATGGGACTACAACAGAATTGAAATCTTATTCATTTACAGATAATAATATTTCAATCGGCACTTATAGCTACAGGTTGAAACAGATTGATTTTAACGGATCATTTGAATATTCCAACTCAATTGAAGTTAATGCAAATGTTCCCTTACAGTTTGCATTGAAACAGAATTATCCCAATCCATTTAATCCATCCACACAGATTGAATATAGCATTCCTAAGGATGGGTTTGTAAGTCTGAAAATTTATAATACTCTTGGCCAACAGGTCGCAAGGCTTGTTGATGGAATTGTAAGGGCAGGAAGTCACCAGATCACATTTAATGCTTCAAATTTATCAAGCGGTGTTTATTACTATAGAATTGAATCTGATAACCAGGTATTGGTTAAGAAAATGATGGTTCTGAAATAATTATAAAAATAGTTCATTAAACTTAAGAGGCTGTCTCAAAAGGATCTATTTGAGATGGCCTTTTTTAATTTAAAGTCGTATGATCTTCAATTCATGACGTCGTATCAAAAAAGAGGATCCCGAAACAAGTTCGGGATGAC
>CAVZFD010000003.1:0-785453 GCA_963774455.1 uncultured Ignavibacteria bacterium
CATCCTAACGATAACAGTGAAAGACTTCATTTCGGAGCCGAGTTTTCTTTCTTCGACAGGCTGTATCTAAGGACAGGCTATAAGTTTAATTACGACGATGAGGATTTTACATTCGGTGCCGGAGCAAATGTTCCTTTTTCAGGTAATAGCGTCTATTTTGATTATGCTTATGCACTTTATGATATACTCCCCAGCGTTCACAGAATCACTGTGGGACTGACACTCTGATTCTAAACCTCTGTTCGTTTAAGGAAGGGACACACATTAAGAATTCAGTTTTATAAGATGGCTAGTAAGTAATATGAAAATTGAAAGAATAGAGTTAAGGCAGATTTTCCTCCCGTATAAAAAACCTTTCGAAACAAGCGGATGGGTTGAGGATGGCAATTACGGGATAATTGCAAAGATATATTCTGAAGGACTCATTGGCTGGGGAGAATCGCCTGCGGGGAAAGAACCATGGTATAACGAAGAGACCACGGATACTGCCTGGTCGATTCAAAAAGATTTTTTACTTCCCCTATTGCTTGATAAAGAAATATCACATCCTGAACAGGTTGATTTATTATTTCAGCCTGTCCGCGGAAACAAGATTGCAAAAACGGCGCTCGAATTCGCAGTATGGGACCTTGCCGCGAAGAAGGCAGGAATAAGTTTATCATCCTTCATAGGCGGGCATAGAAAAATTATTCCCGTGGGAGTTAGTATCGGTATACAAAAAAATTTATACTCACTTTTGAATGCCGTTGAGGGATATTTAAAAGAAGGTTACCAAAGAATCAAAATAAAAATTAAGCCGGGTTATGATATACATCCTTTACAAGCTTTAAGAAAAAGTTTCCCGGATATAATACTGCAGGTAGATGCGAACAGTATTTACACCCTGAAAGACACTGAACATCTGAAGGAACTTGATGAATTTGATCTGCTGCTCATTGAACAGCCTCTTGCACATGATGATATTTATGAACATTCCAAACTGCAGAAAATATTAAAGACTGCTGTTTGTCTCGATGAAAGTATTACCTCTCCGGCGCATGCATCATTTGCTCTTGAAATTGAAGCATGCCGGGTTATAAATATCAAACCATCCCGTGTGGGCGGATTAACCGCGGCTCAAAGAATTCATGATATATGCTTTGATAAATCTGTCCCTGTCTGGTGCGGTGGCATGCTTGAAACAGGGATAGGAAGAACAGTCAATGCAGCATTGGCATCCCTGCCGGGGTTCGTCTTACCCGGTGATATTAGCGCGAATGACCGCTATTTTGAAAGAGATATTGTATTGAACCCCTTTAAACTGAACAATGATGGTACACTTAACGTTCCGGAATTACCCGGATGCGGGGCCATTGTTGATGAGGACTATCTTGAAACCGTCACTCTTCAGAAATATGAAACTTCTGCAAAAGGAATATTTCATTGAAATTTACCCTTATAACATTTATGATTAGCTCTATGCTGATATTTCCACAGAAATTGCACACCCCGCTGGAAGAAAATAATTATGACAGTCTGACATCGTACTCACAGATGATATCTTACCTTGAAAACATTGCAGAAAAGCATACGGGAATAAAGCTTGATTACATCGCCGAAACTGTTCAGGGGCGGAAAGTGCCTGTGGTCTTCATATCAGCCGGTAAATTTGGTGAAGATCCATCAAAGATAAATATATTAATATTTGCACAGCAGCATGGAAATGAACAGTCAGGTAAGGAAGGTGCTTTATTGCTGCTGGAAGATATCGTTACAGGAGGATTTGACAACTTCATTGAGCAGGCTGACCTCATGCTCGTACCCCAAATGAATCCTGATGGTGCGGCAGTTAATGAGAGAAGTAATGGGAACAATGCTGACCTCAATAGGAATCATCTGATCTTAACACAACCTGAGGTGATCGGACTACATAAGCTCTTTAACAGACACCTCCCTGAAGCAACTCTTGATGTTCACGAGTACTACCCTTACGGGGATGACTGGCTTGCATTCGGGTACGTAAAGAATTTTGATGAACAGTTCGGAGCCGCTACGGATATAAACGTTTCAGAGGATATCAGAAAATATTCTAATAAAAAGTTCTTTCCATTTGCCGCAGAATATCTAAAGGAAAGAGGATTTACCTTTAATAATTATATCCTGGGAGGACCTCCTGGTGTAAGCCGGTTCAGACACAGCACTGTCGATATAAATGACGGCAGACAGAGCTTAGGTATATTAAATACATTTTCATTTATACTTGAAGGTCTGAACGGAGAGGATGCTTATCTTGATAATATTAAGTACAGGGCGGAGGGACAAAAAACGGCGATGGAGGCATTTATCAGTTTTGCTGTAAAGAACAGGGAAACAATAAAAAAGATGGTTAACAACGAACGGGAAAAACTCAGGAATTCGAAAGAAGGGGAACCGGCGGCCATAAGGATGGAACATACAGGAGCAGACAGCAGCTTAAAGATCAGATTGAAATCGTTAAAAACTAAAGAAGATACTACTATTATTGCAGAGGAATATCATTCAGTAGTCACATCTGTAATGACAGTAAAGAAACCGGCAGGCTACCTGGTACCGAAAGATTCTGCTAACCTGGTAACGATGCTGAATGATCATGGTGTATCATTCGGCCCATATATAAAAAAGGAAAAAGATAATTATCAGAAGTACTATGTTGAGAAAATCGATTCTGTATTTCTCGAGGAGCTTATGCTGCCGGATGCAGTTGTAAGAACTGAAGTATCAGCTGATATAGATGAGAGTAAATATTATTATGTGCCTGTAAACCAGCTGAACAGCAATATGCTCGTGCTGGGACTAGAACCACAGAGCATGATAGGTATAATAGTATATGATGAATACAAAAACTGGATTAAGGCTAGAGAATATTATCCGGTTATCAGGGTTGTAACGGCCGATTAATTTTCGTTAGGGAAGGGGTCTGTTTCCTGGGTGAAGCTGGTCATTATTATTGAAACCTGATCTTCATTTCCAAGCAGATCTTTTAATGTAAGATTATCGAGAACACTATCGAGTAATGACTGTACTTTACTCCACAGCGAGCGGATAGCACAGTCGATTGAATTCGTGCAGATATTCTGAATACCCGAATGGATGTCGCAGAAAGACGATTCATACAGCTTTCCGCCGAGTGCCGCAAGAGCTTCACCAATTATGATCTCATCCGGAGGTCTTGACAGTTTATATCCGCCCGTTTGTCCACGACTGCTTTCAATAAATTCCCCCAGTCTTAGTATACGCAATAGTTTACCGACATGGGCAGTGGATAATCCTTCCAGCTCGCTGATTTCGGGGATAGTCAATCCGTTGGGTGATGGGGATTTTGCTATCCTGATAAGGCATCGCAAACCATATTCTTCCTGGGTACTGAATTTCATTATGTCATCATTTCTTTATAAATACTGAGGCTGTCTCAGCATAACTAAGACAACCCCATCAATTTTCAATCTGTCAATCTGCAATTTTCAATCTGCAATTTTCAATCTGCAATTTTCAATCTGTCAATCTGCAATCTTCAATCTGCAATTTCCAATCTTCCTACTCTTTATACAACGGTATTTTCGATCCGCACTGAACCGCATACGTTACATTCTCAAAAACATCCGGGGGAATCGAAGGACCCTGTTTTGTACATAGTTCATCGAATGCCTCCCTCAGATCAGCCGCGATTTCTTCAGCTGAACGTCCTTCTATATTATATCTCTGCATAAAGTACATAAGCTGACCATTCTTAAAGACAGCGATGCTGGGGGAAGACGGCGGATAGCCTTTAATATATTCCCGGATCTTATCAACGGCTTCTCTTTCCTGTCCTGCAAAGCCCGTTACCAGTCTGTCGGGGATGAGATTATGCTGAAGAGCCCGTGAAACTCCGGGTCTGGCACTGCCTGCAGCACATCCGCAGACTGAGTTAATCATCACCAGCACCACCTGGTCATCATTAACGTTTATTGCATCATGTACATCTTTTGCGGACAGCAATTCTTTGAAGCCTACTGCTATTAAAGCATCTCTCATAGGCTGAACAGCATCCTGATCATAAAGGGGGGGACGCGACATAATATTAAACATGTTTATCTACTCCTATTATTTGATTTATTAATTATAACATTCCAAGTTCAAGTTTTGCAGCATCAGACATCATGTCTTTATCCCACGGGGGATTCCAGACAAGTTCAACTTTCACATTTCTTATTTCAGGTATGGAATATACCTTCTCCTGTACTTCTCCCGGCAGCGACCCTGCAACAGGGCAGGCAGGTGAAGTCAGAGTCATCTTCACAACCACGTTTGCCTCATTATCGATCTGGATCTCGTATATTAATCCCAGTTCAAATATGTTAACGGGGATTTCGGGATCATAGCAGGTTTTAAGCATTGCTATGATTGTTTCTTCAAGTTCCTGCTTGTTGATCACTTCAGTTGTTTCTTTTTTCATTCGGTTGTTACGGTTTTGTTTTTCTCTTTCAAAGCCGATATTAAGGTATGCCATGCCAAACTCGCACATTTTATTCGTGATGGAAATTCTCTTACTCCCGCAAACACTGCCAGTTTTCCGACCTCATCAGTATTAACTTCCTCATCCAGTTTTCCTGTAATGAGGTGATGAAACTTTTCAAATATTTTTTCAGCTTCATCAATTGTTTTGCCCTTAACCATTGTACTCATAAGGGAGGCTGATGCTTTCGAGATTGCGCATCCTGATCCCATAAATGATATTTCTTCAATTTTATCATCGTCAAGCTTCACATATACGTCAATCCGGTCGCCGCAGAGGGGGTTATATCCTTCTGCGTAGTGATTTGCAGTCTCAAGTATTTTAAAATTTCTTGGACTCTTATTATGGTCCAGTATTACCTGCTGGTAAAGTTCTCTTAATTCATTCTCCATTAGCTGAATGCCTCAATAACTTTTTTTACTCCCCATACAAGAATATCAGCTTCTTCAATAGTATTATACATTGCGAATGAAGCCCTTGAAGTTGCAGGAATATTAAACCTATCCATCAAAGGCTGGGTGCAGTGATGTCCTGTTCTCACAGCTATTCCTTCATAATCCAAAAAAGTACCCACATCATGAGGATGCACATTTTTCAGGACGAAGGAAATAACGCTGCTTTTTTCCACAGCTGTTCCGATTATTCTTAGTCCCTCAACGCCGGATAATTTATCGGCAGCGTAATCAAGTACATGCTTTTCGTATTTCGCGATGGAATCAAGACCGACAGATAGCACATAATCTATCGCAGCACCCAGCCCGATAGCATCTGCAATATTAGATGTTCCTGCTTCGAACTTAAAAGGGAGTTCATTAAAGGTAGTTTTTGTAAAAGTAACTCTGGAGATCATATCTCCGCCGCCCATAAATGGAGGCATCTGTTCCAGTAATTTTTCTTTACCGTACAGAACGCCTATTCCGGTAGGACCGTAAAGCTTATGTCCGGAAAAAGCAAAAAAATCGCAGTCGAGTTTCTGCACATCTATAGGAATATGACTAACAGCCTGTGCTGCATCAAGAAGAACCGGGATCCCATGTTTGTGTGCTATTTCGATAATCCTTTCAACGGGGTTGATCGTCCCGAGTGAATTAGAAACATAGGCGACTGAGATAATTTTAGTACGTTCTGTTATCAGCTTTTCAAATTCTTCGAGGATCAATTCGCCGGTATCGGTAATGGGAGCTGTTTTAAGCACCGCTTTCTTTTCTGCTGCTATCAGCTGCCATGGAACTATGTTCGAATGGTGCTCCATAACGGTTATAAGGATCTCATCTCCTTCATTAAAGCTGCTTCTTCCGAAGCTGTTAGTAACGAGGTTTATAGACTCTGTTGTACCGCGGGTAAATATGATTTCTTTTTCGCTCTTTGCATTTATAAAATTCTTAACCTTTAGTCGGGCCTCCTCAAAAGCAGCAGTAGCGCGCTCACTTAATGTATGCACACCGCGGTGAATGTTTGAGTTCAAAGTAGTGTAATAATTGTCAAGCGAATCGATGACCTGCTGCGGTTTCTGTGTAGTTGCAGCATTATCGAGGTAAACCAGAGGTTTGCCCCGAACAAGTGTTTTAAGGATCGGGAAGTCCTCCCTGATCTTTTGCACATCAAATTCTTTTTCGTTAGACAATATTTCTGTTTTCGTATTCACTTATTGTCCCGGGTTAAATTTATTTGTCAATATTCCTTCAAGATAATTTCTTATCGTCTCAATTTTAATTGCGTTCACAACCTCATCCGCAAAAGCATGGATCAGCATTCCGCGGGCGGTTTTATCTCCGATTCCTCTTGATTTTAGATAAAAAAGAGCCTCATCTTCAATCTGTCCGATTGTAGCGCCGTGGGAGCATTTAACGTCATCGGCAAAAATTTCGAGCTGGGGTTTTGTATTAACGAGTGCTCTATCGGACAGTATGACGTTGTTGTTCTCCTGGAAAGCGTTAGTTTTCTGAGCATCGGGACGAACCATTACCTTTCCATTAAACACGCCTCTTGAGTTTCCGTCAAGAATACCTTTGTAATGCTCGTGGCTGTTGCAGTGCGGTTTTGCGTGGTCGATCATAGTATGAACATCGAAAAGCTGATCACCGTCAATCATAAATAATCCGTTAAGCATACACTCGCCGCCGGTATCATTAAACCTGGTGTTAAAATCATTACGACTTAAACCAGCGCCGAATGAAATCATACTTGAGCTGAAGTTACTGTTACGCTCCTGGTCGACTTCCATTCTTGCTATATGGAATGCATTCCTGTTTTCATCCTGCAGTTTAATATGATCGACAACGGAATTAACATCGGCAAAAATTTCGGTGACCGTATTAGTAAAATAAACTCCCTCGTCGAGCGAACCGTAATGTTCAATTATTGTTGCCTGCGAATTTTTCCCTGCAACGAAGAGGTTTCTTGGCTGAGATAATATCTTTTTGTCTTCAGATAAGACGAGATATAAAATATGGATCGGGTCTTCAATTATTTTACCATCGGGAATATATATGAAGGCGCCGTCCTTAGTGTAGGCAGTGCTTAACGCGGTAAAAATTTGTTCTTTATAGTCCGCATATTTGCTAAAATGCCTTTCAACAATTTCAGATTGCTTTTCAATAGCGTCTGCTATGCTGCCGGCGATAACGCCTTTGGGCAGGTTCTTTACATCTGAAAGCTCTTCAGAATAAAAGCCATTTACAAAAACAAGCAGGGAATGCTTCAGCTCACCGAACAAAAACTTTTTAACCTGGTTTTTATCCTGCAGAGTTATTTTTTGTGCGGGAGTAAAAGTATGCTTCAGGAGCGGAGCGATACTGGTGTACTTCCATTCTTCATTCCTGGTAGTTGGAAATTCAAGTCTGGAGAAACTTGATATAGCTTCCTTCCGGATCCCATGAATAGGAGCCGAAGCGCCGCCATTAAGACTATTCTCAAATTTTCCGAAGTTATCTATGTACCAGCTTTTAATATCTTTTAATTCCAGGGTATCAGTCATTTCTATTTTCTGTTTAGGTTTTGTTTTGTTAATCTTCTACCAACTGTTTCTTAATATCTTTAATCCAATCGTATCCTTTTTCCTCAAGTTCAAGCGCAAGATCCTTGCCGCCGGATTTAACAATTCTGCCATTATAGAGCACGTGCACGAAATCGGGAACAATATAATCAAGCAGGCGCTGGTAATGAGTAACAACAATTGTGGCATTATCCTTATTTTTTAATTTATTTACACCGTTTGCGACAGTTTTAAGAGCATCGATATCAAGTCCCGAATCCGTTTCATCAAGTATGCTGAGTCTGGGCTCAAGAACAGCCATCTGAAAAATTTCATTTCTCTTTTTCTCGCCTCCGGAAAAGCCTTCATTCACTGCTCTTGACAATAATTTCTGATCGAGTTCAACAAGTTTCATTTTTTCTTTTATAAGGGAAAGAAATTCCATTGCGTCAAGCTGTTCCTCACCACGGTATTTCCTTATCTCATTAAGAGCTGTCTTCAGGAGGTTAGTATTGCTTACACCTGGTAATTCAACAGGGTACTGGAATGCGAGAAACAAACCTTCGCGTGCGCGGTCCTCGGGAGAAAGCTCAAGCAGGTTCTTTCCATTATAGATTACCTCACCCTGTGTGATCACATATTCCTCCTTACCGGCGAGAGCCTGGGCAAGGGTACTTTTACCGGAACCATTTGGTCCCATTATAGCGTGAACTTCACCAGCGTTCACCTTCAGATCAATTCCTTTCAGAATTTCTTTTGTCCCGATATTCACGTGCAGATTTTTTATTTCTAACATTATTTTCTTTGTTGTTAATTGTTAATTTTTAATTGTTAACCAACGCTGCCTTCAAGACTGATGCTCAGCAGTTTTGTTGCCTCAACCGCAAACTCCATCGGCAGTTCTTTAAAGACTTCCTTACAATATCCGTTAACTATCAACCCTATAGCATCTTCGGTTGAAATTCCTCTCTGGTTCAGGTAGAAGATCTGATCTTCACCAATCTTTGAAGTAGTAGCCTCGTGTTCTATCTGGGCTGACGGGTTATTTATTTCAAGATAAGGGAAAGTATGAGCACCGCATTTATCTCCTATCAGCAGCGAATCGCACTGGGAAAAATTACGGGCGTTTTCAGCTTTCCGGTTTATTTTAACGAGTCCTCTATAGCTATTATTACTCTTTCCCGCCGAAATACCTTTTGAGATGATCGTACTCTTTGTATTCTTGCCGAGGTGGATCATCTTGGTTCCGGTGTCAGCCTGCTGGTAATTATTTGTAACGGCCACCGAATAAAACTCGCCTACAGAATTATCTCCCTGAAGAATACAGCCTGGATATTTCCATGTAATTGCAGAACCCGTTTCCACCTGTGTCCATGAGATCTTTGAATTAACACCGCGGCAGGCGCCTCTCTTTGTGACGAAATTATAAATACCGCCTTTTCCGTTTTTATCGCCTGCATACCAGTTCTGAACAGTTGAGTACTTAATTTGAGCATTATCCAGAGCTACAAGTTCAACCACAGCAGCGTGCAGCTGATTTTCATCTCTCATCGGGGCAGTACATCCCTCAAGGTAGCTCACGTAGGAGCCCTCATCGGCAACGATCAGGGTTCGTTCAAACTGTCCCGTCTTGGCTGCGTTAATTCTAAAGTAAGTTGAAAGCTCCATCGGGCAGCGGACGCCCTTAGGGACATACACAAAAGTTCCGTCGCTGAAAACCGCCGAGTTAAGTGTAGCGTAGAAGTTATCTGTATAAGGAACCACACTTCCCATATATTTCTTAACAACGTCGGGATGTTCCCGAATTGCTTCGGAAATAGGACAAAATATAATCCCAAGCTCTGCGAGTGTATCTTTAAAAGTTGTTGCAACCGAAACGCTGTCGAAAACAGCATCAACGGCTACGCCGCTCAATTTTTTCTGTTCTTCGAGAGAAATACCGAGTTTCTCAAAGGTTCTGAGCAGTTCGGGGTCAACCTCGTCGAGACTATTTAGCTGCGGTTTCTTTTTAGGAGCCGAGTAATATGTAATATCCTGATAATCTACCGGGTTATATTTAATATTAGCCCAGTGTGGCTCCTTCATTGTAATCCATTGCCTGTAGGATTTTAGTCTCCACTCAAGCATCCATTCCGGTTCATTTTTAATTGCCGAGAGTTGTTTAATAGTATCCTCATTCAGTCCGGGAGGTAGAGTGTCAGCTTCAATATCAGATACAAAACCGTACTTATATTCCTTATTCGCTAATTCTTCTATTTTCTCAACTTCGGTATTGCTCATTTATTCTCCATAATTTAGTGATTCTGAAAAGTGCCCTTCAGAATCCGGATTTTTATTAATTCAAAGCTACACAATCTATACATTTTTGTCAAGATTTAAGTTCCTTGTGAAAGCCTATATTTTTTCATAATTTAGCTCTAGCGGCTAACAGCAGTCACAAGCGGTAAAATTGTAATTATTGCGAGTTCTAAGTCGTTCTTTAAGGCTTTCATTGGTTATCTTCTCCTGATTATCTATCAATCACTCCTCGGCCTCTGCTCGGCCTCTGCTCGGCCTCTGCTCGGCCTCTGCCCGGCTGCTCCCCGGCTACATCCGGCCTCTGCCCGGCCCCTAGCAGGCTATTCCCCGGTCGCTCGGTGGTTATTACACGGCCCTTCTCTGATTTCCTTCTCGACCATTCCCCGGCAATGCTGGACCATTTCCCGGTCATTCATCGTCCACCCCTGGGTCATTATCCATTCATTCCATTGTCGCCGTTTGGATATTTCCCGGCTATTGTTCGACTCCTCCCCAGCCATTGCTCAGTGCACTCCGGTAACTTCCGGATCATTCTATGGTCGCCCGTCGGGATATTCCCATGCTAGTACTCAGCCCTTCCCCGACCAATGCTGGGCAATTCTCCCGTCATTTCAGCGCCGCCCTTCAGATATTCCCAGGTCATTACCCAGCCTTCACTCATTGCATTGTAGCTTCCTCCCGGGTTTCACGTATTAAATATATCCCGCACATTCGGTGCAATCTCTTTTTCCTGAGTATCTATTATATATGGTTAAATCATCTTCAATTACCGTTCAAATCTGCAGTCAGACCTTCCCGTTCCTTACATTGTTCCTTATAAGCCGTGAATAACATTCCCGACTTCAAACCTTTAGATATACCGACTACGGGGGTGTATCCATTCTCATATATCTCAATTTCAACGCAAAACCATTTCAATCCACATCCTCTTTAATTGTTTTTATGCAATTATTAAATTAACTTTGGCTTAATTTTTACAACAATCTGACAAATTTGGACGAGCAGAAAATAAACCAAAACAACCCGGGCGAGGGACAGAATCCTAATAAAACAGGTGGAAACGAAGACTCCAGCGGTAAAAAAAATCCCAGGTACAACAAATATTATCGCGGCGGAAGAAACCGGTATCCAAGGTACGGCAATCAGAGAGGGGAAACTCCGAAGAGCGAATTCAAGAAACTATCTATTATAGTTCCCTTATTCAATGAAGAAGAATCCATCAATCCACTGACGAACGAAATCAGGAAAGTTTTAAAGACTGGCAGTATCAGTTACGAAGTTATTTTTGTGGATGACGGCAGCGATGATAAATCACTTAAGATAATTAAGGAAATATGCAGGACCGATAAAAGATTTAAATTTATAAGCTTCAGAAAGAATTACGGGAAATCAGCTGCACTTCAGATAGGATTCAAAAATGCATCGGGAGATGTTATTGTAACGATGGATGCCGACCTGCAGGATGATCCGAATGAAATTCCCAACCTGATCAAAAAACTTGAAGAAGGAAGCGACCTTGTATCGGGCTGGAAGAAAGTAAGGCACGACCCCTTTATCAAAAAGACTTCATCCCGGTTTTTTAATTTTGTCACCAGGATTATAACCCGCATCAAGATACATGATTTCAACTGCGGACTCAAAGCATACAGAAAAGAAGTAACCGAAAATATAAAAGTATACGGTGAACTGCATCGTTATGTCCCAGTGCTTGCCGACTGGCAGGGATACAAGATAGCTGAAATTCCGGTTAAGCATCATCCCCGCAGGTACGGAAAGACAAAATTCGGTATCTCACGCTTCTTCAAAGGTTTTCTCGATCTTATAACTGTTATTTTTGCGACCCGTTATATCAAACGTCCTATGCATTTCTTCGGGTTCCTTGGCGCTCTGTCTTTCCTTGTAGGACTAATTGTGAATGGCTACCTGACTGTGTTATGGATAATCGGGGAACCGCTGAGCAATCGTCCGATGCTGTTCCTGGGTATGCTGCTGATTATCGTAGGAGTCCAGTTTTTCTCGGTAGGACTCTTAGGTGAGATGTTAGTGAATAATTTTATGAGCGAAAGAGAATATATAATAAAGGATAAAGAGCTTTAGGTGTAAAATAGTATTTACCCGGCTCATTCTGATTTTTCTCCCCAAATAAGTTAGCCTCATGTATTACGATCCTGTAAAAGATATTTTTGCTTCCGTGATAAGGAAGTACCCGAAGCTCAGAGTTATGTTTTATAGTATACTCGATATTATGTTTTTACGTTCGTGGTACGTCCGCAGGGAGCTGAAGAATCTGAGGCACATCTTCAATAACAGGGAAATACAGATTTATGATGCGGGCACCGGGTACGGGCAGTATTCTTTCTTTATGTCGAAGCAGCTGAGACCGGATAAAATTTATGCAGTTGATGTGAAGGAAGAGTGGATTAAGGACTGTCGTGAGTTCTTTGAATCTGAGAAAATAAACAATGTCACTTTCGGTATTGAAGACCTGACGGCAATTAAACATGAAAACCGGTTTGATATAATTGTATGCGTGGATGTAATGGAGCACATAGAGGAGGATGTGAAAGTTTTTGAAAACTTCTATAAGGCTCTGAAGCGGGGAGGCTACCTGCTTATCAACACTCCCTCCATTTACGGCGGAAGCGATGTTCACGATGAATCGGATGAAAGCTTTGTAAGCGAGCATGCCCGTGACGGTTATTCGCATCAAGACCTTGAAGGAAAGCTTACCCCGATAGGATTTTCCGTTTACAGATCGCGCTATACATACGGAATCTGGGGTGACAAAGCGTGGCGCCTGGGAATTAAATATCCCATTATGCTGGTGAATATTTCCAAATTCTTCCTGATATTACTCCCGTTTTATTTCCTTATTACTTTTCCTTTTACATTCATAATGATGTACCTGGATTATTCAATAAAAAATAGAGTTGGTTCGGGGATAACTTTTATAGCAAAAAAATAACCAAGTAAAATTTTATTCAGCCGGAAGTCTAATGACCAAAAACAAGAAAACCATTCAGTCGAGGAAAAGCAAGTCCGAAGGATTTTTTTCAAAGTTCAGCATTGAAGAAGTTCTTCCGCACAAATTTCATGCTTTAGCGGCGATCCTGGTAATAATAATTTTATTTCTTGCGTTTCTGTATCCGCTTTTCTTTGGTGATAAGACATTTCAATCTGGGGATATTGTCTCGAGCCAAAGTATGAAGCCTTATATAGAAAACCATGGCGAAGGTTTTACGCTCTGGAATCCTTATCTGTTCTGCGGAATGCCGTCCTATGCAATAGGAACCTCAGCCAAATGGTTCAACCTTGTGTATGTGGGCATCACGGCTGTAAGAAGTGTTTTCAGCGCTCCTTTTTCTAATGACTATGTTAAATGGGTATTCTATCTAATAATGATGGGTATTACATCATTCCTGTTAATGAAATACCTGACAAAAAATTTTATGGTCAGCCTTTTCACGGCAGTCAGTACCTCATTCAGTACAGGATTGATAGTATTTTTATTTATTGGGCATGTTACGAAGCTTACCTCACTGGCCTTTTACCCTTTACTGTTTCTACTCCTATTACGATTAAAAGAAAAGATAAGCATTCTGGATTTTCTGCTGCTTATAATTACGCTGCAGCTGTTCATACAAGGCTTTCATGTTCAGATTATATATTATACCGTTCTCTCAGTCGGTATATATTTTCTCTATTATTTTATAAGGGCGCTGGTTAAGAAGGATAGCGTTTTAAGAAACAGCGTACTTAAATCAGCGGGAGTATTTGCAGGAGCACTTTTGATTGCGCTGCTTATACAATCGGATAACTTCACGCAGATATATGAATACTCGCAATATTCAACACGCGGCACGGAAAGTATAACTGATAAGGCAAGCGGGAAGCAGCAGGAGAATACTTCGGAGTATTACGATTACCACACGAACTGGTCATTCTCACCCGGTGAAGTATTAACATTCATCGTTCCTTCTTATTATGGTTTTGGAAATTCAACTTACAAAGGTCCGCTTACAAACAATCAGCCGGTAGAAGTAAATACATACTTTGGACAAATGCTGTTTGTAGATGTAGCGATGTATATGGGAGTACTTGTTTTCTTCCTGGCTCTCTTTGGAATATTCACCCGCTGGAAGGAACCTTTTGTTCAATTCCTTACGATACTTTCGGGTTTCGCTCTTCTGGTATCTTTCGGCAGAACTTTCCCCCTAATATTTGATCCCTTATTTAATTATCTGCCGTTCTTTAACAAGTTCCGCGTACCATCGATGATCCTTGTTCTCATTCAGATGAGCTTTCCTGTGCTGGCAGGATTCGGAATAATGAAAATAATTTCCCTCAGAACAGAAAAAAACATCCGGCTGGAAAAACTTATAAAGAATGCCGCATTCGTCTTTACAGGGATATTTGTTCTGGGTATCCTGTTGAATGGAGTTCTAACTCAATGGTTCGCCGGAAGAGTAAACGATTATGCAGCCTCATTGACAGTTTCAAAGCCCCAGATGGCTAAGCAGTTTGAGGCTTTAGCCGACTATACGTCCCAGATGTTTCTGAGCGACTTTCTTTTTGCATTCGCTTTTTTGGCTCTCACCTTCTGGGCGGCGAATTTTTACATAAAGGAAAAATTAAGCAGGGATACCCTCGTGCTGGTTATCATAATATTTACTCTCATAGACTTATGGAGAATTGATTCGAGGGGGGCAAAGTACATCTCCGCTCCCAATTTAGAAAACGAATTCAAGAAGCCAGATTATGTTAAGGTGATAGAAGAACAGAACGACAAGGAACCTTTCAGGATACTTAACCTGAAGCAGGACGGCACGATCGGATCCTTTAACCAGAACTCAAATTTCAATGCCTATTTCCTTTTGGAAGATTTCTACGGGTACTCAGGAATCAAACCCCGTGCATATCAGGATATAATTGATGTGGTTGGCCCGGTTAACGCCACACTCTGGCGTATGCTTAACGTAAAGTACATCATTACAGAAAAACAGGTACAGTTCCCTGGATTAGCTCCCATTTACACAGGGGAAAAAAGCGTAGTTTACATTAACCAGTATGCTCTTCCAAGGTTATACTTTGTTGATTCTGTAGAATACAAACCTGAAATGGAAATACTGCAGCAGATAAAAGCTTCATCATTTGATCCGAGGCATAAGGCTTTTGTCTCTGAGAAGGGATTAGACGTCTCACCCGCTGATTCATCTGTAAGCGTAAAGTTGACAGAATACAAAGACGAAATCGTTGCTGCCGATGTAAAAGCCTCCGCGAACAACTTCCTCTTCTTTGGAGATACCTATATGTCAGGAGCTGCTGATTATAAATTATTTAAAGTAAAGACAGGCTGGAGCGCATACATTGACGATAAAGAGACAGATATCTATAGATCTAATCATGGTTATATGGGTATTATTGTCCCTGCAGGTCAGCACAAAGTTGAATTCCGGTACGCTCCCGAGAGCTTTTATATATCAAAGTATCTCGCTCTCGTCCTGAGTTCACTTGTTTTCCTTGGATTAATAATAGTGCTCGTCACCCGCAGAAAAAAATCTCCGGAAAAGAATGATTAAAGATTTGTTTAATGCTCGATAAATTAAAATATTTAGTTAAGCATTCCTTTATATACAGTATAAGCAATCTTGCAACCAAAGCTTCGGGGGTTATATTACTACCTATATACTCCACATTCTTTTCGGTAAGCGAATTTGGCGTACTGGGAATCCTTGAAGTCACCATTTCCATTTTTACTGAAGTCCTGAATTTCGGTCTTGGACAGTCGCTTGTGATGCTCTCCAATCATAGTGACTACCAGGAAAGAAAAAACAGTATCTTTTATACACTAACCATTGTTTCAGTTTTCGTAATCATTATATTTATTGCACTGGGCGAACTCACTATTCCGTTCCTATCCTCTTATTTTCAGGACTCTTCTGATTTTCATCTTTACCTTCGTTTGGCTATATACATTATCTCTCTGAGAGTACTGAATGTATTTTTCTCTAACAAACTAAGAGCTGATGAAAAATCCGGCTGGTTCACGGCCAGCAGTCTGACCAAACTGGGATTCACATTAGGTTTAATTATTTTCTTTGTAGCCTATAAAAAACTGGGAGTCAGCGGAGTTCTCTACTCATACATTTTAAGTGAGGCGATTCTCTCCATACTTTTACTTCCTTCAATGTTAAAAAGTATGCTTTATAAATTTGAAAAAGAAATTATAAGGGTGGCAATAAGTTTCGGATTCCCTATGATATTTACTTCAGTTGCAATGCTTATCCTAAATGTAAGTGACAGGTATATACTTAAGTACTTTACCAATTACAAAGAACTCGGACTTTATGATCTGGGCTACCGGATTTCAGGTGTGGTAAATATGTTTATCATTATGCCATTCAACCTTGCCTTAATGCCTTTTGCATACAGGATCTATCAACAGGAAGGTGATAAAAGATACTTTTCAAAACTGCTGACGTATCTTACTTTTGTGCTGGTCTGGATAAGTCTTGCCATCTCACTTTTCAGCGGACACATCATTAAAATATTTGCTCTGAATCCCGAGTACTGGGACGCAGCCAAAGTAATTCCAATCATAGTGTTTTCATATATATTTTTCGGGATGAGAATAGTGGTGACACTTGGTATGCTGCTGACAAAACATACAAAGGCTTTAGCTCTGATGACCCTCTTTGCCTCGTTATTGAATATTATATTGAATATTCTTTTTATTCCTTTGTGGGGGATGATGGCTGCCGCATATTCAACATTAATTTCATTTATATTTCTTTACTGGTTATCTTATTTTATCTCGCAGAAGTATTACAAAATTCCTTATGAAAATATAAAGGTTGCTGTAACCATCTCGATAGGAATAGTTTTATACCTTATTTCTTTAATTTTTGATCTTAATATATTATTTGATCTAGGTGTTAAATTAATCCTGCTGATAGTTTTTCCATTCATTCTTTATCTTCTGAGATTTTTTGAGATAAAGGAAATTGAAAGTCTGGTAGGTTTTTATCACAAATGGAAAAACCCTTCGCTGTGGAGAAAGAATCTGAGTAATTCCGATAATGGCTAAAAATAAAAAGTTTAAAATTTTAAGAAATGCTGCGTGGAAGCTTCTGAATATGGTCGGACTGGGAGCTTGTGTTCAACTTTCACTTGAAAGCACACTTGTTGATGACGGCTGGTTTAACAGCTTTTATAAAAAAGAATCGGTTGACAGAAATAATAATCCAATCCCCTGGAACACCTATCCTTTTCTTAAATTTATTGAACCCAGACTAAAAAAGAATTATGACGTATTTGAATACGGCTGCGGTAATTCAACAATATGGTATTCCGAAAGGGTTAACTCAATTATCGCTGTGGAAAATGATAAAGAATGGTATGAAAAGATAAAAATGCATCTTCCCGGGAATGCACAGGTAATTTACAGAGAGTTAAAATACGGAGGTGAGTACAGCAGGGAAGTGGAAAACCAGGAGAAGCAGTTCGATATTATCATCATTGACGGAAGAGATAGGGAGAATTCAGTAAGAAATAGTATAAAAAAGCTCAAGAAAGAAGGAGTCATTATTTTCGATAATTCGGAACTCGTCCAGTACCAGGCTGCAGTAAAACATTTGACTGATCATCAGTTTAAGCATATAGCCTTCTGGGGCATGTCCCCGATTACAGCCCATTACACAAGTACAAGTATTTTCTATCGTAAAGAAAACTGCCTGGAACTATGAAAGTTTTGTTTACTTTTGGAGGTTTACCCCATTACTATAATTTCGTTTTGAATCGATTAAACGAAACAAAGGAAATAGAAGTTTCTGTTCTGGTTCCGTTTAAGGAAAGTGAGATCATCGGAAAGGGAGTTTTCCAGAGCGAAACGGAAATTGAATTTAATGTCCATAGGTTACCTGAGTATAAGACCTGGTATGGAAGAGAATTTTTTCTTGGGTTCAATAAATTATTATCTGCTAATGACCCTGACATCATTGTGACCACCTGGCCGTACATTCTCGGGTTTATTTTCCTTCCTTCAGTCCTGATAAAAATGAAACTCAGAAAAACAGCATTAATACTCAAAGAAATTCCTTTTGGTATCCCCAGGAAGGAAGAAGCGGTAAAATATTATACTGAAGAAAATATTTATTTTGAGGATGAAGGTAAAACCAAGTATAAAAAATCATTCTTATCTTTTATTAAAATAAAGCTCCTGACATTCATAAGAATTATTATTTATAATTTTGTTGACGCTCATGTAAATTATATTACGGATGCTTATGAGATTTTTGGTTCTTACGGAGTCAGCAAGGATAAAATATTTATAACCTATAATTCACCTGATACTTCACGATTGATTAATGCAAAAGAAAAACTTGAGAGTGAAGGAATTCTTCCGCATCAACATCGAATAATTCACGTCGGAAGACTGGTTAAATGGAAAAGGGTGGATCTGCTCCTCGAAGCTGCAGCAATATTAAAAAATGATTTTAAGGATATTGAGGTATACGTTGTGGGCGATGGTCCGGAAAAGGATTCTTTACAGAAACAGGCAGATAGGTTAAGTTTAAATGAAAATGTTTTTTTTATTGGAAGCATCTATGATCCAATGGAATTAGGGCGGTATTTAATGACCTCAGCAGTTTATGTGCTGGCTGGAATGGGTGGTCTCTCTCTGAATGAAGCGATGAGTTTCGGTAAGCCTGTTATATGTTCAGTTTGTGACGGTACCGAAAAAGAATTGGTTAAAAACGGATATAATGGTTTTATATTCACGGAAGGAGATAAAAAAGACCTCGCTGATAAAATAAGTTTGCTCTTTAATGACGCTGAGGCTGTAAAAAGAATGGGACAGAACTCCTTTGATATAATCAAAAACAAAATTAATATAAATGCCGTTTTAGATGGATATCAGAGAGCATTTATGAAGGTATATAATTAATTTATGAATCCTTTTTCGGAAATAATCAGTCTAACATTAAAAAATGAAAATTACAGGGAATACCTGAGACTTTTATTACTTTATGGGAAAACGCCAAGATATGAAAACCGGAAGATAAAATTTCTCAACTACAAGGTGACTGTTCCTGATTGCCTCTCATTTATTTACCAGTTCAAAGAAATATTTGTTAAACAGTACTACCATTTTGAAACAACTTCTCCATCGCCTTTAATTTATGATTGCGGTGCAAATATCGGTATAAGCTGCCTGTATTTTAAAAAAAGGTTTCCTGCTGCAAGAATTAAAGCCTTTGAAGCTGATGTGAATATAGCCGGAATTCTGAGAAATAATCTGGAGGAGAATAATATTACCGAGATCGACGTCATTTCTAAAGCAGTGTGGAAAGATAACGGCGGTTTGGAATTTTATTCTGATACTGCAGATGCGGGCTCAATTTATGGGAAAGGGAATAAAATCAAAGTTGATTCAATAAGGCTTAGAGATAAAGTTGAGAAGGAAGAAAGTAGTATTGACTTCCTGAAAATGGATATTGAAGGTGCTGAAACAGAGGTTATTGTTGACCTTGGTGAAAGTATTTCCAAAATAAAAAATATATTCATTGAATATCACTCTTTTAGCGACCGCGGTCAGAATCTTGATGTAATACTTAAATCATTATCCAGGTATGGTTTCAGATATTTTATAAACTCTGTCTATGAAAGGTATTCTCCATTTAAGAATAAAATAAATATTCAGAATCCGGAAATGGATCTGCAGCTAAATATTTTTGCTTATAAATAATTTGAGAGTTCTTCATATAAATAGTTCCGATCATTCCGGGGGGGCCTCAAGAGCCTGTACTGATATACACAATGCACTTGTTAAGCAAGGTATAGATTCTCATATCCTGGTCCAATCTGGTAATCCCGGATCTCAAAGAATATCTAATATAAACGTTAATCTCATTGAAAAAATTAAAACATTCGTCCGGATAACTCTTGACTTCCTGCTTATAAAGCTATTATCTAAGGAAGGGAGGGGGCGCTTCAGCATTCCATTTACGGGGAAAAATATCAGCAAACTTAAAATATTTAAAGATGCCGACATAATAAATCTTCATTGGGTAAATGAAGGGTTTTTATCATTAAATTCGCTTAAACATATTGCTGCTTCGGGTAAACCTGTGGTATGGACGCTTCATGATATGTGGGCATTTACAGGCGGATGCCATTATAGTCTGGACTGCCGGAAATTCGAAACTAAATGCTCTTCTTGTCCTTCCCTAAAGTTCAGAAGCGAAGATGATATTTCAAATAAAATCTTCAATCGTAAATTAAAAATATTTGAACAGTTCAATGTTAATATTGTAACATGCAGTCGATGGCTGTCGTCGGAAACAAAAAAAAGCGCTTTGTTAAAAGGGAAAAATGTTATAGCCATACCTAATACCCTCAAAACGGAAATATATAAACCTCTTGAAAAGGCTTCAGTACTCAGGAAACTGAATCTTAATGTGAATTACAGATACATACTATTTGGTACAATGACCTTGAAGGATAAAAGGAAGGGTTTCGATTTATTTATAGAATGCATCAAAATTCTTAGTAATTCAATCCCTGATTTAACCCATAACCTCAAGCTCCTGGTGGTTGGATCTGATAAAAATATGAAAGGAGTTGAGCTGCCAATAGAGACAGTATTTCTTGGCAGGATAAAAGACGAATCTGAAATGGCTGACTTCTATAATGCGGGATGTTTATTTATAGCACCCTCGAGGGAGGATAATTTACCGAATACCGTAATGGAATCACTGTCCTGCGGTACTCCCGTTATAGCTTTTAATATAGGAGGAATGCCGGAAATGATCGATCACAAGGTAAACGGATACCTTGCAGAACCCTTCAATGTTAATGATCTTGTAGATGGAATCCGATGGATATTGGGTCATCCTGATACAAAAAAAATCTCTGAAGCTGCCCGAGCCAAAATCGTGAAAGAATTTAATTACTCAAAAGTTGCAGAATCTTATTTAAGTCTTTATAACAATGTCTTAAAATAATAATTCCTGAACAGGAGTAATGAGTACAATTCCTAAATAAAGGTTGCTTCAGACCGGTTTTTCGGGGGGGTTAATTTGGTTTTTGCAAAATGTCCAGAATTTGACCGAACTTAGCTGCTATGTTCCGGCGGTCGAATTGTTTCACAACCTGCAAATCAGTATTAAAAGTATCCGCCTTACTGAAAAACTCTTCAGGATCTTCGTCGTTTCTGAATATCATCCCGCTGTTCGTTTTTTCTAAGATGCTTTTTACTTCTTCATTGTCATCACCGAAGGCGAGTATTGGTTTGCCTGTCCTTAAATATTCAAAAAGTTTTCCCGGTACATGTCTCTTCTCGGTTGCACATACGAGCAGGTAATCGGATTTCATCAGTTCACTTAACATTTCCTTGTATGGAAGAAACCCGGCATAATCGGTGACACCAGAAAGCTCATTCTGTTCAATTGCTTTTTTAACAGCAGGACTCACAGTCCCAATAAATTTAATTTTTATATCCTTCTCTTTATTTTTTTCTTTTAATCTTTTCCATAAATAAGGAGGATTCTGATAATCAAAGATGTTCCCTGCGTGTATCATAAGCTTGAAATCCCTTTTATAGCTTTCGTATTCAACACCCTCAAAATCTTCTTCATTATACCCCCAATACAAAACATCTGCTTTATCTTTTATAAAGGGATATTTCCTGCTGTAGTCCTCAAGTGTCGATTTTGTTACAAAAACAACAGAGGAAGCATTTGTCATAACAGATTTTTCCAGGTGGTTATCAATCGCAAGTGTAAGAGCACTTCTTTTAAAGTTTCGATAATATATAATATCCACCCAGGGGTCAATCAAAACAGGAACATGAGGAATTGAATAAATTTTGCTAAGCTTCATTCCTACAAGATGGGTGCTGTGAGGAGGTCCGATGGTTACTATCGCAGAAAAATTATCCTGTTCAAGTATCTCTTTCCCTCTTTTCACAGCTGACAGATACCAGCCAATCCTTGCATCGGGTACAAATACATTCATTCTTATCCAGATGGAAAGCTTATGGGATAGGCTTTTATTTTCGGTAGAAATAGTCTCAGAAGCAACGAGCTGCTCGTCCTTTTCTTTTCCGGTAAATCGCTTGTATATATTAAAAGGTTCTAATGATTTTGATCTGTATACCTTGAGGCCAGGGTCAACTTCCTGCAGCAGACTTTCGTCCTTCTGCGTGAATGACTCGTTCTCTATCGTAAGTACTTCAGGCTGCCACCCTGAGGGTGGAAGATACTTAATGATGTTCAGGGGCCAGTGGAGAGTAGCTTTACCGGATGGAGGCCAGAAATATGTTATGAACAGGACCTTCTTCATTATTGTTTTAGACCGACAAACCTTAAAACTGCAGCCTCACCAGTATGAAATCTGCTTTCATTCAGATGAACAAATTCCTTTGAAAGTCTTTCTATCTTCAACCCGCTGAAATTTTCTTTTATTTCTTCAGGAGAACAAAGCATATCATAATTCTGCGGGCCGCCGGAGTCTTTCCCCAGCTGTTCCTTAGCATAAACTTCCATTAATATTCTCCCGCCCTTCTTCAGGGCATCAGCAGCTCTTTTATGTACGATCTTTGATAAGTCAGGGTTAAGGTGCATAAAGATCATTGAAACCGCATCATATGTTTCCGGTTCGGGATAAAAATCCCCAAGGTCTGCTACCGTGAAATTTATCTGTACACTCTTTTCCGCGGCCAACTTTAATGCCTTCTCTTTTGCCACACTACTGAAATCAACAGCATTAACTTTCCAGCCGAGGGAAGCAGCATATACTCCGTTTCTCCCTTCACCTTCCGCCAATGCAAGTAGTTTACCAGGTGGAAGCTTATTTATTTCTGTTTTGAAGAACTCATTTGGTTCTGTGCCATAAACGAATTCTTCCAAAGAATACCGGTTATCCCAAAATTCATTCATATATCACTATTATATTTATAGGGTCAATTTAAGCAGAAACTGAAGTAAATTGAAATATTGAGATAGGGAACAAACTCACTCAATTACTTTGTTATTATTATTCAATGCATTTAACCTGAAAGATATTATGCTGATAGATATTGAAACCGCCTCTCCGCCTTATATTGTATCGCAGGAGAAAGCTGCCTCTGAGCTTAAAAAACGAATGACGGGCAGCAATGCTGCTTCTAGACTAATTGATATTGCAGCGGTGCATTCCGGCATTGATAACCGATCTATTGTAATTCCTGATGCCGAACCAGACGCCGGAGAAAAATTTTATTCATCGAACGGGAGTTATATTTCTCCTGATACAAAACGCCGGATGGATGAGTATGAAAAATGGTCGAAGATACTTACCAAAAATGCTGTTGAGAAAGTAATAAATAAAACAAACTTCCAACCCGAAGATCTGAATAAAATAATCACAATCAGCTGTACAGGATTCTTTGCCCCGGGAATTGATTATTACCTGATAAATGAATTTAATTTTCCGTTTGATGTAAAGAGAATGAACATCGGGTTTATGGGCTGTGCGGCCTCTCTCATTGGAATGGAATCAGTACTTCAGGCGCTTAATAATTCAAACGAAAATAATACCCTGCTGGTTTCAGTTGAATTATGCAGTCTTCATCTCCAGACAGAACCCAGCCGCGACAACATCCTGGCGAACCTTATCTTCGCTGATGGATGTGCAGCCGCTTTGTTCTCGAATTCTCCAAAATACAGTCCGGATGCTAAGCTTGATTTAATAAGGACCGATTCAATCTTATTTAAAGATTCCTCAAAATATATGGGATGGAAAATAGGGAATTCCGGGTTTGAGATGCTGCTTTCATCCGATCTGCCTAGAATAATTTTAAACGAAGCTGTTCCGGCACTTACATCACTGCTCGATAAACAAGGTATTGATATCAGTACAATAAAACACTGGGCACTCCATCCCGGCGGAAGAGCTATACTCGATTCACTGCAGTCGGGATTGAAACTGCAGGATGCTCAGATGGTTCCTTCCAGGACTGTATTAAAAAACTACGGCAATTTATCCTCAGCCTCAATATTGTTTGTACTTAAAGAAATAATCAACTCAGGCAAAGTACGGAAGGGTGATTTATGCTGTGCAGTTGCTTTCGGTCCGGGACTAACAATGGAAACCGCACTATTCAGGGGAGCCTGATGTTTTTAAAAAGAAGCTCAAAGCCGGAGTTGATGGATAATTTCTCCATCAGAGATAACAGGATAGAAAAAGCCTTGAAAGAGCTGCATATAATCAACCGGTATCTTGGAGGCATTTCTGTCACTGAAAAGGGAATACAAAATTTGTATAACGATCAATCTTCGGAAATTAAAATACTTGATGTGGGGGGAGGAGGATCGGACGTTTTATTTGATTTAAATAAAAAATACCCGCTGAATATTCATTCATTAGACATGAATCAATATTCCTGTCATTTTCAGAAAAACCTTCATCCCGGTCATAATGTTATCTGTGCCGATGCTGAAGAACTGCCGGTCAAAGAAAGATCCTTTGACGTTGTTCATGTATCGCTTTTTCTCCACCATTTCAGTGAGGAGGAAATCGTCAAAATGCTGAAACATTTCCTGGGTGTTGCCAGAAACGGCATCATAATAAATGACCTGAGAAGAAATATCCTGGCATATACCGGTATCAGGTTTCTAACAATGCTTTTTTCCCGCAGCAAATTTGTAATGAATGACGGTCCTCTGTCCGTCCGCAGAGCCTTCATCAAAAAAGACCTGCTGTCAATTTTATCCCGCGCGGGTATCAACAACTATATCATTCGGAAAATGTGGGCGTTCAGATTTCTCGTAATAATTTCCCCGGTGGAGAATGAAAAAGCCTGATTTTGATGTCATTATTATCGGGGGAGGACCTGCGGGCGCGGTCTCGTCTATCTATCTCTCAAGAGCAGGATTAAGAACTGCCCTGATTGAACGAACGGCATTTCCCAGGGAAACATTATGTGGCGAATTTCTTTCGCTGGAAGTTATTGAACAGCTCAGGTATCTTAATCTGGAAAAAAAATTCCTTGACCTGGAACCCAACAAAATCAAGTCGTTCAGGTTCATTTCAGGAAAGAGGGTGTTTAGCTCAGAACTGCGGTTTGAAAGTTTTTCACTCAAACGTTCGATATTCGATGAATTTCTTCTTAATGAGGCTGTGAATTCCGGTTCGAATTTATACCAGCCTGCCGAAGCGAGGGAAATTGTGAACGAAGGAGAGCAATTTGTTGTAAGGATAAAATCGGAAGGAGAGATAAAGGAATTTACATCGAAGTTTGTGATCGGGGCTTTCGGAAAATACCCCCTGCCGGATAAAAACCTTCAGAGAAAATTTGCCGGGAAAAATACCGGTTATTACGGAATAAAATTCCATTTATGTAAAGACGAACTTTCCAACATCGATGATTCCTGTATTTATATTTTTCGAGGGGATAATATATATGCCGGAATGAATACAGTCGGAAGGGGAGAGGTAACATTCTGTTTCCTCAGAAGGAAAAAACAAAAATTTATTTCGCCTTCAGAGCATTTAACAAGACTGTTTGAAGATAATCCTGACCTTAGGGCAATGTTTAACAATCACGTTCCTGACCTGAAACAGCGCGAAGTTTACGGGGCAGGGAGTATTTATTTTGGAGCGAAAGAATTAGTTAAAAATGGAATAATTATGATAGGCGATGCCGCAAAAATAATAGCTCCTCTTGCAGGTGACGGTATCGGCATGGCTTTTCAATCAGCCAAAATAGCATCTGACATAATCAGGGAAACTGTTGAAAACCATCGTAATTTTTCCTGGACAGGACAGGCTTATAATGCAAAATGGAAAAAACACTTCCTGCGTAGAACATCAACTGCACGTTTAGTACAGAATATTATACTTAAGAAATCATTATTTAACTTAATCCCCGATAGTCTGATCAGGCTTTCAATTCCAGTCCTTATTAACGCTACCAGGAAATGATATTATTTCTTTCAGGGCCATTAGTTATCTTTGTAACAGAAATTGAAATTTTAATATGATGGTAAATAACTTGCAGAACATAGATAAATTTATAGTAGTAGGGGACAGGGTTCTTCTGCGTGCTACTGAAGAATCACAAAGGACTGCTTCCGGTTTATATCTGCCTCCGGGTGTATCAGAAAAAGATAAAATTCAAAGCGGATATGTTATAAAGGTTGGTCCCGGTTACCCTACAGGTACAAATGCTGAAGATGAACCCTGGAAGGAAGCAAAAGAATCTGTTAAGTATATCCCTTTGCAGGCCAAAGAAGGAGACCTGGCTATATTTCTCCGTAAGGAAGCTTACGAAATTGAGTTTGAAAAAGAAAAACTGCTAATTGTACCACAGTCAGCGCTTCTTTTACTTATCAGGGATGATCTTTCTGATTTTTAGTTTGAAAGGTTTTAGTTTATCGTTATGAAGGCAATCAGGACAGCGAGAACGAGGAACAGCAAAGCAAATCCACCGGCTTTATACATAGGCAGCTTCTTCTTATCAGAATGTGATTCGGACTGATGACTTTTCCAGTCACCTTTTTCAATTGACCACTTATCACCGTCTTTGTCGAAATAATCCATAGATAACATTTTATACGTTCATCCCTAATTCCTTATCATTCAACCAAAAATCATACCTCTCAAATTTTGGAGAAATGAAGACATAAATAGCAAATTTTAAGTTGTAATCAAGAAATTATTACACCTTTAGATGTCAATTTAGCAAAATAAACATAAACTAAAAAGGATTTTATTTGCAGTCAGGATTCGACACGAATTGATATTGCCGTCTTTTCTGTCGGTTAAATTAGTCTCATCCTGAGGTAAATAATACGTCAAATTCCTGAAAAGGCACAATTATTAACTAATGAATTTATCTATGATACTATTTTTGCGATGGCATATAAGTTGTTCATTATGCAAGAGTAAATTTAAATCAATCGAGCTTACAGATGAATACAGGACAAATGTTATTATCGGTCGGTGCTATTATGCTTTTATCTTTTTTGATTCTAAGAGTTAACACCACCCAATTACATACTGAGGAAGAAATGGGAAATAGCAAATTTGGCCTCGTAGCTATTTCAATCGGTACCTCCGTAATTGAAGAAGCAAACAAAAAAGCCTTTGATGAAAACACTTATAACGCTTTTTGTGGATCGCCTTCTCAGCTTTCAAATACCCTGGGACCTGATAAACTGGAAGTTGACCCAAATTTTAATGACTTTGACGATTATAACAATTTGAATAGAGATATTTCAATTCCTAATGATACAAATTCGGTTCACGTTCATTGCGTAGTTAACTATATAAATCCTTCTCAACCTGATTCTGCTATCGCTACTAAAACATTCAACAAAAAGATTACAGTTTATATTTCAAGCAAGTATATGGTGGATACAATTAAACTTAGCTCCGTCTTTTGTTATTGGAAAAAAATATAGAGGTTTAAATGGGATTTTCAGTATTGATAGATATACTTGGTTCAACTATCATTGGTGGAATACTCCTCATATCAATGCTCCAATTGAATGAAAATTCGGTTAAAAATGATAAGCTCTGGGGTAATGATAGAATACTACAACGGGACCTTTCCTCACTAGCAACGATGATGGAAAGCGACTTTCGTAAAATGGGTTATTGCAATGAAACAATTCTGGATGATACTCTGCACTTGATCTGGCGAGCGGACACAAGCGCATTTAAATTTCGCGGAGACATTGATAGTGATGGTGACCTCGACGATATTTATTATTACCTTGGTCCGACAAGTGAATTGGCCGGCACCCCAAATCCAAGAGACAGAATTCTCTATAGACAGATAAATAATGAAACACCTCTAATAGTCTCAACTAATATCGTTCAGCTTAACTTACTTTATTTTGATACTTTTGAAAACTTATTATCTCAGCCGATAGCTGATACCAGGGAAATAGAAAGTATGCAGGTAGGAATTAGGGTTGAAGACCCCGCAGCTTTTAATAATGAATATACAACGGCTTACTGGCAGCAAATAAGACTAATTTCAAGAAATTTATATAAAAGATAAGGAGAAAATAAAATGTCCGGAAAGGCTTCATTATTTCTCATATTGGGCTTCAGTACTATTTTCGCCATAATGTCCAGACAACTATTAAGTTACTCAAACGAAGCAACTGATAATTATGTGGAATATTATAGTGCCACAAACGCTCATAATATTGCAACCAGCGGTGCTAATATGGCTGTTAGTCAGGTCTTTTTTAACAAGTACTGGGATGCAGGATACAGTAATATTTCATATATGGACGGAACACTGAATGTAACTGTCGACACCTTAGGAACTGATAACAAGAAAATTACTTCAATAGGAACATATGGTAAATATTCTGATACAACTATTGTTAAAATGACCCCAAAAAACTTCGCTCAGTACGGAAACTTTTATAATGTGATGGGCAGTGTATGGGCTGCCACAGGCGATACTTTTTCTGGACCATTCCATACCAACGATTATCTTAATTGCTACGGTGATCCTGTATTTCTTGGCTATACAACGACTAAAAATGGCTATAAACTGTATGATGCTAAATCTCACCCTAAGTTCCTTGGTGGTTATGAAGAAGGAGTTGATATTCCTCTCGAATTCGATACATCTGCCATACGTATAGCTGCCTATAATAATGGTAGAATTCTTAAGGATCCAACAAATAAAAATAAAAGAATTGAAGTTCAGCTTACGTTCAATAGTGGTGGAACAATAACGCATTCTGAATCAATTGATAACGGTAAGCACTGGACTTCACCGTTAACAGAGGACTTAAGCACTTATTCTCCCAACGGAGTTATTTATGTAGAGAAGGGTAATATTTATGTAAAAGGTACAGTGAGCGGAAAGGCTACTATTATTGCTTCACAAAAAGGTGATAACACTGCTGGTATGATTCATATTACCAGTGATATTATTTATAAGGATAATCCTCTTACAGATCCAAACTCACAGGATATGCTTGGTATGGTGGCAGAGAAATCGGTACAGCTTGATTTTGATAAAAGCCGCGGGGATATAAGTATTCAGGCTTCTATATATTCTCAAAAAGGTGGGCTCGCAATAGAAAGATACGGTGAGTATCCCTCCGCACATAACATGAATCTTTTAGGAGGTGTAATCGCACAGAGTATTGAAGCAACCGCTCATTATTATTGGGACGGCAAAAAATATGTTCCTGATCATGGTTACAGCTATGTTCATAAGTTTGATCAGAGATTTTTAACTATGGTTCCTCCCTTTTTTCCCCGAACCAAATACTACAAAGTACTTTCATGGTATGAGTAAAATAAATTTTTGAATCATAATTAAGGCTGTCCCATCAGGACAGCCTTTTTGTTTTTGGTGCGCCCGGTAGGGCGCTTGCACTATAGGGTTAAAGTCCTGCAAGAGCCTGGTAACAGAAATCATTAACTGAACGACAAGGGTGTTTATCGTGGGATGGAATCTGAAGGATGCCGATAGCAAAACACTGATCTGAAGAACAGAAACCTTATACGAGGCAGATGTATAGAATGAGGAGGCCAATAACTCTGAATTCCAAAACTGCCCGGCGGCGGTAAAAGGATTCTGGGCATCCCGACAGTATCAGACCGGCTTATACAACAGGTATCCATCAGGTGCTCAGTCCAATCTGTGAGACAGAATTTTCAAACTTCCATTACTGATTTCGTGCATGCAAGAATTGCCCATCAGGCAGTTGGTCAGTCAAGTAAATACCAGCAGGAAGGAAGAAAATATTAGCGGACATGGACATAGAGAATTTCTTGATGAAGTAAACCATGATAAACTAATGAGCAGAATAAATCTTTAGTTTGAAAAAGAATAGCTAGTATTTGTACAACCGTCAGTACTTTTTTTGCAGATCAGGGATTATCTTTCTGATAAAGTTGGGCCGGATCTAATTTATACTTATGAAGGCAATCAAGTCTGTCAGAATGCGGAACAACAATGCAAATCCCAAAGAATTACCACTGTGGAAAATAAATTACTAAAAAAGGGTACTTAAAAAGTACCCTTTTGAGTAAATAAGTGTAAAAGTTTTTCTATTCAAGCCAGCTTAATATTTCAAACCGGGATGATTTTAATTTAAGCTGTCCAAGCTGAATCGCTTCCCAGCTGTAATAAAATTTAGCATTTCCCTGAGATTCAACAGACACATCTTCTCCCACAAGAATGGCTCCTCCGTATATACCATTATTCCCGATGGTCTGACAGCTGATTGATGACTGACCATAGACAATTACCACCCCATAGTAAGTAAAATTTCCGCTAAGGGTCATATTTCCGTTTATAACCATTATCCCATAGCCTGTTGCACTGGTAAAGTTCACATTGCCGTTGCAATATGTAATAATAGGTTTATCTTCTGTACCAAATTGCGAACCACTTGAATACGTTCCTGTAGTAAGTATGGTATCTGCAGAGAAGATAAAATCTTCTGATAAACCAAGCCAGTCAGTTGTGTCCGGCACAGTTGAAACGCTAGGCGCCCCTCCCAGTCCTTTTATATCTTCAGAAATCTTGGACTTTATATTATCTATTACGTAGGCACTATCAGTTGCATCATCAACGCCGATTCCAGGCAGGGGGGATCCTGTACCCGCGCTCCCGTTCATCTTATGGTCCGTTCCGTCTATATCTACATTACCATTAAGATGAAGCGAAACGTTATTGGATGAAATATATAATGCTGAATTTACACCAGGCATTTTAACCGGCTTCCGTTTTGCGTTCACGATACTGGTATGTATCTTATCATCATAATAACCAACTGACCTTATGGTTAAATTTGAATCCGGACCAGAGATATATAAATTATATCTTCCGCCAAGCAGTTCATTGTCCATGAATGTACCTGATAAATTTTTATCTCTCCTCATTTTTTCTAAATATACTTCGATCCCGGAGTTTGATATCAGCCTTGCCTGGGTCGTTTTATACATATCCAGCGTGGTGTCAAGACTCCTGTTTGTATTAGCATTAAGATTGACAATCAGCAGGGTGATTAATCCAGCCACACCCACTACTAATATTAAAATTCCTTTTCCCATATTAAATATTCCTCGGATTTATAGTTAGTTCCCAGTAAGTGAATGGATATTCTCCTCCTACAGGCAGCACGGTCTCAACCCAGATTTCCGCTTTAACATAACAAATACTATCAGGATTCGCGGTAGCATTTTCATTATTATTCAGATATGAAAATCGCAGATCACTTAAACCGAGGGTGGGACCGCCGATTGTGTCATTATTTACCACCCTGAATAATATACGGTCGTCAGGATTAGGGGTAGTTTCAGCATCAGCTTTTGATCCTAGAAAATAAGTTACCTGGTCCATACTGCCGTCATTATTAATATCCCCCTTAAATGAGATTCTCTGCTGATCAGCTTCAGTGATAGCAGTACCTGAATACTTGTACCCAATCTTTCTCAAATCGTCATTTATTATCTCAGCTAGTGTTTTGGCATTCTGCTGAAGCCGGAGGTCGGCATCCGAAGCAAACTTTGTTTCCTGCGAATATGCATTGAGATTAACTATAAGCAGCATCACAATCCCCCCTATTAAGGAAGCGCCAAGAAGATCCATTATTATGTTCATATCTGTCTTTATTTAAGAGTGAATACAAATGATAGGTCAACGTCTTCCCGCATATAAGGGCTCGAGACAGTTACGGTAACTTTCTTATAATAACTCTGTGTACTTATTTCATTATCCGGATCAGAACTATCTACATAATAAACTCTACAGACTATTCCATAATTTTCTGCGTGAGGAGCATCTACCGTTTTATTATAGAAGTTATAATCGTCAATATCATTGAATGTCTGATATGTTTCCCCGGATTCGGGACCAAGATTATTGGCTGGCGTCAGATTAGCAAGACCGGTAGGAAATTTAACAGTTGCTTCATCAAAACTCCTCTGTTTTATTGTCTCTATCATATCATCCGCAAGTGAAAAAGCAGTAAGATAAACTTTATTCTCAATCTGGGCGGTCGAATTCTCGAGGACAGAACTATTAAAATTTAAAGATGAAAGAGAGAGGAGGATTAAAGCACCCATGGTTAACATAGATTGCACACTGTTCATAATTTTCCCTGCAGTTTAGTTTTAATTGACAAAGAGTTTCAACTATTATACCCTATTCAGTACTTCTTTTTCAGGTTAAATATATAATATCAGATCTGTCAGTTTAGGAATTAAGGACATTTCTGACGTCAAACTTGACATTTGACGCTGGAATTTAATCTACCCCTGGAAAATGTATTCGTTAAAATTTCAAGAACTTAGAAGTACCGTTCGATTTCAGATTTACCCTGACATCATTTATTGTATCAATTCTGTGTTTTTCACGTTCATTGTTTCGTTCAATTTGAAACTAACTGTCTTACAGACAACACCACCGATAACCTTTTGTGTCATTTTTGACGTCGGCAGGGAAAATTTACTTATTTAGCAGAACTAACTACCGTTTTCTCTGATCTTCTGAAGCCTTCTCTGGAGGGTTCTTTCACTCACACCGAGGATTAACGCTGCGCGCTGGACATTTCCGTCAGCGTGTTTCATAATATTAAATATATGATTCCTTACGGCATAATCGATAGTAACCAGATTGTTCTCTGAGGGGAGGGATTGCACTTCTTTATTATAGCCCTCGGGGATATCGATTTCCGTTATTAGTTCATTATCTTTTGTTTTGGCAACTGCATTTAATACAAGGTTTTCCAATTCTCTAATATTCCCGGGAAATGAATAACTCTTCAGTTTATTCAAAACCTTTACGCTGAATCCTTTTGCTTTCTTATTATAGGTTTTATTTCCCGTCTCCAGAAAATATTTAGAAAGAATTATTATATCTTCACCGCGTTCCCTTAGAGGAGGAAGTTTAATGTATCCGCGATTTAAACGGTAATATAAATCAGCTCTGAATTCTTTATTGTTAACTGCCTCGAGAAGATCTTTGTTAGTTGCAGTGATTATTCTTATATCCAGTTTAAGAGGTTTGGTACTTCCGATGCGGTATATTTCGCTATACTGGATTGCCCGAAGAAGTTTTCCCTGCAGTTCCCTGGGCATCTCACCTATTTCATCAAGGAAAATAGTTCCACCGTTTGCGGCCTCAAAATAACCTAATCTTTCGCTTGTGGCCCCTGTAAAGGATCCTTTTTCATGTCCGAAAAGCTCGCTTTCAAAAAGACTTGGAGAGATTGATGCAAGGTTCACAGTAACAAGGGGTTTAGTTTTACGGGGCGAAAGCTGATGTATTTTCCTGGCTATTAAATCCTTACCGGTTCCTGTCTCGCCAGTGATTAATACAGTTTCATTTGTGGGAGCAAAAATCTCTATTAATTCAAAAACTTTCAGTATCGCGGGCGACTCAGTAATAATCTCCCTGAATTTTACATTGGATACTTCTGATAGGTCTACCCCTTTCCTGAGGGTATCGCGTTCCCTCTCAAGGAGTTTCTGTTCCAGGGCTCTCTTTATTGTTAAAGATAATCTGTCGATTTCCGGAGGCTTGGTTATGAATTCATAGGCTCCAAGCTTAATAGCCTTAAGGGCTATCTGCACATCATCTACTCCGGTTATCATTATAAAAGGAATCTGGGGATATTGAGGTATCAGGTTTTCGAGAAGTTCAAGACCGTTCATCCCGGGCATATAAACATCCAGAAGAATTATATCGACCTGTTCATTCTTAAGTATGCTCTCCACCTTTAGAGGATCCGACTCAGTAATAATATACTCGTAACCTTCTTCCTGGAGAAGTGACTTCATAAGTTCGAGGTAATTTTTTTCGTCGTCTACTATTAAAATCGAAGCGTTTTTCAATTAGGTGCTCCCATTAATTGGTTCATTAATAACTAAATTTCCTGAAATGTTATTACCAATTTTATGCCACTCAAAAGAATGAGTATATTTTCGTCGATTTTTGTATTTTTATAGTCTGATTACAAATTAAATTGAATAAAAGGTTAATATCATGGCTGCAAATATTGAAATGATCAAGAAAGTTTATTCGGAATACCGGAGTAAAGTTGAGACCGCCCGGAAAGTCCTTAACAGGCCGCTTACGTATGCGGAAAAAATCCTATATACTCATTTATGGGAAGCACCCAAAAGTGAGCTAAATGGCGGAAAGGATTACGCTGAACTTGCACCCGACCGTGTAGCGATGCAGGATGCAACAGCGCAGATGGCACTTCTCCAGTTTATGTCTGCCGGAAGAAAAACTACGGCTGTTCCCTCAACCGTTCACTGTGATCACCTGATCCAGGCGCAGGTTGGTGCAAAAGACGATCTTCTGAGAGCCACCGGGGAGAACAAAGAAGTTTATGATTTCCTCGAAAGCGTATCCGCGAAATACGGAATCGGTTTCTGGAAACCGGGTGCCGGTATCATTCATCAGGTTATACTTGAAAACTATGCATTCCCCGGCGGAATGATGATTGGAACGGATTCCCACACCCCTAATGCCGGTGGTTTAGGAATGATTGCAATAGGAGTTGGCGGAGCTGATGCTGTGGACGTTATGGCAGGAATGCCCTGGGAACTGAAATGGCCGAAACTCATTGGAGTTAAGCTTACAGGAAGAATGAATGGCTGGACCTCTGCGAAGGATATTATCCTCAAATTATCAGGGATACTTACAGTTAAGGGAGGAACCGGAGCAATAGTAGAATATTTCGGTGATGGAACAACAAGTATTTCGTGTACGGGGAAAGGTACCATATGCAATATGGGTGCTGAAATCGGGGCTACAACTTCAGTTTTTCCTTTCGATGAAAAGATGGCAGCCTATCTTCGTATTACAGATCGTGCTGATGTTACTGCACTTGCAGAAGGTCTCGCGGATGTACTTACGGCCGATGATGAAGTTATGAAGAACCCTGAAAGATACTTCAACCAGATAATAGAAATAAATCTCAGCGAACTTGAGCCTCATATTAACGGTCCGTTCACCCCCGATAAGGCCTGGCCGATCTCAAAAATGAAAGAAGCAGTTAAGGAGAACGGTTATCCCGAAAAAATCAGTGTAGCTCTCATAGGAAGCTGTACAAATTCGAGCTATGAAGATATCGACAGATCGGCGAGTATTGCAAAACAGGCGATTGAAAAAGGTCTGAAGATAAAATCTCAATTTACCGTTACACCAGGTTCCGAGCAGGTAAGATCAACTATTGAACGGGACGGTCAGCTTAAGACACTGGAAGATTTCGGAGGATTAATTTTAGCAAATGCCTGCGGGCCCTGTATAGGAATGTGGAAGCGAATGGATGTTAAAACAGGCGAGAAAAACACGATTGTTACTTCCTTCAACAGGAATTTTGCAAAAAGAAATGACGGTAATCCTGAAACACTGGCCTTTGTTGCGAGTCCTGAACTTACTACAGCCCTTGCTATTGCAGGAAAGCTTACCTTTAACCCTTTAACAGACAAACTAGAGAATGAAAAAGGAGAGATGGTAAAACTGGATCCTCCGGTAGGACAGGAATTACCTCCGAGAGGATTCGATAAAGGTGTAGAAGGATTTATTGCTCCTTCAAAGGATGGAAGTGATATCCAGGTTAAAGTTGATCCTGACAGCGAAAGACTCCAGCTTTTAAAACCATTTGAACCCTGGAACGGTAAAGATCTTGAAGACCTCCCTGTTCTTCTGAAAGCAAAAGGCAAATGTACAACGGACCATATTTCAATGGCCGGTCCCTGGTTAAGATTCAGGGGACACCTCAATAATATTTCAAACAATATGTTTATAGGTGCCATCAACGCTTTTACAGGTGAAGCAGGAAAAGTAAAGAACACATTCACCGGTGAATACAAATCTATTCCGGATGTTGCCCGTGAATACAAAGCCAAAGGCGTTAACTGGGTTGTCATCGGGGACGAAAACTACGGTGAAGGTTCAAGTCGTGAACATGCAGCAATGGAACCCCGGTTCCTGGGAGGCAGAGCTATAATTGTAAAAAGCTTTGCAAGGATACACGAGACAAACCTGAAGAAGCAGGGAATGCTGCCGCTAACATTTGCGAATGCGGCTGATTATGATAAAATCCGCGAGGATGATAAGGTTAGTATTGTGGGATTAAAGGACCTTGCTCCTGAAAAACAATTGAAGTTAGTCGTAAAGCATAGTGATGGTAAAACAGATGAAATAATGCTTAATCAAACAATGAATGATGCCCAGATAAAATGGTTCAAAGCGGGAAGTGCCCTGAATCTTATTGCTGAAATGAATAAGTAATTATTTTGATTTTAATAAATTAGACCATAGGTGATGTAATGAAAGAAATAAGTTTTGTGGTATGGAAAGAAGATAAATATTATGTCTCTAAATGTTTAAATGTTGAAGTATCATCTTCTGGCGAAACAATTGATGAAGCTGTGAAAATTTTAAAGAGGCTGTAGAACTTTATTTTGAAAACGAAAACCTGGAATTTGTTCAGATAGATTCAGTCATCGTTGGTAAAGAAAAAGTTTATGCCTAGGCTTTATTCTTCACGTGAAATCTAAAAAGTTTTAAAAAAAATTTGCATATGATTAGTATCTCAAAAAGGATCGCATGGTAAATTTAAAAATGCAAAAGGTGATATTGTAATTTTACCAATGAAAAAAAAAGAAATTCCGATTGGAACCTTTCGAAGCATTTTACGACAAATGCATATTACACAGGAAGAATTCATAACATCTTTGAAATAATACCTGAGTCAAAGAATTCAAGGGAGCAGGTTTCTGTTCCCTTTTTTTATCAATTTTATTTTTAATCCGGCTGGAAAAAATCATAACACATCAGGGATAAATGAAAAAAAATAAAAATATAAACAAGGATACAAAAATCAATTCGAAAAAAAGAGGGAATGATAGTATTGGCATTGATATTTTACTACTCATATCCTTGATCATTATATTCATATTTATCATGAATAATGTAAATCATATTCAGGATGATGCTTTTATTTCCTTTAGATACATTAAAAACTTCATTGAAGGGCACGGTCTTGTTTTTAATATTGGGGAAAGAGTGGAAGGGTATACTAATTTTCTGTGGACAATGATATTAATTGTACCTGCTTTATTGAAAATAAACATCGTAAGTTTCTCTGAAATTTTATCTTCTTTTTTTGGAATTGCCACATTATGTATCACTTTTTTAATATCTAAATTAATTAATCAAAAGTATCAGGATAAAAACTACCCAAATAAATCTTCGATATTATTAAATTTTGTGCCGGTTTTTTTACTTACTTTTACAGGGGCATTCTCATACTGGGCTTCCAGCGGAATGGAAACAAGTTTTTTCATTTTCCTGGTTTTAACAGGAATATATTTTTATATAAAAAATAATAATGCCAATAATTTAAATTTCTATACGCCTGTTTTTATTGCTTTATCCGCATTGACCCGTCCGGAAGGTATTTTATTTTTTTTAATAATATATATTCACAAAGTATTGTTCATAGCGATTGAACAGAGAAAGATAAAATCTCCACGAAAAATATTTTCACAAAAATATCTTGTTGAAGTTTCTATTTTTATAATACCCGTTATTGTTCAGACTATTTTTCGGTTGTTGTACTATGGTTATCCTTTTCCAAACACATACTACGCGAAAGTTACTTATGGATTTTCAACTTTTGGTCGCGGAATAGAGTACCTTTTATCATTTAATCAGGATTACCTGCTTTACGGAATCATTTTTGTTTTGCCAATTATTTTGCTAATAAAAAGAAAATTTGATTTTGTAACCTCTCTGTTTTATTTAATCATTTTTATTTATTCTCTATATGTTGTAATTATAGGAGGAGATGTCTTATCCTTGCATCGATTCTGGCTGGTAATATTACCACTCATTTATATTCTTTGGGGGATGTTTTTGAAGGAGGTAATTATCCTAAGCAATGAGAAAAAACTTTTACCGGCGAACAGTGCCACAATGATTTTACTAACAATTTCAATTGCCATCGGAGCTTATAATTATTTACACTGCAAGGATAAAATTAGTGGTATAAGGGATAATGAAATTGCTCTGGTAAACCAATTTAAAATGCAGGCAAGTGTAATAAACAGACTGGAACAGATCAGAAACAGAAGGCTTACAATAGCTGTTTCAACTATAGGATCACTTTCTTATTATACGGATGCTACAGTAATTGATATGCTGGGACTTACAGATGCATATGTTGCACATAATCCGGAATTTATTCCGGAAATATCAAATGACCATTCTATTTCATGGAAGGAAAAAAAATATAATTCATCTTATATAATTTCACGTAAACCAGACTATATTTTATTCTCTACAGGAAGCAAGCCAAGCGCATACGCAGAAAGAGCTTTATTTACCAACAATAAGTTCTTTTATTTTTATTATATTCAATTTATACCGAGGCCCTCTGCAATTCACCTATATTATTATTCGCGAAAGACAAAAGAACAGTTAAAATTAACAAATCCGGATATTTTGTCAGCAAAAATTAATCATGGCTGGGTGGATGATTATGTGAATCTTTTTCAATCTCTCCATATTTATCAGAGAAGCAAAACCCTGGCAGATTTAAATTCAGTAATAAATGATTTCAACCAGTCTGTTAAATCTGCTCCTTCTTTTTTTGCTGATGATTACAGGATACTTGGGGATGCTTATTTTATAGCCGGTGATATTACTGAAGCTCAGAAAATATATAATAAAGCTCTGGCAATAGATTCTCTCAATGTACTTTCTTACTTGGGTCTTGGCAGGATTTATCAAAATAAAAATGAAACAAAAGCAGCAGATTTTTATGCTAAAGAGATGCAAATAAAAGGTCTCGTGGTAAATGAATTCATTTACAGGTAATCTAACTCTTTTGGGATGAATAAAATTATCAAACATAAAAAATCGAAAATCTCATTCAGAAAAAATTGAAAATGCACTTTTGCATATGTTGAATTTGTTTATTTTCACCCCTATTTTTTCACAATGATATTTCTAAACCCTGCGGTATTATTCGGCTTATTGGCAGCCAGCATCCCTGTACTGATTCATCTCTTAAATCTAAAGAAACTTAAGAAGATAGAATTCAGTACTCTTTCCTTTTTAAAAGAGCTCCAGAAGAATAAGATCAGGAAACTGAAACTGAAGCAGTGGCTTCTGCTTGCTTTAAGGGTTTTGATCATTCTATTGGTTGTAACAGCGTTTGCGAGACCAACCTTGAAAGGTGTTGCTCTGGGAGGTACAACTTCCGCTGCAAAAACAACGTCAGTATTCATACTCGATGATACTTTCAGTATGTCCGCCGTCGGTCCGAATGGCTCCTACTTTAATCAGGCCAGGCAGACAATTATTGACCTTTTGAATAACCTGCAGGAAGGTGATGAAGCTGCCCTTGTACTCGTATCCGACCAGGGAAATGAGGAGATAAAGCCTACTTTAAACCTTTCTGAATTCCGGAAACAGGTCAGGGAGACAGATATTTCTTTTTCCAGCGGTACGTTAAATCATTCTATTATAAGAGCCGGTGAAATTCTGAACAATTCAAGGAATTTTAACAAAGAGATTTACCTGTTATCCGATTTTCAGAAAACAAGACTGCAAGAGGAAAGCTCCCTTCCTGATCTCAGCCGTCTGCTAAATGATAAAATAAAGCTTTATACTTTTGATTTTTCCGGGAAAGATATCTACAACCTCGGCATAGATAAATTCGATGTTCTCACCCGGATTTTTGAAAAAGATAAGCCTGTTAGTTTCGAGGCAGCAATTACTAATTATTCCGAACGTCAAGCCGATAATGCGGTTGTCTCACTATTTATCGACGGAAAAAGAAGTGCCCAGCAGAGTATTTCTCTTTCTCCGGGCGAATCAAAGTCAATTAATATGGAAGCTGCTGCCAAAACATCAGGATATATTGATGCTCTTGCAGAGCTTGAAGATGATGATATTCTTCAGGATAATAAAAGATATACAAACTTTTTTATACCCGATAAAATTCCTGCCGCGGTTTTCTATGACAGCCAGGCGGATATAAAGTTTATTGAAACAGCCTTGAATCTTTCCGGCGAGGCTGGTACGATTAAATTAACTGAAAAGAATTTAAACCAGCTCTCATCGTTTGATCTTTCACAGTTCGGTGTTGTTATTATCGATGGTGCTGAAAACATATCCGACATTGAGAGGCTGAAAACTTATGTTGAAAACGGAGGGGGTCTTTTCCTGGTTCCGGGTGAGAATACCTCCGTCACTGATTTTGCAAAAATAACTTCCGGACTCGGTCTTCCCGTTCCAACTGGTGCAACCGGAAAAATAAATGAGACAGGCAATGCAGTTGCCTTCGAAAAAGTAGAGTACGATCATCCTCTGTTCAGAAACATTTTCTCTTCATCAGATACTAAAAAACTGCAGTCGCCTGATATTTATTATCATTATAATATTTCCACAAAGGGTAAGGGGATAAATGTTATTACACTGACAGACGGAACATCATTCCTGAGCGATTATAAAATCGGCAAGGGCAGGGTGCTGTTATTAAATACTTCACCTGTGTTAAGCTGGAGCAATTTCCCGCTTAAGAATATCTTCGCCCCTTTAGTGCTTAAGTCTGTTTTTTATCTTGCGTCTAAAGACAAACCCGAAAATGAATACTTCGCCGGCCAGCCCGTTACTGTTTCTCTTTCCGGTGTAGTACTTCCACAGGTTAAAGTTGAACGGCCGGATAAGACAGGAGAACTTATAAACCTTGAAAAATCCGGAAGTCTGAATTTTGTATCATATAACAAAACAGATCTTACCGGTAATTATAAATTTTACTCGGGACAAAAAGATATCGCAGAGATTTCGGTTAATGCTGATCCCAGAGAATCGGTTACGCAATATCTTACAAGCGGTGATTTTGAGAAATATCTTGATGAAATTCATTTCAAGGGAAAACATATATCAATTCAGGGAAATGAAAATCCCTCTGAGATAGTGATGCAGTCGAGATTCGGTTCAGAATTATGGAGAATATTTTTAATTGCAGCGCTCATAACTGCAATGGTGGAAATGGCAATATCCAGAAGCGCTAAACGTGACCTTGTTAGTATCTGAAAGATTCACGGCAATAAATCATTGGATATTTGGTCATATTTTATTTATTATATAGTTGATGAAAAAGTTAAGTGAATGATAGATATACCCTCAAAGACAAACGAAAGAGCAATATTAGCTGCGCTGGATACTAAGCATACCAGCAGGGAACTTGTCGAAGAACACCTTTCAGAACTTGAAGAACTTGCACTAACTGCAGGCGCGGAAACTGTTATGAAATTAATTCAGGACCGTCCTTCAATGGATTCTGCATTCTATATAGGTAAGGGCAAAGCCGAAGAATTGGCTTTCCTTGTTGAGCAGAATGAGATCGACCTTGTGATTTTTGATGACGACCTTACTCCCGTGCAGCTCAGGAATCTCGAGCGGCTGGTTGATAAAAAGATTATCGACAGAAGCGGGCTTATCCTTGATATTTTTGCCTCGCGTGCAAAGACGAATGAGGCTAAAACACAGGTGGAGCTGGCACAGCTGCAGTATATGCTGCCGAGATTGACGAGAGCATGGACTCACTTATCAAAGCAGTACGGCGGAATCGGCACCAAGGGTCCCGGTGAAACCCAGATTGAAACTGACCGTAGAATGATACGCAACAGGATCAGCCATCTTAAAGAAAAGTTAATAAAGATTGAAAAACAGAGAGATACCCAGAGTCAACAGCGGAAAGACCTGGTAAAGATTACTCTTGTGGGATATACCAACGTCGGAAAATCAACTTTGTTTAATTTATTAACGAGTTCTGATGTATTTGCAGAGGATAAGCTCTTTGCCACACTCGATTCAACAACGCGCACCCTGGATTTCGGAAAAAAGGAAAAGCTGCTGCTTTCTGATACTGTGGGATTTATCCGGAAACTTCCTCCCAACCTGGTAGCTTCGTTTAAGAGTACTCTTAATGAGGTAAGAGAAGCCGATATAATTCTGCACGTTATAGATATAACCCATCCTTATTTTGAAGATCAGATTGCAGTTGTAGAACAGACACTAAAGGAACTCGGAAGCGACAATAAAACACAGATAAATATCTTTAACAAAGTTGATGCACTGACAGACAGAACCAGGATAGCGTATGTAAAAAACAAGTATGCTGACAGTATCATCCTTTCGGCACAAAGAGGCATCAATGTTTCGCAGTTAAAAGAAAAGCTGGTTGAAATAACTGAATCAGCGTATGTTGTAGAGGATATTAACCTCGGTTTACATGAATCACGGAAGGCAGCAAAAATACATACGATGGCAGAAGTTATTTCCACTGATTATGACGATGAAACTATCCACATTAAATACAGGGCAAACAGGGAGAACTCAGAAAAGATAAAGAAAATGCTTTCCCGGACTTAAGTTTCTGTTAATAACTTATTATTACTTCCTATTTCTCACGCTTAATTCTTAAATTTGTGAACATCTTATTATACATCTATGGGAGAAATGATGTCTATCGTACTAAATGGTTCCGGGCTAACAGTTGAAAAACTTTTAAGAATAGCCCGGTTCAATGAAAAAGTAGAACTGGATTCCGGCTCGCTTGAAAAAATTAAAGTCTGCCGTAATATGCTGGAGGAAAAACTTCAGGCACGCGAGATAATGTATGGAACGAACACAGGCATAGGTGAGTTTTCAGAAATCGTACTTGAATGATGACCAGGTTAAAGAATTTCAGAAGTTTCTTATTTATAATCATTCGGCAGGCATAGGTGATCCCGCTCCTGTTGAATATGTCAGGGGTGCTATTGCAGGCAGAATAAATGTTCATGCACATGGTAATTCTGCGTGCCGTCCGGAGATTACTCTTACACTGGTTGAAATGCTCAACAAGGGTGTAACACCTGTTGTATGTCAGAAGGGGTCTGTTGGCGCCTGCGGAGATCTTGCTCCAATGTCGCAGGTTGCTCTGTTAATGATGGGAGAAGGTGAAGCCTTTTATAATGGTGAAAGACTATCAGGAAAAACCGCTTTTGAAAAAGCAGGTATCAAAGTTCCAGGTCTGCAGGCACGGGACGGACTGGCAGTAATAAACGGTTCAAACCTGCTGACTGCGATGGGAGCAATTCACCTGTATGATATCAACAGGTGGCTGAAACAGGCTGAAATAGCTGCTGCTATGTCGCTGGAAGCTCTTCATGCAAACCTTAAACCCTACGACGAACGCCTTCATAAACTGCGCGGATTTTCAGGTTCTGTGCGCAGTGCTAATGCCATAATGAAATGCATTAAAGGAGGAGATCTGCAGACAGGAAAAGTTAAGAGCAAGGTACAGGATGCATATTCAATGCGTTCTACTCCCCAGGTCATTGGTGCTGCTCACGATGCTGTGGCATATGCGAAAGTCCAGGTGGAGATAGAGCTGAACGGGGTAGGTGATAACCCGATTTTTATTCCTGAAGATAAGGTTACATTAACGGGTGCCAATTTCCAGGGAACGCCTGTATCACTTCCTATGGATATGGTAGGTGCGGCTGTAACGATGATCTCAGTACTTTCGGAGCGCAGGCTAAACAGGCTGTTGAATCCGGCTTTGAGCGTTGGACTCCCGTCATTCCTTACGAAAGGTGCAGGTATGTATTCGGGGATGATGCTGAGTCAGTATACCGCTGATTCACTTATTGTTGAACAAAGAATCTTATCAGCACCGGCATCAATACAATCTATTCCGGCTGCAGCCGACCAGGAGGATTTTGTTTCTATGGGTATGAATACGTCAATTAAAAACGCCCAGATATTTGATAATGCCTGCGGAGTTCTCGGAATTGAATTTATGGCTGCTGCACAGGCACTTGATTTCAGAGATCATAAGACAGGTAAAGGCGTTGCGAAAGCGAAAGAGGTGATAAGGAAGTACGTTGATCATCTGGATGTTGACAGACCTCTATACCCAGATCATACAAAGATGAAAGAAGTTGTAAGGTCGTGTGAAATTCTTGAAGAAGTTGAAAAGGAAACAGGAAGTCTGGGATGAGAATCCGTTTCTGCGGTGTCATTGCGGTCGAATTTTGGAGCTCCTGCAAGTCATTGCAGTCGAGATTAGTATGAGATTGCTCCGCTCGAAGACTCGCTGCTAATGATTTTGTAGGTGCTCGAAGCATTGTTTTGTAAGGATTGTTAAAGACAACCTTAGGTTATTTATAAACATCCGACTGGAAGGGTAATCATAAATGGACATATTATTTTTAATTGTCGGCTTAATTATTGGATTTATAACTGCCTGGCTTATACTTAAAGCACGTTCAGGTTCGGCAGTTTCCACAGAAGAGATTGAGAATTTGAAAAATCAGCTAATCCAGGTTCAATCTGAAAAAGCCAGGATTGAAGAGCGTGAAAATATTCTTAAGACATCGCTGCAGGAAAATGCCGGTGAACTGGTTAAGGAAAGGAACAAAGTAGTAGAACTATCATCAGCAGTATCAAGATCGGAAGAAACCAGCAATAACCTGAAAGAAAGATTAGCCGAACAGAAAGGTGAAACAGAAGAACTTCAGCAGAAATTCACGAAAGAATTCGAAAATCTTGCCAATAGGATTTTTGAAGAAAAGGGGAATAAGTTTTCTGAGCAAAACAAGGAAAAACTTAGTGAGATCCTTAATCCTTTAAAAGAGAAAATATCCGAGTTTGAGAAGAAAGTTGAAGAGAGCAGCAGGGAAAGCATAAAAGGTCATGCTTCACTGCGGGAACAGCTTTTAATGCTGAAGGAACTGAACCAGCAGGTGACTCAGGAGGCCAAAAATCTTACCGAAGCCTTGAAGGGGCAGAGCAAAACCCAGGGAAACTGGGGAGAGTTTATACTTGAGAGTCTGCTTGAAAAGTCAGGGCTTGTAAAAGGGCGCGAATATTCCGTGCAGGAAAGCATTACATCAGAATCCGGCAGAAGATTTCAGCCTGATGTAATTATTAAACTTCCCGACAATAAAAGTCTCATAATAGATTCAAAAGTTTCACTTATAGGCTATGAAAAATTCTGTGCCTGTGAAAATGAGCAGGAAAAACAACTTGCTACGCGTGAGCATCTGACTTCAATCAGGTCGCATCTAAAGAACCTGAACAGCAAGAGTTATCAGAATCTTTATAAGCTTGATAGTCTTGATTTCGTACTTCTGTTCATGCCGATTGAACCCGCATTTGCGCTTGCAGTGCAGAATGACAACTCGCTTTTCAGCGACGCTTTCGAAATGAACATAGTTATTGTTTGTCCCTCAACCCTGCTTGCGACCTTAAGAACCATAGCGAGTATCTGGCGTCAGGAAAATCAGAACAAGAACGCGCTTGAGATAGCAAGGCAGAGCGGCGCCCTATATGATAAGTTCGTAAGTTTTGCAGAGGACCTTGAGAACGTCGGCCGGAAAATCGATGATTCGAAAAGCTGTTACACGGATGCAATGAGGAAGCTGAAAGATGGAAACGGCAACCTGGTACGCAGGGCAGAAAAGATCAGGGAGTTGGGTGCGAAAACTTCAAAAAATCTGCCCAGGACCCTTCTGGACAGCGCTGACGGCGAAGATGACACCCTGCAGCTTAATGATTAAGTCGGGTTAAGAATTCCATTAGATTTGCGAATAAATCCAGCGTTTTATTTCATCTAAGCTACAGGATTTTTTCTGGCATAGTTTTGTGTACTATACTTATGAAACAGATTTATGTATGTATACTGATAACTAATTAATTTGAGGGAGGCAGCTATGATTATCACACAGCCTGAAACACAGCAGGATTTCGAACGTTATTACGATTTGAGGTGGAGACTTCTCAGGGAGCCCTGGAAACAGAACAAGGGATCTGAGAAGGATGAGCTTGAGGAAAGAGCGCTTCATATGATGGTATGCATAGACGACCGGATTCCTGTGGCCGTAGGCCGGGCACATTTTAATACGGATATTGAGGCTCAGATAAGGTTTATGGCAGTAGAGCCCAGGTTTCAGAAGACAGGACTGGGTTCTGTGATCCTGAAAAAGCTTGAAGATGAGGTACGGCAGCTCGGAGCAAAATACGTTATACTACATTCAAGAGAGAATGCGGTTCCTTTTTATGAAAGAAATGGTTACAGGATTATCTCCGCATCTCATACGCTTTTTGAGACGGTTCCCCATTTCCTTATGAAAAAGGATTTTTACCCGGATAAAAAATTAAATATTAATTGATGCAGAAGTTTTTTGACGCTAATAAAACAGCCTGGAATAAAAAAGTTAGTTTCCATTTTAAATCCGACTTTTATGATGTAGCATCCTTCCGTAAAGGGAAAAATTCTCTCCGGTTTATTGAGCTGGAGGAACTTGACGATGTTAAGGGTAAATCTATGCTGCATCTCCAGTGTCATTTCGGACTCGATTCTTTATCCTGGGCAAGGCTCGGTGCTGCTGTTACGGCAGTTGATTTTTCTGAAGAGGCAATAAGAACCGCAAAAGACCTTTCAGCAGAAACGGGGATTCCCGTCGATTTTCACTGTTGCAATATTTACGATCTCAAAGAAATTCTCAGTAAGAAATTTGATATTATATTCACATCATACGGTGTTGTGGGCTGGCTTCCCGATCTGAAAAGATGGGGTGAGATAATATCTCATTTCCTGAAACCCTCAGGAATATTTTATATGGTTGAATTTCATCCTGTAGCATGGATGTTCGACGATAACTTTGAAAGATTTCAGTATTCCTATTTTAAATCGGAGGAGCCTATAAAGGAAACAATTACAGGAACATACGCTGACAGGAATGCAGACATCAGTGACATTCAGTATTCATGGAATCATTCCCTCAGTGAGATTATTAATAGTCTTACCGGACATAACCTTAAGATAGAATTTCTGAACGAATTTCCTTTTAGCGTTTATGATTGCTTTGCGAATACCATTAAAGGAACCGACGGCTGGTGGCGCATAAAAGGACTTGAAGATATCATTCCCCTGATGTACTCAATAAAAGCTGTCAAACTCTGACAAATCTTCAATTTTCAATTTTCAATTCACAATTTTCATCTATTAAGAAAAAAGTCAAGAGAACGTAGTTATCCGCAAGTAAAATATTTTACTTCTCTGCTTTTGGGCTCGCTTTCGCTGTGGCAAAATATCAACTTTCTGTATTAAGTAATTTTTTCTTTAATCGATTTAATAGTTTCTATTCGTCTATATGAGCCTTGATGGCTACGTTAAATTTTTCAGAATAACGGGAAGAGTTAACCGATCTTTTGGCTTTCTATGAAGCATGAAAATTGTTGAACTTCATTCCCGGGAAATTAAAATTACCTTTCCGGATTCCATCACAGATTCTATTAGCTCACAGCATATTCTTTATTTATGCTGCTCTAATCTCCGGCTCCTTCCTCCAATAGTAGGGTTCGTAATCCGTTCCATTTTTCATTATTGCGTAAAAGGATTTAGCTAGGTACCTGGTTATTGCATTTCTTGCATCCTTCTGACTATAGCCATCTTTAAGCATACATTCATAATATTGCCTGATATCGTTTTTTCCGTTTAATGCAGCCTTTGTAGCCATCTTAAATATAGTTTTCAATCTCCTTGAGTAAAGTTTATGTCTTTTGCTATAGCTTGTCTTTCCGCTTTCTCTTTTGTTTCTTACCAGCCCGCAATATGCCCAAAACTTGTATTTGTTCTCGAACCTGGCGGCTTCTATTACTATTCCATAGGCCTGTACTGCCAGTAAAGGACCAAACCCCGATATTCTCTCTATTTTTTGAATGATCTTTTCTTTCTTTGATATCTTCTTAAAGACTTCTTTATACTTCTTTTGTTCTTCCAACAATAATGTTAGGATCCTGGTCTTTTCTTCTAATATGAAATTCAACGTCTCATCGCTGTTATTATAATCAGCCTTTCCTCTTTTACTCTTTATTCCTATTGCCCTGTAGAGAGCAGATATCTGATTTTTTACCCTTACCTCCGCTTTTACCAGGTCTTCATATGCACTTGCCAGTTTCCTTATTTTATATTTTTCATTATCCGTATGGTAAACTTCCTTTAACAACCCTCCTCTTAGCAGTTGACAGAGTTTCTTTGCATCTATTTTATCTGTCTTGGATCCTTCCTCCAACAGCCTGTTTCTCAATGGGTTGCATATTATTATTTTATCTACAATCTCCTTCAGCTCCACATACAGCCATTGTGAACCGGTTGATTCCTCAATAGTTAATATTTTACTTCCCTTTAATTCTTTTATGTGTTCTTTAATCAACCTTATATTTGCGGGAATTTTATCTTTTACCCTGGGCTCTATGCTGTTTGATTTCATATATGCTAGCGCTGCACCTTCGATCGACCAGTCAAGACTGATGTAATAATCATACATCTCTATGGTTTGATTATTGTTGTTTTTTTCCCTTTCTTGCATACAGGTCTCCTTTCTAATATGATGTTCATTTTTCTAATCTTATAGTTTAATGACTTTTAAAAGTCCATACATAAGATAGTAACACTTTTAGAAAGCGAGACCTTCTTAATTTACCGATCTTCAATTTTAAATCTTCAATTCACAATTTCCAATCTTCGATTTTAAATCTTAAATCTTCAATCTTCAATTTTAAATCTTCAATTCACAATTTTCAATCTTAAATCTTAAATCTTCAATCTTTAATTTTCAATCTTCAATATTCATCTATTAAGAAAAAAGTCAAGAGAACGTAGTTATCCGCAAGTAAAATATTTTACTTCTCTGCTTTTGGGCTCGCTTTCGCTGTGGCAAAATATCAACTTTCTGTATTAAGTAATTTTTTCTTTAATCGATTTAATAGTTTCTATTCGTCTATATGAGCCTTGATGGCTACGTTAAATTTTTCAGAATAACGGGAAGAGTTAACCGATCTTTTGGCTTTCTATGAAGCATGAAAATTGTTGAACTTCATTCCCGGGAAATTAAAATTACCTTTCCGGATTCCATCACAGATTCTATTAGCTCACAGCATATTCTTTATTTATGCTGCTCTAATCTCCGGCTCCTTCCTCCAATAGTAGGGTTCGTAATCCGTTCCATTTTTCATTATTGCGTAAAAGGATTTAGCCAGGTACCTGGTTATTGCATTTCTTGCATCCTTCTGACTATAGCCATCTTTAAGCATACATTCATAATATTGCCTGATATCGTTTTTTCCGTTTAATGCAGCCTTTGTAGTCATCTTAAATATAGTTTTCAATCTCCTTGAGTAAAGTTTATGTCTTTTGCTATAGCTTGTCTTTCCGCTTTCTCTTTTGTTTCTTACCAGCCCGCAATATGCCCAAAACTTGTATTTGTTCTCGAACCTGGCGGCTTCTATTACTATTCCATAGGCCTGTACTGCCAGTAAAGGACCAAACCCCGATATTCTCTCTATTTTTTGAATGATCTTTTCTTTCTTTGATATCTTCTTAAAGACTTCTTTATACTTCTTTTGTTCTTCCAACAATAATGTTAGGATCCTGGTCTTTTCTTCTAATATGAAATTCAACGTCTCATCGCTGTTATTATAATCAGCCTTTCCTCTTTTACTCTTTATTCCTATTGCCCTGTAGAGAGCAGATATCTGATTTTTTACCCTTACCTCCGCTTTTACCAGGTCTTCATATGCACTTGCCAGTTTCCTTATTTTATATTTTTCATTATCCGTATGGTAAACTTCCTTTAACAACCCTCCTCTTAGCAGCTGACAGAGTTTCTTTGCATCTATTTTATCTGTCTTGGATCCTTCCTCCAACAGCCTGTTTCTCAATGGGTTGCATATTATTATTTTATCTACAATCTCCTTCAGCTCCACATACAGCCATTGTGAACCGGTTGATTCCTCAATAGTTAATATTTTACTTCCCTTTAATTCTTTTATGTGTTCTTTAATCAACCTTATATTTGCGGGAATTTTATCTTTTACCCTGGGCTCTATGCTGTTTGATTTCATATATGCTAGCGCTGCACCTTCGATCGACCAGTCAAGACTGATGTAATAATCATACATCTCTATGGTTTGATTATTGTTGTTTTTTTCCCTTTCTTGCATACAGGTCTCCTTTCTAATATGATGTTCATTTTTCTAATCTTATAGTTTAATGACTTTTAAAAGTCCATACATAAGATAGTAACACTTTTAGAAAGCGAGACCTTCTTAATTTACCGATCTTCAATCTTCAATTTTCAATCTTCAATCTTAAATCTTCAATCCTCCCTCCCCCATCCTCACCACCTCTTCGTACTCATCCTTCCCCACGGGCATTACGGAAAGGCGGCTGCCTTTCTGAACAAGTTTCATTTTCTTTAGTCGGGGATTTTCTTTTATTGCTTCAAGCGTAACAGGATGTTTGAATTCCTTTACAAACTTCACATCAACCATAAACCAGGTGGGATCCTCTTTTTTTGCCGAAGGGAAAAAATGAATATCATCAGGATCGAATTGACTATGATCGGGGTAGCCTCCATTGGCAATTTCACATATGCCTACAACAGCATTCGGTTCGGCATTGCTGTGATAAAACAGAACCGCATCTCCTTTTTTCATTTCATCTCTCATAAAGTTACGCGCCTGGAAATTGCGTACGCCATTCCAGTAGGTTGTTTTATCTTTAGCCTTCTTCAGATCCTCAAGGGAAAATTCCTGCGGGTCTGATTTTATCAGCCAATAATTTTTAGCCATACTAAGAACTCCTCTTCTCATTATAATAAACGAAAATAAAAAGAATCGTCGATCCCTCCAATCAAATCCCTCACCATTCAAGAGGATATAATTCTTATTTTTGAAATACAGACTGAATTACTCCATGAAGCTGGTGCTTCTGTTTTTTTGAGACACTGCCATTCTGTCATACTATAGATTTTTTCAACAGCTGAAAATTGCGTTTTTGAGTGGTTTCAAATTGTCTCATTTTGATTCCACCAGGCTCATGCCAGGCCTATAAAAGGCTCATAAATACCAACAACTAAGCAGTCTGCCATAAATGACATACTGTTAAAATTTTCAACAGCTAGATTACCAATAAATCATAAAGAAAAGTCCAGACAAAATGCTGAGCAGAATATGACCTCTAAATCCTGGGAATCCACTACTGTCGTGACTGCTCTGCGCTGTACCGGTCCTAATCGAAACGCATTGCTCGGAATCGAGCTTAAGGGATCGGAATGCACCAGCCCTCACTTTTCCGCGAAGAACTGCACGGTACCGCCCTGCCGTCGGACCTCAGTGCACCAAACCGCGCCTGCAGGATCTTACTGCACAAGAATACCCGGAGGGACCGCACTTCACCGAACCGCTTCAGCTCACTGGTTTACTCAGCAGGACCCGCTATCCCGGGATTGCCTGAACAACCTGAATATTTCGGTAATACTTATTTGTTTTTGCATTCTTTTTATCTGATTATTGCCTTAATTTTTTGATATTATCCTGAAAAAAACCGAACTTTTTTATTATATGGTAAAAGCTCTTTTATTCACTCTCCTATTCACCGCGGCTGCATTACCCCAGGAAGGCAGGGCATTCCAGATCGCAAGGTTAAAATATGATGGTGGGGGCGACTGGTATAACGATCCTTCATCTGAAGTAAATCTGCTCAATTATATTAAAGCCAATACAAATATCGAAGTCAAGCCGGAATATACATTTGTTGATCTTTCGACAGATGAAATTTTTAATTATCCATTTTTATTTATGACCGGTCACGGTAATGTTGTGTTTTCTGAGGATGAGGCTTCAAGGCTCAGAAAATACCTTGAGAGCGGGGGCTTCCTTTATATTGATGACGACTACGGACTTGATAAAGCTATGCGCCGTGAAATGAAGAAAGTTTTTCCCGGAAAAGATTTTGTAGAGCTTCCATTTGATTTTCCGCTATATAATATTTTCTACAATTTTAATTCGGGTCCTCCCAAAACTCACGAACACAACGGCAAACCTCCGCAGGGATTCGGGATCTTCATTGATCAGAGGCTTGCAGTTTATTATACTTATGAGTCGAATCCCAGCGACGGATGGGCCGATCCTGAGGTGCATCACGATCCTGAGGCAAAGAGGGAGGAAGCATTGAAATTTGGAACTAACTTAGTAGTTTACGCTCTTTCAGAGTAAGATTTTGTTATGAGTAAAGATTCAACATATTACAAAGAAATTTTACAGAAGCTTACCCGGCTGAGAAAAAAAGAATACACCTTTATTGCATCGGTAGGCCTCCAGGCTTCATTACTTGTAGGATTGATTCTCTTTGTCTGTTTCTCACTGCTTGAACTGGCAGGCAATTTTTCGCCATCCATAAGGACATACTTCTTTTTATTCACGCTGCTTATTTTCCTTGCAGCCTTTATTCTACTTTTCCTGATCCCGCTGCTTAAGTATTCGGGTGTTATAGGTGAACCCGATTATTACAGCACCGCCAAAAGGGTAGGAAGGAATTTCCCGGGCATAAAGGATGAACTTGTAAACGCTATGCAGCTGGCAGCGTCTGATTCTTCGGGAATATATTCGGGATCATTAAGCGATGCGGCATTCCGGCAGGTATATAACAAAACCCATGAACTTAAGTTCGAATCCATCGTAAGTTTTCAAAAAGCCAGGGAACTGCTGTTCTACCTGGCGGGTGCGGTTATGGGTGCTGCGCTTCTCTTTTTTTTGGTACCGGGATTAGCATCAGCCTCGGGCAGAGTACTGAATTTTAATACTGAATATATTCCCCCTGCGAAGTTTTCGTTTGAAGTCACCCCCGGTGATATACAGGTTACCAAAGGGGATGACATCCTTATAGCCATCAGAGTGAAAGGTGAAAGACCAAAGGAAGTAAACCTTGCATCGAAAACTGAAGAGCAGACGGATTTTGAAATGCAGAAATTGCCAGCCGATTCAAGCGGAGTTTACAGGCTCCCCGTAAAATCTATAAGAACCACGACAAAATATTATGCTTTCTCCGGAAATGTTTCAAGTAAAATATATAACATTGAGGTGATTGATCCGCCTATAATTAAAACGCTCGATGTAAAAGTTATACCTCCGGGCTACTCGAAACTTCCCGAAGTCGTGCAGAAAGATAATGGAAATGTTACGGGACTGCCGGGAACCACCGTAAACATCCGGCTTACATCGACCAAGGACTTGAAGGAAGCCAGGCTTGTCTTCACTGATTCAACTGAGATCGGAATGAAGTTAAATAATAATGAGGCTGAGGGTAAATTCATTATAAGAAAAGATGACGCATATAAAATTGTAATCACCGATAAAAACAAAAACGAAAACCTTTCACCTATAACATATACAATAAAAAGTTTGTCTGACGCTTATCCCTCAATTGACATTATTGAGCCGGGAAAAAATACTTCTCTTGCGAATGATAACAGGCTGACGCTGCTCTCAAAGATCAGTGATGATTACGGTTTTACAAAACTGATCCTGAATTACAGGCTTTCCTCTTCAAAATATAAGAAAGTCGATACGGCCTATTCAAAAATTGAAATCCCTCTGGATAAAGGATTAAAATCGCAGGAGGTTAATTATATCTGGAACCTGGCAAACCTGGATCTTGCTGCAGAGGATGTAGTGACCTATTACCTGGAGATTTTCGATAATGATTATGTCAGCGGTCCCAAAGGAACAAAATCATCCGCCTATACCGTCCGTGTACCGACCCTTGACGAAATACTTTCGCAGGCCGACAACACACAGACTGAGGCATCAAATGATCTGAATGAAACGCTCAAACAGGCTGAAGAACTGCAGAAGAAATTCGAAAAAATCGACCAGGAACTTAAGCAGGATAAAAAAGAACTTACCTGGGAGGAAAAGGAAAAGATAGAAAAGTCGATGGAAGAATATCAGCAGCTCCAGGATAAAGTAAGCAAGGTAAGCGATAAGCTAAAGCAGATGCAGCAGGAACTTCAGGATAACAACCTGCTCTCAAAAGAGACGATGGAAAAATATATGGAACTTCAGAAAATGATGGATGAGATGACAAGTCCCGAGCTGAAGAAGCTTATGGAAAAGATGCAGGATGTCTTAAAGAATATGAACAGGCAAATGACGCAGGAACAGATGCAGAATATGAAAATGGATGAGGAAGCATTTCAGAAGAGTATTGAAAGGACGATGAACCTCCTGAAAAGAATTCAGATAGAGCAGAAGATGGATGAGCTTGTCAAGCGGACGGAGGCACTTCAGAAAAAGCAGGATGAAATCAGCAAGGAGACAGGGGAGAAAAATCCCAATGATAACCCTGAAGAGTTGAGTAAAAAGCAGGATGAAGTGACGAAAGATCTGAATAAGCTCTCCGAAGAAATGAAAGAACTGCAGCAGAAAATGAGTGAGCTTAAGGATATGCCTGCAGAAGATATGCAGAAGCTTTCTGATGAATTTGAAAAGCAGCAGAACCAGCAGATGTCGCAGCAGTCATCTCAGCAGATCCAGCAGAACCAGCAGCAGAAGGCAATGCAGAATCAGCAGCAGATATCTCAGAATATGCAGAATATGCAGCAGCAGCTTTCCCAAATGCAGCAGTCGATGCAGCAGCAGAATCAGATGCAGACGATGAATGATATGATGAAGATCCTGGATAATCTTTTAACCCTTTCAAAGCAGCAGGAGGATCTGAAGAAAGAATCAGAAAAGCTTGATCCTAATTCAGACCAATTCAGGGAAAATGCAGAGAAGCAGCGTAATCTCCAGAGCAGTCTAAATAACATAATGAAGCAGATGGCAGACCTCTCCCAGAAAACTTTTGCGATCTCCCCTGAAATGGGAAAGAGCCTTGGCGATGCGCTCCGGCAGATGAACCAGGCAGTCCAGAGCATGCAGGGCAGGAACGGAATGACTTCAAAAAGTCTTCAGGGTGGAGCGATGAAGTCGATAAACGAAGCTGCCTCAATGATGAAGGGTTCAATGGAATCGATGATGCAGGGAGGACAGGGCGGAGGAATGATGTCGCTTATGCAGCAGCTGCAGCAGATGTCGGGACAGCAAATGAACCTCAACAACATGACCCAGATGCTCCGGCAGATGCAGCAGGGACAACTATCCCCGCAGCAGCAGTCGCAGCTTCAGAAACTTTCGCAGCAGCAGGATGTAATAAGGAAATCGCTGGACCAGCTGAACAAGGAAGCAAAACAATCGGGCGAATCAAAAAAGATTCCTGCCAACCTTGAGGATGTTATGCACCGGATGCAGGAAGTTATAACCGATATGAATTCAGAGAAACTGGATGATGATCTTATCCAGAAACAGGAAAAGATTCTAAGCAAGCTTCTGGATGCACAGAAATCCATAAACGAAAGAGATTTTGAAAAGCAGAGAGAATCAAATTCGGGTAAGAATATCGCCGGCAAGGCTCCGGCAGAATTGAACCTGACAACAGAGGAGGGGAAAGATAAGCTCAGGGACGAGTTAAATAAAGCAGTCCGTGAAGGCTACAGCAAGGATTACGAGGAACTCATCCGGAAATATTATGAGGCACTTCAGAAAGAAAAGGTCGATAATTAAACCGGGTCGATGTGAACAAATGCCTGCTGAACCTCATCAATTTCCTGGATAGCGAATTTAACTTTTGTACCTATATCGTGTGAGATTTCAGTGCTTATATTTTTATCAACCTCGATATGAATTTCGATGTGAAATTTGTTACCCACGTAGTGGGATCTGAGGTCATTCATACCAACAACACCTTTTACCGACATAGCTCTGTTAACTATCTCAAGTAAAAGCTGTTCGCCTGCCGACCGGCCCATAAGATAGTCGAGATTTTCTTTGGCTATCTCATAACCTGATTTAAAGATGAAAAATGCTATCAGTATTCCGGCTATACCATCGACATAAGGAAAACCAAGTCCCACAAGGAACACCGCAATAATGGACAGGGAGGATGCAAGCACATCATTAAGACTATCGACGGCGCTCGCTTTGAGAGCGGGACTCTTAAATGTCTTCCCGACGTTCGACTGATATCTTGTAAGGATAATTTTAACCAGGATGGTTATACCAAGGACTATATAAACTGTACTGCTGACATGAATCTGATCCGGGTTAATAATCCTTCTGATTGATTCTTCAATTACATTTATTCCCACAACACCAGTAAAAAGGGCTATCAGGAAGACTGCAATCGGCTGGGCCGCATTGTGACCGAACTGATGCTCTTCGTCAGGCATTTTTAGAGATACCCTGACACTATACAAAATAACGGCGGAAGATATAATATCTGTGAGAGAATTGATGGCGTCAGAGATGACTGCGATTGAGTTCGATATTACCCCAACAAATATTTTTATAATAAACAGGAAGATATTTACAAAAAGGGTTAGATAAGTAGCCCTCTTTAAAATTTTTACCATAAAAAGTTACCGAAATTGGTCAGAAAGTACTAATTTAAGACACGAACATTTGCAGAATGTATCGAAATCAGCATTTTCTAATTTTGGAACAAGATTTGATTTTAATTGAATTAATTTGAAAAGAATTATATTCTCATTCGCGTAAAAAGTCCGTAAATGATAGAAATTTTAAACCACAACCTCGAACTCCTGGCAGTTGAAACATCCACTGACGCAGGTTTTATCATTAAAATCTCTACCACAGGGTTTGAGATTATGGCCTCTTTTAATGATCAGAATTTTGATATTGATCCTCTGGGTAATGATTTACGGAAACTATACCTGGGAAACTTGTTAGCCAACGAAAAAATTGCCGAATCAGATTCCTACCTTTATCTTTCACTTGAAAAGGATATAAAGTCATTCTTTTTTGAAAAAATCACCGAAATCCAGCCGCAGGGAGCTGCTTATCTTCTGCTTTTTTCCGGATTGAAAGAAAATTACTCTAAACCAAAAACAGAAGCTATCCGAAAATACATAAACGAAATTAACAAGCAAATCAGACAAAGTATTATTAAGGACAAAACAGATCGTAGTACCCGCGAGGATGTCTCAGTTTATAACATTCTGCAGGGCGAGTGGTTTTCGCAGAATCACGAACTTATATTCTCTACACTCCTGCACTCATACAATGATCTTCTTTTTGTACTCGACGAAAACGGCTACATAATTGCAGTAAGTAAATCCGGTGCGCAATGTCTGGATTTTTCTGAGCTGGATATGCGGGGAAAACATCTGCTTGAATTTGTTAAGTCTGAAGAAAAAGCCCGGCTAATGGAAGAGCTTAAAAGAACCATTACAACGGGCCAAAAGCTTGACCTAGAAGTAACCTTGATTGGCAAATATGAGAATGAAATATCTTTTCATATAAACTGCAGTCTGATTAAGAGAAATAATAAAATAGCAGGGATGCTGGGTACCGGCAAAAACCTTAAAGAATTCAGAACCCTTAGAAACAAGAGTATCAACCTTGCAAACAGACTGACAGAAGCTGAACGATTAATTGAGATCGAAAAATCACGGTCGGATCTGTATAAGGATGTCCTTGCAGATCTTAACAGGTTAAGAAATGACTTTGTATCCAACCTTTCGCATGAATTCAGGACGCCCCTCGCCTCGATAATAGGGTTTGCTGAAACCCTTCTATCAGATAAAGATATGCCGGATGAAATGCGCAGCGAATTCAATGAAATAATTCTCCAGGAAGGGAAGAGACTTGCGAAATTAATAAATGATATTCTTGAGCTTTCACGATATGAACAGGGAAAAATAGAACTTAATAAGACTGATTTTGATATTTCTGAGCTTGTAAAATCAGTTGTAGAAGACATAACCCCCACTATTGAGAATAAAAAACTGATTCTGACCTGCAGTCTGCCTTCTGACCCGGCAGAGCTTGCAGGAGATAAGGAAAAAATAAAGCTCATTTTATATGGAATTTTTAACAATTCAATAAAATACACTCCGGCAAAAGGCAGAATAACCTGTATAGTAAAAAACTTCACTGAGGAGATAGAAGTTATAATAACGGATACGGGTACAGGGATTTCGGAAAAAGAATTCCCTTACATTTTTCATAAATTTTATCATTCTTCAAAAGGCAGCAAAGAGTTCGTTGAGAATGATATGGATCTTGTTGTTATGAAACAGATCGTTGATTTACACAGGGGCATCATCAGGATCCAGAGTGAGCCCGGTAAGGGTACTTCGGTGCTGATTAAATTACCTAAAAAATATAAATATAAATAAAAACGGAATCTAAGAGTGGACAAAGTTGTTTTTATAGTTGATGATGAACCTGCAATTTCGAAATTGCTTTCCTACTGGGTAAAGGACAAATGGAAATATGAGGTTGAAGTCTTCGATAACGGCGAAGACGTTCTTAAAAAATTGAGTTCCAAACCTGATCTTATCCTTTTAGATATTATGCTTCCAGGTCTGGATGGGCTTGAAACTTTAAAGAGAATAAAACATTATGACGAGAACCTCCCCGTCATTATTCTTTCCGCCCAGGGGAGCATCGAAGTTGCGGTTGAAGCTCTCCGCTACGGGGCATATGATTACTTTCCTAAACCTATCGATCAGCAAAGGCTTGAACCCGCAATTAAGAATGCAATTAAGAACTATGACCTGACTAAGGAGCTTCAGAATCTCAGAGAAAATGTTCAGAAGGAATATAGTTTTGATAATATAATCTCTGCTGACGGAAAGATGCAGGATGTTTTCAAGCTTGTTTCTAAAGTGCTTAATAACGACATAACAGTGCTTATTTACGGTGAGAGCGGAACCGGCAAGGAACTTATTGCACGTGCCATCCATTATAATGGAAAGAGAAAACTGGGACCTTTCACAGTTGTAAACTGTGCCTCGATACCGAGGGAGCTGCTGGAAAGTGAACTCTTCGGTCATGAAAAAGGTTCATTTACAGGAGCGCATCAGAGAAAACTCGGTAAATTTGAAATAGCCAACGGCGGTACCCTTTTCCTGGATGAAGTAGGCGAGCTGGAAATGCTTCTGCAGGCTAAACTGCTGCGTGTTATACAGGAAAAAGAATTTGAGAGAGTCGGCGGTACTGAACTTATCAAGACCGATGTCAGGATTATATCAGCCACAAACCGGGATCTTAAACAGGCGGTTGACGAAAAAGAGTTCAGGGAAGACCTTTATTACAGACTGAATTCTTTCCCTATATATATTCCTCCTCTGAGACAGAGACGGGGCGACATACTTGTACTTGCCCAGCATTTTCTCGATACCTTTAACAAGAAACTAGGAAAAGCAATTAAAGGGTTTACAAAAAAGACACTTAAATTCATGTATGAATATAACTGGCCGGGGAATATACGGGAAATGGAAAATACGATAGAACGGTGTATGATTATTTGTGAAGGAGACGTGATTGATGTAGAAGATTTACCGGTTCATTTAAGAGCTAATGAAGCTACATTAAGTGCTGATATCTCCGGGGCATTATTTGCAGACGATACAGTTGTGCCTTTTGAGAAGCTGAAGGAAGAGGCTATTAAACATGCGTTGAAAGTGACCAGCGGTAATATAGTTGAAGCTGCTAAAAAACTGCAGCTTGGAAGAGCGACTATATACAGGCTGATGGAAAAGTATAACATTGAAAACAGGTAATTAAAAGTTAAAGGCAGTAAAATGGAATTCACAAAAGAAAAACATAATAATATTCTTGTTGAAGTTGTAAATCTTGAGAGAGCAACATTAAAAGAAGCTGAACAATTTAAGAAAATACTTTCTGAAGATATTGAAGAGGGAAATAAGAATCTCGTAGTTGATCTTAACAGCTGCGAGTTCATCGATTCGACTTTTCTGGGTGCCCTGGTTGTTTCTCTTAAGAAAGCTACTGCCCTTGGAGGAGATCTGAAACTAGTCGGTTTTCAGCCCGCTGTTCATTCTATGTTTGAATTAACCCGTCTGCATAGGGTTTTCGAAGCTTTCAGAACCCGTGAAGACGCAATAGAGAGTTACAGTTAAACATTTTTGAGTAATTTTGAGGTCATTTCCCTTCTTAACTGCTTATTTCATACCGGCATCGGGGTATCTATGCATTTCCCCCTGCCCAGGATATTCCAATGAACAATAATGAAAAAGATCTGATCCTCGTTATCGATGATGATGTTGTTATCCGGAAGCTGCTGAAACATCATCTCGATAAAAATAACTACCAGGTTCTTGAGGCAGCGGGACCTGAAGAAGGTATGCAACATCTATCTTCTAATCTCATCGACCTTGTGTTATGTGACGTTACAATGGAAGGAATGGATGGTTTTACGTTTTGCAGGAAAGTCAGAGAAAATGAGAATTTCCGTGCTATTCCGTTTGTATTTGTGACCGCTAAAAATTCCATGGAGGATAAATCCATGGCTCTCGAGGCCGGCGGTGACGACATTATTACCAAACCCTTTGATGTTAACGATCTTTTAATGAAGGTGAAAGCTCTCATTAAAAGAACTGCCATTTATAAGATATATGGGATCAAAAAAAATCTTCAGCAGTCCTTCAGCAGCACATCTAATAAAATTCTGCTTGTAGATGATGACCTGTCGCTAATAAGGATCTTCGAATATAACCTTAATAAAGCCGGCTTTGAATGTGTGATATCAGAGTCTGCCGATGAAGCATTTCATAAACTTGAATCCTTCATTCCGGATCTTATTTTATCGGATATAATGATGCCGGGTACAGACGGTTTCCAGTTCAGAAAGCGACTGCTGGAGGATGAGACTCTCCGGACAATACCTTTTATTTTCCTTACGGCAAAAGGAGAGGAGAGCGATATACTTGAGGGTTATGAACTCGGAATAACTGACTATGTTGTTAAGACGGCAGGACCAAAGGTTGTTGTGGCCAAAGTTAATGCGATATTAAAAAGTCTGGGTAAGGAAAGGTCGCGAATAGTAACTGAGCTTCATGCTGCCGCAGATTCTCTCAGAGTTAAGGTCGTGCCTGATTCCGCACCTGTAATAAGCGGTTTTAATATCAAACACTGGCATAAGCCTTTCCAGGGAATACCGGGCGGTGATTTCATTGATTTCTTTCCACTCGATAACCACAATCTTGCTATTATTCTTGGAGATGTAATGGGAAAGAAATGGGGTGCCTGGTTTTTTGCATTTGCGTATGCAGGGTATGTGCGCACGGCGCTGCGAATGGTTTTACAGCGTGCTGAGGAATTTTCCCCCGCGCAGATTCTTGCTCAGGTAAACAAATCAGTTTATGATGATGCAAAAATCTCTGAAGTCTTTGCAACATTATCAGTGATGGTGATAAATGATGAAACCAGGACAATAAAGTATTCCGGGGCAGGTGATCTACCGATCCTATACAAAAATGCCGCTGCAAATAAAGTGGAAAAGTTAATTTCTGGGGGTTCTCTTCTCGGCTTCAGCTCAAGTGTTGATTTTGAGGATATAGAGATCAGACCACAGTCAGGTGATTTTATTCTTATGCTAACAGACGGTGTTATTGAATCAAGGAATGGAGAGGGGCAGCAGTTGGGAAGCGGCCGGCTGATGGAGTTACTTCAGAAAATTAATTCAAAGGAGAACCCAATTAAGGAAGTCTTAGATGAAGTAAACGGATTTACCAGCGGAAAGTTTGAAGATGACATCAGCCTGATTTCGATAAAGGTCGAATGATTTATTTATTCATCAGTGCTTGCCTGAAGTTTTTCTGTTCTGTCTGCCAGTTTTAACTGTTCAATCAATTCATCAAGGTCACCTTCCATAATATTTGAAAGATTGTACAAAGTTAATCCTATTCTATGATCGGTTACCCTGTTCTGTGGAAAATTATAGGTCCTTATCTTATCACTTCTATCACCGCTTCCTACCATCAATTTCCTCTGTGCGGAAATTTCAGCCGATTGTTCCTTTAGCTTCTTGTCATACAATCTAGCGCGAAGCACCTTCATAGCCTTCTGTCTGTTTTTAAGCTGAGATCTTTCGTCCTGGCACTGCACTACGATTCCAGAAGGCAAATGGGTAATCCTGACAGCAGTTTCTACTTTGTTGACGTTCTGTCCGCCTGCCCCACCTGATCTGTAGATGTCGATTTTCAAATCATTCGGATTTATATCTACCTGTACATCCTCTGCCTCGGGTAGTACAGCCACTGAAGCTGCTGAAGTATGCACCCGTCCGCTTGCTTCGGTTTCCGGGACTCTCTGCACCCGGTGTACCCCGCTCTCAAATTTCAGGTCTCCGTAAACATCATTTCCCCCTATAGAAAAAACAGCTTCTTTGATCCCGCCAAGTCCGGTATCATTTATATCCATCAGTTCAATGCGCCAGCCTTTTATTTCCGCGTAACGTGTGTACATCCTTAAAAGATTGCCAGCGAATAATGCAGCTTCTTCACCGCCTGTACCGGCTCTAATCTCCATTATGATATCTTTATTGTCGTTCGGGTCCTTCGGAAGCAGCAGGTATTTGATTTTCTCTTCAAGCTTTTCCTGTTTTTCTTCAAGCTCTTCCAGTTCGGATTCCGCCATTTCAGTTATTTCCTTGTCAGAACCCGCATTTATTATTTCTTTGTTCCCCTTTATGTTTTTCAGAACATCACTATACAGCTCATAGGCGTGAACTATATCGATCAGGTCACTTCTCTCTTTACTGAGATTGACTACCCTATCTCTGTCTGATAGAACATCAGGGTCTGAAAGCTGCTGGTTTATATTCTCAAACCTGTCTTTTATCTTTTTTAACTTTTCAATAATTTCCATAACACAAATCTTTGATTAAAAAGGCAAATATAATAAAGTCGATGCCGAATTTCTAAATTATATAACACCATTAATATGGATAAGAATAATCCTATGGATACTTTCAAACAGCTTAAAATTATCTTCTTTGCCCTGGCCGCAGGCCAGATTTTTTACTTTGTAGTGTCATTTATCCTTATTGAGAACGGGACGGTGTTACTGAATAAAGATGTCAGCACGGTGTGGGGATTTATCGTCCCACTGATATTTGTACTTATGGTAGTGGCTTCAAAGGTGCTTTATAACCGGGCAATAAATTCAAAGATTAAAGCAGGTGATGAAGAAAAGCTAATTACTTACCGTACTTCGAATATTATAAAATTTGCTCTGCTTGAAGGGGCTAACATTTTCTGTATAACTTTCTATCTCCTTACAAGTGATTTTCTTTATGCCGGGATGTTCATAATAATTATGGGAATATTTTTTGTGAATTACCCCGGAAAGGAAAAATTTATGGCGGAATTCGGATTGTCCTCTTTTAAGGAGTAAAGCCTGACTTTCAATCATTTATCAGTGAAATTTACTGGCTATGTAATTTTATAGCCTAAACTGATAATTATAAGTTAGATTTTCTGCTGAAGTTAAAAGAACTCAAAATAAAAGGATTTATCATGAGAATATTTTACAAAGTATTACTGATTCCATTCTTATTTGTTTTAGTACTCGCCTTTAGATTAAATGCACAGGATAAGGCTGAAATGATAGATGAACTTATGACCCAATATTCAGACCTTGGGATGTTTAACGGCTCAGTGCTGGTTGCTGATAACGGAAAAGTGATTTTTGAAAAAGGATACGGATATGCTGATCACGAGTGGCAGGTTCCGAATACAGTTGATACAAAATTTGAACTGGGGTCAATTACAAAACAATTTACTGCAGCGCTTATCCTTCAGCTTAATGAAGAGGGGAAGCTGAAACTTGAAGATAAAGTGACAGATATCCTGCCATGGTACCCTGCTGAAAACGGCAGCAGGATAACTATACATCAGCTTCTTACCCATACATCCGGAATTCCGAATTATACAGACTTTCCGGATTTTGTTGAAAAGAGGGCATTCGAGACAATGACTCCCAGGGAACTGGTAAATGCTTTTTCGGAAAAACCTCTGGATTTCGAACCCGGCTTTCAATTCAGTTATAGTAATTCCGGTTACGTAGTACTGGGAGTTGTAATTGAACAGGTGACAGGAAAAAGTTATGAGGAGGTGCTGAAACAGAAAATACTGAAACCTATCGGGATGGATAATTCAGGTTACACAAACCTTCAAAAGATTACCTCTAAAAGAGCTCACGGTTATGAAAACAGGTTTAATCTTTATTCGAATGCGGCTTACCTAAATATGTCGTTACCGTATTCAGCTGGAGCGCTTTATTCCACAGTGGAGGACCTATACAAATGGGATCAGGCTTTGTATGGTGATAAAATCCTTTCAAGTGAGAGCAAACAAAAAATGTTTACCGGTTATATCAAATACTTTAGGGGTAAATATGGATATGGCTGGGATATTGGAAAGGAAGCTATCGACGATAAAGGAGATAGCACAACATACATAGGACATGGCGGCAGTATTTTTGGTTTTTCATCTCTGATTGTAAGGCTGCCTGAACGTAAGCAGCTTATAGTATTTATGAATAATACAGGTAATGCCTCTTTAAATAACATTTATAACGGTATAAAAAATATATTATATGATCAGCCCTTTGAAAAACCGGAGAAATCTTTAGTCAATGAAATGGCTGATATAATTGATAAGACAGGTGTGGATGCCGGCATTGCTTTTTTCAGCGATAGAAAAAAATCAGATCCTGAACACAAAATTTCAGAGAGGGAGATGAATCTCCTTGGATATTATTTATTGCAGGATGACAGAACAGATGGTGCAGTAAAAATCTTTAAGCTTAATATCGAAGAATATCCGGAATCCTTTAACGTTTATGACAGTTATGCTGAAGCTTTGATGAAAAAGGGCGACAATGAAGGTGCAATTGCTAATTATAAGAAATCGATTGCGATAGATCCTCATAATATGAATGGGTACGATCAGCTGGAAAAAATGGGAGTAAAGCTTGAGCGCCCTGCTGAAAGAACCCCTATAAAAATTGACCCGGCTTTTTTTGAAAATCTTATTGGTGAATACCAACTGCAGCCCGGGTTTGTGTTGACGATCTCATCTGAAGCGGATAAAATTTATGCCCAGGCAACGGGACAGCCTCGCTTTGAAATTTTCCCCGAATCGGAAACTGAATATTTCCTGAAGGTAGTTGATGCACAGATTACTTTTGTTAAGGATGAAAACGGCAAATATTCGAAACTGACCCTCCATCAGAACGGACGTGATATGCTTGCGGAAAGAATTAAATAATCGTTTCTTTCAGGCTGTTCCTTTTCGGGTAAAGGGACAGCTATTCTTATTAGAGGCGTCTTACCACCCTGAAATCAGCAGCAGAATTTATTAACTTTGTATCCTTAAATCATCAAAAATATTAAATGAAGAAATTTGATATCCCGGACTTTTACAGAAGTCCGGTTATATCCAGAATTAAAAATCTGCGTAAGGATTCTGATCCCAGGAAAAAAGATTTTTCACCGACGATGCTGGATTTTGGTCCGGTCAAGTTCTATATCGCAAGGCACTTCGGTTTTTGCTACGGGGTTGAGAATGCTATCGAGATATCTTATAAGGCTATTGAAGAGAACCCTGATAAGAGAATCTTTCTTCTGAGTGAAATGATCCATAATCCCGGTGTTAATAATGATCTTCAAAACCGCGGGGTTAAGTTTCTGATGGATACTTCCGGGAAGCAGTTAATAAACTGGAATGAATTAAGTTCTGAAGACATCGTGATAATTCCCGCATTCGGTACTACTAATGAAATTCAGAATAACCTCAATGAATTGGGAATTGATCCCTATAAGTATAATACCACCTGTCCCTTCGTGGAAAAGGTATGGAACAGGTCGAAACAGCTTGGGGATAAAGATTATACGGTTATAATTCACGGTAAGCATTTCCACGAAGAAACCAGGGCCACATTCTCGCACAGTACCGAAAGTTCTCGCGCACTGATTGTAAAAGATCTGGAAGAGACAAAGAAAATCGGGGATTTTATTCTGGGCCGGATTACTCCGAAAGAATTGAATAACATCTTCGTCGGAAAATATTCCGATGGTTTTGATCCGGAAAGAGACCTCCGCAAAATAGGGGTGGTAAATCAAACGACGATGCTTGCAACCGAAACCCAGGCGATCGCAGATTATCTGAAGGGTGTGATGATAAAGAAATACGGAAAAGAAAATCTCGAAGAGCATTTTGCTGACACAACAGATACCTTATGTTATGCAACATACGATAATCAGCAGGCCACGGCAGAGCTTGTAAATAAGCCGGCCGACTTCGCGCTGGTGGTAGGAGGTTATAATAGCTCTAATACCGGGCATATAGTGGAATTGTGTGAGGAGAGACATAAGACATATTTTATTTCAGGTGCAGATAAACTGCCATCGAAAGATACTATCAGTCATTACGACCTTCATACAGGTTTGGAAAAAATCACGCAGAATTACATCCCTGAGAAATCGCCTTTGGTAGTGATTTTAACCAGCGGTGCTTCCTGTCCTGATGCTGTTGTAGATCAGGTAGTGCACAGACTATTATCCTTCTTTCCTTATGTAAAGCCAATCGAAGAAGTATTAAGTGATATAAGAAATTAGGCCAGGCTGTCTGCCTCTGTTTTATTTGTTATTCAAAACCGGATTAGGTAATTTTGTATTCTTAATAGTAATAATACAAAGATTTTATGAGAGCAGTAATACCCGTTGCTGGTATCGGAACAAGATTAAAACCGCATACATATTCAACTCCCAAGGTGCTTCTTAACGTAGGCGGAAAACCTATACTGGGCCACATACTTGACAAACTACTTGAAGAGGGACTGACCAAATCGACCTTCATCATCGGCTATCTGGGAGAGATGATTAAAGAATATGTTGAGCGTGAATATCCTCAGCTGCAGTCAGATTTCATAATACAGGAAGAAATGCATGGATTGGGTCATGCTATTTATATAGCTGCCCCGACATTTGATGAGGATGATATCTTCGTCATCCTTGGAGATACCCTGTTTGATGTAGATCTTTCGCATGTATTTAAGAGTAAATATTCCTCGCTTGGAGTTAAAGAAGTTGAAGATCCGCGAAGGTTCGGCGTTGCCATTGTTAAAGATAAGTTTATACAAAAACTGGTAGAGAAACCCCAGGAGCTTGTATCCAACCTTGCCCTTGTAGGGTTGTATTATTTTAATAACGCTCAGTCGCTTAAATCGGCTTTAACCGAACTGGTTGAGAAAGATATAAGGACAAAAGGCGAACTTCAGCTTACAGATGCAATCCAGATAATGATTGATAATGGTGAGAAGATAACCACCTTCCCGGTGGAAGGATGGTACGACTGCGGCAAGCCCGAAACACTGCTGTCAACTAACCAGCACCTTCTTTTAAAAACAGGTAACGGCAGGGAAATAGAAAGCGTGGTAATTAACAAACCCGTTTTCATTGCTGAAGATGCCGTGATAAAGAATTCGGTAATCGGGCCTTTTACAACTATTGCTGCAGGTACTATAGTAGAAGATTCAATAATACGTAACTCTCTTATAGGTTCAGGAGCGAAAGTTTCGAGATCTATGCTCGAAAACTCAATCATAGGTGATAATTCCATAATTCAGGGATCATTCAAGAGATTGAACTCAGGTAATTCAACTGAGATAGATTTTTATTAATTCATTCAGATAACTAATTAAGGCAAAAAGAAGAATGTCATACTTATTCACATCGGAATCAGTTTCCGAAGGACATCCGGATAAAGTTTGCGATGCAATATCCGATAATGTTTTAGATGCAATTTTAGAGAAAGATCCGAATGCAAGGGTTGCTTGTGAATCATTTGTTACAACAGGACTGGCTCTTGTTGGCGGTGAGATTACCACAAAAGCATATATCGAAGTTCCCGATATAGTTCGGGAGACAATACGGGTTATCGGCTACAACAGCGCCGAATACAGGTTCGACTCGGAATCATGCTCTGTATTGAATTCAATTCATTCACAATCGCCAGACATCGCAATGGGTGTTGATAAAGGCGGAGCCGGCGACCAGGGAATAATGTTCGGATACGCCTGCGACCAGACAGCTGAGCTGATGCCGATGCCTATTATGTATGCTCATAAGCTTGTGAAGAAACTGGCTGATATCAGGAAAAGAAATAACGGGCTGATGCCATACCTTCGTCCCGATGCTAAATCCCAGGTCACTATTGAATATGACGACAGGAACAGACCTTTGAGAGTGGATGCTGTAGTAGTTTCAACTCAGCACGATCCGGATGTAACACAGAAAAAAATTAAAGAAGATATAATTGAAAACGTCATTAAAAAAGTTATTCCTGAGAAGTTCATTGATAAAAAAACAAAGTATTTTGTGAACCCTACCGGAAGGTTTGAGATCGGTGGTCCTCATGGCGACAGCGGGTTGACAGGAAGAAAGATAATTGTGGATACATACGGCGGCTGGGCCCCTCATGGGGGCGGAGCTTTTTCAGGCAAGGATCCATCCAAGGTTGACAGAAGCGCAACCTATGCTGCAAGACATATTGCCAAGAATGTTGTAGGTGCTAAACTCGCTAAGGAATGCCTTGTGCAGTTAGCTTATGCAATAGGAGTAGTTGATCCTGTTTCGGTTTATGTGAACACAAAGGGTACAGGTGTGATACCTGATGAAGAAATTGCCCGGATGATCGCTGATGAAGTCAATCTTACTCCCGGCGGCATAATTAACAGGTTAAAACTAAGAAGGCCCATTTACAAAAAGACAGCCGCTTACGGACACTTCGGCCGCAATGATAAGGATTTCACATGGGAACAATTAGACCTTGTTCCTGTGTTTAAAAAATATGCCTGAGTTTTTATAATATAAAAGAGGATAATTAATGAGTGATGTATCAACAAAAAAGGATGCTGAGATTCTGCCGTATAAGGTAAAGGATATTTCCCTGGCAGAATGGGGAAGAAAAGAAATTAACCTGGCTGAAGCTGAGATGCCGGGATTGATGTCATTAAGAGAGAAGTTCGGCAAACAGAAACCGCTGAAGGGTGCTAGGATTGGCGGATGTCTCCATATGACTATACAGACAGCCGTACTGATTGAAACTCTTGTAGAGCTCGGTGCTGAGGTTCAATGGTCGTCCTGTAATATTTTCTCCACACAGGATCACGCTGCAGCAGCTATTGCAGCTGCAGGAATTCCTGTGTATGCCTGGAAAGGCGAAACCCTTGAGGAATATGAATGGTGTATTGAACAGACATTGTTCTTCGGGAAAGACCGCAAACCTCTTAATATGATTCTTGATGACGGCGGCGATTTGACAAATAAAGTGCTCGATGAATATCCCGAACTTGTAAAAGAAGTAAAAGGAATTTCCGAAGAAACAACTACAGGCGTTCATCGCTTATACGACAGGATGAAAAAAGGAACTTTGCCGGTGGCTGCTTTTAATGTTAATGATTCGGTAACTAAATCTAAGTTCGATAACAAGTACGGATGCAGGGAGTCGCTTGTTGATGCTATAAGAAGAGCAACCGATTTGATGCTTGCGGGTAAAGTTGCGGTTGTGTGCGGTTACGGTGATGTGGGCAAGGGTTCTGCCGAATCACTGGCTAGTGCGAGCGTAAGGGTTATTGTAACAGAAATAGATCCAATATGTGCTCTGCAGGCTGCAATGAATGGCTTCCAGGTGATGAAACTTGAGAACGCTCTTAAAGAAGCAAACATAGTTGTTACGGCAACAGGTAACCGGGACATCGTTACAGGGAAGCATTTTGAGGCTATGAAAGATAAAACAATCGTCTGCAATATCGGGCATTTTGATAATGAAATTGATATGGCCTGGCTGAATAAGAAATATGGCAGCACGAAGGATACTATAAAGCCGCAGGTTGATAAATATAATATTAACGGAAACGATATAATCGTGCTCGCCGAGGGTAGATTGGTAAACCTGGGCTGTGCAATGGGACACCCTTCATTCGTAATGTCAAACTCATTTACCAACCAGGTTCTTGCCCAGATTGAATTGTGGACAAATATTGATCAGTATGAAAATAAGGTTTATGTTCTTCCTAAGCATCTTGATGAAATGGTTGCTATGCTACATCTCGGAAAACTTGGAGTAGAACTTGAGACTTTAACTTCTGAGCAGGCTGATTATATTGGCGTGCCGGTTGATGGTCCTTTTAAACCAGATTATTACCGCTATTAATCCCATTCCTTAAACAGAGCGGAAAGTATTTTCCGCTCTGTGATTTAATCAACTTTAAATCTTATCCTTAATACTCCGTCTTCATATCCTGTGGATATAATTTTGAATTCTCCTATCTCTGAGGTATTGTTTACATGCTGTCCAATACAGGGACATGCGTCATAATCACCGACTTTAATGATTCTTATTATTTCCCCTACGGCATCAGGGAGCCGATCAAGATCGAATGAGCGTGAAGCTTCCTCCCTTGGAATGAATTCTTCTTTTATTTCGTGATTGCCTTTAATTACTTCATTAACTCTTGATTGAATCTCTGCAATTTCCTTCTCATCCAGGTTTCTTTCAAAGTAATAATCACATTTTGACTTCTTCTTTTCTATATGATTACTGAAAGAACGGCCGCAGTTAAACATCCTTACCATAGTCTGATTGAGGATGTGTTCCGCCGTATGCATCTGTGGAGGATATTCTTTGGACATATAAATTTCTTATTGTTGTTGCTGATCTGCTCTTAAGATTATAATATAAATAAAGATTTGAAACTTTATTCGTCTATTATAATCTAATAATATAAAACGATATTAATAAAATGGAAATCAACGAAAAAGATATCATCAACCTTCTCGAAAAAAATAAAAAGGTCTATTTCCCAGTTCAGAATCTCAGCGGCATTCTTTCGAAGGCTGAATTGCATTTCGAACATAATACTTTAATCTCCGATTATATAAGAATTATTAAACTGGATAATAATATTATCGTCCAGGAAAAAACAGATAAGAATGAGATTGCGCTGCATTTATTCGAGGATGAAAAAACAGCTGAGAAATTTGTTAACGACCGGCTGGAGATATATGAAAAAATGTGGGATGGATGCGGCTGCAAAGTGAAATATTATGATTAATAAAAATGCGGATAGCCGGTTCAACTATCCGCACATTTTATATCGGGGTTTTACAGCGGTTGCCTGTTGTAATCATCAATAGCAATTCTTCCCAATTCATCCTTCATTTCCTTGGTAAGGATTACAGAATCATAATATTTTCCATCTTTTCCTTTTTCTGAAGGCGGAGAAATAAATTTTCCGTTAGAGCCATTAACTAATTTGAATCCCTTTATAATTATTCCTTCTTCCGACTGAACGTCAAAGAACGCAAGAAGTTTGCTGTTGCCATCCTTCGGAAAGGGATTCATTCTTATTACTTTCATTATGCCTCCTAAAGTAAATGAATATATTAAAAATCAGAGGGAGAAAATGGAACTTCTAAGATATTAGTATACATAGACTTACCCATTTATTGTCTCCCTCTGCCCGAAAATTCTGAAATTTATCTTTAAATATCAAGATTTGGCTGACCTATACCTTCTCAATTATTATATTTAGAAATTAAAACTGGATTTTTATGCCCCGCTGGTTGAAAATTTCAATTGGTATAGTTGTTACTTTAATTATACTTCTTATAATCGGGGGATTCTTCTTTTTCAATATGCTTAACTCATCCCTCCCTCAATATAACGGACAGATAAAAGCACAGCATATTTCGGCAGATATTGAAATATATCGCGATAGTATGGCAATCCCTTATATCGTGGCGAATAATGATGGGGATGCAGCCTTCGCGCTTGGTTATGTGCATGCCCAGGAAAGAATGTTCACGATGGATCTTGCCCGCCGGGCCGGGGCAGGCCGCTTAAGTGAAATACTGGGAACTGCAACAATCCCTTTCGACCTTATGTTCAGAACCGTCGGCATTAAGCGTATGGCAGAAATGATACAAAGCAGGATGGATAAAAATTCACTGAATATTCTTCAGTCGTATTCAGACGGCGTCAATTTTTATCTCAGCCAGAAAAAAGAAAACCTTCCCATTGAATTCGATATTCTCAATTATACTCCTTATAAATGGAAACCTTTGGATTGCCTGATTATGGGGAGAATGATGGCATGGGAGTTAAATATTAGCTGGTGGACAGATGTTGTCTTCAGCGGACTTGTGCAGAAGCTTGGCCCTGAAAAGGTAAAGGATATCTTTCCTGACTACCCCGAAAATGCTCCCTATGTGATCCCTCCTGAATTAAAAAAGCTTCCGAATATATCTGGCGATTTAATGGATACAGACCGTAAGTTCAGGAAATTCTTCGGTATTCAGGGCACGCATATAGGTTCGAACAACTGGGTAGTAAATAAAACTATGTCCGCTTCCGGATCTCCTATTATCGCTAATGATCCGCATCTTGGCTACAGCGCTCCGGGTAAATGGTATGCCGCTGTTATCAGGAGTGGCGATTGGAATGCAGAAGGATATACTCTTCCCGGGGTACCCGTTTTCGTTATCGGCAAAAATCAGAATATTTCCTGGGTGCTTACAAACATAATGCTGGATGATGCCGATTTCTATGCTGAGAAGATCGATTCTTCAGGCAAAAATTATTTTTATGAAAATAGGTGGTTTCCATTAACGATAATTCGCGATACCATAATAGTAAAAGATTCTTCTTCTGTCCCTTTTAAAATCCGGCTTACCGGGCATGGACCTATCATCTCAGATATTCATCCCTATAAGGTTTTATACCCTGATACGAAGCTCGATACATCGGCTGTGAGTATGCGCTGGTCGGCACAGGACTTCAGCGATGAGTTCACGGCTTTCTTGAAAATAAATAAGGCCCGTAACTGGAAGGAGTTTAAAGCATCTTTTTCAACTTATGCTGTTCCCGGTCAGAATTTTGTTTATGCTGATAATGGAGGCAACATAGGCTATGTCTTCGGTGGAAGGCTGCCGCTTAGAAGCGATCAGAATCCAACCTTCATTTTTGATGGGACAACCAGTAAATATGATTGGAAAGGATACGTGCCTCCCAGCGAAATTCCTGATCTTTTTAATCCTCCTGAAAACTATATAGCCTCCGCAAATAATAAGACTCTCAGGGATTTTAAATACCATATCTCAAACCTGTGGGAGCCTCCCTCAAGAATAGAAAGAATAACAGAACTCCTTCATTCCAGGACAAAGCATTCGGTATCCGATTATATGAAGTACCAGGTCGATATTGTATCGCCTTATGCTGAAGAACTTACCCGTTACATCCTGAATGCTTTTAATGGTGTTAAGATAAAAGATATAAACCTGAAACTCTCGCTTGAACTTTTTAAGAACTGGGACTATGAAATGAACCAGTACAGTCAGGTCCCATCTCTCTATGCTGTATTCTTTAATCATCTGCTGCAGAATATTTATAAGACTAAAATGGGGCATGATCTTTATAATGAATTTCTCTTCACTACTAATGTACCGTACAGAAGTGTTATGCAATTAATGGAAAACCCGAATTCTTGGTGGTTTGACGATCAGGCAACTTCCAGTATAGAAGATCGGGATCAAGTGATCAGAAAGAGCCTTTCGGAAGCATTGACGGACCTTGAGCAGCGTTTTGGTAAAGACCTTAAAGAATGGCAATGGGGGAAACTGCACCATGCAGTATTCAAGCATGCCTTCAGCGGGTTCTCTTCTATTATAGACAACGTGATCGATATTGGACCCTTTGAAATTGGCGGAGACGGTACTACTATATTTAATACCGAGTACCCCTTCTACGAGAGCATTGAACAATTTCCCAGGTTTAGTCACTATGAATACGAAAATGATCTGGGGCCCTCTATGCGGTACATTTATGATTTCTCCAGGCCTGATGAATTTTATATGATCCTTACAACAGGAGAGTCGGGGAATATAATGAGTGATCACTATTCAGATATGTCGGAAATGTGGCTTCGTGGAAAATATTTAAGGATCAGGACGGATGATGCATCCATCAGGAATGAAAAGTATCACTTTAGGATCATCAAAGAATAATAATTCCTCCTCCCTTTCTCAGCTCATTGTAACACGCCAGGCTTTTAAACTTATGTTTTCAGAATCCTTCGGCGTACTATTTTCAAATCTACTGCCAAACCTGATCAAATCTGCTGCTGACTCTTATTAACTCCGGTATCCGGTATTTTACCCACATTTTAACTTTGAAAAGAATATTAAACTTACCGTTGTGGTACTGCAATGAGGCTCGGGAAAGCGCATTTAGTGCGCATTTAGTGCGCGTTTAGTGCGCATTTAGATCGTATATGGATGGGGGATGTATATTGGTTATAACACGAGGAATATTTAGAAATATGGATGAGATTTTAAATATGATTAATAAGGGTTAAATCATTCCGAAGCTTATTTTCCCCAAGGAGAAGAGTTTAACAATGAGATTTAATAATTATTATAGTAAATTTCGAAACAATTTATAGATAGGCTCAATGAAAGTTATAGAACATTTAGAAAAAGCGCAGGAACCTTTAATAAGTTTTGAGTTGATTCCACCTAAACGCGGCGGTGACATCCAGAGTCTTATGGCTGTGATAGAGGATCTTATTAAGTACAGGCCTCCTTTCATTGATATTACCAGTCATTCTGCAGAGGTGATGTATGATGAAACTCCATCCGGAATCAGAAAAAAAATAAAAAGAAAAAGGCCGGGTACTCTGGGCATCTGTGCGCTGATACAGCATAAATATGATATTGATGCTGTTCCGCATATATTGACAAAAGGATTCACCAGGGAGGAAACAGAGGATTTCCTTATTGAACTTAACTACCTGGGTATTCAGAATGTGCTTGCAATCCGCGGTGATGACAGCGGTTATGATAAACCTATTCCTGAAGGAAAAAGTGTAAATAAATATGCTTCTGACCTTGTGCAGCAGATAAATAAAATGAATAACGGTCATTATCTCGAGGATAATCTGCTTGATGCCAAACCATCAAATTTCTGCGTTGGTGTCGGCGGGTACCCGGAGAAGCATTTTGAGGCGCCAAATCTGAAGACTGATATTGATAATGTGAAAAAGAAAGTTGATGCAGGTGCAGATTATGTTGTTACGCAGATGTTCTATGACAATAAAGTTTATTTTAAGTTCGTTGACCAATGCAGGAAAGCAGGCATAACAGTACCGATTATCCCCGGATTAAAGATTATAACTAATAAATCACACCTTGTAACGGTTCCCAGGAATTTTTACATAAATATTCCTGAAGAATTATCGGATGAAATTACAGCGGCCAAACCCGAACAGGTTCTTGAAATCGGAGCAGAATGGGCTGCCAAACAGGTTGAAGAATTATTTAACCACAAAGTACCAAGTGTGCATTTTTATATTATGCAGAATTCAAAACCTGTACAAAAATTAATGGGACATCTGAAACATTATAAAAGCATTGCCTGAAACCAGAAAAATCTGAATGAAAAAAAGAAGCATTAAAAAGTTAAAATGGGGAATTGCCGGCTGCGGAAAATATGCGGAGTATACTTTCATTCCTACGATGCATATGATGAGGAAAAGTTCTGTACGTTCTGTTTTCAGCAGCAGTGCTCAGCGGGCAAAGGACGTCGCCCTGAATCATGGTATCCCTCTTTATTTTTCTGACTTTAATGATTTTTTAAACTCGGATATCGATGCTGTCTATGTTTCCAGTGCAAACGCCGATCATCACCGGCAGGTGATTGAAGCAGCCCGCGCAGGTAAACATATACTTTGCGAAAAGCCTCTTGCCCTCAATTCGGCTGAAGCAGAGGAAATGGTTAAGGTATGTGAAGATAATAATGTAAGACTTGCAGTTAATTATGTTTTCCATTTTCATCCTTTGGTCAGGAAAGCCGTGGAATTTTTAGAAAATGATATGATCGGCAAATTCATCTCTGTTGAGATAAACTTCAATATCGAAATTGCGCCAGGAGCAAATTTCAGACATTCATCAGCGGGCGGAGGCGGAGCACTGATGGATGTGGGAACACATGTAATTGATCTGCTAAGATATATCGGGGGTGAAATAGAAATTGAGTCTGTACGGGGAGTCATGGATACCGTCGTTTATAAAAGTGAAGTCGATGATTTTGCCTCTGCAATCGTAAAGTTTGCAAACGGAGGTTACGGTCACTTTAATGTTTCGTTCAACAGTAAAAAAGCTTTTAACAGGGTTGAAATACTGGGACATAAAGGCGCTATCAGCATTGAAAAAATGATCGCCAATAAATCTTCACCGGCAAAGCTGACCATCCTTCTCGAAGGCGAAGCAAAAAAATCTTTCAGAAAAAGAGCCAACAAACAACTACTGCTGCTTAAATCTGTTCAGAGCTCTTTCTTAAAGAATGAAGAGCCGGTTGTAACAGGCAGAGACGGCCTGGTAAATCTGAAAATTATTGAAGAGTTAAGAAAGCAATGTCTTTAAGAGAAGAATTTATACGGATTTGTCATAAAGTATACGAGAAAGGTTTCGTTTCTGCATATGACGGAAATATTTCGGCAGTCACTCCAGATAACACTTTTCTTATTACGCGTTCTGGTGTAAATAAGGGAGATGTTACTGAAAAAGACATCCTTGAGATAGATGCAGCCGGAAGAATACTTAAAGGCGAAGGTAAGGTATCCACCGAATATAAGCTGCACTTCTTTGCATACTCCCGCAGAAAAGAGGTCAATGCAATTGTTCACTGTCATCCTATATATGCCACGGCATTTGCGACGGCCGGAGAGGAACTGCCGCATTACGTTTTCCCTGAAGTTTTATTAACTCTCGGGAAAGTGCCCTTGTGCAGATATGCCACTCCCTCAACAGAGGAACTCCCTAAAAGTCTGATGCCATATATCGATTTTGCCTGGGCATTTATGCTTCAGAACCATGGTGCAGTGACCTTCGGAAAATCACTGGAGGATGCTTACTATAAAATGGAAAAACTCGAGTACAGCGCTAAAACTCTTTTTCTTGCAAAGATGATTGGTAAGGTTAATCCTTTATCTACGGAACAAATAAATGAATTACTCTCAATTGCAGAGGAAACCTACGGAATTAAAGTCGATGATAAAATTACTAAGTAATCTGTAACTAAAAACGGTTTGGAAGGTTTGTGTTTCATCAATGCCTGAATAATGTATCGGTAACACTTTTGTATAAAAACACCGACGTGAATTTAATTTTTTGAATTATATGAACTTCTCTTTATAAGGATATTCTGATGCCTGATAAGCTTAAAATTGCACTGCTGCTTGGGGGAACGTCGACAGAAAGAACAGTTTCCAAGCATTCCGCTGCATCCGTTTATGATGCAATTATTTCTCTGGGATATAAATGCCGACTCATAAATCCCGCATACGGAAAAAATCAGCCGGAAAAACCGGAGCAATTTTTTGAAGATGAAGATAAATTTGAAATATCGGACGGTAATTATCTGGAGGCTGTTAACTCCGGATTATTTGATGATATTGATCTTGCGTTTATCGGTCTTCATGGCAAGCTCGGGGAAGATGGCATCATTCAATCTTTACTTGAATTAAGAGGAATAAAATATACAGGTTCAAAAGTTCTGTCCAGCGCTATTTGTATGGATAAGGCGATGTCGAAGATTTTGTTTAATCATTATGACGTCAAAACTCCCCCCTGGTTTTCGATCGATAAGAAATCAGCAAATCAAGAAGCAGTTTCAGCGATGATTGAAAAGAAATTCGGATTTCCGGCTGTATTAAAACCCAACGATCAGGGTTCAACTGTTGGTTTAACTGTTTGCACGGACTCATCGCAGGTAGAGGACGCTCTTTCTCTTTCTTTTCAGTTTTCGAACCGGACTCTCATCGAAAAATATATACCCGGCAGAGAAATGACCGTGGCCATCCTGGAAGAAAAGGCATTGCCGGTGCTTGAGATAAAACCTAAGAGCGGACTGTATGACTATGAAAGCAAATATACTTCGGGTATGAGCGAGTATCGTGTGCCGGCTGATATCCCTCAGGAAGCTGCCCGGAAAATGCAGGAACAGTCGCTGCTTGCTTTCAATGCACTGGGCTGCGAAATTTATGGAAGAGTAGACTTCCGGATGGATGATAATTTTGATCCATGGTGCCTTGAAGTAAACTCCCTTCCGGGAATGACGTCATTAAGTTTGGTTCCGAAAATGGCCGCTGCCGTAGGAATTTCATTTGAGCAACTAATAGACCGTATAATACGATTAAGTTTATAATGGCATTAGCAAAAAGCCGCAAGTTTATATTTGGAATTATCGGAATAATATTTTTTGCAGGAATACTTTACCTTCTTTTTAATGAATATGGCATAGTGAAGTTTATCAGGCTCAATAACCAGGTAAATGAACTGAATACAAAAATTACTGAAGTTGAAAATCAAAATAAGCAGCTGCAGGCCGAGATTGATTCACTCGAAAGCAAAGTTCCCGCAAAAATAGAAAAAGTTGCGAGGGAAAAATATAATATGCAAAGACCCGGTGAAAGCAAGATAGTTGTCGGGGAAAAATAAAAATTATGGCTAAGATGAAAATCCCGCAGGTTCCTCTTGCTGAGAGAGTCCGCCCTAAAACCCTTAATGAGTTCAGGGGACAAAGAGAACTGCTGGGCGAAAACAAACCGATCAGGCTGATGATTGAAAGGGATACCCTCAGCTCATTCATTTTGTGGGGACCTCCCGGCACGGGTAAAACAACCATAGCAAGGATTATCGCTGAAGAAACCGACGCGGAATTTTTTCAGATTAACGCAGTATCTTCCGGTGTGAAGGATATCCGTAAGGTTATCGATCTGGCGGAATCCAATAAGCAGCTGGGGAAGAGGACAATACTATTTATTGATGAAATTCACCGCTTTAACAAAGCTCAGCAGGATGCACTTTTAAATTCTGTTGAAGCCGGTTTGATTACTCTCATCGGTGCAACCACGGAAAACCCATCTTTCGAAGTCATTCCAGCCTTACGTTCAAGGGCCAGGGTGTATGTGCTTGAAGAACTGACAAAAGATGATTTATTATCAATCCTCGATTCAGCTATTGAAAAGGATGAATTTCTCTCACAGCTCGAATTTGAAACTATCGATAAGGAATTTTTGATTTACTTATCCGGAGGCGACGCACGCTCACTGCTCAGTATCTTTGAAACTGCTGTGGTTCAGGAAGCGGGCACCGGACCTCTTAAAATTGAAAAAGAAGTACTTGAGAATGTAGTTCAGCGTAAAAATATACTATATGATAAAGGGGGAGAGGAACATTATAATGTTATATCGGCTTTTATTAAAAGCGTAAGAGGAAGCGATCCCGATGCCGCAGTTTACTGGCTGGCAAGAATGCTTGAAGGAGGGGAGGATCCGATTTTTATAGCGAGAAGACTTGTTGTACTTGCTTCCGAAGACATTGGAAATGCCAGTCCAAACGGACTTGTGCTTGCCGAAGCCGCCTTTGAAGCTGTCCATAAGATAGGTATGCCTGAGGCAAGGATTATACTCGCACAGTGCACCACGTACCTGGCGTCCTGTCCCAAAAGCAACGCTGCATATCTCGCGGTGGACGAAGCTTTATCCTACGTGAAGAAAAATCCTATGTATCCCGTACCGCTGCATCTCAGGAATGCCCCGACTAAACTAATGAAAGACCTTAAATACGGTAAAGAATATAAATATCCTCACAGCTTCGAAAACCATTTCCTTTTGGAAGATTATCTTCCCGAAGAGATGAAGGAGGTTCAGTTCTATAGGCCCACCGAAAACGGCCAGGAGAAAAGCCTGAAAGAGAGACTCAAATTTTTCTGGAAAAACAAAAAGAAGTACTAACCCTCTGATAAATCAAATAGATGCGAACATCTTCCCGGGGAGCTGCTTGACAAGACCTCTAAATTCTAAAGATAACAGGTGTACGAGGCATTCTGAGGTATTCATTTGTGTAAGTGAAGCAATCTTATCAATCTGAACTGGTTCCGTAGAAATAACAGAAATTATTTTTTCTTCAAATAAATTAAGTCCCTCAGCCTTTTTGGGAACATTTTTTCCGAGAACCGGCTGTAATTTAAGCTCAAGCTCCAGGAGTACATCCTCGGCATTTCTCAGCAATGCAGCTTCACCTTTCTGAATGAGCAAATTTGTTCCTTCCGACTGACGAACACCCAAATTACCCGGCACAGCGAAAACTTCCTTTCCCTGATCCAGGGCAAATGAAGCAGTCTGCATCGCGCCGCCCTTTACACCTGTTTCGATAACAATTGTGCCAAGACTGAGTCCGGAAATGATCCTGTTCCTTTTAGGAAAGTTCTGAGCATCGGGTTTTGTTCCCAGAGGATATTCAGAAATTACCATTCCTTTTTCAGTAATCTGGTGGAACAGGTTCCTGTTTTCGGGAGGATAAATAACATCAAGTCCTGACCCAATAATTGCAACAGTTCTGCCATTATCCCTTATGGTACGTGTATGTGCGATAGAATCAATCCCCCGGGCCATTCCGCTGACTATGGTAATTCCCTGATGAGCCAGTTCCGAAGCAATTCTCTCTGCCTGTACTTTCCCGTAATTAGTAGGTTGGCGTGTCCCGACCATAGCGATAGAATAGATATCATTTTCATCCGGAGTTCCCAGGGTATAAAGTATAAAAGGAGGGTCATATATCTTTTTCAGAGCAGAAGGATATTCCTGATCCCATATCGTCACAACCGAGGCATTCATCTTATTTAGATTATCGAGTTCAGCCTTCACTATATCCTGAAACTCATAATAACGGGAATTCATTCTTTGGATTCTCTTAGCCAGGTTAAGGCTTATGCCTTCAACTTCGGTAAGCGATTTGAATTCAGCAGATAAGACTTTGGCAGTAGATCTGAAACACGTAAGGAGGTTTCTTAATTTCCCCGGTCCGATCCCCTCCACTTCCAACAGGAGTCTTAACTCAGTTAACTTGTCTAAACTAAGTTCAGTCAAAAAATTTCAGCAATTTTCAGGAATTTCTAACATCAATTTTATCAACCACGGCAACAACCATGGTATGAACCGGCGCATTCCTGTGACCCAGTATCTGGGCGACAGCCGCACCCTCCTGCACTACCAGCACAGTATCACCTATACCCGCATCAACAGTATCGAGTGCAACCATATCTTTTTTACCAATGTATTTACCATAAAGATCAATCGGATGAATAGTAAGAAGCTTATGCCCTACAAGGTATGAGTTTTTCTGAGTGGCGACAATATTCCCCTTAACTTTGGCCAGTATCAACCTTTTCTTCCTGGCCTTCCTTTTTCCTGTTGCTATACATTATGGCAGCGGGAAAAATAAAAATATAAGTGATTATCAGAATAATAGGAGAGAAAACAAGGGAAGCTGTACTATTCCATTTCCCAATGCTCATCACATAATAGCCGGCAATTAACAGAACGAAACCGAGGTAAAAAAAGAAGTAATTTTTCTTCTCCCAGTAGATCTTAAAGGGGGAAATGAAAGTTTTCTTAGAAGCCTTAACATTTCTTTTTCTAACTGTCTTTGCCATTATCAACTCCGTACAATAAAAATAAAATAAAGCCCGGTGATGGGGGTACCACCGGGCCCGACTCGTTTACCATCAAAGGGCAGGGGAGGACCCTTTGAAAGAGTCAATCAAAATATAAACTTGATCAATAAATATTTCAAGCAACAATTATTTACTTATCTGATAAACAATTTTTCTGATAGTATCGAACTGGAGATAAGGATATTCCTCACGGATTGAATCAATTGCATCTCCGGCACTGACTTTACTGGCTCTCAATTGTTTAAATTTCTTTCTGATTTGATAATCACGAACGGATTTTTCATCGATTAAACCCTGGGAACTGAGAAGCTCATAGATATCATCACTAATCAGATCAGACAAGGGATTATCTATTTTTGCTTTAATGGTTTTCATCGCTGCTTTCCTTTCTTTATTGGTGAATGCTTTTTACCTAAAAAATAGTATCAATCGCTGTTATACACTGTCTCCTTATCAAAAAGTTCCATTATTAAAACAAAAAAACCGACCAGAGGCAATCCCTAAATCGGCATTAATTTGCTACTCCGGTAAATCAAAATTAACTAAATTTTACACTGTAGCAAATCGGTTATATTACAAATCCCTATAAATTTTGATGTAAATATTGAAATAATGTAAATAAATGTCAAGGATTATATGATGGATAAAAGATAAAAAATTGTAACGGCGGATTTAAATGTTAATCCTCGCCTGTGAAAATCGAGTACTTCTATGACGGCTCTCCCTGGAAAACAATTGCCTAATTCATTAGATTCAATTAGCTTTAATCTTATAAAATTTAAGGGAGAGGGATATGTTAAATATTCGTAGTTTCTCTGGCTCTTATAGAGGTAAAGAGTTTCACCTGGCGAAATATTTTTTATTCCTTTGCATCTGCTCATTAGGCTATTCGCAGTCATTATGGCAGAAAACCTCTTTCCCTGATTCCATCTCAGTAATATCAATAGCTTTTGACAGTAGTTCGAACATTATCTATGCAGGAACAAACTTGTACGGTATATACAAGAGTACCGATAAGGGCAATAGCTGGATAGAAAAAAATAACGGAATATATGGTTATAAAATTGTCAGAGAACTATTCGTCTATCATCAAAATGTATTTGCTGGTACCGAGGGTACCTTATTCAAATCAACGAATATGGGAAATAGTTGGCACGCTATAAATATAGGAGCTAATACAATTGCTTGCATGACAAATTCCCGCAGAGGCGATATTTTTGCCGGAGCTCTACAAGGTGGTATGTTCAAATCTACGGATGAGGGAACAAGCTGGGAAAGAATAGCATATTTCGGGGCTAATGCTATTCTTTTTGATTCTACTGAAAATATTTATGCTAATCGTACTAGCGAGGTTTATCGTTCTTCCAATTATGGGGCTACTTGGCAGTTCACCGCATATTTAAGGAACGGTCCCGCCAACTATCCCATTCACTGCGGGATTATGACACAATCTGATCAGATTATTCTAGGTACCTATGAAGGTGGAGTATATTTTTCACCAGACCATGCCAGCACATTTATCACCAGGAATTCTGGACTGAATCATCCCGACATCTCTGATTTATTAGCGGATGAGGGTGATCATATTTCTGCCATAACTTTCCTCCGGGGCTATTATGTTTCAATAGATGAAGCAGCACATTGGAAAGATTTAAGTGATGGACTGGGGAACGATGAACCAATGAGGTTAACGACAGATTCTGAAGGATATCTGTATCTGGCAACTTACTATGGTGGTATATATCGAAGTAAATTTACTTTATCTAAATTTTTGCCTGCAGATAGAATAAAAAAATATTATAAACAGCCGAATAGTTTCACTACAGATTCAATTTTGGTAAAAAACAAAAGCGATAGTACTTTAATTGTTTCAGATGTTTCATCAAACGATCCTGTGTTTATAGTTCATACTCAAAATTTTTCGCTGGATCCCAACGACAGCATCTATTTTGTTTATTCATATAATCCCGATCATCGGGGTGTAAATGTTGGAAAAATTACCTTCCGCAATAATTCTATACTCGATTCGGAAATTGTATTTCTTGAAGGATATTCGGGTATACCTGTAATGCAAATTCCTTTTTATACGCTTTCTTTCGGCAACTGTTATTTAAATGAGCAAAAGGATTCGCTGATGACCATAAAAAATATTGGAGTAGATACTCTATTTGTTGATTCAATAAATATCAGCTATACAGCTTTCGGGTGTAGTTATAATAAAACAATTTTGACGCCTGGGGATTCGCTGTTTTTAAAATTATCATTTAAGCCGGAGGCGTTAACGATCTATAAAGCGGACTTAGTTCTATACTCAAATAATTATTCATCTCCAGATACAATAATGTTAGCAGGAAGCGGTATATCAAACCCTTCGGAAACTAAAGAATTTGAGCAAATCTCAGCATTTCAATTATTTCAAAATTATCCAAATCCATTTAACCCAGAGACCAAAATAAGATACTCAACCTCGCATACTTCAAGGGTATTTATTAAAATTTATGACGTATTAGGCAGAGAAATAACTACACTGGTTAACGAAGAAAAGCCTGCAGGTATTTATGAAATAAGCTGGGATGGTGCTAATCTTCCAAGCGGTCTATATTTCTATCAAATAAGGGCAGGCGAATTGATCCAGGCTAAGAAGATGATCCTTTTGAAATAATGAAGACTTCATGCATACTAATTTAAAAGTGAGGGGAAAATGAATAAAAATTTATTTTACCTTTTTCTTTTACTGAACTGTCTGAGCTCAGAAATAGCCGGGCAGAACAAGTTTGGAATCTCATATTTTCCTCTGGAGGTGGGGAACAGATGGGACTATTTAACAACTCTTTTTGTACATGGAGGTGATTTCTATATTGATACAGCTATTGTCGAAATTGTTTCTGATACGGTAATAAATAATCATACGTACTTTGTCTTTTCCCGTTCTTTATATTATGATTTTAATAACGACTGGAAATACTTGCGGATACAAAATGATAGTCTTTTTTGCTTTAATACACTTAATTCAACTGACTGTTTAATTTTTGCATTTAATCAATCCATAGGCGAATATTATCAATGTTGCAGATATGATTCTGTTATATTTTTTGAGGAAACTTTTTACCCAAACTTTGGTGAAGATGATACTCAACAAAGACACGCTAATTATAATACGAGCTTTGATTGTTCACAACAATTCGGGATAGTCGGAATTGATGAAGTCTTGTCGTTACAGGAACTACAATATCAACTGCTGGGTTGTATTATTTCTGGTAATATTTATGGTGAGCTTCTTACACAGATACATAAGTCTGAGAATGAAATAAAAACTTTTAGTCTGAAACAGAATTATCCTAACCCATTTAATCCGACTACAAAAATAAAATATTCTATTCCTCGCTTCTCCCTAGTTCAAATCAAGGTGTTTGATATTTTAGGTATGGAAATAGAAACAATCATTAATGAAGGAAAACCTGCAGGTTCTTATGAAATGACCTGGAATGCAGCTAATCTGTCAAGCGGAGTATATTTCTATCAAATGAGAATTGGAGATTGTATTCAGACTAAAAAGATGATCCTATTGAAATAATATTATGAGGATTAACCAACTTGCATCTGTAAGCATATGCAAAAAATAATTACGAGTTCTAATTATGAAATTATTACATTGTAGTATTCTGCTTCTTTTGGGAATATCAAATTATTTCCCACAAACTCCTTCTGTTGAATGGGAAAAAACAATTGGAGGAACTGGTAATGATAGGGCGTACTGCATTAAGAACACAACAGATCATGGATATATTGTTGTCGGAAATACAACCTCTTTTGGAGAGGGTCAATCAGATGTTTATCTCGTAAAACTTGATAGTTTGGGAAATACCATGTGGGCTAAAACTGTTGGAGGTGAAGGGGGCGATATTGGAAATTCCATTCAGTTGACGAATGATGGTGGATATATCATTCTTGGCACTACCGGTTCCTTTGGACAAAGCACCCAGTTTTATTTGGTCAGAACTGACGAAAATGGGGATACAATCTGGACAAGAACTTATGGAGGGTTAAATCAGGACTTTGGTTATTCAATTGAAAAAACTTCCGATAGCTGCTTTGTTCTTTGCGGGGAAACCCAGTCATACGGAAATATTGACGGGAATGCGTATATAATAAAAATAAATAGTATCGGGGATACCATTTGGACCCGGGTTATACCAGGGGATATACGGTATGACCATTCCATACAACAGACGAGTGATGGCGGCTATATTATAGCATCGTGTTTATATGATATCATTTTAACGAAAACAGATGGATCAGGTAATACAATCTGGTCAAAATCTTACGGGGGTTGGAATATGGAATATGGAGGTTGTGTTCGACAGACTTTCGATGGTGGTTATATTATTGCGGGAGAATCAAATTCATTCAGTTCTAACAATGACTATAATTATCTGATCATTAAAACTGACGAAAACGGTAATACTATTTGGACAAAGTCCTTCGGAGCTGGTTTTTCGGACAATCCTCATTATGTTATTCAGACGCATGAAGGCAGATATGCCGTGATTGGAGAATTGCAGAGTTATGGAATCGGATTTGTATCATTCTATTTGGTCGGCCTGGATGCCAATGGCAATACAGCTTTTTCTGGTTTTTATGGAGGTGAGTCAGTCGATGTTGGTCAATCTATTCAAGAGACTGATAATGGAAACTTTATCATATGTGGGTATACTACTTCATTTGGTGCTGGACAAGAAGACATGTATATAATAAAAACAGGAAAAATTTTGGTGAATGTCGAAGATCTAAAACAACCATATCAGTTCTGGCTGGATCAAAATTATCCAAATCCTTTTAATCCTTCCACAAAAATTTACTGGACTATGGCCTCAAAGGATAGAGTCTTAATAGTTGTCTATGATATCCTTGGAAGAAAAATAAAGACTCTTGTAAATGATGAAAGACCGGCCGGAGAATATGAAGTAATTTTTGACGGTACAGATCTTTCTACCGGAATATATTTCTATACTATAAATGCGGGAAGCTATATTAAGACAAGGAAGATGATGCTTTTAAAATAAGGAAGATGAGTGTTTTAATTACGCATTGCAACTGCATATGCAAAGGTTTAGGCAAAAAATAAAACTGGTAATGAAGTGAAAAAAATCTTACCAATAATTTTCATTTTGACTTTGTTATTAGGGTGCAAGGAAAAAATTGCAGAGCCAATCTTTGACCAATCGAAAAATCCGACATTAAAATTATTAGAACCAAATGGGAATGAAATATTAACTTCGGAACAAAATATTACCATTTCCTGGGAATCGTCAGAAAGAAGGTAATATGTGGCTTTATGATAAATTTGATGGTTATAATTACAGCTATGAAAGACGTGAAATCATCGGTGATACAATAATTAACAATGAATCTTACTTTAAAATGGGCATCAATTTCCACCCAACTATTATAAATTTTATCGTATTTCTGAGCAAGGTAATTTAGTAGAGTATAGTGGTGGTAGAGAAATTGTGATATTAGATTTTACCTCTCCTCCCGGCAGATATCAAATTAACGAAGCGATAGTAATTGAACGAGGTGATACTTCAAAAACTTTCTTTAATGAACAATTCAGTGTAAAATGGCAATATTTTCAATATGGGAGTGGATTTGGAAGTGAAACCTATGATGAATTTGCAAATGGATTAGGGCAAACCTCTGAACACGGTGGCGATTTATGGAGTTATGTTAGTTATTCATTAAGAGGTGCAGTAATAAACAAAGTATTATATGGTGATACTTCCTTGTCAAAATAAATTAGGTAATTTTACTTTATAACTGGCTCAAAACTACAGCTTAATCACATTTAGCAACACTAGAGATTTTTTAAAGCTATTTAGTGATATTACGGTCAGATATTATCTATATTAAAACTCCCAGGAACGGCTGTTCTTCAACTCTGACTGTAGGACGTCACTTGTTTCTACCACTATTATGCTTAATCATACAACAAGTTCAGAAAAGAAATCGTGTGCTTACTAAATAAGAAGAATGCTTTTGCTTTTATTAGGCTTTAAAAACCTCTGAAAAAGATAGGGTGTATTGAAAATAATGTTGCGACAGAAGAATGTATATGATAATTTGGGTTTATTTTTAATAATATTGTAGAAAAATGCCGGACAAAAATCGAAATATTTTACATTTCTTTGCTTTATTAGTTAAGTACAAAAGGCCATTAATAATAACTTTTATAATAACAGCATTTATATCTTATCTTACAATATACTTCTTAATCGAGGAGAAGTTTGATGCTTCAGCTACAATCATCCCTATTCAGGAAAATACAATAAGCCCAATCGCGGGATTTTTGAAAGACCTCCCTATCGACATAACAGGAAGTGGATTTTCAAATACAGATATGAGCATGTATTCTACTATCATATACAGCAGAACTTTATTGGAAAATGTTATTCAAAAATTTAATCTGATAAGAGTTTATCGTCTTGATACATCGCAAGTTGATTATAAAGAAAAAGCATTGAAAACGTTAAAAGATAACCTTAGTGCTAAAGAAACAGATAACAATGCTTACGAAATAACGGTAAGAGCTAATGATCCTAAACTGGCTGCCGAAATGACCAATTATGTCATAGGAGAATTGAATGATAGGATAATCGATCTGAAGATATCAAAATCCAGACAGAATAAGCAATTTCTCGAAGCTAGATTGGATGAAATTAAGGGTAAATTAAAACAGTCTGAAGACAGTTTGATGATCTTTCAAAAAAAGTCAGGCTTACTTGCTGCTGATGAGCAAATTAAGGGCATTATGGATGCCTATTCTACTCTTGAAACTGGCCTGATCGAAAAACAAATTGAAAAATCCATTTCTCAAAAAATAATGAGTAAAGATGATCCAAGACTTCAGAATATCGAAATTGCTGAGAAACAATATCAGGAGATATTAAAAAACGTAAAAACTTCTGGTAGAGATGATAGCCCATTCCTGGCACTTTCGTCCCTTCCGCAAAAGGCTGTTGACTATTATAGATTATTAAGAACAGTCGAAATAAATAATAAACTACTAGAATTTACTATGCCTTTGTACGAGCAAGCAAAATTTGAAGAACAAAAGGATATACCAGTCCTTCAAGTTGTTGATTATGCAGTTCCCCCCGCAAAAAAAAGTTTTCCACCGAGGTTGATTATTACACTTTCCATAACCATCGGGGTAATGTTTCTGGTTTTAATATTTATCTTGATAAGGGAAAATGATAATTTGAATAGATCTGAGGAATATGAATATATCAGGAAGAACCTTTTTACCTTTAAAAATAAATTTTGAAAGTTTACCTGATATAAATGGAAAGAACTATTGCTATATATTTGCAGCATTATCTATCACCTTCAATGACCTTTATCTACAGACAAATCACTTCATTAAGCAAAAAGTTTAATTTAATAGTTCTGAACTCTAAAATCCTTGAAAACACTGAACTGTTTCCATTTGATAATATATTTACAAAAAAAAAGAGTGGTCCTTTATTAGTACAAAAGATAAATGATTACTATTTCCGGCAATATCCAAAAGATGCAGTTAATCCCCATCTCTCATTTTTACAACGTCAGTATTTTAGAAATAAATTCGAGAGTAATTGTGTAAGATTGATACATGCACATTTTGGTCCTTCCGGATTAGAAGTGTTACCACTAGCAAAGAAGTTAAATATACCCTTATTTGTAACTTTTCATGGCTTTGATGCTTCCTCATTATTAAAGAACGAACAGTACTTTAATAACATCAAAGAATTGATTTCTTATGCTCATATTATTTTTATATCGAACAAAATGGCGGATAATTTTGTAAGTCTTGGACTTTCACCTAAAAATTATAGTATAATCAGATGTGGAATTCCAACCGATTATTTTCGATTTACAAAACGAACCAGTGTTCATAAAAAGTATCTAAGAAGGGAAAAAATCAGTTTTTTACAAGTCGCAAATTTTGTTGAAAAAAAAGGTCATTCTTATACATTGGAAGCCTTTAAAAAACTCATAAATTTCTACGATAATGTCGAGTTAATTTTAGCTGGGGATGGACCTACCAGAAGTAGCATGGAAAATCTTTCTAAGCAATTATTAATCCAGGACAAAGTGTTATTCAAAGGAAAGGTTAATCAGCAAGAAGCTTTTGAATTGATGAAAAGTGCAGATATTTTTGTCCATCATAGTGTAACAAGTAAGAATGGAGAAACAGAGGGCATTCCAACTGTAATTATGGAAGCTATGTCTGCTGGACTCCCGGTTATAAGTACATATCATGCCGGTATCCCGGAACTTGTAGAAAGTGGGAGAACTGGATTTATGGTTAAAGAAAAGGAAATATCCTCCTATACAAATAAAATGATTCAATTGCTACAGGAAGAAAATGATTTTTCATTAACCTCCAGAGAAAAAATTATTCACGAGTACAACATTGATTTAGAGATGGAAAAATTAGCAGATCTCTTTTTAAGGAGTATTCTTGACCACCGATCCGATTAACAGGTATGAATTTAACTAAGTCTGCCATAAAAGGTGTAAAATGGACTTCACTTTCACAGGTTGTAAGACAGTTTTCACAGTATATCACTACAATTATTTTGGCAGCCATTTTGAATCCTTCAGATTTTGGAATCATGGCTATCGCTTTAATAGTAATAAGTTTTCTTGAAATATTTAAGGATTTAGGAACATCATCAGCTATAATACAAAGGGATGATAATACATTAGAATTCTTGTCAAGTATTTTTTGGGCAAATGTCTTTCTCGGATTTATTATCACATTTCTTTTACTAATCTTCAGTAGTTCGATTTCCTCCTTTTTTGGTGATGAGCGAGTAAAAGATGTTCTTAATATACTGGCTTTAACCTTTGCTATAAGCGGAACCGGCATTATACATAAGACCTTGTTTGAAAGAGAAATTGAATTTGAAAAAATATTCAGAATTGAAATAATTACTTCTTTAGTTAGTTCACTAATTGCTATTGTATTAGCCCTGTGGGGATACGGTGTCTGGAGTCTGGTTTTTCAGGCAGTTACAAACGCTGTTTTTGGTACAATATTATATTGGTTCTTCAGTAAATGGCGTCCTTTAATTTTAATTAATTTCTCGCATATTAAAACTATCTTCAATTATAGCATAAACTTATTAGGGTATAATGTTTTTAACTTTGCTATAAGAAATCTGGATTATTTGTTAATCGGTAAGTTCCTTGGTGATCAGGCTCTTGGACATTATTATATAATTTACAAAATAATGCTATATCCTGTTCAGAATATTTCTGCAGTTTTTTCTAGAGTGATGTTTCCTATCTATTCTAAAATTAAAAATCAGGAAAACATTTTCAGCAATTATTATGATAAAACAGCAATATCTATTGCGATTTTTTCCTTCCCACTAATGTTAGGTTTGATGGCAATCAGCAAACCTTTCACCGAGGTTTTTTTTAATAGAAATTGGAATTCAGAGTTATTAACAACACTTATAATACTACTTGCACCTGTTGGGTTAATTCAATCGATATGCTCTACAACAGGACCAATTTTTCAGGTAAAAGGTAAAACCAATTGGTTGTTTTTATGGGGTGTTTCTTCGAGTATAGTTGTTGGAGCCTCTTTTTTAATCGGAATAAATTGGGGCGTTTCAGGAGTAGCTGCTGGATATTTAATTTCGACGATAATACTTACTTATCCTTGTTTTAAAGTTCCCTTCAAACTACTGGATAAAAATGTTATGACATTCTTAAGAGGGTTTAATAAAATTTTTATTTCATCATTTAGCATGTTTGTTCTTGTGTTATCATTATATCTCATACTCGGTCCTTACGTTGTACCGCATTATATATTAGTTCTACAGGTTATTGTTGGCATACTAACTTACATAGCTATCTATTACAAAATGGATAAAGATAATTTATTAAATATGATTAATTATATAAAAACAGGTTTTTCTTCTTGACCGACATAAGCAAAGTTCATATTAAAATTAATTTAAGTAAAAAGAATTGGTTTTTATCATTATCTTTTTTTCTGCTTATAATTTTATCTCAAGTGATATTACTTAATGTAATAAATAATATAAATATTATTATTGGATTTAATTGTTTCCTTGCAGTAGTTGCTTTTCTAACCTTTTTGGATCTAAAAGCCGAGTTACAATTATTAATTTTAGCCATATTACCTCTAATAATCGTCAATTATAATTTCGGTCGTTCTTTTCAATATATCGTCCTCCAGAATATTACATTGACCATATTCGCATTCTTTGCGCTTTTTAAGTTCTTATACGAATATGAAGCAGGAAAGAATAAAAATGAGAAATTATTTGTTCTCATATTCATCTTTACAGGTTATTCCATTTTCCTAAGTATCAGGGGTATATTAAGTGGTGCCCCGGTTAATTTTGTGTTTAATGAATTCTACCAAAATTTTTATTTTTTTCTTCCAATTCCCATTTATTACCTAATCCGGGATAGATATTCGTATAAAGCTCTTCTAATTACCATAGTGTTTGTATTCTTAATAATTGCAATTGAATTTTTTGTGATTTCTTACTCCAGAGGTACCAGGTTCTTAAGTTTTCAATATCTTTTTTTCCCTTTTATAATTGGGACGCTGTTTGGATTAATTTTTCTTTACAAAAATAATGTTATGAGCAAGATATTTTATTTAATCTTGTTCTTAATTGTATGGCTAGGATCAATTGCAACAGCGGCAAGAACAATGTGGGTGGCAAATCTCTTAACAATATTTTTTATCGTGTTTTTTTATCAAAGGTACGTTAAAAAGAATCTTAAAATATTTTTCCTGGTTACAATTTTTTTATTGACGTTGACAATTCCATTTATTATTAAAAGTGACAATGCAAAAGTTTCATCTTTACCCACTTCTACAGAAGAAAGGATGGAATCAATTTCGAATCCGACCGGGGATACGTCCTTTCTGATGAGAGTGGAGGCTTCCTTTTTGGCCATTCAAAAATTTATACAACATCCTCTTATAGGAGAGGGTTACGGCAGACACATTAAATTCAAATGGTTGTTATCAACACAGGTCATTTACCTGGACAATTCCTTCTTATATTTTCTCTGGAAAGGGGGATTGATCGGACTCATGCTGGTGCTATTATTGTATTTTGTTTTCATAAAAGACACGCTGTTTGTGATTAAGAATTCAAATAAAAAAGACTCGCAATTAATCGCAATAATCATATTAAGCAGTTTTATAGCTTTTCTTTTTGAGGGAATTCTCTCTGCAAATCTGATTGGATTTAAACTGAATTATTTATATGCAATTGCTTTTGCTTATATAATATTTGAAAAGAAAAATATCGTAAACGGTTAGTAATAGTCATGAAGAAATATCCTGGTATTCTTTTTATATCTGACGGATCGTTGACAAATCCAATTCTTAGCTCACAAGGGATCCCATTAATGGAATTCCTTTCCTCCAAAGGATTCAAATGTTTTCTCTTAACTTTTGAAGGAATTGTATCCGATGGTAGTATTAAGATTGAATCGCGCTTTAATAACAAAATAGAATTTTCAAAAATCTTCATCCTCCATGATATTTTCCCTGATTGGCTGAAAATGATAATCAAGGGAACGGTTAAGACAATAAAACTTATGAATAATAATTCTATTGGTATTCTACATGCGCGCAGTTTTACCCCTGCATTGATCTCATTAATTATCAAAATCTTATACGGAACGAATATAAGATTCATTTATGATAACAGGGGATTATTTATTGAGGAACAAGTTTACACAGGCAAATGGAGTGAAAACAGTTTAAAGGTAAAAATCTCGCGAAAGTTAGAATATCTGATTCTCAAAAATTCTGATAAGATAATTGTAGTGTCTGACCAATTCCGAAATTATCTGAGTGAAAAATATAATAAGCTATTTGATCATAAAATAACGGTGATTAGAAATAGAACGGTAATCACACCTATCAAATACAAAGACGATATAAAACAAAATAAAAAAGTAACAGGGATATTTTCTGGCTCGGGAGCCAGGTGGCAGAATATACCCGAGTTAAACAATATGATTAAAACAGCAAGTGAAGTTTTTCCCGATATTGAATTCAAGATTTTTACATACAGGGACGCTTACCAGCATAGCGAGAATGATCCCATTAATCTAAGTACAAATGTTAAGTTATATAATCTTGAACCTGCAGAAGTCAAAAAAGAAATGCTGACCGGAGATTTTGGTATTTTACTAAGACAAAAAGTCCAGCTTAACAAAGTATCATCACCTTTAAAATTTTCTGAATACCTATCCTGCGGACTCCCAATAATACTATCAGAGGGGATAGGAGATACTGAAGAAATCATCAATAAATATGGGGTTGGGGTAATAATAAGGGATAAAGATTATATTGATGCCCTTACCAGACTTCAAGAATTACTCAAAAATTCCGATATCAAGAAAAAATGTCACTTAGTTGCTGAAATAGAATTCAATATTGTCGATTCCTTTAATGAATATAATAGAGTATATAAAGAAATTATAAGTGATTGAAAATCAAAAACATATTTTTCGTGTTGCCGGGGTTATCGTTGTATATGAACCAACCACTTCACTTTTAGCTAATATTAATACCGTCATAAATCAATTAGATATTTTAATAATCATAAATAATGGGAAGGCAAATAATTATGCTTTCAGCGAATGGTTTCCTAATAAAAAAATTTATGTTGAATATTTCCCCGAGAATATTGGAATAGCCTCCGGATTAAATACTGCAGCGAAAATAGCTAACCAGAATAGTATGGATTATTTGTTAATGATGGATCAGGATAGTTACGCATCGCAAAATCTTATTACTGATTATTTGATTGTCCTTGAGAGGATCAATAATCCAAAGGTGGCATTAATTTCTCCAAATTTCATTTATAAAAGTTATATAGGTAAAAATTTTGAAGCGGATATTCGGGAAATTGATTTTGCAATGACATCTGGCAGTTTTTTAAACCTAAAAGCTTATCGACAAATTGGACCCTTTATTGACGAACTATTTATAGATTATGTTGATTTTGAATACTGTTTAAGATTGAAAAAAAATGGTTTCAAAATCATTCAACTAAAAAATTCGTTCATTCACCATAATCTCGGTCAAATTACCGGTCGAAAATTTATCTTTAAAAATATCTCGGTTACAAATCACTCACCAGAAAGATATTATTATAGAACAAGGAACAGATTTTATCTGTATAAAAAGTATTTCACATCTTTCCCGATTATAATTCTAAAGGATTTAATTGTATTTTTTAATGAATTGTTAAAAATATTATTGTATGAATGCCAGAAGCTTAAAAAGATAAAGATGATAATTAAAGGTTTTTCTCATTTCTTAGTTAATCATTATGGTAAACTTTAAATTTACCAGATACCTATCATGAACTGCGAGATATCAATTGTTATTGTAAGCTATAATAATCCGGTTTTGTTAAAGCAGACAATTTGTTCCATAAGGGAAAAAATAAAGCAGCCCGAATCTGAAATTATTCTTGTTGATAATGCTTCTTCTGATAATAATATATTTATGATTGAAAAAAACTTCCCTGAAGTAAAATTGCTCAAAAACAAGACTAATTTTGGATTCGGTAAAGCTTGTAATCTGGGGGCAAAGCAAGCTGCTGGTAAATATCTGTTATTTGTAAACAGTGACATCTATTTAGAAGGAAATCCACTGCCTGAAATGATAGAAATCCTGGAGAAAAATAAAAATATTGGTTCACTTGGTGTTCAATTACATAATCCAAATGGTACTAGACAACCTTCGGGATTTAGGTTTCCTGCTTTGTCAATGAGATTTATTCAGTTAACGGGACTGAAAAATTTTATATTGAAAATCAAGCCATCACTACGTATAAATGATGATCGTATGTTTAACGCTGACTTTGTTTCTGGAGCTTTTTTTATGCTGGAGAAACAACTTTTTAATGAAATAGGAGGGTTTGATGAGAGATATTTCATGTATCTTGAGGATGCGGATTTATGTTACCAAATAGTTAAAAAAGGTAAGAAAAACTATATTTTAAATAGGAATGATGTAATCCATTTGAATGAGAACCATGAAAATTCGTCAACGCCCTTTGTATTTTATCATTTAAATAGGGGTCATCTGCTTTTTTACCAAAAGAATTATTCAAAATATAAAACAAATTTTCTAAGAATTATGAGCCGCATAATTTTTACTTTAAAATTAAATTGGCTTTATTTACGGAAAAATTCGCCATCAGAAATTGAAAAATATAAACATGTATTATCTATTTTCTAATTAAATCAAAACTTAAAACCGGTTATCCTTAATGGATTATTTTTTCCAGTTTCTTACCATAATCTGCCTTATTCTTATCTTCCATAGCTATTTGTTTTATCCTCTGGTATTATTATTGTTTTTGAGAGAGGGGACTGATATATCTGAAATATCAACCGATCAATATTCAGGTATTTCAATCCTTATTTCTGCGTTTAATGAAGAAAAAATTATTGAGGAAACGGTAAGGAATATTCTTAAATGCGATTATGATCTAAGTAAAATTGAAATAATAATCGGTTCTGATAAATCTGAGGATGGAACTAATAAGATTCTAAGGGATTTATCCCGTGAATTCGGAAATATTAAATTTTTTCCGTTTGCAGAGAGAAGGGGAAAGTCTGCAGTCCTTAATGATCTTGTTAGTAAGGCATCTAACGAAATTCTGATGTTTACAGATGCTAATACACATATTTACCCTGATGCTATCTCTAAGATGATTCAACATTACGGATCTGATGATATAGGGGGTGTTTGTGGGAGATTGGTTCTTGTTGATCATCTGAATACGAGGACTTCCGGATATGAGGAAAAAAATTATTGGGACCTTGAAAGTAAATTGAAGAAACTTGAAGGGGATTCAGGAATCCTGATAGGAGCTAATGGTGGAATTTACAGCATACGAAAAGAATTGTTTCAACCTATTCCCTTAACCTACCCTGTAATGGATGATTTTTATATTTCCATGAAAGTCCTCGAGCAAAGGAAAAAGATGGTATATGAAAATGAGGCTATTGCTGAAGAAGGGGTCGCCCCCTCACTCGAAGCGGAATTCAAAAGAAAAATCAGGAATAATGCTATAATGATGTCTACCCTGAAACCGTTAAAGAATCTGTTGAGTCCAGCTTTCGGATTAGTGGCATTCGCCTTTTGGTCGCATAAAGTGATAAGATGGTTTTCCCCGATACTGCTTCTTCTTTTATTTATTTCAAACTTATTTCTCATTCAGGTTTCAGCTTTTTATGAGATTCTCTTTTTTTTTCAAGCCCTATTCTATTTTCTGTCGTTTTTAGGCTTTTTATTCAGGACAAAATCATTTTATCCTAAATTTCTGGTTATGCCTTTTTATTTTACAATGACTAATATTGCCATGTTTATAGGACTTTTTAAATACCTGACCGGAACACAAACTTCTTTCTGGCAGTCAACTCCAAGAAAATGACTAAACCACTTGAAAAAATAATAGTCCTCCTTACTGATTTCCTCACCATTAACCTGGCGTTTATTATTTTCTTTAAGCTGAGGGTGGAGTCGGGGTGGTTTAGACTTCTGATTACGCCTGAGTTCTTTATCCCCTTGCTTATCATCTACTTCTACTGGGTGATTATTTTTATGTTCATAGGGATGTACCGAACCTGGTTTGCCGCTTCACGCTTTGATGAGATCTCTACTCTCTTTAAGGCTTCTTTCTTCGGAATTTTCATCCTCTTCATAATTATCTTCGTGGATGACTACCTTCACGGGGTCGCGTCGGCAAACAGGATACTAATATTTATATACTGGGGACTCTTCATCCTGCTCGTTGGTGGAGGACGACTTATCATCCGCAGCGTGCAGCGTAATCTTCTTATTAAAGGCATTGGAAGAAAAAATGCCCTCATTATTGGATTTAATAAAAAGGCTGTTGAGGTAGGAAAACAGCTTGAGGAGCATAGGGCGCTCGGTCTCGATGCTGTCGGTTATGTTGCTGTAAAAGAAGCTAATATCGGTAAATTTGAAAATGGGATTACTGTCATCGACTCTATCCAAAATATTGAAAAGCTCATAGATGAAAACAATATCAAAGAGGTAATTATCGCCCTCGAAAGGGAGAATAATGACGTCCTGATCGAAATTATAGGTAAATGCGAACCTAAAAATGTGGGCTTAAAGATAGTTCCTGACCTTTATGAGATCCTGAGCGGTCAGGCAAGAACCTCCCAGATTTATGGTATCCCGCTTATCGATATTATGCCGCAGCTTATGCCGGAATGGGAAAAAAGGCTGAAAAGGATACTTGATATCTTTTTCTCATTTATTATTCTGGTCGTTTCTCTTCCTGTGGTTTTAATTTCTGCTATTGCCGTAAAACTCGATAGTAAAGGCCCCGTTTTCTTTATCCAGGAAAGGTGCGGGATGAACGGTGAGCCTTTCAGGATGATTAAGTTCCGTTCTATGTTCGTTGATGCTGAAAAGAGAACAGGACCAGTATGGTCCGTAAAGGATGACCCCCGTATTACCCGGATTGGTAAGGTGATTAGAAAGCTCCGTATTGATGAAATTCCACAAATGGTAAATGTTTTGAAGGGAGAAATGAGTATGGTTGGTCCCCGCCCGGAAAGACCCTTCTTTGTTGAAAAATTGGCTGAAGAAATTCCATATTATAAAAGACGCCTTAAGGTCCGCCCCGGGATTACCGGCTGGGCTCAGGTAAAGCATAAATATGATGAGACTATCGAAGATGTTAAGGTGAAACTAAGATACGACCTATTTTATATCGAGAATATGTCGCTTCGGATGGATTTTAAGATTATTTTTCGGACCATTTTTGTTGTACTTTTTGGAAAGGGTCATTATAATTAACTTTGTGAAAATAAATAAATTCCTTCCGAACCGGATATTAAAAATTTATGCCTGGTAAAGCCTTAATAATTATACCAACATACAATGAGCTTGATAACATCAGCAGGTTGATCCCTGAATTACTTGGAATGTATCAAAATCTGAATGTACTGGTCGTTGATGATAATTCTCCTGATGGTACCGGTAATCATGTTGAAGATCTTTCAAAGCAGAACCCCCGTATAAAATTGATCAGACGCAGCGGCAAACAAGGACTCGGTACTGCCTACATCGCCGGCTTCAAATACGCTATTCAACACGATTATGAATACATCTTCGAGATGGACGCTGATTTTTCGCACGATCCTAAAGAAATTAATAATTTCTTTGAAGCTGTAAAACAATACGACCTGGTTATCGGCAGCAGGTATGTGCGTGGGGTGAATGTGATAAACTGGCCCATGCGCAGACTCCTTCTCAGCTATTTCGCTAACAAGTATACTCGTTTTATTACCGGTATGCCCATTCAGGATGCTACCGGCGGTTTTAAATGTTTCAGGAAAAATGTTCTCGAATCAATAAATCTTGATAAGATTAAATCCAATGGATATGCTTTCCAGATTGAGATGACGTTCAAAATCTGGAAAAAAGGATTTAATGTCGGTGAAATTCCAATCGTATTTGTTGATCGTGTTAAAGGTACATCTAAGATGTCTAAGAAGATTGTAAGAGAAGCTGTAATTATGGTCTGGAAACTTAGAATAAGAAGTGCCCTTGGTATTCTTTAAAGAGGCTTGAATTGGATCTCTCCATTATCACTGTTAATTATAACGTTAAGGAATTCTTACAAAATCTTATCCACTCAATCCACAAAGCCGCCCGCAGCCTTAACTATGAAATAATAATCGTTGATAATGCCTCTTCCGACGCCAGCGTTGATTTTATAACTGAAAAATTTCCTGAGGTGAAGCTTATCGCCAACGATAAGAATCTCGGCTTTGGTAAGGCAAATAACCAGGGACTCAAAATAGCAAAGGGAAATTATATACTGCTCATTAATCCGGATGCTATTGTAAGTGAAGATACCTTTACAAAAATGATCTCATTCTTTGAAAGTCATCCCGCAGCAGGTCTCGCCGGCTGTAAAATCCTTAACCCCGATGGAACTCTTCAGCTAGCGTGCAGAAGAAGCTTTCCAGGTCCATGGACGTCTTTCTGCAAAGTTACCGGGTTGAGTAATCTCTTTCCCAATTCACGACTTTTCGCAAGGTATAACCTTACTTATAAAGATGAAAATGAATCTTATGAAGTGGATGCGATTTCAGGTTCGTTTATGATGATGAAAAGAGACGTTTATGAAAAGACCGGCGGATTCGACGAGGACTATTTTATGTACGGTGAGGATCTCGATCTTTGTTACCGTATTCAGCAGGCCGGTTTTAAAGTGTATTATGTCCATGAAGCCCAGATTATACATTATAAAGGTGAAAGTACCAGGCGAAGCAGTCTCGATGAAACTAAGTTCTTCTACGATGCTATGCACTTGTTTGTAAAAAAACATCTTTCAAGTTCCCTGCTTGTTCAGTTTATACTCAGAACGGCAATAGGTATAAGAAAGATTCTCTCTTTTCTTGGAAAAAGAAAAATGGTCTTTCTTGCAATACTGTTCGATTTTATCTTTTTTGATCTCTCCCTTTTTATTTCTGAATCAATATATCAGTCGGTACGTACTTGGAGAGGATTTCCTCAGATCAGTTTTCCAATAGTATTTACAATCCCCGCTTTGTCTTATGTCATCGTAGCTTCGGCTTATGGAGTATATAGAAGAGATAGCCTTTCGATTTTAAAAACTCTTGCTGCAGTTATTACCAGCTTTTTTATTCTCTCTGCGCTGACATTCTTTTTTAAAGACTTCGCTTATAGCCGCGCTATCGTCATTATTACCTACCTGCTGTTATTTGTCCTTCTCGTCCTGTGGCGGGTTATCCTGAAGTTGGTTTTTAAAATCGGCGTAAATAAGGATACCTATTCCCGTAGGAAAACTCTTATTGTGGGAATAAATGAAACAGCTGTTAAAATTGCAGATACCCTGAAAACAAAACAAATTGATTATCATACCATCGCAGGTCTTATAAGTCTGACCTCCAAAGAGATAGGCAAGAAATTCGGCGAATGGGAGGTTATCGGAAGTATCGAGAATATCACCAAAGTAATCCGTGAAAAAGGTATAGATGAGGTCATTTTCTCACCACTGGAGCTTTCCTACTCTCAGATGATGTCAATTGTCTCAGCTAGCCAGAACGAAAATACAGAATTCAAAATAATAGGAAATAACCTGGATTTTCTTGTCGGTAAAGCCTCCGTTTCTGTACTGGATGAAATTCCTTTAATCGGAATAAAGTATAATATAACTAACCCGGCGATGAAATTTTTCAAAGCATTCTTCGATTATACCCTTGCCGTGTTTGTTTTGTTTTTAGTCTATCCTTTCATATATTTGACCGCGAAAGTTAGTTCCCGCAATTCTGATTTTAGAAAGTTTGTACTTAAAGTCCCCTCCGTTCTGACGGGGAGAATGAGCTTTGTAGGACCTGAAGATCCCTCCGGATACAAAGATCTCTACCTGGGGAAAAAAGGATTAACAGGATTGTGGTATATAGAAAATGTTGAGAAAAAAGATCAGGAAAAGCTGGATATTCTGTATGCAAAGAATCAGAATATTTGGTTTGATCTTGAAATTCTGGCAAAATCATTAAACAAAATGTTGACAAAACGTTCCTGATATGGCTAAGACAATACTAGAATTTGAAAAACCGATACATGAGCTTGAGTCGCGCCTTGAAGAGATGAAGAAGTATTCGGATAAGATGGATATCGCTAATGAGATTGTTAAACTTGAAGATAAGGTTAGGATATTGAAAGAAGGCATTTACAAGGATCTTACCAGGTGGCAGAGAGTTCAGCTTGCAAGACATCCGGATAGACCTTTTACGCTGGATTATATTTATGGGATGACAAATAATTTTGTCGAACTTCACGGCGATAGAAATTATAAGGATGATAAGGCAATTGTTGGCGGTCTTGCCGAGCTGGATGAATACAAGGTGATGATAATTGGTCATCAGAAAGGGCGTGATACCAAATCAAATCTATACAGGAATTTCGGTATGCCTAACCCCGAAGGCTACCGCAAGGCTCTCCGCTTAATGAAGCTGGCCGAAAAGTTTAACAAACCTGTCATTACTATGCTAGATACTCCCGGTGCTTATCCCGGTATCGAGGCTGAGGAAAGAGGCCAGGCTGAAGCAATTGCAAAAAATCTGTTCGTGATGAGCAGACTTACAGTTCCTATTATTGTGGTTATTATCGGTGAGGGTGCAAGCGGCGGCGCTCTGGGAATCGGAGTAGGCGATAGAATTCTGATGCTTGAAAACTGCTGGTATTCTGTTATTTCTCCTGAATCATGCTCGAGCATTTTATGGAGAAGCTGGGATTATAAGGAACAGGCTGCAGAAGCTTTAAAATTAACTGCTCCGGATCTCCTCGAACAGAAAATCATAGACAGGATAATTCCTGAGCCTACCGGAGGGGCACATACCGATCAACAGGCTATGGTAGATACGCTTAAAAATATTCTTAAAGAGGAGCTGGCAGCGCTGATAAAAATTAAACCTGATAAGCTTATCCAGGGACGACTGGAAAAATTCGGTAAGATGGGCGCCTTTATAGAATAAATCATTATTCCGTAATCCGCCCAATTCGCTAATTCGCCAAATTCGCCAATTCGCAAAATTCACCAATTCCAAATTCCAAAACACTTTTCTTTTTTATAACTTTGCTTCATATATTTTTATCTCAAATATGCTGATCAATAAGACAAATATCCGTGTGCGTTATGCAGATACAGATCAGATGAAGTATGTGTATAACGGAAAATACTTTGAATACTTTGAAGTAGGCCGTACTGAAATGATGCGTGAAAATGGTCTGCCTTATAGTATGATTGAAAAAAGCGGTTACCAGATGCCGGTCCGCGAAGCTTATCTGAAATTTAAAAACCCGGCTTTTTATGATGAGCTTCTCGAGGTTGAAACCAGGCTTGAATCTCTTCCTGAACTGAAGGTTCATATCAATCATACTATCCGCAGCCTTGATCGTAACATAACTATTGTTGAAGGATATATAGTCTTGGTATTTATTAATATGGTAACAAGGAAGCCGATAAGACCCCCCGGGTTTTTTATGAGTGTAGTTAAACCTTTTTTTAAGTAAATATGATAACCAAATCTATTAGAGAATCAATTAAAAGAGCTCTTCAGGAAGACATTAAAACAGGGGATATTACCAGTCTTGCGATTGTCCCCGGAGATAAAAAAGCATCGGCAGAGTTCCTTGTTAAACAGGAAGGAGTCCTTGCCGGTTTTGAAGTTGCTGAAACCTGTTTCAGGGAATACGATCCGGGTATCTCCTTTGTTAAATATTACAACGACGGCGACAAAGTTTTACATGGAACAATTGCCGCAGTTGTAGAAGGCAGGGCACAATCGATTCTTACTGTGGAGAGAACAGCTTTAAATTTTCTTCAGAGAATGAGCGGAATTGCAACAATGACTCGTCAATTCTCCGATATGATTAAACATACTAAAGCCCGCCTCATCGATACCCGCAAAACGGTTCCGGGATTAAGGGAATTGGATAAGCTTGCCGTAAAGCTTGGAGGGGCGGAAAATCATAGGATCGGCTTATATGATATGTTTCTGATAAAAGATAACCACATTGAAGTTGCGGGCTCTATTACAAAAGCAGTAGAATCCTGCAAAGCCTGGAGGAGCAGCAATAATCCCGATCTTAAAATTGAAGTTGAAACTAAAAATATTGATGAAGTAAATGAAGCCTTAGCCTGTGGCGTCGACGTTATAATGCTGGATAATTTTAGCATTGAGCTTTCAAAAGCGGCGGTTAGCCTGATAAACGGAAGAAGTAAGGTTGAAGCCTCCGGTATGGTGAATATTGATACTATAAAAGCTATTGCCGAAACAGGGGTTGATTATATTTCCGTCGGGGCTCTTACTCACAGCGTAAAAGCCCTCGATATCTCACTCGATGTAAAGATAAGATAAAATAAATGATTTTTGACAAGCTTAAACAATTGACGAAAGATACGGCTATCTATGGGATCAGTACGATGGTCGGACGTTTCCTTTCATTTCTGCTCGTCCCTTTCTATACAAATATCTTCCATCCTGCGGAATATGGTATAATAGCCAACATATATATATTCATAGGGATCTTTAATATCCTTTATGTCTACGGAATGGATGCTGCCTACCTGAAGTTTGCAGGTTTTCCTACTGACAGGAATAAAAAAGATATTTTTTCAACTCCTTATCTCTCTGTTTTTGTTTCAGGAATATTTCTTTCATTACTTATGGTTCTCGTAAGAGGTCCGGTATTCAATCTCCTTGAAGTACCTCCCAATTATTATTATCTGATGTACTATTCGGCGGGTATATTATTTCTCGATTCAGTTGCGGTGATCCCTTTTATTCAGCTCAGACTTCAAAGAAAGGCTAAGAAGTTTGCTTCATTCAAGATTATTAATATCGTCGTTAATATTTTCCTAAACCTTGTTTTAATTTTAAAATTCAGGATGGGAATTGAGGCTGTCCTGATCAGTAATTTGTTTGCTTCACTCTCTTCATTACTGATTTTGCTTCCGGGGATTATAAAGGAATTTCATCTGAGCTTCGATGCAACCCTTTTGAGAAAGCTGCTGAAATTCGGACTTCCGTATCTTCCCGCGGGACTTTCATCGATGCTCATCCAGGGAATAGACAGACCTATCCTCGGTAAGATGACAAACCTGGATACGGTTGGAATTTATAATGCCTGCTATAAGCTTGGCATTTTTATGATGCTCTTTGTTAATATGTTCCAGTATGCCTGGCAGCCCTTTTTTCTCCAGAATGCAGAAGAAAAAAACGCAAAGGAAATCTTTTCAAAGGTGCTCACATATTTTACTCTTGCCTCAGCTCTGATCCTGGTTATCCTTTCGCTTTTTATTGATAATATTGTTGCTATACCTCTTCTGCATGGACGAACATTAATTGATTCTGCATACTGGGGGGGAGTTTCAATTGTTCCCATTATCCTTTTCGGATATTTATTCAACGGACTTTATGTCATTTTCACCGCTGGAATTTATATCGAGGAAAAGAGCATTTATATACCTTTAATAACAGGTATCGGTGCTGCTGTTAACATAATCATTAACGTTTTATTAATCCCTGTCTTGGGAATTATGGGTGCGGCTTATGCTACACTCGCTGCTTATATTGCAATGGCAGCCGGATTATATATTGTAACGCAGAAATTTTACAGGATCGAATATGAAATAGCAAAACTGAGTAAAATATTCTTCGCTATTCTGGTAGTCGGCGGAATATATTACTACTTGTTCTATTCTGATCAGCTTTTCTTCAGCTACAAAATATTGTTATTCGTGTTCTTTTCCGTTTACCTTTACGTATTTGTGTTTGATAAGAAGGAGATTGATTTTTTAAGAACGAAATTAGCTTTATTAAAAGATAGAAGGATATAAATGGATTCCGGAACCAAGATTAAGGTTAAAAGACTAAACCCAGGTTTTAACGATATTGAACTGCCTGAATATTCCACTCACGGCAGCGCAGGGATGGATATAAGAGCGGCAGTTGAAGATAATCTGATTCTTAAAGCGGGAGAGGTTGGATTGGTGCCTACAAACCTCGTTGTTGAAATTCCGGAGGGTTTTGAAATACAGGTGCGGCCAAGAAGCGGATTGGCTGTTAAACACGGTATTGGTATTCTTAATTCGCCCGGTACTATCGATTCAGATTACCGCGGCGAAATTAAAATAATTATGATGAATTTCAGCAAAGAAGATTTTGTGATAAACCGCGGAGACAGGATAGCTCAGCTTGTGTTGTCTAAAGTCTACCGTGCTGATCTTGAAGAAAATTCTGATTTGTTAAAAACCAAAAGGGGAGAAGGCGGCTTTGGACATACCGGCAAACAATAATTTAGTTGATAAATTAAGATATAAAAGCTATCATTGATCAAATATATTTCTAAATAAATATTAAAAAGCCTGAATTATTTTTTCATCCTGCTCAAACCCGCAAAAAAGTTCCTGAAATTTTTTTAACTTGTGTTTAGTAGAATCTAATCACTTCCACCAAAATTTCTTTTTTTTCATGTCAGATTTTATTCATTTACATAATCATACTCACTATAGCCTCCAGGATGGAGCCTGCACAGTTGATGACCTCATCCAGGCTGCTATACGAAACGATATGCATTCGGTAGCATTGACTGATCATGGTGTTATGTATGGTATTGCAGAGTTTTATAAGAAAGCGCTCAAGGCAGGAATAAAACCTATTGTAGGTATGGAAGCTTACATCGTCACAGAAGGTTCCAGGTTCGATAGGGGAAAAGAAAATGACGGTATCGGAAGAAAGAAATCAAAGCATTACAATCACCTTATACTGCTGGCTAAAAATAAACAGGGTTATGAGAATTTATCCAAGCTTTCTACCCTTGGACACACTGAAGGCTTTTATTACAAACCAAGAATTGACCTGGAACTGCTCAGGAAATACCGCGAGGGTCTGGTTTGTACCTCGGCCTGCGCAGGCGGAGTTGTATCAACTCATCTCATAAACGGCAGCTATGATAAAGCCCGGGAAATTGCTAAAATATTCAAAGACATCTTTGATGATGATTTCTACCTCGAAATACAGGACCACAATATGGATGTGGAAAAGCCTGTTCTGGAAGGTATGCCCAAACTTTCGAAAGAACTCGGGATTAAACTGGTTGCTACCAACGACTGCCATTATATAGAAAAAGATCATGCTTACGCTCATAATATTCTTCTCCTGTTATCCGACAAAAACGGTGCTGATTACAGACAGCTCAGGTATGGTACAGACCAGGTCTATTTTAAAAGTCAGGAGGAGATGATCAGGATCTTCCGTAAATATAAAGGGGCTGTTGAGAATACGCTTGAAATCGATTCAAAAATAGACCTTAAACTTGAGACAGAAGGACTTTATTATCCTCAATTCCCTATACCTGAGGATGTTCCTGCAAATAGCGCAGAAGAATATTTCGAATTGCTGGCCAGGGAGGGTCTACAGAAACGAGTGAGGGAAATAACCCCTGAAGTACGGGAAAGATTTGATTTTGAAATTGAAACAATCAAAAAAATGGGTTTTGCGGGATATTTTCTGATAGTTCAGGACTTTATTAACGCTGCGAAAAAAATGAACATTCCCGTCGGTCCGGGCAGGGGCAGCGTTGCCGGAAGTCTTGTTGCATATACCCTTGGCATTACTAATATTAATCCGCTCGAGTATCATCTTCTTTTCGAACGGTTTCTGAATCCCGCCCGAAAATCAATGCCTGATATTGATGTGGACTTCGCTGATGATAAGCGCGGAGAAATAATCGACTATGTACGTGAAAAATATGGGAGTAACTGTGTCAGCCAGATCATTACTTTCAATCGCTTATCTTCAAAAGCCGTGATAAGAGATGTTGCCCGTGTATTAAAAATTCCAATCCCCACGGTTAATAGGATAACCAAATTTATTCCTTCTAAATTCGGTAAAGTTTATACAATTGATCAGGCACTGGCTGAGGTACCTGAATTAAAGTGGGTACGGGATTCAAAAGAAAGCGACATCCAGGATCTGATAAAATATGCAAGGGTGCTTGAAGGCATGAACAGGAATGCTTCAAAACATGCAGCCGGGGTAGTGATCACTCCCGGAGATGTAAGCAACTATGTTCCCCTTGCTAATGCAGTTTCGCAGACTGACATCGTGACTCAGTATAATATGAAAGAAATTGAAAGCTGGGGACTATTAAAGATGGATTTCCTCGGACTCCGTACACTGACAATTATACGTGACGCGCTGGCGTTAATTAAGAAAAACCATAATATTGAAATTGATATAGATAGTATACCTCTTGATGATGAAAAAACCTTCCAGCTTTTTTCCAAAGGTCAGACAACCGGTATATTCCAGTTTGAATCTGCCCCGATGCGTGAATACCTGAAAAAGCTGAAGCCCACCAGTCTCAGCGACCTTTCTGCAATGAATGCTTTATACCGGCCAGGGCCGATGGAGTTCATAGATGATTTTATAGATAGAAAATATGGATTGAAGGAAGTAATTTACCAGCATTCTGTACTTGAACCGATTCTAAATGAAACATATGGTATCATCGTTTACCAGGAGCAGGTAATACAAATTGCAAACAAGGTCGGGGGAATGAGCCTTGCCGAGGCGGATATACTTCGGAGGGCAATGGGGAAGAAAGATCTTGCGGCAATGAAAGAACAAAAGGAAAAATTCACTGACGGGGCTGTTAAAAACGGTATATCAAAAAAAGCGGCCGAGGAAATTTTTGAGGCAATAGATAAATTTGCTAACTATGGGTTTAACAAGAGTCATGCGGTCGCGTATAGTTATGTTGCATACCAGACAGCTTATCTTAAAGCTCATTATACTGCTGAATTCCTTGCTGCTAACCTTACAAATGAATTCGGAAATTCAGATAAGGTCGCATTATTTCTTGAAGACTGCCGTAAGCTGAAGATAGAAGTTCTGCCCCCTGACATAAATAGTCCCTCTGTTACTTTTGATGTACAGGACGGTAAGATCAGGTTTGGTATGTCGGCCATAAAGAATGTAGGGATTGCAGCGGTTGAGGAAATAATCAAAACGAAGGAAAAGTTGGGGAGAAATTTTACCAGCATCTTCGATTTCTGTTCTACTGTTGGTACGCATCTGGTCAATAAACGGACTCTCGAAGGATTGGTCCTGGCCGGCGCCCTTGATTCTCTTGAGAGAATTCGTTCCAGGCAATTAGCAGCAGTTGAATTAGCAATTGATTATGGCAATAAATCACGTAGTTCTACTCTTGACGCAGAAAACAGCTTATTCGGTGGAATGGCGGAAGTTGTTAAGCTTGCTGAACCGAAACTTCCTGAACTTCCTCCATGGAGCCAGAAAGAGAGACTTGCAAAAGAAAGAGAAGTGCTGGGTTTTTATGTAACTGATCATCCGTTAAGAAAGTTTGAACTTGAATATAAATCCTTTGCATCAATCCAGCTCGGAGAAACAGAGAAGCTGGAGGAATCGGATGTTGTGCGTGCCTGCGGAGTGGTTACTGAACTGAAACCAAAAATTGATAAATCAAACCGGACAATGGCATTCTTTAAATTGGATGATTTCTCGGGATCATGTGAATGTATAATGTTTTCGAAAATTTATGAAGAATATGGCAAATACATTCAGGAAGAAGAATGCGTTTTAATTATCGGCAAAACGGAAAGCAGCGGGGACGCGGTTAAAATACATATCGACAAAGTTATCCCGCTGCATGAGACAAAAAATGAACTTACCGAAAGTCTTAAATTAAACATTGATAAAAAACGTCACCCTGTTGAAAAAATTTCTGAGCTTAAGGATATTCTCAATCAAAACGAAGGAGGAACCCCGCTTTATATTGATCTACTAAATAACGGCTCTAAGCCTGCCAGGTTTACTCTAAAAAATAACAGAATAAAGATAAGTGATCAGCTTATTGATGATATTACAAAATGCCTTGGAGATGATTGTATTACATACATTTGTAAGAAATAACCCTCAATTCCTGCCGGGTTTATAATTGTATAACTTACTGCATTTTCGTATAATTAAAATTCTGATTTTACCTAACATGAAAAGGCATTGAAGATAAATGGCACAGAAAGCTAACGAAAAACCCTGGGCATTAATACTTGGAGCCTCCTCAGGATTCGGGGGTGCAGTAGCAGTTAAGCTTGCATCGGATGGTTATAACGTATTCGGTGTACACCTTGACAGGCAGAACACAATGCATAATATAGAGAGAATCACCGGTGAAATAAAATCGAATGGATCTGAGGCGGTTTTTTTCAATGTTAACGCCGCCGATGCAGAAAAGAGAAAAGAAGTTATTGAGGAAATAAAAAAAGTTGCAGAAGGAAAACCCATCATTAAAGTTCTGATGCACTCTTTGGCTTTCGGCACACTCAAACCTTTTATCAGGCAAAAAGGTGAGCAGCCGCTGACAAAAGCCCAGATGGAAATGACCCTTGATGTAATGGCTCATTCCCTGGTTTACTGGGTACAGGAGATTGTAGATGAAAATCTCTTCCAGCGTAAGGGAAGGATCTTTGCAATGACCAGTTCAGGAAGCAAAGCGGTGATTCCTTACTATGGAGCTGTTTCAGCTGCCAAAGCTTCACTGGAATCTCACGTCAGGCAGCTTTCAACCGAGTTAGGTGAAATGGAAATTTCGGTGAATTCAATTATGGCCGGCGTAACAGATACACCGGCTTTACGAAAGATTCCCGGGAATGTCCCTATGATTGAAGTTGCAAGAAGAAAAAACCCGCGCAACAGGTTAACTACTCCTGAGGACATCGCTAAAGTTATCAGTGTTCTGTGCAGGGATGGAGGCGAATGGATCTCGGGCTGTGTCATTAATGCTGATGGCGGGGAAGATAGTGTTAATTACGTTGGTCAGGGGGAGAATTAATCATTCAAGTTTAATAGAGGAAAGTGAAATGAAAACAATAACCATAACCGATGATAACTTCGATGAGGAAGTTATAAAATCTGATAAACCTGTTCTTATTGATTTTTGGGCGACCTGGTGCGGTCCTTGCAAGATGATTGCCCCGATAGTTGAAGAACTGGTTGACGACTATGCAGGAAAGGCTAAAATAGGAAAGCTTGATGTTGATAATAATCAGCAGACAGCAATTAAATTTGGAGTACGCAGCATACCTACAATCCTGATTTTTAAAGATGGTAAACTGAAAGATACCATCATTGGCGCAGTACCAAAAGGACAGATTGTACAAAGACTGAATTCAGCTATAGCCTGAAAATTTTTTAAATCAAATCCCATCGGAGTTTATGCATAAAATTTTAATTACCGATGCGGTCGATAAGAAATGCAAAACCATTCTTGAATCTGCCGGCTTTGAAGTTACGTTCGAAGCCGGTATGCCTTCCGAAAAAATAAAATCTGTAATAAGCAGTTATAATGCTTTAATTGTACGGAGTGAAACACAGGTAACTCATGATCTGATCTCCCTGATGGATAACATGATAGTTATAGGAAGAGCCGGCACGGGTGTGGATAATATTGATGTCGATAGTGCTACCCGTAAAGGGATAATTGTTATGAACACACCGGGAGGGAATACAATTTCTACTGCCGAGCATACAATGGCGCTGATGCTCGGAATGTGCAGAAATATTGCTTCTGCAAATATGTCGATACGGGAAGGGAAATGGGAGCGTAAGAAGTTCAGGGGGACTGAACTTGCAGGAAAAACGCTTGGTGTAATAGGACTCGGAAGAGTAGGGAGAGAAGTTGCCTTCCGCGCCAAAGCTTTCGGAATGAATGTGATAGGATACGATCCCGTAATTTCATCTGAATCTGCCGGCCGGCTTGGGGTTGATTTTGCAGATCTTGATAAGGTTTTTGCGATATCAGACATAATCACAGTTCACGTGCCGTTAAACGAAGAGACAGAAAACCTGATTTCAAACGAAACGATTCAAAAATGTAAAGACGGAGTGAAAATAATAAATTGTGCACGGGGAGGAATAATAAATGAGCAGGCACTGCTGGAGGCTTTAAATAAAGGTAAGGTTTCCGCTGCCGCGTTTGATGTATATGAATCTGAACCGCCGGATCTGAGTTCAAAACTTTTTCATAACGATAAAGTATTAACCACGCCTCACCTGGGAGCTTCCACGGAAGAGGCCCAGGAAAAAGTCGCTGTTCAGATAGGGGAGCAAATCGTCGACTTACTGAAGAATAAGTCTGTAAGAGGAACTGTGAATGCTCAGTCCTTTGAAGCCCTGGCTAATAACGAACTGAAACCTTTCATAATATTATCAGAGAAACTGGGTCAGCTTTTATCTCAGTTAAATAAAGAGCATCTCAAAAACCTGAACATTAATCTCAGCGGTCAGTTCCTTCATACGTATTCAGAAATTCTTTCTAAAAGTTTTTTAAAGGGCTTTTTATCGAAAAAGATTGCCGAACCTGTAAATCTTGTTAATGCAAAGCTCTTTTCAGAAGAACGAGGCATTATCCTGAATGAAATTAAATCGAACGAAAATGAAAATTACAAAAACCTTATTACTGTCGAATTTATCGGTGAGGTATCACGAAGGCTCATTACAGGTACAGTGTTTGGCAAAGAAGAGATCAGAATAGAAAAAATTGATGCATATAGAGTTGAACTCAGGCCTGAAGGAAACATGCTTTTTTACAGAAATATCGACAAACCCGGGATGCTTTCATCTGTCGTCAGGATGTTATCTGATGAACACATAAACATTGCCGGACTATCATTAGGGCGTCAGGAAAACGGGAGGGAGGCTCTGACTATAATATCTACAGATGAAGCAAGTCAATATGAACATGATTCAAAGGATATTATTAATAGAAGGTATCTGGGATGTAATCCCGGTCAACTTTTAAAATAAGCACTGACAAACTATGTTGACATTGAGTGCCAAAAAACTTTAATTCTTTAAGAGTTATTCAAACGCAAAAAACTTGACAAAAATGTCCTGTTGTCGTATTTTGACTTTGTTTATTGAATTTTATATAAGGATACAAAGCCCATATTGAGGCGTATCGGTTTTTTCATGCTAAATAATTAATCACTTAAAATAAAGGAGAGCGTTATGATTAGGAAAATCTCTACTTTTCTATTAGTCAGTATAATACTGGTTGGCTTAGCCAGTGCTCAAAATAAGCATCTTGCAATAAAAGCTCCGGTGAAAATGGTTGAGCCGGAAGTTGTCTTAAATCATCCCGGCGGACAAATTGGATCTACTGATCAGTTAAGTGCTGCTAATTACCAGTTGGTTGATTATATGGCCAATGCATTCGGACCTGCAATTTCAAGTCTGAATCCATTGGTTTATGATCCTTATGCAGATGTAGTAGCAATCGTCCATAGAGGCGGTGACTATGCAGGAGGTTCCGGTGAACTTTGGTATAATATATCCACAGATCAGGGTCAGACCTGGACAAGGGTATCAGCAATAAATAACGGGAATTCCCAGATATTCGCAAGATATCCAAGTATGGCAATATCCAACCCAACCCAGGGCGATATAAATGCTACCACGGCTGCTTTTTCCTGGCCGGAATTAACAACAGGAGGTGCGGCATTTGGTTGGCTTGGCTATGGTGCCGATCAGCCAGTTGGAGCAGGTGCTCCATTTGCTGCAATCCTTGAGGGCCAAGGCACATATTCTTCTCAGGCTCCTACCTGGGCCAGCGATGCTAGCAGTTACGTATTCTGGGCTTCAGATTTTGGAACAGCCGGAAATGCTGCTATCAGACTCTTCAGAACAGAAGATTTCTCAAATGTTGAAGAAATCAATGATCCTAACTGGGCTTCTGCAGTTTTCCAGGATAATGGAAATGTCACTATGGGCGGAGTAAGCTACAATGGAACTCAATATTATGGAGTAATCGGTTCATATGTAGATCCTGATCCGAATGACCCTATTAATTATGGCTGGTACCCTGGCTATAGCACATCTACAGATGACGGTGCTACCTGGAGTCCATTTATTGTTATAGATCCAAGACGTGTTCCTGGACTTGAAGATTTCGATGAACTCTACGATTATATAGTCGGTGATGCTTTCGTATCTTTCTGCGGCGATATTAATGTTGATAAAGATGGTTATGTTCACATCGTAACTGCTTTAACAGATACAAATGCTGCAAATAATGCAATTGTTGAAATGTATGAAACTGCCAGCGGATGGCAGGGTAAAGTTATTGCAAACCATTTGATGGACGGTTCTTTTAATCTTGGACCGGGTTTAGGTCAAATGGGACCATCTCCTTACATTGCCTTCGATGCAACAAGAAACGTAATGGCCTGCCAGTGGGTAAACGGTGTTTCGACTGAGCTGCCCTGGTGCGATATTTATTTTTCATACAGATCATTGGTTGGATCTGATTCTTTATGGTCAGCGCCGATGAATTTGACTGAATCGGATAGTATAAATAACAGTGGATCACATCTGGCCCCAACCCTGGCCAGTGATGGTGCTAATAACTTTACAGCTTTCAGTATGTATGATTATGTGGATGGAGTAACCGGTCCTTATTCAGATACCACCTTAACAACGAATATCTATATTGCTCCGGTTAATTTCTCAACCACACCTGTTGGTGTTTCAAATGATCTGAAAGTAGTTAATACTTATTCTTTAAATCAGAATTATCCTAACCCATTTAACCCTTCTACCTTGATTAAATATTCTGTTGCTGAAAGAAGCAATGTATCTCTCAAGGTGTTTGATATCCTTGGAAATGAAGTTGCCACTTTAGTTAATACTTCGAAGGATGCAGGTTCCTACCAGGTTAATTTTGATGCTTCAAAATTATCATCCGGTGTTTATATATATACTTTGAATGCTGGGAATTATACTCAGTCTAAGAAAATGTTATTGATGAAATAATTTCATTTTCGTATAATGCGATAGTAATAAATTATAAGGTAGCTGTCGGGCAATCGGCAGCTACCATTTTTTTGATAAGAGTTAATAATATCTTATTCAAACAACTTTCGAATAAATAAATTCTTTGTGTGAGGTGAAAGATGCGGGAAAATTTCAAACGGAAGTCACTATTCCTACTTCCTCTATTCATTGGTTTGCTAATTTATGGATGCGTTGAGGAGCCTACTATAGCTCCTGTTAAACCTGTCTATTCTGTCATACGTGTCGTAAACATATCTGACAACGTCGATAATTTAAGCGTCCGAATCGACGATGAACAATTGGTTTCAAATCTGGGAATCGCATCTGCATCAGATTATAAAGATATTGGTGCAGGCAAGAGGAACTTCAAAATCTTCAATGGAAATGGAGATTTAGTCTATCAGAAAACAATTGAAATTACAAGCTGGGAAAGATCAACACTGGTTTTTGCAGGTTTTTATTCAGCCGACGAACTTCAGAGTACGTTTAATCATTTTATGGTGGATGACGGGCTGATTTATGCAAGCAGTGCACCCAAGGCTGATAGTCTGAATATATATTTTGTAAATGGTGCAGCCGACATAGACACTTTAAGGGCACAGTCATTCAATATTTCTGCAACATATATTACCACATCAGGCGATACAGCTGCTGAAAATTATGCAACTTCTGCGGGTGGTACAATTCCTCTCGCTTATGGAAACGCTTACTCAGTTGGCAGTGCTGCACCGGGTGATTATACCTTTAATTTTGCAGCAAGTGATACAGCCTACCACTCGACTTCATTCCAGACGCAATTATCGGCAGGATACCGGTATTATATATTTATGTACGGCATGCCCAACAATCTTCAGATATTTGCGAATGAAGTTACCCCTCCTCCAATTCGTTCCAGAGATATAGAAAATTAAGGAGATGAACAAACATGAAATATAAGTTTACTTTTTTAACGCTTATTATTTTACTTATAGCTTTCACATTGCCTGCATTAGCGCAATCTGGTAAAGTTGTAGGCAAAGTAACAGACCTGGAAACAGGCGAACCTCTAATTGGAGCCAATATTCTGATAAGCGGAACCAATTTTGGCGCTGCGACTAATGTGGATGGACAGTTTATAATATTAAACGTGCCTCCTAATACATACACAATTGTTGCAAGATATATTGGTTACAAAGAGGTTACGAAGTCAAATATTCAAGTTTCTGTAAACGTAACAACAGAGACAAACTTTCAACTGCCCAGCGAAACTTATGAACTCGGTGTAGTTGAAATTGTCGCTCCGAAACCTTTAATTAATAAGAACCTGACAAATTCTGTTAACATCGTCAGATCTGAAGACATAGAAAATCTTCCTATCCGCGGAGTTAATGCGGTTGTCAGTACTCAGACAGGAGTCGTCAACCAGGGCGGTACTATATATGTACGCGGCGGCAGACAGGATGCTGTAGCTTACTATGTTGATGGTGTGCTGGTTAATAACCCGGTATTCGGAGGGGCCCAGACATCCCCGATAACCAATGCAATCCAGGAAGTTCAATTTCAGGCCGGCGGATATCCTGCTGAATACGGCGGGGCAAACGCGGGTATCATCTCCACAACAACAAAGATAGGCGGGGAAAATTACAACATCGGGATGGAAGCCATTACCGATCAATTTACATCGGTTGGAGATAAATTCATTAATACATATTCTTACGGATATAGTGAATATGTATTGACGGCGAGCGGTCCTATTTTCCCGACATTGAAAAATGTCCGCTTCTTTGTTGCCGGTGATTACACATGGAACAGAACCCCAATCGCTTTTAATCCGGAAATTAATTATAACAATATATATGATCCTGCATTAGGAAATTTAGCAGATACTCTGAATTTTATCTATCCGGGAGGTTATCGTCTGAACCAGGGAGCCAGAACCGTTCAGGTTCAGGGAAATTTATCTTTCGACTTAAAACCATTTAATATAAAATTTAATGGAAGTTTTCAGAGAGATGACAGCAGAAATGGTGTTGGTATCACGAACATCTTAACTGCTCCACGTGCAGGTCAGCACGAGGCACAAACAATTACTGCCAGTGCAAAAGTCACTCAGGTTCTGAATGATAGAGCATATTATGATTTGATCTTTAATTATTTCGGCAATTTCTATGTTGATATGGATCCAATCTTTCAGCACGACATTACAGCTTATGGCGATTCTGTATTAAATGCTCAGGTTGGAACTACACTTAGGGGTGATGGTCAGATGCCGGCAGATTTAAGAGCATATGGTTTCGCCTTTACCAACGGAGCGATACCATACAACCTTTACCGTAAAATGAGAACAAATAGTTTGGGGGGTAAGGTAAGCCTGTTATATCAGATTGGTCAGCATCATGAGTTAAAGACCGGAGCCGATCTGAATTATTATACTATAAGACGCTACTCAATAGCTCCGTTTACTATTGCCGCATTCAGACGTGCGCTGCCGCAGGGATCGGGATATGATTTCTACGACAGGCTTGATAACTATGGTTACGATGAGGTCGGAAATAATGCAGATGCAGGAATAAATGCTGCCAAGCATCCGATTTTTGCAGCATACTACATCCAGGATAAGATGGAGTTTTCTGATCTAGTAGTAAACTTTGGTTTAAGACTTGATTACATTGATACCGATAGTAAAACTTTTAAGAATCCTCATGATATAGTCTTTACAGATAATTTAATCGATCCGACTGACCTCGTCGATCAGACTCCTTTTACCCAGGTAAGTCCCCGACTCGGCTTTTCATTCCCTGTAACTGACAAAACGGTTTTCCATGCTCAATATGGAAAGTTCGTTCAGCAGTCGCAGCTGAGAGATATTTATGAAGGTTATAACGTTGTAGCTGATAATATCAGAGGCGGTTATGCAATTGAGCAGCCTGTTGGGTTTGGATTAAAACCTGAAAGAAGTACTCAGTACGAAATTGGATTTAAACAGCAGTTAGGCGACCTCTTTGCATTCGATATCACTGGTTTTTATAAAGATATAAAAGACCAGATACAGGAAAGATCGATTTATGCTGATCCCGGTGCAAACCATAGACAATATTATGCTTTTGTTAATGGTGACTTCTCAACTGTTAAAGGTGTTGAACTTAAATTTGACCTGAGAAGAGTGGAGAGAATTTCCGCAACTCTGGATTATACATATTCAGATGCCCAGGGAACAGGTTCTAATCCTTCTTCCAGTTTCAGACAGATCTGGCAGTCTCCAACATCCATTCCGTTCTTCCCGATGCAGATTGCTCCATTGACGTTCAATCAGGCGCATACAGGTGCTTTGAACCTTGATTACAGGTTTGCTGATAATGACGGCCCGTCTCTATTTGGAAGCCAGATACTTTCTAATTTTGGTATTAACGCATTATTCAGATTTACAAGCGGTTTCAATTTTACAAGGTACACCAATGATAGTTGGGGTAATAGCAGAGTACCCACTGAGCCCTTAAATTCATCTACTACTCCATGGACATTCCAGCTTGATATGAAAATTGATAAGTCCGTTTCTCTCGGTCCGCTTGATGCGAATATTTACCTGTGGATTATAAATGTACTGAACACACAGAACGTGGTTGCGGTTTTCCCGGTTTCGGGTGATGCATACGATGATGGCTGGCTGTCCAGTCCCCAGGGATCTCAAGCGGTTCAGGGAATAGTGAATCAGTACGGTGAGCAATATGCAGATATGTATAAACAACTTTATGAGACCACAACTTATGATTCAGGGCATTTTGGACCGCCCCGACAGATAAGAGTGGGTATAAGGTTAAATTATTAATTCGCTGACTGTTATGATATCTGAAAAAAAACGGAGTTTAAAATGAATAAAAAATTATTAGGTGTGTTCTCCCTCTTTATCTTCCTTTTAATCCTTGTCTCTATGGGTTTTAAAGGGGCGGATAAAAATCAGGGCACACGAAAAATTACCACAAATGATAATTACAATTACATCGCTATTAACCAGATATTTATGTGGATATCCAATAATGGTGATGGTTCTCATAGTCCAACAACCGATGCACAGGGTTTCTTCTGGCCCGGCGGTCCTAATGCCACCATAGGAGCCATCTTTGAGGATGGTCTTCTTTGGGGCGGAAGGATAGGAAGAGAAATAAGGGTCGGTGGAAGTACATATCGGCATGGACTTCAGGCTGGTCCCATCCTTGAAGATGGTACAGCTGCTAATCCGGATGATTCAAGGTACCGAATCTATAAAATAAGGAAAGGCTGGGAGTCGATGCCCCCGGGACCAACGAGAGATCAGTATGAAAAAGATTATAATGAATGGCCTGTGGAAGATGGTGCGCCCTGGGTTGACGTAGATGGCGATGGCGTCTTCACACGCGACGTGGATCAGCCCAAGTTTACCGGTGATGAAGTACTTTGGTATGTTTCTAATGATCTGGATCCCGAAAGAACAACTTTCTTATACGGTACATTGCCTATGGGAATGGAAGTTCAGTCTACAGTATTTGGATTTAACAGAACAGGTGCTTTGGGCGATATGGTTTTTGAAAAATTCAAATTCATCAATAAGGGACAAAATACCATAAATGACATGATAGCGGGTTACTGGTCTGATACTGATCTTGGTGATGCTGCTGATGACTACACCGGATGCGATACCGCATTAAGCCTTGGATATACTTATAATGGTGACAATAACGATGTTGGATTCTATGGGACTCCCCCACCTGCGTTAGGATATGATTTCTTCCAGGGCCCCATCGTGCAGGGTAGTGCAGGTGACAGCGCGAAATTCTTAAGCGGCTGGAAGCATGGGTATCGTAATTTGCCTATGACTGCATTTGCATTTTATATTAACGACCTTTCTTCTATATACGCAGATCCTGAACTGGGTACCCCTGCCGGTGCTGAACAATTCTATAATTATATGCAGGGGTTAATCTGGAACGGACAGCCTTTTATTGATCCTCATACGGGAGAGGCTGTAAAATTCGTACTTGCCGGTGATCCTGTGGCGAGGACTGGCTGGTATGAGGGACCTGGTTGGTCAGGCGGACCTGCACCCGGCGATAGAAGACAGTTTATGGCTTCCGGCCCTTTTGATATGGCTCCGGGAGATACTCAGGAGGTTGTTGTTGGTATTGTAATCGCAAAAGGTGGAAATAATTTACAGAGTGTTACAGCTCTGAAAGAAAAGGATAAAGCTGCTCAGATCGCATATGATCTTGATTTCCAGCTCACACCTTCTCCTGATAATCCTATTGTTCATGCTTTACCTCAGGATAAAGCTGTTACTTTATGGTGGGAACCAAATGCTGAAGATTATCATGAATTTGATCCACTGTTGCCTGATACTATACGTCTTACAGTTAGCGGTACAGAATACATAATTCCCGTAACTAACAAATATTATAACTTTGAAGGATATCAGGTCTGGCAGTTCAAAGACCTCGCTGGCACAGATCCTGTGCTTCTGGCTACTTATGACATAAAGAACGGAGTCGGTGAGATAAGGAATTATCAATATGATTATATACTAGTTAATGGAGGTCAGATATCCTCTGACCCGGTAATTTCGGGACCTGATGAAGGACTCAGAAGATATGTGACTATTACACAGGATGCCTATTCAAATGGGCCTTTGTACAATGGCAACCCGTATTACTTTGCTATTACAGCTTATGGTTATTCCAAATACAGCGATCCTGTTGTTTTACAGAGTCCTCCCTCAATCTTCGAGGTTTTCCCCGGACTCCCCCCGATCGATGTGGATTATAGTTACAATGCCGGAGATAACCTCACTTTCAATCAGATTGAAGGAGGCGGCGATGGCAGGGTATCCGTTAAAATTGTTGACCCGACAAGGTTGACCGGTCATAAATATAAGGTTGTTATAACGCAACCTGACAGTATCGCATATTCATTAATTGATGAGACTACAGGAGATACTTTACTTAAGAACCAGCAGGATATTGGCCTCGATTCATTACGAAAACCTGTTGTCGATGGTTTCATTCTCAGAGTTCAAAACGTTGGGAAGGACTCAGCCTTAGCCTCTCCGAGTAATTACGGTATTAAGAATATCCTTGAGGTTAAAGGTCCGGGAGGTACCGATCTTGCTGATCCTAAAAATGTCTTCGAAAGTTTAAATTCGACTAATCAATGGCAAATCGAGCCGATTAAACTTGATGGTACGAAAGGTGACCTTTCAAGCATTAATTACCTGAATCAGATAGGATACCATGATTATGAGATCCGATTTACGGCTGGTGGAAGTGAATACTATACTACCGGTTATGCCATAATAGGTCCAACTCTTAAAGATAATCCTAAAGGTGCCGGAAGGGTTCCTTTTGAAGTCTGGGATGTAGGGCATAATAATGATGAAGCGACCAGATTAATTATTAAGGTCAATGATGTTGTAAGAGATACACAATGGACCAAGGTACCTGGTGAAAATTACTGGGAGAGCATCTATGCTTATATTCCCACAGTTCCATACCAGGAACCATTACCGCCTACTTCCGGGACATCATCTAATTCTGCCCATAAAATAGGTAACATTGCATTTAGCGGAGAGCTTCCTGAAGAAGGAACAGTTATTAGAATTAATACCTGGAAACCTATCGGAGATGGAGATGCTTTCGAAGGAGTTATTAAGGCTTCCACTTCAAATAACACTGAGGTGGCTAAGAATAATCTAAAACAGATCAGCGTCTTCCCGAATCCATACTTTGGTGCTAACTCGCTTGAAAGAGATAAATACCAGAGATTTATGAGATTTACAAATCTTCCAAATCAAGTTACGATAAGAATATATTCTTTATCTGGCGTATTCATCAAGAGAATAGATAAAGCTGATAACTCACAGTATCTCGATTGGGATTTACGGAATAAGGATGGTCTGCCCATTGCCAGTGGTATGTACATCGCTTACCTGGATCTACCCGGTATAGGTACAAAAATTATGAAATTAGCCGTTATAATGGAAACTCAATTTATCGATAGATTATAAAGTTAGGGGGAGCTCAGCTCCCTCTATTCCTATAATCATTTTATAATAAGGAGATTGAAGATGTCTTATAAATTTACAAGAATAATAAAAATATCATTGCTGTCTCTTGTGATGATGGCAGAGGTATTTGCAAGCGGAGGGAAACGTAACGGTACAGCCGGAGCCCAGGAATTGCTTATACCTGTAGGTGCCAGAGGTATGGCCTTCAGTGGAAGTTATATCTCAGGAATTAGCGGTGTAGATGCTATTTTCTACAACCCCGCCGGTTTAAGTGCAACTCAAAACAGTACTGAAGCCTTGTTCTCATATATGAACTATATAGCAGATATCGGTATTTCCTATGCTGCTGTAGGAGTTAATTTTGAAGGGTTTGGTGCTCTCGGGTTCAGCGTTAAATCCCTTGATTTCGGTGATATTCCGATTACAACCACGGAAAACCCGTACGGAACTGGTGCAACTTTTTCACCTACATTCGTTACGTTGGGATTAACCTACTCAAACACTCTTACCGATAGGATCAGGGTTGGAGTAAATGTTAATCTTGTGACTGAAAAAATAGTTCGTACCAGTGCCAGCGGCCTGTCTCTCGATATCGGTGTTCAGTATAATGGCATTGCAGAAATTGAAGGATTAAATCTTGGCGTTGTGTTGAAAAACTTCGGTCCTCAGATGACATTTGACGGCCCTGATCTGATCCGGAATGCAGTTGATGAATCTTCAAGCAGAGGAAGTCAAAAATATTCGATTGATGCAGCCAGCTTTGAATTGCCTTCCCAGCTTGAACTTGGTCTTTCATATGAAAGAAGGTTTTCAAGTGATTACAAAGCAACAATTATTACTTCTTTTCAGAATAATAATTTTGCTAACGATGAATATAGAGCTGCAGCTGAATTTTCATTCAAGGACATGTTTGCTGTACGCGGTGGATATGCATATCAGCCAGATGCAGCTGGAAATGAAGAAGAAGCAATCTTTGGACCAACCTTCGGTGCCGGTATCAACCTGAATTCAGGTATCGATGTTACGGTTGATTACGCTTACCGCTGGGCAAGGTACTTTGATGCAAACCATATGTTTACTATAAAGTTAGGTTTTTAACAACCAAATTTATTAATTAGGGAAAAGGCTGGATTTCCAGCCTTTTTTATTAAATGCTATGAAAAGACTTATTTTATTTTTTGCTTTTACTTTTGCAGTCATCGCAAACGCCCAGGATTTTAAAGTTGATTTCGATTATTCCAGATTTTTTTACAGCGATTCCAGTAATTATATCGAAATTTACTATTCATTTTATGAGCCTCAGCTTAAACAGATCCAGACCGATAACCAACTGACTGTAAAAGGAATACTCAATATTAAGATTCTTAACCAGGATGGTACGGATACCCTTGTAAATAAGAACTACCAGTTTGAAAATCTTATTGCCGATTCGCTGTCTATGAATCATCAGAAATCTTTTACCGGAAATATTGCCTATGTCCTTCCGCTTGGAGAATATCAGTGTACATTAACGGGCATGGATGGAAATGACATGGATAAAATTGACAGTCTGTCATTTCCCATAACAATATCAAAGCTTCCGGATGACAGATTTTCGATTAGTGACCTTGAGATCGCTTCAATGATCAGACACTCTGATCAGGAAAAATCAATGTTTTATAAGAATACTTATGAGGTTATCCCTAATCCAAGCGGTATTTTCGGTCAGGAGATTCCTGTGTTATACTTTTATTCTGAAATTTATAATCTTCAAAGTGCTGATGGATCAGAGAACCTGAAAGTGGATCACATGCTCTTAAACTCCAACAATAAAACAGTTTTTAATAAATCCAGGCTGTTCCCAAGGAGCTCAGCATCTGCGGTGGATGTAGGCGCTATTAATATTTCAAAATTCCCTTCAGGAGCCTATACCCTCGTTGACGTAGCTACTGATAGTGCAAAAAACATGACGGTATACTCATCAAAAAAAATATTTATTTATAATCCCGGTGTAATAGATACAACTCCTATCGCAGTTTCCGACAACAGTGTTCTTACATCTGAATTTGCATCTATGTCTGAGGAGGAACTTGAGCAGACTTTTAATGAGTCGAAATATGTATCAACCAAGCAGGAAAAGGACCAGTGGGATGCATTAAAAAGCGAGGATGCTAAAAAGAAGTTTTTATTCGATTTCTGGAAGGCACGCGATTTAACTCCCGGAACCCCCGTAAATGAATATAAGCGGGAATATTTTGACCGCGTTAAAAAAGCAAACAGCCTCTATACAAATATCCAGCAGAAAGGTTGGAAAACAGATAGGGGAAGGATTCTGCTTCTTTATGGTGAACCCAGTGAGATTGAAAGATATCCTAACCAGGTAGATACAAAACCTTATGAGATCTGGCATTATAACGAATTAGAGGGTGGGGTAGTGTTTGTATTTGCAGATCTGACCGGTTTTTCTGATTATTCTTTAATAAACTCCACCAAACGCGGGGAACTTTCTGATCCTGACTGGCAAAGAAAAGTCAGCACTCGTTAACTTTTTAGGGAGGCTGTCGCATCAGACAGCCCTCATTTTCTTATTTCCTTTCTTATATCAGCATATCTTCTTTATTTTAAAGGCTGTATTTTGAATAATTTCAGTAAGCATTGCAGAATATCATAGAATATATTTTTTTTGTTACTTTCAGTTATCTTCTGAAAGTATCAGGACTCAAAAATGCGAGACGATTATCCTTTATACTTGCATCTCTTTTTTATTATATAATTCCAATAAGGAAGAAAACAGTAATAGAAAATTTGTCCTTTGCCTTTCCTTCTTATTCCAGTCAGGAAATAAATAAAATAGCTTATAACTGTTATAGGAGTTTTTCTATTACACTGGTGGAACTTCTTTCGATTCCCTGGCTAAGCCGTGAACAGATGAAAAATATGGTCCAATGTAAAAATTCTGAATCGATCGTGGAGCACTATAAAGAAAATAAAGGGATAATTCTCCTTTCCGCGCACTATGCTAACTGGGAATATATAGCCCTGTCTGTAAGTCTGCAGATAGATATTCCTCTCTACGTTGTGGTTAAACCCCAGCGGAATCCATATGTCACCCGATGGCTTGAAAGAGCACGTACAAAATGGATCAATAAAATCATTCCTTCGGGAATCTCAATCCGTCAGGTGTATAAAGAACTTCTGAATAAGAATGTTGTGGCCATGGTTGCAGATCAGAGGGGACCAAGAGAAGGAATTCAGCTGGATTTTATGGGACGGCCTGCTTATTTTTTTTCCGGTCCTGCTATGCTTTCAATTAAAACCGGTGCTCCGCTGATGTATGGCATTCCGGTAAGGCAGGAGGATTATTCATATAAAGCTGAGATATTTGAAATAAGTAAGGATAATTTACCTGCAAGTGAGGAGGGAAAAGTAGTTGAATTGACAAGAAGGCACAAGGAATATCTGGAAAAATTTATCCGGGAACATCCCGAACAGTGGTTCTGGATGCATAAAAGATGGAAATATTAATGGAAAAGTATCTTGTCATACAAACGGCATTTATAGGAGATGCAATACTTTCACTGCCGATGATTCAGAAACTCAGGGAACTAAATCCCGAAAGTTCAATAGATGTAATCGCCATCCCTGCAACAGCTATAATTTTCAGTCTTTCACCTGCAGTGAACCATGTCCATATTTTTGATAAAAGGGGCAAGCATAAAAACCTGCTGAGTTTACATAAGTTCGGCAAATTCATTAAGCAGAATAACTATTCCAGAATTTATGCTCCTCACAGGTCTCTTCGGACGTCACTTCTTGTTATGTTATCCGGAGTCCGTGAAACTTACGGCTTTAATGTCAACAGTCTGCCGCATATTTATAAGTACCTAGCAGGTTATGAAAAAGCTTCTCACGAGGTTGAGCGGAATTTGCGTTTAATCCAATTTCCGGTCGATGGAGACAACTGGAGGATTTTGCCAAAAGTAAATATTCCTTCCCAGGCTGTGAGCAAAGTAAATAATTATCTTAGCGAATTCGGAGAAGAGAAGAAGTTTGCCGCTGTAGCGCCGGGTAGTGTTTGGAAAACTAAAATATATCCCTCCGAATATATGGAGGAAATAATCCGGTTTTTATCCGGCGAATATGAACAGGTATTTATTATAGGGGGTGAGAGCGATAATGAAATTTGCAGCAGTTTTGCGGATAAACAAAAGGGGAATGTAATCTCAGTGGCAGGGAATTTTAATCTTGCCGAGAGTATAGCTTTGCTGGGACAAATGAAAATACTTATTTCGAACGATTCCGCCCCTGCTCACCTGGGAATGTGCGCTGACATACCTGTTCTGATGCTTTACTGCTCAACAGTACCTGATTTTGGTTTTTATCCTTATAACAAAAAAAGTTATTTTTTATCGTTTGATGATTTATTTTGCAAACCCTGCGGGATTCATGGCTTTGATGAATGTCCTCTCGGCAGCTTCGTCTGCGGCTATAATTTGAAACCTGAAACCGTAATTGAAAAAATAAAGGAAATGATGAATGGCTGAGACAAAGTCCTCCGAAATGATAAATATCGATAAAAAACTTGATACGGCAATTATTAAGGCAAAGAAATTTTATCTTGAAGGTACAGTTTTCATATATCCTACTGATACAATATATGGGTTCGGAGCTAATCCGTTCAATGAAGATGCAGTAAAAAAGATCGATACTATAAAAGGCAGGAGAGATTCAAAACCATATATACTGCTTATAGACGGTATCGATACTCTTGTAAAATATGTGGAAATAAAAAATGAAAAACACCTTGACTTTCTCCTTGCTATATGGCCAAACCCCGTTTCAGTTATTCTGAATTTAAACAGCAGGACCAGGAGCATTTTAAATCAAAAAACTGCAGCATTCCGTATTCCCAACCACAGGTTCTGTCTCAAACTTCTCCAGCAGATAAAAATGCCCCTCATCTCAACCAGCGTGAACAGAAGCGATGAAGAGCCGCTGACTGAAATAAGCATGATCAAAGATTTATTCAGCTCGGAAGTCGATGCTATTTTTTATTGTGATAAGAAATCCTTTATAACTGCATCAACCCTGATTGATTTGAGTGATTCCAATCCTTTACTCATAAGGGAAGGGAAGATAAAATTCGAGGATTTGCTTGATAAGTTCTAAAGTCTAAAATGTCAGCGAAAAAAAAGAAAATTAAAAAAGAAACAGAAAAGTCCGTTTCAAGACCGAAGCTTTTTTCTAATGAGGAATATAAATATCTGCCGATAATTGTCCTGGCCGGATTTATACTACGCTTTATATATGTTATCGAAACCCAGGGGTCTCCCTTCTTTCAGAATCTTTTTTCCGATTCAGGGATATATTATGATCTTGCCCTGAAAATCAGCGGCGGAAACTGGATCGGCAGCCAGGTTTTTTTCATGTCGCCGGGGTATCCTTATTTCCTGGCTATTATCTTCACCATTTTGGGAAAATCAATTCTTGCTGTCAGATTAATCCAGGTCTTGCTAAACAGCATAAACATAGTTCTTATTTATCTCACTGCCCGAAACCTGCATTCTGAAAAAGCCGGATACGCTTCAGCAATTATCGCTGCCGTTTTTTCTCCCTTTATTTTTTATTCCGGCGCTATATTGCTGGAAATAGTACAGACATTCATACTTTCTTTTTTCCTTCTTATCATTACAAAAAGAAATTTATCGGAGCATAACCGTAACTGGTTTTGGGCAGGTATATTGCTTGGTATTGCTGCAATCTTCAGGGCAAATGTACTGCTTTTATTTCCGGTAATGTTTATCTGGTTTTTAATCAGAGCATTAAAAACTGAAAACAAACGGAAAATCATATACAGGGGTCTGATGTATTTTTCCGCAGGATGTCTTATCCCTGTTTTTCTGGTGACCGTAAGAAATTATATAGTCGGAGATGATTTCGTAATAATCTCCTCAAATGGCGGGATTAACTATTATCTTGGAAATAATGAAAAGTCACTTGGCATCTATAAGACACCTGAAGACTTTGATTTTTTTAATGATCTGTCAGGAAGAAAATATGCTGAACAAATTTCAGGAGAATCTTTTTCACCGTCAGAAGCCTCTGCTTTCTGGTTTCATAAATCTTTGAACTATATAACTGAACACCCTGTCGATTGGCTAAAATTGACGGGGAAAAAGATATTATTTTTTTTTGATGACAATGAGAACCCGCAGTCGGCTATCATGGATCCATCCTTTTTTGCCGAAAATTATTCCTTCATTCTTAGTCTCCCCCTGCCTGGATTTTTCTTTGTTTTCATGATATCTGTTTTCGGATTTATACTGACCTTTAACAGGCGAAGAGAGTACATTTTGGTTTATCTCTTCATTATCACTTACATTATCGCAACTATATTATTCTTTATTACCGGAAGATTCCGTGTAGCCGCTTCACCTGTATTTATCACATTTGCAGGGATAGGTATTATTGAAGTTTATAGCTTGATCAAATCAAATCTATACAAAAGACTCATTGTTCCTGCAGCTGCGGCAGGTTTAATAGCAGCTGCAGTGATAACGATAATTCCCCGATATAATTTCAGTAACTATGACGCATATATTGATCTGGGAAATTCATTTTTTGAAAAGCATAACTATGATGAGGCCCTATTAAATTTTAAAAAAGCCGTATCACTTAAAGCTGATGCTAATAGCTTTGTACTTGTAGGGAATACATACGCCGCCAAAAATGAATTTAAACAGGCCCTTGATTCGTACTATCAAGCGATCAACAACAATCCTGACTATTACCTGGCCTGGTTCAATATGGGAATTGCATATACACAGATTAGAAACCTGGACCAGGCTGGGCAGGCTTTTGCGAAAACAATTAAGCTGAAGCCTGAATTTGCAGATGCATATCGTAATCTGGCAATTATAGATTATATTAAAGAGGACTATAAATCTTCACTCTACAATTTTGAAAAATTTTTATCACTTACCGAAGATGAACAGGCAAAGAAAACAGTCCGGCAGGATATCAGTGAACTGAAACGCAGAATAAATAACGAAACTAAATAATTATGAACGTAAAAGAAAAAGCAGGAAGGATATTAGATTCCGTAAAGAATTTAAAAGGCCTCTCAATAATAATTCTTCCTGATTTCGGAAAATCGGATACGCGGACATATAAATTGGGAGTAAACCAGGCAGCAGGTATCCTTGCTTTGTATACTGCCATTTTTGTCGTTCTGGGCTTCCTCTTGCTGGGCTTAACTCCCCTGAGAGATGTTATTTTTCCGGGAAGCGGTTTATCCAAACCTGAGATCTTAAAAATTAATGAACTTAACAACAGGTTAAACCAGGTTACCAGAGAGTTGGAACATCTTAAAAGCACGAATGAAAAACTCAGGTATGCTATCGAACTTGGAGATTCAACTTTGCTTAAATCGTCGAAAGAAAATAAAGATTCCGTCAAAGTACGGCGAAAGAAAAACCCGTATGGCGGAAATATTTTCGCTATCTTAAGTGAGCTCTTTCAGGGGGGGCAAGAAAAACAGGAGAAAAACTATTATTTCAGCAAACCAACTGATAGTTTCATTAGCAGGGGATTTGATCCTGATAAAGGACATATGGGCATTGATTTTGTAGTAAAGACGGGAACCCCGGTTTATGCCGCATCCAATGGCTACGTGATTTTTGCTGATTACACAACAAAGGACGGATATATGGTGATTCTGAACCATAATAATGGTTATATTACAGTATATAAACATTGCTCCGTCTTACTAAAACGCGCCAGAGAAACTGTTCTTCAGGGTGAGACAATTGCACTCAGCGGTAATACCGGCGAGATATCCACAGGTCCTCACCTGCATTTTGAGGTTTGGAAAGATGGCGAACCAATAGATCCTAAAACGGTTTTAATAAAATATTAAAGGAGAACTGCTTTGAAACAACGAAACATGAATGAAGGAAAGGATGAAGTGACAATCATAAGCGCCGGGGTTGTAATTGAGGGGAAACTTATTAGCAATGGCAACGTACGCGTGGATGGTTCCGTAAATGGTGATATTTCAGCTAACGGAAACGTTACAGTCGGAGAGAATGGCGATGTTAGCGGTGAAATCTATGCCGAAGCCATTATTGTCGGGGGAAAAGTAACCGGAACAGTAAAATCCAGAGATAAATTAACACTGGAGGCAAAAGCTGTATTAAAAGGCGACATTCTTACAAAGATTCTGGTCGTTGAGGCAGGGGCCCAGTTCGACGGACAGAGTAAGATGAATGAGAAAGAAATTGCCAAACAGCCTCAGCTGCCGATACCAACACCATTAGGAAATGAAAAACCAAAATGAAAATGAAGACGGCCGCAGTAATTTTGCCGTAAACTACGGGCCCTACCTCGGCCTGGGTCTTCAGCTGGCTGTCACCGTCATAGTAATGGTATTCCTGGGCATTTGGCTGGATGGTAAATTCAATACCAGTCCCTGGCTCACAGTAACATTTTCCTTCCTGGGAATCGCTGCATCTCTTTACAGTTTCATAAAGACAGTTTTGAAGTCGGATAAATGACAAAAAGCGGCCGTACGGTACTTTTTGTGACGGCAGGCAGTCTGGTTATTCCTTCAGGAATGCTTTTAATATTCATTTTTGGTCTTTTCAGCCTTAATATTTTTACTGCATGGGTAATCGGATGGGGGGTTGTTTTTATCGGTTTTGTATATGAATTGTTGCTTGTTAAGAGAGGTTTGGTAAGGACCGATAAGTCATTTATACGCAATACCTTAGGGGCAATGTCGGTTAGATTATTCAGCACCGCGATTATGGTTTTTATTTGCCTCGTTTTCTTGGAATTAAATCAGAATAATTTTATATTTTCAATCCTCATTTTTTATTTTTTTTATTTAATCATTGAAATTATTTACCTGAATTTAAGAAGTTACTAATCCAGTTTATGTACTATACTCCTATTGATACATTAAATGCCGCGGATACCTTAAAACAGGCCGGGGGAAGCGACAGCGGGTGGATACTTCATCATGTAATGGACTCCCATACCCTGGATTTTCAGCCATTTTTCTCTATTCAACTCCCTCACCTGGAGCTATTCGGTATTGATATTTCAATAACCAAGTACATATTCTTTATGTGGCTGGTTGCTCTGATTTTATTTGTAGTGCTTTATACAGCTTCACGGAAGTACAAAAGTTCTTTAATCCCGAAAGGTATATCCAACCTTGTGGAAATAACAGTACTTTTTGTGCGGGATGAAATAGTTAAGCCAACTATCGGAAAGGGATACGAAAGGTTCCTTCCTTATCTGCTGACGGTATTTTTCTTTATTTTACTGAGCAACTTCTTTGGACTTATACCTTATGCGGTGACAATTACAGGCAACATCGCTGTTACTGCTGCCCTGGCAGCAATATCATTCATTGCTATTCAACTGGGCGGAATTAAAAGTCATGGAGCATGGGGTTACTTTAAAGGACTTATACCCTCAGGGATGCCGCCATGGATCCTGATCATACTTATCCCGCTTGAGATCCTGGGATTATTTACAAAACCTTTTGCACTCTGTATACGTCTTTTTGCAAATATGATAGCAGGACACGTGGTGATTCTTTCGCTGCTTGGCTTGATTTTTATTCTGCAGACGGCCTTTGTGGCTCCTGTTTCGATAGCATTTGCAATTTTTATTTACCTGCTTGAATTACTGGTTGCTTTAATTCAGGCATATATATTTACAATACTCACATCCTTGTTTATAGGGATGGCTGTTCACCAGGAACATTAATTAGTCTATTTATTTACTTTAACAATCAGGAGAATTTAATATGGATTTAGCATGGTTAGGCGCAGGAATCGGCGCCGGTATAGCTGTAATTGGTGCTGGATTAGGTATCGGTAAACTTGCTGGTTCTGCCCTGGAAGCTATGGGAAGACAGCCCGAAGCCGCAGGTGCCATAAGAACTGCAATGATTATCGCTGCAGCACTTATTGAAGGTATCGCCTTCTTTGCTCTTGTTATCTGTATTCTATTAGCTGTTAAAGCTTAAGTTAAAAATCCGGGTAACCGGAAATTTCAATCAAATCAGGAATGAATAAATGTTAACAGGATTCAGTTTATCAGTTCTTGCTCTTGCAGAGGAAAATGGTAGTCTGATAGATGTTAATCCCGGACTCATCTTCTGGACATTTGTAACCTTCGTTGTCCTCCTTATTGTTCTCAAGAAGGTTGCATGGAAGCCTATACTGGCTGCCCTCGATCAGAGAGAAGCTGCCATTAAGGAGTCTCTTGAGAAGGCTGAAAGGGCACGGGAGGAAGCTCAGAAGGTTCTGGATAAAAATCAGGCGAGCATTGCACAGGCTGAAGTAGAATCAAAGAAGATAATCGATCAGAGTCGTGCTTATGCAGAGAAACTGAAGGATCAGATGATACGTGATAGCAAGGAGCAGGCAAAAAAGATTGTTGATGAAGCGGCTTCTGAAATTGAAAGAAAGAAAGAAGCAGCTTTAATTGAACTGAAGAACCAGGTGGCAGAAATTGCTATAAACGCTGCTGAGAAAATTCTCAGGGAAAACCTTGATAAGGAATCGAACAAAAAAATTGTCGATAAATATATAAGTGATATATCCAGGAATTAAGAATGGCTGATTACAAGGTTTCGATGAGATATGCAACTTCACTGCTGGATCTGGCGGTGGAGAAAAATATGATGGATATAATATCCGGCGATATAGAACTCATTTTATCTGCGATGGAACATAGCAGGGAGCTTGCAAGAGCACTTGGAAATCCGGTCATCAAACCAGAGACTAAAATCGCTATTCTTGATGGAATCTTTAAATCGAAGGTGAATACTGAGACGATGCATTTTGTGAGATTTCTGGTTAAAAAAGGCAGGGAAAATCTGCTGCAGGAAATAACAGAAAAGTTCCTTGAACTTAGAGATGATAGAGCAGGAATAGTTAATGTAAATGTCAGGACAGCATTTGAATTGACTGATTCCCAGACTAATGAACTGAAGAATAAAATAGAAAAAATGCTGAGTAAAAAAGCTCGTCTTAAAATTAAGATAGACCCCGATATGGTGGGAGGATTCGTCGCCCAGGTTAATGATACGGTTTATGATGCATCTGTTAAACACCAATTGGAAACTTTAAAGCAGCAGCTCCTGAAAAGCGGCGCCGCTGCGTTAAATTAATGTAGGAATTTTAAAAGGAACAATTAAAATGGCTGAAGTAAGACCAGATGAAATATCTGCCATATTAAGAAAACAGTTATCAGGTTTTGAAAGTGAAATTGATATTTATGATGTAGGTACCGTTCTGCAGGTTGGCGATGGTATTGCAAGGGTATACGGTTTGTCTAATGTAATGGCAAGTGAACTTGTAGAGTTCCCTAATGATGTTTTTGGAATGGTGCTTAACCTGGAGGAAGATAGTGTTGGATGCGTGCTGTTCGGCGAATCGACACTGGTAAAAGAAGGCGATACAGTTAAAAGGACAAAACGTGTTGCATCCTTACCTGTCGGTGATGAAATGTTGGGAAGAGTAATTACACCTCTGGGGATACCAATTGACGGCAAAGGACCCATAAATACTAAAGCATACCTGCCTATTGAGAGGAAAGCTCTTGGTGTAATCCAGCGTCAGCCGGTGAAGGAACCCCTTCAGACAGGTATTGCTGCTATTGATGCCATGATTCCTATCGGCAGGGGTCAGAGAGAATTAATTATTGGTGACCGACAGACCGGAAAAACAGCTGTTGCCGTGGATGCCATCATAAATCAGAAGTTTACACATACGGAAGAATCGAAGAACCTTGGTATTAAACCCGTATACTGTATATATGTTGCTATAGGCCAGAAGAGTTCTACTATTGCGCAGGTAGTCGCCAAGCTGCATGAACAGGGCGCTATGGGTTATACTACAGTTATCTCCGCTGCTGCCTCTGAACCTGCTCCGCTGCAGTTTATAGCTCCTTACGCAGGAGCGAGTCTTGGAGAATACTTCCGGGATAACGGCCGTCATGCCCTTGTTATCTATGACGATCTTTCAAAACAGGCTGCCGCTTATCGTGAACTTTCTCTGCTTTTGAGAAGACCCCCGGGACGTGAGGCATATCCCGGCGACGTTTTCTACCTGCACTCAAGGCTGCTTGAGAGGGCTTCCAAGCTCAATGATGACCTCGGCGGCGGTAGTCTTACTGCACTTCCGATTATTGAGACTCAGCAGGGCGACGTCTCAGCATATATTCCTACTAATGTAATTTCTATTACTGACGGACAGATATACCTGGAATCAAATTTATTTAATGCCGGCGTTAGACCCGCAATCAATGTTGGTATATCGGTTTCTCGTGTGGGCGGAAATGCACAGATTAAGGCAATGAAAAAAGTTGCAGGAACTCTTAAGCTTGAACTTGCTCAGTACCGGGAACTTGAGGCATTCGCAAAGTTTGGTTCAGATCTCGATAAAGCTACACAGAGAACTCTTGCCCGTGGTTCCCGTCTTGTAGAGCTTCTGAAACAAGGACAATATTCACCGGTTCCGATAGAACGTCAGGTAGTCAGTATATTCCTTGGTACAAACGGAATCCTTGATGATATACCGGTTGCTGATCTAAAAAGATTTGAAAAAGAGATCCTTGAATTTATCGAGGTTAAATACAATCAGATATTTGAGTCGATTAAGAAAGAAAAACAGCTTTCTGATTCAACTACAGAGGATATCAGGAAAGCTGCTGAAGAATTTAAGGCAGTATTTAAAACTAACGCTTAATAATGGCTACACTACGTGACATAAAAAACAGGATTAAAGGCGTTCAGAATACCCAGCAGATTACCAAGGCCATGAAGATGGTTGCTGCTGCCAGGCTCAGAAGGGCTCAGGAAAATATTATTAACGCCAGGCCCTATGCAAGGAAAATTGCTGAGATGCTTTCTCACCTTATCACAGATGAGGATATTGCAGAGAATCCGTTTATTCATCAGAGAGAAATCAAAAATGTAGGCATTGTTATAGTTACGGCCGACAGGGGATTATGCGGCGCATTTAATACAAATATTATCAGGGAAACGTCCAGAATAATCAATGAAGAATACGCCGGAAGTCCGATTAAAACTCATCTTTTCTGTGTAGGCAAAAAAGGTTTTGAATTCTTTTCCAAGAGAGATTATGATGTTGCCGGAAAACAGACCGGCCTTTTTTCCTCATTATCCTATGTAGATGCCCTTAACATTACAAGTGAGCTTATAGAGGTTTTCCTAAATGGTACCTTTGACAAGATCATAATAGTTTATAACGAATTTAAATCAATTATTCAGCAGAAGATTGTAACCGAACAATTTCTACCTATTCCGATCGGAAAGGATTCTGAGGAAGAAAAGAAAAATCAGCCTTATTATATATTCGAACCCGATCAGAAAGGAATCTTCAATTATCTTCTTCCTAAACACTTAAAAGCCCAGATGTGGCGTATCCTCCTTGAATCAAATGCTGCCGAGTTAGGTGCAAAAATGACCGCAATGGACAATGCAACCACTAACGCTAAAGAGCTTATAAGAACGCTTCAGGTTAAATATAATAAGGAAAGACAGGCAGCCATCACTAAAGAAATCCTTGAAATCGTCTCCGGAGCAAATGCATTAAAAGATTCTTAGATACATTAAGAGACAGCGAAAGAGTTATTAAATACTGAGACACTATGTTTGAAGACCTTCAGCAAAAGTTAGAATCTTCCCTTAAAAAAATAAGGGGACAAGGAAAATTAACTGAGAAGAATATTTCAGATACCCTGAGGGAAGTACGCAGGGTTCTTCTGGATGCTGACGTTAATTACCGGGTTGCAAAAGAATTCATTGAGAATGTTTCTCTGAAGGCACTCGGTAAGGAAGTTATCAATTCTATTACCCCGGGACAGTTAATCACAAAAATTATTCATGATGAGCTCACTGCTCTCCTGGGAAACAGCAGCACAGAAATCAGACTTAACGGTTCTGGAATTACAACAATTCTTATAGTAGGTCTGCAGGGTTCAGGTAAAACTACCTTCACCGGTAAACTGGCTAAAAGACTGAAAGAAATGAACCGCAGGGTTCTCCTGGCTGCAGCGGATGTGTATAGACCCGCTGCGATTGATCAGTTAAAAACTCTTGGCGAACAGATCGGGGTCCCTGTCTTTTCACTGGATGAAAAGAATGCAAAAAAGACAGCTGTTGATGCTCTCAGCTTTGCAAAAGAAAAAAATTATGATACTCTAGTGGTGGATACAGCCGGCCGTCTTCACGTGGATGAAGAAATGATGACGGAAGTGGCTGATATAAAAAATCTGGTAAAACCGACTGAAACCCTTTTTGTAGTCGATTCTATGACCGGGCAGGATGCAGTAAATTCTGCAAGGGCATTTAACGAAAAAGTAAATTTTGACGGTATTGTTCTTACAAAATTAGACGGAGATGCCCGTGGTGGAGCAGCTCTCTCCATCAGGCAGGTAGTTGGAAAACCTATCAAATTCATCAGTAATGGTGAGAAATTAACAGATCTGGAGATTTTCTACCCCGACAGGCTGGCTTCAAGGATTTTAGGACGGGGAGACGTTGTTTCACTTGTAGAAAAGGCCCAGCAGAGCTTTGATGAGAATGAAGCCGAACGTCTTGAAGAGAAATTAAAGAAAAATAAATTTGATTTTGACGATTTTCTTAAGCAAATTAAAGCAATTAAGAAAATGGGTTCTTTATCTTCTCTGTTGGGAATGATTCCGGGACTCGGTTCCCAAATAAAGAATGCCAATATTGACGATAAAGCGCTCGTAAAAGTTGAGGCAATAATCCAGTCAATGACACTTGAGGAACGTTCAGCCCCTAAGATATTGAACGGTAATCGGCGTAAGAGAATTGCTCGTGGAAGCGGAACATCAATACAGGATGTAAACCGGCTAATTAAACAATTTGCAGAAATGCAGAAGATGATGGGCCAGATGGCAAGAAAAGGATTCGGAGGCGCATCATCTTTAAGGAATTTAAAATTCTAAAGAAAAGTGACTAATTCAGGAGGTTATAAACTTGGCAGTTAAGTTAAGATTAAGACGTATGGGAAAGAAAAAACAGCCTATATATAAGGTTGTTGTCGCCGATTCCAGATCCCCGAGAGACGGAAAGTTCCTGGAATCAATTGGCTTGTATAATCCATTGACAAAACCCCATACAATCGATATTAAAGAAGACAGAGCATTGTACTGGCTTGATAAAGGTGCACAGCCTACAAATACTGTAAAAAGCTTGTTAAGACAAAGAGGTATTACTCTTAAAAGAGAATTAATCCGTAAAGGTCTTTCTGAAGATAAGATTCAGTCTGAACTGGAACAGTGGACTAAAATGCAGGAAGCGAAACAGACAAGCAGGAATCAGGGAAAGAAAAGTATTGTGAAGACGGAAGAAGCAAATGTGGAAACCAATACTGCAAAGTCCGAAGGTAAGAATGTTGCTCCGGAAAAGAACACGGAAAAGGAAGTTGAAACTGAAAAAAGTACGGCAGAAGTAAAGGGCGCTGCTTCTGAAGAAAACACAGAGGAAAAAGAGTAATCTTTAACTGAAGTTTTTCAACTGTACGTTATTCATAAGCTCCCGTGCTTTAATATAGGAGGCTTCTTTCTATGAAAGAATTCATCGAGTATATCGCAAAACACCTGGTCGATAATCCGGAAAATGTCTCTGTTGATGAGAAGGCTCCGGAAGAGAATAAACTTGTTCTTTCTCTCAAAGTCCAGGCGGAAGATGTAGGTAAGGTGATAGGGAAACAGGGCAAAACTGCCCAGGCAATGAGAACACTTCTTACTGCAATTGCTGCCAAGGAAGGTAAGCGGGCGATTCTTGAAATTCTTGATTAGTTCTCTGTCAGGTGAGTGATTTTTTTTTGATCGCCAGGATAACTTCAGTTGCTGATAAAACGGGATTTGTGAAGATTTATTCTTACTCCGACTTTCCTGAGCGATTTTTTTCACTCCGCGAAGTATATATAGATTTCTTTGATAGCAAGAAGAAGTTTATTGTTGAAGATGTTAAAAAAAATAGAAATGATTTCTTTCTTAAGTTCAGAAATTTTGAATCAGACAGAGATACAAAAATTTTGCTTGATAAAGAAATCTACGTTGACGAGAAAGATGCGGTTGAGCTTCCTGAGAAAGTATTTTTTATCCACGACCTTCTGGATAGTAAAGTTTTCAGGAATGGGAAGTTATTTGGTATAATCAAAGATGTTCTGTCGTATCCGGCGAATGATGTTTACGTTATAAAAACCGGGAACGGCGGAGAGATTCTTTTACCGGCGCTCTCGGAACTTATTGAGAGTTTTAATCCTGAAAATAAGGTTATGGTCCTGAAGCCGGGAGATAGTTTCTATGAAGATGAGGATTGACATAATTTCAGCCGTGCCGGAAATTTTTAAGGGTCCTCTTGAAACCAGTATTCTTAAAAGAGCACAGAATAAGAACAAGGTTGAGATATTTGTTCATAACCTAAGGGATTATGCTTTTAATAAGCATAGACAGATTGATGATAAACCGTTCGGCGGGGGTGCCGGAATGGTGCTTAAACCTGAACCGTTCTTTGAATGTATTGAAAAGCTGCAGCAGAACTGTAAATATGATCATATAATATTTACCTCCCCCCGGGGAAGAATATTTGATCAGAAATCTGCAAACAGGCTGTCGCTTGCAAAAAACCTGATGATAGTTGCGGGACATTATAAAGATATTGATGACCGCGTAAGGGAAAAATTCGCAACAGAAGAAATATCTGTGGGGAATTTTGTCCTTACAGGCGGTGAACTTCCTGCACTTATGATCGTTGATGCAGTCATACGCCTGATTCCGGGTGTTCTTAATGACAGCGAATCGGCCCTTAATGATTCATTTCAGGATGGTGAAAAGATTGAAGCCCCATCATATACAAGGCCGGCAGAATACCAGGGTATGAAGGTTCCCGAAGTTCTGCTCTCAGGGAATGATAAAGAGATAAGAAACTGGAAGGAAGAACAGTCAAAAAATTTAACTGAGAAGTGGAAAAATTTTAATAATTAGCGGAGAAACAAATGATTGACGTAAATAATGTATTACCAGAACAAAATAAAACAGACTTTCCGGGATTTAGTTCCGGCGACCACATACGTGTTCACGTACGTGTCGTTGAAGGTGATAAAGAAAGAATTCAGCCGTTCGAAGGTGATGTAATAAGCATCCGCGGTGCAGGTGCAAATAAAACATTCACCGTCAGGAAAATATCAAGCGGTGTGGGTGTTGAGAGAATATTCCCTTATAACTCGCCTAAGATTACTAAAATCGAATTGCTGAAACAAGGTGATGTCAGAAGGGCAAAACTTTATTACCTCAGGAATCTTTCAGGTAAAGCAGCCAGAATCAAATCTAAAGAATCCTGATTTCAGGTATTTTAATATATAGCCCCGATAAAACGGGGCTTTTTCTTTTAAATTATGAACATACTGCTTCCGGAAAATATTTTTACATCAGTTATTGCCCTGAACCTGCCTGAAGAGTTGAAGCACACCCTGAAGTTTCTTCCCGACTCTTCCTTAAGTGCATCCCTCGAAAAGGATAAGACGGCAGCTGCATTGATTCCTGCTATGGATGTGGTAAACCACCGGGAACTCTTCGTTTCGCGCAAATACGGAATTTCATTCGAAGGCTCGCTCTGTAATACATATATATATTTTGCAAAAAATAAGTCACTTCAGACCCTAAACGTAGCAGGTGACGTTTCTACTTCGGAAGTAATATTAAGTAAACTATTATTTAAGGAGTTATATAACGCAGATATCGAGGTAGCCCTCTCAGCGTCCTTTAACCGGGATACCAGTAATCTTGTTCTGGCAGGCAAACAAAATTTTTATGAGGACAGGCTCTTTGACGGAATAAGTTTTTCGGAGGAGATGATTGAATTACTCTCGCTGCCTTATGTTAATTTTGTCCTGGCATCAGCTGATGAAGAACGGGTGAAAGAACTGGAACCTCTGCTCCTTGAGAGAATACCGGATGTATATGAAAATTTTGATAGATCGGAACAGTATTTTTCCTTTTCTGAAGAGACGGTGAAGTACATTAAACATAATATATCCTCCCTGGTACTTGAATTCGGTGAGCAGGATATTGAAGCATTCACCCAGCTTATTATGCTCCCTTATTTTCACGGTATGACAAAAGAAATTATAGAACCAAAGTTTGCCGGAACAGCTGGATAGCGAAAGAAGGCTGTCTCAAATGTCCTAATTTTGCCGCACTGAATCGGTTCAAAGTATGACAACAAAACTTTTTCTAAGACAGCCTTTTGCAGATTAAAGTGCAACGTGAGAAATACTTAATACATCAGGATTTTCCTGCATAGCTTTTAGCTTTTCTGCAGAAACAGGCGATTTTAACTTCATAGTACAGCTGGCAGCTATACCTCCCTGGAAAATTACATTCTCTATTTCTTCAATATTGATATTCCCTTCCCTGATTACATCGAGTATGGAAGCCAGAACTCCAGGTTTATCGAAGTGTTTTACTACGAGCTGATATTTAGCATCAGTAATCTTTGCACGATTAATCCAATGGGCGATAAGTCCGCTTGTCGTGTAATCCTTAACGATCCTCACGGTTTCCTCTGCAACCGCATTCTGGGCCTGTTCTGTCGACGCCCCGATATGGTGAGTGACATAAACATTAGGATTATCCCTGAGAATTGAATTAACTTCCCCGGATTTTGATTCCGGCTCACCTTTAAAAACATCGAGGGCTGCTCTTATATTCTTTTCTTTAATCGCTTCGAGCAGATCTTCTTCAACTATTATATCAGGCCTTGATGTATTGATCATCAAAGCACCATCCTTCATAAAAGAGAACATTTTTTTATTAAACAGTCCTTTCGTTTCAGGCGTTGAAGGAAGATGAATAGTAATAATATCGCAGAGCGGGAGCAGCTGATCCATTTCGGAGAAATCCTTGATCTGAACACCTTCTATCCTTGAAATATCTTTGCCATATACATTCATCTCAAACGCAAGAGCTCTTTTTGCAACCTCTTTACCGATTGCCCCGACACCGATAATTCCAAGCGTCTTTCCTTTCAATCCCTCAGCTTTAGAATATTCACCTTTATTCCAAACACCCTTCCTGAAGTCGGCTACGTTGTCAGGAATTCGTCTATCAAGCGAGATCATCAGACCAATAGCGAGCTCTGCAACGGCGACTGAATTCATGCCGGGACAGTTAGCGACATAGATGCCTTTTTTGTTCGCGGTAGATATATCGATATTGTTAACACCGGCTCCTGCGCGAATAATAAGATTAAGGGTCTTGCTGTTATTAATGGTATCTGCGTTAACAATAGTAGAACGGACAATCAGTATATCGACTTCTTTTGCAGCCTCGGGAAGATCTTTTTCACCAAGCTTCGGTGAATAAATTACCTCGAGGTTCATTTCTTTAAGCTGCTTTACATACTGATCGGGGAATTTATCTGCTATAAGTACTTTAACTTTCATTGTTACTCCATTTCTGGTTTAATTAAATCATTCTTCAAATTATTTTAACATTGGAATTTTAACGTTCAGCTTTTTGGCATTTTCAATAGCTTTTTCATACCCTGCATCCGAATGCCTTGCTATTCCCATTCCGGGATCATAGGTCAGGACTCTTTCCAATCTTTTTTCTGCTTCCTTAGTTCCATCAGCAACTATAACCATACCTGCATGAATGGATTTGCCTATACCCACGCCGCCTCCATGATGTACAGAAACCCAGCTTGCACCGCCGACTGCATTTAGCAGGGCATTCAGAATCGGCCAGTCGGCTATTGCATCACTGCCATCTTTCATATTCTCGGTTTCACGGTTGGGCGATGCCACTGATCCGCAGTCGAGGTGATCCCTACCAATAACTATTGGAGCGCTTACCTTGCCGGATGCAACCAGGTCATTAAATATTTTACCCATTTTGGCCCGTTCGCCGTATCCCAGCCAGCAGATCCTTGAAGGAAGGCCCTGGAATTGTACCTTCTTCTGAGCTAGTTTTATCCAGTTTACAAGCGATTTTTTTTCAGGGAAAGTTTCCATGACGGCTTTATCTGTTTCATAAATGTCATTAGGATCACCCGATAACGCAACCCAGCGGAATGGACCCATTCCGTCGCAGAAAAGGGGACGAATAAATTCAGGAACAAAACCCGGTATATCAAATGCATTCTTCAACCCGTTTTCCTTTGCCTCGCCCCTTATATTATTACCGTAATCGAATACTATAGAACCCTTCTGCTGAAACCCAAGCATAGCCTTAACATGATTAACAATTGTTCTGCGGGACAAATCGATATACCTGTCAGGATTTTCTTTCCTGAGCCTGAATGCCTCTTCAAGGGTCATATCGGCAGGAACATATCCGTTTAAAACATCATGTGCGGATGTCTGATCTGTAACAACATCAGGGATAATACCTTTGTCAAGTATCCGCTGATGTATTTCTCCCGCATTCCCTACAAGTCCCACGGAAAGAGCTCTTCCTTCTTTTTTTGCATTCAGCACCTTATCGAGAGCCTCATCAAGATCATCAGAAATCTCATCGATATAACCTGTCTCAAGTCTTTTCTCAATCCTTTTACGGTCAACTTCGACACCAAGGAAAGCAGCTCCGTTCATTGTTGCAGCAAGGGGCTGAGCGCCTCCCATCCCGCCAAGCCCGGCAGTAAGCACGAGCTTTCCTTTAAAATCGCTATTAAAATATTTTCGTCCGCATTCAGCGAAAGTTTCATATGTACCCTGGAGAATACCCTGAGTACCTATGTAGATCCAGCTTCCTGCTGTCATCTGCCCGAACATGGTTAATCCCAAACCCTCGAGTCTCCTGAACTCATCCCATGTAGCCCAGTCGGGCACGAGCATCGAATTTGATATCAGAACACGCGGAGCATCGGGGTAGGTTCTGAATATCCCGACAGGTTTACCTGACTGAACAAGCAGGGTTTCATCATTCTCAAGATTTTTAAGCGATTCAACAATCGCTCGATATGCATCCCAGTTTCGGGCTGCTTTTCCGCTTCCGCCATAAATAATTAATTCTGCAGGATTTTCAGCAACTTCATTATCGAGATTATTCATAAGCATCCGCATTGCTGCCTCCTGGAGCCATCCTTTGCAGGAGAGCTGCCTGCCGCGAGGCGCTCTGATCGAAACTTCTTTAGTGTTAACAGAACTCATTTTAGCCTCTGAAATGATTTTCTAAAATACTTTCGTATTGTTTAATCATGGACTTATAGAGCCATTTTTTTATAAACCAGCTGGAGGCTGATTCCTTTTTCAAAAATTTTACATTTTCATTCAGCTGATTTAACAATCTCGCTCTTTCGTCCTTAGTAAGTTTAACCGAATCAGCGGGAGCCGAAAGTTTCTCAAGGATCGAGTTAAAAGCTCTTTCCTCAGCGAAGAACTTGTTGTCTCCGCTTATTTGTTTAAGCACCTGTTTTGAAAATGTAGTTAACAATTTTTTTTCGTTTTTATCGAATTCAAAATTATAATTAGTGAACAATTTCTTCATATTTATTTGTACAGCCTTATTGTGAATTTAAAGTTTCCCTGGTTTTTTGAAACCCGGGTTTAATAATATTGTAAATATAATGTAATCTCTCGTTGTAGTGGATGAATGCTGATTTCATTGAATTAAGTGTAATCTTCTCAATGTCATCAAGTGTAATTCCGAAAACCCTCTGAGCAATAAGGAACTCATTTGTCATAGTAGTATTACTCATAAGTCTGTCATCTGTATTTATCGTAACTCTGAACTTATTATCATAAAGGATTTTGAAAGGATGATTCTCCAGCTTATCGACAGCACCCGTGTGCAGGTTGCTCAGAAGGCATATCTCGAGGGGAATTCTTTTATCGAGGATATATTGAGCAAGTTCGCCGAAGACAATTGTGTGGCCGCCTCTGCCGGTGGCTATATCTTCTTTTAGATGTGTAGCATGCCCTATTCTATGAGCACCGCACCACTGAATTGCCTGCCAGATAGATTCCTTTCCGAAAGCCTCCCCTGCATGAATGGTAATATTGAAATTCGAACGCTGAATAAACTGGAACGCATCAACATGTTTTTTTGGCGGGTAACCGCCTTCCTCACCGGCCAGGTCAAAACCAACTACTCCCGAATCCCTGAAATTAATAGCTAACTCTGCAATTTCAAGGGAATCTTTCATATTCCTCATAGCGCATAAAATCAGGCCATAGCCAACACCGAAATCCCTTTTTCCTTTTTCAAGTCCTTCCAGCACCGCGAGCACGGCATCCTCTGTGTACAGGCCCTTATTCACATGAAAAACAGGCGCAAAACGGGTTTCGACATAGCAAACTCCGTCTTTTTGCATATCTTCCAACATTTCATAAGCACATCTCTGCAGTGATTCTTTCGTCTGCATAACTGCCGTTGTATGGTCAAAACCATGAAGAAATTCAACCAGATTGCCCTTATTAGCGCCGCGGTGAAACCATTCCGCCAGTTCTCCGGGGTCTGTAGTCGGCAATTTCTTATATTTCATTTCCCGGGCGAGTTCAATTATGGTGGTTGTACGCAAACCTCCGTCAAGATGATCATGCAGCAGTACTTTGGGAACCGATCTTATAACATTTTCGGCGGTCAAAATATCCTCAATTTTAGACTTCAAAAATATCCATTAAAGGAGGTAAAATCAATTTACACAGTACATCAATATTCCGGACCCTTTCCCTAATATCTGAATGAAATGAGACACAGCACAATTTTTACCAGGGTATAGTTTCTTGACTATACATCATCAAAACAGTAACTTTAATGACATTAATTTGATTTAAAATGATGGAGAAGGAATGCAAAAATCAAAGTTATTCACAATAGTTACACTTTTATTAGCTGGACTGGCGTTTGTTGGTTTCCAGTGTTCATCCACGGAAATGACTAGTGCCAAACTGTATATTCAGCAAAAAAACTATGACAAAGCGCTTGGTGTACTTCAGAAAGAAGTTCAAAAAAATCCCCAGAGCGCCGAAGGATTTTACTACTTAGGCTATGTTTACGGTGAAAAAGATGATTATGCTAATATGATTGATGCTTTTGATAAATCACTTGCTATCAATAATGAATTCCAATCCCAGATTGGAGATCAGAAAAAGTATTTCTGGGCGAATTTATTCAATAAAGGCGTAAGTTTATACCAGAAAGGTGTAAACACTACTGATAAAGACAGCAGTAAGGTTTTATTCGAAAAATCTATAAGTATGTTTGAATATGCAACCAAGCTGGAACCCGATTCCGTAGATACATATAAGAACCTTGCTTTCGTTTATATGAGTGCCGGTGAAAATGATAAAGCCATCGAACCCCTTCAGAAAATGATTAAACAGGATAAATCGCTTGATGGATACAGGTATCTCGGTGAAATTTATTATAATAAAGGTATACTCCAGAAACAGCAGTACTCTTCTACCCAAAATGCTCAGGATAGTGTACAAGCCATTGAGAATTTTAATAGTGCAATCAAAGTTCTGGAAGAAGGCAGAGAGCAATATCCTGATAACCCGGAAATACTTTTAACTCTTTCCAATGCATACATTAATGCCGGTAAAACTGATGTAGCTTTAAGTTCGTTTAAAGCCCTGGTGGAAAAAGATCCTGAAAATAAATATTACCGTTATAATTACGGTGTACTTCTTCTTGGAAAGAATGATTTCGAGAATGCCGCGGAACAATTTGAAAAGGCAGTTGCTCTCGATTCCGAATATCAGAATGCAATTTATAATTTAGCTGTTACTTATGTAAAGTGGGGAACAGCAATCAACAAACTGGCTGAAGAAAAAGGCGAAATGGAGAATACCGAGTATAAAAAGAAATACCAGCAGGCGCTGCCTTACCTTGAAAAATCTGTTGAACTGAATCCTGAAGACGCAGTTACTTGGGAATTGCTCGGTAAGGTTTACACAGTGCTTGATATGCAGGATGATGCGCAGAATGCATTTAATAAAGCAGACGAATTAAGAAAATAAACGGAAGAAGTGAATTAAATGGCTCAGAATAATCAAAATCCCCCGGGACAGCAGATAAACATCGAGCTTAATGAAAAAGAAGCGGAAGGAATTTATTCCAACTTAGCCATCATTACTCATTCACCTGCTGAATTCGTAATTGATTTTACGAGGATTGTACCCGGTGTTCCAAAAGCAAAAGTTCATGCCAGGATCATCACGACTCCCCAGCATGCAAAGATGCTTCTTAAAGCGCTCAAAGATAATATTGAAAAGTATGAAGCAAGATTTGGTGAGATAAGAGTTGATGCTCCGCAGAATCAGCATTTCGGATTTGTCCCTCCAAAGAAGGATGAAAAAGTAAATTAATTACAAGGGCGGCAGTACACTGCCGTCCTGAATTTTTCATACTTTAATTTTCAATCTGAAATTTTTCTACTGTCTCATCCTTGACAGGTTGAATATAGCAGCGGCTAGGAAAATAAAGTTTGCGAACCAGGCAGTTAATAAGGGATCGAGGGCTCCGTTCTTCCCGAAAGCCTGGCTGATTTTCATAAAAACCAGGTAAAGAAAAGTTATAAGGATATTTATCCCCACCTGTACAGCGAGTCCACCCCGCCTTTTGTTTGCAGATATCGGCAGTCCAAACAAGACAATGACAAGACTAGCCATCGGAAACGAGAAGCGCGAGTAATATTCTATCAGGGAATCCGTCGCATCATTTCCCGCCCGTTCCTGCGTTTTTATACTGTTTTTAAGATCAATCAGGTCCATTTCTTCAGGTTTCTGTTGTTTAGTCAGCAGTTCCGCGGGGGTAAAATTCAGACTGTCGAGACGCATCTCGTTGAAATAATCTGCAGTTTGAGTATTCTGATGAAAAATTCTTTCAATACCGTTTTTGGCAATCCAGGTATGACTGACAGTATCATAGGTCATCCTTACAGCATCTATTCTGTAATCCATTTTAGTTATATCATTTTTATCAAATCCCTGGATGCTGATGCGGTTTGCCTGAAGAATAGCATTATCGAAATATGAAATGTTAACAATCCTGGTTCTGGAATCCTGAAAGAATATATTGCTGCCCGAATAATTAAACCCTTTTTTGAGATAATTCATTTCAATATTCAGTTTTGTCTTATTTGCCATCGGTACAAGATAGCCGGCAAAATAAACAGAGAACATGCTGATGAAGAACGTAGTGATTAGGAAAGGCAGCATAAACCTGTACATACTTACCCCGCTGGCCTTTATTGCTGTGAGCTCGCTTAACTGCGCAGATTTACCAGCGGTAAACAAAGCCCCGAATAACACTGCTATCGGAGTGATCAGTTTTATAATTTCAGGAGAAAACACAAAGTAATAATGAAGGATTACCGGTGCAGCAACATTCTGATCAATAAAATCATCTAGATTTTCCATCATATCTATGACAACGAAAATCAGCGTGAATGCAATCAATCCGAAAAAGATAGTCTGCAGAAACTGTTTAATTAGATATCTGTCAAGGATTTTCATTTTTCTCCTAATCCTCTTCTTCGGTGCCGCGGAATTGTTTAGGTATTAGATTTCTTATCCATGTAAACCTGATTGTAACCGTCTCTCTGACTGTCTTGATTGTTAATAGAACTCCTGCAATCGTTAAAAGGATATTTGCAGACCACATTCCCCAGAAGGCCGAGAAAATATCTCTGTCAGCAAATTTCTCTCCGCCTATAAGAAAAGCCCAGTAGATCAGGAAAAAGAACAGACTTATACTGGCGGCAACTCCAAATCCGCCTTTCCTTGTCATAGTTCCCAGCGGAGCACCAATAAGCACAAATACTATACACGCGGCAGGCAGCGCATATTTCTTATAGATCTCAACCTCGTATTTATTTATTTCATTCTTTTTAGCCTCAAGCCGTTTATACCTTGAGACAATCGTATTCTTCTCATTCCGCAGCTTGTCAAGCAGCCTGGAATAAACAAACTTTTCTCCGTGAGTATTTGTCGGGTTAACCCCGACAGTTCCCGATGAATCCAGATAAAAATATTTTATTGCCTGTTGTGCAAGATCATTCCTGTATTGCTTTTCGGAAACCTTCAGACTATCGACTATTTCCCCCATTGCAGATGCACTTAGTTCGCGTTCCCCGCGGGGACTTCCAAGCGCCGACTGCTGAAATGTGAATTGCGCTCCGTCCATCGCTATTCTGTGCCTGTCAAACCTCACTCTCCTGTAAAGGTTTGTTTTAGAAACATCATTTTCATGGATTTCACCATTTTCAAGGTTCATTATCAGCTTCGTCTGATCCTTCGAAAAAAAGATCTTTCCTTTTTCAGCCGTAACAACTTTTATTTCTTTAGGATCCGAATAATCATATATCGTAACATCCCGGAGCTCATTGGTTTTCTGATTTATTTCTCTCGCCAGAATTGCATAATTGGAAACCTCCTGCGAGAAAACGCCGGGCTCAAGTGAGAGAGTGGGTTTCTGGCGTGATATATCCTGCATAAGGATCTTAGCCTGGTGGTTAGCATCAGGGAGCACATCGTTATTAAACAAGAGGAGCAGGTACCCCACAACTATTGATGCAAAAAGGGGAGCCCTCATCATCTTGTATAAACTCGTTCCGGAGGACTTAATAATGGTTATTTCATTGTTCTGGGACATATTACCGAACGCCATCAATGTAGCGACCAGCGTTGACATAGGTACCACCAGCACTACCATCCAGGCCAGGTTGAATGCTATAAGCTTCAGGATAACGAAAATTCCCAGTCCCTTTCCCACCAGCCTGTCCGCAAACTTCATCATAAATTGAAGTATAAAAATGCAGATCAGGGTAATATTGGAAAAAATAAACGGAGCTAAGTGATTTCTTAATATATATTTATATAAAACCATTGGGTCAATATATGAAAGGGCGAAAAGTATAACAAGGTACGGGCAGGGAGTAGTGAAATCTGCAACAGCTTTTTATTATATTACATATATGGTAATAAAATCTGTCGTACTCCTTGCTCTTGTTTTTTTACTAGCTTGCTGCGGAACTGCTTTACATCATAATAATCTGGGTCTTAAAAAAGATACCCGCTTTCCGGTATGGCTGACATATAAAGGATTCAGCGCAGATCAGACCTCAGGAATAGCCTTCATAAACGAGACTCCCGGCGGGGCCAGACATTTCCTCCTTGCCGACGATACCGGAGGAATCCTGCATCTCACAATCTCCGGTGATTCCCTAAAAAGACTTAGACCGGTAAAGTTCTCTGATGCTTTCCAATCATATATAGATACCTTTCCAAAGGCAGATTTCGAGGAAATTGTTTACGATCAAAAAAATAATAAAGTATACCTTTCAATTGAAGGCAACGGACCACATCCGGAATATTTCGCCGGGATTTATCGTTTAAATTTCCGTAATGATGACGTATTATCGGACACCCTTGAAGCCATTGATAGAATAACATTTACTCCTGTTCAGGAATTTCAGAAATACCTGGATAATAACATAGGTTTTGAGGGGCTAGCGGTAGATGATAACTACTTTTACCTTGGACTTGAAGGGTTTACACAGGGTAAACTTTTTGCTGACAGCACAATCCTTTTTATTGCAGAGAAGAATTCATATAGAATTGTAAAGAAGATTAATACAGGGCCGTTAGGCATTCATACAATATGCGGACTTTTTTCAGATAAAAATAATTCACTCTACGGTGTCGACAGGAATAATAAAACCTTTTTCCATCTGTCGTTTGATGAACGTCTGAATGTTATAGATACAGCTCTTATAAAAATTAAAACTAATATACCAAGTTATGCTACTTTTGATTATGTTGCATCAATTGAGAGCATAACTATCGACCCCGAAAAGAATGTATACATGATTGATGATCCATGGAAAACTTTTTTTATCCCATCAAAAGAAATTTTAAATCAACTCGATTCACTTACAGTGAACCGTTTCAGGAATTTTGTTCCTGTTATTTATAAATACTCATTAATCAATTAGAACAGGAGTCATTATTTTGGAAGATGTAATAAAGTTTATAAATGATAACCAGGAGAACTATATAGAGGAGTTGAAAAACTTTCTCCGGATACCCAGTATAAGCACACTTCCCGAAAATAAAAATGATATTAACAACGCAGCTAAATTTGTAGCTGACAAACTCAAGCAGGCAGGCCTGAACAGGGTGGAGATCTTCAAAACAGAAGGGCACCCCCTTGTATATGGAGAATGGCTGGCAGCTCCCGGTAAACCGACTGTATTAATTTACGGACACTATGATGTTCAGCCGGTTGATCCTATTGAATTATGGAAATCGCCGCCATTCGAACCAGAAATAAGAGATGGCAAAATATGGGCCCGCGGTGCAACAGATGACAAGGGGCAGATGTTTATGCACATCAAGAGTGTGGAAGCCTTCTTTAAGGGTACAGGGAGTCTTCCTCTGAACGTTAAATTTATAATCGAAGGCGAAGAGGAAATAGGCAGTCAAAATCTGGAAAGCTTTATAAATAACCACACTGATCTGTTAAAGTGCGATGCCGTAATGATTTCCGATACGTCTTTGTTCGGGAAAGGAATCCCTACCTTAACATATGGTCTCCGGGGAATGAGCTACCAGGAAGTCGAAGTAATTGGTCCTGAAAAGGACCTCCATTCGGGTTCATTCGGGGGAGCTGTAGGCAACCCGATAAATGTCCTTGCCGGAATGATCGCCGGGCTTCAGGACAAAAACGGTCACATAACCATACCTGGCTTCTATGACGATGTTAAAAAGCCGACGAAGAACGAGAGGGAAAATTTTAAGAAATTAAAATTCTCAGAAAAGAATTTCTCAAAAGAAGTAGGTGTTAAAGAGCTTCAGGGAGAAAAAGGATTTTCTACACTCGAGAGACTCTGGGTAAGGCCGACACTCGACTGCAATGGTATAATAGGCGGGTTTACAGCGAAAGGAGCCAAAACAGTTCTTCCTTCAAAAGTCACGGCCAAGATTAGTATGCGGCTTGTACCTGATCAGAAACCCGCGAAAATAGCTAAGCTTTTCAGGAAGTATATCCAAAGCATAGCACCGAAATCAGTTAGTGTTACGGTAAAGGACCTTCACGGAGCTCTGCCAAGTATTACCTCGCTGGATGCACCAGCAACCTTAGCTGCTTCCAGGGCGATGGAAAAAGCTTTCGGTAAAAAAACCGTTTTTATACGTGAAGGGGGTTCTATCCCCATAGTAAATGTCTTCGCAAATAAGTTAAAAGCTCCTGTTGTGCTTATGGGGCTGGGATTAGATTCAGAGAACCTTCATTCGCCTAATGAACATTTTGATCTGAACCATTTTAAGCTGGGTATTATGAGCTCGGCATACTTCATCGATGAATATTCTAAAAAATAAAATTGATTTTTTCATAAAACCGGTATATCTGGTAATACCGGTTTTGATCTTAACTTTTTTCATTTCCTGCAGCAGCGAAAAGGAAAAAGAAAATCAGGAGCTAAGAAACCAGGGAACTGCCTATTCTCCTGATAAGGATGCATCGATTCAGAAATACAACCTTGAACAGCAGAAGAAACAGGCTTCCCAAAGGTTCCCCTGCGATACCATTGCATTAAAGGAGTTTGTACTTTCGCATTATCCTGAAGGTACATATCTCGTCGACTTTGATAAAACACTTACATACAATATCCCGAGACCTGCGGTTATATACCCGAAAAATCATCCAGGCTACATTCTGGGTATAATTGCGAAGTCAAAATCAGGCGAACGATTTATTGAGCCCAAAAATATTGTTGGATACAATGAAAGTTTTATCGATCTGGATAGTACAAAACTGGGTACAGCATTCTTTTATCTTGTTCTATTTCATTGTGAGGGAAACAATTTTAATGTTGTATGGGAATCGGTAATTCCGTCACATGGAGGTTTCAACACCTTCTCAGTTGAAAATTGGAAATTCAGGGATATACCCTTTGTCAGAGTGAACTTCCATTACGCTCAGGGAATAGGACATATTGATTACAATTACTTCCTGGTTGATGGATTTACCTCAAAGCCGCACCTATTAATGACATACAAAGGGATAAACTTTAAGAGAACCATTCTGAACTACAATAACGACATGTATCCGGATTATTATGAATACGTATATTATGATTCCGGAAAAAGGGTTGAGGAGCTTGATTCAATTCCCTTTGTGTGGAACCAGAAAAGAAACTCGTACATAAACACCAGGAACGCCCGGCAAAAACGTCCTTATTAGTAATTTTTTCTTATCTTTGTACTGCCTTTTATGTTGAGTTTCCGAGCTGGCAATCCAGAGCTTATCACAGCTAATTTTCAATTAATAGAGCATTTTATTATAATTTCAGGAAAAATATTGGTATCAGAGGGAGCATAAATGTTTCAGATGCAGGAAAAAATTTCATATTCAGAATTATTACAGAGCCTTGGAATAAATGCAGAAATTACTGAAGACGGCAGGGTACTGAAATACACGTCCATGGAAGACGAGGTTAAAAGTCTTACAGATGGTGTAGGACTTAGAAATATTTCTCACTATGGAATGATTGAATTACGCGGTAAAGACGTACTGGATTTTCTGCACAGGATCAGCACCAATTCCACGAGACAGCTAGGAAAAGAACAGATCACCAAAACAATTTTCACCACTGAAAAGGGTCGGATTATCGATCTGGCAACCCTTTTGAATTTTGAAGACTACCAGATATTATTTACAAGCGCTGAACATCATCTGAAAGTACTCAGTTGGCTGGATAAATATATTATAACTGATGATGTTAAAGTTTCGGATATAAACGGAAAATATATGCTGCTGGAAGTAAGTGGTTCCCAGGCAGATTCTTTCCTTACCCTGGTATGCGGAACAGTAGTGAATAATATTTCCGAAAACACATTCAAGGTTATCAGTGCGGAAGGAATGCTGTTCTTCCTGGCAAAGATGCGGGATGAAAGAAAGAATCTGAAATACTGGGTGATAGCCGATTCATCAAACGGAAACAGATTTGTAAAATACGCTCTTGAGAATAAAGGCATTTTTGATTTCAACCTTGTCGGTGAAAATGCCTGGAACACTTTCAGAGTTGAGCAGGGAATACCGGCCGCACCCAATGAAATAAATGATAACTATAATCCTAATGAAGCGGGACTGCTTGATTTCGTTGACTTCAGGAAAGGATGTTATATCGGACAGGAAGTAATTGCGAGACTGGATACCTACGACAAGGTGCAGCGGTCAATTAAAGGCGTTGTTTTCGGTGATGGAGCCTCAGAAACCGAATACAATCTTTTTAACGGTGATGGCGGAGAGAGCGGCAAGGTTACTTCCGTAGTATATTCAATAAGATGCAAGAAGAATATTGGATTAGGATACATAAGAAAAAACCACCTTGAGGACGGAACCAGGCTGAGAGCTAAAGACGGAGAAGGTAACGAAACAGAAATTTTAGTTCACAAAATCCCGTTTAAACGATGAAAATTTACACCAAAGGCGGAGATAAAGGCGAAACAGGGCTTTTTGGGGGCGAAAGACTGCCTAAAAACTCCCTAAGAATCGAAGCCTATGGAACAATTGACGAGCTCAATTCGTTTATAGGACAGGCAATTACTGAAGTAAAGAGCGAAGAAGTAAAAGAGCTGCTTAATACAATCCAGAACCAGCTTTTTACGGTAGGATCTGACCTGGCGACACCCCGGAGCGAAAAAAACGAAAAATACAATATTCCCCGGGTGCCGAAGGAGTTTTTTGAAAATGCTGAAAAGCAGATAGACAAGTTTGAAGCAGAATTAGAACCGCTGAAGAATTTCATACTTCCGGGAGGAAGCAAAGCGGCAGCTTTTCTGAACATCTGCAGAACAATCTGCAGAAGAGCTGAAAGAAGAGTAGTCGCGTTAAAAAGCTCAGAGGATATTGGTGAAAATATTCTTATTTTCCTGAACAGATTAAGCGATTTATTTTTTGTTCTTGCACGTTATGAAAATATGATCTCAGGAATCCCTGACACCATCTGGAAGAACGAATAGCAATATTCAATATTCAATATTCAATCTTCAATCTTCAATATTAAATAGTATTGGGGGGTGAATTTTGGTTTCGACGGGGTTGAAGAGACATAGAACTGCACACCGTGTTCCCCGAAATACACGTTAAACAATTGGGAATAAAAATATAACTGGCGAATATAATTACGCCCTAGCTGCCTAAGTAAACTCTTAGCAGCCGTTCACCTTACTTTTTCGTGCCGGGGTAAGGATGAACGACGTTTAGGCACGATAGCCGGTTCAATTGTCTGTGCTGAACAGGTGAAACTTAAGCAGGCAGACTTAAAGTGATCCTTGTCTGTTTGGTAGCTTTAAGTCAAAATAAAAACAGACTATGTGTGTAGATGTTCTTTGGATCTTAACTTCGGACGCGGGTTCGACTCCCGCCACCTCCACAAATTGCCTTATAGAATAAGGACTTAGGGGAAGTTCTCACAATATTCTTACGGTAATGTCATTTGAAAACCTAATTTTGAGGATTATCCCTTGACTAAATATTAGGGATAATATGCGCTAATTCTATTGTTGGTATGCAGGAGTATTTATAAGCTATTTCGTTTTGGACTCCTTCACAAGAGGTTTACCCCTGCCTCGTGATGGTAAAAGAGTTCGACCCGGTGACACCCCCGTTATCGCGTTTTTTTTGTTCAAGAAAGTATTTCAACTTACTACTCAATTCCACCTGTCTTTTCCAAATGTTCTCATAAGAGTCGTTTGTAACATATTTTCGTAAACTTCTTTTTTTGTTCAACTCTTCACTTTTACTCTAATTCTGCTTAATTTTTACTTTATAAATACAGGGAAAAGGAATTAATGAATTTTCTCTTCTTTAGGGATCAGACTGTAGCTTTAATTTAGAATGGATAAAAAAACTCTTTCCGAGCGCGATATCTGCACTAAGTATATAACCCCGGCTTTAAGTGAAGCTGGTTGGGATCTTAAATCTCAAATTAGGGAAGAAGTTTCTTATACTGCTGGAAAAATCTATGTTAGAGGAAAATTAGTTCAAAGAGGTAAACCCAAACGAGCTGATTATATACTTTACTACAAACCACATTTACCAATCGCGGTTATCGAAGCAAAAGATAATAACCATACCATCAGTTCTGGTATTCAACAAGCATTAGATTACTCTATTGATCTTGATATTCCTTTGGTCTATTCATCTAATGGTGATGGATTTTTAGAACACGATAAGACTAAAATAGAAAACATTGAAACCGAACTTGGCCTTGAAAGTTTCCCTTCACCAGAAGAATTGTGGAGAAGATATGTCAGATGGAAAGGTATTGATGAAAAAACTGAAAAAATAATTTCACAGAACTATTATTATGATCCAGGCAGAAAACCAAGATATTATCAGCAAGTCGCAATAAACAGGACAGCAGATGCTATAGCAAACAATCAAAACAGAATTCTGCTTGTTATGGCGACAGGCACCGGGAAGACATATACGGCTTTTCAGATTATCTGGAAACTTTGGAAAGCTGGAATCAAAAAAAGGATCTTGTTCCTGGCTGATAGGAACATTCTTGTTGACCAGACGATGACGAATGACTTTAAACATTTTGACGACAAGATGACTAAAATTACTAACAGAACTATCGATAAATCCTTTGAAGTTTATTTAGCATTATACCAGGCGGTTACAGGAACAGAAGAATGGAAGAATATTTATACTCAATTTTCAAAGAACTTCTTCGATCTTATCATTATAGATGAGTGCCACAGAGGAAGTGCTGCGGAAGATTCACAGTGGAGAGAAGTATTAGAATATTTCACCAGCGCCACTCAAATCGGTATGACCGCTACCCCCAGAGAGACAAAATACATCTCAAATATCGATTATTTCGGAAAGCCGGTTTATACTTACTCACTGAAGCAGGGGATAGAAGACGGGTTCCTTGCGCCTTATAAAGTTATCAGGACTTACATCGACAAAGACCTTTCGGGTTGGAAACCACCGGCAGGTAAGTTGGATAAATTCGGGAAGGAAATTGAAGACCGTATTTACAACTTAAAAGATTATGACAGGACTTTAGTAATAGAACCCAGAACGCAATTAGTTGCACACAGAATAAGTGAATTTCTGAAAGCAACTGATAGGTATAGTAAAACAATTGTTTTCTGTGAAGATATTGATCACGCAGATAGGATGAGACACGCACTAATTAATGAAAATCCTGATCTTGTTTTAGAAAATAACAGGTATGTAATTAAGATTACGGGTGATGATAAAATTGGGAAAGCAGAACTTGATAATTTTATCGATCCGGAAGAAAAGTATCCTGTTATTGCGACCACCTCAAAGTTAATGACAACGGGTATTGATGCTCAGACTTGCAGGTTAATTGTGCTCGATAAAAATATAAACTCACTTACTGAATTTAAGCAGATAATAGGAAGAGGAACGAGAGTTAGAGAAGACTTTAATAAGATGTATTTTACTATCATTGATTTTAGAGACGCTACAAAATTATTCTACGATCCTGGATTTGATGGAGAAGCCGTTCAAATTTATAAGCCTAAACCAAATGATCCAATTGTGCCTCCTGAAGACGAAAATGAAAGTAATGAACAAATACCTCCTGGTGATGAACCTGAACAACAGATTAGACCTGGTATTTTGACTGATCGCGAACCGCAGGGAAAAAGAATCAAATATTACGTGAATGATGTTCCGGTAAGTATTGTTGGGGAGCGGATACAGTATTACGATAAGGCTAAGGGACTGATCACAGTTTCACTTAGGGATTACAGCAAAGAAGTCTTACAGAAAAGATTCAGATCGTTGGATGATTTTTTGAATGAATGGACTCATGCTGATTGAAAAGATGCTTTGATTGCTGAATTGCTGGAACAGGGTGTATTTATGGAGGAGTTAAAAGAAAAAGTTGGAAAAGATATGGATGAGTTTGACCTAATATGCCACGTTGCTTTTGGAATGCCTCCTTTGTCAAGGCAGGAAAGAGCAGATAATGTTAAAAAGCGTAACTATTTTGCAAAATACGGTGAGCAAGCGATGAATGTATTAGAAGCAATCTTAGAAAAGTATTCAGATGAAGGTGTGAATGTAATTGATGATGCAAAAGATACCACTAAGTTAGTCGATTTCCTGAAACTTCCACCCATAAACAAGATAGCTTTACCGCTTGAAATAATGAAAGAATTCGGCGGTAAAGAAAATTACTTATACGCAATAAAAGAATTAGCAGATAAACTTTATGAAGCTGCATAAATTGTAGGAGGATAAATGATAACAATTGGTGAATACCTTAATAAGATAGATGCTTATCAGCTTTTTGTTCCTGCTTTCCAAAGAGAATATGTTTGGAAACGAGAGCATGCAAAAGCACTTTTTAATTCCCTAATCAAGAAATACCCATTCGGGACATTGCTAACCTGGGACACAAATGAGCCTCCTGAATTAAAAGGTGATAGGAAATATGATTCACGACAAGGTGCGATTAAGTTAATTCTTGATGGACAACAGAGAATTACTACGATGTATTTGATTATGAAAGGGAAAATTCCTCCCTACTATACAGAAAAAGATATACTTAATGATGTTAGACCGCTATATGTCAATCTTGAGACATTGGTCCTTGAATACTATAAACCAAAGACTATGGATAATAATCCAAGATGGATACGACTAACAGATGTCTTTCTGAAAGAAATTATGGCCTATGACATAGTAGATAAACTTCGTCAAACAAATGAAATTACGCAGGAATTGGAAAGAAGGATTCATAGAAACTTTAAAGATATTGAGTTAATTGAAGACAGGCCTTTTGTTGAACAATCAATTCCAATAACAGCATCTGTACGAGAAGCAATAGATATATTCTATATTGTCAATGCAAGTGGAATAAATCTCACAGATGCAGAATTAGCACTGGCTCAAATATCTGGGTATTGGCCAGATGCAAGAAGACTGTTTAAGGATAAATTATCAAAATTAACAGAACAAGGTTACGTCTTTAATCTCGATTTTATTGTATACACTCTTCTTGCCATTATGTATAACATGGGAACAGATATGACAAAATTGCATAGTGAGGAGAACAAAGAACGAATTATGGGAGTATGGAAACTACTCGATTTAAAGGTATTTGACTATGTATTAAATATTTTGAAATCTCAAGCTTACGTGGATCATACCAAAGAGATCAACTCGGTTTATGCACTTATTCCAATAATAGTTTACACCTTCAACAAAAAAGGAAATAAACTAACTCAGATAGAAATTAAAAAAGCAATAAAATGGTTTTACTATTCACAGATTAGGCAAAGATATATAAGTCAGTTACCCCAAAAGTTGGATACCGATATCAAAATAGTTGTTAACTCAGTCAATCCTTTTGATGAGTTATTGGGAATTATAAAAGCTGAACGACCACTTGAAATAGTTAAAGATGAGTTCATAGGTACAACTGTCCAGAGTCCGCTGTTTAACTTGATGAAATTTTATTTTAAAAGCAAGAATGCTATTTGCTTAGGCACTGGTGTTGGTTTGAGAAAAAATATGGGGAAAAAATATGAATTGGAATATGATCACATTTTTGCTTGGTCAATTCTGAGAGATAAAGGATATACTATGAATAATAGAAGTAAGTATGCATTGGCCCAAGAGATAACTAATAGAGCGATCTTAACTACTACTGAAAACAGATCAAAGTTAGCCGAATATGCAGATGTATATCTTTCTGAAGTAAAAAATAATTTTCCAGATGCATTAAAACTTCAATTAATTCCTGAAGATGAAAAGCTATGGAAAGTTGATAATTATGAACAGTTTCTTGAAGAAAGAAGAAAAATGCTGGCAAAAGAGTTAAATGATTATTTAATCAATTTTACCGAAACTTCAATCACAACCGAACAGATGTCGATTGATGAGATAGTTGCTGCAGGTGAAGATGAATACCACGAATTTAAGGCAACCTTACGTTGGGACGTTAGAGAATCGAGAGTAAATAAATTATTAGAAGAAGTTGTTCTAAAAACTATTGCTTCTTTTAGTAACAAAGAAGGAGGAATGCTGATAATCGGTGCGAGTGATGAGGGTGAAGTAATTGGTTTAGAGGAGGATTATAATTCTCTAAAAGAAGGGGATAAGGATAAATTTGAACTGCATCTTAGGGCTCTATTAAATGCTGCTTACGGTAAAGAATTTACTGCTAATAATATCACTGTTACTTTCCCAATCGTGGATGACAATGAAGTATGTGTAGTTGAGATTCTAAAAGGAACTCAGCCGCTCTACACAACAATTACAGATAACTCAGGACATAAAAAAGAAAGATTTTTCATCCGAAGTGGTAATTCCTCTCAAGAATTAAGTTCACTTGCTGAAATAACATCATATATAAAAAATCATTTTGGTTAATTTCTATGAATTATCGAGTTAGAGAATACCTAATTGATTTAAGTGCTAAAGGAAAAACAATTAGCTATCAGATATTATCCAACGAATGTATGTTAGGACTTGATATGGCATCACCAGGGGATCGTTCAAGAATTGCTGAACTTCTCGGAGAAATCTCAACTTATGAACACGGTTATGGCAGACCGCTTTTAACAGCTATTGTGGTTACTAAAAAAACACAAAGTGAGGGAGATGGATTTTACAAATTAGGCGAAATTCTTGGATTCGGTCCATGGTATACACTTAAGAAAAGTTTTTTTGATGTAGAACAAATAAAACTATGTTTTGAGTTCTGGGGCAATAAAGAAAACTATATTAATTTTAGAAATATAAAATATGAGTAATCTAACTACCCTTGTTAAAACTATTCAAGATATAATGCGGCAGGATGCTGGCGTTGACGGCGACGCTCAGCGAATTTCTCAGCTTGCGTGGATGATCTTTCTTAAAATTTTTGATGACAAAGAGAAAGAATATGAATTAGCTGATGATAATTATGAATCACCTATTCCCAAAAAATTACGCTGGAGAAACTGGGCTGCCGATGAGGAAGGCATTACCGGAGATGCGCTTCTTGATTTTGTAAATAACGATTTATTCAAAACTTTAAAAGATTTATCGGTTACTCCTGATTCTGATCCAAAAGGATTTTTGGTTAAAGCTCTCTTTGAGGATGCATATAATTATATGAAATCAGGAACGCTTATTCGGCAGGTAGTCAACAAAATCAACCAGGTTGATTTTAATAATCTAAAAGAGCGTCACATCTTTAATGAAATTTATGAACAAATTCTAAAAGACTTGCAGAGCGCTGGTAATGCCGGTGAATATTACACTCCTCGTGCTGTTACTCAGTTTATGGCTGATATGGTTAATCCTCAGCTTGGCGAGGTTGTATTTGATCCTGCTTGCGGAACTGGCGGGTTTCTAAGCTGTGCCCTTGAAAATATGCGTAAGCAGATGAAAACTCCAGAGGATTGGCAGATAATTCAAAAATCGATCAGGGGAGTTGAGAAAAAACCTCTTCCGCATCTGCTATGTGTTACGAATCTTATCCTGCACGATGTTGAAGTTCCCAATGTGGATCATAATAATTCGCTTACCAGACCACTCAGGGATTATACTGAATCCGATAGAGTTGATGTGATTCTAACCAATCCTCCTTTTGGCGGAATTGAAGAACCGGGAATTGAGAATAATTTTCCCGCAACTTTCAGAACAAGGGAAACTGCCGATCTTTTTCTCCTCTTAATTATTCAGTTGTTAAAGGAAAAAGGAAGAGTGGCATTAGTTCTTCCCGATGGTTTTCTTTTTGGTGAGGGTGCAAAAACGAGAATTAAAGAACGGCTACTTGAAAAATGTAATCTTCATACAATTGTGCGTTTGCCTAATGGTGTGTTTAATCCTTATACAGGTATCAGAACTAATCTTTTGTTTTTTACTAAAGGTGAACCGACAGAAGAAATCTGGTATTATGAAATGCAGTATCCTGAAGGTGTGAAGAGTTACAACAAAACAAAACCAATACACATAAGTGAGTTTGATGTAATTAAAAAATGGTGGGGCAGGGATACAAATGCAGGAAGAAAGAAAAGAGAAGAAAATCAATCTGCCTGGAGAGTTTCTGCAAAAGATATTATTGCAAACAACTATAACCTTGATATTAAAAACCCAAATTTAGTTGAAGAAGATCACGGTGATCCAGAAGAGATTTTAGAAAAGTATAATGCTGTAGAAAAGGAAATTGCCATACTAAGAAATAAACTTAAAAACGAACTTAAAGCAGCGTTATCCTGATATGAATATTCTTTTTGATAATCTTGAATCACTTATTGATGCTCCAAACGGAATTGAAAAAACCCGTGAACTGATTTTGCAACTTGCTTTGCAAGGAAAACTAACAGAACAAGATCCCAGTGATGAACCAGCCTCAGAATTACTAAAGAAGATAAATTCTTCTAAAATAAAATTCGTAAAAGACAATAAAATCAGAGCGCCTCAAAAAAAACTAATAAATTCTTCGTTGACTGAGCTAACAGTTCCTTCAAGTTGGGAAATTGTAAGAGTAGATGATATAATAAATTTCATTACTGATTTTCAGGCTAATGGTAGTTTTGCATCACTAAGAGAAAACGTAAAATATTATAGTAGTCAGGACTATGCTGTTTTAGTTAGGTTGAAAGATCTAAGACACGATTTGGAAAAGAGCACGGATTTTGTTTATACAGATAAACATGGTTATGATTTTTTAATAAAATCTTCATTGAGTGGCGGAGAAATTTTAGTTGCAAATGTGGGTGCTGGTGTGGGAACGACACTTGTAATGCCCGAAATAGATAGAAAAGCAACTTTAGCACCAAATATGTTTAAGATAATTTTGAACGAAAATGTTGATAAGGACTTTTTCCTTTATTTCGCAAATTCACCTTTGTATTGGGCTTGGTTAAATTCATTTATGAAAGCAACAGCTCAACCTAAGATGAATAAATCAGAATATGCAAGCATCATTTTCCCACTTCCTCCACTTAACGAACAAAAACGCATAGTAGAAAAAGTAAACAGTTTAATGGTTCTGCTGGATGAGCTTGAAGAAAAAAGAGAACTTAGAAACCAGAAAAGAAATAAACTAAACAATGCCTCACTCGAAAAACTGCTAACTTCAAAGGATGATAAAGAACTAAAAACAAACTGGAAACGAATAGAAGAAAACTTCAGCACACTCTATTCCGTCCAGGAAAATGTGAAGAAACTAAAACAAGCGATATTGCAGCTTGCAGTCCAAGGCAAGTTAGTAAGGCAAGACCCGAATGATGAGCCCGCTTTAGAATTACTAAAGAAGATTAAAAAAGAAAAAGAAAGACTAATTGCTGAAGGTAAGATTAGGAAGCAAAATAATTTGTCGAAAATAAAGGAAGAAGAGAAGCCATTTTCTTTGCCGAAGGGGTGGGAGTGGGTGAGGTTGGGAGAAATAGGATTAATTAATCCAAGAAATGATATACCAGATGATCTGGATGTCTCATTTATTCCTATGGCACTAATCTCAGAGAAATATGGCGAAATGGCGAAGAGCGAAACAAGAACTTGGGGAGAAATTAAAAAAGGGTTTACACATTTCGCAGAGAATGATATTGGTCTTGCTAAAATTACGCCTTGTTTTGAAAATGGTAAAGCAGCAGTATTTACAGATTTAATAAATGGTTATGGTGCTGGCACCACTGAACTACACATTTTCAGAAAAATTATTGTTGAGATAAGTTCTGATTTTATTTATATCCTTATTAAAAGTCCATTTTTTGTTGATGGTGGCAAATCCAAAATGACAGGAACAGCTGGACAGCAAAGAGTTTCTAAAGATTATTTTCAGGATTATGTTTTTGCACTACCACCTTCCAACGAACAAAAACGCGTTGTTGAAAAAGTCTATGACCTAATGAGTTTGTGTAATACCCTCGAAGAAAAGCTAACTAAAAACGAAGCAACGGCAGAAAAGTTGGTTGGTGCGGTGGTGAATGCAGTTGCAAACAAAACCAACAAACCTAAAGACGATAAAAAAGAAGTTATAAAAGACTTGATGGATCAGCACATAAAAGCATTACCGAAGTTGATTTTGAGGATTGAAATATGACAAAACCCAAAAGACATCATTACTTATCACAATTTTACTTGGCTGGTTTTACTTGCAATGGAGAAAAAAATAGTGATCTATATTGCTTTGATTTGAAGGAAATGAAGGTGAGAAAATCAAAGGTGAAAGAGGAAGGCCACGAAAAATATTTCAATAGGATTGAATCAGATAATTTAGATGAAGATTATTTGGAAAATGAGCTATCAAAATTCGAATCAAATGCGGCTGACGTTTTTAGAAATATTAAGAAAAATAAATCTTTACCTCGATCTCCAGAGGATTGGGGGGTATTATTTTACTATATGGCTCTTTTAGCTGTTAGAAATCCAACTATTAGAAAAAGTCTGGATCAAACAAAAGCCAGTATTCTAAACACCATGATGGAATTATATTTATCTGATAGCAAGATCTGGGATAGATTCAAAAGTCAAATAGATGATGATAAGTTTGGAAAAATAAAGAACTTATCAATATGGGAAGCAAGAGAAAAACTATTAAATAAAAACTGGGAGATAAAAAGTAATTCTACGGAACATATTTCACTGGAAATTCCTGTATTAAATAAAGTAACAGATTTATTATCTTACAGAAAATGGACGCTTGTTGATGCTACTATATCCTCTTATAACTTTATCACCAGTGATAGACCTGTAAAATTGTTTTGGGACGATAAAGAGTTAAATGAACATCCCTGGGGTCCAGGATTTGGGATGAAAAATTCAGTATTGTTTTTCCCATTATCAAAGAAATTTTGTTTATTAGCTCGTTTTGAAGATCAACTTCCAAGATATACACAAGCAACCGAGATAATGGTAGCATCTATAAATTCCATGCAATTTTATTATTCAAACAGATTTTTATATGGCCCGGAAGATCATTTTTACTTCGATGATGCAGACAAAGAAAATATTGCATCAGAAAAATATTTTAAGTGATAATAATGAAAAACCAACAAAAATTAGTTTTGCAGCATTTGGAAGAAAAGAAATTTGAGGAATAAAGATGAAATTATTCTCTCAAAATTCTCAAACAAAAAAACAAATTGATCTGATTCTAAAAGAATCTAATAATATTTATTTGCAAAAATCTTAAATTATTTTTGTGGCAAAAGAGGTGGTTTATATTACAATGGTATTTGGGAAACATTGCCTAAAAAGTATGACCGAAGTGATTATCAATTTTGCTATAGGTTAAAAAGTGATTTATTAACTAAAAAGCATACCGATCAAATTACATCAATACTCAAGCAAAATATCAAAAAATTAAATCTTATTGATGACACTTTAGAGATGAAAATAAGTGAATTTTATAAAATATTTCAACCAAAGAAATAGCTAAAAGAGCTACAAATAATTAACAAACACTATTTTATGCAACCAGATTCATTAAAAGTCATCATAGAAAATTCAAGACAAGGCATCAATATTTTGGGGTTTTCTATTGATGTGGTTGTTTTCACCGTTTTTACTCCGATCATCATATTTATTATCGGTTATTGGTTAAATAAAAAAAATGATAAGAGAAAAGAAAAAAATAAATTGCATGATATTAGGTTATACTTCTACTCGCAAATGGAAACTTTAATAAAAGCTGTTCCAAAACAAAAAGAGAACGTAGAAGAGTTTATTAAACTATTAAATGAAGAGAAGATTCAGAATCTTAAATTTTCCTTGTCCGTTGAATTCCAAATAAAACACCTTGATGCCTTACTTAAAACAGATTTGTTTGCAGTGATAGTTAGTAAAGAGAAAAATAATCGTGAAAAAAGATTGTCTATTTTTTGGAAATGTCAGCAATCATTTGATTTAGTGGATTGGCTTTCAAAAAATTTCCAGAGAAGATTTGGCTATATCTTCGAAAAATGTTCAGAATATGAAAAGCGTTGGAATGAATCAATAGATTTTGTAGGCAAATTTCACAGCAGATGGATAACAGATGCTGTCACTAAGGAAATTGATATTGAAAAAGAACCCTTCCTTAAAGGTTTCTGGGAAATATACCATGAGTGGGCCAAGGATAAACTGTATAGAGATATGTATGTGGCAGAAAAAAAACTTATTGATCCCCTAATTCAACATTGTAAAAAAATGCTGCCAAGTTATTATGCTCTCATATTATTAGAAGAATTATTGATATGCAAAGCTGCAGTAGAAAATCATAGAAGTTTAAGAAATGCATCAATTGAAGAATTTAACAGTTATTCGGAACAATTAGAAAAGATGTATAAGCAAATGATGGAATCATTAAATGAATTAAAGAAAACACAAAAGTATTGAAAATGTATTTATAATTGATAAAAATACTGTATTTATTAAAGGGTAGTGAGTTAGAGCAAAAGGACTAAAATTCACAAATTTTAAATTTGACAATAGTTTACCTATAGGTTAACTTAATGAAACGAAAAAGCAAGTTATTTCCAATAAAAACTTATTTAGAAGAATATCCCGAACTGAACGAGTCGAAAATTGAAATTAGAGTCGATGAAGAAAATGAAAAAGATATTCTCAATTTCTTAGTGGAAAAAGACAAAACGGGTAAAATTATGCGAAAGAAAAAATTTGCAAGAATTTTATATGAAGCATTAAAAGGAAGGTATAATGAATCTCTTTATGACAAAGAAGAGGTTTCTCCTAAGGCTAAAAATGTTACAGCCATGAAGTTTACAGGAAAATCAAATTTTAGAATTGTCTGTAAAGAAATCCAGTGCAAACACAAAAATATTATTATGGTCGTCCATTTCCACAAAAAAAACCAAAAAAACAGCAAAAGAGAAATAACACTATATGAAACTATAGGAGGTTATGATTATGAATGTTAGGGAGATTAAACAAGAAGACAATTTATTAGAAACGGTAAATGAGTTATTAAAATTTGATTCTGAAGATGAAAGGATTGAATTTAAGGCAATAGCCATTCAATTAGATATATTAGCTGAAGTTAGCAAGTTAATGATACATGATAATATAACCCGTAAGGAACTCGCTGATAAACTTGGAAAATCAAAGAGTTTTGTTTCTCAATTATTTAGTGGAGATAAGCTTCTCAATTTAAAAATGATTGCAAAGCTACAAGAGATATTTAATGCCAAGTTCGAATCCTCATTCAAAGATTATTCTGTATATACTAAGAAGACTAATTTTTCTAAAACCGATTATAAAACAGATGATTATAATAAAGCGGCTAATTTAATTTTTAATATAAAAACTGGAAAAAATATAGAACCATTGAAAGCAGCCTAATATGCAAATCAAAAAATCAGATCTCAATTTTGAAAGATTTAATATTTTAGCTTGTAGTTTTGCTGTGACTCCTTCAACTAAAAAAATATCAGAAAAGCAATTGACAAGTAATTCGATTGAGTTTGATTTCGATATATTTTTTAATAATAATAATGGGAATAAGTTTAAAATCCTTATCCAATTAGAGTCAAATGATCCTGAAAAACCAAAGCCTGGTTATATCTTTTCTGTCATTTGTGAAGCTTATTTTTATCTGAAGGGAATATCAAAATTAAAAAAGGATAAAAAAGATCAATATATACTTTTTACTGCTCTACCATTGACTGTCTCAATGATACGCAGTCACTTATATAATCTATCTGCAAACTATCCTTATGGTCATTATTTATTACCTTCCATTGATTTAATAAATTTATTTGACAAAAAATTTAAAGAGAAAACAAAATAATATTTTACATTTTAGGGAAAATAAAGTTAAAAGATTGTCATAATGAAAGGTATCCTCAAATAGTTATGGATTTAATTAGACACAAAAGGATGATCCACAGTATTTTATTTTTTTAATATTTGATTATATAAGTTCGAAAAAGATGTTACTGCTTCAAGTGAGCGCCAAGCAAAGCTTGAACTATTCTAATCAGGTGAGGCAGGAAGTTGCGAACCTGCCAAGTCCTGATCGTGGTAAAACTCTAAAGCCATGTAGCGAGAAGCCGGAGTAAAGAAAAGAACTGGACTGATTGCAGATCATCAAACCAATAGAGAAAAAAGACCTGCAGATAGATGAAGGAGCTGAAGAAGGGAAGAATGAAGCAAAGGGATGTGACACTCATTCAAAAGCTTCCCCTTAGATTAAATAATTTGTAATTCTAAGTTAATTGCTTAACTTAGAGTAAGCAATTTGCATACTCTAAGTAAAAGAATGAAAATAGAAAATTATAAATCCGGTACATACCATCAACAATACAAGTTTAAAAGCTTTTCTCCTGAAAAGATTAACCATGACTGGATTTGGGAGGATCCAAAACTCAATACTCTACTCGCAGAAGCAAATGTCAGAATTGGTGAATTGAATGCCTTTTCTCTCTATGTTCCAAATATTGATATTTTTATTAAAATGCACATAGTTAAAGAAGCTACTACTTCCAGTAAGATTGAAGGAACCCGAACAGAGGTTGAGGATGCGCTTCTTAAAGAAACAGATATTGACCCTGAAAAACGAGACGACTGGCAAGAGGTGCAAAATTATATTAAAGCAATGAATCACTCGATTGAGAAGCTGGAGAGTATTCCATTATCAACCAGACTAATAAAGGAAGCTCACGCAATTTTAATGCAAGGTGTGAGAGAGGAGCACAAGACACCGGGCGAATTTAGACAAAGTCAAAATTGGATTGGAGGAGCTACAATCAAAGATGCTTCTTTTATACCGCCGCATCAAAACGAAGTCTCTGAATTAATGGGGGATTTAGAAAACTTTCTACATAATGAAAATATTGATGTTCCTAAACTAATAAGAATTGCAATAGCTCATTACCAGTTTGAAACGATACATCCTTTTTTGGATGGTAACGGAAGACTCGGAAGACTTCTCATTACTCTTTATCTTGTTAATAGCGGATTGCTTAAAAAACCTACGTTATATTTATCAGATTATTTTGAGAAGCATAGAACACTTTATTATGATAACCTAAATCAGGTTCGGATAACGAATAACCTGCTGCAATGGATAAAATTTTTTATCGTGGCAATATTAGAAACAAGTAAAAAGGGTGTTTCCACCTTTCGTTCAATAATAAAGTTGAGAGAAGAAATTGATGAGAAATTGATTAGAAATTTGGGCAAAAGATTACCGAAAGCAAGAGATTTAATGAATTATTTATACGGCAATCCGGTTGTAACTATTTCAGATACTGCTGTATTATTAAAAGTACATTTAACTACTGCAACATCGGTGATTGAGGAATTAGTTAAGATTGGGATTTTGGTTGAAACAACCGGCGGTAAGAGAAATAGGATTTTTGAATTTAAGGAATATCTAAATTTATTTTCGGATAAAAGAAATTAACTCTTTGGGGTTCGACTCCTGCCACCTCCACAAAAATTACTTGAAATACTGCTGTAAGGGGACTTTTTGTAAGAGAAAGTAGGTCACCAGATCCACCCATTAAAAACTTCAGAAAGGTCACCACTTTAGTCCCCACCGCTTGGTCACTTCTGATTCAGTGAACTTAGGAAGGAGAAATCATAATGTTTCTTTCTAAGCGGAATAATGGAATCTATTATATCTTTTATGATACTCCGGAGGGGAAAAGGGTTAAAGTTTCCACTAAAGCAAGAACGAAAAAGGAAACCTTAAAATTCCTTTCTAATTTCTCAAAACATTAGGCAGAAAAGGTTAAGCAGAAAATCACTGAAATCTCTCTTTCATCCTTTAAGAAAGAATTCCTGAAACATTCAGAAGCCGTACACACCCCTAAAACAACTAAAACTTTCGTCACGACCTTTAAGTACCTGGAAGACTTCCTGGGCAATAAACTCATAAATGAAATCAGCAGCAGGGAAGTGATGGACTTTATTGAATACAGAATTAAGAATCCTTCCATTTACCAGGCGAGGAAAGATCTGATTAACCTTTCAAGTGCTTTTAATTGGGCGATTCAGAAAGAATTCTTAATCAGCAATCCCTGTAATTCAGTCAAACGAATTAAACCACCTCAGAAACTTCCTGTATTTTTCTCTGAATCTGAATTTGAAAAGCTGATCTGCTTCGGGAGAGTAATCTGTGTGTTTCTTCGGTATGTAACTGTAACTAACTCTAAACTCTTGCCCTCACGGAGTAGAGAGAAATTACTTATTTGAATTTGCAATAAATATTTAATAGAAGCAACAAATAAAATAAAAACCCGATGACGTGATTGCCATCGGGTCATTTTTGCTTTAAAAATTATTTCAGCAAAATCATCTTCTTAGTTTGTACAAAACTACCTGATTGTATTCTGTAGAAATAGACTCCACTTGGCATTGCTTCTGCATTGAATTCTGTCTCATATTTGCCTGCCCGTCTGTAATCATTAATGAGGGTGGCAACTACTCTTCCAAGTATATTATAAATTTTTAATGTCACCTGGCTGCTGGCTGGCGACTGCCAACTAATTTTTGTGTAAGAGTTAAATGGGTTAGGATAGTTCTGGAATAATTCAAATTCTTCCGGTAAATCAACAGCATTAGATTCTTTAACATAAGTAGTGCCGCCGGTTATTGTTCTTAATATTGTTCCTGCTTCGCCTACCACATTCCCTGTAGAAGAATTGACGAATGATAACGAGTACAAAGTATTTATTGTGCTGCTATTCTGCTGCTGCCAGGTTACTCCCAAATCTGTTGTATAAATAATTGTTCCGTGTTCTCCCACAGCTATCCCGGTTGTTGAATTAACAAATATGAATTTATTGTAGTTGAAATTTACCGGGCTTGCTGAACTAGCCCAACTGTCACCGCCGTCAGAAGTACGATAAATGAATCCGTTCTCTCCAACGACCACTCCATTATTGTTATCGACAAAATCAAGAGAAAGATAATCATCGAAGCCGGTTATCCCATTATTTTGGTTAAACCATGTTGATCCGCCGTCTGTCGTTTTTAATAGCTTTTGATAACTCCAGGTAGCTATATAACCTGTATTCATATCTGTAAAGCATATATCGTTTAACGGGGAGGAGGGAACACTTCCATACTGACTCCAGTTTACACCGCCATCCGTTGTTTTAAGCAATACTCCCACGCCGGAAATAAAACCGACATTTTCGTTCAAAAAGAAAATGGTATATAAGGAACCGGATACTCCGCTTGTCTGGGAAGTCCAATTTACACCTCCATCCGTGGTTCGCAGTATAGTGCCTTCTTCTCCTACAGCAATACCAATATTTTCATCTTTAAAATAAACATCATTAAGATTGGTTGTAGTGCCGCTTAATTGTTCCTGCCAGTTAGTTCCGCCATTTGTTGTACGCCAGATAACACCTGAATAGCCGACAATAGAGCCAATATTTGAATCAACAAAATGAACGCCAACAAATTCGTTATATGATATACCGGATGTTGACATATTCATCCATTCAACGCCGCCATTTGTAGTTTTTAGTATCACTCCATAAATACCAACTGCAATTGCGTTGTTATTGTCAATTAAATCAACACACGAAAGCTGATTATAGATTGTTAACCCGCTGTTTTGTATTTCCCAGTTATTGCCAGCATCTGTTGTGTGAATAATCGTTCCATTATTCCCCGCCGCGATCCCGTTGTTAATATCAGAAAATGAAATACTATATAAATCTTCACTTACATTAGCTGATTGCCAGTTCCAGACATTTCCGCCATCCGTTGTATGAAGAACCATACCATTCCATCCTACTGCAGTTCCATTATTCGCATCTGTAAAACAAATATCCATCAGATCATCAAGTGTGGAGACTGTTTGATCAATCCAGGTCGCGCCAGCATTAGTAGTCCGATAGATTTCTGCATTATTTCCCGTAATTACGGTAGCTGTGTTTGGATCTACTAATGCGATTCTTGCAAATGGGTGGGGAGTATTAATAATTGTCCAATCCGATCCCCCATTGGTGGTGTGTAATAAATTAACAAAACCCGTTGCTATCATACCATTATTCTCGTCACAAAAAGAAATGTCAATGAGATAGCCATTAAAACCGCTTACCTGATTAATCCAGGTTTCCCCGCCGTCTGTTGTTTTATAAATCTTTCCTACACCGCCGGTTACAATCGCATTAGTTGAATTAAATGCGTGAACAGTTGCTAAGTCATCCTGTGTACCTATTGATTTTACAGACCAATTTATACCTCCGTCGGAGGTATATAGAACTGTACCTGCGGAACCCACTGCAAAACCATGATCAGAATCGGCAAAAGAAACTGTCTGCAGTGAATTACCTTGTGGAAGAGGATTTTGCCAGAACCACTGCCCCGGACATATTTGCGTTACCATTAAAAATAAAAAGCAGGTTTGTAAGAAAGTTTTTTCCCAAAAACCGGATTTTCCCGGATTAAAAGAGCTAGCCGTAGAGCTCAACATAGACGACCTCCTTTTGAAAATTAGAAATATTATCAAATATTTCTGCTTCGGGAGAGTAATCTGTGTGTTTCTTCGGTATGTAACTGTAACTAACTCTAAAACTCTTGCCCTCACGGAGTAGAGAGAAATTACTTATTTGAATTTGCAATAAATATTTAATAGAAGCAACAAATAAAATAAAAACCCGATGACGTGATTGCCATCGGGCTGAACTCTCTTTCAATAAGTCGGGGTAACTTCTGTGAACGGATTCTAAGATCTTAATAAATACCCCTGCATCCCTGCAGGGGTATGCGCAATTATCCCCCAGCTTTATTTTGCTAGAGAATTATTGTTTGTTAACACTGTGGATCATCTATCTTGCTGTGCCCTTAAAAACCTGTAAGTACTTGGGAACAATAAAATTAGCTTTTTCACTTCTAACCCCATCCTTAATTAATGGAATACCTTTAAATTAACCCCTCTTATTGGAAATTAGAAAAATAAAATTCGACTTTTTAGGGGATAGGATAGGTTTCCATACGGTTATTAAAAGAAAAGAGTACCAGTGCCCCTTTCCTGGTGATCTGTATAAAATTTGAGTGTTATTTTAACAGTAAAAAATATCTCCAACCCAATATGTTTTATAGGAATATATAAGTAAAATTCAGACATTTCCTTCCTTGATTTCCTTGATTTTGAGTTTCGTTAAATTAGGTCCCATGGTGTGGAACTGTTCTATGAAAAAAGAATTACTTTTTGTAACGCTTCAGATGAAAATGGAATTTCCTAAATTTACGTAATGTAGAGATAGGAGGTTCTAGTTATGGCAGAAGGAAAAAGAGAAAGAAAGATATACAGTCTGGAACAAAAGGTCATAATCTTGATAAGAGCAGCGTAACTGTTTGGCATGGCGCAGAATAACTTTTATTTTTTTAGATTATAATATATGATTTATTGTTCGGGGAGAAGATGAAATATTTATTCTGTTTTTTTCTTATGATTTTAAACACCGGGGCTTTGAAGGCTCAAACCTTGTCCCTTAACGGGGAATGGATGTTCGCTGTGGATTCTTCCGGTACGGCAAAACCTGAGACTCTAACCAATTTATACTGGAGAAAAATAAATACGCCTTCTTCCTGGCAGCAGTCTTTTGATGATTTGCGCGATTACCAGGGAATCGGATGGTATCGGAAATCTATCGATATTAATTTGTCTGATCCTCAAAAGATTTATCTATTACGCTTCGATGCAGTTGATTATCTGACTGGCGTGTATTTTAATGGCAAGCTGCTTGGCAGCCATGAGGGAGGCTATACTCCTTTTTCATTCGAAATAACTAATCTTATCAAAAAGGGAGATAATGAAATTCTCCTGAGGGTGCTCGATCCTCAGTATGATCCGCCCGGTACAGAAGGGATCCAGTTTCAAAATATTCCTCACGGTAAACAGGATTGGTATGTGCAGACCAGCGGAATATGGCAGGACGCCGCAATCGATATTAAACCTCAGTTATATTTTACGTCTGTCCATATTACTCCGGATAATTCCGGGAAGATTGAGGTAATGTTAAAACTGAATAAACAGGCTGAACCTGACAAAGTGATGATGGTTTCGGTTATTTCGCCTGATGGAAAAGAAATCCTTAATAAAAAAATTACCTTGCCTTCTTCCGGGTCATTCTCCTTTTCAGCCGATGTTCCCAATCCTCTGCTGTGGAGTTTTGATCATCCGTACCTTTATAAGTTGAAATTAAGGCTTGATGAAGAGGAGTCACTTGAGTCATTCGGATTCAGAAACATCGAAACCCGGGATAAAAAACTGTACTTGAACGGTGAACCTTTTTATTTAATGGCAGCACTTGACCAGGATTTTTATCCTTCAACAATCTATTCCACACCTTCTGAAGATTATGTGCGCGATGAAATGATAAAGGCAAAACAGCTTGGACTGAACACTCTCCGATGTCATATTAAAGCACCTGATCCTGTATATCTTAAGGTTGCTGATGAGGTTGGACTATTGATATGGTATGAAATCCCTAATTGGTCAATTTATACGGCAGAAGCTGCGCGGCGGGGCAGCGAAACGATTGACGCGATGGTTGAGCGCGACTGGAATCATCCGTCGCTTGTAATTATTAGTCTTATAAATGAAAGCTGGGGACTCGATCTCTCCCAAAAGGAACAGCGCAGGTGGCTGACTAATGAATACGACAGGGTGAAACAGGTGGCGCGGGGACGGCTTGTCGTTGATAACAGCGCCTGCGAGGGAAATTTTCATATGAAGACGGATGTAAATGATTATCATACTTACTGGGCAATTCCGGAAAACAGGACAAATTTCGATAGGACAATTTCGGATGTGGCATCCAGACCGGCCTGGCTCTTCAGTAAATATGGGGATTCTTTCGAGACCGGGAATGAGCCTCTTATTATTTCAGAATTCGGCAACTGGGGCCTGCCGGAGTTATCAGGTGAAGATCCATGGTGGTTCTCAAGGAATTTCCTGGATAACCAGCTTGTACTTCCGAAAGGATATAATGAGCGGTTTCTTAAATATAAGTATGATGAATTATTTTCTGATTATAATGAACTTGCCGTAAATAGTCAGCGCGCCCAGTTTCAGTCGCTTAAGTATGAGATTGAATCGATACGCCTTCGACCTGAAATACAGGGATATGTAATAACGGAGTTCACGGATATAAACTGGGAATGCAACGGATTGCTTGATATGTGGAGAAATTTCAAAGAGAACTCGAAGTATATTTCATTGATCCAGCAGCAGGATGTTATAATTCCCCGTCCCGTTAAATATAATTATCAATATGGCGAGCATGCAGAAATTAAAATATTCATATCTCACTATGGCAGCAAATCATTGGAGGGTGCAGAACTCAGCTGGGAAACTGCAGCAGAAAAATCAGGCAAGGTTAAAATTAAGGATATCGGCAGAACAGACGTGCAGGAACTTGAAACAGTAAAATTCAAGATTGATAAGACTCCTGGAAGTATCAGGGTTATTTTCAGACTGCAGAAAGGAGAAGAAATTCTTGCTGAGAATTTTACAGAGATATATGTCTATCCCGCGACAAACAAAAGCGATATTCCGGTTGGGGTTGTGGATAGTTTTAAAGATATGAAAGATTTCAGGAAGGTACTTTCGGAGAATTATCCTGTAAATGATAAAAGCAATATTATTATTACAAATATCCTGGATAAAAGTATTCTTGATAAAGCAGAAAAAGGATTCAAAGTGATTTGCCTGACGGACACGAATACGGCTATTCCTGAGGATTTTCCCGTTAAACTGATAAGCAGGAACGAGGAGTGGTATGACGGCAACTGGGCATCCAATTTAAACTGGAAGAAGCCGCAGCATCCTTATTTCAGTAATATAAACCACGATAAATATTTCGGATTTGAGATTGCGCAGTCTGTGCCCCGCCAGGTAATATCCAATATTAAGCCGGAGGATTTTGTGAATGCAGCCGCAGGAATGTATGCGGGATGGATCCAATTGAATTCAGCATATATATATGATATGAAATATGGAAAGGGGAAAATAATATTGTGCACATTCCCATTGGCGAAGAATTATGAGAGGGATCCTTTCGCCAGAACGCTGCTGGATAATATGATCAGAACTGAGTGATAATATATTAGTAATACATTCAACTGCTTTTATACTTTCACAAAGCGAGAAGGTTACATTACTTTTATTAAGGTGTGAAGAATCACGAAAGGTGAGTCAGGAGAGAAAACAAAAATCCGCTATAGAACGTTTATGATTGTTTACTCGAAAAGAAAATTGTCATAAAGTTGTAAAAATTCCTAAAAAAGTTAATCACGTGAAAAAGCGGGTCCAATGACGAGGGCGTGGGCGATTTAATTTCCTGTGTTTCTACTCTTAAAATTAACTATTATTGTGAACCGAGCTAATTAATCAATTCTGCTGTTTTAATTAGAGATTAATCAATTAATAAATTCAAAATTATATGTATAACCTGCCGTACTACAAAGAAAAAAATCCTGAAGTCATTAAGGAATTCATCGATCAGCACCCGTTTGCTTTTTTAAGCGGGTGCGATCATGAGAATAAACCTGTTGCTACCCAGGTCCCGGTTTTTATTGAAGAGCATAACGGCAGGAAGGTTCTAAGGGGTCATATAATGAAGAATACCGATCATCATAAAGCTTTTGTGCAAAATAATAATGTGCTGGTGGTGTTTACAGGCAACCATACTTATGTAAGCGGAACCTGGTACAGCAATCCTCATACACCTTCTACCTGGAATTATATGAGTGTGCATATTAAAGGGATTATTCGTTTCCTTGATAATTCGGAATTGGAAAGTGTGCTAAAGAAGACTTCACTTCATTTCGAAAACTATAATCAGCGGTCTACAACAATTTTCGATAATCTTTCTTCAGAGTACAGACAAAAACTGATGAACGCAATAGTCGCTTTTGAGATTGAGATAATCGAAATGGATAATGTGTTCAAATTGAGTCAGGACAGAGATGCTGAAAGTTACCATAGTATAATTACTGAGCTTAAAGATCAGGGTGAAGATGGACAGGTGATCGCAGCTGAAATGGAAAAAAGAACCTCCGGGTTATTTCGGGAAGACAAGGAATGACCTGGATAACAAGTAAAATTTATCTTTAAACTTTAAACCAAAGAAAGATCAAAGATACAAGACTCACAGATATAATTCTACAGATCATATTCCAGTTCAATCTGAGCGCCGTCTTTTGCAGCACTATACCGGCCGGTGCCTTGTATACTTTTTAATTCTCCCGTTCCTGAACCTGCAATTATCTTCAGTGTTGAACTTGCTTCCCCGTTTTCAAATGTTCCCCGATCTTCAAGCACAAAACTGCCATCGCTGCCGCCTACCTTTCCCACGAATCTGATTAAACCAACATAAACAGCGGATGAATTATGCTGATCCTTCTCATCGAAATGCCTATAAAACATCAGGTATTCCACCATAGCCTCGCCATTAATCTCTCCCTGTATTGAGTATTCAACCGTCGCCCGGGTCATCTTGTTTTCTGTAGATATCTGTTCGTAGGGACTCTCTTCCCATTTTTTTACTGCATATGTACTTTTTGCTTTCATTTGAAGCTTCCTTACCTATGGTAACAATTGTAATTTTTATTACAAATTACGAAATGAGTAAACGTTTTCAAAAACGTTATCTTTTCCACAAAAATTTATCGTTAACCTGACAAAAAAATTATCGGTAATTACGGATTTATCTTCCCGGCATTTCCAATACATTCTCTTTAAAAGAGGATGAAATGTTTTGGGCTGTGGAATCCAGTTCAGATTCCTTTGCTGTTGATAGTATTGAAGTCAGGTATTCAAAATTGTTTGAACCTTCACAGTGGGAAGGGACAAGAAATATTGTTGATATGACGTAGCCGAGATTCTCTCCTTCTTTCGTAAGATTCCGGAACATCATAATGTTTATTTTGTAATCTTCATTATCGTTAACTAATTCCACATCGTTCAGTTTCAGCAATTTCCCCTTTACGAAGTTTGTAAATCTTGCCCTTACTTCTTCGGGTGTTTTTTGATTTGTCGTGACTTCAACCAGCACGCCAGTTTTCGCAGTCTGTGCGGTGACTGATTGTGAGGGAAATAGAAGAAGTACTAACAGCAGACAAAGTTTAATAACGGATTTCATATTTTTCAGCCTCCTAAAAATGTACTTTATTAGTTTAAGATTGCTTCGCTCGAGGACTCTCTACGCAATTACAGCAAGAGAAAAAGAGAGATTGCTTCGCTCGAGGACTCACTCGCAATGATAAAATGGAAAAAGACTCGCTCGCAATCACAATCATATCGCATTAACTCTAACTTATGATTTTAGCTGCAGGTCAGGTGTGACTCAAAATAGAAACAAGATGGGGAGATTGCTCCCCCCATCCTGTTAGTGCCCCTTACTTTGTCAGGATCATTTTTCTTGTTTGGGCATAATTGCCCGCCCTTAATGAGTAGATGTATACCCCGCTTACGTATTGTGAAGCATTAAAGTTTACTGAATAGCTGCCGGGACTCCTTTTTTCGTTTACAAGGTTTGCTATTTCATTCCCGAGTATATCGTAAATCTTAAGCGTTACGAAGCTTTCTTCAGGAACATTATATCTTATGGTGGTGGAAGGATTAAAGGGGTTCGGATAGTTCTGCTCTAATTTGAACTCTTCCGGGAATGCCGCTTCATCATTTTCTTTAGCAAAAAGCGGGGTGATAATGTTTATATAACCGCCTTCGATTGGGTTCATTGCTAAATTGTCATAAACTATTCTATCTCCGTCAAGCTTATCCCAGATTGTAACTTTTATCAGATCTGCCTGGTTTCCGCCGTCAGATGCGGTAATAAGTAAACCATAGAGGCCTTTACCCTTATTTTTCCCTTCACCTCTTATTGTTATAATATTATCTTCGACTACAAGACATTCCAGGGAATTGCCTGTAAGGTTTATTCCACCTGCAGGAAATTTAATTTTTACAACTCCCCGGGCTGAATTTGGGTGGTTGTTGTTGTTAATTTTCATATTGAAGTAGAGGGTTCCTGTTGCTTCCGGGTTTTCTATAAAGGCCCCCGGTTCAGAATTAAACCAGCCGTCCGCATGAATTATGTTTGGAGTAAGGCGATCGCCTACGTTAATTATTCTACCTATATTTTTAGGGTGAATAAAATTGTTAAGCGACATTACATAGGCAGTGGTGGCTTCAAACTCAGTTATTCCGGTAAGTATGTTTGGATCAGAATAGGGAATGCCCGTATAATCGAGGATGCCAAGCACCATCTCGCTTGCAGTTACCGAATAGACTGCAGCCGGATCAATTGGCTGACCATTGGCTGTTACTGAAACAACTCTTTCTCCTGCGAGGCTCGTTAGCATTGTACTTGTATTCAAGTCCTGAAACCTGTAATAAGTAATCCGTTCCGCTTTCAATCTGACTTAATCCGAATTCGAGTCCCATCCATATTGCCTGCCCTGTCATATTGAATGTGGCTAGCTGAAAACCGAGGGTATTTACTGTATTAAACCCATATCCATTTAATCTGAATATATCAGAAAGTGTGAATGTCCCTTCCCACAAGGGAAGTGCTGTTGAACCGCATGCATGTATGGCCAGATCCGTTCCTGTAAATGACCGGAAAGCATCTGCTGCAAGGTTTCCGACCGGAGTATCGTGTGCACCCAATGAAGATAAGTTCGAAGGTTCTTCTTCACAAAATCCATCCGCGTAACCGAATGGCTGTGTGTAAAATGGAGTATCGTAGTAGGATTCAATTTCGGCGATCATTGAATTGACCATCGCTTTGACGGACGGTTCCTCGGGAATGTTTTCATCGAGAGGGATTAACGAATAATCGAGCAGACTAACATTTCCCCCGGCATCAAGAGTCAACCGCATTTTGCCGACATACAGATAGTTTGATCCTGCCTGGACAACCCAGGTGGTTCCGCCCAGCGGATTAGGAACTGCAATTGGCGTACTGTACTTGTAATGGTCGTGACCCCCTATAATAGCGTCAATCCCCGGAACCATAGAAGCAACAGCCATATCAAACTCTACGCCTAAATGGGAAAGGAGAATTACCACATCACAGCCTTCAACATTGCGGAGGATATAAGCCGTAGTTCCAGCTGTGTTCATAATCTGCTCAACATCATCTTCAATAATAACAGGAGAGGGTTGAGAAAGTACGTTGGTTGCAGGAGTTATGAGTCCGAAAATACCAACCTTTACGGAACCGATATTTTTTGTAGTATAGTCGTATATGTATTCATCAAGATCCGGAATCGCAGAAGCGTCTATGTTAGCGCCAAGCAGCGGAAACGCATCTGATGGCGAAGGGAAGACATTCTGCAACGATCCCAGCAGAGCCTCGGGCGTAAGATCGAATTCGTGATTTCCGACAGTCATAGCATCGAACCCTATCATACTCATCCAGGTTAATTCGGGTACCTGGAAGTACCTGTTGAAAAAAAGATCGCCTATGGAAATATCCCCGGCGTGAAGCAGAAGCAGATCAGGATCGATAGTTCTTTCGTAACCGATCAGATAATCGGCTCGCGCTATTCCCCCTAATGTACCCTCAAGGTTTTGATCACGTGGACCGATCGGTGCCAGAGTTGAATGTGAATCATTCACATGCAGTATTGTTATCGTGCTGGTCTGGGCAAATGCATTTAATGCAATGAGACTGAAAGTAAAAATAATGAAGTAACGAATTCTTAACATTGAACACCTCTTAATTTTTGTTGATGATATATTCAATTCCTTTTGTACAAAACCTAAGGCTTTCAAACGCGGCAGTTGTCAAAAAAATGTCAAAACATTGTAAGAATCCTTTCATCCCTTCAGAAATAATTCCCTTACGTCTCATTATGAAGTAAAATTTAAAGCATCAAGCTGTTGCAAGTTTGAAAGTATATATATAATTTTCTGTATCCCTTTATATGAGGGATACAACATAAAGCCTGAATTTAGCCTAAAAAGAGGATTATGGAACTTCTTACCAAACTGCAGCAGATAGGACTTACCAAAAGGGAAGCGGAAGTTTACATCGCATTACTACAGAGGAAGGAGTTTACTGCTCCCGAGCTTACAAAAATGACCACAATAACCAGGACGAAGATTTATGAGATACTGCAGAACCTGGTACACAAGGGTATTATTACGGAGAGCAGCAGGAATGGAAATAAAATGTACCGGAGCATAGATCCTAAAATTGCTTTGCAGAATATCATAACTAATTATGAGCAGACTGTTGAACAGAAGAAAATAGAATTTGAAGAGAAGCAGAAGATAGATATCGAAATGAAGAAGCAAGCTGCCGGCTCACTTGAAAAGGAATTGGTTTCCTTGCATGAAGACAGCTCCGATAACCTGGAACCGTTCGATTATATTGAGATGCTGACTGATATAAGACAGATAGGGGAGAGGTGGGTTTCCATTCAGCAAAACACAAAAGAAGAACTGCTCGTATTTACCAAACCTCCCTATACTACCCCCGCACTTGAGGATAATATTGAACAGGAAAAGGAGATATTCCGGAAACAGAATATTATTGTAAAAGGACTTTATGAATACGGGGGACTAAAAGAGGAAGAACTTAAAAGCCTGGTAAGATCGGTGGAGATCTACCAGGAAATCGGAGAGGAAGCCAGGCTGATAGAGAGGCTTCCAATGAAACTTGTAATAAGTGATGAAGCATTAGTAATGTTTGCCCTGAATGACAGAATTTCTTTAAAGCCGAACATAACCAGTATGTATGTTGATCATCCCGGTTATGCTGCTGCACTAAAGAAAATGTTTGAAAGCTACTGGGCCGACGGTATTAGTGTGGAAACATTCAAAAAAACAATAAATAAATCAACTCTACACACAATCTAAATTAAAGGATATATATGGTGTATAAATTACTACGATCTGCGGCCTTTTTACTGGCTTATATGATTTTAAGTTTAAGTACCGCTGATGCGCAGTGGTACTGGCAGAACCCCCTGCCTCAGGGAAATACGCTTAACAGTGTTTCTTTCTCCGATGCCGATAACGGTATAGCTGTGGGTGATAATGGTGCAATTATCAGAACATCTGACGGCGGTGCGAACTGGGTTAGCCAGCTGTCAGGCTTGACAATTAATCTTAACGGTGTTTCCTTTGTCGATGGGACAACGGGTACAGCCGTCGGACAGAATGGTAAAATCGTTAGAACAACAGATGGCGGAACAACCTGGTTCCCTCAGGAATCAGGAACAACCTTTCAGTTTTATGGTATTTCATTCTCAGATGCAGATCATGGAACAGCCGTTGCTAACAATGGTCTTGTGCTCAGAACAATCGACGGCGGTGCTAACTGGACGCCTCAGACAAGCGGTACAACTGATGATCTCTTTGGAGTTGATTTTACGGATACTAATAACGGTACAATTGTCGGTAGTAACGGCATCATCCTGAGAACCACCAACGGCGGTGATATTTGGACTCCGCAGAACAGCGGTGTAACAAGCCTTCTTCGTGATGTTTGTTTTACCAATGTTAACACAGGCACAGCAGTTGGTCAGGAAGGTGTAATTCTTAGAACAACTGATGGAGGAGCTACCTGGACACCCCAGAACGGTGGGTTGAATCCCTGGGATTATGTTTACTCTGTTTCTTTCTTTGATGCGGACCATGGAGCAGCTGTGGTTTCCGGCGCAGTAATTATAACTACGACAGATGGCGGTGCAAACTGGACACCTTACAGTATCGGTACCTGGAATGATCTTAATTTTGTTTCGATGACCTCATCAAACAGCGCGGTAGCTGTTGGATTCAGCGGGATGATTTATAGAACTACAAACGGCGGGACATCCTGGGAGAATGAGCTTCAGGGTGTATCGGACCAGGCGATAACTTCGATTGCTTTTGCAGATGACCTGCATGGAATAGCCGTTGGCACAGGCGGCGTAGTGTTGACAACAACGAACGGAGGACTTAACTGGGTAAGTCAGACAAGCGGTGTATCCGATGAACTTTACGGGATCTCTTATAAAGAGGTAAATACTGCAGTTGCTGTGGGTATGTCAGGAATAATTATAAGAACCACAGACGGCGGATCAACCTGGAATAACCAGGTTAGCGGTACTGCCGAAAATCTGAACAGTGTTTCTTTCGGTGATGTAAATAATGGAAATGCTGTCGGTCAATCAGGTGTTATCTTAAGAACTACCGACGGAGGGGCTTCGTGGACTCCGCAGAACAGCGGAACCAGCGTGGCACTCTGGGGCGTCGCCTTTTCGGATGCAGATCATGGTACCGCAGTGGGAAATTCAGGTACTATCCTCAGAACTATAGACGGAGGAGCTACGTGGGGACCGCAAACATCCGGTACCAACGGTTCACTTTACGGCGTTACATTTATTGATGCAAATACAGGTTATGCTGCTGGTTCAACTCCTTATCCTACAGTTGTCGGACTGATACTTAAAACTACCGACGGCGGTGCAAACTGGGTTCAGCAGAACAGCAACACTATTATGTTTCTGAACAGCGTTTCGTTCTCAGATGCCAACAATGGTGTTACAGGAGGACTGAACGGTGTAATTATGCATACGACAGACGGTGGCGCGAACTGGGAGCCGGATGAAAGCAATACAGGCGCAATGGTGAGAGGGATGTACCTCACCGATGCAAATACAGGTTATGCAGTCGGCGAAAGTGGAATGATCCTGAAAATAGGAGATACTGTCCCGGTTGAAATGGTTTCATTTACAGGAATGGTTAGTGGAACAAGTGTTCTGCTGAAGTGGACCACTGCAACAGAAACAAACAACAGCGGTTTCAGCGTTGAGCGTTTGTCGGATGGGCACTGGCAGTCGCTGGGTTTTGTAGGCGGTGCAGGAAGCACGACTTCACCGAGATCATATTCCTTTACCGATACCAAACCTTCAACCGGTAAGAATTATTACCGTCTGAAACAGGTCGACTTCAACGGAACCTCAGAATACAGCAATATCATAGAGGTTAATAATAGTTCTTCCCCTTCGGGATATAATTTATCGCAGAATTTCCCGAATCCTTTCAACCCGGCAACCACAATTAATTTTGCATTGCCGTATGATAGTCACGTTAAGGTTACCATATACAATGCACTGGGTGAGTCGATTGAAGTTCTGCTGAACGGAGTGAAGACTTCGGGATCGCATTCACTCAAATGGAATGCATTGAATTATCCTTCAGGACTTTACTTCTACAAAATTGAAGCTGCTTCAGTTGATGGATCACATAACTTTTCATCTGTGAAAAAAATGATCTTAATGAAGTAATCTTTAGGTCAGGTTTGGAAATGAAAAAAGCTGTCCCAAAAGGACAGCTTTTTTTATGACTGCCGGGTAGGAGAGGAGGCATTAATTCTCAGACCCACCCGGTTGATTATGTGGAGCGAACATTTCTTAAAAATGATATTCTAAGTTTAGAGCACCATAATAATTTTCTTTAGGAGCAGGGTTGAAGTAGACCGGCAGGCCTCTTTCCGATCTTGATCTCTGGTTAACTGCAACTATGGGTGAATAGTTCTGACCTGTAGGGTTATTAACCCCGGCATATACCTGCAGAGTAAAAACATCAGCCAGGCGTCTTCTGAATCCAATCTTAGCGTCCAGGATGGAATAAGCATTTGTATAGGCTGAATTATCATCAGTCAGTGGTCTTTCGCCTGTATAATCGTAAGTCAGGTAAAGATATAATCCCGTTGATGATGTTATATCCAGACCTGCGTTAAAAAGACTGTGGGGAATACCGGGTACTTCATTTCCGGAATAATCATTGCCGTTGAGCGTATAATCTTCGAATTTAAAATCATTATATGAATAAGTCACAAACGGCCGGATAAGACTAATCAAACCTGTTCTGTCATCGAGCAGTTTATAAGACAGTAAAACCTCAACACCCTTATTCGCTGATTTACCCGCATTAACAAACCTTGTGAATCCGTTCTGATCAGTCTGCGGAATGAAAGAATCATACAGGTTCAGGTAGAACAGGCTTAATTCATAATGAAGCTGATCCTCAAACAAATCTCCGTCAGTCCCTGCCTCATAATTCAGGCTCCTTTCCGGTTTCAGATCAGCATTCACGCTTCCGTTACTCAAAGATATCTCAGAAACCGTCGGAGGCGAAAAACCCGTATTTACCTGGGCATACAGACTTATTTTATCTGTCAGGTTTTGTCTGAACATGATGCCAGGGCACAAGCTTGCGCGCAGGTCCCTGGAAAGAGAAAAATCCATACTATCTGTCTTTAGATTATCCCTTACGTTATATTCTACCTTGCTTATACCGCTGCTTATGGTCAGGACAGTTGAAGTTCCGAAGTTTACAGTTCCCTGCAGGAAGAGGTTAAAATGTTTAAGATCAAGTTCTCTGTCGGAAATGATCATTCCGGGTACACCGTTAGAGGATATTGCATAATGTCTTTCAACATTGAAGTTGCGGATAACTTCACCGCCGAAAGCAAGCGTAGTTATATAATCGCCCAGCGATGTGTTATATGAAAACAATGTTCTCGCTCCCTGTTTATCCATATCATTCCTGTTATAAAAAGGTTCAATCGGAGATTCATTGAATGTATGACCCATAAGAATGCTGGTAGTATTTTCGAATGAATCAGTGATCTTAAAAATATTCGTAACCCCGAGAAGAAATGATTTGCTGTGAAGGCCGATATTTTTATCGATGTACGCCTGGTTAGCCATTTCAGGATTATCAGCAAAATCAACGCTATCCAGCTCTCCCGGAAACTCATCATTTATATACGCATAGTTCGCAAGGAAGGAGAGCGTCTGTGATTCACTAACAAAAAAATCACCGCCGAAGGTAAACAGTTGTTTCTTTGAATGTGAATGCTCCCTGTAGCCGTCATAATTCTGATAGCTATAATTAGTAAAGAAATTCAGTTTGTCGGTGCCTGCTCTGAAGTTAAAGGTTGATCTAAGGAGCCCGTCAGATCCCGCGGTGATTATCTCGTTAAGATCCTTTTCCTGGTAATGCGCTCTTTTTGTGAAGAGATTAACCGTACCGCCTATAGGACTTCCGTAAATACCTGACGAAGAACCTTTAATAACTTCAATTTTCCCGAGACTTGTAAAATCGATATTATCAATGCTGGTAGTTCCATCCGCATCTGTCAGAGGGATCCCGTCGTAATATACCTTTACATCCCGGATTCCGAAGCGGGATTTTCCACCCACACCTCTTATCAGAATATGGGATTGAGATGTGGAACTCCGTGTTTCCATTTTTACTCCCGGTACGAGGTTAATTATTCTATCGAGATACATATCATTAGTTCTTCGTATATAATTAAATCCAAGAACATCAACCTTCCCGATTGTTTTGGAAACCTCATCGTTCGGGTTTCCGCCAAGGACTAATACTTCACCGAGTGTATAATTTTTTTTGTTCAGAGCGACCTTGTAATCATTTATCTGCAATGAATCGGCAGAGATAGTGAACTTCTCATATCCTGTTAGCTGGAACGTCAGTGAAGCCGATTTTGTAAACGGAAAGAAAGGAGCCTCTCCTTTAGAGTTCGTAATCGCGCTTGCCCCGGGGCCATCACCGGTTATTACTACATAGTTTAACGGGAAATTTTCTTTTTGGTCAATGACTTTTATAGTCTGTGCATTTTCAAACGAGAAGGCGGAGACACAGATCAACAGCATAAATATAGTTTTCATTCTTTATAGATCCTGGATTTAATCGGTATAATAATTAATAAAAGTGATGCGACTCCTAAGAATCGCATCCCCTGATTGTTCATCAACTTTTTTTTTAGAATGCATAAGACAGGGAAAGATTTCCATAATACGCTGCCTTATAAGGGGCCGGGATTATGTAGCCGTCACCATGTCCTCCGTCTTTCGGCAGAGCAAGGCCAATTATGTCCGGTCCTGTGAAAAGGAATGAATAATATGTGCTGTTTGTAAGATTATCTCCTCCAACAGAGAGATCAAATGTGAAATGCTCACCCAGCATTCTCTGATAACCGATCTTTGCATTAATGAGGCTGTAGGATTTCACATAAGTGCTGTTATCAAAAGTTACCGGGGCCTTATCGACATACTGGTAGGTACCATAGAGATACAGTCCGAAATTTGTTCCGAGGTCGATCCCGGCATTTATCATATTATCAGGAACACGTGCAACCTTGTTGCCCGAGAAATCAACTGTTCCCGCAGCATTATTGTTATCACTTTTGAATTCTTTATACTTGAAATCGGAATAAGTATATGAAATCCAGGGACGCAGCAGGGAAACAACTTCTGCTGGATCATTAAGGATCATATAACTCAGCGAAACCTCTGCACCCCTATTCTGCTGCTTACCCGCATTCGTCGTAAAAGTGACTGAGTTTGAAGTCTCCTGAACCAGCTTATTAGTATTTTCAAGGTCGAACAATGCGACCTGGTAAGCAAGCTTACCATCGAACAGGTTTCCCTTGCTTCCGAGTTCATACTGAATTGCCTTCTCCGGTTTCAGGTTCGTGTTAACTGTTCCATCGTTTGCAATTGCATCTCCAAGCAGCGGGGGAGTGTACCCTGTACTGACACTGACATAAACCGAAGCTTCCTCATTAAATACTTTAGAAACTGCGATCCTTGGAGTGAACGTGGGCTCAAAAGCTTTTACAGTCAGGCTGGTTGTATCGTTCAGCAGGTTATTCTTAAGCATATTCATGATTCCAAATTCATTTTTATTTAAGCTGGCACCTGCTGTAATATTAAAATCCATGGGTAAAGCAAAGTTCCATTCGGTGAACAGGTAATAATTCAAAGCATAGTTTTCAGAAGCACTCGGTCTTTGGGGCCGCGGGGGATTGGGAAGAGGGACCACAAACACACCATTACTTGTCAGGTTTGATTCCTGTACCATTCCGCCTAAAGTACCGTTAACTCCAACATTCTCGCCCTGCGTAACGAAATTGAATGCTGTTCTCGCCCCGTAATTATACTGGGTGACATCAGTGAAGCCGTGGGCAAAAGGTTGATTTGAGATTCTGCCTGATCCGAATAGAGTGGTTTGGTTACTGACACTCTCATTAAAACGATAAAAGTCAGTTACGCCGAGACGGAAGCTCTTCATCTTAATATGAGAGTTGTTTTCAAGATAGGCATCATTGCTGACAGACTGCCTGTCGTAGAACTCAGCACTATCAATCTCGCCTGCCAGTTCCTCAAAGGATCTGTTGTATGCAAAATAAGTTGAAATTGTCTGGCTGCTTCCCGCCTGGAAATCAGCATTAGCCCTCACAAAGTCCTTCCATGATGCACTATGAGGGCGGAATGATTTGTACGTCTGATGACCATAATTAACCGTAAAATCCGAATTGTCACCGGCCCCCTGGATAGAAGTATTAGTTCTGAACAATCCATTACTACCGCCGATCGTCTGCTGATGTACATTGGTTTCATCTGGAGCGGGTCGTGTTGAAGTCAATAAGACAGTCCCGCCGATAAAGCTTCCGTAAAGACTGGAAGATGGGCCTTTGATGACCTCAACGTTTCCAAGAGATGCAAAATCGATATCATCAAGAACAGTAGAACCAGTCGCATCCGTAACAGGTATATTGTTCAGAAATACCTGGTAACCAAGACCATTGCTATTAGGACTGTTCCGGCTTGTGCTGGGATAATAGCCGCGGATTGTGATCCTTGCTCCACCCCAGGGTGTACGCGACTGCATAAATACACCGGGCACCATGTTAATGGAATTTTCGAGCGAAAGTCCGCTGGATCGCCGCAGGTCTTTCGTTGTCAAAACACCCACAGCCTGCGGTCGTAATATTTGATTACTGCCGATTACCTGGACGCCCGAAAGTTCAACAGGTGAAGGAGAGAGCTGAACATATAATGGTTTTGAAGCATCCGTAACAGAAACTTCTTTAGTCAGGTAACCAATGCGCCTGAAGGTTAAGGTAAATTTATTCGAGTTAGTGATAAATTTAAATCTTCCGAAATCGTTAGCGGTTGCAGTTATAGATGACCCTTCAACAACAATCGTTGCCCCTGCAACAGGGTCGAGCGACTGCTTATCAACAACAACTCCTGTTACAGTAACCTGTGCTGTTATTTGTGTAACAGCAAATAAAAAAATGAAGAAGAATAATGATAAGTAATTCTTCATAGTCAGAATCCTTTCTTAAAAATTCAATAGTTAATTAATTGAAAACTATCAGGGAGGTTATACATGAGCGGGAGGGGAGAAAATCAACCCGACCTATACTTAGACCAAACCGAATCATTCGTTCGGAAAAAATTTTCTGTCATCGGTTTAGGATGTATAACCTGTAATTATTAAATCCGGAAGGGATCAGGAGATTTCAGGTGGAGGAGAAAGGATATCTTTTTTCAGGCTTTTATATAAACTTACGGCGCAGAAATTAAAACTATCGGTTTTCTGAGCAGAAGGAATTTCGATTTCAGCTACAGGAAAATATTTACTAAGCTCTTTCTGAGCTCTAATTTTGGTTTTACCATCATTTTCCTGGTTCTTTTTCAGGAGTTTTTCAAAGTTGGCTTCAAGTTCTTTTTCATCCTTGTCCTTTACACAATAATAAACCGCTTTGCCGTTGCTGATTTCACTTTTCAATACGTCGTACATTTGATTATTGTAGCGGAATTCCTTGCCTTCCCTCACCCAGATCGGAGAATCTTCCCTTTTAGTCAAATCAAATGATAGTTTGACTATGAGATTCTGAGGGATAGCCTCTTCCAGCATGCTGCTCATTTTAGAGCGGATGACAGTCCGTTTAACAAGGTAAGGTATATAAAACCCGAAAATGTTAAAAAGGAATAGAAGCAGAATAAATGATGTAAAGAATTTCTTCAAAATGAAAAATAATTTTTGTGTGAATCATCGGCATATTACGGAATTCTTTTAAAAATAAAAATATTGCAGCAATTTATTTTTAGTATTCATTTCTTCCCAGATCCAAATTTACAGGGATACCCGTGGAATGTTTGAACTTGCAGGAGAAGGCACGATCTTCCTTGATGAGATAGCTTATATTTCTACCCAGCTCCAGGTGAAATTATTAAGGGTGCTGCAGGAGAGGGAGTTTGAAAAGGTGGGCGGTGAGGTTACTATACCTATGAGAGCGCGTGTAGTTGCGGCCACCAACAGGAATCTTGATCTGTTTACCTAATTTCATTTCTTTTCCTGTTTTTTTCTTTTTGCCATATATGTTAAGTCTGAAGCAGTACCTGGCTTAGCCTATGAGGAAAGTCTATACATATAAAACCTAAAGAAAGTAAGGTTATCTAAGCCAGGCCTAAAGTGGTAAGGCTAACCATGCGAAGTCTAAGAGGAATAGCCGGGAGTTATGCCCGTGAATTATTATGCCTTTCTCCAGATCCCACCCACTTTCTGGTTTGACTAAAGCCTTTGAGGAAAGTCTACACATATAAAACCTAAAGAAGTAAGTTTATCAAAGCCATGCCTAAAGTGGTAAGGCTAACCATGCGAAGCTTAAGAGGAATAGACGGAGTTATGCCCGTGAATTATTATGCCTTTCTCAGGATCCCCCCCACTTTCTGGTTTGACTAAAGCCTTTGAGGAAAGTCTACACATATAAAACCTAAAGAAGTAAGGTTATCTAAGCCAGGCCTAAAGTGGTAAGGCTAACCATGCGAAGTCTAAGAGGAATAGCCGGGAGTTATGCCCGTGAATTATTATGCCTTTCTCCGGATCCCCCCCACTTTCTGGTTTGACTAAAGCCTTTGAGGAAAGTCTACACATATAAAACCTAAAGAAGTAAGTTTATCTAAGCCAGGCCTAAAGTGGTAAGGCTAACCATGCGAAGTCTAAGAGGAATAGCCGGGAGTTATGCCCGTGAATTATTATGCCTTTCTCCGGATCCCCCCCACTTTCTGAATTGGCTAAATCGGCCTCCGGATTCTTTAACAGATCGAATAGCGAAGAGCTGATTATAATATGTAATCATTTACGTAAGTAACTATTATTTTAATTCATTTTAACTGCCTGTTGTCTCCTGCCCACCACACTCCCAGAAGCCTGGAAACCGAATACCATATCCATTTTGGGTACCTTCCACATACGCTCCACATACGCTTCACATACGCTTCACATACGCTTCAATCTCGAATTTTCAAGCAAATCCGTCCTACATTAAGTAATGGCAAAGCTTTTATGTTTTTGGGGTTAAATCCGGAAAAGTTCAATAGAACCGCAAGAAGAATTCAGCCGAAAAAGAATGGATATGGCATATTATAGCAGGATCGTTATTTTTAAGAAAATCTTTTTCAGAAATTTTAATTATGGTCAAAACTTTATTCATACTTCTTCTCATTATAAACATTGCATCGGCACAGAACACTGACTTTGTAAATCCTTTCATAGGTACATCGAACGGGGGGAATACCTTCCCGGGTGCTGTCGTTCCATGGGGAATGGTCTCGGTTAGTCCTCATAACAGCAGCGTTTCGCCATCAGGATACCGTTCTGGTGAAGAATTCTTTTACGGGGCAGGTCATACTCATCTCAGCGGCACAGGTTGTGCTGATCTGGGAAGCATAATCGTAACAGTTACCACTGGTAATATTAAGACGGAACCCGATCAATACAGGCAGCATTATTCCAATGAGAAAGCATCACCCGGTTTTTACTCCGTTCATCTTGATTCAGCCGGGGTAACCCTCGAATGTTCAGCATCTCCTCATTGCGGCATTATAAAAATCACATCCGACAGGGATCAGAAGATTAACCTGCTGCTGGATGCAGGAAGAAGTCTGGCTATTACAGGCGGGGGAGAGGTAAACGTAACCTCCGTTACTGAGCTGCAGGGATTTAATATCAGCGGCGGTTTCTGCGGGGAAGATAACAGGCAGAAAACCTTTTTCTATTCGGTAAGTAATAAGTCCGCCCTTCGCCATGGAACCTGGATAAATGAAAATATTAACGATGATTCGGAAGCCGCTGCCATTGACTCTTCCCTGGGTATATGGCAGACTTACAGTCTCAGAAAGGGAGAAACCCTCCTTCTGAAAACGGGAATCTCATATGTCAGCATTTCAAATGCAAAACTAAATCTGGAATCCGAAATCAAGGATAAGAGTTTCAGTGAAATCCGGCAGGAAGCTGAGGCATCCTGGGACAACGTTCTATCAAGAATCGAAATAGAGGATTCCGCTGACAGCAATAAAGTAATATTTTACACTGCATTATACCATGTTCTGATCCATCCCAACATAATCAGCGATGTGAACGGGGATTACCCTCTGATGGGAAGAAAGGGAACAGGTAATTATAAAAACAGGAATCGCTATTCAGTATTTTCATTATGGGATACATACAGAACCCTTCATCCTTTCCTTACCCTTGTATACCCGGAGCGGGAATCTGAAATTGTAAGAACTATGATCGATATGGCCAAAGAGAATGGGTATCTTCCTAAGTGGGAGCTTGCTGGAAATGAAACTTACATGATGGTGGGCGCTCCGGCAGATATTGTAATAGCTGATACTTATATAAAGGGGGTAAGAGATTTCGATGCAGATTCCGCACTTTCATTTATGATAAAACCGGCACTACTAGATAGAAATGAAAAAGCTCCTCCTGTCAGAGCCGGTTATCACGAACTTCTTCAATACGGGTATATCCCGTTTGAACAGAATTGGAATGAAGATTGGTGGGTATGGGGACCGGTCTCCACGACGCTCGAATATTGTTTCTCCGATTATTCTATTGCGAAACTTTCTGAGGTCCTTCATAAACCTGAGTATTCCGAATTATTCAGTGATAGGTCATCTTTTTACAAAAATTTATTTGATGACAGCACCCATTTTTTTCGTCCAAGGTCAGAAAAGGGAAACTTCATTACTCCTTTTGATTCGACAAGTACCGAGGGTTCCGGCGACTGGGCAGGATCGGGGGGACCGGGATATGTGGAGGGAAATGCGCGGGATTATGCATTTTATGTCCCTTTTGATGTAAAGGGAATGATTGAACTTTATGGTGGAAGGTCGGGATTCTACAACAAACTGAACTATTATTTTGAGAATAACTTCTTCAGTCTGAACAATGAGCCTGAAATGTTCTACCCATACCTGTTTACCTACTTTCCGGGGGAAGAGTCGCGTACAAGCGATATCCTCTCATCAATAATTAAGCAAAATTTCAACACCGGACCCGGCGGTCTCCCCGGCAATGATGACTGCGGTGCAATTTCAGCATGGTATCTTTTTTCCGCCCTGGGTTTTTACCCTGTATGTCCCGCTTCAGATGAATATCGCACAGGCCTCCCTCTTTTCGGGAGATGCGAGATTCGTCTCTCTGATAAATATTATAGTGGGCAGAAAATCATAATTGAAAAACGTACAGACGCGGATCGTGAAGGATCATTTTATTTAAATGATAAGAAAGTCCAGGGTTCTGCAATCACTCATACCTCGCTGGTAAGATCCGTGGCGCGGCTCATATTCTACCAAAAATAATTATTTTTTTCCCTTTCGCGAGGATAAGCTTGACATAAATATTTTAAAGTCTTACATTCTGTGCAAACGTTTGCGCTAATTTTGTAATTTTAGATGGCTATAACCTTAAACGATATTGCAAATAAGGCAGGTGTTTCTGTTTCAACAGTTTCACGCGTTCTGAATAACAAGACAAAGAAGTATAGAATAAGTGAAGAAACAGAAGATCTGATTCTTAAGGCAGCGAAAAGATTAAATTACAGGCCGAACCAATTAGCCAGGGGATTAAGACTCAAAAAAACGCACACAATCGGACTGATAGTTCCCGACATTTCAAATCCTTTTTTTGCTCACGTTACAAGAATAATCCAGACACATGCTTACCAGGCAGGCTATAGTTTAATAGTCTGCAACACCGACGAGGATATCGAAACAGAGCTTGAACAAGTTGAACTGCTCTTAAGTAAAGGAGTGGACGGATTTATTGTAATGCCCGTAGGAACCACTTTCTCACACATCAAAAAATTGATGGATGATTCTGTTCCCCTTGTGCTTCTGGACAGAAGCTTTGATGACCTCGATACCAGTTCTGTAGTAGTTGATAACTATACAGGAGCCTACAAAGCTACTGAATACCTGATATCGATGGGACACAGTAAAATTGCGGTTATACAGGGCCTACCCGATACTTATACTAATAACGCACGTGTAAAAGGTTACCTTGAGGCATTAAAGGATGCAGGTATTGAGGTTAACCGGAACTACATCGTAGGAAAAGATTTCAGAAAAGAAAACGGTTATATCGAAACCAAATTCCTTCTTGGACTTGAACAGCCTCCGACAGCAATTTTTACCACCAGTGATTTAATCACACTTGGTGCACTCGAGGCAGTATCTGAGGAAAAGTTAATTATCCCTGATGATCTTTCGCTCGTTTCATTTGATGATGTAGATTTTGCTCCTTTTCTTTTTGCTCCATTGACGGCGGTAAGACAGCCCAAAGAGATAATGGGCGAGGTTGCCGTCAAGCTTCTAATCGATGGTCTGAGATCAAAAGGCCACATAGACCATAGAAAAATAGTCCTGAAATCAGAATTAGTTATCCGCGGTTCTGTAAAGAAAATAGAGAATACAGTCAACCCTGCAGCCGTCAGCTAATTCTGTGAGGAGAAGTTCTAAGTAATATTCCATAGGTTTTAGAAAGTTTACTTTAAGTATAACTTTCAGGAATTTGCGCAAACGTTTGCATTAAAAGGAAATTTTATTGTTTTTCATCCTGCAATGGGAGTCACCAGCAGGAACTGCGTCCTGCCCAACCTTATTAATTAAGAGGATTAAGTGAAAAAATACATCTTTGTTGCTGTACTGATTTCTTTATTTGCAGTGAACTGCGGAGGAGATAAAAACGAACCATCTGCAGACGGAAAGGTTGAAATTATATTCTGGCATAGTTTTGTTTCGTCGACTGTGCCGGCACTAAATGAACTGATAGCCAAATTCGAAAAAGAGAATCCGGGAATAACGATTAAAGCACAATATATTCCCACGGGGGATGCACTCATTCAGAAATTAATTACGGCAATCCAAAGCAAGACCGCACCTGATATTTCCTGGCTTCATTCTGATTTTATGGAAAACCTGGTAGATGCAGATGCAATATATAAAATGGACGAATTCATAAATGGTGATGATGGTATAACTAAAGAAGATCTGGAAGATATCTACCCGGCACTTCGTCAATCCGCCTCCTGGAGAGGGACAATGTACAGTATGCCTATGGAAGCTACGAACCTTGCTCTTCTTTATAATAAAGATATGTTTAAGGCTGCAGGTCTTGATCCTGAACATCCTCCCAAAAACTGGGATGAACTTCGTGAATATTCAAAGAAATTAACAATAGATAAAAATAACGACGGTACTATTGAGCAGGTAGGATTCTTTGTTCCGGTTTATCCGGCGGCGGGACCGCAAGGTCCCTGGATGGTCTGGCAGTTTATGCCATATTTATGGCAGGCAGGAGGTTACCTTGTTGATTCCGCACAGACACATGTAATGTATAATGAGGAACCCGGAGTTGAAGCTCTCACTCTCTGGAAGCAGATGTACCTCGAACAGAAATTAAGTTCATTCACAACTGATTTTGATGTTGCTTTTACATCTAAAAGACTTGCGATGGCAATGGACGGTCCCTGGAATCTTCCCAGATATAAAGACCTCCTTAAAAACCTGAACTGGGCATTCGCTCCTCTTCCTGCAGGACCGAAAAAGCAGGCGACGGTAGTAGGAGGAGAATACCTGGCAATATTTAAACAAAGCAAGCATCCGAAAGAAGCCTGGAAATTTCTTAAGTGGATGATCAAACCGGATGTGCAGGCATTCTGGGCAATGAAATCAGGATATCTGCCTATTCGTCATGCTGTTCATGATGTTCCTGAATTCCAGAAATACCTTACTGAGAATCCTAATTTTAAAGTATTTGTTGACCAGATGGATGTTGGACAGGCACAGCGCCCGATCGATTACGGAGCACTTGAAGTAACCCAAAACGTTGCCCAGGCAATTGAAAGGTCCACACTGGGTAATATCGATGTTAAAACAGCACTCGACGAGGCTGCAGCGAAATCCAATAAGGCTATAAAACAAAAGTAGGCAAAATTGTTTAATACGACACCCGAAACACAGAATGAGAGAGTGCTGGAAATGGCAGCTGTCGTAAAACAGCCCGCTCCCCGGAAAAACAAGAATAAAAAAGGAGATCTTTTTTCGGCGCTCCTTTTTCTTTCACCTACTCTCGTGATATTCACCGCATTCATACTCTTCCCGGTTTTCTTTTCTTTCTACCTGAGTTTCCAGAAATGGAATATGTTCAGCGGTCAATCCACTTTTGTAGGTCTCGATAATTATATCAGGATGTTTCAAAGCGCAGAATTCTGGAACGTCTTAAAGAATACTGCATATTATACGCTTGGAACCATTCCACTTAATATGGGTTTCTCTCTGCTAGTAGCATATATCCTTCACAAAAAAATATTCGGAAAGAAGCTTCTGCGCACTTTGTTTTTTGCTCCCGTTATAATTTCACCTGTAGCAGCGGCAGTAATCTGGCGCTGGCTTTATGATCCAAACTTCGGACTTGTAAATTATTTTATCGGCTTATTCGGCTTAGATCCTGTAAACTGGCTGAACGATCCAACAGCAGCTATGTTTGCACTGATAGTTATGGGAGTATGGAAAACCTTTGGTATAAATATGGTTCTGTTTGCCGCGGGTCTGCAGGCAATACCCGAGCAATATTATGAAGCCGCAGAAATCGACGGGGCAGGGCAATGGTCGAAGTTTAAGAATATCACTATCCCTCTGCTTGCGCCCACTACATTTTTCATAATGGTAATGTCGATGATCAGTTCATTCCAGGTATTTGATATAGTTTATGTTCTGACTTCGGGCGGACCGCTTGGCGCAACAAAGGTAATGGTGTTCTACGTTTATGAACATGCATTCAAATTCTTTGAGATGGGCTATGCATCAGCGGCTGCATACGTGTTATTTGCGATACTGTTTATTCTTACCCTGGCCCAGGTTAAATACATGAAGAACAAAGTTTATGTCTACGGTGGCTAATGTCAAAAAAATCTACGCTTGTAAAAAACATTTCTGAACACTTATTTATTTATATTCTGGCTTTCTTCACTGCGGCTCCATTTATATGGATGATACTCACCTCAGTGAAAGATATGAGTGAAATATACGTTTACCCGCCGAAGTGGCTCCCAACTGTCGTTCATTTCGATAACTATCTGAAAGTATTCGAAGCTGCACCTTTCGGGCGGTATTACCTTAACAGCGTTGGGGTGGCTTTACTAGTTACGTTAGGTCAGCTTATCACTTGTTCTATGGCAGCATATGCATTTGCGCGCCTGAGGTTCTGGGGAAGAAATGTACTCTTCTTTATTTTTCTCGGCACTATGATGATTCCGTACAACGTTACAATGATTCCAAGTTTTATGGTGCTTTACTGGCTGGGTTGGGTAGATTCGTACCAGGCTTTGATTGTCCCGGGTCTTGCCTCAGCATTTGGAGTCTTTCTTCTCAGGCAATTTTTTATGACGATACCGAAGGAGCTTGAAGAGGCGGCGGTTATTGACGGAGCGAGCAAACTTACCATTCTGAGAAAGATAATTGTACCACTTTCCAAGCCTGCCCTTGCAACGCTGGCGATATTTACATTCATGGGCGTGTTTAATGACTTCATCTGGGCTCTTATTGTAATAAATTCAGAGAGTATGAGGACTGTGCAGCTTGGACTGGCCATTTTCAGGGACCGGTATTTAACTCAGTGGGATCTCCTGATGGCAGGTTCTGTAACAGCGGTAATGCCTATTTTGATCGTATTCTTCTTTGCACAAAAATATTTTATTAAGGGTATAACTCTGAGCGGGCTTAAAGAATAAAATGAAGTTAATATTTATACTTACAGCCTTGTTAGCAGGCTCAATCAATTCTTTTGCACAAGATTCCCCTGCTGTAAGTAAAGGCGACCTGCAATTTTATATAGACCATGCTGCTTTTATGGGTAAAGAAAACAAAACCTATACTGAATTTTATTTAATGCTGTTTTCAGACCAGTTGATTGATGAAACGAACGCTTCCGATACAGTGAAAGAATTTCTCGTTAAATCAACTATCAGTGATCCCTCAGATGGAAAAATTATCTATGCTAAAAATTGGTATACGAACGCTCTCCTTTCCCGGGATTCATCGAATCCGAACAACTCTGTGGTTTATGATCAATGGGCGGAACTTCTGAGTCCCGGGATTTATAATATTAATGTTGCCGTTGAAGTCAATGGTTCTCAAAAGAAGGGTGAAGCAGATTTCAGAATTGATATTCCGGAGTTTGACAGCAGCTCTTATTCTATCAGCCAGGTAGAGTTTGTATCAGAAGTTCAGAATATAACTGATAGCAGCCCCTTTATAAAAGGAAACCAAAAAGTTATTCCAAATCCATGGAGAAGATACGGTGCCCTTAATTCCAGGCTTTCATTTTTTTATGAAATGTATAATATACCTGAAGGGAATAACCTCAATGGTGAGTACATTATTACTGATGGGGCAGGGAAGACAGTAAAAAAATTAACCGGCATCAGGTATAATAATAAGCGGGATAATATAAGCGTTGTTCATGGTATCAATATTTCCCGGCTTCCAACAGGGACATACGATTTAAATATACTAATTAATGATTCTTCCGGTGAGTATTCTTTAAGTCAGTCCAGGACATTTGAAGTTATACAATTAGATTCGCTTGCACAGAGTCCCGGACTATCTGAGGAGGAAGCAGAGATAGAAGGTGGTCTTATAAAATATATCGGAACTCCCGCTGAATATGATTTTTATGAAAGTCTTGATAATACCGGTAAAACGGGATATATAATTAATTTCTGGGCTGATAAAGACCCAACACCGGGAACCCGGGGAAATGAATTTCTGCAGAAAGTGATGGAACGGTTTCGTTATGCCAACAAAAACTTCAAATGGGCAGGCATTCCCGGATGGAAGTCAGATCGCGGAAGAATAATGATAAAATATGGTATGCCTGACGATATTGAATATCATAATACAGAAGCTGACACAAAGAACTATGAAATATGGACGTATAACCAGGACAGGAAATTCATTTTTGTTTTTGCCGATCTCGGGTCAAACGGAAATTACAAGTTGATACATTCAACTAAAGAGGGAGAAGTCTCCGATCCCAACTGGAGAGACTATCTTAATTAATTCTGAATTTGAAATGCAATAATAAGGAAAGCAACCTTATGAAGAAAAGAATACAAGATTTTCAGGGGATATTATTTTTTACAATTACTTTATTGATTGTTCTGTTCTCTTCCTGCTCCAAGGAAGATAACGCTCTTGCACCATATGCCGGCTCTTCCGGTATGTCAGACATAACCGTGGAGGACAGTTCATTCACTCCCAAAATAACCTGGTTAGGGGGATATGTTTCTGTAGTAGGAGTGAACACTGGTACACACGCAGCTCTTGATTCCAGCCTTGTCTGGCTCATTTACATGCCTGATAACCAGATACATTATCCGGTTCAATACGGGACACTTCCATCCGGTGCTCAGGATCTGACCGGGCAATATCACGGAACATTTGTTGATTCCCTTATCGAAGATAGCACCTATACCTTCTGGGTGATGAAAGCTGATGATTGGAATAAGATTTCATCTATGCAGAACAAAATAATTGTGCTGGACTCTTCAGTTACGGATTTCGAAACTGACGGAGATACAGTTAGATTTTCATTTTACGGTCACACCCAAAAAACACAGAATCTGGATATATATGTCAATTTTACTGAAATTGTTATGAAGGGGAAGCTTGCTGATATTTTTGTAGAACAACCGAGAACCAGCAATACACCTATGATCAATTGGCATATCAAACAGGAAAATGTTACGGATACATTGGTAGCTGCAATCGGTATTACTGAGGGAAACCAATATAACGATTCAAAGATATTCTGGGAGGTTTATTCTATAAGCGACAGTGCCGGGAATACTTATTACGGCAAAAAGAATGTGATTCCCACTCCCTTAATCGCTGGACAGGAATTGCCGGAAACTTTTGTATTTAATGAGTTCCCCGCGACCGGTTTAAAGAGAAATACGACTTATAATGTATGGATAGCAAATAAGAACTGGGATGGTGAACATAGAACTTCGGTTACTCCCTATTATGCCTACACATACTTCACCACTTATTAGATATTTACCGGGAGATAAATAATGAGAACAAAACATAATTTAGTATCCCTTCTAATCTTAGTCTTTTTTATCGGGGATATATACGCGGGAGGGGCAGATCTGAATATTGTTCCCAATGCAAAAACCCTTTCGCTTGATGGTTTATATTTTGCAGGAGGTGATGGTCTTAACTCTATCCTCGGAAATCCCGCCGGACTTATCAGGATTTCTAATACATACCTTGAGTTATCTATCGTTGATTTCATCGGCCAGCAGAAATTTGAAAGTACCAATAGAGGATTACATAAATCTTATGAAGATGATCACTTCGCCCTCGGAGTCGGATTAGCATGGTCATTTTCACCTGACTTTATTTTGGGGGCGTCATATAAGCGGGCAGTAAATTACAACGTTGACTGGCCTTTCCTTGCTTATCAGTACACTGACACTACCTCTTCAATTTCATCACTTAATCTTTATAATAGATTTAAAGTTAATGCTGCATCACTGTCCGGGGCTTTAAGGTTTAATCAGCTAACTATAGGTATAACTGTAAGCGCTTACCAGGTTAAGCAGGAAACGGCCTTCCCCCTGGAAAATCGTTCCTGGTATGACAGTTTGAGTATAGGACTTGCAGCATACCAGTTTAACTACAATGAAGATGCCTGGACGTACGGTTTTGATATTGGCCTTCTCTACGATGTTTCTCCCGATTTACAAATTGGTGTAATGGCCAGAAGCGGTTATTCTGCTGATTTATCTGGCACTGCACAAAGCAGGTACTTTGCTGATCTGGATTCAGCGGCTTCAGAAACAGATCTATCTTCTAAATTTGAAATGCCCTGGGTACTCGGAGGAGGATTGGTATACAGGCTGAGTGAGAATTTGACCATCAATGCTGACATACAGTATAGTATGTGGTCGGGTATACAGAAATCTATGAATTTTGACTTTAACAATTCTGTATGGCAGAATAATTTTCCTTTGAATGATTCCTTATCCGGTATCAGGGCCGATAAGTTTAACCTGGAATTTCAAAATACCATCGATGCGGGTTTCGGTTTAAACCTCAAACTATCTGAGATAGATTTAAGGATTGGGTATAGGTTCAGTCAAAGCCCGAATTCCGAATCAACATATTCATATTTATTTCCATCTGTAGATCAGCACAGGATTTCTATTGGTTTGGGATATGTTGATGAAAACCTTTCCGCCGATCTTTCCGTAGCATATGCCTTTGGGACAGAAAAAGAGATAAATGGAACGATGAAGGGATTTGATGGGAAGTATAATTCGAATCTGGTTATCCCAGCTTTAACTATAAGATATTCGCTTTAATAAACAAAAGTTCTGGGACTCGTAATACATTATTTCACAATCACTAACCGGGAGGTTAAAATGAGTAAGTTCAAGTTACTATCTTTATGGCTGCTGCTCATGTTCGGTACTGTTTCTGTTTTTGCTCAGGAATACGTAAGAAAGGAAGTTGAGGTTCCTAAAGTAGACTCCGGAGCAATAACAATTGACGGTATGATGAATGAACCCGCATGGGCGGATGCAGCACATGCTGATCTTATATCAAACAGCGGATATGAGATCTTTGCTCTGTATTATTACCGTGACGGTTTGCTCGAGCCGGATTTTGATGCTCTCTATGCAAGGATGCTATGGTCAAAAGATACCCTTTATGTATTTATGCATTGGGATGAATTTCATAATGATTCTACCAACCTTTACTGGAACGGTAAATGGACAGGAGATCAGTTGTTTATAAGTCTTTCCGACAGGATAGCACAAAATCTGATGGGCTGGTATGATGGAAATTCATATGCAGCTCCTGATGGACCTTATCATTACTGGGTACTCGGTCCTGATATGACTTTAAATGGCGGCGACACAACTTATATTCCTGAGGAATTCAGAGGTACTACTTGCCAGGGTGATTCACAGAAAGTTTTCCACGCTTCAGATTATGCGAGATGGGCTGCCGTAATCGATACAAATACAGGTGTGTGGGATATGGAAATGGCAATTTACAATCCCAATGTGAATGCACAATCCCGTTTAGGATTTAACATTGGCGGAAGTGTTGGATCTAGCTACACAGATGCACAATACGGTGATGCCTATGGATACTTTACCTGGCAGCCAAATATTCCTGATGATCCATTCGGGGATCCCTACGGAAATGGCGATCCGGGATTTTATAACCTTGCCAATTCCGATTACTGGGCAGTGCTTAAATTTATGCCCGGTAATGATGATATTATCAGGCATGAAGTTGATGTACCAGGGGTTCAGAGAGCGAATATTACCGTTGATGGTATGATGGATGAAGATGACTGGAACAACGCCGCAGATATAGGAATGATCACAAGTTCAGGGTATGAAATTTTTGCTCTATATTATTATCGTGACGGTTTAACCGAGCCTGATCTCGATGAATTAAGAGCAAAATTGTTGTGGTCAGATGATTACCTGTATGTCTTTATGCATTGGGATGAATTTCACAATGATTCAACCAACCTTTACTGGAATGGTAAATGGACGGGAGATCAGCTGTTCGTTAGTCTTTCAAATCGTCTGGGTGTAAACATGAAAGGCTGGTACGACGGAAATAGTTATGCTGCTCCTGATGGGCCGTATCATTACTGGGTACTGGGTCCTGATATGACGCTCAACGGAGGTGATACTACCTTTGTTCCGGATGAATACAGAAAATGTTTTGATTTTTCTGATTCGAATAAGGTATTCTTTGCCTCAGATAATGCACAGTGGGCGGCAGTAATCGATACCAATACCGGTGTTTGGGACATGGAGATGAAGATCTATAACCCGAACATTACGAATCAATCATGCATCGGCTATAATATGGGCGGAAGCTTTGGTTCAAGCTATACTGATGCACAGTATGGCGATGCATATGCATACTGGACCTGGCAGCCGAACATTCCTGATGATCCTTTTGGTGACCCCTATGGAAACGGGGATCCGGGATTCTACAATCTGGCGAATTCGGATTACTGGGCAGTTTTGAATTTCACTTCGCCGGTTACGGAAGTGGATCCGGGCAGTCAGGCCGAACAGATACCATCCAAATATAATCTATATCAGAATTATCCGAACCCATTCAACCCGAGTACTACAATTAAGTTCGATATGCCTGAAAGAGGCAACGTAACATTAAGCGTGTACAATATCCTGGGACAGCTGGTTACGACACTTGTCAATAACCAGAGTTTCACAGCGGGTACACACTCGGTTAATTTCGATGCAAGCAAATTGGCAAGCGGCATCTACCTGTACAAACTTGAAACAGGTAATGCTCAGATCTCTAAAAAAATGTTGTTGATAAAATAACCCTTATTCCTGTGCGGCAGAGAAATCTGCCGCACTATCCTTAATTTGAAAAACTTATGAAAACAGCTGTATTATATGGACCCCACGACTGGAAGATAGAAGACCGCCCAACCCCGCGGATAAACAAAGAAGAAATTCTATTAAAAATCCGTGCTTGCGGAGTCTGTCATTCAGAAATCCATCAGTGGGATAAGAAAATAAACGGACTTGAATATCCAAGGCTGATCGGTCACGAGGTTGCAGGCGAAGTTCTGGAAACAGGTCCTCTTGTAAATGACCTGAAGCCGGGAGATCGTGTTGCAGCGTGGACAGACGGGAAAGGATATGCTGAAGAAATATCTGTAAAGCAGGAGATGGTTTTTAAGATCAATGATGAAATAGAATACGCCGAGGCAATGGCAGAACCAATCGCTTGCACTACAAACGGCGTGATAAGAGCGAATGTTCAGATGAATGATACAATTGCCCTGGTAGGTACAGGTTTTATGGGATTGATACTACTTCAGGAATTAAAACTAAGAGGTGCATCCAGAATTATAGCAATTGATCTTCGTGATGAAATGCTTGGTCTTGCAAAACAACTTGGAGCTGATGAAATAATTAATCCTTCCAGGGAAAAAGTTGTTGATAAGGTAAAGGAAATTACGAACGGTAAAGGAGTAGACATAAGCTTTGAGGTAGGCGGAGTACAGGCAACTTTAGACTTAGCCCCGCAGATATGTAGAATGGAAGGGAAGCTTGTAATATTCGGTTATCATCCGGGTGAAAGAAAAATCAATGACCTGGGATACTGGAACTGGATGGCCTTCGATATTATCAATGCGCATTTCAGGGATCTCCGGACCATTTTAAATGGAACCAGGATCGGAATGGATCTTCTTAATAGCGGAAAGATCCAAATGAAAAAACTCATAACCCATAAGTTCGGGTTGGAAAATATTGAAGCAGCATTCAACACTGCCCTGACAAAACCTGAAGGTTTTGTAAAATCAGTTATCGTAATGAATTGAAATTAAGGTGTATACCTGTTAATTGAACAGAGGTAGACTTATGAGATTAAATGGTACTTTACTTAATACAGCATCGGTAATATTTCTTATTTTCTCAGGACTCTTGCTGACGCAGAATTCATTTGCAGCCTCCGGAGGAAAAATAACGGGAAAGGTAACAGAGGCTGGTACAGGTGATCCTATGCCCGGGGTAAATGTTCAGCTTGTCGGTCAGTCAATGGGCGCAGCTACAGATATTAACGGAGAATATTTTATTCTAAATATCCCTCCGGGAACATACGAGATAAAGGCATCTATTATAGGCTACAAAACTCTGATAAAGACCGGGGTAGAGGTAAGCACCGATCACACTACCGATATTAATTTTGAAATGGAGGAAACGGTACTTGAACTGAATGAATCTGTTGTGGTGACTGCCGAAAGGCCTCTTGTTGAAAAGGATCTTACATCATCAAGGCATTTTGTAACGGCAGAGGAAATTGCTGTCAGACCAACCACACAGTTTACTGAAATATTAAGCACACTTCCCGGTATAGACAGAGATGCAGCCGGTGAGCTTACAGTAAGACGCGGATCGTTAGACCAGGTTGCATTTCTTATAGACGGTATGAGAGCAAGCAATCCTCTGAATTATCAGCCTTATACAAACATAAACCTATCATCCATACAAGAACTTGAAATTATAACCGGTGGATTTAATGCTGAATACGGTCAGGCTCAATCTGGTGTTTTTAATATAACTACTAAAGAAGGTTCACAGCATTTCAGCGGATATGCAGAGATGAGGTATATCCCGGCTCATCTGCCTCACTGGGGCACAGGTTTTTATGACTATTCATCGCCAAGATACTGGGAGAATTCACACGCCCGCCACCAACAGTGGTGGATTGACAATCCTGATCAATGGGTAGATCTTAATGGAATCCCGGGTAATGATCCCGCCAGTCAGTTTACCCCTGAACAAGCATATGCGCATTATATGAAAACACATCAGCCTCTGAATGATTACACTAATGAAGGCGGCTACCAGACAGAAGTATCTCTTGGAGGACCAACCCCGTTAAGCGATTTATTCTTTTTTGTCACGGGAAAATATAGAAACATACCGCCTGTTACAGGAAACAGTTACAGGAACAGAGGAACATGGTTAGATGGAACAGCCAAACTTACTTACAGCCTGACCCCGCAAATGAAGTTCATGGCATCCGGCTTCTACGGTGAGACAAATACTAATGCAGGAATGGAATATATGAATTCTGATTTTATTTCCAGCTACGGTCTTGGGAGTAAATATGCTTTTTATGATTTTGCCGGATATCCAGAAAACAGCAATAACGGACAAACCCTGCAGTTCACACATGTGCTTGGTCAGAGCACATTTTATGTCCTTCAGTTGAGCAGAGTTTTCGATTATACATCGCAGTCAACCTTCCCTGGAGACGCTGCCGGATGGGACGCAGGCGTACCTGAACATGATATTCTTAGGGCTAAGGACTCACTGGGAAATGACATACCTGAAGGAAACAGTGATCTTATCGGGCTTCATACTTCAGGATATTACTATAGAGGTCACGACAAAAATACTGATTATACCTTTTCGGGAGACCTTACCTCTCAGCTTAGTTCCAAAACCCAGATCAAAACCGGCGCCGAGTTTAATTATTATAATCTTAACAGGTTTCAGGAGGCAAAAGCAAACAGGGCTATTGAAAACAGCATATATCATCCTTACGAAGGTAATATTTATGCCCAGACTAAACTTGAGTTCGAAGGACTGATTGTCAATGCTGGTCTGAGGTATGATTTTTACAATCCTAACGATAAGAGGTACCTGGATCCCTTCGATCCCCTTGGAATAATTGCCGCTCAGCAGAATGATACAATTCCAAATCCTCAGACAGAACCAACTTCTACTTTCAGTCAGCTCTCACCGAGGTTGGGGATATCCCACCCTATCAGCGAAAATACGGTATTACATTTTTCTTACGGGCACTTCTTCCAGAGGGCAAATTTTGGTGATTATGGAGAAGGTTCTTATGTTTCAGGCATTCTTAATACATACATTACTGATCCCCAGTCAGGTTCTCCCACTGTCTTTAACCTGGGAAACAGAGACTTAAAGCCTCGCAAGACGGTCGAATACGAACTTGGAATTGAACACAATCTTTCGGGAATCGTATTCAATGTTACTGCGTATTATAAAGATATTACACAAACCGTCCGAACGATAACTGTCTATATGCGGAACCGCACCGCTTATAAAACTTCAGGAAACGGGGATTACGGTGATTCAAAAGGAGTTGAGATCTCCATCAGAAAACCTTTAACAGGTTACTGGGGAGGATACCTTAACTATACTTTTACCAGCGGTATTAATGGACGTTCGGGTGACCCGACTACAATTATCCCTCCCGGTTCTGACATACCCATAGGGCAGGCTATTTTCATCGGAGACCAGATTGTTTATGATGAACCTAAGTTAAAATTCGGTCTTACTTTTATTACCCCGCCTGACTTCGATTATCTCGGCGGTATCTTTAAGGATATGCAGTTTTCTATAGATTACCAGATTTATTATCCAAATAAAAATATCGCAAGTGATGTTTTTTCAGAAGCAGGTGCACAATATGAAAGAAACGCAGATAAAAATGCAAAGATAAAGATCAGAAAAGAAATTGATCTTGGTATTATTCGTCCTGCTTTTTTTGTTGAAATTGATAATGCATTCAACGATACATGGACTAATCTGGATATCGTAAAATCAGCATCACCTGAGGACAGGGCAGCATTTATAAATTCAGGTTTTTCGGTTTATCCTTCAACACAGCTCGATGGAGCGCCTTTTCCTGACATGTTAATGTACAGAAATCTTCCACGGCAGATCACTTTCGGTGTGTCTTTTAGTTATTGAAATTATTTTGAGAAGAGTATTAGTATGAAAAATAACAAATTAAAAACTGTCTTAATTCTCATACTCCTCAGTTTTGTGATTACGGTTTCTGCATTTGCCCAGCAGAACTCCACTACACACACAAGAGGTAAATTATGGGAAACTCTGTATAACTTTGGATTTATAGGTGACCCTGGCGCATGGGATTATACAGAGGTTACCGGAATAGGCTTCTTTCCGGGATTTTCGGGATTTACCTATCCTAATGATGAAGAGCTGGCTAATGGTTTTATAACGGATGCAAATTTCCATAACTTCAGGTCAGGTCCCTGGATAATTGCAAAAGATGCAACCACCTTAATTCCCCCGGGCTTTACTCCGCAGCAGAAAGATTTTCTATTATATCATTCCTCGCTTGCTACACTTACGGATGATTACGGAGTAGTTTCGGGAGATATAATGCCTTTTCAGAAGACTGAGAATTATTCTAACGAACCCGGATTCAACCCTCAGCTTCCTGAAGAAATTAATTATGTTGAGTTTCCTACCGCTACAGGAATCACTGTTAAACAACGGTCGATGGAATGGAGCTATCCTGGGTATAATGATTTCATTATATATGATTATGTGTTTAAAAATACGGGTGAACTCGCAATCCCTGCCGCAGGCAAGGTTATGCACTATGATCAGACGCTTAATGAAGTCTGGTTTGTTTTCCACAGCGGTATACAGGTATCTACAAAGGGAGTCATAAACTTTCATTATAATTCTGATTTCCTTTCTTCAGCTGCTCCAGCCGGCGGTTTCGGCTGGCACCCCGGAAGCGGTTATACGGATTACTGGGTAGTGCAGAACGATCAACCTGACGGAAAAGGATTATTTTATTACAGCAGGGATTATAATGGTGGCAGAGAACCTGTTCCGTGGGATCAATACGGCTTAAAAACAAACTGGCAGGATCAATTGCGTAAAGTACCGGGGATGCCTCCGGAACTTCAGGATCCTTCGGGTTTCGGATTTACATTTTTGTACAGGACTCCTCCTCCCGGCGCCGATCCGAATGAAGCAGATCCGACTCATTTCAGTATTTATTCCGATGAAGCAGAAAAATTTGAAGGAAAGAATGTCGACTTTGAAAGTTTTGGTTTACGTTCATTCAGTCTCTCTCAATTGTATGATTTTATCAGAACTGACCACAGGGTATCTAACAACGGAAAGCTCTACTGCTGGTATACAAGTTCGTTTGGTCCTTATACTCTGGCTCCGGGTGATTCTGTAAGAATTATACTTGCAGAAGTAGCCGGAACTCTTGATCTGCGTCAGGTTTACCAGGGAGACCCGGATCATTGGCTAAAAAGCTTTACAGAAGACTATATGAACGACAGTGTTGCTGCTGAAATGCAAAGAAACGTTACTGCAGTTCGCAACGCTGTCAGTTGGGGACTTGGGGCCAAAGTTGATGGAATAGATCTGGCCGCGGATGTTCCGGATTCTCCGCCTGCACCCGACTGTCAGGCCATCAATGCCTCATACGGTGGAGATACAGCTATCATTGCTGTCAGATGGGATAAACTTGCAGAAGAAGCCCAGTATACTGATGGTTCAGGCCAGGTATTTTATGATGGCTCTACCGATTTAAGCGGGTACAGAGTTTACCGGGGTGTGGATAAACGAGGTATATGGGATTTGATTGCAGACATTCCCCGGAGTGAGTTCAGCAAATACTGGGATTCGGAATTAAGCGAATATAACTATAAAGACTATACGGTACAGTTCGGTTTTGAATATTACTATTATGTGGAAGCGTATAATTCAAGTCCGAAGGAATGGACTTCTGCCAATGGTACGAAAGTAAATAATCTGCCTGAACTCGGGAGCGGGGATAACAACATCACAGTCCTGACGAGTGCAAAACCAGGACCTGTTGATGTAAAGAAAGAAGGCTGGGACGTTTTTGTTGCACCCAATCCTTATATAGACGGCGACCCTGAACATAGCTTCCCAACACAGTATAAAATAGAATTCAGGAAACTGCCCGAGAAAGCAACTATTCATATCTACAGCCTTTCGGGGGATCTTGTAAAGGTACTCCAGCATCAGCCGGATCAATATGGAAACCTGGCAGGAAGTATTGCCTGGGATCAACGTTCGGATTCAGGCCTTCTGGTTGCACCCGGCTTGTACATTTATGTTGTAGAATCAGAGACCGAAGGAACGGTAGGATCCAGAGCTACCGGAAAATTAATGATAATTCGTTGATGAAATCGGATCATTGTCGGAGGATTTAAAGTGAAAAATTTTAAAATACTATTACTCGTTTTAATCATTGGTGCTATCCAGATTAGCTACGGGCAGTTCAATAAAGCCGGCAGGACGTCGATGCAGTTCCTGAAAATCGGGAACGGGTCAAGGCAGGTTGCTCTCGGTGAAGCATCCATAGCGGGAGTTCAGGATATCAATTCAATCTTCTGGAATCCTGCTGCCATTACAGGAATTGAAGGTGCTCAGGCCGCATTTAATTATAATAAATGGATCGCCGATCTTAATGTCCTTTCTGGTGCAGTAGGTTATAACATCAGTGACGTTGCGACAATTGCTTTGAGCTATGTATCGCTGGATTACGGAGATATCCCGGAAGCAGTGGTAACGAGCAGTTCAGGCGGAGTTGATACACGTACAGGTTCATTTTTTACAGGAAGTGATGTCCTTGTAGGATTAGGAATTGCGCATCAGTTTACCGATAAATTATCTGTTGGAATTAATATAAAATATATGCAGGAAAAACTTCATGTCTATTCCTCTGATTTATGGGGATTTGATGTTGGAAGTTTTTATGATACAGGCTGGCGCGGTATCAGAATTGCAATGAGCGCTCAAAACTTTTCTACCCAGGCAAGGTTTCTGCATACAAAGGAAGAAGAACAGCAGACATACGAAATCCCCCTCCTGTACAGGATTGGAGTATCGATGGACCTGATGGGCGGAGAGGATTTGTTTCTAGGTGGTGAACCTGATCAGCATAAAGTTACTCTCAATGTAGATGCTATTCATAGCAACGATTATAAGGAAAGGCTGCATCTGGGACTGGAATATAAAATCTACGGAATATTTTCCTTAAGAGGCGGCTATAAATTAAACTACGATGAAGGCAATCTGAGTTTCGGTGCAGGTATCGACTATGCTATTGACGGGTTCAGATTTAATTTTGATTACGCATATGTTAATTACGATTTTCTTGAATCACCCCATAGGTTTACTGTAAGCTTAGGTTTTTAGAATTAAGAATAAATAATTTTTAGGAATAGATTTATAATTTTTCTAATAATATTTCTTTTACTACCGGTAGTCTCATTCGGCAGTAAGCACTCTCCGCTTTCGGACGAACCCGAATTAAAAAAGACGGATCTTGTTAATCCCTTCATAGGTGTGGAAGATGGCGGCGGGGCAGCATTTGCGGGTGCCTGTCTTCCTCTCAGTATGGTCCGCCTGGGACCTGAACACCCCCACCTCAAGATACTTCAGGTTATGTATGCAATGCTCCCATTGATGGTTTGAAAAAGCAAATGCTGAAAAATGGGAAGTCAAAAACTTTTCAGGTAATTAAGCGACATCTCGCAGACACCTCAATGTGATAGGCTTTGAATGAAGCAGCATCCGAGGCTGATAAAATTTACAATCTAAAGTTTTATGATAAGGAAGGAAGTAAATGGCATTCTCTAAAAAATTAGTTACTGGCGAGACCCTGACCAGGGAAAATTTTAAGACTCCTCCAAAAGAAATGGGAATTCTGCCTTTCTGGTTCTGGAATGGTGAAATGGATGAGAAAGAAATGGAATGGCAGATAAAAGAATATAAGTCGCAAGGCATACCAGGATTTTTTATTCATGGAAGATTCGGTGAGAAAATCGGTTATCTGTCGGATACCTGGTTTGAAAGAGTAAAGTTTGCTGTAAAAAAAGCTAAAGAAATTGGAATCGACGCATGGGTTTACGATGAAATGAACTGGCCGAGTGGTACGGCTGAAAGGCAGGTGCCTAAACAATTTCCTCATCTCAGGCAAAAATACCTGGAACTTGTTCCGCTGATGGTGGAGGGTCCCTTGTTTACTTTTCTTGAGGCAACTGATGACAGGTACGTTAACACAGGTAATTCCCGTCCAATAGCTGCCTTCGCCTGTTCAGATGAAGAATACAGGAACGGAATAAAAAACATGATTGATCTGACGCCTAATTTATCCTTTAACGCTGTAATTCCATGGGAGGCACCTGCAGGGAAATGGAGACTGCTCTATTTTCTCGAAAAAGAAATCGATTACTACATAGATGCATTAAACCCGGAATCAACCGAGAGATTTCTTCAGCTTACTCATGAAAAATACAAAAAGGCTGTCGGTGAGGATTTCGGCACTGTTGTACCGGGATTTTATACAGATGAACCGGCAATGCATTACTATCACATAGGTCTCGATAACCTCGTGATACCCTGGTCCTCACAAATGTTTAAGATTTTCCGTAAAAGAAGAGGCTACGACCTTAAACCATATCTCCCGGCTCTATATACTTCAATGGGAGATATCACGTCAAAGATCCGGTATGATTTCTGGAAAACACTTACTGAGCAGTACTCTGAAACCTATTATAAGAGAATACGCGACTGGTGTGACTCAAACGGTGTTTTGTTCACGGGTCATCTCCTGGGCGAGGAATGGCTCAGAATACATGCCCGCTGCGAAGGCAATATTTTCAAGCACCTGAAGCATATGCACATAACAGGCGTTGACCATCTTTATCCCAAAATAGGAACTGAAGAGGAACCTGATCAGCATGTTGCATTGAAACTTGCAAGTTCAGCCGCGCATCATTACGGCAGCAACAGACTGCTTTGTGAATCAATGGGCGGAACATACTGGGATTGTACACTTGAGAGAATGAAATGGATAGCAAACTGGGAATATGTTCTCGGCGTAACGATTTTTAATAACCATGGCTATCATTACTCAATAGAGGGAGAAAGAAAAAGAGACTGGCCGCCTTCACAATTTTATCATCATACTTGGTGGAAATATTATAACAGGTTTACAGAATATATGGCCAGGCTGGGACATATTCTTTCCGGCGGAAGACACGTAGCCAAAGTTCTGATGCTGTATCCCATAAATTCAATATGGACCAACTATACACCGCAAGCCAGGAATGAAATAGGCAACGCAACCGAATTTGCCTTTAATTATCTAACTGATACACTGCTTAAACTTCATTATGATTTTGATTATGTAGATGAGGATATTCTGAATGAAGCAGAAATTAAAAACGGTAGAATCAAAATCCGCGATGAAGAGTATTCATTACTTATTTTACCCCCAATTACACATATCCACAAGGATACATATTCGTCGATACAAAAATTCCTGAAAGGTGGAGGCAAGGTTATTGCCGATTCTCTGCTTCCGGTGGGACTCCTTGATTATGACAAAAAAGACTCGGCAGCAAAAATCGAAAAACTATTCGGAACCAATCCGGAAAAATTACTGAAGAATTTCTCCAAGGGTTCAAAATTCAGCATCAAACACAAGAACACAGTTGGAGACGTATACCTGCTGAACGGTAAAGGGATGCACAGGGAAAGGAAGAAAAATGAATTAAAGAAACTCCTTAACCAGTGTATAGCTCCTGATGTTACTATAAGCAATGAGGATGTTTTTTACCTGCACCGGGTAAAAGATGATTTTGATATTTACTTCTTTGTGAATACATCTCAAAGGGATATAGGAAAAGTAAATATAACTTTCGAGAAAACAGGAAAACCTGAACTCTGGGACGCTAACAAGGGAGTAATGAACCCGATACATGTATTTGATATAAAAAATGGAAGATTAGATCTAACTCTGAATTTTGCTGCAAGTGATTCTCATATAGTAATCATTAATGATTCTCCCGCCGATAACTTTATTACCAGAACAAACCTGATAATTGAAGAATTTGACGGACAGGTCATTAAGGGGTATACTGCCGGAGATGAGGAGCAGGTCTATGCGGCTGTTAAAACAAGTTCGGGCAGAAAAACACTCAAAGCAGAAGTTAATAAAAAATTGAAGCCTATTAAATTTGGCAGGGAATTTAAGTTTGAGATAGAGGGAGATAATGTTCTGTGCATTAATAACTGGAAGATGGGAGTTGATATACCTGACGCGGAAGATGAATTTTACCAGCCGGGATTTGACGACACCAGTTGGCAGGATGTAACCATGGGAGCATGGGAAATGCAGCTGCCTCAGGAAAGGGATAATGAATATTATCCCGTTTCTCTGTTCTACAGGACATCCTTTAACATCAGTGAAATTCCTACATCCCTACGGCTTCTGATTGACGGGTTCAGCGGAAGCAGCTACAGATTATTTATTAATGGCGGTGAAATAACAGATAAGGGAAAGAGAAGCAGTATAGATGCGGAGATAAAAGAAATTGATATCAGATCATTTGTTAAAGAGGGTGAAAATATTGTTGCAGTAAAATTGATCGCTGAACGAAGAACTGATGGCATACTTGACCTGTTGAAATTTGTCGGCAATTTTGCCCTTGCACCATCGGGCAAAGGATATACAATTACCAGTCAGCCTGAAAAAATAAAAATCGGCGACTGGACAAAGCAGGGTTATCCTTTCTATTCAGGAACCGGAAAGTACATTGCAGAAATAAATATTCCGGAAAAATATACACAGGGTAAATTGTTTCTTGAGGCTGAATGCGGAGAAGATGTTCTTGAAATCTCAGTAAATGACTGCGAACCTGTGGTTATCCCATGGCATCCATATAAGGCTGATATTTCCGGAATGGTCAGGGCAGGTTCGAATACGATAATCATTAAAGTTACGAACACACTAATCAACATACTTGAAGGGGTTCAGAAGGAATCAGGACTCTTCAAGGAACCATTAATATTTCACTCAAATATATACACGTTATCATTATAAGGGAGTTCATAAAATTACTATGAGTAAGGACGGAGTTCTTGTAGTCGGCAGCGCTAATATGGATCTGGTAGTTCAATGCAGCAGGTTCCCGCTTCCCGGCGAAACAATATTCGGAAACAATTTCCAAATGTTTCCCGGAGGTAAAGGAGCAAACCAGGCTGTAAGCTGTGCCAGACTGGGTATAAAGACCAGCTTTATCGGAAAAATGGGTCGGGATGAACTGGGAAACAGGCTCTCTGAAACAATGAAAAAAGACGGTGTCGATCTTACGAATCTTTTTACTGATGAAAAAGAACACACCGGAACGGCTTTAATTACAGTGGATTCGAACGGGCAGAACCAGATCATCGTCATCTCAGGAAGCAATATGAAGCTTACAGCTTCAGATATACGAAAGAAGAGAGCAGTTTTCGAGAGAGCCCGGGTAGTTCTTACCCAGCTTGAAATCCCTATTGAAACAGTAATCGAGACAGCAAGACTGGCAAGGGAAAACAATTCCATATTCATCTTAAATCCTGCTCCTGCCTGTGAATTACCCGATGAGATTCTTCCGCTGATAGATTACCTGACTCCGAATGAAACCGAACTTCAGCTGTTGTCGAATATGATGGTAACCGATGAAAATTCTGCTGTAGAAGCTGCAAAATTACTTCTTGCAAAAGGTGCACAGAATATAATTATTACGCTGGGTGAAAAAGGTGCCCTGCTTGTAAATCAATATCATACAGAATTATTTGCGACAACCAAAGTAGAGGTCGTTGATACAACTGCCGCCGGCGATGCTTTTAACGGAGCACTTGCATACTCTCTTGCCTGCGGTAAAAAGATTTCTGAAGCAATTTACTTTGCAAATAAAGCCGCATCAATCTCTGTGACTAGATTGGGTGCGCAAAGCTCCATGCCGGTTATTGCTGAATTACAATCTGTATAAAATTTTAAGAGGAGAAAATTAAAAATGAAAAAGCGTGGAATTCTGAATGCTAACCTGTCACGCATAATAGCTTCAATGGGACATACAGATAAGCTTGTCATCTGTGACAGCGGACTGCCTATACCCAAAAATTCAGAAGTCATTGATCTTGCACTTACCACAAATATCCCAAGGTTCCTGGATACTCTTAAAACTATACTCGAGGAACTGCACATTGAAGGTGCGGTAATTGCAAAAGAAATGTGTGATGGTAAGGATGGGCTTTTCGAGAAAACTACTAATATGCTGAACGGTACAAAACTGAAAAAAGTTCCCCACGAGAAATTTAAAGAGCTTACCAGGGAGAGAGGAAATATCACATTCGTCAGAACGGGAGAAACGACGCCTTATGCAAATATTATACTGATATCCGGTGTAACATTCTAAACTAAGGAAGAAGATGAAATACAGAACATTTGGACAATCAGGCTGGGAATTTTCCGAAATAAGTTTCGGAGCTTGGGCAATAGGCGGCGATATGTGGGGTCCTCAGAATGACGACGAATCGTTAAAGGCACTGCATAAGGCAATTGATCGCGGTGTAAATTTTATTGATACCGCGCAGGGATATGGAAGCGGACACAGTGAAGAAATTATAGGGAAAGTCTTAAAAGAGAGAAGAGAGGATTTATTTGTAGCAACCAAAGTTCCGCCCTCACCGGGCACGACCTGGCCGCCTCATGAAGATCAGGATGTAAATAAATCATTCCCGGCTTCAAGGATCATCGGGGAATGTGAAAAATCATTAAAAAGACTTCAGAGAGATTACATCGACATTTACCAGTTTCATACGTGGGCGACCGCATTTAATATTAGGAATGAATGGTATGAAGCAATGATGAAACTGAAAGAGCAGGGCAAAATCAGGGCGGTAGGTGTATCAGTCCCGGATGCAACTCCCGATAATGTCATCGGCGCTCTTGCTCTTGGTAAAGTTGATTCTGTTCAGGTTATTTACAACATCTTTGAACAATACCCGGAGTGGAATCTTTTTCCCGCAGCAGATAAAATTGGAACAGGTATCATCGTCAGGGTACCATTTGATGAAAGTGCACTGACTGGAAAGCTGACTGAAGAAACTGAATTTCCTGAAGGAGATGTCAGGAAGCATTACTTCCGCGGGAACAATCTTAAAACTGTTGTAAGGAAGGTTAAAAAGCTGGAGCAGTTTAAGAACAGGAGACATCCCGATATGCCCCTGGCTGAATATGCCCTGAGATTTTGCTTGAGCAATATGACCGTTTGCACTGTAATACCGGGCATAAGAAGTGTCAGGCAGGCTGAATTAAATACTGCTGTAAGTGACGGTAATTCCCTAAAGCCTGACGAACTTGCAGAGCTTAAACAATTTTACTGGAAAAAAGATTTCTGGCACGAAGAAGTTGAACTTTAAAAAATAGAAAACCAAAGACAGGAGTTTTAAATGAGACAAAGAATCTCTTATGCACTTATTATTATAGCTTTCTCTTTTATTTATATGTATCCTCAATCCTCTAATCTCATATATAATCAGCTGGAGAAGCCTGCGAATGCTGCCTACTACCACGTTCCTGTGGGCTTGTGTGAAGATTACCCTGAAGAAACCACTACTATGCAGATCATTAAGAATGATTTTGAGTTCCTGAAAAGACATAACATAAACCTGTTAAGGATTTCATTCGGCTGGGATGCTATAGAGACTGAAAAAGGAAAGTTTGAATGGCTGTTCTGGGATGATTTCGTTAAGATGGCAGTGGATGATTACGGAATAACCCTGGTTCCTTACATTTGTTACACGCCTCAGTGGATTTCCCGGGGAGCAAGCGATACTCTGTTCTTCTGGAATTATCCCCCAAAGGATTTTAATGAGTTCGGCGTTTTTATGTCTCACCTTGTCAACAGGTATAAAGACAGGATAAAAACCTGGGAGCTCTGGAATGAACCTGATATTGAAATTTACTGGCAGGGTTCGGTAAAGGAATTTGCCGACTTTATTAAAATCGGAGCCGACGCGGTTAAGAAAACTGATCCATCCGCAAAAGTAGTTTTGGGCGGACTTGCATACGACCCATATTTCCTGCTTCATTTATTCAGGGATAATGGTTTAAGTCCATACATCGATATCGTCAATTGTCATAATTATTATGAAACCTGGCACCGTCATCCAATCGAAAGCATAACGGAGTACATAAATGAAATAAGCGACATAATCTGGAGATACGGAAATAAACAGTCCTTATGGATGGCCGAGGTTGGCTACAGTACCTTTAGAAAAGGTGCAAGAGTTTCTGACAGTTATTCCGCATATTATGATTACGAACATACTCCTGAATATCAGGCAGTTGAACTGTTTAAAACACTCACCCTTGCCATTTCCACAGAGAAACTATCCGCAATTACCTGGTATGAATTAAAAGATCTTCCTCCAAGTGAAGGTGTAATTGGCGATAATGATAATAACCGTTTCCTTGGAGTGGCATACCCGGATTGGAAGGGTAAACCCGCAGCTAAATCCCTGGAGTTCTTTAACAGCTTATTTTCTGCAAATTATAAATCAATAGATGATGAAGTCAACCTGATAGCACCAATTAGATCAGACAGCAGAGCGCATGCATTTCAGACAGAAAAGGGTGATGTTATCGTCGTTGCATGGCTTCAAACGAGTGTTCCCGGTCGGCAGAGTGAAGATAAAAACGGGATGGTTAAAGATACAAGATCAGATAAGGTAAACATTATAATTCCCGTCGGCCTGAAAGGTAAGATATCTCTATACGATGAATTGGGAAATGAGAGTTCATTTAGTAATGTTAAGAGCGAAGCCGGGCAAACAACGCTAAATGATTTGGAATTAAAAGGCGGAAAGATTTCGATCTTAAAAATCAGGAAATAATTATGAGTATAGAAGCGAAAAGAATATCGCCTGAAAATTTTAGAAAATTCGGAAGTATTGTTAATTCTCCTTCAGGAAAACCAACGTCTGAAGCAGCGGACTACAAATTCTGGTCGGATATAGCAGATTATAAGATCGATGGAGAAACTGAAATCGGGATCTGCACAGTATTCAGGCAGAATGAAAATCTGATAACGGGAATGGAAAGACATTTAAAGACGCCGGAAATATTGATCCCGATCGACGGTGCATTTGTACTTCCGCTGCTGGTTGAAGGGGAAGATGTCTCCGAATCTGAAGCCTTCAGAGTGAATATAGGAGAAGCTGTAAAAATTAACGATGGCGTATGGCATGGAGCCTGTCTTCCTGCAGAAAAAGATGAATCATCATATTTTGTTATTTTCAGAAAAGGCACTCCGCATACTGATGTGGAGAAGAGAAAATTAAGTCCTGTTAAATTAATATTCTAAAAATGAAATTTGTAGTTATTTATGCCGGAAAAGATACTTAAATCAAAAAACATTGAAATGATTTTTAATGAAAATCCTTTCCATATAGAAGGGATTTTTATTTTACCAGAACGCACAAAGGTTTGCGCTCAAGGAATCCTGAATTTTTTCATAAGGACCCGTGATGCATTATCCGATCCTGTGTTTCTTTCGACATACGAAGATTTTCAATATGAGGCTGAAAAAATTTCTTACAGACTCCGGGACGATTCCGGCAACTACGCTGCTTTATTTAATATAACTTCTTCCGACAACGGAATTAGTTTAAAGTTAGAAGTCACCTCCCCAGAACCGGTATGGTTAATAGAATGGAAACTCTCAGGTTTTGACTTTGATAAAATAATCATACCCGCCCTTGGGGGGCAGGAAATATCCGGGAATATGCCCGAGGGGAATATCTTATCTTACAAGTATCCCTTCTGGTGGAACGCACAGTTTGTACTGGGAATGAGCGAAGATAACGGACTATTAATTCACTCTCGCGATTCCAAACCGGATTTAAAACTTCTCAGGATCGGAAGGGAAAACTCTCACTTCAGTATCACATATGGATTTGAGGCCCCGGCTCCTCTGGAATCAGGTAATATGGCAGCTGAATTCTACCTCACCGGTATTAACGGGGCATGGCAGAATGGTGTTGAATATTACCGTTCGTGGATGGAGGAAAGTTTCAAACCAGTGAAATACACGAATCATAAAGGTTTTCCCTCATGGGCAGAAGATATAAGTTTCATTCTTGAACTGTGGGGAGCAAGGAAAAGTTTTACACCAGGACATACATTTGAACAGATGGTTGACCGATTAAAAGTATGGAGGGAATATTATCCTCCTGAGAATACCCTTGTATACCTGGCAGGATTTGCTGAGAACGGAATCGATTCCCATGCACCGGATTACAATCCTGGTAAACAATGCGGAGGTGAAAGCGAATTCGCAAAATTAATGGACGCCGCCCATTCGATGGGATATAAAGTTATGCTTCATACCAATGTTCTGGCAATGACATTTACACACCCTCTTTATAAGGACTTTCATAGATACCAGGTTATCGATCCTTTCGGAAGAGAGCAGGGGTGGGGGATGGATATGGATGGGGACTGGCTTCCCGAGCCGTACTTTGCATATATAAACCCAGGTTATAAGGAATGGGGGGATCTCATGGAGAATGTGCTGGGGAATTTAATAGAAAAATATGGTGCTGACGGAGTTTTTCTCGATCAGACCCTGCTTGCGTTTAATGTAAGCAGAGGACCTGATTTCGTTGCGGGGATGAGAGATCATGTATTAAGAATGCAGAAACGTTTTCCGGGTATACTTTTCGCCGGTGAAGGTCTTCATGAGCAAAATGTGAGAGCACTTCCGTGCGCGCAGATTCATGGGATAGACAGCCTTACTGAGGTGCATGGAATGGAGGGACAGCTTCCGTGGAGAAAAGCCCACCCTGTTTCAACTTATTTATTCGGAAAGTATACAAAGTTTACCGGTCATTTATTAACCAAACATCCTTCTCACCCTATGTTTACTTTCCAGGAGGCTGCTTACAGGGAGCTTGGTGTTATTCCTGTACTTTCATTATACAATTATGAACAGAAAATTGATATGCCCGAAGTAAAGGCAATGATTGAACGAGCAAAATCCATATCAGGAAAAATTGAGATAAAAAATGAAAAAAATTAAAACCGTGGTAATCGGCAGCGGCTTTATGGGAGCCGCACATATCGAAGCATTGAACAGAATCGGCGGCGTTGAGATTACTGCAATTGTCTCAAAAGAAAAAGAGCAGGCAGAAAACCTTGCCCGAAGGTATTCTATCCCGGTCGTTTTTGAAGACTGGCAGGAAATAATTAATGAAAAGAACGTAGAGGTTATACATAACTGCACTCCGAACCTTTATCATTTTGATATAAATAAAGCCGCAATCGAAAACGATAAACATATTATTTCTGAGAAACCTCTAACAATAAATACAAATCAGTCTGCCGAACTCTTAGAACTTCTCAAAAAACATAATGTAGTTAATGCTATTAATTTTAACTATAGGTTTTATCCTCTGATCCGTCACCTACATTCGATTTTTAAAGAGGAGATCGGAAATGTTTATCTTGCTCACGGACATTATCTGCAGGACTGGCTTTTCTACAACACAGATTATAACTGGAGACTTGAAAAAGAAATTAGCGGCGAATCACGTGCTGTTGCTGATATAGGTTCACACTGGTGTGATCTGATCCAATTCGTAACGGGTTTGAAGATTACAAGGGTGTTTGCAAATCTTTCTACAATTCATTCAGTCAGGAAGAAACCGGCGGAAAGTGCGGCAACGTTTAAAGGGAAAGAAAGCGGTGTAGCATCAGAAACACAGGATATACAGATCGCTACGGAAGATGCAGGCTCGATCCTTTTCGAACTTGATAATAAAGCCCAGGGAGTCTTCACCGTTTCCCAGGTAAGTGCAGGCAGAAAAAATCATTTCTGGTTTGAAATAGACGGAAATAAAAAAGCCGTAGCCTGGAACCAGGAAAATCCCAATGAAATGTGGATAGGATACAGAGATAAACCGAATGAAATATTAATAAAGGATCCATCTCTCCTTTCGGAAGAGGCCAGGAAATTCGCACATTACCCGGGCGGCCATCCCGAAGGATATCCTGACGGTCTCAAAAATCTTTTTATAAGCGTTTATGATTTCATAAGAGAGAGAAAAGATCCGATTAAAGATAAACCTGATTTCCCGACGTTTAATGACGGTCACCTTGAGAACAGAATTGTTGAAGCGATACTTAACAGCAGCAAAGAACAAAAGTGGGTGGAAGTATAACGAAGATAAATTTTATTAATGTTTAATTCGGATTTGGAGCAATAAAATGAAACTTGGATTCTTAACAGCCTGCCTTCCGAATGTAAGTCTGGATGAGCTTGTAAAGTTTGCATCGGGACAGGGTTTTAACACCTTAGAATTAGCTGCCTGGCCAGTGGATTCTTCCAGGGACTACCAGGCAGGACAGATAGATGCCGCAAATTTCAATAAATCTGAAGCCTCCAGGGTCAAAGATTTATTTGCAGGGCATAATCTTCAGATCTCTGCAATGGCTTATTATGATAATAACCTTCATCCTGATCTTGAACAGCGGAAGAAATACCTTAAACACCTTAAGAAAGTTATTGATACCGCACAGCTGCTAGATGTAAAACTTGTCGGAACATTTGTTGGCAGCCGTCCTGATAAAACGCCTGATGAGAACATTAAGGAAATAGGAAAAGTCTTCAGAGATCTTCTTAAGTATGCCGGCGACCGCGATGTAAAGATAATGATTGAAAACTGCCCGATGGAAAACTGGGTGAAATTCGGACTCCCTGGAAATTATGCATATTCTCCCGAATTATGGGATGCCCTGTTTAATGAACTACCGGATGAAAACTTCGGATTAAATTTCGATCCTTCTCATTTATTATGGCTGGGAATTGATTATCTGCAGGCCGCAGAGGATTATGCTGAAAAAATCTTTCATGCCCATGCGAAGGATACTGAAATTCTGGCTGATGGTGAATACAGGTATGGTCTGTTCGGAAGGCAGATTGATCCAGTTCCATGGAAATCAGGCTGGTGGCGATACAGGATGCCGGGACTAGGAGAAATCGACTGGCAGAAATTTATCTCGGTTCTGCAGGAGTATGGCTACGACTACGTACTTTCTATTGAACATGAAGATCCTATATGGGAAGGCAGCGAGGAAAAGGTTAAAACAGGGTTAAAACTTGGTTATAAATATTTATCACAATTTGTAGTATAATCTTATGCGGAAACTACTTTCAAAAGAATATTTCCCTTTCGGCTCGCAGTATTACAGGGCACCGTCTCCTCATAAAAGTGAATGGGATGCTGACCTGAAGAAAATGTCGGAATTGGGATTTAACACCGTGAAATTCTGGGTTCAGTGGAGATGGAACAACCCATTAGAAGGAAAATTTTATTTTGATGATATTGACAGACTAATGGAACTTGCTAATAGACATAATCTGCGCGTAATGCTGAACACTATTTTTGACGTTGCTCCTGCCTGGATTTACAAAAAATTTCCCGATGCTTCGATGATTACATTATCGGGGCAAAAAATAGGTCCACAGACACAGCCCCACAGGCAAATCGGCGGTCTCGGCTGGTGTTTTAATCACGACGGAGTCACAGGTCATATGATCCAGTTTCTCTCCGAAACTATTCAAAGGTACAAAGATCACCCGGCGCTTGAGATGTGGAATATAGGAAGCGAACCGGAATTAACGAGCAGCATGGCAGAGATGCGCCTTTATGCTGATAATGCTGAGAAGATAGGCGATATGCTTTGTTACTGTCATAACTGTGAAACCAAATTTAAGGTATGGCTGAAAGAAAGATATTTAAATGTAAAAAATCTGAATACCAGCTGGAACCGGAACTATAATTCATTTGAAGAAGCAGAACTTCCACGCACACGAAACACCTTCAATGATATGATTGACTGGAGAATGTTCTTTGTGCATACGATAGGAGACAATGTTAAAAAAAGATTCGAAATTGCGGAATGGATAGATGACGGTAAACATCCCTTAATGTGTCATCATGTGTTCATCCAGGGTTTTCCTGTAACTTCAACCGCAAGTGACCCCTGGAATGTTGGAAGATTCGGAGATCTTCATGGTTTTACCCAGATGGATGATGCTGCAATGATCGATATTCTTCGCTCAAGTGCGAAACGCAAACCTGTTATCTCCGCAGAGATGCTGATGCTGCCAGGATACACTCTTGAGCTTCCAAAAAAAGTGGACAGTAATGATATTAAGAGATTTGTGTTCAGCGGGATTGCAGGGAACCTGAAGGGTTTTATTTTCTGGCAGTACCGGCCTGAAAGACTTGGACGTGAAGCCCCGGCGTGGGGACTAACACACCTTGACGGAAGCACGACTCCATTGCTCGAGGCTTATGCTGAAACTGGAAAGATACTTCAGAAAAATGCCGGTTTCCTTCTTGATGCAAAACCAACCAGGGCAGAGATCGCAGTACTCTATAATCCCGAAAACCAGGTATTCGCCTGGGAGGCAACCGGAAACGAAAAAAATGCCACAGATTCTATTCTGGGTATTCACAGAGCACTATACGAGCACAATTATATAGTAGATTTTATTCACCCCCGCGAGTTCCCATCTGTACTTCAGAATTACAGGGTTCTCATTTTGCCCTTTCCTTATTTATTTAATGAACAAATCACTTCAGTGATCGAAGAATGGGTGCGGAACGGCGGGGTTTTAATTTCTGAAAGCTATACTGCAGCCTGGAACAGGGAGAAAGGAAATCACGAAAAGATTATTCCAGGTTATGGATTGCATAAAGTTTTCGGCGCCCGACAGTCTGTAGTGGAACCTGCAGATGAAGAAAATAAAGTCGAATTGATCATTGTGGAAGATCTTCCAAATATTAAGAAGGGTACCTCTGTCATCGGCGCAATCGTTAAAGAAACTTTTACAACCGAAGGGGCCAGGGTCCTTGCCGAATTCAGGACAGGTGAACCTGCGGTCACCTATTTCGAATACGGAAAAGGTAAAGCTGTGCAGATAGGCTCTTACTTAGGCCTGGTTTATCACCGCAGCCAGGTTAAATCAAACAGCGAACTTATAGCAGGCCTGGTTGAATACTGCATAAAAATAAACCGGCCTCTATCTAACAAAAAAGTAAGGGTAGATATATTGAGAAAAGATGAGCAGGAGATGCTAATTATACAAAACCTTGAAAAGGAGCCGCAGACTGTCCTGCTTAAACTGCCAGATATTAATGCCAGTGTATTTACCGAACAGTTTTCAGGTAAGGAAATAAAACTCCAAAAAGAAAAAGGAGAATATCAGCTTAATTTAAAACTCAGTCCGCGGGAGGTGCAGGTCTATATTGCCTGACATCTTCAAGTCTAAACATTTCAGGGATGAGAAGGTTAAAAAAAATTTCTTTCTGAATGTGTTTGACGGATCAGTATATTCTTTTGCGATGAGCTTCGTCTCGCTGCAAACCATACTACCGGTTTTCATAAAGAAAATCAGCGGGAGCGATATCGCAGTGGGATTGATTCCGGTAATCTGGTCTGTGGGATTTAATTTTCCGCAGATTTTTATATCCAACTATGTTCGTAAACTCGGGTATAAAAAACCATGGATGCTTAAAACCGCACTTATGCAGAGAATCCCCTGGCTGATATTAGCTTTTCTATCATATTTCCTGGTCGACAGTCTGGATAATTCAACAGCCCTCATAATCATCTTCCTCGGGCTGGCGTTCGCGGCCATCGGAGGCAGCATAAATCTTCCGGGCTGGTTTGATTTAATTTCCAAAATTACCCCCGTACAGCTCAGGGGTAGATTGTTTGCCTACCGCTCTGTACTAGGTGCTGCAATGGGAATATTCGGAGGATGGGCTGTCTCGCTTATTCTGGAGACTGTAAGTTACCCGAAAAATTATTCGCTTTTATTCCTGCTTGCTTTTATAATAACGATGCTCTCATATACTTTTCTAACATTTCTGAAAGAAGAGCAACCCAATCATCCGCAGTCAAATTTTACATACAAAGAATTTCTGAAACGTTTGAGTATAATTCTTAAAGAAGAAGAGAATTTCAGAAATTTTATAATTGCGGATTCAATGATGATGCTTGCGCTTATGTCAAATGCTTTCCTTGCCGTCAATGCCATTGAAAAGTTTAATCTCCCGGATGCATATGCCGGTTACTTTACTATAGTTATGATGATTAGTATGACTATCGGAAGTCTATACTTCGGATACCTGGCAGATAAAAAAGGTCACAAGCTCAACCTGGTATGGTCATCCCTATTTACGCTTACGGCGTGCATAGCGGCACTTCTTGCTCCAATCGTTGAAATATATTTTTTATGTTTTGCGGCTTCTGCGCTTACTATAACGCTGACACAAGTTTCCAGGTTGACAATCATTGCAGAGATCTGCAGAGAGGATGACCGTCCCACATACATATCCCTGACAAATCTTATTACTGCACCATTCATCCTTTCGGGATTATTCGGAGGCTGGATAGCATCCTCTTTCGGATATAATGCAGTGTTTATAATAGCGGGAATATTTGCTGCGATGGCATTCTTCTGGCTGAATATGAAAGTTACAGAACCCCGAAAAACAGAGTTCGTGAACAACTGAGAGAAAATAAGAATGAAAAAAATATCAAGAAGAAATTTTATAAGGAATTCCGCCCTTGCGGGGATGGGTTCACTTGTCGCCTCAAGTGCCATTTTAGCTGCCCCTTCTCTTCTGCTTGACAGAAGGACGGGAAAATCAACGAGCAAGGGAGAATTAGTTTTCAAACCTTATTTTGTTCAGGAGAGCAGAGGACCCAACCTTTATGAACTCAGCTGGGCGACTGATAAAAACCAGGATACTTTCTACTCAGATATCCATATCGATAAAAACAGCGGAATAATAATATCGGATACAAAAGGAACTGAACGTTTTGGTATAAATGTAAGATGGAATGTAGAAGGTTTCGGGTGGACAAATATAACCGCAGACAACAACGGTGAATTTTACACGCTTCCTCCGGAAGGGAAATTGGCAGATCTGAATCTGAATTACGAACTCTGCGGCAGCAGGGTGGTAAGGAACCGAAGCAGGCTGAAAAATCTTTCGGCTTCAGGCTGGATCCCCGGACCCGAAGTAATTATGTACGTTAACCTGTCCGAACAATTTTATGAAGACGCAAAGAAAAATTTTAATGACGGAGAAAAATGTGCCAGGCTTGCTCAAAACGGACTTCTTTATGCACTGCGGGCAAGTGAAAAGATGGAACTTGAAAAAGCTGCATTCGATATCCTTCAAAAAGGACAGAGAAATGATTTTTATATAGGATGTGATGCAAGAGCATTTTACCAGATGTACCAGGATAAATTTTTAGAGATGTTCGGCAACCTGTTTAATTATGCAAACATAACTTTTGTTGCAAAAGGCGACGGTATGATGTCCGATTATCAGTATGCTCCTGCTGAGATAAATCCTGAAACCAGGGAATTGCTGATAAATAAGCTGAACGAAAGAGATATAAAATGTCAGGAACGACTTCTGTTCTGGTTTCACGACTGCTGTACACCTGGCTGGCTGAAAAATATGAAATTTGATGAGCTGATGAAGTATGCAGAGAAACTGACAAAAGAAACCATGAGAAAATTCGGTGATAAACTCTATGCTATGGAGTTGGTGAATGAACTGCATGACTGGGCCAACGAACTGCACCTGAACCATGAACAGATAACTGAACTTGTCAGGCTGATTAATGATGTTACGAAAGCAGAAGCTCCGAATGTTAAGCGGACTATTAATAACTGCTGTCCTTTTGCGGAATACGTACAGATGCACAGCTACTCCGGTAGTCCCGCAGAGTATCCGCAGAGAACTCCATACCAGTTTTCCAAAGACCTTATTGAAGCCGGGATTGATTTCGATATACTCGAACAGCAGATGTACTATCCCTACAGAGATCTTCAGGACACTATACTTATAATTGAAAAACTGGCTTCACTTGGAAAACCAATGCAGATTTCAGAAATAGGCTGTCCGGGCGGACCTACAAACAGATCGGTGAAGCTGGATGAGGTAAAAATCTCAACTGAACCATACTTATGGCACCAGCCCTGGGATGAACATATTCAGGCAAACTGGCTTGAAGATATTTATACGTTGATCTATAGTAAACCATATATACATGCCGGCAACTGGTTTGATTTTGTTGATCCTTACTCTTATATGGAAAACGGAGGACTTCTACGTTCTCCCGAAGGTGAGAAAAAAGAGGCGTATATAAGATTTGAACAATTAAAAAACAGGTTCGATAATCTTCCGATAAAATCATAACAAATATTTAATATTATGTCAAAGAAAAAACTTACAGAATCCAGTATAGCAGGAATACATGCTGAAATCATCACTGAAAAAAGGACAACCACAATCACTGAGCGGGGCGAGTTGATTTTCAGACCTTACTATGTTCAGAGAGGTGTTGGTCCCAATTTACTGGACTGGGCCTATGCTTCGGATGAAAACTGGGATACTTTCCATTCCAATATCACCGCTTCCAAAGAGGGCGTAAAGGTTTCGGATACAGAAGGCAGGGAAAAATTTGGTATTGACGTCCGCTGGAATGTGGAGGGATTCGGATATATTTTCATAACTGCAGACAATGGGGGAGAATATTATCAACTTCCTCCAAAAGGTCAGTCAAAAACTTTGAATCTCAACTTTGAACTGGCAAAAAGCAGGGTAATAAGGAACAGGCGCAGGATGGAATTACATAAAGGTAAGGGCTGGATTCCCTCGTATGAGATTATGTCATTTATTAACCTTTCTGAAGAGCTTTTCAAAGAAGCCGGGAAACTTTTGAATGACGGTGAAAAGTGCGGGGAACTTTCGCAGAAAAGTCTGCTTTATGCGATGTGGGCCGGTGAAAAGATTGAACTGGAAAAAGCAAGGTTTAGTATTCAGAAGAATGCTGTCAGAAAAGATTTCTTCATAGGCTGCGATGCTCGCGGATTTTACCAGATGGATCCGGAGTCTTTTATGGAAATGTTTACAGAAGCTTTTGATTATGCTACTATTACATATTATTTAATGAGCGGATTCTATCAGGATTTTGAGCCGACAGAAGGTGATACTCAGTACGATGTACGTGATGTTCTTTTTAAAAAACTGAAAAACAAAAATATTACGGTAGAAGGCAGACCAATTTACTGGCCGTACAAAACAGTGACTCCAGACTGGCTAAGAAATAAAAATTATGATGAAGTGCTAAAATATGTGGAGAAACACGCACGGGAGGTCGTCAGTCATTACGGTGACGGAATGTATGCCTGGGAAATTGTAAACGAATCTCACGACTGGGCAAACGAAACACAGCTGACGCCTGATCAGATTACAAATGTAACCAAGCTCGCATGTGAAGTTGCTAAGGACACCAATCCTAAAGTCGGCAGGCTCATAAATAACTGCTGTCCTTTTGCTGAATATGTTCAGCTTAAAAAATGGGGAGAGCTTGATGCAAAATATCCACAGAGAACACCCCACCAGTTTATGCAGGACCTTGTTGATAACGGAGTTGAATTTACGATTACCGGGCAGCAAATGTATTTTCCATACAGAGACCTTGCAGATACAATTATCCTTATAGAAAGACTTGAGAAATTCGGCCGTCCTGTACAGCTGACAGAAGTAGGAGCTTCATCAGGACCATCAAAAGCATCCATCGGGAACGGTTCACTCGAAATTTCAAATGAACCCTATGTATGGCACAGGAACTGGGATCAGGATCTCCAGGCAGAATGGCTTGAAGGTCTTTATACAATGGCTTACAGCAAACCATGGATAGAAGCAGTGAATTGGTATGATTTTGTTGATCCCTATTCGTGGATTAAGAACGGTGGTCTTATTGCCTCACCTCAGGGAGAGAAAAAAGCTGCATATGAACGACTGATTAAACTGAAAAAAGAATGGAAGTTAATCTGATAAAATAATTATGACAGGAAAGTTAATATTCAAACCCTATTTTACTCAGAAAGGGAGAGGTCCACATCTCTTTGATTTTGTCATGTCCCTTGATGAGAAGGGTGACGCCTTCCATTCTGATATAAGAGTTACGGACCGGGGTATCGAAATTTCAGATACTGAAGGAAGAAATAAGTTTGCCATCAGTGTCAGATGGAACGTCGAAGGATACGGATATTTGTTCATGCCGGCGGATAACGGCGGTGAATTCTACAGAGTTCCGCCGTCAGGAGAAAAAATACTTAACCTGAATTATGAACTTGCTAAAACCAGAATAGCGAAAATCCGTGAAAGAATAAAGAATTTTATTGAACAGAAATGGAAACCGGGTTCAGAGATTACTTATATCAGTGATCTTTCGGAAGAGCTTTTGAATGAGGCGGAAAAGAATATAAACAATCCCGAAAAATGTGCAGAGCTTTCACAGCGATCCTTAAAATATTCCGCAGGGGTCAGCGAAATGATTGAAATGGATAAAGCCCGGTTTGATATCAGGAATAACCCAGTGAGGAAAGATTTTCTATTCGGCTGCGATACGCGCGGATACTTTCAGATGGAGAGCAGTGAACTCTTCCTTGAAAGATTTTCTGAAGCATTCAATTATGCTACAATTACACATTACCTTAAAGGAGATTTTGTTGACTTCGAACCGGAAGAAGGAAATAAAAAATTCAAAGAGCGTGATAAGCTACTGGCTGAACTGAAAAAGCGAAACATAACAATTGAAGGCAGGCCTTTATTCTGGACGCACACCTGGGTTACTCCGGAATGGCTTGAAAAAAAATCATATCCTGATCTTCTGAAGTATGTCGAAAAGCATGTGAGGCAAGTAATAAAACATTATGGCGATGAGATCAAAGTGTGGGAGGTTGTAAATGAAATGCATGACTGGGCAAACCAGGTTCAGTTAAATCATGAACAGACTATCGAATTAACCAAATTAGCATGTGATGCTGCAAGAGATACAAATCCCGGCATTCGTCTGCTCATTAACAACTGCTGTCCTTTTGCTGACTACGTTCAGGAAGGGAAGTGGCACGAGCTTAAAGCAAAATTTCCGCAGCGTACGCCGCACCAGTTTACTGAACAGATCATCGAAGCAGGAGTTGACTTTGATATTATCGGGGTACAGGTTTATTTTGTGCAAAGGACTTTGACTGAAGCAATTCAGTCAATCGAACGTTATGAAAATATGGGTAAGAAAGTCCAGCTGGCGGAAATCGGTGCTCCTTCGAGGGGTATTACCCAGGAATTCACTGAACAGGATGGAGACTTCAGTACAAAGCCTTACGAATGGCACCGCCATTGGGATGAGGAATTACAGGCCGACTGGCTTGAAGATATATTCACTTATGCCTACAGCAAAAACTTTATAGAAGCAGCCAACTGGTATGATTTTGCGGATCCTCACGGATTCCTGAAATCCGGGGGACTGCTGCGTTCACCGCAGGGTGAAAAGAAAGCTGCTTTTGACAGGTTATTAAATCTCAGGAAGAGATGGGATAGTTTTAATTCAATTCTCAATTCCAATAATTCAATGATAATATGAAAACACTATCAAGAAGAAACTTCATAAAAACAGGAGCTTTAAGCTCGGCCGCAATTGCGGCTTCCTCATCACTTTTTACAGGATGGGCAAAACCGCTCAGGATAAAAAAGGAAACAGATCTTATCTTTCGTCCTTATCCTCATCCATGGATGCCGCAGATGAATTTTGCATACCTCACCGATGTAAACGAGGACCCTTTTAAATCAAATATTCAGGTAACACAAGATGGGATAGCAGTTCCTGATGATGCTGCGGGTCAGAAATTCTCGGTTAACACAAGATGGTTCATAGAAAACTTCGGTTACATTATGCTTGCTGCTGATAACGGAGGAGAATTTTATTCGACAGGTGATCTGAACGGGTCTCTTAATCTTAATTTCGAATTTGCAAAAACCCGTGTTAATCGTAACCGGGGCGTTAAAGGAAAATATGAAAGTTCAGGTACTCAGTTCTCTGCAGAAGTTAAACACCTGGTCGATCTTTCGGAAGAACTCCTTGAAGCGGCAAAAAAGCACCAAAGCGATGGCGAAAAATGTGCGCAAATATCTGATAAAGCTCTTGAATATGCACTGTGGGCAGGGGAAAAAATAGAGCTTGAAAGGGCCAAATCTGAAATTCAAAGAATAAACCGGAAAGATCCTTTTCATTTCGGCTGCGAAAGCAGGCAGATGATCTGGGCAAGGTCAGAAGAATTTGTCAAAAAATTTCCAGAGCTCTTTAACTTTGCAACGGTTACGCACTACGTATGGGACAGCTGGTATGAACTTTTCGAACCAACAGAAGGCCAATATAACTGGGGGGTTAAAGACGACATAGTCGATTTCCTGATGAAGAATAAGATCGAAATTGAGGGACGGCCGCTGTTCTGGTTTCATCCGACCGTAACCCCGGACTGGCTAAAGGCAAAGAACTATGATGAGCTGAAACAATATATGGAAAAACATATCTATGATCTTGTAACTCATTATAAGGACAATGTTCTTTCATGGGAAGTGTTCAATGAATACCATGATTGGGCAAATATTTTTAACCATACACCTGATCAGATGACTGAACTCGCAAGACTTGCATTCGACAGGACTAAAGAAGTAAATCCTAAGGTTACCAGGATATTAAATAACTGCTGCCCCTGGGCAGAATATGCTGCAATGGGCAGAATGGCAAAGATGGATGCCACACGCCCCCTGCGCTCACCCAGGAAATTCATCGAAGATCTCACGAGTGCAGGCGTTGATTTTGATGTGCTTGGTATACAGATATATTTCCCCAGGAGAGACTTATCTGATATTGTAAGACTACTTGAACGACTGGAAAAATTTAATAAGCCGATTTATATAACAGAACTTGGGGCATCTTCAGGATATTCAGTAGAACATGTTATGGACGGCCAGATGAAAATATCAAATGAACCTTATGATTGGCACAGACGCTGGGATGAGGATCTGCAGGCTGACTGGCTTGAGCAGGTTTACTCAATATATTACAGCAGGCCATCCATAAAAGCTGTCAACTGGTATGACTTCTCCGATTTCAGACCTTTCATAGTGAATGGAGGGTTAGTCAGAGAGGATGTTTCACCCAAAATATCATTCGACAGGTTAAAAGAAACATTATCCTCCTGGAACAGGCTTCCGGGAGAAAAAGGAAAATAAGGATGACATCTAAAGAAAGAATATTAACGGCAATGCGCAGGGAAAAAGCCGACTATGTACCCGTTAGTCCTGATATCTCTGTAATGGTACCTGACCGTCTTGACGGCAGACCTTTTTATGAGATACACCTCGACGGCAGAGAACATAACGGATGGACATCGGCGACGCATGCGGAGGTTTATGTACAGGCAATACAGCATTTCGGTATGGACGGTTTCTATATGTACGGAGGATTAAAACAAACCCGTCCTGAACGTCCCGAGTTTGAAACTAAGATCCTCGACGTTCCTGATGGAAAACTGGCGGAGAGGATTTGCCGTACCTCAAAAGGAGATTTGACCGAGAAGGAAATTTACTTCGCGGATGAACCTCCATGGAGAGAGGAAAAACCTATTAAAGATCTTTATACTGACTTTGAAAAATTTCAGATCCATATGGGTTCAGGCGGCTGGGAATGGGAGAAGGAATATAATGATAAGCATGTAATCGGAGACTTTGGAATTTATATGGGGATGGTACCTGTTTTCCAGGATTGGTGGTTTCATTACCGGCAGGGGGGATTTGAACAGGTCTTCATGGATTTTATGATGGAATCAGAATTTATGGACAAAGTTCATGAATTCTGGATGGAATGGTCCCTGGCTAATGTGAGAGCAATGCTTGAAGCAAAGCCTGACGTCATAATGCTAGGAGGTTCAAGTGCGAGTCTCAGTGTAAGTTCACCGGATATTTTCAAAAAATACGAACTTCCGTTTATCCAGAAGGCTTCAACACTTTGTAAGGAAGCTGGCATAATTTCCCATCTGCATATATGCGGCAAGAGCCGGCCTTTGATTGAGATAGTCGCCAAAGACAGCGACCTGGCATCTATGGAACCAATGGAGGAACCGCCGACAGGAAATGTTGATCTGGCAGAAGTGAAAAAAATTGTTGGTGACAAAATGTGTATTAAAGGTAATATTAATACTACAGAATTTATGATGACTGCCACGCCTCAGGAAGTTGAAGATAAATGCAAAAGACTCATCGATACTGTCGGTTATGACGGCGGATTTATTCTTTCAACCGGTGATCAGTGCGGCAGGGACACCCCTGATGCTAACCTATTTAAAATGGTTGAAGTAGCACAAACATATGGGAAATACTAAATAGAAGGATTCATGAAACTTTTTACAGCGATACTTATAATTTCAGGATTGTATTGTAATATGTATGCACAGTCTATAATTCTTCATACTCATGATGCAGCAGTCTGGAAACAGGATCAGGTGATAAACGGCAGACTGATGGGGTACTTTGCACCAACAGGTGATTTACATCTGAACGGGGCTGTTATACCTTTTAGCGTTTCCTCATCTGACAGTTCCTTTTCAGTTCAGGCGTCCATTCCCGAAGGGCAGAGTTCGATTTTTGCAGAATCAGGGGGTATCCAATCGGATACTGTATTGTATACTCTGGGTTTCGAACTTAAACCTGAAGCTTACGCATATGCTGAAGCGAGCGGACAGGAGATAACCCTGCATGGAAAAATATTAAGTAATCCGGGGAACTCGTCATTAAACTATGAATGGAAAGCGGATGAAAACAACCCGGGTATAGTTTCTCTCACAGGTACAAATGATACCACATCTGCTTTTACACTGGCTGCAGGTTCTCCCCTGGGGGAGTATTATTTTTATTTCAATGTTTATACCTCAGATGGTGATACTGTGAGAGCGGGAACATTTATAACCAATTATAAGGACTCAGTAAGGGTGTTCCATATAAAAGACGATTACTCAGCCTGGATTGATTCGGCGGTAATATATGAAATCACTCCTTATAATTTTGTTAATAACGGTGATTTCAATGACATCATAAATAAAATTCCAGACCTTGCCAGGCTCGGAGTAAACACTCTTTGGATTCAGCCGGTTATGGCAACCCATAATGGCGGGCAGGGATATGATATCGTTAACTATTTTTCGGTGCGCGGGGATTATGGAAGTCCCCAGGACCTTCATAACCTGGTACAGACCGCCAAATCCCACGGGATGAAAGTAATGTTCGATTTTGTACCGAACCATTCATCGAAGTACCATCCCTATGCACAGAATGCAATTATCTACGGCGAGGATTCACATTATTACAATTTTTACCAGCGAACCCTCGACAATGCACCATACTCGCAGTATTACAACGTTGACCCTGATGGTTTTATATATTATTTCTGGAGTGAACTTGTAAATCTGAATTACGATAATCCGGAAGTGCAGAGATGGATTACAGAAGCCTGTAAATACTGGGTAGAAAATTATGATATAGACGGCTACAGGTTTGATGCTGTCTGGGGTGTTAATGCCCGTAATCCAGAGTTTATGAAGAACCTGCGTCTTGCAATAAAACGTATAAAACCCGGATTCCTGATGCTGGCTGAAGATAAGGCTACCCTGGCATCAACTTTCGATCAGAACTTTGATGCTGCATTTGACTGGTACCCTGAAGAGAGCTGGGTTTCCCACTGGGTCTGGCAGACTGATTATAACCCGAATGCAAATCCGACTATCTTCAACTATCAGAATGAAAATCAGAGATCCAATTTACTGAGACAGGCTATCACAAACCATGGCAATGGCTATGTCCCTGATGCGAAAATTCTGAGATTCATGGAAAATAATGATCAATTTCATTTTATAACGCACCATGGCCTTGCGCGAACAAAGATGGTGGCTGCACTCGAATTTACCCTGAATGGAATTCCATTAATATATAACGGACAGGAGATCGGCATTGAAGGTCATCCATACGAAATAGAATTTACATTTTATCCGGGTTTCCCGATTGATCACTTTGATCCCGACCACCTTTTTCCTTATTACAAAAACCTGATACACTGGCACAAAACTCTCCGTGCACTTTATGAAGGTGATTATGATGAATTATCCGTATCTCCGAACCAGTCTGTTTTTTCCTTCCGGAGATTTACTGATGATCAGAATGTAATTACTATTCTTAATATGGGAGCATCTTCTGCTGATGCAGTTGTCACCATTCCTATTAATGAGATGAACCTTGATTCATCAAAAACTTATTATATGACTAATCTGCTCGAAGGTGATGTAATTTCGGGTACACCGGCAGAACTGAGTTCAATTACAGTTCCGATGGATAATTTTAGTGCGAAAGTTTTCCTGCTTGCAGATTCTGTTGTACAAGTAACAGGGACGGGGGAGATTGCTTCAGACACCGAAATTCCTCAGACTTTCGGACTTTCACAGAATTATCCTAATCCTTTTAACCCTGAAACTAAGATTAATTACAGTCTTCCTAAACCCGGGAGGGTCGTCCTGAAGGTGTTTGATGTTCTGGGTGAAGAGATCGCAACATTGCTGAATTCAGAACAATCTGCGGGTCAGCATTCAGTTTCCTTCAATGGGAAAAATCTTGCGAGCGGAATGTATATCTACAGGATTGAATTTGGAGACAGGTCATTTACAAAAAAGATGCTGCTTCTGAGATAACTTATCCCGTACCTGTTCCTGTTTTGAAAAATTCTGAATATTCAGGATCTAACCTTTTCATAACTTACGCTAAACCATGAAAATTTTTATTATAGGCGGTACCGGCTTTATAAGCAGGTATATCGTTGACATATTACTTGAAAGAGGTCACGAAGTAACAATATTTACACGAGGTAAATCACCTATACCTTTTGATAAGAATAAGAATCTGTTTTATGAACCAGGTGACAGGAACAATAAAACCGATCTTCGACGGGCGGCCGGTAAAAAGAACATTGATGTTGTTATTGATATGGCGGCGTACACCGCGGATCAGTCAAAGAGTGCTGTGCAGGTTTTCAAAGACAGGATCGGCAGATTTATACACTGTAGTACCGTATCCGTGTATATGGTTTCAAATGACGTACACTGTCCAGTTACAGAGGACCAGGATAAAGGCGAGCTTATGCCGGATTTCCCGGAAAATCCTTTCGGAATGGATTACGGTATAAACAAAAGAAAATGTGAGGATGTATTATGGGATGCACATGATCCGAATACATTTCCCGTAACCATGCTGCGCCCGGTTTTTGTAAGCGGACCTGAGGACAGGACGAGGAGAGATTATTTCTGGATCCAGAGAATTCTTGATGGAAAACCTTTATTAATTCCAGGCTCAGGTGATTTTGCTTTCCAGCAGGTGTATGTTAAGGATGCGGCAAGAGCTTTCTGCGATATAGCTGAAACTGAATTTACAATCGGGGAAGCATACAATGCAGCATCTGAGGAAACTTATTCATTGAACGAATACATAAAAAATATTTCACAAATATTAAATAAGGATCCAGAATTAATTCATATCGACCAGGAAGTATTTGATAAACTCGACATAAGTTATTTTCCCGGAGCAGATGTCTTTCCTTTCAATACAAGAAGAACCGCAATATTCAGCCTGGATAAAATTAAAAAACATACCGGGTACAAATCGACACCTTTTAGTGAATGGATGCCGCTGACGATAGACTGGTATAAAAATAATGTGAAGTCATCATTCGGGTACGATAGAAGGAATAAGGAACTGGTAACAGCTGCAGAATGGAAAGAAATAATGAAGTCTGCAGAAAGAAATTTCAAGAATAAAATTGAATGATAAAGATGGATAAAATATCAAAACATCTGATTGAAAAAGAAATAGAAATAAATAACGGAATATTGAGGCTTGCGCCCGCCTGGGTTGCAAGAAATTTCATCCCTCCGGGTAAAAGACTTGGACTCCCTGAAGAACAATACAATCTTGGGGAACGCGGCAGTATCTGTGAAAGATGGATAGGTTCAACTACGAGCGCGGATAACAAGGTTAGCGTGCCCAATGAAGGATTAAGTTTCATCAAAGCTGAGAACAGTAATCAAAAAATGACTCTAAAAAATGCTGTTGAATTACTTCCTGAGATCATTATGGGAAAGGAATATGCAGGTAGTCATAAAGGACTGAAGCGTCTTGCCAAAATATTTGATTATGAAGACAGACTTCCGTACCACATACACCAGATGCAGCACCATGCCTCACTGGTCGGCAGAAATTCAAAAGATGAAGCCTACTATTTTCCTGAAGGTGCAGACCGGGGAAAGCACCCTGAAACATTTTTTGGTGTTCATCCTCATATAGCTGAGTCGGGGAATCATGAAGTAATCCTGCCTCACCTGGTTGACTGGAAAGATGATAAGATACTTCAACATTCGTTTGGCTATACCCAGTATGCAGACGATGGTTTTCATGTGCCTTCGGGAACCTTACATGCTCCGGGAACGGCAATGACCATAGAGCTGCAGGAGGATTCGGATGTATTCGCGATGATGCAGGCCCGGGTGGGTGATACTTTTATTTCCAAAGATCTCCTGTGGAAAGATGTCAGGATGGAAGACAGGGAGAAATATGGTGAACGAATCATATTGGATATGATCAACTGGGAAACCAGCGGTGATCCTGATTTCTTTAAAAACAGGCATACTCCTCCGGTGCTGATTAAAGAAACAAAAACAGGTTCCGGGGAAGAGTACTGGATATTTTATAATACAAATAAATTCAGCGGCAAAAAGCTCATCGTTCATCCGGGAGGCAGGTTTACAAGCAGAGATAACGGAGTGTATAATATTCTTATATGGCAGGGAAAAGGAAAATTCGGTGAACTTGAGGTTGCTGCAAGAAATACATCCTCCGGGAAATACGATCTTGATGAGCTTCTCGTCTGTCATGACCGTGCTGTCAGCGGAATAGACATAGTAAATGACAGTAAGGATGATCTTATCATATATAAATTCTTCGGACCGGATGTAAATCCTGATACTCCGATGCTTTCAATCAAATAACTTCAAAACAAATGAATATTGATCGATTAATAATTAATAATCCCGATGCACTTTTATTCGGTAAATCTCCGAGACCAGTGAAACTAAAGAGAGGATTTGAAATAGGTTCGGGTGCAGTATACCCGGAGATAAACTTTACACTGCCGCAGATGATCATAGACGAATCTAACTGGAATGAAATAAGAGATATCTACAGGGAAATAATAACAGAAGTATGCAAAAGAGCGGTAGATTTATATGCTCCCGCCCTGGTAGTGGAGTTTGAACTTTTACCGCCAATGACTATAAATCCCGGATGGGGAGGAGAGATAACAGAAATTCTGACAGGAGTTCTTGAAGATTTCTATCAGAAATATGATTTGAAATCTGCTCTTCGTGCAACACCTGTCGACATAAGGGACAGCGACCGTCCTCCTCTAATGAGGAGTGGTGAAATGGCTGAAAAAATGTTTCGTTCATTTGAACTTTGTGCTGCAGCAGGTGCAGATATTTTATCGATAGAATCTACAGGCGGAAAGGAAGTCCATGATGAAGCCCTGGTTAATGCCGATCTTCAGGGAATTGTGTTTGCGTTGGGTGTGCTTGCGATAAAGGATATGGATTACCTCTGGGAGAAGATTGTAAAGATCTCTGATAAATATGGAGTCATCCCGGGCGGGGACACAGCCTGCGGATTTGCAAATACGGCAATGGTGCTTGCTGATAAAGGGATGATACCGAAAATACTTGCCGCTGTAGTACGCGCTGCATCTGTGTCAAGGAGTCTGCGGGCATACCGGCAGGGGGCTTTAGGTCCCGGTAAAGATTGTGCATACGAGGGGCCTTTCATTAAAGCGATGACGGGAGCGCCTATTTCTATGGAGGGTAAATCGAGCGCCTGCGCTCACCTCAGCTGCCTCGGAAATATTTCCTCAGCTTATGCGGATCTATGGAGTAATGAATCTGTTCAAAATATCAGGCTCTTAAGCACATACGCACCTGTTGTTTCGGTTGAACAGCTGATATATGACTGCAGGCTTATGAACCTTGCTCTGAAGGATAGTACTGATTCATCATTAAAATTCCGTAACTGGATGATTGAAAGTGATGCATATCTTGATCCGCAGGCATATATCTTCAAACCTGAACACATCATTAGTTTATCAAGAAAAATGATTGAGGCGGAAACGCCTTATAAAATGGTGCTTGCGGCTGTAGATGGAAGCCTGGAAATATTAAGGAAGGCAATTGATGACGGAGTGCTTAAAGTAAACAGCATGGAAAAGAGGTGGCTGGATCTATTAACGATGCAGAACGAAACAATACCGGAGGATGAAAATAGTCTCGCTGAACTGATATCAACAGGGGCTTACGGTGGAAAATATCTTCCGTCGGAATACGGATTAGAATAAATTAAACAGTAAAAATTAAAAGTCAGCTGTATAAATATTCGGAGGAAATAAATGAGTCTTATCGATGAAATAAAAGAGAATGTAATACGCGGTCATATTGATGTAAATGCCAGGTACCCGCCCGATTTAAAAGATAAGCCGGGAGTAAAAGACCTTGTTCAGAAAGCCGTGGATGAAGGCGTATCTGTTTCATCAATATTAAGAGAAGGATTGATATCAGGAATGGAAGTGGTAGGGAAGAGATTCTCAGATGGCGAGTACTTCGTACCGGATATGCTTTTATCTGCACAGGCGATGAAGTCTGGCATGCAGATACTGGAGCCGTTGTTGAAGGGGGATGATGCTAAAAAACTGGGGTTAGTAATTCTCGGCACTGTAAAAGGCGATATGCATGATATCGGAAAAAACCTTGTAAGAATGATGCTTGAAGGCGGCGGATTTGAAGTAATAGATCTCGGCATAAACACACCTCCGGAAAAATTTGTTGAAAAAGCAAAAGAGCATCCCGGCGCTGTGATAGGTATGTCGGCTTTATTAACCACCACAATGGAAAATATGAGAGTTTCAATCAAAGCCTTGAGAGATAACGGACTGGATAATAAAGTAATTATCGGTGGTGCGGCTGCGAGTCAGAAATTTGCAGATGAAATAAAAGCTGATGGGTTTACCCGTGATGCCGCCCAGTCGGTTTCGCTGGTTAAAAAGTTAATAGGTATTGCGGCGTAAGTATATTAAATAATAGGTAAACAATGAATTACAGACTGCTTGGAAATTCCGGACTTAAAGTTTCAGAAATATGTTTCGGCGTGATGACATTTACCGGGGAAAAAGGATGGACTCATCTTGGAACCCAGACACAGAATGATGCCGACTACCTTACAGGGCTCGCGATCGATAACGGAGTTAATTTTTTCGATACTGCTGATGTATACTCGAACGGTATCTCCGAGACGATGCTGGGAAAAGCCCTTGGATCAAAGAGAAAGAATGTAATAATTGCTACCAAAGGTGAAGGTCATATGTGGGATGGACCCAACGGGGATGGCCATTCCAGGGCTCATCTTATTCGTGCCTGTGAGGAAAGTCTGAAAAGGTTAAAAACAGATTATATCGACCTGTACCAGGTACATTCTTTCGACTTCACAACACCTCTTGAGGAAACAATGGAGGTTCTGGATCTGCTCGTAAAATCCGGAAAAGTCAGGTATACCGGTATATCAAATTTCTTTGCATGGCAGATAATGAAAATGCATGCAATCGCAGAAAAGGATCACCTTACAAAGCTAACAAGTCTGCAGGCGTATTATTCTATTGTAGGGAGAGACCTTGAGTATGAGCATGTACCTGCGTGCATTGACCAGGGAATGGGAATTATTGTCTGGAGTCCTCTCCACGGAGGAATACTTACAGGGAAGTACAGGAACAGGAAGAAATGGCCGGAAGGCACGAGACTTAAAGGTCCCGGGCAGCATCTTCCGTACAATGCGGAAAAAGGTGAGTTAATACTTGACAAGCTGGAGAAAATAGCTCAGCAAAGAAAGGTGACAGTGAGCCAGACAGCGTTAAATTACGCCCTGAACAAACCAGGAATTACTTCTGTTATTGTTGGTGCCAGGAACAAAAAACAGCTCCTTGATAATATTTCTGCCGGCAGCTGGAAACTGACTTCGGAAGAGATGAAAGAACTTGATGACATAAGTGTGCCCGAAAGGATCTATCCATACTGGTATTTTGATATATTTAAAAAAGACAGAATGGAGAACTATTTCAGGAATATGTTCAGGAAGGAAAATAAAGATGGAATATAGAAATCTTGGCAGGACGGGTGTTAAAGTAAGCAGCCTTTGTCTTGGCTGTATGATGTTTGGGAGAAGAGCTGATGAAGAGCTATCGGCAACGATCGTTGATAAAGCAATAGATTCCGGAATAAATTTTATCGATACAGCAAATGTGTATCAACGTGGTATCAGTGAGGAATTTACCGGAAAAGCACTTAAGAAAAGCGGAAAACGGAACGAGGTTGTACTCGCTACCAAGGTGCATGGTAAGATGAATGATGCTGATCCCAATGCAATGGGCAACAGCAGGAGACATATAATTGAACAATGCGAGGCATCTCTGAAAAGGCTCCAGACTGATCATATCGATTTATACCAGATACATCGTCCACAGTCGGATATTCCGATTGACGAAACTTTAAGAGCTCTCGACGATCTGATACGAGCAGGTAAAGTCCGGTATATTGGTACAAGTACTTTCGGGGCCTGGCAGGTAATTGAAGCTATATGGATATCTAAAGAACTGGGATTAAACAGATTCGTTTCAGAACAGCCTCCATATCATATCCTCGAAAGGAGAATTGAAAGGGAGTTAATCCCCGCTGCACAAAACTACGGACTGGCAATATTGCCCTGGTCGCCTCTTGCAGGAGGATTTTTATCGGGCAAATACCAGAGAAATGAAGAACGGCCCGCGGGAACCAGATTTAAGGAAGACCAGTACTGGAGTACAAGAAATTTCTCAGATAAAGCGTTTGACGTATTAGACGTTGTGAGAAAATTAGCTGATGAAAAAGGCTGTACTCCCTCACAGTTGAGCCTGGCCTGGCTGATTCAGAAACCTGCGGTAACAAGCGCGATAATAGGACCAAGAAACATTGAACAGCTTGACGATAACATTAAGGCCGTAGAAGTTAGACTTGATGAGAAGGATAATGAAAGAATTGACGAAGTCTCCGCACCGGGAGATTTTGTATTATCATTCTACGAAGCAGATTTTGGTCCTTATAAGTACAACTGGCATTAGTAATCATCGGGGAAAAATTATGAATAACATATTGGTTCTATACGATTCCTCCACGGGAAACACAAAAAGGATGGCTGAATTTGTGGCAGAGGGTGTTAGTCAGAGTGATGACATGAACATTAGGCTCAGGAGTGTTGATGAGGCTGACAAGGACGATGTAATGTGGTGCGACGGTATCGCAGTTGGGAGTCCCACAAATATGGGAATCGTATCCTGGAAGATGAAAAAATTCTGGGATGAAACCTGCAACGACCTCTGGGGTAAGATCGATGGTAAATTAGGCTGCGCATTCTCCTCCCAGGGAGGATGGGGCGGAGGTGCAGAACTTACCTGTCAATCAATACTCACTATGCTGATGAATTACGGATTTCTTGTTTTCGGGGTTACTGATTACGTGGCCGATGGGTATACCCTGCATTATGGTGCCGTGGCAGTGGGTGAACCCAGGGAGGAAAAAGCTCAGGATGCCTGCAGAAGAATCGGTCAAAGACTTGCATTATGGGTGAAAAAATATTCGGTAAAAGATTCTTTCCAGTTGTTAAAGGAAGATGTTGATTGATGGATTACTTTATCGGACTTGATGTTGGTACGACCGGGGCTAAAGCAATTTTGATTGATGGGGAGGGTAAGGTTGCGGGCACTGCTTCATCCGGGTATCCAATGTATAATCCTAAACCTTTGTGGTCCGAACAAAACCCGGAAGACTGGTGGCAAGCGGTACAGGTAAGTTTCAGGAGGATAATAAGTGAAAGTAAAGTTGACACCGGCGCAATTAAAGGAATAGGATTGACCGGACAGATGCATGGTCTTGTTATGCTCGACAAAGAAGGTAAGATTCTTCGTCCATGTATTATGTGGAATGACCAGAGAACTTCAAAGGAATGTGAAGAAATCACTTCTGTTATTGGATTCGATAACTTACTTAGAATAACAGGTAATGCAGTACTGCCAGGGTTTACGGCTCCCAAAATTATGTGGATCAAAAAAAATGAACCCGATATTTTCAGCAGGGTCGAACATATACTCCTTCCTAAAGATTATATACGTTACCGCCTTACAAACGAGTTTGCAACGGATGTTTCGGATGCATCCGGAACTTCCTTACTCGACGTAAACAAACGCAGGTGGTCTGATACAATACTATCGAAGCTGGACATCCCGGTTGCATGGATGCCTGATGTCTTTGAATCCATTGAGATGACTGGCGCCCTGACACCGGAGGCGGCTGAGTTAACAGGATTAAAAGCCGGAACGCCGGTAATTGCAGGTGCAGGTGACCAGGCTGCAGGAGGCGTAGGGACAGGTACAATTAAAAATGGGATTGCATCTGTTGTGCTGGGAACCTCAGGTGTGGTTTTCGCACATACAGACAAACTGACAATTGAACCCGAAGGAAGGCTGCATGCATTTTGTCATGCTGCTCCGGGTACGTGGCATGTAATGGGTGTTACTCTCTCGGCAGCCGGATCTTTCAGGTGGTTCAGAGACACTTTCTGTGAACAGGAGACTGAGGAAGCTAAAAAATTAAAAACTGACGTTTATGAAGATTTGACGCAAAAAGCATCGGCGGTACCTGCAGGAAGTGAAGGATTAATTTTTTTGCCTTATTTAACCGGGGAGAGAACACCTTATCCTGATCCCGATGCAAAAGGAACTTTTACAGGAATAACTGTCAGGCATAATAAGAACTATTTTATCCGGGCTGTGCTCGAGGGCGTCGCATACAGTCTGAAGGATTGCCTGGAATTAAACAGGAATATCGGGCTGCAGACAACCGAAATCAGGATATCCGGAGGGGGAGCAAAGAGTAATCTCTGGAAGCGGATCCTCGCAGATATATTTAATGTTGAACTGGTAACACTGAACTCTACGGAAGGCGCGCCTTACGGAGCGGCTTTACTGGCGGCCGCAGGTACAGGTACATTTAATACAGTTGAAGAAGCATGCGATAAATGTATCAAAAATGTGAGTACGACAGTGCCGATAAAAGAAAACGCCGCAGTCTACAAGGAATTTTATGAAATTTATAAAAACCTTTATCCGGCTTTGAAAGCATCATTCAATAAAATATCACAGGCAGTTGAGCGAAGTTATTTTTAATAAAACTGACAGCGGTTCCTATATAAGCGAAAGGTTTATCTATAGAGTGAACCCTTTTGACTTCATTTCCCTAACAAGAGAAATTTTAAGCAACCGGAATCTTTTCAGCGAAATTGACAAAATTAAAACCGGCCGGCATACAGGTCGTTCATTAAGTGAAAAGGAGAGCAGCATCCTGAGCCGCTATGCTGCGCTATTGAACCGGTATAAAAATCCGGCTGCCGGTAGTGAGGAAAATTATCCTGCTGAATTATTTAAAGATTTTGAAACGTACAGGTATTTTTTCAAAGAGATTGGAGCCAGTCTAAAATTTAACCCTCTTTCGATGTCGGATGCCGGCAGGCATGTTCTTGAGAAGATATTATTTTTTCTGGAAGATTATATCGGGCTTATCAAGCCTAAGGCAATCTACAGGGTAGTGAATACTTTACCTCACCCAGGGGGACTGATGGTTGCAGGAACAGATATCAGGTTTGAGAACAGTAAGCTTAGGATCTTCAACAGCCATTCCGCCTTAAATAACAGCAAAGAGATTAAGCCGGAAGATCTACTCAATAAAAATGTTATCGTCTATGTTGTTACCATCGGTCCGGGAATAGACAGCGAAGTTAAAAGTATGATGGAAAGAGGGGAAATGTTTGATGCCTACCTGCTGAATGGAATAGGCGCCGGTGCTGCTGAAATGGCAGCAAATGATCTGAACCGGTATATGAATGACAAAAATACAGACGAGAATTTTAATTATAAGAGAATCTCTCCAGGTTATGGAGATTGGAACGTATCCGATCAGACCAAGGTATTCAAACTTCTTGATCCGGAAAAATACATAGGAGTAAAGCTGACAGACTCGCATATTATGTTACCGGAAAAATCGACTTCGGGTATTATGGGATTAACCATGAAAGAAAACAAGGTATGAAAAAAATCATCGGGGAATTACTAAGCTCGGGTACAGTTATTACTGACGGTTCCTGGGGAACACAGCTTCAGGAGAAAGGATTAGGTCTGAACGAATGTCCGGATTCGTGGAATTTAACTCATCCCGTCCAGGTTGAGGAAGTCGCGCGTTCATATGTAGAAGCGGGTAGTAAAGTTATTCTTACCAATACCTTCCGAAGCAACAGAATCGCTCTTGAAGGATTCGGACTCGATGATAAAGTCAGGGAAATCAACACAGCCGGAGTAGAGATCTCGAAAAGAGCAGCCGGAGATAAAGCCTGCGTGTTTGCATCGATGGGACCCTCCGGTAAGCTCCTGCTGACCGGAGACGTGACCGAAGAGCAGCTCTACGAGATATTCAAAGAGCAGTCTGATGCAATTAAGGATGCAGGTGCTGATGGTATTGTAATAGAAACTATGTCGGATCTTGCAGAAGCAAAAGCAGCCTTAAAAGCTGCAAAGGAAACAGGACTTGCTGTTGTTGTATCGATGGTCTTTGATTCAGGCAGAAATAAGGAACATACTATGATGGGTCAATCACCCGAAGAGACTGCTATTGAGCTTACAAAAGAAGGTGCTGATGTAATAGGTGCGAACTGCGGGCAGGGAATTGAAGGTTTTACTAATATATGCAAAAGACTTAAAGTCTCTACAACTCTTCCTATATGGATAAAGCCGAACGCAGGTCTGCCGGAAATGCACGACAGCAAAGCTGTCTATCAAACCTCTGCCGAAGAATTTTCAAAATACATTCCCGAACTCCTAGATTCGGGAGCCGATTTTATAGGGGGCTGCTGCGGAACAAATCCGGACTTTATTAAGAAAATATCAAAGACAATTAAAAAGTAGATGTCAACAAAAATAATTCTTGATACGGATATCGGAAGCGATATCGATGATGCCGTCTGCCTGGCCTGGCTGTTGGCAAATCCGGATTGTGATCTGTTGGGAATTACTACCGTTACAGGAGAGCCCCGTAAACGGGCGATGCTTGCGGATGCATTGTGTAAAATTGCCCGCAAGAATGTTCCTATATACCCTGGGGCGGCGAATCCACTTCTCATACCGCAGCTGCAGGTTAGAGCCCGTCAGGCAGCAGCTCTCAAAAAATACCCTCACAGAGAAAAATATCCTGAGGGGGAAGCAGTCGGGTTTTTAAGACGAACAATACGAAAGCATCCAGGTGAAGTTATTCTTCTGACTATAGCTCCCTTAACGAATATAGGATTATTGTTTTCAGTTGATCCTGAAATACCTTCTTTGTTAAAAGGAGTAGTCTCGATGTGTGGAAATTTTCTCAGGAAGAAGCCGGGTCTGCCGGAAACAGAATGGAATGCGATGGGAGATTATCATGCATCATCAATTGTTTATAATGCGAAACTAAAGATGCATAAATCGATAGGACTGGATGTGACTTCACAGGTGACAATGAAGCCTGCCGAATTTAAAAAAAGATTTTCTTCTCATAAGCTCCTTCAACCGGTGTTGGAATTTTCAAAAGAATTCTTCAGGGAATGGGATCAGGTTACATTTCACGATCCGCTGGCGGCAGTGAGTATTTTTGACAGATCCGTTTGCTCATTTGAGAGAGGAAAAGTGGAAATTGAACTGACCGAACCGGGAAAACAGGGAATGATACTGTGGGAGAAAGATAAAAAAGGAAAACACCAGGCTGCCTTAGAGGTAAATGCAGACCGCTTCTTCGCAGATTACTTTTCAGTATTCAAATAAGCTGACCTCTTTATGAAAAAAATATTAGCGTTATTCATTATTGTATTCATCCTTTTCAATGGATGCGGAGATAATTCAAACACTGAACAGGGAGTTGTGACGATAACTTTCTGGCACAGTTTTGTTTCACGTACAATTCCGGCTTTGAATAGTCTTATCGACAAATTCGAAAAGGAGCATCCTGGCATTCATGTTAACGCGCAGTATGTTCCGAGCGGTGATCCTCTGGTTCAGAAACTAGTGACTGCTATCCAAAGCAAAACAGCGCCGGACATATCGTGGATACACAGCGACTTCCTGAACAAGCTGGTTGAAGCTGATGCTATCTATAAGATGGATCATTTTATTTCAGGAAAAGACGGACTGACAAAAGAGGAAATGGATGATATTTATCCTCAGTCGCTTCAGTCAGCCAAATGGAGAGATACCCTTTACGCGATGCCTATGGAAGCTACAACCCTTGCCCTGATCTATAATAAGAATAAATTCAGGGAAGCAGGGCTTGATCCGGAAAAGCCTCCGCAGAACTGGAATGAACTATACGCCTATGCCATGAAACTTACAAAAGATAAAAACGGTGACGGAAAAAAAGACCAATATGGTTTTTATATACCTGCATTTCCTGCTTCAGGTCCTTTAAGCATCTGGATGGTGCTGCAGTGGACGCCCTTTTTATGGCAGGCCGGCGGTATCGAAATAAATGATGATCAAACTAAAGTACTTTTTAACAGCGAGGCCGGAGTTCAGGCGCTTTCATACTGGAAGAAGCTTTTTGATGCCGAAGACTTCGAGAATTTTACGCTGACACACGATCTCGGATTCATATCAAACACCATTGCAATGATAATGGACGGTCCCTGGGATTTACCCGAATTCAGGGAAATCAAAAATTTTGACTGGGGAGTGACATCTCTTCCTGCCGGTCCCTCCGGCCGGGCAACGTACCTTGCAGGTGAACACCTTGTAATCTTTAAGCAAAGCAGGCACGCGGAAGAAGCATGGACATTTCTTAAATGGATCCTTGAACCGGAAAACCAGGCTAAGTTTTCAGAGGAATCAGGATACCTGCCTGTCAGGAAATCCGTTCTTGATCTTCCCCAATACAAACAGTTTTTAGACAAAGACCCGGCAATGAAGGCATTCGTTGAACAGATAGCAATAAGCCGGGCCAGGGCATCCATTGATTATTACAGGGTTGAAATAAACCAGAATATTGCCGAGGCAGTTGAAAAAGCAATTATCGGGAATGTGAATCCGAAGGCGGCTCTGAATGAAGCGGCGCAAAAGTCAAATGAGATGCTCTTAACAATCAACAAGTAAAGCAGGCGGATAAAATGGCTGAAGTAATATTAAAAAATGTGACCAAAATCTATGAAGGTGGAAATAAAGCCGTAGATGATGTAAATATTGAAATTCATGATAAGGAGTTTGTTGTACTCGTTGGTCCTTCAGGCTGCGGTAAATCCACAACTTTAAGGATGATAGCGGGACTGGAGGAGATAACCGATGGAGAGCTGTTTATTGACGGAAAAAAAGTGAATGATGTTTCACCCAAGGATAGGGACATAGCGATGGTATTTCAGAATTACGCGTTATATCCGCATATGTCGGTGTTTGAAAATATGGCGTTTGGTTTGAAGCTCAGGAAATTTCCAAAGGCAGAGATAAATGAGCGTGTTAATGAAGCTGCAAGAATACTGGGGCTTGAGGAATATCTCGACCGCAAACCCAAAGCCCTTTCGGGGGGACAAAGGCAGCGTGTTGCTGTAGGCAGGGCTATTGTAAGAAAGCCCAAGGTATTTTTATTTGATGAACCCCTGAGTAACCTTGATGCAAAGTTAAGAGTACAGATGAGAACCGAGATATCGAAGCTTCACCAGAAATTAAATGCAACGATGATTTATGTTACTCACGATCAGACCGAAGCGATGACGATGGGAGACAGGATCGTAATAATGAAAGACGGTATTGTTCACCAGGTGGATACCCCGCTAAAACTGTATAATAAACCTGCCAACAAATTTGTGGCGGGGTTTATCGGTAGTCCTTCTATGAACTTTATAAGAGGGAGAATATTTATTAACGGGCAGACAGTATTTGAAAGTGATGGAAAAAAAGTCAGAATTAAAATCGGGGAAAGTATAGCTGAGAAACTGAAAGGTTATAATAACAGAGACGCCTGGCTTGGTATTCGTCCCGAGGATATATATGATTCATCAATCACTAAGAATGATATTCAATACAGCAGCATCGATACCGAGCTTGAAGTGGTGGAACCGATGGGAAATGAGATATTGCTTTATTTTAATATTGAATCGGAACAGTTTACTGCCAGGATTCCTGCGAGGGAAATTCCCGAGGCAGGAAAGAAAAAAGAATTACTATTAGACATAAACAAACTTCACTTTTTTGATTTTGAGACTGAGAAAGCGATTTAATAAAAACGAACAGATGATGCATGATTATAGGGCATGGTAATTTTCAATATGAATGGATAGATAACTGGGTAAGGATCCCCAAATCTGAAAGTGCGAAAGAGAACGGAAGAACCCAAACTGATTACATACCTGGGGCAGAACGAAAAAGTATGTGAATTGCCGGGGTGGCCGGAACACGAACGGAATTTAATTGAAGCCGGGAAATTCAATAGTCCCCATGATATGGCCGTAGATAAGGATGATAATCTTTATGTTGTTGAATGGATAAGGGGAGGCAGAGTAACAAAGCTGGAAAGAGTTTAACAAAAACAGGAAAAAAATATGAGTACACTGACCGACTTTAAGATATCAGAGGAGCAAAAAAAGAAATACAGGGATGACGGGTTTTTCATCCTGGAGAACATAATCCCGGAGAAAGAACTTGAGACAGTAAGAAACAAGTGCGTTGAACTAATTGAACAACAGAACAGGGAGATGGATAGTCTCGGTACCGACATCCTTAATCTGAGCAGAAGAAACAGCCGATACTTTGTATTCCTTGCCTTTAAGGATCATCCTGAATTAGGCAAGTTCATTTTCAGTGATCTTATGGCGGAAATATGCAAAGCAACAATAGGAAATGAAGCTTACTTGTTCTGGGAGCAGTTTGTTGTAAAAGGCACCGATCCCAAGGGAGCTGAATTTACGTGGCACCAGGATTCAGGGTATGTTGATCACAAGCATAAGTATTATGTTAATGCCTGGGTTCCTCTTGATGACGTGAATGAAGAGAACGGAACGGTTTACCTTCTTCCCTATTCGCTGGCAGGTACAAAGGAAAAAGTAGAGCATGAACCTGTGCCCGGTTCAAATGACAGGGAAGGATATTTTGGTCCCGAAAAAGGTATACCCGCAAACTGTCCTGCAGGATCAATCGTTGTTTTCTCCAGCACCACTTTCCATAGATCCGGAGCGAATAAAACAGATAAGTTAAGAAGGGCGTATGCAATTCAGTTTTCCCCGGAACCAATCTATGAAGCAGACGGATCGTTAAAAGGCTTAGCCGAGCCTTTTCTTAAAGACGGCAAAAGGGTAAGGTAAGGAGAATCTTTAAGGGCAGTCCTGAATTCTTGTTCATAATTTATCCAGGAAGTCCAACTTTCTGCCGACCGGACTGATTAAATCTGATAAAAAGGGAGTCTTTTTTAATTTAGAAAGCGCTTATGAAAAAGCTGTTATTCCTCATATTGATATCCGGATTATCATCAATATTTTCCCAACCAGGTAAAGTATTTCCATTAAACCCAAAACCCCAAAAAGTATTTGACGGAGGATTTTTTACGGAAGGACCGGCCGTCGCCAAAGACGGATGTGTTTACTTCAGCGATCAGACCTTCACCAGTGAAACCGATATGGAAGCAGGGATCATCTGGAAGTACGATCCGCTCAGAGATACAACAGTAGTGTTCCGTTCACCGAGCGGAATGTCTAACGGCATCAGGTTCGACCGGCTGGGTAATATGGTCGTATGCGAAGGGGCGGATTTCGGCGGACGGATGATCATAAGGACAGATATGCAAACCGGCAAAAGTAAAATTATAGCAGGATTATACAACGGCAAACCTTTTAATTCACCCAATGACCTGACGATAGACAGTCACGGCAGGGTATACTTTACAGACCCGCGGTATACCGGTTACGAAAATGTTGATCAGCCAGTAATGGGAGTTTACAGAATTAATACCGATAATAACGTTCAAGTTATTATCAAAAATATTACTATGCCGAATGGGATAGCGTTTTCGCCCGACGAAAGAATTCTTTATGTAGGCTGCAATTATGAAGGAGACGAAAACCATAATCCGGTTGCGGCAGTTTACAGCTATAACATTTCAGGTAATGACAGCATCACTTTTGACAAGGAGCTGATCAGGTTTGGGGATGATGCCGGTCCCGATGGAATAAAAACGGACAGTCGCGGAAACCTTTTCATTGCAGTGAGGAATGAAGAAGCTCCGCAGATACAAGTATACAGCCCCGAAGGTTACCTCATTGATTCTCTTGTCCTGCCCGAAGTTCCCTCGAACCTGACCTTTACACCGTCGGGCCGCGAGCTGTATATTACGGCAGGCAACGGTTTATACCATATACCGCTCAACGACGACTACCTAAAGTAAATAAGTCATATTATTAATCTTCCCCCTCCAGTGTTATCCCTTCCAGCAGCGCGTTCTATAAAATATAGAGCAAAATACCTTTCATCCCTATAATTCCCATTTCTTTTAAGAATCAGACATCCGAAGTTCATCCAAACGGTAATATCGGATTTACCTTCCAATAATTTCCATTAAATTTTATTTAACGGCCGAAAGACCATTACCAACCCGGGATTGTGGTAAAAATTACCTCGCTCACTCAGGACTTTAGTTAATTAATTCTTTTGAAACTTAATTACCGCTTCAATCTAATTGCATCCCACATACGCTTCACATACGCTCCACATACGCTTTAAGTACTTTTTAACCTCTCGCTCCCGGTCGGTTGTGAGTTTAATGACAATCCACTTTGTGGCTCGCAGGGCATTGAGGAAGTCTGCCATTTTGTCAGAATGTTGATAAACTCAACAAAATAAAAACTGCGTTTTCGGCTCATTTTGTGAGTCTCAATTTGAGACCAAAAGGCTTATAAAAGGCGCATGCCAGGCTGATTCATAACAGCCTAAATGATATTTTGAAAAATGTCTGCCATTTTGTCAGTACCGGTGAAAACTTTATCAGCAACAAATGGGATACATCCTTTAATAAGCCTTTGAATTTTCCCCTTCTTTTATGTTTTTTTGAAATGATTTAAGACTATCGGAGATTAGTCCTAAAGTCCATTTCACCAATTATTATCGAATTTAAGGGAAATAAATGAGGACTAATAAGATAACCGAAGATGAGCGGATCAAGGCTTTCAAATCGGTGAAGAAACCGGAAGTAATTGATAGACAAAACCTCAGCGTCCGTTATCATGTAGAAGATTTTAATACATCAGAACTTCCCCGCAGGTTCCTTGAAGCATTCGCAGCAATACTGAAACACTCTAATTACAGAATGGCTCTCGATCATTTTGTCAGAATGAGCGCCAGGTGTGCAAACTGCACCGTTGCCTGCCAGGTGTTCCAGGCTACGGGGGATATTGAAGACATTCCGTGTAAACGTTCGGAACTTCTTCTTGATATTTACAAGAGGCACTTTACGCTTGGCGGGTATTGGAAGGGGCGTCTTTCCGGTAAAGGCTACATTACCGTAGAAACAATTCAGAAGATGGCCGACAGTTATTATAATTGCACTGCCTGCCGCAGGTGTACCCTTGAATGTCCCGCCGGTATCGATCACGGATTAATTACGCACCTGGGAAGGTATATCTTAAGCGAGCTTGGAATAGCGCCGCGCGCGCTGATTGTAAGTACGAGAGAACAGCTTGAGGGAGCTACTAAGAATACTTCCGCTATTCCACTGCCGGCGCTGCAGGATACCCTTGAATTTCTTGAAGACGATATGTTTGAGGAGAAATCAGTTCATATAAAATTTCCGATGGATATTCCCGATGCCGACTATGTCTTCTTTCCCGCAGTGAGCGATTTCCTTATGGAGGCGGAAACCCTGATGGGTATTGCCGCTGTATTTACAGCAACAGGAGGTAACTGGACTATTGGTACTGGCTACTACGATGGAATAAATTACGGTTTATTCTACAGTGACAGAATTCTGGAAAGAGTAGTTAAGCAGGTCGATGGAGAAACAAGAAGGCTCGCAGGTAAAAATATCCTGATTGGTGAATGCGGGCATGCTTCCCGTTCTGCAAAAGCTTTTATTCCTGTTTACTGCGGGGGAGAGAACTCTCTGCCTGTGCTAAACATTATGGAGTACACTTATAAAGCATGGAAAGAGGGGAAGCTGAAGTTTAATCCTGATGTTATAACAGAAAAGGTATCATATCACGATCCCTGCAATCTTGCCCGGCAGAGGTGGATAGTTAATCAGCCGAGAGAAATCCTGAAAGCATTCTGTAAAAATTATATTGAAATGACTCCCTCAGGTGAAGATAATATCTGCTGCGGAGGCGGGGGAGGTACCGTTTCTATTGATGAGATCAGACCTTACAGAACAACAATAGGCGGCAAGCTGAAAGCAGACCAGATCCGAAAGGCAGGTTGTGAAATCTTGGTTGCTCCTTGTGCAAACTGTAAAAAGCAGCTCAGGGAACTGGTAGAAGATCAGAAAATTGACTGCCAGGTTGTGGGTCTGCACGATCTTATTTATAAAGCAATCATCTTTGATGATTCACTGATTGTCAAAGAAAAAGATTCTTCAAAAGAAGAGGTTAATTAGATGGATGCTCTACTTGAATTTGCGAAGGGACCTCTTTTCCGGTTGAGTTTTGCTTTGCTGGTCCTGGGGTTGATAAGAATTATTTTTCTCGATATTCGCGGCGCTTATAAGGCCTATAAAAATACCGATGATAAAAAGATGCCATGGAAGCTGATTATCAGTCGTACGTGGGAATGGTTCTTTCCTCTTAAGAGGCTGCGGGGAAACTTCAGAATTTATTCTGTTTTCTCCATCCTTTTTCATATAGGATTAATATTGGTTCCTATTTTTCTCTTTGCTCACATTCAGCTATGGGACAGCGCTTTAGGGATTTCCTGGGTTGCACTTTCTCACAGCTGGGCACTCTGGCTAACAATCACGACAATAATTTTCGGAGCGGCCTTATTTATCGGCCGGATGAGCAGTAAGACCACCAGGGCATTAAGCAAGGGACAGGATTATCTCTTGCTTATCCTTCTTCTTATTCCATTTATAACCGGTTTTGTTTGTGCGAACCTTAATGTTATTCCTTCATATTACAGGTTTTATATGCTGGTACATATTTTATCCGGCGAATTGATATTCGTACTGATTCCTTTTTCCAAAATTGCACATTGTGTTCTTACTCCTTTTTCTCATGTAATCTGTACCCTGGCATGGAAATTCCCGCCGGAGACAGATGACAAGATCAGTATAACATTAAACAAAAAAGGAGCCCCCGTTTGAGTAAAGCAATATTAACAGATATTACAAAATGCATCGGCTGCCTCGAATGTGTTGCTGCCTGCAAGAAAACTCATCACCTTGAAGATGATGTCCCGAGAGTGTGGCAGAAGAATGATGGACTCTCAGCTGAGAACTGGACTTCAATTATAAGGAAACCAGGTGAGCATTATATCAGGAAGCAGTGCCGTCATTGCCTCGAACCCTCCTGCGCTTCAGTCTGCCCGGTAGGAGCACTTCATAAAACTGAAATCGGCGCTGTTGTGTATGATGCAGATAAGTGTCTTGGATGCCGGTATTGCATGATGGCCTGTCCTTATGGCATTCCACGGTATGAATGGGATAAGTCAGTTCCATATGTACAAAAATGTATCCTATGCTATGACAGGATAACAGATGGAAAGCAGCCGGCATGTACGGAAGTATGTCCCGAGCAGGCTACAATATTCGGTGAACGAGAGGAACTTTTAAATATTGCACATAAAAGAATCAAGGATAACCCCGGCCGATACATCAATAAAGTATGGGGGGAGCATGAAGTCGGTGGAACTTCGGTTCTATATTTATCCGATATAAACCTTGATTTTCTTTCGTACCCCGTAAATCTCGGCGACAAGCCTCTGCCCGAAAAAACAGCAACTGCGATGGAATCCGTCCCGTTTGCATTTGTAGGAATGGGAGGAGCCATGCTTGGACTTAACTGGATCATCCGGCGCCGGATGAAGCTTAGTAAAGAAAGTAACGAGAAGGAATCTCCTGATGAATAGAGTAAGGAATGCAAAACTTATCTTATGGGTAATCACCGGTTTTGCTGCAGCGGTTGTCCTTAACCGCTTCATTTTCGGATTAGGAGTTACAACCAATTTGAATGATGCCACCCCATGGGGACTATGGATCGGGTTCGATGTTATGGGTGGCGTGGCCCTTGCCGCAGGCGGCTTTGTACTGACAGCTATCTTCTATATTATGAGGCGGGAGGAATTTCATCCCCTCGTAAGGCCCGCTGTACTTACTGCTTTCCTCGGCTACCTTGCTGTAATTATAAGCCTGCTTGTGGATCTTGGACTGCCGTGGAACATCTGGCATATGATAATTTACTGGAATCCTCATTCACCGTTATTTGAAGTGGGCTGGTGCGTTATGCTATACACAGGCGTGCTGCTCCTCGAATTCAGTCCTGTTCCATTAGAGAAGTTCAGCAGGTATGCAAAGCTCAGAAACTTTTTGATGAAGTTCCGTTTTGTATTTGTTCTGCTGGGAATAATGCTTTCCACTCTTCATCAATCTTCATTGGGCAGTTTATTCCTGATTATGCCTTTCAAGCTTTTCCCGCTGTGGTATTCAAATATTCTGCCGGTTCAATTCTTTATTTCGGCAGTTGCGCTTGGTTTAATGATGGTATCTTTTGAAAGTCTTGTTTCTCACTGGTTGTACAAACGCAAACCTGAATCGGACCTGGTGTCTAAGCTTTGTAAAATCGCTGTTTGGGTCCTTTCAATATATTTTATTGTGAAGATTTCAGATATAATAGCGCAGGGTAAGTTTGGTTTAATCTTTAACGGGAGCTGGCAGAGCAATCTTTTTATAACAGAGCTTTTGATATCGACTATAATTCCTGCAGTACTCTTTTCCGTACCCAAATTACGTAAAACGTTGCCCGTACAATGGATAGGTTCGTTTATGATTGTATTTGGTATGATGATGAACCGTATCGATGTAGGCGGACTCGTAATGCTGGGTACGACGGGGGATTCATATACTCCTTTAATAACTGAAATTGTAACAAGTCTTGGAATCATATCAATTGCGTCATTAGTTTTCTTATTTGCAATTGAGAATTTCAACATCTGGGATCTGCAGCCTAAGGAACCTGATTCATTACCGCACACGCTTCCCGAGTTTGACTACACTTCAAGAACATGGCTTGGGACTCCTGATGTAACTAATTTAACCAAACACTCTCTTGCCTTTATTATCAGCTTTGCGATCGGGTTGGCTTTGACACCGGGAAATCATATTCACAGTGAGGGAATAACGGATGTGAAAGTCTTTCGTGCATCAGGTCTGGACACCCTTTACGTGAACGGAAACAGAGACGACCAGTTTGTAAAATTCCCTCATCAGGCTCATATAGAACGTATTGGAAAAGAGAACTGTTCAACCTGTCATCATTTAAATCTTCCGGGTGAAAAGCTGAGCGAGTGCTGGGAATGTCATACCGGGATGTATACGCAGGCAGACTTCTTTCAGCACGACTGGCATTCGGATGTTTACGGGGCAAATCTAAAATGCATCGACTGCCACAGAGAAGAGCAGAACCGGAGCGCAGATTCAGCTAAAAGATGCAGAGATTGTCACAAGTCGTATAAGTTTGAAGCCGGAGTAATAAAGGTTAACAAAACTTATGATATACTCTCTTACACCGATGCCCTGCATAATTTATGTGTGTCATGCCATATGAAGAAATCGAAGGAAGATAAAACCAAATCAGAATTAGCCCGATGCTCAAGCTGTCATAAAACAGAACTTCCTGAGAATTTGACTGCAGGAATCAACTGGAAAATTAACGTCCCCCATTTTAATAGTGTAATTCTTCCTGATGTTAAAGAAGTTGTACTGGAAACGAAATAGTATATGCCGGTGAAAAAAATATTGATAGTTGATGACGAACCAGATGTTGTAGCTTATTTAACCGTTGTATTAGCAGCAAATGGATATAAACCCTATTCTGCAGCTAATGTAAATACTGCAGAGCAGATCCTGAAAAAAATTCATCCTGATCTTATTTGCCTGGATATTGTTATGCCTAAGGAAACAGGAATATCTTTTTACATTAAGCTTCAGCAGGAAAAAGAACTGAAGAGTATCCCCGTTATAATTATCAGTGGAATAGTTGAATCTGATAAATTCAATTTCAGATCATATGTTAAGGATGAGTCGATTCCCTCTCCGGCGTGTTATATGGAGAAACCGATCGATATTAAAAATTTTATCTGGAATATTGAACGATTAACAGGTTAGAAAATGACCGGAACTTTAGATAAGAATAATTTATGGAAGGAGGAGTATCAAACACTCTTTGACAGAGTACCTTGCTACCTTACCGTAATAGGCAAAGATTTCAGAATCGTACGGGCGAATGATTCATTTCGTGAAAACTTCGGGGATGCACTTAATGAACACTGCTATGAAATATATAAGAGAAGGAAAACGAGGTGTCTTAATTGTCCTGCCGTGAAGACCTTTAAGGATGGAAAAGTACATCGTTCTCATCAGCAGGGAATAGGAGTTCATGGACAAAAAATATATTACGTTGTTAGTACCTCTGCTATGATAAAAGATGCTAAAAATATTGATTATGTAATAGAGATTTCCAATGATGTTACCGGTATGAAAAAGCTGGAAGAAAAAGTAATAGAATCAAAGAGATTGGGCGCCGTGGGTCAGACGGTTGCGGGACTAGCACACAGTATAAAGAATATTTTAATGGGGCTGGAAGGGGGAAAATACATTGTAAGTCTCGGTTTGAAAAAAAATGATCAGCAGATGATAAACCAGGGCTGGGAAATGCTGGAAAGAAATTTTGATAAAACCACTTCACTGGTTAAGGACTTTTTAAGCTTCTCTAAGGGAAGAGTCCCTGATCTGGAAATAGTCGACCCAGCCGATCTTATTATGGAAATTGTTGATTTGTATAAAGATGTAGCTGCTCAATCGGGTATAGAACTTAGACCTGTTATTGAGGGCAGTATTAAACCAGTTCCGTTTGACAAGGCAGGTATACATACCTGTCTGACCAATCTAGTTTCAAATGCAATAGATGCATGTCTGATGTCGGAAAAGAAGGGGACCGAGGTTTCAATCAGGGTATCTGAAAAAAGGAACAAGATTATTTTTGAAGTTCAGGATAATGGCAGCGGAATCGATTATGAAATAAAGAAAAAAATATTTACCACATTTTTCACGACCAAAGGAGGAGGGGGGACAGGACTCGGTTTACTAACCACCAGAAAAATTGTTGAAGAACATGGGGGTAAAATAACCGTAATCTCTCAAAAAGGTAAAGGTGCAGATTTTAAGATGGAATTTCATCGTAAAAGATTAATGGCTTTATATAAAGAATCGAAGGAATAAATTAAAGCAGGAGAAAATCATGATTGAAAAACATAAGAAAACAATACTCGTGGTTGATGATGAAGCAGACGTTCGAAACTTCCTGCAGGCTGCACTCATCGAAGCTGGATTTGATGTTATTACCGCAGAAGACGGTGATATTGCTCTGCAAAAAATAAAAAAACAAAAACCTGATTTAATCTCACTCGATCTTGTTATGCCTCATAAGTCGGGAGCTAAATTATATCACGAACTTCAAAAAGAGAAAGAATGGGCGAAAATCCCGGTAATTATTGTTACGGGGCATGCCCGTGATGATCTCGGCAAATCAGATTTGAGGAATTTAATTATGTCCGGTCCGGGAGTATATCTTGAAAAACCTGTAAAGCCTGGTAATTATATAGCGGCCGTAAAAAGTATACTGAATATGGAAACGAGTGAAGCGGAGAAAGAATCTGCGAAAATGGTGGAATTGCAGAACTACCTAAAAAATCTGATTGATGACGCCGATTCTGATACTCTAAATAAACTGAAAGAACTTGTAGGTAAAAGTAAATGATGATATTATTTACAGAATATTTCTGTCTGACAACATTCGGGATACATTCCTGAATTTGACTTTGATTTTACATTTTCCCGTTAATACCTTTTGATTCAATTACCGGCTGATTCAGGCTTACACTTTATAATCCGGGAGTAAATAATGCTAATACTTTACCTTCTTACATATTTCTCCATTATGGTTTTCCTTGTTCTTATAGTAAGCAAGATACTGCATTATGCAAGGACCCCGCTTCACCTCAGATGGGATTTATATCCGGTAGCTCACGAAGCTGATCGTAATAAGTACGGCGGCTCATACTATGAAGAGACTGAATGGTGGAAGAAGAAAAATAAAAAAAGTCAATTTGCCGAGTTATTGGTGATGTTTGAGGAAATCGTTTTCTTGAAGGGAGTATATCATAATAACAAAAAACTCTGGTATTATTCTTTTCCATTTCACCTGGGTTTGTATCTAACAATGGCAGCTTTCACACTTATGATACTTTCTGTTATTCTGGATCTCAGCTCCGCCGCAGATATGTACTGGAAAAGCAGCACTGCTGAGTATATTCTCTTTTATAGTACCAATGTTGTCGGGTATACTGCAATGATTCTGACATTTTTCGGCACCCTGGGATTATTAATACAAAGAGCTACAGATGAGAAGTTCAGGATATATAATTCTCCTATGGATTTCATGAATCTTTTTTTCATTCTTTTATTAACCATCAGTATTGTATTGACGCTGAGTCCCTCAAATACATCCTTTATTCTATATAAAATTTACCTTAAAAATTTATTTACATTTAATTTTACGGTAATTGCCAAACCATTTTTCCTTATACACATTGCCCTGGTTTCCATCTTCCTCCTATATTTTCCGCTTACAAGGATGATGCATCTGTTTGCCAAATATTTCACGTATCACGAAGTTCGTTGGGATGATAATCCTAATTTTAAAGGTAGCAAACTTGAACATAAGATAAAGCAAGCTCTGAATTTCGGTGTAACCTGGTCGGCCCCTCATATTAAGACAGGAGAAACGTGGGGAGAAGTAGCGACAAAACTACCCCCGGAGGTCAGTAATGCAAAGTAAACATATGGATGCAATTACAACAGCAGCAACTGATCGAAAGGAAGGCAAAATGAAATCAATTAAAGATTTTACAAAGCCGAATGGTCAGATAACCACCCTTGATCCTGCAAATTATATGCGGCTTCCTTATCCATATGAGGACTGGGTTGATTCTCCCGTAAAAGAACTGACAGATGATCAGAAGAACAGGCTTGAGCATTCTCTCGATGGATTGTCGGCTATTGCAATTCCAGTTCCTGCAAATGAAGCAGAAAAAGAAGAAAGAGTGGCTAAGTTTTTATCCGGATTGAAAAAGCTTTTTAATAAGGAGGATAACTGGACTTTCCTTCAACCCCTGCTTCTTTCTATGGAAAACTGCATGAAATGTCAGACTTGCTCCGATGAATGTCCCATTTATATTTCCAGCGGCAGGGAGGAAATATACAGGCCGATCTTCAGGGGGGAAATCTTAAGAAGAATCATTAATAAATATCTAAAATCGGGCGGAAAATTTTATAATAAGTTCACAGGATCTGATATTGAACTTAACTGGGATACCGTTGCACGACTTGCAGAACTTGCATACCGGTGTACCATGTGCAGGCGCTGTGCACAGGCATGTCCCATTGGGGTTGACAACGGACTGATAACGAGGGAAATCAGAAAGCTTTTCAGCCAGGAACTTGAACTTGCGCCGGAAGAACTTCACAATTCAGGTACTATGAAGCAGATGAAAACTGGTTCATCTACCGGAACTAATCCAACGGCAATGCTTGATATTATAGATTTTATCGAAGAAGATTTAAAAGATGTTCATAATATCGACATTAAAATACCGATTGATAAAGAGGGTGCTGATATTCTCTTAATCCATAACTTTGGCGAATATCTCTCCTGGCCTGAAAACATTATGGCATTTGCCATTATATTTGAAAAAGCAGGTATTAATTGGACGTTGTCGTCTGAAATGGGCGGCTATGATTCAGTAAATTATGGATTATTCTATGATGATGTCCAGCTTGCAAGAGTGGCTCTCGAGCATATCAGGATCGCGAAAAAGCTGGGAGTAAAAAAAATTGTTATGGGGGAATGCGGACATGCTCATAAAGCATTGATGCCAATTGCCGACCGAATACTTGTTGAAGACAATATTATACCAAGAGAAAGTGCTTTCCCGGTACTTGAAGAAATAGTATTCAGCGGAAAAATAAAATTTGATCCTAAAAAGAATAATTTTCCTGTTACACTGCATGATCCCTGTAATACAGCAAGATCGATGGGTATTGTAGAGCCGCAAAGGAAAATATTAAGATATTTATGTCCTGAATTTGTTGAAATGGAGCCCCATGGCGTTAATAATTACTGCTGCGGAGGAGGCAGCGGTTTTGCTATTTTCCAGGGTAAGAATTTCCCCGACTGGAGGAATGCTATATCATTTAGAATGAAGTTTAAGCAGGTGCTTGAGGCATTCCGGGAGAACATTGAACCTTCTGTACATAAATATGTATGTGCGCCCTGTTCTAATTGTAAAGGGGCCTTCCGGGATGGGTTGACTTACTATAATGCATTTGAAAAATGCGGGATAATATATGGTGGACTTGTTGAATTGATTGTAAATGCCATGGTAGATACTGAAAAACCGTTTATAGAATGGGAGCTGAAATAAGGTAGATGCTAAACAGCGGACAAATCTGAAGGTGAAAAAATGGAAAACCGTAAAAGAATATTAATAATAGATGATGAAGAAGATATTTTATTATACCTTGCAACTTTTTTTAAGGTAAAGAATTTCGAAGTAATAACGGCTCCCGATGGAAAAGAGGGAGTTAAGAAGGCTATAGCGGAACGACCTGATATAATCACTCTTGATATATCCATGCCGGAAGAATCAGGGCTAAAAGCCTTACGGGAGTTACAAAACAGCTCTTCAACAAAGAACACCCCTGTAATCATTATTACAGGGGTTGCATCAGATTTCAAGAGGTTTATAAAGGATCGTAAACAGGTACATATGCCTGAAGGCTATTTTGAAAAACCAATAGACAGAGACCTGCTATTTGAGAAGGTTAATGAACTTTTAAACCTTGCGCCTGTCTGAAAAGCTTTTTCATATTAATCGTGCCTGCAGATTAAACCTGCATCGTCCTTTAATTCACCCTTCATAAATTTATCAAGGGCTTCATCAATAAGTTCTACATCAGAAAAAATGGGAGTGATGTTATTCTGCTTTAAATCTTCTACGACTCTCCAGCCGCCGCCGCTCGATATGAGGTAACTGCAGTCTTTCAGGCCATTGATAAGATCTGAATGAGAATGTCCTCCTCCTTCACCATGATGCTGATGTTCATGATGCATCCTGTGATGCGTGAACATATTTTCCCTTAATTCTTTATTTACAATTTTTTCGCAATTCAATTCAAAAATCATAAATGACCTGCATCTTCCGATATGTCCGGTCACTCGCTGCCCATCATTAGTTGCAACAGCAATTTTACCGGAAAAATGTCCGGCTTCGGCTGAATTTAATTTCTCTGACATACTAATTCCTCTATATTTAATTACTGAATAATTTTGACCGCTTTTCCATTCAAAATTGCATCCGCAAGTTTTTTGCGTGCGCTTCCCACAATCCTTCCGAAAGTAGCCCTTGATATATTCATTTCAACAGCTGCATTTTCCTGTGAATATGAAAGCAAATCCGCAAGTCTTAGAGACTCAAGTTCATCCTGTTCCAGAATCACTTCCTCCAATTCAAACATCGGGATACCCCTTGGTTTGAAATAGAAAGAGGACGGATTACAGCAAATTCTGCGAAATTTTTTTGGTCGCGGCATTTATTACAATTATAAATTTGTGATCATTTTTTCTTAACGGGCTTTGGATTCAATTTGCAAGGTTCAAATCCCGAAGCATTATGAGCATATGCTCAAAACTAAGGAATAATCAGATAATAAACAAGCGATATACTTGCTCATATAAATAATTATCATCCATAATAATAGTTATTAGCATTTCAGAGAAAAGGGTCCTTAAAAATGTTAAATATTTATACACACCACTTGATACAAAATGTGTTTCTCATTGTTTTGTAAACAAAATGTTGTTGGCATAAATATTGGAAAATAGGGTTAGAAGACAAATATTCATCCTAAAAAGCCAGCTTTTAGCGTAACGGATATGGGTGATATCAAAGCAGGTATTTGCAGAACTAGCTGGTTTGAGCGGATCGTTCAAAATACATTACCGTAGACAATTGATTTGAAAAGGAAGGAATATTGTACACACAGGCAATCTCTCCACAGGCGTATCAGGGACAAATCACAGCAGAGAAGGCAGAAAATTGTCCGTTCTGTAACAGCAGCAGGATAATCAAACATGGGAAAACTTCTGCTGATATACAGAGGTTCAGATGCAGATATTGCCATAAAACCTGGGTTGAAAATAGAGCTTCCAAACCTATTCCAAATTACGGGGCTCTTACTGAGGCATATTTTAGCGGTTATTCTTACCGTGATCTTTGTTCACTTTACCATAGTTCTCCAATAAGGATTAACCAAAAGATAAGAGAATATCTTGAAGAATGTCCTTCCTGGGAGGAATATCTGGATGCGGCTACGAACAAGCATGAGGCCAGGCTGATTCACCTCGTCGGCAAAAAATTCAAATGCAGCACCAGCAGCAATAAGGAACATTGTTTATACCTTGCACTAGCGATTGACGCGCTATCGACAGTTGTGCTTGGATTTGAGGTAGGGAGAGGTGAATCCAAAGAAATATGGATAAGGCTTCTGGATCGGATGAATTGCAGGGGATTCGTCTGTCCCACATTTATGTCGTACGGCCTGAAATCCATAGAAGACGCTTTAAAAGTTGTCTTTCCGTATGCCACAACATATAATCATTATACACGTGCCTGTTATGACAAGCATTTGAAAAGTGAGCTGTACTATGCACCAGATTTAAAAAATTTAATCCTCGAAGCAATTACTGCCTACAAAACCAACCAGGCATGCCAGCTTAAAGATTACCTTGTAATCTTTAAGGACAAAAGTATGAAGGAAATTGTACTTAATTCCAAGGGGTATTTCATTGACCGGCTTCAAGAGAGGATTAGTGAAAAACCAACCATACGTTTTGAAGGATTATTAAGAGCATTTCAAAAGCGATTTGAAAAGTTTCATATGATAAAGTACGATCCTCTTCCAATAATAAATGGATGGATAGCCTGGTGGATGCTTGTTCCTCTGCCTATAGGTTTCAGCCGGCTTTCTCTTTATCTGCAGAAACCCTGTAAAACATACTTTACCAACTTTAATTGCGGCACTTTGCCGCTGCCAATGGACCTACCAAAAAATAGTCCCGAAATGCGAACCTTTATCGTAGAACTTGCCGTCAGATCTCTCCATATACCTGTAAAATAAAGTCGTATTTAAACCTCACCTGAAAGTTCAACAATACAACACATAGATTACAAAACCTAATTTCATATTGTAATTACACCCCTGCTTCAATAAGTTTTATTCAGGATTTTTGGGTTAAGATTTCCAGGGAGGAATCAGGAAATACTTAAATACCTTATAAAAACTTTGTTCTGCAAACAAACAGGAAACTGTAAAAATCAAAATAACAGGAGATAAAATGGCTGAGAAAAAACGGAAGACACCAAAGCTTGATGAACTTGAAAAAGGTGCCTGGCCAAGTTTCGTTAAAGAAATTAAATCAGCAGCCGAGAACAACCCGATGGCTAATGATCTTCTGGGACAGCTGGAACGTTCTTACGAAGAAAGGGTAGGTCATTGGAAGCACGGTGGAATAGTTGGAGTTCTTGGTTACGGAGGAGGCGTAATCGGCAGATATTCAGATCTGCCCGAGGATTTCCCTAATGTCTCTCACTTTCACACTCTGCGTATAAATCAGCCTGCGGGCTGGTTTTATACCTCAGATGTTTTAAGAAAGTTATGCGACATCTGGGAAAAGCATGGTTCAGGTCTAACAAATATGCACGGTTCAACCGGAGATATTGTTTTCCTGGGAACAAAGACAGCGGAACTGGAGCCTATATTCCAGGAATTAACCGAACTAGGCTTCGACCTTGGCGGATCAGGTTCAGATGTCAGAACGCCAAGCTGCTGCTGTGGTAAAGCGCGATGTGAATGGGCATGCTATGATACTATGGCCCTGACATATTTTCTGACCATGCATTACCAGGATGAACTACATCGGCCGGCCTTCCCATATAAATGGAAATTTAAGATGTCCGGCTGTCCGAATGATTGTGTCGCCGCTGTCGCAAGAGCGGATATGTCAATTGTCGGCACCTGGAAAGATGACATCCAGATGGATAAAAATGAGGTTACGAAATATGCGGAATCAGGTATGGATATTCAAAAGGAGATAGTTAATAATTGTCCTGCTAAATGTATGGATTGGGATGGAAAGGAACTCACCATAGATAACCGGTCTTGTGTAAAATGTATGCACTGTATAAATACAATGCCTAAGGCACTGGCTCCTGGTAAAGAACGCGGGGCATGTATTTTAATCGGTTCAAAAGCTCCAATAGTTGAGGGTGCATTGCTTTCTTCTGTTTTAATACCATTCATAAAGCTCGATCCACCATATACGGAATTAATTGACCTTGTAGATAAAATACACGAGTTATGGTCAGAGGAAGGTAAAAATCGTGAGAGAGTCGGTGAATTCATTTTAAGAGTAGGTATGGGTAATTTCCTTGAGGCAATAGGTGTTGAACCTATTCCCGAAATGGTTGCTCATCCCAGGGAGAACCCCTATGTATTCTACGAAGAATACTTTGAAGAAGACTCCGAAGAGGGAGTTACTGAAGAAACCGCTGAGTTGGTTAAAGAAACATGATTTTGTCAATCAGTTAATTTTTAATATCTGAAATATTTTTTAAAGGAAGAAAAAAATGGCTGAAGAGAAAAAGAAAAGACTAACCGATATCGGTCCGCCGCATTATGAAAGGTTTTTGCCCCCGATCATTAAAGAAAATTACGGTAAATGGAAATATCACGAAATAATGAAGCCTGGTGTTATGGTTCATGTTTCTGAGACAGGAGCAAAACTGTATACAGTCCGGGCCGGTTCTCCAAGACTTTTAGGTATCGAAAAAATCAGGAAATATGCTGACCTTGCAGATAAATACTGCGGCGGTTACCTGAGATTTACCAGCCGGCACAACGTTGAATTCCTGTTGGCCGATGAATCAATGATTGATCCGCTGATTGAAGAGCTGAAAGCGCTTGGGCATCCTGTGGGCGGTATGGGAAATTCAATTTCCAGCATTGTTCATACCCAGGGCTGGGTACACTGCCATTCTGCGGCGACGGATGCATCAGGTATCGTAAAATCGGTGATGGATGACCTTATTGAGTATTTCATCGAAATGAAATTACCGGCAAAGCTCAGAATTGCCCTTGCATGCTGCCTGAATATGTGCGGGGCGGTCCATTGTTCTGACATAGCGATTCTCGGAATTCACAGAAGGCCTCCAAAGGTTAACCGTGACAACCTAAATGCTATGTGTGAAATACCATCAGTTGTTTCGGCCTGTCCTACTGCAGCGATAAAGCCCGTAACTTATGACGGTAAATCAACAGTAGAGGTTATAGAGGAAAAGTGTATGTTCTGTGCAAACTGTTACACAGTTTGTCCTGCAATGCCACTTAACGATCCCTTGAATGACGGCGTATCAATATGGGTTGGAGGAAAAGTTTCCAACGCCAGAAGTGAACCGATGTTCTCAAAGCTGGCAATACCATTCCTGCCCAACAATCCGCCGCGCTGGCCGGAAGTTGTCGAGGCAGTTAGAAATCTTGTAGAAGTCTGGGCCACTAATGCACAGCCTCATGAGAGAATGGGCGAATGGATTAACCGTATCGGCTGGCCGAAGTTCTTCAGGTTGACGGGAATTCCATTTGAGAAAGTTCATATTGATGATTTCAAACATGCCGGCTTAACATTTAAACGATCAGCTCATCTTACTTATTAGGAGGAGGTTTATATGGCCGAGCAAGTTAAAGTTGAAGAAGTCTCTGATGCAATGTTCCGGTTGATAAAAGACAGTATGGGACAAAAAAAATGGAAGGCTACAGATCTTACCAAGGCTGTGCTTGAATTGTACGGCGAAAGGTGTGATAAAACATTAGCTAAATCTGCGATCAGGGACCTGATAGAAAACGGAAAGTGTGTATATACTTACTTTGGCGGGAGCTTTATCGAGATTCCGCACAAAGAAGGCGCTGAGAATTAGATTAACATTTTCGCCGGGAAGGTTATGATTTCCAGGAATTACCCCAGGATAGTCATAAGCGGACTATCCGGGGATTCAGGTAAAACTATTGTTACCTGCGGACTGCTTGTATCTCTTAAAAATCGAGGTTTAGATGTAGCTGCATTTAAAAAGGGGCCTGACTACATTGATTCTGCCTGGCTGAGTTTAGCTTCGGGCAAACCAGCCAGGAATCTCGACAGTTATATGATGGGCTTTCCAATGGTTAAGAGATCTTTTCTCAACAATGCATTAGAAAATGGAATTAATATTATTGAAGGGAACAGGGGCCTCTTTGACGGAATGGACAGCAAAGGAACTCATAGTACTGCACAGCTCGCTGATTGCTTACAGTCTCGAATAATAATTGTACAGGATATTACCAAAGTTACACGAACTGCTGCTGCGTCTATTGTTGGCTGTCTGCATCTCGATCCCAGACTTCATATTGAAGGTGTGATTCTAAACCGTTGTGCTGGTGAACGGCACATAAGAATAGTCAAGGAAGCTATAGAAGAGGAAACAGGAATACCAGTACTAGGTACAATCCCTAAGCTTCCCGATAAGTTTATTATGCCTTCAAGACACCTGGGATTGGTTATGCCGGAAGAACTTCAGGAAAAATCTGAGGTAATGGAAGTATTAAATAAAATTATAGAAGAAAATGTAGATATTTCTAAAATTCTGTCCATAGCCAAAACATCTGTTCCACTATCTAAATCTGAACCTGCAGGAAAGATTAAGTCAGGCAGGATTATAAAGAATGATATTGTGAAGATAGGTGTCTTCAGGGATAATTCGTTTTCCTTCTATTATCCTGAAAACTTGGAATTACTTGAGGAAAAGGGTGCCTGCCTTACCCCGATATCTGCAGAAAGAAAGATCACATCCGATATAAAGGTTATACTTGAGGGACTTGACGCAATTTATATTGGGGGAGGGTTTCCTGAAATAAATCTTAACCGGTTGTCAGAAAACATTGAATTTAATGCTGCTATAAAAGCATTAGCTGAAGATGGTTTACCTATTTATGCTGAATGCGGTGGTTTAATGTACCTTGCGAAGAAGATTACCTGGAGAGGCAGGGAGTATCCATTAACAGGAATACTTCCTATAGAGATCAAAATGTATGATAAGCCACGTGGACATGGGTATTCTGAAGCCCTTGTGGACAAAGATAATCCATTTTTCGAGGAGGGAGTTACCCTTAAAGGTCACGAATTTCATTATTCAGAGATTTGCAATTATGATCCCTGGATAAAGAGTACTCTTTCAGTCGTAAGAGGTACCGGAAGTATTGGGCGACGGGATGGACTATTATACAAAAATGTATTTGCCACTTATATTCATGTCCATGCACTTGCATCCCGGGAATGGGTCGCCGGCATGATTAAAGCCGCACAGACATATAACGATATTAAGAATTCAAAAATATTATTAGAGGATGAAACATGGCTTCCCAAAAAGAACTAAATGAAAAACTGGTGGAAACATTAAAAACCTGGCAGGTAGTAGAGGATGACTCTGTAAGATCGACATCTGAGATCATATCCAAAACTAAAAATCCTGTGGTTAAACAGATCATGGAAATTATCAGGCAGGATTCGGCAATGCACAAAAAAGTTCAACAGCTGATTATTGATAATTTTGAAAAAGAGGCTTTTACGCTCGCACCGGAAGAACTCGGAGAGGTGTGGAATATGGTAGAAAAGCACATTGCGCTGGAAAAAGAAACAATAAGGCTTGCGGAAGAATCCCGAAAGAATGCCAGGAATTTTATTGTTAGATACCTTCTTGGATATCTGATGACAGATGAACAAAAGCATAACCTGGTTCTGCAGCAGATGGAAGACATTAAAGCAGGTATTTATCCTTATGCCTGATATAGGTTTGAATTTAAACGGAGTTCATAAATGGCTAAGATTGTAAAAAAAGCAAAGAAACCACTTGGAGGATTGAGATCTCATTCTTCAGGGGGATCATCAGTTGAATCGTCTCCGCTGCGACCGGTGCAAGTCCCGAAGACGCCCCCCTGTGCTGACGGTTGTCCCAACGAAACCAATATCCGGGAATTCCTGACAACGATCAGCTGGTCTGATGACAACGGCGGGAATCATGCCGAATCTTTTGAAAAAGCATGGAACATCCTAACCGAAAAGAATCCATTCCCTTCTATTTGTGGAAGGGTTTGTCCTCATCCCTGTGAAGGCAACTGCAATAGGAAACACAAAGATGGCGCAGTAAGCATCAATAATCTTGAAAGGTTTGTGGGAGATTTTGCTCTGCAGAATAATTTCACATTTAAGAAGATTAGCGAGGATAAATTTCCTGAAAAAATTGCTGTAATCGGTGCAGGTCCAGCCGGACTTTCGTGTGCATACCAGCTAACAAAAAGAGGTTACACCGTCTCGGTATACGAAGCTTTCAGCAAAGCAGGTGGAATGCTTAGATACGGAATTCCCGATTACCGGCTTCCCCAGGACGTTCTCGACCAGGAAATTAAAAGAATCGAGGATTTTGGTGTTGAAATCCACTGTAATAAGGCAATAGGCAGAGATATTCCTTATGAAGAACTCCAGAAAAATTATAACGCAATTTTTGTTGGTATCGGTGCTCATAAAGGAAAGCTCCTTGGAATACCTAATGAGGATGCTGTAAATGTTTTTACCGGGACAGAATTTTTGAACATGATGAATAGTGGGGAAATTATTGATGTCGGAAATAAAGTCCTGGTAGTAGGTGGAGGTGATACCGCAATTGACGCGGCCCGTGTTTCCAGGAGATTAGGTGCAGATGTTACCATAGTTTACAGGCGTACCAGAAATGAGATGCCTGCAATAGAAGAAGAAATCATAGGAGCGGAAGAGGAAGGTGTTAATCTTGAGTTTCTTGCAGCTCCTGTTGAATTTGAAAAAGACGGTGACAGAATTATACGAATGAAATGTCAGAAAATGGAATTGGGTGATCCCGATGCCTCGGGAAGACGCAGACCTGTTCCGGTTCCCGACGATTATTTTCAACTTGAAGCAACAACTATTGTTGCTGCCATCAGCCAGGAACCTGACTTTAACGGCCTGGATAATCTTCATGAGGGTAAGGAATGGATCAAAGTTAATGAAATTGGCGAAACTAAGCTTCCGGACACATTTGCAGGAGGTGACGCACTGGAGCTGGGGCTGGTAACAATTGCGATATTTAACGGGAGGAAAGCTGCCGAAGCCATCCATAACAGGTTCCGGAATATCGAACTAAAACCTGAAGTAAAACCTCCTGTGATTACGCATGACAGAATAATGCTCAACTATTATGAAAGCAAGCTACGAAATGAACCTTTTAAAATTCCTCCTGAAGAAAGGCTTAGAGACCTGAACCTGGAAATCACCTCAACTCTGACTGAGGAACAGGTAATAGATGAAGCAAAAAGATGTATGAGCTGCGGTTCATGCTTCGATTGCGGAACATGCTGGAGTTACTGCCAGGATCAGGCTATCGTAAAACCTCTAATCAAACATCAGGCATACAAATTCAAGCTTGATTTCTGTAATGGATGTAAAAAATGCGCAGAGAATTGTCCCTGCGGTTATATAGAAATGAAATAAATATCAGTCAGTTACTTAATTATCAACAATAATAGGATAAAATTATGCCAACCTTTGAATTTCAGGAATTGAAAATTGAAGTTGATGAAGACGGTTTCATACTGAAACCAGAAGAATGGACAGAGGATGTTGCTAAGGCATTAGCATCCACAGAGGATGTCCAGGTAATGACAGAGAACCACTGGAAAGTCATTTTTTACCTGCGCGATTATTATAAGAAATATGGAATCGCTCCCATGATCCGAAAACTCTGTAAAGAAACCGGGTTTACTCTTAAAGAAATTTATGAATTGTTTCCATCAGGACCAGCGAAAGGTGCATGTAAGGTTGCAGGACTAACAAAGCCGACAGGCTGCGTCTGATTCAGGATAAGATTGTTTTTCCTGTTTATTCTTCTGAATCAGTCGATAGAATAAGCAGGAAAAACATTATAATATTCCGGCAGGTTATAATAATAAGATGGTAAAACAATTACTGCAGCAGAAGAAGAAAGTAATTATCAACAAATGGATACAATCCATATTTGATACGTATCCGACTGAAACTTCCGATTTTCTCCGACTGCAAAAAAATCAGTTCAGCAATCCTGTTGGTCATATTATCTGTGAAGCCGCTGAAAGTATATTTGAGTCTGTCTTAACCGGTAACCAGGTTCTGGAGATAAAGATCGTTCTTAATGATATTATAAAAATCAGAGCTGTGCAGGATTTTCAGCCTTCAAAGGCCGCAGGATTTATTTTTAGTCTGAAGGATATTATCAGAGAAGAGGTACTGACAGAAATAAAAGACCTTAATGCTTTCAGAGAGTTCTGTGAGATTTTAACAGGTATTGACCGGGTCGCCCTGACCGCTTTTGATCTTTATACAGCAGCAAGAGAAAAAGTTTATCAGTTGCGATTAAATGAATTAAAGAACCATATAGGAATTTAAGAATTCGGACATATGTATTGTGAAAACGGGGAGATTAAATCATCTAATTATTGTTTCGGGGAATAAACGATGAACATATTATTTTCATTATTTGCCATAGCAGTTTTAATACTGGCAGCAATTATAGGTATAGAAAATCTAAAACTGGAATACCTTTTTGGCATTGTTATTCCTTATGCTGCTCTATTAATTTTTATATCCGGAATAGTATACCGAGTTATTAAATGGGGCAGGAGCCCTGTTCCCTTTCATATTCCTACCGTTGCCGGTCAGCAGAAATCTCTTCCCTGGATAAAAAGCAGTAAACTTGAAAGCCCCGATTCGACACTCGGAGTAATCGGGCGTATGCTGCTCGAAATTTTATTCTTCAGGTCATTATTCAGGAATACGAAAACTGAGCTCAATAAAGGTCCCAGGTTAGCTTATGGAAGTACCAAGTATCTCTGGCTTGGCGGTATGGTTTTTCATTGGTCGCTTTTGATAATTTTTCTCCGGCATTTCAGATTTTTTACAGAACCGATCCCGGCATTTGCGGTAACCCTGCAGAATATCGACGGTATGCTTCAACTGGGACTTCCTGTATTATTTATTACCGATATATTAATAACCATTGCTTTACTCTTTTTAATTCTCAGAAGAATAGTCGATAAGAAAGTTAAATATATATCGATGGCATCCGACTATTTCCCTCTATTCCTCATTATAAGTATTGTGATCACCGGGATCCTGATGAGGTACTTCGACAGGGTAGATTTAATAAGCATTAAAGAACTAGCCATAGGTCTCTTTACTTTTCAACCTGTAATCCCGGCTGGTATCGGGGTAATGTTTTTTATTCATTTATTTCTTGTCAGTTCACTTATTGCATATTTCCCATTCAGCAAATTACTGCATATGCCCGGCATATTTCTTTCCCCGACCAGAAACCTTGCAAATAACAGTCGTATGAAAAGACATAATAATCCTTGGAACCATCCTGTAAGAGTTCATACATACGAGGAATATGAAGATGAATTCAGAGAAAAAATGAAAGATGCCGGATTACCAGTAGAGAAGGAATAAATATGCCCGAAAAAAAGATTAAACCTGAAGAATTAGCTGGAAAAATAAACTACAATCCAGACCACAGAAATTGGATGAATCCTGCTGTTGAGTTTAAGCATGGAGTATTTAATTATAGCGGAAATCCACAGAATGTAGATTACCTTCAACAGCCTAATCCAAGAAAATGGCAGCCTACTGAGGAAGATTGGAAACTTCCTGAGAACTGGAAGGAGATAATACTAGAGGGTCTGAAGGACAGACTACACAGGTTCCGTTCTCTTCAAATATTTATGGATATATGCGTAAGGTGCGGTGCCTGTGCTGATAAGTGTCACTTTTTTATAGGATCGGGTGATCCTAAGAATATGCCTGTCTTAAGGGCAGAATTACTCAGGTCGGTATATAGAAATGATTTTACTTTCGGAGGCAAATTACTAGGTAAACTTGCCGGCGGTAGGGAACTCACGGTAGATGTGATCAAGGAATGGTTCTATTATTTTTTCCAATGCACACAATGCCGGCGCTGCTCAGTTTTTTGTCCTTATGGAATTGATACAGCAGAAATTACAATTCTTGCAAGAGAGCTGCTTAATTTAGTAGGCCTTAATATAGACTGGATTATAACGCCGGTTGCCAACAGTTTTAGAACCGGCAATCACCTCGGGATTCAGCCCCATGGTTTTAAGGATAGTATTGAATTTGCTGTTGATGAACTTGAGACAATAACCGGGATCAAAGTTGAAGCTCCCATAAATAAAAAGGGTGCGGAGATTTTATTTATAGCTCCTTCTGCAGACTATTTCGGAACACCCCATTATTTCACCCTGCTTGGATACCTGGCTCTATTTCATGAAATAGGATTGGATTATACCTGGAGTACATATGCTTCTGAAGGCGGAAACTTTGGCTCATTTATGTCTCACGACCTTATGAAAGCTCTGAATGCCAAGGTATACGCGGAAGCAAAGCGGCTTGGAGTCAAGTGGATTATTGGAGGAGAATGCGGTCATATGTGGAGAGTACTACACCAGTATATGGATACCATGAATGGACCGGCAGATTTTCTTGAGGTGCCCATCTCTCCGTTAACAGGGACAAGATTTGAAAATACAAAATCGACCAAAATGGTACACATCTGTGAATTCACAGCTGATCTAATAAAGAATAAGAAAATAAATCTTGATAAAAACCGGAATAACAAATGGAAAATAACTTTCCATGATTCATGTAACCCTGCTCGTGCATTAGGCCTGATAGAAGAACCAAGGTACATTATCAAAAACACAACAAATTATTTCTATGAAATGCCCGACAATACTATAAAAGAGCAAACATTCTGCTGCGGTAGTGGAGCCGGACTCGGAACAGATGAAAACCTTGAAATGAGATTAAGAGGGGGGCTGCCAAGAGCTAATGCTGTTAAATACGTAAAAGAAAAGCATGGCGTGAATTTTCTCGGCTGTATATGTGCAATCGACAAGGCCACACTTCCTCCAATGATTGATTATTGGGTAGGAGGGGTTGAAGTTGGAGGTGTGCATGAACTCGTAGGTAATGCATTGATTATGAAAGGTGAGAAGGAAAGAACAACAGATCTTCGGGGAGAACCCCTGGAAACAGAAGAAATCCTCGTTAAAGAGGCTGTGGAATAATATCATTATTCCTTTTTATTGACATCAAAGGAATTTGTATATGTATGATGCTGGAAAAATAATATTCGGATTGATCATCTTCGTTGCATTTTTTACTTCCCCAATCTGGTATGACCTGGCAAACGGGAGTTCGCAAATTAAACCTGATCCTTTACTTCCTGTGAAAGAGAATCAAAAAGAATGTGTTGAAACTAAAGAATATATGCGCGCCAATCATATGACCATATTAAATACGTGGAGAAATGAAGTAGTTAGGAATGGTCAAAGAGACTTTATTAAAGCTGACGGCCGACAGTTCGATATGAGCCTAACTAATACCTGTATGAACTGTCATTCAGACAAAACAAAATTCTGCGATCAATGTCATAATTATGTCGGCATATCCAACTATTGTTGGGATTGCCATAACATCCCTCAAAATCCGGAGAAGAATATATGAAGCAGGGAAGAAGGAAATTTCTGAAAATTGCCGGACTTGCCGCGCTTGGTATTGCATCTGATAAATGTTTAAGTCTTCCGGCTGGCAAGATTACACCTGGTCCTGTGAAAACGAGTCTTCCGTCAGATTCGATCAAGGTGTATAAAAAAGAAAGGCTGGCAATGGTCATCGATATTCGCAAATGCATTTCTGAAAAAGGTTGTACGAAATGTGTTGATGCCTGCAGCAAGGAGCATAACATTCCCGATTTTGGTGAAACAAAAGACGAGATTAAATGGATATGGAAAGAACCATATGAAAAAGCATTTATCGATCAGGAAAACTTTTTTATGACTGATAATTATAGGAATAAAATGGTTCCTGTTTTGTGCAATAATTGCGATAACCCTCCTTGCGTGAATGTTTGTCCTACCCAGGCTACCTGGAAACGGGAAGACGGAATTGTAATGATGGACTGGCATAGATGCATTGGCTGCCGGTATTGCATGGCGGCATGTCCATACGGATCGAGAAGCTTTAACTGGAGAGATCCTCGTCCCGCAATAAAAGAAATTAATCCTGAGTTTCCCACGAGGACAAAAGGAGTTGTTGAAAAATGTATGCTTTGTGAAGAACGGCTGGCTAAAGGTCTTGCTCCTGCCTGCGTCGAAGTCTGTCCTGAGAAAGCATTGGTATTTGGAAATCTGAATAATCCGGAATCTGAAGTTAGAAAATTATTAAAAGATAATTTCTCAATCCGGAGAAAACCGGGATTGGGTACTGGTCCTGAAATCTATTATCTCGTATAGGGTTTAGAAATGTTAGAATATGCATTAAAAGGAAATAAGAAATACTGGAGCTGGCTTCTGCTGCTTGCCGTAATCATTGCATCCGGATTCTACTTTTACCTGCGTCAACTTGATTACGGTCTTGGTATCACAGGTATGAGCAGGAATATCAGCTGGGGTCTTTATATTGCCCAGTTCACTTTTATAGTCGGAGTTGCTGCCTCCGCAGTCATGGTTGTCCTGCCTTATTATCTTCATAACTACAAAGCATTTGGAAAAATTACAATATTAGGTGAATTTCTCGCGATTGCCTCGGTAATAATGTGCATACTTTTCGTTTACGTTGATCTTGGACAACCGTTCAGAGTTGCGAATATTTTTTTATATCCAACTTTCCATTCGCTCATGTTTTGGGATGTAATTGCACTCAGCGGCTACCTCATAATCAATGTAATAATCACTCGTGTAACTCTTGCAGCAGAACAGAAATCCACAGCTCCGCCACGCTGGATCAGACCAATAATTATATTATCTATTCCGTGGGCTGTCAGCATACATACTGTAACTGCATTCCTGCTTTCGGGGCTTGCGGGGAGACCATTCTGGCTGACTGCCATACTTGCGCCCAGATTCCTTGCATCTGCATTTTCTGCAGGACCTGCTCTGCTTCTTTTGTTTACATTTATAATCAAAAAACTAACAAAGTTTGATCCTGGGGATGAAGCAGTAAAAAAACTGAGTACGATTATTACATATGCAATGTGTGTAAATGTTTTCTTCATTCTTATGGAGGTTTTTACAACTCTTTATGGCGCAATGCCGGAACATGTCTCTCACCTTCAGTACCTCTATGTAGGATTAGATGGACAGACAAGACTTGTTCCCTGGATGTGGACTTCCGCCGTTTTATCCATTGTATCTCTTGTCCTGCTTCTTACGCCAAAATTCAAAAATAATAACACAACATTGATTGTTGCCTGTATCATGGTCTTCTTTTCAATATGGATTGATAAAGGTCTGGGTTTGATTATAACAGGGTTTATACCCACACCTTTTGGAGATGTAGTACAATATTGGCCTACAATTCCGGAAGCTCTGATTTCACTTTCAATATGGGCTATCGGGATTTTCCTGATTACAATTTTTTACAAAATAACTCTGGATGTACGAAGAGTAACTGAAACATAGCATGATAAAGTGTATAACATAATAATCATAGGCGGTATGGCAGCCGGATGTAAAGCGGCTGCAAGATTAAGCAGGTTATCCGGTGATTACCAGATAACTATAGTAGAAAAGTCCCCATTCGTTTCTTTAAGCAGGTGCGGCCTTCCCCTATATACTTCAGGCGAGATTGATAATATTTTTGAACTTACAAAAACCCCATACGGGATAAGCCGGGACGAAAAATTTTTCCATGATTTTGAAGGCATAACTATTCTTATGCATACAGAAGTTGTTGATATCGATTCATGGAAAAAAGAAATTGAATGTTTTGACCGCAGAAAGGATCAAAGCTTTAAACTAAAATATGATGCGCTGTTATTTGCCACAGGGAGTTCTCCGGAAGAACCGCCGTTTCCATATTTCGAATCATCCCGTATAAGTTCAATTTATTCACCTGAAGAAGTTATAAAATTCAAGGAACTCATAAAGCTGGGTTTAATAAAGAAGACCGTAATTATAGGGGGGGGAGAATATGCCTGGATAAACGCTGAATCAATGGTTTCTCTTTGGGGAATTGAGGTTATCGTTATTACAAGCCGGGATTCGATTCTTCACGATATTTTTGATATTGAGTTCTCGAAACATGCCGCGAATTGTGTCAATACAGATAAAATTCTGACTCTCCTTTCCACACGTGTTGAAAGGATTGAACCGGATGGAAACAACCTTCCTGTTGTTGTTCTGGATAATGGTCAGAAAATTGTTTCGGATTTTGTTATAATTTCCGAGTGTCTGAAAGCGGAAACCTCTCTTGCTAAAAAAGCTGATATAAAACTGGGAGAGCGCGGGGGGATACTGATTGATGAAAAGATGCGCACAAATATTTCCGATATATGGGCGGCTGGCGATTGTACTGAGGTTAAAAATATTATAACAGGAAAGAGTACTCATTTTCCGGATGGTTCGCAAGCAAACAGGATGGGTAAGGCCGCTGCTGATTCTATTAACGGAAGGAAGGTTGAATTCAAAGGAATAATTGGAACCAAGAGCCTTAAATTATTCGACAAAAATTTTTGTAAGTCGGGGCTCACAGAGGGTGAGGCAATTCAAAATGGATTTAATACAGCTAGTGTCATTGGTGTTTGGTCAGATCGGGCAGATTATAATCCTGAAGTTAAAAACATTTTTGGTAAACTTGTTTATCAAAAACCCGGCCTCCGTTTATTAGGACTTCAACTTATAGGTGAGGGCGATATTCTCCGGTATGTTGATGTCTTTTCAGTATTGTTGAAAGAAAAAAGGACCCTTAAATCTCTTCTCTGCCTGGAGCATGCATTTCACCCATCTCATTCATCTACTCTTTCTCCTTTAAATTACCTCGGTTGTATGGCTGTAAACCAGGAAAAGGACGGCGTAATAAATTATAGTCCCCTGAACTTGCCTCAATTTAATGGTGCATTAATAGATGTAAGAGAGAAGCATGATGCTGAAACCAAACCTCTGCCGATTGTAGCAGTTAATATTCCGTTTTCAATTTTAAGGAATAGACTAAATGAGTTCGATCCTCTCCAGGAGATTATTTTAATATGTACAAAAGGCGGGCGATCGTATGAATCAGCAAGGTTTTTAAGGAATAATGGTTTTCAAAGGACAGCCTACCTCGGCGGAGGCAGCCTCCTGCTGAATGAAGTTTACGATCTGTTAAAATTTGGAGAATTAGTATTGTGACAAGGGACGAGTTAAAACTGTATGCAGCCGGGATCAGTTATAAAACATCGGAGATTAACGTCAGGGAAAAATATCAAATAAACAGTAAGGAAATAAAAGAAGCACTGGTTTTTTTCGGTTCCATTGAAGGAGTAAAGGGAATAGTTATTATATCTACCTGCAATAGGGTAGAGTTTTATATGGTTCTTCAAAAAGATGCCCAACCCTTTGAACTTTTAAAACAATATTATAATAGAGATCTAGAAAAAGATATCACTGTGGATATAAGCAAGTTCTATCTGTATGAAGGAAATTATGTTACAAGACACCTTTTTAAGGTAATTTCAGGGCTGGATTCAATGGTGTTAGGGGAATATCAGATACAGGGACAAGTAAAAGACGCGTACAGCCTGGCCTGTTCCGAAAAAACGGCGGATAAAATACTACATAAGCTTTTTCATACAGCTTTCCGGACAGGCAAGGCAGTAAGAACCCGGACCCGCATTGGTATGGGAAGCTTATCTATAAGCTGTACAGCCAGTAAAGTTATAAAAGAAAGGATTTCCAGGAACGATTCTGTTGCTATAATTGGCGTAAACGAGAATACCAGAATAATTGCAAAATCGCTTTATGATGCCAACTATAAAAGACTGATTTTTGTGAACAGAACTTACATTAAAGCAGAAGAGATGGCTGCAAAATTTCAGGGGGAGGCTTTGAATCTGAAATCCTTAAGAAAAGTTCTCCTAAACTCAAAATGCATTGTAAGCTGTACGGGAGCGCCAGGTTATATAATTGATTCAGAAACGTTGAATAAGATTTATGCGGAAAAAGAACTTCCAAAATTAATTATTGATCTGGCAATGCCGAGAGATGTGGAGATTAATGGGTTGAAACATAACATCGAAATCTTTGATCTCGATAGATTGAGCAGACATATTGAAAAAGAACAAAATGAAGTAATCCTTGCCATCCCCGAAGCGGAGAGAATCATAGAAGATGAGTCCAGAATTTTCGAAGTATGGAATGAAGCTCAATCTTATAATACCCTCGTTTTTTTTGATGAAAAGGTTGAGGCAATACGTTTACAGATACTGAATGAATACCGCACCCAGGTTCCTGAAACAGAAATTGGATTACTTAATAAATTTTCCCGCACACTGATTCACAGAATGAAATCAACTATTGCCCAGGCAGTTAAAATTAACCTGGGTGAAAATGAAATTCCTAAAACGGGCTGAAAACCCCGGAGGATGATATGAATATAATAACTATTTCAAGAGGTTCATTAAGTGCTACCGAAGTTATAGCAAAAAAAATCTCTGACAGGCTAAATTGCAAGATTGTTACCAGGGAGGATGTTTTAAAGGCTGCTGAAAAATATGGTATTAAGGAAACAGGACTTGGAGATTTATCATTTATTGAAAAGTCACCTACTTTCTGGGATAAAATGAGTGATAGGAAAAAACATTATCTCGCATGTTTTCAAACTGCTCTTCTGGATTTTACAATTAATGGAAGCATGGTTTATCATGGTCACCTGGCACAATTCCTCCTTGGTGAAATACCATTTGTACTGCGAGTGTTATTAACCGCTCCTCCAGAGTACAGAATAAAAACCTTAATGAAAGAAGGAGGAAAGACAAGGGAGGAAGTTCTTGCACAGATCAAGCTGATAGATGACAGAAGGGAAAAATGGTCACATTTTTTGTATGGTGTTGACTGGAAGAATCCTGCTTACTACGATATAGTTTTCAATCTTGAAAAAATAAGCACTGATATGGCAGCTGAGTTGATTTCAGGGATAGTATCATGCAAATCGTTCCAGTCAAGTGATGAATCCGTGAAAATTATGAAAAATCTTCATCTTTCTTCCAGAGTTCGGGCCTATCTTCAGCAGTCTCCAAGGACTAAAGGAAGTGAAGTTGAAATTGAAGCTGATGCTTTCAAAGGTTCTGTAATTGTTAAAGGAAATACACCTAAGGTTGGATCAAGAATGTGGGAGAACGATATAAAATCGGTACTTTCAAATGTCGAAGGAGTTAAAGAAATCAAAGTCATAAAATCGATTATTGGCTATTACGAATAACAAACCGGAAAATTGCTATGTCCCAAAATTTAATATCATCTGACCTGTTAATAGTTGGTGCCGGCATAGCCGGTATTACTGCAGCTGTGGAAGCAGCAGAAACAGGTATAAAAGTCATATTAGTAGAAAAAAATCCATACATAGGAGGGAAAGTTGCCCAATTTAATAAATACTTTCCCAAAATGTGTCCTCCTGCCTGTGGACTGGAGATAAACATTCGAAGACTACGTACCAATCCAGCTATTACGCTATACACAAAGGCTGAAGTTAAGCGCATTATAAAAAATGGCAACATCTTTAAGGCTGAAATCAATATTGAACCAGGGTATGTGAATAACCGATGTACTGCCTGCGGTGATTGTGTTAATGTTTGTCCTCAATTCAGAAAAAATGATTTTAATTATTCAATGGATGAAACAACCGCAATTTATATACCCTATGAGAATGCGTATCCTTCCCGCTATATTATTGATAAGTCGGCTTGTCTTGGTGAAACCTGTGGAGAATGTGTGGAGGCTTGTAAATATCAGGCAATAGATCTGAAAGAGCAGGAGAAGAATATATCTGTGGAAGTAAAATCTGTTATATGGGCAGTCGGCTGGGAACCTTATGATGCAACTAAACTAAATCTTCTCGGATTCGGCACATACTCAGATGTCATAACGAACGTGATGATGGAAAGGCTTGCTTCGGATAATGGTCCAACAAAGGGCAAGATACTTCGTCCTTCAACGGGAGAGAAAATAAACAATATAGCATTTGTTCAATGTGCAGGATCAAGGGATGAGAATCATCTTGAATATTGTTCGTCCGTCTGTTGTATGGCATCATTAAAACAGACCAGGTACATAAGGGAACAATATCCCGATGTTGATATTCATATCTATTACATTGATGTTCGCTCAAATGGCCTGCTTGAAGATTTCTATAAAAGTGTTCAGAATGATGATAAAATATATTTTCATCGAGGTAAGGTTGCAAAAGTATTTCAGGATGAATCAAATAAAAATCTGATTATTGAAGCAGAGGATTCCCTGACGGGTAATCTTATGCAGAATTCAGTCGAACTTGTTGTGCTTGCAACGGGAATGAAACCCGCATCAGAAAGTATTCCGGTTGAAAGATCTTCCTTCGATGAAAATGGTTTCCTAAAGGTAAATGGAAATGTGGGCTGCGGGGTTATTACCATGCCTAAGGATGTTGCAACGACTGTTCGTGAAGCTACCGGTTCAGTTCTGAAAGTTTTACAAAATATCGGAGGGAAATAAGCAATGGCATCAGAAAATAATGTTGGCGTCTATCTATGCTCAGGATGCGGCTTAAGTGAGTCATTAAATCTGGATGAACTGGTAAAAGTTGCTGCGGAAGAAAATAAAATACCGGTTTGTAAAGTAAGTCAATGGCTGTGCAGTCATGAAGGTACCGATCTAATTAAAAACGATATTAAAAATGAAAAACTAAATAAAGTGGTTATCGGTGCCTGTTCTCCCAGAGTTCTCACTGATGTATTCACATTTGGAAAAGATGTATTTGTTGATAGAGTAAATCTTAGAGAGCAGGTTATATGGACCCATAAGCCGAATGACGTAGATACCCAGATGCTCGCTGATGATTATCTGCGGATGGGAATTGCTAAAGTAAACAATTGTGATATTCCTGAACCATTTCATCGGGATGTTAATGAGACAGTACTCGTCATAGGTGGAGGAATTACCGGTATTACAGCCGCTCTTGAAACAGCCGAAACAGGTTCATTGGTGATCCTTGTAGAAAAAGAAGAAAAACTCGGCGGCTACCTTAATCATATTTATAAAAAAGAGCCCTCGGAGTATCCTTATCTTGAGCCTGAACCTCCGGGCCACGAAGGATTGATCAACAAACTTAAATCCGATATCAGGATTAAAATTATAACATCATGTGTTATAACAAAAATATCCGGGGAACCCGGGAACTTTAATGTTATCCTGAGCAATAATGATAATTTTGTTGTGGGTTCAATTGTACAAGCCACCGGTTCAAAACCTTATAATGCTGAGAAGCTGGGTGAATTTGGGTATGGGAAGGTTGAAAATGTAATGACTGGTGTGCAATTCGAAGAATATTTTACAAACGGTAAAAAATTGCTTAATGGCAGTCCAGTTAAGAGTGTAGCTTTCATTCAATGTGCCGGTTCCAGGGATGAAAAACACCTCCCATATTGTTCGGCTACATGCTGTACAGCATCATTAAAGCAGGCGCTCTATGTTAGAGAGAAATATCCCGATGCATTAATATATATTATTTATAAAGATATCAGAACAAGTGCCCAGCTGGAACTATTTTATAAGCGGGTTCAGACAGAGGATAATATATTTTTTACTAAGGGTGAAGTTGTAAAAGTTGAGCGGTCAGATAATTCGATATCAATCGATATTGACAATTCCCTCCTTGGTGAAAAGATACAGATAAACTCAGATGTAGTAGTTCTGGCTACCGGAACAATTCCTTCTACACTGGCGGGACAGCCGGAGGTTGGAGTACAGCCAGCTGAATCAATTGGAAAAACCCTTGATGGGAAAAAAGCTGCACAGTCAGCAGAGGCGGGAGCAGGAATACTGAATCTTTCCTATAGGCAGGGTACAGATTTGCCTTCATTGAAATACGGTTACCCGGATTCACATTATATCTGTTTCCCATATGAAACCAGAAGGACAGGTATTTATGCTGCTGGCTCCGTTCGTTATCCTATGGACATCAGAAATTGTATTGAAGATGCCCGTGGTGCTGCATTAAAAGCAATTCAGGTTCTTTATTCAGCCAGAGAGGGCAAAGCCGTCCACCCACGTTCAGGAGACCAGTCATACCCGGATTTCTTTCTTCAAAGATGCACTCAGTGCAAGCGTTGCACAGAAGAATGTCCCTTCGGAACACTGGACGAAGATGCAAAGGGAACACCGCTGCCGAATTTAACAAGATGCAGGAGATGCGGGATCTGCCTGGGAGCTTGTCCGGAAAGGATTATTTCCTTTAAGGACTATTCTATCCAGATGATCTCATCAATGATCAAGGCTGTAAATATACCAGATGAATTTGAGGAAAAACCAAGAATCCTTGCCTTCCTATGTGAGAATGATGCCTATCCTTCACTGGATTTTGCAGGAAGATACAGACTTCAATTTGATCCAAATATAAGGGTGATTCCTGTTAGATGTCTCGGTTCAGTTAATGTGGTCTGGATAGCAGATGCACTTTCCCGTGGTTTTGACGGTGTACTTATGATAGGGTGTAAATTCGGAGATGATTATCAATGTCACTTTATAAAAGGAAGTGAACTTGCAAGTAAAAGAATGGAAAACGTGCAGGAAAAGCTTAAACAACTTGTACTTGAACCAGAACGGGTAAAATTACTCACACTTTCAATTGATGAGTATAAAAAACTGCCTGAGATCTTTAATAGTTTTGTTGAAGAGATAGTGGAAATGGGATTTAATCCATATAAAGGTATGTAGCTTTGAATCTGCAACATACGGATTACAGAAAGTTCATTCGCGTTGCATTTACAGAACCATAGCTATACTTTTTATTTAGAAGTTATTCTGTATTTACATAAAATAGTCCATATTTTTTTATAAAACCTTTAGTAAGGGAGATGAAATTGCCTGTTACGAATGGGGAAATAAACCAGGTATATGCGGCCAGCTTATTTATCTCTTTCAGATCTGAAAAGACAGCAATTTCTTTTTTGACCAGGCACTTCAATAAAGCTAATAACTATATTTTAAAAGGAAGGGACATCTATGTCTAAATCAAACTTAATAAGACCTCATGGTAGTGATGATCTGAAGATACTTCTTCTTAGCGGTAAAGAGAAAGACGAGGAATTAAAGAAAGCTGCAAAGCTGAAAAAAATTCCTGCAAGCAGTCGTGAAACCGGTGACCTGATAATGTTGGGAATAGGAGGTTTTACCCCACTGGAAGGTTTTATGGGTTACGATGACTGGAAAGGTGTTTGTTCTGAAATGAAGATGACAAATGGTTTATTCTGGCCAATTCCAATTACTTTGTCAGTTTCAAGCGAAGTTGCCGAATCAATTAAGATTAATGAAGAAATAACTTTAATCAGCGATGAAACAAAAGAAATTATGGCCACCATGAAGGTCATCGAAAAGTACAAAATTGATAAACATTTTGAATGTAAAAATGTTTTTACAACCACTGACCCTGAACATCCCGGTGTAAAAATGGTTATGGAGCAGTTGGAATGGAATATTGCTGGACCGGTTAAAGTACTGTCTGAAAGTTATTTCCCGGAAGAATTCAAAGGCATCTATCAGCGACCTGCAGAAAGCAGGAAAATCTTTGAGGAAAAAGGATGGAGAACAATCGCTGCGTTACAGCTGCGTAATCCTATGCATCGTTCTCATGAATATCTTGCAAAGATTGCCATAGAAGTATCTGACGGTCTTTATATACATCAATTGGTTGGAAAACTTAAACCTGGTGATATCCCTGCTGATGTCAGGGTAAAGTGTATCGATACGCTGGTAGATAACTATTTTGTTAAGGACAGGGTAGTAGCTGGCGGATATCCTCTGGATATGCGTTACGCAGGTCCCCGTGAAGGTTTACTTCATGGTGTATTCCGTCAGAATTTCGGATGTACACATATGATAATAGGCCGTGATCATGCAGGGGTAGGAAATTACTACGGTCCATTTGATGCCCAGGAAGCTTATTTCAAGTTATGGGATGGTGCACTTGAATGTAAGATGCTTCCAATTGACTGGACTTTCTGGTGTTATAAGTGCGGTGGTATGGCATCCATGAAAACTTGTCCTCACAAAAAAGAAGACAGGTTGTTCCTAAGCGGTACAGCTCTAAGAAAAGCTTTATCTGAGAGCGGTGATGTCCCGGCAGAATTCAGCCGTCCTGAAGTTCTGGCTCTTCTGCGTGACTACTACGCCAAACTTGAGGAAAAAGTTGAGATAAAAATGCACCAGTTCGCAACAGGTGATCTGGAAAAGAAAAAATAGAAAAAACATTTTGATCACATCAAAATAAGATCGTTAATTAATTATAAAGGAGATAAACTAATGCCTAGTTATGTATTACAAGATAAATGTGACGGCTGTAAAGCCCTTGACAAAACTGCTTGTCAATACATTTGTCCTAATGATTTAATGGTATTGGACAAAAACAAAATGAAGGCATATAACCGTGAGCCGGAAATGTGCTGGGAATGTTACAACTGTGTTAAGATTTGTCCCACACAGGCTATTGAAGTTCGCGGCTATGCAGACTTTGTTCCATTGGGTGCTTCAGTAACCCCAATGCGCAGCACAGACAGTATACTCTGGACCGTTAAATTCAGGAACGGCAGCCTAAAGCGGTTCAAGTTCCCGATCCGTACAATCCCTGAAGGTAAAGCACAGCCTGACGGTGGATTTGCCACTCACGATGATCTTAAGACCCCTGCATTATATACTGAGCCTGAATCGCTGGGTCTTAAAGAAGTTGTTTCATTAAACTAAGTAAACCATTAATAAGGAGAAATGAATAATGGCTAATTTTGAAACCGTAGAAGTCACCACAGATCTTCTCATTGTTGGTGGTGGAATGGCTGCTTGTGGTGCCGCTGTAGAAGCTGCTTACTGGGCCAAGAAAAACGGATTAAAGGTAACACTTGTAGATAAAGCTGCCGTTGACCGCAGCGGGGCTGTTGCAATGGGCTTATCTGCAATAAATCAATACGTTGGACTGCGTGATGGTCAGAATACAATTAAAGATTATGTTGATTATGTACGCAATGATCTGATGGGTATCACCCGCGAAGATCTTGTTTTCAACATCGCTCGTCATGTTGATTCAACCGTTCACCTTTTTGAGAAATGGGGATTGCCGATCTGGAAAGACGAAAAAGGTGCATATGTTCATGAAGGCAGATGGCAACTCATGATTAACGGTGAATCTTATAAAGTTATTGTAGCTGAAGCGGCTAAAAATGCCCTTGGTACAGAAAACATATATGAGAGAATTTTCATAGTCGGACCAATCATGGATGGCAATCGCTGTATAGGGGCTGTTGGTTTCAGTGTCCGGGAAGAAAAATTTTACATATTCAAATCCAAAGCCGTGCTGGTTGCTATGGGCGGTGCAGTTCACGTATTTAAACCCCGTTCATCCGGGGAAGGACTTGGAAGAGCCTGGTATCCGCCATGGAATTCAGGTTCAAGTGCTTATTTTACTCTAAAAGCTGGTGCGGAAATGACCTGTCAGGAAGTTCGTTTTATCCCTGTCAGATTTAAAGATGCATACGGACCGGTAGGTGCATGGTTCCTGTTATTTAAATCCCGTGCTACTAACGGAATGGATGAGAATTACATGGAAACCCGCAAACCGGAACTTGAAAAATGGCTCCCTTACGGTAAAGTAAAACCTGTACCAGCCAACTTGCGTAACTGGTTGATGATGCTGGATGTTCAGGAAGGTAAAGGTCCAATCTACATGAGGACAGAAGAAGCAATCGGTAAGATTGCAGAATCTGCAGGTGATGAGAAAGCAGCCAAGAAAAAACTGAAAGAACTTGAATCAGAAGCCTGGGAAGACTTCCTTGATATGACTATCTCTCAAGCTATTCTATGGGCTGCAACAAATACAGCTCCAGAAGAAAAAGCTTCTGAGATAGCAGCAGCAGAGCCCTATTTCATTGGTTCCCACTCAGGTGCTTCAGGTGCCTGGGTTAGCGGACCAGAAGATGTTGCTCCTAAAGAATATTTCTGGGGATATGACTGTATGTCCACAGTTGATGGTTTGTTCTGTGCCGGCGATGCTTCCGGAGCCTCAAGTCATAAATTCTCTTCAGGTTCTCATGCTGAAGGTCGCATTGCTGCAAAAGCTGCAATCAGGTATATAGTTGATCATAAGGATGGAATCAACTATGATATGAAAGCTATCGAGGAAATGAAGAATGAAATTCTCAAACCTCTTGATACATACGCTCAATTTAGCAGTAAAACTGTTACACAGGATGTAAATCCGGATTATATTATACCTAAAATGTTCATGTTCAGACTTCAGAAAATTATGGATGAATATGCAGGAGGAGTATCAACTGGTTTTACTACAAATGAAAAGTTGCTCGAAAAGGGTCTTGATCTGCTAAGCTTCCTGAAAGAGGATACAGAAAAACTAGCTGCAGCAGATTTACACGACCTTATGAGATGCTGGGAAAATGTACATCGTATGTGGCAGGCCGAAGCTCATGTCCGTACATTGTTATTCCGTGAGGAAACAAGATGGCCAGGATATTATTTCAGAGCAGATAAGCCTTCGATGGATCACTCAAACTGGGATGTATTTGCTAACTGTAAATATGATCCTTCAGCAGATAAATGGGAAATGATTAAACGACCAATTCTCAAGGTATTTAAGGAAGAAAAAGTACCTGAAATGGCAGTTTAATATTCCAATTATTTTACTAAACCCTTCCCTTCGGTATCCTGCCGGAGGGAAGTTTTAATTCAAAAAGATTTTCAGCAAACCCCGGGGTATGGGTGACCAATTTAAGGATACTTCCGGGCCTTCATTAAATATTTTGATTAAATTAATGGTTGTAATTTCTTTATTTATTGCATCATTGATTGTTTAGGCATCAGAATGAAAGAAACTCAAAATATCCCTGTGTGCCCTCATTGTGGTCAGGAATTAAAAAAATGGCTCTGTCCGCCGGAATCCTCCTGGGGTGTAGAATATCAATTTGTCTGTTTTAACGATGACTGTTCCTATTTTATTGGCGGCTGGGATTGGATGAAAGAAAAATATAATCAGAATATCTCATACAGGTTCAGGTTCAATCCTTTTAATCAAGAGTCGGGACCTCTGCCTGTGTGGTCGAAGGATGCATTAAAAAATAACATTATCGAATAGTCCCCCCTGCTGTTATTTCAACAGTCTGCGGGGAGATTCAGAAACGGGAGAACAAAATGAACGAAATAGACAGGCTGAAAGAAGCGATATTAAAAGAATATCCAAGGCTCACAAAAGACAGTGAATTTAAATTCAGCTGCTTCAGGAACATCAGCTGTTTTAACAAATGCTGCAGCGATGTTAATATATTTCTCACACCTTACGACATCATAAGATTAAAAAACAGGCTTGCTATTACTTCGCAGGAATTCCTTGACAAATATACTTTTCTACCTATTGATGAAAACCAAAACCATCCAGTGTTAATGCTCAGGCTGAACCAGGACAAGGAAAAAACCTGTCAGCTAGTTGGTAAGGACGGCTGCACAGTATACGATGATCGGCCATGGTCATGCAGAATGTTTCCACTGGGAGTCGCTTCACCAAAAGAAATAGATGGAACTGAAGAAGAAGATTTTTATTTCATAATAGAAGAACCAGTTTGTAAAGGATATTTTGAAGAAAAGAAATGGACGGTTGCAGAATGGATGAAAGATCAGGGTGTTGAGAAGTATGAAGAAATGGGCAAGCTATTTAAAGAAGTTTCTCTTCACAATTATTTTGAAAAAGGAAAGAAACTAACGCCGCCTCAACTGGAAATGTTTTATACGGTTTGTTATAACGTCGATAAATTCAGGGAATTTGTTTTTGACAGCAGCTTCCTGGATAGATTTTTAATTCCTGACGAGACGATTGAAAAAATAAGAAAGGATGATGGGGAATTACTAAAGTTTGGGATTGATTGGTTAAAGTTCTGTCTTTTTGGAGAAAAAACAATCCAGGTTAAAAAAACTGATAAATAGCAAAGGAGATTGCCGTGAGTGAAAGAAATCTTATCAGTCCGGATCTTGAACTGATAAAATATCTTAAAGAGAATGGGGGGGATACGCTGAAGAAATGCTTCCAGTGCGCGACCTGCTCTGTAGTTTGTACTCTATCTCCCGCAAATAAAGCCTTTCCAAGAAAAGAAATGGTATCTGCCAGCTGGGGTCAGAAAGAAAACTTGCTGGCTGATCCCGATATATGGCTATGCCATGGTTGTACTGACTGCAGTACTTATTGTCCCCGTGGTGCAAAACCATCTGAACTCCTCAGTGCTATGCGCTCATATGTTGTTGAGCATTTTGCTTTTCCCCACTTTATGGGTCAAGCACTAAAACATCCTAAATTCCTGGCATTGCTTATACTCCTACCATTTCTGGTTTTATTTGGTATTCTTTACGTTAACATAGGGGGAAACTTTTCTCTACTCAATGAAGGTGAAATTATTTTTGCAAGGTTTTTTCCGCATGGTATCCTGGAAGTGTTTTTTATTGGAGGCAATGTTCTGATTTTTTCCTTTGCAGGCGTGGGATTATACAGATACTGGGTATATCTTACTTCCCATTCAACCGGACATGTAGAGAAAGGTTTTTGGATAGTTTTGTGGGTTACCATTTTAGGAATTCTTTCTCATAAAAAATTCTCTTCCTGCGAGACCAATTCTTCAAGATATCAAGGACATCTTTTTATTTTCTACGGATTTCTTGGTGCGATGGCAACTGCGGGACTTGCACTTGGCGCGGATATATTTTATGGACTCCAAGCGCCAATACCTTTTATGCATCCCATAAAAATACTCGGAAATTTGAGCGGAATATCGCTGCTCGCCGGAAGTACCATGATCATTATCAGAAGAATAAGGACAAAATCCAATATTAATTCAAACACCTATAGCGATTGGTTTCTGGTATTATTTGTTTTCGGCGCAGCAGTCACAGGTCTGTTGACTGAATCAATGAGATTGACTTCTACTCCATTCGTGGCATATAATATTTACTATGTTCACCTGGTACTGATATTTTGCTTATTATGGTATGCGCCTTATTCCAAACTGGCGCATATGTTTTATAGAACGTTAGCTCTGGTATATCTTAATTTAATCGACAGGAAGGAAAAAGAGGTTGTTTTCAGTTCCTTGAGCAGCAGTATTAAAATGAATTGATTGACTAATTATCATGCTCAGTGAATCTTAAAGCAGGAGCCGAATCACCTTTAAGGAAAGCGTCAACAAACTGACCGATGTTTTCATCGTTAGTTAGTGTCACATCAACATTACGCACCGCTCCCATCAGTCTGCCTATTTCTGATAACAGGGAAAAAATTAAGGATGAGGGAATTTTCCTGATTGTTGCCAGTACATGATCTCCACGGTTGGATACAGTAAAATTCAGCGTTTCTAATACTTTAGTTATTATTATTGCGCGTCTCATCCTGCGCACAGGATCTGCAGCTCCGCCCCGGAAGTTAAAATTAATATAGTTGTTATTTAATTCTTCACTTGCGTAGGCATCCAGTCGTGAAAAATGGTAACCTAAGCGGGAAAAGAAATTCATATAACAGTCTGAGACGAAAGCATAACTCCTGCTTCCGAGGTCCCGGTCACTTCTGCTTGAATCTACAATATTAGACATAAGCAAATTCGTTAATCCTTTAAAATCAATCGGAAGCGGTCCGGCCCACCGTATTCCGGGAGATGTCATTCCTTTTATAAGCGATAGGAAAGGGAGGGAGGCAATATTTTCCGGAGTTATAGACTTTTTCCCAGTCAGATTTTTTAGTCCGTTTCCCAAATCAATCACGTGTATATCAAGAGGTACAGAAAACTTAAGCGGGTAAGCATAGGTTTCTTCATACTGGGTTGATTCATAGAGTGAGAACATTTCCCGCATCGAAGATTCATGGGCAAACCTTGTTACATCATGCAGGGTCTGACAATTATCGGGTATAAATTCAGAAGATCCCGGATCTGTTAAGTTTAGTGGAATGATAAGCTTAGAAACATTTTGCCATATCCTGTGCATGGGACTTCTCATAAATAAATTATTTGTTGTCGATTCAGCTTTACGATTTTTTATTAAGTCCTCTGCCACCCCCTCGTAAACCTTATTTTCAGCCGCATCAATGGTAATCGTCATTTCGTTATGAAGTATTTCAGTGGCATTAACAGTATTTACGATTACAGGAATACCCAGCTCACGGGCAATAATAGCCAGATGACCAGTAGTATTACCTATGTCTGCAACAAGCCCTGAAGCTTTGTGAAGCACCCTGGTAAGTTCAGGTGAAGTTTTCTTAACAACAAGTATTCCACCTGAAGGAAAATTTACAAGATCTTTAAACCTGCTTAATAAAAATACTTTCCCGGCAGCAATTCCCGGACTTGCACACGAACCATTTTCCAGGAGACATTTATTGTTCCTTTCAGGGTGGTTTTCCTGGATACTTTCAGAACCTACATCAATTGTTTCAGGCACCGCAAGTGGCCTGCTCTGGAGGATGAAAATTTTTCCGCTGCTATTAATAGTCCATTCGATATCCTGCGGAGATCCAAAGAAATTTTCAATCCTTTTAGCATATTCAACTATGTCCCTGAGCTGGTCTTTTGAAACGCAGGGTTTTTCAATAATACCTGGATCAATTTTTTCTTCCTTCAGGCCGTCGGTTTTTCTGAGCACTGTTTTATACTTCTGGCTGCCGGGTGAAAATCTAATCAGCTTTCCGCGTTTAAAATCAACTATATATTCCTGTGGGGATACGCTGCCATCAACTACTTTGTTTCCGAGTCCCCTGACCGCATGGATAATCATCCCGTTTTCTTTTCCCATGGGATCTTTTGTAAAAAGCACTCCGCTAATTTCCGATTCAATCATTTGTAAACAGCCTATACTCATCGGCATATCCACATCACGGAGCCCTGTAAGGTATCTATAGACAAGTGATTGAGGAAGATATTTCGAAATCAGGACTTCGAAACATGCATCAATAAGATTGGCCTTACTTACATTAAGTGCTGTATAATGAAGACCGGCAAAGGAATGGTGAAGGTCATCCTCTCCCACAGCGCTCGATCTGACGGAGAGTAAGACATCGCCATGCTTACTTGACAGAAATTCATAATTATTAAGAATTATCTTCTCGATTAATTGGGGGATAGGGGTGCCAATGATTAAGGCTTGAATAACCTGACTGACCTGCTGGATCTGTGAATTATCATTAAAATCGATCGATGCAATAGCACTATCGATTTGCGAACATAAATCACCCTGAGCAAGAAAATCTTCAAAAAACCTGGAGGTTATGCAAAAACCGTCGGGAATAGGAATCAGAAGCTTATTATGAATTTCGCATAGCCGGCTCATTTTTCCGCCAACTTCACGGGTAAGGTTCATCGTTATTTCGTCTACCCTGTAGGAATAAGCCCTGTTTGGCAATAGATTGACCGGCTCATTGCAGTCCTTACAGTCAGGTTTCTCACAATCCCATCTAACCGGGCAGTAGGAACCGGGGGCAATTACTTCTTTGCATTCACCTTCTATCCTGTTTACCTGGTTTACAATAGATTTATATTTTCCATTGCACATAGCCGAGAGGTGGCCGGTAACATCCCTGGTATGTGATAAAATATCAAAATAAATTCTGTGGATCTCTCCCTTAGAAAATGGTTTCCCTGAACTCAGAGTCTCACTCAACTGGGCCATTTGTTTCAGTGCTTCATCGTTTGAATAAAGTAGATTTTGAAAATGCTGAAGTTTCTCCCTGAATGAAATTGACTTCTCTTTCGGCTTTTTATTTTTCTTTCTGAAGATTGACATCAGATTATTTTCTCTGTTTTCAAAGTCCTAAAAATTAGTGATTTAATTTCTTCCGTGGTAAATGGTTTCAAAAGAAAACCGGATGCATCAGTAAATGAATCATCAGGAATCTCCTGGTTGTCCTTATTACGGACACCCGATGGAATGAATCCTGACATAACGACAACGGGAATTTTAGGATCGATGTTCTTTATTCTTCTTATTGCCTCAAGAGCATTCATTCCTGGCAGCACCAGATCAATCAGGACGAGATTAAATTTACTGCTCCTTATATACTTTAAACCCTCAAAGGCAGTTGTGCTGCAGGTGATTTCATACTCGAATTCAAGGTCAGTCTGCAATGCTCTTTTAACTGCTTTAAAAATGATTTCTTCTTTATCCAGGACTAATATTTTAATTAAAGGTTTCATATTTTCAAACCGGCAAAGTAATTGTTATAGTATTACCGGATTCTGCTGCTTCAATTATCAAGTCTCCTCTGTGCATTTTGATAATATCTTTGCAAACTACCAGGCTGATATCTGTTCTTTCAATATTCTTTATATTAGAGGATTCATCAGTTAAATTTCGTAAAGTAGTTTCGGAAATTGCCTTGCCAGTATCGTGAAAAATGATTTCAATTTCATTTTTATCTTGCAGGAAAGAAGCGGAAATATTAAGGATTCCCCCGGTTAACATTGATTCCGAAGAAATCAATAGAAGATTCAAAAACACCTGTTCCAGCAGGTTTTCATCAGCGGAAATTTCAGGAAATTCATTTGGAATTGAAGGGATAATTTTAATGTTTCTGAAATTAGAAAACTTTTTTACAACATAAATGGCCTGTCTGAGCACCGGATTAATATCTATATACTTAAAATCCGGTTTTTCATAACTTGTGAACGATAAAATATTTCTGATGCTTTCCCTTATTCTCAATGCTTCCTGTTTTATGATGTTATAATCTTCCTTAAAAGATTCATTCCCTGATTCCGAGAGTAAACTTTCACTATATATAATGATTCCTGTAAGGGGGTTATTAATCTCATTTGCGATTTCATTTGCCATTTTTCCTATAGAGGCAAGCTTTTCCGATTCAATCAACTGGGACTGTGTTCTAAGAAGCTGCCGCTGCATTTTATTAAATGAATTCGCAAGTATTCCAAGTTCAGCCTTTCCCGGAGGGATTGAATGTGTAAAATCACCCTGTGCCACTCTCTTAGTCCCTTCTACAAGGTTACTGACAGGTTTTCCGATAACATATTTGATGGAGAAGTATGCAATAACCGAGGCAAGAAATGCAAAAATGATTGTTAAGGAAATCAAAAGCAATTGAGTCTTCTTTAAGCTATTAATAACTCTGTCCATAGATACTTCGATTTCAATGAATCCCAGAATTACCTCTGAAGGATCATGAGCAGAGGTCCCTATTTCTTTTTTTCCGCTTTTTATTACTTCAGTCTCATTTAGATTTTCTGCCGGGTGACATGAATTACTGCAACCGGGTTCATTATATATCGGCAAGGAATAATCTATTATTTTTGACTGTTCATTGATTCTGTATTGATTGAAATTTTTAATATTTGTATTTGATCTGTCATTTCGATCATTGTGACAGCTTCGACAAAGATCATTATTCTGAGAGATATCCTTGTTCAATTCTGATGGCTTTGATGAATAGACGATCTGACCCTGATGGTTCAATATCCTTGCAGATTTAATTTCTTCTGTTTCAGCGATACTTTTTACTGCTAGAGAAATTTCTTCCCGTCTGTTCTTTAGCATACTAAATCTCAGGATTTTTTCAATTGTTCTGCTTAATTGTTCTGTGTTATTGCTGATAGCAGAGATTGCGTCCTCTTTTTGTTTTACCAGGCTGAATATGGAAAAGAGGCTCATCATTATGATTATAATTATCCCAAGCAGTATAGAAATACGTGTTGAGATGCTTATATATTTTAATCTACTAAATATTCCCATAAGAGATATTATCATATCCCGTGTAAATTATTCGTGGTGAGAGATCCTGGTGACATTCATTCCAAACCTTTTAAGTATAAGGTCTGTTCCAAAGGCCATTATTGATCCGAGTGATGCCATAACCAGGGTCACCACAATTGCATACAGGGTTTTGTCATCATTGTACAGCTCTGCTATCCACAGGTTAACCCCCGTGAGATCTTTGGTATCGATGACCATATTTAAAGGAGATTCTTCTTTCCCGCCCATCTCGCTTCCGTAAGTCAGATTACTCCCTGACCGTAGAGAGCTTAGGCACAATAAAATTAAGGTTAGCATTACTATTTTTTTAAATTGCATTTTTATCCTCTTTTAATGCTCAATTGATAATCTTTTTTCTTTCCTGGCCTCAATAAATAACTTTATGCAAATGACAAGGGTCATCAAAACCGAAGCACCAATAACCAGGATTCCCGCGATATCCGAATATATGGGGATATTCGTCATTTTATAAATCTGTTCTATTACTACGGAAATTCCGGCAAAGGCAATCATCACAGCGAAGAGAAGTCTTATTCCATACCCCCGGATGTATTTTACAGCTGTAACTCCAAGTTGTGCCCCAATAGCCGCCCCGATCAGCATAAAGAAGGCTGCAATGATTTCCACCCTTCCTTTAATAGCATAAGTGAGACATCCATAAGCTCCACTGAAAAGAACACTCATTAAGTCCGTACCGACAGCAATAGCAGTAGGGCAGCCAATAAGGTAAACCAGTGCAGGCATTCTAATAAATCCTCCTCCTACACCCATAAATCCCGAAAGAAATCCTGTGACGAGAAAAATTAAAAGAACTATCCAGAGCGACACAGATTCAATACCGGATGTAGGAAACGATACCATAGGTGGAATCTTTACTTTATAGAGCCTTTGCGACAAACGGACTTTCTTCTTCTGGGGTTTATCTGTTGAATTGATTTTTGAAGAATCATTCTGTGATGGACGTACAACGAAATAATCATACATCATAAAGATTGACAAACCCAGCAGAAGAATAATGTAGCTCCATCGCACTATCTCCCCCACATTACCCACTTTTTCCAGGATCATCACTACCTGGGATCCTCCTTCTACCCCGAGGACTGAAGCCACGATGGAAATAGATCCCAGCTTCCAATCCACATTTCCCATTTTACTATGTTTTTTTGTAGCAACAATAGACTTCCCGAAAATATGTGCCAGGTCAGTTCCTATCGCATAGGACATATGAAAACCAAAAATGTTAAGGGCTGGTGTTACAATCCAGGCTCCTCCAACTCCAAAAAACCCTCCAAGGACTCCCACACAGAACCCGATCAGTATCAATAGCAGTACATTAAATTCAATTCCTGCCACAGGTAGATAAATGTTAAAAATATCCATATACTATTCCGTTCAATAATGAGAAAATAGTTTAAGCTAATTCACTCTTCCTGGATTTTTCCTTTCTTGATTCTATTACCAGCCTTGCAATAATAATTATCGTCATTGTTACGGCAGTTCCCATAAGAACGATACCAGCCGATGTCTGGTAGAATGAAACCAGGGAGAGTTTATATACCTGTTCCAGAGCAACGGAGCATCCGGCGAACACGATCATTATAGCGAACAGAAGCCGTATACCATAACCTTTGATGTACTTAATAGCTGTTGCGCCTATCTGGGCGCCTATTGATGCCCCGATCAACATGAAAAATGCTGCGATAAATTCTACGCGTCCTTTAAGAGCATAAGTAAAACAACCGTATGCTCCTGCAAATAACACACTCATCAGATCAGTACCGACGGCGATAACTGTAGGAACACCAATGAGATATACCAATGCAGGCATTCTTATGAACCCCCCTCCAACACCCAAAAATCCTGATAGAAATCCAGTTACAAGAAAAACAAGGAGAACTATCCACAGTGAAACAGACTTAATATCCGAAGCCGGGAGAGATATCATGGGAGGAATTTTTATGTTATGCAATCTAACTGCTATTTTACTCCTTGTCTCTTTCTGTTTCCCTTCAGAACTGTTTTTTAATTGACGCGGACTTACCACGAAATAATCATAGAACATAAAACCGCTCAATCCAAACATCATTATGAGGTAACACCATCGAACAATTTCGCCTGCACTCCCCAACTTCTCCAGTTCCAGGATCACCTGTGAGCCTAATTCAAGTCCGACAATTGATGCTAAAATTGAAATAAACCCCAGTTTCCAGTCTATATTCCCCATTTTCTGATGTTTTTTTGTAGCTCCAATCGACTGTCCGAATATATTTGCAAGATCAGTACCAATTGCGTAGGCCATATGGAAACCGAAAATGTTTAACGCCGGAGTTACTATCCAGCCTCCACCTACGCCAAAAAATCCTCCCAGAACCCCGACACAGAATCCGATCAATATTAAAAGGAGTACATTAAACTCAATTCCAGCGACAGGTAAATAAATATTAAAAATATCCACATTCAATCCGGTTTTGTTTTTAGAAAATGTACAGACTCAATTTTGTTTTCCAGTTTCAATTATAACTTTACTGATAATGACCATTGACATCGTTACTGCAGTGCCAATCAAAAATATGCCCGCTATAGTCTGGAAAAGTGGATGCCGGGTTATTTTATAGAACTGTTCTACAGCCACAGAAAAACCAGCAAATATTATCATTACTGCAAACAGTAATCTTATACCATACCCTTTGATGTATTTAACAGCTGTAGATCCTATCTGGGCACCTATTGACGCTCCGAACAGCATTATGACAGCAGCTACCAGTTCCACACGTCCTTTTAAAGCATAAGTGAAACATCCATATGCTCCGCTGAATAATACTGTAATCAAACTGGTTCCGACAGCAATTGCAGTCGGAAGTCCTATGAGATACACAAGAGCGGGCATTATGATAAACCCTCCACCAACGCCCATAAATCCCGAAAGAAATCCTGTGAACAAAAAAATCAAAAAAATTACCCAGATTGAAACTCTGTCAATATCTGATGCCGGGAAAGAAACCATGGGAGGCAGGTTTAACTTGTATAATTTCTCAGAAATTTTGCTTCTTTCTATTCCTGGCTTCGTCCCGGGTTTTTTAAGTTGTTCTTCCTCTATTCTCTTCAACATTTTTGGCTGAAGAACAAAGTAGTCATACAGCATGTAGCATCCCAGGGAAAATAGCATCATCATATAACACCATCGTACAACCATTCCTACGTCCCCCGATTTCTCAAGAGCAATTATTACTTCGGACCCAATTTCAAGTCCGATTACGGAAGTAATTATTGAAATAAAACCCAGCTTCCAATCAATGTTACCCATCTGCTGATGTTTTTTAACCGCCCCTATTGTCTGACCGAATATATTTGAAAGGTCTGTTCCGATAGCAAATGCCATATGAAAACCAAAGATGTTCAGGGCGGGGGTCACGATCCATCCACCTCCTACTCCGAAAAATCCTCCAAGTATTCCTACACAGAAGCCTATAATTAGTAATAAAAAAATATTAAAATGGATTCCTGCAACCGGCAGATAGATATTGAAAATGTCCATATCTTCCTTTAAAAGATTCGGTATCAAGAAACTAGTTGAACATGCACAATCACATCAATTCTTTGATCAAGGATTTACTGCTTTCAAACCAGGAAATATCGTTTCTAAGGGCTACTGTTGGACTTATCATAATTATAACAGGAGGATGAAAATTTTGTTCTTTGAACTCATTTGATATTTCGTCTATTCTTCCGGTAATAGTTCTTTGCTCAGCCAAAGTGCCATTCTCGATCACCGCCGCCGGCATAGAGGGATCCATTCCATGTCGAATAAGTTCGCCGCATATTTTATCTATTCGTGAGGCACCCATATAAATGATAAGATTAGTATTCTTTAAACCCGCAAGTTTATCCCATTCAACCTGTGTCTCAGATTTCCCCGGACATTCATGCGCAGTTATAAGAACACATTGAGTTATGAGTCCGCGATGAGTAATCGGAATCCCGCTGTAAATAGGTGCGGCAAGCCCTGCTGTAATACCCGGTATTACCTCAAATTCAATTCCTTCAGCTTTTAGAGCAGCGGCTTCTTCAGAACCCCTTCCAAACACAAACGGATTCCCGCCTTTGAGTCTTAATATTTTATAACCAAGCTTTGCCTTATCAATAAGGATTTGAATAATTTTATCCTGTTCAATAGGGTGGTGCCCGGATTCTTTTCCCACAAAGATCAGTTCACAACTGTTCTTACAATAAGCAAGAAGCTCAGCATTAATCAACCTGTCGTATACTATCACATCAGCTTCCTTTAGTACCCTGAGGGCTTTCAGAGTAATGAGTTCCGGATCCCCCGGTCCAGCACCCCCGATATAAACTTTTCCATATTCCATTTTATGTACCTGTCTTTTTATTAAATATGCTTAAGCACATTGATGATGAGGAAGCCGGCAGTAACCACAAAAACAATGAGGAATACTGCGATAAGTATATCTGACTGGGAATCACGACTGCTCGATATATCGTGTTCCCTGGCTAAAATATTATTTATCATATTAATGGTCTTTCTTCCCGTCTTCTTAAACTCCTGATCATATTTGGCAACTTCCCGCATACTGAGTTGATTAGAACGGATAACATCGAAGAACTCGTTGTAATTGTCCGACATTTCTGAATAATCTGTTTTAAGTTCTATAATCTCATTTCCCTTAAGGGCTTTCATGCCGATAAGTTCTCCGAATTTCTGATGAAAATCCTCTTTAGCTTTCTGCCAGCGAAGGTACCGATCCTGCGAGTAGCCTCTTATCAATAGATTTTTTTCTTCACGACGGAGCTGCAATTCAGATTCCTTTAATAAATGAACAACCTCTATTATATTTGTACTCCTCTCTATCTGCTTCGTTAAAATCCAGCCGAGTGCCCCGCTGCCGATAATCAGAAGAAGCATTATAGTGAAGGTGATAAGTATTTTTCTTTTTAATATTTTCAGATCACTCATTTTACTGCCCGGATATATTATTCTAAATTGAATTCATTCATGATTTCTTTAAGATGATTCTGAGGATTCTTTTTGCCATTATCCGAAAGTATTTCTTCCCAGTTCTGTGAAGCAAACTTATTGAGAATCATTGCTCTGGTCTTCGAATCAATGTTTTTGTTTAGTGTAATCTGTTTCCGCAACTGTCCCGCCATCCTGAATATCTCCTCATAAACGGGAGAAATAAGTTCTTCAATTCTGTTTTTCATTTTTTTTGTGAAGAAAGGCGCATTACCCTGAGATGAAATTGAGATTGTCAGGTCTCCACGGACAACATTTGCGGGAAGGATAAAATCACATAAAACCGGGTCATCCACTACATTAAGCAGAATTCCTTTGCTCGTGCAGTCTTCCCTTACAGTTCGATTTATATCACGATTATTTGTTGCACTGAATACTATTCCAAAACCGTCAATATATTTTTCTGAGTATACTTTATTGATTATCTTTATGGAATTATGCTTTGCCAACTCCAGGATAGGTTTTATGATTTTGGGTGAAATTACTGTTATATCAGCCCCGAATTTGAGAAGGGAGAGTACCTTTCTGTGAGCGACCTTACCTCCGCCCACAACAATACATTTGAACTTCTGAAGATTAATCAGAATAGGATAAAATCCGGCTTTATTACTCTTTTTCATAATATTTTCCCCACCAATCGAAAAATACCCGATGTGGAAAGAAAAGCAACTTACGATGAAAAACTGTAATCTTAGTGTTGTTAAAAAATGAATAAATTCAACAGATTTGAATAATTCACCCCCGAGACAAGAATTTCTTGTGGGAGAAGCAGGTTAGTTTCAGTTAGTTTTTAATTAAAGTGCAGGGCTGTATTTAAAGTCTGATGGATGGCATCCTTCAGGTCTGGAAGATTATAGGATTTTCCTCCACCAGCAGATTCGATAAAGGCTGTATCCGTTTCGGAAGATGTAATAAAGAGGAAAGGGATATTATTTTTTGTCAGAATTCCAATATAATCAGTTCCATTCATAGTGGACAATGAATTAATATCAAAAATTATAAGATCAGGATGCCATTCCAGGATTTCTTCAATCATTTGAGGATGTAACTGGATAAATTCTAATTCCCACATATCGGGCTGATTAATCTGATTATTAACCTGTATTGCAGTAATTTCATCACTAATGACAGCCAGAACTTTTTTCAGCTTCATTGAAAATGCCTTATATATCAGAAGCAATTATAGCCAATGATTCAGGTCACCAGGGACGGTTATTTTGCAAAAATTCGAAGTCCTGTTATTCCTATAATGATTAAAAAAATAAAGAACAATCTGACAGTTTCTTTAGATTCGCCGAATAGAACTATACCCAGTATAGCGGTACCTACAGCTCCAATGCCTGTCCATACAGCATATGCAGTACCCACAGGGAGTTCTTTTAAAGAATAAGCAAGTAGGCCCATACTAATCAAGATGCTTACTATAGTAAAGACGCCAGGCCAGAATTTTGTGAACCCTTGCGAATATTTCATTCCAATAGCCCAGGCCGTTTCAAACAACCCGGCAATAAAGAGTATAAACCATGCCATTTTATTCCATTTTAATTATTATTTTTTAATTTCAGTAGGAGGCCTTTTCATATCACCGGCTTTTAACATTTATTTCAATCGAAACTTCACCATCCTCCTCAGCGGGAAGCTTATATTTTTGCGGAACAAGAACCTGTGAATTTACGCTTGTCGTTCCATTAATATCACTTAAATCTATCGGTTCGGTATAAATAAATTTTGGTAAATGATTTCCTTCCTGGGGTACAATCAACATCATTTTGGGAGGATTTGATGAGACAGAGACTAATTTGAGATTACTCGGTAGTTTTCCTGTAGTCTGAACCCTTACAGGCAGAGAAATGATTTTCGTAGGAATTGCATTGACCGTAAATTTTTTTGGTTCTATGTCATACAGACGTAATCCTGATGGAAGTTTCAGGTCTTCTTCATTAATCGCAAACTCATTTTTACCTTTTTTCAAATCTCCGAGGTTAAGGGAGACAACAAGATCTGAAGGGTCCAGCACACGGAAAGCCTGCTCTGAACCTTCAAGTGTTACTTCTGCGTTCGAAGGGACCTGTTGAGCAAGGGTAAAACCGGTGGTCAGGTTTCTGAATTCGATGGGGACAGTATAATTTCTAAAAATTCTATCCGAATGATAGGCAAGAATAATCCAGGCAAACAACGCAATTAAAACTGAAGCAGCTGCAGTGATTATATTTCTCCTATTCCACCATCTGATCTCTGTTTCCTTTGCAGCGGGATAAATTGTATGGTAGAATACCTCGAGCCTGTGCTTTAATTCAACAGTGGATTTCAGGATTGTAAGCTGACCGTTTTCCGCTATGCTGATTGTTCCTCTTTCCTCGGAAATAACAATTGTAAGTGCATCACAGCGTTCTGATAACCCGAGTCCCGCTGCATGCCTTGTACTTCCTTCGCCCAGAGCTTCCAGATTTATGGAAAGAGGAAGGTGAGCACCGAACCTTGAAATCTTGTTACCTTCAATTATAATCGCTCCGTCATGACCCGGGGAACTTGTATTAAAGATACTGTAAAGCAGGGGGGAACTTATTCGTCCCTCAAGAGGAATGCCTCCATTCAGGTGTCCCTCACAAGGTTCTTTTCCCCGAATAGTTATTAAGGCCCCGGTTTTTTTTTCAGCCATTTTCCCAGCAGCTTCTGTAAGAATATCGACCGAAGACGCATACGAAGATAACCTGGGTTTCCTCGTGAAATTTGTCCAGAACCAGGCCAGATCAATCATGCGGCGGATGTCTGATTGAAATACAATTATTGCAGCAATCAAAATCACCACTATAAGGGTCTGGATGAGGATCTCGGTGAGGTATAATTGAAAAAACCTGGCGAGCAGATATATTACTGCAAAAAAGGAGATTGCTACCACAAGCCGGCGGGAAGCACTTCTCCGAAGCCAGTTAATAAAAATGAAAAGGAAGGCTGATACAATAAGTATGTCAAGAATATCAACTAACCTTATATTTGCTGTAAATTCTGAAATCCCATCCATTTATTTGATTATATCCGTTTCATGTTAAAGGAATTAAGTTTCCGTTATTATTAAGCCTGAATTGTTTTAATTTACTGATTTTATTCATAACAGGAATATATTTTATAACTTAACATTTCGCAAATTCCCATGGCCTGGTATTCTGCATCACAAGTGGATTTAGGAACGTTGATGAATATATTCTTACTATACCTACTATGTCACAAATAATACACTTACCTACGAAATAGTACAATAGTAGAAGTTGCAGAAAGCGATGCGAATCAAAAAAACTATCCAATATTGATGCAAGTTTGGAATTATTGCTTCTTGACAATAATTCGGCCCCTTATTATTCAAAAATTCAGCATTCTTAAATAGTTATAATGTGGTTCCGGATCAAACAAAGTTACCCGAAATTAAATGGCAGGATGTCATTTTTAGTCCCTTTTCACATGTTTGCTGCTTCTCTCATTAAATCGTGATTATGTTCTCATTTTGGTTACAGGTTTGCTAAATGACAATTATTATGGAACTTTTATTTTGCAAATTGTGTCCAACGTTTAGATGTTAAACTAAATTGAGGAAAATTATGAAAACGATGATGAATCTTTTTGTGCTTGTTCTGGTTGCTCTTTCCTTCGCGGCCTGCGAAAAAGTAAATAATCCAGTCACACCTGTCTCAACAGACAAATCAATCCAGACTTCCAATGCCGTCCGGACTTACAATGGAACTTTCAACATTACCTATAAAGACTATAAAAACTCTTCCCGTACTGTTTCTGCATCGGGCAGTATCAGGTTTAAATTTAACACTGATGAAACATATTCGTATAGCGCAATTGTCGTAAGTTCTGAGGATAATGAATTTTCTACTTCATTGCATGATAAAGGAACTTATACCTTGAAAGAGAACCAGATACAAATGATTGACGATGCAGCCAAATTGATGAATCCTATTTGGCAGCCTAGTATGTACTTATCCGGAACCTATTCCTACAGAAGAGGGGACAGCGAGATCATAATTGAAGGTTCGGGAGATTACGGAACTATAAGTATTATCCTGGAAAACCAATAATATTATATTTTTATTCATGAATGGCTGTCTCTTAATTTTGAGACAGCCTTTTTTTTGTGATGAGAATCCTGTTTTTACTGTGAAATTTGAGGGTGACACCAGGATCGGACATCTGAAAATCGTATTATATTAACAATGTTAATAATTAGTATTACCTCAGGTCTGCTTTTAGCGGGCATTTTTATTAAGGGGAATCCTACTTACACGTAATAATTCCGTTCTTAGCTAAAGATTTGTTATTTTAAAGATCACAATTTTCAGTACAATGTACTGATTAAGAAAATGTTCTCAGAAATAATGGAGATTCCTTTATGCCACGTAAAAACGTTCTGATTATGGGCGCAGCCGGGCGCGATTTTCACAATTTTAATGTTTATTTCCGCGATAATAATGATTATAATGTAGTTGCCTTCACTGCAACCCAGATACCCAATATAGAAGGCAGAACTTACCCAAAAGAGCTTGCGGGTAAGCTTTATCCTGATGGTATTCGGATCTATGAAGAATCCAAACTGGTTGACCTGATAAAAAAAATGAAAGTTAATGAGGTTGTTTTCTCATATTCTGATATCCCTTTTAATTATGTGATGACCAAAGCATCAATTGTAAATGCTGCCGGAGCTTCTTTCCGCCTTATGGGCGCTGCCGAAACAGAAGTCAAAAGTACCAAACCCTTGATTGCTGTTCTGGCTGTACGAACCGGAGCAGGCAAATCCCAGACCTCCAGAAGAATTGCTGAACTTCTTCGTAAGGCGGGAAAAAAGGTGGTTTCAATTCGCCATCCAATGCCTTATGGTGATCTTGTTAAACAGAAAGTACAAAGATTCGGTACGATTGAAGATTTAAAGAAACATGATTGTACGATCGAGGAGATTGAAGAGTATGAACCGCATATTGCAAACGGAGGAATCATCTATGCTGGTGTTGATTATGAAGCTATACTTCGTGAGGCAGAAAAAGAAGCTGACATAATTCTCTGGGACGGCGGCAATAATGATATGTCTTTTTATAAAGCCGACCTTACATTTACAGTTGTTGATCCCCACAGACCCGGTCATGAACTTACCTATTATCCGGGTAATACAAGCCTGAGGATGGCAGATGTAGCGATTATAAATAAAGTTGACACAGCAGAACCGGGAAATGTAGAAAAGGTTAGAGAAAATATTAAAAATGTGAATCCTAATGCCAAAATAATTGAAGCTTCATCTCCGGTAACAGCACAAAATCCTGAGTTGATTAAAGGCAAGAGAGTGCTTGTGGTTGAAGATGGTCCAACACTGACTCATGGCGAGATGAAATATGGAGCCGGCACAATCGCCGCAAGACAGAACGGCGCTGCAGAGATTGTAGATCCCAGACCCTTCACTGTTAAATCTATTACAGCTACTTATAAGAAATATCCGAATATAGGCATCCTGCTTCCGGCTATGGGTTATGGAGATGCGCAAGTTAAAGACCTTGAGGAAACTATAAATAAAACTGACTGTGAATCTGTAATCATCGGAACCCCGATTGACCTTGGAAGACTGCTTAAAATAAATAAGCCTTCCACAAGGGTTATTTATGAACTCGGTGATCAGGCTACCGAAGAAGTGAAAAAAGTGCTGAAAGAAAAAGGAATGTTATAATCTTCTCTTTATGTTTATTCATGAAACCCGTATAAGTAATTATACGGGTTTTTATTTTAAATGAAATTTTACAATTCCTTAAGATCTATACTCGCAACATCCTCATACGTTATCGAACAAAGATCCAGGGTATCTGGGTTATAAAGAGTAAGAATTCTCTCTTCCTGGTTGCTTATGGCTTTATAGAGAATATTCCTGACCATTCTGGCGTTTCCAAAACTCTTATCCCTCTTTCCATAAAACTCCGTAAAGATGTCGAGTAGTAACTGCCAGGCTCCTTCATCAGGTTTATAACCATTCCGGCCTGTTATCGCTAATGCTATTTCAAGCAGCTGCCGCGGGGTATAATCATCAAAATTATAATAATTTGTAAATCTTGATTTCATTCCAGGATTTGATCCAATAAACTCTTTCATTTCTTTTGTGTAGCCTGCAACTATAACAACAAATTTTCCCTGATGATCTTCCATTCTTTTTATTATGGTATCAATTGCCTCAAATCCGAAATCGTTAATTCCGCGGGCAAGTGAATATGCCTCATCTATAAACAGGGTCCCTCCAAGGGCACGCTGAATTACTGCATCTGTTTTAATAGCTGTCTGTCCTTGATATCCGGCAACAAGTCCTGACCGGTCAACTTCAATAAGGTGACCTTTTTCAATAATTCCCATCTCCTTATAGATTTTGCTTAACAACCTTGCAATAGTGGTTTTACCAGTACCCGGATTTCCTGTAAAAACTGAATGGAGATTTTTTGGGATAACCTTAAGTCCCTTTTCCTCCCTCAATTTTGCAACCTTCAAACTACTGACTAGCCTATGCACAGAATTCTTCACCGAATCCAGTCCGGCCAGTTCTGAGAGTTCAGTCAGGTATTCATCAAGCAGCTGAGTATCACCTTGAATCCTGGGAGCTGTTTTTACCCTGGTCTGAAGAGTAACCGAAGCAGTATCATCTACGGAGATTTCTTTAAGTCTTATTTCCGTCCTCTCTTCGGGAGGAATATCGGCAACCCTTAACAAATGATTTTTCAAAATAGTGTCAACAAGATCCCTCACCACGCGAGCGTTGCCGAAATTATTATCTCTTTCCCTGAATATTCTGTTATAGAATTTCAACAGATTTTCAGCCGCTTCTTCTGTGATAATATGACTTTTCTGTTTCAGCAGGCTAATGGTGATTTCAAGGAGTTCTTCAGGTGAAAAGTCATCGAAAATAATTTTCTTAGTGAACCTTGACTGCAGTCCCGGATTACTTTCAAGGAAAGAATTCATTTGATCTGTATAGCCTGCTGCTATAACCAGGAATTTTCCGCGGTCATCCTCCATTCTTTTCAGGAGAGTCTCAATCGCTTCATTTCCGAAGTCGCCCGCAGGAGCGGAACTCTTTCTGTTTAAACTATAAGCTTCATCAATAAACAAGGTCCCGCCGGCTGATTTATTTATCATTTCTGCGGTTTTTTGTGCTGTCTGACCTACATAAACTCCAACCAGACCCTGACGGTCTGTTTCAATAAGATGACCTTTAGGAAGTATTCCAAGTGCACAGTAAATCTGGCTGAAAAGCCGTGCTACCGTGGTTTTGCCAGTTCCCGGGTTACCCAGAAAAACGAAATGGGACTGAAATTTACTTATTGGACTATCGCCCTGTTCTATGAAGAATCTTGCCAGCTTTACCAGTTCATTAACTTCTTTTTTAACAGAATCAAGCCCGGTCAGCCTGTTTAATTCTTCGAGAGATTTACTGAGCAATTCTTCATCAATGCCCGGGGAGTAGCTTTCCGTTTTTTTACTATTCAAAACAGCGGCAGCATCATCCGGATAGATTGTGCACATTGCTTCACGCGTTCTTCCATAGGTTGGAATTTTCAGGTATCTCTTCCCGAGTTGTATCTTTATTTCATTGAAATAATTTTTTACCAGCCTGGCATTTCCGAAAGTTTCATCACGTTTCCTGTAAAGCTCAATGAACTCTTTTTTAATCAGGTCCTCTGCCTCTTTTGCAATAATGTATTCTTCGTTTCCTGCTGCAGTCCTGAATACTTCAGTCAATTCATCAGGTTTTAAATCCTCAAAATTGAAGATATGATTAAATCCTGATTTGATCCCGGGATATGAATTCAGAAAACCATTCATGCCTTTTGGATATCCCGAAGCTATAACAACAAAATCTAATGTCTGATCATCCATCCTTTTCAGGAGAACTTCAACAACTTCTTTTCCAAAATCTTCCTTTTCCTCACGAATTAAAGTATGTGCATCTTCAATAAATAAAATTCCTCCCCTGGCCTTTTCAATGATCTGAATCGTCTTCTGTGCTGTTTCGCCAACGTATTGCCCTACAAGATCAGCTCTGTCAACCTGAATCAGGTGGCCGGAGGAGAGTATGTTCATCTCTTTGAAAATCTTGCCCAGCTGTCGTGCAACAAAGGTTTTACCTGTACCCGGACTCCCTGAAAAAATACAATTTATCGAGAACGGTTCCGTGTTATTTAGTCCCGATTTTTTTCTTTCATTAATGAAATCAAGGTAATTGATAAAATCCCTGAGTGAAGTTTTTACTTCCTTTATACCGGCTAATTTATTTATCTCTTCAAACAGACTTTCTATTGTATCAGACTTTCCTGAAAGTGCAGAGAATTTGTTGAAGTTTTCAGGGCGTGAGGTGAATTTTGTATTGGCTGCACCTACCCCTAAAGAGTCCGTCTCTTCCTTCTCAAAATTAATAATCTGTATACCGCCGATGAGGAAATATCTTGTGCATATTTTTTTTTCTTCGAGGTAAATATCAACCTGTCCCTGACCTTGAATCCAGAACCCATCCGAACTAGTTCCCCAGTTCTGTACGAACTCAATCGTTTTCCAATCTTTCTCCAGGCTGAGAATAAATCTGTTTCTGCCAACCTCAGTGTTATTAAGGTACCATACCGCCATTCCATCTATATCAATAGTCCTTTTCTTATAGAAAGGATTACCGATAACAACCTCAACTCCAATGTATTTTATGTTTTCTTCATTAAACTGCAGCAGGTAGAGCCTTTTACCGCTATTCGAGTGATCCAGGAAGTTATAAGTCTTTGCCGTATACACTTTATAAATACCAGCGGGATAAAGCACGATTTCAGTCTGGCCCATTAATTCCTTTATTTCCACAGGGGATATGATTTTACCTTCAGAATTGCTCTTCAATAATTTATCATATATCCGGTTGAAATCTGCGTCATCTATATAAAAATCCCTGACCATTTCGGCTTTTGCGAGTGCTTCTTTCAATCTGAACATATGAAAAAAGGAATCGAGTTCAAGAAACAAGGCGACCCTGTGAATGTCCTTTAGCACGACGGATTTTTGTATCTGCTGTGCTGTAAAAAGCGAAAACCAGAATTCTTTATAACGCAAAGCCTCCTCAGCAGTATCCAATAATGATTTTTCGACCTGTCTCATATCCCTGTTTTCCTCCGCCAGACGGAGCAAAGAAAGTAGATAGGTAAAAGAGTCTTTAAGTTCAGGATTTGATTTTAACTCAGCCGTAAGTATTTCAGCTGCCTCATCGAATTTCCCAAGCGCTGCTAACACCCTTGCCTTACTTTTTAATGCAAGTCCCGGCAGAGGAGTGCGATTGTTTATGACATAATTAAGCTCTGATAAAGCCCCTTCAAAAAGACTCATTCTTGTTAAAAGATACCCCCGGTATGTTCTTACTGTGATATCATTGTTTGAGAGTTTGACAGATAAGTTCGCGAGTTCAAGAGCGTCCTCAGAATTCCCATTTTCCATCAATGCCCAGGCAAGGCATATTGAGGATTTGTGATCTTCCGGAAATTCTTCATACACTCTTTTAGCTGAAGTAAGGGCCATCCGGTAACGTCCCTGTTCAAGGTGTTCAAAGGTTTCGTCAATAAGTTCTGTAAATTCCTCAGCGGTCAATCAATTATCTCCGGTATTTTCTATCATTTTCCTGGGAAGAAATATATAAATTATTAAGCCCTGAAGGAAGATATTTTTCAAACAGACTTATTATAAGATTTCAATCAGATTTAAAATAAAAAACCCGATGACGGGGGTGTCATCGGGCAGGATTCTTTTGTCCATCACGAGGCAGGGGTAAACCTCTGTGAACGAACCCATTCAAACATATTGCTTTTTATATTAAAATCAAACGTAGTTTGAAGTAACTTTTAAATTATTTTCCAGAAAATTTGCAGAATTATAAAAAAGGACGAAGAAATATATTCTCCGTCCCATTTTACGTATTTTTTAATACATTCCGCCCATGTCGCCCATTCCGCCGCCCGGCATCGAGGGCATAGGAGCTTCCTTTTCTTTCTTCTCGTACACAACAGCTTCAGTTGTGATAAGAAGTGATGCAACAGATGCTGCATTTTCAAGAGCAGTTCTGGTAACCTTTGTAGGGTCTATAACACCGGATTTAATCAGGTTTTCATAAACTTCAGTTGCAGCATTAAAGCCGTAGTCATCTTTTCCTTCTTTTACCTTCTGAAGAACTACAGAGCCTTCTATACCGGCATTGTTAACAATCTGTCTTAATGGCTCTTCGAGAGCTTTCTGGATTATCTTAATACCGGTAGTCTGGTCGAGGTTTTCACCTTTAAGCTTATCAAGCTGGCTGATTGCTCTAACGAAAGCAACACCGCCGCCTGAAACGATTCCTTCTTCAACTGCTGCACGGGTAGCGTGAAGTGCATCCTCAACACGAGCTTTCTTCTCTTTCATTTCGACTTCGGTAGAAGCACCTATCTTCAGTACAGCAACACCGCCGGAAAGTTTTGCAAGTCTTTCCTGAAGTTTTTCCCTGTCATAATCTGAAGTAGTTTTTTCAATCTGTGCTTTTATCTCGTTAATTCTCTTCTTTATGTCATCTGTTTTTCCTGAGCCTTCAACTATCGTAGTATTATCTTTATCGATGTTTACCTTCTTAGCCTGACCAAGATAAGAAACAGTTGCGTTCTCTAATTTGAATCCTCTTTCCTCAGAAATAACAGTACCGCCTGTAAGAACAGCGATATCTTCCAGCATTGCTTTTCTTCTGTCACCGAATCCCGGAGCTTTAACAGCGGCAACTCTCAGAGTTCCGCGGATCTTATTAACAACCAGGGTTGCAAGTGCTTCGCCTTCAAGGTCCTCAGCAATTATTAAGAGAGATTTTCCCTGCTGAGCAATCTTTTCCAGGATAGGAAGCAGGTCCTTCATGGCTGCAATTTTCTTGTCATGGATTAAGATGTAAGGATCTTCCAGAACAGCTTCCATTGCTTCTGTATCTGTTACGAAATAAGGCGAAAGATATCCGCGGTCAAACTGCATTCCTTCAACAACATCAAGTGAGGTTTCAGTACCCTTTGCTTCTTCAACAGTGATTACGCCGTCTTTACCGACTTTCTCCATTGCGTCAGCTATCAGGTTGCCGATAGATTTGTCATTGTTAGCTGATATTGAACCAACCTGTGCAATTTCATTTCTTCCTTCAACGTCTTTACTTATTGATTTCAGGTAGGCGATTACCTTTTCAACTGCAAGATCAATTCCTCTTTTCAGGTCCATTGGGTTTGCACCTGCGGTAACGTTTTTCAGACCTTCCCTGTAGATGGCCTGGGCCAATACAGTAGCGGTAGTTGTTCCGTCGCCGGCAACATCACTGGTTTTTGATGCAACTTCGCGAACCATCTGGGCTCCCATATTTTCAACTGCATCTTCCAGCTCTATTTCTTTTGCAACTGATACACCGTCTTTAGTTACAGTGGGTGCACCAAATTTTTTCTCAAGTACTACATTGCGTCCTTTTGGACCTAAAGTAACTTTAACAGCATTAGCTAATTTGTCTACACCTTTTTTAAGTTTAGAACGTGCTTCGCTGTCAAACTCAATTAATTTAGAAGCCATATTGTTTCCTCCGTTTATAATTTTTCAAAAACTTATTTTTCTATAATTGCGAAGATGTCACTCTCACGCATGATTAAATATTCATCGCCTTCAACGGTTACTTCTGTTCCGCTGTATTTTCCGTAAAGTACTTTGTCGCCTACTTTAACCTCCATTTTTACTGCTTTTCCATCATCTGAAATTTTACCAGGTCCTGCAGCCACGACTGTTCCTTCTATCGGTTTTTCCTTTGCTGTATCGGGCAGGATGATGCCGCCCTTTGTCTTTTCCTCGGCTTCCATAGGTTTCACAATAACCCGATCGCCAAGAGGTTTTAAGTTCATTTTAGCCATAATTTTCTCCTGTTTATTTTTTAATGTTTATTAGCACTCGATAAAAGCGAGTGCTAATATACCACTGTCTGCAAATTTTGTCAAGGTCGAAAAAGGGTAAAACGGTATGTTTTATTCTCCACTTTTTCTATTTTTCCACATATTTTCTAAACAGATATGAATAATACCCGGCTGAGGCTAAAATCTGAGCTCCGGAACCTTTTCCGGATCACAAAATCACTCGACAGGAAGGTAGTTATTATTTTCCTTACGGTGTCAGTTCTGCAAACGATTTCCTGGTACTATACGTCACGGTCCTTTTTCAGGCATTTTATTTTCCAAACCTATCAATTCAGCCCCGATATTTACCTATATGAATATCTTTACTGGTTCTTTGGTGATTTTATAACCTTTTTCGTAATGCCTATTATAGTCATCAAACTGTTCCTGGGAGAGAAACTTAAAGATTTCGGACTGCAAACAGGTGATTTCAGAGCAGGAATTAAAATCTCCTTAATTTTCCTGCTGGTGATGATGCCTTTCGTATGGATATTTTCCTCTTTTCCCGACTTTGTAAGAACCTATCCCCAGCTTGCCGAAGTTCGTGATAACTGGAATACTTTTTTTATTTTTGAAGCAGCTGCGCTCATTTACCTGATGGCATGGGAATTCATCTGGCGGGGATTCATGCTTTTCGGATTAAAGGAAAAATTCGGATATTATGCTGTGTTCATACAAATGATTCCATTTTTAATTCTGCACAACGGTAAACCTCCGGCCGAAACTTTCGGGGCAATTGCAGCAGGAATTGCGCTGGGCATCCTCGCCTGGAGAACCGGATCGGTTTATTATTGCATTTTTACGCATGCAGGTGTTATGTTTGGAATTGATCTCATAACTACTCTCCGCTTCAGGGCAGGAGACTATGGTATAGGGATAAATTCGTTTTTGAATATCTTTAAGCAAATTTTTTAGAAGGTAAAAGAAAATGAGATTCTCATTAAATGTCGACCATATAGCAACCCTAAGAAACGCAAGGGGGGAAGACCAGCCCGATCCTGTAACTTTCGCTTTACTTGCGGAACAAGCCGGAGTTGATGGAATTGTTGTACATCTGAGGGAAGACAGGCGGCATATCAATGAAAGGGATGTTCGTCTTCTTCGCGAGCTCATAACAACCAAGCTCGATCTTGAAATGGCTGCGACAGATGAGATAATTAAAATTGCCTGCGATATAGGTCCCGAGCTGGCTACAATCGTCCCTGAAAAAAGGCAGGAACTTACTACCGAAGGTGGGATAAATGTTATTGACGACATCACCAGGTTAAAGAATGCAATTAAGGAGCTGCATAATCATGATATTGAAGTCTCGCTCTTTATTGAGCCTGATATTATCCAGATCGATGCCGCTGCCGAAATTGAAGCTGACATTATCGAAATACACACCGGCGTCTTCGCTAACTCCTTTACTGAGGAAGACAAATTTGATGAACTTGAAAGAATAAGACTTGCTGTTAAACATGCAAAGAAGTTAGGCCTGGGTGTGAATGCGGGACATGGATTAAATTATCAGAACATAAAAATCTTCAGGGAAATCGGAGAGGTTGACGAAGTCAGCATAGGTCAAGCGGTTATTGCCCGTGCTGTTTTTACCGGTATAAAAGAGGCCGTCAGGGAAATGAGAGATTTGATCTCCGGCAAATAGAAAAAAAACCTCCCGGCAATCCCGGGAGGTTCCTAATTCCTTTAAAATTCTACTTCACCAGCATAAATTTCTTTGTCTGAACAAAATTACCGCTTTTCAGTATATAGAAATAAACGCCGCTCGCGAATCTGCTGCCGTTAAACGATACACTATATTTTCCAGCAGATTTATTTTCATTAACTATTGCAGCAACTTCTCTCCCGGTTATATCATATACCTTCAACGAAACATAACCACTTTTTGTTATACTATAATTTATTATCGTAGAGGGATTAAAAGGATTCGGGTAATTCTGAGCAAGTGAATTTTCCAGGGGGATCGAAGACTGGCTGCTTATTTCGTTCACCATTTCTCCGCTTGCTACAGAAAATGTGCTGTCACTGAAAGCATATAAGGAAGGCTGCGCATAACTGCTGATCCTTATTTGATAATTATCCGCAGTCTCAAGTCCGGATGGTATTGTCCAGCTGAAACTGTCAGGATCATCCGTGCTGCTTACAATCTCGCTCACCAGCTCATTCCCTTTGAACAGGCTGATGGAAACCTCGGTATCGAAATTTTTAAGCCATTTAATCTGTCTCATTTCACCTGTGTGCCATTCTTCGCCGCCAAGAGGAGAAGTAACAAGAATATACTTCCTGGTTTTTCCGCCTATGATTGAAAACGAAGCATCACTGAAATCAAATACTGAGGCATCATCAGTACTTTCTATCAAAATCCTGTAATCGTTTCCAGCAGGAAACTTTTTAACCTTCCAGGTATAACTTCCCTGGTTCACTCTATTTTTTGCAATCACTTTGATACGCTCAGTACCTTTATAAAGATAAAGATTGATGTTTCCGGAAATGTTGCTTTCCCAGATAATTTCTGCTTTAGTTCCTGATAAAAATATTTCACCGCCGTTTGGTGAAGTAAGCGTAAGAGGGGATATCAATGTTTCATCGTATTTTAATAGTGTTCCTTCTGCACCGCCAGCCCAACCGTCAGCACTACCTGAAAAGGATAGTGTATGGATCTCTTTTGTGGTTCCTGTGGATTGACTATTCCAGTCGGTCCCTCCGTTTGCAGTAACCAGTATAGTTCCATTACCGCCTGAAATCCATCCATTCATTTCAGTAGTAAAATGAATCGATGTCAGATTTTCGACAGATCCGCTAAGCTGACTGTTCCAGGTACTGCCACCGTCTGTAGTATTTCTTATGGCCCCTCCGTTACCTGCGGCCCAGCCAATAAGAGAATTATAAAAGCAGATACCATTCCCGCCTGTACCGTCCTGTTCGAGCCACGTTTCACCACCGTCCGTCGTTTTTACGATATTGTTTCCGATACCCCATCCTGTTAGGGCATCTATGAAGAAAACTGAATTGATATTGCCTGAATATTTTGATATCCAGGTGTTTCCGGCGTCTGTGGTTTTATAAATGCCTTCACCGGCAACGAATCCCGTAAATGCGTCTGTAAAGTAAAGTGAATTCACACTGAATCCCGTCCCTAGCGATTGAGTGACCCAGCTATTGCCGCCATCAGTTGTATGCCGGACATACTCGCTGTAATTTGAAGCCCATCCATTATTTTGATCGGTGAAAAACATTGCCCTGTAGGGGTCTCCCGATTCATAATCAAGATAAACCGTAAGCCATGTATTTCCTCCGTTCGTTGTTTTCAGAATAAGACCGCTGCCTACGACCCAGTCATTTCTAAAGCCTGCTGCATAACCTGTAATGCTGTTTACAAACTGAAGTTTGTAAATATCATCAGCATTATATGAACTTGTACCGCTGAACTGTTGTACCCAGTCATTTCCATTTTCAGAATAAAATATCGAGCCTCCACCACCTACAGCCCATGATTTTCCTGAAGGCGTTACTGAAATTGAAAATAAATCAAACTCTTCATTTCCGAAATACTTATTAGTCCAGGTGACTCCACCATCTGTTGTAGTATAAATGGTTCTGTAATATTCATTTGATCCGCCCACGGCCCAGCCGTGGTTTGCATCTTTAAAATGAACAGACCTTAATCCCCCTTGACCATCAACAATTGTCATTTTTGCGGGCGCCTGAGATCTTTTCCCAAAATTCTGTAAACTCCAGGTAATCCCTCCGTCAATGGTATTAATTATTTTTCTGTCGAGACCCACAGCCCAGCCGGTATTTTCATCAACAAAATCTGCAGAATACAAGACTCCCTCTGTACCGCTTGTAAGGGATATCCAGCTGCTTCCTCCATCAGTTGTCTTCAGAATTAGTTCAGTGAGATACCCGTCACCGCCGACGGCATAACCAACAGAACTATTGATAAATTTAATGTCAAAAATCTCAAGTGAAGTACCACTGTTCTGCGTACTCCAACTGATTCCTCCGTTCTCTGTATGAAGGATAGTTCCATTTGCTCCGGCAGCCCAGCCTGTATTCTGGTCAATAAAACAAACTGAATTTAAAGCGTAGGTTGTAGTACTAACCTGATCCGACCAGGTTGAGCCTCCATCAGAAGTAACTAATATTTCTCCGCCTTCTCCAACGATCCAGCCGTCAGAACTATTAATGAAATAAATACTTTTTAAAGTATTCGGGGTACCACTTACCTGTTCACTCCAGGTTTCACCGCTGTCTGTTGTTTTTGAAATCAGTCCGTCTGAACCTGCGATCCAGCCGGTGATATCATCGATAAAATAAACTGATCTTAAATAATTTCCTTCCGGGAAGGGATTCTTACTTACCCATTGAGCATATATACTAAACTGCAGGATGAATATAAAAATAGTAGTAAAAGTTTTTTTCATAGTTCCACTCAATAATCTGATTATAGGCTTACTCTATTCTGTCCGGTCTGAAATTCCAATGAGCGATTTTACGTCACCTGTATTAATTTGATAATATCACATCTAAAGCGACACAGGTCAGTATTTAATTTATCATGAAACGGACAGTTTTTTCTTTATTTATTTTTGTTTTTTGCACTTTGGGGGACGAATATTAATTCAGACATCATCAAACTTCCAATTACCGGGCCAAAAATAATCTGTAACAATTCAAGCTTCACACAGATATACTTAAAAAAACTTAGCCGTAATTTGCTTAAGCCGAAAAGAATTTTTTTTGGGGGATCGACGAGAATAAAATTACTTGTTTCTATCTTTAAAAAAAAATTAAGAGTCTTATTCTGTGATCTTTACACGGCATTGTTTATAGCTGATAACAAATCTGCCCGGTTACCTAGAGGTGATAGTATTCACTATCGGTTTTTCGGTACATCTCCGACCGAACAGGTCAACCGGGCAATTTACATGCAGTTATTTACTATTACGACATATGTCGTTATTTCAGGAGTACCATCTTAATCACCTTTGAATACCCTGAAGCTTTGACCCTGCAGAAGTAAACTCCGCCGGGAAGTCCGGAAGCATCAAACGGTACTTCATAAGTTCCAGGTGACTGAACCTCATTTACAAGTACTGCAGTTTCTTTACCCAGAATATCATATACTTTCAAAGTAACCTGACCGGGTTTATCGGTTGAGCCCGGTATGCTGTATTTAATTTTGGTTGTTGGGTTGAAAGGATTTGGAAAATTCTGATACAATTCAAATCGATCAGGGATATTATTCGTCTCTTTAATTCCAGTAGGATTATTGACCGTAATATAATTCTCCCTGATTTTACTAAGCGTTATGCTTCCATTCGAAACAGTTAGCTTAACGGTATAATTTCCGGGAGAATCATAGAGCTTCGAAGGATTTTGATCTGTTGCATCAACAGTCCCGTCATTATTAAAATCCCATTCCCAGCTAACAGCCGGCGAAGCAGGATCGGTAAGTGAAAGGTCTGTAAAATGAACCAGAAGGCTATCTGTTCCCTGAATAGTATCGGCCGAAAAATTCGTCCTTAGGAACCCGGCAGGAATCTCTTCATCATAGGTATAAAGCTGATCTGTACTCAAATTTGTAAAGATATCCGTATCCCCGGAGGGCCACAAGATAACGAGGGAATCAATAACGGAAGCATCTTTTAACCCGAAATGCACTCTCAGGCTGTTTTGACTGTTGAAACTATTCTGCCCGGAAATATCCCTAAGCTGCCACACTGAAGTCCCATCTATATTTGCTTTTACTTTTACCCTGGTTCCCAGTGCTGATTTATTGGATACATTTCCAATGCACTTTATTTCAAGCCAGTGATTTCCATTTGAGTTATCATTCCTAAAAAGTCCCTTTGAATTTCCTGTACCTGAAACAAACAAATCAAGGTCACCGTCATTATCATAGTCACCGAAAACTGCTCCCCGGGGAGATCCAGTCAAAGTGAACCCGGTAGTATCCTCAACGAAAGTTCCGCTGTCATTCCTGTAAAATTTTGTGCCCTGCTCTCCGTCTACTACTACATCAAGGTCTCCGTCATTATCTACATCCCCCCAGGTATTTGCCAGATGCTGACCGCCGATAGTGAGAGCATTAGTGACACTTACATAATTTCCGTCATCATTCCTGTAAAAATGATCTATTGATCCCCCGTAATTTGTAATGAAGGCATCATAATCACCGTCATTGTCATAATCAATAAAATTCCAGACTTGTCCGTCCTGCAGGTCTGTACCTATTTCAAGGTCATCAATTCTTACAAAATCAGCGGAGCCTGTTTCTGTAAGCATATTACGAAAAAGAAAATCCCTGGCGCCGCTGCCGGCCGGGCCGCTGCCTATAAATAGATCAATATCCCCGTCCTGGTCGAAATCATACCACGTTGCAACAGTATAGGGTTCAAGGTTATCTGTGAAATAGTACCCGGTGACTTTACTAAATCTCCCGTCTCCCTCATTGTGAAACAGAAAAGAGGGGAGAGCAGGTGTACCGAGGAATCCCCTGGGATGAGTAATAACAAGATCTATAAATCCGTCATTATCATAATCCCCCCACGCACAGGTCCAACCGCGGTAATCCTCATTAATTGCCAGCGGGAGCTCATCGACGGTAGAAAAGGAATCACTGCCTTCATTCCTGTAAATCAGTGAAGATTTGCCTGCAACGGCGACATCAGGGTCACCGTCATTATCATAGTCCCCCCAGCTAATTCCATTGCCCAGCTGGGGACTCATATCCATCCCGATCTGGGTAGAAAGAAGAGTGAAGTTTCCATTGCCTTCATTTCTAAATAAAAAGGTCTTGGTAGTGAATAAATCAAGGTCGCCGTCATCGTCATAGTCGATCCATGCAGCACCCGAATAATTTACATCAAGATTCGTTGTGACAATAGGATTAGCAGGGTCGGTAATTTTTGTAAAAGTCTGACCGAATATCAGAAGAGGTCCCAGGAACCAGAAAAGCATACTAAATAATATCGAGCGTCTCAGCGGGTTTAATACAAAGTGTTTCATACCTTTTCCTTTCTTATAAATAATAGATCTTCTTTTGATTCAATTATATAATATAGGAGGGTAAGGCGGTATCCTGCAGTTTGGGTGATTTTGAAAAATTTAGATTAGTTTATCCTTAGACGCTCTCTCAATTGCGGAAGCCTTTGAGTTCACATTAAGTTTCTGATATATATTTTTAATGTGAGTACGGACCGTTTCTTTATCTATGAAAAGCTCTGCTGCTATCATAGTATAACTTTTCCCTTTCGCCAGCAGCCGCAGTACTTCAGTTTCCCTTGAAGATAGGGGGGTATGCATATTATGATGAAACGATTGAATAACTTTACGTGCAATGCCGGTACTCATCGGGGCCCCGCCCCTTAATACCTCCTCCAGCGAATCAAGTAATTTTCCGGGCGTGATATTTTTTATAAGGTAACCCCCGGCGCCTGCGCATAATGCTTCAAATATATTTTCATCATCAGCGTGAACTGTTACTACAATTATGTCTGTTCCAGGTTTTAATTTCTTTATCTTTTTAATTCCTTCAATGCCCGACATACCCGGCAGCCCGATATCCATTAAGACAATGTCAGGATTTGTTTTATTGATGTTCTTCAGGGCATTTTCACAGCTTTCGTATCCTGCCGAACAAAGAAATTTTACCGATTCGTTAATAAGCGAAATAAAACTTTCTCTTATTATCTCGTCGTCTTCTATAATTATCAGCTTCACTTTTTTGTCTTCCGGAGAATTCAAGGGATTTTCCGGGAGGGAGATGTTTTTTGTGAACATATTTACTGCTAGTTATAATGCATTTGCTTCACGGGAATTTTTCCTCTGAAAAGAATTCTTGTCCCGTTTCCGGGAGATGATTCTACAACAATTTTTGCTGAAAGTTTTTCGGCTCTCTGCCTCATATTCCTGAGACCATTACCTTTGCCTGATAATTCCGGTGCAAATCCGCGCCCGTCATCGGTAAGTGTCAGCTCCAGTTCATCATTTTTTATAGTTGAATTTATAGAGATTCTGGTGCTCATGCCATGCTTCAGCGCATTATTCATTCCTTCTTTAATGATCAGGGACAGGTGTCTCTTCCATTCGGTGGTAAGGTTCATTGTCTTCAGTGAGTCATCAAGACCGCTAACCTCAAAATATACATCCGAATCTTCAAATAATTCATCCCCGAAATCCTTCAGTCTTATAATTAGTTCATAAAGGGAATCTTTCCGGGGATCTATTGCCCAAATAAAATCTTTTGTACCTTCATAAAGTTCGGCTGAATTCAGCGAGATTTTATCCAGGATCTCACGGATATCAACCGAACTGTTTCCTATTTTTCGTTTCAGTATTTCCGATAACAAGGAAATTCTGGTTAAACGATGTCCCAGTTCATCGTGAAAATCCTCAGCCGTTTTCCTCCGCAATTTTTCGCTTTCCATTTCTTTTATCTTTTCAATCTCAAGCACGTGCTTAATCTTTTGTCTTACCCGGAGCCTGTAAACGAAGTATACTGATCCGGCAAACAGCAGTACCAAAGCTGCATTGAACCAGGAAGTTTTCCAGAAGGGAGGTAATATGGTAAAATTGATTACTGCTTCATTGGGATTAAATATTCCGCTGCTGCTGCTTCCTTTTACCCTGAATGTATATTCACCTGGAGGCAGACTCGTATAGTTTACGCTGTTTTTATTCCCTGCCTCTATCCAATCTTTATCTAAACCGTCAAGTTTGTATTTATACCTGTTCTTTGCAGGATTGTTATAATCCAGCGATATGAAACGAATATTAATAAAATTTTCATCGTAATTAAGGCTTAAATCTCTTGCATCAGTTACATTAATCAATCCTCCGTTATTATTTGTTTTATTGAATGAGGTAATGTAAACTCCCGGAATGTATTGCTCCTCCGATCTTCGGGATGTGTTTATGATATCCAGACCGTTTGTCCCGCCCAGATAAATATCACCGTTGCTATCAGCCAGGGAGGAATGATTGAAATATAAATTATTCAGGAGTCCATCCTCCTTACTATAATTTCTGAATTCCTTTTCGTCAACATTATATTCTGAGACTCCGTAATTAGTACCTATCCATAGATTCCTGTTTTTATCTTCCGTTATCGAGCTGATTACACTATTGGGAAGACCATCTTTTTCAAAGTAATGTTTAAAGGTACCGGAACTCTCATCAAATTTATTTAATCCGTTTGCCGTTCCTGCCCAGAGATTACCGTATGAATCTCTAAGTATAGAGAATACGTAATTATTGCTGAGGCTATTTTTATCGTTAAGCTGATGTGTGTAGATTTTAAATGATCTTTCGCTACAGTTCATTTGTATTAGTCCGCCGTAAGTTCCTATCCAGACAAGATCATCATCCAGTTTATCCTTGTACAGTGTCAGGATGTAATCCGTGTGATTATTATTAGTAGAGAATTGTTTTGAGCTATAATGGACCAACGAACCAGATTCAGGTGTGATAAACAAAAAGACCAAAACCAGCGGTTCCGAAAAATATCCTGCCGCTTTCCATTAAGATTGAGTTAATATAAGCACTTTTCAGAACTTTGTTATCTGCGGATTTAAATGAAGGCGGAATGAATTTCCGGGCAGCTTTATCAAATAACTTCAAACCTTTATTTGTACCCGTCCATATAATATTGCCGTCAGAAAGCAGGGAGGTGATTAAAATCCCCGGGAGATCATCAATGAAAAACCGTTCGAATGTCTGTTCCCGTTTATTAAATTTATTTAGACCATTCCGCGTCCCTACCCATATATCATCCTTTTCTCCGGCACAAAAAGAAGTGACAGAATTGCTGCTTATACTTTTATCATTCCCTGCTTGGTTTATAAAAGATGTAAACCTTGAAGGACGTTCCCTTAATTTATTTATCCCATCGCCATAAGAATTTATCCAGAATATCCCTGATCTATCTATAGTCAGGTTCAGAATATTATTGCCCGACAATGAGGTCGGATCACCCGGTTCTGCCCTGTACTCAACTATCTCATTTGTTTCGGGATTTATTTTATACAGCCCCTGGTTTGTTCCTGTCCATAATTTATTATCCCGTATGCAGAATGTATAGATAAACTTATCATTAAGGAGAGGGAAGTTTTTTTTTATAAGCTGATCCCTGGTTCTATCAAGAACGTATACACCGCCCGGAGTACCAATCCAGAGTGTCCCATTTTTATCCTCTATTGCAGTATTTACAGAGATATTTCTCTGGTTTTTAATTGATACAAATGAATCTAATTCCTCGTTATACTTTGCCAGACCTCTTCTGCTGCAAATCCAAAGAGTACCATTTTCATCCTTGTAAATATGTCGGATGTAATTATCCGGGATACTTTCCGGATCATCCTGATTATGACTGTACTGAACAAAAAGGTGTCTGCCAGGGATATACTTATTTAACCCTGCTGTTTCGGTACCCAGCCAGATATTTCCGTTATTATCTTCACATATCGACCATATTATATTATCTGCTATTTCATTCTTTTCCCCGGCATAATTCATAAACCTTGTAAATTTTCCGGTTTCGGGCTCGAGTTTATTTAATCCTCCTCCCCAGGTGCCTATCCAGATATTGTTGTTTGAATCCTCATAAAGGGAAATAATATCATCGAAAGAAATAGAATTAGGATTTTCAGGGTTGTTCTTATAAATGCTATACTCTTTACCATCATATTTTACCAATCCATACATCGTTCCGAACCATAGAAAACCTTTATGATCCTGTATCATACAATAAGTAAGGTTTAAAGCCGCTCCTTCATTAAGAGAAAGGTGTTCAAATTTCATTTTACCATCATCTTTTTCCGGAAAGAGATTAGCGGCGTAAAGCAGGATTAATAATATTAGTATTCCGGGTTTAATTTTTGTAGAAACCATCGCTTGTCTTCTTTTAAATGTTAGTTGCTGGAATAATCTTAAAATATAAATTTCATATTAAAGATACTTCACAATTTCCTCACAATAATCACGCAGAATGGGGGAGATTATGGGCAGTTTTTTTAGGGAAAAACTATCAATTATTGTAATTTTGGAGAAATTATTTTATTCACTTAGGGGATTCTATGGAATCTGTAATTAATAAATTTTTTTATCCCCGGTCGCTCTGTATTGTAGGTGCATCGGGGAAAAAGGGAAATCTTGGATACGAATTAACAAACTGCATAAAAACATACGGCTACACCGGGAATTTATTTTTAGTAAACCCTAAAACCGAAGAGATTCTTGGAACAAAATGCCATCCCTCTGTTCCGGATATTAAGGAAGACATCGATCTCGCAATTGTTATGGTACCGAAGCAGTTTGTGGAAGAGACAATTCATCAGCTGCTCGACAAAAAAGTCACTTCTATAATCTTAATTACTGCAGGATTTAAAGAAACTGGCGAGGAAGGTGCAGATAAGGAAGTTCAGCTTGCGCAACTGGTGAAATCGAATGGCGCACGAATGGTTGGTCCTAATTGCATGGGTATTATAAACACTTTCAGCTCAATAAAACTCAATGCCACATTTGTTGCAGAAAGACCCGAGACAGGTACACTGGCATTCCTTTCCCAGAGCGGGGCAATCGGCGCGGCCGTTTTAAATTCACTCAGGGAAACTGATATCCGTTTTGGCCATTTCATCAGTGTGGGTAATAAGGCGGATATGAGCGAGAACGATTTTCTCGATTACTGGCAGGATGATAAAAATATAAATGTAATAACATTATACCTTGAAAGTTTTGCCGACGGCAAAAAATTTATCAGGAAATTCATTGATGGAAAGATTACAAAACCTGTAATCATTCTTAAGGGCGGCCGGACAGCCGGCGGAATGAAAGCTGCCTCATCACATACCGGAGCCCTGGGAAGCAGCGATAAGGTTGTGGATTCGGTTCTTCGCCAGTTCAACCTTATAAGAACTGATGATCTGAACCAGCTGTTTAATACTGCGAAGGGATTCGAAAATTTTCCGCTTCCGAAAGGGAAGAAAATCGCCGTTATAACAAATGCGGGGGGACCGGCAATTCTTGCAGTTGATTCAATCGAAAAAAACGGCATGAAGCTTGCAGAACTTTCACCTGATACTAAAAAGAAACTGAGGGAAATTGTCCATCCCGAGGGAAGCGTAAATAATCCTGTGGATCTTCTGCCCGGCGGCACTGCAGAAGGCTATCACGATTCAATCGAACTGCTCTTAAAAGATGATAATGTTGATGCTGTTATCTCGGTGTTTGTCGAACCTATAATGGTGAAGGCTTTACCTGTAATTGAACTTATTAACAGCATAAAATCTGATAAACCCCTTCTTCAGGCAGTATTGCCCCTGCCCGAGTTCTGGGAGGAATACAGGAAAAATTCAAAATATAAAATTCCCCTTTTCAGGAATCCTGAAGATCCCGCTGTGGTCATTTCAAATATGTATTACTATTCTGCGCGGAGAGAAGACGAAAAAAGACTTATGCCGGCAAACCAGGCGGAGAAAGAGTTATCTGTTGAAAAGAAAGGCTTCCTCGATGCCGATAATATTTCAATTCTTTCAGAAAAATATAATCTGCCAGCAATCCAGTCATCATACTTTGAATATGATGAACTGAAAACAGTCGATATAAAATTTCCTGTAGTATTAAAAGCAGCCGGTGAAGGTATTGTTCATAAAACTGAACTCAATGCCGTGCGGCTGAATATCAAATCCCGTGAGGAATTAATTTCGGAAGCTGAAAAAATGCTTTATGATTTTAGGAATAAAAATCTTAATATTAAATCATTTCTCATTCAGCCTTTTATTAAGACCAGGCATGAAATCCTTATCGGAGGATTCCGCGATAAAGATTTCGGTCCTATGATCATGTTCGGAACAGGCGGAAAATATGTTGAGGTTTATGAAGACACTTCGATGCGTTCCGCTTATATGACTGAAAAAGATGTTTTGGAAATGATCGATGAAACCAGGATGGGCAGAATTCTGAGAGGAGTCAGAGGTGAAGAACCAGCCGATATTCAAAGAATTAAGAATGTCATTCGGTCTGTCGCTCAAATGATGCTTGACAATGAGAATATAACCGAGTGCGATCTGAACCCACTGATTGTCGATGAAAGCAATGAACTTTACGCAGTTGATATCAGAATAAAAGCAGGTTGAATGAAAAGAAAGAACTTTTTAAAGGCGGCAGGACTAGCCGCCGCCGCTTCAGCATTTCCAGTGAAGAATATCTACCCCGATCTTTCTCCCGTTGAAAGGATTAAACCGCCGCGGCTGAAACCAGGCGATACACTGGGACTGGTTGCTCCCGGCAGCTACATCGATGGTCAGCAGCTGAATGATTCAATCAAAAACCTTAATGGACTGGGATTTAATGTTGTTTATAATAACTCCATTCTCTCTAGGAACGGCTATTTTTCAGGGTCCGACAAGCAGCGAGCCTCGGACTTAAACCAAATGTTCTACAGAGATGATGTTAAAGGTATTGTCTGTGCCCGGGGCGGTTACGGATGCACAAGAATTTTACCTCTTCTTAATTATAATGTTATCAGGACACATCCCAAAGTGATAATCGGCTACAGTGATGTCACCTCATTGCTCTACGGGATTTATAAGGAAACAGGGCTCATCTGCTTCCATGGTGCTGTAGGTACTTCTACCTATAATGATTTCACCATTGATTACTTCAGAAAAACTCTTATAGATCCTGAAGATAAACTCGTTCTGCGTAATCCATCCCCTGAATCCAATGATGAAGAATTCAGGCCATTTACTATCCGGGATGGAATTGCAAAGGGTGAATTAATCGGCGGTAATTTATCGGTTGTTGTCTCATTGATCGGTACACCCTACGACGTCGATTCAAATAATAAAATAATTTTCCTTGAGGAAATGTCGGAGGATCCTTACCGGATTGACCGGATGCTGACCCAGATGAGGATGGCCGGAAAGTTTGAGGGAGCGGCAGGAATTGTACTCGGTGTATTCAAGGACTGCAGGCCTTCCGAGAAGTCATCCTTCGATACATCCTTTACCTTACAGGAAGTCCTGAAGAACAGGCTGGCCGATCTTAATATTCCTGTTGTTTACGGGATGTCATTCGGGCATGTTAAAAACAAATTTGTTCTTCCGGCAGGACTTCAAGCTGAACTTGACTCCTCGAAACAGACAATCGCTTTCCTGGAAAATGCTGTCGTCTAGTCGGGATTCTCAGTAAGGCACATTTTATTCAGCTTCTGAAGACTTATATTTTCCCCTATTGCAATGAGTTTATCACCTGCTTCAATTGGCTGATGATAAATTATAATTGTGTACTTGAGTTTCAAATACGAGTTGCGCCGCTCTTCTGCCAGTATATACAAGAGAACCAATATCCATTATGATCAACGTTATAGTAAAAAGCCTGCCGGGCAGGGAGAGATGATGTGTTTCAGCGAATCCGGTTGTGGAAATAGTGATCATTGTCATGTAAATTGCATCCAGAATATGCCACTTTTCATTGATCATATGTCTTGCTGTCCCTAGCATTGTTGTAAAGAGCAGGATGGCCAGTCGAACCGCAGCTATAATAAAAGCTGTGTTAATTCAGCTTGAAAAGGACACGAACGAGGCAGTATATTGATTTTAATAACTCTCGAATTTTGAGGAGACTGCTATGAAAACCTTGTTATTGAGTATCGCCGGATTATCTCTGGTTTTAAATCTTTCAGGCTGCATCGATTTTTATAAAGTTTCGTATGAAATTAACCTTGAAACACCCGACAAGGGTAAAGCGGTTGTTCACCTTTACGATCTGAGATCTGATGCGGCTAATGAAAAGGATTTGGAAACCGACAAGCAAAACATCTTCCAGTTTGCACTTAAGAGCGATGATTTCCTTCAGTCGATGCAGCAGGAAGGTAAAAGTATTCAATCAAGAGAACTTCATGTTTCGGGTGACACTCTTAATGCAGATGTTGTTTATACTTTTGATTCCATAACAAGCGTAGAAAATATGCAGCATGATGCAGGGTTCTTCTACCTTACACTTGAGCCGACCGACAGTGTAATTTCAACCAACGGAGAAATCATCACGTCAAAGGACCGCAAGAGGATATTATGGGATAGGTCGATGAAAACCCTCAAATTTGAGATCCTCAGCAATACATTCAAAGGTAATTCATACCAGATGCTTGGTCCATATTATAAACCCGAATAAAGGCTTTTCTTTAATTTACTCAATTATGTTTGTTCAACTTGTTTTCCCGCTGCCTTTTAGAAATTCATTCACCTACTCTGTTCCGGAAGAATTCCGTTCCCTGGCCAGGCCGGGGGCAAGAGCCGTTGCCCCATTCGGCCGAAGGGTATTGACTGGCGTTATAATAAACGTCACTGAAACAAATCCCCTTGATAAGGAGAACCCGGCTGCCGGTAAGATCAAGCCTATTTCGGATATCCCCGATGAAAATCCGATCTTCTCCAAAAAATCATTAAAGTTTTATGAATGGCTGTCTGATTATTACCTGTCATCCTATGGAGAAGCTCTTAAGCTCGGTATACCCTCCGGGGTCGATATTGAATCGAAAAGAAAAATTATCATAGATCAGAACTTTTGTGAAAAGCTTCTTCTAAAAGAAAAGAAAAGCACGCTTAAGCACAGGATCCTGGAGGAATTATGCAGCCGTGAAGAAATGAATTTTTCATACCTGCAGAAGGTGACGGGCAGAAAAAATATATATTCTGCCGTCAGATCACTTGAGAATGACGGGGCTGTTACCGTGCTGGACGAAGTAGGGGAGGCACGGATTAAGGTGAAGAAAGAGAAATTCGTCAAACTGACGAAGAGCATAGGAGAAATATACGCGGATTTTCCCGAACTGGAATCCAGGTCCCCTAAACAAGTTAAGATACTGCTGGAGCTGATAAACAGGAAGAATAAGGTAGTGCCTCTGAACTACCTGCTAAAAAAAGCCGATGCATCCTCTACCTCTGCAGATTCACTTGAGAAGAAAGGATTCATAGAGATTTATGAGAAAGAAGTAAGCAGGGATTATATAGAAACCTACAAGGAAAAGTTCCGGGATATTGAGCCTACAGAAGCTCAACGGAAAGTTATTGATACCGTGGCAGAATGCATCGAACCTGCTTCATTTGCGGCCTTCCTGCTGCATGGGGTAACGGGCAGCGGTAAAACGCAGGTTTATATCGAACTGGTTAAAAAGGTTCTCGCACTAAAGAAATCTGCTTTAATATTAGTCCCGGAAATCTCGCTCACACCACAGATGACATCAAGGATGTATAATAATTTTGGTGACATTATTTCGGTTCAGCACAGCCGGATGTCGGATGGCGAGAGGTACGACTCATGGAGAAAAATCAGGAAAGGGAAAGCAAGGGTTATAGTAGGTGCGCGGTCTGCCCTTTTTTCACCAATACAGAACCTGGGATTAATAGTAGTGGATGAAGAGCATGACGGAAGTTATAAGCAGTTTGATTCACCGCCAAGGTACCAGGCGCGGGATGCTGCGGTTATAATGGGACAGATAATGGACTGTCCTGTGCTGCTTGGTTCAGCTACTCCTTCTGTTGAGAGTATGTACAATGCAAAATCTGGCAAATATAAACTGCTGGAACTTCCGGAAAGAATCGACAATGCAAAGCTGCCCGTAATACGGTTGGTTAATATTTCCGCCGAGAGAAAAAAAAGGAAGATGGAGAATGTATTTTCGCAGGTGCTTATCGACCATATATCGGACCGGCTGAAGAAAAAAGAAGGGGTGATCATCCTCCAGAATAGAAGAGGTTTCTCCACGCAGATATACTGCGAAGATTGCGGCGAAATAGAATCCTGCGATAACTGTTCCGTGCCGATGGTATTTCACATAAATAAAAATACACTTCAATGTCATTACTGCGGATTAATAAAGAGAGTCCCGGATGCGTGCACACACTGCGGATCGCTGAATATCAAATACTTCGGAACCGGTACTGAGAGGGTAGAAGACGAAGTTGAATTTTATTTTCCCAACGCTGCTGTCAGAAGAATTGATTCCGACTCGATAAACAAAAAGAATGCACTCAGTAATATTCTTCAGAAATTTGGAAATGGTGAGATAGATATTCTTGTCGGTACCCAGATGGTTTCGAAAGGACTTGATTTCTCGAGGGTAACCCTGGTAGGCGTCATATCAGCAGAAACCACTTTGTGGCTTCCCGATTTCAGAGCCGATGAAAGAACCTTTCAGCTGCTTACACAGGTATCAGGAAGGGCAGGGAGGAGTAAAGTTGCGGGGGAAGTAATAATACAGACTCAGAATGAAAAGCATTTTACATTACAGAGAGTACTTTTGAATGATTATGCCGGTTTTTATGCAAAAGAGATTTTCGATAGGGAACGGATGGGCTATCCTCCTTTCACGAGGCTTTGCCTGATTGAAACAAAAGATAAGAGTGAAGAAAAGGCAAGAGGAGCAGCTGAAGATTTTTATATGCAGCTAAGCAGGTATAAAAAGTATCTGAAGATAACGCCGGCGGCACCGGCAGCAATTGCACGACTGAAAGGGAACTACCGTTTTCAGATCCTGATCAAAAGTTCAAAGGAAGCGGACCCCGGCAGTAAAATTTTACGTAAAGCCGTCCTGGATTCATTCTCTGAGTTCAACAGGAAGTCACGTTTCCGCGATGTCAGGCTTATATACGACGTCGATCCCCAAAGCATCCTGTAGTTAAAATTCAGGATTTGAAAAAATTACCTAAGCTTAAAAGTTCTCAGGATTTTATTTAATACCAAACTTAACTCTAATGCTTTTTTGTATCGTCACTGTACCGAAAGGATTATCTGCGGGAGTAAATTCTTTTGATCTTACATTAAAAGGTACAGGATTGTTTCGATCATTACCCGTTTCATCAATTTCTAGTACATCCCCAAGTGTGACTCCGAGTGTATTGCACAAATATTCAGCTTTTTCCTTAGCAGCTAAAAGAGCCTGCTCATATGCCTTCCTGTTTTGTTTTTCCAGATCGGAAAGATCATAGACAGAGTTCATTTCATAATTTTCATTCGTTGATATTTTATCAGTCAATTCATAATATTTATTAAATTCTTTAAGAAGAAATGATACATTTATATTTGTAAAGAAACCCTTCTGCACACGTTTACCTTCAGAATAATCATAATTTTTACCGAATGTAACTGGTGACTCCTTAATATTATCTTTATTTATTCCTTCATCTTTCAGCAACCGGATGAGTTGTGCCGCATATTGATCAGCTTTCTTTTTACTCGATTCAAGTGACGCATCAATTGTTCTTATCTGAACATTAAACCTTATTTCATCAGCATTAACTTCGAGTTCGGAAGTACCGTTTACATCTACATATCTCTGCTGCGTAAATGCCGGCAGCGTAAATAACATCAGAGCAAATAAAAGCAGTTTTTTCAAACCCTTCTCCTTTCTTTTTACAGGATCCCTATTGTGAATACAATAGCTTTATCATTATAGTCATTAAAGGTCATAATGTATTCAAGGTTGAGCAGGATCTGGAAATTATAGGTATGCAAAATTCTGAGTCCCGTATTAAATGTAAGTTCAAAACCATCGCTGGCCTTTGAACTATAATCGACACCCGAACCCGGCTGGGTCACGGCAATATAATTGTTTTGGCTGTGAGTAATCCAGTGAAATCCGAAAGCTCCGCCTAAGTAGGGGCAAATATCAGTTTTGCTGAACAGATAATCCCCATAGACATTCATCGCAAAACCATCTCTTATGCCGAACAGCATCCCCACGGCCATCTCCTCCATTTCATAATCAAGATGCAGGTTTATTGTGAAGGATTTATCATCGTTATCATAGCCGTCCTGCGGAAAAAGATAACCGAAAGAAAGTCCTATATTCTTTCTCGATGACCTACGAAGAGGTTCAGTAGTTTCCTCCTGAACAATATTACCCACTTGTACATTGCTTTCAGTTGACTTCAACTCGACAATATTTGAAGCAACCCTTTTCATTACGGGGTCAAGGTCCTCAAGGTTAACCGCGGATATCTGATCCATCAGCAGCGGTTTTCCTGAAGTTACATCCATCAGGAAATACTGCACAATAATCTTTTCTCCAAGTGCCGCAAGTCTGCATCCGGCCACCTGGTCAGCACCTGCCTGTTTGCCGACTTCCACAGCACAATCGGTAGTGAAACATTCGGAACCGTTCAGGCTTTCCTCAGTCTTTGCCTGAGAAATTACCTCCATCTTATTATACTTTTGAATTTCAACCCGTAAAATTGACTGAGCTGTCTGAGCATAGACCGGATCTATGCCGTTTGCATCAAAAGGAAGTATAAGCAGATTTTTACGTTCCTGTGCTGAAGTTATTGCTGTTAAGATTATAATAGAAATAAGAAGAGCTTTTATTCTTAGATGTTTCATTTCCCCATCCTTCATTTTATTCTCAATAACCAATTATTAAAGAGATGATTAATTCATTCCCTGATGAATTCCCTAAATTATTACAACTACATATATAACATACGATTAGCGATTCTTAAAAACAATTTCGATTGCAGGGCCCCATAATAAAAAAAGTCCCGCTTTAAGCGGGACTTCAGGGATAAGACGGCAACACACGAAGTGTTACTTTATAAGGATCATTTTTTTAGTTGAGGTATAATTGCCGGCAGAAATTGTGTAGTAATACACGCCGCTCGATAGTTCCGACGCATTAAAGCTTACTTCATAACTTCCTGCAGGTTTTACTTCGTTAACCAGCTCTGCAACCTGACTACCCAATACATTATAAATTTTTATGGTTACCTGATTTTTTTCAGGAACCGAATATTTTATCATTGTAGTGGGGTTAAACGGATTAGGATAATTCTGTGAAAGGCTGTAAGTACCGGGTTCAACGGTAAAGCTTTCAGCGAGATTGATATATTTAAATGATCCGTCATTGTCAACTTGTTTCAGCCGGTAGCTGTATGATCCGGTAGAGATGTTATTATCAGCAAAAGTATAAGAATGAGGATTAGTGCTGGTTCCGTTTCCCTGAACAAAGCCGATGCTCTGCCAGTTGTTCTGATTCGTTTCTGTTCTCTCAACATCAAAACCGCGGTTATTCAGTTCAGTTGCGGTATTCCAGCTTAATGTTACCGTACTGCCGTTCTGAACTCCTGTGAATGAAGTAAGTTCAACGGGCACAGCAATATTTCCGAGTGCACCATTCGGATTTATATTCTGTGCATATATTCCACCGCCGTCATTCCGGGTGTCCTCCCAGACAAACTTTGCAATATCATCCGTCCAAATTGTAGATACAGCGTGCAGCTTAGCGGGAGTAGGATTTGACATAGTCACAATCGCAGGGCTCCATGAGAGATCACCGTCAGCATTAGTCATAAAAGTGTAGACACCCTGGCTCTGGCCTGTGTTTCCCTGGATATAAATTACGAATACGGAAGTATCGGTAGATAAAGCATGCGGCTGGAATATTGAATTTGAGGTCATTGATGTGAATGCTATGCCGGTGCTGTTCCATAACTTTGTTCCGGATGCATCAAACTTTTGCCCGTATACTGCAAAATTATCCTGCAGTGAGGTTTCCTCCAGCCAGAAGCAGTACAATTCATTCGTACCTGAATTATAAGCAAGTGTAGGATATATATGGTGCATTGAGCCATTTGTTGAAACTTCGGACCCGTTAGCAGGGAAGGATAGGGTACCCGTTGATGTTACATGTTGTGCGAATGAGCTGAAGAGGTTGTTATTGTCCCTGTCATCATACCAGGAAACAAAGGCGCCGTTACTACCATCGCTCATAACAAATGGATGTTCATAGAAAGGAGCGCCAACATTTTCAATTACCACGCCGCCTGCACCCCACAGCGGATTTCCGTCGGTGTCAAATTTCTGAGCGTATGTATAGTAAGGAGCCATGAAAGTACCCGTGAAACCGGAATGCACGACTATTACGCTCCCATTATCGGATGGAACCACTGCCGGGAAGGTATAATTTTCAGAAGTTCCACTTGTGTAAATAATGGGGTCAGATCCCCACATTTTTTGTCCTGCCAGTGAAATTTTCTGAAGTCCTATTTCCTGGGCGGATCCCATAACAATCCATGCGAATACATAATTTCCATCTGATGTCTGGGTAGTAACAGGGTTAGGCTGGAAATCTCCGACACCGGAGAGCCTTATACCATTTGCTCCCCACAGCATAGTGCCGGATGTATCTACCAGGTAGGCAAATGCATGGAGACTATCATTATCCCTGGTATCTGTAAACGTTAAAATTGCATTATTATGATTATCGCTTGCAATAGCCCAGTCAACCAGCGATGAACTCTGTGGGTTGCCGCTTATGAGCATTCCATCGGTTGCCCAGAGTTTATTTCCCAATGCATCGAGGCGCTGAAGATAGACTGCATAACCCCCGTTCCTGTTATCGAACCATGCTATATAGCTTCCGCCGTCGGATGTTGATGCAATTTTTGGTAATGCCTGATCTCCGGTAACATCGCAAACCTGGAGGTTTACGGCCGGGTCGGATGACCATTGTGCCGATGAATTAATACTGAACCCGTATAGCATAAGCAAAGTCAATGCGAAAATTTTAAATGAACCTTTCATATATTCTCCTGTTTGTAAAATAATGTTGATTATCTTTTGAAATATTTACCAATGTTTTTTTTGAATACACTGATAGGAAGAGCTTCTTTCCAGTAGCTTTCGAACACCTTTTTTAATGCAATTCCAAAACCCGGATGTTCCACGATCATCGTCGTCATCCCGCCCTGCATCGATACCTTATCATTCAACACGAAAACGGTAGTCTTCACATCACTTATTGCCAGCTTCATCGGAAGTTGTTCTATTATTTTGGCTTCTTCCCCCATCTTCTTATATATATCGATCATTTTTAGGAGGCCATTAACTTCATCAAGAGATTTCAGGGTGCTGAATTCGTATATACTTTTTATTGTTATTTTATGCTCTGTTACCTCTTCGGCAATCTCAAGTGTGTCTTCAAGTGAAACAGAATAAGGGGGCTTAGTAAAAACAAGCAGCTCCTCTTTAGTGTTTCTTTCGATGCTTTCCCAGCGTTCCTTTACCTGTCCTATGTCAGTGAAAACCTCGATATAATCAAGTGAGTCTGAGCTCTGTTTATTTTCAGAATGGATTTTCATGAGTTCCTCTCGGAACTGTGAGGTCAATTCTTTCTTTTCTTTCAGCTCGTCCTCATAAACAGAAATAATATTCTTTAGAGCTATGTCTGGTTTTATCCCGCTGAATACTTTGGTTCCATTTTTATAAGTTTCCGTGCAGAGGTTTTTTTTAACAAGACTCTGGAGCACTTCATAGGATTTATTTCTCGAGACGGAAGTAACCTTTCCTATTTCGGGGCCGGTAAATTCTTTTTTAGTAAGTAAAGCGATATATACTTCCGACTCTCTTTTTGAGAGTCCCAGCTTCTGCAGCTTTTCTATTAGATTATGCATTCTAATGATTTTTAATTCTTTCTGGTAATGCACCCCTGGTTCAGGGGTTGTACCCCCGATATAGGGGTGAATTAACTTAAATATTATATTATTTAAAAGCAATATTTAAAAAAAACGATATTGGAAAATATCACAGAAGCTTTTACCACTTCTGCCAGTTGCCTTTTTAAGTTACTCCGGTGTTCCTGCAAAATGGGGAGACTGGACTAAATTTAAATAGAGGTTTCAGTTACTTTGATTAATAGCGGCCGGTAAAACGCCAAATTGAGACACTGACATTTTGTCATACTATAGATTATTTCAACAGTGTAAAATTGCATTTTTTTACGGTTTTCGAATTGTCTCATTTTGATTCTGCCAGGCCTATGCCAGGCCTATAAAAGGCTACCAAATACTACATACCTATAGAGACTGACATTTTGTCATACTTGTTGATTATTTAAGCAGAAATATGATTTCTTATTCAGCCCCGAAAATGGAGAACTTATGAGAAAGAAGGATAGAGATGAGCCGGCTCCGGCTCATCTCTGATGGGAATTTAACCTCCGAGGAACTTCAGGAATGGTATAGCCTGACCCAGTCCGAAGATTATCAGGCTCCATACGATCCACAAACCAAAAACGAGTATAAAGAATTTAGTCATCTTTCCGGATTTGAACATCTTAGCCAGTCCTATGCTGACAACAGCAAGGCTCCAGATTGTAATGACATCAAGTTTTCCAAGGAATAAACCGCCGAATGTAGATTTTTCAATATGCATGAAAGAAGCGAGACTTGTATCCATCACAAGTCTTCCTGTTACGATAGTCAGTATTGTTGCAATGATTACCTGGATGATATCGATATATGCAGTTAGACCGTTTGCCACCATAGCAGAAGCATATGTTCCTTCACCCTTAAAGATAAAGCGTGCTGCAATGAAGTAAATTCCTGTTACTATAAAGAAGAACAAAAAGACCCTTACGATTGTAAAAATAATGGTTTGTACCATATTTGATCCCTCAGACATTCGCTCTTCCACCTTGTTCATCTGTTCATCCGCCTGTTCTTTTGTAATCTGCCCCTTATCGACCATTTCCTGGAAGGATTTTTCGATCTTTCCGAGCTGTTCCTGTTTGATATTATATGAAACCTCAGGATTACTCTGAATTATCCAGGAGGAACCAATCGCGAAAATCGTCATAATAAGAAGGGGAATGATCCAGTCGATCGTCCTCGGGGGAAACTGAGCAGTTTTTGCGTACATTACACCGGGCTCGGCAAATACTCCAACCAGCTTGTCAGTATGACTCAGCTCCTGCTCCGGAGGTGCCTCAGCTGCCGAAGGATCGTTGAGATTTGGTAAGTCTGTATTGTCCATTGTTCATCCCTAACAATTATTAAAAAGATGTGTAGTAAAAAAGTATTTATTGTTGGGAACAAACGCAACTAGAAAAACAGCCTGGCGTAATTTAATTTTAAGCTTCCGGCGGAGGATTATGAACGGAATTCGACGGTTTATCCCCACATCTATAAAAAACCATATATTTTTCTCAGGCTCTTAAGGCATTCGCAGCGAATAGTTACCTGAAGATTAATTAAATTTATTACCTGAAATTTTACTTTTTTCAATATTCCGATTACAGGCAAACCAAATGAAAACAATAATAGAACCTTTCAAAATAAAATCAGTTGAGCCGATAAGATTTACCACCAGGGAGGAACGTGTTGAACTTATAAAAAAAGCCGGGTACAACACATTTATGCTTCATGCGGACGATGTGCTGATAGACCTGCTGACAGACAGCGGAACTTCGGCAATGAGTTCGATGCAGTGGGCGGGTATCATGCAGGGAGATGAATCGTATGCCGGTTCAAGAAGTTTCTACCGCTTCGAAGATGCAGTAAAAAAAATAACGGGATTAAAATACATTATACCTACTCACCAGGGAAGGGCCTCAGAAAAGATACTTTTCTCGATAATAGGCGGTGAGGGAAAATTCATTCCTAATAATACTCATTTTGATACCACCAGGGCAAATGTTGAGTTTACGAATGCTGAGGCAGTCGATCTGCTTAATGAAGAAGGAAAACATCCTGAAATCAGAGCTCCTTTTAAAGGAAATATGGATGTTCAAAAACTGGAGAAATTCATTAAGGAAAAAGGAAAAGAAAATATTCCTATCTGCATGATTACAGTGACGAATAATTCGGGCGGGGGACAACCTGTATCAATGCAAAATATACGTGAAGTTAAGGAAGTGCTTAAGAAATATGATATACCACTTTTCCTTGATGCATGCCGTTTTGCAGAAAATGCATACTTCATTAAAACAAGGGAAGAAGGCTACAAGGATAAATCGCTGCTTGAAATAGCCCAGGAAATGTTTTCATATGCTGACGGTGCAACGATGAGTGCAAAGAAGGATGGTCTTGCTAATATAGGCGGTTTCCTTGCAATGAACGATGACCAGCTGGCTATGAACTGCAGGAATTTGCTTATTGTTACGGAAGGATTTCCCACATATGGGGGGCTCGCAGGGCGTGATCTTGAAGCTGTTGCCCAGGGACTTGAAGAGGTTCTTGATGAACATTACCTGCAGTACCGTATCAGGAGCGTGGAATACCTTGGTGAAAAGCTTGTCTCTGCAGGTGTACCTATTATTGAACCGCCCGGAGGTCATGCTATTTACCTCGATGCAAAAAGATTTCTTCCGAACATTACCCAGGAACAATTTCCGGGACAGTCGATTGTATGTGCGCTTTATATCGAGGGCGGCATAAGAGCGGTTGAGATCGGCAGTGTAATGTTTGGAAAATACGATAAAAACGGAAAACTTATTCCTCCGCCAATGGAACTGGTAAGGCTCGCAATACCGCGCAGGGTTTATACACAGAGTCATATTGATTATGTGCTTGAGGTTCTCCTGGAAGTTTATAAAAAGAGAAGTTCTCTTAAAGGATACAGGATTATCTACGAGGCGCCTATGCTAAGGCACTTTACTGCACAATTCGAAGAAATCAGCTACGATTCTAAAAATAAAAGTAAATGAAGATAAAGAAGAATTATTCCTTAACAAATAAGAGATCCATCTGGAGGCTTATTCCTTCCGGTGATAAGCTGCTGATTGAGGAAAGGGATGAGAAAAATAAGCAGGTGTATTTTAACTGCGTTCAGATTGATTCGGGAAAATACCTGCTGAAAAATTTCCAGACCGATGAAAAATTCTGGTCAGGTGTAGAAGCTTTCAAAGATGATACAATATTTTTCCATCGTTTCATGCAGCCTGATATGCCGGGTCATATCGGAATTTATGCTTATGACCTGGCTTCAGACGCCTATCTCTGGAAACGTTCTGAGCTCGTATTTCTTTTTCTTTATGAAGACCGTGTATTCGCCTTTATTCAGAAGTTCGAGAGCCGCGAATTCTTTGCCCTTGATGCTGTGACAGGTGAGCTGGTAACAGAATATGGAGAGAATCCTGATGAAATAAACAGGCTTAGAGAAAAACTTCTGCAGGAAGAATATGAAAAATATAAGAATTACCTGTTTCCTGAAACTTATGAAGCAGGGAAACTTACTCCGGAATTACGGCGGCCTGTAGAACAAATAAGAGAAAAGGGGATAGTATCAGGAGCAATCGATTTTATCAAATATAAGGAGATTATGCTGCTTGGTTTCCACACCGCGGCAGACGGAGGGAATCTAAATAATAATTTCATGATCGTTGAAATTAAATCGGGAAAGGTTATTTTTGAACATGTGCTTAATGCGGGGATTACTTCCTACATACCGGATTCCTTCTTCATTAGGGATAATCTCCTTTTTCTGATTAAAAATAAGGCTGAACTTATAGTTTTTTCGTTAGTTTGAATCTGGAGGTTGATAATTATGGCGTTGAGCCCACAAGATAAGGCTATCCTGCTTAAAGCTGCAAGAAATTCTATTATATCAGAATTTGAAAAAGCTGAAGTATCATCTCCGGATTTAGAAAAATATCCTGCTTTAAAAATCATGTCGGGTGCTTTTGTTACACTAACAATTAAAAACAACCTTCGGGGATGCATAGGATATATTCTTGCTGAGCTGAGTCTGTTTGAAACTGTATGCGAAGCTGCGATACAGGCAGCTTTCCATGACCCCCGCTTTCTCCCGGTCTCCCGGGAAGAACTTGATAAACTGGAGATAGAGATCTCGGTATTGTCTCCTTCAAGTAAAATTGAGAGTTATGATGAGATCATTTTAGGCAAACATGGATTAATACTCAATCACCTTGGAAGAAGGGGACTGCTTCTTCCGCAAGTGGCACCTGAGAATAATTTCACCAGGGAAAGGTTTCTCTGTGCAATATGTGAAAAGGCAGGATTTGAACCGAACCTCTGGCAAGAACAAAAATTAAACATTGAAGTCTTCACTGCTGAAATATTTTCTGAGCAAGGAGAAAGGAAGAAGTCCTATGTCTCAGGTTAGAAAGCCGGCTGTTGCGGGTTATTTTTATCCTGCGGATCCTTCAAAATTAAGAAGCGAAATCGAATTCCTTCTTTCCGCAGCAGAAAAGAAAGATGTTCCGGGAAAATTATACGGGATTGTCTCACCTCATGCGGGTTACACATATTCCGGAAAAACCGCAGCGTTCGGTTTTAAGCTGCTCGATAAGAAAAATATTAAAACTGTTATCATTATTTCCCCAAGTCACCGTGAATACTTTCCCGGTATCTCCGTCTATGACGGGGATGCGTATATGACGCCTCTTGGTACTGTTCCTGTTAATAAAAAGGCAGCAGAAACCCTGGCATCAAATGCCAAAACTATTTTCCGGGGAAGTGAGGGACACGGGGATGAACATGCCATCGAGGTGCAGATCCCTTTCCTGCAGACTGTACTGGATGACTTTGAAATTGTACCTGTTGTAATGGGCGACCAGGGAAAACTTTTTATAGATGAATTGACCGAACGATTGAAAGACACAGTTGATGAGAATACTCTTGTTGTTTCAAGTTCCGATCTGTCTCACTACTACCCCGGGGATGTTGCGGATAAAATGGATTCACTGGTGGAAAGAGATATCAGACTTTTTAACTACGAAGGACTCTATGAAAACTTTGAGAACAAAAGATGTGAAGCCTGCGGTTCCGGAACAATAATAGCGATGATGAAATCGGCGGAAAAATTAAATTATAACAAATCCATTGTTCTGCACAGAAGTGATTCCGGTGATACAACAGGGAATAAAGATGAGGTTGTTGGTTACCTTTCCGCAGCTATTTATGGAGATTGATTGCTGAATAAAAGCTCAGAAATAGCATTTATCGGTGCAGGTAAGGTTGCCCATACGCTTGTTCCTCTGCTGATAAAAAAGAATTATAAGGTAAAGGGCATCGTAAGCAGAAGTATAGAATCTGCTCAATCTCTTGCAAAAAAATATAAGCTGGATTTCAGTTCGGATAATTATAATGCTATCCCTTCAAGTGTTAGAATCTTCTTCATTACCGTACCCGATAACCAGATATCCATTACCGCCAGGCAGCTATCAGGTCGCAGAAATAATTACAGGGAATGCCTTTTTGTCCATACTTCAGGTTCAGAAGGGAGTTCTGCTTTAAACATCCTGGAGAAAAAGGGAGGTATGACTGCTTCCTTTCATATTATGCAGACTTTCCCTTCAATAAAACAGACAGATATTAAAAATTCATTTGCAGCAGTTGAAACAAAGTATGCTACTGCTGCACGGTATCTTTTTTCGCTTGGCAGGATATTGAGTTTGAAATCTTTTAAACTTACCGAGGAAGCTAAAGTATATTATCATTTGGCCGGTGTTTTTGCCGCAAACTTTATAAACGCCAACCTCTTTTCTTCAGAAAAGCTGCTTGAAAAAGCAGGACTGACCGTTAAAGATCGTTATAATATTTTTGAACCAATTATTAATACCACTCTTTTAAATATTAAAAATAATGGTTCAGATGCTTCTTTATCAGGTCCGATTCAGAGAGGAGATTCAAGCACTGTAAAAAAACACATCGAAGTATTGAAGAAACTTAAACGGGGGCGAAGCAAAATGCTGATGCAAAGTTATATAGCGCAAAGCCTGGTACTTCTTGAAATAATCAATAGCAGGGAAGGGAAACTCACCCCCGGGCAGAAAGAAATCAAAAGAATCCTTCTGACAGCAATTAAAGAAAACTAAACGAAGAATTGCGAAAGATAATATGTAATCATAGCAAAAGCTGCCGAAAGAGGAATCGTCAGCACCCAGGCCCATAAAATATTTCGTGCGACTCCCCAGCGCACAGCCGAGAAACCCTTTATAGAACCAACTCCTATTATTGAACCTGTTATTGTATGTGTGGTACTTACAGGAATTCCCCAGATTGAAGCAAGTGAAATGGTAATTCCCGATGCGGTCTCAGCACTGAATCCTCCGAATGGGGTAAGCTTGGTTACACGCATACCAAGAGTCTTTATCACTTTCCAACCACCTACGAGTGTACCGAGTGCAATAACTGTATAGCTCATCATTATAACATAGAAAGGGATATAAAACGTGCTGCCAAGAACGCCATTAGTAAAAAGAACTATTGCGATGATACCTATGGTTTTCTGGGCGTCATTGGCACCGTGACTCAATGAATATAATGCTGCCGAAACAAGCTGAAGCTTGCGGAAATATTTATCAACCTTAAAAGGCGATTTATTGCGGACTATCCAAAGGGTAATTACTGAGAAAATTAACGCAATAACAAATCCCATTATCGGCGCAAGGAAAATAAATATTACAACCTTGGTATACCCCGAGACCACAATTGCACCGAAGCCAGCTTTTGCGATCCCCGCACCTCCATATCCACCTATAATTGAATGGGAAACAGATATAGGCATTCCATAATGTGTTGCTGTTGCGGAAAGGAGTATGGCTCCTATGAGTCCCGAAAAAATCACCTGGTTATCAACGATGTTAACATCGACAATACCTTTCCCTATCGTAGTTGCTACGCTCACTCCGAAAATGAAAGCTGCGACAAAATTGAAGAAGGCGGCCCAGGCGACAGCCTGACCGGGAGTCAGAACCCGTGTAGATACAACTGTGGCGATTGAGTTTGCAGCATCGTTCATTCCATTATAAAAATCGAATACGAGTGCAAGCAGAATAATGATAAAAGCAAATTCCATATTACGTATTCTTCATGAAAAGACTGATTAACAGATTTGCGATTGATTGGCATTTATCGGAGGTATTCTCCAATATCTCCAGTATCTCTTTTCTTTTTATTATCTCTATAGCGTTGGTTTCGTTCTCAAATAGTTCTTTTAAGGCCTGCCTGTATATATTATCAGCTTCTGTTTCAAGGACCTTCACAGCTTTCATCTCGTTGGTACGCTTTACTTTCAGATCCTGTATTGCAATACCAAGCTCTTTAACCTGTTCGACTATCACTGCAGAAAGCCTGTCGGTATATTTAACCCTGGTCTGGATGTTGTAAGTTTCAATTCTGCTGGTTGCTCCAAGCAGCATATCACTGATATCATCCAGTCTTTTTATCAGGCCGAATATGTCCTCCCTGTCAAACGGAGTTATATAAGTCTTATTGAGACGCTTAGTGACTTTTGAAGTTATTTCATCACATCTCAGCTCGAGAGGTTTTATTTTAAGTAGTATATCCCTGTTTATTTCTTCATTTGAAAACAACTGGTGGGTAAGATCAGCCATTTCCCCTATGTGGGTTATCATTTCCTTAAAGTTATCGAAGTACTTTTCTTCCTTCGGCAGTAGATTTTTGAACATCTTTTCCTCGCTTTTACGACGACGAAAAATAAAAAATTATAAGCTATGAGAGAAATGGATTTCAAAAATTTTAGTAATCGATCACACAGTAAAAAGGTGTTCGTTAAAGGTTATTCGTAAGCCGTGGTTGGTTCTTTTTTAGAAGCACAATCATTTTAGTATATTTCCGTTCATTTTTCAAGAATTAAAGGACTTCAATGGCTAAGCAGAACGATTTGCTGGAGAAAATTGTATCACTGTCGAAAAGAAGAGGATTCGTTTTTCAATCGAGTGAAATTTATGGTGGACTTAACGGCTGCTGGGATTACGGTCCCCTTGGTGTTGAGCTTCTTAAAAACGTTAAGGAAGACTGGTGGAAGTTTATGACCTACAGGGAGGATGTGGAAGGACTGGATGCTTCCATTCTGATGCATCCCCGGGTATGGGAGGCTTCGGGTCACGTAGAAAATTTTACAGATCCTATGGTCGACTGCAAGCAGTGTAAGGCAAGGTTTCGTCTTGATCTCCTCGGAGACCTTATTAATGAAAAAAAGAAAACCAAAGCCATTGAGGAAGTAAAGAACCATGTAGGGGACAATGAAAAGTTATCCCATCAGTATGAGAGTGTGCTGGAAGCTTCAGTTTCAGGAGGCGAAGCTGCTGTTGATATCGCGTTTACGGCATTACTCGAAAATGCTGAACTTAGCACTGTTCTACTCGCTGAACTTAACTGTCCCCAGTGCGGCAACAAGGGTACCTTTACTGGTGCACGCCAGTTCAACCTTATGTTTAAGACATTTATTGGTCCTGTTGAAGATGCCAGCGCGGTAGTCTATCTGCGGCCCGAAACAGCGCAGGGCATATTTGTTAATTTCCAGAATGTACAGGGTGCTTCCCGCCAAAAGCTTCCATTCGGTATTGCGCAAATAGGCAAAGCTTTCCGAAATGAAATCAACACGAAGAACTTCCTTTTCAGGACAAGAGAATTCGAACAGATGGAAATGCAGTTCTTTGTTAATCCATCAGAAGATAAGAAATGGTACGACTATTGGAAAGAACAGAGAATAGGCTGGTATAAATCGCTGGGGATGACCGAAACCAAACTTCGTTTTCATGATCATCCGGCCGACAAACTTGCCCATTATGCAAAAGAGGCCACAGATATTGAATACCAGTTCCCCTTCGGTTGGGGTGAAATTGAGGGTATACACAACAGAACGAACTTCGACCTTAGCAGGCACGAAGAATATTCCGGCAAATCAATGAAATATTTTGATGAAGGATCGAAAGAAAAATTTATCCCATTCATTATAGAAACTTCTTCCGGCGCAAGCAGGTCATTTATGGCTTTCCTTGTTGATGCTTATTATGAAGAGGAAGTAAAAGGTGAAACCCGTTCTGTTTTACGCTTTCATCCTAAGCTTGCCCCTGTAAAAGCTGCAATCTTTCCGCTGGTTAATAAAGATGGAATGCCTGAGATAGCCAGGAGTATCGAATCTGACCTACGGAAGAATTTCAAGGTCTTTTACGATGATAAAGGCGCTGTAGGAAGAAGATACAGACGGCAGGATGAAACCGGAACGCCTTTCTGCATCACTGTTGATACCCAGACCCTGGAAGACAATACAGTTACTGTGCGTGAGAGGGATTCAATGGACCAGGTTAGGGTAGCTTCTACAAGCGTAAAAAATTACCTGCTGGATAAACTTACTACATAGACATCACATAGGTGATTAGTATTATTGTAAGTTCAGCTTGTTGAAGGGTTAAAAGTACTATAATTCATTTTATTAAACGAAACTTTTATACTGCTGCGGAGGTAATAGATTGAAAATTATTTCCGCTTTTTCATATATATGAAGTATCTTTTTAAAAATTCCGGAGTCAGGTTGAAAAATATCCTATTGTCAGTAATAGTTTTAATAATTATGTCAGTCCCGGTCTATTCACAGGGAACAAAGTTTGACTCACTTGCTTCCATGGGCATAAGGCAGATCTATGATATAAAATTTGACCAGGCAGAGAAAACCTTCAGGGAATTGATCGCTGATTACCCCGATCATCCCGCCGGAAGATTTTTTCTTGCTATGATCGACTGGTGGAAAGTCCTTCTTAATCCTGATGATGAATCCCATGATGAAATTTTCTTTCAGAAACTTGAAGACGTTATTTATCAGTGCGATCAGCTGCTCGATAAGAACCCGGAAAATGTGGATGCGCTTTTCTTTAAGGGAGGGGCAATAGGATTCAGAGGCAGGCTCAGATCATTAAGGGAAAGCTGGCTTAAAGCCGCTGACGACGGACGGGAGGCTCTTCCCATAGTTGAACGTGCCAGCAGCCTCGATCCCGACAATAAAGATGTTCATGCTGGGTTTTGGAATTTATGATTATTATGCTTCCGTCATACCGGAATGAGTATCCTCTTGTTGAAACCGTTAATGATTTTTTTCCCGTCCGGAGACAAAGAAAAAGGTCTGCAAGAATTAAAAATTACCGCAGAAAACGGAAAATATGCAAAGTATGAAGCCCGCTATTTCCTGATGACGCTGTATTATACATATGAAAATAATCCTTTCAAAGCTTATGAATATGCTTCATTACTGAACGGTGAATTTCCGGATAATCCTGTGTTTGAAAGATGGAAGGGAAGAATTACCGCAAGGAAAGGGAATTATGCTGAGTCAGCAGAAATTTTTAAGGATGTATTAGCAAAGGCCGATTCAGGATACACCGGTTATACTGTCCTGCCAGCAAAGAGAGAAGCTGTTTATTATGTGGGTTTGCAGTATAAGAATACAGATGATCTCGATTCTTCTGAATATTATTTTGAAAAATGTGTTGATTACTCCAAAGAAATAGATAACGACGGTGAATCCGGGTTCTGGATAAATTCCGTTTTATACCTGGGGATGATTAATGACCAGATGGGCAACCGCGGAAAGGCGCTCGATTATTATGAGGAACTTCTGGATCTGAAAGAATATGGAAGCTCTCATTCACTGGCTAAGAAATATATTGAAAATCCTTATAAGCCATAGGAGGGGTGGACAGTTACAAGAGTATGAGTGTGAGAGATTTCGAAGGAAGATTTTCCTTTCTACGAGGGAATCGTAGTTCTACTTCTTTATTAAGGTATTTATGACAAGAAATCCCGCTTGCCCCGGGCATAAGCCCTTAAAAAGCTGTGGCAATGCTTATTCTATGAAGAGCGCCTATTGTGCCGAGAGAGCTGAAACCATAATCAAATGTATAATCAGAAATAACAAACCCTACACCGGCATTAAAGCCTGCGATACCGGATGTAGTTCCCACCTTAAGCTCTGATCTTTTTTCATTATCATAACCGAAACGGAGACTAACCACTTTGCTCAGATTGAATTCTGCACCGATTGTAAAAGCCTTTAACCGCTGAAAAAATTCATCCCTCTCCTCATTAAGCTTATGAAAATCAAGGGAAAGGCGAACAGGAAGATTTTCCAGTCTTTTTGAAATTCCTATTACTATATCAAGGGGAAGAGCTTCTTTTGTATCGATGTAGGATGTCAGCTGAGATCCCATATTAAGAGCAGCGAAGCCGATATCAACCATGGCCGAGGGAATAGCATAGTGGAGGCCTATATCGGCTGCGAGTCCGGTAGAAGATCTTTTTTCTATACCCGAATAAATAAACTTCACATTTACACCGTAGTGGAAATTCTCATCGAGTGCATTAGCGTACCCGACAATAAAGGCAACCTCACCAGCGCTAAATTCTTCAGTCTTATTCCCCACGTAATCAGCACCCGTAAAAGTACCATAGTTAATATATTTAACTGCTGCTCCGAACCTTCCTATTCCTTCAAATTCCCGGGAATAGCTCAGGCTAGCAAGGTTTATATCCAGCAAATGTTTTACAAAAGAGAAGGAGACCGGTTGTCCGTCAAGCAGATCGAGTCCTGCGGGATTATAAAAAATCACATTGGGGTCATCATTATTTGATACAAAGCTGCCGGCAAGAGCCCCTGCCCGGGCACTCATATCGAGCCTCAGGAAGTCATAGGTATTTTGTGCAGATACCATTACCGGTGAAATAATTAAGATTGAAAGAAGTAAAGCGGCTGCTTTTTTCATAAACTCCCAAAATTTTTGGTCAATATTTAACCATATTCGCATATAAAGGCAAGGGCAAAACTTTTATTAACTCATAATTTTCTTTTGTTTTCGATCAATTATATTTAATTTGGCCGAGGACGTTGGACCATATATTACCACAGGCAATGAATCGATGACTCAGGAATCATAAAAAAATCAATCAAAAAAGACAGAAAGGATACTGAATGAATGAGTCTAACAAATTCGTTTCGCCGTCCTTATTTCTTTTAGCCGCCCTCTGCTTTTTTCTTCCATTCGTAAGCTTTACCTGCCAGGGGCAAAAAATAGCTACAGTCACAGGTATGGAATTAGTTACCGGCACAAAGATACAGAAATTTGAAATGGAGAAATTTGATACAGGCCAGACGAATCCTGATCTCGACAAGCAGCGGGATGTAAACTCTGAACCACTGGCAATTGCTGCTTTCATTTTTGCCCTTTCAGGAATAATTGTTTCGCTTATCACCCGTTATTCAAGGATGCTTTCACTTATTGCAGGCGCCCTCGGAGCATTGATGCTGCTATTCCTGAGATCGAGCATTGGAGGAGAGGTGACGGGAGATTTTGATTTCAAAATTATTGAGGTATCATACGAATGGGGGTACTACCTGTCGCTCATATTACTTATAGCCGCTTTCGCGTTAAATCTTTACCTTGTAATCTCTGCAAACAGGACGGCAGATGTTACTTCAATAGATGATCTGCAGTTCCCAAATATCGTTTACTGTTCCAGCTGCGGCGCACAGAATGATACCGAAAGCATTTTCTGCATCAAATGCGGTCATACCCTGCACCCTCAATGAAACCTTTAATCCCTTAATTTTGTTTAAGAAATGTACCCGCCCGCTTTTTTGCGGGCAGGTTCATTTCCTTGAATTAGCATTATTCATTAAGTAATTTTGAAATAATACTTTGGAGAAAAGATGAATACCCTTAAAACTGTCTTCCTGATGACAGTAATGATGATAATATTCCTGCTCGTAGGATACTTTCTTGGAGGCTCCACGGGCATGACAATAGCTTTTATATTTGCCCTGCTTGATGAACTTCGGATCATACTGGTTTTCTGATAAGGTTGTACTTTCAATGTACAGGGCGAAACCAGTAACAGCAGAAACAGCCCCGAAGTTTTACGCATTGGTAGAACAGCTTGCTGCAGGCGCAAATCTGCCTATGCCTAAAGTTTATATAATTAACGACCCTACTCCCAATGCTTTTGCAACCGGAAGGAGTCCCGAACATGCCGCAGTAGCCGCAACGACAGGAATTCTTAAAGGACTCAGCAATGAGGAACTTGCCGGCGTCATTTCTCACGAACTCGCGCACGTAAAGAACAGGGACATGCTGACAGGCACGATTGCGGCTACCCTGGTTGGAACTATCACCTTTGTGGCTCAGATGGCAGGCTGGGCTCTTATGTTCGGCAGAAACAGGGACGATGATGACGGAGGAATATCCTCGCTTCTTTTATTAATTCTTGCCCCAATAGCAGCGACGCTCTTACAGTTAGCTGTTTCAAGATCCCGTGAATTTGCTGCTGATGCAGGCGGTGCTGAAATATCAGGCAACCCGCTTGGACTGGCATCGGCCCTGCGGAAAATATCTGCAGGCAATGAAGTTAAAGCCCTGAACAATTCCAATCCTGCAACCGCTCATATGTTTATTGTAAATCCTCTGCATGGCGGCGGAGTTATGAAATTATTTTCCACACATCCACCGATTGAGGAAAGAATCAAACGGCTTGAAAAACTTGCAGCAGAAAAAATATAATCATACGCTTCTTGAAGATGGATATGAGAATTGCCTAAATTAACACTTTCCGTAAGAAATAAGATTACCTGATTTGCTTAAAAAAATCACGACTAGAGATCTTTTAATAATGCTCACAGGAATAATTCTCCTGTCAGTTGTTACATGCAGAGCGCAGGAGAAAAACAACCTGCAGGTGTTTAATCAACTTGTGGATTCTTCCATCGTCGAATTGGCACCCCTGATACCGGATACAGTAAGGAATATCAGCCTGGATCTTGAAGAAGGGACTTACTCTGTATTTAACTCGCAAATAATCTCTGACCTGACAGGCAGGGGATACACACTGGTCAGCCGGGATGATCACTTCAAGCTGCAGTATGTAATAAGTGAAGTTTCAACTTCATACGGTGATATATTCCGGGACGGTTTTTTAGGAGATTACCTTGTTCCGCGCAAACTGAGTCTTTCGGGCAGCAGCAACCTTTCAGGCAGAACTATAACTACGCATAACTTTAATTATACCTTCCAGGATACTATTGCAGTTGACAGCGTAAATTCCTACGAAAACCTGGCCTGGCCGTTCACACATGGAAGTCTCCCTTCCGAGCCTTTCTTCTCAGGAATTCTCGAACCCGTAATAGCCGTCGGTACAGCAGCTCTCGCAGTCATTCTTTTCTTCACGATAAGGAGTAAGTAGCAAAAAATACCTTTGACTACTGTGTTAATTTGGTTATTTTTCGCAATTAAATTATTAAAAAACCGCTTTTATGAAATATTTATTATTCATTCCCGTATTATTTCTAATTGTTTTTTACGGATGTTCTTCGGGTGTAGACACTACAAATATGACCGGTCAAAACCGTCTTTCATATGCCATCAGCCTTTTCAACGATGAAGATTATCTTGAAGCTATAAACGAACTTCAGGCTATCCTGCTGCAGTACCCCGGAAGTGCAATTTCCGATGACGCCCAATTTTATCTTGCCAAATCCCGCTTTGCAAGGGAAGAATACATAATGGCTGCTTTTGAATTCAGTAAGCTGATTAAAAATATGCCTGCGAGTGAATTTGTACCTGAATCACAATATATGCTTGCGGACTGCTATTATGAACTTTCACCAGATTATAATCTTGACCAGAAATATACAAGGAAGGCGATACAGGAATTCCAGGCATTCATAGATTTTTTCCCCACCGATGAAAGAGTCTCTGACGCTGAAAAAAAGATTGATGAACTGAATAATAAGCTGGCGGAAAAAACATATTCAATTGCCGGCATATACGAAAAAATGGATTACCTGAAGGCCGCAATAATATATTATGATGAGGTTATAGACAATTATCACGATACACCATATGCTCCGCTGGCAATGTACAATAAGATAAATGTTCTTGTTGAAAAAGACAGGAACAATGATGCAATTACCGAGATAGATAAGTTCATCGGGAAATATCCCGAGAACAAGAGGGTTAGTGAGCTGAAAAATCTTCGGTCTAAGCTTGAAAACCAGTTATCATCATCCATGTAAATGGCTGCCAAAAAAGTCAATGACAGTAACATAATAATGACCGAGCTGGTGCTTCCGAACCATACCAACCAGCTTGGAAAACTATTGGGCGGACAGCTTATGCACTGGATAGATATCTGCGCAGCATTAAGCGCTGCCAAACATTCAAACTATGTTTGCGTAACTGCTTCTGTTGACCGCATCGATTTCCATCATCCTATAAACCTTGGTGATGCCGTTACTCTGAATGCTTCAGTTAACCGGGCTTTCAATACCTCTATGGAGGTTGGAGTTAAGGTATTTGCTGAATCATTCCTGAAAGGGAACAGGACCCATACTAATTCTGCATATTTAACCTTCGTGAGCGTGGATAAGAATGGAAAGCCGGTTAAGACAAATGAGATTATTCCTGAAACGGAAGATGAAAAAAGAAGATTTGAAGAAGCACTTAAAAGAAGAGAGAACAGACTTCTATCCCGTAAAAGGAAGAGTTAACCTCCTGTTTTTTTTATTCCTGCTTTCATATAACAGTTTTCCTCAGGTGCCGGTCAACGGCTTTTGCAAGTATCAGGATTTTGAGGTCGACTCCGGCTACCAGAAATTATTCTCCCTCAACTATAATGAAGATTCATACACTGACCTCCTTTTTTTTAATCCTTCCGGAAGAACAGTAACTTCGATTGATGGAAACACAAATGGAACTTTCGGATTGTCTCATACCTACAGCACCGACAGGGAAATTTCTCTGATCCAGTATATATGGGATAAAAACAGCCAAATATCGGGATATGCTTTTATTTCACGTAAGCGGAGTTCGGCCGGCATATTGAAGTTCAATAATGAGGGTTATCCTTTGGAAGAAACGAGGGTAAATTTCAACACGTATCCTGAGAACTTAAGTATCGGCGATGTTAATGGCGACGGCATACCGGAACTCCTGATCTCGGGCAGCGCTTTTAACGGACTTTCGCTGATTTACCAGGAAGGGAAGCTTCGCGAGAAAAAGATAGTAGAAAAGACCAGTTATGCCGAGGCAGCACTTGCTGATCTTAATAACGATGGTTATCCTGATATAGCCGCATTTGAAATGTTCTCTAACCGGCTGCAGTTTTTATATAACAACAGCAAAGGAAACTTTAACAAGGTCAGGGAAATATCATTCAGCAACCCGGTAACTTCACTTCAGCCGGCGGATCTTGATCTTGATTCATACACGGACCTGGTATTCACTGAAGAGAAATCGCTGCTTATATACTACGGGGATTTTGCCTCAGCATACGAGGATACGGTAATTATAAATACGAAATACAGCATTGATAAATTCGTTACAGGTGATTTTAACCGGGACGGACTGATAGACATAGCCTACATCAACAAACTTAACGGGACACTCTCTCTTATTTACGGCCGGGATAACAGGAAGTTCTACCCGGAACTATTATACCTGAAAAAAAGTTCGCTGGCAGATATTATCCCTTATTACAGCAAATTTGTTAATGGTATAATCATCTTAAATGGTGAAGGAAAGTATTATCTTATCTCCAACCTGGCTTCCATTTCGGACGAAGTAAGTCTCGTATCGGGTGCTTATCCTACAGCAGTATCGTTTTATGACCGCGGAAATAACAGTATCAATGATCTATGCTTTATCGATGGTTTTAATAAAACTTTCAATCTTATAATCAGGAGCAATTCAGGTATACCTGAAACCTGGTTTCCGGTTCCCTTGTTTGATAATGAAAATGCTATTGTAGTTAATAACAAACTCCCGGGACAAAAAACATTTTATTGTTTTACCAGGGATAAGAAATTAATAGAGGTTATTAATGTCGATCTTGTAAAATATAAATTTAAGAGAAGTTCACTTTACGCACCCGGCAGGATAAAGGATATTAAAATTGATGAAAACACAGGCAGGCTTTATGCTGCTTTCGTAAAGGACGGCAATCTCGGAGTAACCACTTTTTTGAATGAGAGGGGTCAATACCAGTACTTTACATTTGCCGGATTAAGGAAGAATGTAACTGATGCTGCTCTTTCTATATACAACAGACCTGAAGTATTCTATGCTGTCGAGGATACGAATTTGATAATAGGAGAGCGGTTACTGGCTGCAGGCAGTAAAAATTCTGAATTTGAAACTCATATTAAAAACGCGCAGGAAGTTGTTCTCTACGCAGGAAATTTTTTAAATAAAGAAAGTTCGGCGCTATATGGTTTTTTAAGGTCAAAAGATAAAAATGATTTAATTTTTTTCCTCGGGCCTGATGCTTTTGCCGTCTCGGGAAGGAATACTCATTCTCCGGGTCTTAGGATAAAAGATAAAAATGAATTATTTTTTGGAACCCTTGGATTTAACGGCAGAAAGAAAGTCTGTTTCTATAATCCCGTTCAGAAGAATATCAGTTCGCTTGGACTGACGAACGGGAACAAGACTATTACGCGCAGTCTGATGATGGAAAATGTAAACTCAAGGTCATTTTTTATTAAAAACATGAACTCCCGTAAATATCACATTATTTATGTTGATGATAATGAAAATTGTATCACGATCAGAGAGCTCTAATGAATAAAAAGCTGCTGCTGCTATTGATCCTAATTTTATATGTATCCGTGTTTTCCCAGGATTGGGACCGGAACAAGCTCGATTCCCTATACAATTTTTATGTTAATGCTCATAATTACAGCAATACTGAAATGCCGGGAAATGTCCAGGATACCACCCGGATTAAATGCGGGTTCGGCTCCGCCGCCGAGGTTTTTATTCACTTTAACGAGTTCACTGAATCACAGCAGAGAACGCTGAAAGTTCTAAATGAACGCCCTCTTACGGATGCTAGCATAGTTTCACCCTCAGGATTTTTCCGTATACATTATTATTCCACTGGAAATTTTGTTCCTCAGTATGACTTAAATGAATTTGCAAAGGCTCTCGATTCTTCATATAACTTCGAAGTTAATCATCTCGGTTATCCCCCTCCGCCCGACGATACGCAACAAGGTGTACTGCCGGATAGTGCAGGCGGCGACAGCAGATATGACGTTTATGTTGTGCCAATGGGTAATTTCTATGGAGAAACATTTTTCGAAACACAGATTGGTCCGGAGCCGAGGTTTACATCTTTTATTAAAGTAGATTATAAATTCGGTTCAGGTTTTTATACTCATGGTATCGATGCTGCCAGGGTAACGGCTGCGCATGAGTTTCATCATTCAATACAGGTGGGAAACTATATTTACAGGGATGCTGATCTTTTCTTTTATGAACTTACTTCAACCTCGATGGAAGAGTTTGTCTTTAACTCGGTAAATGATTACTACGGATATATGAACGATTATTTCAGAAACACTGAACGGGCCTTTGGTGAGAATTCAGGCTATAATATAGCCATCTGGAATATTTATATGAAGGACAGATTCGGGTTTAGTATAATTAAGACCCAGTGGGAAAAGATGCCTGAAATGAGAGCAATAAATGCTATCAATTCCTCTCTATTTGATAAAGGTACAAGTTTCGGAAATGAGCTTAATAAATTCGGGATCTGGACATTCTTCACAGGTTACAGGGCTGTACCTGGTCAATATTTCGGAGAGGCTGCTAATTATCCGGTGATCCATCTTTCTACTATTATAGATTTTAATACTCCTACGGTAAATGTAACCATGAATGCTCATCCCACGTCAAATAATTTTGTTGACTTTATCGACCGGTCCAGAAGCGATACCCTGACTGTCCTTGTCACTAATACGGACTATTCAAACGGGATTGACAACCCGCAGACATTTTATCCTTTTACATATTATGTATATGACTTTAATGAAACCGGCAGCCAGCAGCTGACCGGGGTTTATTATTCAAAGCTTACAACCGACAAACCTTCAATGTGGGCATCTTCCGAATTTTTTAATAATTACCTAATCAGGGAAGGTGAAATTCCTCTGGAACTCTCTGACTATGCTTTTCCAAATCCTTTCAGATACGGTAGCAACAGTTTTATTTTTTTTCCGGTTAAGAGCAGCGGAGGTTCCGAGGCAAGTCTGAATGTTTATACTTCCGCAATGGAATTAGTATTTTCAGTCACCAAGCCATTTGATTATTCATCGGGACAAAAAGTGATGAGGTGGAACGGATTGGACAACAAAAACCAGAAGGTTCCCTCGGGTGTATATGTATTTATAACACAGTCCGGTAATGAAAAAAAGATTGGGAAACTGGTTATATTTAATGAGTAATTTCTCAGTACAGGCAGAATCATTAAGTAAAACATTTGGAAGAAGACTTATATTCTCCGGACTCAGTTTCGGGTTTGATAAGCATGGAGTTTACGGTATTTCAGGACCTAATGGATCAGGCAAATCCACACTGGTTAAAATTATTGCAGGAATCATTTCTCCCTCGGAAGGAAAATTGAAATATATATCCGAAGGTAAAGAGATTCCTCCCGAAAAACTTCATAACTATATTGGATTTGTATCCCCTTATCTCGTTTTATACGAAGAATTCACTGCGCTGGAAAACCTGGAATTGGTTGCCGATATACGGAACGTTTCCTTCAACGAAGAGAGAATAGATTACCTTCTAAAAATATTTTTATTATATGACAGGAAAGATGACCTGGTGAAGACTTATTCCTCAGGGATGAAGCAAAGGATGAAATTTATCTTTGCCCTGATGCATTCGCCTCAGATGCTCATACTTGACGAGCCTACATCCAACCTGGATGATGAAGGGAAGGAATCTGTTTATAAAATTGTGCGTGAAGCAGGCCGGGACATTATTGTACTGATAGCATCTAATGAAAGAACCGACCTGGAACTCTGCAGCGAAAAAATTGTTATACAGGATTATAAGAACGTAACAATACAGGATGTAAAGTGAGCTCAAAGTCATATTCTTTATTCCTGAAAGATTTTCGTTCTGAACTCAGAACGCGATATGCTATCAACTCACTTGCAATGTTCATAATTGTTGCTATCAGCGTCATAATGTTCTCCATAGGAAATGAAAGGATTAATGAGAACCTGACCGCGGGATTATTCTGGGTCGTCATATTTTTTACTGCGATGTCAGGACTGGCAAGGGCATTCGTTTCCGAGGAGGAAAGAGGCACTTCGCTTACCCTGCAGCTAATTGCTTCTCCATCTACAGTTTTTACCGGGAAGCTGATATTCAATCTTGCGCTTGTTTTTTGTATGAATATTGTAATTGCAGTACTATATTCCGCGGTATTTGAGGCATTTGTAATAAGGAATTTTGTCCTTTTTCTCTGTGCTTTTGTACTAGGTAATATCGGCCTGGCAATTTCGTCAACTATAATTGCGGCAATAATTTCAAAAGCCGGGGCTAAAGGAACACTTTATCCTGTGCTGTCTTTTCCTATATTATTACCTTTAATTTTAACATCCGTACAGCTAACTTTGTTCTCTATTGATGGCACAAGTTTTGAAAAATCTAAATTTGAGCTCGCTATTTTAATCAGTTACGACGTTATTATGTTAACTGCATCTTATATGCTGTTCGACTTTATATGGAAAGATTAGTAATTTTAATTGAATATAAACTATGAAAACAATTCTCTGGAAAAGTTTCCTTTTTTTACTTCTCGCCTTCGTGTCCGTGGCGGGAATAGCATTTCCCATAGTTGAGAATCCAACTCACTGGTACCAGTTTCCGTCTATACCCGGACTCGAAGAAAATGCTAAAATAATTTTCTTTCACGTCCCGACCGCCTGGCTGACTGTAATAGCTTTTCTAATGTCAACTATTTACAGTTTTAAATATTTGCGTAAAAGAGATATGAACGACGATATAAAATCCTATACCGCCGCTCAACTTGGAATAATTTTCTGTATACTTGCAACTGTTACCGGAGCTGTCTGGGCAAAATTTGCCTGGGGTTCTTTCTGGAATTGGGACCCCCGTCAATCAAGCATTTTTGCGTTATTACTAATTTACGGTGCATGGTTCGCGCTCAGGTCCTCCATAGAGAATGAAGAGAAGAGAGCGACTCTTTCAGCAGTATATGCAATAATTGCTTTTGTTACAGTTCCTTTCTTTATTTTTATAATGCCAAGAATTATGGCAGGTCTGCATCCAGGATCCGCTGATGATACCAATTCAGGCCCTGTGGTTGATTTCAAGATGAACGCAAATATGATGCTCATCTTTTATCTTTCACTTATCGGGTTCACAATATTATATTTCTGGATGTGGAGAATTGGTTATAAGTCATTGATGTACAAAGAAAGTTTAAATAAACAACAAATAAGAGGATAACTTGAGCGGACTTTATGATTTCCTGCATAACAATGCGATCTACATCGTTATGATCATCGTTTTGATCGTCTGGGCAGGGATATTCTTTTTCCTTAACAATCTGGATAAAAGAATGAAGAGTATTGAAAAAGAAATAAAAGGAGATAAGCATGAAAAATAAATATATATTCGGCGGCGCTATCATTGTTCTCTTCCTTGGTTTGATGGGTTACCTGTTTACTCAAAGCAACATTAAATACGAAAGTAATTTCTCTAATGTTGTAAGCACTGAGAATACCGTTAAAGCAACGGGAAGCTGGGTAAAGGATAAAAATTATGAGATAGATAAAGCCAACAGAACTTTCAGCTTTTATATGGCAGACGAAAATGGCAACCAGATGAAGGTTGTATATGACGGAACAATCCCCAATAACTTCGAAACAGCCAAAAGCGTTGTTGTAACAGGACAGTATAAAGATGGATATTTCCATGCAAGGGATATATTGACTAAATGCCCTAGCAAATATGAGAATGATAAGGCTAAGACCTCCAGTTTTTAGTCCATCGATCGTTTATGAACAGTCAGGATATAATTTAAATTAAGATAACACTGAGGAAGATATGGCAGGAAGTATTGTATTATCAGTCGCGTTAGCTTTCAGTCTGATCGCAATGGTGATGTATTTTCTTTCGTACCGGGGCTATAAAAACACCGTGAACTACGGAAGGATTGCCTACCATGCTATGGCCGTACTTGTAATTATCGCTTCTACGATACTATGGTATCTTATACTTACGCATCAGTACCAGTATCACTATGTATACAGTTACAGTCAGAACAGTCTGAAAACCGGATTTCTTATAGCTTCATTCTGGGGAGGGCAGGAAGGCAGCTTTATGCTGTGGCTTCTGCTCACATCTATCGTAGGAATTTTTCTGCAGTCATACACCTCCAAAAGAGGCGACCTGGAATTAAGGGTGATGACGGTGTTTACTCTCGCCACAACGTTCCTGCTCATCATGGTATCACCTATGTTCAAGAATCCTTTTGCATTCATATGGTCGGAGTCGGTATTCATACCGGTTAAGAGTATCAGTGCAGGATTCCTTAATCTCCCCTGGCTTCAATCATTTATTTTCAGCGATGGTTCAAGCGGACAAACATTCGTTAAAATGGGCGGTGATCTTTACGCGAAACTTTCCACTGCAGGCATTTCTGTAAATCAGTTTATTGCTGATGGAAAGGGACTTAATCCTCAGCTGCTCAATTTCTGGATGCAGATACATCCTCCAATCCTCTTCACAGGTTTCTCAATGTCGACCGTTCCTTTCTCTTTTGCAGTGGCCGCATTGATGAAGAACGATTATAAAGACTGGGTTCGTCAGTCATTTCCCTGGGTACTTGCAGGTGCAGGAATACTTGGGCTTGGAATTATGCTCGGCGGTTACTGGGCTTATGAGATGCTTGGATGGGGCGGCTACTGGGCATGGGACCCGGTTGAGAATTCAAGTTTAATTCCATGGCTTGTTGGTGTAGCTTCCGTTCATACTTTACTCGTGCAGCGAAAAAGTCAGGCAAAAGGCGGCGTAGGAAAATATGCGAAAACAAACCTGATACTCTGTATAATGACCTATATACTGGTATTATACAGTACCTTTTTAACAAGGAGCGGAGTACTTGGTGATGCTTCTGTTCATTCCTTTGTAGACCCGGGTATGCTGGTTTACCTGTTTCTGGTAATATTTATCGGAACATTCATCTTACTCGGTTTTGGTATGCTCATATTCCGCTGGAAATTTTTAACCGAAGTAACCCACACTGATGAAAATCTATTATCAAGAGACCTCGCATTATTTACTGCAACCATTGTTTTGATTGCCTCTGCTGTGGTTGTACTGGTTGGTACTTCGGCACCCTTATTTGGTGTATCTGTTGATACTTTCTTCTACAACGAGATGAACCTCCCGATAGCAATCATTATCGGACTACTGAACGGACTGAGCCTGCTCTTGAAATGGAAACAGACACGGGGACAGGAACTTGTCAGGAAATCTATACCTGCCATTGCAATCGCAGTTCTGTTTACAGCGTTCGTTGTAATCTTCGGAGGTATGCACGAGATTATGATGATACTGCTTGCTTTTTCAGCTGCATTTTCAGTGGCTGTCAATGTTGAAATTGCAATTAAGGTTATCCGCGGAAATATGAAGATGCTTGGTGCATACGTTTCGCATATCGGCATTGCATTATTCATCCTGGGTGTAATTGGTTCAGCTGCTTACGGCAGGGAAACTGATATCGATCTTATTAAGAATCAGCCTAAAGAAGCGTTTGGATATATTCTGACATTTACCGGTTATCATCCGATCGAGAATAATTCCAAGTATGCTTTTAATATTCAGGTCCAAAAAGGGGATAAGAAATACACCGTCTCTCCTGTTATGTATATCAGCGATTTCAACAATGGGCTGATGAGAGAACCGGCAATATTGAATATGCTGACAAAAGACATCTATGTTTCACCACTTGGTTATGATGATCAGACGCAGGACCAAGCTGCGGAAGGTCTTGATGTAAAGCTTAACGTAGGACAGAAGACAAATGTTGAGGGAGCGCAGATAGAATATACAGATTTCGTAAAGCCTGATATGAGCGTTATGATGGGCGGCGGCGATTTTGAAATGGGTGCCAACCTTAAAATTGTTAAAGACGGAAAAACATATAATGTAGAACCGAAGTTGAAGAAAACCGGTCGTGATTTTATCTATGTTCCCGTTCAAATTTCAGAAGCTAATATCAAAATACAGCTGAAGAAGATAGATCCTACGACCCAAACGGCAGATTTTATAGTCGGGAAGCTTAAAGGTGAAACAAGTGCAGCAGGACAGCAGCCGAAAGAGGTATTAACAGTAGCCGCCAGCGTTAAGCCGTACATTAGCCTGGTATGGACGGGAATACTGATAATGGTTGCAGGATTCTTTGTTGCAGTAACAAGGCGGTTAAGAGAATCCCTGGTCAAGAGCAGTTAGTCTAAATTTTTGTCAACTGGACTTGGTTCAGGTTCTTAAAACTATCTGAAATGTAATTATAAATCCCGAAATAAATCGGAATGCCAAGTTTTAATGCCCGCTTATGTCGGGCATTTTTTTTAACTTTACTTACACGAAGAAAAAAACAGGGAAAATTATGAAGAAGGTTCCAACCGGACTCACAGGCAAAGCACTGATCCTCATTGCATTTTTATTTGTTGCGTTTACCTCTTTTCGCCCCCATGAAGGAATGTACCCGCTGACAGAGATAAGGAATCTCGATTTAACGGAGGCAGGATTAAAAATACCGATTAATGAAGTTTACAATCCGGATGGCGTCAGTCTTGTTGATGCTCTGGTAAACCTTGGAGGCTGTACAGGTTCATTTGTTTCCCCTGAAGGATTAATAATTACCAACCATCACTGCGTATTCGGTACCGTTCAGAAAGCAAGTACAACAGAACACAACTATCTTGAAAATGGTTTTCTTGCCGGGAGCAGGGAGCAGGAGATTCCTGCAGAAGGAGTGACCTGTAAAATTACCCTGTCATATGCGGATGTAAGCAGTGAAGTTTTAAATGCAGCTAATACAACAGCTGATGTATCAGAACGCGAGAAAGCAATCCAGGGAAAAATTGCCGAAATTGTAAAAAGGGAAGAAGAGAAGGATCCCGCTATTGAGGCACAGGTCTCCGAAATGTTCATAGGTGAAACCTATGTACTTTTCCGGTACAAAGTAATTAAAGACGTTAGACTGGTTTATGTTCCGCCAAGGGCAATCGGCGAATTCGGAGGAGAATCTGATAACTGGGTCTGGCCGAGACATAATGGTGACTTTTCATTTATGCGTGCCTATGTATCGCCTGACGGCAGTGCTGCGGAATATTCTTCAAACAATGTTGCCTATCACCCGAAGAAATTCATCCAGGTTAATCCCGGCGGTGTAGGAGAAGGTGATTTTATTTTTCTACTGGGTTACCCTGCAAGGACGTATAAACATCAGCCGTCAGACTTCCTGAAATACCAATATGAATATCAGCTTCCGTACATCCAGCAGTTGTATTCCTGGCTGATAAATCTTTACCTTGAGAGGGGCAAAAATGATCCCGAATCGGAACTGCAATTTGCCTCAAAAGTTAAGGGTCTTTCAAATACCGAAAAGAACTACCGCGGAAAGATGATCGGTATTAAACGTCTTAACCTTCTCGATAAAAAACAACAGGAAGAAAAAAACCTTCAGAAATTCATAGACTCAAAACCTGAACTGCAAGAAAAATATGGAAAGGTATTAAGTCGGATTGATTATGTATATAAAGACGTTTTTGATGATGGAATACTTCCACTTTTTCTCTCGCAGCTTCAAAGGCAAATTGATATGTACAAGCTGGCAGATATATTCATAAAATATAAAGAAGCCCGGCAGCTCCCTGAGTTGGAGAGGAAAGACGCCTACAAGGATAAGAATTATTTGAAACTTGAAAGCAGTGTCAATTCAGTTTATACAGCCTACTATCCGGAACTTGATAAAAAAGTTATGAAGAAGATCCTGAATGACGCTATTCAACATAATGAAATCTCGGCGCTTCAGCCTCTGGCAGTATTTGCGAGGAGTATGAGTCCCGGGAACAGGATCAACAGCTTCGTGGATTACATTTATGACAGCACTTTTGTAAATAATCCCAAAAAATATATCTCCCTTCTAAGGAATGATTCGGTGAAACTGTCAGAGATAAGTGATCCATTTATCAATTTTGTGAAGCAGATGGAAGATATACAGGGAAACTATGATAAACGGAATGAAGAAAGAGAAGGAAAGCTTAACCTGCTTCTCGCACAGCTGATGGAAGCAAAGAAACTCTGGCTCAACAAATCATTTGTTCCTGATGCAAACAGAACGCTGAGATTAACTTACGGTCATATTAAGGGATATTCACCTTTTGATGCAGTATACCTTGATCCCATTACAACATTAAGGGGTGTGATTGAAAAAGGAAGAGAATCAGGCGACTACAAACTTCCCGAAAAAATTAAAGAATTATATGAGAAGAAAGATTTCGGACAATTTGCCGATAAAAAGTACAATGATGTTCCGGTTGCCCTGTTATACAATACGGACACAAGCGGGGGCAACAGCGGCAGTCCCATTCTGGATGCTTATGGAAGGCTAGTAGGAGTAAATTTCGACAGGGCCTTTGAAGCCACAGTAAACGACTATGCCTGGAATCCCGACTACAGCCGCTCGATCGGTGTTGATATCCGTTATGTCCTATGGGTTACGCAGAAAATAGGAGGTGCAGATTTCCTGCTGAAAGAGATGGGAGTATCAGAATAATTAAGCAACTTTGTGAATGAATTCTAGAGCTGACCATGACGAGATTACCTATACGCGTCTGGCTCGGATGTACCTGAGGGTCTCGCATACGTGATTACTCAGTAATCAAGGTTTTCAAAGGGGATGAGTTAAGTAATTTGGGCAGCATGATAATTGTTTCTATTCATCACGTCCATAAGTTGTGTTTCTCAGAAGAGGTGTAATTTTATCAAAATTTCGCGGGGTCAGTCAGTTTTTTAATTCGCAGATTCTGAAGAACCTCTCGGTAGTAGCTCAGTTTATCGGGGTTATTTGTAGCGTGGTACAGCTTCACCAGGTAGTTAAGAATCCGGACAGTATTTATATTATTTACTCCTTTTATATCCTTTATCTTATTATATCCAACGCTTAAAAGGGTATCAGCTGCTGTATATTCTTTTTGATAATATTTAATTATCCCCAGTTCTGCATAGGCTGAAACAATATTTGAATGTCCATCCTTATAATTCATTTTATAGATTTTCAGCGCCTTTTGAATAAAATTTTCAGCCTTGGTATATAATCGCTTCTCAATTAATACCTTGCTGTACCAGTAATCAGCCAAACCAATCCAGACATGCGTTCCATTTAAGGAATTCTTAAAGGTTTCCATAGCAGTAATTAAATTAGCTTCGGAATCGGCGTACTTTTTCATCGTAAACTGAAGCGCCCCAAGGTTCATGAAAGCTAGTCCGACAAGTGAATGACCTTTACCTAAAGTCTTAATTTTAAGGTCAAGCGATTTTTTAAAATAATCCTCGGCTATGTCCCATTTCTCTTCATCTATATAGATATAAGCCAGGTTATTATACAAAGTTGAGATCTCAGGCCTGTCAGTTCCGTACAACTTAAGATAAACATCCAGTGCTTTTTTGTAATAATTTTCAGCTTCGATTAAATTGTTAAGTGCTTCATACGATAATCCCATATTATTTTCGGCGCTAGCTACATCTTTGTCATTACTGCCGAAATTATCAAGCAGAATCTTATAAGCTTCTTTCAACAGAACCAGTGATTCATCATATTTTTCCTGTTCCTGTTTTAAGGTTCCATAATCGTTCAGGCAGCTTGCATAAGTGCGTGGCGGCGAATCAGGATTTTTTCTAAAAATTTTAATACTGGCGGAATAGAATGAATCTGAAGCAGCAAAATCTCCCGTCCAGTCATAATACAATGCAACCTGGTGAATACTCTCGGCAGTATGGTAATTATCCATCCCGTACACTTGCTTATTTAATTCCAGCGACTTAAGTAAGTGAGGCTTAGCTGCGTCAAACTCGCCTAAATTGACTAAGGTTGTCCCAATCGTTTTTCTTACAGCTGCTTCCACCTCAGGATGGCCAATAAAACTATTTCCCACATCATTCGAAGCTTTTTTCAAGATATCATAAACTCTGACATCTCTGCCTTTCTCGGTTGGATCCGCAGAAGAAAGCATCTCCTGCAGAAAATTATTAACGTTTTCAGCTATTAATGCTTCAGCTTTTGCATTATCCCTCTGCTCAGCGGCAGCATTTGCCTGCCAGATTATAGCTATTAAGCTTATTACCAAAAAAATAAGAAAGGCTGCTGAAGTAACAACCCCAACTTTATGTCTCTGAATAAATTTTGAAAGCCGGTAGCCCGTGGTATCTTTTTGAGCAATTACTGGTAAACCTGAAAGATGCCTGTTTATATCTTCAGCAAATTGTTCAACAGACATATATCGCCTGGATGGGTCTTTATGCATTGCTTTCAGGACAATATTATCGAGATCACCCTTAAGATGTCTGCAGGTTTTTTCAATTATTATAGGTTTATCAGAACCAGAAACTGTTTGGCTTAACTTCTCACTGGGTTTTACAATTTTTTCATCGGTAATAAATTTACTGATAGAGGCTGGAGAGTTATTAGTAATCTTGTATGGCTGTAATCCCGTTAATACCTGGTAAAGTAAAACCCCAAGGGAGTAAATATCAGCTGTTGTTGTAACTTTTTCACCCTTGATTTGTTCAGGACTGGCATAGTCAGGAGTTAAGTGCCACATGCCGGTGTGAGTAAGTCCTTCACCCTGTTCAGTAAGATCCTCATCAAGAAGTTTGGCTATTCCGAAATCCAGTAGTTTTGGTACACCCTGGTTGGTAACCAGGATATTGCCAGGTTTTAAATCGCGGTGAACAACCAGGTTTTGATGAGCATACTGAACCGCATTACAGACTTCTATAAATAATCTCAACCTGTCACGAACCGACAGTTTATTTTTCTCACAATATTTAGTAATAGGAATACCATCGATATATTCCATCACAAGGTAGGGGAGTCCGTTCTCAGTTCGTCCGCCATCAAGCAATCTTGCAATGTTATTGTGCTGAAGGTTTGCCAGTGTTTGTCTTTCTATCTGAAAACGTTTTAACAAATAGTCGGACGTAATCCCGTGTCTTAGTATTTTGATGGCAACTTTTTGATCATATTCCTTATCATTTCTTTTACCTGAATACACAACACCCATTCCTCCAAAGCCAGCCTCTCCTTCAACCAGGTAGCTGCCTATCTGCGTGCCTATAAAAGGATCCCTGAAAGCTTCTTTATTATCCTGGAGGAAGGATAATGGGTCTTCCAGGAAGTCTTCAGAATGACTAATGGAATTAATCAGACTTATGACTTCATTTTTCAATTCAGAATCATTCCCGCACTTACGGTTAATAAATTTCTCCCGATCCGAATCCGCAAGGTTCAAAGCTTCTTCAAATATTTCTTTTATAGTGTTTAGTTTTTCGCGGTTCAAAGTATAAGTATTTGTATGAATTAAAGGTTAGATATCTCCCGGTAGAGCCATGCTTTGGCAAAAATCCAATCCCTTTTTGCAGTTGCGGGCGAAATATCCAGTGCTTCAGCCGTCTCTTCAATTGTAAGTCCGGAAAAAAATCTCAATTCAACTATTTTCCCCGGACGTTCCTCAAACATCTCAAGTTTATTCAACGCGTCATCAAGTGCTATAATTTGGTCATCACTTTTTTCAGAAATTTCAAAAGCATCTTCGAGAGAAATATTCATTTTTCCTTCACCCCGTTTTATAGATTTTCTTTTTCTTGCATGATCAACAAGAATCTGCCGCATTGACTGGGCAGCTATCCCGAAAAAATGGGCACGGTTCTGCCAGTTAATATTTTCATTCCCGACCATTTTAATATAGGCTTCGTGCACAAGTTCTGTAGTCTGGAGGGTATGATTGCGGTATTCTTCATTCAGATATTTAGAAGAAATTCTTCTTAGCTCGTCATAAACATAGGGCAGAAGCTGATCAACAGCACCCTTTTTACCCTTGATGCAATTTTCAAGCATAAGGGTAACATTCTGCTGAGTAATATTCTGCATAAATATAATGTTAATTGAAAGATTCTTTGATTTTGATTATAAGTTATGAGATAATATTTGCGAAATCAATAATTTTTCGAAAGTTTTTGTTATTTATCACCCTTTCCGGGAGATTTTATTATTAACGGATGAACCTTTTCACTCTCCTTTTCCGCATGTACTCATGAATCCCAAAAAATAATTCATAAAACCAATAGGAGAGTCATTATGAAAAAGTTCTTTTCTTTTCTTGTTTTCGTTGTTCTCGTCTTTACAACTGTGCCTGTATTTGGCCAATCTGTGAAAATTGGACCAAGAGTAAGTGGAAACTATAATATTTACAATCAGCAGGGACTAACATTATCTTATAATGGAATCGGGGTGGGCATCGGCGGAACTGTTGATGTTTCTTTTAGTCCACACATTGGCGTCATAACCAATCTGACAGCTTTCGATATGAGTAATTTTTCTAATTCTACAACCAACCAGGGACAAACAATAGAAAACTCATATTCCCTTTATTATTTATCATTAGATCCTATGTTCAAAACAGAATTTAGCGGATTTTACATGGTAGCCGGACCCTCTGTGGGAATAAAATTAGGCGGAAGCGGGGAACAAACAAAAACACAAACCGGCGGGGGAAATCCTGAGGTTAATACCTTAGGTACTAATTTTAATTCCATTCGTTTCGGCATAGCCGTCGGCACGGGATATAACTTTACGCTTTCCCAGGGATTATATATGGGAACAGATATTATAGCAGGCATCCCATTGTCAAAAACATTTGATGCGCCGGGTTTAAGTAACAGTACTTTTTCGCTGAAATTGGGAGTAGCCTTAAAATTTTCAATTTAATATGAACACAAAACAAAAATTTACAACGGAGGTTTAAATGAAATATATATTGCTTTTATTATCGATGTGCACAATTTTCTTTTTCGGCTGCAGTAATGATAGCGGGAATCCAACCGGAGTAGGCGGGGTAGGGGGAACCGGCGGAGATACAGGTGGGGGAAACAATACCGGAAATGTAAATATTGAAGTCGGCGTAGCCCAGGATAACCAGGGAAATATACTTTTCGGGTTTAATCCGGGTGCTGCCATAACAATCGCTACCATCGTGGTAAGTCAGGCTGATCAGGGAATAAATGAAACAATAAATAACCCCGATCCAACCCAGCAATTTGAACCTGTACAAGCAGGCAATTACTATTCTTTTTATCAGCCGCAGCAGCAGCTTCAGACCGGGCAGCAATGGTCATTCAAATTCACCGGAACAATTGTTCAGGGAGGAGCTAATTATACTAAAACTATTAATTATACAGTACAATAATTCGGACTCTCCTGTCCGGTAAAACAAGGGCTTGTATTTGCTGCTTTTCAGCTTATATGAGCCCTTTTAATTTATCTGAAAAACCCGCTTTAAGTAGCATGTTAGATTTCACATATAAAACAATTCTATATAGAAACGTATTTATGCTGGGTAAACCGCTTCCAACCTTTTTTATTTTTTGCTTCCACGGCCCAATTAAATCCTCCTTCAGTATTTGGCCAATATATCATTCGAGCCAGGCCAGCCGGCATTTCTGCTTCAAATACGATTGCTTGTGGATCTATTTCTTTTCCTTCGGCAATTACACCTTCTGATTTCTTGCCATCAGATGTGAATGACCAAAAAGATAATTTACCATTGCTGACACCATAAATTGCGAATTCTTCGTATAGTTTATTACCAAACTCCCATTTTGCAACCAGTCGAACATACTTATTTCTTAGTATTGGTGTGAAAGTCCGAGTGCAACAAACCTCACCCATTGGTGAGTCTGCACGTGCTTGCCAGGAACCAAATAATGGTTTTAATATGCCGAGTTTACCCGGACCTTTTTTCCAAGAATTATTAATACTATTCATTCTATACTTTCTTTAATTTATAAATGCAGCCTAACGGTTTCTATATTCCCTAAAGATCATTAGAGAATTATTCTCCAGCAACTCACTGACGAAAATCACTTTATGTTCAGGGTTAAAGTGCTTTCTTTCTCTCATTTTTGAATCCCTCAAACCCGTATCGTATTGCCGCTTCTAGTATTTCAATGTTTATATCTTTTAGAGTTTTGAACTTAATGCAATACCCGGTAACGCTTGCCTTGCCTATTTTTTTCCCATACGTTTTGGCTAAGTATGAATTATCATTGATACCGAGGATATAGACAGAGATTCCAGTTTTGTTTGCACTGATACCAATTTGATAAAACTCTCTGGTTTTTCCATCAGCATATTCTATGGTGTGAAGTCCATATCCTATATTAGGATTAGAAACAGTTTTATTTTCACTGTTTTTACCATCCAAGAACCATAATTTACATGCTGGCATTACCTCCAGAATGATGCGGTGCAGCTCTTGCATGTCGCTGCGTTTTGGTTCAGGTTGACTAGTAATATACTCTTTAATTTGTCCTTGTACGTTCATATAAATATAAAATTATAGGTTGCTTTGTCGGTGATGTAAACTTGCCGCTTACCGCAATAATACAGAAAATATGTCAAAACATCATCCAATATAAAATTAAACTAAAAACTTAAAGTAAAATCATATCGCTGTTCAATTACTTCTTTAATGGTGTCGATATTTTCTCTTCAATTACTATAAACAAAATTGGGGCATTAATCCCTATTGCTTCTTAATTAAAAAAAATTGATATTCAGCAAGCATTAATCCAGCAACTCTATAAGATCCGGATAATAATTATTTTACTCCGGCAATCCCCGCTTTTTTTGGGGGGGGGCACGTACCCCGATAGTTTGATTTCTTTGTTCGCGTAAAAACCATGTTAGCTTAACTGACCGCCGGATGATTTAATTAATCAGACTGGTAAATATTTTATAACAATTATTTAAAGGAAAATATAAAATGGAACAACAACTGGAGACGATCCGGGAGCAGCAGAAAGCTTCGTGGAATAAATTTTCCCCGGGATGGAGAAAGTGGGATAAACTGACTATGGATTTCCTGAAACCAATGGGCGATGAAATAATACGTATGATCGGTCCGGGAAAGAATGAGGTTATCCTGGATACGGCAGGGGGAACAGGTGAACCGGGATTAACTATTGCATCAATGGTGACTGATGGAAAAGTTTTTATTACAGATCTTGCTGAAGGTATGCTCGAAATTGCCCGCGAAAAAGCATCAAAGAGAGGGGTAAGGAATATTGAAACACATGCCTGTGATGTGTGCGAACTGCCGTTTGACGATAACACGTTTGATGCTATAAGCTGCCGTAAAGGATTCATGTTCTTTCCGGATATGCTATTGGCTGCCAAAGAAATGGTACGCGTTCTGAAGCCGGGAGGAAGAATTGCGGCATCGGTCTGGGATGGCCCTGAAAAGAATTTCTGGGTAACAGCTACCATGGAAGCAATAAACAGAAACCTGGAACTGCCGCCGCCTCCGCCGGGTGCACCCGGCATGTTCAGATGTTCAAAAGATGGAATGATGACTGAATTATTTTCAAAGGCAGGACTGAAAAATATTTCTCAGAATTATGTCCCGGGAAAACTAAACAGCGGAACTACAGATGTTTACTGGAGCATGATGACAGAGGTGGTGGCACCCGTTGTCTCCGCACTCAACGGCACTGATGATTATATGATAGAAAAAATAAAAGAGGAGGTATACAATGCGGTTAGTGAAAAATACCCTGACGGAAAAGTTATAATGGACTCAGGTTCTATAGTGGTTTATGGTGAGAAAGAAAATTAAGAAAAGTTAAAAGATTAGCCATCAAAGGCCGATCAAGAAGTTAAAAGAACGTGTATGGGAGGGGTAATCGTAAATGACAACTGTCAACCTAAAACCCCTCCTTCCACGTACAGGTTTTTCCAGTAATGCAAATAGATAACCAGGGAAATACCTCTGATCCTTCAGAGGAACTCCATATAGTACTTACCGGGACAAAGAATAACGAGCAGTTTACAATTAACAGTTACAGGTTATTCCAGAACTACACTAATCCCTTCAACCCAACGACAAAGATAGGCTACAGGCTGAAGGAAAGAGGCTACGTAAAGCTATATGTCTATGATATAAAAGGAGAGCTTGTAGAGACCCTGGTTAACAAGGGTGATAGATATATATTCCGCAAGCCAGATTACTTTTTCCTTTTTCCTTTTGACTTTTTCCTTGAATATAATAGCAATGAACGAACACAACATACCTGTTTTCTCAGATATAAAGAAGATGATCTTTCTTAAATAACGATTACAAATAGGTTAATTTGATTTCAACATTCCTGATTTCTAAAATATACTTGAAAATATGAAGGTTCCGGGGCCCTATGATATGTCTTCATTTGTATAATCAATTTTTACCGGGGAGCAAGTTATGAAACACCTTATGCTCTTCTTTGTATTGTTAATTTTCCATTGTTCATTGTCCATTGCGGAAATCCGCTATGAATCTTCTGGCCGGATATCGGACCGCCGAGTAAAACGCTGATATAACAAATGTCAAATAATCCTGCGCTTAATGGGAAAATACCCCATACTATAAATGACATTTATTTCATTTGCCTTTTCACACAATTTTGTTAATTTATAACAGCTGGTTTAGTTGATCCAAAAAAAATAATCAATTGAAACATCAGGAATTACTTCCTTTCCGGACTGCGTAATTTCTGCGGTTAATTAATAATATAGTGATTAAATAATAAACTGCACCTGACATATGAAAAGGTCAATGTCATGAAGAGAGCAATAACAAAAAACAGGGTTCCATTGCTTTTATTGTTATCATTACCATTCATTCTTGCAGCTTTCTTATCCATCTCCTGCTCAAAGCAAAAGCATTTACAAGTACAAAGAGATTATTTAACTCCCGAAGTAATGTGCGGAACGGTTAAGTTCACAGACGGATGCAGTCCAAAGCTTGACACATTAATAAGATTCGGAATTGCTCTTACCCATCATATGACATACGAAGATGCGGAATACACATTCAATAAAGTTATTGAATCAGATAAAGATTGTTTCTGGGGTTACTGGGGAAAAGCAATGACATATGTGCATCCACTGTGGCCGGATATTCCCGACGATAAAATATTAAATGACGGTTATATTCTATGCCAGAATGCGCTGAACCTTGCAAGGACAAATAAAGAAAAACTTTACGGTAATGCTATTGCCGCATATTTTGAGGATGGCGTTAATAAAAGCGAACCCGAAAGACTTATTGCATTTGATAAGGGATGGGGGATTGCAGCTAAAGAGCTGCCGGATGATATAGAGGCACAGATGTTTCACGTGCTATCAATGCTGGCGATTGTATCACCAAATGACAAAACGTATAAAATACAGCGTGAAGCGGGAGCTATTTGTGAAAAAGTACTAAAAATAATTCCTGATCATCCGGGTGCTTTTCATTATGCTATCCATGCTTATGATTATCCACCATTGGCTCCTGATGCACGAAGAGTAGCAGAAAACTATTACAAGATTGCTCCGGAGCTGCCCCACTCGCTGCATATGCCGACTCACATATTTACGCGTCTTGGATTATGGCAGGAATCAATTGACCTGAATTTAAGATCTGCTGCTGCTGCAAAAAAGATTCCTTTAAACGGAAAGATATCCGGTCAATATTTTCACGCTCTCGATTATGCGGTATATGCATACCTTCAGCAGTCGGAATATAAAGAGGCAAATGATATCGCAAAATTAGCTGATACTCTGAGGGGACCTTTTGAACCATCACCCGTAACAGCATATTCGCTGGCTGCAATGCGGGGACGAATTGCACTTGAGTACAGGAACTGGAAAGAAGCAGCGAACCTTTCCCTCATCCATCCTGAATTCCCGTGGAACAAATTCCCGCAATATGAAGCACTGCTTTATTTTGCAAAAGGAATCGGAGGAGGAAGAAGCGGAAATTCCGATGCAGCTTTAAAAGCATATCAAAAATTAGAGGAACTGCAGAATACATTTAAGGATAAGGAAGCTAATAAATACTGGATCGGACAGATTGAGATTCAGAAGGATGTTGTTAAAGCCTGGCAGTTATTTGCACAGGGAGAAACAAAAAAATCTCTTGAAAGTATGATTACAGCTGCAGACCTGGAAGATAAGACAGAAAAAAATCCCGTAACACCGGGTTCGCTTCTGCCGGCAAGAGAAATGCTCGGGGATTTATACCTTGAAATTAAACGTCCGAAAGAAGCTCTCAAGGAATATGAGTTATCGTTAAAGAACTCTCCCAACCGGTTTAATTCGTTGTACGGTGCTGAAAAGTCGGCAGAAATGACAGGCGACAAAGAAAAAGCAAAGCTATATTATCAGGCAATTGAAAAAATAAATAAATCCACAGGACCGGTTAGGGAGTAGAGTATCGTAGTTCCGCGAACACAAAGGCGGTATACGATAGGCAGTAGGCAGTTACAGTAGGCAAGCACTGAAATTATTTTGAATTTTATTCGATATCTTTTTTCATCCGGTTGATTTAATAAAAAATACATCAATTGATATAAAAATATTGAGACAAATATTTACTGATTTTAACTCTATATATGAGGAAGCAACTCCTGAACAAAAGAAGTATATGATTAAAACTTTAATTCGTGAAATCAAGATAAAGTAGCCGGACTCCACCATTTAGCAAAATATTTTTAATAAAGTCTCTGCCCTTATGTGACTTTAATTCTTTTTCTCTTCTCATTGCTTCAGACCGTGTCTCCAATTGCTCACAATATAATAACTCCCAGGGAATGTACCGGCTTGTATATTTTGAGAGTCCCTCATTATGTTCTTTTAATCTTAGAAGTAAATTGTTGGTCTGTCCTACATATATTTTATCATACTTTTGAGAATATAGGACATAAGTAAGATACATATCTGATAAATATTCTGAATAAAAATAAAAAATCCCCATTCTATTCGATGGGGATTTCTTTGGCTCCGCGAGCAGGACTCGAACCTGCAACCCTCCGGTTAACAGCCGGATGCTCCACCATTGAGCTATCGCGGAATTTCTCCATTATCAAGGAGCTTAAAGAATTTCAAAAACTATCCCGAACCTGCAACCCTCGGTTAATCCGGCAACTGCCGGACTCCACCATTGAGCTATCGCGGAATTTCTCCATTATCAAGGAGCTTAAAGAATTTCAAAAACTATCCCGAACCTGCAACCCTCGGTTAATCCGGCAGCCGCCGGACTCCACCATTGAGCTATCGCGGAATTTCTCCCGGTTTCCCGGGATTTTTGCAAAATTTTGTGTGCAATTCCTTTGAAAAAGGAATTCAAACATAAGTCCAATTCTGCTTTTTGTCAAGCCTCTTCGCCCTGTTCACGGTTAGAATACGCACTACCTGTGCAGAATCTTTTCGGCGTTCAGGGAGTATAGTTTTTCTAAAGCTCCATCAGATAATCCAATACCGTAGAGCGGCCAGTGGTAACCGAAAAGTTCGATGTTATAAAAATGCTCATCGTTGGTCTCGAGTATCCTGAACGTTGTTTCATACATGCTCTTTTCAAATCCCATATCTGTTCCATATAACAGACGATCCTGGTACTTTTCCATGAAAGCTTTTGTATATCTTGGAACCGGAGCATTTTCAGCATACCTTGCACTAATATCCGCATACAGGTTAGGGTATAAATCAAGTAGTCTTCCTAACTTAGCCAGGTCGGTATTCTGGTTTGCAAAGTGGCATGCAATGAAAAGTGTTTTGGGATGTTTTTTTACTGCATTTTCAAGCGTTGCAAGTACTTCATCCAGATTAAGGATACCTTCCTGGTTATCAAGTCTCCAGCTGTAAGCATTTATCAGTCCGTCGTTTGTAGAATCCATCTTTTCATAAAACCATTGCGGCTCCCCGACGTGTATGTTTATCGGCATTCCCAGTTCGGCACACTTTTCAAGTAATGGATCCAACCTGGGATCATCTATGTGCATTCCCGGTGCATGAGGTGTACAATACATCAGACCTTTGCCTTTGTCCCCAAGCTCGCCCACACCTTTTGCTCCTTTGTTAAAACATCTTTCCAACTCTTTCACTGCGGCTGGGCCGTAGCCTGGTTTATCGTAACCTGTATAATCGAAACCGCACCATAGTTCAAACCTATCAGGATATTTTGAATAGAAGTTTACAAGTGAATCGAAACCACTTCCGTGTGCATATGTTAATAGAATGGTTTTGGTAATTCCAGCTTCATCCATATTCTTAACCCATAAGTCAAGCTCTTCTTCACTGGTCGCATACGGATGAGAATGAGCATCGAATACGGGAAATTTTGCTTTAGTAATTTTGGTTACAGGGATATTGTAAATGCTCTTTGGTCTGTAGTTTTTAAGCAGCAGATCTTCAGGACTTGTCTGTGCCGGCAGGCTAAGTGTAAATATTAAAACAAGAAATACAACGTATGATAAAATTCCTGATGGTTTCATAATTTTATAACCTGTAAAAATTGTTAGTTAAACCAGTATCACCTTGATACCTTTATTTTGTAAGTTCTTTAACTCTTCCTCAGGCAGGTTGGAATCTGTAATGATCAAATCTACTTTTGTTATAGGGGCAATATGAACAAAGCTTTTTCTTCTAAATTTACTTGAGTCGGTAACGATAATTACTTCCTTAGAGGCTTCAATCATCAGCCTGTTTAAATTTGCCTCCTCGAGGTTGGGAGTAAAAATGCCTGACTGTGAATCAATTCCATCAACTCCCAGGAAACATTTATCGCAGTAAAAATTTCTGATATTAGTTTCACCGATCGGACCAATTAAAGAGAGGGAGGATGTACGAAGGATTCCTCCCAGTAAGATGACTTTGATTTCATCTCTGATAAGCTGTCCTGCTATATTTAAAGCATTTGTAATCACAGTGAGGTTATTTATCCCGTTTATGTGCTTGGCAATTTCAACGGTAGTTGTTCCTGAGTCAATTATAATTGTATCGTTATCCTTAATCAATTCAGCAGCTTTTTTCCCTATCGCAACTTTTCTCCCTGGAATTAATCTGAGCTTTCTCATTCAATTTGTGGTCTATACCTACGCCCTGGGTTTTTAATCCCCCGCCTCTTGTCTTAATTAAAAGGCTCTTTTTTTCGAGATGGGAAAGATCATTTCTGATTGTTACTTCACTTACGTTGAAGATACTGCTGAGTTCGTTGACAGAGACCTGGCCATTTTTGTTGATCATCTCCAGTATCGTGACACGTCGATCTATAGTTGACATAAGACACGCTTTTATGATAATAATAAAAAGAAAGCTTTCGAAAAATAAAAAAATGTTAAAAAAAAGGAAATGAAATCTTGATTAATATTAATAAAAATTGTAAATACGCAATGAAAGGTTTTGAAAATCAATAATAAGGTTTCGTAACATAAATGGAAGTCTATAACAAAAGTTTTGGTACGGTAAATGATTCCAACACAGAATCAGAGATTGCCAGTCAGCCGGAACTCTGGATAAAACTTTACAGTGAATTCAGTTCAATCAGGGATCAGCTTAAAACATACCTTAGAAACTTACTCAATGATAAAAATACCAGGATAATTTTAACAGGTGCAGGCTCCAGTGCGTTCATTGGTGAGGTTCTGCTCGGGGCATTCAGCCGCAGATTCAGCAACCCCATCACTGCAGTTGCCACCACCGACCTGGTTACCCACCCCGAATTATTCTTCAATAATCAGAGTAAGTACTTGTTAATTTCCTTCGCCAGATCTGGAAATAGTCCAGAAAGCGCTCAGGCAATTGTGGTAGCTGAAGATTTGTCGCAGAGTGTATTTCATCTTATTGTCACTTGTAATAATGAGAGTGATTTATTAGAGAGTGTAAGTTCAAAAAACAAATTCATTTTCGTGCTGCCGTCTGAGGCTAACGATAAGGGCCTGGCTATGACAGCAAGTTTTACCTCTATGCTGCTGGCCGGATTGCTGATATCCAGGATAGATAAGGATAATGATAACCTGGATGAACAGATAGCCTTACTTAGTAAATATGGTAATAAGATATTGAACGTTTATTCAGAACCGCTTCGGAAAATAGCGTCTTCTGATTTTAAACGCGCTGTCTTCCTTGGATCAGGGATGCTGAAAGGAATTGCGAGAGAATCCCAGCTCAAGCTTCAGGAATTGACCGATGGAAAAATAATCTGTAAGCATGATTCTTTTATGGGATTTCGTCATGGACCAAAGGCAGTACTGGATGGTGATACCCTGATGGTCTATCTCTTTTCGAATAATTCCTATGCCGGCTTGTATGAAAGGGACCTGGTTGCGGCTATTGAAGGAACCCGCAAACCTCTTTGTTCGATCGGAGTTATGGAAGATGATTCTTTTCCGGCAAACCTTGATCTGAAAATTGTTCTTTCAGATGACGAAAAAATGATTCACGAAGATTTTCTTTCTGTAGCTATGGTAATGACTGCACAATTACTTGGATTATTTAAATCGATTAGTCTCGGACTGGATCCGGATTCTCCATCTGAATCGGGAATGATCCACCGGGTTGTACAGGGAGTGAAAATTTACCCTTATACTAATGGAAAAAGTGATCACAGCTGAAAATAAAATATCACAGATAATCAGTTTACATAAATCCGGACAAAAAACCGGTATTACTTCGGTTTGTTCGGCTAATCCCTATGTTATCAAAGCTGCAGTTCAGCACGCAAAGAAAAACAACCAGTTCGTACTTATTGAAGCGACCTCCAACCAGGTCGATCAATTCGGCGGATACACGGGGTTAACTCCGGCACTCTTTAAAGAGTCGGTTCTGGATACTGTCGAATTGCTGGATTTTCCCATGGAAAATATCATTTTCGGAGGAGATCATCTTGGTCCCAACAGGTGGCAGAACGAAAATTCAGATTCGGCACTCAGAAAAGCACAGGAACAGATTTCTGCGTATATTAAGGCAGGGTTTACTAAAATTCACCTGGATGCCAGCATGAAATGTGCTGATGATGGGGATCGAAATTATCCTCTTAATACGGAAGTAATCGCTGAGCGGTCGGCATTTCTCTGCAAAGAAGCGGAAGATGCATCAGCCACGCAGAATAGCGATGCCCTACCGGTTTACATAATCGGAACGGACGTCCCTCCTCCCGGCGGAGCAAAAGGCCAAAACGGAGAACTGCACGTTACACCGGTTGAAAGCGTTGCCGATACAATAAATCTTACAAAAAAAGCATTTCAAAAATATAACCTTACAGATGCATGGGAGCGCGTTATCGGAGTTGTAGTTCAGCCGGGGGTTGAGTTTGGTGATACTGAAGTTAGTGAATACGACCGCAATAAAAGCAAATCCCTCGTTGAGTTTATAGAAAATTATCCAACCCTGATATACGAGGCGCATTCAACTGACTACCAGAGAAAAGAATCGTTGCGCCAGATGGTTCAGGATCATTTCGCTGTCCTTAAAGTAGGCCCCTGGCTCACGTATAAATTCCGCGAAGCTGTTTTTGCCCTGGCACTGATTGAAGCAGAAATGCTGGCTCAAAAAAAAGCTGTTCTTCTTTCCAACCTCATTGAAACAATCGATCAGAGAATGCGGGAATTTCCAAAGTACTGGAAAAATTATTACGATTCAGGTGAAGAAGAGAACAGGCTGAAAAGAAAATACAGCTACAGCGACAGAATAAGGTATTACTGGTCGGATAAAATAGTCAGTGATTCACTAAACAGGCTGGTGCGGAACCTTACTGAAAATCCTGTCCCCGATACTCTGTTAAGCCAGTATTTACCGGAGGAATACACCGCAGTGAGAGAAGGAATTATAAACGGGAATCCCGAAGAAATAATACTTCACAGAATCTCGGGTGTCCTGGATATTTATCATTATGCAGCAACCGGAGGTTAATTTGAAAGTTCGTCCATGGCTGGTCTATGCTATCATAACAACTTTATTCTGGGGAGTCTGGGGAGCATTAATTGAACTTCCTGAGAAAGCAGGATTTCCTGCTACACTCGGGTATGTTGTATGGGCATTGACGATGATACCCCCCGCATTGGTAGCGTTGAAAATAATTAACTGGAAGCTTGAGGCCGATAAGAAATCCATTTTCCTCGGATGTGTGATTGGTTTTACCGGGGCAGGAGGACAGCTTGTGTTATTTCAGGCTCTGCGTACCGGCCCCGCTTACCTTGTTTTCCCGTTTATCTCTTTATCACCGGTAATAACAATCATCTTATCATACATATTTCTTAAAGAAAGAGCTTCCAGGAAAGGCTGGATCGGGATCGTTCTGGCTTTAATCGCTATAATATTCCTTTCATACCAGCCGCCGAACGATATTAATAGTTCGGGATATCTGTGGGTTATACTTGCACTGGTTGTGTTCTTTGCGTGGGGAATACAAGCATACATAATGAGGTTTGCGAATCAGACTATGAAGGCTGAAAGCATATTTTTCTACATGATGCTGACAGGGTTACTGCTGATTCCTATTGCACTGCTGATGACTGACTTTTCACAGGAAATTAACTGGGGATTCAAAGGTCCTTATTTAGCCGCAATGATTCAGATATTAAATTCAATAGGTGCCCTGATGATTGTGTATGCATTCAGGTACGGTAAAGCAATTATCGTAAGTCCGATGACGAATGCTGTGGCGCCGGTAATCACGATTATAATTTCATTAATTATCTACCAGGTAATTCCTCACCCGATAATTATTACCGGGATGATCCTTGCGCTGGCAGCAATCTTTATGATGGCCGTTGAAGATAACCCGGAAGAACCTGCAGTAGAAATGCGTACGGAAAAGGCAAATGAAAAACAAACAGTTTGACGTTCTTGTAGTCGGTGAATTAAACGTAGATTTAATTCTTAACACAATCGATTCTTTTCCCGAGATGGGGAAAGAAAAAATTGCCAGGCAGATGACGCTTACGCTGGGCAGTTCCTCGGCAATTTTCGCAAGTAACCTCAGTACACTCGGTGCAAGAACAGCTTTTGCAGGAAAGATAGGAAACGATGCATTCGGTACCCTGGTTAAAGAAAGTCTTGAGGCAAAAAAAGTAAATACTGATTTTATTATCACCAGCAGTAAGCTGAATACGGGTGCCACCATTGTCTTAAATTATTCTGAAGACCGCGCTATGGTTACTTATCCCGGTGCTATGGAAGACCTGACAATCGATGACCTTGATGAGAGTGTAATAAAATCGGCGCGGCATCTCCATTTTTCCTCATATTTTCTGCAGCCGGGTATACAGGCAGGACTTATCTCACTTTTTAAGACTGCGAAGGAAAACGGTCTCACAACCTCTCTCGACATGCAGTGGGATCCTGAAGAAAAATGGAATTTTAATTACAAGGAAATCCTTCCGTTCGTCGACGTTTTCCTTCCAAATGAGCAGGAAGCACTGTTACTGACTAAGGAAACGGTACTGGAAAATGCAATTAAAAAGCTTACCTGTGACGGAAATATGGTAGTTGTAAAGCTTGGAAGTAAAGGTTCGATAACAGCAACAGACAATAAGAGTATATTCAAACAATCGTACTTTAACAATAATGTGGTTGACGCAATCGGGGCAGGCGACAGTTTCAATGCCGGTTTCATTTTTAAATATATCAACGGATCCACGGTTGATGAATGCCAGGAATTTGCGAACCTGACCGGCGCAGTAAATACCACGGCTGCAGGAGGAACTACAGCCTTTGAAAGTTATGATCAGGTAGTAAGAACAGGTAAAGAAAAATTCGGATACAAAAATTGAAATTATTGGAAAAGTTAAAAGAAGTTCAGGATAACAGGAAAGCTCTGCTTGCTGCAAACTTTTACAACATGGAAACCTGCAAAGCTATTGCAGAAGCCGCTGCAGAAACGGGCAGCGCGATTATCCTGCAGCTTACGCCGGCTTCTATTGAGTATATGGGTTTGAAGACAGCTTTTGCATTAGCACAAGCTGTATCAGCTGAGACAAAAATTCAGTCATGGGTCCATCTAGACCATTGTTCTGATTTATTCTTAATACAACGATGTCTTGATGAAGGGTTTGATTCAATTATGATAGATGCAAGTGATAAAGATATTGATGAAAATATTGCTTTAACAGGTAAAGCTGTGAAACTGGCAGAGCATTACCAGGTTAATGTTGAGGCAGAACTGGGATATATTCCAAAACCAGCTATTGCACTTGACCTTAGTAGATTTACCGAGCCAGGGGATGCCAAAAGATTTGTGGAAGAAACCGGTGTAACCTCACTAGCCATTGCAGTCGGTTCAAAACATGGGTTTTATTCAGGAACACCGGACCTCGATATTGAAAGAATTATTGAAATAAAACAAATAACGGACGCTCTCCTCGTTCTGCATGGCGCCTCCGGTATTCCGGATGAACAGCTTCAGGAGGCCGTAGGCGCCGGTATTTCCAAGGTAAACGTTGCTACCGAAACGAAAAACCTTTTTATGAAATCATTGAAAGAGATCCTTTTAAAATCTGATGATATCGATCTCAGAAATGTTTTTCCTCCGGCTTCAGAGGCAGTTACAGCTATGATAAAACATAAACTGGAAATAGTAAACAGTATCAATAAAAGCAGTGTCAGCTTATGAGAATTTTTACTTTAAGTATTATATTTCAGATCCTTGTTTCATGTTTTGCTCGGGGTGTTTATGCACAGCAGGACTGGACGCACAAAGTCAGGATCTGCGGCAATCCTCTCTCTTATTCTGAAATAGACAATATTATACAAAATGCGGGCAGCAGTTTCGTCTATGGAATTGAAGTCGATAATGATATAACAGGGAGATACGAAAGTTTCCTTGATCCTGCCGAAAAGCTGGAAGCAATAAGGAAGGTCACTGAAGAGGCCCATAAGATTAATAACCATACATTCGTATATATAGCGGGACTCGAATGTATAACCGCTGATGCTGATAATAAAGAGCACACCTTCTATAAAGATCATCCCGACTGGGTTCAGAGAGATATAACCGGCAGGCCCGCTATGTTCGGTGCCGACGATGCTTTCTGGATTGTGAAAGGCGATGAGGATGTCTGGATCAGTCCTTATGCATCGGAATGGCGGAAAACCTATATGCAGAGGGTGAGGGAAATAGCAGCTACGGGAATTGACGGTATATACGTGGATATTCCTTACTGGATGACGCACTTTGAGGGATGGGAAGATACCTGGGCAAGTTTTGATGATTACACCGTCGCCGAATTTAAAAAGCTTACCGGACTAAATGCAAAAGAGGATATTCAGTTAGGAAACTATGAGGATCCGGGATTTATTAAATGGATCAATTTCAGGATGAAAACGCTAACTGATTTTATGGCTGAGATAGATCAGAATGTAAAAGCCGTTAACCCTGAATGTAAAACCATAGCGGAAATTTATCCTGGCATTTCTGAAGAAGCCGTCAGGGTTGGTGCGGATGTTTTTCAGATGTATGATGTAGTAGACGTAATAGCTCACGAGTATAGTGAAGGTGAATACTATGCGTCCGACAGGGAGCCGTATGACTGGTATAATTTCATCATCGGGATGAATACTTTCAGAGCCTTTTCTGAAGGTGATCCATCATGGATGTTAAGCTATTCGTGGTACGACAATAAAAACGTTGAGCCTTCCCGTGCAATGAAAAGTCTTTTTGCTTCAGAGCTCTTTGCCGGAACGAATATGTGGGATGTAAAAGGATACGTCATGTCATCAACAAATGATATGAGTACAAGGACAGACGTATACAGGTGGGTTTCCCAGTATGAAGATATTTTTTATTCTCCCAGGATACCGGCAGAACCTGTCAGCGTTTATTTTTCTGATATCACCAGGAACTATTTCAGCGAAGAATTTATCAACAGCTACCGGGGAATTGTAAATCTACTGATTAACTCCCACCTGCCTTTCGAGGTTGTAACATCCAGAACAATTGACAAGCTTTCACCAAAAATTTTGATCCTTCCGGATGTAAAGTGCATCAGTGATGATGAAGCGGGAGCAATTAAAAAGCTTAGCGAAAACGGGACAAAATTCATAATAACAGGAGAATTTGCCAACTATAACCAGGATCGCGAAAAGCTTAATCCCGATTCACTCGACGGAAATCTTTCCTGGCTGCGGGAATCTTCAGTTAAACCTGAATCCGTTACTTTTAAACTTGTAAAAAATAATCCCGGTAAGAAATATACCGAAGTAATGAAGGAAGAACTTAACAATTATTTCAGATCAGGAAGTGATTTGAATAAGATGAAATCGGTAAGAGATGAATTTCTTTCTGAGCTAACAGGGTTTACTTCATTCACACCGGGAATAAGAATAGAAGCTCCTGTTGATATGATCGTCACCTCAAGCACGGATAAGGATATTACTTACCTGTACTTAACGAATGTTCGCGCATTGAGTACAGTTTATGATTTACCTGCAAGGACACTTAAAGATATAAAGATCAGCTATCCTGTTTCAGAAGGAAGCGGTGAGGTTTATATTCTTCCTTTCCTTGGCGAAAAAGAAAGAATAAACACCCAGGTAAACGGAAATGAAATTAGTTTTACCGTTCCTGAAACAGACAGGGGAGCGGTAATAATGATAAATAGAAAATGAGACAAAAAACAAAAAGACTGAAAAATATAATGAAGTATAAATTAAAGACTATCCTGATATTTTCACTATTTGTTTTCAATCTGTCCGCACAGAGTACAATAGTTTACCAGGGAACTGATGATATTATCTTCAACCCGGAGAGAGGATTTTCAGCATACCGCAGCAACCCGATCACTTTAAATTTTATCAGCACCCTGAAAGCGCAGAATGTGTCTGTCATACAAAGGATATACACAATTCCGCAGTATAATGATATTCCTCTGCCCCAGTCATTTCTTGATATTGTTGAGGCAGATTTGAATACAGCGCGTGAAGGCGGCGTTAAGCTTGTACTGCGCTTTTCATATACGAATAATCAGAACGGCGAAGATGCGGCACTCGATACAATCCTGCTGCATATCAACCAGCTTACCCCGGTGCTCCAGCAGAATTATGATGTAATAAATTATGTAGAGGCAGGTTTCATAGGGGCCTGGGGAGAATGGTATTATTCATCCCATAACCTGAATAACACTGTAAGCAGAAGAACAGTTACGCTCGCACTGCTCGATGCGCTGCCGGTAAAAAGAGATGTGGTTGTAAGAACGCCTGATTATAAAAGAAAAATATTCCAGGTCAATGAGCCTCTGGATTCAGCAGAAGCATTCTCAGGAACGGACCGTTCAAGAGTGGGAGCTCACAACGACTGCTTCCTCTCTGATGCGACAGATATGGGAACGTATGTTTCTAACGATATCGAAGGAGATAAGGATTACCTGAACCAGGATAACAGGTACGTACCCCAGGGAGGCGAAACGTGCTGCGACTGCGGGTATGCCGATTGTGAAAATTCCCTGATCGATCTTGCACGGATGAGATGGTCTGTATTAAATAAGGACTATAATAATGATGTACTGAACAGGTGGATAAATGAAGGCTGTATGGATGAGATTAAAAGACGGCTGGGTTACAGGTTCGAACTACAGCAGGCAATAATTTCCGACAGCATTAAGCCATCCGGCATTTTTAATTTTGATTTTCAGATTGCCAATTATGGATTTGCAAGTCCTTTTAATCCAAGGAATCTTGAAGTCATTTTAAGAAACAATGACAATAATGAAAGATACCGGCTGGTTACTGACGTTGACCCGAGGTTCTGGATGGCAGGAGATACATCATATGTGAATATAACTGCCGGAATTCCTTCAGATATGACTGAAGGGAATTATTCCGCATTTTTATTTTTGGCCGATCCTGAGAACACACTGCACGATAATCCTGATTTTGCTATCAGGCTTGCTAACCAGGATTTATGGGAAGATTCGACAGGATATAATTCCCTGGACCATGTCATTAAGATAACAAATAACGCCGGAGGTGAAACATATACCGGCACAAGTTATTTTGAATTATACAGCGGCATCTCGGATGTCCGTTCGGAAGGACCTGTAGTGCCGGACGAATATAAAATTGATGCGTATCCCAATCCTTTTAACGGGACAACAACGATCGAATACAACATCAGGCCGCAGGATATAACCGAGGCAATGATTTTCGATATAATTGGGAGAACCGTTAAAAAATTTGAACCCTATGAATACACCGGTCAGAGAATTATCTGGGATACCGACGGGAATTCCAGGGAATTAAGCAGCGGTGTGTACTTTTTCATACTTAAGACAAAAAAAAACTTGTACTCGCAAAAACTCTTATTGCTTAAATAAATAAACATTCATTAAAAACCAGGTGATCATCATGAAAAAATTCTTTACACTGATGTCCTTTGTTTTCCTACTTGGCTCAGCATCCGCTCAAATCGTTATTGACGGAGATATGCTGGATTGGGCAGGAATAGACCCGCTGGATACCGGACTGCCTTCAGAAAGTTACGGCGTTGTCTCGGATCCGCAGTACTCCGATTTTAACGTTCGCCATGTATACGTAACGCATGACTCTGAGAATGTTTACTGCAGGATAGACCTTGATCCTACAGCTAACTTTGATAACTTCTTTAATTTCAGTAACCCTCCGGTATTTGAAATGTGGCTCGATACTGAGATTGGCGATACCACCGGTTTGGATTGGGAATGGTGGAATAATGCTTATAATTACAATATTAACCTTGCATCCACATTAAATCCCGATTCTACTAATAAATATGGTATTTTATATTACTACACGGGAGGAAGAAACTTTACAGGTACCCTTGAGTTTCTTGCAAATGTTCCTATGGCCATTAACAGTGATAACAATCAGTTGGAATTCTCTATACCTCGCAATATGGTCAATTTTGGGAGTGAGTTCAGACCTATGATGTATTCAGTTGGTGATCAGGCGTGGGGCGTAGGTGAGTCACAACTGCCGCTGGAAGGCGGAGCTTCAATGGTGAAATATGATTTCTGGTACGGCGGTTCTGTATACCAGCACCAGGGAGACCAGATTATGTCGGATATAACTATCGACGGCGATCTGCTCGATTGGGTAGCCGCAGGTATTCAGCCGGCTGATGTTGGTGAGTGTGCCGAGGAACTGGGTGATATGCCTACAGGTCCCGAGTTCGACATCCAGGATATGTACGTAACAAGCGACTCAACAGATCTTTACATCAGGATCGACATTGATCCTTCCGCAACCTTTGCAGGAATGTATAATAACTATGAAAATTCACCTGCATTCCAGTTATTCTTCGAGGTTAACTGGGGCGATACAACCGGCTTAGGTTATGGCGGTTTCTGGAGACTCCCGGTTGATTATATGGTTGACTTAAGTGCCGCGCTTCATCCTGATTCAACGGGAAATGAAGTACCTGTATACAGATATATAGCTGACTGGCCGGGTGCATATGAAGAATTTGTTGAGGTTGAAGGTGCGACGGCAATGTTTGCTAAAAATTCTGAGGATAACGTAGTTGAAATAGCCGTCCCGCGCACGGTTATAAATGCAGGAACCGATGTAAGACCCTGGCTCTACGTCGTTGGCAATGATAACTGGGATAATGAGGAATACGTTCCTAACCCGATCACTGAAAATGCAGCAGCCTACTACGCAATTAATTATAACTTTATAGACGGACCGAGCGTTCACAGGTTAGGTGATAGATCTGTAGTTGCAGTGAGGGATGATAAGGATATATCAACAGCCGAAGGATTTGGATTAGTATCTAATTATCCCAATCCATTTAACCCGACCACAACTATAGAATTTTCCATCCCGGAAAGGTCTATGGTTAAGGTTGAGATCTTTGATATTCTTGGACGTAAAGTTTCTACTTTAATAAACAACCAGGAACTTAACGCCGGAATGCAGAGGCTTGTATGGAACGGCAAAAATGACAACGGTGTTCAGATGGTAAGCGGCGCCTATTTATACAGGATCAGTTCGGATAAATACAGTGTTACAAAAAAGATGATGTTAATTAAATAGTAATAATCAGGGAGGCTGACTCAAAAGCGAGTCAATGTCGAAAGATTGAGTCTTCGACAGTCTTGAACTGACGGGCTTTTGAGACGGCCTCCCAATTTTAGAAATTTTATGGTGAAAAAAATGACCAGGAACATTATCAAACTATTCCTGATAACCATTGCAGCATTAACCCTTAATTCCTGCATACCCGACAGGATGCCGACGGCCCCTACAGAAATAGACAGGCCCTCATTCGTGAAGATAGGATTTGATGCCTCCAACCTGGTTTTCCCGCTGGACCAACAGGTTAAGTTTTATTTTAATGAAGCAATGGATCTGAATAGTTTTCCTTCAAATGTAGTAGTGGAAAGCGTCAGCGGAAAAATTGACGGCACATTTTCCTATGGTGAGGCGGATACGATTGTTGTATATACCCCGGCAGGGAATTATAACCCGGCTGAATTTTATTCTGTATCCGTCAAAGGGGGAGTAATGGATGTACATGGAAATTCTATGCTCTCGCCGAATGATGAGGATGTCCCCGAAACAAGCTGGTTCTTTACAAGCGGTGAATATTCCAATAACGGATTTCCCCTTGGATTTATCAGGGATAAATCAAACAGGAATATGATATACAAGATAGGTGAGTTTAACGAATTCCTTGACAGTCTTCTACTCCCTGAACCCGAGGATTATCAGACTTCAGCACTGGAGATCGAAAAAAATTCGGATAAACTATTTATAGTAAGCATTAAACTTAGTGATGGTATAGTTACCGTAGTTAACCCCGATAATTTTACGATTGAAAATCAGATAACCGTAGGATTAGGACCGACGAATATAGAGTTCGGAAACAATAAAGCTTATGTAACCAACGCGTCTGCAAAATCCTTTTCGGTTATCGATCTGAATTCGCTTACAACAGAAACAACCAATGTTTTTGCAGACGATTTCAGACCAAAAGATGTATCCTTCAGCCCGTTAAGCAACAAGCTTTATTTTTACAGCACTACAAATTCTGATATTAAAGTTGTTGATGCGAATGATTACAACAATTCGCACATTGTATCATCAGGTTTAACTACCAAACCAACTGATATTGAGATCAGCGATAACGGCCGTTACCTTTACCTGCTGGGAACCAACTCAAGTGTAATTTCAGTTTTTGATGTGGAAACTGAAACTCCCCAGGTACTTGACCCGGGATTCCAATACCTGACAGACGGGATAATGGGTAAGGATTATTATTATGCCGCCTATTTCAGAGGTACCGGGGGTGATAATATCGGAGGCATTCTGAAGATAGACGTGAGTTCGAATACCGTTGCCGATCATCTCGAGTGGGAATACCAGGTAGATCAGCTCAGGTTAACTTCTGCAGAGGAACTCCTGTATGCTGTGACCCCGATTGATTCGACTGTACAGGTTATAGAAACCAAAACGATGAAAAATATTTCAAGTGCGAAAGTCGGCGGCAGCTTAAAATACCTGGCAATTACGAAAAATAACTATTAATAGCATTAAAACTTTTGGTTATCCTATGAGTAAATACATTTTAATTTTTTGCACCTTGATTTTAATGTCGTCTCAGGCAGCTGCACAGAGCGGCGGTAAGATCGTAGGTAAAATAACTGATGCTTCAACCGGGCAGCCGTTAGTCGGATGCAGTATATTCATCGAGAATATTATGCTCGGTGATGCAACCGATGAGGATGGCACCTATCTGATTCTTAATATTCCATCCGGAACCCATAATGTCAGGGTCAAAATGCTGGGATACAACACGCAGGTCGTTGAAGGCGTGAAAGTCTCATCCGGTTTAACAGTTACACTGGATTTTGAACTTCAGCCCGAGTCTATCAAAATGCAGGAAGTGACAGTAACATCTTATAAGATACCTCCTGTACAAAAAGACCTGACGAGCAAATTACAGGGAAGGACAGCGGAGGAAATCTCCCAGATCCCAATAACGACAATTAAAGATGTACTGGTTCAACAGGCGGGAGTCACAAGACAGGTTCTGACCCGCGACGTTTCGAGTCTGCCGGTATTCGGTCAGTTTGCTACTGTGCCGTCTGACGGACTCCATTTCAGAGGTGGAAGAGAGAACGAAGCTGAATATCTGCTGGACGGTATAAATGTCGGGGATGCGTTGTGGGGCGATTTCAATATAGACCAGATGGGTGAGCTGGCTATCAGTTCGATGGAAACATTCACCGGTACATTTGCTCCCCAGTACGGTGAGGCAATGTCGGGCGTTGTGAAAATATCAAGCGCGTCGGATATGTCAACCACACCGAAGTTTGCAATTAAATCATTTACTGACAATTTCGGTATCGACGCTGTTTCAGAGAACACCAAAAGTCTTGAATTCTCTATGTCAGCCTCGCTGCCTTTTTACAGCAACCTTGGTTTTATATATTCTCATCGTACGTTCAGTACAGACGGTTATATATATGGTTACATATTTCCAAACTATATAAACAGTGAGGGTACTGATAAAAGCGGAACGCCCGAAAGAGTTCCGATGCAATTCAGCGATACCCAATTCGATTTTGCCAAGATAATCTGGCAGGCTGTTCCCAGCTTTAAAGTTACCCTCGGAGGTTTCTATTCAAAGGCAAACAAGGGAGTATATAACCACTATTTCAAATATAACCCCTATGGAACTCCTCCCGTCCGGTTAAACGACGACCTGGGGTATATTAAGTTTAATTACCTGATTAACGAGAGAAGTTACGTTGAACTCTCATTAGCTAATTACGAAAGAAAATTTAAGTCAAGCGTATATGATGACCTGTCGCTTTACGGTATAGTACCGCAGAACGGCACAGCAGAATTTTCTTTTATCGGAGAGGACTGGGTTTTCTTCAATACTTATTTCAACAGGAAAGAAGCGAAACTGGACTATGTCTGGCAGATCAACAAAATTCATAACCTTTCAATAGGATCCAGCCTGCAGCTTCTGAAGACTGATCTGACGAGGCGCAACCCCGATGGCGGCGAGGCGCTTGAGCAGTATAATTATAAGCCCTACCAGGTAGACGGATATGTGAATGAGAAAATGGAATTTGAGGATATGGGTATGATTATCAACCTTGGAGCAAGGTTCGATTATATCAATACAAACAGGAAAGTGCTGGTTGATCTAAAGCAAAACGGAAATCCGAACGCTCCTTTAGAAGAAGCCAGGGCTGACTTTTATGTTACACCACGACTGGGTATAAGCTTCCCGATTGCCGATAAAGCCGCGGTAAGGTTCGGGTACGGGCATTACTACCAGTTCCCGAATTACTATAAGGTATTCCAGGGAACTTATTATTTGTCGGCATCCGGACAGTACAGGCCGAATCCTCAGCTTGAGAACACGCCTCTTGCCGCGACGACAATTGAGCCTGAGAAAACGGTGAATTACGAATTCGGACTACAGACAATGCTTGGCGACTATGTTTCACTTGACGTAACTGCATTCTACAGGAAAACAAATAACCTGGTTGGAGTACTCCTCAATGAAACAACTGAAGGCAAACGGTTCCAGGTAATGGGTAATATCGACTACGCTACTGTAAAAGGACTCGAATTTTCATTGAAGAAAACCTTTTCAAAACATTTCTCCGCTTTCTTCAATTACACATTATCGAATACCCTTGTCAGTACATCTGTATTGTTTGAACGGCCTACAGATGAATCCAGAACATTCCCGGCAAACTGGGATCAGCCTCATGTTTTCCAGGGTAATGTGCATTTCGAAATGGATAATGGACTGGGCTTTTCACTATACGGAAGTATCTCTTCAGGTTTTCCTTATACACGGTCGTCCTTTGATCCTAACGGAGAACGCTCACCCGCTGTACATCAGCTTGATCTGAACCTGTTTAAGAACTTTGATTTCTTCGGCTTCAAACAGCAGCTGTTTGTGCAGGTGACAAACCTGACTAATGACCGGAATATCTGGTGGGTATATGCCGATTCAGGTGTAGCGGGAGCAGATGCAAATGAGGCAACCTCATATGATTACACAAACAATCCGAGTATGTACGGACCGGGAAGAACAGTTCGCCTAGGAATAAAAATATGGAATTAGCCTTATGATTTTTAATAAGAACATCACGTTTATCAAAGCTGTCATTTTAATAGCTCTATTTTTTATGCCGTTTATCAGGGCGCAGCAGCAGAATCCTATGGACAATAAGCGGTGGAATAAAATGGATATTAATAAAGTCGCCACAGTATTCGACAATACTGGTATGCTCTGCGACGGTGATAACCAGAGTTACAGTAATGCAAGATCACCTTCTTTTGAATATCCTCAGGGGAGCGGAAAGGAATACGGTACCTGCGTTGCTGTGGTTATCGGGGCTCCCTATCCCCAGGACCCTGCTGTGGTAGGAGGCACCAATCCCGAAAATTATCCTTACCTTGACGGGACAATGGATGAGGGTCCGGCTGACTTCTGGAATGAAGAACACTTTGCGCCCTACCCTGAATTTATTAACCCGCAAAAAGCAAGTCTCAGTACAGACCCATCCTCCTGGCCCACAAGCTGGCCGGCATCACTGCCGAATTATTATCCTGTGGATGGAATGTCGAATGAGAAAATTACCAATAATAATCTGCCTACAGTACCGATTCTGCTGGACCCGGAAACAGGCTGGCCCGGTGCTGGGGCCGACGGCAGAACCATCGCTGACCAGGAGACTTTCAGCTATATGTTCGGCTGGGGCGGAACAGATCAGCTGGGATCAGGAAATAGTCAGACGCGATGGCTCAGGACACAGATGATGATGAGAGGCATGGCATGGGAAGGATCACTTTATGAAAGTTTTATCATCTGGGTGTTCATCGTCCGTAATCCAACAGACAAACCGATCGTTGATATGTCAATGGGTATCCATGATGATCTGAGTTTCTTTCCAGCATTCATTCCGGGCATAGGGCAGGATGCCGACAGGCATTACTATGATCCGAACCTTCAGCTTGCCTACGGCTGGGATGATGACGGGTATGAAGAAAATCCGATCGGAGGCGGCGGTCTTACCGGAGAGGATATCGCCTGGGGCGGTGTTCTGGTTCTTAAAATGCCCGGCGGCGACGGTAAAGTGAAATCTTATGATGCTGCACATTTCTGGGAAGGACAGACATCGAATTCCGGAAGCGGCGGCGATCCTGAGATGTATTATCAATGGAATTTATTGAACGAAAATGACCCTCAGGATAGTGACGGCGATGGTATCGATGATGATTTTGACGGGAACGGTATACCTGATATACAGGACGGCGGTCCCAATTATTACGTTGGAAGCGGTGCGGACGGTCTCCAGATTCTCGGCTCTGATAAATTTACCCTGCAGCCGGGTGAATCGGATACCTTAATCTTTGCAACAATTTTCGGAGCGACAGAGCAGGACATAAAAACGAACTCTCAGCGCGCGATCGCATTGTATAGTAATGACTGGCATCCGTTAAAAGCTCCTGATCCGCCGGTTGTTGAATCATTTATCGACGATAAAAAAGTCACCCTTATTTGGGGAAACAACAGTGAGCACGATCCTAAGTTTGAAGGTTATAAGGTCTTCAGGTCGCAGGATGACGGACAGACCTGGGGAAGTGAAAGTTTTACCGACTTCCAGGGAGGTATACATTATGTTCCTCTTGCTCAGTTCGATCTTGAAAACGGAATAAAAGGATATTACCAGACACTACCGGAATACGCGTGGTATTACCTCGGGGATGATAAATGGAATAATCTTCGATTTGTTGTAAGCGGAGATTCAATTCCGGGATTCGACCTTGGGGAGCATAGACTTACTCACTTTCAGGATGGTGATACAGTAAATGTTTATGTCGATAGAACCGTATTAAACGGAATTGATTATAGGTATTATGTAGCAGCATATGACTCAGGCAACGGAATTGTTGGGCCCCTCGAAAATTCTGCCGCGTCAAAACCGGAGGAACTCAACAATACGGTTAATGTCCGTCCCGAGCTTGCGGTTACGACAGGCAGTCTTGATAATGTAAGAGTAGTACCCAATCCATACGTTATTTCCGCTATATGGGAGACAGGCTGGAATGAACATATAATACAGTTTACAGGCTTATCTCAAAAGGCATCGATAAAAATCTTTAACACAGCCGGTGAACTGATAAAATCCCTTCACAAGGATGACAACACCAGCATAATGGAATGGAATTTAATGAACGAGTATAATCAGCTCGTTGCTCCCGGCGTATATTTCTATGTAATAAGTTCACCTGCCGGCACTGTAACAGGGAAATTTTTTGTAATTCTTTAACAGGAACAGGCTATGAAATATTTATACACATACAAAATGATTCAAAGAATTTTTTTAGCAGCCGTGTTATCATTCTTGATCAGTGAGACCCGGGTGTTTGCACAGCAGGATGTCGATTATTCGGGAACATCGGCGGCAAACTTTCTGAAGATAGGCGTCGGTTCAAGGCCGATGGCTATGGGTGATGCGGCAATTGCCACAGTAAACTCCCCGGAAGCGCTTTTCTGGAACCCAGCCGCGCTGACCAGGATAAATGATGAATTGGCGATTTCTTTTTCAACAATGGACTGGCTGGTTGAAACACGGAACTCATACGTTGCCGCTGCATATAAACTTGAAGGCGCCGGCTCTTTTGGTCTGGATCTTCAGTATCTCGACTATGGAAAGATCGAAGAGACTACCGTATACGACCAGGACGGAACAGGAAGATTCCTTTCGGCTAGCGATCTGGCGGTGGGACTAGGTTTTGCAAGGGAATTGACCGACAGGTTCTCATTCGGAGTGAAAGTTAAGTTTATTAACCAGACAATTGCAAATGCTTCGGCCAGTGCATTTGCGGTTGACCTTGGAGCGGTGTTCCTTACATCATTCTTTGATAACAGCTTCAGGTTTGCAGCCTCACTTTCAAACTTCGGAACCAAAATGCAATTTAAAGGACAGGATTTGTCAATTACCTATTCTGTGCCCGATAATCCCGGCAACAAACAGATCCCGGCTGAGCTCTCAACTATTGAATGGGACCTTCCACTGCTTCTCAGGTTCGGTGTATCAGACGTCATTCTTGATAATGACCAGATATCGTGGCTTATAGCCTACGATCTTTTCGACAGCAGGGATTTTAGGGTAAGGCATAACGTTGGCACTGAGGTAGGTTTATACAAAATGTTTTATCTCAGGGGCGGCTATAAGTTTAATTATGATGAAGTCAACTATACTGCGGGGTTCGGTCTCGATTTTCAGAATATAATAGATTATAAACTGAAACTGGATTACCTGTTCCTTGATTACGGGGATTTCGGAATACTGAATCAGTTTACACTTCAGTTTAATCTATAGTTAATAAGAAGGACGGGCCATGAAAAAATATTTATTAGCTATAGTCTTACTCTCCGGATTATGCTTCGGACAGAATAATCCTATGGTCAACCAGCGCTGGAACATCTTTGATATAAATAAGGTGCGGACCACGTTTAATAATACGGGACTCCTCTGCAATGGGAATGAGCAGACGAGCTCACTGGCGAGGGAACCCTCTTTTGAATACCCGGCCGGAAGCGGGATCAGCTGGGGAACAGGTGTGGGAGTTTTACTGGGTGCCCCCATAGACCAGGATCCGGGCGTTATTGGCGGATACCCCGATCCTGCAGGCGATTATACTGCATTCTGCGATGCAACACTTGATGAAGGTCCTGCCGCTTTCTGGGATGAAGAACATTTTTATCCATATGCGCAGTTCGTTAATTCGCCGGCTGCAATACTAAGCACAGATTCTTCTACATGGCCTGATCCATGGCCGACAACATACCCCGTGCTGAATGATCCGATTGAATTTGATTCAGTTACAGGGTGGCCCGGGTTTGGTCCCGGCGGAAGGCAGCTGGCCGACCAGGAAACTTTTTCTGTTGTTGAGGCATGGGGCGGAACAGATCAGTTAACTTCAAGCAATCCCTATCCCAATTTTCTTAAGACCCAGATGATAATCAGAGGTATGGCCTGGGAAGGAACACTATATGAGGATTTTATTGTGTGGGTGTATGTAATCCGCAATATAGGTTCTGCCCCCATTACCGATATGCGCGCGGCCATACACGCTGATTTCAGTTTTATTCCCCAGTTCTATGCGGGAATCGGGTTTGATGATGACAGGCATTATTATGATCCCGATCTGCAGCTGGCTTATGGGACTGATGATAACGGTTATGAGGAATCACCTCTCGGCGGAACTATCCCGGCAGATAAAATTGCCTGGGCGGGAGTGGTTTCTTTACAGATGCCCGGTCCCACAAAGAAAGTTGCAACTTATGATGCCTTTCATTTCTGGATGGGCGCGACTACACCGGCAGGAAACGGAGCTAGAACTGACTGGTATTTTGAATATAATATTGAGAATCTGAACGATCCCGAAGACAGTAATGATGACGGGATTGACGATGACTTTGACCATAATGGCGTACCCGACGCGGATGAAGGAGGTCAGGGTTATTATTTAGGGCTGGGTGCCGACGGAATCCAGACCCTGGGTTCGGAACCATTTGTGCTTAATCCCGGCGAGAGCGATACTCTTATCTTTGCGACAGTTTTCGGTACGAGCGAAAAAGATATAAAAGTAAACGCGGAAAGAGCGATTACATTATTTAAAAATAGCTGGCAGATAATTGAAGCTCCAAAGGCTCCCATTGCCGAGGTTTTTACGGGTAACAGGAAGGTTAAAATAGTTTGGGGCACAAAGAGCGAGCAGGAGAAGGACTTCGAAGGATATAAAATCTACAGATCGGAAGATGACGGAATTACCTGGGGAAATAAGACCTTCAAAGATTTTGAAGGCGGCATTCATTATCTCCCGCTTACGCAGTTTGATCTGGAAGATGACATAAAAGGAAACTACAGAACGATACCGCAATACGCCTGGTTTGACCTGGGAAGCGATAACTGGACTCAATTAAGGCAGGTGGTTGATGTTGATACCTTTAAGTATTTCAACGTTGGAGATACAATTAATATTTTCACAGATAACGACGTAGTGAACGGGTTGACCTACAGGTATTACGTTGCGGCATACGATACGGGGAATAAAATTATAGGTCCCCTCGAGAATGGATTCAGCAATAATCCCAACGATATGAATAACACAGTAGAGGTAACGCCGCAGGCATCTGTAGCCACGAAAAACCTTGACAAAGTTTCCGTTGTTCCCAATCCTTACAAGATAGCCGAGATCTGGGAAACAGGTTTAAGCGATCATCAGATCCAGTTTATCAACCTGCCGGCAGAAGCTGTTATAAAGATATTCAACTCAGCCGGTGAACTTGTAAAAACAATCGAACATACAGCGATGAACAACAGCGCTCCCAGCATAGCAAAATGGAATTTAAAAAACGAATATAATCAGCTGGCCGCGCCGGGAGTTTATTTCTATATAGTAACCTCGAAGCTCGGAACGAAGACAGGTAAGTTTTTCGTCATTCTATAAATATTCAATGGCGGAAACTATTTAATTAATATTTATTTCTAAAAAAATACTGATCAGGAAATGAAAAATATATTAACCCTTTTAATGCTAGTACTGGCATACTCTTTATTTGCTTCGGAAGATCCTCATCTTTCCGACGGCACCATTACTGTAAAATACGACAAAAATATGCACAGCAGCATAAGCTCGGACCTTCCGGGTTCAGGGCCGGTAATGGATAAATACTTCCCATCAGAGCAGCTGATGCTGGAGGGTAAGCCGATTTCCGGCTTCGGACTAACCGGCTGGAAGGAACAAAATGATGGGGATTCGAAAGGTATAGTACTGGAAGGGAAGTTCTCTGACGGCGGCCTTAATATTATAAAAAAAATTACAGGTAAAGTTAATCCCGCTTATCCCGGATTCTTAATGACAAAAGTTACCTATATAAATTCCGGCAAAGACACCCTCACTATTACCGGATGGACTAACAATTATTATAAAATTCTGCCTGCCGAAAATGTTGAGCCGTCATACTGGTCGTTCCAGGGTGCAACATATCCCGACAGGCGTGATTGGGTACAGCCGGTAAACAAAGGATTTCAGCAGGAAAATTATATGGGAATGAACGCAAGCGACTACGGCGGCGGTACTCCCATTGCTGACCTATGGAGGCCCGATATAGGAATTGCTGTAGGGCATCTTGAAACTTCTCCGAAGCTGGTTTCGATACCGGTTGACTTTTCATCGGGGCAGGATGGCGCAGGACTTGGTGTTTCTTATAAGTTTCTTGAATCCATTAAAGCTCGCTCCCGGCAGTTCTTTTGATACGTACGAAACATTCGTGGCAGTTCACCAGGGTGATTACTTTAATACGCTGGAAACATTTAGTAAGGTTATGCAGGACAAAGGTATAACTTTTCAAAAATTTACACCATCGACTTACCAGGCAGAATGGTGTGCGTGGGGATATGAAAGAAACTTTACTATAGATGAAGTAATCGGTACCCTACCAAAAGTTTCTGAGATGGGTTACAGCTGGGCAACACTCGATGACGGATGGCAGACTGCCGAAGGTGACTGGCATCTTAATCCCAAAAGGTTCCCGAATGGGGATACTGATATGAAGAGTTTCGTTGACAAGATCCATAATAACAATCTGAAAGCGATGTTATGGTGGGCGCCAATGGCTGTGGATCCGGGTACTGATCTGATAAAAGAACATCCTGAATACCTTCTTCTCAATAAGGACGGGTCGAAGCAGGATATTTCATGGTGGGACAGTTATTATATGTGTCCCGCTTTTCAGCCTGTTATTGATTACCATGTAAACCTGGTGAAGAAAATCATTGGCGAGTGGGGATACGATGGTTTGAAAATAGACGGACAGCATCTGAATGGAGCACCTCCGTGCTATAACCCGGCACATCATCACTCTACACCGGAAGAATCTTCTGAAAAACTACCGCTGTTTTTTAAAGCCATAATTGATGCGGCGTTAAGTATAAAACCGGATGCGGTGATCCAGATTTGTCCTTGCGGCACCGAGTACTCATTTTATAACCTGCCATATATGAACCAGACAGTTGGTTCAGATCCCGAATCATCCTGGCAGATAAGACTGAAAGGTAAAACGCTGAAGGCTTTGATGGGATGCAATTCACCCTATTTCGGCGACCACGTGGAATTAAGCGACAGCGGGAAGGATTTTGCTTCTACTGTTGGTATCGGAGGAATTGTCGGTACAAAGTTTACCTACCCAACAGACAGACTTGAACACAAGAATTTTGTACTCACACCTGCGAAGGAAGCTGAATGGCAAAAATGGCTGGATGTTTATAAGGCAAATGAACTTGCTGAGGGTTGTTATAAAGGAGGACTCTACGACATCGGCTATGATAAACCTGAAACCCACGCTATTCAGAAAAATGATACAATGTATTATGCATTTTACGCCGATTCCTGGAACGGCGATATTGAACTGAGAGGATTGTCGGGTGGTAAATATAAAATTGTTGATTATGTAAATGATAAGGAGCTTGCTTCTGTAGAAGGTGCTGATCCGAAGATCAACTGTTCCTTTGAAAAACATTTATTGATAAAAGCGGTTCCGGACAAGTAAAAAGGAAAAAGTAAAAAGGAAAAAGTAAAAAGGAAAAAGTAAAAAGGAAACGACTTGTCATCCTGAACTTGTTTCAGGATCCTCCAAAGGATGCTCTGTGAGAGTTAATCTTGTAATTTTGTAATCTTGTAATTTTGCAATCTGGCAATTTGTCAAACTGAAATCGGCTTGTCATCCTGAACTTGTTTCAGGATCCTCCCGAAGGATGCTCTGTGAGAGTTAATCTTGTAATTTTGCAATCTTGCAATTTGGAGTTAAAATGAAGACTAATATTACCCGCAGAAATTTCATCACACTTTCCGCTCTGAGCAGTGCCTTCCTCGGGTTTTCTCCTCTGATGCCCAAAATCAGCAATGATCAGCTTCTCAAAAAAATTGAACAATTTTCTTCTGCTCCGGCCGCAAAAGGAAAACCGGTTATAGGATTAACTGTTCCACCGATAAAGCAGGTTAAGGTTGCTTTCATAGGACTTGGCAACAGGGGAACAGATCATATTACACTTGTCGATTCGCTTTCGCCCGATAAGGCTGTTATTACTGCTATTTGTGATGTGCAGAAAGTTAAGACCGATGCGGCTCTGGAAATACTGAAAAATTCAGGTCACGGTCAGAAGCCGGCTGTTTACTCGGGTTCGCTTGACAGCTGGGAAGAGATGGTTAAGAGAGACGATATTGATCTCGTCATCATTGCTACACCGTGGGAATACCATACGCGGATGTGCATTGAGTCGATGAGAAACGGAAAGCACGCCGCTGTTGAAGTCCCCGCCGCAATCTCTTTAGAAGATACATGGAAACTTGTAGATACTGCAGAGGCAACCCAGCGGCATTGTATGATGCTGGAAAACGTTTGTTACGGTGACGAGGAGTTATGGGTACTCAATATGGCGCAGCAGGGGTTGTTCGGAACGCTCACGTATGCGGAGTGCTCTTATATACATAACCTGCGCGAGCTTCTGTTTAGTCCCGATTACTACTACAATATGTGGCGCATACGCCATCACGAAGTAAAAGACGGGAACCTTTACCCGACCCACGGCCTGGGTCCCGTCGCCCAGTATATGAACATCAACAGGGGGGATTCGTTCCATAAAATAGTATCTATGAGCTCTTTGCAGGCATCGCTTGATGAATACTCGAAGGAAATTGAAAACACCAATGAATTCTATAACCGGGCAGGTTATAAGCATGGGGATATGAACAGCTCGTTCATAAAAACCCGGAAGGGGAGAATGATACTTGTTAAGCATGATGTAGTAACGCCCAGACCTTACAACAGGATCAATGCCCTTGCAGGGACAAAGGGATACCACGAAGGATACCCGAGCAGACTGTCGCTCGTTGATTTCGATAAAGGCCACGTTTGGATGAGCGAAGAGGTTTATAACCAGTACAAGGAGAAGTACCAGCATCCCCTCTGGCTGAAGCTTAAGGACGGTATAGACAAGTACGGCGGTCATGGCGGAATGGACTTTGTCATGATATACCGGTTAATCGACTGCCTGAACAACGGCTGGTTCCTTGATGAAGATGTATACGATGCTGCATCCTGGTCTGTTGTAACACCGCTCTCTGTTCTTTCGGTAGATCTGGGAAATGTTCCGCTGGAATTTCCTGATTTTACGAGAGGAAAATGGAGTGAGAGCCGCGAGCTCGGGATACTTAAAAATTCATAATCACTAAAACATTTCAAAATTAAACAGAGGATCGGATGTATTTCGACTGGATAACATGGTCTATCTGGCTGATAGGATTCATCATAATGGTAATCTGGATCCTTGTTCCGATCAGGGAATTCAAAAGGATCCTTCAGCAGAAAAGGCTGGAAGAAAAAGCTAAAAAAAATAACGGGGGAAAAGAAATTTGATAACAATCGATTACATCATCGTTTTTGTTTTTCTGGGGGGAATGTTTTACGTGGGTTCTATTTTCTATAAGTGGGTCGGCAGCTCGGACGATTTTTACCTTGCGGGGCGGCATCTTACACCTTTTATTCTCGCTGCGGTTCTTGCGGCTACAAATGTAAACCTTTACAGCTTTGTGGGACAGGCCGGCATCGCATATAAAGAAGGCATTCCGATAATCTGGCAGACTTGGACAGGCAACATGGCAATGGTTTTCGCAGGCTTGTTCGTTATTCCGATTTTCAGAAGGCTGAGGATCAGAACAATCCCTGAATTTTTGGAAAAAAGATACAGCAGGGGAGTGAGAACTTTCGTGGCTGTACTCTGGATATTCAGATTAAGCTTTTGGCTCGGCGTTGTCTTGTACACCGCGGTTATAGCATCGCAGTCGATCTCAGGTTATGATTCGTTTACCGCATGGGTTTTAATCTTTTCGCTGGTAGTAATCCTTTATACAATTTTAGGAGGGATGTGGTCGGTTGCGTTCACAGACGTGATCCAGTTTGTCCTTATGCTCGGCAGCTCCCTTATTCTGCTTCCACTTGTAATGAGCGCGGTCGGATGGTGGCCGGGGCTATCAGAAAATCTTCCTGAAGGATCTCTTACCCTGATTAAAAACAGCGGAACATATGACTGGAAATTCGTACTGGCAATATTTCTCTTAGGCATAGAATGGGCCTGTGTAGACCAGGGTTTATTGCAGAGAGCGTTTGGTGCCGATAGTACAAGGAGCGTTGCGAAAGGGCTTGTTATGGCCGGTATTATAACCACACCATTTGCACTTCTATGGATATTGCCCGGACTTGCCTCACGTATTCTATTCCCCGATCTTGCAAATGCAGATTCTGCTTTCCCCGTACTTGTAACATCGCTTATTCCAAACCTGGTAATGGGACTTGTAGTTGTGGGTTTGTTGTCTTCCCAGCTTTCGACTATATCGGGTAATTTAAATGGAGTAGCCACCATTTTCTCGAGTGATGTATACGAGAATGTGCTGAACAGAAAAGCGACAGATAAAGATGTTCTGAAAGTAGCAAGGATAATTACTTTGATAACGGGAATTGGGATGATACTCTTCGCCTATCTCGTCCCGGTTCTCGGCGGAGCAGTGAATGCCTACTTAACGATCATTGCCATAATGGATATGCCGCTTTTCGTGATAGCGGTTATATATGGTTTACTGTGGAAGAGAATTAACTGGCAGGGAGCAGTGGCCGGGTACATTGCCGGGGCTGTTTCGGGTATAATAGGACAGTTCTTTTACAGCTTAAATTTTAACGTGACCACTTTCATTACCGCAGGAACTGCTTTACTGATAACGCCATTAATCAGCCTGGTAACAAAAGTAGAATCAAATGAAAACATTGATGCAATCTGGAGGGCGCGAACCATCAGCGACGAAGAAATAAGCAGCAACAATGTATATAATATCATTCCGAAGACGCTGAAAGGGAAATTAAGTTTAACCGTATTCGGTTCAGGTTTAATATTGTTCCTGGTGGGAGTCTTTGCCGGCAGTACCGGTAGTCCCGCTGCCTCTTACATTGCTGTTGGTGGAATGATAATATATTTTATAGGAGGTTTATTAAGGACCTATACAAATTGATGTCCGGGTTTCAGTTATGAGAAAACTAAGAAATGAATTAACGGTTTCAGCTCCCGGCAGGGTATGTGTTTTCGGAGAGCACCAGGATTACCTGCAGCTGCCGGTTATTGCCTCGGCGATTTCGCTGAGGATCACGGTAACAGGGCGGCGGAGAAATGACAAGCTGATCAAAATCGACCTTCCCGATATTTCAGATAATGAGTTAATAGATCTTGATAAACCGGTAATTTATACCAGGGAACGGGATTACTTCAGAAGCTCACTGAACCTGCTTCTGAGAGAAGGTTATACCTTTGAAAATGGTTTCGACTGTACTGTTAACGGGAAGATCCCGATAAACGCAGGGACATCCAGTTCATCTGCATTAGTCGTAACCTGGATTAATTTTTTAACCAGGATGAGTGATCAGGCGGAAATTCTGCCGCCGGATAAGCTGGCTGTCTATGCGCACCAGGCCGAAGTCCTTGAATTCTCTGAGCCCGGAGGAATGATGGATCACTTTTCTACGTCGATCGGTGGGATCATTTCAATTGATTTTTCACCGGCTTTATCTGTGAATAAGATTGATGCTCCTCTTGGAACGTTCGTCCTTGGAAATTCGCATGAACCAAAGAACACAAAATACATCCTGGCTAATGTGAAGGATCAGATAATCAAAATTACCGGCGCATTAAAAGAAATCGATCGTGATTTTTCATTATTGAAAATTAAAAAATCTTCACTGCCGGATTACGCAAAGTACCTGACTGATGCGCAGTTCCGGCTGCTTAACGGAACAATAGAGAACAGGGACATTACAGGGGCAGCGAGGGCTGAGATGCAGAAGTCGGGGCCTGATGACAGAGAGTTAGGACGATTGATGAACCATCACCAGGAAATATTGAGAGAAGTGCTGGGCATCTCTACTTCCAAAATTGACAGGATGACAGATGCCGCGGTAAAGGCGGGAGCGTATGGAGCAAAAATAAATGGTTCAGGAGGCGGAGGCTGTATGTTCGCGTACGCCCCTGACGATCCTGTCAGGATAAAATTAGCAATCGAGGCCGCAGGCGGGGAGGCTTTCATTATTAATGCAGATGAAGGATCACGTGAAGAACCTATGCTAACCCCGTAGCCTGAGAATGTCAACCTGCACCTGTCCTGCTCAGTGGGATTTATTTCGGAATCTAAACGTGTTGTCATTCCGAATTTATTTCGGAATCCAAAGGTGTTGTCATTCTGAATTTATTTCGGAATCTAAAGGAACTGTCATTCCTAATTTATTTCGGAATCCAAAGGAACTGTCATTCCGAATTTATTTCGGAATCCAAAGGAATTATCATTCCGAATCTATTGCGGAATCCAAACGTGTTGTCATTCCGAATTTATTTCGGAATCTAAAGGAACTGTCATTCCGAATTTATTTCGGAATCCAAACGTGTTGTCATTCCGGATTTATTTCGGAATCCAAAGGTGTTGTCATTCTGAATTTATTTCGGAATCTAAAGGAACTGTCATTCCGAATTTATTTCGGAATCCAAAGGAACTGTCATTCCGGATTTATTTCGGAATCCAAAGGTGTTGTCATTCTGAATTTATTTCGGAATCCAAATGAATGGTCATTCCGAATTTATTTCGGAATCTAAAGGAACTGTCATTCCGAATTTATTTCGGAATCTATAGGAACTGTCATTCCTAATTTATTTCGGAATCCAAATGAATGGTCATTCCGGATTTATTTCGGAATCCAAACGTGTTGTCATTCCGAATTTATTTCGGAATCCAAAGGAATGGTCATTCCGAATTTATTTCGGAATCTAAACGTGTTGTCATTCCGAATTTATTTCGGAATCTCATATATTTATTATCACCTTACAAATATTCTTATATATACGATTACTCTAAACACCAGTTCAAAAAATGCGCAGTGGAAAATTAGTCATACTAGCCGGCGGAATTTCTTCAAGGATGAAAAAGTCCTTTAAGGAAATTTCAGCTAAGGATCCCACAGGGAGTAAAACCGCGGGGAGGGAAATTTCAGAGCAGGAGCCTCAGTACATAAACGAAAAACTAATCAGGGATGCGGATGAAAAATCCAAAACAATGATAGGTGTAGGAAAAGATTCACGTCCGTTCCTGGATTATCTCTTATATAATGCACGGGAAACGGGTTACCGTGATATCGTGCTTGTAATAGGTGAAAATGATAATTCAATCAAAAAGTATTACGGTGATGAAGAAAATGATAATGAATTCAGGGGATTAATTATCTCCTACGCGGTTCAGAAAATACCACAGGGACGAAATAAGCCATTAGGCACAGGCGACGCACTTTTTTGTGCGTTAAGAGCAAAACCTGAATGGGAGGGCAGCAGGTTTACTGTCTGCAACAGTGACAATCTTTATTCAATGAATGCTCTTTCCATAATGCTCGGTTCAGAATATCATGGTGCATTAATTGATTATGACCGTTCGGCGCTGGAATTCGAACCATCCAGGGTTGAGAAGTTCGCAGTAACTGTAAAGGACGATGAAGGATTTTTAGTTAAAATTCTCGAAAAACCCTCATCGGAACAAATAGAGGAACTGAAGGACCGGCACAGGTATGTGGGAGTAAGTATGAACCTCTTTTCGCTTGAGTATGATTTGATACTTCCGATTCTGGAAAACCTGCCGATGCATCCGGTTAGGGAAGAAAAAGAGCTCCCTGAAGCAGTAAGCATTTTAGCTGACCGGTTTAAGTCAACAGTGTTTTGTTACCCGCTCGCAGAGCACGTCCCGGATCTTACAAGCAAGCATGACATAATTGAAGTTAAGAAATACCTTGAAAAAAATTACCCCGATTTTTCCTTCTGATAAATATTTTAGCAAGCCGAATAATTCATCTTTTTAACTACCATTATCATCATTTCATCAAAAGATTGTTTTAACCAGAATCTGTGCTGAATAAATCAGGCAGCCGCTGGATACACCATCTGCTTACTGGGTTTCTGCGGGGTCAAGGTAGAAAATCACAAAGGAAAACCTGAGATCAATTAAAATCGCACTGCCGGTGAAAAGCCTTTTGTTTGACTGTTGGCGCAAAATGATACAGTAATTTTTTGGAATTCTACTGTGTAAGTCATATCTAAAACCATTTCAGATACGCTCCACATACGCTCCACATACGCTTCACATACGCTTGACACTCAATTCCAACCTTAGTATATTTCGGGAAACAAAATATGTAGGTAATTATGGCTCAAATTGGATCATCAGTAATCGGGGAAATCAAAGGGAGAATCGGGGATTTTATATTCAGAATTCGGAATGGAAAGCAGGTCGCTTATTCACGCCCGATAAAACACAGGATGAGCAAATCAGTTAAGGCCAAAAAGGCAAGAAACAACTTTGCCTCAACTATTGCTTTAGCCATAGCTGTTAATGCGGTACCGAAGCTTAAGGAAATCTGGAAAAATGCCAAAGTGCCGGGCACAAATTCATACCAGAGATTGATAAAGAATAATGCAAAGCTTGTAAGTGAAGGCTTATTAACAATATCGAATAAGATCACCCCAGGAGGACTTCCGCTGAAACTGCATTCAGCAGAGGTTGAAAATAAAAAACTTGTCCTTTCATTCGAATGCCCTGCCAGTTCTGATCTTTCCTTCCCGGCAGTTCTGTTCATTTATCTTTATTTCGGAAAGGAGTCGGGTTCGATCAGCACTTTTTTCAAGGAGATCACTGAACCTGCTCCCGGCGGAATTTACAGGCAGGAAGCAACAATAGATCCCCGTACGAAGAGACTGCTCTCCAAAGATCCTTCGCCAATTGTATACATCGCTGTAGCTGGTGGGACTCCATCCAGGAAAAAGATCTACTGGACGAACACAGCAGCGGTAAAGATCTAAAAGGTAAATAGATCTATGAGCGCCCACGGCAAACACACGCAGGTAAGAGAAAGCAATCCCTGAAGGCTGGAGACTTAATGAAAAGGTTCATCTGATAGAGAGTCTAATGGGGGATGGAACCCTGACAGGGATTCCATTAAAAAGCGGACTTCGGTGGATCTATTAACAATGGTCGCTTTGGGGCAATCTATCATTACTATAACCAGTCGCAGTAAATAAATAACAATTTTCCATTCTCAACTATTGCTTTTTGTAAATATTTAACCTAATATTTCACTCATTCCCCTATTTAAGTTGTGTGACAGTACAATGCAGTGTCTATTTTCACTCAGAGCGTTGTGAAAATCCCCATTTATGCATGATTAGTCCTAACACAGGACACATTAATAATTTTAGATTTAGTAATATAATTTAAACTCTCTGGAGGCGTACTATGAAGTTAAAAGACAACTTTTTTGTCTTAATGGTATTCTTTGTGTTTTTTGCACAGATTCAAAGCCATTCCCAGTCATCCCCGGCTGAGATCAAAACTCTCTCGAAAAAAGCTGATGTCATTTTAACCGGGAAAGTAATAAGACAAAACTCTTCCTGGAACAGCGACAGATCACGGATATTCACAAATGTTGTGGTTCAGAAGAATGAATGTTTAAAGGGGGACTATCCTGAAAAAACCCTCGCTCTTATTACACCCGGCGGAGAAGTTGGGGATGTCGGTGAATTATATTCACATATGCCGGCATTTAAGAACGACGAAGAGGTATTACTATTTATTAAAAAAGATAAAGATATGAAATATAAGGTTCTGGGGGGTGAAGAGGGAAAATTAACATTGTACCGGGATAAAAACGGCGTACTTATTACATCCTATAACCAGAAAATATCCTCGCTTAAAAAAGAAATTCAATCTTATATGAAAACGCAATAAGATTGACGGATTACCTGAATTACAACATTTACTAAAAAATTAAGACTGTGAGAAGCACATGAAAAGAATTTACAATAAATCTATTGCCTTGTTTTCTCTGCTGATATTTTTAATAAGCTGCAATTTATCTTTTGCAGATGATACTAATAATGCATTCGTACTAAACGGTTTAACCAGCTCATTGAAAACACTCGATGGTGATCCCATCAACGGGGATGCCAACCAGAACGGCTTCGCATATTTTAATAGCAATTATTCCGGCTCTAACAGAAAGATAACAGTAGATACGTGGGTATATCTTTTAGGCGATAATCCCGGTAAACAAATGACAATTATTACAAGAGCTGTTTCAGACGGTTCTTCATTTTCAATGTATATTCAGGATGGTGCAGCCTATTTTTCCGTCGGGAACGGCACACCAATAAGTACTGCCAATACTTTTTCAGCATTACCCGCTTTTACCTGGATCCGGCTTACTGGAACATACGACGGAGCGCATCTGAAATTATACTATAACGGCGATTTGGCCGCTTCGTGCAGCGAATCATTAAATCAATGCTATACTAACGGAATTGGATTATTTATAGGTAATTATGAAGATAAAGCTTTTAACGGACTGATTGACGAAATCAGAATTTTTAAAACAGCATTGACCTCAAGTCAGCTGCAGAGCTGCAATGGTGACGGAAATCCTTCTTCCTCAATCCCTTCTTCACTTATGCAGTACCTGTATGGGCGCTGGTCATTCACCGAAATTACCGCCTATTACGGCGCTCCTGTTCTGAAGGATCTTTCTTCAAAGAAAAATTATCTAAGGATCAGCGATATTACTGATGTTGTGGAATCTGATCATTTGCCCTTTTTTGTCGTTAATTCCACCCAGGATTTACCGGACTTAAATCCCGGCGACGGTACAGCTGATGCCGGCGATGGGGTAGTTACTCTCAGATCTGCAATTCAGGAAGCAAATGTTTTACCGGGCAGACAGACTGTTTACTTTTATATTTTAGACAACGTTCTTCTGAGCCTGCAGCCTGTTTCAGCTTTACCGGAAATAAGCGATGAAATAATCCTTGACGGTACGCTTCAGAGAGGATATAGCGGTACACCCCTAATAGAAACACAAGGTAGTTACGGAGGAATCGTAATAACCGGGGGAGGCAGCATTGTGCAGGGACTTTCGCTAGTCAGTTCATCAGGACCGGGACTTATTTTACCCGGGAGCGGAGGAAATAATATAACTTCTAACATTATCTCGGGAATTACTATTGGTTCACCATCAAATAATATCAATGGAAATACTCTTTCAAATTCTACAGGGAATGGTATTTCTTTCATCGCAGGCGGCAATAATAACCAGGTTGGCGTTTTAGCAGCCAATAATATCCTCAGCAATGCCGGCTATGGAGCAGCCCTTGACGGTGTAAATAATAATCTGATTGAAAATAACAATATTTCTCTTAATGCTTCAGGCGGCGTCTCTTTAAACAGTTCAACTGCCAATACATTATCGGGAAATAATATTTCCGAAAATCAGGCTAACGGGATAGATATTAATGGTGATAATAACATTTTAGAAAATAATAGTATTTCTTCCAATACCGGTTTCGGATTATCATTGATCTCCAGTGCTGGTAACCAGGTAATTGATAATACAATTAGTAATAATAACCTTGGAGGAATTTCTCTCACTAATAGTACCGGAACTTTCAGCGGCAACACGATTTCCGGAAATCTGTCGTCGGGTGTAGCTTTAAATTCATCAGATGAATCCATGTTTATAAGGAATACTATCTCCGGAAATTCAAACAACGGTGTAGTTATAAATGGAAGCAGTAATACTCTGGACAGCAACGTGGTTAATAATAATAGTAGTGCGGGCATTTTCGTAGAATCAGGAAATAATAATTCAATACTTTACAATTCCATTTACGATAATACAGATTTGGGTATTAAACTTAATGCATCAGCGAACGAATCGCAGACGTACCCTACCTTAAACACGCTATACAGCTGGCAGGATGAAACTGCTTTACCTGATATAAGAGGAGGTACAGCGATACAGGGAACCCTGAACAGTCTCCCGCAGCGGACATACAAGGTTCAATTATATTCTAATTCAGGCAGCACTGTAAGGGAAGGTCATAATTTTTTAGGTGAGATTGAAGTGACTACAGATATCGCCGGTGAAGCTGATTTCCTTGCCAACCTTAAAGACATTGTTCTCCAGACCGGTGAAGTGGTAAGCGCTACCGCAACTTTATTAGATAACTCGCTTAATGCCTTAAGTACTTCTGAATTCTCCGCATCTATACAGAGATCGGAAGATGAAGGAAATCATTATAAGGTTAACACTACGATTGCAGGTATTCCCTTACACTGGAAGGACGGTGAGAGCAATTACCAGATAGCAGCTTCCGTAGTGTCCAGGGGATTCGATGCGGATCTTGAAAATGGATTTAATACCTGGAATGGTCTTGAGCAGCTCACTTATTCCCGGAAGAATCTGGCTAATACAGAGAAGTGGGGCGGTAACGCGGACGGCGTGAACAATATCGTCTGGTTCCAGGATTCAGGCACGTGGGAGGACTCTACCGGGGCCCCAACAAATGTCCTGGCAGTTACCAGAGTCAGATATAATGCACTTAACGGTGAGATGACTGACATTGATATTGCATTTAACGGCGATCCGGTTTCTCTGACAACCGGTGAACATTTCTTATGGACCTCCAACTCTGATCCGAACAACCCGGATCCCGACAAGCTGGATATACAGAATGTGGCTACACATGAGATCGGGCATTATTCAGGATTGGCTGATTTGTACAATCCCGGAGATATAAATTATACAATTGATTTGAAGAACAATAATCAAATCGCCACTATGTACGGCCGTATAGATAAAGGTGAAACCAATAAGAGGTATTTGCATCCTGAGTCGTACGTCAATCAATTAGATGTGACAACTGACGATATCGGAGGTATCAATTATATCTACAGCCACCTGAATGATGTTTACTACGATGTTGTTTTGGTTTTTGATGGCTCAGCCGGCTTTATATCCCCCCAGGATTTAAATGGTTTTGCTCCTTCGAAGAATTCCGCACTTGAACTTATTACTAAATTGAGGAATGGCGACCGTATCGGCTGGGTTAATGGTTCGAATTCTGAGCCTCTTGGAAATGATTTCAACACAAAGTTAAACCTGCTGAACCAGTTATCTCCGAATACGACCGGAAACCTTGCCGACAGAATAACTGCAGCTGAACAATTATTTCAAGGATCATCATCTAATAAAAAAGTAATAATCCTGTTCAGCGCGGGAGATATCACTCCTTTTACCCTGATAACTGATTTGAATGTTGATCCGGCAATAAAAATATACACTCTTGGTTTTGACGGGTTAAGTGCACAGCAGGATCTTATGAGCTACCTGGCCAATAAAACTAATGGAGAGTATTATGGAATCTCAAGTTCCGATGAAATACCCACAGCAGTGAATATTATGTGGCTTAGGTTACTTGGCCTGGAAATATCTTATTTATCCGGGAATATTAATAGCGAATATTTTAATAATCAAAGCGGTTTGTCGTGGCAGGGAGGACTGTCGTGGCAGGGAGGACTATCCTGGCAGGGCGGATTATCCTGGCAGGGCGGATTATCCTGGCAGGGCGGGTTATCCTGGCAGGGCGGGTTATCCTGGCAGGGCGGGCTGTCCTGGCAGGGCGGCTTATCCTGGCAAGGGGCAGCGCTAGATATGGGAATTTCATGGCGCGGCAGTGAGTACTCGCTGGTAATATTGCCGCCGGGAGTATTCATCACCGATCCTCCTAATCTGCCGACTGCGGCAATCACTCAGGATAATTATCAAAGTACCTCTAATGCAGCATATGGTATCGAGTTCTTCAATGGATACACTAGCGGATCGTTGGCTCCTTATAAATATTTCAGAATAAATAATCCCGGAATCGGGGCATGGACTTATGCCATAGTAGAGAATACCCCCCCTGCAACTCCGGAACCAATACAGGTTTATATGGCAAATGGTTCGGATTATATACTCGATTTTAAAACAAATCAGGAAAGATACATCTTAACTAATGATCAGAATGGAAATCCTGTTCCAGTCATTGTTCACCTCGAAGCAAAGTTAACGCAGGGCGGTGAAAGCAGTAATCAGGATGATCATACAAAGACTGTCGGCGAACCTATTGATGATGCGATAGTCAGCGTGCAGATTACTTCTCCTGACGGTCAGAAAGTTGTTGGATTTTTAACTCCTTCCGGAAACGGTCTATATAGCATAGATCTTAATAGCACATTGATTGGGAACTATGATGTTAGCGTAATCGCATCGGATAATGTTCCCGGCGACAGTGTGAATAATAGTCAGTATCTGCTTACAACCCAGCACAGCTTTTTTATCTCTCAGTCTGAAGAACCGGAGGAACCAGTTTTGGCATTCCCGCCGTATCCGATATTCTCAAACCAAAATATTAGTCTTGGTACAAGCGTACGCGTCTATGATGGTACCATCGCCAGCAATGCAAATGTTAATATTAATGGTTCTGCTAATATTGCTGGCGGTGTGGAAGGTGCCGGTTCATTCAGCGGCGGAACAAGCATTACAGGTCAGTATATTAAATTTAATGGAAGTGTTACACTGGGAGGAAGCACTCATCTGTCCGGTGACGTAAACAGCGGTGGAGCTATACAGGGCGGCACCAGCGTTATAATCGGCGGTAATGTGATTTCCGGTGATATCGTTCATCTGAACGGCAGCACCATGGTAAGTGGTAATCTGGATGCAGCAGGGGATGTAACCCTCGGTACGTCCGTAAGAATATCAGGCAATTTAACAACTGCAGGCTCGTTATCGAAGGGTAGGAGTACAATAATATCGGGTACTATTACTGAAAATGGCACGCCGCTTCCTCCTGAAACATATAGTCTGGTAACATTGCCCCCTCCGACTGCTTTCAGTTCAGGTGGAAATAATATCACCAATAGCTGTACTCTTAGTCCTGGTTCTTATGGTTCTGTAACCCTGGGTACATCTAAAACTTTGAGTCTGAGTAATGGTGATTATTATTTCGATTCCATTTCAATGAACGGGAGTTGTAAATTAAACCTGGATTTAAATGGAGGGAAAATTCATATTTATGTATCCGGAAATGTTACGATCGGTACCAGTTTTAGGTTAAACATCACTGACGGAAATCCGGAAGATGTTTATCTGGAAACGCACGGTGATTTTAGTATGAACGGCAGCTGCAGATGGAATGGAATCATCTTCTGCCCAACTGGTAAATTTACTGCAGGTACAAGCTGCATCATAACCGGCGACATTTGGACCTCCGGTGATATAAGTTTAGGCGGGAGCTGTAAGATATACTGTATTCAGGCTCCTCTGGGCAAAGAAACTGCAGATCCACAGAACCAGGTAAATACTCAACCGGTAGTTCCGGATCAAATGGCTCTCCTTCAGAATTACCCGAACCCGTTTAACCCTTCTACTACGATAAATTACCAGCTGCCTGAGAAAAACCATGTTTCGTTACAAATCTATAGTGTTCTGGGTGAGCTCGTGACTACACTGGTGGATCAGGATATGGATGCCGGTTATCACTCAGTCTATTGGAGTGCAGGCAATTTAGCCAGCGGCATTTATATATATAGATTACGTGCGGGCTCGTTTGTCTCAACGAAGAAGATGATTTTAGTTAAGTAAAACTTATTGTCCCTGAACCTCCGGCAGGTTCAGGGACTTTTATTTACAATATATCGAATGTCAACGGGCTACAAAAAATTAAATCAACCTGGTCCGGGATGTTTAAATAAAGAATGAAAACCAGTCATCTTTTATTAATTCTTTTGCTTCTGTTGCTTTCCACGGTAAGAGCACAAAATCATATTGTGTTTAATCATCTTACCGTAGCGGATGGCTTATCCCAGAGTGCGGTGACATGCATATTCCAGGATACGAAAGGTTTTATGTGGTTCGGTACGCAGGACGGTTTGAACAGGTATGACGGGTATAATCTGAAGGTATTTAAGAATGATCCGGCAGACTCTTCCAGTCTTATAAACAATTTCATTTTTTCCATTTATGAGGATTCTTCCGGTACAATGTATGTCGAAAACCAGGGTGGTGGATTTCAAAAATATATCTCCCTGACGGAATCATTTGTCAGGATCTCCAAAGATAAAATTAATCTGAAAAACGCAAGGTACAGTACCGTTAGTGCATTTCATCAGGATGCAGACGGCGTACAATGGATTGGAGGTCTGGGTTCAGGGACCGGTTTAAAGCGCCTCGACTTACATACAGGTAAGACCATCGTCTATAAGCATGATCCATCCATTCCCTCAAGTTTGAGCGATGACAAAGTTTATTCTGTTTACCGCGACCATTCTGGAAATTTATGGGTCGGTACCTTCAATGGGTTAGATAAACTGAATGAAAAAACCGGTGAGTTCAAGCATTATCGTCATGATCCCAACGATCCAAACAGCCTTTCAGATAATTTTGTATGGCCTGTTTATGAGGACAGGCAGGGATATTTGTGGGTAGGGACTGTCAAAGGAGGTCTTAACAGGTTTGATCCCGCAGCTGGAACCTTTATAAATTATAAGAATGATTCTTCTGATCCTGCCAGCATAAATGATAATTTTATTTTTTCTATATATGAAGACCTCAGCGGGATGATGTGGATTGGTACAAATACCGGCGGAGTTAACTATTTCTATACTTCTTCACAGGTGTTTGATTACTTCTCGAATGAGCCTGCAAACAAGAACAGCCTGAGTGATAATTCGGTTCTTTCAATGTGCGTGGATGAAAACGGTATATACTGGATAGGAACCATGAAGGGCGGACTTAATAGATTCGATGACAACAAAAATCAGTTCAGCAACTATACATACAACCCTTCTACTTCTAATAGTATCGCGGCCAACTCAATACAGACTTTGTTTGAAGACAAATCAGGAATATTATGGATCGGTACTTTCAGCAGCGGATTAGATGCTTTCGATCCGGAGAAATTAATATTTAAACATTATAAGAATAATCCATCTAATATAAATTCACTTTCCGACAACCGAGTATATTCGATCGCGGAGGACAAAGCAGGTTTTATATGGATAGGGACATACGGTGGGGGTCTTAATAAACTTGATCCTTCCACAGGTAATATCACACGGTTTGTGCATAATGAGAACGATCCTAATACAATCTCTTCTAATGCAGTGTGGTCATTAGCTATTGAAGATTCGGACAAAATATGGCTCGGTACTTTCGGCGGAGGTATAAACATTTTTAATCCCGGCGAAAATAAAGTTGTAGTTCTTCATAACGATCCCCGGGATCCTGAGAGCTTACTGGATGATAATGTTATAAGAATTTTCATTGATGATAATGATAATATATGGGCAGGCACAACGAAGGGTTTAAGTCGTTATGATAAGACAACCCACAAGTTTAAAAACTACCGTGAGAAAGACGGCCTTCCTAACGAGTTTATCTACGGTATTCTCCAGGATAATTCAGGGAACCTCTGGCTCAGCACGAACAACGGTCTTTCAATGTTCAATCCCGTGACAGAAAATTTCACCAATTACTTTTATCAGGACGGGCTCCAGGGAAATGAATTCAACCAGAGTGCTTTCGCGAAAGACAAGAAAAGCGGCAGGTTATTATTTGGAGGCAACAACGGCTTTAATGTATTCAATCCTGCAAACATAAGAGGTAATACCTACATTCCCCCCGTTGTATTCACGGAATATACACGTTATAATACTGACGATAAGGAAGGCAAGCCTATATTCGAAAAAGGAATTTCAGAGCGCGACAGTCTTTTTCTTACGTATAAAGACAACATTATAAACCTGCAGTTTTCCGCATTAAGCTACTACAACAACTCGGAGAACAGGTATAAATATTTGCTTGTTGGTTTTAACAAAAACTGGATTCAGCTCGGTACGGATCATACCATCACTTTTACTAACCTGTCGCCCGGGAAATACAATCTCAAAGTAATTGGTTCAAATAACGATGGGATATGGAATAATACAGGCGCTGATTTATTTATTGAAGTTACTCCTCCCTGGTGGAGAACTAAAACAGCATATGGGTTTTACATAGTAATTTTTCTTGGTGTCCTTTACGGCGCAAGGAGGATAGAATTAAACAGGCGTGAACAGAAAGCACAGATACGGGAGAATGAGCTAAGACTTAAAGCCACCGAAGCTGAGAAACGCGCTATAGAGGCCGAGAATGAACGTAAGACCAAAGAGCTTGAAGAAGCACGGCAGATGCAGTTATCAATGCTGCCCAAGACTCTCCCTCAGCTGCCTAACCTGGAAATTGCAGCGTTTATGAGGACAGCAACAGAAGTAGGCGGAGACTACTATGACTTCATTAAGCATGACGGTGGTCCTCTCCATATAGGTTTTGGGGATGCCACGGGGCATGGGCTGCAGGCAGGAATAATGGTTACACTGATGAAGGGATTCTTCACATCTGATGCTGCTAAACTTGAGCTAAAAGAATTTATGAGTCACTGCACCGCGATGATTAAAGAAATTAAGCTCGGCAGGATACTGATGTCATTCAGTCTTTTACGGATAATGGATCATAAAATGACCATTACCAGCGGGGGTATGCCCCCGGTTTATTATTACAGTAAAGAGACGAAAGAAGTCGAGGAGATCCTTATACAGGGAATGCCTCTGGGTGCTATGAAAAGGTTTTCCTACCAGGTGGTGGAAAAAGATCTTAAGCCCGGCGACACTATTCTGTTGATGACAGATGGCTTTCCCGAACAGATGAATCAGAATGAAGAGATGTACGATTACCCCAGGGTGAAAGACAAGTTTAAGGAAATTGCAGAATGTTCCCCCGATTCGATTATTCAGAATCTGGTTGAAACAGCAGACGGGTGGATGGGAGAACGCGAACAGGCAGATGATATTACATTTATAGTTTTAAAAGTAAAATAGAAATCAGTGATGAAAAGAGCTGGGAATTTTTACTCTTACTTTTTGATACAAAATAATATTATATTCACTAAAATCCCGTTAAAACATTTATGGACGAAAACTTTAACCTGAATATCAAGCTTCCGAATATACCTAACATAGAACTTGTTGCGGTTGAAGGACTTGAAAGAATGGGCAAATTCCTCGGCATTACTAATGAGAAGATCGGTGAAGCCAGAATGATAGTAAATGAAGCGATAATAAACGGTTTTGAACACTCGGGTATGGAAAATCCTTACGTCAATGTTGAATTCCTGATGACCAGGCAGAAGCTTACGATCCTGGTGACTGACTACGGCAAGGGCTTCGATCCGGAGACGGTTGCAACACCGGAAATATCAAAAAAGATAAGCAGTGAAAATAAACGCGGATGGGGTATTAAGCTGATGAAATCGCTTTCTGATGATATGACGATTGAATCAGGCCCATCCGGTACTAAGATATCAATCATCAAAAACTTAACTTAACGGAATTATCATGGACAGCGAATTTAATCTTCAGACAGAAAAACTTGAAAACACTTTCCTTCTTAAAACTGAAGGATATATAAATAATGCAGCGGGAGAAAAGATAGCTCAGTTTTTTGCTGAGAACCCGATTAAAAATGCAATATTCGACCTTCAAAAGTCGAAGGTTATCAACTCAATCGGGATCTCCTATCTGCTTGAAGTAATTGAGCAGATAAACGACAGGGAAGGGAAGATAATCTTCCTTAACCTTGATCCATCAATTGAAAAAACTTTTAAGATAATGGGATTATTCCAGTTTGCACAGACGGCAGATTCCCTGGATTCTGCTATGAAGGAACTTGCATAAGATCATTTGTCTTATAGAAAATATAAAGTTATAACGGTTGTTTAATTGGAACAGAATTTACTAGTTGAAAAGCTTTCGTTGCAGGCTGAATCCTTCCAGGAAGGATTTAAGCTGTTAACACAGTCGGATTCATTCGAGGGAATCTTTAAAAACTTCGGTAATCTGCTCAGAGCAAATTTCATGATCACTAATCTTCATCTGCTTCACAAAGCTGCACCGGGATCAGATTGGAAAGTGATTGGATCACAAAAGTTCGATGAAGCAGATAAGAAATACCTGGATAACCAGAAGCAGCAGACTATTTATTTTGAAGATGGAAAGTATAATGCTTCTATCGTTCTGCCGCTGACAGATTCATCCTTCCTGGGAATCCTGCTTGGCAACAAACTCTATGGGGATGGCCTATCTGACTTTGACAAAATAACACTTCAGATACTTCTGCAGGTTTTTTCCAGTGCATATGAATCCTTCCTTAATCAGAAAAAAGAAAAGAAGTTTATATTCGATCTGAATGAAAAAATTCTGCAGCTTAATAACCTGATAGAAACTGGAATTGACCTGGCAAAGTTTGAAAATCAGAATATCCTCTTCGAGATGGCCCTCGCAAGGATGGTATCGTTGACCAATTCATCATCGGCATTAATAAACATATCTAAGGGAAATAAGGAGTTCGCTGAACAGCAGTTCACTTTTCCTCCCGGTATGCCGGCCGATAAAATTTTGAACAGCAGGTTTAAAATCGAATCATCCTTTGAATTCCGGAATATGCTTTACAGGTTTGTCCTTTCCGAAAAAGAAACCCGTAAGGGGGTTATCGAATTTGTTGAGCTCGACCAGATGCTGCTTGAAGCAATTTCGAGACAGGTACAGACAGCGATTGAAAATAACTTCCTTTTGAAGCAATCACTTGAAAAAGAACGGATTGAAAAGGAACTTCTGCTTGCGGCCTCAATCCAGCAGAGGATTATACCCGATAAACTTCCGGTGATTGAAGGTTATGAACTGGCCGGGAAGAACATCCCATCACGTGAAGTAGGAGGTGATTATTACGACTGTATTGATAAGGGCGACGGGAAATATGCTTTAATAATTGCCGACGTTGCCGGTAAAGGTATAGCAGCCGCACTGCTTGTGAATACCTTGAATGCTTCGTTGTATTCATATCTTGAATTTGATCTCCCCTTAACTGAATTGACCGACAGGCTGAATAAGCTGATATACAATGCTTCACCTCCGGATAAGTTTATTACCTTCTTTATAGCTGTGCTGGATTCAAAAACCGGGGAGCTTGATGTTGTAAATGCCGGTCATAATCCAATACTTTTTCTCAGGAAAGACGGGAAACTTAATAAGATCAATGCAGGCGGTATTGGACTGGGAATGCTCGACTTCGGCATACCTTACCAGGGCGAAAAACTGGTGATGAATTCCGGCGATAAGCTTTTCTTCTATACCGACGGGATTCCCGAAGCAATGAATAAAGATGAAGTTGAATATTCGGATGAGAGAATGATTGAATTCTTTCAAAATAACGCTGATAAGCCGGCCATCGAATTTATCAACGGAATTGTGGAAGACGTTGGTAAGCATGTAAACGGTGAACCCCAGAGCGATGATATCACTTCGATGATCTTAAAAAGAAATTAGTTTTACTTGTCGAGCTAATCCCGTTGGATATATTGTTTTCGGCACCATTCGTTACAACATATCTGCCTGCGAATTAAAATGAATAGGAATCTTACAAGGGATAAAACTAAATTGTATTACTTCCTGGTTGAATCCGGATAAGGATCTTCAGCAGGTCGAGAGATTTTACGGAATCAACAGCATATTCTATTCTGCCGTCTTCACAAAGACCCTTAATTCCGGCCTCTTCATAGGCACGGATGAATTCCTTCGTACATTCCTCCCTAACTAATTCCGCAGCTATTTCAATATCCGCATTCATTTTTTGTTCCATAGTCAAATCTCAGCTGACAGGTTTTGATTCATTCTCAACCAGCTCTTTTCCTATCCTGACTACTTCCTTTGCGAGCAGATCGAAATCTTCTGTTCTGCTTCGGTGATTTGCTATAGCAATCCGGAGACAATAAATACCTTTTAACGTAGTATATGAAGGCACCGCAATTCCCTGCTCATGAAGTTGAAATAAAATTTCTTTGTTTAAGTTCTTTAATCGTTCAGTATCGGTGATTCCGGGATTAAAACGAAAACAGACTATATCCAGTCCTATCGGAGCGATTAATTCCAGGTTGGGATCGTTTTCCACCAGTTTTCCGAAATGATGAGCCTGTTCGATATTCCGGTCAATCATTCTGCCGAATTTAGCGAGTCCATGTTCTTTAAAAGACATCCAGACTTTGAGTGCGCGAAAATTCCTTGATAGTTCCACCCCGTAATCAGAAAACCAGAGGTGCGCGCCGGGTATGCCCCGGGTTTCGTGCGCAAGGTATTCAGGTGTTAGTGAGAACGCGGCACGATGTTCTTTTTCATGCCGTATCAGGATGCATCCCGCTTCAAAAGGAATATGAAGCCATTTATGAAGATCAAGAGCCACAGAATCAGCTTCCTGTATTCCCATAAGTTTTGGTTTAACATATTTTGATAAAACCGCTACAGCGCCGATAGCACCATCCACATGAAACCAGAGGTTTTCCTCCTTGCAGAGGGCTGCCAGTTTTTCAAGATCGTCTATTGCTCCTGTATTTATTGTTCCGGCATTACCGATGATGCAAATTGGTTTGCGACCGGATTCCCGGTCTTTTTTGATAGTGGATTTTAACACATCTATATCGATCGTGTAATCATCTTTTACAGGTATGTAATGAAGATTCTCCTGGCCTAGTCCCAGCAGCTCAATCGCCTTTTGATTTGAACTATGGACTTCAGCAGAGGCATAAACAATTAGAGACTGAGGTGCGCTCCGCATTCCCTTATCTCTGACATTAAACCCTGCCTTTGCATTTCTTGCGACCGTTAATCCCACAAAATTTGCCATCGAAGCTCCGCTCACGAGGAGTCCGCTAGAATTCTCCGGGAGACCCAGCATTTCTTTCATCCAATTGATTACCTGTTCTTCAACCAGCGGGGCGGCATGGTGACCTCCTCCAAGATTTGAGTTCATTACAGAAGCCATAAATTCGGCAAGCGCTGCGAAAAGGGTTCCGCTCCCCATATACCAGCCCCAGAACCTTGGATGAATATTGCCCATCGGATAGGGAAAGATTGTCTCAAGGAATTCGTTATATACATCGTCGGCGGTTGAAGGTTCATTGGGGATAGGGGATTTGAATTTATTTCTGATATCCTCCGGGACAGGCTGCCATACAGGTCTTTCACCCACCGCTTCAACATAATTAACAGCATCATCTACCATACGATGAGCCAGACGACGCAGATCGTCCCAGCTTTCCGGGTCCAGTGTTTCATATTTTTTCATTTTATTCATTAATTCCTGGGGTTAAAAAATAATAATACGCAATAATTTTTAATTAAGGTAGTCCTTCCGGGAAGAAAGGATGAATATTATATACTATGATACTGATCTAAAATTATGCGTATGTATTTCCCGTTTTCGTGAGATTGTTCAATTAAACAAAATTGACTTTAATACGAAAGTAATGTTGATTCCACCCAATCCCCGATAGACTAACTAGAAAAAAAACCAGGCCAGTATGTCCGCTCCCGGCAGTTAGTTGTTCTGTTTCCGGGACTGATTTTAGCAATAGGTATCCATTCTTTCTTTAATCATTTTATACTGGCACCGATAATTTTAACAGCACTGCAGTTAATTATTTTACCTATTGTAATAGTATATGTCTTCTACAGGAGTGAAAATATTCTGAAGCACTGGCTGGAATCGGGACTGGATACCGATGTGGACTACTCGAACAGATAAATGAGGGGAAATTATCAGAGTCGCATAAAGGTCAGTATCTGAACTCGCTGCAGAATAATTTTTCACCGGATGTCATTGTCGATATGATAGCCTACATCAGAAATCACATCGAACTATCAATTGAAGCCAAAGGAGTATTGCTGTTGAAGCAGGCCGGCTTTCCTGTCACCATCGACGAAGATACCAGGGACAAATTCACTGAGTTAAATTACCTTGAAAAAAGTATAGGCCTGACTGGGAAACTTGCAATCTCGCCCATTCTACATACCAGCACCCGGGATCTCTGGCAGCTCTATATGCTTGAACAGAGCTAAAACGCTCTCTCTTTAAGATTTTCTGAATTGCCCATCCATTTTTGACAATTTCATGACAATTGGGGGAGCACTATACATTAAATTTTCTCCAGATATCATTTTCATCCAAAGCTTTATCATCAAAAAGGTATCGCTCAATTCCTGTTTTATTTTCTAATTTGATTTTAGGAGAGGGAGATATGAGAAATTTAATTTACCTATTCGTCTTTTGCATGATGGTCTGTTCTGACTATGCGCAGCAATTGGATCATTATAATAAGATCAGTTCGGCGGGAACCGAAAGGTGGAATTACAGTTCTGAAAAACAATTCACTGACAAAAAGTTACCTGAGTTAAGGCATCAGCAAGAGAATGAGAAGATTGATATACATAATTATTCTCCTGCAGTTCAAGGGGAGCAGGATAAATACTGGACCCTTCAAAATCCTTATCCCACAGATGCATTATTAGTATCTGTTTGCAGTGATAATAGTTTTATAATAACGACAGGCGTAAGCATTAATTATTATTCAGGATTGTTTCCTGCAGGTATATTTACCTCAAATGATAATGGAAATAACTGGAATAAAAAAAGTATTGGAGCAGATACTATTTTAATTGATATTGAGATGAGCGGGGATACAATCTGGATTGCAGGTGTAAATGATGATGCCTTTGATTTCGTACTTTTTAAATCGATTAACAGAGGAGCAGACTGGGAGATTAAGACACCACCTGCTATTCCTAACTCTTTCTATGATGGATTTTATTTTGAATTTTTCAATCCAAATGATGGATTGATCTCTATATTATATGATGGAGTTGGAAATTCTCTGCCAGTTATTAAAACCACAGATGGAGGTGAATCGTGGACAAATCAGGATATGGTTTTCCCATCAATGATTAAAGCGGAAAAAATATTTTTCCTGAACCCGAATTCAGCGTGGTTTGGATTCAGGGAACCGTCTCAGCCACAGATTCTGCAGATTGCTCACACATCAAACAGCGGAACAGACTGGCAAATACAATATGCAGACACATCCGAGGGATTAAAAACAATGTATTTTTCTGATGAGCTGCACGGATGGATTGTCTATGAGCAATATGACTATTCCACAAGGAATCTGAAAATCTGTTCAACTTCCGACGGGGGAACAACCTGGAACACTCAAAAAATTATCGAGGCATCAGCTTATTATGATATATTCGGATGTCAAATGTTTGCATTAGATAGCATGAATGTCTGGGTAGGGTATACTACCAGTTACGATACTCCAATGACGATATTAAAATCAGTCGACGGCGGAGTAAGCTGGGAGGCTATTCAAGTTTTCAAAGCGATCGATTTTCAGCTGGGAGAAATTGAATTTGAAAATATGAATACAGGGTGGCTGGTTTCTTCTCTGGGTACTATACTGAATACAACGGATGGAGGATATACCTGGGAAAGGAAGAACAAAACAGTAACATCAGCATTACTTCAGGGGGTTGATTTTATTGATCCTGAATACGGGGTGATTGCCGGGTCTGATGACGATTTAAATGATTGCAATGCAGTAATATTAAATACCGCGGATGGCGGGGAGAACTGGAGTATTATTTTGTGTGATTCTAATTTCTATTTTATTGACGTAGATGCTGTAAACATAAATACTACCCTTGGTCTGGCCAAATCATTCACATATTATGATAAAAGTTATGTGTACAGGACGACCGATAACGGATCAAACTGGGATCTTTCTGTTTTCGATACTCTGAAGCTGCAGTCAATCCAAACGGTCGGTTCCAAGGTATGGGCAGTCGGTTCTACAGCCAATTATAATCCGGCTATATTATTTTCTTCAGACGCAGGAGGAACCTGGAATTCACAAACGAATATAAATGTTGCAGGAACCGGTCTCACCGAAGTATGCTTTACGGATGAACTCACAGGTTTTGCTGTCGGGAACAATGGACTAGTATTAAAAACAATGAATGGGGGAGAGACCTGGTCAGCCTGCTGGGGAAATTTAGATCCTAACGGATTCTGGAGATTCTATAGCCTTACAAGTGTTTATTTTATAAATAATACAACCGGCTGGATCACGGGTACCATATCGGGCTACCAGAATAAATTAATTAAGACAAACGACGGAGGACAAACCTGGGATACATTATCGATATTTAATAGCGGACAGGTAGTATTCACAGATCCGGAAAATGGCTGGATATTCGGAAACCGGGTATGGGTAACATCCAACGGAGGAGACTCCTGGGAGGTTTTGTCACGGCCGGAGAGTATATTTAAGGCAGATATGGTGAACTCCGGCTATGGCTGGGCTGTTGTATCAGGGGGGAGAATTTTTAAGTATTATAAACCAGCTATAGAAGTTGAACATAGCCTCGATTTTGAACCCCGGAATTATCAGTTATTTCAGAATTATCCCAACCCTTTCAATCCTGTTACCTCAATTATATATGACATTCCCGAGGAATCCTATATCGCATTAAAGATATATAATGTTCTGGGAGAGGAAGTTGCGACCCTGGTAAACGAAGAACAAAAGGCCGGCAGATATAAAGTAGAGTGGAATGCAAACCGTTTCGCCAGCGGAATTTACATATACAGGATTCAGGCATCTGATTATGTTGCAGTCAGGAAGATGATTCTTGTGAAATAAGAGGCGGCTCCACAGAAACTAAGTGGGAGCATTTTTTTTATTAAACAGAAGCCCGAAGTTCCCGGGCTTCTTTTATTATACTTCCAGATTTACTGTGGGGAGGAATCCGGGTTTTTTCCTTGCCTTTGAAGCCTGCTCGAAGCCGTACGCTATTTTAAGCAATACTGATTCACTCCATGCCCTGCCGAAAAAAGATATCCCGATGGGTAGACCAAAAACAAATCCGGCCGGTACTGTTATGTGAGGATAGCCCGCAACTGCTGCAAGTGAAGAACATCCTCCTAGGAAATGGTCACCGTCCACAAGATCGGTCAGCCAGGCAGGACTGTCAGTAGGCGCAACCAGCGCGTCCAGCTTATACTCATCCATCACCCGGTCTATACCTTCATCGCGGGTAAGACTCTGGTTTTTAACCAGAGCTTCTATATATTCGTCATTGGTTAACGGTCCTTTTTCCTCAGCCTGAAGGAAAAGCTCCTGCTTAAAATAAGGCATCTCTTCGGTTTCGTGCTTCCTGTTGAATTCGATAATATCTTTGAGGGATTTTACCGGACTATCTGGACCCCTCCTGTCAAGGTACGCTTTCATATCAGCCTTTAGTTCATATAAGAGCACGGTCAGTTCGGAATCGTCAAACTTTCCTAGCGACTCAATTTCAACCGGATCGATAAGTTCTGCCCCATTCTTTCTAAGTACCTCTAACGCATCTTCTATTATCTTATCAACTGAAGGGAGGAACCCGAAATATTTTCTAACCACTCCTATCCTTGCACCTTTAAGTCCGTCATCTGAAAGAAATCTGGTATAGTCAGGATAAGCTACCCTTTCCTTATCTCTTGTGGCATCATCCTCCGGATCGATGCCGGCCATTCCTCCAAGAAGTATAGCCGCATCCTTCACGGTTCTTGCCATAGGACCGGCGGTATCCTGCGAATGGGAAATGGGAATGATTCCTGTCCGGCTTACAAGTCCTACCGTAGGCTTGATTCCTACAACACCATTTATGGAAGAAGGACTGACAACCGAACCGTCAGTTTCGGTTCCGATAGCAACAGCACAAAGGTTCGATGATACAGCTGCACCTGAACCTGAACTTGAACCGGATGTATTCCTATCAAGTGCGTAGGGATTTTTTGTTAGTCCTCCGCGCCCGCTCCACCCGCTGGTCGAATGCGTGGAACGGATATTTGCCCATTCGCTCAGGTTTGTTTTCCCCAGTATTAGAGCACCTGCATTACGAAGCTGACCGACAACAAAAGCATCTTTGGGTGGTCTTGAACCCATAAGCGCCAGCGATCCTGCAGTTGTAAGCATTTTGTCTGCGGTATCGATATTGTCTTTTATGAGTAGTGGGATTCCGTGTAAAGGACTGCGGGGACCTTTTTCCTTAAGCTCTTTGTCTAGTGAATCGGCAATACTTAAAGCCTCGGGATTCAGTTCGATAATACTGTTTAAGACCGGACCTTTTTTGTCAATTTCATTTATGCGGGAGATGTAAAGTTCGACAATAGAACGCACGGTATACCTGCCCGATTTAAACCCATCAGATAACTCGCTTACCGTAATCTCATCAAGCTCAAATGGCACCAGGCTGAAAAATTTGTCCTGTTTCTGCCCGGCAGCAAATGAAAGGGAAGGGAGAGAAAGAACGGCAATGCCTCCGGCTATTCCGGTTTTTATGAACTCCCTGCGGGTTTTATTATTTGAGGTCCCTTTATTCTCGCTCATAAATCCTCCCTGAAATTATTTGTTTATTTGTTATTCAAAGTTTTTTTTGCATCCGAACTTGGATAATTGTTACTTTTATCTGCCATCATTATTTAGCTTTGCAGCTTCATAACTAAAATATAATATTTCCTGAATAAAGAAAGAACATGGAAATCCTCATAATACTGCTGGGAATTCTTATAAGCGGGTTTGGGACGATCGTCGGATTTGGGGGCGGAGTATTTATGATCCCCCTGCTGGTTATAGGGTTTAATGTTCCTCTTAATATTGCAGTGGGTTCGGTTATTGTAGCTTTATTTCCCAGTGCGCTTATCTCCACCATCTTTAACTGGAGGAAGAACTTAATTGATTTTAAGACAGGACTTCTGCTTGAAGTGCCTACAGCTTTCGGTACGGTTCTCGGCTCATATCTCTCGGTAATAATTCCAATCTTTATCCTGGAACTCGTATTCGGCGTTTTTATTTCCTATCTCGGCATAACCTTCTTTAAAGGATCTTTTAATACTAAACCCAAAAATATCAGGGATACAATTTTTTATAAGATAAATAAAATAGGACCTTCCGTTATCCGGAAGACAAATTACGGTGCATACCGGGTTAGTCTTATGCTGGCACTTGTTTTCGGAATCATCGCAGGTACGATGGCCGGATTATTCGGAATAGGCGGCGGGTTTCTCAAAGTTCCGATAATGGTAGGAGTTTTTTCCACCCCTCCTCAGATTGCCTCTGCCACAGGTTTATTTATGATTGTAATTACCAGCTTCACCGGCAGCATTAGTCATTATTTTCTGGGGAATGTTCATTTCGGTTATGCTGTTCCTGTTGTGATAGGTTTTGTGGCAGGAGCTTTTTTGGGGAATTCTCTCTCAACCAGGACAGATGAACGTATGCTGAAAAGATTAATAGGAATAGGATTGTCGTTATCAGGATTTGTTTTTCTTATCTATTCTCTCTACAGGTAATCCCATAATTTTCAGAAGGCATATTGTATGCTTATCAGAGGCAGTTCCATCCCAGGAGGTGTACCTTGTGAGTCTGTTGCAGGCTGCTGAAATTTGTCCCTGTAGTATTTGCCTATTGTTGAGCCGATTGCGTAGCTCATAAAGGCTGCTGCTACAGCATCCGAGAACCAGTGCATTCCGCCGCGGTGCAGAGAGGAAACCCCGTAAATCATATAAGCCGCAACCGAATACCCGGCTATTTTAAGCCAGGTCTTTTCAGAATAAAACGTAGTCAGTGCCGATACAACAGCCATTGTGGATGACGTATGTCCGGACGGCCATCCCCAGAATATTCCTCCTCTCATAAAACCAAACCTGAAGGTCTTGCTTAATTCCTTCATATCCGTTTGATGCTGCCAATCGGGATTGGGCCTGCCCGTCACAGCTTTTAATAATGAATTATAGAGGAAGGCAACCAGGCTCGACTGCAATACAGCAAAAGAGGCAGCAACGGCGCGGTCATCTTTACCAAACTTTCCGTAAGCAAATAATGATCCTCCAGTAACAAAGGGAATAAACATTCCCGCACGAATTATGGGCATAGCGGCTTCACCGTACTGCTCGTGGTCATTAAAAAACTTGTGTACATTGTAATCAGTGTTGGTTGCCACGATCACGATGGTGGAGGCAATACCCGCCAGATGAAGATAAAGATTATCCCCCTTGAAACTGTTGATTATATTATTTCCAAGGTTTCCGAAAAGCAGAAGATCGGGATGCGGATTTTCCGCCATGGATAATTTGCTTCCCGGCCGGTTATTTCCATTCAGCGTTGAGCCCGGGGGAGTCATCCGGAACTGGGCCGCTGTAGAAGTTATCCCCAAGAGGAGTACAAAGATGGACAAATGAAATCTCATATCTCCTTAAAAAGTTAACCTGACAAAATTAGTGAATACTTAGCGTCCCGTCAAAAAGAGCCGGGCGGAACGTGCTTTGTGCCATCCATCCTTTTTATATGTAAAAAAAGGAACTGCCCTGAAAACCGGGGTTAAAGAGTGGTTAAAGCGTATGTGGAGCGTATGTGGAGCGTATGTGGAGTGTGTAAAGTAAGGGAAGGGGAGCGTTTATGGAGTGTAGAACGGAACGCGATAGTGGTGCAATTGGTTTCGAAATGAGACAGCAGGGGAAGTAACCTGAGAATCGTTTTAATTGTAATCAGTTCGTAATGGAATTGAATCGGACCGTAATCCGATCATGATCGACTGAAATCCGATCATGATCGACTGAAATCCGATCATGATCTGACCATCTTCGGACAGTAAGGGATCTGGAATCGGCCGTAACGGATCTTGAATCGGACCATAATCTGATCATGATCAGACCGTAATCCGACCATAATAGGACCGTACCGAACTGCAATCAGGTCGTAACGGAACTGGAATCGGGCTTTAACGAATCTTGAATGTGGCCGTAACGGATCTGGAATCGGGCTGTGACCCGGGCCGTAACTTCCAGGGTGCTGGCCTAACCGGACCGTAATCCGACCATAATAGGACCGGAACGGAACTGGAATCAGGCTTTAACGAATCTTGAATGGAGGCTGTAACGGATCTGGAATCGGGCTGTAACGGATCTGGAATCGGGCCGTAACCGAACTGCAATCAGGCTGTAACCCTCAGGATGCTGGCTAACCGGTACCGTAATTAGGGTTCGATTCAGTTCGAATACGTCCTATTATGGTCGGAATCCGGTAGGATGGGGCCTGCCCGGACAATAATCTAACCATTTTCGGATCATTTCTGGACCGTTATCAGATCGTGTCCGTTAACTGCTGCCTTGGACATTAACCCGAGGTTGTGATAAAATAAGTATGATATTAACGGTGGATTTTCGTTCAAAAAAAAGGGAGCCGAAGCTCCCTTAAAAACAAGATGAAGATGAATATTACTTCATCAACATCATCTTCTTTGTCTGTACAAAACTGCCTGACTGAATCCTGTAGGTATAAACACCGCTCGGCAGATTTGAAGCATTGAAGTTCACTTTATATGAACCCGGTTCTTTAACTTCGTTTACAAGTTCGGCAATCTCACGACCCAATAGGTCATAAACTACCACGCTTACATTTGCGCGCTGGCCGACTGAATACCCAATCTGTGTTGTTGGGTTAAAAGGATTTGGATAATTCTGATCGAGGGCAAAATCAACGACTGTATTAATAACTATAGACAATTCAGAAGAAGCATGTGTAGATCCATCCAGATCTACCTGGTTCAGCCTGTAAAAGTAAGTACCGGACGCAAGCCCTGCATCCGTAAATGAATATGTCTGCGGCTGAGTTGTTGTCCCTGAACCTTTTACAAAACCGATTGTCTGCCATTCACTGGAAGTCATACGCTGAACTTCGAAACCGCTGTTATTTGTCTCCGTTGCAGTTCTCCAGTTCAGATTCACATTATTATCTTTTACATTGAATGTAAAGGAAGTCATTTCAACAGGAACAACATCATCGGTTACAACTATTTGGTAGTATGCTACGCCCGTGCCTTCCAGTCCGGTTGAAGTTTGAGTTGCAGGAGCAGGAACCGAATAAACCGGCGCCCAATCCCAGCCGACTCCTCCTACCAGTTCACCGAATGAACAGGGAATAGGATAAGGAGAAATTGCCTGCTGGTTGTAGTAATTAGCATTAACATCCCACTGAGGATAGATAAGGTAGTACATTCCAGCCTGAAGATCATAATCCATTGCACCTGAACTATACCAGCCTTCGCCCGGTCCCCCGGTAACATCTATAGAGCTTACAAGGTTGTAAGTTCCGGCAAAGGATGATCCTTCATAAACTAAAAACTGAATGCTTGCAGCAGCTGTAGGATTCAGGTACGACCTAGTTTCTACAAGTTTCTTCGCTGTAGTACAAAGGAAAACATTTCCGCGTCTCCTGACTCCTGCGGGCCCGAAAACAAATGCGTTCGAACCAAATGTTTCCTCAATAGGTGTTTCTACGATAGGATTGGGATTAGGATTAACCTGGTACGTAGCATATTTATCCAGCTGCTCCGGCTGGGATGACTGACTGTATAGAGATGTAAAACAGATCAGTACCAAAAAAGAATGTAGCAGTTCTGATGCGCATGAGACCTCCGGTTTGATGATTGAAGAATAAATTAATTAGAATTAATTACTTATTTCATTTTAATGTTCAAACCAATGCCGAAACATCTCAGAATATTTGTATCTAAAGGTCGATGAATCTGTGGAGTGATAATAATCAAAAAAAATAAATAGTGCAAGAAAAAATCTCTTTAAAGTCAACAAAAACTGTTTCCCGGGCAAAAAAAATCCCGGTCAGGCATCAGCCCGCCGGGATAAATGAAACAACGGAAATGTTTATTTCAGAACGATCATCTTCTTCGTGCTGATGAAACTGCCCGATTTAAGTTTGTAGAAGTATACGCCTGAAGACAGGGCGGATGCATTGAATTCAACCTGGTAAGTACCGGCCTGTTTTTCCTGGTTAACCAGTTCCGCTACCTCCTTGCCAAGTATATCATAAATTTTCAAACTCGTATACGAATTTTCAGGTATCGAATATTTAATCCTGGTAGTCGGGTTAAACGGGTTTGGATAATTCTGTTCAAGAGCATAGGTCTTCGGTTGAACTTCGTTATTTCCCTCAGTTCCGACTACAACGTTCTCCATAAGCCATCTGATACTTCGTGCGGTAACGCTGTCGCGTACATTAGCAGGCATTTGCTCAAGCCCTACAGAAGAATACACAACGCGGTATCCTGTTGGATCAGCTTTCAATCCTACGATAATTGACCCTGAAGTTCCAACTTGTAGAAAAGGGGTCGCATCAGCATCGTGAGCGCTGATCTGATCATGTGATCTGGTGTGAACTGTACTATACAAAACGAATGAAAGTCCGTCGCCAATCGGATCACCTGAAATTCCATTTATAATGAAACCATTTGCTGTATCCTTTACAAAATCAGCGTGCAGGTAATTTTGATAAAAATCCTGTGCAAACTGACTTTGGCCGGTAGGTTTGAAAATATCACTTCCTATGTCTTGTCCGCTGATTAAAAGATTTCCTCCAGCATCAAGGTAAGATTGAAGTGCATCAACATCCTGCTGGTAGAATACAGGTTTTGTTGTGCCGGCTGTCCATATTACAGTGTAGAAATGGGAAAGATCTGCACTTGGACTCACAAGTGAATTTCTGGAAACTATTCCATAACTTCCGGTGTACACTCTTTGAACCGAACTATCAACGTAAGCTTCATATTCGCTTTCGTTGGCATTTATAACAAGCACGTTTACACCTGTTGTTGTAACATTCCTTAATTCAACTGAGCCGTGATTTGGAGGAGAGATCCTGGACGCGTAATTAAGCTGAGTTACTCCGTATCCGTTTATTCCGGACGGATTAACGTGAACAGTCACAACAGTTGAATCACCTGAAGCAACCTCAACTGAGTCAGTCTGACCCATAGGGTATGTACCATTCTCATCTGTGTATTCGAGGTTCCAGCCGGAGGGACCGTTGAAAGAAAGATCGAGATCATATATGTCATTCTGTACTCCGATATTATGAATGACAACATTAAAATCTGCTACAGTGCTGTTATCAGCTATTACGTCAGAACTTGTCTGGCTTGCTGTAGAAACATAATCCGGAGGGATGAGGGTATATTTCTCTGTCTGCTGAACTTCTGCAAGATACATTGGTGAATTTTGTTTATAAACGAAGACTACAAGGTGACATTTTTCCGCATCATATGATGTGGGAACTGTATAAGAGACGCTTTTTGAGATCATTTCTCCGGTATTCCAGGCTGAACCAGTATTAACATCTTCTCCGGCAGCCCCATTGATCATTGCCCGTACAACCCAGTAATGGACCCAGTTTGCTCCTCCTCCTACGCAATTACCGTTATTTACCTGGTTATAGATCAGACTGTCTTCCGTCAGAACTATGTTATATTTAAACTGGCCTGTGAGATCTTCCAGCGCTGTCATATCAACTGTGGCTTCCAGCTGACCCGTAGTTTGGTCAAAAGTTCTCTGTATGTCAATGGATACAGTTGCCATTTCACCAGCCTGGGCTGCTACTTTTTGTGTCCACGTATTGTAATCTCCAAGCGCACTCATCCTGTTCACAGTAGCTGTAGGATATCCAGTAAAACCCATCAGACCTATAATATTATTTCCCGGAAAACTCGCATAAGGATCTTGACCGACTGGTCCATGGTAAGCCAGCGGAATAAGGTTTGGATTCGTTAACAACAAATCTTCTATTGTTACATCCCCGCAGGGACACCACTGACACCAGGTACCTGTACAAAACTCAATTAAAGGATTTTTCTGCTGTGCATATAAATCTGATAACTTTACGATCGGGGAAAGGAGAGTCATCAGGGAAAGAATGAATAGTAACTTTTTCATCATACTACCTCGCTGGATTATTAAAATACATTGATTGTCATCTTTATGTGATAATCTTAATATAATGAAATATTGATTAATACTCATCAACTTTTTAATTATACCAGTTGTAGGAAAAGTTTGGTGGCTTAAGCTAAGGAGAGCGCCCGGCGGGCTATGATTTTTTCACCGGGCGCACTTACCATTAATAAGAAGAAGGGGTTATATGAATCAGGAAAGCATTGTAGTGTTTTTCAGAAGCAGCTTTAAGTTTTGTGTATACCTGGATCAAGTCGGTATTATCTACAAAATCCAGCTGGTTTTCCAGTGCTGCAATTTCCTGCTGCTCAATTGTCTGTCCCGCAAGGAATGCTTCCGGAACTGAGATCTGGCCCTGCGCAGTAAAATCATCAAACATCTGCTGGAAGACGGGGTTCGAGAATACCCCAATCTCATCACTCACTATCGGATCTTCAAGCGAATATCTGTCAATCAATCTTTTTACAGCATCCATATGTTTTTGTTCGGCAGCCGCTATGTTTTCAAATATACTGAGATCCCAGGTCTGTCCCAGTACGGTATAAACATCTCTCGCTACTTTTTCTTCCTGCCTCATCAGTATGATGCCTTCAGCTTCTTCAGGAGAGAGCTCTCCCGGCACCACTAAATTATCTTTCGAAACGGAACTGATATCAGGCGGGGTTATACTTCCTGTAAATTCATCACTGCACGATGATAACATAAGTGCAATGACTAATAGAGAAACTGATTTCATTAGGTGGTTCATAGTTTTTCCCTTATAAAAATTGTTAAATAGGTCGTCAGGATCCGGAGATACAAAGGGTGTGCCCGTTTCAAAAACAGTAAAACCATCCCAAACCTGCATCATCTATAAGGTAATGGTCATTGGAATTCGACGATAATTATTTGAGTTCGACTAAACAGTCGTAATACTCTCTTGTCAGCGGTATTTGTTAATAAACGCTTCTAAACATTCACAGTTTTCATTGCCGTTTCCGGGTAGCGTAATCCGCTGGCTGCATTCATAGAAAATATCTCCTCCAGCTGTCGCATCTCGTCAGCTGAGAGTTCGATGTCTGCTGCTTTGATGTTTTCCTGAATGTGTTTGATTTTTGTAGTTCCGGGAATGGGCACAATATCTTCACCCCTGCTGAGAACCCACGCAAGTGCAAGCTGGGCCGGCGTTATGCCCTTGCTCTTTGCAAGCTCCTTTACTTTATCAACAAGCTGCAGGTTTTTCTCAAAGTTTTCTCCCTGGAATCTGGGAGAGTTTTTTCTGAAATCATTTTCACTGAGATCTTCAGGACTCTTAAATCTTCCCGTTAAAAATCCTCGGCCAAGGGGACTATAAGCCACGAATCCTGTTCCCATTTCTTTCACGGTTTTAAGAATCTCAGCTTCGGGATCTCTCGTCCATAAAGAGTATTCTGTCTGCAGGGCGGTTACCTGGTGTACTTTGTTCGCACGCCTGATCGTATCAGCTGATGCCTCTGACATCCCCAGGAACCTTACCTTTCCTTCCTTAACCAGGTCGGCCATTGCTCCGATTGTTTCCTCTATTGGTGTATTCTTATCAACCCTGTGCTGATAATATAAATCAATATGATCTACTCCAAGCCTCGTTAATGAAGCTTCGCAGGCAGACTTTACATATCCGGACTTTCCGTTTATGCCGCGGGATTTTTCATCTTCCCCGCGTACAATACCGAATTTCGTTGCAAGTATTACATTTTCCCTGATGCCTTTTAAAGCCTTGCCCACCAGTATTTCATTCTTATACGGTCCGTACATATCGGCCGTATCAAAGAAATTGATTCCAAGGTCAAATGCCTTATGAATGGTTTTAATTGATTCGGCTTCATCTGCATTCCCGTAAAATTCGGACATTCCCATACAGCCGAGTCCTATTGCAGAGACTTCCGGTCCCTCTTTCCCTAATTTTCTTTTTTTCATTTGCAAACCTATTATAATTATTCCAATTTTTTTAGAACCAAAGGTGATGTTTGACCCGAACCGGCAAAGCGAAATTTCACCTCACCTTCATTGCATATTTAAAATTAAACCAGTTTCAGAACATATGCGTTAACTTTTAACACCTTCAAGTTCATCCTTAAGCATATTTATGACCTTAAGCTCAACTGTACTCGGAGTTGTAAAAGTTTCGAGAGCTTTGATGATTTCATATTTATCATCATAATCTTCCCTCGTTTCCAGCCCTTTGAGTACATGGTGCACACCTTCTTTAAGGTAGATCGAGTCTTTATTTGATATAAAAGCTTTAAGCAGAGGGTATACAGCTGCATGTCCCATATCAATTAATCCTTCTGCAGCCAACCATCTTACATCGAATTCTTCATCCTCAAGTGCATTTATGAGAATAGGAATTGAATCTGCTGTTCCGATCTCGCTTATTGCTTTTACTGCTTCCCACCTTGCCAGATGCTTCCGCGCTCCCAGCAGCTCCAGGAGATAGTCAAGTGCGGGATTACCCATTTTAACCAGTTCATAACGCGCCTTCTGCCTTATAATACCGTTGGGATCCGACAGGTCCTCAATTAATTTTTCGATTGTCTTCGTCATTTTATAACACTCCGTAATTATTTACTTATTAGACTACTTACACCATAGAAAGGTCCACAGTGGTGATACACATCAAGTAAACAAACCTTTAATTCGAAGCGATACACGGCAGTATACCCGTGGAAAATTATTCTTGCTTCTATTAAGGATTTTTATAAAGTTGGACAGACAATTTCATCTCATTTATATCTCTGGGGAGAATATGAATAAATTCTATTATTTGCGCTTAATCCTTCTTATATCTATTACCGTTATTTTCACTTCCTTCGCACAGGTTAATAATTATAATGATGGTATTCAGTCCAATGTTATAAGTACCAGTCCCTCCTGTACAACTGTTGAATTCACACTGAATCATTACAACGAAAAAAATGTTGACGTAAACGGCACTTCAACCGTGCTCTATACTGTTCCCGGAAGCATCAGTCTGATGGATAAGGGCTTTCCGCAGCTGCCTGCACACAGGACAAGCATTATTATCCCCGACCTTGCAGGAATGAGCTACAGGATCATCTCGCAGGAATTTACTACAATTCAAACGCTTAAGGTTATGCCTTCAAAAGGGCATATTACCAGGAATATCGATCCTGAAGACATCCCCTATACATATGATGATATCTATAACCAGGATACATGGTACCCCGAAACTAATATTTTGCTCGATGATCCTTATGTGGTGAGGGACTTGCGGGGACAAACGATACAGTTCAACCCGATGCAGTATAATCCTGCCCAGGGTAAACTTAAGATTTGTACGAAAATTACCGTTGAGATATTCGAAGATCAATCAGTGCAAGTTATTAATCCTCTTGTAAGAACCAGGCCGTTTACCGGAGTTTCACGCGAGTTCACGGATATTTATAAGAGCCTATTTATTAATTATGGTTCCCCGGGATACGATTATATTCCCCTGGATGAAACAGGACGACTCCTTATCGTGTATCCCTCGGCATACGCCTCAAATATTACTCCTTTCTACGACTGGAAGATAGAGAAAGGAATTACGACTATTACAGCTGAGTATCCTGCTGAAACGGGTTCGGGATCATCATCAATAAAGAGTTACATTCAGAATTTATATAACTCTCCCGAAGGATTGACTTTTATTATCCTGGTTGGGGAATCAGGCGAGATCCCTACGATGAGCGGAACGTATGAAGGGGCTCCGTCAGATCCCTGCTACGTTAAACTGGCTGGAAGCGATGCTTATCCAGATGCTTTTGTTTCCCGCATTTCTCCATCGTCTTCTGAGAACCTCGATTATATACTTTATAAACTTATTAAATATGAAAAGTACCCTGATACAGGTCCAGATGCCGGCTGGTATTTAAAAGGAACCGGCGTTGCAAGTAACGAAGACGGAGGAACAGGTACATATGACTGGGAGCGGATGAATCTGCTTAGAGATATGCTTATGAATAACCTGTTTTTTACAACTGTAGATCAGATTTACGATCCCGGTGCTACAGCTTCACAGGTTGCAGCTGCAATTAATGACGGCAGAAGTATAGTGAACTATATTGGCCATGGTTCCGGAACTTCCTGGAGCACCACAGGTTATAATATTTATGATATCGCTGCTCTTTCAAACGAATATAGAAATCCTTTCATACTGGATGTTGCCTGTGATAATGGCGATTTCACCATGAATGAATGTATGGAAGAAGCCTGGGTACGGGAAGGGAGTCTTACCGATCCTAAAGGAGCTATCGGTGCTTTCGGTGCCTCAACTCTTGCCAGCTGGGTTCCACCCTGCGATATGCAGAACCACGCCATGTTCCTGCTTACAACCAGGACAAAACAAACCGTGGGAGGCGTCTGCTTCAACGGTATTATGTACGCAATGGACCAGTGGGGAGGCAGCAGCGGTGAGGGTTTGAAGATGATGGAACAGTTTAATATTATGGGTGACTGCTCAATGATGCTTACTCTCGGTATGGAACCGGATTCTACAGCACCCGGTCAGATTACAGACCTTACAACTGTTGATCCAACTTCTAATTCTGTAACACTTAACTGGACAGCCCCGTATGATACTTCGTTCGGCGGCATCGTTAGTTACGATTTAAGATTTTCATCGGAGGTAATAGTTACAGAAGAAGATTACGGAAATGCAAATTCTATTCTTGTTCCCGGCGGTCCCGATTCGACCGGCGTTGCTAAGAGTTATACTATTCGTAATCTTGATTTCTCAACTCCATATTACTTCGCAATTAAAGCATCGGACATCTGGGGAAATAAATCGATTATGTCGAATGTGCCTGTTGAATCAACCTGGCAGGCTCCGCAGATATCTGTCGATCCCGATTCTATATATTGCCTGCTTACCCAGGGAACCAGTACAAGCGATTCGATAATGATCTCTAATGTAACTGTTGAAAATTCAACTCTGGATTATACGGTTGAACTTACGAACAATACATTTCCCGGCGATGTTGTCGCAAGGTTTATTCCTGTCAGAAACAAATCGTCCGTTGCAGGTACAAAAGATAATCCCGCGGAAATTAAGGGAATGAGTATCAGGGGATCCGGCGGCCCTGATTTATTCGGATACGAGTGGATCGACAGCAACGACCCCCAGGGTCCGGAATATCAATGGAATGATATTTCGGTTACGGGAACAGAAGTAACAGGGTGGACTCCCACAGGAACTTTCGATCCTCTTGATGAGGGTTTCGCAGGTCCTCTTCCCATAGGTTTCAATTTCAAATTCTACGGCGAATCTCAAACAGGCGTTTATGTTAGTTCAAACGGATTCATTTCCTTCGGTAACATAACAGAGGATACTTATACAAATGAGGGTATTCCTACCGTGGGAATGCCGGATAATATTATCTCTGCCTTCTGGGATGATCTTGACGGCAGCGGCCAGGGAACCGTCTACTATCAGCAGACTGCAGATAAACTGATTATCCAGTTTACAAACTGGCAGCGATATCCTTCAACCGGCTCACTTACATATCAGGTTGTGCTGCAGTCGAATAACAAGATATATTTTTATTATAATAATATGGCTGCAACTCTGAACTCCGCTACAGTTGGGATTGAAAATATGGATGGTTCAGACGGACTAGAAATCGCGTACGATGCATCATATGTTGAAGATGGTCTCGCTGTTATGTTCTCTGCCGAACCCGAGTGGCTTATTGCAAATAACTTCTCCGGTACAATTTATAACGGCAGCTCTTATGCGCTGGTTCTTGATTTTATTTCAGAAGGACTTGAATTGGGTAATTACTCAATGGATGTAGTCGTTACCAGCAATGATCCCGAAACTCCGCAAATAACAGTTCCTGTTACTATGCATCTTGGTGAAGTTCCTGTAGAACTGATTTCCTTCACCGCCGAGAGTAATCCGGATGCAGTAATCCTCAGATGGAACACTGCCACAGAAAAAAATAATATGGGATTCGACGTTGAGAGGAGTACAGTTAGGCCCGGTTCTTCAAATCCCGTCACCTGGAAGAAGATCGGTTTCGTTGAGGGAAATGGTACAACCACCGAACCAAAAATATATTCTTTCAAAGATGCCGGTGCGGATAACGGTCCGGTTATGTACAGGTTGAAACAGATTGACCTCAACGGTACGATCCGCTACTCAAAGCAGATTGAGATAGAAGTGAATAACCTCCCGACAGAATTCGCATTATCTCAGAATTATCCTAATCCTTTTAATCCGTCTACCCAAATAAAGTATGATGTTCCAGTACAATCGCAGGTTACGCTGAATATTTACGACGCCCTGGGAAGACTTGTAAGATCGCTTTTATCTGAAGTTAAAGAACCGGGGAGGTATAATATAACCTGGAACGGAAGGAACAATTATAATCAGCCTGTATCCTCGGGATTTTACATTTACAGAATTAAAGCTGGAAATTTCTCAGCAGTCAGAAAAATGCTGATGCTGAAGTAGCAAGACACCCTGATTCCCCAAATCCCATGCCGGCAGATCTCCCCGCTGCCGGCATTTTTTATGGAATTATGCACCGTTTATCATTTTAATGTAGAATAAGTAGTCCGGGTTTGTTAATTTGAGGCCGGAAAATGGGGAATGTTGAATTCAGTTAAAATACACGTTGACAAGTAATTTCATACAAATAACAAATCAAATTATCCATTCACTATTCTGTAAAATATTATGAAAAGATTTATTAATATTTCCGTTATCCTCACAATCCTGTTCACTCTTGCAATTGCTGCTCAGGATAAGGATAACAAGGATTCCACCCTGGCGGAAACAGTAGCCGGTTTGAAGTGGAGAAACATAGGGCCTGCATTTACATCTGGCAGGATCGCAGATTTTGCTGTTAATCCTCAGAATCATGCTGAGTATTACGTAGCTGTCGCCAGCGGTCATATCTGGAAAACCACCAACGACGGAATAACATTTGAACCGGTTTTCGATAATTACGGAGCGTACTCTATCGGGTGCCTTGCTATGGACCCCAATAACCCTTATGTGGTATGGGCCGGGACAGGCGAGAATAATCACCAGAGAGCTCTCGGTTACGGCGACGGTATCTATAAAACCACTGATGGCGGAAAATCCTGGAATAATATGGGACTTAAAGATTCGCGTCAGATCGGTGAGATTGCAATCGATCCCCGTAATGCCAACATCGTATTTGTTGCTGCTGAGGGTTCTGCATGGGGACCCGGAGGCGACCGCGGATTATATAGAACGGAAGACGCAGGCAAGACCTGGAAGAAAGTCCTGGATATAAGTGAGAACACGGGAGTAAACAATGTAATCTTCGATCCGCGTAACCCTGATATTATGTATGCGACCTCTGAGCAGAGAAGAAGACACGTGTTTACAAAGATAGGCGGCGGTCCTGAATCGGCAGTGTATAAATCAACTGATGCCGGCCAGACCTGGGATAAAATTATGAAAGGTCTGCCCGGTGTGGATATCGGGGGTATGGATATCGCCTATGCTCCTTCCAATCCTGATATATTATATCTTATTATGGAAGCGGCAGAAGGAAAGAGCGGTTTCTTCAGGTCAACTAACCGCGGAGCCAGCTGGGATAAGATGAGTGATTATGCATCGTCAGGACAGTACTTCAATGAGATTTATGTCGATCCGAAGAACGAGAATAAGATTTTTTCTGCAGAGACCTTCTCGAAGGTAACGCTTGACGGTGGTAAAACCTGGAACAACGTAGGGAATAAAGATCGGCACGTTGATGACCACGCAATGTGGATAGATCCTGATTATACCGACCACTTCTTAATCGGCGGCGACGGCGGCGTTTATGAAACTTACGACGACGGAAAAACATTCGCATTCAAGGAAAATCTTCCTGTCACCCAGTTCTACAGAGTGGTAGTTGATAATTCCGAACCGTTCTATTATGTGTACGGCGGAACCCAGGATAATAACAGTATGGGCGGTCCCTCTGCAACATTAAGTGCCGACGGTATAGTTAACAGCGACTGGTTTGTTACAAACGGAGGAGATGGATTTTGGAGTGCAGTTGATCCTGAAGATCCCAACATTGTTTACGCAGAGGCACAGTATGGAAATATGGTACGTTATGACAGAGCCAGCGGTGAAGCAATCGATATTCGTCCCGAACCTGCAGAAGGTGAATTAACATATAAATGGAACTGGGATACCCCGCTGTTTGTTAGTCCCCACAGCCACACCAGGCTTTATTGTGCAGCCAACAAAGTTTTCAGAAGCGACGACAGGGGGGACACCTGGCAGGAAATCAGTCCCGACCTTACCGCACAGCTTGACAGGAACCAGTGGCCGGTAATGGGCAAGTATTGGAGCGTTGACGCTGTGGCAAAAGATCAATCAACTTCACTATTCGGAACCATTATCTCCTTAACCGAATCGCCTGTAAAAGAAAACCTTCTTTATGCTGGAACTGACGACGGGGTAATCCAGGTTTCCGAAGATGCAAAGACCTGGAGCAAAATTGATGAGTTCCCCGGAGTTCCGAAGTATACGTATGTTAGCGACATTTGTCCCTCTAAGTATGATGAGAACGTTGTCTTTGCCTCATTCAATAATCTTCAAAGAGATGATTTCAAACCTTATCTATTGAAGAGCATGGATAAAGGTAAATCATGGACATCCATCGCTGGCAACCTTCCGGAAAACGGAAGCGTACATACAATCGAGCAGGATTATGTTAATCCCGATCTACTCTTCGCAGGAACAGAATTCGGAATATTCTTTTCCAATGATGGCGGTAAGGTTTGGACGCAGTTAAAATCAGGCATACCCACCATTGCAGTAAGAGATATTGCTTTCCAGAAAAGAGAGAACGACCTTGTGATAGCCACCTTCGGAAGAGGCTTTTATATTCTCGATAACTTCACACCTCTCCGCGAAGTAAATAAAACCACACTTGATAAAGATGCTTATATCTTTCCAATTAAGGATGCTTTGATGTTCCACGAAACAGGCGGCAGGTACGGACAGGGAGCAACTTACTTCAAAGCCCCGAATCCGGAATTTGGAGCTGTATTTACATACTATATAAAAGATGTTCCTAAAAAACTGAAGGACGAAAGAAAAGAGAAAGAGAAAGTATTATTCAAAGACGGCAAACCCATTCCGCAGCCTGACAACACACAGCTTCGGGCAGAGAACGAAGAGATCGATCCTTACCTCGTATTTACTGTTAAAGATGAGGCAGGAAATGTAGTTAGGAAAATTACGAAATCGGCCGCAAAAGGAATTAACCGTGCTGCGTGGGACTTACGTTACGGTAGTATCTCGCCTGTTGAAGTAAAAGACAAATTCAACCCGACTGCCGAAGGTCAGGGAAGCACACTGGCTCTTCCTGGTAAGTACACTGTAACAATGGCGATGATCAACAGGAATGGCGAGAAACAGCTTTATGGTCCTGTTGAATTTACTGTTAAACCCCTTAACAATTCGACACTGCCTATCGCCGACCGCTCTGAGCTTGTAAACTTCCAGAAGAAAGCTAACAAGCTTGCAAGGGCAATCCGTGGAACAGAAGGATTCCTTGATAATATGATGAAGAGAGTAACAGATATCAAGCAGGCGCTGATAAACACTCCCGAAGCACCTAATGACCTGATGGTAAGAGCCGATAACCTCTGGAATACTTTGAAAGATATCTCATTGAAGTTCAACAGGGAATCAAACTTCCCGAGTACAGAAGAGAATCCTCCTTCACCGGTTACATTCAATGAGAGACTCGGAGTGCTGTCATATACACATTATCGTTCATCTTCAAACATTACACAGAACGAACGCAATGCATACAAGATACTGATGGATAAATTCCCGCCCGTACTTGATCAGCTGAAGAACCTGTACAATTATGATCTGAAGACTTTAGAAGCTGATATGGAAAAATACGGTGCCCCCTGGACACCGGGCAGAATCCCGACACTGGACGTTGAATAGTTAACAGAGTCTGCAATAAACAATGTGATGTCTCAATCCCGAACCGCCTGAATTCCATCAGGCAGGTTCGGGAAAGAGATATTGACGCTTCGTGCGGCATCAAATTCCCAGCCTTTGAAATCAACAATTTCTATGTACCAGTTTGTCTTGTCCATACTGCCTGGTCTTTTCTTCAGCAAGGGAGAGCTATCCTCATAATCCTTCTTTGTCAATTTCCAGCTCGCCTTAACCGATATAAATCATTGATCGTTTTATCCAGGATTTCACTTATACTATCTCCTTATTCAAAAAGAAAAGATTGATTACTGAAAAAGGGATTGTGTAAGAACACACTCTATCTTAATTTAAGCCTGCACAAATTTGATTTCAGGAAACGATGACCTTTGCTCCTTCTTACATAAATACGTTGAATAGCGGAGGATTTGAGGACCGCTTAAGGAAGACTGGGAAGATATTACAGTCGTGTACAAGCTGTCCGAGGAATTGCAATGTTGATCGTACAAGCGGCGAGTATGGAATATGCCAGAGCGGTGACCTGCCGGTCGTTTCCTCCTATACGCCTCATTTCGGCGAAGAGCCGGTGCTCAGCGGTAGCAGGGGAGCAGGGAATATCTTCTTCGGCAACTGCAATCTTCGCTGCGTTTTCTGCCAGAATTATGTTATAAGTCAGAATTATAAGGTTGAACGCAGGAATGAGGTTTCGAACGAACGCCTGGCAGAAATTATGCTTGAGCTCCAGGCAAAGAATTGTCACAACATAGGACTCGTTTCCCCTACGCATTTTTCTGCTTCCATCCTGAAGTCAATTTACATGGCAGCCGTTAAGGGACTGAATCTTCCTATCATCTACAACACCAATGGGTACGACAGCGTTGAAATGCTGAAGCTGTATGACGGTGTTATCGATATCTATCTTCCGGATTTTAAATGGGGAGAAAATTCTGCCGGAAAAACCTATTCACGTGTCAGCGATTATTTCGATGCGGTTAAACCTGCAATAAAGGAAATGTACAGGCAGGTGGGGAGCGAACTTATATATGATGACGGCGTTGTAGTAAGGGGCTTAATTATCCGTCATCTTGTAATGCCGAACGGACTGGCAGAAACGGAAAATGTGTTTCGCTTTATTTCTGAAGAACTGGATCCTAAGATCCATATTTCTTTAATGGCGCAGTATTATCCGTCAAATAAAGCGGAAAAGTATCCCCTGATCAGCCGGAATATTTCTTCCACAGAGTATATGAGGGCAATAGAATTGCTGGATAAATTCGGACTGGAAAACGGGTGGGTTCAGGAAACGGAGAGCAGGGAATCATACCGTCCCTTCTTCGAAGAAACAAGGGAAGATCCATTCAAAAACCAAACATAACAAAAGGGAGATTTTTTCTCCCTTTAATGAGTCCCGCCAAATTATAAAGTACTTATTATTTAAGAAGCAGCATCTTCCTGACCTTTACAAAGTCACCTGAACTTAGTTTATAATAATAAGTTCCGCTCGCAAGGTTATTTGTATTTAAAAGAATAGTGTGCAAACCAGCTTCCTGAACATCATTAACAATTGTTTGAACCTCATTGCCTAAAACATCGTAGACCTTCAATACAACAAGGTTTGTCCGGGGAATTCTGTATTGAATTTCTGTAGCAGGATTGAAAGGATTGGGGAAGTTCTGCGATAGTTCGAATGATAATTCACCCGCTGCATAAACTGTTTTGATTTCCGAATACACATAGCTTCCGTTAAAATCAATCTGTTTAAGTCTATAGCTATATTCACCTGAAGGTAATCCATTATCTTCGAATTGATATTTGTGACTGCTGCTTGTTGTTCCATTTCCTTTAACAAAACCGATAGTACTCCAGGAATTTCCGGCAGCATAATTTCTTTCTATTTCGAAACCTCTATTATTAGTTTCTGTTCCTGTTTCCCAATTCAATGTTACACAGGAGCCTGATACATTAGCCGAGAAATTAACTAATTCAACCGGTACATTTTCAGTATTGAAGGTTACAGGAGCTATATAAATATTCGTTGTCTGCAGTGTGTCAGTATAAGGGCCGGAAACACCATCCTGGTAAGCGTACATACTGAATGCAGTATATTCTGTTCCTGTCACGGCTAATAATGGAGCCAGATGTGATTGTGAGTTATTAATACTATCTGACATTGTCAGATTTATAGGATTTACCCAATTAGTTGAGAGAGTTCTGTATGAAAAGAACAAATCACACCAAGGTATACTTTCAGAAAGACCATTAACCCACTGACAAGCCATAACATTTCGTTGAGCATTAAAAGCAAAATAAGGTGATGGTCCCATTTGTCCCAGGCCGGGTCCATTATCGAATGAGCCGTCGATTAAGCCTGTATAAATTATTTTAGCATCCCATCCGCTGTTTGTTTCATATAAATCAATTATAGAATTTATTCCGGTATTCTCATCAGTTGTGGTATCAGTTAAAGCCAGTGCAAAATGAACATAACCGCTGTTATCTACGTTTATATCACCGCAGTAGCTTACATAAGAATCATTTTTAATAAAGTCATACAATCGATCATAATCACTGATTGAGGGAACCTGACGGAAATCGATTACCTGCCAATCGCTCCAGGTTAAACCATAATCAGTCGATTTAACATATCCGGGATACCATCCGGAAATTATGGGGTTACCAGGATCAGGAGGAGGGTATGTTCCGATAGCACCAACATAGCATACGCCATTAACTGAAACTCCTCCAAGGGGAATAATTCCTCCGCCCTGAAAAATTGAAGATGGGAATTCTAATTGTTCAATGGTAATAAAATCCTGTGTCCTGAATAAAGTCATCCCGGTATCATTTAAGTGTGCTGCTATCCAAAATACCCATGAGGAATTATCGCTTGCCCAAATCGGTTCACTGGATGAATAATTATCCATTAAAATATTCCCTGTATAATTTCCTGCCCCTGCCGGTTGATCTGCAGCGTATCCAAGCCAGCCGAATGAACCGTTAACGGGGTCAAACTCCGGCCAGGAAAAAACTGTGAGAGCATTATTTATACCGGGACTCTGCTGGGAATTTGATATTGCCATACTTGGATATCTTGCAAACTCTTGTGTAAAACTACTGTTGATGGCAGGATTAACGCGACTCCAGGTAGCACCTCTATCTGTTGAAATATTATACCACAACTCACCTGAACCGGAGCCATAGTCGGAATGTGCTCTATGAACTATGGCCACAACATCAGAGTAAGGATCATAAGCCAGTGGATTTAATGACGATATAGCAGGCCCGAAGGCATTTGCCATAAAATCAACCAGCTGGTAATCAGCGTTCTGATTACTGACGCCGGTTGACTTTAAAAAGCTGCCGGGTTCTTTCTCAACGATGTTATCAATTTTTATAGAAGCTTTATTAGTAATTTTATTTTGTGCGGGTAAAGTAAAAGAGAAGACGAGCACCAACGGGAGAAAAATAAACCCTTTCATAAATCCTCCACTATTTTAATCCTATTTTAACCCTGATTAAACTAAACATTTTTATTCAAAATGAACAGGCTCTGATAACGCATCATTCTAATACGTCGTTAAAGGAGTATTTCAACCTTTTATACAAATTAAATAGACAATCCTATGCTGCGTTATTACTTTACACCCGGAAAGATTAATTAACCTATTTAACCGGGAGGCTGATATGAAAACGTTAGTGTCAATCCTTTTGCTCTCCTCCTTGATGTTCGCCCCACTACTGGCTGCCGGGGCTGACCTAAAATCCACAACTAACAAAAGTGATATTGCTGAAAACCTTGAGGTCGGAATTACTTCTGATAATGAAGGTTTGCGGGTAAGTTCTGCTGCAGTTATCACCGAGGTCATAGATAATTCAATTGCTGAACCAGAAGATTTTTCTGTTTCACTGATTCCTCTGTTAAAAATGCTTGATAACGGCGCAACAGAAATGGAGAGAATTTCGGCTGCTGTTGCACTTTATAGTCTTGACAATGCAATCGGTATATACAGGCTGAGAGGTTCTGCAAGATTTGATAAGAGTGAAAGAGTCAGGGCTATAAGCAAAAACCTGTATTATGCTTTTCACACGCTAAACCGTTCACAATATTTCCTGGATTTCTGAGATGTTAAATTCATAGCAGGCAGTTGAATAAAAAACTGCCTGCAGAATTTCTAAAAAATCCTGCAGGCCATGATAAAAGATCGATGAGCTGAAGACGTTATAACTTAATAAACTCAACCCTGCGGTTGTTTGCTTTTCCTTCAGGAGTATTATTATCGACTGAGGGTTCTGATTCGCCCTTTCCGTCTGTTTCCATCCTTGCAGCATCAATGCCGAATTCAGATGACAACGAATTTTTTACTGAAGCAGACCGTCTCTTGGAAAGGTCCAGGTTTGATTCATCTGATCCGTCGCTGTCGGTGTGTCCGATTATCCTTACCTTCACATCTGCATTTTCTGAAAGAACTTTTGCAATCTCTTTAAGTGTCCCATATGATTCAGGTTTAATTTTATCTGAATTAACATCGAATAGGATTCCTCTGGTTACCAGTTTACCTTCCGTTATTAGTTTGCTTCTCATATCCGGTGCACCCACGGCGATCCTGATATTTGAAACTAATGCTGCCCCATATTCGAATCTTATGCGATCCATTTTCACGCTTTGTACAGGGAAAGCTTTTGGTAAGTCGAACATTTTGGTCTCGTTCTGGTAAATACGTACTCTGGATTTCTGTACCCAGACTGAAATATGATATTTTTGATTCTCTTTTTGATATAATGCTTTATCATCTTTAATACCATTTAGCGCAAGTCCCGCACCTTCGCTTCCATTTATATAGGATCTATAACCTGGTCTTCCATAATATTCCACAAAAAATGATAGTGCGGCTTTTCCAGGAACCGAACCATGGTCAAAAGATTTGGCATTTATGCTCTGCATCAGCCTGAATGTATAACCTGCCATACCTCCTTCTTCGCCTTTAATAGGGACAACATCAAATTCGATGGTGTAATTTTCAGGCAAATCTAGAAGGTTATCTGTCCAGATTGCATTCCTCGTAGAAAACTGCAGCCAGTTTCCCGGGAAAAGATTGGTGTTAACCACTTCGCCGGAACCATTTGTATTCCATAACGCCGGAAAATCGCCAATCTTATCCTGTGTAAAGTCATCAAAGAGAATTATCTGTTCTCCTGGAACAAAATCAAATTTTGAAAATGATTTCAATTCCTTCGCTTCGGCTTCCGGAGTTGTGCCTGTATCGTTTTGAATTTGTGCCGAATCTGTTGGAGTAGTATTATTACTTTTCTGATCGGCGGCATTATCTACGGTTTTATCGATTGCTTCATCAACCTTTTGTTCGGTCTTTTCTTCTACTTTATCCTTAACTTTTTTCAGGATGTCGAATTGCGGAAATGCCTGTGTTGAGAAAAAAAGAAGGGTAAGACCCAGGATTAGATTTTTCATTTTAACTCCCCGAATATTGAAAAATATATGTTTATAAAACTTAAATTGAATTTTTATCATAATCAAAGGTCATTTCGATGGAAAAGTTCGCCAGCAAACGGTCAATTGCCGCTGGTGATATATTCAGCAGTTTTTTCCTGACATTTTTATCGAGTCGAAACACTGATATTTCTCACGAGTCATTACATAATTGCATTTTTTGCTCTTTTTTCTTGCCTATGCCCCGGGGTTTAATTAAGTTTTTTATGTCATTTAATAAAAACTTAACCTGCCGGGGAAAATATGAAAGATAGAAAGATAAATGTACACTCCGATGCCGGGGGAATGTTCTGGATAATGGGCTGGCTGTTTTCAATCGGCTTCCTGGATCTCACATTCTGGAATGCTGTGCTCGGTATTATATTATGGCCTTATTATATCGGCCATTATCTTTATATACTCCAGCATAATATGGTATAATAGTTCAAAACTTCTTTTTCAGCGGATGAGCCTCGGTATTGAATATAACGCTGTTGAAGTCAAGTACATTCTCATCAGAGAATAGCAGGTATAGATATTTCAAGGTCTCGGCCAGGAAGAAACTGTACATTTTATCGCCTTTCTGTCCTGTTATAACACTTTGAAGTGAGGTATACCCTTCATCAAGTCTGCATTTGTCTATTATACTTTGAAGGTAGTCTTTCCCCATTCTAAGATATTTATCATCTTTTGTAAAATGGTAGAGGTAGTACGCGGACTCGATATTCTCAGGTCGTAAAACATATTGAGGGTAAGTAACTTCCATCGTTTTATAATTGAACTCCTCCGGTTCTATTCCAAAATGACTCCACATATAAAAACAAGACTCCTGAAGATCTTCAGCCTGTTTTACGTCTCCGCCAAGTGAAAGCACAGCAGGCAAAAAAGCATCGAGCGCGCCAAAGGTTGTGTTTGTTCTTTGTCCCGTGTTCATATCGACCTTGCCGTACCACAACCTGTTATCTACGGTATCGGGCAGGAAACGGTTTGCAGCAGCTATGCTTGAATCGTACATTACCTTAAAATCTTTATCGCCAAAAAGCAGCCAGCTCTTAAGCAGATACTCATAATAGGAATCTATCATACCGCTGATGTGACTCTCAGTATCCTGCCACTCTCCTGTATTTACATTTATTGTGGTTCCAACCAGCCCTAACTTTGACCTTCTTTGATAAACCTGCTGTACGGCATTCTTCGCTTTATTGTAATAGGTGTTATTTCCTGTAAGCCGGCTTAGAGTTCCGAACTCGAGCATCAATGTTCCTATTTCGGCGGGATTATTTATCTCATTCTTTGTTTCACCTGTTCTGAGATTGACATTAACGTACGGCATCCCGGTTTCAGAGTTAAAAACAGGAAGCAGCCTGCTGCCCAGATCTTTGGCCAGTGTTAAGAATCTTTTGTCCCCCTCGAATTCATAAGCTGTAAGAAGTCCGCCGAGCAGTCGTATTGTTACCTCAAAGTTCTGAACGAAGACATCCTGATCGAGATTCAGATTATTTAAGATTAACTCTTTCGTCTCTTTCGCCTCATCGTTTAAACCCATAAGCAGCATGGTATCGAATGCATCAACCGGGGTCATATAAAAAGAGATTCCATACCAGTCGTGACTCGTTTTACTTACCGGCTTAAGTTCATCGTGTCCCCATGCGTATATTTTATAAGCATTCCAGGCGTGCAGAAATTCTTCTTTTACAATTTGAACGGTTCTTTCTTTATCGATAGCTGCTCTATCCTGGGGTGCAGCTGCAGGAGTAAGGAGCAGGAAGACCGCAAGCAGAAGAAATAGTTTAGTCATAATAATTCCATATTTTTTCTGTAATAATTTAACCTCCACGTGGTTAGGATGAAAATCCCGGATTTTTTATTATTGTAGAATAAAATCAAACTAACAAAACCCGAACATCATAGATGTTCAAATATTGCAGGGAAGCCATTGAAAGAAAAAATAAGGTGCGGCTGGAGCATTTCCGACCCGATTTATATTAAATACCACGATGCTGAATGGGGCGTACCGGTACATGATGACCGGAAACTTTTTGAATTCCTGATCCTTGAAGGTTTCCAGGCAGGACTAAGCTGGATCACGATCCTTCGTAAAAGAGAAAACTTCAGAAAGGCATTCGATAACTTCGATCCTGAAATCATTGCACGCTACGGTAAAAGGAAAATCAATTTCTTGCTAAAGGATGAGGGGATAATAAGGAACAAAATGAAGATTGAAGCAGCTGTAACCAACGCGCGCGCTTACCTTAAGGTTCAGGAGGAATTCGGCAGCTTTGATAAATATATATGGCAGTTCGTCGACTTTAAGCCCGTTCAAAATAAATTCAAATCTCTTAAAGAAGTCCCCGCAAGCACAGAGATATCCGACATAATGAGCAAAGACCTCAGGAAAAGAGGTTTCAAATTTGTGGGTACAACCATCTGTTACGCCCATATGCAGGCAACCGGGATGGTCAATGATCATATAATCACCTGTTGGAAACATTAATTTTGATCTAAAACTAAATTCTGCTTATCTTCCTGCATACCCTTAAAAATTTGCTATTCAGGTAATATACACACTTATTCTCCGGTATATACCGTTTCGTCCCTGGTCCTGTAACAGTAAGTAAAAATTAAGGAACACGATTTGGATCCCGTAAAAAACATAGATCAATTAATTGAAGAGAACACGCGACTTCGGGCTGCTGTTGCCGAGCTTTCAATATTAAATGATATAGCTACTGCAATAAGTTCAACACAATCGCTTGAAAAGATTGTTGACCTCATAGTTCACAAATGCGTTAAACATCTTCGTGTTGAGCAGGGAGCTGTGATGCTCCTGAATGAGCAGGATATGAATAATCCCTTCCATACAATGATCAGGAAACAGGACTCAGTTATCAGCTCTCTTCCATACAGACTTGATACTCAGCTTACCGGCTGGATGCTCAAAAACAAAGTTCCGCTGCTTGTAAATGATCTGGAAACTGACACCAGGTTCAAGCTCTCTCCAGACGATAAGTTATCCATAAAATCTCTGCTCGGGGTCCCTTTAATGCTGAAAGGACGGATGACCGGGATAATAAATGTTTTCAATAAACACGATGATTCAGGGTTCACATCGAACGATCAGAGATTGCTGTCGATAATTGCCGCACAATCGGCACAGATTATCGAGAATGCGAGACTCAACCTTGAGGAACAGGCACTGCAGCATATCCAGGAGGAAATGAGAGTCGCCAGAAACATCCAGGAGAATCTGCTTCCCAAAAAAACTCCTGTATCCGAGGAATACCAGTTTGCCGGTAAAAGCCTCCCTGCAAAGGAAGTAGGAGGCGACTATTATGATTTTATTTCCCTTAAAGACGGAAGGATTGCCTTCTGCCTTGGGGATATTTCCGGTAAAGGAATCCCGGCCTCGCTGCTCATGGCCAACCTCCAGGCATCACTCAGAGGGCAGGCGTTCGTTGGGAGCGAATGCAAGGAATCTGTTTCTTTCGCTAATACTATCTTATATCATAATACCGATTCGACCCGGTACGCCACACTGTTTTATTCAATTCTTGATAAAGATAAGCACCGCCTCACATACTGCAACGCCGGTCATAATAGTCCCTATCTTTTCTCCCCCGGTAAAGAATCTAAACGGTTAAGCGAGGGAGGAATAATTGTAGGAATGATTCCCGACTACAGCTACGTGGAGGAAACAATTGAATTCGGCTATGAAGATGTCTTCGTTCTTTACTCAGACGGTGTGACAGAGGCTATGAATTTTTCGGATGAAGAATACGGTGAGGACCGGTTTGAAAATGCTATTAGGAAAAACCTGCATCTGTCTGCAGGTGATATTATTAAAGAAATATTCGAAGACGTTGAGCACTTTACAAAAGGTGCTCCACAATCAGACGATATTACTATGGTGGTTATTAAGCGTATAAAATAATGCATAACTTTTATTGTAGAGATTAGATGAATATCAAAGAACAGTACGGAGTTGTAATCATCGAGCTGAAAGGTAAGCTTGTGGGCGGACCCATGGCAGGACAAATGGATCGTACGCTGAATAACCTCCTTGATCAGGGTAAAAAGAACATCGTCGTTGATTTAAGCAGGATCACCATATTAAATAGTTCGGGGATGGGAATACTGATCAGCGGATTTTCTAAGGTAAAAGAGAAGGGCGGAACGCTTAAACTGGCAAATGTTACAAATAAGATCGAAGGTTTATTATCTATAACAAAACTGAACAGAATCTTTGAACTTTATGATTCTTCGGATGAAGCAGCACAAAGTTTTGAAAGGAGATGATGCTCTATGTTTATGAGACTCGTGCAATTAAATGTTGAAAAGAAGGAGATTGATAAGTTCCGGGAGATATACCAGGGAGATATTATCGACAGGCTGCAGAATACATTGGGCTGCAGGTTCGCCGGGCTGATAGAAAGCGGGGCTGAGGAAAGCGAGTTTATTTCGCTCACACTGTGGGATGAACAAAAACAAGCTGAAAGCTATGAAAAAAGCGGGGTGTATGAAGAACTCCTTTCAAAAGTGAAACCTTATCTGCAGAATTCGTCTGAATGGAAAATTCAGTTATCAGAAAATCTTGAACTTGAATACAAGCAGGTACAGGAAGAACCGGTCATTAAAAAAGTTTTCGGTGCAGGCACAGGGCAACTTGAACGGTGCAAGCGGCAGTTTTGATTCTCATCTTTATTTAAGGATTGTTTCTCTTTCCATCCAGGAAGGGAAAGTGGATGAATTTAAGAGAATATTTTCGGGTGAGATAATACCCGGACTCCTCTCCACGAAGGGATGTAAGTATGCCTTCCTGACCCGGAGTACACAGGAATCCAATGCTTTTATTTCGGTGAGCATATGGGATAGTAAGGATGACGCCGATTTCTATGAAAGTTCAGGCAAGTTCAAAGAACTGGTTGACAAGGTGTCTCATACATTCTCCCAGTTTTACAGGTGGAAGATGGCTCTTGAAAAGGATTATGATGCGAGCATTAATACTTCAGAGGATATGAAGGTTGATCGTTATAATATAGTTACAGGAAAAAATTTTTATTAAAAAATAGACTACCATATGCGGATGGGATTTGATCTAAATAACCTGGCGGAAACAATCGGTGAATTCCCGCAGCTCTATAAACATAAGCTGGAATACGGGGACCAGATTCACCTGAAGACCCTGAATTCAGTTTATATTATCAAGGTAACTAATACCGGCGAATACCTTGTATCGGGAGGATGGTTCGACATCCAGAAGCTTTCCCCTTATAAAATAAATATTCGCGGTTGCACCTGGGGAGGTTCGGCTATAAAGACTGATATTATTGCTGCTCCCGGACTCTGCATTGAATTCAGTAATAATCTTATTACAAGCAAGATCCACAAGGTTTTTTACTTTTCATATAAATCAATTAATTGATTGTGTGAAATTGTTATATCGACGCTCCCGGTTCAGCCGGGAGAGAAGATATTTTTTATTTATAAGGATAGAAAAAATTATGATCGGCGAAACAATACTCCATTATAAAATATTAGAGAAATCCGGCGGCGGGGGAATGGGAGTTGTTTATAAGGCCAGGGATGAGAAACTCGACCGTATAGTTGCCTTAAAGTTTTTACCCCCTCATCTTCTTGCGGATGCCGAGTCGGAACAGAGGTTTATGACCGAGGCCAGATCGGCTTCTTCGCTTGATCATCCCAACATCTGTACTGTTTATGATATCAATAAAACCGATGACGGTCAGCTTTTTATTGTAATGACTTTTTATGAAGGGGAAACCTTAAAGAAAAAAATCAGCAGTGGAATAATTGAGCCGGATGAGGCAGTGAATATTGCTGCCCAGATCGCTGCAGGACTTGAACGCGCACACAATAGTGGTATCGTCCACAGGGATATCAAGCCTGCAAATATAATGATAACCAAATATGATGAGGTTAAGATCGTTGATTTTGGACTTGCCAAATCCAGGGCGTCGGCTGGTGTTACCAAATTCGGGTCAACGGTTGGTACGGCTGCATATATGTCGCCAGAACAGACCCGCGGAGAAATCGTGGATCAGAGAACAGATATCTGGGCGCTGGGTATAATAATGTATGAAATGCTAACAGGCGCTAGTCCCTTTAAAGGCGAATATGAACAGGCAATAATTTATTCTATTCTTAACGATGAATTACCCGAAATAAAAGGCATCCCGGTAGAATTAAATGATATAATACGAAGGTCCACGGCAAAAAATCCTGCGGACAGATACAGCTCAATAAGTGAAATGTATTCTGATCTGTTAATGTTAAAAGGGGATTCCCGATCGCAGGTATCCGATTCACGCAACCCCGGATCGCGCATCTCGGGATCTCAGAACTCCCGCTCCCGGATCTCCGGTTCGCAGATCCCGGAGTCAAAAGTTATTAAGGACGGGAAGCACCCCGAGATGAAGTGGATATTATCAGCTGCTGCGATTGTCATAGTTTCAATGATCGCAGGCTGGTTGTATTTCAGCCGGAGCCCGGAAAAGCCTGAACCGGATAATACCCGTAAAATGATAGTTGTACTGCCGTTTGAAAATTTAGGTGCTCAGGATGAAAACTACTTTGCGGATGGCGTGACAGAGGAAATAACAAGTAAGCTGGCATCAATAGGCAATATAGGTGTAATTTCACGCAACAGTGCGGAAAAGCTGGCCAAGTCAAATAAGAGTACGGAGGAGATGGGAAAAGAATTCGGTGTGAATTATATATTAAGCGGAACGATAAGATGGGCTAAAGGAAAAGATAAAATTAGTCGTGTAAGGATAACCCCGCAGCTTACAAGGGTTTCTGATAATACGATTACCTGGTCGGATTCATATGATAAAGTGCTCGATGATATATTCACTGTGCAGAATGATATTGCTCAGAAAGTAGTTGATCAGCTGGGCGGTTCACTGCTTGCAGATCAGGTTCAACAAAAGGCTCCGACTAATAACCTTGAAGCCTACGATTTTTATCTCCGGGGGTTATCTTATGAAATGCGGGGTTCTTATTTGAAATCAGACTTTGTAAGCTGCATAAACCTTTATAAAAAAGCTATTGCACTGGATCCTGAATTTGCCCTGGCTTACTCGCATCTGTCGAGGGCACAGGCCTCAATGCACTGGTTTTTTTACGACCGCTCAGAAAAAAATGTCAGTGATGCGTTTGAGAATGCTCAAAAGTCTTTTGAATTAGCGCCCGATCTCGCAGATTCTTACCTCGCCCTGGGATATTATCATTACTGGTGCAAACTGGATTACGTTAAAGCGATAGAAGATTTTTCCAAAGCCCGCAGGATTCAGCCTAACAATGCTGAGGCTTCATTTGGTCTCGGCGTAGTTTACAGACGGATGGGCATTTTTGACCAAAGCCTGAAGAATATGTTGAAGGGAGTAACCCTTAATCCTTTATCGATCGAGTATGTCCGTAACACCGGCGAGACTTATTGGCTTTTACGGGATTATGCTAATGCGGTAAAATATTATGAAAAAGCTATTGAACTTAGTCCTGATGTCAGCGCTTTGAAAGCAACTATGGCATGTTATTATATTCAATGGAAAGGTGATACAAAAAATGCCTCCAGGATATTGAAGGATGTTAAAGATTACAATTATCTTGATGTCACGCCCAATATTCCTGTTTTAATCGATATAATAAACAGAGACTATGATAAAGCTCTTACCGAACTAAAACTTCCAGGGAGAGAATACGAGACCGGACAGTTTAATTATACTCCATGGACTCAGGAAGCAGGATTAATTTACAGGTATAAAAAGGAACCTGATATTTCAAAAGCATATTTTGATTCCTCCCGGGTTCAGCTTGAAAAAATGATCAGGGAAAATCCTGATGATGAACGTCTTCATAGTTCACTTGGCATTACCTATGCTGGATTGGGACTTAAAGATAAGGCAATATACGAAGGTAAAAAAGGAATAGATCTTCTGCCGCTTGATAAGGAAGCCTACCGAGGGTATTACCGTCAGTGGGATCTTGCAAATATTTATGTTCTAACCGGAAATTATAACCTGGCCTTGAATCAAATAGATTTTATTCTCTCAATACCGGGTGCATTTTCCGTCAACCTCCTGAAAATTGATCCCCTTTATGATTCACTGAGAGATTTACCAGGATATAAAGCAATAGTAAAGAAATATTCTAACGGGTAAAAATCCCCCCCAGGAAAGTTCTGGGGGTCTGTTATAAAGGCCGGGCTGAGGCCGAATTGGATTTCAGAGTCAGGCTGGTTTGATTAACGGGACGATACAACATTATCAGATAATCAGAGAAACAGGCAGAGGAGGGATGGTTATTGTGCATCACGCTGAAGATACCAGCTTAAGTGTAAAGCAGCTATTAAACTTCCGCCTCACCAAATATCCTCCGACCAGGAAGAGAAAAAGAGAATTGAACCTGGAGCTCAGGCGGTTGGATCTTTAAATCATGCGAATAATTCAACGATTCATTCACTAGAAGAATCAGAAAAAGCTTTATATGATAGGCGCAAATATACTTCACTATAAGATCCTGGAAAAGCTGGGCAAAGCCCGACTAAAAAGGAGCATTAAATATGAGTAATTTAGCAGGTCTTACAATTCTACACTATAAAATAATTGAGCAAGTGGGGCAGGGCGGAATGGGTGAAGTCTTCAAAGCGCAAGACACAAAACTTGACCGATTCGTTGCACTAAAGTTTCTTCCCTCTCAACTTACGGCATCCGAAGATGATAAAGCCAGATTTATTCAGGAGGCTAAAGCAGCTTCCGCAATGAATCACCCGAATGTTTGTACTATCTATTCAATAGAAGAATATAACGGACAGTTATTCATTGCTATGGAGTTTGTTGAAGGGAAAACTCTGAAAGATAAAAAAGATAGTCTTTCCGAAAAACAAATACTTGAAATAGGAATTCAAGTAGCCGAAGGATTAGCAGCGGCACATGAGAAAGGAATTGTTCACAGAGATATAAAACCCGAAAATATAATGGTCAGGAAAGACGGGATAGTGCAGATAATGGATTTCGGGCTTGCAAAGCTCTACAAGGATGGAAATGTCTCCCGATTGACGAAAGCAGGCACAACGATGGGAACGATGGGTTATATGTCGCCCGAGCAGATACAGGGACTGGATGTAGACCACAGGACAGACATATTCTCACTGGGTGTAGTGCTATATGAATTGCTTGCTGGAGAATCACCGTTTAAAGGAATACACGAAACAGCAATAATGTATGAGATAGTAAATGTAGATCCTCCGCCTATTGCAACATTAAAGGAAGGGATAGATCCCAAGATAGATGAGATAATACTGGAATGCCTGGAGAAGGATAAAGATGAGAGATGCCAATCAGCAAAAGAACTGGCAAAAGATTTAAGGAAGATTAAAAAATCGACAGGACATAAAAAAAGCAGAGTTTATAATGTAAACACTACAGCTTTCAAAAGGCAAAACACAGAAGCTCAGATATCAGGTCCATCTTCTTCATTTTCAATAGATATATTAAACCGAAGGTTTGATTTAACAAAATTATTTAGATTGAGTTATCTCCCCTGGCTGTTATCACTAATACTATTAGCAATAGTTGTTTATTTCTGGTTAGGAAGTAATTCAGCACCAACAAATAATTTCACAAAGTTTGAACAATTAACCGAACAATCCGGTGAGGAATTATTTCCGGACATTTCACCCGACGGAAATTATATTACTTACACAAAATCAGTAAATGGTTTTCAGCATATTTTTATTCAGAGAATCGGTGGCGGAAACGCAATTGATCTGACAAAAGATTCAAAAGCTGATAATTATCAATCTGCCTTTTCTCCCGATGGTCAATTAATCGTGTTCAGATCGGAAAGGGATGGAGGAGGATTATTTTTTATGGGTTCAACCGGTGAATCGGTGCGGAGACTTACAAACTTCGGTTACAATCCTTCATGGTCTCCTGAGGGCAAAAGGATAGTTTTTGCTACTGAGGCAGTAGAAAGCCCTTATACAAGGTTTATTACCAGTAAGCTTTGTATTTTAGAAATATCAAGCGGTAAAACCCAACAAATATATGATGGTGATGCTGTACAGCCAAGCTGGTCACCAAATGGGAAATGGATTGCATTTTGGGGATTGCCCAAAGGATCAGGCAGAAGAGTTATCTGGATAATTTCAGCCTCAGGTGGTAATCCAATTGAGATAACGAATGATAATTATACTAATTGGAGCCCGACTTGGTCAATAAACGGGAAGTATCTTTACTTTTCCAGCAGCCGTGGTGGCAGTATGAATTTGTGCAAAATAAAGATTGACCCGGAAACAGGTGATACTTTATCAGCTCTGGAGCCGGTTACGACCCCTTCCGCTTATTGCTCTATGGCCAGGATGTCACACGACGGTAAAAAAATGATCTTTGTTTCTTCAGATATAAGAGATAATATATATAAATTAAATTTTGACCCGGGCAGCGAAAAAATTAACGGTGAACCTATTGCTGTAACAAAAGGTTCGAGCCAATTCGGTTACCCATCGGTCTCACCAGACAACAAATGGATTTCAGCATCCAGTCTACGACAACAGGAAGATATTTATGTAATGCGAACTGACGGCTCGGATATATCTAAATTAACAAATGATTTTTTCAAAGACAGAGGTCCGCAGTGGTTACCCAATGGTAAACGTTTAATTTTTTACTCGGATAGGTCCGGCAAATATGAAATCTGGCAAATAAATGTTGATGGAAGCAACCTTAAACAGTTGACAAATTCTCAAGGTCAAACAACTAATCCGTTTTTGTTTCCGGATGGTAACTCAGTTGTCTTCTGGAACAACGATGAAACTGCAGTATTCCATCCTGAATCAACTGCAACTGATAAATTTGCAGAATTAACCAAATTGAACGAAAAAGAATTTTCATTTTATGCATCCTATGTCTCTCCAGATGGAAATTACATAGCCGGCAACAGAGAAGACAAAAACGATGGAAGTAACAAAGGCATACTGGTTTATTCAGTGATAAGGAAAAATTATAAGATGATCTCAGAATCGGGGAATCAACCGCTGTGGTTAAATGATAGTAAAAGAATTCTTTATATAAATAATAATAAATTCTTTATAATAAATTCAGAAACCGGAGTTAGCCATTTTGTGTATGACCCGAAATTAGTCTTTCCGGCTTTCAATTGTATTGTTTTGTCACCCGATAACAGATTCATTTATTATGTTAAGGAAGAAAAAGAATCAGATATATGGATGGGATATTTAAAATGAAAAATTGTTTGAGGCTTTAAATGGTTGGCGAAACAATTCTGCATTACAAAATATTAGAGAAGCTCGGCGAAGGCGGGATGGGTGTGGTATATCTTGCCGAAGATACACGCCTTAAAAGAAACGTTGCTATAAAGTTCCTGCCCGAACATATTGCATCCGATCCGGAACAGAAAAGAAGATTTGAGACAGAAGCCCAGGCAGCCGCATCGTTAAACCATCCCAATATTACTACGATCCATGCTATTGAAGACTATGATGAAGATGTTTTCATTGTTATGGAGTTTGTTGATGGTAATGAGATAAAGGATAAAATAAATTCGGGACCAATTCCCCTGAAAGAAGCTGTCAGAATCGCTTTACAGATAGCAGAGGGAATTAATTCGGCACATAAAAAAGGGATCATTCACCGGGATATCAAGTCGCAGAATATAATGATTACCGCTAATGGTAAAGTGAAGATAATGGATTTCGGACTGGCAAAAATCTCTGGTAGTACCCAGATAACCAGGAGTGGATCAACATTGGGCACCGCAGCATATATGTCACCCGAACAGGCCCAGGGTCAGGATGCCGATGAACGTTCTGATATTTTTTCATACGGTATTGTCCTTTATGAAATTCTTACCGGCACTCTTCCATTCAAAGGGGATTATGAATATGCATTGATCTACTCAATAATTAATGAAGAACCTGATGAAACGGCACTGACAAATAATGCTGTCCCCATACAGCTCAGCAGGATTGTGTTAAAATGTCTCCGGAAGAATAAAGAAGAAAGGTTTGCTTCGTTCGACGAAGTCTTAAAAAATATATTAAGTTTTAGTCAGGATGAAAATTACTCTTATCCCGATAAAGACCTTACCACGGACCTGACTCCTGTAAAATCCTTCATCCCGCAGAACGGAAGTAATTTTACAGGCAGAGAACCGGAAATGAAAACTCTCACCGCCTTGCTGGAGAATTGTAAGCGGAATAAAGGATATACGGTATTTATAAGCGGTGAACCGGGAATCGGAAAAACACAGCTTGTATCTGCCCTCGTAAATAATCATTCATCTGAAGGCTTCAACTTCCTTTACGGACGGTGTCTTTTTAATAATGAAGGTGGACTGCCTTATCATTCCTTTGTTAGTGCTGTGAATAATAGCCTTTTTTCAAGTCACGGACATTTTATTTCTGCTATTACAGCCCTTGCTGAAAAAAATAATATCAATATTGCAAATAAGCTCCCACAGATAAAGACCTTCCTCAATTTATCGGGAGAATACTCAAAAAGTATTATGCACAAGGAACAGCTGTGGGAAGCTGTACTGACGATGTTCATGACAATTGCTGCAGATAAACCCCTGGTGCTCATATTAGATGATATCCAGTGGGCTGATAAAACATCTGTTGGCTTATTTGCATACCTTGCAAGGAATATCAGAAACCTTCCGGTTCTTTTAATTGGACTTTATCGTCCGCCTGAGATCGCACAGGATTATTCGGATCTGATTGGCACAATACGCCAGCTGCGTATAGAAGACTCTGCTTCTAAAATTGACCTGCTCAGGCTGTCTGAGAAGGACACCCTGCATTTCATTAAAAAAATACTGGGTGAAAATCCTGTCGATAAAAAAATTGTGTCAGAAATTTATCGTCAGAGCGAGGGCAACCCGCTTTTTATTTATGAGCTAACCCGCCTGATGAAAGACAGAAATACTATCAAAAAGGGAGAAAATGATTCCTGGGTATTTAATCAGGAGGCATCACTCACTGCCGTTAGCGATAAGGTGCAGGATGTAATAAAACAAAGAATTGACAGACTTGATGATGAGTCAAAAGAAGTTCTTCAGTTCGCGGCGTGCCAGGGTGAATATTTTCAGTCATCCGTATTAACCGATTGTCTTAAGCTGGATAAAATATCCTTATTAAAAAAGCTTCAGCAGCTTGAAAAGGAATACAATGTTATCCATTATGAAAATAAGCATTATCGGTTCGATCATATTTTAATTAAAGATGTATTGTATGAATCGATCCTCCCCGAACTCCGAGAGGAATACCATAAGTTGATTGCCGGTTCACTTATAAAATCATTCGGCCCAAAAGATGAGTATGCCTCCGTTATAGCCCATCACCTTATCTCGGGCGGCTCTGAGGAACAGTCTGTAAAGTACCTACTTACTGCCGCCAAAGCTGCACGTGAGCTTTACGCCGTGGAGGAGGCCTTATCTTTTTATAAGAAGCTCATAAAAATAGATAATGAAACGAAACTCAGCAGAGAAAGCAGAAAATCTTTAGAAGAAGGCCTGGGCGATATAAACCTGTTTACAGGCAATCCTGACGAGGCTTTAAGCCGTTTTACCAGGTTTTCAGAGCTTGTAAATAGCTCCGGGGATATTAATGATAAAATAAGAGGTCTCAGAAAATCAGCAGAATGTTACCGGATAACAGGCAGACTGAATGAAGCCGAGGATTTGTGTGCGATTGCAGTAAAAACGGCTTTCGATTCCGGCAGCATTGAAGAAAAAATAGAATCGCTTAATACACTTGCGTCGGTTTACGCAAGTAAGGCCGATTATGAAAAAATGATTAAAGTTTCTAATGAATCCATAGGTTACTGCAAAGAAATACAAGATGATAAAAATCTGTCTGTCTGCCTCGGAAACCTTGGCACAGCCTACTGGCACCTCGGCAATTATCCCCTGGCTTCGGAACAGCTTAAACAGGCAGCTTCGATACAAAGGAATATAGGAGATACCAGGGGGTTATCCACAACGCTTAATGTCCTTGCACTTGCCCGGCTGAAACAGGGGGATTTCGAGGATGCTCTCAAAGCAGGACTCGAATCGATCGAGATAAAAACCAAACTAGGTGACGGCCAGAAAATACCCGGCGGTTTAAATGCCATAGGGGATATTTACAGAGAGATAGGGGATGTAGATACGGCAATTGAGTATCACAAAAAATCTCTTTCCCTGGCCAGAGAATATCATAATAAAGGATCAATGTGCGACAACCTTAGAGACCTTGGCGAGGACTATTTCCTTAAAGGGGATTTCAATCGCGCTCTGAAATATTATCACGAAGTTCAGGAGCTGGCTGCCTCATCAGGAATTAAATGGTATGAAACAAGAACGCTTATTTCTTTATCGGAATTTTACACGCAGGCCGGGAGTCTTGAGGAAGCTGAAAAATATATAAACGCCGGACTAAAATTTTCTTATGAAATCGGCGCTAAAGACCTGATAATTGAAGCCCTGTGGAATAAGGCTAAAATTCAGGCAAAGACAAATTTGTCCGAAGATGTGAGCCATATTTTTGATGAGGCAATAAGTATTGCCAGATCGGTCGGACATAAAACTTTCCTCTGGAAATTGCTTAATGACTACAGCAAATATTTATTACTAAGTAAATCAGGTGAAGAAGCCGCCTTCGGTCTGAAAGGAGTACAGGCAGAGGTCCGGGAAATTGTGTACCAGATCCACAGTAATATAAACGATGAGAATTTGAAGAAAATTTTTCTTAAAACATTAGAAGAAAACGAAATTGTGCTGGAATGATGTGAGTACAATTCTGGTTCGTGTGTATACTATCCACTGACCTGGTGACCTCAGGATTGCACAGGGGATGATTGAGTTCACCGGTAAAGATTTCACCCTTCCTGTATAATAACTATACAAACTGTTTATTTCAGCTAATTTTAATGTCTTTCCTGACTATGGCGTCAGGCAGACTTTTTGCGTAGTTTTGGCGTCGGAAAAATTTATATCCATATACGGAGGTCAAGTTGAAAGGTTCATTTACAAAAATATTGCTGACTGTGTTTTTAACAATTATGGTCTCGGCGGTTGTGCTTCCTCAGCATCACCAGAAATACGATGACCGCAAAACCCCGATAGTCTCTGATAAAACAGAAAAACTGCTTGACCGGATTGTGGAAAAACTTGATGATCTTGATGCCGATTACCTTACTCAGCTTCATTGGAGAGAATACAATAAGGCTAAAAAGGACCTTCATAGAATATATGATATGCTTGCGGCTATAAGGAATCAGCAGGATGTTGAATCTGAACCTGTTATAATGACAATGCCCGATCCCGATTACCGTGCACTGGTGAATAGTATAAATAATGAATCATTTGAGGATAATAAGGTGTCTGTTTTGCAGGCATCGGCAAAATATAATTATTTCAGTGTCGATCAGATAATCGGACTGATAGAATTATCTTCCTTTTCAAGCTGGAAAATTAAAGCACTTGAACTGACGTACCCTTTTGTGATAGATAAAAATAATTCTTATAAAATTATAAATGCGTTTACCTTCTCTGATGATAAACAGAAGGCTCAGCAAATCCTCGACCGTAATTGATAAAAATTCTGAATTAGCGGATTTGGCGGATTTATGAATTCGCTCAATTCGTCAATCCGCGCAATTCCCATTCCAGGTATCCCGCAATTACCCGGTGCCCTTTATTATTGAAATGTATTCCGTCCCCATACAGATAATAACTCCCGGAATTCTTATAATTATCTCTGAACGCATCCCGCAGGTCAATTATTCGAATATTAAGTCCCGCCAGTTTCTCTTTCATAAGCTGCTGCGGATAAAATATCCTTCTTCCATTCCAGGAGTGGTCATACTGGTTGTAACTTCTTAGCTGGTATTCGTAAGGCAACAGCACTACCTGGAATTTTATTCCATGTGTATCACAAGTTGACGATATCTGTTCAAGATTTTTTATTGAACTTCGCAGAAGCGGATTATCTTCTGAATAGAACCGCCTGTCATATTCATAATAAGCACGGGGACGGTCACTGAAAAGATTCTTAAAGACATGATATGCCTTTGAATTATTCCTGAAGAAGTTAATTATAATGGTCAGGAAGCCGCCGCCCGAGAACTCGGGTGAATTTTCATCGGGATAATTGGAGTAAATGTCATTCAACGTCCAGCATAGAACAACCGAAGAGAAGTCCAGATTGAATTTGTTCTCTGAAACAAACGCATTAAATACATTTAGGTAGTCCTTTGACGAATACCCGATGAGGGAGGGATTTATTACGGCCAGGCTGTTAAGACTATTATTTATTATTCCCGCATACGTGGAATCATTCTCTACGCTTAGGCCCATCGTTACCGAATCACCCAGGTAAAGGACTTTGCGTATTTTGCTGCCCGCCGGCTTGAAGTATTTCCAAGCATGGTAGCCGCCGGATGCCTTCTTTACTCCGCCCGAGGTCCCGACGGTATTCGATCTTATTCCGGGTGAATCATTGTAAAGTGAATCCACTACCAGGTTAGCGCTTGTTCCGGATAAATTAATCTCCGGCACGAATATCCTCACCGCGGCTTCAAGCAGGAGAAAAAGTATTACAATAATAACTACATTGTAAAGTATGATCAGTAAATATCTTTTCATCTCTCAGCTGACAGTATCAGTTTAATATTTTTCATTATCTTCGCCCTCTGCTCATTGCCCTATGCTCTCTGCTCATTGCCCTATGCTCTCTGCCCATTGCCCTATGCTCTCTGCGCTCTGCCCCCCGCGCATTCCTTTTGTGATCTGCATATTGCGGCATGCGTTTATGGTTGACAATATTCCTTTTTATTTTGTAAATATATAGAAAAACAGGAGTTATACATGCAAATACCACTTGAAATATCCTATCGGGATGTAAAAAAGACAAATAAGATCGATAATTTAATACGTGAGAAAGTAGATAAGCTTGAAAGAGCATGCGATTATATAACCAGCTGCAGGGTAGCGGTGGAGAAGCCGCAGCGTGCAATAAATACAGGGAATCCTTACCGGATACGGATCGATATGCGTGTACCGCCGGGACATGAATTGGTTGTGGAGAGAAAACCAGGTGAAGGTTCTATGTCAGATGCCCTGGAAAAAGTTATCCGCTATGCATTTGATGCTGCAAAAAAGCAACTTGAAAAATTAACGCAGAAACAGAGAGAAAATGTAAAACAGCATCCTCAGCAGGAGGTTGCAGCTATTGTTGACCGGATCTTTCACGATGATGGCTATGGGTTTCTCAGGACAATTAACGGAAGAGAGATTTATTTCCATAAGAACAGTGTTGTGAATAAGGACTTTGAAAAAATGCAAACCGGGATGGGTGTTAATTACTTTGAGGAACTGGGCGAGGAAGGTCCCCAGGCGTCTACCGTCCATGTAATTCAGAATGCAACAAAGCTTTAATCTAATCAGTCAACACCGGGTTTTTATTAACCCGGTGTAGATGAATTAACATCACCGTCAAAGGCAAACATTAATATGTCTTGATGCTCAAAGGTTCTATAGGTATTTTATTCCGATTTCCAGAGAAAGTTGGGACGGATGAATGCAACCTCGAAGCCCATCTTCTGGACATTCTGAAGAGATTGTGATCTCTTCTGTTCATTATCCTCTGCCGTCTCCACTGTAAGCACCTTACACCCCAATTCAGCAGCATCCTGGATTCTGCGTGCAATTAAAGCTGTTTGTGCACCTTTCCCCCTGTAGTCGGGCAAAGTGCTTGCAAAAGACAGCCATCCGCAGTCATCTTTTACATACATTGATGATGCCGCTACGGGCTCATCACCATCAAGAGCAAGGTAGGTTTTCCAGCATTTCCGACCGACAAGATTTGTAAACCACTGACCCATTCCGCTGGGCCATTCAAAACTGCTTGTAATGATATCCCCGAACTGCTCTGCTTCACGGCTGCTGCTTACTTCTCTTATTTCAAGATCCGTTCCGGCCTGGGGAGGGTTCTCAACCCCGCGGTAATGTTTCACCCAGTTGTTGTAATGAAGTATGTTCCGCTTCTCGAACCAATCTTTCAACTTTGAAGGTGCAGCTTCCGGGTGAATTTGTATAAAGAACCTGTCTATTCCCGCATCTTTATATTTGGATATAATATTGTCAACCATTTCCTCGGATGCCGTTTGAAAAAGTCCCAGACCTATGACCCGGTTGAACCCGAGTATGTCGATATTCTTCACAAGCGCTGCGCATGCAGATCCGATCGAGAATACCATGATGCCGAATTTATCGGACAGTTTCTGTCCCGCTGCATTGTACAAATCCTGCCATGCATTTACTTCGCAGGATGCGATAGAACGAAATAATGTTGTTGTAAGCATAAAACAATTCAACCTTCAATTTTCAATTTTCAATTTTCAATTTTCAATCAACTGCGCTGTGATCCTGTCCCTCTGCTCTCGGCGCTTTGCCCTCTGCCTATCCCTCGTCCCTGTGAACCTTATCGGGAGAAAAAGCAGGAAGGCACACAGCAATATATTCCGCACCTTCAAGATCCGGCGTGCTGTACTGTATCCACTCACCCTTACGGGTTATAATTGCCTCCCCAGCCTTCACATTATAAATAGTATCTTTGGTGCTTACCCGCAGAAGTCCTTTCAGCACAACGGTGTACTCATCAAACTCCGGAATTTGTCCAGGCTCAACCCAGCCCTCGGGACTCTTCATTTTTGCGATGCTTAACTCACCCGATTTCGAATTAACTCTCCCTATAAATTCATCAATTATCTTGGGCTTATTCCCGGCGGCTTTTATCACCGACGATGATTTAATATACTCAGGCAATACCTTCTCCTTTTTTTTATGATAACCCTTCAGCCATATCAATTGACTATTCAATATGTAACAGTTCAGCAATTCAATCATTCAACCATTAAACCATATAACAATTTAACAATTTAACCATTTAAGCGATGTGAATCACTTAAATTGTTGGACGATTAGAATAGATTATATAAAAAGTTCGGTTGAAAAATGTCAGTCAGATTAAAAGATAAGGTCGCAAATAAGGTGAACATAACCTAAAGACGTAATAAGTGAAAAGGCAGACTAATGGGTGAAGAGTTAACGATCGGCAAACATAAGGTACAACTTTCTCATTCGGATAAAATATATTTTCCCGATGAAAAATACACCAAGGGCGACCTTGTAAATTTCTTCAGGGACATTGCAGAGGTAATGCTCCCTTACCTTGAAAACAGGCCGCTTGTGATGCTACGTTATCCCGACGGCATAAATGGAGAAAGCTTCTTCCACAAAGACGCGCCCGATTACTTCCCCGGCTGGATAAAGACAAAATCCGTTAAGAAAGAGGTTGGGGGAACAGTGAACCATGTAATCTGCAACAATGCCGCAACGCTTGTTTACATAGCCAACCAGGGATGTATCACGCCCCATATCTGGCTCAGCAAAATCGACAAGCTGGATAAACCAGACACCCTCATCTTCGATCTTGATCCGCCTGGACAAGATTTCGGTGAAGTAATCTTTGCTGCAAGAGAACTCCGCAAACTGCTAACCGGCGAACTCGGCATCACCACCTTCATAAAAACAACAGGCTCGAAAGGCGTACATGTGGAGATTCCGCTGCAGCGGAAGGAGAACTTTGATGAAGTAAGGGAATTCGCGCAGAACGTCTCTATAATCCTGGTCGGCCGGCACCCCGACAGACTCACCACAGAAGTAAGAAAGAATAAACGGAAGGGAAGGGTATTTCTTGACGTTGCCCGCAACGCTTACGCACAGACCGCAGTAGCCCCTTACGCAGTAAGAGCAATACCCGGCGCTCCTGTAGCTGCGCCAATCCAATGGGACGAACTGAACGGCAGTATGTCGCCTCAGAAGTACAACATAAAGAATATCTTCAGAAAGCTCTCGCAGAAGAAAGATCCCTGGATGGACTTTAGAAAGCACGCCGTCACCATAGGAAATGAATCAAAAAAAGTAGAAGAAATACTTAAAGAAGAGAACAAGAAACAAAAAGGAGATCAAGATGAATGAATTACTAAAGAAGCTGTCGGAGAAATTCGGACTATCAGAGCAGCAGTCGCACGAAGCATTTAAGATGGTGGTCTCATTTCTCAAAGACAAGCTGCCGGATCAGGCAGGCACACAGCTCAACGAACTTCTGATGAGGATGGACAGCAAAGAAACGCCGGGCAACGCCATAAATGACCTCGGCTCAAAGTTCACTACCAAATAATCAGGATATCCTGGGATGATTTTCAGTATCTTCGGACAATTCGTCTGCCTGTGTCATCCTGAACTTACTGCGGTCGCCGCCGAAGTGTAAATCGTTCGGCAGGCCAAACATTAAAATTTATTAATGTATTATTAAGGTAATTTTAATACTACCGGCCCATATTTGGAACAGTTATTAAGAGATAGTCCTCACGTAAGATTTATACCTGGTAGAGGCGCACCCGTAGGAGAAATACTGAAAGGTTTGCGTCTCTCCTGGTTTTAAACCCAACTTCTGCTTTTCTCACAATGTCTGCCTTCACTTGTCTTCTGCCTCTTCACCACTGCTCGACCGAGGTATCCGCCTTGACTTTCTTTCAATTTACTCTTCAATCTCCTTCTGTTTCGTGTTTCCTGTCTCTCCTGATTTCTGTCTTCTTTATTCTTTCTCCTGTTAATCGCCTCACTTTTTCTGTTGCCGCCTTTTACTTTTTCCTTATAAAATCGTTATACTTGCCCTTTCAAATATCAAAAAATAAAGGAAGAATGATGGCGATCGGAGCAAACAAGGTTGTTACGTTAAACTATAAACTGACAGACGACCAGGGTAACGTAATCCAGACAACAACAAAAAACGAACCGTTCGTATACCTGAGCGGAAACAACCAGATCCTCCCAAAGCTCGAAAAAGAGATTGACGGAATGCTAATAGGCGGAAAGAAAAGCATAGTACTGAGCTCATCCGATGCATACGGTGACTATGATGAAAAAGCTGTTCAACAGGTAAAAAAGCAGGAATTCCCCGAAGGTGCGAACCTTGAAGAAGGAATGGAATATATGGCTCAGACTCCCGATGGAAATCCAATTCCCTTCGTAGTAAAAGAAGTAAAAGACGATGATGTAACTATAGATTTCAATCATCCGCTGGCCGGAAAGAACTTAAACTTTGACGTTGAGCTCGTCGACGTTCGCGACGCCACCGTTCAGGAACTGGAACACGGCCACGCACACGGTCCCGACGGCCACGGTCACCACCATTAAGAATTCATCCTGAACAAGTTGCAGGATCCTTGGTACTATGCGCCTTGTACTATGTGCTGGGTTCTGTACCCTATGCTTCTGGCGCTTTGCTCCACATCCTAAGCGTTGCGCCAGTTTTGAATCTTTCAGCTCTCCTCTCCCTTCGAATTATACCGGAACACTTGTAAAAGAAAAGAAGGCACCGGGGAGACACTTAATTGAATTAATGGATCAGGACTCTCCAGCGGCATATACATATATAGGCTGAAGGTCGGCAATCTTCCCCAACCCGGGAAAGTCATCTTGCTGAAGTAATGGCCTTTGGAGGCACCATGCTTCTTGCATTTTAATCTTGCAAATTGTAATATAATATATACATGTCCATTCCTTTCTACTGTTAACGGGTAATTAATGCGGGTTCGTAATGCGGGAGGTCATCAATGAAAAATAAAGTACTTTTTCTGGTAGTTATTCTTCTTTCTCTATTCCTTTTCACTTCCAATAACTTTGCACAAGACCCCACTCAAAGTTTAATAGACGTCAGCAACATAACCACCTGGGTGGGAGATAACGGGTTTCACGACTGGGTAATTAATGGTGAATACAACGGAAGTTACCCAAGGGGTTTACCTGTGGGTATAGACTTCACTGAAGGGATCTGCTGGGGAGGACTCGTTAACGACGGAAATCCCCAAAAAGTAAGAGTAAACGGCAACACATATGGTTCCGGGTGCTCGCCCATAACCAGGCTGTACAGGGTAAGATCAGACTACTACAAAGCAGACCTTACAGATGACGCAGCAAATTTTTTATTGAAAGATCGTGCGGACATTACAGCCGGAGACCTGGCGGCAGTAAAAAGACAGTATGAAAAGGACTGGGACGAATGGCCGGCAGACAGAGGCGCACCTTACTATGACGAAGACAAAGACGGCACCTACAACCCCGATGTAGACATCCCCGGAGTACCAGGCGCGCTGCAGACAATCTGGATAAACTACAACGACGAAGGCGTACCGCTGTATGGTTCAGATCCAATCGGACTGGAAATACAGGAAACCTACTGGGCCTATACCTCGCTTGGAAGGATTGGCAATGTCATATACAAAAAAGTTGATATCATATATAAAGGAACAGTCGTCACCGCTCCCGGTTCGACAATCGACAGTATGTACATCTGTCAATGGACCGATACAAATATTGGAAACTATACAGACGACTTCATCGGAACAGACACAACGCTGAATCTGGGCTACACATATAACTCAAGCGATTATGACCGTGAATACAATAAATACAACCTGGTGCCTCCTGCTGCCGGGAATACCATCATACAGGGAGTTTCAAGACACACCAGGAACAATTCCGACAGTGCAATCTTCAATTTTAAATGGGAAAAAGGACGCAAATATTTCAACCCGAAGCCGCTGACCGTATCTATTCTGCACAGAGTCGCCGGATGCTTTGCAGACCCCTCCTTTTCATATACCGGTACGCTGGAATTTTACAACCTTATGTCGGGATATACCCCTGACCCGCCGTATCCCAGCAGGGAAACATACTGTGAATTTATGGGTTACGGAACCTATATGCTTCCGGGCGATCCCGTAACCGGAACAGGAGACATTGACGGAATAAGAGACGGCCCCGGCTCCAGGAGATATTGGTTAATGAACGGACCCTTTAATATGCAGTTGGGCGACACCGCAGAAGTCGTGATAGCTTTAGTCGGCGGTATGGGCGCAGACCACCTGGCAAGCATCACAGCACTCAGGCACAACACAGCAGGAGCGATACAGCTATACAATGCACTTGTAGACGAAATAACTAATGGAAGCTTAGAAGTAACTGCACAAACCAGGACAAGCGGCAATACTGGTCCCAAAAACTACATCCTTTATCAGAACTACCCGAACCCGTTCAACTCCTTCACCACAATCAGGTATCAGCTGACCGACCCTGCATATGTAAGACTCACAATTTACGACGTACTGGGAAGAGAAGTAGCGCAGCTTGTAGACGAAGAAAAGCCGGAAGGCTGGTACAGCGTACAGTTCGATGCAAAGAACCTCTCCAGCGGCGTCTACTTCTACAAAATTTCCTTCGACAACGAATTCAACAAACAGGTCTTCGACGCCTTGAACAAAACGATGAAGTTTATATTGCTAAAATGATATATAAGGAGATTTCCTAAAACTACTGGGGTTAAACACAATAGAAGGAATTAAATTTGAGCTTTCTACAGGTCAAAGAGATTATCATGATACTATATGGGGCACTTCTGAAAAACCATTGAAGAGCAATAATATCCAGGAATTGAAAGATGACGAAAAGATTTTTGTAGCTAAGAGTATTATTAATTTCGTTGTTGCAGTTGATCAGTTTAAGGTACTTTTCGGAGCGGCCCAACGAAGTAGATGATATTAGTGTACTGTCAATTCATCAACATCTCTCCCGCAAGGCTCTCCAGGTGATGCCTTTTTGAGAGGCCATATTGTTTGGCGGAAGAAGTCAGGTAGTTAAAGAGTTCGTATTGGGTTGGTGGGGCGCTGTTATTATAAAGAATACCCCTTGCGGCCCCTTTGCCTAGCGCTCTGTCTACCTTCCTGATCAGGGCGGGGGGAAGGTCTTCTATGCCCCGGTTTAATTTTTTTAGTTTTTCCGTGATCGTGTCTCTTTGTTCGGATGCTTTCGTGATTTTCTGACTGATGAATTTCTTAAGATCATAACTACCGTAATGGACGCGTGTAGCGTCTTCTGATATCTTTAGGTATGCTCCGTTTGTGCAGATGTATCTCAGTATGAAGTGGTATACTCCCAACGCCCTGAAGCCGGTTTCAGAGTTTACAATGTCTAACCCTATGCCGCATTCATCGCCGGGTATGGGCTGAGTTTTCTTCTTTTCTTCAGTGTTAATCGACATGAAGAAGTCGTTCCGCGAGATTTTGTCGATGCCGTAGGTTTCGCAGGTTCGGATAACGCTGAGATCGGTTAGTTCGTTGTAGTCGGGACTCAATAACGTCAGCGCGTCTCCTGCTTCTATCTTGATGGTTACGTATTCCCGCTGTATGTTCATCAGGTAGTCATTGCATACGGAGGCAATTGTCTCGGGCGATAACCGGTGTAGCTGATTCAACGGAAAGTTGTACCATTTGAGCAGCTTGTGCAGGAAGCTCCGCCTTACCGGGAATTCTTTTACTCTCCCGTTCATTACCTGCAGTATGAGAACCCTGCCTTCGACCGACAGCTTCAGGTTCGATGGGTTTGCATCCAGCCGGCATCGTTCTACGGTTTCCAGGTGTTCTTTTACCTCCTCCGGTTCGGCATTAATAAATTCTTTGCCTTCTCTTACCATTGTCAGGTTCCTCAAGGTTTAGTAGTGCCAGGTGTACCATACTGCTTTTGAAGCTGAGCTCGAAGCCGGTAAGGACGTCTCCTTCGAATCTTTTCTCTTTGCCTACACCGGCGCCATGATGGATGGTGTATTTCATCTTTTCCAGGTCATCGAATAAAACGTCTGTCTTGTATTTTGCTTCCGATTCTGTAATTTCGTTAGGCTTGTCGTCAAGCGCGGCGACTTCCATAGCGGCGCTGCGCAGAATGCGGGGATAATATTCGTGGTATATGTCTGTCCTATTGAACAGATCGATATTCAGCAGCTCCTGGTCGGTGAATACTGCCAGTCCGTTCGCTTCCTTATCTGCCGGGAAGTTCTCTGCGAATGAATCAAAGTCTTCTTTTTTGCTGTCGTATACATCGGTCAGGCTCATTGTGGACGACTTTACCTTGAACGCAATCGAGTAGCTTTCAACGTCGTCCCATACTTCGCCCTGAGATGCCTTAAATCCTTCATTTTCATTAAGACTTTTATCTACCGCTTTCGATTTCCTCGCCCTGAGTTTCTGTGGAGACAGGAAGCCGGAGGTGTTGAATTTCTCCGAGACGGCATTCCACCGTCCCTGCTCAACACAGCTAACGGGGAGGTTGATCTTGGTATTGGGTGCTATGAGAACACTGGTGTTCAGCACCCTGTTCTGCTTTGCCCCGGTAAGAATATCCCCGTCCATAAAGAAAACATAACTACCGGAGAGGTTGAACAGGTGCAGGTTGTTTACACTTCCATCGTGACTTACTTCCTTAACCTGGATCAGGTCGTTTTTTACTGCTTCCGCACCGGAGATGTAGTCGAGCGTGTTGTTCGGGATGCTTCTGAACTGAACCACCGATAGTCTCTTGTGTTTATGAAATGAACTGATTTCCAGCTGCATTTTTTTCTCCTTAATTAATTGGTTCAAAATTAACTCCTCCCGGCGCCAGAAGCGTATCACTTAATGATATTATTCCCGATCTATTGCTAAATCTTCCGGCAAATGGTATTTTTCAGCAGGCTTTAATCATTCGGGGCAGAAGTTATGTTCGACTTTCAGTCCAAGTTTAAGCGTCAGATAGAGATCCTTGGGATTTGCCTTTCTGGACAAATTTTCCCGGAACCCGTAAGAACTTTCGACCTTGCCGATTACTTCCGTGTGGAAGAGCTTACTATTAAAAGGGATCTTCAGGACCTCAGATCGTACGGTATCGACATTCACTCGCATAAAAAAAATGGTGTATGCATCTCCTCCGATATTCCCCGGGAAAAACTTATCGATATTATCCTTCATTATGCGGGACTAAACCACAACGACTACGCCCTTGACAAATCCACTTCCCTCCTTGTAGAGAAAAAGGGCACAGGCGCTCTTGGCATTTTTGTGATGCTTCAGCTTTGCATAGATAACAGCGAGGCGGCAAAGATCGATTATAATAAGATGGGTTCGAAGGTTGAATACGGGAAGGAAATTGAACCTATGCTGATATTCCAGAATGAGGGGAGCTGGCGGCTGCTTGCGGGTTCCGACGGAAAAATGAAACAGTACATCATCGATAAGATTGCCAAGGTGAGATCTTCGGGGAGGATTTTTGAGAAGGACGAGTACCGGTTCCCCGACCTGTTTAAGCATTCGTGGAAAAGTTGGCTGGGAGATGATAATATAAGGGTGAAGCTGCATCTTTCACCTTACTGGGGAGAAAGGGTGAAGCCGAGGATGCTTATAGCCGACCAAAAGATAAATAAGAATGAGGACGGTTCCATAATCTTTGAATGCACTGTTAATTCATTAAATGAGATTGCCGGCTGGATCGTCGCCCGTGGAGAGGGCATCAAAGTGCTGGAACCCCCTGAGCTAAAGGACCAGGTGATCCGTCTGGCTGGCGAAGTCCTCAGCAACTATTAATATCATCCATCGATACGCTTCGGTTAGGGAGTTGACACTATTTTTCGGTCGGATCAATAAATATATAATAGCGGCAGGTACTATATGATTTCACATATACTGAGTAAATCTTCCTTCATTAAGGGGCTTCAGTGCGAAAAGGGTCTCTATCTTTATAAACATCATTATGATTGGGCTGATAAACCGTCGGAAGGACAGCAAGCGATATTTCAGAAGGGACATAATGTGGGCATTCTTGCACAGGATCTTTTCCCCGGCGGAATGAATGCATCTTTTAACGATCCTCTGAGGTCTGATGATCAGGTCAATCTCACCCGCGAACTTATCGATAGCGGCTGCAAGGTGATTTACGAAGCGGCCTTTATATTTGATAAGGTGCTGGTTATCGCTGATATTATGGTGAGACGTGGCGACAAATGGAAAGTATATGAGGTTAAAAGTTCTACCTCGGTTAAAGATGTGTATATTCCTGATGCCGCGGTACAGTATTATGTTATTTCGAATTGCGGACTGGCTATAACCGATGTTTCAATAATTTATTTTAATAACCAGTATAGCAGGAAAGGGAATCTGGATGTATGGAAGTTATTCAATATCGAATCTGTAAAGGACCAGGTTATTGAGCTGCAGGATTCGGTTAAGAGTAATATAAAAAGGTTCAAAAAGCTGCTTGCCCAAAAGGAAATACCGAAGATGGGAATCGGAGTTCAATGTGGTGACCCATACGACTGCTCCTTTGTAGGATACTGCTGGAAAGATGTACCGGAGAATTCGGTGTTCGATATTGCAGAAATGCAGAATAAGAAGAAATTCGCAATGTATAACGAGGGGATTGTCAGACTGGAGGATATCCCTGACGATTATTTGCTGAATGACAAGCAAAGGTTGCAGGTGAATGGTTATAGGAACAGGACATCCTACATCGATGGAAAAGCGGTAAAAGATTTTTTGAAAACTTTATCTTATCCCCTTCATTTCCTGGATTTCGAAACCTTCAATCCTGCTGTTCCGCTGTTTGATGATTCACGCCCTTATCAGCAGATCGTGTTTCAGTATTCACTTCACATTAAGGAAACCCCTGTATCAGAGTGCCGGCATTATGAGTTTCTTGCTGATGCCGCGGGCGATCCGAGAATTCAGTTTATTGAAAGTCTGTTAAAAGACATCGGGGGGAACGGTGATATTATAGTATATAATAAACCTTTTGAATCAACGCGGCTTAAGGAACTGGCGAGGGATTTTCCTGAATACAGCACCCCGATTGAAGATGCCTTATTGAGGATTAAGGACTTAATGATTCCGTTCAGGCAGAAGCAGTATTACACCCCTGAGATGAACGGGAGTTACTCGATAAAGGCAGTACTACCTGCACTGGTGCCTGAGATGTCATACAGCGAGCTTGAAATAGGTGAAGGGGGAACAGCTTCACGCGCATTTGAAAGTCTTTATTTTGAAAAGGATGAGACCAGGATAAATGATATTCGCCGGCAGCTGCTGGAATACTGCGGCACAGACACCTTCGCCATGGTAAAAATCTTCGAGGTGCTAAATAAATGAAAACGTTAACTTGTCGGAAATTCCGGATAGTTCAAACAGAGGGACAATCGATGGAAAAAATATAAGAGACATTTAATAAATGAAAACTCTGACACTTCAGATTATTATAATATGCGCAAGCCTCTCGTTCGCTCAGAAAGTCTATTCGGTTGAATATGCCAACCAGGCAGATGTAAAAGTATATGTGGTGGAGTATGAGAACCAGGCCGACCTGAAAGTTTACAATGTTGAATACTCAAACCAGGCCGAGGGTAACGAAGGGAAGTGGTTCTTCACCAAATATGCCAACCAGGCTGACAAGAAAATTTATTTCATTGACTACGAGAACCAGTCAGACCTCAAAATCTTTTTCGTTAAATACCAAAACCAGTCCGGCTGGAATAACCGCAGTAAAATTTATCTAATGTATTAATCTCACGATAAAGCGAAATAAAAAATGTCAGAAGTGTAAGGTTTGATAAAATTCCATAGCTCTGTCACGGTAAATCCGTGACAGTCTAGATGGAAACCATCGCGTCAGTGAGTTTTTTTATAATTTCAGACTTCTGGGATTGACTGAAGACGCCTTCAATTACCTTAACATTAATAAAGGGCATTTAGAACCTCATATATAGATGGATACTTGTAATTAGCATTTTATTTATCAGCGCATCCAGTTTAACCAATAATTGCTATTTGTAGAATATTATACCTCCCAAAACCGTTTATTCCTATTTATATTTTTTATGAGAAAAGTTACTGTGATTTATGTGGGTATGCTTCTAGTATTTATGCTGCAGCCATACATTTTTCCCTGAACAGATCCAGGTATTCGGTAAATTCCAATTCGCATTAAGCAATTTACTTCCTGTACTTCGAGATGAACTCTTCTACTTCGGGCAGGCCGCCCTGGTAGATGAGGTAGCCATTGCTGGGCTCGCGTTCGGTTATTTCGCCGGCGATGGGGGTTAGCATAATTTCTTTTACTTTTTCAAGATCATTTGTTTGTCCCAGTGCCCAGCCGAGTTTCATATACGCTACTTCGGGCAGCATATTGGCAGCGGGGATTACTCCGAGTTCCATTATCTCTCTGCCGGTTTCATAAACGTACATCTGAACGTATCCCCATAGGGTCTGCACTGTCATATATACTGCTACGCCTTTTTCATACGCTCTCTTCAGCGCGGGGTACATTGGTCTGTTTACATGACCTAACCCTGTTCCCGCTATTATTATTCCCTTGTAGCCATTGTCAACCAGCGAGTCAATGATGTCGGGATGCATATTGGGGTAGTAGTAAACTATGGAGACTTTCTCTTCGAATACGGGGTTTACTATTACGTCTTTGTCATCTCTTCTTCTTTTGTAGTCTTCACGGAGGGGAGTGATTTCTGTGCGGCTGACTTTCGCTATCGGGATGTCGCCTATGGTCCTGAAAGTCGACCTGTAGCTGGAATGCATTTTCCTTACGCGTGTACCCCTGTGCAGGAGTCCGTATACGTCGGAGGTGGGACCAAACATACATATCATCGTTTCGGCAATATCGCTTTCGGCTGCTGTCTTTACGCTGTGAATAAGGTTGAGGGCTGCATCAGAAGATGGACGATCGCTTGATCTCTGCGAGCCTACCATCACTATCGGTACGGGCGAGTTCTGAACCATAAACGAGAGCACTGCCGATGTGTGATGCATAGTGTCGGTGCCATGACCTATTACTATTCCATGAACGCCTTTCTCTATTTCCTTTCCTATTGCTTCTGCGAGTCCTTTCCATTGATCGGGACCCATATTCTCCGAGAACACGCCGTAAAGTTTCTCCGTTTCAAGATTGCAATAGTCGGCAAGTTCGGGAACCGACCCGTAAAGTTCTCCCGGTGAAAAGGCGGGAATAACAGCCCCGGTTCTGTAGTCGAGTCTGCTTGCAATAGTGCCTCCGGTTCCAAGCAGTTTTACCCTGGGCTTATTCGGTTCATAAGGAAATTCTTTTTCGGGTATTTTGTAGTGAGCTTCTTTTCTGCTGTGTACTTTAATGTCTGTAACTTTTTTAGCAGCAATGCCGAGATTGTAGCCGACAGGTATTTTTAAGACGATATGTAATTCATCGGCAGTTTCAGAGCGGGGGAGTATTGTCCCGCTGTAAGTGCCGTCATCGGTATTTATATCAACGTTGCTCCACACCAGTGCTTCAAATTTCTTTAATGTGTTAAGCGCTTCGCCGCGGTAGCCTTTATAATCGCTATTGTTGTCAGCCAATTTATGCATTCTCCTTTTCAGCATTGTTAGTACGAGAATTATCTTTGTCCTGAATGTAGGTAAGAACGTCGCGCCCGGAAATCCTTCCCCTAAGCTTGTTCATCGCAAGACCCATGAGCACTTTGCTCCTGTTCTCCTGCTTATAAAGCCTGATATTTTTCAGACTGTCTCTTGATTCCTTGAATGTCTTATCGAGTTCATTATCCGTGCAGGGAGGCGGCAGCAGTTCGTCAAAGAAAACACCCACTGAGATTACGTTTTCCAGCAGAGGCAGTATTCCATCGCGCGTTATTTGATTTTCTTTGTACGCAGATATAATACCGGAAAATATTTCTTCATTCAGGATTTCAACATCATATCCTTTTTTCCTGAGCCTTTTAGGAAACTGGATGAGAAGCACCGCGGCAAAAACGGGGTTTACTTTCCATTCATTTACTGCTTTCTTAAACAACTCAGCATAAGGGGAGATTGACAGTTCTTCTATTGTGTCGGCGGGAATATTTAATTCCCTGTACCATTTTTCTCTTTCCCAGAAATGTTGGGGGAGTCCGCTTTTTATTCTTTGTATCGTTCCGGCCGGGATCTGCTTGGGGGGAAGGTCGGTATCGGGATACATTCTGTCGGCGCCGGGAAGAATTCTCTCAAACCCGTTAGTTCCGTCGCTGAGCGCCTGTCTAGTTTCGGAAGGGATTCCGATAACGGCCTCTTTTGCGCGTATGATTATTTCATTTACGGCTGTTTTGGTATCATCCTCGCTGCCCCATACGAGAATAATTGTGTCGTTATCTTTCGCCCCGGATGCCTTCCTTACTTTCTGCCATTCAGATGAGGTGATCGTGTCACCCTTGCTGTCGGAATGGATCATATTAGGAATGGTTGTTAAGCAGGCGATTACGCGTACACGGTCTGATATCTCCTTAGAGAAATAGGTGCTCGTCTGCGTCTGCCAGTGAAGCAGCTCTGAGAAGCCCTTAAGCACAACGCACTTTAATACTGCACCTTCCTGCAGTGCATTCTTTATGGGAAGGTAGTGGGGATTTTTAAGCACACTTGTTATATCGGTTGATTCAGCTTTAAAAGTTTCTTGGGTAATCCCTCGTCCTTTTAGTTCCTCGCGGAGCCGGAGCAGGTTCCACTGGCGCATTGCCTCGTTGTAGGTGAGCAGGGGAATGTCTTTAATCTGTGGTACGCCTTTTATTTCTATTCTGGTTCCGCCGGTAACGCTTACGTTGACGTCTTCCCTTGCGGCTCCCATTCCGCGCCTGACCTGGTTAGTGCTGCGGACCAGCTTACTGCAGAGGCGGGCGACTTCGGCAACTTCTTTTGGAGTGCGCATATCGGGACCCGTAACCGTTTCGATCAGCGGCATTCCGAGCCTGTCGGTCAGGTAGATCCTGTCATGTCCCACATCGCTTACTTCGCGGCATGAGTCTTCTTCAATCGACATCTGTACAATCTTTACTTCGCGGTTCTTATAGGGAATTTTCCCGTTAAGAGCGTAGATAGCCGTCCTCTGAAAGCCGGTCGGGATGCTTCCATCAAGATATTGCTTTCGGGCAATATGCAGTTCATCAACCAGACTGCAGTTATAAAGCATACCGACACCCAGCGCGATCTCCAGGGCATCTTCATTTATAAGAAAAGGGGGAGTATCATCCATCTCATATGTGCAGACGGTTTCACGATTTATCCTGTAGATGATTTCCTTCTTAGTTTTGAATTCCATCAGGGCGGTGCCGTCATACACACCCAGCTCGCTGAGCGTCGGCCGCATATGTCTGAGGATCTCCGCATCGTAATGCCTGCTGTATTTACCGGCAGGACACCGGCAGAAGAGTTTTTTATTTGTTAGTAATTGCTGATGAATTTCCAGTCCGGATTTGAAACCAACCACGGCATAATCTTCATCGGTCATTTGTGAGAAGGGTTTGAAAATAAAGTCGTACATAAACAGGAGAATAGAATAATATTTACAAAAAATTGAGTACGAAATATACAGAGAATGAGGCAATTAAGGTAAGCAAAAAGGAAGGATTGATGAAGACGGTACCGGATTCTGAAACCCCGCTTATCCTGGATCCTGATTAACGGGATTCGACAAAATATTTAAGGACAAATCATCGAAAAACTTAAGAATGAATATATGCAATCAGGAAGATTATGAATCAGAGCCTGATGGACGCAATCTTTCCAGCGATGTATATTTATACTCGATGAGATCAGGGATTTTATTATAAATCGTAAAATGCTTTTGTTTAGGTAGTTCTGGAGGTTAGGTTCGGAGGACTATTGACAGTAAAATTTTTCCATGGTAATTTAATTTCAAATTTTCAGATCAAGGAAACTCGTCAGTAGTACTTTAGTTCTACTTGCCTTGAAATATTCAGGGGGCTTATTAAAAATTACATTCTTCCAATCCTTTTAGAAATCAGGTCCTGATTTAATAACTAAATAAAAGGTGTCTCAAATGGATACGTTAAAAGTACCATATTCTACTTTTTCTGTTTGTTCTTTCTACAGGTCTTTTCTACTCTTTTTCATCACAATTGTTATTTCTATTTCTTCTGACGCAATAGGGCAGCAGGATTCACTTCGTCATATTCACGGGCGGGATATGAGAATACCAGATGTACATTTGATGACTACAGGTGACGATGATTGTCCGGATTGTTCTTCAGAAGATATCAATCTACTTGAAGAAGTTGTTTCCAAATACCAGGGCATGAAAGGCCTGAATCCTACAGCGCCATCCTCTTATAATCTTATTGGTAAACATAAATTCAGCGGAACAACTTACAGCATAACTAATCCATTTTTTGGTGAGAATTGGTATCCTATCAGGACTGAAAAACAAACTCTTACGGGAAAATTTTACAGTTTCAGTGTATCGAATTACGGTGATGAAAGCGACTGGAATATCAATCTGCTTCCTGATCCAGGCTTTGAGAGCTTTGTGTCAGATGCCATTCCCTATCGGGCGGCTAACTGGTATGCATCGGCAGATTGGATTCAAACCTCTGAGGGTCAGATCTTAATAGAGGCGGAAATCACACCTGATGAACATAGGTACGGGAATCCCTGGTTCACAAATAATGATTCAAAAAGTATTTTACTCAACAAGAAACTTACGGTATACGGACCTTTTATCAGGGAGGAAGCACATGGCAATCATCCGGAGATTCATCCATGTGAGCAGATATGGTGGACTGAGCCAGATGATGCCTTAATGGTAATGCTGCTCGTAGATGATTCAAATCGATTTAAACGACGAGCAGATACGACGTTTATAGATGGAACACAAACACGGTTTATTGGTGGTGATTTTTCATCCAGACGTGTTACATCCTATAATTATAAACCTTGGGCTCTCGAAAAAAATCAGGAATCGGAATTAAGTGTTGCTTTTGAATTTGATCCGGCTAAAGATCAGATATTTATGGGTATACAGGCGATTGATGCGCTCAATTTTTACAAAGATGCATCCTATCCGGATGTATCTGAGGGAAATCAGCATACTTTAATGTATAAAGGTAAACCGGCTGTTACAGTTGCAGAAGATCCTGAGATTAACCCATTCATAGGGATAACATTTCGAAACGTTTGTTTTAACCGTACAAAGGGAATGCTTCAGGGATATGTTGTTTTTAAAACCTCAATTGGAAATGGTAATGGAAAAGAAGGCTTTGTTGTTCTTCACATTGACAGGAAGAAAGTGAGTGCAAATTCTAAACCAACGCTTTTTACCGGCGACATCGCAAACACCTGGAAACCGTTTAGTGTATATGATAACTCCATTCCCTTCTCGGCGGTGATAAGTTCAGATCAGGAGGGGAAAGGTATTGTTGATGGTCTCATCGATTTTAATGGCAACGGAAAGACCGATTTATTTGCAAAAGATGGGAGCCGGTGGATGGTAATGTATGATAGTAAAGGAAATTGGCAAGAGCTTAATACTTCGAGCATTCCCGTGGAGGAGTTAAGGTTTGGAGATGTAAATGGTGATAAGATTACAGATATATTGCGGGTTAGTCCCCGAAATAAGGTAGAGGTTTCATATGGGGGAGAAAGCCAGTGGACGGAAATAACGGATGCAGGTGAACAGAATAAGATGATACAGGTGGGAGATTTTAACGGAGATGGCAAAACGGATATAGTTTATGTAAAGTATCGTCCGAATGGGAGTCCCGGCAACCTCCTGCTTAAAGCCGATATGTATGTAAAATATAGTTGTAAAGGAAGCTGGAAAAAACTTAACAGCAATTATAATCTTTTTTCAAACGATGACTACACTAAAAATTTTCGATTCGGAAATTTTAATGGTGATGATGTAACAGATATTTTCAGAAATATTAATGGCAAATTTTGTGTTTATTGGAATGGTACGGGTGATTTTAAGGAACTGTTTAAACCAGATATAAGTTTCAGGATGGAAGATCTTCTTTTTGTTACAGGATTAACAAATTCCAATACTGATGTTATTTATGTGAATCCACAGACAAAACAATGGACCGTTTTCTATGGTGGAAGAGCAGGTTCACTTCCTCTTTCAATAAAATTCAATGACCCTTCAATCGTAAGGTTCGGCGACCTTGATTCCGATCAAGCCGTAGAACCATTTACCCAGGATTACGCTGAGCAGCCGGTTTCCCCTGAAGAAATGAAATTGAACATCATGGCTAAGGCTGATATACAACCTGCTATTGTGCCCAGACTTGTGCCTGGCTCTCTTAAAAGAGTAAAGGTTGGAGATAAGGATCAGCTTGCTGCTACTTTTTCTGTAAGTTATTTCCCGGGAAGCAACAACCGTAGGAGCTTAACTTCTGCATTTCAATCCGTAAGATATAAAACTAGTTCACAGACTCTTTCATACGTCCCAAAGCCAAATACTGATTTCATATCTGATAGTATGCAGACTATTGGGGTTCTTGAGAATGTTCTGCTTCCGGAGAAATCAGAAAAAGAAATTGAGTTTTTGAATTCAGGGAACACCCCCGTGCATTCATTTAAACTTGAGGGATTGTCAATAATCGGCTTGTTAAATGATTTGAAAGAAACCGAAGGCGATCTCGCAAAATGGGAGACCTGGAAAACTTATATATCCAAAGAATCTGACCCGGTAAAAAGTGAACTTTTAATATCTCCTCCTTCAGCCCCGGTTACCATTAAAAAGATAGAGTTCGAACTTCTGCCCTTCTATTCTTCACTGGAAAATAAATCCTCAACTTTTGTAGAAGTAGATGATGTTTCCCAGGAACTTAATGACGTGGCATATCAAAATAGTGATAAAACCAGGGAGCTTTTTGGAGATAAGAAAGTTTTTAATATAAAATGGGAGTTCAAATTTAAAGATCTTACTACTGGTTCGGATATACCCTTCAACAATAACTATTTAAAAATTTCAGATGGCAAATGGTCCAATAGCAAGGTGTCTCTAAAATTGCCGGTTTCGGATAACCTGATCCAGGTAACGGCAAAAGCAGTAACTATGGATAACCTTGGAAATGTATCCGCTTCTCCTGCTGAATTTATTTTTTATAATCAACGTATTGATATTCAGGAAGCTTCGGATCGAATTGAAAATTGGCTGAGGCTTATAAAGGATACTTACAACGGCAATTTTGAAGCAGTGCTTATAAAAGCTAATTACTTAAGTGAAGATAATGTTTTAACTCCTCTGGAAGTTGCATCTATTCTAATGAAAGATTGAAACTCTCCAAAACATTCGTACAAAAGGATGGAGCAGTGGTTGTTATATCACTGCTCCATTATTGTGAGAATTATTGCTGGTTCTGGGTTACCTGGAACTTTGCGAGAAGGTCTTTCACTGCGTCTTTGTGAACAAGAAAGTCCATCATCTTAAGCTTCACGTAATCTTCTCTGAAAAAGTAGTAGCCCTTGGGATCCAAGTTTCTTGATCCTGAGCCGGAATCTTTAATGAGGTACCACATTACACCGTCTTTGTTGGTGTAGCCTACCAGATGAATTCCGTGATCGTCGGTTGTTGTTTCGTTGTTGAATCTGAACTCTCTCGCATTCTCATCGATGTACTGAGCAGGGATATCGAATGAAGGAACAATTGCAACTTTATGCCATGCATCGTAGCCGGGCTCCGAAACGTCTCCGCCTAACGACATTGTATATCCGTTCTTTACAGCATTATTAAGAGCGCTCATAAAATCAGCAAGGGGAACATTGTAGTAATCGGCATTGTGCCACCAGTTGTCAGGTACTTCATATTCAACTTGCTGCCAGTACGGCTTCTGCAGATATGACAGAACATCTACGTAATCATCGGGGTTCAGCTTCAGGTAATCTGAAAGGTATTCTTTCGGACTATAGGTCTTGCCGTCAACTGTCACTTGTGTAGGAGGTTCGCCGAGGTAATGTTTTAATATCGACTTGATAACTTTTATTACCTCATCTTCATCCCAGGCGTTGGTGTCTTTAACATGGTTGAGGTAATCTCTCATCTCTTTGATCATAATACTGTGGTCCGGGAATTTTTGACCCGAAAGCAGACTTGCATAGTTGTCTTCGGGAACGGCGCCGTACATCGAATAGATTCTCTTCACTGCATTGGCTTCCGATCCTTCATCGAAAAGAGAATTCCCTCTTTCTTCAACGAATCTTTTTGCTTTTTCAACGTACTCCCAGTATACCGTGAATATTTCAGAGAGCTTGACTTTCTTGTGCTGCTGGCGGTATACCTCCGATTCAAAAAATGAGGTTGTTGAGAATGACCAGCAGGTTCCTGTCTGACCCTGGGAGATCGGGTCGTTGTACCAGTATTTGGTGAATTCGTCGATTGATTTCGGAGCATTAACATTGGTCATATCAACTCTGAATTCTTTCTTCTTTTCTTTAGGAGGATTGTTGTAGTCCTTTACTGCAGTCTTAATCTCATCGTAGAATCCTTTTTTAGGCTCTACAAAAACTCCCTTATCCTTTTCAACCTGTGCTGAAACATTTAGGTAGGAAACTGATAACATCAGGCAGGTTAAAACAAGAACTGAATATTTCATTATGGTATCCTTAAACTATATGATACGGAAAAATTAACTATGAAAATTACCTAAAATCCGGGTTAAAATTAAGCTAAAAGGAGGGGGGATTTAGATTTAAGATTTAAGATTGCAGATTGCAGATTGCAGAATGAAGATTGCAGAATGAAGATTGCAGATTGCAGATTGCAGAATGAAGATTGAAAGATTGCAGATTTAATCTTCAATATTAAATATTAAATAAAAAAAAGGGGCCCGGCAAATGTTTTTATGGAGAGCGTTAATTAGCCGGGTCCCATGGGTACAGATTAATAAGAAATGTCGCTGACTTCGATCAGTTCCGCTTCGATATCTTTTTCTTTGAGGAACTGGACGAACTCAGGATTGAAATATTTCTGATGATCTCTCTCGTACTCTTTAAGAAGGTCTTCAAGCTCTTTGTGGGGGAGCGATGATTTCATATAGTTGAGACGTTCTTTATCATCAAAGATTTTGTAATAGAAGATTTGTTTATCTGTCATTTTGTATCTCACCTTTTATTGGTTCAATTTTTAAGCTAATATTTCTTCTGCGTGAAGTATATCGTTGAATAAACCGTCCTTAATAGATTCCGCATTTTTTCTTGAGTTTGCAAGCGAGTAAAGTATATACCGGTTGGCTGTGAATACCTTTCTGGGTTCAATCTCCGCCTGGTCGAGCAGCAGATAGCCCACAACAAGGTATGTATAAAGTTCAAGAAGATCTTTTGCCGCAACATCCTGGAAGGCAGGATCCTTTTTCTCGCTCACGTACCTGATGCAGTCCCTGAGAATTTCCCGTATTTCCTTAAGGTGATTTACGAGGGGAGCAACACCGCCTTTATATTCTTTCTTTTCCTTTTCATCGAACCTGTAACCAAGCACATCGTGCATGACACCGCCGATGGCAGCTACAACCTGCAGCTGGGAGGTTCCTTCATAAATGTTTGTAATCCTTGCGTCGCGGGCGAGTCTTTCTATCTTAAATTCTTTCATATAACCTGTGCCGCCGTGAATCTGGAGCGCATCATAGGTGATTTTATTAGCTGATTCTGTAAGGACTAACTTGCACATGGGAGTAAGAAGGTTAGTCTCTTTTACAAGCTGCTTCAGTCTGAAATTTTCCTCCTGCGTGCCTTTACCTTCCTCCTTTAGTTTTTCAATCTGCATTTCGAGAACTTCTTTCTTATCAACACTCCTGGCAGCTTCGTAGAGCAGTGTCCTGTTTGCTTCAAGAAGCGTCCTCATATCAATAAGAATATTTGAAACAACGGGAATATTTATGATCGACTTTCCGAATTGTTCTCTCTCACGGGCGTACTTAACCGCCATCTCATAGGCTGCCTGCGAGATGCCCATTGCCTGTGCGGATACACCCATCCTTGCACGGAACATCAGCTCGAAAACATATTTAATGAGACCGAACCTTCTTGTCCCGATCAGCTGAGCAGGTGTATCGTTAAACTGAAGCTCACACGTAGGTGAACCGTGAATACCCAGCTTGTGCTCTATTCTTCTTACTCTTACGGTTTCATCGCCATAGCAGACTAACATACTTAAGCCGCGCCCATCCCTAGTCCCCGGTTCAGTCCTTGCAAGCACAAGCAGTATTTCTCCGTTACCGTTTGTTATAAATCTTTTCACTCCCTTAAGGAACCAGTTTCCTTTTTCGTCCTGGTATGCATGAAGTTTTACAGCCTGAAGATCCGACCCTGCATCCGGTTCGGTGAGGGCCATTGCGCCGGTGTACTCTCCCGAACAGAAGCCCGGCAGAAATTCCTGCCGCTGTTCTTCATTCCCGAATTTCCTGATTGTGTCGGCAATATCCTGAAGTCCGAACAGGTTCATCAAAGAAGCGTCGGCACGGGAAATGAGCTCGATCGACATAATATAAATAATAAAGGGAGCATTGAGGCCGCCGTACTTTCTCGGAAATATCAATCCCCTAAGATCAGCCTGCGATAGGCGATTCAGGTTTTCCTGCGTACCTTTGGCATAAGTGACTTTGCCGTCGTTCAGCACTGCACCTTCTTCATCAACACCGGCTGCACGCTCCGCAATAAAGTTCCCGGCAATATCGCCTGCTATCTCAAGGATCTTCCTGTAATTTTCTACCGCGTCATCATAATCGACCGGAGCGTAACGGAATTCCTTCGACTGGATATAGTCATCTTCCAGAATTGCAGCTATCTCCTGTATGTTCAGATTATTAAAATGAAATTGCAGATCGCTGTTATCGGTGAAAAAATTTGGCATAGTAAAACCTTATTTCAATTTATTTTTATAAGCTTCGATGAAAGCGGGGATAACCTGGGTTGCGTCGCCTACTATTCCGTAATGACTAATATCGAATATTGGGGCGTCGGGATCGGTGTTTATTGCAATTATCTTTTGCGATTCCTGCATGCCGGCCCTGTGCTGAATGGCTCCCGAAATTCCTACCGCGATATAAAGTTTCGGGCGGACGGTAACGCCGGTTTGACCCACCTGCCTGTCGGGTGTAACAAAACCTGCATCTACGGCAGCACGGCTTCCGGCTACCTCTGCACCTATTGTGTGAGCGAGTTCTTCTATCAATCTGAAATTTTCCTTTGTACCCAGTCCGTAGCCTCCTGCAACTATTATAGGTGAAGCCTTAAGGTTAACCCTATTTTCCTCCCGGTGCTGCTCAATTATCCTTACCAGCTCGTCCATGGGATCGGGTTCAAATTTTACCGGGGTAATCTTCGCGGGATTAGGCTTCGCCAGGGGAGTAAGCTCCATAACTCCTTCACGTACTGTAGCCATTTGTACGGGTACATCGGGAGTAATAATTGTGGCTATAATATTTCCGCCGAAAGCGGGACGAATCTGCAGCAGAAGCTTCGGGAATTTTTCCTTCAGGTAAGTTACATCTGATATCTGAAGGTCGGTACAATCGGCCGTTAAACCGCTCTTTGTATGCGAGGCAACCCTCGGAGCCAGGTCACGGCCGATTACAGTGGCTCCAAATAAAACTATCCTGGGAACGGATTCTTCAATAAGTTTCGTCAGCACGCGGCTATAAGGAATCGTTCTGAAATATTTTAGGGAGGGATGGTCAACCAGCAGAACCTCATCGGCACCGTACCGGAAGGTTTCCTTTGCAATAGCTTCGGCTTTATCCCCGATTACAACAGCCTTCACGACTGCTTTCATCGTCTGTGCAAGCTTGTGCGCCTTGCAGAGAAGTTCGAAGCTTACGTCGGCCGGTTTGCCGTCTCTTTGTTCAATAAATACCCAGACTTCATTCGAAAATTTCATATGATGATTCCTTTAACCAAAAATATGATCTGTCATTAATTGCTCTATCAGTCCCGACAGCGCGGTCTTTGTAGGTTCAACCCTCGTCTGGTTTCCCCCTGCAAGAACGACAGATTCAACTTTAAATACTTTAGTAGGGGAGCCCTTAATTCCACAGCGTTCCGGATCAACATCAAGGTCATCCGTGGTGAGTGTTTTTATCAACAGTTCTTTTTCTTCGTATTCGTGAACCAGTTTATCGATATAAAGGAGGGAATTATCCTCTGTCATTTTCTCAAGATCCATAAGCGATCTGGCACCTTTATAAGCCATCACGCGTTTGGCACTGAAAGGACGAGGTTCCACGGCATCTTTCAGCACCGTAATAAGAACCGGCATCGAACTCTCAACAATCTCATATCCGCCGTCAATCTTGCGCTTTATTACTATGGCGTCGTGCCGTACTTCTATCAATTCCTCTGCGTAGGTGATCTGGGGAATTCCCAGTTTCTCCGCTGTCTGGGGACCAACCTGCGCGGTATCGCCGTCAATTGCCTGACGTCCTGCAAAAATGAAGTTGAAGTTCCCTATCTTTTTTACTGCCTCGGAAAGTACGTAAGATGTTGCAAGCGTATCGGCGCCTGCAAATTTCCTGTCGGTTACCAGGTAAACCTCATCTGCACCCATATAAAGACATTCGCGCAGGGTGTCGGAAGCACGCGGGGGCCCCATTGTTACCGCAGTTACTTTCCCGCCAAACTTCTCCTTTATCTGCAGGGCGAATTCCAGTGCAACTTTATCTTCAAAATTAAATATGGCGGGCAGTTTAGAACGGTTGACGGTACCGTCGTCTTTCATCACTTTCCCGGAGATGTTGGCAGTGTCAGGGACCTGTTTAACCAGGACTATGGAATTATACATAAAACCCTTCCGATTTTATTAATCACTTTGAGGGCAATTGCCAGAATTGAATCTTCAGGACAAATAACATTCCAGAGAGTATTCAGAAACGATAAACTGCATTTTAGCCTGTTTACACGGTGTGGTTGTCATAAATTAGAAAGGTAAATTTTCGTTATTCTAAAAATTGAGAAGAAAGGGAGTATTAAACGCCGCCTGCTTAGAGCAGGAAATTGCAGATTGCAGAATAGAGGGAGATTCTTGCCGCTGAAGCGGGAATATGGATAAGTGGGTCAGGTCATTAAAAATTCATTGATATTTTATTTATTTTTATCACACTCAATAATATCGAAAAATTGCTATGGATGCTGTGGAGCGTGAAGACCGGAAAAGCAGGAAATATAAGAGGTATGCTGCATATTCCATTATCATTTTAAGTCTTTATATTTTCTTTCTTTGTACCAACGGGTTTATTGCGGGAATTACAGGCGATTACAAAACATTGTTATTCGACTGGCTCGGGAAAACCAACAAGTGGAGCGGTACATTCGGACCGGAATCCCTGGTAGAGAGAATGGATGAGCTGGCAGCCCTTTCCAGCAGGTTATTTATTTCCCTTTTTTCGGTGGTTTTCAGCGGCTATCTTTTTATAAGGAAAAAGTTCAGGACGCTCTATACCTATTTCTTTGTGGTTATCGGCGCCGGCTTTCTACATGTTTTCCTGAAGAATTTTTACGGCGGGGAGCCATGGAACAATTGGTTTAACATATTCAACACACACGGAAAAGAATTCCCAAGCGGACATGCATTAATGTCGGTTGTTTTTTACTTTACCCTTGCAAGACTTATATACAGGGCCAATCCCAATCGGAAAGTTAATCAATATATTATGACGATTGCTTTCCTGTTGAGTATCGCTATAGGGATTGCACAAATCATCAGGGGGGCTCACTCACCTAATGATATAATAGGGGGGTGGACAATCGGATTTGCCTGGATCTCTGCCGCGTGGCTGCTGGATCATTTTATCAGGAAACAAGTTTACATCCGGCGTAATTCAAAGAAGGCCAGCTTAAAAGAAACCTGATCCCTTTATCCTAATTATTACGGAAATTAAAAATGCTCTGGAGCGCCAGCCTGCAGTCGCTGCAGTAAACCCTTCCTTTAATATCTACCTCTTCGATTTCCGCCGAAGCATGCATTACACAGTCCCAGTTGAGGCAATGAAGCAGACCGAAATTATGTCCCAGCTCATGCAGAATTTCCTTCACAGCTCTTTCGAAGAGGAGCTCTGCGTCAGTCCTTCCCGTATAGAATTCTTCATGCAGCCTGCAGAGCGAGACGATAGAATGCTTGCCGTTAAGCTGAGCCTCGCCGAAAACATAAGTAAACACAGGAATGTACAGATCGAAATCAACAAGAATTACCACCTTGCCATTGAGGTAGTCGGTATGCTTCAGGGCTTCGGCAATTATCTGGGTTGAATAATACTGCCTGCGGTCAGGGGAATATGCTTTATGCAGTTCAAGTTTGAGATCCACTATTTTAATCTCAACCATCAGGATCTTTTTAAGCTCAAGGATAACTCTTTGCAGCAGTTCCTTATTCGAAATATTAACAGGCGCCAGGCAAATATCCTGCATTACGCTTGTCTCTGCAGACCGTACTTATTGATTTTATTGTAAAGTGTTACCCTGTCAATTTTCAGGGCTTCGGCGCTTTTCGAGATATTCCATTTCATCTCATTAAGAACAAGGGCGATATGTCTTTTTTCCATTGCCGCTATACTTTTATCGTCTGCATCAAAATGGTTATTTGAACTGACCTGGAATGGAAGATCATTCACATCGATGACATTCGTCTTGCTTACAACAACGGCGCGTTCTATGGCATTCTCAAGCTCGCGCACGTTCCCGGGCCAATTATACTTGACGAGGAAGTCCATTGCCTCTGGTGAGATCGTATCCTTTTTCTTGTTCATAGCGGTGGAGAATTTCTTGAGGAAGTAGTGAGCAAGCAGGGGAATATCCTCTATTCTCTCGCGCAGCGGTGGAATAAGGATCGTGAAGACATCCAGCCTGTAATAAAGGTCCTCCCTGAACCTGCCCTGTTTAACAAGATCTTCGAGAGGTTCGTTAGTTGCAGCGATTACTCTGAAGTCGCTCTTGATCATCTCATTTCCGCCGACCCGGGTAAACTGCTTTGTTTCGATGACGCGAAGGAGCTCGACCTGCATCTTGGCAGATACTGTGCCGATCTCATCAAGGAATATAGTTCCGCCGTTTGCCATTTCAAACTTACCTTTGCGTTTGTAATGAGCGCCGGTAAAGGCACCTTTTTCGTGACCGAACAATTCGCTTTCGAGAAGCGACTCAGCGAGCGCACCGCAGTTAACGGTGATGATGGGGAAATATTTTCTTTTGCTGTTTATATGAATGGCTTTTGCAACCAGCTCTTTGCCCGTGCCGCTGTCGCCTCTTATCATTACAGTTGTATCTGTCTGTGAGACAGTATTTATCAGCGAGAAAATCTTCTTCATCTCGCCGCTTTCACCTATCAGGTTGTCGGGTTTGATGATCTCGTTTATATTTTCTTTCAGGGCGTCGTTTTCCGACTTAAGTATTTTCTGATTGAGAGCGTTTTCAAGCAGATGAGATAATTCATCGGGGTCTACCGGCTTCGTAATGTAATCGTAAGCGCCGTCTTTGAGAGCTTTAATTGCGGAGGGGACAGAAGCGAAGGCGGTAATAAGAATAACTATTACCGAAGAATCGAACTCCTTCACTTTAGTAAGGAGTTCGAGCCCGCTCATACCGGGCATCTTCATATCCACCAGCAGAATATCGTACTTGCCCTTTTCAAAATGCTTGAGTGCTATTTCGCCGCTGTCGGCCGTTTCAACCAGGTATCCGTCCTCTTCAAACCAGTGTTTTAATGACTGACGGACGATAAGTTCATCATCTACTACCAGTAAATTTGCTTTAGGTTTCATGGTTCACTTCTTTGGAAATTTTCTTTATTGGTAAAATCATTTTAAAGGTTGTGCCTTCTTCGGAAGTAGCTTCAACCTGGATCTTTCCATGGTGTTGTTTAATTATTCCGTATGCAACTGCAAGCCCCAGGCCTGTTCCCTTATTATCATTCTTTGTTGAATAGAACGGTTCGAAAATATAGGGCAGATCTTTTTCTGCAATTCCTTTGCCCTGATCGCTAATCCTGATGACCGCGTAATCGTCTTTGGTGTCAAGTTCAACTTTCAGGGTCTGCCCGGCATTCATTGCCTCGATAGCATTGATGAGTATTGCTATGAAGGCCTGCTCGATTTTCTGCGAGTCGCATTCAATCGACAGGTTCACAACCTTGTAATCCCTCACCAGCTTAATATGATTTATTTCGAGGTGATGATTAATAAGAATAAGACTTTTATCAATTATTTTGGAAAGATCGTTTTCCGTAAACTTACCTTCATCCTTATGGGAGAAGAGAAGAAGATCTTTCACAATTTTTCCGCAGCGTGCTGATTCATCGGATATAAGCGTAAGAAATTCTATTATATCCTTAAACTCGCCGTTGGTACTTAGCTTTGTCAGTTTCTTTACGATAAGCTTGCTGTAAGTAAGTATCCCTTCTAGAGGGTTGTTCAGTTCGTGCGCAACGGTAGCGGAGAGTTTTCCCAGCGATGCAAGTTTTTCTATCTGAGTTATCTGTTCATAGATCTTCTTAAGCTCCTCGTTCTTTTCCTCAACTTTGAGATTCAGAGTTTCCGACCACTCCTTAATTTCGTGATAGGCAGTGTTAAGGCGGGACGACATATAGTTAAACTCATTAGCTACCTGTGCAAGCTCGCCTTTTGAATTAATAGCGATCTTATAGTCGAGGTTGCCGTTCGATATCTCTTCAATCCCCCTTGAAATTTTCTTTAGGGGTCTGTTTACGAGGATCACTATGAACAGTCCGCTGAAGGCGGAGATAAGGACCATAAGGATAACCGCATTGGTAATAATGCTGCGGGTATTCGATTCAATAATTTCATTCATCTTTTCGGTAGATACTATAACGTCAAGCACGCCGAGGATATTTTTATCACCAGGATGCTCGTGGCATGCCCCGTTGCTGCAGTCCGCTTCATTCTTAATCGGGTTTATCAGTCCCAGAACCTTTCTGCCTTTATCAAACGTGAACTCTCTTATCATTTCATTCTGCGGCAGGTTTGTGGGCAGGGTAGGTCGGGAATGGCATACATAACAGGCTTCGCTGTTAGTATCAACCGTCTTATTTATTTCCGTTGAATCGGTGGAATAACTTATTTTCCCCTGTTTATTGTATATTCTTATCTTTTCAACCCCGGATTCTTTACCGATAGTATTGATAATCTCATAAATATCCTGACGTCGGTTCAGCAGCATACTGTATCGTGTTGATTTTTTAATCACATCACTTAGATTATAAGCATTCTGAGACGAAGCTATGGTAAGGTCTTTCTTGAGCACAGAAAGTGTATAGTAAGTATACACTGCTAAATTTATCAGCAGTATACTCAAAATGATCAGGGTAAGCTTTACACTTAACCTATTTATGAATGAGGGACGCATAATCTCCCCGAATCTCCCCGAAATATATATACTCAAACGTAACCAACAAAAAGATCATTATCAAGAGAAATAGTTGAATATATCAACAGTTTTCATGTCATCCCTCATTAGCAAAGAGCGAATCAAGGAATTTCTTATATTTTTTAATACCCGTCACCTGGTACAGAAATTTCACATTTACTCCGCCGTCGTTCATCCGGGCGCCCAAAAATGAATACTCGTTCTCAAATTCTTTCAATTTCAGGCCAAGGCCATCTATTTTCTTCATATATTCATCTTCATCCATACGGCACTGTTCAATTTCTTCAGGATCCACATCAACCATGCTAAGCCAGGAGTTTACCCTGAAATCATCTATGTTGTGTTTTAGTTTATCAACGATCAGGAAACTGACAGGGGAAAGCACATGCGCCTCCCCCCATTCTCCCCATAATTTCAATATTGTATTACCTTTTTTAATGCCTGAACCTGTCGACATAAACTCATATTCTTTAAGGTTGTCAAGGAAAAGGTAGACCGATTTATCCAGGCCCAGGTAGTATGTTTTATCAAACAGCTTTTTAAGTAGGATGCTGTTCTTCAGATAATAATAGGCGGGCGAATAATTAATTGATTTAAGCAGGTCAATCTTCCTTTGTATAATATTCTTCCCGGAATCATCGCCGGCAGCAATTCCTGGTTGTGATGATCCGGGAGTAATATTCCTCATAATCTTATCGAACACGCAGTTATCACAGTCGAAGTTTTTATCACACAGTTTGTATTCTACGGTATTTGAACTCATCCATATACACTTCATTGAGTCGTAATTAGCCGGTTCAGAAGGTCTATTTTTAGGCATTTGGAGTTCTCCAAATTAATTAGTTCGTAATCTTTTAATCTTCAACGGTCATTGGCTGAAATACCGGGAAATATTTTGTTACTAACCTGAATGCCCACATGCCAAGAACTACGAGCATCATGGTTATAGTAATCTCATTAAAGCTCGGGAAGTAATTGAGTCCTGCCTCCGAGGTTATAGAAGTAATGGCAACATTCATACGGTTCAGGATAAAGCCTGCGATAACAAGTACAGTAGCTATATAGAGCCATTTCTTGTTCTCTCTTACACTTTTCTGAATCAGCATACCGAATGGAACGAGTACTCCCACCAGAACTTCAAGATAATACAGAAGCGACTTTTCGTTAATGGAAAGAAGCAGTGAAATGTGTCCCGACGTAACCAGGTCTGTTAGTTTCAGGACAAAGCCTATCATTAATATGCTTACGCTAAGAAGTCCAGCCAGCGATAAAAGATCCATTTCCAGTTCCCGGTTAAAAGCCCGGGCACTGAGGAACGACTCGAATATCACCATTGCAAAACCAACGCCCACCGCCGTCAGGAAGAAATAGACCGGCAGGTAAGGAGAGTACCAGATGGGACTCATCTTTGTCGGCAGGATCAGGAACAAGGATCCCAGCGACGACTGATGCAGAGTAGAAAGCAGCACTCCAAGGACCATAATAGGAAGGCTTACTTTTCTGATAATTCTCAGCAATCTCGCCCATTTGAATTTCTCAAGAGCCATCGGGATAAATTCAAGGAAAAGGACCGTTGTGTAAAGCATAACACACCAGGCTACCTCAAACATTACTGAATGGGGATTCCACATTATTAATGCATGCCAGATGTTGTATGGTTTACCCAGGTCATACATCAGCCCGAATACTACGAGCAGATATCCGAGGAAAGCCGTAAGAATCGCCGGGCGTGTAAGGGGTTTAAACTTTTCAATATTAAAAATATGGGTAACTGCGCACAGGGTGAATCCGCCTGCTGCAAGTCCAACACCGCAAAGTATGTCGAAACCTATCCATAATCCCCAGGGATATGTATCGCTGAGGTTTGTTGCTTGTAATCCACCTGTAAATCTCAAGTAAGTTGAGTAAAGACCGGTGATAACAATGATAGACGCAACAGCCCTCCAGAAAGTGATTTTAGGCAGATTAATTGTTTTCATTGTTATCTTTTTCCTTTTTGTTTAACATTTTATTTTCTTTTGCGATCTCATTTTTGCGTTTGGTAAGCCAGTACATTCCTCCGAGGAAGACTGAACCGACCGATACCACCGTCGGGATTTTCTCAAGGGCGCGCATTGTGTAATTAGGCAGCGCCTCAGACTGCAGTTCCGGAAATCCGAGCTGGTCGAACGGAACGGGAGAGAGGACAAGCACGCTTGTACCCCCGGCTTCCTTTATGCCGTATACTTCCGGGTAATAGGTATCGGGGTCTTCGGCAATTCTTCTCTTTGCTTCTGCAATCATTTCGTCTCTGTCGCCGAATATCGTTGCACCGGCGGGACAAGCTTCCGCGCAGGCTGTCTGTTCGCCCCGTGAAACTCTGTCGTAGCACATAACGCATTTGCGTACGCGGGGATTTGTCTTGCTCCATTCGTATCTCGGTATTTTGTGAGGGCATGCCTGCATGCAATAGCGGCACCCAAGGCATTTATCGGCATCGTAAATAACAGGACCCAGTTCGGTTTTTTCCATTGCCCCTACAGGACAAACGGATACGCAGGTTGGATCCACACAATGCATACACATTTTTCTTGTGTATACATCACCGTACTCTTCAACCACTGTATAGGTATTGGCGGATAGGTGATCTTTTAAGAAATCATCGTTTGTCTCTGTAAGTTTATTCTGCTCTTTACAAGCTTCATAACAGGATCCGCAGCCAACGCACATGGTTGCATCGAACAATATTGCTTTTTGTTTCTGCATTTTTTCCCCCTACATCAATAAAAATTCTTTTTCAAAATCCTTAACACCTTCATCAGATACGAGTGAAAGTGCTCCTTCAACTATATTTCCGCCGTCCTGCATAGTTACTCCTGCGAGCTCAGGCTTTACGGTATGTGCACCAAGAAATTCACGCAGACGTTTGAACTCTTTTTTCATCCAGTTCTTAACCTCGTTCCCCGAAAATAGCTGGTACTTGCTGATCTCGTATTCAGGTGCAAGCATAAGGATGCTCCAGTCATCCCCATAAGGATCGTTAATCTTCTTCCCGAGAATTTTGGGATTTGTGAATTTTACTTCACCGTCAACCGGTGATCTGAACTTGAAATTCTTACCGTTGGAAATTCCTTCAAAGATGACCTCACCTTTTTTAACTGAGGTTCCCGGTTCTGCAATCTCTGATATTGAGAAATTCCCCAGCGATTTAATTATGAAATCATCTACACCGACCTTAATAAGGCCGTATTCATTTTTCTTCGCCCAGGTATGTCCTTTCGAAATAAATATGTCGCCCGGAACAGAAAGCGTACTTAGGTCAAATACTAACCTTTCTGCCAGGAATGAGCTCGGCTGGAATGCCGGATGAGTCTTCTTCTGCGCCCTTAATACAAGAAAATCTATTAAGATGAAGAAGAGAAATGTGAATACTACAAATAATGCGACCATGATTTTTTCCTCTATGTTATGAAGTTTATCGCAATTCAATAGAGGCAAACGGGATGCCGGATAAAATCCGCGGCAGTTTATGAGGGGGTAAGTCCTTTTATTATATAGGTTTATCGGGATGGTGAGTGTGCAATATTAGAAATATTAAACACCTGGTGTGTTGAAATATTCAATAGTATAAAACTGGCTGAAATGCAGAAATCTGCTTTAATGCAGTATTATCCACTAATTGAGTGTTGAATTATTCAAATCCACTTTGATTAAATATTCAACAGTTTATTCTGCTGGATGGTGAACTTTTATTGAATTCCGACCTTAGCCTTAACAGAGACCTTCCCGGCCGACCTAAAATACAGCGCAATTTCCTGAGACTGACCGGACGACAAACCCCGCTTGAGGTTCATTACCATTACATGGTAGCTTCCCGGTTTGAACATAAGAGTATCGTGCGGAGCTATGACAAGGTTTTTAACGGGACGCATTCCCATCATATCGCCCCGGCTGTAAGTTTCATGGATCTCCACATCATCGGAAATTTCTGATGAGGCTTTGTACAGCGTATCGGGCTGATCGCCGTTATTGATTACTGTGAAGTAAAAGGCGGTATTAAATGATTCGGGAGCAGGTCTCATCCAGGAATCTGTAACTTTTATCTTTTCTCCGCCCTGTAAAAAAAATAACGCAATTAATAAAAGATATTTCATTTAAGCTCCTTTATAAAAGACTTTTAATGTCATTTGTCATTTCAGCGGGATCGGCCGAACTGCCCCTGTAGTTCTTCCTGAGATTCCCGTCCCGGTCAACCAGCGATATCCTGTCCGTATGGATCATAAAATATTGGGGCTCACCATTATCGCTGTAAGTTGTATCATCTGGGAATGCTTTAACTTTATATGCTTTCATCAGGGAATCGATATTGTCTCTGCTGCCGGTTAAAAGCTCCCAGTCATTCATATCCATATTACGCACCGAGGCATATTTGGTGAGAACAGCGGGGGTATCTCTCTCCGGGTCGAATGAAATAAGTATGAACTTTATATTCTTTAATTCATCCGGACTGAGCCGTTCTTCCGCCAGCATCATATTGTGAGTGGTCATAGGACAGATATCGGGACAGTGAGTATAGATAAAACCGATCAGGGCCACTTTGTTGTGTATGACTTCCGGATAAACCACCTTCGCGCTATCCTGGTTAAACAGAGTTACTTTTGTGCCGGTAACGTTTTCGTTAAGATCAAAATTACTGGTGCACCCGGGTATAATAATTATTGCAGCCAGTAATATTATTATGGTTTTCACTCGGATTCTGCTTTAAAATATTAGTCGATATATCTAATTTATAAAAATCAGGCGCAATATGGAAGGTAACTGGTCAATGGAAAAATGCGTTTTTCTGCTTGTTTATCGTGTCTTAATCTGATTCCAAAAGGCACAAAAAAGGTGGAAGTAGGCGGAGTTCAGATGGACAACACACCACTGACGCACAGCGGGTCAGCATTCAGGGTGGACAAAAAACATCCACCGAAATACAGTGCGGATCGACATTCAGTATCCCTCACACGGCATCCGGTATCGGATTTGCGTGTCGTTCGAAACAGGGGAGTAGATATTATATTATTTATATTAAGCCGATAATATGGAAAGAAATTGAACGCAGTTTCTACTAAGAAAAAAGAATTCCCCGGCAAGGGGCAGAATACAATCGAAGGTCCCATCCCTTCCGCCTTCTGCAGGTACAATAAAAGAAATATGGATTATCTTCAGATTCATCTTTTCAGGAACGTAAAGTGGCTTACAAATGTTAAGATACCTTTTAAAATAGACTTTGAGTCGGTTGTATCCGAATTAATCCTTCAGCACGCAAAGAATTATTTTATAGTGGGGTGCAACTATGGCAACTATAAATATCTGGAGGAAAGAGGTTATAAAGGAATCAGGATGGGAAAGGAAGCAATCCTTGATCTGCACCAAAATCACCTCGGCAAAAAATCTCTTATGGAACTGGTGAGGAGGGGAAAGAAGAACGGGAGGGTGGTTGAGATTTCATGGTCGAAAGAGGCCGCGGAAGAACTGCAGGAATTCAGAAAGTTTACAAGGCATGGAAGGGAACCGCAGTTACGGTTCCTGTTCAGCACATATTTTGAAGAATGCAACAGGCTGTTCGTTGTTAAAAATGCCGAAGGGCTCTGGCTTGGTGCAATGCTCCTTTCATATAAGAGCGATAAGTATGTTCAGACTGAAGCAATGCTTACCCGGAGCAAAGCGCCGAACGGCACTATGGAAGCGCTGGTCTTCGGGATCTTCAAAACATTGAAGAGCGAAGGGCATGATTACTGGACGCTCGGAGCTGTTCCTTTTATCGTAAGTGATTCGACGTTCCTCTCAAAAGAATATATTATTAATGCTACGGGCAGGTTTATGAAATTTGCGTACAATTACAAAGGACTCTTCCATTTTAAGGATAAATTTAATCCTGTCTGGGCAGATTACTATATATGCATAAGGCCGCATTTCAGTCCGGGTGCAATCGCCGGTATCTTATATCAAAGCAGACTACTGAAACTTGGGATTCATAAACTTATCCACCCCGGCAGACAGATATAAAGGCTGCTTACCACAATGCCGGAGCGTATCCTCCATTCGTGTAATAATCCAAATAAATAACCAAACTTTTATTTAATTTATGACAGAAATTATTGAAGAGAAGGATATGGATATGGAGGAGAATAAAACATATAAAGATATGTCCTCTGATGAATTCAAAAACAGCGGATACAAGGTAATCGACTGGATTGCCGGTTACTTTGAAAATCTGGAGACCAAACCTGTGCTTCCTTCGGTCAAGCCAGGCGATATTAAAAAGAAGCTGCCTGCGGAGCCCCCTCTCCATCCGGAGAAAATGGATGACATTATTGCTGATGTTGATAAAATAATCATGCCCGGTATGACACACTGGAACCATCCCGACTTTATGGCCTATTTCAATTCTACATCGAGTTCCGCCGGAGTGCTTGCAGAGCTTTTCAGTGCTGCTTTTAATGTTAACGGTATGCTCTGGAGAACTTCCCCCTCCTCCGCGGAGCTTGAAAGGGTAACGCTCGACTGGCTGAAGAGGATGGTTGGTATACCTCAGGACTTCTGGGGAATCATTTACGATACGGCCTCCGTAAGCTCCCTTCACGCCGTTGCCGCCGCAAGAGAGCAGGTACCAGGACTGGAGATTAGGGAAAAAGGTATGGCAGGAAGAGCAGACCTGCCCCCGCTGAGGTTATACTGCTCGGAACATGCTCACTCTTCAATAGATAAGGCTGCTATTACTCTCGGTATCGGACTGAAGGGCTTAAGGAAAATTCCCTCCGATAAAAATTTCAAAATGATCCCGGAAGAACTTGAAAAGGCAATAAAGGAAGACAGGCAAAGCGGCTGGAGACCTTTCTGCTGCGTTGCTACTGTTGGTACCACATCAACCACCAGTATCGATCCTGTAAGAAAAATTGGTGAGATCTGTAATAAGGAAAACATATGGCTGCATGTAGATGCGGCTTATGGGGGTACTGCCGCGATAGTACCTGAAATGAAATTTATACTTGATGGAATTGAGCTGGCCGATTCGATTGTAGTTAATCCCCATAAGTGGATGTTCACCCCCATAGATATCAGTGCATTTTATACGAAGAAACCTAATGTACTTAGGAGAGCTTTCAGTCTTGTTGCAGAATACCTTAAAACAAATGATGACGCAGATGCTGAGAACCTGATGGATTACGGCATTCAGCTTGGAAGAAGGTTCCGCTCTCTGAAGTTATGGTTTGTGATCAGGTACTTCGGTGTTGAAGGCATTACAGGAATTCTCCGCGAACATCTCAGACTTGCGAAGCTGTTTGCCGAATGGATTGATGCGCATCCGAAGTTTGAGAAGATGGCACAGGTGAACTTCGGTGTTGTCTGCTTCAGGTTCCATCCCCCCGATCTAAATGATGAGAATAAGCTTAATGAGCTGAACGAAAGACTTCTGAATAATGTTAATGATACCGGCCGTCTTTTTATTTCTCATACTAAAATCGACGGGAAGTATATAATCAGGGTCTCTGTTTCAGGACTAAGAACGGAAGAAAAAAATGTTAAGAATGCCTGGATATTAATCCGCAAAGAGGCCGAAAAACTCATAAGGATAGAGGAATGAAAAATTTAATCACCTTTTTTATTTTCTTTTTTATAGCGGGACAATCATTTCCCCAGGCATTGAAGACGGTACAGGCAAACGATCTTAATACAAAGGCAATGAAGTATTACGAAAGCGGGAATTACGATTCGCTAGCTGCGGGACTTGAGCAGGCAGCAAGGCTGCTGCCCGATAATGCAGGGATAAAATACAACCTGGCCGCCGCGTATGCCCTGAGCGGCAGACCGGAGGAAGCGGTGAAAAACCTTGATCGAATAGCTGATATGAAACTATACTTTCCGGTGATGCAGGATTTCGACTTTAAGTCGATCTGGAATTCCGATCTGTTCATTCCTGTTCAGAAAAAATTTGAAGAGAATCTCTTACCTGTGACAAACAGTTCAACGGCGTTCGAATTAAAGGAAAAAGGATTGCTGACCGAAGGGCTGGCGTATGATTCGCAGACAGACAGGTTTTTTATAAGCAGCGTGCACAAAAGAAAAATAATTGAATATGATAGTAACGGAAAAAGCAGGCAGTTCAACACAGAGGCGGGAAGCCTTGAGGGTATTTTCGGAATGAAAACAGATGAAAAAAACAGGATCCTATGGGCAGCAGGAGGGGCGATAAAATTTATGGAAGGATACAATGATAGTCTTAAAGGAAAAAGCTTCCTTTACAAATTTAATCTTGATGACGGGAGTCTTGCTGCTATGTACAGCCCGCCCGACACGGGGGAAGATCATCTGTTCGGAGATGTAACCAGTAATTCGGCTGGCGAAGTATTCGTGTCGGATTCCCGAAGTAATGTCATATACAAACTAACGGAAGATAGCGGGGGGCTGGAAACATTTATTCCATCAGGATATTTCCTATCGCTGCAGGGGATCGCGTTCAGTGGTGATGATTCCATTTTATTTGCAGCCGACTACGCTCAGGGAATTTTTAAGATCAATGTCAACGAAAGAACTGTTCAGTTTCTTGAAAATAAAACTCCCACGACCCTCCTGGGAATCGATGGATTGTATTTCTATAAAGGTAATCTCATAGTCACGCAGAACGGTATAAATCCACATCGTGTGCTGAAGCTGATTCCCGACAATAACATAACTTCACTTTCCGATTATAAAATACTTGAATCAAATAATCCCTTATTTGATGAACCAACTCTCGGTGTAATTGACAACGGTAACTTCTATTTTATCTCTAACAGTCAATGGTCACGATTTGATAAATCAGGTACAATTTTCCCCGATGAACGTCTTGATTATCCCAGGATCCTGAAGATAAACATCGATTAGGTTTGGAGAACTACCACCTTACGAGTATTCCGGCAGTCGTTTTGATTTACCCGGAATTTCAGCCAGTATTTTAACAGACTTTTTTTGCTGGTCTGGTAATTGCTAAATTTATAAATTGATCAGTAAAGGCCTATGAAAAAATCAAATTACGGAAGAAAAAAAGAAATTACGGTTCCAATAACAGCCGAGTCTACCGGCAGTTTGGAAATAAATATCGATTACGAGACGATTTTCAGGGACTCTGTCGATGCCTTCATAATTATATCCTTAGTGGATGGAAAGGTAGTGAAGGCAAACGGAGGGGCTCTGAAGCTGCTGAAGTATAATGAAGCAGAAATGTTTAAGCTGGCGGCAAAGGATATATTTTCCCTAAGTGAATATTCCCGACTCCGTCTTAAATACCTGAAAGAGGATCACGCGTTCGACGGTACTTTCATTGAGAGCGTGTTCCTGCTAAAAGACGGCAGGAAAATCCCGGTTACTGTTAGCATAAAAGAGATCGGGGAAAAGATGATCCTGCTGATCGCAAGGGACATTTCTGCGGCAAAGCAGACAGAAGAGGCCCTGAGAAGAGAAGCATTCATTTTTGAGAACCTTAATGATGCTGTGATGATAACAGACCTGGATGGCTACATTCAAAGCTGGAACTCAGCAGCGGAGAAAGTCTTCGGCTACAAGAGAGAAGAGGCTATCGACAATTTTATAAATATTCTTTTCAGGCAGCCCGAATTCGCAAAGCAATTTGGAAAGATCAGAAGTAAAATTCAAAGATCGCTGCTCTGGAGCGGCGAGGCAGACATTGTAAGGAAAAACGGAAATGAAGGTATAGCGGAAACATCAGTATTTCCATTCAGGGATTCCTCCGGCGAACATATAGCGTACGTGGTTATATTAAAAGACATTACGCAGAGGAAGCAGACTGAAAGGACAATGCGGGAGCGCGACCTGATGTACAGGTCCCTGATTGAATCCTCTGCAGATGCGGTTTACATATTAAAAGGTAAAAAACTCCTGCTGGTGAACAGTGCATGGTGTAAGGTATTCGGATATTCCAAAGAGGAGGCACTGTCGGATGACTTTGATATCATGAAGATCGTGGCACCCGAGCACAAAGAATTTATTCTCAACAGGTTCAATAAGAGTACAGATCAAAGGCCTGATTCTTCTTCCTACGAGCTGAAAGCAATAACCAAAGATAAAAGAATTATCGATCTCGAAGTTAAAGTAAATAAGATTTTATGGAACGACGAGGTCGTTTACCAGGGCATCTACCGTGACATTACGGAAAAGAAAATAGCAGAAACGGCTTTGAAAGAATCAGAAGAGAAATTCAGAAAACTTGTTGAGAAATCGCTGGTAGGAGTATACATTATTCAGGATGGAGTATTCAGGTATGTCAATCCCAGGCTGGCCAGGATTTTCGGATATTCAGTGGAAGAAATCTTAAATAAAAAAATGGGACCTTCGGATTTTACACATCCTGACGATATGGAAGTTGTAAATAGAAATGTTGCTTCGAGATTATCGGGCAAAATCGATTCGATAGCATATTCGTTCGAAGGGATTAAGAAAGACGGGACCCCGCTATTTCTGGAAGTTTTCGGGACAAGAGCTATTCTTAGCGATAAACCTGCCGTAATAGGCACCCTGCTGGATATTACTAAAAATAAGAAAGCGGAAGAGGCTTTAAAAGAATCGGAAGAAAAATATAAGACTATCATAGAATCCGCTAGTGATGCAATTGTAATTGTTGACATCGGGAACAGAACAATTATTGAAGTTAATAAACAGGCGGAAAAGCTCACCGGACGTTCACGGGAGGAGCTGATTGGAAAATCCCATCTTATTCTCCATCCCGCTGAATACCGGGAAATTTATTCCAGTGAATTTACAGAGGTAGTTTTAGGGAACCAAAGGATATCGCAGGATGAAGTGTTGATCCAGCATCGGGACGGTACTGTAATACCTGTGGAGATAAGCACCAGTCAAAGTACAATGGGCAGTAAGGCAGTGCTCCAGGGAATTTTCCGTGATCTAAGAGAGAGGAAGAAAGTTGAAGAACAGATCCGGAAACTATCGCGGGCTGTTGAGCAGAGTCCTTCAGCCATAGTAATAACCAACCTGAAGGGAAATATAGAATATGTAAATCCTCATTTCTGTAAGGTTACCGGTTATAGCCAGGAAGAAGCTTTTGGACGGAACCCCAATATGTTGAAATCAGGCAGCACCTCGGCAGCAGAATACAAAAATATGTGGGAAACTATTACCGCGGGAAATGAATGGCGCGGAGAATTTCATAATAAGAAAAAGAACGGAGAGCTTTACTGGGAACAGGCTTCGATCTCTCCTATCCGGGACGATAAAGGAAATATAACTCATTATATAGCTATAAAGGAGGACATTACCGAGAAAAAGAAAATGCAGCAGGAATTGCTGATTGCAAAGGAAAAAGCTGAAGAATCCGACAGGATGAAATCGGAATTTTTATCGCAGATGTCGCACGAGATCAGAACACCATTGAACGTAATACTTAGCTATAATTCATTTCTGCAGGAGGAACTTTCCGGTAAAATAAATGAAGATATCAGGTTATCTTTCAACTCGATAGATTCCGCAGGGAAAAGACTGCTCAGGACGATTGATATGATCCTCAATCTTGCGGCGGTTCAAAAAGGCAATGTTGATATTTCCTTTGATCCGGTTGATCTTGGGGATATACTGAAAAGATTAAGCCGCGAATTTGAGTTCCAGGCAAGGGAGAAGAAACTGTATCTAAGACTGAAGATGTCTTCGGAGAATGTGATTATTAAAGGAGATGATTACCTTTTGAGCGGGATCTTTCAGAACCTGCTCAACAATGCCCTGAAGTACACAAATACCGGCGGTATTGAGGTCGAGACTACCGTCCTTGAAGACAATAAAGTTAAAGTAGACATCCATGATACGGGAATCGGGATCTCAAAAACATATCTGCCGAGACTGTTTTTACCGTTTACCCAGGAAGAGTCTGGTTATACGAGGAAATTTGAAGGAAATGGATTGGGACTGGCCCTGGTTAAGAGTTACCTCGATCTTCTTAATGCAGAAATAAATGTATTCAGTGAGAAAGGAAAAGGCACGACTTTCTCAATTATTTTTAATCATTAAAACCGTGCCTTTTCAAAAAATCTGTTAAGGGATTCCAAAGTTTTATTCCGGGCGTTCGGTACATTTTCCTGCCCGAACCTTATCCGGGATCAAATAGATCAGTCTTCCATTGTGAACCCAATCTTAATAGTAACCTGCCAATGCTGAACCTGGTTGTTGTCAATGTGCCCTCTTGTATCAATGACCTGGAACCATCTCATATTTCTTACCGTTTGTCCTGCCTTAGCAACGGCATTTTGAACTGCTTCTTCAATACCTTTATCGGAAGAGCCTGTTAATTCTATCATTTTATATACGTGATTGCTCATATCAGTTTAATCCTTTTAATTTTGAGTTGAAATGTGGTTGTCAAGATAAAGATTTTTTTACCTTTTTGCATTTATTTAAATACAGTGGAATCCTAATTATTTTTGGAACATCATATCCTAAAAATAATTTATAAATTCAGGGAAGAAAATATGCCGAAAAAATCAGCTTATATAAAACAAGTAAATGGAATAACCTTTGCAGGTAAGACGGATTCAAACCATTGGGTCATAATGGACGGACCCGAAGAATTCGGTGGAAGTAATGCAGGAATAAGGCCGAAAGAACTTCTGCTGCTGGGCCTGGGCGGATGTACGGGAAGTGATGTTGTGAGCATACTTAATAAAAAAAGAGTGAAACTCGAAGGCTTCGAGATGAATATAGATTCCGATGTCAGCGAAGAACATCCCCAGACTTACACCAAAATGCATATTGAATACGTTTTCCATGGAAACGATGTATCGGAAAAAGATGTTGAACGCGCAATAGAATTATCGCTGACGAAATACTGCGGGGTAACCAGGATGTTTGAGAAAGCAGCCGAGATTACTCACTCGTATAAAATAGTAAAAACCGAACTGGTGGAAGCTTAAGGACGGGTTATCTGTGCTGAAGGCATTGAACAAAGGGGAATGGTTATCTCCTGCCATGTTATAGGTCGCGGTATGCTAAAATAATGGTTTCTCAACCCCGAATCCAGCGGTCGCAGAACCGGTTTATTCGGGGGAGAGTTTTTTTGTCAACTCGCTAAACTGTTAATTTCTCTGGTAAAGTCCTATGATGTTACCCTGGGGATCTTTCATCAATGCATACCATCCCATTGCCGGGATTACGACTTTTTCCTTAAAGATGCTTCCTCCGTTTGTTTTAGCGGAGTTCAGAGCTTCATCGATATTAGTTACGTTCACGTGAAAAACAGTCGTATCCCCCGAATTAACTTTTTCCACCTGCCTGATTCCTACCATTATGCCTTTATGATTATTAAAAAGCATATAGCCTTTGCCGAAGGGTTTAAATTCCCAGCCGAATACTTTGGAAAAAAAGTCCTTTGTCTGGTCAAGGTTTGAAGATGGAATTTCAACGTGTGCAATTAAATGGTCAGCCATTTAGGTTCCTATTATTTAATTTAAGATGGACTAAATTAAAAGTTACAGGCAGAACTTTCAACACGAATAAGAAACTGGCCTTTATTCCTTTTTGCTCAGGAATAAATAAAGGGCAGAAAAATCAAGTTCACCAAATCCTTTCTGCTTAGCCATTGAGAAAACCTCCTTAACAGCGTTCGCCGTTGGCAGAGTAATATCCGTTTCGTCAGCTGTATCGGAGACCAGAGTAAGGTCCTTATGCATCCACTGAAGCGGAAATTCTGTTTCATAATTATCCTGCGCGAATTTTTCTTTCTTTCCTGTAAGGTAAGGGGCTGTAACAGGACCGCCGAGCAATGTATTAAAAATCGTTTCTTTATCAAATCCCAGCGCTTCTCCGAGTACCAGGGCCTCTGAAAATGATGCCATAGATACCGCCAGCATGAGGTTTACTACCATCTTCATCGAAGTACCCTTTCCGCACTCACCCAGGTGAACAATTTTCTTTCCCATCTTTTCAAGCAGCGGCTTCACTTCCTCAAAATCTTTGTCATTCCCTCCGGCGAAGAAGATGAGCTCGCCTTTTTCAGCCGGTCCTTTTGTCCCGGCAACCGGCGCATCCATAAACCTTACACGACACTCATCTGCTCTCTTCGACATTTCCCGTGAAAAAGTAGGGTTCACGGTGCTGCAATCGACCCATAACGAATTCTCATTCATAGCACTGAGAAAGCCTTCTTCACCAAGCGAAATTTCGTAGACTGCCTCAGGATTACTGAGCATTGTGAAGAGTATGTCGGCTTCCGTGCCGACATCAAGAGGGGAGTCGGCCCACTCAGCTCCGGCTTTTATTAACGAATCAGCCTTCTCTTTCGTCCTGTTATGTATTATAAGTTCATAATTGTTCTTTAACAGGTTATGGGCCATCCTGCTTCCCATAATTCCTGTTCCTATAAATCCGACTTTCATTGATTCCTCTGTTTTTATGCATCCCAAAGATAAATACTCCCGTGAGCAAAAAGATTGATGAAAAACAAACAGAAAAGTGTAGTTATAGCGATTTCGCAGAATTAACGGATTGTGGTGTTGACTAATTTACTAATAAGGTGGAGTAACAGATCAGGTGAATCAATTGATTGGCTAATGTGGAATCAAGACCTTTCAAACGAATAATAAATCGTTTTCCCGACGAATTAAATCTCTCCCTCTCATACCCAACTCAGTAGAAATACCAATAAGAAACTTCATTTTGCAACCCTATCTTTATTTATCAATTACCTTTTTATCCGGGAAGAGTTGTTGATTTGTTATATCACCTCCATCCAGCCGCTTCGCCCGCAACTTGTATATACGTACTAATTCCGCACTAAATGCGCACTAAATGCGCACTAAATGCGCTTTAAATACTGCCTCACACAAACACAAGCAAAATCCTGCAAGACCGACAGACTTTGGTGAAAGACTGAATCCTATCTCACAATAAAGCCTTGTTCTATTTGACTTCTCTTGAACTTTATCCAATCTAGTATTCGCGATTATAATTAAGATCCCCGAAGAGGATCTTCAGATACTGGGAAGAATTAATCCGGAAACAATAAATTTCGGCTTTGCGGGATTAGCTTCAGCCCGGGAAGTTAGTCGGCGATATACCCTTCAATATTTTCGATTTCGTGGACCGCCCTGATTTTTTTGAAATACTGTAGTGCCTGCTTAAAGCTTTCTTCGGCTTTATCGAATTTTGACCATTCTTTGTAGAGTATCCCCAGTTCCAGAGAGGTTTCAGCGTAATTAAGTTCGTTATTGTATTCTTTGTTTATGCGGAGGCTGGTTAAGAGGTAATTTTCAGCGAGGGAATAATTTTTCTGAACCCTTTTGATAATGCCTTCAACCTTATAAATTTCTGCTACCGATAGTTTATCTTTCGTTTTATAACATATCTCCATTGCTTTATCGGCAAAGGCTTTGGACAATTCCACATCCTGCATCTGAGAGTAAATGAACGCCTTGGTTATATATGAAATACCCAGGACTGAAAAGATACTGTCATTTAAGGAAACGGCAATACTTTTATCAAGTTCTTTCAGTGCGTTTGCATATTCTTTTTTCTTTAAATAAGTGATGCCAAGATTATGCCTGATCTGTGCCAGTTTGTGATTGTCATTTAGCTGCTGGAAGTTAACAAGTGCGCGGTTATAGTAAAACAGTGCCTGGTCATAATTGCTGTAAATGTTATTTATAATACCGAGGTTAATTTCGATTTTTCCGATTAGTACAGCGTCCTTTTTATCATCGAGATAGCGAAGACTTTCCTCAAAATGATTTGCAGCTTCCGGCAGATCGCCGCGTTCCCCATAAACAGTACCGAGTAAATTTTCACACCGGGCGCAGCCTTTCAGATCATTCTGATTCTTAAACATAACGAATGCTTTTTTGGTAAAATCAAAACATTCTGTCCATTTAGCTTCTCTGCTGTATATTTCTCCTATTGAATAACAAGCATTAGCGCCAAGATTGGAAAGATTAGGATCTGTTTTACTTTCGGCGATAATTTTCTTATGAGTTTCAATCGCGAATTCATACTCGCCCAGTGAAATTGCGTAGTCGCCCAGGCTGAGAAGGAGCTCGATGAACCTGATCTTCACGAGTTTCTGTTCTGCTAGGGTTGTAATTACCTGGAACTGGAATTCTTTGAGATATGAATCCGAGAGGTCGACTTCAATCTGTTTTCGTTCTTTCTGCTTTATTTCAGGGGAATCTGTTTTGCTTAGCTTTTTCTTTAAAATATTTCTTTTAAGTTCCGAAATATCTTTTTCGGAAAAGAAACCTGCCAGGATATCTTCAAGAGATAAATATTTATTTAGTCCTGCTGCCACAGTGGTTCGTCTTAAAATATTTTAAAAAATGCGAAAGGATAACATTTAAATTGTTATCCTTTCACCGGTTCATAATTATGTAATTTATCTGGCGTAAGCCCAGCGTGAAAAGTGAGGAAGCTGTGCATTGTCTACGCTCAATGTACCTGTTGAGTTATCAACTTTTACACCGTTATTAACAGTCGGAGTCAGGTTACCGCTCTGATCGACATAATAAAATTCAACGTCATCAGGATTTATACCGCTTAAGTCAAGACCAGTAATTTTGAGATTAAGTATAACAGGCTCATTAAAGGTCATTGATGGGAAAAAATCTACCCCTGCCTCGTCGCTTACCTGCATTGTAATTTCCCTTGAATCAGCAAATGAACTATTTGCCGGTACAGTTAATCTGCAGTCAATATCAACTGTTTTCCCGTTTGATGCCTGGTAACTTTTAACGAGATGTATTTCACCTCCTGAAATTCCGCTAATTGTCTGTGAAGATGTGAAAACATCCTCGACATTCATATCTGCTTTATCCGGAAGCATAATAATGGTTTTAGGCTGAGTTTTGTCAATTCTGTTAACCGGTCCGGTTACGTTACTTTCCTGCATGCACCCGACAAATGAGAGTAACAATAAAGCAACTAGATAAGATAACTTCCGCATTTTTTCTCGCCCTTCTTTTATTTGTATAAATTTTGTTTTCAATTGCTTTCTCTGATTGAAATATGTGTTAACAGAAAGCCAATGATTATGCCACCGGCGTGTTTGTAAATGTTACTTACTGAATTTTTTGTGATAAAAACTTCGGTAACTTTTACAGTGGTTTTGTGAAATTATTACTGTGGCTTTTTGAGATGAAGGTAGAGAACTGTTACGCTATGAAACAATTGTTTTCAGATGTGGGATGCGATTCGGGCAATAAATAAATGGTTAAAGAGGATTATCCGTATAACTTCTGTTTAAATAAGCACTTGCATCGGCTGATCATAGTGCTGAATTATTTCTATTTAACGATTTTTGAAATCTGTCTGAACTCATCTGTACCGCAGACATTCAATAATTCGAACAGAATAGCCTCTGTTGTTGTGATCTCAGCCCCATGGTGTCTCATTCTGTCAATCGCAATAAGGTAGTCAAATTCATTTCTGGATGAGATTGCGTCAGCTGCAACATTCACCTGGAAGTCGTTTGCGAGGAGGTCGAGGATAGTCTGCTGCACACAAACGTGTGCTTCAATTCCCGCTACAACCACCTGCAAAGCATTATTATCTTTGAGTCGTGGAAAAAGATTTCCGGCCCCGGAGCAGCTGAACGTCATTTTTTGTATAGAACTTAAACCTTCTAATTCCTTAAGAAGTGCAGCCGATGTATTTCCCAGTCCTTTTGGATACTGTTCTGTATAAAAGATAGGAATGTTAAGGATCTTAAATCCCTTTATGAGTTTAAGACTGTTATTTATAACCTGAGTGGGTTTATCCATCACAGACAGTATTTTTTCCTGGATATCAATAAGCAGTAGGGCGGTGGTATCTCTTTTTAGTATTTTTTCATTGTATTTGACGGTCGACTCCATAATGCACCTATTAAGTTTAATAAATTGGGTCCATTCCATACTTACCGCAGGCATACATCATAAGTAAAGCAGAAAGATCAACAAGAGTTTTCTTCTGGTCCTCGGTGTGGATTACAAGGTTATAGACTTCGGAAACAAACCTCATATTCTTCAGTATTTTCTTAAGTTCTTCATAACCCGGCTGGCCATGCCAGTTCGCTACTTCCTCAACTAGCATTTTTTCGTGCCTTCTAAGAAACTCAGCGAAAGAGATTGATCTGGTAATGTGCGAAGTCCGTGGTCTGCACATAGTAATAAGATCATTAAAATAAGTGTCCCACTTTTCAGCAAGCATACGGTTACTGTCGCGCATTACGTATCGGGCTTTCTCCAGCGAGAATCTTGCTTTTGTGCGGGGTTTAAATTTGGACAGGAGGGCGTACCCGTCGTAGCTGATATAATCGGTCTCATCATCAATATATTTCCATCTTTTCGTAAGTTGCCGCGCAGAGTAAATAACGATAACCTTATCAAGACCGCTATCGACCACAATAAACTTTCCCTGCTGTTCGTTTATCACAGTGAACCAGTGTTCCCAGTTATCGACGCTTAAAATGCAGGGGTACCCGGCTTTGAGGTGATCGCTGAGAGCTTTTATCGCTTCGTCGGGAGTTTCACGCCGGAAATATTTCATCTTACAGTCATATGTTTTTGCAGCCTTGGCTAATCCTATTTCATCCGTACCGTACCACCATGTGCTGCCGGCGCGTTTTGCTATCTCTCTTTCGTTTTCAAATCTGCCCAGCATTACAAGGGCATATTTTAGAGCGAAAGGACCGCATTGGTATTTATAAGGTTGGGGGTAAAAGCTCATACATCCGTAATTTTTGTGATTTAATTTAATGAATACATAACTTTAAATCATTATCATAATTTTGTGAGACGGCCGATTTTCATTATTTTTATTTTTATGAGTAAGAGAAAAACCAAAGTTGCAGTTGTATTTAACGAGGCTCAGCCCGATTTCTATGTCAAATCTGTTGAACACGAAATCAAGGAACTTGATTTCATCCCATATTTTGAAGTTGAAGAGCTTACGCCGATCGAAGAATATGAGCATATGGCGGAAAAGTTGTCTAAAACCGGACTCGAAGCATATCCTCTGAACATTTTTGATGACCTTAGAACACTTGTTAAAGACATAAATACAAATAAGCCTGATGTAATTTTCAATTTTATGGAACTTTACAAAGAAAATGCCAGGCTTGAGATGAATATTGTCGGTATACTGGAACTGCTTGGGATACCCTACACCGGCGCCCCGCCTATGGCTCTTGCAAACTGCCAGAGCAAGGTACTGGCCAAGAGAATTCTGAATTCATACGGAATAAGAACGGCAAGATTCATACTTATTAATAAAATTCAGAAAAGTTACAGGCACGGCCTCAGATATCCTCTTATTATAAAACCGGCATTTGAGGATGCGAGTGTCGGTATTGAGAACAGTTCTATTGTGGAAGACAGTCGGAGTTTAAGGGATAGGGTTAATTACGTTCTTACAATCTTTCAACAACCGGCATTGGTTGAGGAGTTTATTGAGGGAAGGGAGCTGAATGTAGCGGTGATGGGCGACGATGAACCCAAAGCGCTGCCCATCAGTGAAATTGATTTCAGTGAAATGCCCGATCATCTATATAATATAGTAAGCTACCAGGCGAAGTGGGATCCGAACCATGAAGCGTATCATAAAACTATTCCCAGCTGTCCCGCCAAGCTACCCAAACGAATCGAAAAGAAGGCGAAGGAAATGGCGGTTGATGCTTTCAAGATAATGGGCTGCCGCGATTATGCCAGGGTGGATATGCGGCTTTCGAAGGACAATGAACTTTATGTGCTTGAGGTGAACCCGAATCCTGATCTCACAGAAAGCGCTGGGTTTATGCGCTCTGCTGAGGCCGCGGGTTATAGTTATGTGAGAACACTTCGGAATATTATAGGGTTTGCGAAAAAAAGAGGGAAGCTGGCAGGTTCAATCAATTGATTGTGTGATGCTGTCTGATGTTCCAATCCTTTTGTAGCAGAACTTATTTCATTTAAGCCTTTTGTCCCGCGCCTCTTCAGCCGCTTCTTCGAACACTGATTACTCATTGCAGCCGGATATTATCATAGCCACCCCTTATGGCCGTCGGATAAATCCGACGGCAATGATGGCAATGTGATCAAAAGCTTAAGAGTGAATCGGCGCAAGCTGTGGAAATTTCATCTTTGCTAATTCGAATAATCCGAACATTACGCCTGAATAAAATAGGTTCCCGGCTAAGTTATAACCGAAGAATGGGATGGCTGCTGTGTAGCATGCTGCTAGTCCTGACGCCGTCATCGGGTACATTACATCTGTCATCCAGAACGCAAAGTTGGTGATTACGAAAAACAAAACGGCCGCCGTTAATGAAGCAAGAACGATATTTGAAACTTTTTTCTTCTGAATCATTGTCATTCCTATGACCACCATAAGAGCGAATGCGAAATAAACAGACAGGATGGTGGAATGAAATCCGAGAAAGAGGTCTGTTAAGAACATAGCAATCAATGGGACGGCAAAGGCCAGCTTTTTGTTGGTAAAGTATGCTCCGCCAAAAAGAGCCATAGCTCCGACTGCAGTAAAGTTAGGCAGATGGGGAATAAACCTGGTGAATGCTGCCGCTGCAATCATTGCACAGAGAAACAGGAACCTGGGTGATAATAACTTTGAATTCATTTCATTACTCCTTCCAGAAATAATATTATAAAAGTTACATTCTTTATTTAATTAACATTAAAGATAAAGCATCAGAAGTTCAAAATCCTGATCTTTATCATAATTTCAGTTTAAATCCTCCATAAAGTGAAAGTCCGGGAGAAGCGTAACCATAGACTTCCTCATAATAATCGTCTGCAATATTATTAACCTTCGCGAAAACCTGCAGGTAGCTCAGCACGTCATATGAAGCAGCAGCATTAACAAGGAAGTAGCTGCCGAGCTTCACTCTATTTGATCCCAAGGCAGTAAAAATTTTATCATCCCGCTCGCCGACGTAGGCAGCATCAAAATGCAAGTTAAATTTTTCAAGGAAGCTGTAGTTGGCGCTGAATTCACCCTTATGCTCGGGTCTTCTTAACAGCGGCAGGTTTTTATCGGGTGAATTGGCGCTAAGGTCTTTTGTTTTTGTGTTTGTATAGCTAAGCTTAAGCGTAAGACCCGCGGCAGGTTTTGCGGTGACAAAAAATTCCACGCCGTAACTCTCCGCCTGGTTGATGTTGATAGTTTTGAAGTTCGAATCAAAACCGAAGAGGTCTTCAAACTTATTGCTGAAGTATGTTATACCAGCAGTTATACGGTTATCCCAGGCATACTGTTCAAAGCCGGCATCCCAGCCCGAGCTTTTTTCCGGCTGAAGACTCTCGTTGCCAAAGGCGGGATCAAAAAGATAGAAGAGGGAAGGCGCTTTAAAGCCGGTGCCGTAGGTGGCTTTTAATTTTGTCCCGGTTTCCCATATCATCAGTGCGGGTGCGAGTCTGAATGTAACTGCATCGCCGAACTTATCATGATTATCGTACCTTACTCCAAGATTAAAGAATATTCGGTCGGATATATTGCTCTGTTCTTCTGCAAAAAATCCTTTTGTTGTGGATGACCGTGTAGGGAAGTTGCTTACAAAATTGCCGGTCAGCGAATTAATAAAATAATTACTCAGTGCTGTTTCTCTCTCGTGCTCTGCCCCAACGGTAAGAGAAAAAGGTTTTGCGAAGTTAAAGGTATTCTGTATATCGAACTTAATCTTTTTACCGTCGTACATACTTCTTGAAGTGGCGGGGTTATACAGCGTTGAATCAAAACTATATTTCCTTACGTTCCTCATATAAGAAACGCCGGCTTTACCGTTCCAGGTATTTTTATAATCGGAGAAGCTGGTTTCCATTCTGAAGATATTTTCGTCGAGGTTGTAAACATACGTCGGATCATCTCCAAAAGGGCCTCCCCACTGATCATAACCTGCTTCACCGCCGGTATGCTGGTAGAACAGGTTCAGCTGGAAATCGTTATCAATGTTGATTCCTGCCTTAACAGACCCGGTAAAGTTTGATGCACCGTCCTTTTCAGTATTTCCATACCTGGCAGCGGCAGATGAAAATCCGTTTGTCTTCATCCGGTTGAGGTTCACCTGATAATTGAAAATATCATAAGTTCCGCTCAGTCCTCCGTTAAGCTTATAGGTATTGTAGGTTCCGCCCTCGGCCGAAAGGGAATACTTATTCCTGCCTTCACCGGTCTTTGTAATAATATTAATTACTCCGGCCAGCGCGTCCGATCCGTACAAAGTACTCTGTGGACCGCGAAGGATCTCTATTCGTTCAACATTATCTGTGGGGAGATTTGAAAAATCGTAGGTGTTTCCGGGATCGCCGGGCATATTCATTTCGATGCCGTCAATAAGCACCAGAGTATGCTCAGAACCTCCGCCGCGCATATATACACTTGCAAGCTTGCCAGGTCCGCCCTGCTGAACGACGTTCACGCCATACTCACCCCGCAGAAGATCGAGAACATTATCCTTCTTCGAGTTAACTATTTCGGCTGAATCGATAATGGTTATTGAATTTGCCAGTTCGATTAGGGGTGTTTCAGTCCTGGTTGCTGTCACAACCACATCTGACATTTTATAGTACCCCGTTGAATCACCCTTCCTGATTATGCTGTTCTGCGAATAAATGCCAGAACAGAGGAAGGCTAATGCCAGTCCTGTTAAGAGAAGTTTCTGTAAATACATGAAGTTACTCCTGTAAAAAGATATAAGTAACTTCGTGGGGGATTAAACGAATTGATTGGTCATTCGTAATCTAACCTCACCCGCGAAGGTCGATTTAGTTCCATACGGCAGGTTTCCTGGCTTGGCTATGCAATTAAAAATTGCTTCGCTTTACAGTTGCGCGTCAGCTCCGGATTCTAACCGGATTCCCTATAATTCCCGTTCTAACCGGGACACCGTAATAATTTGAAAGAACAAACTGAATATAGAAGAGAATATTCAAAAAATCAAAATTCACTGGCTGCATCTGATTTTCCGCGCTCCGCACTGGGCACTATGCTACTTTCCATCACATAGGCGCGGGACAATTAAAATTATATTGTTTCAAAATATGGATTTTAATTGAGCATTGGACTTCAGATAACCTGGTTGTTTATACTTGCGCTCCCTGTTGCCGCAATAGCGTGGATGGTCACCCACGAAGAAATTTTCAGGGAATTAAATGAATTTTGTGTAAGAAAAAGTAAAACTTCGGGTTCTTTACTGGTAAGGAAGTTTTTCTTCCTGTTTACCTGCGAGTACTGCTTCAGCCATTATATAGTAGTTATTTTGCTGGTGATAACCGGGTTCAGGATGCTGTTCCCGGACTGGAGGGGCTTCATCATTTCCGGCTTTTCACTAGTTTGGATAGCAAATCTTTATATGAGCATTTACGCCCATCTGAGGCTCAACATCAAAAAAGAGAGAATCGATATCGAAACGGAAGAAAAAAACCTCAACCGGAAATAAATACACCTCACTGCCAATACAGAATACTGACATCTTTATCGGGTTTATGTCTGAACCAGTGCAGTATAATTCATAGTACGGTGCACAGATTATTGCCAATGAATTCATATTCTTTTTTCATTTTATTTCACCTCGTGATAATATTTAATCTCAGATTTTGTGGATTTTCTAGTTTACACAACAAACCACAAGGTGCAAGCTAGCGGGAAGGAAAATTATTTTTAATAACACTGGCTTTTAACATAACTCGCCGTTATGTTACAATAAATAGGTTCTGAAAAAATATGAGGAGTCTAATCACAATTGAAGGTTATTCTTAAGGTAGACTCAATTCTTAAGCAGTTTGGCAAACTTAATGCGGTGGATCATCTTTCTTTCACTATCCGGAAAGGTGAAATCTTTGCATTGCTGGGACCTAACGGAGCCGGTAAAACAACTACCGTTAGGATGCTAATGAATATTATCAAACCTGATAGCGGGTCAATAGAATACTTCCTGATTGATTCCTCAATATCCAGAGTTCCACTTCCTGCACAGCTCGGCTATTTACCAGAAGAAAGAGGACTTTATCAGGAGATACCTATAATTAGATCATTGGAATATATGGGTACAATAAGAGGGATGAACAAGGCTGATGCAAGAAAATCATCTGAAATGTGGCTTTCCAAATTAAAACTTCTCGATAGAAAAGATGAAAAGTTAAGTACTCTCTCAAAAGGGAATCAACAAAAAATACAGTTTATTTCTTCTATTCTACACAATCCATCCTTTGCAATTTTAGATGAACCGTTCGCTGGTTTTGACCCCATTAACCAGGAAGCATTTTTAATGATAATTAATGAGCTTCGTGATAATGGAACAACGATCTTGCTGAGTGCACACCAAATGCACCTGGTGGAGAAAATTGCCGATAAAGTCCTTTTGATAAATGATGGTAGAATTATAGCACAAGGATCAATTGAAGAAATAAAAAATGAAAGCCGCGCCTGTGAAAAACTCATCTTAACCTTTGATGGTAAACCTGAAATTTCTTTTCTTCAGGTCGATGAAGCAGTGGAAAGAATAGAAAACAGTGTGGAAGGTGAGATTAAAATATTTATAAGGCAGAATAAATCATTATCGGGTTTATTAAGTAAAGCTGCTTCAAACCTAAAAATAACTTCAGTAAAAACAGATCAGATAACGTTGCACGACATTTTTATCGAAAAGGTTAATCAAGACAGGGAGAGAACCTATGGAAATCAAAAGTGATAAAAATGTAAAACTCGTTTTTGAAGTAGCTAGATGGGAATTTAAGCGATGGTTTAAGGTTAAAGAACAAGCAATTACCATAATTATCGGGGCATTAATAAGTTTATTAATTTTTGGAGGACAGTCTTTATTAACAAAAATTTCTGATAAGCAGATAGAGATTGCGTTTATTAATAATTCTAAATTTCAATTAACGCTTGATAAGGGTTCCAAAATTAAATTATATGAAAATGAAATCAGCCAATTCGACTCTTTGAAAAAATTATTGTTTGAAAATAAGATTGATGGGATACTTAGAATTACTGATATAGATAATGCAGAACTATTTGTTAACAACGAGCCCTCCTGGATAAAAACTATTCAAGAATTATTAACCGGAGAACGACAGCGGATTAAGATTGAGGAATCAAATATTTCATCAGCACGGTTAGGTGATATTTTTAAGCAGACAGAAATTAAAGTGAATTATACCGAACAGCAAAAAGTGAAAAGCAGTTCCGGAGAAAAATTTGCTGCGGGTATATTTATAGGGCTAATGCTAATAGGTATATTTGTAGGATTAGCGTATCAATTTATCGCTATAACCGGGGAAAAACAGCTTAGAATAACAGAAGTTATTGTTGCTGCGATTAGTCCCCAAACGTGGATAGATGGTAAAATATTGGGCATATCATTTTTATCACTGGCGGTGCTGATCACATATTCCATAACTTCAGTCGTATTTGTTTTGATAGCCGGGTTATTCGCCGGCGGATGGTTGATTCCCATAACAATTACTGATCCGTTATTGATTGTTGAATTATTTGTTTTTTCACTTGCTGGATTTTTCTTTTGGAATACATTTTTTTCAGCAATAGCAGCCACTATAAACGATCCAAATACTTCAGCAAGGGGATCTTTAATGATGGTTCCGACAATTCCTGTTGCAATAGCTTTTTATGCACTTGGAAATCCCGACTCTGTCGGTATGAAAATATTATCTCTATTTCCTCTGACTTCAGCACCGGTTATGTCGGCAAGGTTAGTCCTAACTGGAGTCCCAATCATAGAAATAATCGTATCATTATTTTTACTGATCCTATCTATCTTGTATTTGCGAAAGGCCGCTGGAAAGATTTTCTCAATCTCTGTTTTGATGTATGGAAAAGATGCATCATGGAAAGAAATCTCTAAATGGTTTCGTGAATCAAGAAAGTAGATATATGTGTTGTGAACAAATCAAATTCCACATCTTTAAAGAATTATCGAGTCAATAGTACTTCTCCTATTCCCGCCAATGTATTGACTTATATTTTTAAAGCTACGTGTCAATTGACAATAAAAAGTTATGCCCGGGATCCAGAGCCGACGTTGAATATCGTTTTCAGGGACAAATGAGTGTAAAATTGTTTTTCAAGATTATCTATTGATCATTATTCACAGGGTAATGTTTAAATCGGGCTTTAATAAGGGGTCCGCGAATGCCGCAATCAACCATTTATATTGTCGCATACACCTCTTTCCGTATTCATTATATATTAATATGTTACTGACGGTTAATAAAAACAAAAGTGTTATTTATAAATTAGGGAGGATATCGATATGAGAAAAATAATCGTCTTATCCATGATTACATTGGATGGAGTAATGCAAGCACCTGGCGGTCCTGAGGAAGATACATCAGGCAGTTTCAAATATGGCGGTTGGGTTGCGCCATATTCTGACGAAGCTTCTGGTAAAGCTAAGCAAAAACAGATGAAACCTGCGGACCTTCTTTTGGGCAGAAAAACTTTTGAGATCTTTGCCTCTTACTGGCCTGAGCATTCAGACAATTGGCCAGGTATCAATGATGTCACAAAATACATCTTCTCCGGGACTATGAATAAGTCAGATTGGAGAAACTCAGTTTTCCTTAAAAGCCTGACAGATATTAAGAAGCTCAAAAATTCAGAAGGTTCTGACCTTAAGGTTTGGGGGAGTAGTAAGCTTATTCAGCTGCTGCTTAAGAATGATTTAGTTGACGAACTTTGGCTCAATATTTTTCCGTTGACACTTGGCAAAGGAAAAAAGTTGTTTGACGCTGGCATAATTCCGGCAGCATTTACATTAGTAGAGAGTTTGGTAACGCCAGGGGGAGTTATTATTGTAAATTATAAGCGAGCCGGAGAAGTCAAGACGGGTACTGTTGGAGATTAAGGCAGCTAATCTAATTATAGTAGGAACGTTTGGCCACAATTTGGCATTAGTTCGGACACTTTTATTGTATAATTATCTGAAATAAAATTTATTGACTTCACCCGAGGAGATTAGAACTTAAAGTATGGTTTTACCCAGGCGGGCTTGAAGTGGATATTTTATTCTTAATCTACCTATGGGGTCATTACACATATTAATTTATTCCGCTAAACTAAATTGCTTTTCTTCCCCGATATAAATAATTTTGTTAAACTTCTGTGCGGGGATTTTTCCCGTACCAATTGATTTATTTATTGTTGAATTTAGAATTTTGTTACCACAAAATACATTCAGTTCTAGCTTACCAATAAGTTATCGTTTTTATAAAGGAGAAATTTAATGGGTTGGTTCACCTCGTTTATCGATTCGAGCCTGGGGAAGAAGCTTATCATGGCTGTTACGGGCTTGTTTTTATATATCTACCTGATTATCCATCTGATCGCCAATCTGCTGCTTCTGAGGAGCACTCCTGATGCTTTTGAGGCCTATGCAGAATTTATGGCTGCATCGCTTAATATCCCGGTCAGGATAATAGAAATTGTTTTATTTATAGCATTCATCTACCACATTATAAACGGTATAAGGCTGTGGTTTATAAATAAATCTGCCCGCGGTGTAGCATATAATACCACCAATCCCTCTGCAAACAGTAGTTTTTATTCGAGGTTCATGATACAGAGCGGAATCGTTGTGCTGATTTTTCTCGTCATACATCTGCTGGACTTTTTCATCCCTTCCAGGTTCGGAACCATGCAGGGGACCATGTTTGAAAGCACAGTAGCTAAATTCCACCAAACCTGGTGGTCGATCTTCTATATAGCGGCAATGGTGCTTCTTGCCTTTCACCTTGTGCACGCTTTCCAGAGCGGGTTCCAGACGCTGGGACTGAGACATAATAAATATACACCAATCATTAAAGGATTCGGCGTGGTCTTCTCGATACTTCTATGCCTCGGGTTTGCCATCATTCCGTTATACTTCATCCTGGGAGGAGGGAAATAATATGAAATTAGAATCCAAAGTACCCGCCGGACCGTTAACTCAGAAATGGACTGATTACAAGTTCAAAATGAAACTGGTTAATCCGGCTAATAAAAGAAAATATAATATTATTGTTGTGGGAACAGGACTTGCAGGCGGCTCAGCGGCTGCTTCTCTTGCTGAACTCGGTTATAATGTTGATGCTTTCTGTTTTCAGGATAGCGCACGCCGTGCTCACAGTATCGCTGCACAGGGCGGAATAAATGCTTCAAAAAATTATCAGAATGACGGCGACAGTGTTTACCGCTTATTCTATGATACGATAAAAGGCGGCGATTACAGATCACGCGAAGCGAACGTGTACCGACTTGCTGAACTCAGTGCTAATATAATAGATCAGTGCGTAGCGCAGGGTGTTCCTTTTGCACGTGAATACGGAGGACTTCTGGATAACCGTTCCTTCGGCGGCGCGCAGGTATCGAGAACTTTTTACGCTAGGGGCCAGACGGGACAGCAGCTACTACTGGGAGCCTATAATGCCCTGATGCGTCAGGTTGGTCTTGGTAAAGTTAAGATGTACCCCCGCCACGAAATGCTGGATGTGGTTATAATCGACGGTAAGGCAAGAGGGATTGTTACCAGGGATATGATAACAGGGCAAATCGAGTCTTATGCAGCCGATGCCGTTGTTCTTGCAACAGGCGGATACGGAAACGTTTATTACCTTTCAACAAATGCGAAAGGATCAAACGTTACCGCAGCATGGAGAGCATATAAGAAAGGTGCTTTTTTTGCTAATCCCTGCTTTACACAAATTCACCCTACCTGTATTCCTGTGACGGGACATTATCAGTCGAAGTTGACCCTTATGAGCGAGAGCCTGAGAAACGACGGAAGAGTATGGGTTCCGAAAGATCCAAAGGATAAGAGACCTCCTGCTCAGATTTCTGAAGGCGAAAGAGATTATTTTCTTGAAAGAAAATACCCTTCATTCGGTAATCTTGTTCCAAGGGATGTTGCTTCAAGGAATGCTAAGGAAATGGTTGACGAAGGCAAAGGTGTTGGTCCTGCGGAGAATGCAGTTTACCTCGACTTTGCCGATGCGATCAACCGGCTGGGAAAAGAGAAAATTAAAGATAAATACGGCAACCTGTTCGACATGTATAAACTTATAACCGCTGAAGACCCATATGAAGTTCCAATGAGGATCTATCCCGCGGCTCACTATACAATGGGCGGACTTTGGGTTGATTATAATCTTATGACTTCCGTTCCGGGACTTTATGCCCTAGGCGAGTGCAACTTCTCAGACCACGGCGCCAATCGCCTCGGTGCAAGTGCGCTTATGCAGGGACTGGCTGACGGCTATTTTGTAATACCTTACACCATCGGTGATTACCTTGCACAGCATAAGATCGATAAGCTGACCACTGACCACGAAGAATTCAAGAAGGTGGAAAAGGAAACAAAAGATAAGATAAACAAACTCTTATCTATCAAAGGAACCAAAACAGTAGATGAATTTCACCGTGAGCTTGGACAGGTAATGTGGGATTATGTGGGAATGTCACGCAACGCGGAAGGATTAAATAAAGCGATTTCTAGGATAAAAGAGATCAGGGAGGATTTCTGGAAAAATGTGATAGTAGCCGGCGAAAATGAAGACCTGAACCAGTCGCTTGAAAAAGCAGGCCGTGTTATTGATTTCCTCGAGCTCGGTGAACTTATGGCTGAAGATGCCCTGCACAGAGAGGAATCCTGCGGAGGACATTTTAGAGAAGAACATCAGACCGAAGAAAATGAGGCCAGGAGAGATGATGTTAATTTCGCATATGTGGCAGCCTGGGAATTCAAAGGCTTAAATAACAAAGCCGAATTGCATAAAGAAGAACTGAATTTTGAGTTCGTCCAACCTTCTCAAAGGAGTTATAAATAATGGGAAAAGGAATGAATTTACACCTGAAAGTATGGCGTCAGAAGAACCGTGATGCCAAAGGAAAATTAACTAATTATGAAGTACAGGATATTTCTCCGGATATGTCTTTCCTGGAAATGATGGATGTTTTAAATGAGAGTCTGGTGAAGAAAGGTGAGGAACCGGTTGCTTTTGATCACGACTGCCGTGAAGGCATTTGCGGTAGCTGTTCTATGTTTATCAATGGAAGACCTCATGGACCACAGGAGGGAATCGCTACCTGCCAGCTTCATATGAGAAAATTCAAAGATGGCGATACTATAATAGTTGAACCATGGCGCGCAAAAGCCTTTCCTGTTATTAAGGATCTTGTTGTAGACAGATCAGCATTTGACAGGATCGTAATGTCCGGCGGCTTTATTTCTGTGAATACCGGCGGCACCCCTGATGCAAATGCAATTCCCATTCCAAAGGACGAACAGGAATCTGCTTTCGATGCCGCTCAGTGTATCGGCTGCGGAGCCTGCGTTGCGGCCTGTAAGAACGCATCGGCAATGCTGTTTGTTGCTGCCAAGGTCTCTCATTTTGCACGGCTGCCACAAGGACAGCCTGAAAGAGAGAAAAGAGTTCTCGCAATGGTAAGGCAGATGGAAATAGAAGGATTCGGAACCTGTACAAATACCGAGGCCTGCTCCGCTGAATGTCCTAAACAAATCTCAATGGATACTATAGCACAGCTCAGGCGGGAATATTACAGGGCTTCTTGCAAAAAAGAAAAATAATCTGCACCTTAACAGATAAATAAAATAAGCAGGAACCGGAGCTATGCGAAAAGCTGTGGGAGTGATACTGTTAATATTTGTTGTTTCTTTGGTTGTGTATGCCTTTTTTTTCAGCACAGCAAAGAACCGGGTTGGTCAGGAAATCGGTTTGATATCCGAAGACAATATGCATAAAATTGTCTCAATTAAGCAGATAGACAGTCTATCCGCCGATCTTAACTATGAATTTACCATCAGGAATAAGGTGATTCACCCTGTGAGTACCGATTCTCTTCAGGTTCCCCGAAAGGGTGAAAATCCTTCGGGTTAATTATTCGCAAAATTCGCTGGATCCGGAATTAGCTGATCCTTTAATCATCCCGGTTAAACTTTAATCGGGATTTTTTTTATTTTCTGCAAAGAAATAAATAAGAGTAGGGCAGAATGTTCGAAAAAGAAATTAAATTCATTATTGATTTTACATTAAACCGTGTTAATAAATTAGGGTCATATTTTCCCTTCGAGAGGCTTGCCTCCGCCGAAATTCATCCTGCAATTTTATTATATATATCGGCTCACCTCGACTACCTGATTTATGAAGACCGGAAAAAACTTCTTCAGAATTCCTCTTTCGATTATTCCGGCAGTGAAATCTCGCGTTATTTTAATATCATCAGCGAAGAAATAAAAAAGAACAAACGTCTGGCTTTTGAAGATGTTAAAACCCTTGTAACCCACGCCGTGACCTTTAATATAAATTATCTCGTACGACCTAACTGGACGCTGGGAAAACTGATCTTTGATGAAAAGAAAACGAGGAACGTAAATGAGATCAAGATGATGCTCAATTACCTCTATTATTATGATTATGTTAAGAACGTCTTCTATGGCTACTTTTCAAAGAGAAAAATATTATCTCTTAGCGAAACGGAATTCGGAATAATCCTGGGTAAAATCGATAAGCAGATGTTCGGCGAGCATACTCACGATCTTATCGATAATGCCCTGGTATCGATAGGTGATTTCTTCAATGAAGGGGGAGTAAATAAGACGCGTATACAAACACAAACAGTAGAACTTTTCTTTAAAGAAAAAGAATTAATAGAAGCACTCTTTAAGCTCAGGCGGTCTATTTCCGCCGATGATAAAAGAAAATACGATATTGAGGAAATCAGGAAGATCCTGTATTCGAAAGAAAATGTTAAAGCTCACCCGGATGAAAAAACAGCAGATCTTCAGGGGGGCGACGCGGCAGAATCAACTGAGGTAACGAACATTGAACCAGAAACTGACTCAGAGGCAGCAGCGTCCCGACCGGATGAAGTCCGCCCGGAAGAAAATTCTGGAAGACCCTCAGAGGAGGCTAAAGCCTGGGAAGAAGTTGTAAAAGAAGAGCCTTCCGGAGTAAGCCTTTCAGATGAAACCGAAACACAGGAAGAAATATTTGAATCCCGGGACGAGGAGCTTCGAGGTGAGGTGATGGTTAATTCTTCAGAAACTGCTGATGAAGAAATTGAAAAAAAGGAAATCGAACTTGAATCTCCCGAAGATTTTTTTACCAGGTATAAGACTGAATTAAAATCCCTTGAGGTACTTGAAGAACAACTCGATAACCTCAACTCTGATGATGACCTGACCTTTACAGAGCTGGATGCCGATGAGGAATTGTCTGAAGAAGAAATCGAACCCGCAGGAACAGAACAGGCTGCATCAGATAATCCGGATAGAAAAAAGACTGGAGAAATACCTGCCCCTGATGTATCTGACGAAGAGACAAACTCTGACGAGTTGATAATTGAAGAGGAAGAGTTGTCTTTTGACGATGATGAAAGTTCTGAAGAAAAGAAACCCGGCTCAACGGCATCTCCCCGAAAAAATAATGATATACTAAGTTTCCTTTCCGATAAAGAAATGGAAAAGATAGTAGCAAATGTATTTAATGAAGATGAAGAAGATTTTGTAAATACTATGGAAAAGATTTCGGAATCGGCTGACTACGATGCGGCTACCGAAATCCTGAAAGCCGTATTTTTCTCATACAAGGTTAGTCCTTACTCAAGGGACGCCGTAATTCTCACAAATGCTGTAAACAATTATTTTAACCAGGACTAACGAATGTTTATTGACTTTACCGAAATCACTATCAATGCAGGAAACGGGGGAGACGGTGCAGTTACTTTCCGCAGAGAGAAATATGTTCCCAAAGGCGGTCCATCAGGCGGTAACGGTGGAGAAGGCGGCAGCGTTATTATTGAAGCACATCATAATTTGTTTACACTTCTTGATTTCAGGTATAAGAAAAATTATAAGGCAGGGAATGGAGAGCCCGGAGGGAACTCGCGGAAAGACGGTAAGGACGGTAAGGATGTGATCATAAAAGTCCCTGTCGGAACAGTAATTAAAGATGCAGAATCAGACAGGGTACTATTCGACCTCGATGAAGATGGTGCTCGTGTAGTTGCTGCTAAAGGAGGGCGGGGGGGAAAAGGAAACAGTAACTTTGCAACTCCAACTAACCAGGCTCCCAGGTATGCCGAGCCTGGAAAACCGGGTGAGGAAAAGAAAGTTATTCTTGAGTTAAAGCTGATTGCAGATGTAGGACTGGTAGGGTTTCCAAATGCCGGTAAGTCAACCTTAATTTCCGCCATCTCTGCTGCACGCCCCAAAATAGCCGATTATCCATTCACAACACTCGAACCGAACCTGGGAATTGTTAAGTACAAAGACTATATGAGTTTTACTGTTGCCGATATCCCTGGAATAATTGAGGGCGCACACGAAGGAAAAGGCTTAGGTCTGAAGTTCCTGAGGCATATAGAACGAACCAAAGTACTTGTTTATCTTATCGATATTACCTCCGAAAACTATGAGCAGGATTACAAAGTGCTGCATAACGAATTGAAAAGTTACAGTAAGAAACTTGCACAGAAACCGGGACTGCTTGTCCTTTCAAAATCCGATCTGATTGAAGAATCTGAAATAAACAAGCTACTTAAGAAAAGAATAAAAAAACCGGATAATAAAATTCATATTATTTCTGCAGCAACAGGATCAGGAATTGATAAATTTCTTGATCTTACCTGGGAAATGATACTAAAAGAAAAAAAACAGGAAGATTGATTCCCGTTACCTTCCCTTAATTCCTGATTTGATATATTACGTATCATTAAAGACTGAAGGAGAATAAATGAAAATAATTCTTACAAGAGGTTTATTGGTTTTATTTCTGGCTGTTCTGCCTGTAATTAATTCCTGCGATACCGGTATAAATATATTCTCCATTCAGGATGATGTACAGCTGGGACAGGAATTAAATGCCCAGATACAAAGCGATCCCCAGGGATATCCTGTCTTTCAGGGCGATCCTTCAATTAAAAGTTACATTGTATCGCAGATCTTTAACCAGATACTTGCTTCATCTCAAATAGAACATAAGGATGTATTCAACTACCAGATGAGTATCGTCGATGATGATTCTACTCTAAATGCTTTCGCTCTGCCCGGAGGGTATATTTATGTTTATACCGGGCTGCTCAAGTACTTAACTTCTTCAGCGGCACTTGCAGGAGTACTGGGCCATGAAATCGCCCATGCTGAACTGCGCCATGCTACCCAGAGGATGACTGCTTATTACGGAGTGTCGATACTGCTGAATGTTGTGCTTGGTGAAAATCCTTCACAGATTGAAGAAATAGCGGCCAACCTCTTTGTAGGTCTTGGTTTTCTCGCGAACAGCAGATCAGATGAGGACCAGGCTGATGAATATTCTATTAAATACCTGAATGATACAAGATATTACCCGGGCAGTGTAATGTTCTTCTTCGAGGAAATGAGGGATGACGGTTTAATAAGTTCGAACTCCAATGCTGTCGCCACCTTTTTGTCAACACATCCTGATCCGATAGACAGGATCGCCAGCACAAAGCAGAGATTGCAGGATTTAAATCTCCCCATAAAAAGCTACGATGATACCGGCGAGGGCATTTTCCACGACGAATATCAACAAAACGTCCTCAGCAAATTCCATTAAAGAATTTAATCAGGAATTCATTTGTTAACACCTCAATTTATTAGTGCACATATATCCACGTCCCATATCTCCGGGAATAACTTCTAAGACTCCTATATAAAAAGAGGCTGTCTCATAAGTCTGAAATTGTCAACCTGACCTTTACCTTGAACTCCTTTCAGGATTGTTTCAGGTTCTGATTCCGATTCGAAATCAAACATTTAGATTCCGGAATAAATTCGGAATGACACTTATGAGACAGCCTCTTAAATCACTTGAGTAACAGCATTTTCTTCGAGATTACATAATCATTTACCCTTAGCTTATATATGTAAACACCGCTTGCAAGAGCTGAAGCGTTAAAGTTTACGGTACACCTTCCGTGCGTCTTTTTCTCGTTTACAAGTGTAGCTACTTCTTTACCCAATATGTCATAGATCTTCAAGCTCGCAAACCCATTCTGCGGTAACTGATAACTTATAGTTGTTGCCGGGTTGAAAGGATTCGGGAAATTGTCATAGATGGCATACTCCTTAACTGTATACATTTCTTCTTGGTTTAGAATCCCCGCTATAAAAGAGCCATAAAACTATTTGCAATGTATAATGCCTCTATACGTTCTTTGACCTGCCTTATACCCCTAGATTATGCCTCCTGGAATAAACTTGTCGCATATTCTTCATTCTGATTTTCTGCCCTAATAATATTTTGAAAGAAATCTATTAATTTCTATATTTACAAGCTAAAATATGAAGTTTGGCGGGGTAGCTCAGTCGGTTAGAGCAGTGGAATCATAATCCACGTGTCGGGGGTTCGAATCCCTCCCCCGCTACAAATTACAGGAGAAAAAATTATGTATGCAACATTGATAGTTATAGTGACAATAGTAGCAGTATTACTGATCGTTATTGTTCTTCTGCAGTCAAGCAAGGGCGGCGGCCTGGCTGGTACCTTCGGCGGTGCAGGCGGAATGGGTACGATGTTCGGAACAAGGAGAACAGCAGATTTCCTGAGCAAGGCTTCCTGGTGGCTTGCAGGTACTCTGGCTGTTCTTACCATTGTAATCAATTTATTCTTCCTGCCCGGTCAATCAACGACGGAACAGCGTGAGAGTATAATTCAGGGTTCAGGACAACAAAATGTTCCCCAATCCCCGAGTTTGCCTCCACAGCAGTCACCAAACATTCCAACTGAAGGAAATCAGACCCCCCAGACCAAATAATTTTACAATTAGTAAAAAGGTTAGAAGAGAGGTTGTCTTAGTAATTAGATTACAGCCTCTTTTTTTTATTTCCAGCCGGACAGCAGGGTTACTATATCATCCTGAAGATCCCTGTGAAACCTTGCCCCCTTACTGTCAAACTCGAATATTATACTAACAATAAGATCATCTCCTGTTTCGGTAGTTACATATCCCGATAATGAGGAAACTCCGTTAAGAGTGCCTGTTTTGCCGTGGAAATTATTTTCAGCATGTGTACCCATCATTCTATGTCTCAGTGTTCCGTCAACCCCGGCTATACTTAATGAATTAAAAAAATCATCAAAATGCGCCAGGTCGAAATACATTTTTTCAAGAACTCCCGCAAGCGCACCGACGGTAATCTGATCGAACCTTGATATTCCCGAACCATCCACTATCGATGAGCCTTCTGAAAAAATGCCATTATCCTTTATGAACGAAAGGACTGCCTGCGTTGAGAAAAATGCATTTCCCTGTTTGCCGCTGATCTTAGCGCCTAATGTTTTAAATAGACATTCGGCAAGAAAGTTATCACTATGTTTATTTATATCCTGCAGCAGGTTTCTTAGAATTATCCCCGAATTAGTGATCTCAAAAGCTCCGTCAGGCGTAATTCCTTCACCGGCTTTTGAATTTACCGCGATACCCTGGCTTAACAGCTCGCTCCTCAGATTTTCAGCGGCATTTAAAGCCGGATTCTGGATGTTAACCAGGTAACGTCTGGTTCTTCTTCCTCTTTTTTTGTAAATAACTTTCCGGTTCCTGTCTAACACAAGAGCCGATATTGGCGGCAGCTTGACGTTTGCAACCTCATCTCTGATCCAATCATCCCTGGAATAAATATTATCGAAATAACTGTCGTCGCCTACTACTTTGCCCGTAACTTTTTTTATGCCTTTCTGTTTTAATTCGTTTACACATTTCTCAAGATCTTCAAGGGAGAAAAGGGAATTTCCATAACCTTTTATGTAGAGGTTACCGTTTATCACACCATCTTTTATATTTGCATCATCCGTCAGCAGGGAAGTTTTAAGGACAAAGTCGCCCCCAAGTTCCGAGAGGGCAGTAGCCGTTGTAAAAAGTTTTGTGTTCGATGCAGGTATCATCGAACGTGCGGCATTCAGGGAGAATATTGTATCTTGGGTTAAAGGATTAAAAACCAGGACAGCTGCATGGGTTGATGACGGAAGTCTTGATAGTATCCGGTTTATTCCGGATGCAATTTCATCTTTGGAAGAAGAATATATTGTGGAAACAAAAAGTAAGAGAACAAAAATCGTATGCTTAAGCATGCCTATCCTTATATAAAGCTTACTGAATCTGAATTTTTTTAATTAGCTGGTAATATTATTTTATGATCAAATAGCTGAATTAATGTATTTTTAATATTGTCCTAATTTATTTAATGCAAAAATGAAGTAAATTAAAATTAATTAAAAGGCAAAGTGTCTACACCATTAAAATATTTTTAAGGAGAACATGGCAAAATCCAAACGCATACTGAAAGCCTACGAAAATCTCGATTTTCTAAACTCATCCGATGCAAGAATACTGCGCATCCTTTCTGAATTTCTTGAACCGAAAACAAAGTTCAGGAAACATAAGATAGTCGATACGATAGTATTTTTCGGGTCAGCCAGGTTAATGTCGAAAAAGAAAGCGACAGACGCGTTGAATAAGTTCAAAACAATTAATCCCAAAGATACACCTAATGAAAAGCTCGCAAAAGCTCTCAGGACTGCACAGCACATGGTAAATATGTCGAAATATTACGAAGACGCTGTTGAACTGTCAAAAAGGTTAACAGAGTGGTCTCTCAACCTCGATACCTCAGGCAACCGTTTTATTATCTGCACCGGCGGCGGTCCCGGAATAATGGAAGCCGCAAATAAAGGAGCCAAGCTGGCAGGGGGATTTTCGTTAGGACTTAATATAAGTATTCCTTTTGAGCAGTTCGTCAATAAGTACGTTAGTCCCGATCTCCAATTTGAATTCCACTACTTCTTCATGAGAAAATTCTGGTTTGCCTATCTTGCGAAAGCCCTCATAGTATTCCCAGGCGGCTTCGGAACCATGGATGAGTTCTTTGAAATACTCACATTGATCCAGACCAATAAGATCAAAAAGAAGATGCTCCTAATCGTTTACGATGAGAAATACTGGAAAAACATAATAAACTTTGACGGACTTGTTGCAAACGCCGTCATCAGTCCTGCGGATTTGAATCTCTTTTCATTCTGCGAGAATATTGATGACGCGTTCCAACTTATAACAAGCCACTTCGAAAAATATTATTTGAAGAAAGAAGAAGAGAAAAGGGAAGAGGAGCCGAAAATTCAGCTGAAGTAAGTCTTGAAGTTGTATAAGGAATATTAAAGAACCTCTTCAGGAATGAAGTCGAAGTTTGAAAAAGGCATAAATAAAGGCTGTCCCAAATAACACGGGACAGCCTTAATAAATTAAATATCTAAATCGGATCTATGAGCTCGTCTTTCAGCTTTCAGACGTTCCATTCTTTTCTTAATAGAAGGTTTAACAAAAAAAGTTCTTTTCTTAAACTCTTTAAGTACACCTGATCTTTCGTATTTCTTTTTGAACCTTCGTAATGCTTTATCGATTGATTCGTTTTCACCTACTGAAATCCCAACCAAATTATTTCACCTCGCTTTACGTGTTGGTTTAATGAGATATTGACTCAATTAATTTTTTATTTCCTGATTTCTGGAATTCTACAGTAATAGAGCTATGCCCGTTAGACATAACATCCTTACCTACAACTTTTCCGAAATCATCCCAATTCTGATGATAAATTGATTCACCCACGGTAAATGATTTTGTAGGTGAATAAACAGTACAATCTTCATTCTCAATTCCTTCCAGGGACGGCTTAGTTTCCTTAACATCTGCTGTAAGATCAATAATCATAGTTTGTTTACATTTCTTACATTTAGCCCATCTCTTATTCTCACTATTTTCGTTCAGGGAGACTTCACCCAATAATTCCATCTTTCTTATCCCATTACAAATTCCGCAAAAAGCCTCAACATTTTTAGCTCTAGCCATTTTAATACCTTTATTAACTTGCAGACATGAAATATATCAAAAGAAGTGAGCAGAATCAAGAATATAATACCTGCCTATTTCTCATTTTCCGTGGGTGTAATAACCAGTACGGGGCAGGTTGCATATCTTATAACTTTTTCGGCAACACTGCCTAATAAGGTGTGCAGTATACCTGTTCTGCCATGGGTAGCTATCACTATAAGGTCAATTTTATTGGATTCGCAGTAATCAATAATTATCTCGAAATCGATGCCTTTCTTTATAACCGGCACGATTTCAACTGTTTTATCCTTATTGATCTTTTCCAATGCATTATTAATAGAATTCCTTGCATCCTCTTCTATTGTTTTTACTATCTTTTCCTCTGAAAGATCCAGGGACCGGATAGCCAGTATGGGAGGGGTTTTTTCAAGGACATTCAGAAAATGCACTTTTGCGCCGTATTGTTTCGCGATATCAATTGCGTACGAGGCTGCTGAAAGTGAAAGGTTGCTGAAATCGGTGGGTAGAAGGATGTTTTTAATATTAAACATATTTCCAACTTTAATTTAATTGACAAATATTATTTTCGATTTCATCGGGAGAACCGTTAGAAACAACAGCAAAAATATTTTCTTTGACCTTTGTTAAAAGAGTGACGATGTTTCCTTCGGCGGATTCATAACAATTACCCGAATTAAGGTAGGTAATAAGGTCGTCTGTTAACGTCAGGAAAGAATTCTTTTTAATCTCATTTTCATCCACCTGGAACAAATATACCAGCTTACCATCCGGCGTGGAATATACGTGATGAGCAAACTTTTCCCCGTGATCTGTTGATACAACGGCGCCGACAAGTCTCCAGTCTTTTATTTCGGGAACGTAGGTTTTATATGTTACACCCTGGTCGGCGAAAAACTGCCTGATTTTCTCAGGACTATCAGATGTAAACTGGGGAGCAAGTTTTCCAGCGAGGATGCTCTCGAAGTTTTGTCTCGCCTGCACATACATATTTGTACTTCCGTTCTGTTCTTTCGCAAAATTTTTATTCTCCGGTACCGGAGGAAGGTTAAGAAGAAGAAGCGCTAGAGCCAGGATCAATACAAGGGTTCCACCCCAGGCAAATGCTGGTTTTCTGAAATATATTTCCGGCATCAGCCGGGAAAGTACTCCGGAATCGGATTGCGGGGATATCTTTCTTTCGAGGCGTTTCCTTACTTTAACAGGAGCCGGTGAAATTTTAAGTCGTTGCGATACAAGATTCTTGATTGATGACTGGACGAAAAATTCAAACTGAAGGTCGGGATTATTCCTGATCTCCTCCTGCAGCTTTTGTTCAAGCGAAGAATCATTTACCTCTCCATCTGCAAGCGCGGCTATATAATATAAATCTCTGTTTTCCTTCATAAAATCATTCGTCTTTATTAGACTTATTTATGTAACCCTTATCAGCAGCATAATTATAGAGTTTTGCAAAAAGCATTTTTCTTGCGCGATGTAGTCTTGACCTGATAGTTCCCACAGGTACATCCACAAAATCAGCAATTTCATCGTATGTGAAACCTTCTATGTCGCAAAGTATTATGACAGTCCTGAAATCTTCCGGAAGGGAGGCGATAGCATTGGAAAGTTCATCATCTAGAAGATTATCATACATCTCCTTCTCAAGGTGAGCGCTGTCGACTGAAGACGGTTTTATATTCTCATAGAAATTTTCAACATCCTCATAATCAATCTTATCAGGTTCTTTTGAAGACTTCCTGTAGGAGTTTATAAATGTATTCTTCATTATGCGGAACAACCACGCCTTGCAATTAGTTCCTCTTTCAAATTTATCAAAGAACCGGAAAGCCTTCAGGTATGTTTCCTGTACAAGGTCGTCAGCTTCATCACTGTCGCCGGTCATTCTAAGGGCAAAATTGTAAAGAGCGTCCATATGGGGTATAGCCTCTTTCTCAAATTCAGCATAAAGCTGCTTTTGATTATCAATTACTGCCATTAAAATTGGAAACGGAAACATATTCGGTTACTGGTAATCAATGATTGGCATTTGTTATTAGCAATTATATCAAAATTAAACTATTTATCAAATATTCAATGGATTACTTCCCCGTTTACACCTTCCGTATGAGGATTTTCAGTCTCAATGAAGAACCCGTTAACAATGACGTATTTTACTTTTCCGCCGCGGGTGATATAAAAGTTTGCAGGACCATCAATCCGAACCACTTTATTTTCCTGAGTTGACTTTATGATATTAACAGGGAATTCCGAGTATTCACGTTCAGGAGAAAAATCAACAGCAATATTCGTGATTCCCTGTAAATATAAAGAGGAAAAATCCAGTCCGGAAAGCTCTTTATAAGACGATATTTTTTTTGAGTATGTTTTCCCGGGGTGGATTTCCATTCCTGATAAATCATAATCCTCATAACCGCCGAAAATTGAAAGATCACCGATATCAGTGACGCTTCCTGCAGAAAAAAAAGATCTCGCCGAATCCTTATTAATTTCCGTCCTGTTTATACCGATATCGATTTTAATTTTCTGACCATTCACGGTATAGTCGAGGTTCCTTAACAACAGGTCCATTAGATTATCTTTTTCATTGAAGGGAATCGCTTCATAGGTAACAACGGGTTCCTCTGAATAACCCTGTTCCGCGATACTCTTAAATGCCGAAAGGATGGCAATGAAGTTCATCTTTCTGAGAAATTGTTTTTCAGGATCGCCTTTCCAGCCGCCGGTTTCTATAAGAATTGTGCTGGTTCCCCAGGTCTGAAAATTATCACCAAATGCACGTGGTTCATAATCATCAGAATACTTCCCGATGTGGCCGGGGATAAAATCACTCAACACTTTATCCAGTTGACCGATTAGCTGAATTGCTTTCTTCCTGATGGGGTTAACGGTCTTTTCATAATTCATAGCAGGGGCGAGGAAAGAAATCGCGGCCGATTTAAATGATCGCCCCGCGCTGTAGTAGATACTCTGATCATGAAGGTTAAATCCGAAATCCGCTTTTATTGAATCAAAAGCAGATTTAAGTACCCTGGCTTCGGGACTCTGCTCTCTGGCAGCATCACGATTTAAGTCAATCTGGAAGAAATTCCTTCTTTCAAACACCTCAGTCCCGTCAGGATTAACCATCGGCATAAAATAAATAGTAAGCTTTGCCAGCACTTCTTTTTTGAAATCCGCAAACTTATCGCTTTGGGTAAAAAAGTTAAAGATATCAAAGAGGGCCATTGTGGCTGTCGGTTCATCACCATGCATCTGCGACCAGAGAAAAACTTTAGTGCTGCCCGTCCCTAATGATATAAGGTAGATTGCTTTGCCTTGAGCTGATGAACCCTGCTGCTTCACAGTAAACGATGAGTTCTTTTTTAATTTTTCAATAAGGGGTTTGATATCGGAATGCTTAAAGCGTCTGCTGGTTAGGGAATTCTCACGGAAAATTTCGTAAGAGTTGTTGAGTTGTGTAGTAAAGTCCCGGTATTGTGCCATTAAAAGGGAATTAAAAATAATTATTACAAAAAATAATTTAATCATATTAATTAAAACTTAACCATAAACGCATAAATATGCCAGAACGCTATTTTGTGAAAACTGTTCTCTGCAAACTGCTCTGTGCAATACCTTTCTTCGAGTCCAAGGGCGAATAAGAGACGCGTGAAAGCCAGGCTGATACCCGCTCAATACGTGGCCTGCCTTGTGTCATACCTGTTGAATAGTAAATTTACACGAAGTTAGCATAGGCTGTCGCCGTTTCGCAGGCAATTGACTAATCCATCGTACTAATTTGGTATCCCCATCATTTCTTCGAAATTATCTATAAGTTTCAAGGGTTGGGGGGATACTGCGAAGCAGTAAAGAGGATAGAGAGAGGCGTAATGTTTCACAAGATCTGTCAATATATCGGCTGTATACAGCGACTTACTCTTTTTCGGTATCTCTTTTTCCAGAAGTATATATTTATTCTTTTTAAGCAGATCAAAATGCTTACCTGCATCAAAGTTTTTCTGAACAAGCTGCGGAGCCTTCTTTAATTCGTGCAGGTCAAAGTTCCCATTTAATCTGTAATGATTAAAAGTCTTGACAATCTCTTTCGAATATCTTTCAAGGTTCCGGGAGAAATATAGCTCATCCCCCTGTTCGCCGTTCAGGAAAATTCCGTAGTCTGCACCCTGTTTATCAAAATAAAGGTAGAACTCGCTATCCATTTTGAATCTGCCGAAGTGAATAAGGAAATAGTTCTTATATGGGGCATCCTTTGAGAAGCGCATATCCTTGTTTATTCTCATTATAGTTTTATTAAACTTCGGCTCTGTTCTGATTGCGGGATTCAACTGGGTGAAGAACTGTCCAATCGAGGCGACAAAAGATTTAGCCTGAAGCACTATGTTCTCCTGGTAGCGCTGCCTGTTTTTATCAAACCATTTTGTATTGTTATTTTTTTCGAGCTCTTCGAGGAAGGGAAATATGTCACTGCTGAAACCATTGAAAGGCGGTAACACAGCGCTCAATACATCATCCCTATGTTGATAGTAAGGAAGAATCCTCCCAGTGTTTTATTAAAGTGGCCGGAAAGGCTTTCTACCCCTTCATCAAAAAACCGTATGACGTAGTATCTGACATTGATACCAACAAGACTGCTCTTGTCCAGTCCAAAGTTGGCCCCAAAACCAATATATCCCCCCGCAGCTAACTTCATCTGTGCGTATGCAAATGACTTAAAGAATTCCTCACGGTAAGGTGTGGTTATTATCATCGATGGTCCAACCCCGATATTAAAATAGGGTCTTAGATTATCATAAATTACATTCTCGAATATTCTGTATTGAGCTCCAAAATTAACGGGGATCAGGAAAACGCGATTCTTTTTGCCTACTGTATACGTCTGGTTTGTGTAATAGTCATAATATTCAATTTCCCGTTCATCCTTGGCTTCCGAAATTGATAGATCGACAAACCCGGTTATCTTATCTGAAAATTGCCTCCTGTAAAAACCTCCCAGTCCGAATCCTCCCTCACTGAACATTATATCAAGGCCCAAAGCATTATTAGGAAAAACTTCGGGTTCTTTCTCCGGAGCCATTTCCCCGATCTCCTGTGCATTTACATTTAGCAGGGGAATAATTATTATTGCTGCAAACAATAACTTTTTCATATAAAAATCTTTTTTTTTGTTCAAAATTAACGAAGTCTGTATCAATATCAACATCTTATTTTATAGATATTTATGGAATCTCCCGATTTTGCATCATTCTGGGATGAGAAATATATAAATAAAGAGGCTCACTGGGATATGAGAACTCCCACGCCTGTGTTTGAAAACCTCATCGATTCAGGTGAATTTATGAAGCCGGGAAAAATCCTCATTGCCGGCTGCGGAAAAGGATACGATGCTGTACTTGCCGCTAAGAAAGGCTATGAGGTTTATGCAGTCGATTTTTCGATAGAAGCGATAAAACTAGCCCGAGCATTAGCAGCCGAAGAAAATGTCAGACTTAACCTGGTTCATGAAGATATCTTCAAACTTGATTCGATATATTCTGAACATTTCGATTATGTTTATGATTACGTCACATACTGTTCAATTATTCCGGAAAGGAGAAAAGAATATGCCGGAATAATCGGAAAGTTCTTAAAGCTGGGCGGCAACTTCATAGTAATCCTTTTTCCTGTTGAGGAAAGAAAAGGAGGTCCTCCGTTTGCGGTAGATGTTAAAGAATTCTATGAATTGTTTTCTGAACATCTGCAGCTGAAATTTTCATCAAAAAAAATAAATTCAATAAAACCCAGGCGAGGCAGGGAAGTCCTGCAGGTCTATATTAAAAAGGAACGACAGAAACAAAATGCCGACAAACCTTGAACTAAAAATCCGTCTCGATAATACCGCCGTTGCAATAGAAAAACTCCGGACAATAAATGCAGAGTATATAGGGGAACTCAACCAGGCCGATATATACTACAGATATAAAAAGGGATTATTAAAACTGCGAACGGAAAATGGAAGCCAAACGTTGATTAAATATAACAGGAATGAAAAATCAGGCAGCAGATGGTCGGATTACCAGCTAATCTCACTTGAGAATAATGATGCAGGGAAATACTTCGATGATATTCTCGAAACAGAAACTGTAGTGGAAAAAATAAGGCGGCTGTACCTGTACGATAATACAAGGATACACCTTGACATGGTGAAGGGACTCGGTTCATTCCTTGAGCTCGAAACTCTTATGATAAACGGAAAGGATGATGCGGAGAAAAGGTTTAATCATATCATTGAGGTTATGGAGCTCATTACGGAACACGAGATCCTTAAGTCATACCGCGACATGATGCTGGAGAAAGACCACAAATGATCCTAACCAAAACCAAACGTAAAAGTTTTGACGTTGATCTTGAAATAGAACAAAGGATAAAACATCGAGCCCTTGATTCACTACTGATGATTGTACCCACCAACCGTCGTATAAGAGCCCTCACAAGAGAAATGGTTTCCCGTTCTCCCGGTAAGGCCTCGGGAAAGCTGAACCTTGAAACCATCGGTTCGGTCTCAACCCGGCTGCTTTTCAATTCTGAATCGGTCAGATCTGCAATGATAACCGAAGCCGCCGCCTCAGTTTTACTTCAGCAAAGTTTCAGTGAAACTAAACTCAAATATTTCTCAAACTATGACGGTGAGATCCCCAAAGGTACATTAGAAAGAATAAGAAATGTAATTGGTGAATATAAAAGGCATGGAATTAACCCGGAAAAAATAAAGCAGGAGGGTCAGTCGCTCTCCGGATCCGAAAAAATTAAAGCCCTGGATATAGCAAACGTTTACGGGAAGTATCAGCATAAGTTAAGCTCTTCAGGACGCAGGGAAACAGGAGATATATATAGTGAGCTTCTATCTCTGAGTGATGAAGATTTTCTAAGTAACTTTTCATCACTGTACCCGGGAGTTAATCTTATAATCATCCAGGGTTTTGACGAATTCACAGTTCCTGAAATTGAAATAATAAACAGGATGTCATCTATAAAGAGGTGCGAACTTTTCATCAGTTTTGATTACTACAGATATAATCCCCTTATATTCTCCCATCTTGATAACTGCTATGAAAATTTTCTCGCCATGGGTTTCGTAGATATAACTGACAAATCGGTTTCGCTATTCACACGGTTCCAGGATGAAAACAGGGAAAACCTTTTCAGAAAAAAAAGCGGTGCTGCATTAAAGGATTATAAAAAGAAGATAAAGACTATCTCCGCCTCAACCAGAGAGGATGAGATTAAAGCGATAGCCTCGGAGATCAAACATCTGATCCTGCACGATGAAGTAAAGCCCGAAGAGATTTGCGTAGTCTTTAACCTGATAAGTAACTACTCCGATATAATAAGGGATATATTTCCTTTATACGGACTTCCGTACAACCTTACCGACAGATTTCCGCTTGACAGCGCTTCCCCTGTGGTTGCACTCATCAGTTTCCTTGAGATCGCAGAAAATGATTTTTACTATAAAAATATTTTCAGAGCGCTTAGCGGGGGGATTGTAAATGCGGGCGGCATAGATGTTACAAACCTGATGAGGCTTTCCACCCGGCTGAAAATAATATCGGGATACGACAGCTGGCAGAGAAGTCTCAACGAAGCACTTCTTTCAGCAGAGGAAAACGAATCCGGCACTTATTATGCTGCAGAAATAAAAGAATCCTGTTCCGCTGCACTTCAGGATATCGGCAAACTACATAGTTACCTTGAGCCGTTTCTTGTTAAATCGACTATTCCTGACTTCCGCGAAAAGCTTCACTGGGTAATAAACAGGCTTGAAATTCCGTTAAGGCTGCTTTCTGCAGGAGTAGAGGATGCAGGAATGAATATTAAATCGGTAAATGTTTTTATTGAAACCGCCGGTGAGATTCTTTCACTGCTAGAGGACCAGTTCGGGAAAGAAGAAAAGTTTCCGCTGAAGTTTTTTCTCCATAATATCAGAATGGCAGTAAGTTCCTCAAGATTTAATGTAAGAGAAAAGCCCGGATACGGTGTGCAGATTACTACGATGAATGAGATAAGGGGACTTAAATTCAGCGTCCTCTTTATCTCGGGTTTATGCGACGGAGATTTTCCCACTAGATTTTCCCCCGAAATATTTTTCTCGGGATCGATGGCCAGAACGAGGGGAGAGCTTAATCATCTAACAGAGGAAAGATATCTTTTCTATCAGTCGCTTTGTACGTGGAATAAAAGATTATACCTGACTTATCCAAGAAGAGACGAACGAAAGGAATTTGTGCAATCGGACTTTCTGCGCGAGTTTATGAATTCTTTTGAGGTCACAACAGGGGATGAGCAGGATTATAAGAATATAATTTATACAAAAGAACAGCTTCTTAGTTACATTGGAAAGAACGGGGGAGAAAATCTCCCGCAAGCAGCTGTCCTGGATGAAGCCGGAATAGACAAAGAAGAAATATATGAAGCAATGAGGATCGACCGTTTGAGGAGCACAGATCCTTTTGAGGAATCAGTTTATACCGGGTTTATCTCAAAGGATTTATCGGAGGCAGCAAAAGAGAAGCTCTATAAGATGAAAGAAAGGCAGTTCTCAATTACACAGCTTGAGACATATGCTTTATGTCCTTACAGGTATTTTGCTGAAAGAGTACTTAGGCTGGATATCTTTGAAGAACCCACCGAGGAAATTGAAGCACTTGAACTTGGAAGCCTTATTCACTCCATCCTGTTTATATTCTACTCGAAATTAAAAGAGGAAAACACAGTGCTAAGCGGCTGTAGTGAAGCCGTATTTCTCCGGGCTGAAAAAATCTTGTTTCAAACCGCAGAAAAAATGGTCGGTGATGTAAACTTCAATTCACCACTTTCTTTTTTTGAAAAAGAAAAGATATTTGGTGTTGAGGGCGACAGGAAGAACTCCATTCTTTACAAGTTCCTTATTGCAGAACGGGAAAACAGGGAAGGTTTTGTTCCTGAGTACTTTGAAACCGGGTTCGGCAGTGTTCGGAAAGAAGAAGGGCAGGATGTTCTTTTAGAGGATCTGAAAGCAGGAGAAGTGAAAGTAAGGGGTAAAATCGATAGGATCGATGTTAACAAGGAAGAAAATCTGTTCAAGGTATACGATTATAAAACAGGTAAGGGAAATCTGCAGAAGCAGGATATGTATGATGGGCTCCAGCTCCAGCTGCCGCTTTATTTATTTGCGGCAAAAGAAATGATTAAGGCAGAACTTAACAAAGATTATAAACCAGCAGGAGCACTTCTTTATTCACTTAAGTATAATGCACCAGATTTCGGCAAGAAAGAAATTAATCTCGGTAAGAATAAAGACGCCGATGGAACAGCAGAGCTTTATAATGAACTCATTGAAATCTGCATCAAAGCAATAAACGGTTATGTGGAGGGGATAAGCAGCGGCGACTTCAGGCTTTCACAAATTGATAAACGTGAAGAAAAAGCCTGCAGGTTCTGCGGGTTCAGGGCCATCTGCAGAATCCAGGAAGCAGGGTAGCATGAAAAATTCTTGACAGGATACGGGTATTGATTCTTAATACAACGCTGGTTAAGATTAAACATTATTATTTAAAGAGATGCGAAAAATATTAGTAATACTGTTTCTTATTATCTCTTCGGGGGCAGTCCTCGCACAAAGTCCTGATCCTTCGATAGCAAAAAATGAACTGCTGCGGTACAGAAACTCAGAATCCTTATCAGATATTCTTTATCCCGGTGATGCATTCATTGATGTAAAATATTATAAACTTGATCTCGCATTAACTCATTCCCCTGACTACCTCAGAGGAGAAGTACAGGTTGATGCAGTTCCTGCAGCTTCTTCTCTTAATTCTTTTTTCCTTGATCTGAACAGCATCCTTAATGTGGATTCTGTAGTATCATCAGCCGCTTCCCTTTCATTCACCCATGCAGATAATAAGCTGAACATCCAGCTTTCCCGGACTTACAACAGCGGGGAAAGATTTTCTGTTACAATCTATTACCAGGGAGTTCCCGAGTCGAACGGATTCGGAAGCATAGAATTCGGTCTACATAATGAGAGTCCTGCTATATGGACATTAAGTGAGCCATACGGTGCACGCGACTGGTGGCCATGCAAAGATAATCCTGATGACAAAGCCGATTCATCACAGGTTAATCTTACGTGTGCAGATAACTTAATCGCAGTTTCGAACGGTGTGCTTCAGGATATAATTGAAAACGGAGATGAAACTCATACTTATTACTGGTACAATAAATACCCTATTGCCAATTACCTTATCTCGATGGCAATTACAAATTATACTGTCTATAAAAATTATTTTCACTATGCCCCGAATGATTCTATGCCGGTCGTTCATTATATCTACCCGGAGCATTTCGCCGGTATTAAGAGCCTTCTCGATAAAACTGTAAATATGCTGCAGATTTTTTCCCAAAAATATGGCTTGTATCCGTTCTTCGATCAGAAATACGGACACGCAGAGTTCGGATGGGGAGGGGGAATGGAACATCAGACGATTACTTCACTGGGGTCATTTAATGAAGCTATTATTGCTCACGAACTCGCTCATCAATGGTTCGGGGATATGATAACCTGTAAGAACTGGCATGAAATATGGCTCAACGAAGGGTTCGCTACTTACTCGGAAGCAGTGTACTTTGAGGCTCTCGATAAATCTTCTTATAGCTCTTACATTGAATCACTTATGTCTTATGCAAAACCAGCCAAGACTTCCGTGTATGCCGAAGACATAAGTTCTGCAAGCACTATATTCGATTACGCCAGTACATATGCAAAAGGTGCTATAGTTCTCCATATGCTCCGGGGAGTAACAGGTGACTCAACATTTTTTCAGATATTGAAAACCTATGCTTCCACAACGTCGCTAAGATATAATAATGCTTCTACAGAAGACTTCAGAAGTGTTGCCGAAAGCGTATACCGAAAAGATCTGAATTACTTTTTTGATGAATGGATTTACGGAAAGGGTTATCCCAGGTACAGTTACAGCTGGAATTTTAACAGGACAGGAGCGAATATTTATGAAATAAATATGAAATTAAGCCAGGCACCTCATTCCGATCCTGATTTCTTCACTATGCCGATAGATATAAAAATTCATACAACATCGGTCGATACAATTATTAGGGTGTTCAATGACCAGTCAATCCAGGAATTTGTTTTTACTGTAAACGGCAGACCCGAATATCTTTCTTTTGATCCGGGTAACAAAATAATGAAGGAAGTTCAGGTTACGGATTCAACCGATATAACCAAACCGGAAAGCTATGTGCTTGAACAGAACTATCCGAATCCCTTCAATCCATCCACAACAATTCGTTATGAAATTCCGGTGAACCTGCAGGGATTCGTTCCGGTTAAATTAACGGTCTATAATGCGCTTGGACAGCTGGTTGCTGTGCTTGTAAATGAAGATAAACCTGCCGGCATATACGAAGCTGAAATGAATATGCATGGATTATCAAGCGGAATATACTATTACACACTTACCGTTCCGGGCATTTCCCTGACAAAGAAAATGGCAGTTGTAAAATAAGAATCTATCAAACGCCTCCGCGTAAGTATACTTGTAACACAGGCCGCTGACCGCAGAATTGCAAATCAATGGCGGATAGCTGGTTGAAGACTGAGCCTATTATATTTCTGCGAACTGATAATCATTTCTACTAACAGCGTGTATGACAGTACCCCTATACAATATTCTACAAACAAAACCGACGATTCGATTAGATTAGGCAAAAGGCAATAAGCCAACCAGGATCATTTCTATAAGTCAAAGTGACAGTAATTTCAACAAGCATAGTTAAACGGTTAATTCTATTAGCGGGCAAAATTGATTGGTTCCCGCCTGATCGTTCTTGACAAGGAAAGTTTAATTAATTATTTTCGTGATGACCACTGCGAAAATGCGGTGGCAATTTTTTTTTAAATTCACCAATTATCCGAGAGGAGAGATGACGGAAGGAAATTTTGTCTATTTAACCAGGGAACGACTGGTTGAACTAGAGAAAGAACTTCGGGAATTAAAAACCAACGGACGCAAGGACATGGCACAAAGAATAGCCGAAGCCCGGGCGCATGGGGATCTTTCCGAAAATGCTGAATACGATGCCGCAAAAGAAGAGCAGGGGTTATTCGAATTGAGAATAAGCAAACTTGAGGATGTTGTTTCAAGAGCAAGAATAATAGATGCAAATCAGTTTGGGAATGATAAAGTTCATATTCTTTCAACAGTAAGCATAATAAACCTAAATAACAAGAAAAAGATCGAATACACATTGGTTTCTCCAGAAGAAGCTGATTTCCAGGCAGGAAAAATATCAGTAACTTCACCGGTAGGACAGGGATTAATGGGGGCTAAGATCGGAGAAAAAGTAAAGGTCAAAGCACCGGCAGGCATGCTGGAGTTTGAGATATTAAATATTAAATAATTTTCCACAGTCCTTATAGATTGACGGATGAATCCTACATACAATTAGCATTAGAGATTGCAAAGAAGGGTAAAGGTGAAGTTAGTCCTAATCCTCTGGTAGGATGTATACTGGTAAAGAATGACAGGATAATAGGAGCTGGTTATCATCAAAAATTCGGAGCAAACCACGCTGAGATAAATGCCATTGAAAATGCAAAAGAGCCGGTAGATGGAAGCACCCTATTCATCAACCTGGAGCCATGCAGCCATCAGGGCAAAACCCCTCCCTGCGTCGACCGCATAATTGAAAATAAGATAAAGAAAGTAGTTATCGGAACTCTAGATATGAACCCTCTCGTCAGCGGGAGCGGTGTAAAAAAACTTAAATCAGCGGGGATTGAAGTTAAAGTCGGTGTTCTTGAAAACGACTGTGTTAACCTTAATAAGTTTTTCTTCAAATATATTACAAAGAAAATCCCTTATATTTCACTGAAAGCCGCCCAAACGCTTGACGGAAAGATAGCAGATACAAAAGGAGCATCTCAGTGGATCTCCTCCATGCAGTCGCGTAAATATGTACATCAGCTTAGAGCTAACTACGATGCAGTTCTGGTAGGGGCCGGAACTGTAGGGAAGGATAATCCCTCTCTTACAGTCAGGCTCACAGACGGAAGAAACCCGCGGAGGATAATACTTGACAGTGCCCTTAATCTCAAAACGGACAAGAAACTATTTACCAGAAATAACGACCATAAAACCATCCTTGTAACCTCTAAAAATAATGAAGGGAAACGGAAAGTAAAGCAGCTTCAGTCACTTGGAGTTCAGGTGATTTTTGCGGCAGGTGACAAGAACGGCTGTCTTAATTTAAGAAGTGTACTTACACAGCTGGCAAAAAATAATATAGCCTCACTGCTTGTTGAAGGGGGCAGCAGGGTGTTTTCATCTTTTATTCGCAGCAAGCTGTATGATGACATTTTCCTATTCATCTCACCTAAAATTGCGGGTCAGGGTATTCCTGTAGTTGAGGATATAGGAGTTAAGAATATCAAAAGCACACTTAAAGTTAGAATTAAAAGCTTTGAACGCATCGGGGAAGATCTGCTGCTTCAGTTAGATAAAAAATAATTTATTCTCCGCAATTGTGCACTCTCATTCAACTCTCTCATCAATTATTTGTAACTTTAAAAGATAAAAAAATACAATTTCAGGAGAAATAAAATGTTTACGGGGCTGGTTGAAGAAAAAGGAACTTTGATAAATAAAATAAAAACCGGCGACGGCCTCCGGATTGAAATTAAGGCTGAGAAAGTGCTTGAGGATACTAAGATCGGCAGTAGTATCAGTGTAAACGGATGCTGCCTGACTGTGGTTGAAAAAAAGTCCGGTTCTGTTTCAATGGATACAATTGAGGAAACCCTAAAGAAGACAAACCTGGGTGAATTAAGTATTGGGGATCCCGTCAACCTGGAGCGTCCTCTTAAGGCTGATGCAAGGCTGGGTGGACATTTCGTGCTTGGACATGTTGATACAAAAGGCGAAGTTATAGAGATAAAGGAATTGTCGAACAGTCATTTTATGAAGATTCGTTTTCCAGAAGAATTTAAGCAGTATCTGATTTATGTAGGATCTGTTTCAATCGACGGTGTAAGTATGACAGTGGCTGAGCTTGAAAATAATGTTTTCGGTATCGGGATAATCCCCCATACCTGGGAGGAAACAGTGTTTTCCACTAAGAAACCGGGAAGTACGGTTAACCTTGAGTTCGATGTGCTCGGAAAATACGTTGAAAGAATAATGGAGAACAAGGAACAGTCAGCTGATTGATGAACAGGACAGAACAGAAATTCCTGAAGTTTATTGACGAAAAGGAACTGATTGAAACCGGTGATAAGATACTTACTGCGTTCAGCGGGGGACCGGACTCAGTTTTTCTTCTTTTTCTTCTCTACAAGTTCCGGAAAAGACTGGGTATTGAAATTTCCGCCATACATATAAATCATAGTCTCAGGGGAATCGCAGCCAATGAAGATGAAAACTTCTGCAGGGAATTCTGCTCAGAAAGAACCATTGATTTTACCGCTATAAAGAAAAATGTCAGGTCGTTTGCTGCAAAAAACGGTTACTCGCTTGAGGAGGCCGGCAGGATACTCCGGTATAAAGAATTTGAAACGCTTCTCAGACAAAATAAACTTGATAAAACTGCTACTGCCCACAACGCGGGAGATAATACTGAAACAGTTCTGCTGAATGTAATTAAAGGTACAGGACTGGACGGTATCTCCGGCATACCCGCTAGAAGAGACAATATCATCAGACCCATTCTCTGCTTCACAAGGGACGAAATTTTATCTTATCTTGCGGAAAATAAAATCCCGTATTGTATCGACCAATCCAATGAAGAATCAAATTTCGACAGAAATTTTCTCCGGAATAAAGTTCTTCCTCTAATCAGGGAAAGGCTGAACCCTTCGATTGACAATGCGATGCTTATATCTTCTGAGAATCTCGGAAATATTAAAGATTATATCCTGGCTAATGAGACAAGGGTATTCGGAAAAATAGAAAAAGACTCATCACGGAACCTTATTATACCTCTCGGAGATATCAGGAAAGCTGACAGAACTCTAATTGGAATGCTTTTGAAAAATATCATGATAAGGGAACTGGGAATTAAGATATATTCCAACGATATCAGGAAAGTAATATCGCTGGAATCAGCGCAGACCGGAAAAAAAATTGAACTTTCGGGCCGCATAATTGTGTTCAGGGAAAGAGATCATCTTAAATTTATACAGGATTCATCGTTACAAAAGGATTTTAAAGCTATAATACGCGCAGGTGGCTCTATTTCTACCCCAGGTGGAAAATTATCTATAAAAATTTGTGACAGTGGTTCACAGCTTTATTCAAATAATAAAAATAAAGAGTATATTTCAGCGGATTCCGCAAGCGATGAATTTACAATAAGAAGATGGAAAGAGGGCGATTCCTTTCATCCTCTCGGTATGAATGGAACGAAAAAAATATCCGACTTTCTTAATGAACAGAAGGTTGAGTCCTCAGGTAAAAAAAATCATCTAATCTTATTGAACAGCAATAAGGTAGTCTGGGTAATAGGACTCCGGATCGATGACAGGTTTAAAATAACTTCTTCTACACAAAAAATACTGGAATTATGCCTGAATTGAACGACAAGAGATTGTTAATTGAAAATGATGTTTTTGTACCTTTTATTGAAGAAAAAAAGCTTCAGGAGAGGATAAAAGAACTTGGTGACGAAATCTCCCGCGACTACCGGGGGAAAATCCCCATATTCATAGGAGTTCTGAACGGAGCATTCCTTTTTCTCTCCGATCTTGTCAAGAATGTCACGATTGACTGCGAAATAGATTTTTTTAAGCTTTCCAGTTATGGAGATGCAAAAATTTCGTCAGGAAAAGTTACCCTGATCAAGGAACTAAATTGTGATGTAAATGGTAGAGATATTATAATCGTTGAGGATATTGTCGATTCAGGCTTGTCTATAAAATTTATTGAAGAACATATAGGGCAGTTCACCCCTGCAAGTATGAGAGTAGTCTCTCTCCTTGTTAAACCGAAAAGCATTAAATATAATGTGAAAATTGATTATATTGGCTTTGATATTCCAAGTGAATTCGTTATAGGCTATGGATTGGATTATGCTCAAAGGTACAGAAACCTGAGATCAATCTATATTCTTGAGGATAATAAATCAAGTTAGATTTTTTATAAAATAAATAAATGGAAAATGGCAGATAATAAAAATAACAGACCCCTTCAGAAACCGAAAGGTAATGGTCCGAATAAACCTGACGATAATTTTGACTGGTCAAAGGTAATAAGACTGGTATTCGGATGGGGTGCGGTGATCGTTGCCGCTGTGATTGTAATGCAGGTCTTTAAAACAGGTACTAAGGACTATGTCAGCATTACTTACAATCAATATGAACAGCTGATCGACCAGGATAAAATTCAGTCGGCTGTAATTACCAAACAAGATGTAAATGATTACTATTTCAAAGCTATATTAACCTCAGAGCAGAGTCTTCGTGTAAATGAGCGGACAGAAAAAGTAAAATATATTTCCGTCTATCTTCCTGAGCCTATTATCAAAGAGCAGGAAGCATTATGGAAGGCTAAAAATATAGACTATTCATTTGATAAAGACTCGAATGAGTGGCTTAATGTTCTTCTCGGATTCCTCCCCTGGATAATTATAATTGCCGTGTGGATAATTATAATGAGAAGGATGCAGGGAGCTGGCGGCGGAACACGGGGTATATTCTCCTTTGGAAAAAGTAAAGCCAAGCTGATTACACAGTCGGGACAAAGAATTACATTCCGTGATGTAGCCGGCGCTGATGAAGCAAAGCTTGAACTTCACGAAATCATAGAATTTTTGAAAGAACCTACCAAGTTTCAAAAGCTTGGAGGAAAGATCCCCAGAGGTGTACTTTTATTAGGACCTCCTGGAACCGGTAAAACCCTTCTTGCAAGAGCCGTTGCAGGAGAAGCGGGAGTACCTTTCTTCTCTATAAGCGGTGCCGATTTCGTTGAAATGTTTGTCGGTGTCGGTGCAAGCCGTGTAAGGGATCTTTTTGAGCAGGGAAAGAAAAACGCTCCCTGTATTATATTCATAGATGAGATTGATGCTGTTGGAAGACACAGAGGTGCAGGACTAGGCGGAGGACACGATGAAAGAGAACAGACCCTTAATCAGCTTCTTGTTGAGATGGACGGATTTGAACAAAATAGCGGTGTGATAATTATAGCCGCTACAAACAGACCCGATGTTTTAGATCCGGCCTTAATGAGGCCTGGAAGATTCGACCGCCAGGTTGTTGTCGACCGTCCTGATGTTAAGGGGAGAGAAGGAATTCTTAAAGTACACACCAGGAATATCCCCCTGGATACCAATGTTCAGCTTGATGTGCTTGCAAAAGGCACACCCGGACTTGCAGGTGCAGAGTTAGCAAACCTTGTAAATGAAGCCGCTCTTCTTGCCGCAAGGAAGAACAAGAAAAATGTGGAAATGATTGATTTCGAAGAAGCAAAAGATAAAGTAATGATGGGTATGGAGAGAAAGAGCCTCATTATTACCGAAGAAGAAAAGAAAACCACTGCATACCATGAAATTGGACATGTACTGGTTGCAAGAATGCTTCCTGAAGCAGACCCAGTACATAAGGTTACCATAATACCGAGAGGCAGGGCCCTGGGTGTAACAAGTTACCTTCCCATAGATGAGAAGCATACTTACTCGAGGGAATACCTTGAAGCGATTATAACATATGCACTTGGCGGCAGGGCCGCTGAAAAGATTATTTTCAATCACTTTACTACAGGTGCAGGCAACGATATTGAAAAAGCGACCGGAATTGCACGTAAGATGGTCTGTGAGTGGGGAATGAGCGACAAGCTCGGTCCTCTAAGTTACGGAGCTAAAAGAGAGGAGATTTTCCTTGGACGTGAAATTCAGAGTCATAGAGACTATAGTGAAAGAACGGCTATCGAAATCGATGAGGAAGTTAGACGATTTGTGAGTGAAGCTATGGTCCGTGCTGAAAAAATCCTGACTGAGAACGTCGGACTTCTTCACAAGCTTTCGCTGGAACTGCTTGAGAGAGAGATACTCGATTCACATGAAATTGATGCTATCATCAGAGGTGAGACACTTCCACCCATTAAAAAGAACGGCAGCTCTCAGGATAATCCCGAAATTATCCCGGACCATGTAAAGAAGTTAATGGATCAAAGGAAACCGAAAGAATCCTCCCCGGCAGATGACTCTAATCGATAACGGAACAATTCATTACAGAGATGAATTAGTAAGAAAACTAATTCATCTCTTTTCTCTTTCTATCCCAATAATTTATTATTTTATTTCACGAGCGGAAGGTATACTCATTCTCAGTATACTTACTGCCGTAGCTTTAATCCTGGATCTTACTAGACATCTTTCACCTTCGGTCGGAAAGGTTTTCTACAAGTTTTTCGGGTTCCTTTTAAGGAGGCATGAGATTGACTCACGCAAGAAAAACCTGAATGGAGCCACTTACGTGCTGATTTCAGCACTAATATGTGTGATTCTGTTCCCGAAGGTACTTTTTATTACCGCATTTACGATACTTATAATCAGCGATACTATGGCGGCGCTTATCGGGAGAAAATTCGGGAAGCATAAATTCCTTTCCAAGAGTTTTGAGGGAACTTTGGCATTTTTTGTAAGTGCAAGTATTGTCGTTTTCTTTACACCGAAAATGCAAGATCTGCCCGCTGAATATTTAATTGGATTTATAGCCGCGGCGGTCGGAGCAATCGTTGAAAATATCTCTTTTGGATTTGCTGACGATAACCTGGCCATTCCGATTTCAATAGGATTTACGATGTGGCTTTTATATATGGCTATACTTCCGGAACTTCAAATAGTACTGCCAATACTACCGAGGTAGAGAATGAAAAGATATTTAATAGCTGTTGTCGCATTAGTCTCAGTTGTTTACTTTACTGCCTGTGAATCTTCGAATAAACCTGCACAGGGACTCGAAGATGAAATTTACGTAATAGCGGATTCCGTTGAATATACAGAATTGTTACCTGCGCTTGATTCCTCATTTCAAAAAATTATTTTTACACCCCAGCCCGAAAGACTCTTCACACTTATCAGGATATCCCCGAATCAGCTTGAAAGGTACAGAAATAAGAAGAATATCCTGATAGTATCCCCGTTAGATTCAAAGTCGCTTACTTCACAATTTATTCATGCTTCAGTAGATTCAGCCGCGATACAAAAAATTCAGGATGAAAAAGATTTTATCATTAAAAAAGAGAATCTCTGGGCGAAAAATCAGCTGGTAATGATCCTTACAGCCCCGACAATACAGGATCTCGAATTTAAAATCCTGAATAATAAAGATAATCTGCTCTATGCATTTCAAAAGGTTTCAGACAAGCGACTTGAACAAAGCGTGTATAATGCACGATATGAACAGAAGCCCCTGGAGGGCAAACTGCTTAAAGAGTATGGTTGGTTAATATACGTTCAGGCTGATTTCAAACTGGCACTTGATGTCCCTCAGGATAACTTTATCTGGCTAAGGAGATCTCCCGGCAGCGACATGGAACGCTGGGTTTTTGTTCACTGGATAGACAATGCTTCTCCTGCTTATCTCAACGAGGATTCGGTCAGAGCCATAAGGAACAGGATGACAGAAAAGTATTACAGGACGACGGATGACAGCACCTCTGTTGTAATTGCCTCCGACTATTACACTTCAAGCGAAGTTAATTTCCATGGGAAATATGCCATCTTTACACAGGGTCTATGGGAACTCAGCATAAAGGGAATGGGCGGTCCGTTTATAAACTACACATTCTTCGATGAGAAGACCAATAGGCTTTATATGCTCGACGGATCCATTTATGCCCCAAAATATTATAAGAGGAATCTCATACAGCAAATGGATGTTCTCCTGCAGTCGTTTTTGACCGGTCAGGAAGTAAAACAAGATAAGAAGCAGGAACTCCTTAAAGCAGCTGAGGACCATAAGCAAGAGTAAGTTTTTCTACAAGCCTCTCAGGCTTGAAGGAATGGTATATCGGGGGAATTCCGATTTAATTTTATCAACGTAAATCCTTGCCCGCGCCATTTTATTATACCGGAGTTCATACAGTGCCCTTGATGCAAGAACCGCACCCGCGAGGTTCTGTATCATATCTGTATAATGGTTGCCATATTCCGGGAACCTGATATGGAAATCAGGGTTAGCAGCCGGAACATATCCATCCTCCATTTTCACCACTTTATATAAAAGAACATCGGGTACATAGGTATAGCCTTCCGGTAGTTTGAATTGCCCGTTCCTTAGCTCATTCTCTGCTATCTCAGGCGGAAAGTAAAAACTACGCTTATCTGCATTCGATGCAGCCAGGTCGGTCATAAGCTTGCGATAAAGTGTTTCGAGAAGACTGGAATTGTAGTTCGCATCTCTTTCAAACGGCTCAAGGGCATTTTTAAACTGTGTAATGTCTGATTTAATACCTTCAATTACATCAGGATGATCTTTTGCCAGCTGATTAAAGTACCAGGATCTCCTCAGCAGTTCTTTGTCTATAATCGCAGCATCTTTTCTGAATCCCTCAACGTATTGGTAATAATACGAAGGTGATACAACATAATCCCACAGGTAGCTGAAGATTACAGAGTTCTTATCAGTGCTTGAGATAACGGCTTTTGTATAGTCTTCAAACGTATAAGTATCGCTCTGGTTCACGTCCCTGTAATTAAGAAAAAACTCACCTGCAGCTAGTAGAATTATTAGTCCCGCGACAGTAGCTATCTTATATTTTTTCTGCTTTATTATTTCATAAATCTTAACAATGCCGAAAACAACAAAATAGGCAAGCATTATGTATGCAAGCAGGAAATACGAATCGATATCTGTGATATCATAATTTATCGAATAGGCAACCGTAAAAAGGAAGGTTATCAGCATGAACCAGGCTAACTTCCTTGTTCTTATAAAAGCGGTGAATATTCCAATCAGACTTAGTATCAAGGTAAACGTAAATTCTGAAGGAAGATTATTTACAAAGTAAGTCAACTGTTTTTTTGCGGCTTCGGTTGAGGAAAATAGCCATACCTGGTACTGTTTACCACTTATATGTCTCATAATCCTTTCTAGATCGATCGGATTCCCCCAGTTGATAGCAGGATTCATTGAGGCCCTGATTGGGAGATAACTATAAAACACTACCAGAAGTCCGAAAAACACCAGCAGTATCATACCCAGCTGTTTCAGACTGATTACATTTAATTTCTCCTTCGAAAAATAAAGGAAGGCGATCCCCGGCAAAATGAGCAGGGTGGTCATATGGTTGCTGAAACCGAGGGCCAGGATAATAGCGAGGATAATCCATGGATTTTTTACCGAGAGGATTTTTTTTTCGCCTTCATATACATATGCTTTAAGCAGCATAAGGATTATTAAGCTGATCAGGAATATATGCATTGAATAAACTTCAACAGAAGTGCTCTGAAACCAGAAAGTTTTGCTTAGTCCCAGCACAATTCCTCCGCCGGCAGAAGCTATGTATTTTAGGGGCTCGGGTAACAAAGACGACTGAACACTTTTTTTGCTTTTTTCTTTTCCTTTTATCCCGCCAGCTGTTTTATTGCTGCTTTTCTTTATTCCATTGAATTTATCAAGGTTATCAAGTATGAATCCCGAAGTATATGCAAAGAGTCCGACTCCCACACTGCACCACAACGCAGCGAGTATATTAAGCTGCAAGGCTGTGGAAAATGGCGACGGTATTTTAGAGAAGAGAAAACCTGTTATAGTGAAGATAGGATACCCTGTAGGGTGGGCTATTCCCAGAAGAGCCTGAACTGCAGTTAGCTCGCCTGAATCAATCTGAATGATAGTAGGAGCAATGGTAAACATATAAATTACAAAAACCAGTAACGCAGTAAGCGCGGCATAATACTTTTTGAGGAATATCATCGTTACTTTCCGAAAAATTTTGTGTATAAGAAGGAGTTTTTATGCATTACATTGTTCAGTTTAACTTCAAGACTTTCTCCTGGACTTAAGCTCATTTTCTTTTCCAGTTTACCGAATCTTACATCATTTTTGGTTATAATAGAACTTGTCTGATGAAATATATTCTGATAATTGAGTGCCAATGATTTAAGAAACCGGTGATTATTTATCAGCAACTGAAGATCAATATCATATTCGGGCATTTGTTTTGCCAGCAAGTTCAGCGTTCTATTCATACTCATTGATCTGACTTTATTATATAAATCCGGACTGCAAAGTATCAAATATTGAGAAATAAATTCAATATCAGTAAGTCCTCCTCCGCTTTTTTTCAGGTTTATGATACCCTGAACACCGCCTCCCGAAGGTATGATTTTCCTTCTCATCTCCTTCAGATCCGACCTGATTTTTTCCGGATCCTGCTGCTTTAACCTTTTTAAAACAGCCTTTGTGATCTTATTAAAAAGTTGTTTATTCCCTGTAATAAATCTAAGTTTTGTGAAGGCCTGGAGCTCCCAGGTCCTTGCTCTTGTAAGGATATAATTTACATAGGAATCTTCATCCCAGACGAGCATCCCGCTTTTTCCTTCAGGTCTTAACCTGCAGTCGACTCCAGCGGGCTTAAATTCTTCCCTGAGTTCTGAAAGTAATTCCACAAATATCTTTTGTTCCCTCGGATTCTCCTGCAGGTTATCAGTTACAAAAATCAGGTCGATGTCAGAGGCAAAGGTCATTTCATCAGCACCAAGGCTCCCCATTGCCCCGATCATATAGTGTCCTTCCAGGGTTCTATCATGATCAAGTTTTTCAGATGCAGCCTTTATTTTCGCTTCGAAGAATTCTGAAAGTGCGCGTGAGATATGATCAGCTTTAACTATCCCGATTGTGAACCTTGCCAGGATTGTGAATAGAAATTCCTTATATGAAAAAGATTCTGCCTCCATTGACTTATCGAAGATTCTTTTCGAGAGGAAGATCTCCCTGAGCGATTTATCCTCTGAAAACAGATCAATGCTCCACTGAGAGAATTCACAAAGTGTGAGGAAGGCGTTAAAAAATTTATTATCCCGGAATTCATCATACCATATCGAAGGAAATTTTGCCTGTCTGATTACCCTGACGAAGCTGCTGAGCACAAGCTCAGGCTCATCAGAACCTATTAAGTAATTATAAAGCGTGCTGCTGATTTTATCGAAAGCCTCAGTTGACTGTTTATCGAATTCTTTATTGCCGAGGAGCCCTTTGCCTTCCCTCAGATATACAAGATCACGTTCTGCAGCCGTCTGATTTTTGAAATGTATAACTTCAGCAGACTTATCCTGCAGATTACCATTACCTGTAATTGAAGAATAAATTTTGAGCACGCTCTTTCTCTTCTTTTTTACTTCCTCGTGAAATTCCTCAGCATTTTTAAACCCAAGGTAGACACTCAGCTTATCAGTGAGCTCGCCTTCCGATGGAATCAGATGAGTCTGGGTATCGTTCATAAGCTGAAGATAATGTTCAATCTTCCTGTAAAGGATATAAGAATCTTCCAGGGTGACGGCTTCCTTTTGGGAGATCAGATCCTGCATTCTAAGCTCTCTTAACGCATTAAGCGTATTTCCGGTACGCAGTGATTCAAGTCTGCCCCCGTTTAATAACTGTAATGCCTGTACAGAAAATTCAATATCTCTTATACCCCCGGGGATGAGTTTGATATTCTCTTCAGTTTTGAGGTTTTTTTCAATGTTGCGTTTTAAACTGCGAACCTGTTCGAGAGGGGAAACCTTGAATGATGAAGGAAAAATAAAAGGAGTAAGATATTTTTTAAACCTGGCGAACAGATCATTGCTCCCTGCAACCAAGCTGCTTTTTATGAGCATCTGTCTTTCCCAATCCTCTCCACGACTTTCATAATAAAGGAGGTAATCTACCAGTCTGCGGCAAAGAGGGGAGTTCCTGCCGTCCGGTCTTAAACGGAAATCCACCCTGTAGATGTAACCGAATTCTGTAAGAGATGAGGCAGATTCAACAAACAGAAGCACGGCCTCTGTCAGGATCTCCTGGAATTCCTTGTTTACCGGCAGAGAATTATTCTCATCAAAAAAAATCATAAGGTCGATGTCTGAGCTATAGTTCAGCTCATTACCGCCAAGCTTGCCCAGCGAAATGAGACAATATTTATCCTCCGGGAGATCAAGCTGATATTTATCAAGAACACGGCGGTAGCAGATGCTGAACAGCGTGGATGCAATTGCTGAGGCAAGGCTGCTCAATTCTCCCGTAATTTCTTCAATTCCTTTCTTGAGGAATATATCCCTGGTCCCGATCCTAAGGAGCTCTTTCCGTTTAAATCTTCTGATAGCGTTTATAGATGAATCAAACGATTTAAATGAACTCACGGTCTTTGTTACCGATTCAAGGTACAGTTCTGTATTAAGAATTCTCTCCAGGGCGGAAGAATTTGTGACCAGGTAAAAATACTCCGGGTTTCGTACCAGGATGTCAGTCAGGTAGTTGCTATTTGAAGTTAAACTTACCATCAGTTCCAAATAATGAGGATAATTAAGACAATCGGATAAAAACGATATCTTATCATATACTGCAGAAATAAACCTTAGAAGGTTGGATTCTGATGAGTGTGTGAAATGGTGTTTTTTTGACTCCTTTTCAATATCAGAGAAAAGATCATCCAGCTGATTTTGGGTAAAATAACCGCGGGAAAATTGTATGATTTTCTGAATAAAATCTTCCGATAATATTTCTTTCTTTTTAACAGCCAAATTAAAATTGATAATTTTATTTACTAATCTAAAACATTGAAAGCATTTATTAAATTATTATAAAATTACCGGATCATTATATTAGTTTATAACATAGTGACAATATGCTATAGGGGCATAACAAGGATATAGTTTTACTCGGGGCAAATCAATTGCCAGGTGGATACAGGGACGTTCCTCGCGGGAATTGAAACAAAAGAAATTAAACAACAGCTTTGGAGTTTAAGAAATCAGCCTTCCGGTTTCCTGCAAACAGACGACTACAGGGTGTATCCAGAATTAAGGGATGGGCTGCAAATCCATTTTAAAATAGAAAAAGCATACCGGGAAAATTCCTGGTATGCTTTTTCGAGCAGCGAATAAATATTAATAAGTATCTTTATCTTTTTCTTTAGTTTGGGTAGCCGGTTTTGACATTCCCTTCCACCACTGATCACTGAAATCCTTATAAGATTGTTTCTGATCATCATTTAAGACAGTCTGAATTCTCTGATCATAAGTCTGCTGAAGCTGATCATAGTTTCCCATATCTGAATTAGCTTTTGCATTCTGATAGTCTACGAGAATTCCCTGGATCCGCGTCTGCTGATCCTGTGTGAGGTTTACTTTCTGATTTAATTGTGTTGTCCACTTCTGTGCATTATCCTTATAGGTGTCGTTCGTCTGTGGGGTCGTCTGACTCTTATTCATATCATCCTGTGCATACGAGTTTGCTCCCACGAAGAAGACAAATGCACAAAGAAGAACCGCAGTAAGTCTGCTCAAATCGGTCTTAAACATATTCATACCTTTCGATTTTATTATATATATAATTTTATTTATGAGAAAAATTCTCACCCCTATAATACAAATCCTTATCAGAGAATCAATCTATTATAATCACATGTGATTTCAGTATTGGGAACGGCAAAATGGCTGGAAACTAGTAATTATAGATGACGTTATATTTCTGAAAAGATTGGGCCAAAACAATCGAAGGGGAAAGTTTCCTAAATTGCAATTCAGATGCCCAATGTGTAATTTTGACATTCAACACCAACGGAGAAATTCACTAAATGTTAAATATTATCAAGAAGGTTTTCGGTGATAAGCATACCAAAGATGTTAAAATTCTTGCACCGGTAGCCGAAGAGATAAACCAGGAATATGAGAAGTTAAAAGGCCTATCTAATGAAGAATTGAAGGCTAAAACACAGGAATTTAAGGAGAAAATCCAGCAGTATACATCCGAAACACACGTTAAAATAGATGAGATCAGGACGAAACTTCAATCGGATGAAGATTTCGACCGAAATTCTGCATATGACAATCTTGATGCTTTTGAGGAAGAACTCAATGACAAGTACGAGGAAATTCTTGATCAACTTCTCCCCGAGGCATTTGCCGTAGTAAAAATAACCTGTGAGCGGCTGGTAGGACAGTCCTGGATGGTTGCCGGCAATAAAACCACGTGGGAGATGGTACCATATGATGTTCAGCTGATGGGTGGTGTAGTTCTTCACCAGGGTAAAATTGCAGAAATGGCTACAGGTGAAGGAAAGACTCTTGTTGCAACCCTCCCGATGTACCTGAATGCTTTAACGGGACGGGGTGTTCATCTTGTTACGGTAAACGATTACCTGGCAAAACGCGACTCAGAATGGATGGGCGAAATATTCAGATTCCATGGCCTCACGGTTGGTTGTATTCTGAATACAATGAACTCCGAACAGAGGAAGGAAATGTATGCCTGCGATATCACTTACGGAACGAACAACGAATTCGGTTTCGATTACCTTCGTGATAATATGTCGATTGATAAAGAATACCAGGTTCAGCGTCCCCATAATTATGCGATCGTGGATGAAGTTGACTCAGTCTTGATAGATGAGGCAAGGACCCCGCTTATTATTTCAGGTCCTGTAGAGGTTGACGATCAGAAATTTAACGAGATGAAGCCGAAAGTTGAAAGATTATACAGGCTCCAGACTAACCTTGTATCAAAGCTCGTTCAGGATGCTGAAAACAATCTTTCATCAGACGGAAACGGAAAAGTCAACACCACCGACGGAGGCATACAGCTCTTCCGGGCAAGCAGGGGTTTACCCAAGCACAGCAAGCTTGCAAAACTTCTAAGTGAACCTGAGAATAAAAAACTTATGCAGTCTACCGAGATGGAGTTCCTCAGGGAAAAAGCCAAGAATATGCATATCATCGATGATGAACTTTATTTTGTTATCGATGAAAAAAATAACACTATTGATCTGACTGAAAAGGGAAGAGAGGAACTTGCTAAAGGCAGCGGGATGGAAAAGGACTTCTTCATTCTGCCCGATCTCGGCACCGAGATAAGCAAACTTGAAAACGACGAATCCATTTCTCCCGAAGAAAAAATCAGAAAAGAGGATATTCTCTATCATACCTACTCAGAGAGCAGCGACAGGATTCATACTATCCATCAGCTGCTTAAGGCGTATACATTGTTTGAGAAGGATGATGAATATGTTGTAACCGAGGATGGTAAAATAGCAATTGTTGATGAGTTCACGGGACGTATTCTTCCGGGCAGAAGGTATTCCGACGGTCTTCACCAGGCTATAGAGGCAAAGGAGAATGTTAAGGTTGAACGCGACAGTCAGACCCTCGCTACTATTACACTTCAGAATTATTTCAGGATGTACAATAAGCTGGCAGGAATGACAGGTACAGCGGAAACCGAAGAGGGCGAGTTTTTTGAGATTTATAAACTTGAAGTTGTGGTTGTACCTACCAACAGGACTGTTGTAAGAGACGACCAGGATGATGCGGTGTACAGAACAAAACGCGAAAAATACAACGCTGTCTTTGAAAAAATAGAGGAGTTAAGGAAGGAAGGACGACCGGTTCTTGTGGGCACAACCTCTGTGGAAGTCTCTGAAACTATCTCGAGGATGCTTAAGAGAAAAGGTATTCCCCACAATGTATTAAACGCCAAACAGCACCAGCGTGAAGCTGAAATTATAGCACACGCAGGTGAAATCGGTGCGGTAACTATTGCTACAAACATGGCCGGCCGCGGTACCGATATCAAGCTGGGAGCAGGAGTAAAAGACAGAGGAGGATTATTTATCCTCGGAACTGAAAGACATGAATCGAGACGTATTGACCGGCAGTTAAGAGGACGTTCCGGAAGGCAGGGTGATCCGGGTACATCAAAGTTTTTCATCTGCCTTGAAGATGACCTGATGAGACTTTTTGGAAGTGACAGGATTTCTTCTGTAATGGGAAGAATTGGTATTAAAGAAGGCGAGGTTATCCAGCACCCGCTTATAACAAAATCGGTTGAGAGAGCGCAGAAGAAAGTAGAGGAGAATAACTTCTCGATACGTAAAAGACTTCTCGAGTATGATGATACAATGAACCAGCAGAGAGAGGTTATTTATACACGGAGGCAGAGAGCGCTTGCAGGCGACAGGCTGAAGAGCGAAATATTCGATTACCTTGAGGAATATATAGCTGAAGTTGTCGATCAGAATTTTGATGAAGTTCAGAATGAAGCTATCAGGGAGGAAATTCTTCAGAAACTCCTCGTTGAAGTTAAGCTTGAATCCACCGAATTCGAAGTCCTTGGTAATCAGGGTATAAAGGACCGGGTAATAGACAGTACAAAAGTGTTCTACCGCAAGAAAGAGGAGATGATCGGTTCGGATTTGATGGCCAGGCTGGAACGTTACGCTATGCTGAGTGTTATAGATCAGAAATGGAAAGAACATCTCAGAGAAATGGACGATTTGAAGGAAGGTATTGGTCTCCGTGCCTATGGTCAGAAGGATCCTTTGATAGAATATAAGGGTGAAGCCTTTAAGCTATTCGTCGCACTTCTTAAAGATATCAGAAATGAAGTAGTGTCATTTGCATTTAAGTTCTTCCCGCAGGCACCAGATGAAGTACAGAACCGCAGAAGGCGCCAGCCTGTAAGAATGACAGAAAGTAAACAGAGCGCAACAAACATAGGATTGGCATCCCAGGCAAGCAGAGCGGGACAATCATCTCCCGACCAAGGAGGCAAACCCCAGCCGATACAGGTGTCTGAAAAAGTCGGAAGAAATGATCCCTGTCCCTGCGGCAGCGGAAAGAAATACAAAAATTGTCACGGTAAATAAAGGGCTTCTATATGAAAAAGATTGAAGCAATTATTCGTCCTTTTAAACTGGATGAGGTTAAGGAAGCCCTTGTTGAGGAAGGGATAAGGGGACTTACGATTACGGAGGTCCGCGGTTACGGAAGACAAAAAGGACATACCGAAACCTACCGGGGCAGTGAGTACCGGATAGAATTCATTCCCAAAATCAAAATAGAAATCGTAGTCGAAAAGGAGAAAGTCGAGAAGGTGATCGATGCAATTCTCCGCACAGCTAAAACAGGGCAGGTTGGAGACGGGAAGATCTTTATTTATGAAGTTCAGGATGTAATCAGAATCAGGACGGAAGAATCCGGAAAAGAAGCTTTATAACTAATCCCGCTCAAGGCGGGATCTTTTACCTTTTACTTTTTTTTATTCTTTTATAGCTTGAATTATGCATTTCAAAAGATTTATTCCCGGTTTGTTTGTTGTATTTCTGCTATTGGTCTCATTCAACGGATGCGGCGTATGGCACGACTTCACCACATATTTCAATCTTTATTATGATACTAAAGTTATTTTTGAAAGTGCAGAGGAGGCAATCAAAGCTCAGCAGAAAGATCTTTTTTCAACAGAAGAGCCCAATGCAGCAGGTAACGTTAACCAGCAGCTTTCCAAAGTAATTGACAAATGCTCTACAATTCTCCAATTCCATTCAGAATCCGCATATGTAGATAACGCTCTGCTCATGCTTGGCAAATCATTTTATTACCAGAGGAATTATCTAAAGGCGCTGAGAAAGTTCCAGGAACTTATAGCTACACGTCCTGAAAGCGACCTGATCCTTGAGACAGAATTATGGATCGGAAAAACCCAGATGAGGCTCAAGCAATATGACGATGCTCTTACAATACTTGAAACTGTTAAGAAAAAATCCGCTGAAGAAGGTGAAGAAGAGTTTCTTACGGAAGCATTCCTCGAAGAAATTAAGTACAAAATTGCACAGGAAGATTATGCAGGAGCAATCGCCGCATCAAACGATTATTTAAAGTCATCTGATGATGATGAAATCAATGCCGAAATTGAATTTGAGCTTGGGAAACTATATGAAAAAGTTAATGATCTTGAGAATGCGATAACCGCATTAAGACAGGTCTTCGAATATTCTCCATCGTATGAGACTCAATACAGCGCTAGGGTGGAACTTGGCAAGGTGCTGCGCCAGGCCGGTCATAATGATCAGGCTCTCGAAATTTTCGATGATATGAGCACTCAGGATAAATACTCCGATCACTACGATGAGATAAATCTTGAAAAAGGAATAACACTTGCCCGGCTTGATCAATATGACGAAGCGGTGAATGTACTGATCAAAGTTGATACGACATACAAAACTTCTGTCAATGCAGGAATGGCAAGGTATGAACTGGGAACGATCTTCGAAAATCACTTCAAGGATTTTGACAGTGCAAGTACCTATTATACGAGGGCGTCCGCTTCGGCTGCGCCTCCCGAATATTTGACAAATTCACACCAGAAGGCTAATCTGTTCACCAAGTATCTTGGATTGCGGAACAAGTTAAATGAGAATCTTGAAAAACGTTACTATGCCGAAAACCCGGAACAATATACGAAGGATTCAACAGAGTATTACGATGAACGGAAAGATGTTGAGGAACAGGTAATTGCCGAACAGGAATTTGCGGAAATAAAATCAAGGATGGATTCGGCTCTGTTTGTACAGGATACAACCGGGTTGAAAATAGATACTACAGTGGTTCAGAGAGACAGTCTGGATCAATTCGGAAATGTTGTCTATAATACGCAGGGACAAAAAATTACTGTCCCCGATACCGTTATTGTAAATCCGCTTGACAGTCTTAAGCAGAAGAATAGCCTTTTTTCAAATGTAGCTTCACCCACTTTCGAGAGAAGAGTAAAAGAGTTGATGCATGGCAAAGAAGCCCCTAAAAAACCTGATCTCCCCCCGGATTCCCTCAAGTCGCTTATCATTAAAGAAAGATTTGAAATGGGCAACCTGTTCTTTACTGAATTTAATATACCTGATTCTGCGTACGTCTATTATAATGCTATATTGGATCTGGACCCGGGTCCCGATTACAAGGCAAGAACTCTGTATGCCCTTGGAAGCTATTACCTTACGCAGAATGATTCACTTAAAGCCGACAGTCTCTTTAATATCATTTATACCGAATACCCGGATGAGAGTATAGTGAATGCAGCTGCTAATAAGCTGGGGAAGCCGCTGAAAGATCTGAATATTGATCCGGCAGAGAATATTTATGCTTCTGCAGAAAAGGATCTGATGGACGATAAATATGATTCGTCGCTTGTTAAGTTAAAATTTATTTATAAGGATTACCCTTCATCACCGCTGGCACCGAAGTCGTTGTATGCCTCGGGCTGGATCCTTGAAAATAAACTCGACAAGCCTGATTCTGCCGCTGCTTTATATGATTCACTGAAGATGAACTATCCGGCTACCATATATGCTAATAAAATAACCCAGAAAATCAGCTTATATAACCAGGAGAAGCAGCGCCTGGCAAAAGTCCGTGAAGATTCCCTTAAAAAGGTTGAAGCTCTGAGGCTTGATTCCCTGTCGCAGACTGATTCCCTGTCGCAGACTGATTCCCTGTCGCAGGTTGATTCCCTCGGCTACAAGATTCAGCGTGAAGACACACTTAAATTTAAGCATTTGCCTCCGAACAGATTCGGTGAGCCTGATACCAGGGTAATTAGAAAAGGTGCGGATACCCTGAACAATAATGTTCCCCAGGTTATAGACAGTATGAAGAGAAATGATAACCGCGAACTGGAAAACCTCAGGAAAGAGTCGGAGACGGAGGTCGATTCACTAAGTCCAGGCGAGATTAAGCGGAAAAAATAACAATTCTTGTAATGGATCCAGGCCCAGGGAAATTATGATTTCGTCTTTACAATTCCCGGAAAATGAACTTGGTGCAACGCTCGGCACTCTTGTACCATATATAAAATCTCATAAGTTCAGAATTACAGCCGCCTATCTCCTTTTCCTGCTTTATTTCAGTATACCTGCTTTCCAGGTTCCTTACTTCGAATATTATCATTTCAGAATAACTTCTCTAATGGAGCAGAGAGCTCTGGATAATGACCTGCTTTATTACCCCGAACAATCGTGGACCTCAATAAGTGATGTTAATCCCAACCTGCTTAAGGGTATAATATCGATGGAGGACGGAGCGTTCTTTACGCACAAGGGCATTGACTGGAAAGAATTAAATATGGCGTTGAAGCAGAATAAAAGAAGACGACGAATATACAGGGGCGGGAGTACGCTGACTATGCAGCTTGCAAAGAATTTATTCTTTACTACAGAGAAATCAGTTTTTAGAAAGGGCAAAGAATTTATAACCGCAATAAGAATGGAAAAAGAATTAAGTAAGAAAACAATTCTGCAGGCTTACATGAATGCTGTCGAATGGGGTAACGGTATTTTCGGGGTGGATGCCGCAGCCGAAGAGTATTTCAATAAGGAACCAGACGAACTGAACGTGAATGAATGCGCACGACTTGCATCTGTGCTTCCTTCACCGCTTACACATCCGCCCAATAGGAACTCGCGATATGTTTTAAGGCGGTCTTCTATTATCAGGGGGAGGCTGAATGATGTGATCTTATTTCCTGATGAAAAATGAAGAGAAAAGATTTATTTGATTTAATAGAAGAGGGTGAGAGTTTACAGATAGAGTTTAAAAGGAGATTTTCGACCCCTGAAAAAATAGCCCGCGAAATGATCGCCTTTGCCAATACCCGCGGAGGGTACATCCTTTTAGGAATTGATGATGATAAGCAGGTGGTTGGTGTTGAGAGTGAGAAATCTGAAGCGGAGCTAATTAAAGATGCAGCCCTGAATTACTGTGAACCGCCGGTGAAATATGATATAGAATTCCTTGAAGTTTACGGTAAGGAAGTGGTGGTTGTAGCTGTACCTGAATCAGAAAATAAACCCCACAGGCTGCAGGATTACCTTAATGAACTCGACCTGAATAAGTCGATGGTGCTAGTAAGGGTGAATGATAAGAGCATCCAGGCGAGCAAAGAAATGATCAGGATCCTGCGGGCAAGGAGTCAGGATCTGAGCCTTAAAAAATATACCATCGGTTCAAACGAAAAGTATGTGTTCGATTACCTTGATAAGTACGAGACTATCTCAGTTAAAGCATTAAGCGAGCTGGTGAATATATCTGAAAGGAGAGCCTCACGAACGCTTGTTAAAATGGTTAGAGCAAATCTTCTTATGATTCATACTAAAGACAACGGCGAGGAATTTTTTACAGTTATTCAAAAACCTTTCTGATTCCTTGTACGGTCAAAAATCCTTCTCAGCTCAAATACCGCAATTCCATAGGCTACGGCTACATTAAGCGACTGCTTGATGCCGTACTGAGGGATCTCGATTGAAAAATCGCATAAGTCGATAAGCTCCTGTGCTACTCCTGTTATTTCATTGCCGACAACCACGCATAAGGGAAAATCACTACTTCCGACTTCATAATAACGTTTACTTTTAGAAGTCAGTTCAAGGGCGCATATTTTTACACCTTGTTTTTTAAGGTCGGTAATTACCGCGACAGGATCTTTCACATACTCCCATGACACACTTTCAGTTGAGCCGAGAGCTGTTTTTAAAACCTCTTTTTTTCCTGATTCTTTTCCTTCTTTACCGGGTATGGGGGGATGGGGAGTGTACCCGCACAGGTACATTTTTTCTATCATCGCCCCGTCTGATGTCCTGAATATTGATCCTACATTATAATTGCTTCGTATGCTGTTGAGAAGAACATACACAGGCATCTTAGGAGTATTATGAAGGTTATCCAGTGTGTATCTCTTTTCGGAGATCTCATCGTGTGTAAGCTTTTTCACTTGTTTGTCTCTTCTCCCTTGTTCTAATTCTTTCCTTTTTCCTTGTTCCTTTTTCCTTTTTCCCTTTTCCTTTTTTCCCTTTTTCTTTTTCCTTTTTCCTTTTTACTTTTTCCTTTTTCCTTGTATCGCCAACTGTCCGCACGCAGCCGCAATATCCTCACCCTGTGTATACCGCACAATAACAGTCACATCCCTATCTTTTAATCTCTGGCAGAATTCCTCTATCCGTTTACGCGGAGTTGGTTCAAGCTGTGCAGAGAAACCTTCAGGGTTCATATGCTTAAGCGAGTTAAATGGTATAACATTTACTTTGGAGGGAATTTTGCTGCATAATCTAACCAGGGCATTCAGGTCCTCGCTCCTATCATTTATTCCTTTAAGCATCACATACTCAAAAGTAATCTTTGTCCCGGTTTTTTTAGTATAGTACTTCATTGCCTCGATGTTCTCAGCGAGCGAATATTTTTTGTTGATCGGCATTATCTTCGATCTGACATCTTCAAAGCAGGAATGGAGGGAAAAAGCAAGCTTTACATTTAGTCCCGTATCTGCGAGTTCTATTATCCTTGGAGCGATCCCGGCAGTAGATACAGTAATCTTTTTCAGACTAATTCCCGCAGTTAAATCTTCGCCGAATATTTCAAGTGATTTTAGTGTTTCCTTATAATTGAGAAGCGGTTCGCCCATTCCCATATAGACGATATTACTTATGTTTTCTTTACCGTAATCTTTTGCCGCCATCTTATACTGATCGAAAATCTCGCCGGCTGATAAATTCTTTTTATAGCCCATTAGTCCTGTAGCACAGAACTTACAGTCGAGCGGACAGCCCACCTGGGTTGATATGCACAAAGTTGTTCTTTTCTTATCGGGGATGATAACCGACTCAATGAGGTTATTTTCCCTGGTGCCGAATATGTATTTTTTCGTCCCTGTTTCCCCGGATAGTTCGGAACCTTCATATGACAGAGTATCAATTTCCGCGGATTCGCTTAATTCCTGGCGAAGGTTTTTAGGGAGGTTCATCATTTCAGAAAAATCATCGGCGAGGTGATTGTACATCCAGTTAAAAACCTGTTCGGCACGGAATTTAGGTTCGCCGGATTCTGTAAAATAGTTCTGAAGCTCGCCCAGAGTTAACCCTTTCAGCCTGGTCCTTTTCAGGGGAGTTGTTACCTTATCGATATTTTCATTTTTGTTTAACATTTATCAAATATACGAATCTGAATATTGTCATAAAATTACAATTGTCCGCCCTGTTCAGTCCACTTGTATTAGAAGGTTGTTTTGCTTTTATACTATATCATCATACTGAGGTGAAAGAAATTTCGTCTTATTTATATACACATGATTCAGATAAAGCAGAACCCTGTTTAGTAAACGCTGAATATGAAAAAAAGAATGGGAATTATTAAGAGCAGAATATAAGAAACGGCAAGAGGAGGTGCAGAAAATAAAATAAGAGTTTATTAGTGGGTTAAAAGTTAGGGAAGATGGGTAATTCTTACTGCCTCACCCTTCTGAACCTGCCTGTGGGGGCATCAGCAATACTAACCTCAAATGCAAAAAACAGGAGATTACATTGCTATAAAAACAGGATTAAAGTATCTTAGAAAGCATATTTTAGAATACTTTATTCACATCACTAAAATCAGGGAAGAAAAAATGAATTTCGATCTTACAGACGATCAGAAAATGATCATGGAATCAGCCCGTGAATTCGCCCAGGCTGAAATAGCTCCTACCGCGGTTGAAAGAGACATCAAAGCAGAATACCCGGCAGAGATAGTTAAAAAGCTTGGGGAGCTGGGATTTATGGGCATGATGGTTCCACCGGAACATGGGGGAGCAGGACTCGATACTTTGAGCTATGTACTTGCAATGATAGAGGTTTCAAAAGTCGATGCAAGCGTCGGAGTAATAATGTCGGTAAACAATTCTCTGGTGTGCTACGGACTTGAAAAATATGGTTCAGATTTCCTCAAAGAAAAATATCTCCTTCCCCTGGCACAGGGTGAGAAGCTTGGCTGTTTTGCTCTCTCTGAACCGGAAGCAGGCAGTGACGCTACCAAACAAAGAACTACTGCTGATAAAGACGGCGACCATTACGTGCTTAACGGCATCAAAAACTGGATTACCAACGGCGTAAGTTCAGATTATGCGCTTGTTATGGCAACCACAGATAAATCAAAAGGACATAAAGGAATTTCAACTTTCCTGGTTGAAAAAGGGACTCCCGGTTTCGATCATGGTAGGAAGGAAGATAAACTTGGAATCAGGAGCTCTGATACCTGTTCTCTTACATTTGAAAACTGCAGGGTGCCTGCTGAAAACATAGTATGGGAAGAAGGAAAAGGTTTCAATTTCGCAATGAATACGCTTAACGGTGGGAGAATAGGCATAGCTGCACAGGCAATAGGTATTGCCGAAGCATCTCTTGAAACAGCTTTAAAATATTCCCAGGAGAGAAAAGCTTTTGGCGAGCCCATTTCAAAATTTCAGGCTATCCAGTTTAAGCTTGCAGATATGGCAATGAAAGTTGACAGCGCTAAAATGCTAACATTCCGGTCTGCCGCTTTAAAGGACGCAGGCAGGCCATACTGGAAAGAAGCTGCAATGGCCAAACTTTATTCATCAACTATTGCAGTGGAAAATGCACTCGATGCAATACAGATACACGGCGGTTACGGATATGTAAGAGAGTATCTTGTTGAGAGATATCTCCGTGATGCCAAGATCACTGAGATTTACGAGGGAACTTCCGAAATTCAGAAAATTGTAATTGCACGTGCTCTGCTTGATTCGAAATAACCGATTAGCGTCTTTGCGTCTCTGCGGTGAATAAAAACACTGCTAAGACGCTAATGCGCGAAGGATATATGAAGTACATATTAATAATTTTAATATTTTTGCCTGTTTTGCTTTTCGCACAAACCGAAGCACATAGATGGGGTAAGGCAGCCGTATCATACCAGGTAAAATCTTCCGATACTGAAAGAAACTACGGAATCGACAAGGGTACTTTGACTGATATATTCGTCAGTTCTCTCACGCACGCCTACTGGATATTTATTTCCGATGTTGACGGTGACAATTGTCCTTTTAGTCCTTCCTGCTCTTCATTTTTTGTTGAATCTGTTAAAGAGACAAATATTTTCCAGGGGACGTTGATGTTTGCCGACAGGCTTACAAGGGATACGAACTTCTTTAACCGGCAAAATCATTACCCTTATGCAGCGAACGGCCGATTGTTCGACGTCCCTTCCAGCTATAAACTTAACGCCGCTGAAATAAAATATTATCCTCCCCTTGTTTCAGTAAATGATGAATGATAAAAAGAATCCTGATATTAAGTATCATCTTCCTGCCGCTGGCAGAACAAATACATTCTCAGGAAAAAATCAACTTTCATTCACCTGAGAACATCAGGTTGTTTGCCGATTACCTTTACTGTCAGAAGGACTATCTTCGTGCTTCGGATGAATACAAAGCCTGGCTTGAAATAAATAATAATGATACGGTTGAATTTAAATCGGGTCTTTCTCTTCAGTTGACCGGAGCATATAGTGAAGCCCTCAATCGTTTTCATGATATTCCTTACAGTTCTTCATATTATACTGAGAGTCGGGAGGAATATGCGCGGACTCTCTTCCTGCTGAAAGATTACCCCGATCTCCGGGGTTATTTCAAGAGATCAGACCCATCGAAGGATTTCTATCCCTTTATAACCAGGCTGAATAATATTACGTATTTCGTCACGGAGGGTAACCTGCCACCCGAAGATAACTTTGTTTCGACCTTCCCCCCCGAGCAGAAGGGTGATATAATAAAGTTATACGAATGGAAATCGGATCCGCCGTATAAGAGTCCTGTGCTTGCCGGAATCCTTTCAACCATAGTACCTGGACTGGGAAAGGTTTACACGCAGAACTACTCCGATGGTTTTTTTGCCGCACTGTTAACGGGACTGTTCGGCTATATAGCCTATACTGATTTTAAAGCCGACCATCAGGTAAGAGGCTGGATATTTACGGGGGTAGCTGCTTTATTTTACGCTGGGAATATATATGGGTCCGCGGCTTCAGCCCAGATTTATAACGCTAAAATAAGATTTGATTTTGAGTCGGATTTACAGAGTTTTCTTGACTTATTTAATTACACCCGGGGAGATTATAATTTCTGCAAATGAGATTGCATAGTGTAAAATATATTCCGGCAATGTTAATCCTTTTCAGCTCTCTGCTTCAGGGACAGCAGACGCTCAAGGAACAGTACGATTATGCTTTGAGTCAGTACAACCATGAAGATTATTTTGATGCTGTTACCGAGCTGAAAAGACTGAACTTTTTCGATAAGCAAAAAGAGTATGCCTATCATTCGAATTTTCTTATCGGAAAATCCTATAAAGCAGGGGGAATGTTTTCGGAGGCTCTTAAATATTTTACCTCTGCCGAAATGGCGGCGGTTAATGACTCAGATCTTTTTGAGACAAAGATTTATGCAGTGAGGATTAACATTTTAAGGAGGACCATACCGGGGGCGCTCAGACTTCTTGACCAGATGGAAGAGGATGAAAGATTCAGAAACAGGAAAAAAGATATAATCTACTGGAAAGGATGGGCTTATATATTTGGAGGCAGGTGGGACGATGCAGCGGCAGCATTCCAATCTACAGGAAATGATTCGTTAAAAATTCTTTGTGAGAACGTTTCAGCAGATCAGTATGATGTGACAATGGCAAAAGTACTTTCCTATGTTATTCCCGGGGCTGGACAGTTTTATACGGGACATTATTTCAGCGGACTTCTCTCTCTCGGCTGGAATGTTCTTTGGGGTTATCTAACTGTAAAGGCATTTATCGATGAAAGAATTTTTGACGGGATTGTAGTTGGTAATTTCCTTTGGTTAAGATTCTATACGGGAAATACTCAGAATGCCGGAAAATTCGCCGAAGCCGAAAATATAAGGATTGAAAACAATGCCTTGCACTACCTTCAGTATGAATACCCGGGTCTAAAACCCTGACCATCTTATATTATGTTCCTCAGTGACGGGGTTTAAATCCAGTTTTAGTAATGGGGATTTAAGTTTATGTACGAGTTACCCAGTTTTCTTTCAGATTATACAGTTTACCAGCCCCGGGAAATTTTAGTTTTCACTCAGAACAAGCATGGATTAAAATCCTGGATTAAAAGCTGTCACAGGAACCTCTTTGAAACAACGCTCCCAGTAGTTGAGTTTTATTAATCGGGCAGGGCATGCGGAATTTTGAGGATTCAAGGTTTCAAAAAGATAGTTTCGAGTCTGACATTTTTGTCACACTGTAAAATTTTTCATCATTGAAAAAAAGTATATTTTTGAGCCATTTCTGTGTCTCATTTTGATTTCACTGGGCCTATGCTAGGCTCATGCAAGGCTGGTGCTGAACGGATATATACCTGACTTAAGAAGTCTGACATTTTGTCATACTCCTGAAGTCACCTTCCTTATACTTACAAACCCTTTCCCGGTGAAAGATATTATAAAAAATCCTGTCAATAACATGAGAAATGCATTGGATATTGAGTCAAATTCATTTTAAATTGAATATGTGATTTAATCACTTGGGGAGAGATTCCCCGTAATATTCAACCTTATGGAGGCCTTAATGAAAAGAGGTATGGTAATCGGCTGCGCAGTCGGTGGATTTATCCTCGTTATAATCGCTATCATGGTGATATGGGGGATAAGTGCATACAACAACCTGGTGACCCTAAATGAATCAGTTAATCAAAGCTGGAGCCAGGTAGAAAACCAGTATCAGCGCAGGGCAGACTTAATACCGAATCTTGTTAATACCGTAAAGGGTTATGCGAATTTTGAAAGGGGAGTACTAACTGACGTAACGGAAGCCAGGGCAAAGGTAAGCCAGATGAATGTCACTCCAGAAGTTCTGAATGATCCCCAGGCATTCCAGAGGTTCCAGTCAGCGCAGGGCGAATTATCGGGAGCTTTATCGCGACTGCTGGTTACTGTTGAAAACTATCCTGAACTGAAAGCGAATGAGAACTTTCTACAGCTTCAGGCTCAGCTTGAAGGTACCGAGAACAGAATTTCTGTTGAAAGACGTAGATTTAACGATACAGTTCAGAATTACAACACCACGATAAAAAGATTTCCTAATACCATATTTGCCGGGGTATTCGGATTCCAGCAGAAACAATATTTCCAGTCAACTCCCGGAGCCGAGACGCCTCCTAAAGTAGAGTTTTGATGAAAAGAATATTTCTCTTTCTGCTTTTTATTTCAGCGGCTTACTCTCAGCCTGAAGTTCCGCAGTTGAAATACTGGGCGAATGATTTTACAAATACGCTGGGACAGGATCAGCTCAACTCATTAAATAGCGGACTTAAAACATTTGAGGATACTACAAGCAACCAGGTTGTTTTTTTAATGATAGCCACGCTGGATAATTATCCACTTGAATATTACACAATGGATGTGGCTAAGAAAAATAACATAGGCACAAAGGAACACGATAACGGAGTTTTGTTCCTTGTGGTAAAAGAAGACAAAAAGATGAGGATAGAAGTCGGTTACGGACTCGAAGGCGTATTACCCGATGCACTTGCAAGCTCCATCATACGTAATGTGGTTAAACCATACTTCAGAAATGATCAATATTACCAGGGTGCACAGGCAGGATTAGCAGCAATAATCTCTGCGATTAAAGGCGAATATACCGCGGACCGCAAGCCGGATACTGAGAAAAGAAAAACCCCGATAGGTACAATACTTATGATTATCTTCTTCATTATAATATTCTTTTTAAGAGGTGGGAGAAGAGGTTTAGGAAGCTTTATATTGCTCGGCGGACTTGGCGGATTCAGCGGCGGCTCGGGCGGTTCCCGGGGAGGATCATTTGGCGGCGGATCTTTCGGAGGTTTTAGCGGGGGCGGAGGTTCATTCGGCGGAGGCGGAGCCAGCGGAGGCTGGTAAAATCTGTTCCAGTAAAATGAATTTCATTGACGTTTGTATACTCTTTTAGTAAGATTGTTAAAGGTTTTTTGAATTTAATTCAAAAATTTTTGTCTTAATTCATCCCATGGAAATCCAAATTTAGTTTTTTAACAGGAGAAATTATTATGGCAATAATGATAACCGAGGAATGCATCAACTGCGGAGCTTGTGAGCCTGAATGTCCCAACACAGCCATTTATGAAGGTGCTGCTCAATGGGAGCTTGCCGGCAAGAACTATGGTGACAGTGATGCAGCTCCAAGCGGTGCTGGGGGATTTTACTCAAATGATTTCTTCTACATTGTGCCTGACAAATGTACAGAATGTAAAGGTTTCCATGATGAACCCCAGTGCGCTGCTGTTTGTCCTGTTGACTGCTGCATCCCCGATCCCAATCATGTTGAGGATGAAGAAACCCTTCTCAATAAAAAAGAATACCTTGATAAGCTGGGACGCTGACCCCCAAGGATTCAGAATTATTACTGTATCATATATGGATACAAAACCTTTCAAGCATATATTATTTGGTAATCTGACTTTTAATTTCGGATTGGCCAGGAACGGCTAATGCAACAATGGGATCAGGCTTGTCGAGGCTTTCGCCGTATTTTATTACGATAAAATTGATTTTCTAATTTAATTTAGGGGTTCTTTTTCAGTATCCATTATCACAAATTCTCACCAATTCCGAGAAATGACCATCTTTCATTCTCTTTTCTGAAAATGAGAAATCTTCATCTAAAATGATAATGCGTCCTTTTTAAGTTATTTCTTCGAATAATATACCCAATAATCCTGACGAGACCAGATATTCCAGTGGCATACTTTTGGTTTATCTATGGTCAGCATAAGAGAATGTAATTCAGTAAAAAGAGACAAAAGGAGAAAGTAATGGCATACAGGATTAATGAAGAATGTATCAACTGCGGAGCTTGTGAGCCCGAATGCCCGAATAATGCCATATATGAAGGCGGACACGAATGGGAATTGGACGGTAATACTTATGGAGAAGGCGCTGCTGCACCATCAGGTAAATCAGACTTCTATTCAAATGAATATTTCTATATAGTTCCTGATAAATGTACTGAATGCGAAGGTTTCCATGACGAACCTCAGTGTGTTTCAGTGTGCCCTGTAGACAGTGTATTGAAGATTGAATAATAATTAGTTCTTAAAAATTTTGCTGCAGGGGAGTAGCGGAAAAACGTTGGGGATGTGGCCAGGGGAGACTGGAAACACAACGGGACCCAGGGGAGTTTTGCGGCCAGGGGAGAACTGGAAAAAAACTCATCTTTGGGGAATTGTTCAGGGGAGTTTTGCTGTGGGGGTTGCACCAGGTAAAAAAGATATATGCGGGGACAGAAAAGGACACCTTAATGGTGTCCTTTTTCTGTTTAAATAAGACTGCTTTTCTCATCTTATGCCAGGTACAATTCCTTTCACCTTTAGCAAATCTTCTTTAAGTTTAAAATCTTTAAGAACAAATAAATATTACAGGATATTATGAAAATCGGAAAATATTCGGTCCATATAATTGACTCAGGCTTCCTCAGACTTGACGGCGGGGCGATGTTCGGCATTGTTCCGAAATCTTTGTGGGAAAAGACCAACCCTGCAGATGATATGAACAGAATAAAACTTGCAACCAGGAATCTTCTTCTTATATCTGATTCTAAGAAAATCCTCATTGATACGGGGATGGGAAACAAATGGGACGATAAGAATAAGAAAATTTATGCTATAGAACAGGAATCATCTTCACTAAGCAGCTCTCTTGAAGGGTTGAATCTTAAACCGGAAGATATAACTGATGTCATCCTTACTCATCTTCATTTTGACCACACAGGCGGTTCAACGATTAACAATAACGGCAGACTGGAACCTGCGTTTCCTAATGCTACTTATTACGTTCAGAAAGAGAATTACCAATGGGCGCTGAATCCATCAGAACGCGATAAAGGCAGCTACATAAAGAATAATTTTGTTCCTTTAAAGGAAGCAGGGGTCCTAATGCAGATTGAGGGTGAGAAGCAGTTCGATGACGAGATAGACTTTATTATAGTTAACGGACATACATTCGGACAGCAGCTCCTGAAGTTATCTGATTCATCAAATACTTTCCTTTACTGCTGCGATCTTTTCCCTACAGCAGCACATCTTCCTTTACCATATGTAATGGGGTATGATCTGCAGCCTCTGGTAACTGTAGAAGAAAAGAGGAGAATCCTAAAGCAGGCCCTGGCTGAAGAATGGAAATTGTTTTTTGAACATGATCCTGACACGGCTTACGCAACGCTGACCGACACTGAAAAAGGAATCCGAATAAAAGAAAAGTTTAATAAACTCTGATGAAAGAATTCTTTAAAGTCTGTTGCGTAGATGATCTTGTAAATAATTCCGGTAAAAGGTTCATTGTAGATGATGTAGATATCGCATTGTTCAAAGTTGATAATAAAATATTCGCCTTAAGCAACGTCTGTCCCCACCAGCACTCTCCTTTAATCTATGACGGATTCCTTGAGGATGGATGCGTTGTTTGTCCCGCCCACGGCTGGATGTTCAGCCTTGAAACGGGAAAAACACCAACAGGACAGCGAGGCTTGAGTTCTTTCGAGGTTCAGGTTAAGGATAATGATGTTTATGTGAAGGTGTTTAAGAAGGTACTTAATTGGTGAAGACTAGAAAAAAGTTAAAGGAATAGAGTGATATTTGAAATTCAGATCAGTGTGAATTAGAATGAATATTTCTAATCCATGTATCAGTACCGGAACTAAGACTGGTGAGATTCAGATAGGTTATAGGTTAACACTGAGATTAATATGAAGCACACTTAACCCATAAATCGGTACCTGACCTCAGTCTCATAAAATTAAGAGAATGAAGATTACCAACGACATAGTCGAAGAAAAAGCAAAAGCCCTGGGATTCGACCTGGTAGGATTTGCTAAAGCAGAGATTCTTGATGAGGAAGCTTCCCGTCTTGATGAATGGCTCAAAAGAGGCCGCCAGGCCGGAATGAAGTATATGGAAAAGAATAGCGACAAGAGAAGGGACATACACAAAGTATTTCCCGAGGCAAAATGCGTAATATCTCTAGCTCTTAATTATTTTACTCCTGCCCGGCATTGCGGTGATGAAGGAAAAGATAAGCCGTCAGGCACGGCCTCTCTGCCGTTAAATAAGAGCAACACCCCCGCAGGTAAGATCTCACGTTATGCATGGGGGAAAGATTACCACCTTATAATCTGGGAAAAGCTTGGTATCCTTGAAAAGCAGTTAAGCAGCATTGATCCTGAGTTTAAATCACTTTCCTACGTTGATACTGGTCCGGTTATGGATAAAGCATGGGCGGTAAGAGCAGGACTAGGCTGGCAGGGTAAACATACAAACATAATCAATCCAAAGATCGGCAGCTGGTTTTTTATAGCCACAATTTTTACAAACTATGATTTCGGATGTTCAGAACTCATCTCAGATCACTGCGGCTCATGCACTGCCTGTATTGATGCCTGCCCAACAAATGCAATTGTCGATGAATACATTGTTGATTCCAATAAATGCATCTCGTATCTAACAATAGAAAATAAAGGTGATATTCCTGAAGGATTTAAAGGAAAATTTGAAAACTGGATATTCGGTTGTGATATCTGCCAGGATGTTTGTCCCTGGAATATTAAATTCAGTGTAATTTGCGATATTGAAGAATTCAGTCCTGCAGAAGTTATGACTGAAATTCCATTGAATATTGTAGATAAGATGGATGAAAAAGCTTTCAAGGAAAAATACAGGGAGAGTCCCATAAAACGGGCAAAACTAAAGGGATTAAAGAGAAATGCAATTTTTCTTATACATGATTAAAATCCTTAAATCTCAAATTAGTAATTTGTAAATTTGAAAGTCAGAAAAGTGCGGAAACTTTTCGATCATAAAGTAATCTAATATATACTTCTTATTTATTGATATTATGGAGCTAAAATGTCCGATTTAGAAAAAAATGAAAACCATCATAAAATTATTATTATAGGTTCCGGTCCTGCCGGTTTCACCGCCGCATTATATAACGCTAGGGCTGATTTGAACCCTGTGATCTTTGAAGGGATGCAGCCAGGTGGCCAGCTTACGATCACAACCGAAGTTGAAAATTATCCTGGTTTTGAGAAAGGTATTATGGGACCCGAGCTTATGGATGTTATGCGCAACCAGGCTCACCGTTTCGGAGCCAAATCATTCTATAAAGAGATTACCGAAGTTGATTTTTCCAGGAGACCGTTTGTCCTTAAATCATACGATGAAGTATATACCGCAGATGCTGTTATAGTTGCTACGGGAGCTTCCGCGAAACTGTTGGGAATTGAAAGTGAAAAAACCTATATGGGTTACGGTGTATCGGCCTGCGCAACCTGCGACGGATTCTTCTTCAAGGATTTGAAGGTTCTGGTTGTAGGCGGTGGCGACACAGCCATGGAAGAGGCGAATTTCCTTACCAAATTTGCTTCGGAAGTGACAATAATTCACAGAAGAGGAGAATTCCGTGCATCCAAGATCATGATCGACAGGACTATGAAGAACCCGAAAATCAAGTTACTAACCAATAAAGTTGTTAAGGAAGTAATAGGTAAGCGGGATGGAAATAAAAAGGTGATGACCGGTGTGATTCTTGAAGATACAAAAGATCTTTCAACTATGGAAGTTGCTGCTGATGGATTGTTTATAGGAATAGGTCATAAACCTAACACGGAACTTTTCAAAGGTATTCTCGATATGGATGAAACAGGCTACCTAAAAGTACAGGAAGGTTCAACGTATACAAATATCCCCGGTGTATTCGCGGCAGGAGATGTAGCAGATAAAACTTACAGACAGGCAATAACTGCTGCAGGTTCAGGCTGTATGGCCGCCCTGGATGCAGAACGCTGGCTGGAAACCCAGGAAGTAGAAGTAGCCGAAACTTCTCACGCAGGGAAATCTTAAATTGAGAGAAGATGAGGCTGTAGAAAACTTCACCTGTTAAAAAACCGGAGTTAAATGTTGCAGTTTGTATGAGATCAGGTTGCAAACCCCGGGCCGGGATGTCCGGGGTTTATTTTTATATATCAGCTCATAATTTCCGGTGGTATGAAATAACCACCTTACCATTTTCAAAGAATAAGATTCGTTTCTCTTCAGCGAACGTATAAACCCATTTTATCATTTTATCCTGGTGTTCAAGCTTCCCGGGGGTTCCCAGAAGATCTTCCACCATCTTATAGGTGCAACCGTTCTGTATCTTTATTCCGGTGACGGGAATATGATAGTGATACAAGCCGAATGTTACCAGCATAAAGATAGTTGTCATCATAAATATTATTTTCATATATCACTGTATCCGGGAATAGGATTATAGTTGACTGTTTCTGTATTTATTTGCCAATATATTTGCCACTACAAACCCAATACCTGTAATTGTGAAGATTGAAAAGGGCGTCCAATAATCTCTGTCGGTCACATCCTGAAGCCAGAGACCTAATCCGAGAGAAATTCCAAAAGCTATAGTTATTACACCTATCTTCATCAATCTGTAAGGATCTTTTTTGCTTTCAAAGAATTCCTTAATTGAATCTGCGCTTAAACCTTTATCTATAAGCATCTGCCTCTCCCTTGAACGCAAATAGAAGTAGGTTACAAGAACGAGCCCTACTACAAGGGTCATTATTATCGGGATGAATACCGCAATTACTTCACTAGCCATTTTATTACCTTTTATATTTTTCTGTTAAGACCGGATTTTCTGTTTCCAGGTTACACAAGCTATCTGCCTGTTTCTAATGGTTCAGACTGGCCCTGCTTGAGAAAGGTTACAAAAATTATGAAGTTACTTATTGTATTAGCACAGAGTTAAAGGAACGGCTGGCTGTGGGATAATCGGTTGTTCGGATTGAAGAAATATTTATAATTCCTATGCTTGCATTCTTGTAATCCAGATCCAGGTGGCGGATGAATGTAATATGTAATTAAACTATATTATATACTGCTTTTCGGCAGTCTGTAACCAAATTTCAATTTAGCGGGTCTAATGCTTAGATGAGAGAATTAACCGATACCGAGATTATCGAATCTGTCAGAAAAGGAAATCAGACTGATTTTGAAATACTGGTAGACAGATATAAAAACAAAGCATTTTCGCTGTTGTGCGGTATGCTTAAAGATTCGATGGAAGCGGAGGAGGTTCTGCAGGATGCTTTTCTTAAAGCTTATTACGGTATAAAGAATTTCAAGCAGGAAGCAAAATTCTCGACGTGGTTTTACAGGATTGTCTATAATACAGCCTTGACAAGACTAACAGCTAAAAAGAGAAAAATTGAAAAAGAAATGACATCGATAGATGAAGAATTAAATCTTGCGGATGATTCCTATTCCGCACAGTCGGAAAAAAAAGAATTAAGTAAATTGATAGATGAACTACTGGATAAGCTGCCGGCAAATTATGCTTCTGTGCTTACAATGTTTTATCTTGAGGAAATGACGTGCGAGGAAATTGCTGAAGTTACGAATAGATCGGTTTCGAATGTAAAGGTGCTTCTGCACAGGTCGAGGAATGCGCTTAAGGAAATCGTCCTTAAGAACAATTACACAATGGAGTTGTTATGAATCAATTAACGGATGAGCTGTTAAACAGGTATATTGACGGCGAGTTAAGTCCTGCTGAACAAAAAGAAATAGAAGAGATACTGAAAGCATCAGAGGATGCCAGAAGACGGCTTCTGGCTATGCAACTTGTTCACAATGAGCTCAAAAACTATCCTGTAAGAAAAACCTCAATCGACTTTACTTCTGTGCTGATGAAGAAAATCGTCAGGAGAACTGATCCGAAGGGACAAAGATATTTTATCTTCTCCATCTCATCTGTGTTTGTACTTATAAGCCTGGGAATTATAGGCTACCTGACTTCTTACATCCTCTCAATGGGGAGCAGTACCGATGAGCGAAGCTCGGGCGTTGATAATTTTATCTACCTTGTTGAAAAACTGGTTTACGGTATAAGGACATTGTTTACTTCCAGTAATGTTTCTGTTATCGGCTTTATTTTTTCTTTCGGAATAATCATATCAGCATGGTTCTTCTTTGATAGTCACAGACAGGCAAAAGCAAAACTTACCAAGTTGTGAGAACTCAATCGTCCTGCAATCTCCCCCGATCGCCCGTTTTTCGTCTTCCGGGTGATATGTACTGAACTTCTTCAACTATTATCTCTCACGCCCGCTGTCATCAATCGTCTACCTTTCTACCCGGGCTTACCTCACCGTTAATTTTATTATACTCACAAAAGATTCCCTCCTTTTTGTTATTTTTATGATGTTTTCAGAAAATAATGAGGAAGAAATGCTTGTAACAACTACGCATGCCGTTGAGGGCAAAAAAGTTAAGCAGTACCATGGTCTTGTTTCCGGTGAAGCAATTATGGGAACCAATATTTTTAAGGATATATTTGCCGGAATAAGGGATATCGTAGGCGGGAGATCGGCAGCTTATGAGAAGGAGCTGCGTAAAGCAAAAGATATTGCGGTTTCAGAGATGATGGAGAGTGCAAAAGCCATGGGTGCAAATGCCGTAATTGGGGTGGATCTCGATTATGAAACAATCGGAGGCAGCAGCGGTAATATGCTTATGGTGAGTGCAAGCGGTACGGCAGTTTTTATAGAATAATTATTAAAGATGATATGAATACAAAAGCAGGATATGTTGCAATACTGGGGTTACCGAATGCAGGCAAATCAACATTGTTAAACGCCTTACTTGCCCAGAAGATTTCAATCGTAAATGAGAAGCCCCAGACAACCCGAAAAAGAATTCTCGGGATACTTTCGGAAGAAAATTACCAGGTTATTTTTCTTGATACACCGGGCATCCTGAAACCTGCATACCTTCTGCAGGAGAAAATGATGGACGATGTAAACCGTTCCATTGTGGATGCCGATATATTCATCCTTATGATCGATGTATGTGATGATCCGGAAGGCGAAAAGCTCCTTTCTCTCCCTGAGGTTAAGAAGATACTTGATTTTAATGTTCCTGTTATCCTGGTATTAAATAAGGTAGATAAGATTCAGCAGGAAGTAGTTACTGTAATGCTAACGAAGTTCGAGGGAAAAGGAAACTTCAAAAGCATCATCCCCCTTGCCGCCAGCGTGAATTACAATGTTCAGAAAGTACTTGTGGAAATAATTGACCTCCTACCGGAAAACCAGAAGTTCTATCCTGATGAGATAGTGGCAGATGAAAACGAAAGATTTTTTGTTTCGGAAATTATCCGGGAGAAAATACTTGAGCTTTACCGGGAGGAAATTCCTTATTCCGTTGAAGTGCTGATAAATGATTTCAAGGAGAGGGAATCCAACAAAGATTATATAGATGCTGAAATCGTGGTTGAGAAAGACAGTCAGAAAGGAATCATTATAGGGAAGCAGGGAGGTGCGATCAAAAAACTTGGCGAAGAATCGCGAAAAGCCGTGGAAGAGTTTCTCGGTAGAGAAGTATACCTTGAACTTCGCGTGAAGGTAAGAAAAAACTGGCGGTCGGATGAAAAAATGCTTCGTTCTTTCGGTTATTCCCGCGACAAGGAGAAAGGTAAATAAGTACCCTGGAATTACTCCCCCTTAGTTATGAAGAAATATAAAGGTGAAATTGCTCTAATAACAGCCACCCTAATCTGGGGAGCGACTTTTACGATAATTAAGAACGCACTGCATGATGCCTCTCCTCTTGTCTTTATTTCTCTTCGTTTTATCTTTGCTGCTTTAATTCTTCTCCCGTTTTTATTCAAGGCTCTAAGGAATATAAAAAAACCAGTACTGCTTGGCGGAATTCTTCTTGGTATCTTTTATTTTCTCGGATTCTCCACACAAACAATCGGTCTGAATTATACCTCTGCTACCAAATCAGGATTCATTACCGGAACCTTTATTATTTTTACCCCGCTGCTTCAGATAATCATCGAAAAGAAGTTCCCTTCAAAAGGAAGCGTAATCGGAATTATTTTAGCGGTAGCAGGTCTTATTCTCCTTTCAAGCAGCGGGACTTCAATTTTATCTGTATTTTCCGAAATAGGCGAAGGTTTTAACATCGGCGACTTCTTCACTCTCCTGTGTGCTTTTTTCTTCTCGCTTTATGTTGTTTATCTTGATATCATTAGCAAGAAATTCGATTATAAGCCTCTGGTATTCCTTCAGATAGCTGTAACCGGTGTCTTTGGAGTGCTGGCGGCATTCGCCCTCGCTTTTTTCGGACTTGAAACACCTCACTTTGAAATCACTTCCAACCTGATTTTTGCCGTGGGATATACATCAATACTTGCAACTATCATAACCACTATTATACTCACAAAATTTCAGAAACTGATTCTGCCAGCCAGGGCAGGGATTATTTATGCTATGGAACCTATTTTTTCTGCTATAATTGCTTTCTTTGTGTTGAGAGAAAAAATTTCTAATTTTGGATTGATTGGAGGCGCTCTTATAATTTCAGGACTCCTGATCTCTGAGCTGATTGATAAAAAAAACGAACAAATAGTATGAGTGAGAGTGAGAAACGTGCCGAAATAATTACTAATGGTCTTGTGCAGGGTGTGGGGTTCAGATATTTTATTATAAAGAATGCTGAAAGTCTCGGATTAAAAGGTTATACCAGGAACCTGTATACCGGAGAGGTTCTTACAGTAGTTGAGGGCAGCAGAGCTAAGATCGAGGAATTATTTAAAAGAATTAAAATCGGTCCCTCCCATGCATCAGTTAAAAAATGCAAAATTGATTGGGAAGAAAATAAAAATGAATTTACACATTTCGAGATAAGGTATTGAACCAGCAATTCAGAACAGGATTCGGTTTTGATGTACACGCTCTTAGGGAAGGCCGCAGGCTGATTTTGGGTGGAATAGAAATCCCTCATTCGAAAGGTCTGCTTGGACATTCAGACGCGGATGCGTTACTCCATTCCATTACCGACGCTATGCTGGGTGCCCTTGCCCTGGGCGACATCGGGCAGCATTTCCCCGATACGAAAGCCGAATTTAAAGATGCCGACAGCTCCATGTTCCTGAAGTTAACCTACAAAATGGTTAAACAGAAGGGATACTCTCTCGGCAATATAGATGCGATGGTCTCACTTCAGGAGCCTAAGATCGCAAGTTTTATTATCAGGATACGGGAAAATATTTCTTCAATTCTCGGAGTAGCACTGAACCAGGTTTCGGTAAAAGCGGGTACAAATGAAAAATTGGGTTTTATAGGCAGAGAAGAGGGAGTTGCAGTTTTTTCAACCGTACTATTAATTAAAGATAGTTAAGTATGATCGAACATGTTCTGGATTTTATTTCACAGCTAACTCCATTCTGGATCTATGTAGCATTATTTTTCTTTTCTTTTATAGAGAACGTTTTTCCTCCTTCACCAAGTGATCTCGTCGTAGTTGTCGGTGGATCTTTAATAGGGACCGGAGAACTTCACTTTATTCCTACTTTATTAGTAACTACACTAGGCAGCGTTGTCGGGTTTATGACTTTATTCTTCATCGGCACCCAGCTCGACCGCAGGGTAATTCAGGCCGGAAAAATAAAGTTTATTTCAATAGAAACCCTCACAAAGGTTGAGCTTTGGTTTAAGAAATGGGGATACTGGATTATCCTGGCTAACAGGTTCCTTCCGGGAACCCGGTCGGTTATATCCTTCTTTGCCGGTTTAAGTGAGCTCGAATTTAAGAAAACGGCAATACTTGCTACCGTTAGTGCCATTATCTGGAATGCAATTATTATTTACTTGGGACTGATTTTCGGGAATAATATAGAAGTGATTGATAACTATCTTTCAACTTATAGTAATATTGCCTGGATTGTTACCGGTGTTGCCGCTGCCTTAATCGGAATGAAATTCATACTAAAGAAAAGGAAAACACAGAAGTGAAATTGCTCTTCTGGAAAAACAGACCTTTCCTCTCAGATGAAGAAAAAAAGCTCAGAAGGAGGGACAGGCTCCTGTTGATAATCAGCGGAATTTTACTTGGAGTTTCTTTCCCACCATTTCCATTCCCGTTTACCATTTTGATGCTGATCGGACTCGTTCCTTATTTTATTGTGATTGAAAGACGCAGCAGGCTGATTGAAATTAACTCCGCAACCTACCTGATGGCATTTGTTTTCGGACTGATAACAATATACTGGGTAGGGAGCTGGCAACCGGAGACGGATCCATTTCTTATGATTTCGGGAGCTCTGCTTCTGTTTGTGAACCCTGTATTTTTCCTTATTCCTTCAACGCTTCTGTATTTTTCCAGAAAAATATTCCCATTATCGGTAACTCTACTACTTTTTCCTCTCTTCTGGGTGAGCTACGAGTATGTTTATATGCTTACCGAACTTAGCTTCCCCTGGCTTACACTGGGAAACGGACTCCCTCATTTTATTTCTTTCATTCAGATCTCAGATATCGTCGGCACACTTGGTTTATCATTTCTTGTTGTGATGATAAACGTCCTGCTCTATAAAGGACTAACCTATTATTTGTTGAAAAGGAAACATTCATATTTCCATTTTGGAATAGGGGCTGCTTTAATAATTATGATTTTAGCTTACGGGGCATACAGGTTAAACACGTTTAAGATCTCCGATAGAACAGTTCGCGTTGGACTAATACAGCCGAACCTCGATCCCTGGGAAAAATGGAGCGGTGGAAGCGTTGATCAGCTTACACAAATGTATCTGAATATGTCGCGTAAAGCTGTGGAAAAAGGTGCGGAGCTTGTTATCTGGCCCGAAACAGCCCTGCCGGTTTTCCTGCTTAGCGGCCAGTACAGAAATTCACTGGATTCTATTTATACTTTTGCGAGGACTGAAAAAGTATGGATCCTTACCGGGATGCCGGATATCAGGTACTATGAAAAAGGATCGGAACTTCCGGAGGATGTCAAGTTCAATAAGTTAGGAGAATATTATTACAGGACATACAACGCTATTTTTCTTTTCTCGCCTTACACTGGAGAGATTCAGCGTTACGGAAAGATGAAGCTTGTTCCCTTTGGCGAGCGCGTTCCATTTGTGGATACTTTTCCCTTCCTGGCAGATCTTCTTCAATGGGGAGTTGGTATTTCGGGATGGAATGTAGGAAAAGATACGCTGGTATTTAAGGTTCCATTAAAAATAAAAAATGAAAACGCTCAGGATACTCTAAAGTTAAACGGGCTGGTTTGTTATGAATCTATTTATCCGGATTTCGTATCTTCATTTATTCAGAAAGGTGCTCAGCTGATAACTGTGGTAACGAACGACAGCTGGTATGGCAACTCGAGCGGTCCCTATCAGCATGAAGAAATGTCGGTGCTTCGCGCAGTAGAGAACCGGCGGTCGGTGCTTCGTGCGGCCAATGGAGGAATAAGCTGTTATATCAACCCGTTAGGCATAACCAAAGTGCAGTCGAAGATGTTTACAAAAGATATCATAGTACAGGACGTGCCGCTGGAGAGTGAAGAAACAATTTATACCAAAACCCATTCGGTCCTACCGGTATTATGTTCGGTATTTTCCCTCTGGGTTGTAGGTATATTTATCCTGAAAAAGATAAAGAAAAAATTTAAACTATAAGTTCTATTAATAAGAAAGACAGAATAAAAGATGGCTGAAAAATTTATTGATTTAAGAAGCGATACTGTAACCCGTCCCTCTGAAAAGATGCGGAAGGCAATGTATGAGGCAGAGGTTGGCGATGATGTATTCCAGGAAGATCCTTCAGTTAACAGGCTGCAGGAATATGCCGCGGAAATTCTCGGCAAGGAAGCGGCTCTATTTGTTTCAAGTGGAGTGATGGGAAACCAGGTCTGTCTTAATGTATTAACGAGCCCCGGCGATGAAGTAATATGCGAAAGAGATTCACATATATTTAACTACGAATCGGGCTCTCCCGCAGCTTTAAGCGGCATACAGCTTTCCCCAATTGACGGCAAGAATGGTGTAATAACTCCGGAACAGGTTGAGCCGTATATTCGTCCCGCCAGTGCTTACTATATGGCGAAAACAAAAGTAATAGAGGTTGAGAATACCCATAACAGAGCAAGCGGAGCAATTCAGCCTCTTGATAATATCATTGCACTGAGAAAGCTTGCGAAAAAATACAACCTGTATTCTCACCTTGATGGAGCCAGGATCTGGAACGCATCTGTAACATCGGGGATTCCTGTAAAAGACTATGCAGAACATTTCGATTCAATATCCTGCTGTCTTTCCAAAGGACTTGGTGCGCCTGTCGGTTCAATTATCGGCGGAACAAAAGAATTCATTAAAGAGGCATTCCGTGTGAGAAAAGCGTGGGGCGGGGGAATGCGTCAGGTTGGTATTATTGCTGCAGCAGGATTGTACGCGCTTAAAAATAATATCGAAAGGCTGGAAGAAGATCACAGGAAAGCAAAGCTCCTTGCTGATACCATTTCTGAAATTCCATCTCTTGAAATAGATATAGATGCAGTTCAGACGAACATCCTGATATTTAAACCATTAAAGACTTCAGTCGAGAAAGCGATTGAAGCATGCAGGCGGAAAGGATTGCTGATTTCTGTCGGTAAGGTGGATTCGCTCAGAGCGATCACTCACCTTGATGTAAGTTTAGACGAAATTAAAAAAGCACAGAAAATAATTATAGATGTCTTTAAGTGATAATTATGGATATAAAAAAATTTAAACACAGTATTCCGATTAAAGTAAGATTTAGTGATCTGGATGCAATGGGTCATGTGAACAATGCTGCTTATCTTTCATATCTTGAGGAAGCAAGGCTTGCGTATTATAACTTTGTTCTGAATATCGACACAAACAAGCTTGAATTTAACGCAGTAGTTGCACGGATTGAAATAGATTATCTGGAACAGATCAGGCTTGGGGATAATGTGGAAGTCTATACACGTACAGGGAAAATAGGGAATAAAAGTTCCGATGTTGAGCACCTGATCGTAATCGTGGATAACCAGCACAGAAAAATTGCCGCAAGAGCACAAACAAAACTGGTCTCTTTTGATTACAGGAAGAATAAAACTATCCCGGTGCCTGAAAATGATCGTTCAATTATTGAAAGGTTTGAGAGCGGTGACAAAGAGGTATAAGGATTATGAGGATTATGAGGATTCTGCTTTTATAATTTTCTTTAGTGTATCCTGAAGTTTCATTAAACGGACTTTGTTCTCATATACGGTTGGTTCGGCTATTCTTTCTTTGCAATCCATTATCTGGCAGCGTTCACAGGTATCGTTCACAGTAATGACTGGTATAGATGGATCATTGGCAAATGATATTCTTTGCCTTAGTTCTTCGTTCATCAGAAAGCCGAGTGTCACACTGTAAGTTGTATTTTTCAGAAGTGTTGAATCCTTAGCAATAGACATAGTGAGATATTCATTTCCGGAGTTAATAAAAACGGATTTCTGTGTGCCTGCAAGTGTCTGACCGGATTTATTACATTTATGCTGCATCTTTTCTAATTTTCTGATCACATTTACCGATTGCCATCTCCTGCAGTAATGCTCTGAAGTATTATATCCACCAGGGTTTTCTTTGGTATTCAGCCTTATCTCCTTTGACAGGTTAAATACATCAGAACCTTTACCGGAATTAAACCGGTGAAAGAAGAAGGTATTGATGTTAAAATACCTGGATAAAATATTGGTTATCCTTTGCATCAGCATTTCGGGAGAAGCATTATATTTTTGAAGAAGAGAAATAATAAATTTGTCATCAAAATATTTCTTTCCGAAGAAAATTCTTAAATCAGAAAGTAAATCCTCTTTTCTTATCATCAATGCAGTAGCAAAATAAGAAGCTCTGAGATTGTTTAGAAGCTGGTCAAAAGAATCCAGCCGGAGATTCGAATAAATATTTGAACGCTCAGTAATATTCAGGTAATTATAGGCAATTTCTTTGCCAATAATAAAAGCCTTCTGCGAGTCTGTTAATCTTTTATTCAGCAGGATTTTCTTCTTCTTTCCATTCTGAATGTTGATTCCCCGTATAGTTCTGAATTCCTCCGAATCGGATATAACATGTTCCTTAACTTCATAATTAAATTCATCTTCAATTATTTTTAGGACGGCATTGAACTTCAAGGGTGCCTTATACGTAAACTTTATCTTTTTCAGAAATTTATTGACAGCATCTTCCAATTCAGGGAAATAATTATCGTTCAGTTCCTTGTATGTTCTTATGGCAGTTTTACTGAAATTGTTCTGTGACATTTCAAGACCCTTTGCCAATTCAATCAGGGTTGATACCAGTGCGCTAAGCTGGAGCGGAGCAAGAGAAATCTGATGCAATAGTTTATTAATATTAATTCCGTAATGATCCAGAGGAAGCTGCTCAAGGATATTGGATTCCAGAAGTTCGCTGACTGGGGCAAGATTTTTGGTAAGCTTCAGGGAAACAAGCTTATCATAGGATATATCAAGTGCATCTGCAAGTGCCGCTATTTTATCGGACTTGGGATATTTCTTTCCGTTTTCAATTTCATTCACATAGGATGATGACAATGAAGTTCTCCTGGCAAGTTCAGCCAGAGATAAATTTTTATCGAGCCTCAGTTGTTTTAGCTTTAATCCGAAGATCAGTTTTATGTTATTTTCAGAAAGTTTCATATAGTATTGCGGGTAACATCAACCAAAAATTTATTAAAATAATATAATAAATTTAATTAAGGGATAGCAAAAAATCATTATTAGCGAATATTCGCTTGCTAGTTTGATCTGTTCTTCTTATTTTTTTTAATAAAACATTAAATAAAGATAATGGGGAGCGATTATGGAACCTCCGAAGTTATCAAAAAACAGACTGATTGATTTAATTCCTTATCAATTGGAGCATTACCCCAACCCACGGGCTTTAAGTGATAAAGTCACAGGAAAATGGAGAAGTTACAGTACTGAGGAATTATATAAAATCGTCAATAACCTCAGTCTAGCATTATTAAAACTCTGCTGCAATCCCGGAAATAAAGTAGGTATCATATCCAGAAATCGGGTTGAGTGGAATTTTATTGATCTTGCAGTCCTGCAGATAGGTGGAATAGTCGTTCCTCTATACCCTAATACCAGTGAAGATAATTACGTCTACATATTTGAAGATGCTGAAGTAAAACTCGTGTTTGTTGAGGATGAGGAACTATATGAAAAAGTCCAGAGGGTAAATAAAAGACTTAAAGTAAAAATTGAGGAAATCTATACTTTCACTGAAGTTAAGAATGCCCGTAACTGGATGCAGATAATGGAACTGGCTGATGAAAGTTATAGAAAGAGACTGGATGAGATTAAAGAAAGTATCACGGAGAACGATCTTGCAACTATAATCTACACTTCAGGTACAACCGGAATTCCCAAGGGTGTGATGCTTTCACACAGAAATATTATGGGGAATGTTAATTCTTTAACCAGATCAATGCCCATAAAATACTTTAAAAGAACCATTAGCTTCCTTCCTCTCTGTCATATTTTCGAGCGGACCGCAGTCTATTTTTATATGATTCTGGGCTCATCAATTAACTACCCCGAAAATATGGATAAACTTGGAGAGAATATAAAAGAAGTAAAACCACATTACTTTATTACTGTTCCGAGAATGCTTGAAAAGATCTTTGAAAAAATAATGGCCGAAGGATTTAAACTGAATGTTGTTAAAAAAGCTATTTTCGGTTGGGCTGTAAATCTTGGACTCCACTACGATAACCGTGGAAGAAATAACTGGTTCTACAATTTCAGGCTCTTCTTCGCAAGGAAGATAGTGTTTAGTAAATGGGTTGAAGCCCTCGGAGGTGAGCTAAGAGGAATAATCAGCGGTGCCGCGGCTCTGCAGCCGAGACTTTCAAGAATATTTACAGCAGCAGGTATCCAGGTAATTGAAGGCTATGGACTTACGGAAACTTCTCCGGTTCTTACCTGCAACCGGTTTGAAAAAGGTCAGAACCACTTTGGTACTGTAGGTTTTCCAATACCTGATGTAGAAATAAAAATTGCTGAAAACGGAGAAATTCTGGGTAAAGGTCCCAACGTAATGATGGGTTATTATATGGACCCGGAAGCCACGAAAGAAGCAATAGATAAAGAAGGATGGTTTCACACAGGTGACATAGGTGAATTAAGAGACGAAAAATATCTTAAGATAACCGGAAGACTCAAAGAAATATTTAAGACCAGCGGGGGTAAGTTTATTGTCCCGCAGCCGATCGAAAATAAAATGAAAGAATCCTTTTTTATCGAGCAGATAATGGTAATAGGTGAAAATCAGAAATTTACTGCTGCAATTATTCAGCCTTCATTTGACTTTCTAAGAAAATGGGCAACGAAAAAAAACATAAAGCTGACAACCAATGAAGAGATTGCTGCATCCCCTGTTGTTAAGGAAAGAATATGGAAAGAAGTTCAGAAATGCAATAATAGATTCGGTCATATTCAGCAGGTGAAGAAAATAGCTCTGGTAGCGGATGCATGGTCTATTGAAAGCGGAGAGCTTACACCGACTCTTAAAGTTAAAAGAGATGTCGTGTCCTCAAGATATAAAGATCTGATAGAGCATATTTATAGTGAGAAATCAGAAATGGAGATAGCCTGAAACGTTTTGTTAATCTAATGCGAAATTAAAACGGTATTAATACATAATATGTCCCCAGTTTATTAATGCCGGCTATAATAAACAATTATATCATTAATATAACCGAGATCATTTATGAATCGAATAATCAAAAAAGTTGCGGTTCTGGGATCGGGAGTTATGGGATCCCGGATTGCATGTCATTTTGCAAATATTGGCTGCAATGTATTTCTTTTGGACATTATTCCCGGCAAATTGACTGATGATGAGGAAAACAAAGGATTAACACTCGACAACCCGGAGGTAAGAAATAGGATAGTAAATTTCAACTTAAAAAATATTCTGAAAGCAAAACCGGAGTCACTCTATGATGAATCTTTTACTTCAAGAATTCAGACAGGAAATTTTGAGGATAATTTTGCCTGGTTAACTGAATGTGACTGGATAATCGAAGCCGTAATTGAAAATCTGGAGATAAAAAAGTCGGTTTTTGACAAGGTTGAAAAATTCAGAAAAAATGGAACCCTGATTACATCAAATACATCGGGGATTCCAATCCATTCAATGCTTGAATCCCGGAGTGAAGATTTTCAGAATTATTTCTGCGGGGTTCACTTCTTCAACCCTCCAAGATATTTACAGCTGATGGAAATTATTCCGACGCCAAAAACAAAAAAGGAAGTCATCGATTTTCTGATGTATTATGGTGACCTGTACCTGGGTAAAACTCCTGTGCTCTGTAAGGATACTCCTGCTTTTATTGCAAACCGAATAGGTGTCTTCAGTATAATGGCTGTTTTCAAATTAATGAAGGATCTTGGACTGGGAATAAAGGAAATAGACACACTTACAGGGCCTCTTACAGGCAAACCCAAATCGGCTACCTTTCGAACAGCTGATGTTGTGGGAATAGATACACTTGTAAAGGTATCTGATAATGTTTACAAGGATTGTCCTGATGATGAAGCCCGGGAACTGTTTCGGATACCGGATTTTGTAAACAAACTTGTAGCGAATAACTGGCTGGGTGATAAAACGGGGCAGGGATTTTATAAAAAAAACAAAGACAAAGAAGGTAACAAAGAAATCCTTGAATTAAACATTGATACATTTGAATATGAACCTTCCCCAAAAGTCAAATACGCATCGGTGACAGCAGCGAAGCAGATGGAGCACCTTAAAGAAAAGCTTAATGCTCTGGTAACATCAAAGGACAAGGCCGGTGAGTTTTTGAAGAAGCTCTACTTTATGATCTTTCAGTATTCATCAAACAGAATTCCTGAAATAGCTGATGAGGTTTATAAAATTGATGATGCTCTTCGCGCGGGATTTGGATGGGAATTAGGTCCTTTTGAAACCTGGGATGTTCTGGGGCTTGAAAAGACAGTAAAAGCAATGGAAGGATCAGATCTTAAACCTTCTAAATGGGTTTATGATATGATTGGCAAAGGCATTACCTCATTTTATAAAATTGAAAACGGTAAGAGACATTTTTATGATATCGGAACCGGGACATATAAAAATATCCCCGGGAAAGGTGAGTTCATAATTCTCGATAATTACCGTGGTGATAAACCTGTATGGAAGAATGTCGGAGCCACACTTCACGACATCGGAGACGGTGTATTGGACCTCGAATTTCAGACAAAAATGAATTCAATTGGTTCAGAGATACTGGAAGCAATCAACAAGTCAATAGAAATTGCAGAGAAAGATTACAATGGCTTGGTGATTGGAAATGATGCACAGAATTTTTCTGCCGGGGCGAACCTTGCAATGATGTTTATGCTTGCAAGCGAACAGGAATATGATGAAATAGATATGGCAGTAAGGATGTTCCAGAAATCAACTATGAGGATTCGTCATTCAGCTGTACCTGTTGTAGCTGCACCTCATGGAATGACGCTTGGAGGTGGCTGCGAGGTTTGTTTGCATTCAGATAAAGTTGTTGCCGGTGCAGAAACCTACATTGGACTTGTAGAAGTGGGAGTGGGTATCATTCCTGCGGGAGGGGGAACCAAAGAAATGACTCTACGTGCCTCGGACAGCTATCAGGAAGGACTGGTAGAATTACCTGTACTGCAGGAAAAATTTATTAACATCGCCATGGCCAAAGTTGCTACATCCGCAGAAAAAGCTTTCGGACTTGGAATATTCAAGCCGGGGAGAGATAAATATGTTCTAAACCCGAACAGGGTTATTCTTGAAGCAAAGAAAGCCGTAGTTGAATTGAGCAGCCACGGTTATACACAGCCGCAGGAAAGGAATGATATCAAGGTTCTCGGAAGATCTGCCCTGTCAACACTATTGCTGGGAGCTTATTCTTTTTATAACGCAAAATACATTAGTGAACACGACAGGAAAATTGTTGAGAAACTGGCAAATGTAATGTGTGGTGGAGATTTAACTGCTCCTGCTCTTGTTTCTGAACAATATCTGCTGGATCTCGAAAGGGAGGCATTCCTTAGTCTGATAGGTGAAAAGAAGACAATGGAAAGAATACAAAGTATCCTTACAACAGGAAAGCCTTTAAGAAACTAGCACGTATTATGCATAATTCATTTGGATTGTAAGGCAATAAGCAAAAACGAAATTTTAATTATTAAACCAGAAGTAGAATTATGAAAGAAGCATATATAGTAGCCGGATACAGGTCGGCAGTTGGTAAAGCCAGGAAAGGCGTATTCAGGAATTATCGTCCTGACGATTTAGCTGCTGATGTAATTAAATTTTTATTAAGTAAAGTCCCCCAGCTTGATCCCGAACAAATTGATGATCTGATCGTGGGGAATGCAGTACCTGAAGCGGAACAGGGATTACAAATAGGCAGAATGATCGCTCTGCAGTGTCTGCCTATGAGAACTCCCGGGATGACAGTCAATCGTTACTGTGCCTCAGGTGTGGAAACAATATCCATTGCTATTTCAAAGATCCGTTCAGGATTTGCCGACTGTATTATTGCTGGTGGAACTGAATCAATGTCACTTGTTCCCACAACTGGTTGGAAACTTTCGCCGAATTATAAGTTTGCTACGAATCATCCTGAGTATTATCTGTCTATGGGATTAACAGCGGAAGAAGTAGCAAGAGATTATAATATCTCCCGCGAAGATCAGGATAAATTTGCGTACGATTCTCATATGAAAGCCATAAATGCAATTAAAAACGGATACTTCAAAGATGAAATCGCGCCAGTGGAAGTTGAAGAGATCTTTCTGGAAAATAGTAAAAAGACGAGTAAAAAATATATTGTTGATACAGATGAGGGCCCGAGACCGGATACAACTCTTGAAGCACTCGCAAAGTTAAAACCTGTTTTTGCTGCAGGTGGAACGGTTACCGCTGGAAATGCATCTCAGGCATCGGACGGAGCCGCATTTGTGCTTGTTGTATCAGAGGGACTTATAAAAAAACTTAATCTTAAACCTATTGCAGTCTTAAAATCTTATGCCCTTGAAGGCGTTGATCCCAGGATTATGGGGGTAGGTCCGGTAGCTGCAATCCCGAAAGCCCTTAAACAGGCAGATATGAAACTGGATGATATTGACTTAATAGAACTAAATGAAGCATTTGCATCCCAGTCACTGGCTGTTATGAGAACAGCAGGCCTCGATACAAATAAAATAAATGTTAACGGAGGTGCTATTGCTTTGGGTCATCCACTCGGCTGCACCGGGGCAAAACTTACAATCCAGTTATTGAATGAATTGCGGCGCAGAAAGAAAAAATACGGAATGGTTACTGCCTGTGTCGGTGGCGGACAGGGAGTTGCAGCAATATATGAGCTGCTGAACTAGTTTTTATGTCTGAAATAAAAATATTTATAAATAAATAATCAGAAGCATTATGGAAAATATGACAACCAAAAATGAAGTCCTTAAAGGCGGCGAATTTTTAATTAAAGAAGCTGACCCGGAATCGATATTTATCCCGGAGGATTTATCAGATGATCAGAAAATGATGGCCGATGCTGCTAAAGAATTTGTGGATAAAGAGATCTGGCCTAAACTGGACGCAATCGATAAGCAGGAACCAAATCTTACAACCAGCCTGATGGATAAGGCCGGTGAGCTGGGACTTCTGGGAACGGCAGTTCCCGAAGAGTACGGTGGATTAGGTCAGGATTTTAATTCCAATACTGCTATTGCAATGGAGATGGGTAAAGGTCATTCTTTCGGGGTCTCCTATGCAGCTCACACAGGAATAGGAACACTGCCTATTCTTTATTACGGAACTGAGGAACAGAAGAAGAAATATCTTCCGAAACTTGCAAGCGGAGAATTGAAATCGGCGTACTGTTTAACTGAACCAACATCCGGATCAGACGCATTATCTGCAAAGACAACTGCAAAGCTCTCGGATGACAAGAAGTATTATATCCTGAACGGGCAGAAGATGTGGATCACCAATGGCGGATTTGCGGATATCCTTATCACCTTTGCACAGGTTGATGGTGATAAATTCACGTGCTTCATTATCGATTCAGATTCTGAAGGATTTAACCGGGGCGAGGAAGAAAATAAAATGGGTATAAAGGGATCTTCCACACGTGCCTTGTTTCTGGAAAATGTGAAGGTGCCGGTTGAAAATGTTCTTGGTGAAATAGGTAAAGGACACTATATAGCATTTAATATTCTGAATGTCGGGAGGTTTAAACTATGCGCCATGACCACAGGAAGTGCAAAAAAAATAGCTTCGATCGGGATCCGGTATGCAAACGAAAGAAAGCAGTTTAATCAGCCCATATCAAATTTCGGAGCCATTAAGCATAAAATAGCTGAACAGGCCACACGCATTTATGTCTCAGAATCCGCAACATATCGGGTGAGTGACCTTATAAACGGTAAAATCAAAGAGCTTCAGGCTGAAGATGAAAAATATGAAGCGGCTGCACTAAAGGCTGCTGAAGAATATGCAATTGAGTGCGCAATGCTTAAAGTATATGGATCCGAGATGCTCGACTATGTGGTTGATGAAACTGTTCAGATCCATGGAGGCTATGGGTATTCGGAAGAATATCCTGCTGCCAGAGCATACAGGGATTCAAGGATTAACAGGATATTTGAAGGGACAAATGAAATTAATCGTTTGCTTACTGTAGATATGCTTGTTAAAAGATCTATGAAGGGCAGAATTGATCTGATGGGACCTGCAATGGCAATTCAAAAAGAACTAATGTCTGTGCCTTCATTTGAAAACGGTGAAGATGAATTGCTTTCAGCTGAAAAGAAAGCAATTAATAATGCAAAGAAAGCAATCCTTATGGTAGCAGGAAGTGCCGTACAAAAGCTAATGCAAAAACTGAAAGATGAACAGGAAATTATTATGAATGTAACTGATATGCTGATTGAAGTTTTTGCCTGTGAATCGGCCTATCTGAGGACGATGAAACTTTCTAAAACTAAAAAGGGTGAAGAACTCCAACCCTATATTGATATGACAAAAGTTTATGTGAATGATGCAATTGAAAAAATAAATTTGTGCGGTAAACACGCAATTACAGCATTCACCGAAGGAGATGAATTAAAAATGCTTATGCTCGGTCTAAAACGATTCACGAAGCTTGAACCCGTGAACACTGTAAAACTGAGAAGAAGTATTGCCGACAGGTTAATTGAAGCTAACAGATTTTGCTTTTGATTAAATCTCCTGAATATTACTTTCAGGCTGTCAGAAAATAATGAGATCATTGCATTGTTTAGTAAATTCTCCTTCAGGCAGCCTTTTTTTTATATTTATTTACAATTATTGAATAAATAATATGAAAAACTACATACAGCCAATGATGAAAGAAGAATCGCTTAAAGGAAAAGTAATTGTGGTTACGGGTGGGGGTACGGGACTCGGGAAATCTATGAGCAGGTATTTTCTGGAACTGGGAGCTGATGTTGCTATTGCCAGCAGAAAATTTGATATACTTAGTGAAACAGCCAGAGAATTGGAAGAATCTACCAGGGGCAGAATTCTTCCGGTTGAATGTGATATAACTGATTATAAGCAGGTCGAAAATTTACTAAGCACAGTTCTTGATAGATTAGGAAAAGTTGATGTATTGGTAAATAATGCCGCCGGAAATTTTATTAGTCCTACCGAAAGGCTATCCAACCGTGCCTTTGATATAATAATAAATATAGTTTTGAAGGGCAGCTATAATTGCACACTTGCATTTGGAAAACACTGGATCGATAAAAAATCTGATGGGACAATATTGAATATTATTACTACTTACGCCTGGACAGGTTCGGCTTATGTGGTGCCGTCCGCATGTGCAAAAGCAGGGGTCCTGGCGTTGACAAGGTCATTGGCTGTTGAGTGGGCAAAATACGGTATCAGAACAAATGCGATTGCGCCGGGACCATTTCCGACAAAGGGTGCCTGGGACAGACTTCTTCCGGGTGATTTAAGAGAAAAATTTGACTTTAAAAACAAAGTACCGCTGAAAAGGGTAGGGGAACATCAGGAACTTGCAAATCTGGCCGCCTTCCTTGTCTCAGATTTCTCAGCTTACATAAACGGCGAGGTAATCACTATTGACGGCGGTGAATGGCTGAAAGGTGCCGGGCAGTTTAATATGCTGGAAGCTGTGCCCGAAGATATGTGGGATTTTATAGAATCAATGATACGATCAAAAAAAGGAAGTTAATAATACCCATTATGAAACCGCAGTTCCATAAATCCAAATTTAAACATGTTTATACAGTAAAAGTCAGGTTTAATGAAGTGGATATGCTGGGCATTCTGAATAATGCGGTCTATTTCAATTTCTTTGAGCAGGCAAGGATTCATTATGTTAAAGATGCAGGACTTTTGCCCGAAAAAGGAATATTCAGTGATAACCGTTTGTTTTATATGGCAAGGAATGAAATCAACTATCTTAAGCCTGCTTTCTTTGATGATGAAATTAATATTTATACCAGAATTTCTTACATTAAAAATTCGAGCTTTGGATTTGAACATATAGTGGAAAGAAAAAGAAACGGTAATATACTCGCTGAAGGGAGTGGAGTTCTTGTACACGTGGATCCGGTGACAAAAAGATCCTCTCCTTTGCAGGAATTTTTCTATGAGAAGGTAAAAGAGTTCCAGGGAGACGTAGAAATCATAAAAGACAAGAGTACCAGCAAATAATCGACTTTTTTTTCCTGCATATTTTTATAATTTTTATTGATAATTAAGAGTACTTTATGGAACTAAAGTTGATAAAGACGTCAGTGAAATTAATAACCCTTGTAGTTGTATTTTCAATCGCTGCAGGGTGCCAGGAAAAGAATAACGCCCCTGAGAACGGCAGCATCAAAAAAACATATTATAAAAGCGGAGAACTGGAATCAACCACCACGATTGAGAACGGGAAAAGGAACGGGATCCAGAAATATTACTTTGAAAAAAACGGTAAAGTCGCCTCAACTGTTAATTTTGTTAATGATAAAATGGAAGGTGATCTTAAAGCTTATTATGAGAGCGGGCAGCTGAGGATAACAGCCCACTACGATAATGGTATCCTGAATGGGGAATCAACCAGGTATTACCCGGACGGAAAAACAGAAAGAGTCCAGAAATATGAAATGGGAAAGCTTACTTATGAAAAGAAGTTTACAGAAGATGGGAAAGTTGAGTATGAGGATCATTACTAAAACCTACATTCCGCTACAATTTCCTTGATTAAATTCCAATCATCTATCAAAAGTCGTATATTTAAAACTCATCAATTTAAAACCTGTAATAGATAAAGGTGCAAAATGCCTGGAACAAAGGTAAAAAGAATAGGAATATTGACAGGCGGAGGCGACTGTCCCGGTCTGAATGCCGTAATTCGCGGCGTTACAAAACCCGCGCAGGATTATGGTATGACCGTATTCGGGATAATGGATGGTTTTGAAGGACTTGTTGGTGGCAGAGCCAGAGAGTTGAAGAATGACGATGTTTCAGGAATCCTCGCAAGGGGAGGAACAATACTCGGTTCCTCCAACAAGGGCGATCCTTTTCACTGGCCGGTTGACAGGGACGGTAAAATTGAAATTCGCGACAAATCAGAAGACGCACTTAAAAATTACCAGGCGTGGAACCTGGATGCACTGATTGCTATAGGCGGTGACGGCACAATGCACATCTGCAACAAGCTTTCAAAGATGGGCATGAATGTTATCGGCGTTCCGAAAACCATTGATAATGACCTTGAGGCTACGGATATGACATTCGGACACGATTCTGCCGTTTACGTTGTTATGTGGGCTCTTGATCGTCTGCATACAACCGCATCATCCCATCACCGTGTTATAGTAGTAGAAGTTATGGGAAGATATGCAGGCTGGATTGCGTTAAACGGCGGGTTATCGGGTGGCGCAGACATAATACTTCTTCCTGAGTTACCATTTTCATGGGATAAGATCGCAAACAAAATTAAAGAAAGAGAACTGCGCGGAAAGAAATTCAGTCTGGTTTGCGTAGCAGAGGGGGCCAGAGCGGAGAATGGAGAACTGATTACAAAAGGACAAGACATAAAAAGGTTCGATCCGAACCAACTAGGAGGTATAGGTGAGGTTGTCGGAGCAAAAATAGAGAAAGACACCGGGAGAGAAACCAGGGTGACGGTGCTGGGTCATCTGCAGAGAGGCGGGAGTCCCACCGCATATGACCGTCTTTTATCAACCAAATTCGGAGCCTTTGCGATCGACCTGGCAAGCCGCAAGAAATTCGGCAGGATGGTGGCGCTTAAAGGAAATGAAATTAAAAACGTGCTTATAGAGGATGCAATAGCAAGACAAAAACTTGTAAAACCTGATGACCAGGCAGTATTCGCTGCAAAATCAGTCGGAATATCATTTGGGCAATAAAAAGTGATTTTACCGTTTTTAAGAGTTGATTTTAGAATCGTCTTGGCATATATTTGAATCTCTTTTTTGAAAGTTCTTAGACATTTTTCGGGGTCGTAGTTCAGTTGGTTAGAACGCCTGCCTGTCACGCAGGAGGTCGCGAGTTCGAGTCTCGTCGGCCCCGCCAGGTTAAAAGCCTGTAAGATAAAAACTTACAGGCTTTGTAGTTTTAAAGTGTGTTTGCTGGGTAGCAAAATGGGTAGCAAATTTTACTAAATTTTACACATCCGGCAGCTTTTTCAACTCATCCCGAAGGTGTTTAGTAGATAACTTTGTATAGTAGGTGAATGTCACATAGACTCGGGCAAATCGTTTGAGTTGTAAAGGAAGCCGTCTGCAATATGATGAAATCCATATTTCATTTTTAATCCAACACGTCAGAATTAAAACTGAGGCTTTATTATTAAAATTACTTTCAAGTTTCAATTAAAAAAGAGTTCTTTTTTTATTCTCGGCGTATCGTTTTAATTTTTGTTTTAATAATCTATTAACATAGAAAATTAATCTCTACACCTCTTGTTTTTCACTTTTATTCTTATTATGATTTAAGTAATCAAAATGTCATCTATCCTTAAAGATGATTTTATACCCCACTTCAATCTTCTTTTCTGAAGTACCTTAAGCGTGGATGCAGTGCTTCGTATGAGTTCTGGATTTACATTATCCGTGCAATTATAAATTAATTATTATTCTCTTCAGCAATTTTATAAACATATGATGACTTGATTGTGGAAATTTTAAAGAAAAATCGATCAATTTTATATTTGATTCTTTCCATTCTTCTATCCTGTAATTCTTATTCCCAACACCAAAAAATTACATTTGAGCACTTTAAATTAGAAAATGGTGAAGTTTCTATGATTAACTGTGTTTTTCAGGATAGGATTGGTTATATATGGATGGGTTCGTATTATTATGGTCTCTATAGATATGATGGATATTCTTTTAAACGTTATAATCATAAAGTGGGAGATAAAACCACTATTGCAAACGCAATAATTGAAACAATATGTGATGACAGTGAAGGGAACATTTGGATTGGACATACCAAGGGACTTGATAAATTTAATCCTGCATCTGAAATCTTTACACATTATACTCTAAATCCCAAGTTACCATTAACTGATTGGAGTAACCATGTCCTTTCTTTACATGAAGATCGCCTTGGTAATTTATGGGTGGGCACAGGCAACGGGTTATATCTTTATAATAAAAAGACTCAAAATTTCAAAAGAATAATTCACGACAGCACAGATGTTAATAGTATAATTCATAATGCAGTAAATGCTATTTATGAAGATAGATCAGGAGCCGTATGGTTTGGTACCGGAGGTGGTTTAGAAAAATTAGATGCGTCAGGGAAATTTATTCATTACTGGAATGATCCTAAAAACTCTACAAGGTGGGATGTTTCACCTCACTGGATACTTACGGTTTTTGAAGATCGTGATGGAATAATGTGGTTAGGTACTTCCGGAGGGTTGGTAGAATTTAACCGGAATAATAATTCTTTCAATCTTTATAAACATAACTCTAACGATCCCGATAGTTTAGTTAACAATGTGATTGGGATAGTGAGAGAAGATCAATCCGGAAATTTATGGATAAGTGCAGGCGGTTTAAGCATTCTGAACAAGAAAACCAAGAAGTTTACTAACTATTACTACAATGAATCGGATCCAGGAAGTATAAGCAGTAATAATATTTCAGGAATACTTATTGAAAAATCAGGAACTATTTGGATAACAACTATAGGCGGCGGTGTAAATAAATATATTCCTCCAAAAGTCTTTTTAAAAGAATATTCTCTGGGGCATTACGGTGACATCTTTAACTTAGTTGAAGACAATAATGGGAAAATGTGGATACCCACAGCTAAAGGGTTATTAAGTTATGATCCAAAGAAAGAAGGATTTAAAGAAGAACCTTTTAAAACAAATATATCAGTTTTGTTAGATAAAGCCGGAACTCTTTGGATTAGCAGCGGGACTACAGGAAATATTTTTTATAAAAAAAACAATGATGAGCAAATAAATCAATTCTTTGATTCCAGAGGAAAAGCTTTTCATGAAACGGTATCGACTATGTGTAATGGTTTTAACGGAGACATTTGGATTGGGACATCGGATGGTAAAATTTTAAAACTAGATCCGGCTATAAACGAAGTTGAACAGATGGAAAAGTTTGATTATGGAATTAGAGTCATATATCAAGATAAGAAGGGATTATTATGGATTGGAACTAATGAAGGCGGCGCTTTTTGTTATAATCAAGAACAGAAAACTTTTGAGCGATTTTCATCTGATCCAAATGATTCAAAAACTTTAAGCGGAAATAAGATTATGGATTTTCGTGAAGATGGAACAGGAACTCTCTGGATTATAGCAAATAGCATTCTAAACAAATTTGATAGAGAAAATAAAAAATTTATTCGTATGAGTGAAAGGGATGGATTTCCAATCAATGCTTATAGTTTAATGGATGATGATAGTGGTAACCTATGGATAAATACAAAACCAGCTGGTACTATAAAATATAATCCAATAACCAAGGGACTAAGATTTTTTACTGATATTGAACTTGGCGTCCCTTTTAAAATGAAAAGTGGAGAATTATATTTTATAACTATATCTGCCCTTAAAACTAAACTAAGGCTAGTACGGGTTAATCCCGATAGTCTAAAAAATAATAGCTTTATACCTCCAATTGTAATTACTGAATTTCGGAAATTTGAAAAACATTTTCCATTTGGGAAAGAAATAAAATTATCTTACGATGAAAATTTTATCTCATTTGAATTTTCTGCTTTAAGTTATATAAGCCCTGAAAGAAATCAATATGCATATAAAATGGAAGGAATTGATAAGGACTGGGTATATTCAGGAACAAGTAGGTTTGCTTCATATCCGAATTTAGATCCGGGTGAATACACTTTCAGAGTAAAGGGTTCAAACAATGATGGAGTTTGGAATGAAGCGGGAACTTCAATTGCAATCATAATATCTCCTCCTTGGTGGAAAACCTGGTGGGCTTATACTCTATATACCGGTTTTTTCCTCTTTGCATTATATGGAATAAGACACTATGAAATGAGCAGATTATCCTTAAAAAACCAGATTAAAACAGAAAGAGCTGTTCTTAAAGAGAGAGAAGAAGCTGATAAAATGAAATCGAGGTTCTTTGCAAACATTTCACACGAATTCAGAACACCGCTTACTTTAATTCTTGGTCCCGCAGAAAAGATTATTTCAGATACATCAGATGATCATATCAAAGATGCAAATATTATTAAGAGAAACTCACGGAGGTTGTTACAGCTAATAAATCAGTTGCTTGATCTCTCACGATTAGAAGCAGGGAAATTAAGTCTTGAAGCATCCAAAGGAAATATTGTTTCGTTTGTTAAGGGAGTGGCTCTATCGTTTGAATCACTCGCTGAATCTAAAGATATAACTTTGAAATTACTCCCCGAGAAAGAGTTTATAGAATTATACTTTGATAAAGAGAAGATGATGAAGATACTGACGAACATAATATACAATGCATTCAAGTTTACTTCAGAGGAAGGAAACATTATAGTTTCAGCGAAAGAAACTCGGCAGAATACAGTAGAGATAAAAATTAAAGATACTGGAATTGGAATTGCACAAGAAAAAATACCGAAATTATTTGACAGGTTTTATCAAGTGGATAGTTCTCACACAAGAGAATATGAAGGAACTGGAATAGGATTAGCTTTGACAAAAGAATTGGTAGAACTACATCACGGCAGAATCAGTGTTGAAAGTGAAAAAGATAGCCCCGATAAATTCGGGTTAAACTGGACAGAATTTACTTTGGAATTTCCGCTTGGAAGAGATCATTTAAAAGATGATGAGGTTGTTGAACAAAAAGAGTCTGCGTCCAGTGTCATTCTGAGCGAAGCGAAGAATCTTTATCATGAAGCTATTAATAGGATTAAATCACCAGATTCTTCGTCGCAAGCTCCTCAGAATGACGCGGAGTTGAAAGAAGAAAAAACAATCCTCCTGGTTGTTGAAGATAATTATGATATGAGAGAATATATTAAAGAATCGGTTGGTGATGGTTATATTGTTGAAGAAGCAGTAAACGGAGAGCAAGGAGTTCGGAAAGCAGAAAAGATTATTCCCGATCTTATAATCAGTGATATGATGATGCCTAAGATGGATGGAAATGAATTAGTTAGAATATTAAAGAATGATGAGAAGACCAGCCACATCCCTATTATTTTATTAACTGCAAGATCGGGACAGGAAAATAAAATAGAAGGATTAGAATTAGGAGCCGATGATTACCTGACCAAACCTTTTGACGTCAGAGAGTTACGGGCAAGAATTGAAAACCTGATTAAAATCAGAAGGAAATTGCAGGCAAAGTACAGTAAGCTGGAATATGTATTAAAGCCTGATGGCAAAAAAGGAACAAGTTTAGATGAGAAATTTATGATTAAAGTTGGAGAAGTAATTGAGAAGCACATTTCTGATGAAGAATTTAATATGGAAGAATTCTGCAGTGAAGTGGCAATGAGTAGAACTCAATTGCATAGAAAATTAAAAGCCTTGACTGGAAAATCGGCAACCTTATATGTTAGAACGGTAAAGTTGTCGAAAGCAAAAAAGATGATTGAAGAGAAAACAGGAAATATTTCTGAAATAGCATATTCTCTCGGATTTTCAAATCCGGCATACTTTACCAGATGCTTCAAAGAAGAATTTGGTTACCCGCCAAGCGATATAAAAAGGTAACGATTCTCATCGTTGTCTATTTATATCTGTCCTCAGAAACTCAAATAAACCCCTGTTTTTATAAATGGAACAATAGTGCAAGTAAAGGGAACATTACTGTTATATAGTCCCCCCTCCGATTTCGTTTATTTGCAACAATAATCCAAATTAATACTTTTTTGCAATTAAAGGAGTTCTAATGAAAAACTTTACGTTCTTTCGCGTTTTCTTATTGCTTCTGACCATTTCCCTTGCAGCAATGGCACAATCTCCCTGGATTCTGCAGCGCGCAAGTGGTTTGCCAAATTCGGTAAATCCTTCAGTTGTGTTTTCGGCTGTGGATGAGAATATTTGTTGGGGGATTAATACCAACAATTCGCAGTACTTACGGACTACGGACGGGGGAACAAACTGGACAGTTTCTACAATTACAGGTGCAACCGGATTAAAAGGTGGCGGCATTTCAGCAATCGATGCTAACACTGCTTATGTTGCTATGAATAGCAACACGAATGACGGTATATATAAAACCACTGATGGTGGATTGACCTGGGTAAAACAAGGCTCGGCTTTTTCAGGATCTGGCGGATTTCCAAATGTTGTACACTTTTTTAATGCTAACAATGGTGTTTGTGCAGGAGACCCTAGAGGCGGATATTGGGAAATATATACAACAACAGATGGCGGTGCGAACTGGAGCCGTGTTCCTTCCGGGAATATTCCTCCCCCGTTATCGGGTGAGAGTGGAATATCGGGAAACGAAGCTAAAGTTGTAGTGGGTAATAGTTTTTGGTTTAGTACATGGGCGGGGTCGCTCTATAGAACTACAGACCGTGGAATAACTTGGACAGTAGCCCGTAATATTATTGGAAATGCATTTGATTTTGCATTCAAAGATAGTTTAAATGGATTAGCATGCACTTTTATAAATAGTGGCAACGAATTACATCTTTCACGCACTTCTGATGGTGGTGCAACCTGGACACCGATTCTTCCTGTCCCTTCCGGACTATCAGGATTAACCACATATTATATCGCCTATGCAAAGGGAACTATCGGATCTTATGTAATTACTTCTAATAATAATATCGGTGGACCTGTTCAGGCCTTTCCTGGCTCTGCATATTCTAACGACGATGGCGCAACCTGGACAAAGAATAGTAGCTTACCACTCGGTCCAGCAACATTTGCATCTGATAAAATCGGATGGAGCGGCGGTGTAAATGATTCGGTCTATAAATGGGATAGTAATTTGCTATCCACAATACCTGCCGCCGGTCTTCAACTGTGGCTGAAAGCTGATGAGGGCGTAATCCTCAACGGTTCAACAGTTAGTCAATGGGTTGACCAAAGCGGCAACGGCAATAATGCACTTCAATCTACTACTAACAGACAGCCGTTATTCGTAAATAATGCATTGAATGATAAACCTGTACTACACTTTGATGGCATAAATGATCGGCTGGGATTAACAGGTTCAACAACAATGTCACAGATAAGTATTTTTTTAGTCTTTAAGATTGATTCTGGTTTAGTTGGTAATGAGGGAACTGACCCATTGCCGTATTATCCCATTGTACTTGGAAATTTTGATCATATTGGAAAAGGGTATGGACTCTCAATGAGGAATTTCTTCACAGCGAACTCCCCTAATTTAATTGGTCCGTTTGTAGGTGAGGAAAGCTATGTTAATGCACAAGCACCAAATATTGCTGCATATGATCAATGGAAAGTCCTTAGCGTTGAAACAAACCAAACTATGTGGAATACCACTGTTCGTTCGAATGGAGTAGACGCAGTGATTACACCAGGAGGTACTACCAACACTCCTTTATCTGTGCCGCTTGGTACACCAGAAGTTTCAGGTCTAGGAGAGGCTGATAATGTCCCCGCCGGTCATCTGATATTCAAAGGTGATATTTCAGAAGTAATTGTTTATGATACAGTACTTTCTGAATCTGAAAGATTAGCTGTTGAGCAATATCTTCATAATAAATATAATATAACGATTACAGATGTTGCTGATAACCAAAATGGAAGTTTACCTGAAGAATTTATTTTGAATCAGAATTATCCGAATCCGTTCAATCCGTCTACAAAAATAAATTATCAAATTCCAGCTACTGGAATAGTTTCTTTGAAAGTTTATGATGTTCTTGGCAAAGAAGTAGCAACATTAGTGAATGAAGAAAAACCAGTTGGAAGTTATGAAGTTAATTTTAATGCTTCACAATTATCATCAGGAATTTATTTCTTTAAGCTGCAAGCAGGTTCTTTTGTTGAAACAAAAAAGATGATTCTTATAAAATGAAAGGAAACGGTTTGAAAAACTCTAGTTACTTTCTCGTTCTCCTATTGGTTGCAACCCTCTCTCTTGCAGCAATGGCGCAAGTACCCACATCCAACCTTCAAATGTGGCTGAAAGCTGATGAGGGCGTCGACACACTCAATGGGACGGCGAGCAGGTGGCGCGACCAGAGCGGAAAGGGAAATGACGCGATTCAGTTTAATACTGTGCGTCAGCCGTTGTTTGTAGGTAATGAATTGAATCAAAAACCTGTGCTTCGGTTTGATGGCTTTGACGATAAGTTGGGATTTACTGGCTCAACTCCTATGTCTCAATTCACTCTTTTCATGGTTGTCAAGAACTATTCTGGTGGTGGCGTGCACAACAGTCATGTCATAACCTTTGGTCCTTTCGGCGGAGACCCGATACAGGGGTTCGCTGTACTATGGGGGGGTTTTGACAGGGTTCCAGATCTAATATTGTTCGGAAACTCTCTCGGAGGGATGTTCGCCAGCGCACCCAACATAGCCGCAAATGGTGAATGGAGGATCATAAGCATAGTATTTCAAACGAGATTTAACACAAAATTGCGATGGAATGGCAATAATGCAACAATGTCAGTTAACGAACCTGGTCCATCCTTCTTTGGTCCTATGGGTGATTCGACTGGCTCAGGTGGAGGAATCGCTGGAGCTGACGGTGTCCCCTTGCTTACAGCGAAGTGTGACTTCGCCGAGGCAATTGTCTATGATACACTGCTGGCTGATTCTGAAATATTAGCAGTTGAAAATTATCTCGCTGATAAATATAATATATCTATTGCTACAGCAATTGAAGATCCTCAGGAAGAAATTATTCCTGAACAATTTACTTTATCGCAGAATTATCCTAACCCATTTAATCCGTCTACAAAAATAAATTATCAGATTTCAACTGCTGGAATAGTTTCTTTAAAAGTTTATGATGTTCTTGGAAGAGAAGTAGCAACATTAGTGAATGAAGAAAAACCGGTTGGAAGTTTTGAGGTTAATTTCAAAGCGGCATCATTAACCAGCGGAATTTATTTCTACAAACTTCAAGCAGGTTCTTTTGTTGAAACTAAGAAAATGTTGTTGTTAAAATGATGACTTCAGCGCAAACCCTTACTATCAAAGAAACATGGATGAATTCGTGGATAATCCCGCACAATATTTATGAGATGGTCTAATTAAAGAATTTACACATTTGGCAAGGAGGATATATGAACACCAGTTAAAAAATAATGGGAAACATGTCATTTAGTAGTGATCATATTCAGCTTGTTTATTATAGCCACATATTAATCAAAAAAGGAAGGCATATGAAAAGGAAAATAATTGGAATGTTGGTTCTTTTACTTATATCATCAATAGTGTTTTACTCCTGTAATGATGAAGTAACCCCAACTGATATTAGTATTGATAACTCACAAAACCTGGAAAAGGGGCAGCATGAAGTAGTAACCGTGAGTGTTTTTGCTTCGGGATTAAATTCTCCACGTGGATTAAAATTTGGACCAGATGGCAATTTATATGTTGCAGAAGCTGGTTTAGGTGGAGATATTTCCACAATTGGTCTATGCGATCAAGTGATCCCACCAGTTGGACCATATTTCGGAGGTTATACAGCTCGAATTTTGAAAATAAATCATTGGGGAAATGTTTCAGTAGTGGTTGATAACTTACCCTCCACACAAAATTCTTTAGGAGACCGAATGGGTGTAGCAGACATTGAATTTAAAGATCATCATCTATATGCTTTATTAGCTGCAGGGGGTTGTTCTCATGGGCACTCCGACTATCCTGCTTCGATTATAAAAGTTAATCATAACGGATCGTGGTCGGTATTTGCAGATTTAAGTACCTGGCAGCAAAACCATCCTGTTGCTCAGCCTGAAGAAGATGATTTTGAACCCGATGGAAGTTGGTACAGTCTCATCAGTGCAAGAGGTAAGCTTTATGCAGTCGAACCGAATCATGGAGAAATGATTAAAATTTCAAATAACGGTAATATAAGTCGAGTAATCGATTTTAGTGCAACTTACGGGCATATAGTTCCAACTGCTGTTGCATATCATGGTAATTTTTATGTTGGTAATCTTCATACTTTCCCAATCGATTCAGGTAGCTCTAACATTTATAAAGTTACTCCGAGCGGGCAATCTCAAATTTGGGCTTCCGGTTTTTCTACAGTGCTAGGTGTAGCATTCGATAGACGTAATGACTTTTACGTTCTGGAAACATCAGCAGTGAATGGATTTCCCGTGCCATATACGGGGCGGGTTATTAAAGTAAATCATAATGGAAATAGAACGGTAATACTTGATAGTTTGTTTTTCCCTACCGGAATGACTTTTGGTCCTGATGGTGCATTATATATTTCAAACAAAGGCTTTGGACCTCCAGATCCGGGATTCGGTGAAATTCTTAAGGTGGAATTTCGAAGACATCATGATGGTGATGACGATAAACTTGTAACATCCAATATTTCTAATTAACAGATACTTCTTGAAAATGAAGGCGGAGATAAAACTCCGTCTTCTTAAATATTCTAAAATCTATTATGAAGAATTACTTAATTGAACAGATGACTAAATTAAATTCTCGGTTTATTTTTCTACAAAAATAAAAATAGATTATGATGTTTTTGGAAATAAAATTGCAACATTAGTTGGCGATGAAAAACCAGCCGGAACTTATGAGGTTGAATTTGATGCACCGAAACTTTCTAGCGTGAATTATTTCTACAAACTACACGCGGGTTCTTTTGTTGAGACTAATATATGATTCTGATCCGCCAGCATCCTCCAAAGATGTCAGGTAGAAACTTTTTAATCCAAAAGCTGATCATAAAATTTTTCTTTATCCTTTCTGCCTGATTTATGATAAAGCTCGACGAGTGCAGAAACTGCGGACTGTGTTAATTTATCTTTTTCTCCCAGATATTCAGTTGAAAGTTTGTAACTCTGCAATAAGTGACTCTCAGCCTTCATAAATCTGCCTGCATCTACTAATACTTTTGCGAGTGTCACCTCAGCGGTCAAAGTTAATTTATTCTTCTGCCCGAAAACTTTTTTCCGTATGAAATATGCTTTTTCAAGATAAAATATGCCTTTGTCGGGTTTACCATTTGCAGTCAGAACTCTACCGTACCACATATACGATCTGCTGAGATTTTCATTATTTTCATCGAAATTTTTAAGACCGACATCGACCGAAAGTTTCATTATTTTTTCGGCTCTTTCAAATTGTTTGTCATTAAAATAAGTGCTTCCCAGATTTGAATAGGCCAGGATTAAATCCGGATGATCCTCCCCAAGTATCCTCTTTTTTATATCAACTGATTCTTCAAGAAGGGGGATTGCTTCATGATGTTTATTTTTATAAATGTAAATAAACGCCAGATTATTCAGAAGGCTTGAAACCCGGATATGCACATTACCGAATTTCTTCCTGTATGCGCTAAGGCAAATCCTGTAAAGTGAATCTGCTTTATCCAGTTTTCCATGATAGTTATAAGCTGTGGCAAGATTATTTTTAATTGTAAGAACATCATTGTCATCAGGGCCATTTATATTTTCAGCCATCTTCAGCGCATCGTACGTTATAGCTTCCGATTTTTCGTATTCACCTTTATCGCTCAGAAGCGTAGCGTAGAGATCGAGAGTTTTAGCTAATTCAAATGAAGGTTTGTCCCGAACTGATTTAAATAAATCAAGGGATTGCATATAAAGTTTTTCTGCTTTCTCAAAATCACCCATATAGTGATAAACCTGTCCAAGGTCCTTTATGCTTTTGGCGGCCTCTATACTTCTTATCCCGAAAATCTTATTATTTATTTCAAGAGCTTTATTTAGTTCAACTGCAGCCGAGTCATATATTCCCAAATTCAGATATGTATTCCCGATAAGAGTACGAATTTCTGCTTCGATTTGTTTTTGTCCCGGCAGTTCAGTTGATAAAGAACCTGCTGCTTTCTGAATTACGTCAATAACTTTAACATCTTTCCCATCTTTTCCCGGGTCAGGAGATGAGATCATATTTAAAAGAAATGATTTAATCTCATTAGCTTTCCCCGCTTCCAGTCTGGCGTTATCTCTTTCAAGGGCAGTTAAATGCGACTGCCAGATTATCCCGGCAATTCCAAGCATAATTAAAATCACTATAACTGATCCGGTAATAACAGGTCCCTTATTTCTTCTGAAAAACTTTCCGGCTTTATATTTAAATGAATCCTTATGTGCGGAGACCGGCTGGTCATTCAAATATCTCTGAATATCCTCTGTAAAAAAATCAATTGATGAATATCTTCTCTCAGGTTCCTTCCTGATAGCCATTGAAACTATGTTATCAATATCTCCTGAAAGTCTTTTATGAAGTTTTTCAATGGTTCCTTCACGGGTTTTACTGACAGATTCAGGTGTTATCCGTATTACTTCGTCAAAGGATGTTTTTTCAAATGTTTTATAAATAATATCGCTTGGTTTCGGCGGTTCTGTTTTCGTTACAACTTGTTTAACATCAGGTGAAAGAGAGCTATTTATTTTATAAGGGTTATGCCCGGTTAATAATTTGTACAGGACAATTCCAAGTGAATAAACATCACTTGCGGTAGTTATATTTTCTCCCATAACCTGTTCAGGAGAAGCATATTCAGGTGTAAAATTAGTTATGCCTTTAATGGTTAAATTCTCATTATCACTGCCGTCCTTATCCAGTATCTTTGCTATTCCGAAATCAAGAAGTTTAGGTTCTCCATCCGGAGTAATAAGAATATTGCTCGGTTTAAGATCGCGATGGATTACCAGGTTATGATGAGCATATTGTACAACCGAGGCAATCTTCAGAAATAATTTCATTCTCTCTTTTATATTTAAATTATTTTTATCGCAGTACTCATCAACAGGTATCCCGTCTATATATTCCATTACAAGAAACTGAATCCCGTCAACGGTTATACCAGCATCCAGCAGCCGTGAAATATTCGGATGATTCAGATTTGCCAGGGTTTGCCTTTCATTCCTGAACCTCTTTAAAACGGATTCCGAGACAAATCCCGGACTGATAATTTTTACAGCAGCCTGCTGTTTTACTTCATCATCGCGTTCGCCGAGATATACCAATCCCATTCCTCCGCGTGCAATGAGCTTAACAATTTTATATTTGCCGAATAACTTCCCGATAAAAAAGTTTATGTTTTCCTTAACAGGATCTAAAATTATAACCGACTGTTCAAGATAGTTTTCTGAATTATTATGGGCATGTAATAAAGTAAGCACTTCTTGTTTAAGTTCAGCATTAGTACAAACTCTATCGATATAGGTTTCTCTCTGGTTCTCATCTAATGAAATAGCTTCATAGAAAATTGCTTTTATATCTGACCAGATATTTTTATCCATGTAAACCTGAAAATGAAATTATTAAATATCCTGGAAACGTTTTTATTTTACCGAGGCTCGCAACAAGATTACGTATTTTAATATTCAATTAAAAGAAGTAAGAAGAAGATAAAAGACCCCAAACCAGGACAAGCTATTATTCTGATTTGGGTCTTTTATCGCGACAATTATTTAAGCAGGATCATTTTTTTGATATCTGAAAAATTTCCGGCTTTTATTCTGTAGATATAAACTCCGCTCGACAGATAAGATGCATTCCATTCATAATTGTACCTTCCGGAAGCCATTTCCTGTGAAATCAATTCTGCCACACGTTCACCGGTGATGCTGTATACTTCTAAAGTCACAAAACCGGATTGCGGCAAACTGAAATTTATTTTTGTGGTCGGATTAAAAGGATTCGGATAATTCTGCGATAAGCTATAATCTCTTACTGCTTCTCCATCATTAAATTCTTCAACATCTAAAACTCCAACGCTATCCACAATAAGAGTAACATTGTTTGAATTTACTATTACCGTTAAATAAAGACTATCCTGAATATTTAATGAGCTGAAATTATTGCTTACTGTTCCGGATGTATTAAGAATTACAAAAGTATCACCTATATTCGGAACAAATCCATTTGCAACTCTTACTTTAAGTGATCCATTCAAAGCTGCGTTACCTGTAACATTTAACTGATCATACTCCGTCCCAGCTGTCAATCCGCCAAGTTGAATATCTAGAACTCCTGTAGCTGATGATTCAAAATTTCCAATATATGAGAGCACTCCAATGCTGCTGCCTGGTTCTATGATTCCATCATTAGTAAATGAAGAGGGAACGTCAATACTGGCAGCGCCTTTAATTGTTGCACCAGAATCATTTGAAAATCCGGGATTCGGCATTGCGAAATCCAGCATACCCGAAGCAGCGTCAATAACTCCCCCGTTTTGGTTGTGGAATTTCCACCATATATTCATTTGTGTAACATCATTTCCGCCACTTTTACGAAAAGTTCCAGTATTATAAAAAGTTCCGCCGCTACCGGTTCCGCCATTAAAATCAGCATCGGTTGTAACATCAAAAAGAGAACGATTGTCAACGACAGAATTATTCCTGATTGACAAACTATTATTCGATTCCTGTTTTATAGTTCCGAGGTTTAATAAAGTTGTTCCGCCATAGAGAGCTTGATTTTGTGGATTAACCGGATCGGTTACCAGGCGCAGCAAGGATCCATTGGGAATAGACAGTGTTCCGCCCCCTGTAAAAGTCCCTCTGCTCCATTGAAATCCGGTTCCCTGAAAATCAAGTGTGGCTCCAGAACTATCCACACTTATTGTCGAACCTGCGAGCCTTATATCTCCGGCTGGCGAACCGGTAAGAGTTCCTTTTATTGTTTGAGCAAGTGAAGAGAAACTTATTACAGATCCTGAAGCTGCATTATATACTCCATTTGTAAAAGTACCGTTGCAATCAAATTTTAAAGTTCCTGATTGAACTTCAATTGTACCGCTTTCGTTATCAAAATTCCACCAGATATTGAAGTTTGAAACATCGGTTCCGCCGCTTTTCCTAAAAATACCGGAAGCTGTATTGAGGAATGTTCCACCGCTGAACGATTCACCAGCAAAATCAACATCTGTGACAACATTAAACAGTCCTTCATTTCGAACAACAGATAATCCCCTGATCCCTAAATTTATTGTTCCACCAAAATTTATGATACCCTGATTTATCACAGTAATTCCTTCATAAAAATGAAGATAATGTGTAGGAGGGATAGGGTCGGTGAGAATTGTAATAGTTGCATTAGATCCAACGGTAAAAATGCTGTTTATATCTCCGTTGCCGTTCGCTCCGTTGCCGCCGTCGAATTCACCGCAATACCATGTAGAAGTATCAGTAATTGTAAGCGCGGGGTTTGTTCCATCGAAAAATATTGTAGCATGATCCAGAAAAAACCCGGAAATTGTATACTGCGCATTAGTTATATATACATTTTTCTCAGTCAAGACTACATAATCACCCGGACCGGGGACGCCAGCCGGACTCCAGATTGCCGGATTACTCCAATCTCCATTGCTTGTAATTAAGGTGTAAGTGGTTTGTGAATGGATAAAGGTTTGAAATGTTATTAATAAGAATAAAATAAGTAAGCGTACCATTTTTCTGCTCCTTGTAAATGAATGATTTATGATTTCTCTCTTTTACAAGTACATGCGCAGACAGGAAAATTAGGGCTCAAATTGGTGATTTGAGCATTCAGTTATTGAATTTTAATATGAGTGGAAATCATTCAGATGCTAAGATTTACCTAGTTCCCGGTACAGCCAGGATTTTGCCAGGCTCCATCCGCGTTTTATCGTGGCAGGTGAACAATCTAACGCCTTTGCTGTTTCCTCCACTTTTAATCCTGCAAAAAATCTCAGCTCTACAATCTTGCTCAGATCCGGATCAAATACTTCAAGTTTATTTAAAGCCTCATCTAGTAAAATCAGATCTTCTTCGGTTTCGAAAGTGATACCCTCAGCGTTGTCTAAAGAGACATTAGCCATGCCTCCACCCCTTTTTAACGAATTATGTTTTCTTGCATAATCCACAAGAATTTGACGCATTGCATTAGCAGCTATTCCAAAGAAATGGGCCCTGTTCTGCCAATTTATATTCTGATTGCCGAATAATTTCAGGTAAGTCTCATGAACCAATTCCGTAGTTTGAAGCGTGTGGTTACGATACTCATCATTTAAATATTTTGACGAAATTTTTCGTAGTTCGTTATAAACATGAGGCAGTAATTCATCAACAGCTCCATCCTTCCCATTAGCACAATTTTCAAGCAATAAAGTGATATTCTGCTGTTTATTTTCCTGCATAAATATTATTAAAAAATTAAATAGTAATCGGATTTAGAATCGAAAATAGCCTATTAAATATGATGAGTCAATAGTGAATATTAAATAATATGATACTTTAATGACTCATTCGAAATGTCAATCATACAGCCGAGGGAATGTAATTAATAGTGGAAGTTATTTAGAATTCTCAAAACAGTCTGCTATTACAAATACTTTTTGTTTAGGGAGGCGGCAGGAAATGACAATGACTAGCTGGTTATTCCTGGTGATTTCTCTGTTATTAATATTTTTTTTATTACATCGACCGGGAACGGATTACCTTGTCCGGGATAAATCATTTTTGCTCCCTGGTCAATCATCATTTCCCAATTTTCTTTTATACGTTCAATATCCCCTGCATAAATGGACAATCCAGGACGAAATCGAAAAGGGAGATTATTATGAGCAAGACAGCCGACAAATGCCTCTCCCATGAAAAATATTCAGTATAATTTGATACAAAACCTTGATAGATGCAATTAAATTGTTTTGTTAGCGGTGCTTATTTATTTTGCCAGGTACTTACCGAAACTGAATCACCAATAGAAAAACTCATCAAGTCTTCGCCTATAATTATGGGTCCTGAGTATTTTACTTTTGTTCGTTTTAATAACTCCTGCTCATTTTGGCCATACATTTTTACAATATGTGAATATGCCGCCAGTTTTGGTTTCACTTCATTAAAAACTTTAGCCGCCTGCTCCGGGGTAGTGTGATGAGCTAATATATTATATTTAGAATCTGATTTACTTAATGTATCCGGGGCAATAGCTACTTCGTGTATCAACAAATCTGTTCCTCTTGCATACTTAATTAAGTTTTCCGAATATCGTGTATCGCCGGATAATACAACCGAATGGCCTTTATATTCAACCCGATACCCGAAGGCAGGCACAACAGGATAATGGTCTACCAAAAATGCAATTACTTTTACTCCATTATTTTCATAGACAACTCCCTGCTGTATTTCAGCAGCCAACAGTTTGCTGCCTTCTTCAGGTGCCTTATCATCTTCTATTCTTATTTTTATATCGAAGACAAATGCCTTTTGTAAATATTCTATCATATTACCGGTGCCTACTGGCCCAAATACTTTAAGTGGTTCAGATCTCTTTGATATGAGCCATCCTGTAAGCCATAAGTCTGGTATACCCACAATGTGGTCCGAATGCAGGTGGGTTAGAAAAAGAGCACCAATTTTATCATATGAAACCTTTATTTCACGTAACCTTTGTAAACAACCGCGACCAGCATCAAAGAGTAAGTTTTCGCTGCCGGCCTGAACAAGAGTACTTGCGCCAAAACGGTCCATAATCGGTTGAGGAGTACCTGTACCCAGTAAGGTAACTTTTATATCAGGTTCATCAACCTGAAGGCTATCTTTACTTGCTCTGATTTGTCCCGATATTATTATACTGATTAAAACAAAGTAACAGAAGTTTTTCATACTATAATCTTTCATAATGTAATTCCAGATGAAGTCGTCTGGACAATTAGAATATTAAAAAGTTTTTAAAACATACTTATATTAAATGCAAACACAGAACCTATCGAGAACTGAGTACGCGCCTGAAGTGGAGATAGTGAGGACTTGAAATTAACTGTAAATGAACGTGTAGATGTATTAACACTTGCTTAACTTCAATTATTTTTACTTAAGAAACAATAGTTTAGTAAAATATTCTTTTAGCTATGATAATTCTTACATAAGGAAATTTCTTGAATGAGTTCCTGGTTGTGAAGATATAGAAAAAGTTTAAGCAAGAAGAAAGAATAAATAATAAACTGATTATAAATTCTTAAGTAGTGAATTGTGTATTAATAACATTCATCATTTGTTGAAACAATTTAATTAAGTGTTAGCTTTAACTTTTTTCCCGGAAAATTTTAATAGCCTTGACCCATTGGATGACATAGTGTTACCGATTAAAAATCCAAAAGGTTTTAAAGAGTCAATCCGATCAAATATTACTTTAAGTATGGCTAATAATGGTAAAGAAAGAAACATTCCTGATATGCCCCAAAATGCACTACCGACTAATACTGCTATAATTGATATAAACTCATTAATCTTTATTTTGGATGAAACAATTTTTGGCACAATTATATTATTATCTATAAACTGAACAAAGCTGAATAATATAAGTACCCAAAGTGCATATATTGGTGCTTTAGTTGCCAGAACAATTATAATTGTTAAAGCCATTGCAACAATACCTCCGATATAAGGAATTATATTGAGTAAAGCACTAATTACTCCAAGCAATACAGCATAGTCAACTCCCAATATGAATAACCCTAATGTATTCATAGCTGCAACTATACCGGTCTCTGTCAGCAATCCTATTAAATAGTTCTGAATAAGTAATTTTGATTCCACAATTATTTCAGCAACTGTATTATGTTTTTCAGCAGGAAAAAGCTTACTAAAAAATTCAAGAAATAGCTGTTTATACCATAAGATTAGAAATATATACACAGGCAATAATACGAATACTGCGATCATATTACCCACGGATAATATAGTTGGGGCTATTAATGATTTGCCGGCAGTTAATGCTTCATTCTGCATTTGAGCGAGCCATCCTTTAATTTCTTCCTGGCTTACATTAAATATTTGTGAGGTCCATTGGATACTCTGGTTGATAAAAATATTTATTTTTTCTTCCAGCTGCGGCAGCATTTCGCCAAACATAATTATCTGGGAGGAAATAAAGTATAACAATGCAGCTAAACAACTAATCGCCAAGAGAATCGAAATAAGAATGGCAATAAAACGATTAATTTTTTTATTGTATAAAAAATTAACGATTGGATTTAGTAAGATGGCAATGATAAAAGCAAATACCAGAGGTACTATTATTGATTGGCCAATATAAAGTATAAAAAACAGGATAATTATTCCCAGAAGTATCTGCGATACCTTCGCATAGAGAGGTATTATAATTTCAGTTTTCATAATTTATTATAAATTACTTTAAGCTGGATGGTAAAACCTTCCAATATTAAATTTCAAAGAATTCATTCAATCCCTCATAGTCACTCTCCTGTTTCTGAATGCGGAGCATCCACAGGTTTTGATTGCGGTGAACCAATTTCTCTTAAATAAATTGATAAGAATATAATCGCAAAGACTGATAGAAATTCACTTTGCCAGTTTTGAAAAGATTCAAACCAAAGCCTGCTGTTGCCCATATATGTAATCATAGTTTCAGTAGATTTACCTTCTAAAACCCGCTGTTCATTAAAATCTTTATTGCTCCCGTACCAGTGCAATAAAAAGGAAGCGATAAATAAAAGCAGCAATGAAAGTGAAAGCGAGTGTTTATAAATAGAAAGAATAATACCGCCTTTTCTTACCGGCCAGCGAGCACCGGGATGTTTTTTAGGCTGCCTATCAACATCTTCCTTACCCGAAAGCTTTTTGGATTCAGATGAACCTTTTTGCCGAAGGAAAACAGTGAGCCAAACATACAATGCCATCTGAAGAAATTCGCTTTCCCAATTTTCGAATGTTGCTTCTATAAAATGACCACTCTTAAGATATTGAAAAATGCCAACCGGATTTTGATGGTGCTCATTTAAAAAATTATTATACTGTTTCAAGCCTGTAAGCATCTGCGCAGATATAGTAATAACAGCCAATAAGAGAAAAGTAATGCTTAAACTGTTATTGTACAAAAAGGAATTTATTCTTTTGTTAATCATAACTCCTTATCTTTTTGGCAATATTGAATCTTTCGTAAGTGCCATTGCTAAGCACAGAATAAAAGATATCAGTTTATAAATTATGCACCTCAAATGAAAAGCCTGTCCAATTTATTTGAACAGGCCTTTACAAAATTATCTTCCTGATATTGTTTCTAATTCTTTATCGAATTCCCCCAGATCAAAGAGATCATAAACACCATATCCGACATCGGATCCACCCGCAGATCCTTTATAGGCTGGGGGCAGCCAAACCGATGTAATTCCAGCTTCAGCGAGAGCAGAAGCATTGTTCTCCAATTGTTTCCACAAACTGCCGTCGGCCGCAGTGTACCAGTGGAAATATTGAATCATTACACCATTGAATTCGTTCATAATACTCTTTTGGATTTTAATAAACATAGCTCATAGAATATACATCCTTAAGAAAATTACCTATGTGATACTTGTTCGATAAAGAGAGATGCAACATGCAGTTCGACTTTTGGACACAACAAAATTTGAGATTTTTGTCAGCAAGACATAGAAAAGTTAAAATTTCACGATGTGATGTTAGAGGTTTGAACTATAGGGAATCCGTGAAGAATTTCCGAAAAAATATTATGTCGATAGAATGAATGAACATATTTATGTGCGTTATATTTTTATTAGTAATAGAACATAAATTGAAGAAGCTATTGCTTTAGCGAGGGAAATCCTTGACGAAAGAACACAGACTGACCGGATTAGATACAGTTATAAATTATCGGATGTAAAGGATATGGCTTAGCTTTGAGTATTTCATTTATTCGACCCAACAGCCATATTATATGCCTTTGCAGCCTCAGATAGCGGTGTTAATGTATCTAATAAATTATTGTAAGTTCCTTTTCCGGACAGTTCGTCAGCAACTTTTTTAATTAAAGCTAAAGTAGCTTTCATCAAACTTGAACCAAGACTTAAACGGGCAACGCCTAAATCCTGCAGTTCGATTACTGATGGGGGTAATCCTCCTTCAACCTTAGGATTTGCAAGAATATTAATTGGGGCATCAATTTCCTTAACCAAAGTTGAAATCGTTTCTTTTTCCCAGACGGGTTGTACAAATATGCAGTCGGCACCCGCTTCCCGGTATTTATTGCCACGCTTAATTGATTCATATAATTTATCACGCGGCGAACCTGACGAAGTATAAAATGAATCCGTTCTGGCATTAATTACTAAATGAAAGCCCAGCGAATTTGATAATTCCCGAATGGCTGATATTCTTTCACAAAATTCCATCTCGTCAATTAATATTGGATTTAAATCAATACTGTCTTCAATGTTTATTCCAACAATTCCTGTTGCAATTATCTTTTTAACTGAATTAATTATTTCATTTAAATTATTTCCATATCCGGCTTCTATATCCACTGTCACCGGAACTCGTACTCCATTTACTATTCCCGTAATAGTTTCAATCATTTCTGGCAATGTTATTACCTGGCAGTCAGGATACCCTAAAGAGGCAGCTATTCCCATACTTGTCGTTGCAATTGCTTTATAGCCGCTTGCTTCTATTAATTTTGAACTTCCAATATCCCAAGAATTTAACAAAACCAGAATATCCTTGTCATTATGATATTTCAAGAACAGTTCGGCTTTTTCTTTTTGAATTCCTGAAACCATAGTTTGATCCTTTTTAAGATCTAATATAAAAACATCTTTCTTCACTTTGAATACTAAACGTAGTGTTCTTCAACCTGCATCCATCTACTTATAATTCTGCAGGCTGCAGTATGTAAAGATCAGTTGTCGGGAATTGTTATTCTGCTTTAGAATATATTTGCAATAACACCTGCTGGGTTCAGCTATTTCAGTAAAACCTGTTCTCTCGCTTTAGCTCCGACCTGCCCGTAGGCCCGCTCCGCCGGGGGAGCGAGGCGAGCATACAGGCTCATCGGAACGGTGGCAGTACTAACGAAGCAGGATCATCTTCTTTGTCTGCACAAAACTTCCTGCCTGCCCGCCGTTAGGCGTGGCTATAATTTGATAGAAATAAACTCCGCTGGGTAGTGATGAAGCGTTAAACTCAACCTGATAATATCCGGGTTGTCTTTCTTCACTCACTACAACTGCAACTTCTTCTCCAATTAGATTTAGAACTGTGATCGTCACATTGGATTTATTTTGAATACCAAATCCAATTGTTGTCGAAGGATTGAAAGGATTGGGCCAATTCTGTTCAAGCAAATATGAATTAAATGCCCGCCACTCTATTTCTACTACATCTGAGTATTCATAGCTTCCATTGTAATCAACTTGCTTAAGTCTGTAGTAATATTTTCCATCGACTAAATTTTTATCAATGTAGGAATATTCTGTCCGATCTGTTGTTGTTCCTTTTGCGTAAACCATCCCAACAGTGACAAAATCAGCTCCTTCATAACTTCTTTGTACTTCAAATCCGAGATTATTTAATTCTGTTGCTGTCGACCAGTTAATTATTACTCCTTTTCCATTTGTGATTGCTGTGAAGGATGTTAATTCAACAGGAAGAGGGGGTCCGGACCATTTATACACGACAAAGTCATCCCAATTTTGTGCCCACCCAGTTCTTATGGAGCCAAAAATTGGCCCGGCAAGCCCAAGAGTATCTTCAACTGACTGCCAGGTGTTTCCCCCATCAAGAGAATAAGCCGTGCCTATAGTATCGAGAGGTGCTGTTACTAAATATGCTTGTAAACTTCCCGGGATGCTGCAGATATATGCAGGAGTAATCGATAACGGAAAATTCATTTCAATCCAGTCATTTCCACCATTATCAGTCTTAAACATTTTATAATAACTTGAAGGGCCCGGAGAAGTCCAATTCGTAATTAATAATAATCCATCATTTGGATTTACAAATGCTATTGAGGTTGGATACGGCCATTGACCAGTCGGCATTGGATTTGGCAAGTCATCTGATACAGTCCAGTTTGATCCTCTATCGGTACTTTTAAAAATCCTTAAGCTATTTGGATTCTCCTTATATGTTGGAACCCAGATTGAGTTCTCATTTGCCCCGAATAGCATTTGGGTCCCCATTTCATTTGCATAAGCCGGAGGAATATTAGAATCAGGTACGCGTACCCAATTTTCACCACCATCAGTTGTGGTATATATTTCCAGATAGCCGCCCACCGGGTCTCCTACTGTTACCCCATTATTCTCATCGAAGAAATAAATAAAATCTATAAACGAAGCATAAGAAAATGCTGCAGAAAATTGCTCAAACCAACTTGTTCCACCATCAGTTGTTTTTAGTATTCGCCATTCACCACTGGCTAAAGAAACTCCGAGATATGCAGTACTTGCATTTCTTGCATAGATACTAGATATAAAACCAGCAATCGGAACAACACCATCTGACCAGGTTATTCCACTGTCGGTTGTTTTAAAGTATCCCAAATTACCTGTTGAGTACTCCAGATAACCCCAATAAACATCATCAACTGCCCACGAGCCCCCGATACTATTTACACCCGTAAACTCGTGTTGTGATATCCATTGTGCATTTACTGTAATGCATAGTAAAAAAAGAAAAAGCAAAAAACGAAGAAAAGTTTTCATAACAGCCTCCTAATCAAATAATTAAATTAATATTATTTACCAGCAGGTCTGCTTAGGAGGGTTTCCGTGCCAACGGAATAAGTGCCTGCCGGAAGCGGATCAAGTACAAGTTTGTGGATTTTTTCAGGGAACGAAATTTTAACACCCTTTTTTAATAAGCCCATTTCCTGAGCAACAGCATTGTAAGCAAAAAATGCGGTAAAAAGTATGACGAAAAGAATTTGTAATCGTTTTCCAGTAAAGCTGGATTTCGTACAATTCAACATCAGAACCTCCCGCTGATTTAATTGATAAAATCATAGGGTGCTCACAGGTATGATAACCGTCGGGGTTACCTGTTTATGAGCGGTTTGACCTCAAAAACTGCTCATTATGTGAACACCCTATATAAATTATTTGATACCTTCCGGACTTTTACTCATCTTAAAGTTTTTTAAACACCATCCCACAGCCCAGCCCTCTTTCTCATTACTGTAATATTCAGTGCATTGTTTGGGCCTATTTATAAGTGAGGTGATGTGTTTATGAGTAATAGCTGTTAAAATTTCAGAGGAAACCACATTCAGAAATTCAGAAGCTGTCTTATAATCGACATTCGGATCTTTCAGATAGACCCTGCAAAAATGTTCCTGTGCGCCTTCGGAATAAGGAATCCAGCTGGTTCCGCCGTCAATGGTCTGCATCGCAGAACAAAAAATTTCCGCTGACCAGAGAAACTCATTGCTTTCCGTGGAAACCGCGTCGATATTTTTTTCTCTTATGGTCCAGCGGAACCCGGCATCAGTTGTTATAAAGAGTTCATCGTTCAGCGAGACAGCAAAGCCGTTTTGTTCCGAAGTAAAAACAACCGAATAAATCCTTGTACCCTCAACCGGGGCATCTTTCCAGTAATCTTTTACCTGTGGAAGACTATCTGCCTGAATCAGGACTGAGCACAGTATGATTTTATTTATTAATTTCATTTTACACCTCCCGACTATCTAATCGCAGCGAAAAACTGTCAATTGAATGTTCAGCTATTTCACCAAAACCTATCCACTCGCCTCACTCCGGAGCGGGCTGCAGTATTAACATTTTTCATAGTTTTATATCCCCTCCCTTGATTAATTTTCTAAAACCATTTTCTTCTCACAGGCATAATCTCTGGCTATCAAACAATAGTAATAATCTCCCTCCGGCAACCGCCCGCCGCCTGCTGCTGAATGAAATTCTACCTGATAAGCCCCGGGCTGCTTATCTTCATCTACCAGTCTTCCTATCAGTTCACCCTCAGAATCATAAACTTTTATCTGTACCCTGGTTTTATAAGCAACACAATACTTAATCGTTGTTTTGTCACTAAACGGGTTGGGATAGTTCTGATATAAGTAGAATTCAAGCGGAGTTACATTATCAATAATGGAATTATTGTTTAACATTCGCTCTCCATTTCTTAAATTTTTCCTGCAACCGCGTCGGCAATGGAAGACAGGGAAGAAAAGTGTATTACCGGGGAATTTTTCTATATGCAGGGTAAGTGTTGGGGGAAACTAAATCTACCAGATATGCGTATAAAACTATCAATTTTGCGTACGACTATCAGAAATTGAAGAAAAAAAGATGATAGATTAGTCGATTAGCTGTTTTTTTTGTACTGCGAAGGTGCTACCCCAAATTGTTTGCGGAAACATTCTGCAAAGTAGGAAGGATTGCTGAAACCAACCTCAAATGCAATTTCTGAAATATGACCATAATCTCTCTCAATAAGTCCCGCTGCCTTGTTTAATCTTATTCTCCGGATCAAATCACTGGGTGATTCGCCGAATAAAGCCTCCGTCTTTTTTAAAAGCAATGATCTGCTGACGGCCAGATTATCTGCAAGAACTTCAACTCCAAAAGAAGTATTCGATATATGCTTACTGATTATATCTATTGCTTTCTGCAAAAACTTCTGATCAACGGGTGTGATATTCTTTTCATCTACGTCGGTCAGTCCATATCTGCGGAAATGCTCGTGCAGTCTTTTCCTCTGTTCAAGAAGATTTTTCACTCTGGACTTAAGTTCTGCAGCTTCAAATGGTTTCATAATATAGTCATCAGCACCTATTTCCAGCCCGCTGAGTTTATCCTGCATAGTTGCCTTAGCTGTAAGCATTATAACGGGAATATGACTGGTTCTTGTATCGGTCTTCAGCTTACAGCACATCTGTAATCCATCCATTTTCGGCATCATAATATCACTTATGATAAGATCAGGCAGGCATTCTATTGATTTGCTAAGCCCTGCCTCACCATCTTCGGCCTCAATTATTGTGTACTGATGCTTAAGAATTATATGAATATATTTTCTTACATCAGGGTTATCCTCAACAATCAGCAGAGTCGGCAATTCCGGTTTTTTAGAAAATTCGATATCAATTTTATGGGGATATGCTACCTCTGCAGATTCATCCGATACAGGATCCGGACCAGCGTTCTCATTCTGTTTTTCTTCCTCACAAATTTCTTCGGGCTTAAGATGGTCTTTGCCAAGAGGAAATATCAACCTGAAGGTTGATCCTTTTCCTTCTTTGGTGTCGACCTCTATTTTCGCTTTATGTAATTCAATTAATTCTTTTGTCAAAGACAGACCTATGCCTATACCCCCATATTCCCGGGTATGACTACTGTCAACCTGGTAAAACCTGTCAAAGATTTTGTCTACCTGGTTTTGAGGTATTCCAGTGCCTGTATCGCATATGGAAATTTCAACAAAACCGTTTTTATCATTCCGAATCAGTTCGGGAGTCTCAGTATGGGACGAAGAAGGTGAAACAGGTCCAGCTCGAACATTAATCGAAACCTCAACTTTACCTCCCTCTGGGGTGAACTTAAAAGCATTTGATAAAACATTAGTTAGTATCTTATCAAATTTAGAATTGTCAATATATGCGATTATCTCCCCATTATTTTGATTCAATATAAAAGCGATTTTTTTTCTCTCCGCTAAAGGTGAAAATGAAAACGCTAACTCCTTAACTGTTGAGACCAGGTCAACCGGACTAGCTTTAAGTTTCATTTCCCCTGATTCAATTCGAGCTATATCAAGAAGTTCATCAACGAGCCTGTTCAGTTTAGCTGCGTTCCGGTAGATAAGGTCCAGCTGTTCCTTTGCCTGTTCATCATTTGTTTGCGATTTAAGATACTTTGCAGGGCCCAGTATAAGAGTAAGCGGTGTTCTGAATTCATGTGAAATATTAGTGAAAAATTGATTTTGTGTTTCCCGCGCTTTCTGAATTTCATTTGTTCTTTGGGCCACTTTTTGCTCAAGATTATCCCTGTAGTCGGTTACCTCTCTAAGCACGAGAGCATCGTGGATTGTTATATTTATCAAAGGAGTAAGATATTCGAGAAAATCTTTACAATCACTGAAATCCATATCAGAATTTGGTTGGATGTTGATTTCAATTACGGCATTATATATTTTCATCTCTTTTTTAATAGAGGAAGAAATTCCTGATTTAATCCCTGCCTGGGAACTGACATCCGTACTGTTTTCGTGGAAATCACTAAACAACCTGATTGAAGCAAACGTAAATCCAGGCTCTTTAACCAGGGCATTTACTATTGCACAGAGGGTCTCTTCTAAATCTAATGTCTGGTGTACTGATGTTGCTATTTCGTGAGCAGTTTTAAGCAGCGTGTTTTGATTTTGTAAAATGTTTTGCGAGGATTCCAGTTCTTCATATTGATGTTTTAATTCTTCGTGCGATTCAGTCATTTCCTGAAGCGCTTTTCCTATATTAAATAACCAATGCAGACCCCGTTTCACTTTAAATAAAATGCTTTCTTTGTTCCACCATGCCTCAAAATTACCTGTTGTACCTTTTAAATCCAGAATAAAGTTGAAGTTTTTATGGCCGATTCGCGCACCAAGCTGCCCCCAGTATCCCTTACTTATGTAGAAAAATTCCGGACAGGATTCGTAGCCTTCATCTATTGTCACAATAATTCTTACTCTATTCACACTAATAAATTCAATATGCAGCCTTATACAGCTAAACATTGAATAATTGTTTTGCAATATTAACTTTATCAGAGACCTCGAAAACTTATCTGAAGAAAACAGGAAGAAGGCCGGCAGCATTCCTTCCAGGTAGTGACCACTTTTAATGAAACTGCTCCCCATTTCTTCAAATTCAATAGGGGAGAAGTAAGTCCGTGCATTAGAAATAATTTTACACCATACCCACCACTCAATCCTTTCCCGTTTTTTCAGCAGATACGAAAGCTCATAAGGAGTCCCTTGAATCAGACCATTCAAATCCACATTATTTTGCTTCGCATAATAGAAGATGGGGTCCAGTGCTTTACACGAAACTTCTTTTTTTGTACTCTTTTTCATTAGTACTTCTGATTATACGGTAACTGGTAATTCGCTATTCGTTAATGTGAATCCGCAGCAGCCAACAGAATAGATTTATTTTATAAAAACAGAATGAATTACAGCAGGAATCTGCTTCAGGGAGGTGACCCGGAATACTCTCAGTAAAAACCGCAACTTTAACCTATAGCTCTTGCCCTCACAGAGCAGGAAAAAAAGTTTCATTTAAATGAACGACAATTATAAATGATTGTCAATAAAAATAATTTTAGCATTTTAAAATTTTGATAAACCCTAAAAAATACATAACTATATACCAATATTGGTTAAATAATACATATAGTGTATAATGTATGATTTCGAATGTATAATTTTGAGTTGTCAGTTTATTATTGTTTTGTGTTATGGACTTCGGCTTATATATGCCGCCGTATCTTCTGAAATGTGAACCGAAAATAAATGAATTACTAATATCTTTTAGAGGGAACGATGTTCGAAAAAAAACATGAAAAGCTTGCACCGAGATCGGTTTTTATTAAAAGAATGTTCATCTCATTCCTGATGGCGTCTGTTATTATTTTAATCGCTCTATCCATTGGAGTCCTCGGGTATCATTGGATAGGTGGATTTAATTTAGTAGACTCGATTTTAGAAGCGTCAATGATTCTTGGGGGAATGGGGCCTGTAAATTCACTCCCAACGGAGAACGCCAAATTGTTTGCTTCCGCCTATGCACTTTTTAGCGGGTTGTTATTTATTGCGATAATGGGACTTGTACTTGCACCTATAATTCATCGTATGCTGCATAAATTTCATATTGATGAAAGTGATATTGAAAACGATAAATAGAATTATGGATTTAGACAGTACAGTATGTCGAGGCAAATCAGATTACTCTCAGGATCTTTAAATATAATTAGTTCCATTGTTTTAATTAATTTATTATGTTTGAAACGTTATTCTTAAAAAAAATATAGGAAATAAAATGCCTGATTCAGACGAACCTGGCGCTCGTAATAATTCAAGATTTTATTTAAACCTGCCTTAGGATTGCCCGCTTAATTCCTCATTGGCGCTTCCTAAGGAAATTATTTTTAGAGGTGCCAATGATATCCACAGATTTTTCTCACTTTATGATTTTTAATTGTAAACGTGATTTGTCATATCGCTGGTTCTATGAAGGGGGCTGCCAATGACGCGCTCGATCTTTTCGAAAATATCTCCTTCTGTTTTAACGAAAGAAGCTAAGTCCCCTCATCAATTTTCTGAAAATGAAAGTTTGCTCGTTGAGATTTGCAGTCTTAAAGTACAGGATGCTTTATTAAAGTTAAATTCTGATATCAAAGGATTATCAACAGATGAAGCAGAAAAAAGACTTGATGAATATGGATTAAATGAACTCGCTCATTCCAAAACACTTGGTTTTTGGGCGGATATCTTTAACAGATGTAAAAGCCCTCTAGTAATCCAATTGCTCATTATTGCTTTAGTTTCTCTTTTTATCGGTGAGATAAAATCCACCTTTATTGTAACAGCAATGGTTTTCCTTAGTGTTGGACTGTCATATATACTGGACCGCCGCTCATCAAATTCTGTAGAATCTCTTGGTAAAAGAGTTCAATCGCACGTTTCATTAATCCGGGATGGAAAAGAAATTGAACTTCCAATGTCAGAAGTGGTACCTGGCGATATTATTGTGCTTCAAGCTGGTTCTATTATTCCTGCCGATTTAAGATTAATTACGGCAAAGGATTTCTTCGTTAGTCAATCGGTACTTACGGGAGAATCCATGCCCATTGAGAAAAAGGCAGAGGAGGTGAAGCTTGAAAGCGGATTTGTATTCGAATTGCAAAATGCCTGTTTTCAGGGAAGTAATGTTCTAAGCGGAACCGCACGCGGGATTGTTGTTAATACCGGAACAGGCACATATTTCGGCTCAATTTCTGAAAGGCTTACTGAGAAACGGGATGAAACAAGTTTTGATAAAGGCGTAAAATCATTTACCTGGCTAATGATAAAGTTCATGGTGGTTATGGTTTTTGCTGTCTTTATGATTGTTGGTATTACAAAAGGAAACTGGATTGAAGCTCTGTTGTTCGGACTTTCTATTGCCGTAGGATTAACGCCGGAAATGCTCCCGATGATTGTTACCGTAAATCTTGCCAAAGGTGCATTAACAATGTCTAAGAAGAAAGTGATAGTTAAACACTTATCTTCGATTCAAAATTTCGGCGCTATTGATATTCTCTGCACCGATAAAACTGGTACTCTTACGCAGGATAAAGTTGTCTTAGAAAGACACGTAGATATAACCGGAAACGAAAGTCGTGATGTACTTCAGTATGCATACCTGAATAGTTTCTATCAAACGGGATTGAGAAATTTAATTGACCGTGCGGTGCTCTCCCATATCGAGTTAAATGTTGAAGGCAAATGTAGTTTAGTGGATGAGCTTCCTTTCGATTTCCAAAGAAGAAGAATGTCTGTAATTGTTGAATACGAAGGGGACCACGTGCTTATTTGTAAAGGCGCTGTTGAAGAAATCTATTCTTTATGTACTCATTATCAGGTTGATGACGAAGTTTATCCATTAATAGATATGATGCATGATGATCTCTATGAAGAAGTTGAAACTTTAAATAACAACGGTTACCGTGTTCTTGCAATTGCCTACCGGGATTTTCCCGCTGTGAAAAATACTTTTAGTGTTAGTGACGAAAAAGAATTAATTCTTCTTGGATACATTGCATTCTTTGATCCGCCGAAAGAATCAGCGGCAGAAGCCATAAAAAATTTACAGAACACCGGCGTTAGGGTAAAAATTCTAACCGGTGATAATTCGCTTGTTACAAAAAAAGTCTGCAAAGATGTAGGATTGAAAGTTGAACGCGTAATTACCGGAGATGAATTAAGCCGTATGCCGCCGGAAGAATTTACCCGGACAATTCAACAGTTCGATATATTTGCCAAATTGTCTCCGCTTCAAAAAGAAAAGGTTATTTCTTCGCTGCGGCAAGCCGGCCACGTTGTTGGATATATGGGAGATGGAATTAACGATTCTCCGTCTTTGCGTGCCGCGGATGTGGGAATTTCTGTTGACTCTGCCGTCGATGTTGCAAAAGAAGCTGCAGATATAGTTCTTCTTGAAAAAAGTTTACTGGTACTTGAAGATGGGATTATAGAAGGAAGAAAAGTCTTTGCGAATATCGTAAAATATATCCGGATGGGTGCCAGCTCTAATTTTGGTAATATGTTCAGCGTAGTCGGTGCAAGTTATATGTTACCCTTTCTACCGATGCAGCCGATTCAAATTCTGCTTAATAATTTATTGTATGATTTTTCTCAGACCGGAATTCCAACGGATAATGTTGATAAAGAGATTGTTGTTCATCCTCTTAAATGGCGAATTGATAACATAAAAAGATTTATGATTTTTATTGGTCCGATGAGCTCAATTTTCGATTACGCCACTTTCGCTCTCATGTGGTACTTCTTTGGTGCGAGCCACTTTCTTGATGATTCGATTGCCGGTCCACAAAAAGAATTTCTGGCAAAGTTATTTCAGACCGGCTGGTTTGTTGAATCATTATTAACACAAACATTAATTGTACACATAATCCGTACACGCCGCATCCCGTTTTTTGGCAGCCGCGCTTCGTTACCGATGACTTTAACAACATTAACAATAATGATTATCGGCGCCTGGCTTCCATATTCTCCTTTCGCTAAAACGTTTGGTCTGGTACCTCTACCGGCAATTTACTGGGCCTGGATTACCGGATTCCTGATATCTTACGGGGTTTTAACACATATTGTAAAAGTATGGTTCTTCAAAAAATATGGAGATAATTAATTATGGATAGTTTATTAGATGCTCTGCAGGAAGGGCGCTTAATCGAATTACCGGATAACGACAAATTTGACTCACTTCAATTTTTAGCGCACATTATCGAAGCAATACCTTCTGTTCCAAACGGGACGGATGTTGTAGGTATGGTTTTGGCCCGGGAAAAAAGTACTGTAACGGCACTTGGGAAAAGCTTCGCCTGTCCTCACGCACGTGTTCCGTATGATGAAGACTTGATTTGTGCTATAGGATGGAGTCCCACAGGCATTAATTACGGTGCTCCGGATAATCTTCCCGTGCATATAGTAATAATGTATCTTGTTCCGGATAATCAAAGGAACCATTACTTAAAAGAAATATCAATCCTTGCCAAAACATTACAAAGCAACAATAATTTTGATGCCGTTCGTAAGACTACTGATTTAAATGCTGTAAGAAACTATTTATTGGATTTAGTCAGCAATTCAAAAAGCATAATCGGTTCCGATACGCGTGCAAGAATGATTCAACTAGAAGCGCGCACTGCTTCTGCATTGCCGCAAATCAATCAGCTTTCTAACGTTATAATTGAACCGGTTACAATCGTTGCTGAATTAAATCAGAAACCAGTTATACTTGCCCAGAATAAAGAACTGGTTGATATGCTAGATAAATCAAATCAGCTTGTAGAATCGATTACGGCAAAAGGCTCCTATGAACAAAACGGCTGGCGGATAATTAAAAGGGATTCTTCAATTTATCAATCCGATAGATCTTTATTTGATTGTATTGCTGTAAAAGTGATTCTGAGCGATTCAAATAAATGAAACAACCAGTTTTCATATAGTGAAGTTGAAACATGGTTATTAGTGACGGAACCACCCAGCCGGAGCGGGAAACTGTTTAACGGTATCCTGTCTAAATTCTGTCAGAATGCCATTAAAACTATTTTTTGTTATTCTTCAACTGTTCTATCATCTGATGCATGTAATACTCTTACTGCATTAATAATTTTCTTGACATTAAAAAATAACTTTAGTTTATTTAATCATCTGTACCAATCGATTTAGACGAGAATATTGGTTTTTATTCCTTCCTCATAATTGTTTTCCTCAGGGTGCAGTAATTCCAGCCATAAATCTGACAGGAGAGAAAAATGAAAAATATCCTTCTATTTACGGTATCCCTCTTTACAATATCAATGATTATGTCGTGTGAGAGATCTGATCATTCTGCAAAAATCAGACCTGTGATTGAAAGGTATGTAGCTGTATGGAATGGTGATAGTTTAAACAGATTGGATAAAATTACAGCAAAAAACTTCCAACTCAGAATGGTTCCGTTATTCGAGCCAGTTATGGGAATTGAAAATCTAAAAAGAGAAATTGCAAGGACAAGAGATTATTTTCCAGACTTTTTCCTGAAAGAAACCGAGATGCTTCCTATTGGCGATAGTGCTGTAGTCGTTCGATGGATTGCTATGGGTACATTCAGGAATAAAGATAAAATGTCCGACTCTATAGGCAAAATAAAAATACCGGGGTACAGCGTTATATTTTTTGATAATGGTCAAATTACTGGCGAATGGATTTCCTACAGCGATTTAACCTGGTTTAAGCAACTTGGATTTAAATTAATTCCGCCTGATAAAAATATAAAATAGTTAATTCCGGTATTAATACTAAAATCTAAAAACTAATTTAAGTAATTAATACACAGGAGGCTGTAATGAAAATTTTTCTAACGGGAGGAACAGGATTTATAGGGCGATACACAGTTGAATTGCTGACTAAAAATAAACATGACTTAAAATTGCTGGTCAGAAAAAACAGTGATATATCTTTCCTGAAAAAATATAATTTAGATATAATTGAAGGCAATTTAACTGATAAACAATCTTTACTGGATGGCATGAAAGATTGTGATTCGGTAATTAATATTGCAGGACTTTATACATTCTGGGAACCGGATAATAAAATATACCGTGAAACTAATGTGAACGGAACTCGTAATGTAATGGAATCAGTTTTAGAATCAGGAATTAAAAAGGTCGTACATATTAGTACCGCCGGGATTTATGGAAAACCGTTGGATGATCCCTTCAAAGAAGAAAGTCAGGTGGGTCCTGTACAGTTCAGCGAATATTTTAAGACTAAATATGAAGGTGAAAGCATTGCGTGGGATTTATATAAAAAAAGGGGATTGCCTTTGGTTGTTATATATCCGGTTTGTGTACTGGGCATTGGTGATAAAAAACCAAGCGCTGAATATTTAATTAATCTTATAAATAAAAAATTGCCTGCAACTATATTTAAGAAGAGAACATTTTCTTTTGTCCACGTTAAAGACGTAGCAAAGGCTATTGTCAATGCCCTGGAGAAGGAAAACAATATAGGACAGAAATATCTAATTTCCGCTTGCAGTTGTACGTGGAAAGAGCTCAATGAAATGGTAAGCAGGATATCAGATGTAAGGCTGCCTATATTAGAATTACCTGAGTCAATTACTATGATGAATGCATATTTGTTAACCGGTCTGTCCAGATTGACCAAAAAACCTCCCTTATGGGGGATGGCGGTTGATCAGATGAAAGTGATGAAAGCAGGTTTTAATGTAGATGGAAGTAAAGCCCGAATCGAACTGGGTATTGATTATATCCCTATTCAGTCTGCTCTTGAAGAAGAAATCGATTCAATCAAATCCGGTTTGAATCCTAGCTTAAATTAAATAATATCTGGGGTGGTGGATAAACTCTATAAAACTACTACAGCTGATTTGTTCATCAAATCGGTGAATGTCTTTTATAATGTAATCTGTGTCACGTAAAACCTTTCATCTAAAAAATTTTTTGTCAAAGCTCTTGTGTAGTTAAGTGGCTACGTTTATATTTGTAGTTAAATAGCTACACAAGTGAACATTATGAATTTAAGGCGAGACATATTTCAGGCTTTAGCGGACCCAACAAGGAGGGCTATACTTCTCCTGGTTATTTCACAATCAATGACTGCCGGTGCTATAGCTGCAAAATTTGACACGGCAAGACCAACTGTTTCAAAACACCTGCGGATACTTACCGAGTGTGAGCTGCTTGAACAGGAAAAAAACGGCAGGGAAGTTTATTATCAATTAAACCCGAAGAAGATGAAAGAAATAGCTGAATTTATTGAACCATTCCGAAAACTTTGGGATGACCGGTTTAACAAATTGGAATCTGTAATGAAAAACTATAAACCAAAAAAATAATAAAGGTAAATAATGGAACAAGAAACAAAAATTAATGCTGAAAGCGCCAAACAGGAATTACTGATAACAAGAGAATTTGATTTACCAGTGGAATTACTTTTTAAGGCTTATGAAGAACCGGATCTTGTTGAGCAATGGATGGGAACAAAGGTGCTGCAACTCGAAAGTAGGAAGCATGGCAGCTACCGGTTTGAAACTTCAGATGCCCAGGGAAAAGTGATATTCCGGGCTAATGGAGTAATTCACGAATATATTCCAAACGAGAAAATTATCCGGACATTTGAAATGGATGATACGCCTTACGGTGTTCAGCTTGAGATTTATGAATATGAAAAACTTACGGATAACAAGAGCAAACTCAGTATGCATGTAATATATGAATCGATTGCGCAAAGAGACCAGGTTCTGAAGCTGCCTTTTGCCCAGGGCCTGAATATGGCGCACGATAGAATACAAAACATCTTAAACAAATTAAAGTAACGTTCATGCTACAGAAGAATATGATTGTGAATCCCCGATTGGTAAACCGGAAGCCGGGAAAAATTATCTATTGGATATGCACTCTCTGGCTTGCGCTGGGAATGGTATCAACAGGTTTAGTACAATTATTCAAAGCGAAGGAGGGCCAGGGGGGAGTTGATATGATTAATCATTTAGGTTATCCTGTCTATTTGTTGACAATACTGGGCGTCTGGAAAATTCTGGGAGCTGCAGCAGTGCTTATTCCAAAGTTTCCTTTACTGAAAGAATGGTCTTATGCGGGATTTTTCTTTGTGATGACCGGGGCGATATTTTCGCATTTAATAACGCGTGATCCTGTAAGTGAAATACTGCCTGCATTCCTGCTTTTAATCCTGACGGTGTTATCATGGTATTTCAGACCACCGAACAGAAAAATTATTTTAGTTAACCAATGAGTGAAACAATATGAATCCTGAAGTTGATATTTTATTTTTCTCATCCCAAACAATCAAAAACCAGGGTATTAAGGGTTGATAAATATATACCACAAATTCTCAGTGGAAAGGGATTAAATGATTAATGCGCATTGAAATTTATTGGATATTAAAAATTCACATGCTTAGTAAAATCTTTTCCCGGATTGCATAAATTCTCCAGCCTTGAGCAATAATATTTATTGAAATTGAGTTTATTTTGATAAATTTTACAGCTGAATATTTTGCTAATAAAGGAATTTATGTACAAACCTAAATTTTTTGTTTTACTGCCTACTTTTACTAAAGAACAAATATATAAAGATATAATAGCGGGCATACTAGTTGGAATTGTAGCGCTTCCTCTCTCTATAGCATTCGGAATTGCTTCCGGTGTTACACCGGAGCAAGGATTAATCACCGGAGTTATCGGGGGATTTGTAATTTCATTTTTGGGAGGAAGCCGGGTGCAGATAGGAGGACCAACAGGGGCATTTATAATTATAGTCTACGGAATCGTACAGAACTACGGAATTAACGGGCTGATGCTTGCAACGATTATGGCGGGTATTATACTGATTATAATGGGATTTGCGAAGTTCGGTTCGATGATAAAATTTATTCCATATCCTGTTATTGTAGGATTCACCAGTGGAATTGCAGTGGTGATTTTTTCGAGCCAGATAAATGATTTTTTAGGATTGAACATTTCTAATGTGCCGGCGGACTTTTTTGAGAAATGGATTGTATACTTAAAACATTTTTCAAATATAAATTATGAAGCACTGCTGGTTGGTCTCTTCTCTTTGCTTGTAATAATTTTATGGCCAAAGATATCGAAGAAAATCCCCGGATCAGTTATAGCTATTTTAGCTGCGACAATAATTGTCCATTTATTTCACCTTAATGTAGAAACAATCGAAACCAGGTTTGGTGAACTAAAATCATCAATTCCAGCACCTTCAATTCCTTCATTTAATTTAGCAGTTATCAGGGAACTTATACTGCCAGCGACAACCATTGCAATCCTCGGTTCAATTGAATCATTGTTATCTGCGGTTGTTGCAGACGGTATGATAGGCGGTAAACATAAATCGAATATGGAACTTGTCGCTAACGGTGTGGCGAATATTATATCCCCACTGTTCGGAGGAATACCTGTAACCGGAGCTATTGCAAGAACAGCAACCAATATTAAGAACGGCGGGAGAACACCGGTAGCTGGAATTGTCCACGCAATAACATTACTGCTGATAATGATATTCCTGGGACAATGGGCGAGGCTGATACCCATGCCTACTCTTGCTGCTATACTTGTTGTGGTAGCCTTCAATATGAGCGAGTACCACATATTTATAAGATTGTTCAAAAGTCCCAGAAGCGATATTGTAGTTTTATTAACAACCTTCAGTCTTACTGTGATTTTTGATTTGACCGTGGCTATTGAGATAGGTATGATCCTGGCAGTAATATTATTTATGAGGAGAATGGCTGCAGTTTCAAATGTTAGCATAATAACACGGGAACTTAAGGATGAGGAAGAAGTAACCGATGTGAACGCGATTCAGAATAAAACCGTACCTGAAGGGGTTGAAGTTTATGAAATTAACGGACCATTCTTTTTTGGGGCTGCAACTAAATTTAAGGAGGTAATGCAGAGCGTTGAGAACAGACCAGAAGTGATGATATTACGAATGAGGAATGTACAGGCTATTGATGCGACCGGACTGAATTTACTAAGCGAAATTATAAGGGAGAATAAAAAGGACGGGATACACCTGATATTATCAGGTGTGCATGCACAGCCATTGTTTGCTCTTACACAATATAACATAATAGATGAAGTTGGTGAGGAGAACATATTCGGGAATATTGATGACTCACTCGACAGAGCACGTCAATTACTAGGATTAGCCGCTCTGGGCAGGCCAAAGGATTTTAAGCCTGAAGTGAAACGGGAGATGAACGATGCAAAAAAATAATTTATATAGCTTTAAAAAATTTCTGTCTAAATAAAAAATCCCGATTCCGCCCGGAAGGATAGGGGACAACTATCTCTTTGCTGATGATATGTAACTTTTTGCTGATGATATGTAACTTTTTCCAGACAAATCCATATTATATCTAAAGCAGTCTGATTATGACCGACTTCCACTGGTTATATACCCGTTACGCTGATGACATTTATCGTTTCGCTCTGTTTTTATGCCGTGACGCAGCAGAGGCAGAGGATATAACAGCCGAGACATTTGCGCGCGCGCTTACGGGGAAATCGCCATTGATAACTGACACGGTCAAAGGTTATCTGCTTACTATCGCCCGTAATCTTAAAATTATTTTAGAAAAAGCATCTTTTTTGAACTGACATAGCTGTTAACCTGGAGACGGTATATATATACGCCGCTCGTCAGCTTAGAGGCATCGAAGTTCACCGAGTATTTTCCTTGCACCTTCTGTTCATTAACAAGCGTTGCTACCTCAGTACCGAGGACGTCATAAATTTTAAGCGTAACAAATCCCGTCTGAGGAAGCTGATAATATATAGTCGTTACCGGGTTAAAAGGGTTCGGATAATTCTGATACAATGAGTATTCTGATGGCATATTTTCAACGCCTTCAACAGAAGTAGTTGATTCAGAGCTGCGATAGACTCCTGCTCCGCCGGTTGCTGCATAGGCAAAACCATCGGAATCAAAAAGAAATGCATGGGTAATCTTATTTATTACTCCGTCATTCAATTCCATCCAGGAACTTCCGTTATCGGATGAGGAATAAATCCCTGCTCCGTTTGTTCCTGCATATAATTGTCCTGCGCTATTTATTCCGAGCCCTACTACATCATATTCAGGAAGAAGTCCTCTGCCTGATTCAGTCCAACTGTCACCATTATCACCCGATGTAAAAACGCCTGCATTTCCTTCCCACCAGTAACCTGTACCGGCAAAGATCTCACCGTTAGGATTTATCGCCAGGCTCTGAACGTTCGTATTGGTCAAACCGTTATTTACTTCAGTCCAGTTTTCACCGTTATCAGTCGATCTGAAAATTCCGCGCTCATAATCACTTCCGGCAAATATATGATCATCGGCATTTATTGCCAGGGCAATAACATAATTATGGGTTAGTCCGTTGTTCTTTATTTCCCATGTATCCCCGTTATCGGTTGAGCGGAAGAGTCCTCCCAATCCATAATAAGTGCCGGCAAAAATATCGTCATTAGAATTTATTGCAAGGGTTCTGACATCGATGTCGGTAGTAAGACCATTGCTTACTTCCGTCCAATTATCCCCGTTATCGGTGGAACGGAAGATCACTCCGCCGGTTCCATTAATAAGATCAGTTGATGCAAAAACATCACCGTTTGAATTTACAGCCAGTGATCTGATGAAGAAGGCGGTAAGCCCGTTATTCACCTTCACCCAGCTTTCTCCGTGATCAGGGGACCGGTAGACACCGGCGCCGTAGGTGCCTGCGAAAATTGTTCCTTCCCGGTTCATTGCAAGGGTGAGGGTATTCGCGGCAGAAAATCCATTTATTTTTTCTGACCAGCTTTCACCCTCATCGGAAGAAATAAAAATACCCCCGTTCAGGTACAATCCGGCGAGATAGTAGCCGTCGGTATGTTCCTTAAAAGCTATTGTGTAGTCATTTCCGAGGCCGTTATTAATAGGAAACCACAGGTCGCCGTTGTTGGTTGATTTAAAGAGTCCTTTTCCATATGTGCAGGCAAAAACGCTGCCGTTATGATCAACTCCCAGGGCCTCGACAGTAGTACTGCCCAGATCCTCAAGTCCGTTAACTACCTGAACCCAGCTTTCACCGTTATCTGTTGAGCGAAAAACACCCCACTCAGTTACAGGATCCATCCCGGCAAAAATCTCGCCGCCAGAATTAATTGTGAATGATCTCACCAGGGGACTATTCATTCCGCTATTTTTCTGTTCCCACGTTTCACCATTATCGGTTGATCGGAATATCCCGCTTTCCTGTGTAAGCCAGTCGGCCGCGCCCGCAAAGATATCATTTGCAGAATTGATTGCGAGAGCCTGCACAAAAGTTTTCCCGTTCAATCCGTTATTTATCTGTACCCAGTTATCCCCGTTATCTGTAGATCGAAAAATTCCGCCGTCGAAAGTACCCGCGAAAATATCATCCAGCTGATTTATGGCAATTGCCCTTATAGCCGTAGATAACAATCCGTTGTTGCATTCAGTCCAGCTCTCTCCCTCATCATCAGACCGGTATATGCCTTCACCGTATGTTCCTGCAAATATCCAATCCTGAGAATTGGCGGCAAGCGCCCAGATATCATTTCCATTCAACCCGTTGTTTGATGGCACCCATGTTTCCCCGGCGTCGGTTGACTTAAACACCCCGGCACCCTGTGATCCCGCAAAAACATTTCCGTTTGATATAACAGCAAAGTTTCTTGCATCACCCCCGAAAGGACCGTTCGTTTTTTCCCAGTAAGTCTGAGCGAAACTATTGCTGCACAGGACGAATGCAGCAGCGGCTACGAAAAGGTAAATGAAATTTTTCATGATATATTTCCTTAATTAGTTTTTAATTCATTGACCGATTTATTTTTTCCGAGGCGAGGTACTGTTCAAGTGTCATCGAACCCGACCAGTAGAATTCGAACAGGTTCGAGAGGGCAGTTGTAAGATCAGAATGTTCAACAACCATAGACGAGACGTTAAATTTACCTGTTCCCTGGTTTCTTAAAGAGATCATCACCTTATTTTTATCGGATACCAGCATCTTCACCGGAAGCTGGTCAGCTATTCGGATCTGTTCACCTATGCTTTCAAAGTAGCTGATCCATTCAGGAAAATGTTCAGTGCTATTGTCTGATTCATATATCGTTCTGACTTCCACTCCTTTATCGATAATCTTTTTAAATGGAGCGCCGGCTTTTTTTAAATCATCTATATCGGGATTCATTGCATACGGTCGCTTGGTAAATGCCATGATCACTTCCCTGGCACCTTCAACCAATTCCTGAAATTTTTTTATCTGGCTTTGTTTGCTTGTCAGGACCTCTACAAAATCCAGCGGGGTGGTATTATCCCGTTTCGTCTTAAATTTATCCTGCAGCGTGGAGGCAATTTCCAGCATACGCTGCCTCTGATTTTCCTGGTGCTCAATCAGATTCTGAATAGCAGTCTCCGGCTCAACCGCCCTGAATTTCTTAACAACGCCAGGTACCATAACGCAGAAACCTTTATCGATCAGCTGGTTAAGGATATCGTATACCCTTCCGCGCGGTACACTGCCCAGTTTTGTTATATCTGATGCCGGAAGGAGATCCTGATGAAGCAATGCACTGTAAACTTTTGCTTCATATTCACTCAATCCCAAATCTGTAAGGTCGTCAATTATTTTATTCATTTATTTCCTGACTGGGAGATTACTTTATTATTGCAACTAATAATTGCAAAACAATATATAGATATTAGGTCATATTATGCAAATAAAATTGCAACTATAAATTTCAATAGATTATCAGTTTCGTAAAATCGTGTTAACTGTCACATCGTAACCGGAGGCAGAAATTCCTTTTCGATGAAGATTGAGGCTTGCATCTACGTATCCCAGTCCCGATATTAATGCGGATAGGTGACAGAATATTCTATGTATGAAATTAATTTACTAAAAAGAAGAAGTATATAAATATGAGTAAAGAAGAAAGCATTAAAATGGAGCTGCCGGCTAAGCAATTTGAAGAATTGCTTAAAAAGTTGAAACAACGTTTTGAGAAAAATATGAATCGCCACCAGGGGGTTGAATGGTCAAAAGTTCAGGCAAAGCTGGAAGCCTGTCTGCAAGGTAAGAAAGGCAGTAGAGAAGGGCTGTGGTCGCTGAACGAAATGGAAGCCACCGGCGGCGAACCTGATGTTATAGGGTATGATAAAAAGACAGACGAATATATCTTTTATGATTGTTCTGAGGAAAGTCCTAAAGGCCGCAGGAGCCTTTGCTACGACCGTAAAGCGCTCGAATCAAGGAAAGAGAATAAGCCAAAAGACAGTGCAATGGATTTAGCATCCACCATAGGCATCAAAATTTTAACTGAAGAAGAGTACCGTGGACTTCAGGCACTGGGAAGTTTCGATTTGAAAACTTCCAGTTGGGTGGATACTCCCGCAGATATCAGAAAACTCGGCGGAGCCATATTCTGCGACCGCCGTTATGAGACCGTTTTTACTTATCATAACGGAGCGGAATCATACTATGCTGCGAGAGGATTCCGTGGTTCTCTCAGGATCTGAACTTTTATTTTGCTCTTTTTTTATTAATCTTGCACCGGACATATGACTTATTCTGAGGTATGACATTTTGTCATACTGTATATTTTTTCAACAGGCGAATATTGCGTTTTTTCGCACTTTTCTGATTGTCTCATTTTGAGTCCACTAGGCACATGCAAGGCACATAAATACTAAATAACTACTACATAAATATGCAGTCTGCCATTTTGTCATACCTGTAAATATTTTCTACACTTATTTCGGTATAAATACTTAAGTAATAATGATTCTAAGATGTTGAATCTCAGACGAAACCTTGAGTCCCTGAACCTTAGGTTCCCCGAAATCCCCCCAAACCCTGAGCCCCGAAACCTTGAACGATTCCCGGAACCTGATTACCTGAATCGTAGGTTCTCCAAAATCCGCCAAGAACCCTGATCCCCGAATTTTGAGCGATTTCTGGAACCTGTTTCCCTGAAACTTAGGTTCCCAGAAATCCCCCCAAAACCCTGATCCCCGAATTTTGAGCGATTTCCGGAACCTGTTTCCCTGAAACTTAGGTTCCCAGAAATCCCCCCAAAACCTTGATCCCCGAATTTTGAGCGATTTCCGGAACCTGTTTCTCTGAAACCTTGATCTCTGAAATTACCCGCTGACCGGATCGCTCCTCAGCATCATATTATACTTTTTCTCACTAAAAAAGTCCGCAGTTAAAGAAGTTTTAATTTGGTACAAAAAATCCGCTTTATCCGGAATCATAAGTAAATAAGAATTTTTTTCTTATTATATAAATGTAATTCTTCAGTTTTTCCTGTGAGGAGTGTAATGTCCTGGTAGTTGGACTATTGACATTACTTTATTTATTAGTTATAATGTAAACGTTTACATTATGCTTTCTTGTTAATTCTTTATCTTTTTCAATTTACTAGTTTTACGGAAAATACTTTTTCATTAATTAATGTTCAGGAGGATCCATAAAATTTCTTTACTCTACTTTCTAAAATGAAGATCGTTCTGCAGGATAAGCTGATTTATATCCTCTTATTGTTTCCGTTCAGATACTTTTAAGATTTCTTTCATCTTTTAGACCTGCAGGCAAACCTGAACATCTTAAAGGCTCGTTTACAAAAACTATTACTTCAAACTATGGCTGCAACTATCAAAGAAGTCGCCCAGAGGGCAAATGTTTCTATTGCAACAGTGTCCAGGGTATTGAATAATGATCCCAGGGTTGCTAAACACACATACGACAGGATCCTTCAAATTGCCAACCAGTTAAATTACAAACCGAACATACTTGCAAGAAATTTCGTAAAAGGAAAATCAAACCTTATCGGATTGATCCTACCGGAAATAATTGATGAGTTTTTTACAGAGATTATTAAAGGTGTTGATGAAGTATTGTATGGTCAGGGCTATTATACAATTGTGGCGAGTTCACATAAGTATAAGAGTCTGAAGGAGGAGCTTGTAACTTTTATCAACAATGGTCTTTTCTCGGGACTGATTTTACTGGCTCCTGAATTAAACTCTAAGCTTCAGTCGGTATTGAAAAAAAGCAGCATCCCCATCGTTCTGATAAACTCTGATCCTGCTGTGAAAGATTTCGACAGGGTAGCTCTGGATAATTATAAGGGCGCTTATCAAATGACCGAATACCTTATACTGGAGAAGAAATATACCCGGCTTGCTCATATTACAGGCCCGGTTACCAATAATGATTCGGAATTGAGGAGAAAGGGATTTGTTGAAGCATGCAGGAAAAACAAAGTAAGATATTCAATTGAGAACGGAGATTTTTCGCAGGAAAGCGGTTACAATTCCTGCAGTAAACTTCTATCGGGGAAAAATAAACCCCAGGTTATCTTTGCCGGAAATGATATGATGGCAATCGGCTGCTATGATTACATTCAGAAGTCGGGACTAAAAATTCCCGAAGATATAGGTGTGGCAGGATTCGACGATATATTTGTTGCACAATATCTTTCCCCTTCATTGACAACTGTAAGAATAAATATCGAGGATATCGGGAAAAACGCTGCTGATACTTTAATTCAAAGAATAAACAATGAGATCGAACCACCCAGGGTTTTACACCTGGCTTTCAGCGAACTCGTAATCAGAGAATCGGTTTAATTAATCATAACATGAAATTTGAAACAAAATACGGTGCCTTTTCAGATGACGGAAATGAGTATGTAATAAGCACCTGGAACACTCCAAAGCCATGGGTGAATGTTATTTCTAACGGTATATATGGATTGGTAATCTCCCAGGCGGGAGGCGGCTTCAGTTGGCATACTCATTCGGAGTTCAACCGGCTGAACCGGTGGCACCAGGACCTGGTACAGGATAACTGGGGAAAGTACTTCTATATAAAGAATAATGAAACGAATGAAATGTGGTCGCCTGCGTGGATGCCCGTTAAAACCAATCTGGAAAATTTTAAGGCAGTGCATGGATTCGGCTACAGCAGGTTTGAAAGTGAATATAAAGGTGTGAAGGTTATTCTTACCGTATTCGTTCCGATGGATGAGGAATTAGAAATATGGGATTTTCAAATTGAAAATAAAAATGGCTCGAAGCTAAACCTATCGCTTTACTCCTACTTTGAATGGTGCCTCGGCTCGTCAGCAGATCATCACAGGGAATTTCATAAAACATTTCTCGAAACATCATTCGACGGTGAGCTAAATTGTTTGCTTGCTGCGAAGCGATTATGGGATATCCCGCTGGGAGATCGCGGACACTGGAATATTAAGTATCCATATCTTGGTTTTATCTCCTGTTCTGAGAAGATAAGCGATTATGACTCGGATAAGGAAAGTTTTATAGGAAGGTTTGGATCCGTCAATGAACCTGCCGGACTGTCGGCTGAATCGCTGGGAAAAAAAACCGGTAAATGGAATGATTCGGTTGCTGTTGTGAAGACTGAAGTTGAACTTGATGCAGGTAAGAATAAGAATTTACAGTTCTTAATGGGAATAAAGTCCGACCGTGAGGCAATTAGTAAATCAATAAAAAAATTAAGCAGTTCGGGATCAGTAAAGAAAGCATTCACGGAAGTAAATGCTTACTGGCAGAATCTTTTTGATACTACAAGTTTTCGGACTCCCGATGAAAGTATAAATCTGTTGGTCAATAAATGGCTGCGGTACCAGGCAATCTCTGGCAGGTTGTGGGCAAGGACAGCTTATTATCAGCAGAGCGGGGCATTCGGTTTCAGGGATCAGCTTCAGGATAGTCTCATCTTTCTTCAACTTGATCCATCGCTTACACTAAGGCAGATCAGGCTGCATGCACGGCATCAGTTTGAGGATGGGACGGTTCTGCATTGGTGGCACCCGATAACAGAGACCGGCCTCCCTACAAAAATGACCGATGACCTCCTCTGGCTTCCCTTCGTTCTGATACAATACATTAATGAGACTAACGATTATAAGTGCCTGAAACAAAAAGAACCATATTATGACAACCTGACAAAAAAGGATACCCTGCTGAATCATTCTATAGCAGCAATTGAGAAAGTCCTGACCAGGTTCAGCAAACGCGGACTCCCGCTTATTGGAGCCGGGGACTGGAATGACGGATTGAGTGCTGTGGGTCTTGACATGAAAGGTGAATCGATCTGGCTCGCTGAATTTCTATACCTGGTCCTAAAAGACTTCTCAAAAATCTGCCAGATTATCAATGAAGAAAAGCTGTCTAAAAGGTATAAGAAAAAGTCGGAGAAGCTCAAAGAAGCATTTGATAAGTATGCGTGGGACGGAGAATGGTACTATCGTGCAACAAAGGACAACGGCAAAAAAATCGGCAGTAAGCAGAATGAAGAGGGAAGAATTTTCCTAAACGCACAAACATGGTCGGTTATAAGCGGTATCGCCGATCCTAAAAAGGCCGCAAAAGCTCTGAGTTCTGTTACAGAGTTATTACTCCATAAAAACGGACCCCTTCTTCTTTATCCTGCTTATTCTAAACCGGATAAGATGATAGGCTATCTTACAAGATATGCACCCGGCAGGAGAGAGAACGGAGGAGTGTATATGCATGCTGCAACATGGCTTATCTGGGCCTATTCTCTAATAAAAGAAAATAAATCAGCGTTTGAAACCTATAAAAGATTATCCCCCATACTTAATGCTATGGAACCTGAGGTATACCAGGCTGAACCATATGTAACGCCCGGAAATATTGATGGTCCTGATTCTCCATATTACGGAATGGCAGGCTGGACATGGTACACGGGTTCGGCAGCCTGGCTGCAAAAAATGATAGTGGACATGATCCTTGGAATACGGACTGAAGCGGAGGGACTGGTAATAGATCCGTGTATACCTGCTGAATGGGAAAAATTTTCAGTTAAAAGAACATTCCGCGGAACAGTCTACAACATCAGAATTTGCAATGAAAATAAGGTGACTTCTGGTGTTAAGCAGCTGCTCATTAATGGTAAAGAAACAAATAGCAATATTCTGAGATCTAAGAATAAAGGCCCGGTAAATGTTGAAGTATATATGGGCTAAATAATTTTTAGGTTCGAAACATAAATAACAAGAAAGGAGTCCGTAATGAGGAAGATGCTACTCTATTTGATGAGCATTGTTTTTATAGCAGGCTTGTCAGTTAATCTGTTTGCACAATGGGCACAGAACAAATATGCCCGTGAAGATGCAAGGTACGCAAAAGTTCTGCAGGCTGGAGAGAATATCACCGTAGATGGTGTTGAAGATGCTGTGTGGGCTGAGGCTGATTCAGTTGTTGTCGGATACGGTGAGACGAATTACCTGCCAAGCAGCGGTTACAACCTGGGTCCCGGCAGCGGCTACCCGGCTGATGATGATTCAGCAAACGCTGTTGTTAAATTCCTTTACAAGGCACCCTATCTCTATATCCTAATGAAGTCAAGGGATAAAAGTGTAGAGGGAAATCTATGGGATAAATCCGATGCTGTAATTTTGGCTTTTAAGGAAAACACCGGCGATCATATGTTCAACCAGGCATGGGATAAACGTGTTGAACATTTTTATACCAGAATGTATAACTGGGCATTTCCTGATTCCTTTAGTACTCCTCCGATTGGAGCCCAGCCGCTTTTTGCAGGCGATTATAGAGTAGGAGGAGGTATGGATGCATGGCGAACCCCTGCCCAAAAGGAAAGATGGACTGCAGTTACAACAGTTCAGGGCGGAACAGCCAATGATACATTGCCTGATGCCGGCTGGATATCAGAGCATCGGATAAACATTGATTCACTGGGTTTTAATCTGGATAGATCTGGTGATGTATTACCGTTCAGTTTTAGTATAATCGATGGAGATCGTTTTCTGGATTCGGATCCCACAAACGATGGTTTTTCAAAAACCTGGTGGAGCTGCGAATGGAATGAGAGCTGGTATTATTCAGCCATATTTATTGATCCCTCTGTTACCACCACAAGTCCTTCCGGTTTGATTCCGCCCGTGGATTATGTTGTTCCGCAGCTTAATTCCGGTGAGACCATTGCAGTTGACGGTGATTTAAGCGATTGGAATACCAGTAACGCACTCCATTTCCGCGTGAAATTCGGAGATGATGCATTGTTTGATAATATCAGAGGGACGGGTGCATGGGGGAGCGGTTATCAGCAGTCGGATGTAACAGGATTGCCTACTCCACCGCCTTTGCCAACTGTTCTGGATAGTGCTGAGGTTGATTACTGGTTAACCTGGGACGATGCAAATCTTTATGTCGGAGCAAAAGTAAACGACAGGATAGTAACCGTTCCATACCATAACGGCCGTAAAGACGGTATAACTTTCTTTATGGCATCGAGGGATTATATAAATGGAAGCGGCATTCTTCCGGCTAAAAATCTTACTGTCAACATTGATTCATCCGGAAATGGACAGGCCGGGGATGATCTGGTTGGTCTTGTTGATACAGGGAATGTTGAATATGCTATGATGCTTGGTCCCGGAACCACAGTTAACGATCCTAATGATGCTGACAGCGGATTTACCGTTGAGATGAAAATTCCATTTACATCATTAAATTATCCTTCAAACCTGGGAGACAGCGTGGTATTTATCGGTGCATCTGTAAATGATATGGATGTTCAGGATGATACGGCCTCCAATTATTTCGATAAGGCATTCTGGTTCCAGCAGCAGCCGGGTCAGCATTGTCCCTCCTGGAGCGTACTCGGACCTGCAGGTGCTGTCGGTATAAACCAGGATGCTTCGCTGGTTCCTAACTCAATCAAACTCTTCGACAATTACCCGAACCCGTTCAACCCGACAACGACAATTCAGTATACAATAAACAAAGCTGCGAATGTGTCATTGTATATTTATGATGTTCTCGGTCAAACTGTTTCGGTTATGAACAATAATAGTGTACCACCGGGAACTGCTGAATTCAGGTTCAACGGAAAAGGACTCAGTTCCGGTATCTATTTCTATCAGATAAAGATTATTAACCTGTCAGATTCCAGAATCACGAGCACACAGGTTAAGAAGATGGTTCTGCTCAAGTAGTAAGTAATGATTAGTGAGGTTGTCTCAAGTGCACCTGGAAGAAGGCATAGAGTACGGCTTTTGAGACAACCTCGTTCTTATATTTATTAACTTATAATGTATTGGTAGTTTTATGATGAAATCAGAACTACACATAAAAAAAGTTTTTCTTTCATTGAAATACTTTTTCTTCATCATGCCTGCTGTCTTCCTTTTTTCTATAAGCGGGTACGCTCAGTCAGGCAAACTTTCCGGAAAGGTAACGGATGCCACCACAGGTGAACCGCTTGTATTTGCAAATGTAATTATTGCCGGAACGACTATGGGTTCGGCTGCAGATATAAACGGCTTCTATAGCATCCTTAATATCAGGCCGGGCAAGTACACTGTTAATTACCGTTATATAGGCTACCAGACCAGGATAGTTGAGGATGTTGTCATTAATGCCGATAAGACCACCCAGATTGATGTAGCATTGAGTTCAGAAGCTATTGAGGGTCAGACAGTGACGGTGGTTGCAGAAAAACCTATCATTGAATTTAACCAGACAAGTTCTGTGAAAACAGTATCCTCCGATGAAATTGAATCGCTGCCTGTCCAGAGCCTTTCCGATATTATAAACCTGCAGGCGGGAACAGTTCAGACATCAGACGGACAGTTCCATATGCGCGGAGGACGCGGAGGTGAAATTCAATACCAGGTAGACGGTGTGAGTATAAATAATCCTTTCGACAATCAGGCAAGTTTATCCCTCGACCGCTCGATCATACAGGAAGTATCCGTGGTATCCGGTACTTTTGATGCAAAGTACGGGCAGGCAATGTCAGGTATTGTAAACACTACTCTCAAAAGCGGAAGCAGTACCTTTAAGGTTTCCGGAGAGGTTTACGGCGGTGATTATCTGCCGCTGGATAACAATATTTATCCTAATAATAAAGATTTCCTTCCGTATTCGTTACAGAATTATCAGCTTACTCTTACCGGACCCACATATATTCCGAACACAACATTCCTTGTAAGCGGCAGGCGCTACCATAATGACGGCTACCTTTACGGAACCAGGAGGTTCGTACCAACAGATACAAATAATATTGGTGGGGGCGTTTTATACCCCACAGGCGACAATAAAAAAATAGCTATGGATCCTTACGATGAATGGAGCGGACAGGCTAAAATAACAAATAATTCTATTGATAAAATCAATATCAGTTATATCGCCATTGCGAATTATGATTGGGGTAAAGCATACAATTTTGCGTACAGATTTAATCCTGAGGGATTAAAGGATAAAACTACATTTGCTATAAACCATGGTATAGATCTGACGCATACACTGTCGGATAAAATGTTTTATAAACTTAGTGTTCGTCATAATTATTACGATTATAAAGAGTACAAATACGAATCGTTGTATGATCCTCGTTACTATGCAGCACAGGGACCCAAAACTATTTCCGGGTACGAATACGGGGCTGTAATACAGGGTGTTGACCTGGGCAGGTACATTCAGCAGACTAATTTTCTGCAGGCTAAAATTGATTATGCCTGGCAATTGAATCAATTCAATTATGTAGAGGCAGGAGTAGTTGGTCAGCTGAATGAATTAAAGTTCGGTCCTCCGGGACAGCTGGTTACGGTTTCTAACCAGGCTGATGAGGAGGTACTCCAACCTAAGTTATTCGATCCGGTTGATCCTCGATTCAAAAAGGTTGAGACCTATAAACCAAACCTGGGTGCGGCTTATATACAGGACAGACTTGAGCTTGGCGACCTGGTTGTAAGGGCAGGACTTCGCTACGAAATTTTCGATCCTCAGGCTTATATACCCAGTAATCTTCAGAATCCTGCGAACACTATCGTTGGAGTTCCGGGTTCTAAATTAATAAAGGCTGGTATTAAGCAAACACTTGCTCCTCGTCTCGGTTTCGGATTTCCTCTAACTGATAAATCTGCGCTTCATTTCTCCTATGGACATTTTTACCAGATGCCGGCTTACAGCGCGCTCTATGACAACGCAAACTACCGGGTATTGGATTTCCTTGAAGCAGGACGCACTTACACTCAGGATTATCTTGGAAATCCCGACCTGAAGCCTGAGCTAACGGTAGAATACGAGGTTGGACTTAAACAGGCAATTAATGATGATCTGGGACTTGACCTGACTTTCTTTTATAAAGATATAAGAGACCTTCTTGGAACAGAAGTTATTGAAACGTATAACTTTGGTCAGTACGCCCGAAATACGAATATAGATTACGGCAGTGTTTCTGGAGTTACTTTATCTGTAACTCAGCGGCCTTCTGATAATTTCGGTTTTACTATAGACTACAGTCTTCAGTTTGCAAACGGAAACTCAAGCGATCCCCGGGAGAATGCAGACAGGGCCCTTGGAGGTGAAGACCCAAGACCCAGAGATATTCCTTTCAACTGGGATCAGAGACATACTCTCAATGTGACCGCGTTATACCAGGTTGCAAATGATTTTAATGTCAGTACAATTATAAAATTTTCATCCGGTCAGCCTTATACTCCCGCTCTCGTAGGTTTCCAGACAGAACAGGAGCACAACTCAGGAAGGAAGCCAAGTTATACTACCGTCGACATACGTGCGGAAAAGTTTTTCGATTTCAGCTTTATGAATTTCAGTATATTCATGAGAGTATTTAATTTGTTCAACCAGGACTTCAATAACGGGGCAGTATATGATGATACAGGAAACCCAAGCAACTCTCTAACACTATTGTATGGAGAACCGATTGACCCTAACCGGTTTGCTCCTCCCCGCAGGATTGAATTTGGATTCTCTTTTAGGAGTTACTAATTATGATGGAAAACAAAACTATTAATTACATTCATAAAAAGTCTGGTGTCATCCTGAACTTGATTCAGGATCTCAATCTCATTCGAAAGAATGGTGTCATCCAGAACTTGTTTCAGGATCTCTTTATGGGTGTTAGATTCCGCAATAAATTGGGAATGACAGATCAGGATGAATTCCGAAATAAATTCGGCATTACTAATTCGCATGGATTTCGAAATAATTTTAGAATGACTGTTTTTATATTATTTCAATTTCTGCTGCTGATAGCCCCCGTTGCCATCGCGCAGCAGTATTATCCTTTGGTTCCTAAGGATCAGCGGGGGAATGAGGACTACGTAAGGCAGGGTACTCACGACGCAAATCGTATTCGTACAATGTTTTACAACTATGGAATGGTGGGTGATTACTCGGATAATCCTGATTATACCATTTTTCATTCAATGGAATGGCCTAAGGGATCGCTCGAAAATTACAGCGATGGGGTAACTCCTTTCGTTCTCGCAAAACTTCAGCAATTCATAAATGGTCAGTACCAGACATTTTATATGATGCAGACCGGCTACCGTGAGAGAGAAGAAGTAAACCCGGCAACAGGCAGACTGCAGCGGTATAATCCCAGACCCGGATACCTGCAATTGGATCCTGCCGTAAATATTGCAAGATCTCCGGCGGTCAGTTACGATCCAAGAACCTGGCCCGACAGCTGGCCTGATAAAGTCGACGATCCCGATGATCCGGGATGGCGCGGAAGCTGGAATGGTTACTTCGGTAAGCAGCCAAACGCCGACCAGGAAAGCTTTTGCGTGTACGATGATGACTATTACAGCAAATGGAATTTTTATCCCGACTTCAGGGATAGCACCCGGCGCGGTATGGCTCTTAAAGTAGAACAAAGAGGTTTCCAGTGGTCGAATATCCAATCCAGGGACGTTCTCTTCTGGCATTACGATATCGCTAATGAAGGAACCACAGTTTACGATTATAACGTCATTTTCGGGTTGTATATGGACTCAGGTATAGGAGGCAGTTCTCTTGGTCCTTATGACCTTGTGTATGAAAGCGACGATGATGCTGCTTACTACGACACAACCGACGGAATGGATCTTGTCTACACCTGGGATTATAATGGTCACGGCCAGTTTGGTCCAACTGGATACCTTGGATATGCATATCTTGAAACGCCTGGCAACCCCGTAAACGGTATTGACGATGATGATGACGGAATTGTTGATGAGAAAAGAGATGGAGGACCGGGACAGAAAATAGTTGGAACTCAGGCAATCCTTAATTATGTAATTGCTAATTATGATACTTTAAAATTAAACAGGTATGCAAACTTCAGACTTCGCCCGGCTTTCCAGAGAGGTATATGGTGGACAGGTGATGAAGATATGGACTGGACTTTAAATAATGATACCGGCGGGGACGGTGTATGGGGTACGGGTGATACCGGAGAAAACGACTCTATCCCCACTGCCGGAGAAGCAAATTTTGATAAAACAGATATAAACGAATCGGACCAGATTGGGCTTACAGGTTTTAAACTTAACCGTATCAGAGTTGGTGGCGGCGGTGTAGGTGAAACGGATAATATTGTTTTCTTTACCGATGTACATAAGTGGCCGGAGAATCTTTATAATTTGTGGACGAGCCCTAATCCCTTTGATGCGCCAAGTGTTGTAAATTATAACATAGGGTTCTTCTTTGCATCAGGACCTTTTTATCTCGATACCAGGAAAACTGAAAGATTTAGTCTGGCGCTTGCCTTCGGTGCGGATCTGCACCAGATGAGAAAGACCGTTGAAATTGTTCAGACTATATATAATGCTAATTACCAGTTTGCAACTCCTCCTCCGCTTCCCACAGTTCACGCTTATCCCGGCGACGGCTTTGTAAATCTTACATGGGATAATGCTGCAGAGGATGCTTTCGATCCTATAACCAATACAAATGATTTTGAAGGTTATAAAATATACCGCAGCACTGATGAAAGTTTCCTTGATCCGCAGATCATTTATGATGCCCAGGGTATAGGTTTGCTTGGCCCCGGTAAACCGCTTGCTGTATTTGACCTTGATGATGGTATACTTGACTACAGTCAGATTGCAGTGGAAGGATTGGAATTCTACCTGGGAGGTGATTCGGGAATACAGCATCATTTCAAGGATACTACAGCAGTAAATGGCCAGAGATACTTTTACGCTGTAACATCTTATGATAAGGGAATTGCGCAGCTGAACATATATCCTTCTGAAAGTGCTATATCGGTTAACCAGACTTTAAGAGGCGGTATAATACTTCCGAAGAACGTGGTGATAGTATATCCTAACGACCAGGCACCGGGATATAAACCTGGCACATATTCAAATCTCCAGCACACACAGGGCTACGGCACGGGAAAAATCTCAATCGATATTCCAGACCCTGATCGTATTCCGAAGGATCATACCTTTGAAATCAGGTTTGAGTCGCCTCAGGATTCAATCAGAGCCTCAAGTTACCAGATGTATGATGTAACAGGCGGAAAAAATGATACAATTTTTGCAGGAGGCACTGATCTTAAAGCTCTTGGACAGGGTCCCGTAGGAATGGGAATGCTCCCCTTGATATTCGTGGAGCGCAACCTGATGCCTGATACTCTGGAATCCGGGTTTCTTCCCAGCAGCAGCACGAATCTTGTGTTTGATGTCAGATCGTCATCAACATCTACCCCAACAAATGCGAAGCGTCCTAATTATCCGGCCGATTACCTGTTTGTTTTTTCAGATCAGGTTCTTGATACATCCCAGGGAACAGCGATAATTCCTCCCGTACCTTCCAAATTTAAAATTATGGGAATGGTCAAGGATGGAGGAGAATTCCAGGCAGACTTCAGGTTTGTTGATACAGACGGCAACCGGACCCTGAGCAGGAATAATGAATATATTGAAATACTTGGAAAAAATGCCCAGGGACAGACACTTCCTGTATGGAAAATTACAGTTGATACTATTTACGGCCCTAAATATGCGAACTCGATTTTTCCGACAGACGGAGATGTTTATCAGTTAACGATTAATGTACCTTACAATGAACTGGATGTATTCAGTTTTGTAACCGATTCTTCATTCATTGATCTCGGCAAACAGAAATCAGAATACGCTGATGAGAAGCCTTATGTAGTTCCAAATCCTTACCTCGGCGCAGCTTCTTTTGAGCAGGCTCCATATGCCCAGAGCGGAAGAGGTGACAGGAGAATCGAATTCAGGGCACTGCCTGTAGGTGCAACCTTAAGGATATATACCGTTACAGGAGAGCTGGTGCAGACGCTGCATCACGAAGGCGGGTTCCAGGATTATATTGCATGGAATCTGCGCTCCAAAGATAACCTTGAAGTTGCTCCCGGTCTATATATCTTCCATGTTGAAACGCCGGGATCCGATGATTTTATCGGCAAATTTGCAATTATTAAATAAGCGGTGAAACTTATGAATAAAATCAATAAAATTACCGTGCTATTTATATTCCTTTTGTTCGCCGGGAATGCCGCGCCACAAAGTAAAGTAGGAACGACTATCGGCCAATTCCTTAAGATAGAACCCTGTTCCCGACTTGCAGCTTTAGGAAATGCCGGTACATCTCTTACGGGCGAAGCTTCCGCCGCATTTTATAATCCCGCAAGCCTTGGCGATCTTACCGGTATCAACGTCGATTTCACTTATAATCAATGGCTGGCCGATATTAAATACAGCTATGCTTCAGCAGCATTGAATGTTGAAGGGCTCGGAACAATTGCTGTCCAGGTTACTTCATTAAACTCGGGAGATATCGAAATAAGAACTGTCGAAAAGGAAAAAGGAACCGGCCTTTATTATGACGTAACCAACCTTTCCCTCGGAGTAGCCTACGGTGTATTGCTAACCGACAGGGTATCTGCCGGCATTGCGGTTAATTATATGCAGGAGACAATTTATAATACCAGTCTGGTTGACGTTGCTTTTAATTTCGGAGTTCAGTACCAGACTTCAATTGAAGGACTTAGGCTTGGTGCGAGTGTATCGAATTTTGGTCCCCGTGCTTCCTATGACGGCCGGGATGTTTACTTCAACTATGATGCTGATCCAAATAAGCACGGCGATAACAGCAGACTTCCGGCAAGCTTAAGGATGGGTTCCTACAGCCTGCCTACTTTATTCCGGGTAGGTGTTTCTTACTCAATGACCTTTGCTCAGTGGAACAGACTGATTGTATCCACCGATGCGATGCATTCGAATGACAATGATGAAAGACTAAATGTCGGCGGCGAGTGGGAATTTCTCGGTACCTTTGCATTAAGGGGGGGCTACCGTGATCTGTTCCTTAAGGATTCCGAAGGCGGCCTTGTCCTTGGTGCAGGAGCTAAAGTGGGATTCGCCGGAGAATCAACGGTGAGCTTTGACTATGCATGGGCCGACTATGGCAGACTGAATGGTACTCATAGATTTACGCTGGGACTTCATTTTTAGTAATGTTAAATACGTCGTTAACCGGCTGGCAATGTCCCGCCGGTTTTCGTTTAATGGTGAACCTTAATGAGATTACTTCTTTTATTATGTATACTGATCATTTTCGTTAATGCATCCCTTTCGGCTCAGCAGGACAGGGTAGTTGCCACAGTCGGTCCGGTTAAAATATACGAGTCGGAGTTCCGCGACCGTTTTGATTTCAGTGCGCATCCGAATCTTCTTCAGAAGAGTGATCAGCTTACCGCTAAGAACGAGTTCCTGCATCAGCTTATTGCCGAAAAACTGCTTTCGCTTGATGCAAAGGAAAAAGGATACGATACAACGGACTCTTTTAGAAAAATAATGACTCCTTTACGCAATATGTTTCTGCGTGATGCTCTGTATTCAAAGGAAATTAAGGACAAATCATCGTACAGTCCGGCAGAAATAAAAGAAGGGGAAGCCCGGATTAAGAAGATGCTGACAGTCGGCTTTATCTTTTCTGATAATATTAATGAAATCGGATATATCTACAGAAAACTTAAAGAGGGAGCTAAATTCGATTCACTGCTTTCATTGCGCAAAGAAGATAGGGATAATCCCAGGAAAGTAACCTTCGGGGATATGGAGAAACCGGTTGAAGATTCACTCTTTAGCCTGAAAGAAGGTCAGTTCACTGCTCCTGTCCGCGCCGGTGATGGTTATTATATCTTAAAACTTTTAAGTGAAGATAATAATACAGATCTGAAAGACCGGGAATCTGTAAGTGATGAGGTTAAGAAGATTGTACAGACAAGAGCTGAGTATAATCGTTACCTTGAGTATTATCATAGTTATCTCGGCAGCTATAGGATAACAGCAGATAAGGAGATCTTTGAGAGCCTTATAAAAATATTTGTTTCCGCATTTTTTGAAAAATACGGTAAGCAGGATCAGGGACTTCTTACTACAGCAGAAGATATGAACGGGAAATATTATCTGAAAGGTGACGAAGTATATTCCGCCCTGGACAAAATGGATAACATACTACGGAAGAAGACTTTCATTAAAATTAAAGAGGATCCTGTTAAGCCCGACTTCTTTATATACCAGTTGAGCCAGGATGGCTTCGCAGTAAAGGACATTGGTGAATTAAATATCAGATCGTCTTTATCGGCATATCTCCGAAAGTTTATCGAGGACCAGCTTTTTGCACGTGAAGGCTATAACGAAGGACTAGAGAATAATCCCGAAGTTAAAAACGATATCGGAATGTGGGAGGATGCGTATCTATCTAAAATGATAAAGATAAATATGTTTGACTCTATAAAAGTATCCGAAGAGCAGGCATTTTCTGTATACAAGCAGAATGACTGGAAAGAGGCAATGCCTCCGCTGATCAACATTGCAGAGGTACTTACCGATAGCCTCAGCGTTGCTGAAATTGTTTTGAATGAACTCTCACAGGGAGTCAGCATCAAAGTGCTTGCAGAGAAGTATACCAAAAGAGATTCGCTGCGCGATAAAGGAGGAGAGTTTGGATATTTCGATATCACACAGCATGGGGAACTAGGCAGGATAGCCTCTCAATTAAACGTGGGCGATGTCTACGGTCCTCTTAAGCTGGATGACGGTTACTCAATCTTTCAGGTTCTTGATAAAAAGGAGGACAGTACAAGCTATACAAAAAGCTTCGATGAAGTCAAGGATCAGCTCATAGCTAAGATAACCTTATCGAAATTTGAGAAATATATTAATAACTATGATGCCCGCCTGGCAGCAAAATACGGCGTGAAAATCCATGATGATGTTCTGAACGCTGTGAAAAATATTTATCTGAACCTTGTTGTTGCGAGAAGAATGGGATTCGGAGGAGAGATTTATGCCGTGCCTTATACCGAGGAATATTCGGGTTGGTATGACGTCTGGATGAAAAACAAAAATATAATACAGTAATATGAAGCAGCGAAATCTTATTAGGTTTTTAATATTATTTTTTTTAGGATGCAGTACTTTAGCAGCACAGCCCTACTTATTTTTTAACGATAGTCCAAACAACAGTTCTTACCCGTACAGTCATGGTGAATATACCAGTCCAAGTGTTGTTATTTTAACCAGCGGCGGTAATCTACCTGTTGATGTTTCGAGAAAGTATTCCGGATTAAATGCTCTAAGACTTAAATGGGTATCGGGTACCGGCGACTGGCAGGTAAGTATCGGGACTGAAGGTTATTCCGCCCATGATGCAGCCACAAAGGATTCCATTACATTCCGTGTCTTTGCCCTCGCGGCAATTGATTCCGCGTTTCTACCTGCCTTATTTCTGGAAGATGTTCAGAATAATCAGACAGATCGGGAGCCGCTTGCAAATTATATTAATCTCATACCTGTAAATGAATGGGTACGCGTTTCAATCCCTCTGGATGCTTTTTTTCAGTCGCCCGGAAGTGCTGATCTGGCTCAGATCACGAGTATCGGATTTGCCCAGAATAATCCCGACGGAGATATAAGGACCATCTACCTTGATGAGATGTTGATGAAATCTGCAGAGGATAATGATGTAACACCTCCTGCAGTACCTTCAGGCTTAAACGCCGTGGGATACCATACTGTTATTGACCTAAGCTGGACAGCAAATCCCGAGAACGATCTTTTCGGATACAGACTTTACAGATCGGACGGAGGCGACTTTCAAATCATCGCTTCTATTCAGCCCGATGTGACTTCGTATTCCGATAATACAGGTGCACCGCCAAAGACATTCAGTTATAAGTTATCTGCTTTTGATTCCAGCTTAAATAAATCTCTATTAAGCGACGCTGTTACTGCTTCAACAACATCTCTGCCTGATACTGTGCTGCTTGACTCGGTTCAGAGGGCGACCTTCAGATATTTCTGGGACTTTGCTCATCCCGTATCCGGACTGGCAAGGGATCGCTCCAACGGGAACAATGAAACTGTTACATCCGGCGGTTCAGGGTTTGGAGTGATGGCTATACTTGTGGGAATTAAAAGAGGCTATATAACCCGGCAGCAGGGAATCGACCGTATGCTTACTATCCTTAACTTTCTGTCTAACTCTGCTGACAGATTTCACGGTGCCTATCCCCATTGGCTTAACGGCACTACCGGCGATGTTATACCCTTTAGCCAGTATGATGACGGTGGTGACCTTGTTGAGACTGCTTTTCTTATACAGGGACTGCTCACGGCCAGGCAGTATTTCCGTCAGAACACAATTGATGAAGAACAGATAAGAAACCTTATAACCAATATCTGGGAAAGCGTCGAGTGGGACTGGTACCGGAAAGATAACGGAAACTTCCTTTACTGGCACTGGTCGCCTTATTACGGCTGGATTATGAATTTTCCGCTCCAGGGTCCGAATGAAACTATGATAACTTATCTCCTGGCTATCGCTTCACCTACACACCCTATCCCTGCATCTTTGTATCATCTCGGCTGGGCAAGCAGTCCGAATTATCTTAACGGAAATTCGTATTATGGTATTCCCCTTTATGTGGGCTGGCCTTACGGCGGACCCTTGTTCTTTGTTCACTATTCCTTCCTTGGTTTTGATCCCCGTTATAAGAAGGATGATTATACAAATTACTTTATTAACAACCGGAACCAGACGCTTATTAACAGAGCCTATTGTATTGACAACCCCGGCAATTTTACGGGCTATGATGATGATACCTGGGGACTTACAGCCAGCGACGGGCCTTTCGGTTATAACGCTTTCTCCCCGACAAACGATAACGGGACGATTGCCCCTACAGCCGCATTATCATCAATGCCGTACACTCCTGATGAATCGATTGCAGCAATGAAAAGTTTCTTCTATGAGTACGGTAATAACCTCTGGGGTACCTACGGATTTAAGGATGCGTTTAACCTCTCACAAAACTGGTATGCAGGAAGCTACCTCGCAATAGACGAAGGTCCTATTATAATTATGATCGAGAACTACAGAACACAGCTGCTCTGGAATAACTTTATGGATAATCCAGAGATTCCCCCGATGCTTGATTCAATAGGATTCGTACCTGATTACACGGAAGTGAAAAGTGAAACTGAAATACCGGAAAAATTTACTTTGATGAATAATTATCCCAATCCGTTCAATCCTTCAACGCATATAAAATTTCATCTTACAGAATCAGGACCGGTTACTTTAAAAATATACGATGTGCTGGGAAATGAAATCAAAACGCTTCTGAATGAAGAGAAACCGCGGGGAGATTATTTGGTAGACTTTGACGGCAGAAATCTTTCGAGCGGCATATATTTATATGTTCTTAATGCAGGTGGAAAGACAATTTCGCGTAAAATGTGTCTGATGAAATAATAAACAGTATGACATAATGGCAGACTCCATATTTAGGTAGTAGATATCTGGTATTTGTGTGCCTTGCATGTGCCTTGTGGACTCAAAATGAGACATCCCGAAAACCGCGAAAATACGCGATATTCGCCTGTTGAAAAAATATACAGTATGACAAATTTGTCATAGTAATAAATTCAGTACATCGTCATCCCGATCCTGTCTCCCCGAAGGCTGGCTGGCGTCGGTTTCTGCATAATGAATTAATAACAGACTCACATAAATATGAAAAAATTACTTTTCATTCTGATACTAATAAGCGGCCGGTTCCTCTTTTCTCAGTATGTCCCATCAGCGGAGGAAAGCAGATTCCTCGATACCTTACAGTATCATACCTTCCTTTATTTTATGAATGAGATTAATCCTGAGAATGGTCTGGTAAAGGACCGCAGTACAGATGATTCTCCCGCAACAATCGCGGCTTCAGGGTGGGGGATTGCGGTGTGGGCTATCGGGGCTGAGCATAACTGGATTTCCAGGGATAAAGCAGCACAGCTTACCTATAACCTGGAAAGATTCCTTATTAACTCTGAACAGAGCACACAGCCTGATGCTACAGGGTATAAAGGATTTTATTACCACTTTCTGAAAATGGATACGGGCAAGCGTGAATGGAATTGCGAACTTTCTACTATCGATACAGCGTGGCTCCTGGCAGGAATTCGATTTGCAGTGCAGTATTATGACCGGGATGATGATACCGAAAAACAAATTCGTGAGCTGGGTGATTCGCTTACTAACAGGGTTGAATGGGATTGGACGGTCATCAGTGAATCAAGTAGAGAGGGACACTCAGGTCTGATCGCCATGGGCTATGATCCTGAAAGAGGATTGGGGGATTTCGGATGGTTCGGGTATACTGAAGCATTGTACCTTTACATCCTTGCTGCCGGCACCAATCTCACAGAACCGATGTGTGCATATGATGTATGGCTGTCAGGCTATAACTGGCAGGAACCTTATGAAGGACTGCCTCACGTAACTTTTCCGCCTCTGTTCGGACACCAGTTCACCCAGATGTTTGTTGATCTGAAAGGACTTCCGGATAATTATATGAGGGAAAAAGGAATTGATTATTTTGAAAATTCCAGGAGAGCTACACTTGTAAACCGCAGGTACTGTATTCAGAACCCGGAAGGATGGGAAGGCTACGATTCCCTTACCTGGGGAATAAGCGCGTGCGATGGTCCCGGGGATTTTGAGAAAGACGGAAAAAAGTTTCAGGGGTACGCAGGAAGAGGAACCAGCGGACCGGGACACACGATTGCTGAAGACGGCACTATTACCCCTGAAGCGGCGGCGGGTTCTATACCTTTCGCGCCGGAAGTCTGCATTCCCTCCCTGAAAAATATGTATGATAAATACGGCGACAAAGGTTTGTGGGGAGAGTACGGATTTAAGGATGCTTTTAATCTTACAGCTGACTGGTTTGATGAGGATTACCTGGGACTGGATGAAGGTCCTATCGTAATTATGATTGAGAATTACAGAACAGGATTAATCTGGAAGTATTCTATGAAGGACTCTGTAATACAAAAAGGATTGGAAAAGCTGGGGTTTGGAATTGAAGAATGATTAAATGGTTGAATGGCTAAATGGTTATATGGTTAAATTTAGCGAATTGAGCGAATTGAGAATTGAGCGAATTGAGAATTGAGCGAATTGGGTGAATTGAGCGAATTGGGCGAATTGAGCGAATTGGGCGAATTGAGCGAATTGACGAATTGAGCGAATTGACGAATTGAGCGAATTGGGCGAATTGGGCGAATTGGGCGAATTGACGAATTGAGCGAATTGACGAATTGAGCGAATTGGGCGAATTGACGAATTGAGCGAATTGACGAATTAATTGAGCGAATTGAGCGAATTGAGTGAATTGAGCGAATTGGGTGAATTGAGCGAATTGGGCGAATTGAGCGAATTGGACGAATTGAGCGAATTGAGCGAATTGAGCGAATTGAGCGAATTGACGAATTGAGCGAATCTTGTTTCTGTAGCTCAGAATAACACTCGTAATTAGAATAAATACAATAAATAATAATTCATGAGAAAAACTCTACTTCTCCGGCTTATACTTCTCGCAGCCCTGATCTCATTTTCGGGGAGGTTTAATCCCGGCGTTGACCCGGATGAATATATCGAAAAAAGGATCGACAGCGTTATCGTAAAGATGACGCTTGAAGAGAAAATAGGTCAGCTTGTTCAGATCGTAGGTATGGATACGGCAAAGGAAAAACTTATCAGGAACGAACAGATCGGATCAGTACTAATTGGACTAAAAGGTCCAGCCGAATGTAACAGGATACAAAGGATCGCCGTAGAAGAAACAAGGCTCGGCATACCTTTAATATTTGCAAATGATATAATCCATGGCTATTTCACAATCTTTCCCGTTCCGCTCGCAGAAGCTTCAAGCTGGAATCCCGGACTTGTTAAAGAAGCATGCCGAATCTCTGCATTTGAGTCAGCATCCCAGGGTACCAGATGGACCTATGCACCAATGGTGGATATCGCACGCGATCCCAGGTGGGGAAGGATTGTGGAAGGATCGGGAGAAGATCCATACCTCGGAAGTGTTTTCGCTGCTGCCCGGGTTGAAGGATTCCAGGGTAAAAGTCTTGATGAAAGGACAAGCGTTGCTGCCTGTCCCAAACACTACGTTGCATACGGAGGTGCAGAAGGCGGAAGGGATTACAATACGGTTGATATTTCCGAAAGAACACTTCGGGAAGTATACCTGCCTCCATTTCACGCTGCGATAAAAAGCGGCGCAGCTTCAATAATGAGCGCCTTCAACGATCTCAACGGCATCCCGGCCTCTGCAAATCATTTTACCTTAACCGAAATTCTGAGAGATGAGTGGAAGTGGGACGGTGTGGTTATCAGCGATTATAATGCGGTTGGTGAAATTGTCCGGCATCGCTTTGCAGGAAATATGAAAGAAGCTGCCTACAGAGGATTCAAAGCAGGAGTTGATATTGACATGGTTGGCGATTCAATCGACGGAAATCCTTATGCCCCGAATTTGAAAAGCCTCCTTGAGGAAGGGAAAATATCTGAAACGGAGATTAACAAATCTGTCAGGAATGTCCTTCGGATGAAGTTCAAACTCGGATTATTCGACAATCCTTATACTGATACTTCGTACTTCAAAGAAAACAACCTTAGTAAAAGGTATAAGGACAGCATCGCACTACAGCTCGCTAAGGAATCTATTGTTCTTCTGAAAAACGAGAATCACCTCCTTCCCGTCAGTCGCGATGTAAAAAGGATCGCTCTGATAGGACCTTTCGCTGATAATAATAATGATCCGGCAGGACCCTGGGCCGGCGGTCATAAACCTGAAAATCTTGTCAGCGTTCTGCAGGGATTGAAGAATTCGGTAAACAGCACTACGGTGATCGATTTTGTGAAAGGCTGTAATGTTAATGATTCCGACTATAAAGAATTTGATGCAGCAGTTGAAGCGGCTCAAAGAGCAGACCTTATTATCTTTACTGCAGGTGAATCAAGAGGGATGAGCGGGGAAGCTGAAAGTAAAACAAATCTTGATATCCCTGCGGTTCAGGAGGAACTTATTAGAAGGATCCAGACCGTGGGCAAACCTGTTGTAGTTGTTTTGATGAACGGAAGACCGCTCACGATCAACCGGATCTCGGAAAATATTCCCGCCGTTCTGGAAACCTGGTATTCGGGCAGTCAGGCAGGTAATGCAATTGCACAGGTTTTATTCGGCGATTATAATCCTTCCGGCAAACTGCCTGTTACATTCCCCGGGTCAACAGGACAAATACCGCTTTACTATTACCATAAGAGCACAGGCCGTCCTTTTGATGAAGAGGATAAGTACACATCAAAATATACTGATTCTCCCAATACACCTCTTTATCCCTTCGGCTATGGTTTAAGCTATACCACCTTCGGCTATGATAATATTACCGTATCAAAAAACAGGATTAAGAAGGATGAATCCTTCACAGTTAACCTAAATGTTAAGAACACCGGAAATTGCGCAGGAGAAGAGGTTGTCCAGTTATACATCAGGGACGATTATGCAAGCATTACAAGACCGGTCAAAGAATTGAAGGGTTTTAAAAAACTGAATATCCTCCCCGGCGAAACAAAAAAAATAGAATTTGAGATAACTCCGGACATGCTTTCATTCCTTGATATAAATATGCAGCCTGTGGTGGAACCTGGAAGCTTCACGGTTTACTCCGGCGGTAATTCCGCCGATCTTATCTCTGCAGTCTTCGAGGTTGTTGAATGATCAGCTCCGGAAGCGAAGAAGATTTATTGGGTAACAAAGTGAAGATACACTTCAGACTTCCTTTACTGCTGATAATGATATTATATCCAATATTAAATCTTCACCCCCAGCAGGTGCTGGATGATTTTGAATCATTAAAAGACTGGAAGGTTTATAAATCAGATGGCGTCGAAACAAACATTAGCCTTGCAGAAGGTCATATCAGTAAGGCGATAAAATTCGATTACAACTTCACAAAAGGAACAGGCTACGGCGGTATCCAAAAGCTCATTCCCATTGAGCTTCCTGAGAATTACCAGTTTACGTTTTATATGAAGGCTGAATCACCTGCAAATAACCTCGAGTTCAAGCTGCTCGACAGCACGGGACAGAATGTCTGGTGGATGATAAACCGCAATTATAAATTTCCTTCAGAATGGACAAAGATAAAAATTAAAAAAAGAAACATAAGCTTTGCCTGGGGTCCCTCTGAAAATAAAGAGCTGAAAAGAATCGACAGGTTGGAATTCACCATTTCATCATACGTCGGAGGGAAGGGTTCAATCCTGATAGATGATCTGAAATTCGAGAAGCTTCCTCCTGAAGATAATTCTCCCATTTTAACGTCAGCCGAAACTTCTTCCGAAGCTGGGGCGGACTACTCTGCTGAAAATCTTATCGATAATAATTTTTTTACTGAATGGAAAAGCAGCAAGGATGAAAAGCAGGATGTCATACTTGATCTTCAGAAGAGGAGGGAGTTCGGAGCCGTTGTAATTGAGTGGGACAGCACTGACTACGCAAGGGAATTTGATCTCTATCTTTCAAGCAAGGATGAAAACTGGGAGAAAGCTTACACCGTAAAGCGTGAAACAGGAAATACGAGCTACATCCGTTTGAAGGAAGAGGATGCTGAGAAAATTAAAATTGAATTGCTTAAGAGCAGCCGCGGCTTAGGTTATGGGATCAAAGAGGTCTCTGTTAAGAATACCGACTATTCTGATGACCCGAACCGGTTCGTTATAAATATTGCGAAGGATTACCCTGTTGGATATTACCCCCGGTACTTAGGGGAGGAAGGGACGTTCTGGACAATCGTCGGAGTAAATAACGACAGGAAAGAAGCTCTCTTCAATGAAGACGGTATGGCAGAAGTTGATAAAAAACATTTTTCAATTGAACCTTTCCTTTCGGTTGACGGAAAATTTATAACCTGGAATGACATAACAGAAAAACGGACATTATACGATGGTTATCTTCCTGTTCCGGCAGTTGAATGGAACTATAATGATCTTCAGTTTATCACTGAAGCCTTCACCTACGGAGAGGCAAATACAAATTCTGTGCTTTATCTTAAGTACACTATAAATAACAACTCATCTGAAGATCATAAGGGTAAGATTTATCTGGCAATAAGACCGTTCCAGGTGAATCCTTATTACCAGTGGCTCAACATAACCGGCGGCATGGCAGAAATTGATTCCATTACATACCGTGACGGAAAAGTATATGTGAATGACGACAAAGTTGTTATCCCTGTTACCCCTTCAAACGATTTCGGCGCCTCACCTTTTGATGAAGGGGATATAACTAATTATTTAGCTCAAGGGAAAATACCCCCGCACCGCTCAGTGATTGACAAACGTAAATCTGCAAGCGGGGTTCTTAGCTATACTTTTGAACTAAGTCCCGGTAAAAGTAAAACCATTTACCTTGCTGTTCCTTTTTACGGGAGAAGTATCCCTGCTAGTTTAGATGAGAATATAGTTGAGAACAAACTTAAAGAGAATATCGTATTCTGGGAGTCGAAAGTTGATCATATTAAATTTAATCTCCCGGATTCGGGCGACAGAATAATCAATACCTGGAAATCGAACCTCGCGTATATTTTAATCAACAGGGACAGCGCGGGGATACAACCGGGATCCAGGTCGTATGAAAGATCGTGGATACGGGATGGAGCGTTAACGTCTTCTGCATTATTAAAATCAGGTATAGTTAAAGAGGTTAAGGATTTTATTAAATGGTATGCTGCCCATCAGTATGAGAATGGGAAAGTTCCCTGCGTGGTAGATGCAAGGGGTCCTGACCCGGTACCGGAAAATGATAGTCACGGTGAATTCGTTTATCTTATAAAAGAATATTTCAATTTTACAAAGGACACGGTTTTTCTCAAAGACATGAACAGCCACGTATTAAAAGCAGTTGACTATATGGATACCCTTATTTCGCAGCGTTCCACACCTCACTTTAAGAACGAAAATGACAGCGTGCGCGCCTACTACGGGATAATGCCTGAGTCGATTAGTCACGAAGGCTATTCAGCCAAACCTATGCATTCCTACTGGGACGATTTCTTTACAATGAAGGGATTAAAAGACGCCGCGGAGATAGAACGCATCCTTGGTGAAAAAGACAATTATGAAAAAGTTAGAAGGATGAGAGATACTTTCAGGGACAATCTTTACAACTCGCTTGATCTCGCAATAAAATTAAGAGGTATTAATTATATCCCCGGATCTGTGGAACTGGGCGACTTCGATGCAACTTCGACTACCATTGCCATCTCACCTTGTAATGAACTTCAAAATCTCCCTGAACCCTATGCAAAGAATACTTTTGATAAATACTATGAATTCTTTAAGGAGAGAAGAGATAATAAGATTGAATGGAATGCATACACTCCCTACGAAAACCGCCTGATAGGATCATTTATATTCCTGGATCAGCCTGAGAGGGCACATGAACTGATAAAATTCTTCCTGAATGATCAGAAGCCTCAAAGCTGGAATGAATGGGCAGAGGTAGTGTGGCATAAAGAAAGATACCCCGGCTACATAGGCGATATGCCCCATACCTGGGTTGGTTCTGATTTTATAAACGCTGTAAGGTCGATGTTTGTATATGAAAATGAGTATGATTCCTCTCTTGTTTTGGGCGCAGCTTTATATAAGGACTGGGTTAATTCTCCGGCCGGAATGTCGGTTGAAAATCTGCCTACATATTACGGTGAAATGTCTTATTCAATTAATAGGTCGGGAAGCAATTATAAGATACAATTATACGGAGGTATTTCCCTTCCTCCCGGCGGTATAATCATTAAGAATATTTTTAATGATAAAGCCCCATCTGCTGTAACAGTCAACGGAATTTCCATAAATGCTTTCAATAAAAAAAATATTCATATAAAAACATTTCCTGCAGAAGTTGAAATATCATTTCAAGAAAAAACGAGATGAAAAAACTACTAATGGCAACAGGTTTATTATTTTTGTTTCCGGCAGCTATGCTTTTTGCACAAATAGATTTATCAAAGCAGATACCCGGTAACCTTGAAAAAGAAATCTCAGTAAAAGTATCGCTTAGATATCTCCTTTATCTTCCCGATAATTATAGTGAAAAAGATAGTTCCTGGCCGCTCGTCCTTTTTCTGCACGGATCAGGAGAGAGGGGAGATGATCTTGAATCGGTAAAAAGACATGGTCCCCCTATGCTTGTTGAAAAGGGGAAGGACTTCCCGTTTATACTCGTTTCACCACAATGTCCTTTGGGCAGGAGATGGGAGCCGCTGGAATTGTCGGTGCTCCTGGACGAAATTGAGAAGGATTACCGCGTGGATACAAACAGGGTTTATGTTACAGGACTCAGTATGGGCGGTGAAGGAACATGGAAACTGGCTTTTGCAGAACCGCACCGGTTTGCGGCTATTGCGCCGGTATGCGGAAGAACAAACTCATTTTACCTCGATGCAGGTTTATTGAAGGATATGCCTGTCTGGGTATTCCATGGTGCGAAGGATGATGTTGTTCCGGTGGCTGAATCAGAGAGACTGGTTAGTGCCTTAAAAGAGGCCGGCAGCACTGTTAAGTTCACCGTATACCCGGAAGCAAATCATAATGCATGGACGGAGACATACAGAAATGAAGAATTATATAAATGGCTGCTTGAACATAAGCTGGGTGAAAATAACTAAATGAAAAATACGGAAAAGAAAATATCATTAAACGGTTCCTGGGAATACCTGGCTGACAGCGATGGGCAGCTCATATATGAGCAGGTCAAAGAAAAAATTAAACGGAAGAAAACAAAAAAGATGCAGGTGCCGGTAAACTGGGAACTGGCGGGACTACATAATTTTTCAGGCACTGTATGGTTTATAAAATCCTTTAAATTCAATCTCCCCGGCAAACTGAATATGCTGGAGTTTGAAGGGGTGGATTATTTTGCCGATGTCTGGCTGAACGATACTTACCTGGGAAACCACGAAGGTTATTTTCAATCATTTTATTTCGATGTTACACCTACATTGAAAATTAACAACCTGCTGATAGTAAAAGTGACCTCTCCATTTGAAGAACCCGGAACAGTCTGGCCGTACAGGAAAAAGCTTATCAAGGGAATCTTCAACCATCACGACTGCAGACCCGGGGCGTGGAGCTTTGAACATGGACAGGATCAGAATACCGGCGGAATCTGGAATGATGTTATACTCCATTCCGTAAACAATATTTTTACCCGACATCCCCGTATATCAACTAAGCTTGATGCAGGCAGGAACAGCGCAAGGTTAATGTTTCAATTCCCTTTTACAGGGAATCCGGAGAAGCCCGGAAGGAAAGAATTGAGATTACCCTGGTTCCTCAGAAAGGAAAAAAATTAAAGTTTAAGGAAGATGTTCTGCCCCGGGGCGATAGAGGTGATATAAATTTCTCCTTTGAAATATATGAACCTGAGTTATGGTGGTGTCGGGATCTTGGCGAACCGCACCTTTACAGGATGAACATTGAAGGCGAAAACTTCGGCATTCAGAATGTGTCCTTTGGAATAAGGGAGGTTCGGCTAAATGATAAGAGGGAGTTTTTTATCAACGGCAAGAGACTCTTCCTGAGGGGGACAAACGTAATTCCCATCCAGTTTTTATCTGAATTAAAAGATCAGAAAATTCAGGAGCAGGTCAGTCTTATAAAAGAAGCTAATATAAATATCATAAGAATGCATGCTCACGTCAACCGCTCTGAATATTACGATGAGTGCGACAGGCAGGGGATACTTGTATGGCAGGATTTTTCTCTTCAATGGACGTACGATGAATCAATGGAATTTACTGAAAATGCCGTTTCGCAGATTAAAGATATGGTAAATCTTCTTTCTAATCATCCTTCTATCGCCTTTTGGTGCTGCCACAATGAACCCGGGAAACAAATTGAAACCCTTGATCCTTTATTATATGAAGCCGTAAAAAGTACTGATAGCAGCAGGATAATAAGAATGGCCTCCAATTACGAGGAGCATCCCTATGACGGCTGGTACTGGGGAAATAAGGAACACTTTGCAGCGAAGCCTATGGGTCCTCTCATAACTGAATTCGGTGCACAGGCTTTACCGGAAATAAAATCATTAAAAAAGATAATTCCGCGCAAAGATCTTGAAAACCCGGCGGGAAAAAGCTGGGCATATCATAACTTTCAATACGAGCAGACGTTTAATATAGCAGAAGTAGACCGGGGGAAAAACGTTAGGGAATTCATAAATAATTCACAGGAATACCAGTCGGACCTCCTGAAGACCGCCATTGATTTTTACCGCCGGGGAAAGAATAAAGATATTACAGGAATATTTCAGTTTATGTTCATCGACTGTTGGCCTTCGATAACCTGGTCGGTCGTCGACTATTTCGGAGTGAAGAAAAAAGGATACTCTGCTCTTCAAAAAACCTTTCAGCCTTTATATATTTCAGTTAACGTCAGGCAGAAAAAATATTTTGCCGGTCAGAAGCTTAAAATAGATTACTGGATTATAAATGACTTTCAGAGGCCATATAACCTTTGCAGACTAATTATTTCAATTGAAGGTGAGATCATTTACAACGTTCCGGTTAACGTTATCAGTGAAGATTCCGTCGATTTTTGTTACTGGGAAGATATCGATGCCAGGCTTCCCGGGAAGATTAAAACAGGGAAGTACAGATTGGATTTTGAACTGGTGCAGAATGAAAAAACGATATCCTCAAATAACTATGAAATTGAAATTGTGAAAAAAATATGAAAGGACTCAGGATTAAATATTTTTCGGTTCAGCTGCTCATTCTACTGATCCTGATCGCGTCAGGCTGTTCAGATAAAAAAAACAGCACAACAACCCTTAAATTTTGGGCGATGGGTACCGAAGCTGAATATGTTACAAAGCTGGTTCCTGAATTCCAGAAACGCAATCCCGGTATAAAAATAGATGTGCAGCAGATTCCATGGAACGCGGCGCAGGAAAAACTAGTAACTGCTTTTGCAAGCGACAATACTCCCGATATCTGCCAGTTGGGCAATACCTGGGTCCCCCAGTTTGCTTCGCTGGATGCAATTATCAGTCTTGATGATTTTATTGCAAAGTCGTCTTTAATAAACAAGGAAAATTATTTTGAGGGAATATGGGACACTAATGTTCTGGATTCAGTGGTGTATGGAATTCCATGGTATATCGATACCAGACTGATGTTTTACCGTACCGATGTATTTAAAAAGGCAGGGTATGATGAGCCGCCACGGTCGTGGGCTGAACTATATGACCTCTGTAAAAAGATAAAAGCACTTCATCCTGGTCAGGATAAATATGCAATCTACCTCCCGACAAATGAGTGGAATCCCTTCATTATGTTTGCCCTGGAAAATAATGCTAAGCTTCTGAAAGAAAATAATTCAAGAGGAGATTTTGAAGCGGACAATTTCAAAGAAGCCTTCCGGTTCTTGACGAAATTTCATAAAGAAAAGCTGGCGCCTATAGGTTTTTCACAGGTTACGAATGTGTACCAGGCATTTGTAGAGGAATATTTTTCAATCTATATAAGCGGTCCCTGGAATATAAATGAATTCAGGAAATGGATGACAGGTGACTTGGCCGATAAATGGTCAACTGCCCCGATGCCTTCAAAGTACGGCGATCATTACCCCGGTGTTTCCCTGGCAGGCGGATCGAGCCTGGTAATATTTAAGGACTGCCAACATAAGCAGTTGGCCTGGAAGTTTATTGAGTTCCTTTCGGAATCATCAACGCAGCTTGAGTTTTATCACCTTCTATATAACCTCCCCGCGGTTAAAGAAGCATGGGAGGATACATCGCTTTCAAATAATAAATATATGCAGGCATTCAGGCTGCAGTTTGAAAATGTGGTTGCCACACCGAAAGTACCTGAATGGGAGCAGATTGCATTCGCGAAAGTTCAGCAGTATGCGGAGCTGGTAGTAAGGGGAGCAATGACGGTTGATGAAGCTGTAAAAAATCTCGACAAAGATGTTGACAAAATACTGGAGAAGAGAAGATGGCTGTTGTCAAGGAAAAAGTAAAAAGTAAAAAGGAAAAAGGAAAAAGTAAAAAGGAAAAAGGAAAAAGTAAGACGTGAGGAAAAAAAAGAATTCGTTTTCGTATTCGTCGAAGGCGGCATACCTGTTTCTGGCACCGGCGGTGACCTCTATACTTATTTTTTTCTTCATCCCCGTGATTGCTGCGTTTGTAATGAGCTTCACCGATTTTGATATCTACGCTCTTGCCAGTTATGATACGGTCAGGTTTATCGGATTCAGGAACTACGTTCAGCTTTTTGAGGATCCGCTGTTCTGGCAGTCGCTTCAGAATACCATATATTACGTTATTCTTGCAACACCTCTCTCGATTGCTGTTTCGCTTGGTGCAGCAATGCTTCTCAATTCAAAACTCATAAAGTATAAAGGTTTTTTCAGGTTGAGTTACTTCATTCCGTATATCACCACGCTTGTCGCCGTAGCTATCGTCTGGAGATTTATATATCATCCCAGGTTCGGGATATTAAACTATTTCCTGGCGTGGTTCGGGATAAATCCGATCGATTGGCTGGGCAACCCTTCTACAGCAATGCCTGCGATTGTCCTTATGTCAGTCTGGAAGACATTCGGATACAATATGATAATTTTTATAGCTGGACTGCAGAATATTCCCGAGGATCTTTATGAAGCTGCATCGCTTGAAGGCGCAAACGGCTGGGAAAAGTTCAAAGCTATTACAATTCCGATGCTTGCACCTACAACTCTTTTCGTAAGTATTATTACAATCGTTGGTTTCTTCCAGCTCTTTGCCGAACCATATATAATGACCCAGGGAGGTCCTTTAAATAAAACGCTGAGCATCGTGGGATATATGTACCAGGAGGGTTTCCGATGGTGGAATATGGGTTATTCAGCTTCCATCTCATTCGTTTTATTCTTTATAATATTAATTGTTACTATCCTTCAGTTCAAACTGCAGAAAAGTCGTTTAACATAAATTATGAAAAAAATATCCTTATACATTTTTCTTACTATCACTTCAGTGATAACGCTGGTACCGTTCATATGGATGGTGTCTGCTTCATTTATGCCTGACGGGGAGGCAAGCGTATATCCTCCCGTATTTTTCCCGGCTCATATAGTACTCGATCAATATGTTCATCTGCTGACCAGGCTTAGCGTTGCAAGGAGCTTTCTGAACAGCATCATCCTATCAACGATGGTAACAGCCTTTTCTTTATTCTTTAATTCTATGGCAGGCTTTGCTTTTGCCAAATACAGATTTGCAGGTAAAAACAAGCTGTTTAATCTGCTCCTGGTAAATATGATTGTACCGAGCCAGGTTACGATGCTTCCATTATTCCTTATGTTAAAATCGGTTGGACTGATAAATACATATATGGCGATATTGGTAACAGGGCTAGCAAACATTTTTGGGATCTTTCTCATCAGGCAGCATTGTATGGCAATTCCCGACAGTCTCATTGAAGCAGCCAAAATGGACGGTGCTACAGATTTCCAGGTCTACAGGAGAGTCATACTTCCCCTTGCGGTGCCAGCACTTGTAACACTCGGGATCATCACATTTCTCGGAACATGGAATGATTTTCTATGGCCGCTGATTGCTTTAACCGACGATTCAATGTACACGCTGCCGGTAGCTCTTTCCAGTTTAATGCTGGAGCATACAAAAGATCCCGAACTAATGATGGCAGGATCTGTAATAACAATTATTCCTGTTGTAGTAGTTTTCCTTGTTCTTCAGAGGTATTATATTAAAGGAATCATGCTGGGAGGAGTAAAAGAATAAGTGAGAATTTTGGTACATTTCGGATAATTTTCGGCTGAAGCGTTCTTTGGGTTTTTACCGATTGCTTTATCCGGAAATCCTTCCCGGAGAGACCCACAATAATCGTTTTTAAGATGATTCTATTTCAAAGGCAGACGTATGATAAATTCAGTGCCTTTATTGACTTTAAATTTGAAGACCATATAAGTTACACTCGGGGGGTAAATAATATTCTAATAGGTGTGCGTTAATCCTGCGGTTGCTTTCTGTCATATGCCTGCGAGCGAAAGTTTAATATCTTTTTAACTATAAAAATTATAGAGAGATACACTACTATGAAACAATTAAGGATCTACCTTTTAACCATTTCTCTTCTTTCATTTTTCTTTATGGCGTGCAGTTCCGCACCTATTACGGGAAGGAAGCAATTGCAGCTTATACCTGAAAGCGAAATGCTTTCTATGAGCTTCAGTCAATATAACCAGTTCCTTAAAGAGCACCAGGAAAGCAATGATGCGCAGCAGGTTGCACTGGTAAGAAAAGTTGGAAGTAACATAGCATCTGCTGTAGAGCAGTATCTGAGACAGAATGGTAAGGCGGGTGAAATCAGCAGCTATAAGTGGGAATACCATCTTGTAGTTGATTCCCAGGCGAATGCATGGTGCATGCCGGGAGGGAAGATAGTTGTATACACCGGCATTCTTCCTATTACTAAGGATGAAAACGGACTTGCAGTGGTGCTGGGACATGAAATTGCGCATGCTGTTGCTCGCCATGGTGACGAAAGGATGAGTCAGGCTCTGCTTGCTCAGCTCGGAGGTGTAGCACTTTCTCAGGCACTGCAGAATAAGCCTCAGCAGACTCAGCAGTTATGGATGGCCGCATATGGTGTAGGCACGGAAGTGGGCGTTTTGCTCCCATATAGCAGAACAATGGAGAGTGAGGCTGATCATCTTGGCTTAATATTCATGGCTATGGCTGGGTATAACCCTAATGGAGCTATAGAATTCTGGCAGCGGATGCAGGCACAGAGCCAGGGATCACCTCCGGTTTTTCTAAGCGATCACCCGGGAAGCCAGACAAGAATTAACGATATTAAATCTGAAATGCCTGAAGCTATGAAATACTATAAGAAATGATAACAGGCGAATATGAGTAATAGCAAATAGTATTAAAGAGTGATAGGCCTTACTACAGAGGATGAATATTATCTGTACTTTAATATTTCGATTTATAAACACTAAAAAAGGAAGAACGATGAACAGGCTAAAGAATAGGATGTTCGGAACATTAGTACTGACGGCAATGCTTGTATTTGCAGTAGGAACCGCGTATTCGCAGACAGACAGTACGAAAGAACATAAAATGTATGAAACTCAAAATTCTATGACCCAAAATTCCAAGTACGGTCAGGATGTATCAATGGCAGCATCAATGCTTAGAATGAAACTTGATCTGACAATGGAACAAACCAAAAGAGTAGAAGGAATACTGCAGAATTACAAAGATCACGGTACCAACACTGCTGCAGCAACAAGTACAGATAATACGATCGATAAGGTAGAGAATGTTTTAACAGCTGATCAGAAGACCAAATTTGATAATGTAAAAACTCAGTGGTGGTCTGAAACTCAGAAGAAACTGTCAAAAAGTTCTAACTTAAATGATACTCATACCGGAACCGATAATACCTGGAAAAAATAAATCATTTTAGTCCAAATTCAATAAGCATACCGTCCTAAAACGGTATGCTTTTTTTTTAAATAAAAGCCTTTTAAACTTGAATGGCCTTTCGAAATATTATAATTTTAATTATGCGGTTTTCAACTACTAAGAGGAGGAGATGCCTTTTACGATAGAGCAATTCCTGGGTATCTTTCAATCATATAATGATACTGTTTATCCTTTCCAGGCTGTTTTAATTATGGCAGCCGTATTTATAATTATCCAGGTATTCAGGAAAAGAAATTACGCTGATAACCTGATATCGTGGATACTCATGTTTTTCTGGTTATGGATGGGTATAGTTTATCACATTAATTTCTTCTCATCAATAAATCCCGCAGCTTACTTTTTTGGGGCCGCTTTTATACTCCAGGCATTATTCATTCTGAAATCCGGAATTATTGACAAGAAATTGAATTTCGGATTTATAAAAGATGCCAATCATTATATAGGGCTTATCATCATTTTATATGCTTTACTAATATACCCGGTGCTTAATGTTTTCTTTGGACATGTGTATCCCGGGAATCCTACATTCGGACTTCCATGTCCCACAACAATATTTACATTTGGAATGTTTCTTTTAACCGTCAGAAGGATTCCTCTATATCTGCTCATAATACCGTTTCTCTGGGCATTATTAGGGATATCGGCCGCCTTACAGCTCAGGATTTATGAAGACACAGGGTTGATTCTATCAGGAATTTTAGCCGTATCGCTTATTGTAAAAGATAAAATGCTTGAAAAGAAATTTAGGATGGCCCTGATCAATAACAGATGCTGAGTTTTATTACTCATAGAAATTTCTTTAAATTGACTAAATAGGGTAGTAATTGAATAGAATATTTATATATGTAATCTATTTTTTTAATGCTCTGATAGGTTTAACAGTAAAAATGAAAGCTTACCTAATCAACCAATTCTAAAACATATAATGGAAATATTATGTACAGAAGTATTCTTTCCTCTATAATCATTATACTAACCTCAGTTTCTACTTTTGCCGGTGAAGAAAGTTTAAAAATTCCTACCCTTAATAATGATCAGCAATCTATTTTATATTATGGAATAATTGTCTGCATCCTGGGCATGTTATTTGGAATATATCAATATAAAAAAGTGGTAAAACTGAAAGCTCATCAATCAATGCTGGATATTGCCCAGATAATATTCGAAACATGTAAAACCTATCTTTTACAACAGGGTAAATTATTAATCGTTCTTTTTGTTTTCATAGCAGTTTGTGTTGCATTTTATTTCGGCTTTTTACTGAATACTCCTGCAAGCGGAGTTGCTTTGATTCTATTGTGGACGGTTATAGGAATAGGCGGATCTTACAGCGTTGCGTGGTATGGAATCAGAATGAATACTCTTGCAAACAGCAGGATGGCCTTTGCATCACTTGAGGGAAAACCAATAAAACTGCTGAACATTCCTTTGGATGCAGGAATGAGTATCGGTTTAATGCTCGTATGCGTTGAACTTATTATGATGCTTATAATTTTACTGTTTATTCCCCGTACGTATGCCGGTGCCTGTTTTATAGGTTTTGCAATCGGTGAATCATTAGGTGCCAGTGCACTCAGAATTGCCGGGGGAATTTTTACTAAGATTGCAGATATTGGTTCAGACCTGATGAAAATCGTATTTAAAATCAAAGAAGATGATCCGCGTAATCCCGGTGTAATTGCCGACTGCACGGGCGATAATGCCGGTGACAGTGTTGGACCAACTGCGGATGGTTTTGAAACTTATGGCGTTACCGGGGTTGCTTTAATCAGTTTGATTGTTCTTGCCGTCTCAGATATTAACCATCAGACAGAATTGCTAACCTGGATTTTTACGATGCGTATTCTGATGATTATTACTTCAGTTGCAGCATTTGGAATAAACAGAAGTTTAACCCAGGTAAGATTTTCAAAAAATAAGATACTTGACTTTGAAGTACCTTTGACATCCCTGGTGTGGATAACGTCAATATTATCAATAATTGTTACGTTTATTGTTAGTTATCTTTTAATCGCAAACTTACCGAATAATCTGTGGTTTATTCTTTCTATTGTTATTAGCTGCGGAACATTAGGAGCGGCACTAATACCTGAATTCACAAAAATTTTTACAAGCACAAAATCCAAACATGTCCGTGAGATTGTAGATTCATCAAGAGTAGGGGGGGCTTCTTTGAATATTTTATCCGGTTTGGTAGCCGGAAACTTTAGTGCTTTCTGGATGGGACTTGTTTTTGTTTTTTTAATGTTCATTGCTTACATCACTAGCTTTGATGCGCTGAGTGCAATTATGATTTACCCTTCAATTTTCGCATTCGGCCTTGTAGCCTTCGGATTTCTGGGAATGGGCCCTGTTACTATTGCTGTTGATAGTTATGGCCCGGTTACGGACAATGCTCAATCCATTTATGAATTATCCCTGATCGAGGAAATCAAAGGTGTCGATAAAGAAATTGAAAAAGATTTTGGATTCAAGCCTGATTTTGAACAGGCGAAATATCATCTTGAAGCAAATGACGGAGCTGGTAATACATTCAAAGCAACCGCGAAACCTGTATTAATAGGTACTGCCGTAGTGGGTGCTACCGCAATGATATTTTCTCTGATCCTAGTGCTAAAACAAAATTTGGGCATTGAGCCTGAAAGTGTCCTTAGTTTGTTAAATCCATATACAATGCTGGGATTTATATGTGGTGGGGCGATCGTATTCTGGTTTTCAGGTGCATCAATTCAGGCTGTTAAAACTGGAGCTTACCGGGCTGTAGAATATATCAAGAAAAATATTCAGTTAGATGAATCTGCGAGCAAAAGTGCTTCCCTGGTGCAATCCAAGGAAGTGGTAAAGATATGTACACAATATGCACAAAAAGGAATGTTTAATATTTTTGTAGCTATCTTTTCGTTCGCTCTGGCCTTTGCATTGTTTTCTGCTCCACGTTCAAACTCTGTAGAACCTGTTTCGTTCTTTATCAGCTTTTTAATATCCATCGCGGTATTCGGGCTCTTCCAGGCAGTGTTTATGGCTAACGCGGGGGGTGCCTGGGATAATGCTAAAAAAGTTGTGGAAGTGGATTTGAAAGAAAAAGGAACGGAGCTGCATGCTGCGACTGTCGTTGGTGACACTGTTGGTGATCCTTTCAAAGATACCTCATCTGTTGCACTGAATCCTATTATTAAATTCACAACCTTATTTGGTTTGCTTGCGATGGAAATTTCAATCTCAGAGAAATTCCGGGATATGGCACCATATGCAGGTTTAGTATTTTTTATAATAGGAATGTTTTTTGCCTGGCGCTCTTTCTATAGAATGAGGGCAGACTATGAGGAAGAAAAGGGAAGTTTAAAAAGTAATAGCACTGATAAGCAGGAGTTAAAGGCAGTAAGTAGATAATCAGAAAAAACATAATTTATATTCATTTAATGACTGTAAACCGGAGTAATGTTTGCACGCTCTCCGGAATTTAAAACCATTCACATTAGGAAATCCGGGAGGAACAATAAAATTTTTTGTTCCTCCTGCAAATTTTGGGATTCCAGAGATTCGTGAGGAAAATATCCGTTAATATATGGTATATGCGTAGATATTTTCGTTAAAATATTGTTTTTTAGGGTTCTTCAAGGTTAATATTATTTTCATCACTATTGAACGCTGTGTGATTGAATTTCAGCACAGCTGCGAAGAATATACCGCCGGCAATATTGCCTGCGGTTGCAATTCCGGGGAATCTTAGGTATTCCCCAATCGAGAAGCCCTGAGCAAGTAATCCGGAGAGATCATCACTTTTCAACAGTACAGTGATAAAGACTTCCTACACTGATAGATGCGGTGATTATCCATATAAATACGTCCTATATGCGTTCTTCTCATTTGGACCAGAGTGGCTTCTTCGGTATGTCTTTATATCTGGCAATAACTTTTCTGTGGCTTGGATCGATTAATAGCTGTCATTACAATAAACTTCTCTAATGATTAGGAAATTTACGGGTAAGGAAGATGAAGCTGAGGATGCTGGTAAGTGGATTGTAGTAGGATCTGGCATACCAGGCTTGTAGCGCGGAAAGACAAATCCCTGGTAAGGTGTAAAAAAGGGCGAAAAAAAATTACCTTAACAGGTTCCCGTGAATACTTTACATTAAAACATTGAAATTTTTATTGTTTTAAGATGAGCTAAATATTGAACTTCAAAGCTATTTTGTATAATTTTTCGCTCAAAATAAAATATTATCCGGAGGATTTATAGATTTCTTTTCTACTGTAATTATTGATTTATATCTTTCGGGTTCCACATTAAAAATAAGATTCCAAATCTGTTTCGGGAGATAATAGGGGTCACTGCAGCTTCTGTGGTGATCTTTTACAGCTTAGTTAATCTCGGATTCTCTCCGGCAAAGGCTCAGGTGGATAATTCTATCTGGATCAATGCCTTATTCGATTATTATCATAAGCTGGATTCCCTCCCTCCATACAATGATGATTCATCTGTAAATCAGAACGAAGATCAGCTTTCATCTGTTCCTCCCTCAAATGAACAACATGTTGATTCAATAAAAGTCTTAAATCCTCAGCTGGAATCTCTTGAGCAAAAACAGGAAAGTTATGCTTCACTTGGTGCGTCAGCATCTAATCTCTTTGCTGCCGTAACCGGATTTTTCCCGCCCGATTCTACTGTCGGAAAGGATTCAGTGAAGACAGATTCATTAATGACCGATACTTTGGGTGTTGCTGTAGATACTATAAAAGTCGATTCAATGGCTATTGATTCGACGGCGAGGCTGAAGTATTTTCATTATGAACGCAGGGATCAGCCTTATCTTACGCTTCAGCGGCATAATTCTTCACCCTTTATTGCTCAGCCGACAGCAAGACAGCGGACAGTGAAGATCGACTCGACTGGGAAGTTTGTTGTAATTGAAGAAAAGACTGCAGGTCAGGAAACCAAAATTTTATTGAGAGTCCCTATTGAGGATTATATTGAGGCGAAGTTGGCCCTTCATGAGAGGGAGTTGTGGGAAGATCTTGGATACCAGTATGAACTAAAGTCATCCAAAAAAGAACTCGGGGAATTGATTAAGAATATTACAGATTTTGAGATTCCGCTGCCTAAAGTGGGAGTGCTGAGTATTTTTGGTGAACCTAAAATAAGTCTTAAGATTGGCGGGGCAGTGGATATTCACGGCGCCTGGCGTAATGAGAATACCGAAGGAGTTACTGCATCCCGGTACGGAAATACCAGGAATGAGCCCGATTTTAAACAGCAGGTTCAGATAACTGTTGCAGGAACAATAGGAGATAAGCTTCATATAAATGCCGACTGGAACACCGAACGAACATTCCAGTACGAAAACCAGCTGAAAATAAAATATGAAGGCTATGAGGATGAGATAATTCAGAGTATTGAGGCAGGAAACGTATCACTGCAGACTTCCCCTCTTGTGGGCGGAAGTGAAGCTCTATTCGGACTAAAAGCTAATTTTAAATTGGGTCCCCTCTCATTGACGACATTGGCCAGTCAAAAGAAAGGTGAAACTGAAGAAGTCTCGGTAAACAGCGGAACAACTTCCCAGGATTTCAACCTGAGAGCGTACGATTATTCAATCAACCACTACTTCCTCGATACGGTATACGCAAGTGAGGATCCTAGTCTTAATTTATTTAATAATTATTACGGCAAGCCGACGCCGATAGTTCGTACGGAATACCGTGTGGTGAACATCGAAGTCTGGAAATCAGTTAATGTGGTTACCTTCGATAGGACAAAACAGAGAAAAGGCAACGCTTATATAGACCTTTTTCCTGTTACTCAGGGACAGACTTACCCGGCAAACTACAGCGGTGATACAACTGCTATACCGGGACAGGTAGAAACCGGCTGGTTCGAATTGCTGCAGCAGGATGTTGATTATGTTCTGCATCCCGAAACAGGGTATATCACGTTTAAAACCAACCTGCAGGATCAGGATATAATAGCCGTTGCTTACCAGCAGCAAAGCGGTGATGTATATGGGGAATTCCTGAACTCAATAAATGTCGCAGATACTGCATCGCATATAGTGTTAAAGCTTGTTAAGCCTCAGAACCTTCAGCCTCAGTTTAAGAGAGCATGGAAACTCCAGCTGAAAAACATTTATCCCCTCGGCGGGAGGAATATCAAGGAGGAAGGCTTTGAATTTAATGTGGAATATGAAAAGGAGGGCCAGGAACCGGTAACCGACCTTGCTACACCTTCCGGAACAGTACGATTGTTGACAGCATTTGGACTCGATCTGCTTGATGCCAGTAAGAATTCAAATCCCGATAATAAGTTTGATTTCCGGGTCAACCTGACAATCTTACCGGAAACAGGAGAAGTTATCTTTCCGACGCTTAAACCCTTTGGTGCCGATCTTCCTGCAGGAATTCCGGATTCGTTGAAATACAATGACGTGTATGATACAACAAAAACATTTGCCCAGCAGAATAAAGTAAAGGATAAGTGGCTGCTGACGGGAAAGTATTCGGGGGAGGCTTCCTCTGTTTACCAGCTAGGGTTCAATGTGGTAGAAAATTCTGTCAGGGTATTATTAAATGGAAGGGAACTGACACCCGGGAGCGACTATATTGTAGATTACAACATCGGTCAGCTTACAATCCGGAATGATGCTGCACTTGTTCCCGGCGCAGATCTGAAAATTACTTACGAGAAGAACGATCTTTTCCAGCTTGCTTCGAAAACGCTGCTGGGAGCCAGGGGACTCTTTGATTTTTCTGAGAAGACCAAATTAGGCTTTTCATTGCTGAATCTTAACCAGCAGACACTCAGTGATAAGGTCAGAATCGGTGAGGAGCCCCTCAGCAATACCATATATGGTGTGGATGCTACCACCGGAGTAGACCTGCCGATTATTACGAAAGCACTTGATAATATTATCTCTACAAGGGAAATGTCATCAGTCAATGTAAGCGGAGAATATGCTTATATCAATCCTGATCCCAACACTAAAAAGAGTACCATTGCTTCTGACCAGGGGAACAGCATTGCATATATAGATGATTTTGAAGGTGCTAAAAGAACCATTCCTTTGGGTGTGTCTTATACAGGATGGAAGGATCTGAGTCCCCCTGACTCTCTTCCCGGACTATCAGGACTTACCCCGAAACAGTTAATGGATTATAAAGGAAAAAGTATTTGGTATACCGTAACCCCATCTGATGTTAACGTAAAGCAGATATGGCCGAACAAATCAGTGGCAAAAGCTGATCAGCAGGTAACCGTAATGGATTACGTCTTTCTGCCGGATACACCCGGAACGTTCAACTATAACCCGCAGCTTGGTAACAGGGCGCAAAACTGGGGCGGGATCATGAAACTTCTTTCTTCAACAGCGAATAACCTCGTCGAAGAAAATATCGAGTTTGTTGAGTTTTGGGCAAGAATTGATGAAGCGCCTCCAGGCTCTAAAGTTTATCTCGACCTTGGAAGGATAAGTGAAGATGTAATTCCTAACAGGATTCTCAACACTGAAGACAGACCCCCGGAAAACGATCTGATTGATCAGGGTGAGGATGTGGGTCTCGACGGATGGACAGATGCACAGGAAAGAACCAACACCGGAAGTACCAAAGGAGATCCCAGCGGTGATAATTTCTCTTTTACAAAAACCGGAAGCCTCAACTGGCAGGATTATTTCAATATCAACGGTACTGAAGGTAATGCCGTACTGACGGATATCGGAAGATTTCCAGATACGGAAGACCTTAATAAAAACGGAAACCTCGATCTTGCGAACAGTTATTTCAGATATGAGATACCGCTGGATACTAACAAAAACACCAACCGGTTTATAGCCGGCGGCGGAGATAATGACGGCTGGTTCCTCTACAGGGTGCCATTGAGAGATTTTCAGCGGGAAATAGGTAATCCCTCTCTTACGGATGTTGAATACATAAGGTTTTTTATATCTGGTGCAGATACTACTGTCCATTTACGTATAACTGAATTCAACCTGACAGGCAGCCAGTGGCAGAAGGTTCTGCCCGAGGATACCACAATGTCTATTTCCGTAATAAACATTGAAGATAATCCCGGGTATACATCACCTCCTGGGGTTTTTCAGGAAAGAGACAGAACGAGACCGGATGAACAGATCTACCGTAATGAGCAATCATTAAACCTGATTCTTAAAGATCTGGCCGACGGCCAGTCGAGACAGGCTGTAAAATATTTGTTCAGACCACTGGATGTATTTAACTACAAACAGATGAAATTGTTTATTCATGGAGATGAAAATACCGGACCGGGATCAGTATCTGATACTTCTGGGGGAAGTTATTCAGCCGAGGTATATTTCAGATTCGGCGGTGACACAAACAATTTCTATGAATACCGGCAGCCCGTAAGACCGGGTTGGAATGAGATATCAATTAACTTTAGTGAGCTGACTGCAATAAAGCAGGCAAGAAACGATTCCTCCGTAAACAGGCTTGTAGAAAAACCGGTGCCGGGTAAGGAAGGTCATTTATATGGTGTAAAAGGAAATCCCACCCTTACGTCAGTTAAATTTTTGCTGGTCGGTATCTATAATCCTAAAGAACCGCCGGGCAGGCATATTACGCCGGGGACAACCGGACCACTTCTGCTGCCGCAGGCTTTATCCGGGGAAATATGGGTTAACGAGCTCAGGGTTGTGGGCGCGGATGATTCACCAGGATGGGCATATAGTTTCTCATCATCCATTAAGTTAGCAGATCTTATGACTGTTAACTTTAATATAAGCCAGACAAACCCTTATTTCCATAAGTTGTCAGACAGGTTCGGATCAAGGATTGAATCGAAAAACTGGGGCGTGTCTGCTGATGTGAATATCCTTAAGCTGCTGCCTGTAAACCTTCCTGAGAGTAACCTGAGATTGAATTATTCTCATACGGAAACTGTCGGTAAACCTCTTTACCTTCCGGGAACGGATATTAAGGTTGATGAGGCTGCCAGGCAGATCGAATCATTGCGGCAGGATACAACTGTTGTATCTAGCAAAACACCGGGACAGATCATTTCGGAGTCGCAGACAATCAGCACATCCGATTCATGGTCGGCTTCCAACATTAAAATAAAGGTTCCCACATCTCAATGGTATATCAGGGACACATTCAACGCCCTTTCATTCGGATTTAATTTTAATAAAACTTTCAGCAGAAGTCCTACCGTATTTTCAAACAACGGGTGGGTGTGGAATGCAACTTTGAATTACGCCCTGAATTTAAGTCCCAATTACTATTTCTATCCTGAGGAGATCCCTGTTATAGGCTCAGTTGTAGCTCTGTTTTCTGACTACAAGGATGTAAAGGTCTTTTACACTCCACAAAGTTTTTCATTTAACGCTACCGCAAGGCGGCAGAGAAATACAAACATTACCCGTTCACAGACGAGTGCGCCTTCCCAGGAAATTGTTTCCAGGGATTTTGGAACAACGAGGGGGTTCAACTTTAACTGGAAGCTGACTGAGGGCGGATTCCTGAACCTGGCCACAAGTTACAATGTTAATATAACATCATCACTTGCTTACCTTGAGACAGATGGAACTGACAGACAGCGGCCGGAAAACCAGATCTGGAAAGATATTTTCTCGGGGGTACTCTTCGGCAAAGATTACAGATATACTCAGAGCTTCGATTTAAAATCAAATCCCAAACTTCCTACGGTATGGGATATAAACCGTTTCTTCCAGATAACCGCCGGATACAATGTGGGTTATAACTGGAATTTTGATTTCCGCCAGGATACGGTGGGTAGAAGTGCTGGTTTCGCGAGCCGGCTGCAGGCGGGACTTACATTACGTCTGAAAGCTCTTACGGATCCTCTGTTCGCTGAAAAGACTGAGGCACCGGTACGCGGTCAGGAACAGCGAGGCAGCGGTGATCGGGGAAGGAGGAGTCTGGAAAACCGTGGAAGAAATCTTGAAGGCGGTCAGAAGGAAAATGCCGACACTACGAAGCAGACGGAAGAACTACCTGAGGGTACAGATACAACAGATCAGCAGCCCCGCAAACCCGCACTTACCAGGGCTCTCGGTTTCCTCAAAAGTGTGGCAAAGAGTATCTTCTTTGATTATGAAACAATCGCGTTCAACTATTCTCTCGATAACAGCGTGTCCAAATCCGGTATACTGGGTGAGGGAACAGGCTTTAATAACTTCTGGGGAATTAACTACTCCTACACAAAAGGTCCTTCCCGGGCTTTTATGCTGGGAATTAGCAGTGATGCTGGCAAACGCGCTCCCAACGCGAACCTGCAGGACGTGTTTTCACAAAAGAATAATCTTGATTTCAGAACGTCAAGACCTTTGTGGGAAGGCGCAAAACTTGATATAAACTGGAAAGTCGGCTGGTCTATTAATAAAAATACCACGATAAGAACAGATGAATTCGGAAATGCAAGTATTGATAACATCACAGAGACCGGAACCATTGAAAGGTCGTTCTTATCCTTACCTCCATCACTTTTTCTAAGCGTTTTTGGCAATGGAATAAAAAAGGTAAATGAATTATATAATCCTGATGACCCCAATCCTGCACAGAATTTATCAAATGCTTTTCTGAAAGGATTTGAAACTCTTCCGCTTCTTGCTAAACTCAGCTTTCTGAAGGATGCGGAAAAATATATCCCCAGACCTAACTGGCACCTTACATGGGATGGCCTTGAAAATTTTCTTTTCTTTAAGTCATTTGCGAAGAAGGTCTCTCTTGAACATGCATACAGTTCAACATATACCGAGGGAACGAAGCTGAATCCTGACGGTGTGCAGGAAATACTCACGCAGCGAATTGAATATGGATTTGCTCCTATTGCCGGACTGAATATGACTTTTAACGATATGTGGGGCGGGAATCTGATAGGCAGTATTAAGTACGGAACAAGAACCATTTATGATCTTGGACTGACAACCAAAAACATTTCCGAAACGTTCTCGAAGGATATCGGAGTTACCGCGGGATTTTCTAAATCAGGATTTGAACTGCCGTTATTCGGTATTTCACTTAAGAACGATATCGAATTCAGTCTTTCCTACACCAGCTCGAAGAACTCGGTGGTACGTTATGATATGCAGAACTTTACAGAGGAAGGAACTCCCCAGGATGGAACTATCAGAACCACGCTTGAACCGAGGATAAAATATACTATCAGTTCTAAAGTCACTCTCTCAATATTTTACAGAAGAACTGCAGTTGAGCCGGAAGGAGCAGCAAGAATTCCTCCCACAACCACGAATGAGGCCGGTCTGGATGTCCATATTGCAATCCAGTAATACTATTGTTTGACTATTTGGTTACAAATTCTGACAGGATTCTTTATTAACTTATTACATGTTGATTTTTGAAGAAGTAAAACCAAAGGAAAATAATGGCTAATAAAAAGATTTTGTGGGTTGATGATGAGATAGAACTATTAAGATCGCATATCATTTTCCTGTCTGAAAAGGGCTATGATATCGATACTGTTACAAATGGCGAAGATGCATTATCTCATGTCAGGCAAGAACCATACGATCTTATATTCCTTGATGAGATGATGCCCGGAATGGGCGGTCTTGAGGTGCTGGGTCAGATTAAGGAAATCAATCCTAACATACCTGTGGTGATGGTTACTAAAAGTGAAGAAGAAACTTTGATGGATGATGCCATAGGCGGTAAGATAACGGATTACCTTACCAAACCTGTAAATCCCAGCCAGATGTTTCTTGTATGTAAAAAAATACTGGAGGGTAAAAGGATTACCGGGCAGGCTGCGGCTAAAGACTACTTGCAGGACTTCAATGAAATATCACGCGCCTTAATGAATAATCTGGATTTCGGGGAATGGATTGATATCTATCTGAAAATAGTGAACTGGGATGTTGAGTTGGATACACATTCCGGAATGGGATTACGGCAGTCACTAAATGACCAGAAAAAAGAGGCAAATAAAGAATTCTCACGTTTTGTTGAGAAAAACTATATCACCTGGGTAAATAATCCCGGCGATAATTACACACCCACTTTGACCACTGAAATAGTTGAAAAGTATATTCTGGATGAGGTAAAAAACGGTAAGAATTCGGTTTTCTTTTTTGTGCTTGATTGTTTGAGGCTTGACCAATGGCTTGTAATGGAAAAGCACTTACAGGAACTGTTTAAGATAAAAAGAGATTATTACTATGCGATTCTTCCTACTGCAACTCCTTATGCACGAAATTCTTTATTCAGCGGATTGTTTCCTTCAGAGATAGAAAAGTATTATCCTCAGCTCTGGCAGTCCGGTGACGATGATGAACGCAGTATGAATAAATATGAGAAGGAACTTCTACAGCTGCTTCTCGACAGGAAAAAAATTAAACTCAGAAATGAACTTAAGTACATTAAGATTATCGATCCTGAAGTAGGCAGGAACTTCGAACAGAATATACATTCATATCAAAGCAGCCACCTGACAGCAGTTGTGGTTAACTTTCTTGATATGATTGCCCACGGGCGGTCGGATTCTGATATTCTGAAAGAGATCGCTCCCGATGAACCAGCTTACAGATCTCTGACAAATACATGGTTTACTCATTCGTCTCTTGCTGTCAACTTTCAGAACCCTTGCGACCATGAAAAATGTTAAAGTAATTGTAACTACGGATCATGGAAGCATCAGGTCATTGAGAGGGGCCAAGGTACTTGGCGACAGGGAAGCTTCCACCAACCTGAGATTCAAGTACGGCAGGAATCTGAAAGTGGATGATAAGAATGCTATCTACATCAAAAATCCCCAGGAATATAAGCTGCCGAAACGCGGTGTTACAATAAATTATATTATTGCCAAGGAAGACTATTATTTTGTATACCCGACAGATTACCACAAATATCTTACTTATTACAAAGATACATTTCAGCACGGCGGAATTTCAATGGAGGAAATGATTCTCCCTGTAATAACAATGGAACCTAAGTAACAGTGATTGAAAAACAGGTACTCGTTAATTCAGAAGAGGAAACAAAAAAACTGGCGCAGGAATATGCCGCAGGGTTAGGCCCCGGAGATATTGTTATTTTGAAGGGGAACCTTGGTGCCGGAAAGACATTTTTTATTCGTGAGGCTGTTAAGTTTTTCAGAGTGACGGCGGTTAGCAGTCCTACCTTTGCCCTCGTGAATGAATATGAAGGAAATACGAAGATATACCATTTTGATTTTTACAGGATAAACAGGTTAGAGGAACTGTACGATATAGGTTTTGAGGATTACCTTAACGACGAAGAAGCCATTATATTTATAGAATGGGGAAATCTCTTTCCTGAAATACTTCCACGGAAACGAAAGGAAATCGATATTGGTGCTGGTGAAGAACAACAGAGAACATTTGAATTCAGGGAATATGAATAAAAGATATCCCATACTTGCAATCGAAACCTCCTCCCGTCTCTGCGGCGCATGTCTTTATTTTAGTGAAGATAAATTTTTTCAGAACATCGTAAACTATAAAAATATTCATGCAGAAAAACTGATTGAGATCGTGGATTCAGTCCTGCACGCAGGCGGGATTGAACCAGCAGGACTTGCAGCTGTGGCTATCTCGAACGGGCCGGGTTCGTTTACCGGGCTAAGGATCGGTATGTCGGCTGCTAAAGGAATTGCCTTCGGAGCATCTCTTCCCCTTATCCAGGTTCCCACGTTTGAAGCCCTGGCGCTGCAGATTTCCCGCTTTTTGCCCGAAAATACTGTTTTCATCATTGCAAATAAGGTAAATGCAGACGAGGTATATTTTGCAAAGTTTCAAATTATTGGTAATAATTATATATTTGTGGAAAACCTGGGGATTTTGGAATATGATGAGTTTTTACGCAAATCCCGGGATGTTATTACTTTCGGCAACGCCGTAAAAAAAAACGATGAAGAGATAATTTACCGGAATGATATATTTGCACCTCAGCCGGATTATGTTGCCCGCTGGGCATTGGAATCCGGAGAGAGCAAAACCGAAAAAGAGATAGACTATATCGAACCACACTATTTAAAAAATTTTACAATAAAGGTGAGCATAAAATGATTAAGCAAATTTTCGCATTCGTTCTTCTTGTATCTGCCGTCAGCCTTGCACAAATGTTTCCGCCTAAAGTTGCCTCTCAGCTGATGGAATATGACTGGGGCGAGGTTCCTCGCGGTGATCATGTGAAGTATGATTTCGTTGTTTCAAATGTAGGTGGTGATCTCCTGAAAATTAAAGATGTCAGGGCTTCCTGCGGGTGTACTGCTGCAAAACCTGAGAAATCAGATCTTGCACCCGGAGAATCAACCAACATCAATGTTGATTTTAATTCGACAGGACGTTCAGGGAGACAGACGAAATATATTACCGTTAAAACCAATGATCCCGAAAAACCTGAAATACGCTTTAAGTTTACCGGTGTGGTAGTTGATCCCGGAGCAAAAACCGGAAATCTTACTGACAGTCCCATGACGTTTTTTAACGAAACCCAGCACGATTTTGGTAAAGTAGTGGTTGGTGATACAGTTAGATACACCTTCAACTTCATCAACAAGGGTAATGCAATACTGAAGATAAGAGATATTAAAACCTCGTGCGGCTGTACAGCAGCCCTTGTATCAAATGAGAAGGTAGAGCCCGGAAAAAAAGGGACATTAGATGTAGCTCTCGACACAAGTCATCGCTCAGGTAAGATGAGCAGGCGCATCACAGTTTACTCGAACGATCCGACCAATCCTGATATGGTATTAACCATATTCGCTGATGTGCAGAAGGGAACAAATTAATGCCGTGGTTTATACGGTCAAAGGAAAATATCTCTCCGGATTCCCAGAAGAAGGATCTGCCCGACGGTATGTGGGAAAAATGTCCCAGCTGCGGCGAGATCATTCATAAAAAGCAGCTTGAAACGAACCTATGGACCTGCACTAAATGCGGTTATCATTTCCGCATCGGGAGTGCCGAGTATATAGAGATCCTGCTGGATAAAGGAACGTTCAAAGAAATGGATAAGAAGATGCGCTCCGCTGATCCGCTCGACTTTGAGGATACTAAAAAATATAATGAACGAATTGCGGAGACCATCAAAAAACTCGGACTTAATGATGCAGTTAAGACAGGTACAGGAAAGCTTAACGGAATTGATGTGGCATTTGGATGTATGGATTTTAAGTTTATTGGCGGCAGCATGGGCTCGGTTGTGGGTGAAAAGATTGCCCGGCTGACTGACAGGGCTTTTAAAAATAAAATTCCCCTAATTATCATTTCTTCTAGCGGGGGCGCAAGGATGATGGAGGGGGCATTATCGTTGATGCAGCTTGCAAAAACTAGCTCAAGGTTAGCCCGCCTGGCAGAAGCTAAGATTCCCTATATTTCAGTAATGACCGATCCGACTACAGGCGGAACAACAGCAAGTTATGCTATGTTGGGTGATATCCATATAGCAGAGCCCGAGGCGTTAATAGGATTTGCCGGTCCCAGGGTCATTAAACAAACAATCGGAAAGGACCTCCCCAAAGGATTTCAGAGATCTGAATTCCTCCTTGAACGCGGGTTTGTGGATATTGTTTCTCCAAGGAAAGAACTGAAGCAGCATATATATAACGTTTTAACATTACTCAGCTGAGGCTATCATCGAGGTAATAAAAAGCGTTAAGAAAATGCAGGAGCTCTCAGGTGCTCTGCATAGTGAGGGAAAAAAAATAGGTCTCGTTCCCACAATGGGGTTCCTTCATCTGGGTCACCTTTCTTTAGTTTCACGCTCAATGAAAATTTCAGATGTAACTGTTGTTTCAATATTTGTAAATCCCACCCAGTTCGGACCAAAAGAAGATTTTTCCAGGTATCCCAGGGATCTGAAAAGAGATAAAAAGTTACTTGAAGAAGCCGGTGTAGATTATGTCTTTGTTCCAGCTGCCGAAGAAATTTATGAACCTGGATTTCAGAGTTACGTTAATGTGGCGGATGTTACCCGGATACTTGAGGGCGAGTTCAGACCAACTCATTTTATGGGTGTAACCACAATCGTTTCTATCCTCTTTAATATTGTAGACCCTGACTCTGCATTTTTCGGGCAGAAAGATGCCCAGCAGGCTTTCGTAATTCAGCAGATGGTAAAAGATCTGAAGTTTGGTACTAAAATAGTTGTCATCCCTGTAGTTCGTGAAGAAGACGGATTGGCACTAAGCTCACGGAATATTTTTCTCTCTGAAAAAGAAAGGGAGGATGCACTTGTACTCAATTATTCTCTGATGTACGCAAGAAAAGTGATTTCTGGAGGGAGAAATGATGTGAACCGGATTATTTCGGGAATGAAGAGCATAGTTGAAGGTGTAGAATCTTCAAGCCTTGATTACATCGCGATAGTAGATGCTTTAACCTTCTCCCCGGTTAAGAAACTGAAACCAGGCAAAAAATATTATGTTCTTATAGCCTGTAGAATAGGCAAAACACGCCTCATCGATAACATCCTCGTCAAAGCTTAACTTTTTATATTCAATTTACTAACAGCCTTGATCCCGAAAAGAACGAGGTTTTTCTCGTAAGTGAATTCTATATCCAGATAGGGAAGGATCTTTTCGGCATTGCCGCCGGTGAGGTAAATTATGATATTTTTCCCGGAATATGTTTTGATGAGGTGGACATTTATCCTGGCTATCATTCCCAGTGTGGAATTTATAAGTCCGCTTGCAATAGACGACTTTGTAGAGTCCCCGATCATCCCTTCATAATCTTCAAAATTCACTTCGGGCAGCTGAGCAGTGTAAGAGTGTAATGCAGTTCCCATCATAGTAACTCCCGGTGCTATAACCCCGCCGGTAAATTCACCGGGATACCTTATAAGATTTATCGTTGTGGCAGTACCCATATCAATTGAAAGCAGGATCTCATCTTTTTTAATTCCATTGTTCAAGAAGAATGCACCTTCTGCAGAACAAAGCCTGTCAATGCCAAGTGTTTCAGGAGTTTTATATTTTATCTTCAGACTGAAGGATGATCTGTGAGAAATTATATGATAGGGGATAGATACTGTATTAAGTTGATGCAAAATCTTATCGGCTATGGCAGGTACTACTGATGAGATCCCGGCTTCGGCTATATCTTTTTCTGATATGATTTCAGCCAGCCGATCAGGATTTTGGAAAGAAAATGAATCGGTAAGTTTAACACCTTCAAACAAACCGACCTTTATAAATGAATTGCCGATATCACAGGCAAGAAACATATAGTTAACAGATAATTTAGAAAATTTTAACCGATACTTACGTCGCCAAAGTATATCTTTTCGAGTTTTCCGCCCGTCCTAAGTATTAAAAACCCCTGATCATCTAGATCGTCAAAGATTCCGTACTTTACCTTTTCTCCCTCGGTCACAGAGATCTTTTCCCCTATCATCCTGCATCTCGCCTTCCAGTCTTTTAAGATTTCATCGGGTTTATCGTCAATCCATTGAATAATCTCCTCAAATATATTCAGGACTTCAGCAAGAAGTATCTCGCGTTCGATATTATTTCCTGATTCTTCTTTAATTGAGGTCGGAGGGATATTATAAATACCCTGAAAGGATGTCTGGTTCACATTTATACCGATTCCTGTAATGACTCTCTCAATCTTTTTTCCGGTTGATGAAGATTCAATTAAAATACCTGCGGTTTTTTTTCCGTTTATTAAAACATCATTAGGCCATTTAAGTTCAATTTTAAGCTGGTAAAGGTTTTCTATAGCCATCGCTACCGCGAGTGAGGAAGCAAAATTTATCAGGTTTATTCTTCTGCCGGAAAGATCCCTGTCCTTCAACAGAATAGAAAAGGTCAGATTCATACCCCTGGTGCTGTACCACACTCTATCTTTTCTTCCCCGGCCCTCATTCTGCTTCTCGCTTAATAGTACGGTGCCGTCTTTATCAAATTTATTGGATTTATTGAGAAGGGTGGTATTCGTTGAGTCTACCTCCTCAGCATAAATAAAATTTCTTCCAATAATTTCTGTGTCAAGTTTAAGATCAAAGGTTTCCAGATCGAACAATTCAATTCCTTTTATTATGTGATAAACTAAAATAAAAAAATATTTTTAGAAATCAGGAATTATTAGATATGACGCAGATAATGTCACTTTCATATACAGTATGACAAAACGTCACACTGTCTGCCATTTAGTCACACCGGGCTGCTCATTGATGGAAGCGCTAACATAATGTAATTAAAGTAGTTATGGAAATATATATGATGGCACATTGATTGAACTAATAATAAAAAGTTTATTAAGATATACTGGAGAATAAAAATGACATTCGTAAAATTTGAGCCATTAAGAGAATTAGATAATCTGAATAACAGGCTGCACAAGTTTTTTGGTGAATTTCCGGCAAATGTTGACCTGGGGTTTTCATTCAGTCCCAGAGTTGATATATATGCCGATGATGAGAATATGTTTCTTGAGGCTGAAATACCGGGACTAAAAAAGGATGAACTGAAAATATCCCTCCAGGATAATATCCTGACAATCAGTGGTAGCAAGAAAAGGCAAGAGAAAAAAGATGAAAACAAGCAGTTTTTCAGAAACGAAATTATTTACGGAGATTTTTCAAGGAGTTTCTCGCTCCCTGAAGACATAAATCCCGATAACGTTGAGGCACAATTTGATAACGGTGTTCTAAAAATAATAATAGGAAAAAACGAAGTTAAAGCCGCGAAAGAAAGAAATATTGAAATCAAATAAAATAATTAAACAAAGCAAATTACATGAGAACTCAGATAAAAACACAAATCAGGAAGGAGTTTTAGAATGGGTAAGATAATAGGAATAGATTTAGGAACTACAAATTCCTGCGTAGCTGTTATGGAAGGTAATGATCCGGTGGTAATCCCGAATTCTGAAGGAGGACGTACAACTCCTTCTGTTGTAGCATTTACAAAATCAGGAGAAAGGTTAGTCGGCCAGCCGGCCAAAAGGCAGGCAATTACAAATCCAAGGCATACGGTCTTCTCCATTAAGAGATTCATGGGAAGAAAGATAGATGAAATAACTGACGAAAAGGGAAAGGTTCCCTACGAAGTTATTTCAGGCGACAGCGATACTGCGCGTGTAAAAATAGGCGACAGGGTTTACTCCCCGCCTGAAATAAGCGCCATGATTCTGCAGAAGATGAAGAAAACAGCTGAGGAATACCTGGGACAGGAAGTAACTGAAGCTGTTATTACAGTGCCCGCTTACTTCAACGATTCCCAGCGTCAGGCAACAAAGGATGCCGGTGAGATTGCAGGGCTCCAGGTAAGAAGAATAATTAACGAGCCTACTGCTGCGGCGTTAGCGTATGGTCTGGATAAAAAGACGACCGATCATACAGTTGCGGTATATGACCTTGGAGGAGGTACTTTCGATATTTCAATTCTCCAGCTTGGTGAAGGTGTTTTCGAAGTAAAATCTTCTAACGGCGACGGTCACCTTGGAGGCGATGATTTCGATCAGAGAATTATTGATTTCCTTGCAGATGAATTTAAGAAGCAGGAAAGTATAGATTTAAGAAAAGATCCGATGGCGCTTCAGAGATTAAAAGAGGCAGCTGAGAAGGCGAAGATAGAATTATCTTCATCCTCGTCGACCGATGTAAACCTTCCGTTTATCACTGCAACACAGGAAGGTCCAAAGCACTTAAATATAAATCTTTCAAGATCGAAATTTGAACAGCTTATTGATGATCTTGTTCAGAGAACAAAGACCCCTTGTGAAAAAGCGCTGAAAGATGCTGGTGTTACTCCTGATCAGGTTAACGAGGTCATACTTGTAGGAGGTTCCACAAGAATACCGATGGTTCAGGAATTGGTGAAGAAGCTTTTCAACCGTGAGCCTCACAAAGGCGTTAATCCTGATGAAGTTGTAGCTATAGGTGCCGCTATACAGGGCGGTGTGCTTGCTGGTGACGTAAAGGATGTACTTCTTCTTGATGTTACTCCGCTTTCACTCGGAATTGAAACTCTTGGCGGCGTATTCACGAAACTTATTGATGCGAATACCACGATACCGACCAAGAAGAGTGAGATCTTTTCAACAGCTTCCGATAACCAGCCTTCAGTAGAGATCAATGTGCTGCAGGGTGAAAGGCAGATGGCCGCAGATAGCAGGTCGCTTGGAAGGTTCCATCTTGACGGAATTCCGCCGGCACCACGAGGCGTTCCGCAGGTTGAGGTAACTTTCGATATAGATGCTAACGGTATACTGCACGTTAATGCCAAGGATAAAGCTTCCGGTAAGGAACAGAGCATCAGGATCACTTCTTCAAGCGGTTTGAACAAGGAAGAGATAGAGAAGATGAAGAACGATGCTAAGGAGCATGCAGCTGAAGATAAGAAGAAGAAGGAATCTGTAGAGGTAAGGAACCAGGCTGACAGTCTTGTTTTCCAGACGAAGAAACAGATGGATGAAATGAAGGATAAATTGTCATCTGATAGCAAATCAAGACTTGAGGCGGAGATTAAGAAAGTTGAAGACGCTATTTCTTCGAACAATACCGATCAGATGAAATCGGCTACGGACTCGCTGAGCAAAACGTGGAATGAGATTGCTTCTCAGTTGTACAGCCAGGCCGGCGGACCACAGGGTCAGGGCGGCCCGGGACAGGGTGCACCCGGAGGACAGCAGCAGCAGGGAGGAAAGACTGAGGAAGGTAAGGATAACGTACAGGATGCGTCGTATGAAGTAGTCGATGAAGAAGAAGAGAAAAATAAAAACAAGAAATAATGTTTATAAGGGCTGTCTCCGGTGATATCAAACAGCCCTTTCGCTTACATTAAGACTGACAATTTTGTCATACTGTAGAATTTTACAATCATAAAAACGATATAATCCCTGCAGTCCAGGTTTGATATGGATTGAATTACAAAGTTTAATATAATAATCAAGGAGAAAAAGATGAACGACAATCATAATAATGGAACAGTTGAAGTTAAAGAAGAAAAACAATCATGGGAAGATCTTCTGACAAATGAAGGAAGTTACGCCCCGCTGGTAGATATCTACGAGACAAATGAGGATTTCATCCTTACAGCGGATATGCCCGGGATAAAGAAAGAAGACGTCAACCTGAAGATTGAAGAAGGTTCAATGATGATCTTCGGTAAGATTGATTACGAAGAAGTACTGAATAGGAAATTCATTCTTAAGGAAAAAGAATCAGGACACTTCTTTCGGAAGTTCAAAATTTCAGATACCATTGATGAGACAAAGGTATCCGCGAAGTTTGAGAACGGCCAGTTGAAAGTTGTACTTCCTAAACACGATAGAGTAAAACCAAGAACAATCAGCATAAAATAAATTCAACCAAAATGTTTCAACACAGAGACAGGTCGTGGACCTGTCTCTTTTTTTTTACCCTGAAGACTTATAGAGGAAATGTCATTTCGGGTTTAGAAACTGTAAAGTTGGGTCTTCGAAGATTTGGCGCATTCTGTGCGCTCTTCGTACTCTGATGGTGAAATTTAAGCCCTCTCCCTCATTTTCTCAAGAGAACCACGAGTTGGTCGGGATGACACTCTTCCAATTTATTTACCTGTCAGCTTTATCTTTTACTTCATACCTGAATTTAATATATTCTTTTTTTAACCGCGTTTGGTTATTTTTCATTTTCTAGTTTAACAGTATATGCCGGGATATTAATGACACATAGTTCTCAGAAGAACCGCATTATTTTCATAGATTTGATGCGGGCCTTTGCTGTTCTTCAGATGGTACAGGGACATACAACAGACGTACTGCTTGCTCATTCCTATAGGAGTGCTGAATTTCCTGTTTATACATTATGGCTGTTTTTGAGGGGAATGACGGCACCTATCTTTATGTTTTCTGCTGGTACTGTATTTACCTATTTATTCCGGCTGATCAAAGAACCCTATAAAAACAATCCAAGAGTTAAAAAAGGATATAAGCGCGTTATTCTCCTGATTGCACTTGGTTATCTTCTCAGGTATCCTACGGCTACGGTTGTGGATTTTTCACAGGTGACTGCGGAGCAGTGGCAGATATTTATGGCCGTAGATGTTCTTGAATGCATAGGAATGGGTATTTTCTTCCTTTTGATATGTGCATGGATAGCAGAGAAGTTTAACCTGCATGATTACGTTGTTTTTGCGCTCGGAACACTCGTATTCTTTGCGCTTCATCCTGTTTTCGCGAATATACAATGGAAAGAATTTCTTCCGGTACCGGTGGCGGGGTATTTTTACAAAGGCACAGGTTCGATTTTTCCGTTGTTTCCCTGGGTGGGATTTGTTATCGCCGGAGGTGTGTTAGGAAGTTATCTTGCAAAAAATCCTATGGTATTTAAGACGGTTAATTTCAGCACAAGGATTTTTGCGGCAGGGGGAATACTGATGGGAGGAGCGCTGATTATAAATTATGTGCTGCAGCTGCAATGGAATGCCGGTTTCGATACATGGCTTGATAGTCCTTTTCTCTCGATTATGAGGCTGGGATTTGTTCTTATGCTTAATGCTGTTGTATCATTTATATCGCTGAAAGCAGAGACCATACCAAGATTCCTCATTCTAGTTGGAAGAAACACGCTATTGATATATATTGTACACCTGATGATATTGTATGGAAGTGCATGGAACCCGGGACTGATCCTTCTGTTCGGCCAGGGTCTTAGTGCCTGGAATACAGTCGGCTTTGCAGTTGGAATGATTCTCCTGATGTCTTTGATGGTAATCGTAATTCATAAGCTTAAAATTAAGAACAAACAACTCGTTACGCAGTAGAAATGAGAAAATCCGGTACGACTAATCCAGAAATAAATGATTTGGAAAAACAGGTTGAGCAGACTCTCAGACCAAGACAGCTGCAAGACTTTAAAGGGCAGAGTAAGATTACTGATAACCTGAACGTATTTATCTCAGCAGCCTGTAAAAGGGAAGAAGCTCTTGATCATGTACTTTTAACGGGGCCGCCGGGACTCGGAAAAACGACCCTTGCCCACATAATCGCCAATGAAATGGGTGTAAAATTGAAGATAACTTCAGGTCCCGTGCTCGAAAAACCCGGGGACCTGGCGGGACTTCTTACTAACCTTGAAGAGAAATCTGTTTTATTTATTGATGAGATCCACCGCCTCAGTCCGGTTGTTGAGGAATATTTATATTCGGCTATGGAGGACTATAAACTGGATATTATGATTGATACAGGACCGAATGCAAGGACAGTTCAGATTAGTCTTCCTAAATACACTCTGATAGGTGCTACTACGAGAGCAGGTATGCTCACGTCTCCACTGAGAGACCGATTCGGGATTAAGTTCAGGCTCGATTATTATGAGTCGGAAACTCTCCACTTCATTGTGCAGCGGTCAGCAAAAATACTCAGCCTTAGTATTGAAAAAGATGCGGCCATGGAGATCGCAAAACGATCGAGGGGAACTCCCCGTATAGCAAACAGGCTTTTGCGAAGGACGAGAGATTTTGCAGATTTTGATGATAAGAAAGTTGTGGATGTTGAAACAGCCAGGAAAGCTCTGAAGGCACTGGAAGTTGATGAGTACGGACTGGATGAAATGGACAAGGAAATTATTCTTGCCATTATTGAAAAGTATAAGGGCGGCCCTGTAGGATTGAATACATTAGCTGTAGCCGTTAATGAGGATGCGGGAACGATAGAGGAAGTATATGAACCTTTCTTAATCCAGCAGGGATTTATTCAGCGGACTCCACGAGGAAGGGAGGCCACATCCCTGGCATATAAAAGATTCAACAAAACAAAGTTTAACCAAGGTAATACTGATTCCTTATTTTAATAGCGGGAGGAAGGAATAAATGAAAACCACACTGAACTATTCCGTTCTATTAATCATTCTTTTTATTTATATCTGTAATGTTTATGCTCAGCAGAATTATATCCCTCGGAACATTCAGGCAGCCTACGATAAAGGAACAAGATCACTGGACGGAACGCCAGGACCGAATTACTGGCAGAACTCTTCTGATTACTTTATTAAAGCCGATTTTAATCCATCAGACAGACTTCTGAGCGGGAAGGAAAAAATCGTTTACCATAATAATAGTCCCGACACCCTTAAAAGAATAATCCTCAGGCTCTATCAGAATATCACCAAAAGCAGTTCGGCGAGGAATTTTCCCCTGAGCGCTGAGTTCCTTACTGACGGAATGATCATAGAAAAGATTTCTATAAACGGTAAAGAGCAGAACTTAAGCGACCAGGAAAAGTTCGGTACTGCGGGTACATTGTTCATCATAAGCATAAAAGAGAACCCACTTAACCCTCACGCTGATATCACGCTGAACATTGACTGGAACTTCACCATGCCGCCCGGTGAAAGTATTCGGATGGGGATGTATGATTCAACTTCAGCCTTACTTGGCTACTGGTATCCCCAGGTATCCGTATATGATGATATTGATGGCTGGGATATGATCCCGTATACCGGTATCCAGGAATTTTATAGCGACTTCTCAAATTATGATGTGGAGTTAACTGTACCGAATACCTTTGCGGTATGGGGTACAGGAATACTTCAGAATCCTGAAGAGGTCTTTTCAAAGGATTACCTGGAGAAATATAAAGCCGCTTTTACAAGCGACAGCGTAGTAAATATAATCTCAAAGAATGATCTCGGGAAGGAAGTTTTCAATCAAAGTAAACCGCTGAATACATGGAAATACAAAGCCGAAAATGTAACAGATGTTGTTTACGGAACCAGTGACCATTACCTGTGGGACGGAGTTAGTCTTGAAGTAGAACACGGCAGAAGAGTGTACATAGCAGCCGTATATAAAAAGGAATCCGAAGATTTTTACGGGGTGGCTGCTATTGCGCGGCAATGCATCGATTATTTTTCCACAGAAATGCCTGCTGTTCCGTATCCTTTTCCTTCATTTACAGTATTCAATGGATCAGGCGGTATGGAATTTCCGATGCTGATAAACGACGGAAGTACGGAATCGTTCAGAAGCACAATGGGATTAACCTCCCATGAGAGTGCACACCAGTATTTTCCTTTCTACATGGGAACGAATGAGCAGAAATATGCCTGGATGGATGAAGGCTGGGCGGTATTTCTTCCAACCGACCTTGAGCTTAAGATTTTACACGATAGGAGAAGGATCGAAAGGGAGGCAGAAAATTTCAATACTTACGCAGGTACGGAAAACGATATTCCATTATCTGTAACTACAGATAATATGTCCTACAGGCCCTACAGGATAGCCGCATATACCCGTCCCGGCCTTTCTTACCTCTTCCTTCGCGATGCTCTGGGAGATGAAAAATTTAAGGATGCTCTGCACACATATATGAAAAACTGGCATGGCAAGCATCCGATACCATTCGATTATTTCTTTACTTTTAATAAATCTGCCGGAACGGATCTTATGTGGTTCTGGAAAACGTGGTACTTCACAAGCGACTACCCCGACCTTGGGATAAAAAATGTTGTTCAAGGCAGAGATAAAATTTCCGTTGAAGTTGAAAAGAAAGGTCAGATTCCGGTTCCTGTAAGCCTGGTCTTTATGTATTCCGACGGTTCCAGGGACTCTGTATACAAATCCGCTTCTGTATGGGAGAATCAAAATTCAGTTAATATTGAATTTCAACCGGCAAAACCTGTTACCCGCATCTTACTTGGCGAAAAGTATATACCCGACAGCAATTCAGCTAACAACGCATATGAGATTGAAAGGAACGATCAGTAGAACGTGACGATTTTCATTTGATATTTCAGGTTATCCTTTAATTTGTAACTGTAGTTATAAATTAACAAAGGAGATACTATGGACAGGCTCGAAATAAAAGGCAACTGGAATGTTATTAAGGGTAAAGTAAAACAGCACTGGGGTAATCTTACTGATGATGATCTTCGGTATTCCGAAGGAAAAGAAGATGAACTCATTGGGAGAATCCAGAAAAAAACAGGCTCTTCCAGAGAGGAAGTCATTAATTATTTAAGAAGTCTATAGATTTCTTATAATTTCTGGAGGCTGTCTTAGAAGATTTTTTGTGTGCCCGTTTTGTGCGGGAGGTCGATTAAACCAAAGTTCGGGTTGAGGATATTTTTAAGACAGCCTCCGTTATTTAAATATTATTGGAGGAAATTATGGCAGACGGCAAAGGTCCGGGACCATCAATCAAGAATAAGAAACAGTATGAGTCCCTGAGAGATCTCCTTCCTTTTTTAACGATTATTTAACATTGAAACCGCCGTTTTATATTTGATAGATCGAAAATAATTAGCATATTAGAAATTCTAAATTTAGCTGGTTATGAGATCCTTAAAATATCTTCTTTACCTTTCACCATTAATTATTTTCATCGTTATTTCATCTGCACGGCAGTTGAACGAGGGAGTCCTTGGCACCAGAAGCAACCCTATTAAGCTTTATTTCACTCCTTCTGTGGATGCGAAACGAATAACCACTAATGCAAAGGATTTAACGGATTTCCTTGAAAAGGAGACAGGTTATTACTTCATTACTGCCGTTCCCGCCAGCTTTATTGCTGTGGTTGAAGCCTTCGGCACAAAAAAAGCTGATATTGCTAGTATTAATACATTTTCCTACCTGATGGCAAATGCTAAATACGGCGCAGAGGCGAGGCTTCGAATTGTAAGGGATAATAATGAGACTTCGTATAAAGGACAGATAATTACCAGGTATGATTCCGGCATCGATAGTCTTCCTGATATTAATGACAGAAGTTTTGCCTATGTTGACCCATCCTCCACGTCGGGATACATCCTGCCCAAAGCTATGCTGGATAAAAAAGGCATAAAACCGAGCGAAACCGTATTTGCGATGAGGCACGACAACGTGGTTACAATGGTTTATCAGGGACAGGTTGCTGCCGGGGCCACCTATTATGCACCCCCTGATCCTGAAACTCATAAGATACTTGATGCCCGGATGAGAGTTGAAAAGCAGTTTCCCGATGTTGAACAAAAAGTTAAGATCATAGGCTTTACACAGAGTATTCCGAATGACCCCTGGGTTTTTAGAAAAGATTTGGATGAGGATATGAAAGAAAAAATAATTGAGGCGTTGATTAAGTACGTTTCCACGCCTGAAGGCGGAAAATCGATGTATGATATATATGATATCCGGGGATTGATCAGAACAACAGACAGCGACTATAACGGACTAAGAAAGCTGCTTGAAGCACAAAATATAAAATTTGAAAACCTGATGAAAAACTAATGCTGTTAGAGATAGAAAACCTTCACAAAATTTATAAGAACGAAACGCACGCTCTGAAAGGCGTATCCTTTAAAGTAGAGGAAGGGGAATTTCTTGTAATTATCGGGTTAAGCGGATCCGGTAAATCCACACTTCTGAGAAGTATAAACCGTCTGATAGAACCTACTTCGGGAAAAATCAGGTTCCTGGGCAGAGATATTACCCACATAAGAGGTGAGGAGCTGCGAAAGGTTAAGTCCCAGATCGGGATGGTCTTTCAGCAATTCAACCTGATAAAACGCCGTTCTGTACTAACAAATGTAATCACAGGGAAGCTTGGTTCACTGGGAACCTTTGAGTCGGTTTTTGAAAAATTCAGCGATGAGACCATCAAGGAAGCCTATACAAACCTTGAAAGGGTAGGGATTACTGAGAAGGCCGTTCTACGGGCCGATTCACTAAGCGGTGGCCAGCAGCAGCGTGTGGCTATTGCCCGCAGCCTTATGCAAAATCCAAAGCTGCTCCTTGCTGACGAGCCTGTGGCATCTCTCGATCCTGCAACTTCAAACTCTGTTATGCAGTATTTTGAAAAAATAAATAAGGAACTTGGAACCACCGTGATTTGTAATCTTCATTTTCTTAGTCTTGTCAGAAGATATGCCTCAAGGGTGATAGCCCTTAAGGGAGGCGAAATTATATACGAGGGAATGCCATCCGATATTGATGAATCCTGGTTTAAAACTATTTATGGTGAAGAGGCTGAAGAGGTGGAGATAAGATGATTGATCCTGAACTTGAACTTCACCCCCAGGCTATGCTCGACCGGAATAAAAAGCGCGAAGCAAAATTTAATTTTGTAAAATCAGTTTTCCTTGACATTTTTTTTGTATTCTATAGCCTTATTGTCCTTGAAAGGGCCGTTTATTACAAGTTTATCCTGAACCTGCGTTACCCTCCTTTCAGCTGGAATAATATCCTGATCCTTTTTATGATCAGCATAATAGCCGGGTATATATGGACGTATTCGCGCACCTCTCTATCTGCCAAACTTTTTGGGATCGCAAAGGATAATAAGGTATCCAAATACACAGTAGAGATTTTCGGCTGGTTTCTGTTCAATATTACGTTTATCGCAGGGTGGATCGTTACAAGAATTTCCATCATCGATCTTTTCAGCAGTGAAGGAATACAGGGTGCTGAAAGAATATTCAGCTCATTATTTCAGCCGGAGATGGGAATATTTGATGACGCATTGTTTGCGATGATCGAAACCATATATATAGCCCTGCTTGCAACCCTGATCTCAATACCAATTACACTCATTCTGTCCTTCTTCACCGCAAGAAATTTGATGAAGGAAAATAAAATAAGTTTTGCTGTTTATTATATTCTCAGAGTGATCCTTAATTTCATACGTTCAATAGAGCCTTTGATCTGGGCAATTATATTTTCCGTGTGGGTCGGTATAGGACCTTTTGCCGGAATGATAGCTCTGCTTGTTCACACTATCGCATCTAATGCTAAACTATATTCGGAGGCAATTGAAAATATTGAAACAGGACCTGTTGAGGCAATCAGTGCAACCGGAGCCAATAAAGTCCAGGTAGTATGGTATGCAGTGGTGCCCCAGATAATGCTTCCTTTCTTGTCGTTTACAATTTATCGTTGGGATATAAATGTAAGAATGGCGACAATAATAGGACTTGTAGGCGGGGGCGGTATAGGTACTATGCTCATGCAATACCAGGGACTGGCACGATGGCATGAAGTAGGACTCCTTGTGTTGATGATTGCGTTTGTCGTCTGGGTGATGGATTATATCAGCGCACGGATCCGTGAAGCAATTTACTAATCTTCCGCTTTTCACTTAAGTTTTATTTTTGCTATTATTTCAATCAGAATTTCTCTGTATTTAAATGAAAGAAGTTAAAATATCCGTTAGAAATCTCAACCTGTATTATGGTACGAATCAGGCATTGAAAGATATAACGATGGATATTCCGGCCAATAGAGTAACAGCGTTTATTGGTCCAAGCGGATGCGGAAAATCAACTTTTATAAGATCAATCAACAGGATGAACGACCTCATCGATGGTGTAAAATTAAACGGTGAAGTTGTAATAGATGGTAAGAATATTTACGATCGTGATGTTGATGTTGTAAATCTCAGACGGAGTATAGGGATGGTTTTTCAGAAATCCAATCTCTTTCCAATGAGCGTATATGAAAACCTGGTATTCGGAGTAAAGCTAAACGGTATGCGGGATAAAAAAGTTCTCGATTCAATTGTAGAGAAGTCGCTTACACAGGCAGCATTAATTGATGAAGTGAAAGACCGGCTTCAATCACCAGCGCTGGCTTTATCCGGCGGACAGCAGCAGAGATTGTGCATTGCCCGAACGCTCGCAATCGAGCCTGAAATCATCCTTATGGATGAGCCTGCAAGTGCACTTGACCCTATTTCCACAGCCAAGATCGAGGATCTTATTCACGTTCTGAAAAAGAATTACACTATAGTAATTGTAACTCATAATATGCAGCAGGCAGCCAGGGTAAGCGACAGTACTGCTTTCTTTTACCTGGGCGAGTTAATAGAATATGATAAAACAAGCAGGATATTTACAAAGCCTGTTAAGAAGCAGACCGAAGATTATATTACAGGCAGATTTGGTTAAAGAAGATTTTTAATCATTTGAAGGAGATTCAAAATGGAACGCCAATTTGAGATTCAGATTGAGAAATTGAAAACTCGCCTAATCAAGATGTGCAGCCTTGTAGATGAACAGGTTGAGCTGGCTCTGAAATCTATTGAAGAGGGGAATAATGAACTTGCTGATCTTGTAATTGAGAGAGACACTAAAGTTGATAAATATGATGTAAAGATTGAAAAGATATGCCAGAAGATCTTTGCATTGAGTCAGCCTGTTGCGATGGATTTACGGCTTATAATGTCTGCTCTTACAATTGATACCAACCTGGAGAGGATAGGCGACCTTGCCGTGAATATTGCCGAGTCTGCTAAAGAATTGGGGAAGAAACCCGGCTTTTTTGAGAAGACTCATTTAAGGGAAATGTCGCAGGTTACCAGGGAAATGATAAAAAATGCTATCGATGCCTTTATCGGCGGAAATGCTGAACTTGCAAAAAAGGTAATTGAAACTGACGATACGGTTGATAATCTGAATGTGGAGAATTATACAATATTAAAAGAAATTATGAAAGAGAAGCCTGAGAATGTTGACCCTGGCGTCGCTCTCCTCGTAGTTTCAAGACACCTTGAACGACTTGCCGATCATGCGACTAATATTGCTGAAGATGTTTATTTTATTGTTGAAGCCCAGATGATTAAGCACAAATATGAGAAAATAGTCCTTGATGACGATGACAAGGATGAGATGGATTGAAGATTAAATTTGCATGAAAATTCAAAGAAAAGGATACGGATCAATCAGGCAGAACGTTTTCGATTAGGATGTTCAGGAGTTCTTTTGGGAGAATCTGATCTTCACTGCTTGTTACACGGTTTAATTTCACACCGAAAAGCCATCCCCAGCTGGTAATAACAAACATGACAGGTAACGATGGTATGTGTTTAAGTTCTTTCATCCTGTAAGCGGGATTCAGCACCATCTCAAGTATAACTTCCTCTTTTCTCAGCATCGATTTAAGTATAGATTTCTCTTTCTCAAACGAGTCATCCTTCATTAGCTGAAGGAAAATCTCATATAGAAGTTTGTATTTCTGATCTAACTTTTCCTTGCAGAGAAAATACTCATTAAACCTTTCACGCAACGACAGAGCCTCATTATCAAAAATAGACTTTACTTCAGCAATGAATTGTTCGCTTTCCCATTCTATAGAACTGTAGAACAGGGCCTCTTTAGATACGAAATAGTGGTATATGGTAGCTTTGCCGATTCGTAAATCCCGTGCAATTTCATCGAGAGTGGTTTTCCCCGGTCCATGTTTCGAGAACCTTTTTACGGCAGCTTTGATTATCTGTGTTTTCCTGTCGTTTTCCAACCTAATACCTGAATATGAACCCGACGAAAGATAGCCTTTTTAATTGAAAATTGAAAATTGAAAATTGAAAATTGAAAATTGAAAATTGAAAATTGAAAATTGAAAATTGAAATTTGGGTTTCATCCGAAGTGATAGTGAATTGCTGATAATTTATACAGTATGACAAAAATGGCAGACTTTATTTTACCTTGGTTTTATATTGGGAGAAGGACGGAGGCATAGCGGAGGTGGAATCAAAATGAGACAGTTCAAGACTGTGAAAAAAGGCAATTTTTGGCTATTGAAAAAATAAACAGTCTGACAAAACGGCAGTGTCTCATTTTCGTCTGGATAAACCCCTACGGCTAATAATTAACTAATAAATCAACTTAAGGACCTGGAGGGAGAACCGATAAAACGGTTAGGTTAATTTTTTTTAATGCCAGGTAACACCGGTCCAGAAGACCGGTGTTACTTTATGGACAAAAGAGATAAAGGTTTGCGCCGCGGGCGGGCGACGTTGGAATTTTATATCCTATATATTAAACCTCAGAGAACCGATGAAATTTCTTCCTGCAGCTGTTATCCCCGAAGAGTACGGCCTGTACCGTTTATCTGTAATGTTTTCAACTCCGAGATACGCTTCAACATTATCAAACAATCTGTAGCTTAACTTCAGGTTTAGTGTGTACCACGATGGCGAGTAAATATTTCCATCAGCATCCTTTGCGTATAGGTAATCTTTTTCATATTCAGAAGGGGACAGGTCGCTGTATGCAATCTCCCCGTTATAATCAGCGTATAATGACGCACCCAGCTTATCCTTCTTAAAGGAAAATTCAGTTTTCCCGAACCAGGGTGCCGCGTGCCTCAGGGGGGTGACGTTTCCGGCGTCATCTTCTTCCTCTCCCTGTTGATAATTTAGCTGAGCCCGGAAATTGAAATAATCGAGAAAGTTAATATTCAGGTCGGCCTCTACTCCCCATATATGCGCATAAGCAGCATTCTGTATAGCCTGAACTCTGCTTAGGGTGCCGTCATACATAATGCTGTCGAGTCCGTTTAATGTAAAATCACGCCTTACAAGCGCATTATCCAGGTATGTATAAAAGCCGGTTAAATCGAATTCAGCCGAAGCCCCGAACACTTTGGCCAGTCCTAATTCCGCATTGTATGCATACTCAGGTTTGAGATCAGGGTTAGGAACAACCACCGAACCGGGTTCAGAATCAAAGATTTTACCGAGGTCATCAACATTTGGTGCTCTGAAGCCTGTGGAGAAGTTCAGGTTTACCTGCCAGTCGCTCTGAGGGTGCCATACGATTCCCGCACTTCCTGTTAAGGCTCCGGTTCTCATCTCAGCTGTCTTAAAAGGGAATTGATAATAGGTATTATCGAATTCCGCATCGAGAGTTACATAATTATAACGTATGCCAGTTTGGAGTATGTACTGAGGACTGAACTGGTTCTTATAAGCTGCATATGCACCGTAAGAATTCCAGGCGGCACCATCAGGATATCTTGATGCATCGGGCAGTGAAACACCTGTTAGAATATTCTCTGTGGTTCCTGTAGAACCTACTTTATTAAGAACCACCTCAGCGCCGTAATACAGATTTGAATTTCCCGTTAATTCTTTAAGAAGATCGATATTTAAAGAATATGCATATACTTTTTCAACCCTGTTTGTTCTGTCTGCTGCATTCAGATTTCTGTCGTGCCTGCTCTCCTCAAAATACTGGTAGGCAGCGGTAACTTTTGAAAGATCATAAATTGAGTTTGGTGAATAATTAACTGCAGAGAGTGAATGCATCATCCAGTCCTGGGGACCATAATACCACTCTGCTGACCTCAGGGTACTGCCTTTCGGACGGAGGAGCCTGTCGTAGCGCGTTACATCCGATGAGGTTGAATAATGAAAACCGTATTCCAGGTCCCATTCGTCAACCGGACTAAAAAGTACTTTCTGCATAAAGTTAATCTGGTTATAGCCTGTATACCTTTGTTCTTTGGGATTAGCATTTACAAAGACACTATCTGTTCCGTTTATTCTTTCCTGGTAGGTGGGCCGCAGGTATTCATCAGGACCATTACTTCCCATAACAAGGTCATTGAAATCTGTGTATGTCAGGCTCGACAAAAACCCCAGTTTTTTGAAGCCGAGATTAAAATGAATATGACCGGTTTTTTCCAAATTTGCGGAGGAAAACCTTGTCATCGCACCCGCATTAAATGATGGTGAACCATCATAGGCAAGCCGCGGTGATAGCGTATGAAAGCTCATTACGCCTGCAATGGCATCACTGCCGTAAATTACTGAACCTGGTCCAAAAATAACTTCCGTATGATCCAATGCGTTCGCATCAAGCGAAATTACATTCTGCAGGTTGCCGCTCCTGAAAATAGCTGTGTTCATCCTTACCCCGTCAACTGCTATCAAAAGCCGGTTGGTGGAAAATCCTCTTATCATAGGACTACCACCGCCGAGCTGACTTTTCTGGATGAAAATGTTGCCCGACATAGCCAGCATATCTGCTGTTGTCTGCGGATTCTGGAAATCGACATCCCTGGGGCTTACAACCTTAATTGTGTTCGGTATATTATTTTTATTTTCCTCCCACCTGTTTGTTGTAACCACTACATTATCAAGCGAGATTGTAGTGGTTTTCAGAAATATATCGAATTTTTTTTCTTTAATTTCAGCAAATGTCAGCTCAAGCTTCTCATAGCCGAGTATCCTGAAAACCATTTTCCTTGATTTATCCAGCTTGGTGATATCAGCTTTTCCGCTGGAATTGGTTAGAAGCGATCTGTTGGGTTCCGAGTTATAAATAGATACAAGCTCAATGGGATTATTGGTAGCCAGGTCTCTAACTGTCACAACCTGTGCAAAGGTGGATATATTAATTAATAATAATAATGAAATAAATAATTTCATGGTGAATACCTGTGTATTAGTGTAGGAATAGTCAGAACGCAATCCTTCAGGATCGGCCTGCCAGTCAGTAATTATTAATACAGAATTAAATTACCGATCGGGGAGGAGGAGTAATAAGAAGGTATTCACCGTCAAGGAGGTTTATTACCGGACTGATATAAATATTATCATCAGCTCCCGGACTGTTAAGGTTATAATCGAAATTTTCACAGCAATAATAATGATTCAAAAAGATGCCGTATCCGTTAGTTCTTTCCGCGTCATCCTCATCGTCTTCAATCAGATTGTCGAGAACTGAATAAAGCATAGTGTCGTCTTCATCGTATAGGCAGTATATATAGACAGAATCACCACTGGTATCCATTCGTATAACATCGTATAGTTTGTTCTCGAAACGGAATTCTTTATCATCTTTCCATTCAATCTTTGAGTGAGCGTTTTTAAGGTCATCTATATCTAAACAAAATACTACCTGTCCCTCTTTGGGTACGCCTTTACCAATCAGTCTTGCGGCTTCCGCCCTGTAATCAGCGCGAAAGAATTCAAACATCCCGAACTGGATTATCCCATGCGTGACTACCAAAATCAGCAGGCAAAGAGAGATTAGGTATTTCAATACTTTATGCATTAGAAAAGGAGCAAAATCATTATACTTTCTGCAGTAAAAATAATATTTTTTCTTTTCATTATAAATCATATTTATAATACTGTCAAAATATGAACCCGGTTAAACCCTTCTCCTGGCCGCAGCTGATACTTCTGTTCGGTATTCCTGCGCTGCTGAACTCAATTGCCTGCGGCGCTGCGATTCCGCTTCTATATAAATACTCCGGACTCCCTATTGAGATCTGTTATTTTCTCTCTGTAGGATTGCTTGTGCTTGTTCCTATGTTCTTCGGTGCTTTATGGCTGAGCGGGGAAGATGCGGGATCCTTTAAACTTTCAGTACTGTTAGAAAGGATGAGGATAAGAAAGCTCTCCTTTGGAGATACTATGTGGACAATAGGAGGTTTTATCTTCCTCTCATTAACGTCCTTCCTCATTGCTAAAATTATACTTCCGATAGTAAATATAGATGCTGCTCCGTTCTTTTTTAAGAATATGCCTCTGAAAGGCGGGTATATGTATATACTGTATGTATGGCCGCTGTTTTTCTTCTTTAATATTTTTGGAGAGGAATTCCTGTGGAGGGGATATATTCAGCCAAGACAGGAGCTGCTTAACGGAAAATGGACCTGGCTGGTTCATGGACTATTCTGGGCAGGGTTCCATATTCCCATGGGATTTGACCTTATGCTTTCCGCAACACCGATTTTTTTTATACTGCCGGCTATAGTGCAGCTCAGGAAGAATACCACAATTTCAATAATCATCCATTTTGTTTTCGGTGCTTTCGGCTTTCTTGCGCTTGCCCTGGGCTTAGTTGAGTAGTTGCTGGTAACAATAGTTCTGCATTCCGGCCCAACGATTTTTTCAAATAATTTTACCTGACAGCGGATTATTTTCTGCCGGTTTGTTATATTAATAATACTGGTTTCGGGAAAAGGTATAGGGAAGCCAGGGGAGCCATGATAAATTTATTTCAAAAACAAAATCAATTGCCGAATCATAATAGAGGTGGAAAGCAATGAAATTCCTGCCTGTTATTTTAATCCTTGTTTCAATCCACTGTTTCGCACAGGACTTCGTTATCCTTTACAAAGATTATCTGCCTGAAGTAGTTACAGGAAACAAGACTTATTCAGAACAGATCGATCTGTCAATTAAAGCCTACAGCGACATAAATCCCGATCTTATTTATTACTATACGAAGTACCTGGAACAGAAGCTGGGTGATAGTTACGGTAAAGATTACTTTCTCAGGAACTTCTCCGATATCAAAAAAATGTATGAAGCTGAACATAATGGGAATCTGGTGGGACTTAGAGAAGAAGTAAAAGAAAAAGATGCTGATAAGAGGCTTATCAGTTTGGGTGTGGATTTTATTGATGATTATATCGATGAAGATATTAGATTAAAGAAAGTACCTGAACTTGAAAAATATACCGATAAAAACCTGCTGAATTTTTTCGTGGTTAAATATTACACCCATAATACAACGATGAAATACGATAAATCCCTAAATTATGAAGACATCAGGAGCGAAGTTGAACTAAAGAAATTATCTGGATTCAGGGAAATGCAGATCAACCCGTCAGCATATTCAAAAAGCGATCTGAAGAAACTGATCATCTGCATGAATCTTATCGATAAAAACAAAAGCAGTTCAGGGATTGATGCTGCATCAATAATTGTAAAAGTTATGGAGCATTATTACGACAGTAATAACCTGTTTTCAGGGATCGAGATCGGGGCAGGTTATTCATTTCATAGTGACTATATGTTCGTCGGTGATTTTACTTATGATACTCCTCTTTATTCGGGGTCAGATGTCGAACGGAAATTTCAGATGAGCTCTCTTTTTCTTTCGGTTAAATACAAATTCAGTTTATCAAAATATTACGGTCTTTTTAATATGATAAATGTAAGAGCTTCCGGAGGGTACGGCATGATTAACCATTCTATTGAAGGAGAAAAACATGGTTTCTGGAACAAGGGAAACGTTGATGGTATCAGGAACAGATCGGAGATATTTGAATTCAGTACAAACAATATAAATCTTAAAAGCTCCGGTTACGTACAGGCTGATATAACCTTACCGGTATTCTACTTTAAGGAGCTTCTATCGATCGACATCGGGGGAGGTATTAATGTTCTGTTTACTAATTATGAAGTTACATATGAATACGAGTACAGGAAATATGAGAGTGAATTTCTTGGTGCTAAAATTATAAGTACTGAAAACGGAAGCGGAACTGATAAAAAGATGACCTCATCTGCTATAAGGTTTTTCCCTGTAGCACAGCTTACTTTTTATCCCGGTACCCCATTTATTTTACATTTTATATTCGATCTCCATGCAGGCTCTGTCGAGCTGGGACTTCATTTGTGATCCTGGGATCGCTATTTATATAAGCACTGATTGAAACTCATCTTTAAAAGTGCGAACTTAACAGAAGATAAAAAAAGGGTATAGATATGAGAAACAGTATAATATCTTTTCTCGTTCTTTTTTCCTCCGTTGTATCAGCACAACAGATCAGTCCTGATAAAGATACTCTTCATATTTATGAATCCGATTCATTATTCATTACCAATACCGGTATAGATCTTTTGACTATCGATTCACTGTATACGGTTAATCCGCTTTACGGCTACTGGCTGGATGTACATACAAACGATTCGAGCTTCGTTTATTATGCATCATGGGGCGGTTATGCAGGCTGGCAGCCCCTGGGATTAAACCTCGAACCCGGCGATAAGGCTGAGTTTGTATTTTATTACGTTGACCTTTGTGTCATCTGTAAACAGAATTCCACAACTGATTATTTCCAGGATACCCTGGTTTTTGTTTCTAATTCCCTTCAGAATGATACATTGCTAATTTTTGTTGACGGGGAGGGTTATCCGTCATCAGTCACACCGGAGGAAGGGGAGCAGCAGACATTGTATATACTAAAGCAGAATTTTCCCAATCCTTTTAATCCTGAGACAAAGATATTTTACGGTTTATCCCGGGATGGAATGGTATCAATCAGGGTCTGTGATGTTACAGGGAAAGAAATCCGTACCCTTGTTAATGAGTATAAATCAGGAGGGTATTATGAAGTTATATTTGATGGTAAAGATCTACCCAGCGGAATTTATATATACCGCATGGAAACCGGTAATGCAGTGCTGGTCAGGAAAATGATTTTATTAAAATAAGGATGAGATATCCGGAGTAAATTGACCCGGATCAGCCGAATCTTCCGGTTACATAATCTTCAGTCTGTTTCTTCGAAGGGTTTGTGAAGATCCTGCTGGTCTTGGCGAAGTAGTTTTCCATCTTGGTATCCCCAATCCCAGTGCGGCTTCACGTAAGAATGGGGAATGAGGTTCATCATTTCCTTTGTAGTCCGTGTATCAGCGGTATCATATGTATACCCAGCGTGAACCCGCCTGCCAGGGCTGAAAACCTTCCCATCGGTAAAACAACGATTATATATGCTACCATGTCTCTTACAATGGAAGGAATTCCATTAAGAATCTCGGCAAGAGATCGTACAGTTCTTGCGAACCAGGATTTGCTGTTTTTCCGATAAATAAATTCCTGACAGAATTCCAACGGGTAACCCTGGGCGTTTGCCAGCGCTATTAATATTCCTGTGCCTAATGGGAGCATTTGCCATTCCGCCGCCGACTTCAACGGCAGCTTTCGGCATCTTCGTGAAGAAGTCCCAGTTGATGGCTGATATACCCTACGGAATGGTATAAAGCTGATACTTCTGTCGGTATTCCTGCGCTGCTGAATTCAATTGCCTGCGGCACTGCGATTCCACTTCTATATAAATACTTCGGACTCCCTATTGAGATCTGCTATTTGAGATCTAATTCCTTTTTCATCCTTTCGATCGATTGAACATTCCTGAATATCTTACTATTATAAAGACATCACCGGGTTCTCAAATATTTTAATGCCCTCATCTTTGACTTACGGATGTGCGCTTTAATAAAAAGTCATTGAAGGAAAGAAAGAATAATGGTGATAAACCCTCATGCAGGTAAACCTGCCGAACCGGCAAAGCTGGTTAATGTTCCAAAGCTGATAACAGCCTATTATACTGCAGTGCCCGATCCATCGGTTCCTGCACAACGGATTATGTTCGGCACTTCAGGTCACCGTGGTTCATCTTTCGACAAAGCATTCAACGAACAGCATATTCTCGCTATAAGCCAGGCCATATGTCTTTACCGTCTAAAGCATAAAATTGATGGTCCCTTGTTTTTGGGAATGGATACACACGCCCTTTCCGAACCGGCATTTGCCGGCACGGTTGAGGTGCTTGCGGCAAACGGAGTGGATATCATGATTGCTGAGAAAGATGAATACACCCCGACACCTGTTATTTCTCATGCTATTATCACGTATAACCGGGGACGTAAGAAGGGACTGGCTGATGGCATAGTTATCACACCTTCGCATAATCCTCCGCACGACGGAGGTTTCAAGTATAACCCCCCTAACGGCGGCCCTGCAGATGAAAAAGTCACCAGCTGGATCGAAAAGAAAGCAAACGAAATTCTCGGGAATGGCCTTCATGGTTTAAAAAGGATTCCTCTTGAGAAAGCCCTTTGCGCTAACACTACGCATCGGCATAACTATCTCAATGCTTATGTGAACGATCTGGGCAATGTGATCGACATGAATATTATCCGTGATGCTAAAATAAGTATGGGAGTGGATCCACTCGGCGGTGCCGGTGTCCATTATTGGGAGCCGATTGCAGAGCGATATGGGTTGAACCTGACTGTTGTTAATAAAGAAGTCGATCCGACTTTTCGCTTCATGACGTTAGATTGGGATGGACAAATCCGCATGGATCCGTCTTCGCCGTATGCTATGCAAAGATTGATTGACATAAAGGATCGTTTCGATATTGCATTTGCATGTGACACAGACCATGACCGCCACGGAATTGTAACCCCAGGTACCGGACTCCTTCCACCCAACCACTACCTTTCCGTTGCCATTTTCTATCTTTTTCTACATCGGCCAAAGTGGCCCATGGAATCGGCCATCGGTAAAACGGTGGTAAGCAGCCGGATGATTGACCGCGTTGCCGCAAAGCTTGGACATAAGCTTTATGAGGTGCCCGTTGGTTTCAAGTGGTTCGTTAACGGTTTGCTCGATGGCTCGCTTGGTTTCGGTGGTGAAGAAAGTGCTGGAGCATCTTTTGTCCGTTTGGATGGCACCGTTTGGACAACAGATAAGGATGGAATTGTGCCGGCTCTGCTTGCTGCAGAGATTACTGCAAAAATGGAGCGGGATCCGGGTCAGATATATGGTGAACTTGTTCGTGAGTTAGGGGAGCCTCTCTATGATCGTGTTGAAGCTCCTGCTAATCCAAAACAGAAAGAATTACTGTCTAAACTCTCTCCGCAGCAGCTTAAGGTCAGTCAATTGGCAGGTGAAAAGATTCAAACCATCCTTAGTCACGCACCTGGTAACGGTGCATCCATCGGCGGATTGAAGGTAACCTCAAAAAACGGATGGTTCGCTGCCCGTCCGTCAGGGACAGAAAATATTTACAAGATCTATGCAGAAAGCTTCAAAGGATCTGATCATTTGCACAGGATCCTGGAGGAAGCACAGTCAATTGTCAATGAGGCTATACAAGCTGGTACGCCGTCGGGAAATGAATTGAGATGATAACATGCTAGAAAAAACAAAAAAATCTTTAGCGGCTCCTGTAAAACAGGCTGCCCCCTATCTATCATCCTTTCTGCCGTCAGATGTGGATGGATTTGATTCGCTTGCCGAAGTTGCCCTGGATATGCACTGGTCGTGGAGCCATTACGCCGATGAGGTCTGGAGGCATCTTGATCCCGAACTTTGGGATTTTACTCAAAATCCATGGGTGGTACTTCAGACTGTTTCACGTGACAAGCTCGAGAATATGTTAGCCGATCATTCGTTTCGCAAGGAATTAGATGACCTCATCCGGCAAAAGAATGAGGCGGAAGCATCGCCCGCATGGTTTCAGCAAAGTCACAACCAAACGCCTTTAACTTGCATCGCTTATTTCTGTATGGAGTTTATGCTGAGCGAGGCTTTACCTATATATTCGGGTGGACTTGGTAATGTCGCCGGTGACCAGCTTAAAGCCGCAAGTGATTTGGGTGTGCCTGTAGTAGGTGTTGGACTGCTCTACCAGCAGGGCTACTTTCGCCAGGTGATTGATAAGGATGGTGCACAGCAGGCACTTTATCCGTACAACGACCCCGGTCAGTTGCCGATCACACCTCTGCGGAAACCGAACGGTGAGTGGCTTCGCCTGGAAGTTGTACTTCCCGGCTATTCGGTATGGCTGCGTGCCTGGCAGGTTAAGGTTGGCAGGGTTAAACTTTACCTGCTGGATACAAATGATGCAGCGAATTTCCCTGCTCATAGGGGAATAACAAGTGAACTTTATGGAGGCGGAACGGAACTGCGGCTTAAACAGGAGCTCATACTTGGGATTGGAGGATGGCGGCTTCTGCGTGCACTGGGTATCCGGCCGGAGGTTTGCCACCTGAATGAAGGGCATGCTGCCTTTGCCGTGCTGGAACGTGCAAGAAATTTCATGGAAGATACGGGCCAGTCTTTTGAAACCGCGATGGCTGTTACCCGCGTTGGAAATCTGTTCACTACGCACACCCCTGTAGCCGCCGGCTTTGACCGTTTCCCCCCTGCTCTTATTGAGCAATACCTTCATTGGTATTCCGTAAAGGGACTCGGTATTCCAATCCAGGATTTGCTTGCGCTTGGCCGGCAAAACTCTAACGACTCATCAGAGTATTTCAATATGGCCTACCTGGCCATACGAGGCAGCGGTGCGGTCAATGGCGTGAGCCGCCTGCATGGAAAAGTAAGCCGTCACCTTTTTGAGCCTCTTTTTCAGCGCTGGCCGCAGAACGAGATCCCGGTAGGACACGTGACCAATGGTGTTCACATGCCAAGTTGGGACTCAGCTGTAGCGGATGATCTCTGGACGGAAGTTTGCGGAAAGGACCGCTGGTTGAGACCAACAGAAACCCTGGACCAGGATATTCGGGGTATCCCTGATACCAGGCTCTGGCAATTCCGTAATGCTGCCCGTAAGTCTCTTGTTGAATATGCCCGGGTACGGCTGTCTCAGCAGCTCGTTGAGTCAGGCGCATCGCGCAGGTTGGTTGAAGAAATAAAACATCTGTTTGACCCTGATGCATTGACGCTTGGTTTTGCCCGCCGGTTCGCAACCTATAAAAGACCGAATCTGCTTCTACATGATCCCCAGCGGTTCCTCCGCATTTTGACTAACACTCAGCACCCTGTTCAAATCATTATCGCAGGTAAAGCCCATCCGGAAGACAAGGCAGGACAGGCACTGATCCAGGAATGGGTTCGTTTTATCCGTCAGCCCGAGGTTCGCAGGCATGCAGTGTTCCTTAGCGACTATGATATGCATCTGACCGAGCACCTGGTGCAGGGAGTGGATGTCTGGATAAATACGCCGCGGCGCCCATGGGAGGCGAGCGGAACAAGCGGCATGAAAGTGCTTGTCAATGGGGGCGTTAATCTGTCAGAGTTGGATGGCTGGTGGGCTGAAGCTTATACTCCTGATGTCGGGTGGGCGCTGGGAGATCGTCAGGAACATGGCGATGATCCGGCCTGGGACGCTGTTGAGGCAGATGCACTTTATAACCTGCTCGAACATGAGTTGATCCCCGAATTTTATAACCGGGATGAGAACGGGCTATCTAAAACATGGATATCTCGTATTCGTGAAAGTATGGCTCTGTTGACGCCACGTTTTTCAGCAAACCGCACTGTGCGGGAATATACTGATCAGCATTACATTCCGGCTGCAGCATCCTACAAGGAGCGTTCTTCAGATAATGGGGCAATAGGAAAAAAACTATTAAACTGGCAGCATACTCTCAAACAAAAATGGGCCGGGATACAATTCGCTGAAATAAAAGTTGAAACCAATGAACAACAGCACATATTTGAAGTTAGTATCCATCTCAACGGCATCGGCCAGGATGCGGTTCGGGTAGAACTTTACGCGGATGGCATAAATGACGGTGGTCCGGTACTGCAGGAAATGAAGTGTATTCGTGATGCTGAAGGTAAAGCAGGCAGCTGCATTTATGGCGCCAAAGTTTCAGCAGACAGGCCGGCGGCGGATTATACAGCCAGAGTGATACCGCACTATGAAGGTGTTTCAGTCCCCCTGGAAGCCGCTCAAATACTTTGGTCAAAGTAATTTGATTTTGAATAATTAACTGTGAGTTAAAAAGAGTCACAATCATCGACGGAAATATATTATGAGAATGAAAGAAGGAATGTACGAGGAGACAAGATGTTAAATAAGAAAGGTATTACTCATTTGTTTGTGGATATTGGCGGTGTTCTACTGACCGACGGATGGGCTCATAAGTACCGCAAATCAGCAGCTAAGGAATTCGATTTAAATCCGGGAGAGATGGAAAAACGTCATAACCAGGCCTTTGACACTTACGAATTAGACAAACTCACCCTTAAGGATTACCTTGACCGGGTAGTGTTCTACGAGAAGCGGCCGTTTACCCAGGTTCAGTTCCGGAAATTTATGTTTGACCAATCGAAACCATACCCTAAAATGATCGAACTTGTGAGAAAGCTTAAATCAAAATATGAATTAAAGGTTGTAGTTGTAAGCAACGAAGCACGTGAGTTAAATGTATATCGAATCCGAAAGTTCAAACTTTATGAATTTGTAGATTTTTTTATTTCCTCCTGCTATGTCCGCTTGCGAAAACCGGACCCCGGCATCTTTCAGCTTGCAATGGATACTACCCAGGCACGTTCCCGGCAGGTAGTTTATATCGAAAACACCCCGATGTTCGTGCAGATCGCGGAAGGCATGGAAATTAGAAGCATTCTACATGTGGATTACAAGTCCACCTGTGAGAAATTATCCGCACTCGGATTAAAGATTATAGAATGAAAAAAGGAGAAATATTATGCGTCATTTTTTTGTATTAATAGCAGCATTGTCCTTTTTGAGCACTTTAAGCGCACAATCAGACAAGGCTAGTAACAATCATCAGAAAAAGGAAGTCGGGAAAACTTCGATACCAGGAGATAGTTTAAAAAATCCATTTACAGATAAAATAAGCTCTGCTTTTGATGGGAAAATAATATTTGTTCAGAATTGTGCTTCATGCCATGGTAATGAAGGACTGGGTAATGGTTCTGCAGGTAAAAGTTTAATACCTAAACCAGATAATCTTACGAGCGATGAGATAAATAAAAGATCTGATGGTGAGATATTCCTGAATATAAGTGACGGTGCGACCGGTGTTATGATTCCCTGGAAGTTTATACTTTCTGAAAATCAAAGGTGGCACCTGGTTGATTATATAAGAGAGCTAAGGAAAAAATCAAAATAATGGAGTACCGTAATGAAAAAATATAAATTCAGAAAAATTATTATCTGTGGAACAACGATTGCGATATTAATAATATTTTCCAATGAAAGCATGGCAATTCCAAGTTTTGCACGTCAAACAAATTTGCCCTGCAGTTCTTGCCACACGATATTCCCGGAGCTAAATACATTCGGAAGATTTTTCAAGTTGAATGGATACACTCTGGTTGGTGTAAATACAATAGAAGTTAATGATTCAACTGATAAAAATGAAGATGTGGATTTCAATCTTTTACAAATTCCGCCGGTGTCATTAATGATGCAGGCTGCATATACATATAAAACAAAAGAACAACCGGGAACTCAAAATAATAATGTATCACTCCCGCAGCAATTAAGTATATTCTTTGGTGGAGAAATTTCTCCACATTTAGGTAGTTTCATTCAGGTTTCCTATGACGATCAGGGGGCTGCCTTTGGTGTGGATAACATAGATCTCAGGTACGCTAATCAAACAGAACTTGGGGTTGAAAATTTGTTATACGGCATTACTTTAAATAACAACCCGTCTGTTCAGGATATCTGGAACAGTACTCCGGCATGGGGATTTCCATACGCCTCTTCCTCAGTTACAGCTTCTCCCTTAGCTTCAACACTAATAGAGGGTGGATTAGCTCAAAGCGTGGCGGGACTGGGAGCTTATGCTTTATTAAATAGTCTGCTTTACTGTGAATTTAGTGTTTACAAATCAGCTCAACAGGGAGGTGCTCATCCGCCTAACAGCACAAGCTTTGGGATTATCAAATCATTAGCTCCCTACTGGCGGCTCGCACTTCAAAAACAGTTTAATGATCAGTATCTTGAAATTGGTACTTATGGTATGTCAACAGAAATGTACCCTGCTGGAATCACCGGATTAACAGATAAGTATACTGATTTTGGTTTTGATTTAAATTATGAAAAATCTTTGGGTAATAGCCAGTTTACAGCTCACACAAATTTTATACTTGAAAAAAGAAACCTTGATGCAACATTTAATTCAAATGGATCTTTAAATCAATCTTTGAATTTATATTCATTTAAAATTGTCGGGAACTATTACATAGATCAACAGATTGGTTTTTCATTAGGTTATTTTGCAGTCTATGGGGATGGAGATGCAATATTGTACGCTCCGGCTGCATTTTCAGGAAGTTCTACAGGATTGCCTGACAGCCGGGGATTAATTGCGGAATTTGATTTTCTGCCCTGGTTTAATACAAAATTTTCCGCTCAATATGTAGCATATAATAAATTTAATGGGTCCGGTGATAATTATGACGGTACCGGTAGAAATGCATCGGATAATAATTCAATTTATGCATTAGCCTGGTTAGCTTTTTAATGAAATAAAAAACCTGGTTTAAGTATCCTGAATTATTTAACTGTTGAAAAGGTATTAAAGGCATTGTGAAGGCGTGTTAAAGAGGACATTTTGTACACTCTTTCTAAATGTTAAAAAATGAAATAGAAGTTATCCATGAAACCAACCAGCACAAGCATTCTAACCATCAACGGGGGCTCCTCGAGCATCAAATTCGCTTTGTATCAGACAGGCGAACTGCTTGAGAGAATATTATACGGAGTGATTGACAGAATAGGTTTGCAAGGTACAAAACTGTCTTTCAATGGTTTAAATCGAAAGGAACAGTGCAGCCAAAGTTTAGAAGCCTCCGATCATAAGTCAGCGGTAAATTCTTTGTTTGATTGGCTCGAGGAACAGAAGGGATTCTCTTCCGTCAGAGCTGTGGGTCACCGCGTGGTTCATGGAATGCATCATACTCAACCGGAAATTATCACTAATGATTTATTGGATGAACTTCACCGCATCGCTCCTTACGACCCGGATCATCTGCCTGAAGAGATTGAAATGATAGAGGCTTTCCGCCGGCGTTATCCAAAACTGACACAGGTAGCATGTTTTGATACGGCATTTCATAGCTCAATGCCCCGCGTAGCTAAATTGCTTCCGATTCCACGGCGCTTCGATGGGATGGGGGTGCAGCGGTACGGTTTCCACGGTCTGTCATATACTTATCTAATGGATAAGCTTTCTCATATAGAAGCCTCAAATGCTGCCAATGGCCGGGTGATCCTGGCACACCTTGGCAGCGGGGCGAGTCTGGCTGCCGTTAACGAAGGTAAAAGCATTGACACTAGTATGGGATTCACACCTGCCGGTGGGCTGGCGATGGGTACCCGGCCCGGTGATTTAGATCCCGGTGCAGCCTGGTACCTTATGCGATCAGAGAACCTAACGCCCGCTGAGTTCAATAATCTCATCAATCACGATTCCGGTCTGCTTGGCATTTCTGAAACCAGTTCCGATATGCGGGATTTGCTGGCAAAAGAAACTACTGATGTAAGGGCGGCGGAAGCTGCGGCTTTATTTTGCTATCAGGCGAAGAAGTGGATCGGGGCTTTCACTGCTGCACTTGGCGGTTTGGACACGCTGGTTTTTTCCGGTGGTATCGGTGAAAACTCTCCGGTTGTTCGATCCCGTATTTGTGAAGGGCTGGGTTTTCTTGGAATTGAACTTGAAGAAAAACGAAACATGGCAAATGCACCGGTAATTTCTGTAGATAACGGGAAGTCCGTTGTTCGCGTCATTCATACTGACGAGGAATTGATGATAGCGAAAACAGTAAACCAAATTTTAAAATCTAAATAATAAAATGAGACGAGATTATGAAAACAAAAAAAGTGAATGAAAAGAAATTAGTTAAGGAAGTGAAAAAAGGATTTGAAGAGAACATTGAAGTCAATACGAAAAAGACAGATTTGAAGGGTAAACCTTTGTCGCAGGATCTTTTGCGAAAGATGAACGCCTATTGGCGTGCAGCTAACTACCTTTCGGTGGGACAGATTTATCTGTACGACAATCCTTTATTAAAAAAACAATTGAAATTGGAACACATAAAACCGCGGCTGCTGGGTCATTTTGGTACTACACCCGGACTTAATTTTATATATGTCCACCTCAATCGTATCATTAAGAAGTACGACCTGAATATGATGTATGTTATAGGTCCGGGACACGGCGCGCCGGGGATAGTAGCTAACACATACCTGGAGGGAACTTACAGTGAGGTGTATCCGAATATCACCCGGGATGAAGAAGGTATGAAAAAACTGTTCACTCAGTTTTCCTTTCCGGGCGGCATTCCCAGTCATGTTGCGCCGGAAACTCCGGGTTCTATTCACGAGGGAGGAGAACTTGGCTACTCGCTGTCGCATGCATATGGGGCTGCATTCGATAATCCGGATCTAATAGTTACATGTATCGTAGGCGACGGCGAATCGGAAACCGGCCCATTAGCCACCAGTTGGCATTCCAACAAATTTCTCAATCCGGTTCTCGACGGAGCCGTACTTCCCATCCTTCATTTGAACGGATACAAGATTGCAGGACCAACCGTGCTGGGGCGTATCAGTCACGAAGAGTTGGACCAGTTATTCCGTGGTTACGGTTACAATCCATATTTTGTGGAAGGAGACGATCCTGACAAACTTCATCAAATCATGGCAGCCACTCTTGATACAGTAATTGCCGGGATTAAGGAAATACAAACAAAAGCGCGCAGCAAAGGCTTTAAGGAACGACCGAAGTGGCCCATGATCATATTCCGTACTCTTAAAGGCTGGACTTGCCCGAAAGTTGTGGATGGTTTGCCTGTTGAGGGTACGTTCCGGGCACACCAGGTTCCGGTTACCGACTTTGTGAAGCAGCCTGAACATTTGAAAATTCTTGAACAATGGATGAAAAGTTACAATGCTAAAGAATTATTTGATAAAAGCGGCAGGCTCAATCCAGAACTTGCGGAGTTAGCACCTAAGGGCGAGCGGCGCATGGGGGCCAACCCGCATGCCAATGGAGGACTTCTTCTTAAAGAATTGAAAATGCCTGACTTCCGTAATTATGCATTAAATGTAATTAATCCCGGTATTATAGAAGGAGAAGCCACGCGTGTTCAGGGTCAGTTTATCCGCGATGTGCTGAAACAAAACACAAATAACTTTCGTGTCTTCAGTCCCGACGAAACTTCATCGAACCGCTGGGGAGATGTGTTCGAGGTAACGGACAGATGTTCAACTGCGGAAATAATTTCTATTGACGATCACGTTGCATACGATGGTCGTGTGATGGAAATGTTGAGTGAGCATCAGTGTGAAGGTTGGCTCGAGGGTTATTTGCTTACAGGCAGGCATGGCTTTTTTTCATGTTACGAAGCGTTCATCCACATCGTTGACTCTATGTTTAACCAGCATGCCAAGTGGCTCAAGGTTGCTCAACAAATCCCCTGGCGTCAGCAAATTGCTTCCTTAAATTATCTGCTTTCGTCCCACGTTTGGCGGCAGGATCATAATGGTTTTAGTCATCAGGACCCCGGTTTCATTGACCATGTAGTTAACAAGAAGGCGGACATTATACGGGTTTATCTGCCACCGGATGCCAATACACTGCTTTCTGTAACCGATCATTGCTTACGCAGCCGCGACTATGTTAATGTTATTGTCGCAGGCAAACAGCCGGCACTCCAATGGATGGACATAGATTCTGCTATTAAACACTGCACTGCCGGACTTGGAATATGGGAATGGGCCAGTAACGATAAAGGTGAAGAACCTGATGTGGTTATGGCTTGCTGCGGTGATGTTCCTACACTGGAGACATTGGCTGCCGTTGAAATACTGCGGCATAACTTCCCGGATCTTAAAGTAAGGGTTATAAACGTGGTGGATCTAATGACACTTCAACCTAAGAGCGAACACCCTCATGGATTAAGTGATAAGGATTTTGATACACTCTTCACGAAGGACAAGCATGTCATCTTCGCCTTCCACGGTTATCCTCTACTGATCCATCGTTTAACATATCGAAGATCCAACCAGGAACGGTTTCACGTGCGCGGGTATAAGGAGGAAGGAACGACCACTACCCCATTCGATATGGTCGTACTGAATGAATTGGATCGTTTCCATCTTGTCGCTGATGTGATTGACCGTGTGTCGGGTTTAGGTTCGCGGGCGGCTTACGTTAAACAATTCCTACGCAATAAGCTGCTGGATCACAAAAGATATATTGATAAATATGGAGAGGACATGCCCGAAATCCGCAACTGGAAGTGGGGCGATCCCAAATGAAGAATAAAGCACCAATAGGCACAGTTAATGAAATTAAACAATCAAAACAGGAAAAGACGATGAATATCCAAATCAATACCGGCCATAATATCCAGGGCAATAAAGCACTCATTGCTAAGTTCAGCAGCACAGTTCAGAGCGCATTAATTAGAATGAGCGACCACATTACCAGGGTGGAAGTCCATATGAAAGACGAAGACGGCGATAAAAAAGGAAAGAACGACAAACGATGCATGATAGAAGCACATATAGAAGGACGTCAACCCATCGTTGTTACAGATCATGCTGATACTTTGAACGAGGCCCTCGACGGTGCCCTTCATAAATTAATAAGTATGATAGAAAGCATCCTTGGTCGGCAACGCGATCAAAGAAGCCGCAAAACTGAACAATCCAAACCCGGGCAAATTATTCCCGCGAAGCAGTAATGTGCGTTAGCATTGCTAAGTATACTTGTAGTCTTGGTTTAAAGTGCCGCTGAACGGCTGATTTGTGATTGATAAAATTATGGAGTGATCAAAGATGAATTCACAACAGCTAATAGATACCGCAAAAATGTTGGTAGCCAACGACAAGGGACTGCTGGCAATGGATGAAAGTAATCCAACCTGCAATAAACGATTTGCTGCATTGGGAATACCACAGACGGTGGAGACCCGGCGGGCCTATCGTGAATTAATTATAACTACACCTGGTCTTGGTGAGTTCATTAGCGGCGCTATCCTTTATGACGAGACAATCCACCAGCAGAAAAAAGATGGAACTCCGTTTATGAAAGTCATCAACGAAGCAGGTATTATTCCCGGAATCAAAGTTGATATGGGCGCCAAAGACATGGCAGGTCATCCCGGTGAGAAAATAACCGAAGGTCTGGATGGATTGCGTAACCGGCTTGCCGATTACTCTATAATGGGAGCCCGTTTTGCCAAGTGGCGGGCTGTGATTGCTATAGGAGACAGTATCCCCAGCCGCGGCTGCATAGAGGCAAACGCGAATGCTTTAGCACGTTATGCTACATTGTGCCAGGAAGCCGGATTAGTTCCGATTGTAGAGCCTGAAGTGCTTATGGATGGAGGACACACAATTGACCGGTGTTTCGAGGTAACGGAGCGTGTTCTGCGAACGGTCTTCAACCATTTGTACACACAAGGAATTATACTTGAGGGTATAATCCTGAAACCTAATATGGTGCTTCCCGGATTAACCTGTCCGCCGTCAGAAAAAGAATCTGAGGTAGCAGTTGGGAAGCAGCAGTATCAGGTTAGATTGACAGCCCCTCAGCAGGAAGATGAGTCCGAAGTAGAAAAAACAGCTGACGCTACAGTAAGGTGTCTCTTGCGGGCCGTCCCTGCTGCAGTTCCGGGAATTGCTTTTTTGTCAGGCGGCCAGCCTGGTGAACTAGCCTCTGCCCGTTTGAACGCAATGAATATTAGATTCAAGTCGCGATTGCCCTGGGAGCTGGCGTTTTCGTTTGCGCGTGCTATTCAGCAGCCGGCTTTGGAGATCTGGAAGGGCAAGGAGGAAAATGTATTGGCAGCGCAACAAGCTTTGTATCATCGCGCAAAGTGCAACCGGGCTGCTCGCCGCGGTCAATATAATGCATCTATGGAAAAGAAATGAATATGAAAGATGATCCAAATCGAGGAAGACCATAACTGCAGAGGTATGGTATTTACTTTGACCATTCAATACATCGGATCACGAGGTGCGAAAGTGGTTGGGTGAAGCAATGGATGAACATAATTTAAAGGATATTCATTATGGAGGCGACTACAAATAAGGCCGATGTTAAAGCCGGATCGAAGGATGATCTAAAATCACTTCCAATGCCGGAATTGCTAAAAAAACTTGAGTCATCGCCGGATGGCCTGAGTCAAGCCGAAGCTCAGAAACGGCTGACTCAATATGGGCCTAACGAGATCGAAGAAAAGAAAGTCAATCCATTCCTGAAATTCCTCTCGTATTTTTGGGGTCCCATTCCCTGGATGATCGAAGTGGCTGTAATTCTGTCTGGTCTTGTCAGGCACTGGCCGGATTTTTTCATCATACTCCTTTTGCTTGTTGCCAACGGTGTGGTTGGATTCTGGGAAGAACGCGAAGCCGGTAATGCCATCGCTGCCCTGAAGGCCAAACTGGCGATCAATGCCCGTGTGGAGCGTGACGGCAAATGGGTAACACCGGCGGCTCGTGAGTTAGTACCGGGTGATGTTATACGATTGCGTTTGGGAGATATTGTTCCGGCAGATGCACGTCTGCTTGCCGGTGATCCTGTAGAGGTAGATCAATCAGCACTGACAGGAGAATCGCTCCCTGCTGAGCGTAAATCCGGTGAGGCAGTGTTTTCAGGTTCAATTATTCGTCAGGGTGAAATAGGCGCATTGGTCTATGCCACGGGAAGTAAAACCTACTTCGGTAAGACAGCCCAGCTGGTCCAGGAGGCACATACTGTCAGTCACTTTCAACGCGCAGTAATGAAGATTGGCAATTATCTGATCGTGCTTGCAGTGGCGCTGGTGGCATTAATTATTACTTTCGCAATCTTACATGGCGATCCGATCTTTACCACATTGCAATTTGCCCTGGTGCTGACAGTTGCTGCTATTCCCGTGGCGATGCCTACGGTGTTGTCGGTGACGATGGCGGTAGGTGCACGCCTGCTTGCCAGAAAAGAGGCGATTGTAAGCAAGCTGGTAGCTATAGAAGAATTAGCAGGTGTGGACATATTATGCGCGGACAAGACCGGCACCCTGACCCAGAATAAACTGACACTGGGCGATCCATTCAGTTTAAACAATATTCCCACAGAGCAGGTTATCCTTTATGCGGCGCTGGCGTCACGATCTGAGAATAATGATACAATTGATCTGGCTGTTCTTGCCGGACTAAAAAACAAGGACTTGTTGAAGAGCTATGAAGTAATTCATTTCCAGCCATTCGATCCTGTTCACAAACGTACCGAAGCCACTGTTAAAGGCAATGATGGTAAGGAGTTCAAAGTTACTAAGGGCGCACCACAGGTGATTTTGGAATTGGCTGCCAATGCCGGGCAGGTCAAGACCGATGTTGAGAAAGCAGTAAACGAATTCGCAAAACGGGGCTTTCGTTCGTTAGGTGTTGCAAGTGCTGAGAAGGACGGACAATGGCAGATCATTGGAGTATTACCTTTGTTCGATCCACCTCGTGAAGATGCAAAGGCAACCATCGCAACAGCGCTTTCGATGGGTGTTAAAATAAAGATGGTTACTGGGGATGCACTAGCCATCGCACAGGAAACAGCCAAAAAGCTGGATATGGGGACAAATATTTTAGATGCCAGCGGTTTAGGAGACGTTAAGCATAAGGAGACAGCAGCGATATCCGAGTCCATCGAGAAGGCCGATGGTTTTGCCCAGGTGTTTCCTGAACATAAATTCCATATTGTGGATGTTCTGCAAAAAAACGGTCACATTGTCGGTATGACGGGTGACGGGGTGAATGATGCCCCTGCACTAAAGAAAGCCGATTGCGGAATAGCTGTTTCAGGTGCTACGGATGCAGCGCGGGCAGCGGCGGCCATTGTGCTGATGACACCCGGTTTGTCGGTGATTATAGATGCGATCAAGGAAAGCCGAAAAATTTTCCAACGGATGAATAGTTATGCAATCTACCGCATAGCCGAGACATTACGTGTGCTATTCTTTATGACATTGGCAATTCTAATTTTTAATTTTTATCCATTGACTGCGGTGATGATAGTGATGTTGGCATTGCTCAATGATGGTGCCATCCTGTCCATTGCATATGACAACGTTCATTACAAAGATCAGCCGGAAGCCTGGAATATGCATATGGTCCTTGGAATCTCTACAGTTTTAGGAGTCATTGGAGTCGTCTCCGCATTCGGTTTGTTCTATCTTGGCGAACGTGTATTTCATATCGACCGTGCACATATCCAGACACTGATGTATTTAAAGCTGTCTGTGGCAGGACATCTAACGATCTTCCTTACAAGAACCCGGGGTCCCTTCTGGTCAATACGTCCCGCTAAAATTTTATGGATAGCCGTTCTTGGTACCCAAATTATAGCCACCTTAATAGCCGTTTTTGGATTTTTTATGACACCGCTGGGTTGGGGTTGGGCGGGTTTCGTTTGGGGCTATGCGCTGATATGGTTCCTGGTGAACGATAGAATTAAACTGCTCGCCTATAAGATTTTTGATCCTGTCAAAACCCGGACGCCGTCCGATTTGACGAATCAGATCTCAAAGCGTGCATATGAACTCTACGAGAAAGGAGGTCACAAGGATGGTCGGGCAGTTCAGGACTGGGAGAAAGCAGAGCGGGAGATCCGGAAAGCAGGGCCGCCCAAATGATGTTTCTCCGGAAGAAGGTTTAGCCGTACTAGCCGAATCTTCCGGTTACATAATCTTCAGTCTGTTTCTTCGAAGGGTTTGTGAAAATCCTGCTGGTCTTATCGTGTTCTATGAGCGCACCCATATAAAAGAAAGCCGTACGATCACTTACCCTTGCTGCCTGCTGCATATTATGAGTAACCACAACAATCGTATAGTTTTGTTTCAGCTCGAACATCAGTTCTTCAACTTTGGCGGTGGAAATCGGATCAAGTGCACTTGCCGGTTCATCCATCAGGATTACTTCCGGTTCAACTGCAAGAGTTCTCGCAATGCAGAGCCTCTGCTGCTGACCTCCTGATAATGCCGAGCCCGGATGTTTGAGAATATCTTTCACTTCATCCCAGAGAGCGGCTTGTTTCAGACTTTTTTCGACTATTTCATTCAGTCTGTTCCTGTTGTGGAACCCGTTTAATCTTAGGCCTGCTGTTACGTTATCCGCAATTGACATCGTCGGAAAAGGATTTGGTTTTTGAAATATCATTCCAACTTTTTTTCTAAGCCATACAGGGTCGTGGTCCATAACGCTCTCCCCGTCTATAAGTACCCGGCCTTTAATGGTGCCGCCTACTTCCTCGTGCATCCTGTTAAGGCACCTGAGGAAGGTTGATTTGCCGCATCCTGAAGGTCCTATTATGGCAAGAATCTTATTCCTCGGGATGGCGAGTGAAATATCCTTTAGTGCCTGTACCTTTGAAAAATAAGCGTTGAGGTTCTGTGTCTCTATCCTAATTTTGCCGGATGTATCAGCGGTGTGTTGTGTGCTTTCTATAATATTGGAATTTGTCTTATTCATCAGGTTATTCATTATTTATGCATACTTCCTTCTGCGTGTGACAAGTCTGAACGAAATATTTATCACCGAAATGAGTATAATTAAAACCAGTGCCGCTGCCCAGGCCTGTCTGTTCCAATCTTCGAATGGAGCCTTGGCATAATCATAGATAAATACCGTAAGTGAGGCAATAGGCTGATCCAGTTGGGTCGACCAGAACCTGTTTCCAAGTGCAGTAAATAACAGCGGTGCTGTCTCGCCTGCAACTCTTGCGATAGATAACAGAATTCCTGTAAAGATTCCCTTAAAAGCAGCAGGCAAGATGATAAATAATGTCGTTTTCCACCTCGGTATTCCCAATCCCAGGGCAGCTTCACGATAAGAATGGGGAATGAGGTTCATCATTTCCTCTGTAGTACGGGTTACCAGGGGCATCATGAGTACCCCCAGTGCAAATCCGCCGGCTAAAGCCGAAAACCTTCCCATCGTTAAAACCACTATTATGTAAGCTACCACGCCGATTACAATGGAAGGAATTCCGTTAAGAACCTCGGCAAGAAATCTTACAGTTCTTGCAAACCAGGATTTGCTGTTTTCCGATAAATAAATACCTGTCAGAATTCCGACTGGTAAACCTATGGCGCTTGCCAGAGCTATCAATATTCCTGTGCCCACGAGAGCGTTTGCCATTCCACCACCGGTTTCACCTGCAGGTTTCGGCATCTTCGTGAAGAAGTCCCAATTAATGGCTGAAATTCCCTGCGTTACGGTATAGAATAAAATTAGGAAAAGAGGAATAATTGCTATGAAAAAGCAGAGAACGGTGAGAGTAACCATTATCGAGCTTTTTGCTTTCCGCCAGCGGTAATATGTTTTTCCCGAATTCTTCATGCAGGTTTGTAATATTTTTTAGTTACGCTCCAAACAATAAGTCTTGCAACGGCATTAAGAATAACTGTCATAACAAAAAGAAGCAGCGCTATTTCAATAAGTGAACTTATGTATAAATCACTTGTGGCTTCGGTAAACTCATTAGCAAGCACGCTCGCCATAGTATGTCCGGGTTCGAATAATGAAAAGGAAATATCGGGACGGTTTCCGATAACCATTGTAACCGCCATTGTTTCGCCCACAGCCCTCCCAAGTCCCAGCAGCGTAGCTCCCAGTATTCCTGATTTCGCTCCTGTCAGTACAACTTTAACAACCTCCCATTTGGTAGCTCCCAGGGCAAAAGCAGCCTCTCTCTGTGTATCAGGGATAGCCTTCATGATATCACGTGAAATAGAAGTAATAATCGGTAGAATCATAATTGTAAGGATCAATGCGGCAGCCAGCATTCCTAAACCATAAGGCGGACCCTTGAATAAAAATATGAAGCCAAGATGGTCCCCGAGGAACGGCTCAACAGTTTTTCTGAGCCATGGAGTCATTACCAGCATTCCGAAAAGACCATAAACAATGCTTGGAATTGCAGCCAGCAGTTCAACAAGAAGCGACATCGGCTGTTCAAGCCACGCTGGTGCGAACTCCGATAGAAAAATTGCAATACCTACACTTAGAGGCAGGGCTATTATCAGTGCTATCAGGGATGAATAGAGAGTTCCGAAGATGAAGGGTAGGGCGCCGAATTCATCCTGTACAGGATCCCACGTCTGGCTGGTTATAAAACCCCAGCCGAATTTATCTATCGATGGGATGGCCTGCCGAAACATCTCGTAAACCATTACCACTATAAATGAAAGGAGGATGAAAGCGAAGAAACGGGTTATGTTCTGAAAAATGAAATCGCCGGGATTTCGTCCCCGTGATCCTAATTTAAAAAAGGAAACAGCAGGAGATGAACCTTTTGTTCCATCAGCCTGCTGAAATTTTTCGTTCCTGTGACCTATCTTCTTAAAAGACATTATTTAGTGGAAATCTCATCTATTTTCTTTAAATCAAGTTTCACTACTTCCGGAGGAAGAGGTGCGTAATATAATTCTTTTGCATATTTTTCACCATCTCCTATCGCCCATTTTAAGAAATTAACCATCGCCTGTGCTTTCTGTTTGTCCTTCATATCTTTATAGATAAGCAGCCAGGTGAAGCCGGAAATAGGCCATGAGTCTTTACCGTCGGCATTAGTTATCTCAACTCTTAAATCTTCAGGCATATTGTCTATGAAACCAGCAGCGGCAGCTGATACAGCATCAAATGTAGGCATTACATAGTTTCCTGCTTTATTTTTGAGTGAAGAGTAGGGAAGCTGATTTTGTTCAGCATAGGCAAGCTCAACGTAGCCAATGGATCCTTCTGTCTGTTTTACAAGTCCTGCAACTCCCTCATTACCTTTCCCGCCGAGTCCTACCGGCCAATTGACTGCTGTGCCCTGACCCACTTTACTTTTCCAGGTATCGCTGACTTTAGTCAGATAGCCAGTGAAGATATTAGTCGTTCCGCTTCCGTCAGAACGGTGAGTAACAAAGATGGCTTCATCTGGAAGCTTCTTGCCCTGGTTGATGGAAGTGATTTTTGAATCATTCCATTTCGTGATCTTTCCGAGGTATATACCTGACAGAACTTCTGGGGTAAGTTTCAAACCTTTGCCTACAGAAGGCAGGTTATATGTAATAACAACTGCTCCCATAACGGTAGGAATGTGAAGTATCTCAGTACCTCGTTTCTGCTTGACCTGCTGCATTTGTTCGTTAGTCATAGGTGCATCAGATGCCCCGAAGTCAACAGTGCCCTCAATAACCTGTTTAATTCCGCCGCCGCTTCCAATCGACTGATAGTTAAATTCTATTCCTGTTTTCTGATGGTATACATCAAACCATTTCGAATAAATTACATACGGGAAAGTAGCACCTGCACCGTTTAGTTTTAACTGTGCGGTTGCCATCGAAGATATTCCCGCCAGCATAACTATCACCAGCGACCATATTTTCATTTTCATATTTTTTTCCTTTTTTTGATTTATAATTATCTATTGTTAAAATTGCCAGAAAAATGTTACCCTTGGTGTAACATCACTATCAATCCCACTTTGTTGATATGTGAATACTTCAACATTTGGTGTAATGCTAACATTTTTAACAGGATCGAATTCGAGTCCTGCAAGTATAAGACTTCGCCCATCATTTTCAGCATCCGTATTTGGATCTGCTGTATCGAAACGCCCCACTAACTGAACTGTCTCACTAAAGTTAACATAAGCCCAGAGAGAAACTCCGAATCCGGATTGACTTGCTAAAGAAGTTCCGTTAGAATTTAGAACATTATTCTGCTGTGATTTCAAATAACCTTCAGCACCTAATCCAAAGCTGCCTTTTTGTTTATAGCTTAAAAAAGCTGCTCCCACGAAAGCTGAATTATTCTTCAATTTATTTTCAGAAGGATCAAGTTTTTGAGGATACGAAGCGTAATCGCCATAAATTGTAATTAATAAATTCGGAGAAGGATCAAATTCCAATGATCCATAAAATCTTTTGTATTTATTTACCTCAGGAGCATTGCCCGAGTTATTACCAATCTTCAGCCAATATTTTACTGTTCCACCCTGGGCAAATGAGCCTTTTAAATCAATACCAAGATCACGCGAGGGAACTACGCCATTCAGATCCATGATTGTTTTTTCGAGGTATCTGTGGCCCCAGGCTCCTTCTGAGACATCAAAAGCAGGAGTTGGAGAAAGACCGAAAATAAGATCCGATCCGGTGAAAATATTTTTCCAACTCAACCAGGCATCTTTAACCATCACACCTATTTTACCACCTGCTGTATTGGATGCCGGAGACTGATCTGCTTCCATTCTGAAACGGCTTATAAAGTTATCCGAGATGGTATAATCAGTTGTAATATATATTCTTCTCATCTGAAAACCATTCAGATCCCTAAGTGTGGTATCATGTGAGGCAGCGTTATAAAAATAATCTCCGAACATTAATCCGCTGAATTTCGGATTGTTTTCCTGCGCAGCAGCAGTCCCCAAAAACAGGACAATAATGGTGAGGAATATTAACACTTTTTTCATACGTTCTCTCTCTGAAGTTATTATTAGTTTAAGTTATTTTCTTAATCGACAAGTCAAACTTATCACTTACAACGGTGCCGTATGTTACGTCAATATTATGGATATGTTAAGAAATCGTTAAGTCTATTTAACATATTGAAAATACTCTAAAATGAGCATTTTAACTGCTTTATGGGAGTGAGGGCTAGACATATGGTAAGTGTGATCGTTGCAACGTATATTTTTAATACTTCTGCTATTTTGTATTATACTTACTAATAAATACGGAGGTTATATGAGCAAAAATCAGGAAAAGTTAACAGGATTTGTTACGGGTTTACTTGTGGGGGGAATTATAGGAGGAGTTTTAGCTATGTTATATACACCTGTTTCAGGAAAAAAGATGAGAAAGAATATTTCTAAAACAACGGATAATTTATTAGATAATGTAAATAATATAGTAGAAACTGGAAAAGATAAAGTGGATGGTTTAATTAAAGACGGTAAGAAAAAGGCATCCACAATAATTGATGATGCTAAAAAGATAGTATCTAATTAATGAGCAGTTTTCAAATTGCAGGTATGAAACATTCCAATCTTCTTCGATCTGCAATTTGAAAATCACCACCAGGTAGCAGATTCAATTACGGATTCCTGCCCTCCTGCGAAGTTCATTCATATTGAATGAGGTGGTGATTCCGTTATCACTCCAGTGTTTACTGCATCCGCAGTAATCAAGCAGCACGCATTGTGCAGGCACATTATATCTTTTCAATTCCCAACCGCCTTCAACCAACGTAGTAACACAGGCAGATGCAATAACGCTCCTTATCGGCTCACCGGATTTAGGCGACCATAATGACAGATCAGAAGCGTGAGGGATAATGCATACGTCGAAGGCTTCACTTCCCGTTCTCCTTTTACCTTCCCTGCGCAGCCTGTTCACCCTGCATCCAGGAAGACAATCGGAACAGATTAAACCTTCCTTCACCCTTACAGCTTCACATTTGTCTTCATGACGGCCGCGCATGCAGCCGGGGACTAAGACAACTTTTTTCTCTCCTTTATTAAATTCACTTCTGAATGCATCGTTTAGGAGTTCAGCACCTGCCATATTAAGATGGTATTCAAGTCGTGAACGTGTGCAGGATACTCTGTCTTCTCTCCACCTGTATTTATTTTTCGATTTTTTCAGGAATTCCTCAACGTTCTCAGTGTATTTTCCAAGGGATTTTCTGGAGGCTTCGTTAAACCAGTTTGTGAATTCTTCGATGAGATTGAAAATGCTGAACAGTTCCGATTCAGATTTCGTTCCCCAGTATGCCCGCCATCTTATGAAAAGGAGTGCCTGTTCTCTGAATTCACCGGTCGCCTCAAACCATTTACAAACGTGGTCGATCTGATTAAGTGAAGGTATTTTAGGACGTTCATCATCTGTTTCCGGGAATAAAAACACGGTTAGCAGGATACCACGACTTAAATCTATTAATGGCTTCATACTCTGATGCTTTTTTCTCCACTCAGCCATTTTAGCCATTGTGATAAATGGAGCATGTTTTACCTTCAATGCTTTGGCAGCATACTCCCGCCAGAGTATACCAAAGCTTAAAATTTCGAGAATGTATTCTTCAGGCTTGCGCAGCTCGCCCAGATTATATGTTTTTATATAGTCATTATAATCATAGATGATTGGCATAATCGTACTGCGGGCTTCTTTAATTATCTCTTTTGTAAATTCCCTGACATCCCTGTAGTAGGTTTCAGAATTTGTCTGTCCGGGTTTCAGTGTATATGTGATTACTTCCATCTTCTGAATCCCTTAAATCTTTTGAACAAACTTAATTAGAAATGTTAAAAAATGATAATCTTTAATTTGGAAACCCTGTTAGAAGTTTATGAGTAACTCTTTTTTCGTATTTTCACTTTACAAGAAAACGGAGTTTTAATATGCTTTTCCCGATAGGTGATGATAACCGTGAACGGACTATTACCCCGTACATTAATTATTTATTGATACTGGCCAATATTTTTGTCTTTGTATTTCTGCAGGACCTCGGGGAGGATGAAAAGTTTACCTATAAATATTCTACGGTACCGGAAGAGATAATTACCGGGAAGGATATTGTTACGCATGAGGAAACGTATGAAAACCCGGCTACTGGTGAAAGGTATACGATTCCGGGATTGGGCGTTACTCCTGTATCGGTTTATATTACCTTGTTGACCTCTATCTTCATGCATGGCAGTATTGCACATATATTCGGAAATATGCTTTTTTTATGGATATTCGGTGATAATATTGAGAACAGACTAGGTCATTTCCGTTATTTTCTGTTCTATCTCGTATGCGGAATTATTGCATCGCTCGCACACGTATATTCTACTGTCGCGTTGGGTGGAAATCTGCTGATTCCTACGTTAGGAGCTTCGGGTGCGATTTCCGGTGTTCTCGGAGCTTATATTCTGCTATTTCCTAAAAAAAGGGTGAGCATAATAATGTTTTATTTTATTACTAATGTGCCCGCATATGCTGCCATAGGGTTGTGGTTTGTATTCCAGCTTATTAGCGGATTGGGATTACTTGGGTCAGGTGCGCAAGGCGGAGGCGTAGCTTACGGTGCTCATATAGGAGGGTTTATCGCCGGGATGATACTGATAAATTTCTTTTCAATCGGAAGGAGAAAAAAGTGAAACCGTTAAAACGTTCCTTCCTGGAACTCTCCGACGACTTTTAGGTAACCTGATCAACCTTTGCTTTGCCAGGCAACAGGGGATTGAGAAGCAGGGCGATAAAAAGCACCAGTAAACACCCGATTACATTATACCAGAGAAATGGTATGGTGGTAAAGAAATAACAGTAGAGGATAGCCAGCTCAGCAAGTAATGCTGCTATAAATGTCGGGGTTCCTTTAACTTTTTTAAGGTAGAATGCCACAAGGAATATTCCCAATATAGTTCCATACACAAGCGAACCTAATATGTTTACAGCCTCAATCAATGATCCCAACCGGTTGGCAAATAACGCAAAAGTAATAGCATATGCTCCCCATAAAACGGTGGCAAGCTTGGATACCCGAAGATAATGCCGGTCATCGGCATCCTTTTTAATCATTCGTTTGTAAATATCGATTACTGTAGTTGAAGCAAGTGCATTAAGTTCTGCCGATGTAGAGGACATTGAAGCAGAAAATATGGCAGCCAATATTAATCCTATTAAACCTGCTGGAAGAAAACTTATGATATAATTAATGAAAATATAATTCGTATCGTTTGAATCTGCTCCCGGATCAGCCTGTTTAATTAAATCTACTGCTTCATTTTTGATTAAATTCGCTTCATTTTGCTTGCTCCGAACCTGCTCCAGAAGTTCTTCTGTTTTCTCATCCGTTCCGGAATGAATGGAAGCAAGCATTTCCTCAAGCTTTTCTTTTTTCTGAAGATGTACCTCTTTATACTTCTCTTCTAGCTTATCATATTGGCTAGTATAAATACTTTGTTTAATAGTACTTACCGCATTCGGATTAAAGAAAATCGGCGGTAAATTGAATTGATATAATACGAAAACCATCGCTCCTACGAATAGTATGAAGAATTGCATCGGCACCTTAACTATGCCATTGGTCAGAAGTCCAAGCCGGCTTTGTGCCACCGTGCTCCCTGATAAATATCTCTGAACCTGCGACTGATCCGTACCGAAGTAGGATAACATCAGAAACGTGCCCCCGATAATCCCTGACCAAAATGTATACCTGTTGTTAAGGTCGAATGAGAAATCTATTGCATTTAGTCTTCCGAGCTTGCCGGCAACATAAGCGGCATCGATGGGGGAAACATCTTTCGGGAGAAGGAAAAAGAGCATTATAAATGCGGCAAACATTCCCAATGTAATAATAATCATCTGCTGGATATGCGTCTGGTTAACAGCTCTGGTTCCTCCGGTTGTGGTGTAAATAACTACGAGGATACCGGTGATAATGACGGTAAGATCAATGTTCCATCCCATTATCACGGAAAGAATAAGTGAAGGGGCAAATATTGTGAATCCGGCGGCAAGGCCTCTCTGCGACAAGAATAATAAACTGCCCAGGGTTCTGTTCTTCAGATCGAATCTTTTTTCAAGGTATTCGTATGCTGTATAAACATTCAGCCTGTGAAAAAGTGGAACAGCAGTTACAGATAAGATTATCATAGCTATGGGTAGACCGAGATAAAACTGAACAAATCTCATCCCGTCTACATAAGCCTGCCCTGGTGTTGATAGGAAAGTTATTGCGCTGGCCTGGGTTGCCATAATTGACAGGGCAATGGTATACCAGCGGGTTGTTCTGCCCGCCCGCATATAACCGTCAATGTCCTTTGTTCCCCTTGTTTTCCAGACACCATAAACTGTTACAAATAGCAGGAAGCCGATGAGAACAATCCAGTCTATAAGGGTCACTCAAAAACCTTTGTAAATATGTAAAAGAATATGATCAGTATAACGAGATTAAGAAAAACCAGTGCGTAGACTCTGTTCCATGTTTTAAGCAGCGGAGGTTTTTCTTCAGTTTCAGTCGGTGACTCTATTTTAATTCGCTTTTGTTTCATTTTGTTCTGCCGAAATCATATTAACAAAAAATCTGAATGCGCCGGTCACTCCCGCAGGTATCTGCCGGAACCATGAATATCCAGAATATATAAATACCCCTTTTCCGTATTCGGCATAAAGCATACCGCCGTCCAGGGGTTTTTCACCGGGATCATTACCTGATAAAACAACCTGGTATCGCGGGTCCCGCTTATCAGCAAAGTAAAGTCCTCTCTCCTGAACCCAGCCGCTGAAGTCTTCCTGTGTAATTATGTTGGGATAATTCAGAACAGGGTGCAAAGGGTTCATAAATGTTATTGGCGCTTCTTCCACCGTTATTCTGTCGTGCGAAAGTGAAAAAGGGTAGGGACCTATATTTTCGGTAACAAGGTTAAAGCTTGTATTGTATTGAACAAGGAATGTCCCTCCGTCCTTTACGTAATTCATAAGCCGCGGCTGATCCTGTGCAAGTCTCTCTCTTGTATTATATGCACGTATCCCTGATATAATGGCATCGTATGTTGTGAGTTCTGCAGTATCAAGTTCAGCATCAGATAAAAGATTTACATTATACCCAAGCTGCCTGAGGTACTCAGGAATCATATCCCCCGAGCCCATTATATATCCGATATTATTTATTGTTTTCTTTATGTTCAGCCGTATGAGCTTTGCCTCCGCCGGCGGGAATAATGTCTGTACTGGAATATGCGGATAATCAATAGTTACTATACCCCTCGTTATTTCCTTACCGTCTTCTTCAGCAACTGCCTGTAATGTTGATTCTGATGCACCCTCAGGTGGAGTAACCTTAAAGGTGAAGTTTTTTTCTGTCCCTTTCTTAGAAATTGAATATTGATATTCTCCGGGCTCGGACTTCCATCCGCCTGGTACTTGAAGTCTGAGTTTTCCACTTGCCTTATCAGTGTTGCTCGTTAATTTCACAGTGATAGATTTAGCGGTATTATCGGTGAAAAGATAAATGCCATTGGAAATATTAATCGATACAGGAGGCGTAATTTCAATCGGCCTGTATTCCTCGCCGTGTACCGGGTCAGTCCATTGATATAATACGGGAATCTCCATTGTAAAATCCGTTGTTCCTGCTGTTAATGTAAATTCAGCAGTGAGGGGAGGATCATTTGAAGCTTTCCCGATTAGCTGCTGATCGTCAACAGTATACGCTCCTTTGCCGTGGGGTTTTACCAGCCAGTATGGCTGTGTAATTGAAACATCTGCAGGCAGAACAGCAGATTCGTCATATTTTGTCATTTCATTTTTATTCATTGCCCGGTTTACATTGTCAGCAGAAGTTTGGTGAGTTACTGAAATGCTTTTAAGTTTGATAGGATAACCGGACCTGTTAACCGCCGATACTGAAATCTTCACAGAATCACCTGCAGTATATGAATAGCTGTCGGCATCAGCTTCCAGCCATATCCCTGCCGCCGCCTTTATTACATCAATCAGTTCCTTTTTCTTTAATGGTATCCAGTAATCGTCATCCAGTTTGTTTAATTCGCTGTACGCCTCAATTAGTTTGGGCAGACTTGCAGCAGGATCCTCAGGATTATAGTCTCGTTCAACCACCTTCAGTAAAGTGGAAACCTTACCGCTTCCTTTAACTCTGTTCCACGTCAGGTCAATACCCTCAAATAAATCTGTCTTTGCTGTGTCGCCTTCAAGAAACTTGAAAAAATTTACCTGTTCTCCTCTGATTGCGGAAACGCCGAAACCCTGACTCTTGTGCATACTTCTGCTTTCGGCTGCTATCTCCGTATAAGATTTTCCGAGCAGGGAGTTGTATGCTCCGAGGTCTATTTTTATCAGCTTAGATTGATCAACATCCTTTCTGTCAACCAGTGACGGCCAGGCATTCCAGAAAAGTCTTTTCGGCTGCCAGGTCTTCACATACTTTAATTGATCAGGAAAGCTATTTGGATCGCCGGCTAATTTGAATGCCTCTTCGGCAAGCAGAGCAGATGCCGTATGGTGACCATGGCCGCCCTGGCCGTTATCGGGAAATCGTGTAACGATTACATCGGGACGAAATTTCCTGATTATCCAGATAACGTCGGAAAGTATTTTCTGTTTTCCCCATATATCAAAGGTTTCTTCAGGATTCTTTGAGTAGCCGAAATCGACGGCGCGTGTAAAAAACTGTTCTGCCCCGTCTATCCTCCTGGCGGCAAGAAGCTCCTGGGTTCTTACAACTCCCAATTCATCATCCTGTTCATCACCTATCAGATTCTGACCTCCGCTTCCCCGGTTCATCGCACAGTAACCCGCTCTCAGAAGTCTGCCTGATTCAAAGTATGCCAGGGCTGCAGTATTTTCATCATCAGGATGGGCTGCAATATACAATACACTGCCGAGCACATTAAGTTTTTTAACTGCAAGTTCTAACTCAGCTGCATCCGGCTGTTTAACTGGCTGTGCTGCAGTATAAACTGCCGGAATCATTATTATAAAAAGAACGATGGATCTCTTCAGCAATGAAAACATTCTCATCCAATCTGCTTTGTGAATATTCTGTTAATAGTCATTTTCTGGTTGGATGAAATAATACAATATAATTCTTAAAGTTCCAAAGGAATAACTGCGGGTTGAAACCAGCTAATGTAGGATTTAACTTCTCTCAGCACGTGACTGAAGCCAGAAGTCAATCCTCAATCCTTTCGCTTTCCAATTTCCGGGATGTACCCAGCAGTCCTACAACTGCAACACCGCCAAACGCCAGGGGAGCCAGGAGAGGTTTATCTTTTTCATTTTCTTCGTGGAGACGTTGTTCCATAGTAAGATTATCATCATCTTTTTCCTCAGCAACATGTAAATAAAATCCGGCAGCTGCCACGATGAATGACAAAAACAGGAACATGTGCATTACACGGATAATCCCGGATTTCCATTTATATACGGCTATCAATCCTATAATCACGCCGATCAGACTGAAGATAGGGGGAATATACGTCATAATTTCCTGGTTGAAAGTGCCAAGATGTTCAATGATAGTATCTGCAAGCAGAAAGGCAAAGCCTGCAGAAGCAGTAAGGACGAGCAAACGATTTAGTGTGTATTTCATAAACATTGTGATCCCGATATTCTGAAAAATGTTTATTCGTTACCCTATAAATATATTTTATCCAGGGAATAAGGAGAGTACTATTAAAAATATGGTTTATTAATTGTTGGGTTTATTTATCTTTGTTATGCACAAATAAGATTTTATGTTGAAGAAGTGCATCTCCATATCGCTTATCATTTTCCTTTTTATCAACTCAGGGGGATTTATTATTATTTTATACCAGGCGCAGCACTCTGCCAGGGATCGGATGCAGAGGAGTCTCCGCCAGGGGAATTATACAGCCGACGAGGTTGTGAAATTTAAGCTCAGCAGCAATCGCCTGTATCGCAACGGCAGCGGATATTTATGGAAAGATTCCCACGAATTCGAATACCACGGTATAATGTATGATATCATTAAATTAGTTAAATATGATGACGAGGTGATCTTATATTGTCTTAATGATGTCAGTGAAGCAAAAATAAAGGCTGCATTTGATAATGAAGTAAATGACCTCGCAAACGGCAAACTAAACAATTCCAGATACAGAACCAGCCTGTTGAACCTTATATCCCAGGCGATGTGCTTAAATCCTTTCCGGCTGAAATGTCCGGCAGAACTGCAGAAATTCACTGCTGAGTTCAGGTTAAACATTCCTCACTTCATAGCGGAAATACCCTCACCTCCCCCCAGGACTGCGTGAATAATTGTCGTCCTTTTCAATATCATTAACAATTTATTCGGGTAATAAAATGAAGAGAATAATACTATTACTATCATTATGTCTGTGCTCTGGCTTCTTTGCGAAGGCCCAGGAAAAAAGCGCTTCTGCTGATACATTAAGCTATCAGCTTCCACAGGAGGTTGTTGTTACCGCTGCAAGATTAAACGTTCCGTTAAAACAAATCACCTTTGCAACTACAGTTGTCGATCAGAACTTTCTGAATACTATTCCCAGGTTCGTATCAATCGACGAAGCCCTTAAGTTAGTTCCGGGCGTAAAGATTGACAACCAGGCAAACGGCAACCGGCTCCATTTGTCCATCAGAGGGATAGGGATTTTGACCGAGAGGGGAATAAGAGGGGTTAAAATCCTGCTGGATGAGCTTCCAATAAATGATCCCACAGGATTTGCTCCTGATTTCTTTGATATAGATATGACGAATATATCCCGCATTGAAGTTTTGAGGGGACCCGCAGCATCACTTTATGGCGGGAGCGCCTCAGGTGGTATTATTAACGTCATCAGCAAAAACTCACCAAATACACCCTTGTTCGGCGAAGCCGGCGCTGTTTACGGTTCTAATAATTTTTGGAAGGGATATGGTCAGTTCGGGGGACGTGCCAGGGACATCGATTACAGGATATCCTTCGGAAGGACGATGGGCGATGGGTACCGTGTTCATACACATTTCTGGGGAGATAATGTATATGCTAAAGCCTCTTATATACCAAACAGCAATATTAAACTTACGCCGATTTTTGAATATGTAAACTTCTACCATGAAAATCCTGAGGGAATAAACCTACAGCAGTATAATGAAGATCCTAAACAGGCTAACCCTGATGCGGTTCCTTTTAATGAATACCTGCAGACCGAACGTAATACAGCGGGATTAACAGGACTCATGGTATTCGATCAGCACGAGATCCAGTTTAATGTCTATAATAAGAGAACCCTCTTTACAGAGGCCAATAATCATACTTTTAATTACAGAACGTACCTTACCCCGGGAACTTCGCTTCAGTATTCTTTTGGCTATGGTAATAAAGATGACTTCTTCAGGAATAAAGTGAGTGCGGGAGCCGACCTTCAGTGGCAGAACATCAAGGAACACCGCGTCGCTAATGATCACTCTGTTCCAGGCACCGAAGTATTGTCTAATGAAGAAATCGATCAGAGCGGTGTGGGACTCTTCCTGATTGATAATATCTCGCTCGGTGAAAAGACGAATATTTTCCTGAGTATGCGTTATGATAAGATCCATAACAAGTTGAACGATTTGATGAAAGTTAACTTTGACGCTTCAGGAACGGCTGATTTTTCAAGGACCACTGGTAAAGCTGGCATCAGCTATACACTGATGGAGGAGGTGAATATATATGCTGATTGGGGACAAGGATTTCTCCCTCCCGCTACAGAAGAACTGGCGCAGAATCCTGATAACTTCGGCGGGTTTAATACGCATCTCGTTCCTGCAACATCCAATGATTATGAACTCGGCTTCAGAGGCTATGCCGCTAACTCGTTTTATTATGATGTCACCGGGTTCTACCTTTTTACTGAAAATGACTTCGATCGCTACCGCATCACTGATCCGCTGCGTAACCAGGAAACATTTTACAGGAATGTGGGCTCGAGCCAGAGGATAGGGTTAGAGTTTTATTCAAGGTATATGCCGATAAGAGATCTTACTATTCAGGCAGCTTACACATTTTCTGATTTCAAATATACGAACAGCACTCCTATTCGTATAATGATGGACGATCCTGCTGTTGTAAAGTATATCGAAGATGGCCGCTACCTGCCTAACTCACCGCAGCATCAATTGTATATAGATGCAGAGTATCGGCTGCTGTATAATTTCTCTGTCGGATTGAATGCCGAAACTGTTAGCAAGACGTACATTGACGGTGCAAATATCGAAAGTGAAGCTGCCCCGGGTTATACTCTGATCGGAGCAAGGGTGGGGTATACCATGATCTTTTCAGGAATTAATGCACAAATAATTCTGCAGGGACGAAACCTTGGGGATCAGAAATATGTTGCATTCACAGAACCTGATCCCGGAGGAAATGCCTATCAGCCCGGTGCCGGAAGAGAGTTTTTCGGCTCGGTAAGGATAGGTTTATAAAACAACTCTTCTTGTTTGATATAATTCACTTGCCGTCAGACCATTGCTGGCGGCATTTTTTTTGGTTAACCTTTCAGTTTTACACCTCGATTTACAGTCTCACCCTGTCTCTTTCCTTCTTTCCTTTTTCCTTTTGCCTTTTTCCTTTGCCTTCCCCCATTGACTCTCACCCAAATCTTAAATATTTTTTCCCTGATACTTATACTCAAATTTGAAACTGAACCCGAAAATATTATACCGGTCAGCAAGGTTGTTCTTTATTAGTTACTTTGCATTCTGGTCACTTGCATCATTCCTGTTGGTACATCGGGTCAGCTATGAATTCTCAACACAGGATGAAACTTATCTTCTCACTTCACAATTAAACACAACATTTCTCAACGTAATTGGAGAGAACAAAAAGCTCAGAAATTCCGGAGAAAATGAATCGAGGTCTTTCCATTCTCCTGGTTCCCCTGCAATAACGGGAATAAACCTGGTAAGGCCCTCCGGTAATTATCATTTTATTTTAGGTAAAGAGATTCCCGCAATCTCCGAAATCTTTCTATCAACCGATTACCCTCGTCCCCCACCCAATATTATTTAAGAATTAAGATTAAAAATTAAAAATTAATGTCTGTGCGGATAGTTTCCGCAAAGCAGATTAACATAAGACCTTGATATGCAGCTAAAACAAGCTGCTGGAAGCCCTCTCGCCGGGATGAAAATCCTGGAGGCAGTACAGATCCTGAACTGATTCAGTATGACTGCTTCAGGATGACAGGCAAGCTAAGATGACAATAAAAGTCAGTTAAGATTATTCAAAACATAAGGAATAAACAAATGGAACTTAGCGGGTGGATCTTTTTAATAGGCGCATGGGGAATAATAATTTACCTCACGGTTTTCTGCTTTGTAAGGGTGTTCGCATCGGAACGAAAAGAAAACAAATCAGATAATTCTGAGGAAAGTAAAAAATTATGAAAAATAGAACAAATGAAGGATCGAAATCAGGATTAAAGTCGATTCTTGAAGGAATAATTATGCTGCTTATTCCTCTTTTGATCGGATACATTATATATTTATTAGCATAATTGAAATTTGGGTGAAGGAAAAGTTTAGAAACCGACTACTTCACCCAATGCATTCTTTAGCGGAATCCAGAGTTCATCAAAAAATGTATTGTCCTTGGTCCCAATATAATCCACTTGGCCTGTTTTTAGATTCCCGTCTTTTGGATTTTTATCCCGGAGTTTAAGGATCTTTGCCATGAACGTTGTTATCTTTTTCTCTTCCTTATTCTTATTCAGCAGTTCCACTTTAAGGTTTTCATATACAGGAGTTATTATAGCATGCGCTTTTCCGTCCTTCATCTCAGCAGAAAAAAGGACTTTTGAGATATGTCCGTCTGTTAATCTTGTCAGCTCATCTATTCTCAGCCATTGATTCATTTTTTCCACGCTCATGGAATCAAGCTTCCCTTTGATTGTATAATTTAGTTTTTCCGACCTTTGATCTAAATGAACCTCCAGACTCAGCTTTGCGGCGTTAAACATATTTGCCTGCGCCTTAATAACAGCATATTTTTTGCCTCCCTTTAGATTGCCAAGATCGTAAATCTCTGCGTATACATTTGAAAAAGGCAATACAGCCGCCGTATCGCTGTTATCAAGCAATGCCTTTACATTTAACTCACCCCTGGTAAACTCAAACTTGTTAATATTTATCCCGAAATTCAGGTTCTGCAGAATTTCATTAGGCATTTCAGGGGCAACATCGGGTGATACTGGTAAACGCTTGTCGGTAAGAATCTCTACCTGAAAATCATTTATTGCCCCTGAGGAAGCAGTGAATATGCTTTTCTGCACTAAACTGCTGAAGTCAACTCCTATTATTTTCAAATCTGTGATTTTAATAATCCGTCTATCAGCGCGATATTTCTTTCTTGCAAAATAATCCTGCCTGGAAAGAAACGGTTTGTAAGAAAAGTTCCTGACTGTGAAAAGAGAATCATCACCGGAAATAAAAACCGAATCTATCCTCAATATATTTCCACCTGTAAAAAATATCTGACTTATCTTTTCAGCATCAAAGCTGAAGCCATCTGCTATGATATATTTAAGTGAACTATCACTCACTGAAGAATCGATGCTTATTCCCCTTACGACCAGGTTAAAATTGCTGATTGTATCTTTAGTTGTCTCATCATCGGTCTTAGTAGTACGGAAAAATTTTCCGGAACGGATTTCAAGTTTATTTATATTCAGAGGGTTTATACGTGAAGGTAAACTTGATGTAAACGACTTTTTGAAGAGGGGAGCATACTTTTGTTCTTTTTTCTGCTGATTATTTTTAGTGCTTGGCTGCTTCTCGCCTGACTCCGATTTAATCTGAATGATAGGTCTGTCAATAAATGTCCTGCCCAGCGATAATCCTGAGCCGAAAATTACTGCAGCCCAGTTTATCCCGGAGATTTCAAACGAGGGAATTATAATATTATAGGTAGATCTGCCTGTCCCTGATGAATCTTCGTATGATAACCTGATACCTGTAGCCTCAACCGAGTTAGAAAAAAGATGGTAGCTCATATCGTCTATGTGCAGGGTCGTATTTTTAGCTGAGTTCGCTTCGGATACAAGATTATCTTTAACAAAGTTGTTCAGAAGGAGATCAGAGAATATAATAACGGCCAGGAACAAGAGCAGCAGGATACCGGCTATTATAATAATCACACGATATGCTGTTTTTTCCCATATAGGTTTTAAGTTCATTAATATTCTTTGCAAATTATTGTCTCTGCAAATTAACCATTGTTCAGTATGACATTCGTGATATATAATAGAGATGTGAGGTAGGAGGGGAGGGAAGGTATAGGTATACGGCACCGAACAATTTTTCGGTGCCGACCAGATTATCGCTACTTTGTAAGGATCATTTTCTTCACTGACGTAAATTCCTTTCCATCAGGGGATGTAGCCTCGACCCTGTAAAAGTAAATTCCGCTATTTAAGTCTGAGGCGTCAAAAGTTATATCCTTTTCACCGGCTGACAAATTTCCTTTGATCAAAGTTGTGACTTTCTGTCCAAGTACATCATAAATGTTTAATGTTACCCTGGCATCAACCGGAAGAGTGAAAGTGATCTTTGTAGACGGATTAAATGGGTTTGGATAATTTTGTCTAAGTGAAAATTCACCAGGAACATCTACTTCAGTTTCAACTTCATTCGAATAGTTAAACGAACCGTCAAAGTCTATCTGCTTCAAGCGATAAACAAATTTCCCGGGTTTAACATTAGTATCCGTAAAATGATATTTAACCGGCTCCGAAGTTGTTCCATTACCATTTGCATAACCTGCTGTTTTCCAATCTGTCTCCTTAATCGTTTCTCCTGTCCCCGTATTATTTATCCCCGCTCTCTGAATTTCAAATCCTTTATTATTCGTCTCAGTTGCTGTTGCCCAGTTAAGAACCACTTCTCCGTTTAAAGCGTAAGCCGAAAAGGATGTTAGCTCAACCGGTATAGCATCAAGGTCTATCAGCCTGAGATCATCTACATACCAGAAATCAATATCATTTGCATCTCCTGTATAGTAAAGTGCAATCTGCATATTATTGATACCTGTGAAATCGACAGTGACCTCTTCAGGTCCTGAATCTCCATTTGCCTGCAGTTCCCATATAGAAGTATATATGTTTCCACCATCCCCGGTTATTGCTGCTCCTACGTAGACGATATTTGACCAGTAATCCTCATAATAATTAAACTTCAGCACCATATTATGGCCCTCCACTCCGGTAAAAACAGGGGAGGCGAGCAGGTATGAGTCCCCGATAAATAGGTATTCCCAGGTGAACCGAACCTCGGGCGCCGAATACCCTCCGGCGTAATTTGAATTGGTAATTGACCAGTTTTGCTGTCCCTGCGGACCTACCGGAGTCCAGTTTGACATGTCCTCAAATGATTCATAAAACAAAGTATCAGGACTTTGTGCATTAGTTAATTGTGCTGAAGAGAGGAATAGAAAAATGGTAGTAAACAGGTACAAAAATATGGTAGATTTATGCATCTTTACCTCCTATAAATTATGATAAAATTGAAGAAATTTCAGGATGTATTAATGAGATAGTAATACCGGAAGTCAATAAGGGACAAAAGAAAAGCCGGAAAATTGAAATAAATGAAGGAATTTTACTTTAAATATTTTAAGACGAGACAGGTTATATCATCAGATTGTTCTACTCCTTCAGTAAATGTCTGAACATCTGAAATTATTTTGTTAACAAGTTCCTCTGCACTTTCGACGCCGGCATTCTCAATTGATTTCACAAGACGTTTATCTTCATACTCTTCGTCTGTTTTATTAAATGCTTCTGTTACACCGTCTGTATAGAATAAAATAATATCACCGGGTTTCAGAGTAATGATAGTAGATTCATAGACAGAAAACTCCATAGCACCGATCATTAAACCGCCGACATTATCCAGTTGTTTAATATTTCCGTCTGCGGAAATCAAATAGGGCGAATTATGTCCGCCGTTTGAATATTCAAAAGCTCCATTCCGAATATCCAGCAAACCATAAAAAACTGTAACAAACATATTGCTGGGGCTTTCATCAACAATTATTTTATTAACTTCAGATAAAACTTCATCAGTAGGCATTCCCTTGTGTGCTGTAGCTTTCAGCAAAGTTTTGCAGACAGCCATAAGCAATGCCGCAGCAATTCCTTTACCGGAAACATCCCCTATTACAACGCCGAGCCTGTATTTATCAATCATAAAAAAATCATATAAGTCTCCGCCGACTTCTTTAGCTGCGATCATTTTTGCATAGATATCAAATTCTTTTCGTTCCGGAAAAGGAGGAAATATTTTTGGCAGAATTGAAGTCTGAATAATATTTGCAATATCTAGTTCTTTTTTAAGCAGGATCAGCTTATTATGACTTTCCATCGCTTGTTTATATAATTCAATTTCTCTTAGTGATTTTTCTATTGTTATCTCAAGATCTTTCAGATCAATAGGTTTTGTAATAAAATCATACGCACCCCGATTCATAGCCGTTCTTATATTTTCCATATCTCCATAAGCTGAAACAATAACAGACCGCAGCAGCCTGTTATTCAATTCATTTATTTTTGAAAGCAGAGTTAGTCCATCCATTACTGGCATATTAATATCTGTTAAAACAAGATCTATTGTCCCGTGTTCTGAAATTTTCTCAAGTGCTTGCACACCGTTTTCGGCGAAATGGAATTCGTATTCATTTGCTTTAATCTTATTGCGGAATTTCTGACGGATTAATGCCTGGAGATCAGGTTCATCATCCACTACTAATATTCTTGCTAATTGCATTTAATTTTTTCCTTAGTTTGCATCGGGATAACTTAACTTTGATTTCAGCAGATCGAACTGAAGGGGCTTTGTAAAGTAGTCGTCTGCACCCAGAGTTTTTGCCATGTTATAGTTCCGCTCATCACCGTACGCAGTAATCATAAATACTTTTAATTCGGGATAACGCCTTTTTATTTCTTTCAGAAGTTCTATGCCGCCCATCTCAGGCATATTGATGTCTGTCAATATTAAATAATTAGTTTTATCCTCAATCGATTCTATTAATTCGAGGGCAGAAATTCCATTCAAGGCATATCTTATTTGGATTTGTCCGGACTTAATTTCCTTTCTGAATTTCTGCTGAAATAAAAACTGAACATCGGTTTCATCGTCTACTACTAAAAGTTTCAATATAAGCTCCTTTGTTATTTCCAGTTATAAAGTAGTCACGCTGAATTCATTTCAGCGTATCTGCACAAATCAGAAGAAAGATTCTGAAACAAGCCTGCCTGCTGCAAGCAGGTTCAGAATAGCAAAAAGATTTATACACTATTCCGGTATCGTAATTATAAATTCCGTGTACTTTCCTTCCTCACTTTCAAATTTAATTTCTCCGTTGTGTTGTTTCACTATTATATCATAGCTCAGAGATAAACCCAAACCCGTACCTTCACCAGTTGGTTTAGTTGTAAAGAACGGATTAAATAATTTGTCCCTTATCTCTTCCGGTATTCCCATACCATTATCTTTAATATGGATTTCGACTTTATCCTTTAGGTTTTTTGTTGATACTTTGAGTACCGGTACAAAATCTATTTCATTTATTTTCTTTTTTTCATTTGCAGCATAACAGGCATTGTTAACTAAATTCAGAAATACTCTGCTGATATCCTGCGGAACAACATTCATTTTTTCTAAATTATTATCGTAATCCTTTTCAATGGTAATGTTGAATTCTTTATTCTGTGCTCTCAAACCGTGGTAAGCAAGAGTAACATACTGATCGAGAAGATCATTTATATCAGTCAAAACTTTTTCGCCGGTAGTTCCTCTTGAATGCAGAAGCATTCCTTTTACAATTGAATCCGCGCGTTTACCGTGCTGATTTATCTTTTCAAGATTTTGTTTCAAATTTTCAACTATTTCCTTAACACCTTCGCTGCTATTGCTGTTTAATTCGGTCTGCATTTCGTCCAGCAGCTCAGTGCTTATCTCAGAAAAATTATTAATAAAGTTTAGAGGATTTTTAATTTCGTGAGCAATTCCGGCAGTAAGTTCACCAAGCGATGCCATCTTTTCTGAATGAATGAGTTGTGCTTGAGTTGATTTTAGTTCAGTCAGTGTTTCTTCCACATTTTTTTTCTGTACTTCAATTTCATCTTTTTGTTTTTGCAAAAGTTTGTTTGCTTTCTTCCGGTTACGATTATTTCTATAAAGTAGAAATGCTATTAGAAGAAGCACAACTAATCCTGCGATCAAACCATAAGTTCTGATTTTATTTTGTAATTGTATTTTATCCTGTTCAATTTCCTGCTGGCGAATTTGTTCGCGGAAACTGAATGTTTGCATGTCCTTTGCTTTTTGAGCAGTATACAGTGAATCTTTTGTATTGATAGAAAGCCTGAAGTATTTATATACGCTGTCTTTAGTATCCGTTTTTTCATATGACTTATACATATATTCATAAGCCCTTAACACCTGATCCTTAAAACCATATTCACTTGACAGTTCAACTGCCATCTGTGCATAATATCTTGCGCTGTCCAGTTGGTTTGTCTCCAGGAAAATTTGTGCGAGGTCATTAAGATCCCATGAAATCCCATGATAATTATCAATAGCTTTTGCAATCCGTATAGATTTCTTAATAAAAGGGATTGCTTTATCATATTCTTTTTTGGCAATATAACATTCGCCTAAGGTGCTGACTGAAGTGGAAAGGTTCAGTGAATCGTTGTTCTCATAATCAGAGTCAACTGCCTTTTGTGCGTATATCAAACCCGAATCAGGCTTATTCATTTCGTTATATGTAGTGCCAATATCATTATATATTGTAGAGAGTATATGCTTGTCCCCAGAAAGCAGTGCCAGGGGCATTGCCTTTTTAAAATAGATAATACACTGTCCAAAATCTCCGGAAAAATATAAGGCTAAACCAATTTCATGATATGCATTCATTATTCCGTAATTATCGTGCCTTGCTTCAAACCTCGATAATATTTGAAGTGACTGGTTCAATGCAGTATTAAACTGACCCGTTTGTGAAAGGTTAAAAGCTGTAAATAATTGAACATAATCTTCTCCAACCTGGTCATTATTTTTTTTGAAATAACCGATCAATGCTACAACATTTTTCCAGGATGAAGAATCACCATTAAAAGTATCCATGTAAATACTCAAGCATTTCCCTTTAGCAGAATCTGTCTTTGCTGCATTGTACCGGATTTTCAAACTGTCAGGTAAAGGCTGGGCAATAATGCCCGAACACAGAACAGAATAAAGAAATATCAGAATAAATATTATTTTCATTTCTCAGTTTCTAATATGAATATCATTAGGTTCTTTATTGCTTGGGAAGATCAATTATAAATTCTGTGTATTTTCCTACTTCACTTTCAAATTTCAATTCACCGCTATTCATCTTTGTAATAATATCATAACTCAATGATAAACCAAGACCTGTGCCCTCGCCAGACGGCTTTGTTGAAAAGAACGGATTAAATAATTTGTCCCTTACCTCCAACGGGATTCCGTTTCCATTATCTTTTATTCTGATTTCAACTTTTCCATTCAGATTTTTGGTGGATACTTTAAGTATAGGAGTAAAACTATTCCCGATCTTCTTCTTTTTATCATTAGCTGCATAGCAGGCATTATTAATTATATTCAGGAATACTCTGCTGATATCCTGCGGAACTACATTTATCTTCTCTAAAGTTTTATCGTAATCTTTTTCGACTGTAATATTGAAATCTTTATTCTGTGCTCTCAAGCCGTGGTAGGCAAGTGTAACATACTGATCGAGAAGATCATTTATATCTATTAAAGCCTTTTCACCCGAAGTTCCACGTGAATGCAGAAGCATTCCTTTAACAATTGAGTCTGCGCGTTTGCCGTGCTGATTTATCTTCTCAAGATTTTGATTTAAATCTTCCGCAAGCTCTATTGCTTCTTTTTTGTGATCTCTTTGCAACTCTTCTTTCATTTCATCCAGCAGTTCTCTGCTTATTTCGGAAAAATTATTTATAAAATTCAGAGGATTTTTAATTTCGTGCGCTATTCCTGCTGTTAAAGTACCAAGCGATGCAAGTTTTTCCTGTGTAACAAGCTTTTGTTGCGTTCTGACTATTTCCTCATTCTTTTCCTGTAATGTTTTTAGTGATTGTGCCTTAGATATAGCAGAAACTGCATGTTCCCGGAACCGGTTCAATATTCGTGCTGTTGAAGGATCAAACAGCTTCTCATCGGTGAAACTGTCAAATACCACGTATGCCTCGGGTTTCCCGTCCCATTCAACTTCCATTACGAGCATTGAATTGGGTTTACTGAAACCAGAAAGCTTTTCGTCGCCGTACAGGTTATCAGTTTTACTGATTATATAAATTCCCTTTTCAATTTCATTGGAGGTCTCAGTGTATCTTCTTTTTAGTTCATCGGGAGAAAATGTTATTTTATCAAGATCTTTAACCTCATAACCGGAGGTGAATGCAACATTAAACCGGCTGGATTTTCGATCTAATAAAAAAACTGCAGCTTTTTCCGCCTGCGGAATAAAACTTACAGTTTGTTCAAGAAGAGATTTGAATAGTTTTTCAAGATCTTCAGCATTGTTGATAACTCTCACCAGCCTGTCAACAGTTTCAAGTTCCTGAGCCTGTCTTTTAATTAATTCAGCTTCACGCAGCTTTGCTCTGTCACGTTCACGGTTTATAATTTTATGCCGCATAATTCTATCGGTAATAAATATTACTAGAATTAGTATTAATGCGTAAAGTGTATATGCCCACCACGTTAAATACCATGGCGGCAGAACTTTAAAGCTAAAACTATCTTCTCTGCTTATTACACCGTATACATTCTTTGCACGAACTCTGAATGTATAAGCACCTCCGGAAAGATTTGTGTAATCTTTCTTTGTTTCAGGGGTCCAGGCTGACCAACTACCATCACTTCCTTTAAGATAATACTGATAAAGATTTCCAGATGATTTTTCATAACTCGCTGCTGCAAATTCAAAACGAAAATCATTTTGCGAGAAGGGAATTTTAACATCAGGGAAACTTCCCGAAGTAGTTTTACTGCCGGTAAATACTGTCGAATCATTTTTAACAATAGCTTTTCTAATAGAAACTGAAAAAGGGATATTAAGATTCTTTTCGATTTCGGGGTCATAATATACTAATCCTTCACTTGTGCTTATCCATAAGATCTCTTTATCCTTACCGGGATCATAATCAGGATAGATGGCATTTACATCATCAACATCTATTCTCTGAAATAGTGGAATTGCCTTCCACTTGTAATTGCCATCTTTTTGCAGTAGTGCTTTTCCAAGTTGGTAGTGATCATTAACTTCGGCCAGAATCCAGTAACCGCCTTTATTGCTTTTTTCTATAAACGAAACTGAGTAAGCTGAAGTAGTAAATTCCGGCCCGAATACTGAGTCAGGTATAAATGATTTGTTCCTGTCATCAAACTTATAAATGCCTTTATCAGTTAAAAGCCGAAACCTTCCTTCAAAATTGAAAACTGTCCAATAATTGCCCGGAAGTCCTTCTAGCTCCTTATAATCATCAAATTGAATACTATCATTTCCGAAACCCTCTTCAAATCCTTTCATTTTGCTGGTTATATGCAAAATTGGCTGTTCATTTTGCACTATCCACAAAGTACTATCAGCCTCTTCAACAACCGTGCTTATTTCATCTGTAGTCAGGTGATAGGTTTTAACAATAAGCGATTGTCCTCTTTCAACTTTTACCATACCGAGAAAGCCTCTGCTACAGTAATAAAACATATCAGGAAATAACGAGGAAGGATATAGGCTATTAATTGCTTCGGCATCAAGTTCTGATGCAACTTGTTTCCCTCTTACTGTTTTTAAACCTCCATTGGTTGCAGCAATTAAGTAATCCTTAAATTTAAGTAACTGATAAGCCGGCTTATTACTTCCGTTAATTAGTTCGAATTTAGACTTTCCATGATCCAGTACCAGCACACCAATATCATTAGCCACATACATTTTATTGTCAAATCTGATTATAGAAGTAACCCGGCTGCTTAGTTGTCCTCCGGCCGGTATAAGAGATAATGGTGAATTTGTTTCGCTAAAAACAATACCTTCATTAGTAGCTATCCACAAACCGCCCTGCTTATCGGGATAAACATCATAAGCAACATTTGTGGGCAGACCGGAATTTTGATTCAGGAATCTGATTAACTTACCTTTCCTATTAATTATTGCGACTCCACCGCGCTGTGTTGCAAGAGCAATACTGCCATCGTTTAGTACACAGGCATTATAAACCTGGTTTTTATACAGAAAGTCATCTATTTCCGTCTTAAAGGGAATGTTCTTTTTTCCATCATAAATAAATAATCCTTTGAAATTAGTAGTAATAAGAATCTGGCCGGGAGAATTCTTATCCGGTGGTGAAAGCGGCAGCATATCAAATACGCCAATATTATTAAAATAATCACCATCAGGAATAACATAAATAGAGTCTCCATCAATTTTCATTAATCCTTTGCCTTGATTGCGGGAATAAATATCATCACCAATTTTATACAATCTGTAAGCATCAACAGAATCCCAGATTTTAAAATCTTTACCATCCCATCGAATAATTTCATCCGGGGTTTTGAAGAAAACACCTTTAGAGTTAACTGCGACGTCCCAAAATTCTTTATCAATTTTACGAACTTTATCCAGTTGTTTCTTAAGAGAAATAAATTTTAACAGACCTATAGAATCTGGTTCAAGATATCCGAAATCAGAAGAAGCGGTAATAAAAATTTTACCATTCTCAGCTATTGCAATTGTGCGCACAAGTGCGGAAAGCGGTATTTTTATTTCCCGCCAGGTGGTTCCATCATATTCTAAAAGTCCTTGTGAATTTCCAAAATACATAATACCCCGCTTATCCTGAGCAATAGACCAATTACTTGCGCTGGCATTATATTGCTTTGGATTGAAGTATGTAGAAAATGGTTGAGTGGCGTTCCTGTAATCATAATATTCATTCTGGCAGAATGAAGCAGATGTGAAAAACAATATTATCAATAAAATATTATGCTTAATTAAATTCATTTATCAGCTTTTTCAATTTATTCTAATTATTAAGTTTTTGGTAAGCTTATTATAAATTCTGTGTATGTACCTTCTTCAGTCTCAAAAACTATATTACCGCCATGCATCTTTGTAATGATATCATAGCTTAGTGAAAGTCCCAGGCCCGTTCCTTCGCCGGTTGGTTTGGTGGTAAAGAAGGGATTAAATAATTTGTCTCTTACCTCTTCCGGGATTCCCATACCGTTATCTTTAATATGGATTTCGACTTTATCCTTTAAGCTTTTGGTAGAAACTTTAAGAACAGGAGAGAAATCATTTCCGCTCTTTTTCATTTTATCATACGCCGCATAACAGGCGTTGTTAACTAAATTCAGAAATACCCTGCTGATATCCTGAGGGACAACACTTATCTTTTCCAGAGTGTCATCATAATCTTTTTCAATTGTAATGTTAAATTCCTTATTTTGGGCCCGCAAACCGTGATAAGCAAGAGTAACATACTGATCGAGAAGATCATTTATATCTGTTAAAGATTTTTCACCTGAAGTTCCTCTTGAATGAAGAAGCATTCCCTTTACGATTGAATCCGCGCGTTTGCCGTGCTGATTTATCTTCTCAAGATTTTGTTTCAGATTTCCTACTATCTCCTTCACACCTTCACTGCTATTGCCGTTGTTGTTTAATTCGGTCTGCATTTCGTCCAGCAGCTCCGTACTTATCTCAGAAAAATTATTAATAAAATTCAGAGGGTTTTTAATTTCGTGAGCAATTCCGGCAGTAAGTTCACCGAGTGAAGCCATCTTTTCGGAATGAATAAGCTGAGCCTGGGCAGATTTAAGTTTAGTATATGCCTTTTCAATTTCTTTAGCCTGCTTAAGTTCTTTTTCTTTTGCAAGTGCACGTTCTTTTTGGATTACACGCCGCCGTTGGATCCGGTCAATTAAAAAGATTAGTGAAATAAAAACCACTCCGTAAAACAAATAAGCCCAGGTAGTTTTCCACCATGGCGGATTAATAATTATCCGTATTGACTTTCCTTCATCATTCCAGATTCCATCTCCATTAGAACCTTTAACCTTAAATGTATATTTACCGGGAGCAAGGTTAGTGTATGATGCAAAATTTCGGTCAGTAGAAATCCAATGATTATCAAAACCTTCAAGTTTATAAATGATTTTATTTTTTTCCGGTCTTGAATAATGAATCGACGCAAACTCAAAAGATAAATTATTTTGCGTATAGGAAAGATCAAGATCATTAAGCCTCATTACACTTTTTTTAATCTTAATCGCAGAGGAATCTGATTTAAGAGATACATCAGAAATTTTTATATCTTCAATCACTATATCCGGTTTTACTTCATTTATTTTTCCGGGATAAAAATAAGTGATGCCGTCGATTCCTCCTAAAAATATCTCACCATCTTTACCTACCCAGTTTGCTTTGCTATTGGTAAAACCCTGAAGCCCGTCCTGCGCATCAAAATTGACAAAATTCCACTTGTTCTTAGGAGCATTTTTATTCAGTTTAGATAATCCGGAAGATGTATTAATCCAAAGACTCCCTTCAAGATCTTCAATAATGGAATTTATTTGATTAGATGGGAGACCATCTTTTTGATCAAACTTATTAATATTTTCAGCAGCGGGGTCAAATCTTAATAAACTGTTTGCCGTGGCAATCCAGACTATCCCTTCTCTATCCTCAAAAATGCAATTAATAAAATTGTTTAGAGAACTAACATTCAGGGAGTCAAAATTATATTGCTTAAAATTACCAGTTGCTAAATCATATTTAAAAAATCCGCTTTGCGTAGAACCTAACCAAAGGACATTATTAAATTTCTTACTGAACTCAATACTTGTACCTATTTCCAGAGGCATAAATTTGTCGGAGTTAATTTCTTTTTCATTCATTTGACTTATGCTGTAATAATCTGATTCAGTCAAACTCAAAACCTGAATTCCATACCATAATGAATCAGGAGGCGGAATTACATTCCAGGTTCCATAAGAGTGCCCCACATCTGTTGCGTATGTAATTTTGTAATCACCCTTTTTCAAATTTAAACATCCAAGGGCAATCCGATTTTTAAATCCTCCCCCGTCATTAAATGTTTTAAATAAATCATTCATTGACCAGATTGTTTTGCCATCTTCATTTAATAGTGATCCGGCATCTGAAAGACCCACGCCAACATCCATTTGCCCCTCTCCCAGACCAATTATTAAAACTTTTTGATCAGAATTCAGGGAAAATGTTTTTTCCAGATTTGAGGCTTCCCCAACTTTTAATATGGAAGCTATAGCTTCTTTTGAGCCTGCTATTTTATGTATTTTTTGTGAAAGCTCCTTACTCATTGGTTTATTCATGATCGTAGGTAAGCGAGCAAATCGATTTTGAGAGGGATTATATTTCTCAAACCCCTGTCTTGAGGCTATCCAGATACTACCATCTAAACCTATTTTTATAGAGTTTATATAATAACTTGAAGTTTTGTTTTTATCAGGTGATTGAATAGTGCTTAATAAATTATTTTTATCAAGTTTGTGCAGACCAAGGTTATTATACGCGAACCATTTATTCCCCGCGTCATCAACAGCAAGACCCTGAATATTTATAGTCGCTCCTGAAACATAAGATTTGTCCAATTTGAATTTCAAAATATCAGATTTATGATTTTCCAGATCGTAAGTAAATAATCCCTTTTCAGATGTACCTACCGTGATTTCTTTGTTTTGAGGTAAACCCGTAAATACTGTTGGAAAATTTGCGCCGGAACTTGCGATGTCTCCGGTTAAAAACTTATGAAAATTAAATGGTTCTCTAAGCGGGTCAAATTTGATAAGACCTTTTCCCCATATACCAAGCCAGATAACTCCGTATTTGTCTTTACAAATGTTATTAATAACATCCCGCCCATAGGTGTTTACTTCATTATTACTATAATTAATTCTTTCGATGTTTTTTGTCTTAAGATTAATTCTATACAACCCCTGCGAATAAACACTTGTCCATAAGTACCCTTCATCATCCTGCATTATTCCCGTGATGTTATCATAATTAGTAGGGTTTTTGATCAGGCTGAATAAATTGAAATCTTCAGTAGTATGATTAGAAGGCGAATATTTTATTAATTGATTTCTGCCGCCAAGCCAGATATTTCCGGATACGTCTTCATAAATAATCTGAATTTCATTCGGGTTGAAATTTGCATTGAGAAAATACGGCTGAAATAAATTTAGCTTTTCATTGTATATTTTTAGACCGTTTGCATAATCGGCTGCTAAGATATTTCCATTCTTTAATTCATTTATACTATAGATATTACCCCATTGCGCATTTTTATTATTAGCATCGAGGTGTATCTGTTCAAACTTATTTTTTGATTTGTTGAATTTTTGTATTCCGTGATATGTGGATCCAAACCACAAATTTTCTTTAGAATCTAAAAGTGCGGAATAAGAATATGATATTTTAGTGACACCCGCGGTTTCCATGTGATAGCCATGAAAAGTTGCATTTTTCGGATCGAATTTTGCGATAATGTTATTTGATACACCAATCCAGATAAATCCGTCAGCATCCTCTGCAATAGCATAGCAATCATTAGTTGGTATCGTAGTAGAGTCATTGGGATCGTTTTTAAATACTTTTATATTGTTTCCATCATATCTGTTAAGACCATCATTAGTTGATATCCAGATAAACCCGTTACTATCCTGAAAGATATAATTGACTGTTGAATTAGAAAGTCCTTCGGGGATTGAGATATTTTCAAACAGGTAGTTCCTTTGCGCATAGCTTAAAGAGGACACACCTATCAGCAAAATCAAAAAGATTATAATTGTATACAATCTTTTGGGCAAAGAGTTTTCCGGCAGCATTTTAATTTTCTGTTTATACATATTAAAACTTATTCGCTTTCTTTATACCGCATTAAGATAAGGGTAATTGAATTATAAACTCCGCGCCTTTTCCTTCTTCAGATTCCACTTTAATATTACCACCATGCACTTTTGCAACGATGTCATAACTAAGTGAGAGTCCCAGACCTGTTCCTTCACCTGAGGGTTTGGTTGTAAAGAACGGTTGGAAAATTTTATCTAAAATATCCTTTGGAATTCCGTTTCCATTATCACCAATCCTGATTTCAACTTTTCCATTCATATTCTTTGTTGATACTCTTAGAGCCGGAGAGAAACTACCAACTCCATTTTTCTTCTTCCTGTCATAAGCCGCATAGCAGGCATTGTTAATAATATTTAAAAATACTCTGCTAATATCCTGTGGAACTACAGTAATCTTTTCTAAAGTTTTATCATAATCTTTCTCTATATTAATATTGAATTCTTTATTCTGCGCTCTCAAACCGTGGTAAGCAAGAGTAACATACTGATCGAGAAGATCATTTATATCAGTCAAAGTTCTTTCACCCGAAGTGCCTCTTGAATGAAGCAGCATTCCTTTTACAATTGAATCCGCGCGTTTTCCGTGCTGATTTATTTTTTCAAGGTTTTGTTTTAAATCTTCAATTAACCCGATAACTTCATCAATGTTTTTATTACTCAATTCTGTTTTCATCTCATCAAGTAGTTCACGACTGACTTCCGAGAAGTTATTTACGAAGTTTAGCGGGTTCTTAATTTCGTGAGCAATACCCGCAGTAAGCTCACCAAGTGATGCCATTTTTTCAGAGTGAATAAGTTGCGCCTGTGCAGATTTCAATTCAGATAATGTCATCTCAATTTTATTTTTTGCTTCCTCAAGATTTTTAAAATCTTCATAGCGGGCATAGGCGATGGAAAATGCTTCAGCCAATGTCCTTACTAATTCAAGTTTTTCATCTGTAAGTGGATTAACATCACCTACGTAAAGCATACCCTGCGTAAATGGAACAAAGTGAAGATCGAGAGATTCCGGAGGAGTTGATGAACCCTGGTAGGTTTCAGGATTCTGAACCTGTCCGAGCTTCATCATCGATTTTGTCCAGTTTATAAACTCTTCTTTATTCCAGTGTTCCGTATATACTTTTTCCTTTCGCCAGGACTCAACAGCGCTGCTTGTAAGCTTATTCGAATCAAACAGCAGGTCCAGAACTCCAAGCGGTCTGCCGTCAGGTGTTGTCAGGTAGACCTGAACTTTGCTTTGAGCTTGGTTAATTATGAAAACACCGCACCTGATAAACGGAACATCAAGCATTTTCAGTTCCCTCCAGATTACAGATGTGATGCTGTTTAAATCTTCCGAAGTCCGCATAGAAGCAATTTCAGCACGAACACGATCCAGTGAAGCCTGTTTTACCGCCTCAACAGCCCTGGCTTCTGCTTCTATCAAATCAATATAACGTCTGTAAGTAAGACTTAACACTGAGGTGAATCTACGGAATATCTGCAGCTCTTCTTCAGACAATTTACGTTCAGTCCACGCAAAAACGAATCCTTCTTTGAAAGGAAAATTATTTCCATATTGTGTCATTCCTTCAGGATAATCGGGATAACCGATTTGAAGATTCATGACATCATAATAAGTTTTTATATCCTCTCCCTCTAAAACAGGGTGATATTCTTTCTGCAGTTTCCAGTTTTCAAAAATTCCATCCAGCACCGGATGGCCGGTTTGTTTTACTTTTCCAATTACCTGGAATGAATCACCTTGTTGAGAGGATGTTGTTGTGGTTAAACTTGTAGTTCTGGTCACCTCATCAATTTGACCTACACCGCAGCGGATCGGAATAATTCCAATTGCTTTTAACTCCTTGAAGAAAACATTAACAGTTTCGGATAAATCATTCGGACTGTGCATTGCCATTGCTTTTGCACGAACTCTTTCAAGAGAAGCTTCAATTTTTGATTCCCTTGCCTGTGCTTCTGCTTTTTGTAAATCGATAAAGCGGGTATAGGTTTGGTCAAACACTTTAGCAAAACGCTCAAGCAGGCGAATGTTTTCTTCCGGCTGTGGATCGGGTGTTGCTAAACCGATCAGACCCTTTGAGAAATAGGCAATACTTTGCACCCTTCTCTGCTGGCTATAACCTGTTGAAACAGGCACCTTTACTTCTTTAGCAATATAATTAATATACTCGATGAGTTCTTTCCCCTGCATGTCTATGATAATAGATCTCCTTTGCTCTTTCCATCCTTCATACATTTTCCGGACAGAATCATTTTTCTTACTTTCTAAAAAAAACCTGGTATTGACAGTGCTCCCGTCTTCGTCGGTTCCCCATGCTTCCATTATTCCGGAATCATCATTAAAAATACCTATATAAAGGCGGTTTGTTTCAATTCCCAAACCATTTAATTGCATAAAAAATATTGATGCAGTTTCTGAAAGTTCATTGCTATGCTGCATAGCCATCGTTCTGGCGCGAACTCTTTCCAATGCAAGTTGAATTTCCGCTTCCCTGGCCTGTGCTTCTGCTTTTTGAAGATCCAGAAATCGTATATATGCCTGTTCAAATACTTTGGCAAACCGTTTTAGAATATTATTTTCTTCTTCTGAAAATGATTTGTCTGAATAATTATGTATAGAAATTGCAGAGTTTTTTGTAAATGCAAATGATACTGTGTAGGCAGAAGCAGCTAACATAATGTTTTTTCTGTTATCGGGCAGGTGTTTAAAGTCCGAATGCTCAAAAAGATAATTAAAGTACTTGTTTTTTTCTTCGAATGAAAAAGTCTTTGCAAAAAAGTCATCACCATTTTCTCTTGCGTCAAAAATGCTGGCAGGGATAAGATAATCTACATATGGAAGATGAAAATATGCAACGTACTTCTGGCCCGGAGCTGCAATCCACAGATTCGCATCTCTTGAACCTTCGGAAAATATATCGATATTAGCCGCATCCATCGAGATATTAAGATCCTTGAGTCTTTCAAAAGCAACGGTGACTACTTGCTGAAGCTCTTCACTTTTATGCATAGCCAAAGAACGGCTTCTCACCTTTTCCAATGCCGCTTCTATCTGTGCTTCTCTTGCCTGCGCTTCAGCTTTTTGAAGATCGAGAAAGCGGGTGTAGGTTTGCTGAAACACTTTTCCGAAACGCATAAGCATGTTATTCTCTTCATCGGAATAAGGGATGCCCGAAAAATTTTCGATGTAAAGACCAACATTCTCTAACAATACAGTGGATACTGCAAGACCGGGGCAGCTAAAATAAAAATCTTTTGATGCTTCCGGTAAGCCGGGAACATATGATAAAAGCTCATTGTAAAATTTGTTCTTTTCTTCAAAATTTAAATTGGTGGCAAAGAAGTCTGCACCTTTTTCTTTTGCTTCATTAAATTGATTTGCCCAAACAGACTCAAAATATGGATGCGTTATTTTAGAAGGAATGTCCTGCTCATCAGCGATCCAAAAATGCCAATCGCCTTTTGGGGTATAATCAACCACAAAACCTGCATGGTCAACATTAATTTTTAAGTGTACGAACTGTTCATAAACAACCCGAATTACCTCTTTAAGTTCCTTGCTTTTCTGCATTGCCATCGTTCTTGCACGGACTCTCTCGAGAGCAAGTTCAATTTCTGCTTCTCTTGCTTGTGTTTCAGCTCTTTGCAGATCCAAAAATCTTGTATATACTTGATCAAAAACATTCGCGAAACGTTTAATGATATTGTTTTCTTCATCGGAATATGGAACTGAAGCATAATTCCCAACTATCAACATAATTTTCGGCAACAGCGCTATTGATCTGGCATATCCGTTGGTATAAACATACTTTTTTAATTTTTCCGTAATGAAATCAAGCTTGTTGTGTTCGAATAAATGCTGATGCCACTGTTTGTTCTCTTCGCGGGTTAATATATCAGTATAAAATGTATCACCCTTTAACTGCGCTTGTTTTACACCTTCAAACATTGGATTATTAATGTAGGGGACATGTATTCGGTAGGGATGCGATTGCCCTTTAACAGTCATCCAGAAATTGTAATCATATTCCTGGTTGTTTGCTGCAAAACTTACAATATCGAATTTGAAACCAAGGTTTTCAAGTTGCTCTGATACAACGGCAATTACATCAAGCAGCTCACCGCTTTTATGCATAGCCATCGATCTTGCACGGACTCTTTCCAATGCAAGTTCAATTTGTGCCTCTCTGGTCTGTGCTTCTGCTTTTTGCAGATCGAGGAAGCGGGTATATGTAAGATCGAAAACTCCGGCAAATCTTTCTAATAACTTTAATGTTTCTTCAGGTCTGGGTTCTAAAGTTCCAAGCGAGAGCAGACCTTTTGAAAAGAAAGCAGAATATATGACGCGTCTGTTTATTCCTTTTCTATTAATGTTTTTCCTGTCAATGAAATCTTTATAATCATTAAGTCGTTCCCTGAAATTCTCGTAGTTTTCCAGTTCGTCGCCTGATATATCAATGACCAGAGATTTATTATTTCCTTTCCATGCATTATAAATCTTATTAATTACCATTGGCTCTTCAATAGGGACTTTAACCATTCTATCAAATTTATTTCCCTTCAAAGACAACCAGAGTTCTAAAACCATTTCTGTTTCATTCACAATTCCGATAGTCAGTTGTTGTGGATTTTCTCCTAATTCACTAAACTGCCGGAAAAGTACAGTTGCAGTTTCTGCAAGTTCATCACTTCTCTGCATCGCCATAGTTCTTGCGCGGACTCTTTCCAGGCCCAATCCAATCTGTGCTTCACGCGCCTGTGCTTCTGATTGGGCTATATCCGTATACCTTCGGTATGCTAAATCAAAAACATTCCGGAATCTTTTCAGAATATTTATTTGTGATTCATCAATCTGTTTAAATGTTGAAATACCTATATCGCCAACACCGATGGAATAGAGATAGTAAAAAAGTGCAGGAATATCATCGAGCCTGGGATCGTCCTGCTGTCCGCTTCTCCGCCTGAAATCTTTCCAGCCATCCAGCTCACTGCCTTCAATAATAACCTCTGCAAAAGCATCGTCAGCCTTTCTTATTTGTTTCAGATAATTATCAATAACCGGATGAGAACCATATTCTATCTTTGCTACTGCGCCACCCAGAAATTCGGAATAGTCGTAATCCATAAAATAATTATTATCATCAAATGGAATATGAATTATTGCATTCCTGAGATTATTAAAGCCTAATAGTTTAAACTCCTTAAACGAAACTTCACAGATCTTTAATAAATCATCAGATTTATTCATACTCATAGCAACGGCTCTCACTCTTTCGAGCGAAGCTTCAATTTCGAGCTCTTTGTTCTTGTTCAATAGCTCAGAAGTATTTTCATCCACAAGATTTTGAAGTTCTTCATTTTTTCTTTGCCATTCATTTACCAGCCAGGCATCGGTTTCAGCCGATGTTTCAGTCGGTATAGATCCATGCCAATGAACAACTATCCATTTACTATTTCTATATTCCAAAACGGTTGTCATTCTTAGAAAGAGTCCCTGTTTTTCCCCATTTACAATTATGACTGCCTTAATCTCATCAACAAAAATTGCGGAGTCTTCTTTGTTTGATATGTTTCTGAAAACAGAATTAACTTCGAAACTCATTTTAAGACCGATTGCCTGTTCTCTCTGTGTGTTTATCAGTTTACGATAGTCAGATATGGAAAGAACTTTTTCATCACTTGCTGTACCGTAACCCATTACCCTGGGATCAACAAAATCATTTGCTCCTTCTAATGGTAAATTATATAAACCTGTTTGCATCCATTTATGGTAAGTATCTTTTAGCAACTTTTCTTTTTTGTCGTTCATTTTTTACAAATACTTTATTGATATAAAGTTTAAAATACTTTGTTTTATAAAATCTCATTATTTATTACCCTATTGTCACCTCTTTATCTGTTAGTAAAATAGTAAAATTATTATTTTATATTCTGTTTCATTTCTTTTAATATTTCATTTTTGCCAAAGCAGCTCCATGTGTTCTGTCAGCTTTTCCTGTTTCAGGAATTCCGAAAAAATTACTTCTATACATAACTAAAGATGTCATCCGGCAGGATGACATCTTCGATAAAGAGTAATGATATTTAAGCTGTGCAATTTTCAAAATTGTTATTCGCTGGAATTGCTGCTGCCGCCGGAAGTTCTTCCGCCGTGGTCACCTATCAGCATCCACTTTCCGTTTTCCTTCATAAGAATGTCTGTCCAGATGCCTGCACTCGAAGTTTTCTTGTTTGTCTCCTTATCCTGTTCAAGTGTTGAATATGTATAATGTACATAAGCAAAATCACCCTTTACCCAGATTGACAGAGGAGTAACAGAATAAACCAGGGTCGTATTACTTTTGGCATCCTGTGTGATCCACTTGCTTACATTTGCTTTGCCCATTGGTACGCGCGACTGGCTGCTCCAGCCCATATAACTGTCATCAAAATATGACATAAATCCGGCTGCATCACCTGAAGATGACACCTGCCAGTATTTTTCAACACCCGCCCATACATCTTTTTGGGCATCAGACCATTGCTGTGCAAAGCTGCTGCCCGATAGCAACAGTAATACGAACATTGCGAAAAAGATTTGAGTTAGTTTTTTCATAGTAAGTTTCCTTTTATGTTTGTTAAATGTCTGCATCCGAACCTGTATGGATAAGAGGGAAAAGTAAAAGGAGATAATAGCATGATCATCTCCTCTTAAAGAATTAAGTGTATTCTTTCCTATTTGAACACTACTTCGCGGTATATTTCATCCGAGTGTTTTCCGGTGAAATATTTATTGTATGCCTTCCCGAAAGCCTGTCTGTCGTCTTTGTTGGGCATAGCTTTCATAAACTGATTATTAGCCTCTTCGCTGGCTTTGTCCACATCGTCCCAGCTCTTTACTTCAATAATCTGTACGAAATCACGGTTGTCATTTCCCCACCAGTGACGAATCGTTTTATAACTGACCACGTAAGGATTATTCTTATAGGAATAATCATTCATTATCTGGTTCAGGGAATCCAGTTCCCGGCTGGTTCCGTTTTCCGGAAATGCTCTTTCAAATTTTGTCATTACAAAGACATTACCGTCTGCCGACTGTGCATATGCCTTAAAATCAACGGACATAAAAAGAGCAATTAAAAAGAGTGCTGTTAACAGAGCTTTCATATAGTTCCTTTCGATTAATTTATGTAAGGGTTGTTTCAATTTTCATCTATTAAGAAAAAAGTCAAGAGAACGTAGTTATCCGCAAGTAAAATATTTTACTTCTCTGCTTTTGGGCTCGCTTTCGCTGTGGCAAAATATCAACTTTCTGTATTAAGTAATTTTTTCTTTAATCGATTTAATAGTTTCTATTCGTCTATATGAGCCTTGATGGCTACGTTAAATTTTTCAGAATAACGGGAAGAGTTAACCGATCTTTTGGCTTTCTATGAAGCATGAAAATTGTTGAACTTCATTCCCGGGAAATTAAAATTACCTTTCCGGATTCCATCACAGATTCTATTAGCTCACAGCATATTCTTTATTTATGCTGCTCTAATCTCCGGCTCCTTCCTCCAATAGTAGGGTTCGTAATCCGTTCCATTTTTCATTATTGCGTAAAAGGATTTAGCCAGGTACCTGGTTATTGCATTTCTTGCATCCTTCTGACTATAGCCATCTTTAAGCATACATTCATAATATTGCCTGATATCGTTTTTTCCGTTTAATGCAGCCTTTGTAGTCATCTTAAATATAGTTTTCAATCTCCTTGAGTAAAGTTTATGTCTTTTGCTATAGCTTGTCTTTCCGCTTTCTCTTTTGTTTCTTACCAGCCCGCAATATGCCCAAAACTTGTATTTGTTCTCGAACCTGGCGGCTTCTATTACTATTCCATAGGCCTGTACTGCCAGTAAAGGACCAAACCCCGATATTCTCTCTATTTTTTGAATGATCTTTTCTTTCTTTGATATCTTCTTAAAGACTTCTTTATACTTCTTTTGTTCTTCCAACAATAATGTTAGGATCCTGGTCTTTTCTTCTAATATGAAATTCAACGTCTCATCGCTGTTATTATAATCAGCCTTTCCTCTTTTACTCTTTATTCCTATTGCCCTGTAGAGAGCAGATATCTGATTTTTTACCCTTACCTCCGCTTTTACCAGGTCTTCATATGCACTTGCCAGTTTCCTTATTTTATATTTTTCATTATCCGTATGGTAAACTTCCTTTAACAACCCTCCTCTTAGCAGCTGACAGAGTTTCTTTGCATCTATTTTATCTGTCTTGGATCCTTCCTCCAACAGCCTGTTTCTCAATGGGTTGCATATTATTATTTTATCTACAATCTCCTTCAGCTCCACATACAGCCATTGTGAACCGGTTGATTCCTCAATAGTTAATATTTTACTTCCCTTTAATTCTTTTATGTGTTCTTTAATCAACCTTATATTTGCGGGAATTTTATCTTTTACCCTGGGCTCTATGCTGTTTGATTTCATATATGCTAGCGCTGCACCTTCGATCGACCAGTCAAGACTGATGTAATAATCATACATCTCTATGGTTTGATTATTGTTGTTTTTTTCCCTTTCTTGCATACAGGTCTCCTTTCTAATATGATGTTCATTTTTCTAATCTTATTGTTTAATGACTTTTAAAAGTCCATACATAAGATAGTAACACTTTTAGAAAGCGAGACCTTCTTAATTTACCGATCTTCAATTTTCAATCTTCCTTTTCCTTTTTCCTTGAATTTCCTTTTTCCTTTTGCCTTTTGCCTTGACTACTGTCCTCCCAGCCATTGTTCAAAACTTTTGTTCTTTTCGCCAGCAGGGTAAACCCAGTCAGGTTTCAGTCTTAATCCGTCGCGGCTTTGCCATATGAAATCTACTGCATCCTCAATATCGCTTTCATTAATTACTCTTAATGCAAATAATTGCTTTTCGGCAGAGATTGATTTTATTTCGGAGTTAATATGCTGGGCAAGAAGGGTGCTCTGTATAATTTCGGCCTGGCTGCTGCTCAGGGTAGCCCATACAAATCCGCCTGTTCCGAGAAGCAGATCGTTCTCTTTGAATGAGAGAGTTAACTCCACTTTTATTGACGGGGGAAGATCTGGTGGCCGGGCATCGCTTAGATCATCCCATTTCAAAAGCCTGCCGTTTTGAAATACCAGGGTTCCGTCACTCTTCAGTATAGCTGCTATTTTAAGCATTACCATAAATTCGGGTTAAAAATTTAAGAGATAGTCATTTGGTAAAAACAGAACAAAGGTAAGCTTAAAAAGGGGCCAAATCTTGGACTATTTGCGCAAAAGTTAGGATTTTTTCTGTTCTAAATTAAAATTGAAAAGTTAATACTGCAAGAACACCGGAGGACAAATAGGGAATGAAGTGATGCTTTGAAAATCGTTATTCGATGGTCTTTTTATAGTCGCTGGGACTGCAGCCGAACTGCTTTTTGAATGCCCGTGAGAAGTATGATTGATCATTAAACCCGACCTGGTAGCATATTTCCGCTACGGTTCCGGAATTCTGTTTCAGCAGATCTGCAGCTCTCTGCAGGCGGAGCGATCTTATTAATTGTCCCGCCGGCTGGTCTATCAGCGCCTTAAGCTTTCTGTTCATCTGGGAAACACTCATCCCGACCTCAGAAGCAAGAAGTTCAACACCGAATTGCTCATCATTAAAATGCTTCTCGATAACTTGTATTGTTTTCTTCAGGAAGACCTGGTCGGCTGAAACAGACGAAACTTCAGAAGGCTTTATAATGGTGGCGCTGCTGAACCTTTTCCTGAGTTCCTTCCGCTGCTGGATAAGGTTCTTTACCCTCACACTAAGTTCCCTTGTGCTGAATGGCTTTGTAAGGTAATCATCTATCCCGGTTTCGAGACCTTCTATTTTATCATCAAGTCCTGCCTTCGCTGTAAGCATTATTATGGGTATATGGCTGGTTCTCTCATCTTTTCTTATTTCCGTGCTGAACTTGTACCCATCCATCTTTGGCATCATAACATCAGTAATGATTAAATCGGGAACAATTCCCCGGGCTTTTGCAATTCCTGCCTCTCCATTTCGGGCATCTATAATAATGAATTCATTCTCAAGCTGCTCCCTTATGTAGTTTCGTACATCCGCGTTATCCTCAACTATCAGAATAATTTCACCTTTATTTCCTAAGCGGTCATCTCCGCTTATCAGATTTTCATCCTCTATTTCCGTTCCGGGGTCTGTATTGATGACTTCAAATACATCATTTTGCGGAAGGGCATCCGGAGTTATCTTTGGGTCATTCAGATTTCCGAGGGGAAGTGTGACAATAAACTCTGCTCCTTCACCGGCTTTACTTTTCACCGTAATTTTCCCCTGGTGCAGATCGATTAATTCTTTGGTCAGTGCAAGTCCTATACCTGTACCTTCGTGTTCCCTGGTGCTTGAATTGTCGAGTTGATAAAACCGGTCGAATATCTTATTCGCCCTATCCTCCGGTATCCCCGTTCCTGTATCCTTTATGCAGATAACTGCGGACGCTCCGGAAATAAAAGATTTGACTGAAATGGTTCCTCCGGGCGGCGTAAATTTAAAAGCATTTGAAAAGAGATTATAAAAAACCTTCTCCATTTTATCCGGTTCAAAAACTACAGGAATATTTATCAGGTCTGAATCAAATTTAAGAGTAATCTGTTTTGTATCCGCAAGGGATTCGAATGAATAAAAAAGACTCTTTAGAAATGATACAATGTTATGCTGGTCGGCTTTAATCCGCATACTGCCGGCCTCGATTTTTGAGATATCCAGCAGCTGGTTTATCAAGGTCAGCAGGCGCCTTGCATTTCTGTCAGCGATGTGAAGCTTGCCTTTTGCCTTAGTTCCAATGTCATATGAAAGAACGCTTTCCACCTGGCCGAGTATCAGCGTAAGTGGAGTTCTGAATTCGTGTGAAATATTCGCAAAGAACCGTGTTTTAACCTGATCAAGATGGCGAAGCGAATCGGATTCAACCTTCTCCATTTTAAGCTGGTTCTTAAGCTTAACGCGGTTTAGTTCGTACCTTCTCAGAAAATATAGTCCCGAAAAAAACAATATCCCGTAAATAGAATATGACCACCATGTTCTCCACCAGGGAGGGAGAATGATTATTTTAACAGAAGCTCCTGCTTCATTCCACAATCCGTCATTATTAGAACCCTTAACCCTGAATACGTAATGGCCGGGAGAAAGATTTGTAAAAGTGGCACTGTGCTTGGTTCCCGCAGTTATCCAGTTATCGTTAAAGTTTTCAAGTTTGTACATATACCTGTTCTTCCCGGGAGCAGAATAATCGAGAGCGGCAAACTCGAACCTGATATTATTTTCACTGAAGGGAAGGGATACTCTTTCGAGTGCCTCAGGTGAGTTAATAACTTCACTTTGATCGCCTTCATTGGCCGACTCATTTAACACTTCACACGAAGTAATAACTATGCCGGGAACAAAACTATTTTCTTTTATATCCTGCGGGTAAAAATAATTCAGTCCGTTTATGCCCCCGAAGAACATTTCACCGTTGTCGCTTTTATAAAATGCCCCTGTATTAAACTCATTGCTCTGAAGACCGTCGAGTACATCAAAATTCCTGAATGTATTTAAACCGGGATTAAAGACTGATAGACCATGGTTCGTGCTCATCCAGAGCCGCCCTTTGCTGTCTGGCAGGATTCCATATATGACATTATTAGGAAGGCCGTCTTTTTTTGTATAGAAGATGAACTTTCCGGAAGCTTTGTCGAACCTGTTCAATCCGCCCCCTGACGTTCCAATCCATAAATATCTGTCGGGGTGTTCAGGGTCAGGACAAATGGATTTGATGTAATTGTTATTGAGACTATTGGGATCAGAAGCATTATTAACATAATTATGAAACTTGCCGGTCACCTGGTTGAATGAAATCAGTCCGAGATCGCTTCCTATCCAGAATATCCCTTTCTTATCCTGGTAAACGCAGGGACGCAGTACAGCATTGTTTGAGGCCATCATGTTATACCTGTAATTCTCGAAGATACCTTTATCCATATCTGCGAAACGACTGAAATAATTTTCTGTAACCGTCCATATGCTGCCGCTGTTATCAATGAAGAGACCGTAAACATCCTTCTGAGGTAGTCCATTCGTTCGTCCTGGTTCGTAGAAATAGTGTTTGGATTTTTCCTGGTTTACATCAAAGCTGTACAACCCCTGGGTACCGGCAAACCACATAATACCTTCATCGTCTTTTGCGATAGACCACGACCGTGTATTTCCGAAATCGTCGGGACGGTCGGATGTTGTTTCATAACTTATAAGCTCACCACTCTGTCGTTTCCATTGATAGAGCACGTCGGAGCCTACCCAGACGTTACCGTTATTATCCTCGCAGACTGCGGAAATGCTTAAACCTGTAACCCTCGAGGGAACAACTTTCTTACGCTGCAGCAGGCCGAACCGGTTAGCCTTCGGATCGTAAATGTTTATACCGGCTCCAGGGGTTCCTATCCACATTATCCCCGACCTGTCGCACACGATGCTTGAAACGGAATTGTAGCTTATTGTAGCTGGATCAACCGGATCATTGATAATGTACCTGTATGATTTGGTTTTGGGATTAAAAAGCATGAGCTCTCCGGGAGTAGCAAGCCAGAGTAATCCGGAATGATCCTGTTTTATTTCGGTTATCCTTCCCCAGCCGAACCGGTAAATATCAAAATGATGGGGGTAGATATTGAACTTACTATCGCCTATGGAAAATTCGGCTATACCGCTGGGGGTTCCGAGAATAAGCTGATCATCTTTGATCTGTGTGATTGCTGTGACTGCATTGTCAGCAGCGAAGGGAGGAGCAGCAGGATTTTTTGTGTGAATTTTATAAAAGGTGAATGAATTGTTTTTACTATCGAACTTATTCATTCCTTCTGAGTTGCCTACCCACACAATTCCTTTCCTGTCCACAAAGACAGCAGAAATCAAATTACTTGAAAGCGAACCGGTTTGATCTTGTGCAGTATAGTGAGTAAACAAAAAATGATTATAACCCGCGTTATGTTTTACCCTGAAGATGCCGTTTTGTCCCGTTCCTATCCAAATACTTCCCGATAAATCCTCGGTTATGGCAATGATCTGGCTTCCGTTATCAAATCCCTTAACTTTAGTAAATGTTCCCCGGCTCTCATTGAAGATATTAAGCTCGCCGTTTAGGGTGCCTGTCCAGATCATCCCGCTCCTATCCCCGAAAGAGGCGGTAATATAGTTAGAAGAGATTGTTGTGGTATCCCTGGGATCATTTTGAAAAATTTTGAAATTGTACCCGTCGTATCGGTTAAGACCGTCCTTCGTACCAAACCACATATAGCCATGCCTGTCCTGCATAATAGAAAGCACGGCATTCTGAGAAAGACCATCATCTATAGTCAGATGCCTGAAAATAACCTGCTGTGCTGATAATGGAAAAGAGCAGAGAATGATAAATACCGTCAGCAGCACTAATAACTTATTTGAATTTTTCATTTTTACTTAGAAATTCAGGTTCAGAGTATTTAATCATATCAAAAGAGTGACAGAGGAATTTTTTGGACATACTTCTCTGAACAACGACACATTAGAGGATAGATCGAATTTATTGGTTTAATTCCCCGAAAACAAGTGTTTACCTGAAAAAGGTTATCTCCGGTGTTTGCCTCTCGATCCAAACCTGACCTCCGGGATATGGGAGGTAAAATCCCGATATTAACGTATAAGAGTGAATTTGGTGTAGTGGACCACTTTTCGGAATTGCAGGCAGTCAGAAGTTAATCTGGAATGTTTTGTAACAACCATAATAATGTTTAAATTTCTGCGGGATTTTGTATTGAGGCTATGAATTTTTATTCGATACTACAAAAAATCCGGACTGACGATATTTCGCAGACCGAGCTAAACCAGTTTATTGAGAAACTTATCCAGATTGCACTGAGGTTTGTTAAATATAATTCAGGCAGGATTAAGAAATTAACGATTGAGAGCAGCAGCTATCTTGAGGATATTGCTGTTGATGCTATTGTTCCGTTTTTTACACGGAACCAGTCCGACGGCGAACTGTTTATCATTTCAAGGTTCACTTCGTGGGTGCCCGAAATTACCACAGAGGAAGAAGCAAAATATTTCCTTTTTAAGACGATCTCCCTCAGCGTTAACCAGAGGATAAATACTCTGCTCAGGGAGTACGATCCTTTCTTCTCTAAAATACTCGACTCCGTTAATTATTTCATTAAGTCGCAGAACTTTAATAAAATCAACATTGCCGGAAAAATATACATAACTGAAGAGGGTATGGATGCTTCTAAATGCAGGTTCGCCGATAGGGAATCAATTTATAACTCTCCATCCGTGTTCATCTCGAATAAAAAAGACATGCTCCCTTCACTTTTTAGTTATTTTAGAAAAATGTACGGATCTCCTGCAGCAATTCCTCTTTACGATCTTATATACAGGATTAAAGAAATAAATTTGTCGGGTGAAATTTCAGACACAGCTCAGAACACAGGCGAAAACCTGGAGATTAAAGAAATTATTGACCAGGGAATCGCTATTGTTTCCCGGAAGACAGCAGAATCTTATCTTAAAACAGGAAAACTCCGCGATGATGAGTTTGCGAAGATGATGGAGGCTCTTAAGCTAATAGGCAATGACCTTATGGATGGCGGCATAAATCCCGGGCTATATTATTATCTTTATGAATCTATCCCGGGACTCACAAAGGAGGAATACGCACTCAAATATCATAATATTTTTGAGTATATGGTTAAACTTTACCGACATCAGCTTGCGGAATTAATCTCCTGATTTTCCGAAGGCTTTATTTTTAACGATATATAATTAAATAGAATCTTTAACTGATTCATTCTCCTGTATTTGCCTGTTTATTGATTTATGTTATTCATTTTTGCTTTGTACTAAACTTTTTACCTCTTTAATGTTTATAACTGAAAAAGATATTTTTTATTATGTTTTTTCACCGGGAAACCTCGGCGAAGAAAAACTGCGTTTTATTACTGAGAATGAGGAGCTCTACCCGGCAATAGAAGTCTATCTTGATGCAAAGAATTCGCTTAGCGAAGAAGTTTCCCTTTCACTGAAAAAAAAGATTGCAGAGAAAATACCCGCGTATAAAATTACCGAAGTTATCGAGCTCTTCCCATGGACAATTGAGGCAGTGGAATTTAATGCTCCTCCTTCTGTTCTGGTCGCTGCGACTGCAAAAACTGAACCCGGGGTATTTTCAAAAACGTATGTCGATAAAGAAAAGAACCTAATCATCAGACTGATCGGCACGGTTAAGAAAGCAAGATTGTTTGTGTTTCCGGTATCGGGAGAAAAATTGGGTGAATTCACCCTCACCCTTAATCCGGGACTGCAAAAGTTTTATTTCAAAGACAGCCAGGAAATAAAGATCCTGGATGATTTACCCGAGATTACTTCAATTTCTATTGAGTTATATCCTCAGTGAACCGCAGCAGCAGGTTCGCTGCCGGATGGTAAGAAGTTTGTAACCGCCTTAGAAGAAAAAAAGTTAAAAGAATCATAAAATCTTTATTATAATTAGACCAGTCGGAGTTTTTTCCTGATAAATTCCGCAAGCTTTGCAGCTTCAGCATCTGCCAATTTCCTGATCTTTTTGGTAACCTTCCCGAAGTAATAAAATTCTATTTCCACCAGTTCATTCTTTATCGTTCTCTTCCACGTTCCTATCACTTCACCCCGGAAGACAATGATAGGGAAGAACATCCCGTTTAAGGTTACGTATCTTTTTGCATTTGCTAGATTCAGCACAGCCGACCTGTCGGTATAACCTATCAAATATTCATCGAAAGCAGGGAGAAGATATAGCTTGTCATCAGCCGCAACATTTCCATCGACATCGGAATACCAGTAGGTGTTTGTTCCTTCGGAGAATGAGGAGAATTCCTCCGACACAAGTTTAAGCCCTGCTCTTGCATCGGTGAGGTTTTGTCCCGACCACCAGGAAAAATCACTAATAGTTGCTGGTCCGCGACTCTTGAAATAGATGCGTGCAAGACGTGCAAGCGCCTCTTCCCGGCTGATTCCGGGAGAGTCCTTTACTCTTTCTGCAGTCAGAGCATAAGTTTGTTTATTTTCATTGGGTATCCCGCTGCAGATCAGTCCTGATAGTTCAGCCTCGGCAAGAAGATGGGATGCCCGGTTAAGATCGGTTTTAATTTTCGCATCCATAAAGAGCTTTAAAAGCTCATCGCGTGTCAGATGATTACTCCCTGCAAGAGCTTCACGCATTATTTTCTTACATTTACCGAATACTGCCGGAGTAAGCTCAAGTTCGCGGTGACGTCCGTTCATTGAGGATTTTATACGCGAAGCGGTTAACTCCAGCATCCAGTGGAGATCGTCGGAGGATACAAAATGCCAGGTGGGCCGAAGTACGTGCGTCCGGATGATATCTCCATCAATAATTGCTTTATCGACTAATTGCTCATTTGCATCTTTTATGCGCAAACCGACCGCAAGCTTACCCATCCGGTAATCCTGCGACTGTACAGCTCCCATATACCTAAGCAGATCTTTTACGTCCCTAAACTCAGTGCCGGAAATATGCTGCGCGGATAGCCGGAGAAATGGTATGTCCTTTGTTTTCATTTAAGGGTATCCAGGTATTTGTTGATGTATTTTTGAAGGTGTTTTCGCTTGTACTGCATTATATAACGAGGATGATCCAGCGGAACAACCTTATTAAATAGATTCTCTTTTTCGTTCAGATCGTTCAGGAATTTCAGATTCTTTCCTGAACCGAGACAGTAACAAATATTCCTGTTTATTCCGAAGGATAATTGCTGCTTTAATGTTGATAAGATGAAATCATACACTGCTTCGGTAAGCTTATTATCATCGTAATAGTTGTAGTTAAGCTCTTTTCCGCTGCTGCCGGTTTTTGTGAAACCGAGGGGACAAACAGCACTGATGAAATACTTCGCATAGAACTTCTTCACTCCGCCGTATGCATCAATCATATTGTAAACAAATTCTGAAGAGGTTTCGTATGACCGCAGTCCATCTATTTGAATCCCGCAGTATTTCTCCAGTCTGATCGTATCCGTGAAAGCTATCCCTGTTACACCTGCTCCGTGCCGGCCGGGATTTATTCCAAGGAGGATGGAACGCTCTTTATCGTCATTGAAATATTTATCATAGAATTCTTTGGTTACCGGCAGGATGTTGGGATTCTCCCTGAAGGGATTCATAATGCTGATGTTCGCCGGCAGAGTGCCTTCGAATTTCAAATTGCGGTTGAAGGAATTAACTTTATCTGCAAAAGACATGAATATTTTATAATAAGAATGAATGATGATTAATCGATAAATATAAATTAAAAATTATTTTCAAATAATCCGCTTACTTCCCTCAAGCGATATACCTCCAGGCTCTTGCCCTATAAGTGATGTGCTGACAATGTTGTATTCGGCATCGTAATCTGCAATCTTCAATTTTAAATCTTAAATATTTATATATTGCATTAACAGATACAAATTATTTACTATGAACAAACTATTGAAAAGAGCCCTCATACTCGCCGTAATTACCGTAGTGTATAATGTGATAGAGGGGTTGATATCTGTGTTCTTCGGAGCCAAAGATGAAACCCTTGCTCTTCTCGGATTCGGTGTTGACAGCTTCGTGGAAGTGATTTCAGGCATCGGCATACTTCACATGGTTCTTCGAATGAAATATGCAAAGGTAAACAGAAGAGATAAGTTCGAAAGAACTGCGTTGATAATTAATGGCTCTGCATTTTATTTTTTAACTGCAGGACTAATAGCCGGTTCGGTTTTGAATATCATTTATGACGTCAGACCGACAACCACTATTGCCGGTATCATTATTTCTGTAATATCAATCGGTACGATGTACTACCTGATGAAAGCTAAGTTAAAGGTGGGACACGAATTGAAATCTGATGCAATAATTGCGGACGCGAACTGCACAAAGACGTGCTTCTACCTCTCTTTCATTCTGCTGGCGTCAAGCGGACTTTATGAAATTTTTCACATACCTTATTTCGATATATTAGGTTCTCTGGGCATCGCTTATTATGCCTTCAAAGAGGGGAGAGAGTCTTTCGAAAAATCACGCTCTGAAGAAATTGCCTGTGAGTGTTAAGCCTATCTAAAATTGCCGATTGAGAAAAATCTCTAACCATCAATCTTCATTCTTCATTTTTCATTTTTCAATCCTTATTCCTGTTCGATAGGGAATAACTGTATTCATTCATTGATTTTATACGTCAGTCCCATAATGGTTTACAGGCAAGGTATGGGGAGGACTTGCGGCCGAGGCAGCGGGCTGAGAGCAGGGTTCGAGGAGCTGTGGGTTATAGATTTAGCAAAGGAAAGAGGGTAATGGGGATGCGAGGGAGTGGAAGAACGAGGAGAGGGGTATTAGCTGGTTACAAGACCGGCAAGAGGTCGGGTAGAGGCCGGGTAGTGGCCGGGAAGAGGTCGGGAAGAGGCCGGGTAGTGGCCGGGAAGAGGTCGGGAAGAGGCCGGGTATGAGGCCGGGTATGGGCCGGGCAGAGGCCGGGCAGTAGGTCGGGCAGAGGTTTGGGCAGAGGCCGGGTATGGGCCGGGCAGAGGTCGGGTATAGGCCGGAAGAGGTCGGGAAGAGGCCGGGTATGGGCCGGGCAGAGGCCGGGCAGAGGCCGAGCAGAGGCCGAACAGAGGCCGAACAGAGGCCGAACAGAAGCCAGGTGTAGGATAAAAATGGAAGGGTTAGGGGTGAGAGCAGAATTCTGGTCACCCGGATTCCCAGAGAGCGGAACCTAAAATATAATAATAAATATACACGGTATATTGAACAAAAAAAAGGGGAGCCGCGCAATTAGCTCCCCATAGGGTCAACCATCAGACGGATTACCTGCCCCATGCAGTCATCCGAACTGTCAGGTATTATTTCACCAGGTTCATCTTTTTTACGAGATGTCTTCCGTCAGTTTTTAATTCGTAGAAGTAGGTTCCTGACGACAGGTTTTCAGCGCTGAAGGTAATGCTGTGCTTGCCTGAAGTGAAATTTTTGTTTACAAGAGTTTTGATTTTTTGTCCCAGCACGTTGTACAGGTTGATCGTAATATTATTATCCTTAGCCAGACTAAAATTTATCGTGGTTGAGGGATTAAAAGGATTAGGATAATTCTGTTCAAGAGTGAAGTCAACAGGAGACCCGGCAGACGAAGGATCAACCGAAGTGGCCTGGTCAGCCGTAAGTACAACCAGGTTGCGTACAAGGGCACTTGAGAACGTAATAGTATTATTCTGAGCATCGACAACCGCTCCCGGGTAGGTAGTCCATGTGGAACTCTGTGCATCGTAGTACTTAACCTGGATTGTGGATTCATCAATATTCGAACCGGCAGCCTGAATATCATTATAATGAAGCTGGTAATTGACGTCAGAATTCAGTTCCATCCCATAGCCGCAATTACCGCCCTGGTGCATTCCGTTCATTCCGTTGGGCAGAAACATATCAATCTCATATGCAGCAAAAGGATTTATATTTTCGATTCCCGGCATCTGCTGGTAAGTCGTTTCAAAGATCTGGCAGTACATTGAGTCGGCCATCATTCCGCCACCTCCGGGTCCTCCCATATGCCACCAGCCCGGGTTAAGCTGCATCCGGTCAGAGTCGTCGAAAGGAGTTTCAACCTCAACGGGATCATTCATATACCTGTGTATCCACTGGCCACCGAATCCCTGGCAGAATAAAGTTGAATCTCTCCATACCAATCCGTTTATCCCGTACACAACAACCATAGGAAGATACTCCCTTTCAATCTCACCGCCGGTAATAGTAACCTGTTCGCCGTTGGAAGGACGAACAGCACCTGAAGCTGGTTCATACCACCAGGGTCCGAAATTAAGCAGATAGTCGGGAACAGCATCATTATCTGTATCCAGGTAGTACATTGACATCATAAAAGTAGTATCAACAATGGCAGTACCTGAAAGCTCTACTGTCTGAAGGGAATCGAACATCCATCCGAATCCGCTTCCTCCGCATCCGCCGCCATTGTGTGAGTAGTAGCCCATAAAATTCCAGAAAGAATCGAAAGGATCGCGCCAGAATTCGTCGTTTATGTTATACACAATAAGCATCTCGTAGCCCATCATATTCTCAACCAGGCCTCCCTCGATTGTAAGCTGGTCGCCGTCCTGCGGCCTTACTGCATCGCTGCTGTCGGGTTCATACCACCAGGGTCCGAAATTAAGCATATAATCGGGGGTTCCGTCATTATTTTCATCAAGATAATACATTGTATGCATAGAAGTGGAATCGACAATCGCTGTTCCGGTGACCGTTACGGTCTCTATCGAATCAGGATTGATAAAACCGCCTCCGCCGCCCATTTGCGCAAAAACACTCAAAACCGGAAATAAAAAGAACAGCACAACACTCAGTTGAAATTTTTTCATTTTTGATCCTTTCTTAATTCAAAAATCCCATCAGCCTTAACAAAAATATGATGAATCATCACATTGCATCAGAGGGCGGCTGAAAGCGTGGAGATCAGTGATTAAATAATGAATAATTAACAATTAACAATTAAAAATACAGACCCATTCCTCACTCATCATTCCTGATGCCTAATACTATGCCATTAATGTCCCACCCTTCGAAGGAGGGAAAAAACTCTGTATTTGAATATTTTATAGTGGGAAAAAAGATTTGTATCAATATATAGAATGGAAATTCTAACAACTAAGAACAATAATTAACACGGAACAAGTATCGCACACTTTGCGCTCTGCCCTCTGCGCTTCGCCCTTCCCCCTATGCTCTCTGCACTTTGCACTTTGCGCTCACCATCCGCCGCCGCCGCCTCCGCCTCCGCCTCCCCCCGAAGAGCCGCCGCTTCCTGAGCTGGAACCGGGAGCGCTGGACGATGAGGATACTGCACTTGAAAAAGAGCTGCCAAGCGATGATGTGAATCCTGCCGCGTTAAAGCTGCTCCATGCAGTACCGGAATACCATGATGGCGAGTAATTCTGATCAATTGCTGCTTTGGCAAGTACATCCGAGAACTGCTCCGACCATTTCTGCTCAACGTTCAGTGCAAATGCGTACGGCAGGTATTTCTCAAAAAGCTCCGGGGTTTTTTCAACGGGAGTCAGATAATTCAGCCTGTCTTTCTCTGCAGTTGATAAATACATCTCAAACCCCTCAATCTTATCAAGAAGTTTTCTTCCCAGCAGCGTCGGCGCCTTCAGCAGGTGATAAAAAAGTACGTTAACGAGTATGATGATACCAATGATAATTCCTGACAGCATTGACCCCATACTGTAAAAGAACCAGATGCCGACAGCTTCACCGACAAGAAAGGGAAGTGCAAACAGCGAGGAAAATATCAGAGTTCCGATCAGCGATGCTTTGATTCTACCCTCCGGAGAACGCCCGCTTCCACGTTCTGAAAAGATTAATGAGAAGCGCGCCTACACCGAGACTCCAAATCGATATCCACACAAGCATAAATGCCTGTTCTCCATGTCCGGTTACTATGCTCAGAAGCAGGAAGACAAACGAAATCACCGCACCTATCACAAATAGTTTCAGGTTGGTAACAAAATAAATTTTCTCGTATGAATTCTTCAGCTCGTTCTTTAAAGCTTTTATCGCACTGCTGAAAATTGTATGGTTGGTATTCTTCAGTTCAAGTTCATACTGTTCTCCGGCTTCCTGCTTTTCTTCCGGAACTGTCTTTAGCCTGCTTTGTATTGCCGAAGTAATTGCTCCAGATATCTTCCTGGCAAAAAAGTTATTGCTGTTCTTTAACGAGTTAAGCTGCTTCAATGCCGCCTCAGCCTGTCCATCGGGTGCGCCTGATTTTGAGAAGCTCAGTTTTTCCGCAATCTTTCTTTCTTCTTTGCTTAATCCTGAAGTATCTGTCTTCAGTCTTATCAGAGTGTACTTCCCGTCATCCTCCCTGATTTTAAGATAACCCTTCACGGCCATATTAATGATGGAGGCTGAAAAAGTATTATTATCAAATGCCATTCGTTTATTATAGCGCACAGCGGCAGGGGAGAGGTTGTCGGGCGGTTCAAACAGGGGAAAGATTACATCCTTCTCTGGATCCCTTCCAACTCTGCTCCACGCTACTATATAATATAGGAGGATCACTAACAGTCCTATTATCCCGATGATCTCGCTCCGGTTATCCTCCGCGAAGTATCCCAGCTTCTGTGCTGCTGTCGGTTCTGTAATGATCCCTTTAGGGAATTCCAGAACAATCGTCAGTCCTTCGTAAGGACCCAGGGGAGAAGTTGTTGTATAAAAAGCTTTGCCCGGAGAAATAGCCTCAGCCGATAGATTTGATGCGCGCGAACCCTCCTGTCCTGTATAGCCGTAATACTTTAGTTCTTGGGAAGGAACACCCTCCGGAAGTGTTATTTCTGCGGATGCATTTTCTATCGGGAACTTCCAACCGACGCCCGTAACGTTCCAGTAAAGCTCATCGTGATCACCAAAGAATCCGAGCTGGCGGTTAGTTTTATAAATTAATTTGTAAGTATAGTCGCCTGGATCCAGATAAACATCTTTGTTCCCGGCATAGATACGTACACCATTCTCTAAACTTTCAGTATGATAATCCTCCGGCCGGCCATCCCTGTAAACTCCAAGGATATCGAAGTCAACCACGACATTATTTCCGTAAGAATCGCGATAAGTAGTGGGGAAGTCGCGCGTAATTCCGCGACGTATATCGATCCCGAGCGACTTCACTTTGATCGTTTCTGTCACTATCATCGAAGCATCTTTATTGATAACGATATCGCTGTGATAGGAATAGATCTTCTCCTGCTGCGGATAAGCAGAAGCACCTAATACGAGAAGTGATATGATAGCATAGATTTTTTTCATTCAGCTGAGACCAACCTTCGGGGTTTCGCGTTCAGTTGCCAGTGAGATCTCGAAGAACTCTTCCTTCTTAAAATTTAAGAGAGAAGCGACTATGTTGGAAGGGAAGGATTCAACACGGGTATTATAATCGCGGACAGCGCCATTGTAGTAGCGGCGTGCGTATTGTATCTGATCTTCGGCCTCTGTAAGCTGCTGCTGAAGATTAAGGAAACTCTGATTTGCTTTAAGGTCGGGATAATTCTCCGCTACAGCCAGCAGGCTTTTCAGCCGCCCCGATAGCTCCGATTCAGGTTTCGCTTTTTCACCCGCTGAATTCAGCTGCATCGATTTTGCACGGAGGTCAGTAATATCCTGCAGAAGCCCACGCTCATAAGTGCTGTAGCCCTTAACGGCATCCACCAGGTTAGGGATGAGGTCGTACCTGCGCTTAAGCTGCACATCGATGCCGCTCCACGCTTCCTTAACGATATTATGCTGACGGACAAACCTGTTGTAAATGAATACGAACCAGGCTGTGAGAAGAATAACGATGATGATGATGATAATAAGCATTATCTTTTCAAGTAAAAAGAAAAAGGAAAAAGTAAAAAGTAAAAAGTAAAAAGGGAAAGGAAAAAGTAAAAAGGAAAAAGGAAAAAGTAAAGAAGATTGAAGAATGAAAATTGAAAATTGCCTTCAATAATCTTCACTTTTCAATTTTCAATTTTCAACTCCTCCGCCCACACCAGTTCGCACGCACCGCCGCCCGTATCATTACGGCTCAGGGAACTCGACCAGTGCCAGCCGTTATCAGCATTAACCGAAACAAGATAACCTTCCATCTCAATAATGCATCCTTTGTAGAGTTCGTCAAGAGTCTCCTCAACCTGCTCGTTGGCGGGAATGATGTGCATGTTCGAGCTATGAGTGCTGATCTCGCTTGCAGGAATTATCAGAACTTTTGCCTTCCAGCGGTACCAGCGGTTTCTCTGACTAATATCCAGTCCGTCCACTATCACCTGGTTCGACATTTCACCCCATCCCAGTGCGAGATCCATCGGTGAAAGATCACTTTCCCTGCCAAGTGAGAAACTGTTCGTGCTCAGAACGAAGGCTTTTATTTTGAACCTCGCAAGAGGAGTAATCGTGAATTCATCCTTCTGCCAGGGGACAGGGTCGGTTACAGCTGTTTGTTCGGGATCAGCGGGACATAAAACACCGGCCGGATGCCGCAGCTCTTTCTCAGGCCAGAAAGCGTAAATTAAAATGCCTGTAAGGACGATAATGAGGAAAAGGGAGAATTTTTTCATATTTTTTTTATCAAGGGTAGAACAAAATAAGTGCCAGCCGCTAAATTGCAGAAAAATTTGATTAACTGCCCTTTAAATTGCCTGCTTTCGATATTTTTATGGTCATTTCGACCGAATGCTGTGCTGTCACGCTGAGATATATCGGAGATTAATTCCGGGAATTATTTTCCGGTTTAAAGTGTTTAATAATCAGGAGGTTTGAACCGATGATGTTTATGCGATTTATAAATCCGCTTAAACCGGTCATCCTTAAAATTGTCAATTGTTAATTGTAAATTGCTCATTGTTAATAGTAAATTACACTATGTATATTTTAATTATAGTCTTATTATCTGCACTTAATCTTATGGCACAGAAGAGCGAGCCCGTAACCGTAAATCATGTCGATCTTCAGAAATATAAAGGAACGTGGTTCGAGATATCGAAAATCCCTAACCGATTTCAGAAGCAATGCATCAGTAACACTACAGCCTCTTACTCGCTCAATGGCGATGGAACCATAAAAGTTGTGAACGCGTGTGTAGATGATGAAGGTGAGATGGATAAAGCTGAAGGCATTGCTAAGGTTGTCGACGCTAAAACCAATTCAAAGCTTGAAGTCAGTTTCGTCAGCATACTCGGCATCAATCTTTTCTGGGGTGATTACTGGATAATAGGACTGCCGGACGATTACTCATACGCCGTCATCGGTACGCCGAACAGGAAGTATGGATGGATACTAAGCCGCACCCCGGAACTCCCGCAAGAGAAACTCAGCCAGGCATATGATATCCTTAAAAAGAATGGCTACAACCCTAAAGATTTTGTAATGTCAGTTCAGGATAAACAAATCAAGTAAAAAGTAAAAAGTAAAAAGGAAAAAGTCGGGGACTCCTTCGCAAAGACATTCCTTTTTCCTTTTTACTTGATTATCCTTTTCCTTAATTATCCTCTAATCCTCTAATCCTCTTCTCCTCTTCTCCTAATTCCCCAATTTTCAATTTTCAATTTTCATTCTTCAATCTTCTTTACTTTTTACTTTTGCCTTTTTCCTTTTTACTTGAATTTACTTTTTACTTTTTCCTTTTTCCTTTTTCCTTGACTTCTGCCTCCTGTCTCCTTTGTCACTTCATATTAAGAATATTCTTTTACTTTTGTGAAAGAGTTTTGAAAGAGTTTGGCGACAGGATATCGTTATTACACTTAATGATTTTAGCCGGCAGTAACGGGAACAGGGTAAGCCTTTTAAGAGAGACGAGCAATACTGATTTTCTGGTCTGCCGGCACCGATATAAAAAATTGAGATAACCCCTTCGAATCATAAAGAAATCCCCATAAAGTTCATTCTCCATACATAATAGTAATTGCCTTCGTGAAATTGGCTAATGCTTTTTACATAAGAAGATTTGCTTATTGCAGGAGGTTTGATATTATCGGGGGGATTGCTCTATGCACTGATTCTCAGGCCCCCACCCCTCACTGCCCGATGCACTCAGCCTTATTGGCTTTGTCTTTCACTGCCCTCTTTCTGTCGCATTGATTTCATAAACTCATAAACGAACTTAAGAACGAATCCTACAGTAGCAATAAGAACCTCATTAATTCCGATGTTCAGCACTTCTGAAATACCTAATACATACGCCCCAAAATCTATTGTAATTAGTATAAAAAGAAATGTCGCGAACCCTGCCAGTCCCGCCGAGAAAGGAACCATAAAATAATTATAAAATAACGATCTATCATCTTTTGATATCGTCCCGTTCTTACTTAAATACTTTGTATAAATTTTTAATATAGCCTGCATACTTATTCCGTTCTTATTGTGTATCCGTAATTGTTATCATTGCAGGTACTATATATTAAAAGGTAATGCGACTGTCAGTGATGCATCATTATTCTGTCCTTACCCTGTGACCAATTAGATAGAAGGGCCGGGATAATGGTATTAATTACGCACTAAGTCCGACTCTTCCCGTCAACTTTGTCGTTTCACCTCACCGCGCTATGCGTTCAACACTCTGATCCGTCTCATTTGGAGAAGAGGAGAAGAGGAGAAGAGGAGAAGAGGAGAAGAGGATAAGAGGATAAGAGGACAATCTTCATTTTCCAATTTCCAATCTTCTTTTCCTTTTTCCTTGAGTTTCCTTTTTCCTTTTTCCTTTTTTCGTATTTTTATCAAGTCGATTTAATTCATATAAATCCGGAGAGAATGTACAAGCGACTGAAGATCATTTCCGTAGTAGGGGCCCGTCCCAACTTTATGAAAATTGCCCCCGTACACAGAGCATTCCTTGATCACAAAGGCGTGGCTGACCATTTCATTTGCCATACGGGACAGCATTACGATGAGCGTATGTCGAAGATCTTTTTCACCGACCTTAAGCTGCCTGAGCCCGATTTCTACCTCGGCGCCGGAAGCGGCTCGCACGCAGAGCAGACGGCCCGCATAATGATAGAATTCGAAAAGATAGTGCTGGCAGAACGACCCGACCTGGTTATAGTTGCCGGTGATGTTAACTCTACCATTGCCTGCAGTCTGGTAGCGGTAAAGCTCGGCGTAAAAGTTGCCCATATCGAGGCCGGCCTGAGATCATTCGACCGCACTATGCCTGAGGAAATCAACAGGATACTCACTGATTCTATTTCCGATTATTTATTCGTAACCGAGGAAAGCGGACTAATAAATCTTGAGAAGGAGGGCGTTAGTAAAGAGAAAATATTCTTTACAGGGAACGTGATGATTGACAGTCTCGTTTACTTTCTCCCCGAAGCCGGCAGATCCCGTATCCTGGATGAATTTAAATTGACGAAGGACAAATATTGCCTCGTTACCCTCCACCGTCCTTCAAACGTCGATTCTCCCAAATTTCTTGTGAAGCTTGTTGAAGTGTTGAATACAATCGCAGAAAAAGTGAAAGTGGTATTTCCGGTTCACCCGAGGACGATGAAGAATATTGAATCCGCGGGGTTAAAAGATAACCTGAGTCACAACCTGCTGCTTACCGAACCCGCAGGCTATATTGATTTCCTTGCACTGATTAAAAATGCGGGACTGATCGTAACCGACAGCGGGGGGATACAGGAGGAATCAACCTACCTCGGAGTACAATGCATCACCGTGCGTGAAAATACCGAACGCCCCGTCACCGTAAAGCTCGGCACGAACCAGCTCATCGGCACAGACCTTCAGAAAGTAAAACAGGCAGCTCTTGAGATCATCGATGGAAAGAAGAAGCAGGGAAGTATACCCCCATTGTGGGACGGTCACGCCGCCGAACGCATCGTCGACATAATCCTAAATATAGCCGAATGACCCAAAAGAAGGGTACCTAGGTATGAATTTTATTGCACTTCGCACGGGGAAATCGTAATTTTAAATAAAGGTTCCGACCTTAAATTATTTTACCAACATTGGAGTGAACTCTCGGGGGAGAGAACATTACAGGGAATGAATCAGCATCCGCCGTTCAAAACACGACATTCAACATTTTCGCCATCTTCGCGTTTAACTGCAGAAAACAGGCAGACCGGCTGGCCGCATTTGTCATTCAACATTCTACTTCCGACTCTTTTACTACTTGTTCTTTTCTTTACAGGCTGCGGCCCGCAGGTCGTCACCATCGATCCCAGGGTGGATTATGTGGATGCCCGCGACTTTATTACTACTCCTGGCGTATATATATCTTCTGTAAAAGATAACAGGAATAAAGATCCGTTTCTCCTGGGACATATAACAGGTCAGGTCTCGGGTAAGAAATCAAGCATTTATTTAGCCGACAGTCTTGCCGCCCTCATCAGAAATTATTTTAATGATCTGCTCGTTAATAATTCGCATAATAAACCGGTTGATATAACCATAAATTCCTTCTCGCTTGTGGAGAACTATTCGAAAAAAGATGAATATCACCTTACCGGCTCTCTCAGCTACAAGTATACAAACAAAAAAGGTTTGCAGGACACATTCACATCGAATATAAGCAGGAATTTTGGCCGCGACATAGCCTCTCTCGCCGATAATATCAATGCTTCTCTCAAGGTCAGCCTGGAAGAGTTCGCTGCACTAATGGGAGGTCAGGTTGGAGATTCCACTAACAGAAGTGGGGAACATCTCCGGCAAATCGATACAGAGCCAAAGTCCGGTATTGTTTACGACGAACCACTTATGCAGGGCAGTGCCGATTCTACAAGCCGCACTAACATTATCTTTGATGAGCCCGTCTCCCTTCCACGGATAGAAGGAGCCAACAAACACCTTGGTGCCGGCATCGCCTACTACACGGGAGACAAAATAACCGGCGGAATGCAGATCGATTTCAGGATGAGCTGGCAGAGGCCGGAATGGGAGTATGGTTTCAGCTTGGGTTTCCTCTATGTCAATTTTATTAACCCTCCGTATGAAGGGTATCTCTGGGCGCTCAATCTGCCGTGGAATATGAAATATATGTTGAGCGATGGCTACATCAGTCCCTACATCGGTGTTACAGTTAAGCTGATTGCCGGTCAGGATAATTCCGCAAATAATTATCCAGGGAGTTACTATAATCCCGGTACACAGAACAAGTATTTCTGGGGACCCACATTCGAGGAATCCTTCGGGTTATCATTCGACCGCAGTGTTTTCATTGAAGCCGGGGTATATGAGATGTTCCTTTTCGGCACGGACATCCTGTCGGACGACATTGGTTTTAGACTATCACTTCATTTTACAGTAATTAATTAGTTCAGGAGAAAAAAATGTTATCACGGAAAATGCGTCTGCCTCTCATCATCCTTACAGCATTGCTGCTCACAGGCTGTGCAACAACGAACCTGAAAACATTCGAACAGAACCACTCATGTTCTACAACGCTGGAAGGATATTATCACGAATTCACCGTGCTGAAAGTCGATCACCCATGTCTCTTCGTAAAGGATAAGAGGGGACCGGTATTTTTAACTGGCGAGCTGATCCAAAACGACTCAGCGGGAGTGCTGTTCAAAAAGAAAGCTGGGGGATTATATTCAAACGACCCGGTTTACTATCCTATAGATACACTTCTGGCAATCGTTGACAGCTCCGGCAAAGTTGTCTACGGTGAAGTCCCGGAAAAATACATCCTTGATATGCATATGACCATCGAGCTTGAAGACATCAACAACCCTGACCGCACTATGCTAAATATGGAACTCGATCCCGACCACTCATTTGCTTACTGTATGGAGCCCGGCGAGTATAGGATAAAGCAGATCATATGGGAAAACGACAGGAAAGACGTAATAGAAGGAATGGATCTCCCCGTTATAACATTCACGGTTGAATCAGGTAAGGTAAACTATCTGGGAGAGATATACATTGATAAGAATAAACCCGGCGACCCCGGCACAGTCAGTATTCCCTATAAAAGCTGGAACAGAGACAATGCCGCCGCAGCCGGATGGATGTTCGGATTGGCAGGCTCACTTGTCTACAGTTTGACTAACTCATTGGAAGGAGTCGAGAACGTAAAAGTAATTTCACTTGAAACAGACGAAAACTTCATCCCGGAAGCAGGCTTTCAGATAATCCCAGTAACCCTGCATGTGAAAACTGCTGAAAAAGACAAAATATCAGGCAAATAATTCGCGTAACTGGTAAGAATTACGATGACTTAGGGGAATAAAGGATTTGTAGACGCAAAGAATTAAGATTAAATTTGGCATTGGGTTTGTTTCAAACCGAACGGGTTTTCTATATAAGAAGGAACAAATTTTCGGTTAATTCGAAAATTCGCCCCATTTGATAATTCGTTTAAATCGACAAAATCAGATAATTCTCAAAATTCGCCGCTAAAAGTGACACAGATTACCTGACTTTTGTCGTGAACATACGATTTTGTCCTTACAAATTTTGAGATTACGGAAATCTCTAATTCGTTAAGTTCGCAAATTCGCAAATTCGCTAAATTCATTAAATTCGCAAATTCGCTAAATACAATGAACTATAAACTACTACTTTTTCTCCCTGCTCTTTTAATATTAACAAATGTTATCCCGGATCAAAAAACTTATGCCCAGGAGGACCAGGAACCAATCCGTTACTACCAGATGGAACCCCTGGATGATAGTCTCTTTATCCACATACAAGACCAATTGTTCATCGCACCCCCGGACCCCAAAGCTGAAATAATCGTGGATCTGAGGGACCCGAACAACCAGACAATCTCAATCAAGGGAACACTTTACCCGTTCCTCGCGCTCAAACCCGAAACCCGTGCACAGGTAATCACCTATCCATTTAAGATCAACCTGGAAGAGACTACAAACTTTGCCAGCGTTTTCACGCGGGTAATAGAAAAAATAAGGCTCGATAAAGTAGCCGCTCCGCCCAGTGTATTCCAGATTTCCTCTACACTGGCGTACATCAATCCTTTCATTCAGCTTTTAGGAGGGGAGAGGTTCGGCATATCCCTTAAATCCGACGCGGGATTTTCTTTCGGCATTGAAACCCCATACTCGGGTCCCCTCGAATCAAATATGGTAGAAGCGAACTTCCACATACTCGGATTTCACGGAGGGATCTTTTCAAATGTTGACGCCCTTACAGAGCTTCAGACAAAGAACAATCACAACAACCTTTACGTTACAAGCGGGTTTCAGCTCGGATACGTTATCCCTCTCGGAAACTTTTTTGAAGTAGGCTATATGGAAGCAGATAAGAAGTTTTCCGAATCACAGATGGAAGCTTATGCAAGAAACGGCGCAGTTGTATACAATCCTGACGGCTCTACAAAGTACAGCGCATACTTTGTAGACGGCAATTATTTTAACTTTGAAATAAGGTATCCTGTAGAGATAATGGGATCAACCAGAGGCAAGTTTTACGGAGCGAGATATTTAGACGAGTGGCACGTAGGATACACCGGCAGGGAACTTTCACTGGCCGGAAGCACCTTCGATTTCAGATTTGATGCAATGTGGGATAGTCCCGTACGCCGCAACCAGATAACATTCGAAGCACTCGTTCAGAAGATAATGGACTTCTGGGGCTTCAGCGCCTTCGCCATGGGACCCTCAGGCACAATGACCACCCTGGCCGGCGGCAACTACGGCTTCTCCGCCATCTTCTTCAATTTAAGGCTGAAGATCGGCACCTCT
>CAVZFD010000004.1:0-979142 GCA_963774455.1 uncultured Ignavibacteria bacterium
GTGATAAACGTGGCGGAGTTGTCTGGCATACACAGGGTTCAGGTAAAAGCTTGAGTATGGTTTTCTATGCTGGTAAACTTATCACTGCACCTGCAATGCAGAATCCAACTATCGTTGTGATAACAGACCGGAATGATCTTGATGATCAGTTGTTTGATACATTTGCATCTTCAACACAATTACTAAGACAAGAACCTGTACAGGCTGAAAGCAGAGAACACTTAAAGAAACTGTTAAAAGTTGCCAGCGGTGGAATTGTATTTACTACTATTCAGAAGTTTCTGCCTGAAGTTGGTAAAGAAGAATATGACCAGCTATCAGACAGGAGAAACATAATTGTAATTGCAGATGAAGCTCACAGAACGCAATACGGATTTGAAGCTTCGTTGAAAGATGTAAAGGATAAAGACAACAAAGAAGTTATTGGACAGCGTATAGCTTATGGTTTTGCAAAGTATATGCGTGATGCTCTGCCAAATGCCACCTACATTGGATTTACAGGAACTCCGATTGAAGGAACTGATGTAAACACTCCGCAGGTATTTGGTAACTATGTTGATATTTATGATATAGCGAAGTCAGTGGAGGATGGGTCAACAGTTAGAATTTATTATGAAAGCAGGTTAGCAAAAGTAAACCTGGATGAAGAAGGCAGACGCTTAATAGATGAATTTGATAAAGAGCTTGAGCAGGATGAAGAGATAACAGATAAACAAAAAGCAAAAGCTAAATGGTCAAAGCTAGAAGCGATTGTTGGGAATGAACACAGATTAAATAATCTGGCTAAAGATATTGTTATTCATTTTGAACAACGTCAAAAGGTTTTTGATGGTAAAGCAATGATCGTTGTAATGAGCAGAAGAATTGCTGTTGATCTGTTTAATAAAATAGTTGAATTGAAACCTGAATGGCAAAATGACGATCTGGCAAAAGGGACTATAAAAGTTGTAATGACTGCAGCAAGTTCTGATGGTCCCGCTATGGCGAAACATCATACAACTAAACAGCAGCGAAGAGATTTATCGGATAGGATGAAAGATCCAGCTGATCCATTAAAGATTGTTATTGTAATTGATATGTGGCTGACAGGATTTGATGTTCCGTGCTTGCACACAATGTACATTGATAAGCCGATGCGCGGTCACAATTTGATGCAGGCAATTGCAAGAGTAAATCGTGTGTTCAAAGATAAGCCTGGTGGATTGGTTGTGGATTATCTGGGTATAGCAACTGATCTGAAGAAAGCTTTGTCATTCTACTCCGATTCAGGCGGCAAAGGTGATCCAACAGAAGATATTGCACAAGCGGTAGAAGTTATGATAGAGAAGCTTGAAATAGTCCAGCAGATGTTTAATGAGGAAAGTAAAACTCAAAAAGATATTTTGGTTGAAGAACCGGCAGCTTATTATAAAGGACAGTATAGATTTAACTATAACCGTTTCTTTACGGGTGCACCAAATGAGAAACTTTCAATTATCCTTCAGGCAGAAGAACACATACTTGGTTTGCAGGATGGTAAACAAAGATTTATCAGAGAAGTAGCACTGCTTAGTCAAGCCTTTGCATTGTCAATGCCTCATCCACAAGCGATGGAAATAAAAGAGGAAGTTGCATTTTCCCAGGCGGTTAAATCAAGATTAGTAAAGTTTGATGCTGTTGACAGCAAGGGAAGATCTTCATCAGATATTGATACTGCAATAAAGATGATTGTTGACCAGGCTATAAGTTCAGATAAAGTTGTAGATATTTTTGCAGCAGCAGGAATTGAAAAACCAGATCTTGCAATATTATCGGATGAGTTCTTGCTGGAAGTGCAGGGAATGACTCATAAGAATCTTGCTATAGAGTTGTTAAAGAAAATATTGAATGATGAAATTAAATCCAGGTTAAGAACTAATCTTGTAAAGAGTAAAAAGTTTTTAGAGATGCTTGAAACTGCAATTAAGAAATATCAGAATAATTTATTAACAACTGCTCAGATTATTGAAGAACTGATAAGGATCGCAAAAGAAGTTAAAGACTCAGATGATGATGCAAAACGGCTTGGATTGTCTCAGGATGAATTAGCTTTTTATGATGCACTTGAAACAAACGACAGTGCTGTAAAAGTTTTAGGTGATGAAACATTGAAGATAATTGCAAAAGAAATAGCAGATAAAGTTAAACGTAATGCTACAATTGATTGGACTATCCGTGAAAGTGCGCGGGCAAAACTGATGGTGCTTGTAAAACGTACGTTAACAAAATATGGTTATCCGCCAGATAAACAGCAGAAAGCAATTGATACCGTCCTTAAACAAGCTGAATTGATTGCGGATGAGGTGGTGGGGTAATTAAAATTTGTCTGTAAAATAATTTTAAGTGTTCCTATCATCCCCATCTTGCAGTCTCCCAAGTAGCAAATCGTAACACTAACTAGACCAGAATGGACTGCTCAAAGACACAATATTCAAAGCCTATTTTAGCCTTATAGGTCTGTCACGCAGGGGTCGTAATTTACTACTTCAATTACTACTTCAGTGATTTCATCTCATAATGATATAGCTGTAAGTGTAATTAAAATAAAGAGTTATGAAGTTGAAATTTATATTATTTTTTTGATTATCCCCCTCTTAATCAGCAGGTCACCGGTTCGAGCCCGGTAGGGTGCACAAAACAGCCTTAAAACAGCTCGTTTTGAGGCTTTATTGATTTTAAAGGATTTAAAAAAACCACTGACTATAGCCTGACACTATACCTACTTTGTACCCGGTTTTCAATGATCGAGACCAAGAGAAAATTTAAGGTGACCACAAAGAATAATGGAAAGGATTCTGAATTTAGAAAACAGAATCCAATAATTAGAAAACTAATTTTAGAGATTTTCAAATTGAACTTTCTATGAATTTTGTTATCCCGTGCTAATTATTTCTTCACTATCTCAACTCTTCTTTCAGTCTTTTTTCTCTACTCGATACGTAACGACTTAATGACTTGATCAACCTCAGGTGCATACTTATCAAAATCCGTTTGATCACTTGAAGGGAAAAAGTACATAAATACAACTCGTATTCCATCCCCGTAAAGAACAGTATAACGAACTTTGGCACCGAGGCCATAGGTACAATCGAAACCTTTCGCATCTCCAACGGAGAAATTCCAATTCGCGCTTAAATCTTTTCCACTAAAACCGGAGATTGATTTTTCGAACAGCTTTGTAAACTCCTGTCTATTTTGATCAGGAACATTGTGACCATAGACTATTAAAAATGGCTGCGGATTATTTTCCGATGTGTCAGTGGTAATTAGCTTAAACCCGTTCCAGTTTTCCGGTTCCTTCTCATCTGTGGAGATTGAGGAGCTATACAAACCTGATTTCATTTCTTCGTAAGGGTCTTGTTGTACAATTTTTCTGAAAGACCAGCTTTTCGGAACGGTTACTTCAAATCGATACTCTTCATTTTTAATCGTTACTGAATCCTGCTGTTTTTTTTCGCCTGCTATGAGCGGGGATGTATTTGCAAGAAGGACAATTAAGATTGTTGCAGCTATAGTAAAGAAAACCCCGAGGGAATCTAATAGAATTAAATTTAATTTTTTCTTTTTATTTGAAACTTTCACATCAATACCTTAAAATTTTGTTAAACTTAAAAAATTTATTCCTTTACTATTTCAACTCTTCTGTTTAACCCTCTTCCTTCTTTAGTATCATTTGTAGCCACAGGCGCCAGTGAACCAACACCTTTCGCCTGGAGACTAGTTGAGGAAACTTTATATTTTGTAATTAACTCATTTACAACAGTTTCAGCTCTTTTTTGTGAAAGTGCCATATTATCCTCTAGATTGCCCACGTTATCCGTATGCCCAACTATATAAATTTGTAGTGAAGGATTTTTTTGAAGAAGAGTGGCGATCTCTTTAATCGTCTCAGACGATTCCGGCTTGATATCCGATTTACCGGTATCAAAATAAATCCCATAAACTGCCATATGACCGTCCTTAAGAATATTTGCTTTGAGAATATCCGCTGTAACTTTGACCAGACCGGTTTCCATCGGTTTTTCTTCAATTACTCTTATCTTCGTCCAGGGACCCTCTGCTACAAATACACCCATCCATACATTGCCTTCTTTTCTTTTTTGAAATGCAGTCATGTAACGTTCGGGAGGATAATATCCAATCGTTTCGATTTGAATTTCAGGTCCGCATTCCTCTTTACTGCAGCTAAACTTAATCTCAAACCCGGCTTTCTTAAAAGCTTCCTCATAGTTGCGCATTCGTTCAAGCGAAGAGCGGTTGTCGGGATCCCTATAATCGATCCTTGTAACTTTTCCTTCGACCTTCTCCGTTTTAACAGTACCATCTTCCTGAACTTTACCGACTACTAGCAACTGTTCATCAAACTCTTTCACTTCCTGGCTTTCGATATATGACCCTTCAAAGGCTTTTATTAATGGATGACCTTCATTTTGGGCAAAGCAAAATGGTGTTGTAGATGTAACAACTGCAAGAAAGAAAATTTTTGCAACGATACCCGGGTTAAATATCTTTGTGTTAAACATTTTTACTTTCCTTATTTAATTAGGGTTAATTTGATTTGTTATCACATTGCCAACTGCATTATAGCAGATGCGTCTGCTGAAGTAATTGTTATTTGAGAAAGAGTAACTGTTCCAAATAAAATGAAAGTGCATAGAAAGTCCTGGATAGTAAACAAGGTTTTCATAAGATCTCCTTAATTTATTGATGATTAAATTATAATTAGGTTGAACGATTTATTTCTCTATTTGGTTTGGTGTTAAGACAAATACAGTTCTCTATTAAGAGAAATGCATTCACACTTAAGGAGAGAAGAATAATTGAGGAAAGGATAAAGCAGCATTGTTGAACTTTATAGTTCCTTCCTCAAGGAGGTGAATTAATTATATTACTTAATATCTATAATTTATTAACCATTGGCAACTAATATTAGCCTGTTAGATGCAAACAATAGGGTTATCGTAGGTGAAATGTTAATATAAGCTGTATTTGATACCGTAATCAGTGACCGAGTTCGTTCACCTGCTCACGGATAAATCCACTATATGCAAATCATTTTTACCCAGACAAGTTGTTGAATTAGATTATCTTGAGAATAATCAGGTCGGGAAAGTGTGCCTCATTAAGTTTGCGTATCTATAACTAAAATCGAACGTGTCTTTGACTTTTTTAAGATGGACTGTATAGGTGCGTTCGTTTGTCTTCGTAATTTCTTCAATATAGTTTATGTTGATAATTGTTGCCCGGTGAATTCGAAGAAATGATTTTGCCGGTAGTAATTTTATCCATGCTTTAAGTGATTTCCTTGCCACGATCTTACAATTTTCTTTTGTAATTATTTTAGAATATTCTTTCAAAGCCGTAATGCAGACAATTTCTGAAAACTCAATCAGCTTCAATTTATTACCGATTTTAATAAGTATGTGATCATCATTGTATTTAATGTTATCCTGCTGATCAAAATTGTTAATAGAGCTCTGAACGATTTGCTTTATTCTGGATAATTTTGAAAACCTTGTATTGACTGAATTAGACAGACTGCTCTCTAAAAATGTTTCAGGGATATAGTCATCGACACCTATATCCATAGCTGCCCGCTGTTTTTCAAGTGAAAAGTCCTCCGTAATAACAATTATTGGGATTATTGAAAGTACTTCATCAAAACAGATCTTTTTAACAAATGCAAGATCTTCATTTCCTTCACTACAGCAGTATAGTATTAAGTCGGGCAGGTAGTGAGCAGCAATTTTGTATCCATCATTTTTGTCATTTGAAAAATATAATTTGAAAACGTGAGCCGGCAGGATATTTTCTATCCTGTTCGTAATTCGCTCAGCGTCACCAATTATCAATATCTTTTGCAAATAATTACTTTTTTCTGATATCAAAACTTAAAAAACTTGCATGAGATTTCCATCTGAAATCCCCTGCTGACTTTCAGGAGCAAACTTGTTAAACAAATCCTTTAATTAATTATCAAAATTGTTGCACTTAAGACAAAAATGTAGCGCTCGTTGAAAAGAATTATTAAATAAACCGCAGGTTATCCAATTTAACCGGGTGCATTTTAATATATTATTAAAATCTTGATAATTCAGATCTTAAACAATTATAGGAGAGACTTATGAGTGGGGAGCTAACAAACATTATAAAAATTTCCTTATTCTTTGTTGTCTTTATTTTTGTTTCTAAGCCGGAAGCACAAAGTCTGTCATTAGATGTCAATGCTGACTTTGTAAGCAGCTATATCTGGAGGGGATTGAATGTAAATGATCAGCCTAATATTCAACCTGCCTTAACAGTGTCATATTCCGGGCTTAAACTTGGTTTTTGGGGTTCATACGGTCTTACTCACCAAAACTCATCCGATGAATATTATTCAACAAGCCGGGAAATAGACACCTATTTAGGTTATTCTTATGGTTTAAGCGGAGGGATGAATATCGGAGTTGTTGTAACCGACTATTATTATCCGAATGCAGGAATAAAAATTGGAAATTTTAATAACTATAATAACGTGAACGGTCAGGGTGCTCACACAATTGAAGCTGGGTTATATGTCACCGGCCCCGAGTTTTTTCCTCTTTCACTTAGTGGTTACGTAAATGTTTATAATGATGAAGGAAATAACATTTACATTCAGGCTGACTATTCATTAAATGTACAAGATATAGGTTTGGGATTTTTTGGCGGTGCCGCAGTTGGGAGCAGAGAGAATCCGGCCTATTACGGTTCAGATAAATTTAATGTTATAAATATTGGACTAAAAGCATCAAAACAAATAAAAATTACCGAAGATTTTTTATTGCCTGTTTCCTGTTCATATATTCTTAATCCGCAGGCGGAAATATCTTACCTGGTTTTCGTTGTCTCACTTTAATAAATAAACACAGAGGTTATTATGCTCGACACAGGTAGTACTGGATTTATGTTATTATCTGCCAGCCTGGTGATGTTAATGACTCCGGGACTAGCCCTTTTCTACGGAGGTCTTGTCGGCAGAAAGAATGTATTAACGATAATGATACAGAGTTTCTTTTCATTAGGATGGACGACCGTTCTCTGGTTTGCGTTTGGTTATTCATTATGCTTCAGCGGAGGAGAAGGGGCAATTATTGGTAATCTGAATATGGCTTTTCTTTCAGGCGTAAATATTCAGACTATGTTCTCAGGTAACAATCAAATTCCATTATACGTTTTTATTGCCTACCAGATGATGTTTGCTATTATTACGCCCGCGCTTATCACAGGTGCATTCGCCAACAGAGTCAGGTTTCCCGCGTATGTTTTATTCCTGACACTCTGGCTTGTTTTTGTGTACTTTCCTCTTGTCCATATGGTCTGGGGAAATGGTCTGCTGGCACAGTGGGGCGTTCTTGATTTCGCCGGTGGAATTGTTGTACACACAAGTGCAGGAATGGCCGCACTGGCTTCTGTTTATTATGTAGGTAAAAGAAAAATATTGGAAAGAGGTCCGCATAGCCTTCCGCTGGTAGCAATTGGAACAGGGTTATTGTGGTTTGGATGGTACGGTTTTAATGCAGGTAGTGAGTTAAAAGTTGATTTCATTGCTTCAGCTGCTTTTCTGAACACTGATGTAGCTGCATCCTTTGCAGCTGTGACCTGGTTATTTCTAGCCTGGGTTCTTGAAAAGAAACCTAAACTTATCGGACTATTAACCGGATCAGTGGCAGGACTGGCGACAATTACACCCGCTGCAGGATACGTGACAATAGGTGATGCTGCTATTATTGGAATTGTCGCCGGAATCGTCTGCTACTATGCTGTCTCGCTTAAAAACAAGTTAAAATGGGATGATGCGCTCGATGTCTGGGGAGTGCACGGTGTTGGTGGAACAATCGGGATAATTATGCTTGGATTGTTTGCTACAAAATCTGTGAATCCTGCAGTACAGATTGATGGACTGCTGATTGGTGGTTCGGCTGAGTTTTTCTTAAAAGAGTTAATCTCTGTCATTGTCATAGGAGCATATTGTTTCATTTTTACTTATTTAATGCTGAAAGTTATTAACCTCATAACTCCTGTAAAAGTTACACGAGAAGAAGAAATTGCTGGACTTGACAGTTCACTTCATGGAGAAATGGCCTACGAAGAAGAATAGAAAAAGTTAAAAGAAAAATTGATATAAGCCCGGGTACCCAACGGTACCCGGAGCCTATCTTTAAACTGGGCTACAATATTAACTCTCCGCCAGGCACCAACTATGATAAGAAAAGACAATTATCAAATTAAAAACAATTTTTTTTGCAAAGAGAGGGGCCCGCATCCGGGGACAACGAACAAAATAGAAAATCACCACAGTATAAAATGTGGATCTGGTTTCTGGGTCTTTTTATCCTCAATTACTTTATTGGGAAATATTTTGCTGATGGATTGTCCGGTCTCGAAAAAATTCCATACACTGTGTTTAAAGAAGAGGTCTTAAAACAGAATGTGAAAGAGATATACAGTAAAGGTTCAACCCTTTCCGGAAATTTTAATAATAAGGTAACTGTGCCAATTGTAGAAGTTCATGGTTCTAAAACCGATACAACATATGTTAAAGTCACCCGCTTTACTACTGAACTGCCTTCATTTATCGATCCTGGTCTTGAAGCACTTTTAATTGAGAATGGAGTGACTATACGTGCCGAACCAATTAAGGAAGAGCAGAATCCTTTTTTATCTTTTCTGATGATGTTTGGTCCTGCTCTGATAATCATCGCTTTTTACTTTTCTATGTGCAAAAAAATGCAGCAAGGCCGAGGCGGGGGCTTTATGGGAATGTTCGGCAGCAGTAGTCATGTTAAAAAAATTGATAAGGAAAAAAGCATTAACGTTACCTTCAACGATGTGGCCGGTATTGATGAAGCCATGAATGAATTGAAAGAGATAGTTGATTTCCTGAAAAACCCTCAAAAATATACCAGGCTTGGCGGTTCTGCCCCTAAAGGAGTCCTGCTCATTGGTGCACCAGGTACCGGGAAAACATTGTTGGCAAAAGCCGTAGCCGGTGAAGCTGCCGTACCGTTCTTCTCAATGAGTGCATCGGAATTTGTAGAAATGATAGTAGGTGTTGGTGCTGCGAGAGTACGTGACCTTTTTAAGCAAGCCCGGGAACAAGCCCCATCAATTATTTTTATTGATGAGCTTGATGCTATAGGCCGTTCCCGCGGGTCCATATCGATGGGTGGTACTAGTGAACATGAACAAACTTTAAACCAGATCCTTACTGAAATGGATGGATTCTCAGGCGGGGAATGTGTTATTGTTTTAGCTGCAACCAATCAACCAAATGTTTTAGATAAGGCGCTCCTCAGACCGGGACGATTTGACCGACGTGTTGTTGTAAATCTTCCGGATAAAAACGGACGCGAAGCAATTTTAAAAGTGCACACACGTAAAGTACCTCTGGCTCCGGATGTTAATCTTCAGGAAATCGCATCCACAACTCCGGGATTGTCAGGCGCTGATATTCAAAATCTTGTTAATGAAGCAGCACTTTTAGCTGCGAAGAAAGAAAAGGATAATGTCACCCAAAAAGATTTTATGGATGCACTTGAAAAAATAATTCTTGGTCCGGAACGTTCTTTAATAATGACCAAAGAAGATCGTGAACGAATTGCATATCATGAAAGCGGGCATGCAATTCTTGGTTTGGTTGTTCCTGATGCTGACCCTGTAAACAGAGTTACTATTGTACCCCGCGGACAGGCATTAGGTGTAACTTACCAGCGTCCTGTTAGTGATAGATACAATTATACGGAATCTTATTTGCGCGCAAGAATAATTGGAATGCTCGGTGGCCGCACTGCCGAAGAGATTGTTTATGGCAATAAAACCACTGGAGCTGAAAATGATATTGAACAGGCTACCAATTTTGCCCGGATGATGGTAACACGGTGGGGTATGAGCGATGCTTTGGGTATGGTTCAACTCGTCGAGTCTAATAATCCTTATTTAAATGGTATGAGTGGTTATGGAAAAAGAGAATTCAGTGAAGAGACAGCCAGATTAATTGATCAGGAAGTGTTCAATATTATTAATGAATGTCACCAGGAAGCTGAACGATTATTGAACAATTATCGAATGGAACTGAATTCACTTGCAGCAGCTTTGATGGATAAGGAAACACTTGATGAAAAGGAGATTCTTCTAGTAACCGGACTTATGTCTGCACATGAGCTGGAAACCAAGAAAGTACTAGTATGAAGAATGACACAATAAACAAAGATGGCATCCTATTCTTGAAAAAACTAAAATATTAAGTGTATAAAATGAACATTAAAAAATTCATTGAACGAAACAAATATGTTAAACATTGGTACTTTAATCAAGCATTGGGCCTTTATTTTAGTCTCTATGTAAAAAATAACGCGTGTGAGACCGCTGGGGCAGCACTTCCCGATCATATTGCCGTTATCAGGAAGATGATCGAAATAAGAAAGGGAGGAAAAAGACAAGTTGAAGATATTGCACTTACAAGATATGCTTGCTACCTGCTTGAACAAAATGGTGATCCTGCAAAAAATGAAGTTGCATTTGCTCAGACTTATTTTGCGGTACATAATTTAGAATTTGGAGGCGACAGATGTTATTTTATTAATGCCATTTTCTTTGTTTCAACAAAACTGCCAGCTTGTAATTTGTAAAAATATGTACCGCTTGATAATTCTGTAGCGTTAAATATTAACTGATAGTTTCCTGCGTGTTTTTCTTCATTAATTAAAGATGCGACTTCGTTTCCAAGTATATCATACACTTTAAGTGAAGTATATACAGACGAAGGAATTGAAAATGAAATTGTTGTCGCCGGGTTGAACGGGTTTGGGTAGTTTTGTTCAAGAGAAAATCGCGCAGGAATATTATTTACTTCAACTTCTATGTCATCCGAGTATATGAAAGACCCGTCATAATCAATTTGCTTTAACCTGTATGAATAGTTCCCTGCAGTAAGAAAATGATCTATGTATGAATAAGTATGAGTTTGTTGGGTTGTTGCTGAACCCTGGATAAATCCTATACCAAGCCATTCCTCTGTTCCACTTCTTCTTTGAATTTCAAATCCTGAGTTATTTAGTTCAGTTGCAGTGGACCATTTGAGAATAACATCTTCTCCGGTGACATCAGCAGAAAAACTTGTTAATTCTACAGGTATTACTGAATCCTGGAGTTTCACCAAATAAACGTCACCCAATCCCTGTCCGTAAGACCAGGTCCAACCAGTAACTAAATGAGATCCGTCTTGTTCTGTCGTGACTGAAAAAGCTCTATCATCGCCGGAACCTCCTATTGTGGTTGACCAAAGTAAGTCACCATTAGAATTTGTTCTTAACACGTACATATTATAACCGTTACCTCCGCTAGCAGACATTCCTGCTATCGTAAAACCGCCATCCGACAATTGTTGGATTGATTCACCCTGATCTGCATCAACACTGCCAAAAATCTTCTTCCACAAAAGATTCCCGTTACCATCCAATTTTCCCAGTAAAACATCCGTATCTGTTGTAAAAGAAGATTCTGTTCCGGTATAAATAAAACCACCATCGGGAGTAGCCTGAATATCATAACATTCGCTCTGCCAGGCACCGGGATATATATTACTCCATATAGCATTGCCTAAACTATCAGTTCTAATTATGTAAGAAGCCCAGTTAGAGCTTTGTGTAAATCCACCAATTATATATCCACCATCTTCAAGCTGCTGAACTGCTAAGGCAACATCAGCACCTTCATTTTCCCTGTAAAAAACTTTTTTCCATTGAACGTTCCCATTCATATCAGTTTTTACAATATAAATATCATAATTACCAAAGGCGCCGTGCATAAGCCAGGTTTGACCGGCAAGTATATATCCGCCGTCGGAAGTTTGCCACACTGCATGTCCCCTGTCATCTTCACCGAAACCATAATCATACTGCTGCTGCCATTGTACTATACCTTCGCTATCCGTCTTTATCAAAAACGGATCAAAAGTTTGCGGATTGACTTCAGTCATTCCTGCAATTATAAATCCTCCATCCTGTGTCTGTTTCAAAGATCTACCCCAATCATTCAACCCGGGATTGTATATTCTGCTCCATAACTCATTTCCTGAAGCATCAGTTTTCATTAAAAGCACATCGTTATACAAATAAGCACCCGGGCTTTTAAAACCAGCTATAACGATTCCGCCGTCACTTGTTAATACCATTGACTGACCACCGTCATCACCAGTTCCTCCATAAGTTTGCGTCCATTGTATAGTCTGTGCATTTATAGAAATGGTCGATAATAGCGATATAGATATTGTGGATAAAATACATAACACCGCTAACTTTTTTTTAAATCTCATTTTTTACTCTCTTTCTGTTCCACGATACTTTTTAGAGATTATTTTATTGAATTTTATAATACCATTTTCATATAATTTCACGTAGACTTTTTTCAATAATAAGGGCGGTCATTTCATTAACCAGCATATCATATACTTTCAACGAATTCTGACTATTTACTGCAACAGATAACTAATGTTTTATAATAATTAAAGTAACATCCAATCATTAGCAGAATAGGAGATGGAGGGACGATTTACAATTCAGTATATCATTGACAATTTAAGTGACAAATTATACTGCTTTACTATTTATAGGGAAAGTGAATTACTGCTTCAATTACTACTTCAGTGATTTCGTCTCATAATGATATGGCTATAAGTGTAAAAATTTTGATTTTCCCTTCTTATTCAGCAGGTCATCGGTTCGAGCCTGGTATGGTGCACTAACCCACTTCTGTTTGCGGTTGGATTGAGCGTTTCAACCGTCGCCCGCCCTTCCAGATTGAGCCTGAGCTCTGTGAAGAATGAGATTGCGGTCTCCAGGTTTTCAACCACGATGCCGACATTGTCCATCCGTAGTAACTTATTTTTTGACATATTTATTTCTTTATAAAGTTTTCATCAATGTTCAAATCGTTTTCTTATCATTATCTTCTTCAGTGTTCGGCATAATCGGAATACGGGGCTGCTTGGCGAATGAGAACGATAACTGCTCATACCATGATTCGTCCGAGCCAATCATTCCGAGAATCTTGTTCCATAAAACCACGGGAGGTCCGAATTCATGCCAGTCTACTTCCAGCACTCGTATTCCCCTTCTCCTCATTTCGTTTACCAGCTTTTTATAGTTGCTGTCGAGATGCTGCAGGTAATCCAGCGGTACGCCTTCTTCTTCTGATCTCGATCTTGTATTCATACGCCGGTGACATTCTTCGGGAGAGACATTCAGATAAACAAAGATATCGGGCGGCATTATGTCACGGCTCATATTCCTGAAAACATCAAAGTATAATTCGAATTCTTCCTTTGTCATGAATCCTCTCTCCATGGCCGTTGTTGCAAATACAGTGTCTCCGTAAATCGGACGATCCTGCAGGACGGTTATTCCGTTTTCACCCCAGGCTAGCTCAACTGCAAGTCTGTGCTGTTCATATCTCTGGCAAAGCATAAACATCTGCATCTCAAATCCGCCGCCGGTATTTACGCCCGTGATCAGATCATTATAATAATGTGAAAGAAAGTGCTTGAATCTATCTGTATGTGTCGGCTCTTCGAGTACTCTTGTCTGCCTTCCCCTTGAACTGGATGCAGAAGCAAGAGCGTGACAGGCATTTGTTTTTCCAGCACCTATATTTGCATCTATTGTTATAAAGAGACCTTCTTTTCTTGTAATGCTCATTGATTATCCTATTTCTCCGAAGTTACAAATATAATATCGCTTTATGAATACATAACCAAAGCTTAATAAATAATCAACTTATGGAGGTCAAAATTTCTTTTTTGAGGATTGATTATTTGGATTGAACTGTTAATTTCTCTATTGATAAAAAATTTCCTTTTATAGTGTTGTTCTTAGAATTAATATTTTTACTTTCCGCCATTATCATTAAATTAATTAGGTTTATTACATAAGGAGTAAATATGGTAGCTGATGAATTAATAAAAACAAATAAAGCTATTTCACGCCTCAGGTATGAATACGAAGAGTATAATAATGATGAAACCAGGAAGGTGCTGGATATTTTGCAGTTCCATTTGTTCCTCGTGATTTCATATTTCAATAAGTCGGAACTGAAAGGAGAAGATGTTAAAGAACGGCTTGTGGAAAAGCTCGCCGGCACTCTTTAAGACGAATTGAATCAACATTTTTCATTTCTAATAATTGCCTGCTTTAAGATACGGGAAAATTCAATACCTGAATTCTTCATACCCCTGATTTTTTCACCGAAAATAGATAAAGTTGAGTTTTTTGTTTGTGGCATTGTAGTTGGTTGCTGTAAAGATTAATTGTTCTGTTAAATCAGGAGAGATTTAATTAACCAATCATTTACTCCAAAATTAAGGTGCTATCAGCTAATGAAAAAACTTGTTACTTTTATTTTTCTTTCGTTCTTCTTCAGTCAGGGGATGGCACAGACCAATCCTCTAGTCCAGCAGGCGATCAATAATGTAAATATTGATTCCTTAACACAATTCGTAAATGAATTATCAGGGGAGGTTCCGGTAACTATTAATGGTCAGCAGGTCACTATAACAACCAGGTATTATAGTTCCCCGACTAATGATAAAGCTGCAGATTATGTTAAAGCCAAGTTTGATTCTTACGGTCTGCAGACATTTGATCAGGCATTCAGTTACGGAAGGAATGTTTACGGTATCCAGCCGGGAACAACTCATCCGGATCAGTACTATATAATCTGTGCCCATTACGATGATATGCCCTCAAGCGGACTCGCGCCCGGGGCTGATGATAATGGCAGCGGCACATGCGCGGTAATTGAAGCGGCCAGGGTATTGAAAGATTATAGTTTTGATTATTCAATTATTTATGCCATATGGGATGCTGAGGAACTGGGACTTCTGGGAAGCGCTTATTATGCCCAGAATACTACCCTGGATATACTTGGAGTTATCAATATGGATATGATTGCATGGGACAGCAATAACGACAACCTTGCCGAAATACATACAAAAAATATCGCAAACTCAGTGGCCCTTAAGGATTCAATGCTGATGGTGAATACAGACTATTCTGTCGGGATTCAGCCTTCTGTTATCAATCCGGGCATAACTGCCAGCGACCATGCATCTTTCTGGAATCACGGAATTACGGCCGTTCTCCTCATTGAAAATTATTATGGTGATTTTAACCAGTATTATCATACCTCAAATGATCTCATTGACCATTATAATTTTCCATATTTTGAAAAATGTTCAAAGCTCTGTATAGGAACACTCTCATTGATGGCGAAGGTGGAGGGCGTGGTGCCTGTTGAACTCACTTCATTCACTGCAGATTGGAATAATGAATCTGTTAACCTTGCCTGGACGACTGCAACTGAGCTGAATAATTACGGGTTTGAAATTGAAAAGAAAACAGAGAACTCGGGATGGTATTCGATCGGCTTTGTAAAAGGAAATGGAACAACACAGACTCCTGCCAGTTATACTTTTAAAGATTCGAAGATTATTTCAACAGGAAGATGCTCCTACAGACTGAAACAAATTGATAATGATGGTACTTTTGAATTCTCATCTGTAGTTGAAATAAACCTGGCTCCGGCAGACGGATTTGTGCTTGAGCAGAATTATCCTAACCCATTTAACCCTTCTACAAAGATCAGTTTTAATATTCCTGAATCCTCAAACCTTCGTCTTTCAGTATATAACATCATTGGACAAGAGGTTGCAGTACCCGCCGAAGGATTCTTCCAGGCAGGATATCATGAGGTTACCTTTAATGCCAAAAACCTGCCCAGTGGAATATATTTATATAAATTGCAGTATGAAGGCAACGTTCAAATGAAAAAGATGCTGCTGCTCGAGTAGTTTGGTGCCCTGACGAATTTGTTTTAGAAAACCCTCCGGGAATCCGGAGGGTTTATTTAACACAAATCACAATTTTTTATTGTTGAACTGTTGCTAAATATTGATAAAAAATCATATCTTGTCTATGTCTTAGAATCAACTAAGTAAAAAAACTATAAACTTAAATCAAATAGATGGACGTATGCATTATAAAGGGCAAAAATGCGATCCATAGTTTACATTCACATTCTAGGTGTTAGGAGGATCCATGAAACATTTTAACCGATTCCTTTTCACAGTGTTATTCTCATTCTTATTGTATTCCATAGGATACAGTCAGAATTTTGGCGTTACGAATAACCATATTCCATCATCAAGCCCGGACGCTCCCAATGATTTGGTTGTTGTTCATTATGACGGTGAGAATGCAGCAAATTCTGTTGGTGACGGTGGAACTACATTTATTGGAGGCGCACGCTTCCGCGCTGCTATTATGAGTGCATATACAGGCGGTGAACTGCAGGCTGTTCAATTTCATTATACACAGGCAGCTACCGGATTAACCATAATGATTTATGATGCCGGTACAAGTACAGCACCCGGTGCACTTCTGCTGAGCCAGCCCCTGGATCTTGGATCTCTTACTGTAGGCGACTGGAATGAAGTTGCTTTAACAACTAATATTCCGATCTCAGGAAATGATCTCTGGGTATGCCTCCAGGTAGAAGACGCTACTGCTGCAAGCTTTCCATTTGGTGTCGATGCCGGTCCCGCTGATCCTGACGGAGACTTTGTTAATGATTCAGGTACCTGGCAGCATTTAAATGATTTCGGTCTGAATTATAACTGGAACATCCGCGGCGTAGTGGAAACAAATCCTGGCGGCGGCGGTTCTGTTATTTTCTCTGATAATTTCGATTCTTATACAGCAGGCCAGCAGCTTGCATGTCAGAATCCTGACGACTGGACAACCTGGACCCTTGATCCATGTAATACAGTAGAAGATGCAAATGTATCCAGTGACTTTGCTCATAGTGGATCTAATTCATTTGTTCTTGTTCAGAATAATGACGAAGTGCACTACTGGGGTCCTGAAACTTCGGGTAAATGGGAAATAGATCTTTATAACTATATACCGACAGGAGCAACAGGATACTTCAATACTCTCTCACAGTTTATTGGTACCCAGGAATGGGGTCTTGAAGTTTATTTCAATACAGGCGGCGCTGCTTCTGTAAATGCCGGAGCAACAGGTGCTTTTGCATTTAATTATATATATGATCAATGGGTTCTGAACCAGGTAATTGTTGACCTTGACAATGATGTGGCAGAATACTGGTATAACGGTACAATGATCTGTTCATGGCAGTGGACATTGGGTGCTGATGGAACCGGAGCTGCGTTATCAGTAGCAGCAAATGATTTCTTTGGCGCTGTAGCAACTGATCAGATGTATGTTGATGACTATCAGGTTATGGACCTTACTATTGTTCCGGTTGAACTGACTTCTTTCACAGCTAATACAAACACTTTGGGTCAGGTCGTTCTTAACTGGCAGACAGCTACTGAAACTAATAACAGAATGTTTGAAGTTCAGAGAAAAGATGCGAACACTGATTTCGTAACCGTTGGCTTCATTAATGGTTCCGGAACAACCACAGATCCTAAAGCATATTCATTCGTTGATAAGAACGTTAATAATGGAACTTATACATACAGACTGAAACAGCTTGATTTCAACGGACACTTTGATTATTCAAATGCAGTTGAAGTTAGTGTAACTGGTCCAAGAACTTTTGACCTTGCTCAGAACTTTCCTAATCCTTTCAACCCGACAACAACTATTACTTACAGCGTTCCACAATCAGGAAAGGTTAAACTTGCTGTTTATAACCTGATCGGACAGGAAGTTGCTGTACTTGTAAATGGCGTTGTCAGCGAAGGTTCACACCAGGTTGAGTTCAACGCAAAATCATTACCCAGCGGAGCTTATTTCTATAAACTGCAGGGTGAGAATTCTGTGTCAGTTAAAAAAATGCTTCTCCTGAAGTAATTTTTAACCTCTTTTTGTTTAAAGACCGCTTGAATAAGGCGGTCTTTTTTTTAAAAACCTGTTCCTTTTTTGTTATTTATTTCTTATTATTTTACCGTTCGATATAATCGGTCAGATTTTTCCCATCGGACTTCTATTTCTCTGGGTAAGGATAGCTTAGTTCTTTAGTTTTGAAATTGTCCTCTGTAGTTAAGTAAATATTCACAACATTTAATTAAATGGAGGTTCAATGTATAAAAATCTTTACTTCTTTTTATCTCTTCTTCTCGCCCTATTGATTCCGGGCAGTTTAATTTTCTCACAGACATTCGATCATAATACCGGGAGTCTCCAGGTAACAGTTTTCGAAAACGGGTACATCGGTCATGGCGGCCTCGGCGCAGGCGGTAACGGGGTAACATTTTCCGGTGCGGGTGATGCATGCTTTACGTCGGGTATGATGTATGGTAATTTGAACGGGGTCTCCGGGATGCTAGGTAGTTTTACTGATGTCAATAATGTTGTTCTTATTGAAGATATGGTGAATACCGTTCCTATCTCTAATACCTCGCTTCCGGGATTTGATCAGGTAAGTACCTGTCAATATACAGATAGCAATGCTCCTTTCCCTTATGGAGTGCAGGTAACCCAGACGACTTATTCTAACACAGGAGATGATTTTATTTTTATCCGTCTCGATATAACAAACTCAACATCCGCTGCAATAAATGATTTCTATGTGGGTATGTTCAGCGACTGGGATGTTGGAGGAACCGCTTATCTTAATAATCTGGCGGGTCTTGATCAGTCCAGAAGTTTGGTTTATCAGTCCTTAAACGGTGGAAGTCCTGACCCCAATTATTATGGTCTGATTGCCTTTAACGGGATCTCGGGAGGAACTGCTAACGATATTTTCCCCGGAGATGAAACTACCATAAGAAATGTGATCAGGGACTGGATTTCTACGATCACTGTTCCAGCAACTATTCCAGCAGATTACAGGTCATTTATAGGTTCGGGGCCATATAACCTGGATCCCGGAACTACTTTGATGGCAGGGTTCGGAGTTGTTGCAGGAACCAGCCTGTCAAACCTTCAGGCTAGTGCTGATGCCGCTCAGGTCATCTGGGATAATAGCATAGTTCCTGTTGAATTAACATCCTTCACGGCAAGTTCAGATATTTCCGGACAGGTGGTGCTTAGCTGGCAGACTGCTACCGAAACAAACAACAGGATATTCGAGGTTGAACGCAAAGATGCTTCGAATGGCTACGCAACTATAGGATTTGTGAGAGGTGCAGGGACAACTACTGAACCTCAAGACTATACCTATATTGATAAAAATGTTTTACCCGGTAGTTTTACTTACAGACTCAAACAGCTTGATTTCGATGGAAGATTTGAATATTCGGAAGAAGTAAATGTTGTTGTGGCAGGTCCTGCCTCCTTCGATCTTTCACAAAATTATCCAAATCCTTTTAACCCTTCAACTACGATTAGGTTTAATACAGCAGAACAGGGTCATGTTAAATTAACGGTATATAATATGCTTGGAGAAGGAGTAGCCGTACTTTTCGATGAAAACATTGAGCCCGGTTCTCACCAGGTTGAATTCGATGCCTCTTCATTACCGAGCGGCACTTACTTCTATAAACTTCAGCAGGGTAATTCCGTAATGGTAAAAAAGATGTTATTACTAAAGTAATATTTGTTTATTGCTTGCTGTAAAAGTCCGCTTCAGGCGGACTTTTTTTTTGTGTCTTTAATCAAATTTTTCCTTAATGGTTGAATAATTCAGGAACATTACCGGGAGATATTAAACAGCTTTGGCCATTGATTTAAATAAAGAAAGGTTTATACTATTGAAAAAAGTAAATTCAGAAATGGGAAGCGGCTTCAGTGTAAAACAGACGATAAAGAGTTCACAGGCTGCGACAATGGTTTTATCTCCGGGTGAGAAAACCGGTGGTCCGGATAATAAACATACAAACAGCGACCAATGGCTTTATGTGGTTTCCGGTAATGGTGAGGCCATAATAAACGGAAAAAACCTGGCCCTGGGAAAAGGTGATTTGATATTAATTGAGGCGGGCGATACATGAAATTAAAGCTGGCAGTGATAAATTAGAAAGCCTGAATTTTTACTCACCGCCAGCTTATTAAATTGATCGCAGTACTTCTCTCTTATCCGACTTTCTCTCTCTTTGATGGATCAACAACTTTTGCCGGGGCCGTTAAGTAATAGAATGCCGGGATAACAAACAGAGTAAGGATTGTTGAAACAATCAATCCTCCGATTGCAACAATACCCATCGGGATTCTCATTTCTTTTCCTGCAGCTCCTATTCCCAAAGCCAACGGAAGCATACCAAGAATAATGGCGACTGTTGCCATTATCTGAGGTTTGAGTTTAGTAGGACAGGCTTCAAGCAATGCCTCTTTCGGCAGCATACCTTGTTCTCTTATCAACTGATTGGTATAATCAAGAATAAGAATTGCATTATTAACCACTATTCCTATAAGCATAATTATTGCCATTAAAGACACAATGTTGAATGGCGTATTTGTAATATAAAGAGCCAGTATAACACCAATCAGCGCAAGAACAACTGTTAACATAATAGGAACGGGCTGCCAGAAGCTCTCCAGTATAGCAGCCAGCAGCATATACGTCAGAAATACTGCCAGGAAGAAGGCGAATATCATATCCTTAATCATGTCGTTCATCATTTTAACATTTCCACCCCAACGGATATAATATCCCGGCGGAAGATCCAGATTAGCAAGCCTTTTGTCGATTTCATTTGTAATGTTTCCAAGCGGAACTCCTGAAGCCGGGGCGCCCGTAAACATGATTGAAACAAACTTATCACGGTGAAGGATCTTTGTATATCCTTTCGTAAACTGAACATCTGCCAGCTGTGCAAGTCTGAAAGGACCAGCAGGAGAGACCACGGTTATATTACCGATTTTTTCAGGAGCGTCTACTGACTTATCATCCATGGTAACAGTAATATCATATTCGTTCCCGAACTCGCGATATTTAGAAGATTGAATTCCTTCCACGGAAGAACGAAGTGTTAGAGCAAGGTCAGTAATACTGAGCCCTGCCTCAACCAGTTTTTCTCTTCTGGGGAACACTGTTATTTCCGGTTTCCCGGCACGAGAACTCTGGTCGAAGTTAATCAACCCGGGAATATCTTTTATTTTAGCAACTATTTCATTTTTTAACTCATCAAGCTTGTCGATATCCTGTCCCATTACAAAAAATTCTACCGGCGCACCCGGTCCTCCTGAAGAAGAACCAAGGTCTACTTTTATTCTCGCATTCGGAACATCGGCAAGCTCTTTTACAAAAACAGAAATCATATCCTGCAGGGATATCTTCCTGTCGTTCGCATCAACTAGCTGAACATCCATCAATGCCATATTCGTTCCAATATCCAGTTCACTCATTCTTCCCATGTTGGTTATCAAATGAGTAACCTCAGGATGCTTCTTTATCCTATCTTCTATCTGACTCAATAGGTTTCCTGTAGCCTGAAGGTTATAACCTTCTGGCATCTCTACAGAAACCTTAATTTTTCCGTCGTCAAATGAAGGCATGAACTCAAAGCCGATTTTTGAACCTATCGTCATCATCACCAGGATGAGGATAACAAATGAGGAGAGTACAACTATAAAACTGGTAAATTTATTCTTCAGGAATCCTGCCAGCATATTTTTATAAAAAATAGTCTGTCTCTCTTCGAATGCATATAGTTTCTGACTTAATTTTCCCGGCTTATGCTCCTTTTTTAAGATTAACGCAGCAAGCATCGGGGTGAGAGTAAATGACATTATAAGGGAAAATATAGTGGCGAATACGGCGGCAAGGGCAAGTTCTTTAAGCCACATACCAACCATCGACGACATATTTGCTATGGGCAGGAATACTACCAGGTTCGTAAGTGTTGAAGCTAGAACCGCGACCATCACTTCTGAAGTTCCCTTGAAAGCTGCCTGCTTTATGGTCTCACCCATTTTTTTGTATCGGAAAATGTTTTCAATAACCACGATGGAGTTTGCAACCAGGACACCTACGGAGACTGAGAGTCCCATCAGTGTCATCATATTTAGAGTTAAACCGAAGGCCTGAAGCAGAAGAAAAGTAGAAATTATAGAAGTCGGCATCGAGAGTGCAACTATAATTGTTGAGCGCAGATCATGCAGGAACAGGAAAAGTACAATAGCAGTGAAAATAACACCGAGGTAAATGTTACTCATTGTATCATCTACGCTGCTCTGAACGAAGCCGGATTCATCATTTACAATTTCAAGACTTGCTCCCTGCGGAAGGACAGCCTGAATATCAGGGAGTGATGCTTTAATTGCTTCGGCTACCTTTACAATGTTTCCTTCGGAGCTTTTTATTATTCCGAGCCTTACAACGTTTTCGTTCCGGAGATTCTTTTTTACATTATAATATACTGCTCTCTGTCTTATATCTTTTCCTACGTCTTCAACATTGGCAAACTGACGCACTTTTTTAGGTCCGTAAGGAGTCGGGACTTCAAGTTCGTTAATTGCTTCAGGACTAGCATACTGACCATTCAATCTTACTGTATATTCCTGATCGCCAACCTGGAAATATCCTCCAGGGATATCCATATTATGAATTTTTAATATCTGACTTAGCTGGGGAAGAGAAATGGAATTTTCATATACCTCCTTATTATTAAGGATTATGCGTACCTCCCTTTCCTGACCTCCTGTGATCTGTACGTTGGCAACTCCTTCAATCTGTGAAAATCTGTCTTTAAGGGTTTTGTCAGCAACCTCATATAACTGACGGGGATCAAGATTTCCGCTGAGTACAAGATCAACAACAGGGAACTGCTTAAGATCGACTTTCTGAACGATGGGTTTTTTTGAATCCTCAGGGAGTTCATTAATTATTTCATCAACTTTATTCTTTACCTCCTGGTTAGCAACATCGACATCTTTACCCATTGTAAATTCAATTATAATAATCGACAGACCATCAAGAGAATAGGATTCTACTCTTTCAATCTGACTTATAGTTGAAATTGATTCTTCTATCCTTTTACTTATTAATGTTTCTATTTCTTTAGGACCAGCACCGGGATATACAGTTGATATAGTTACATATGGAATTTCAACATCAGGCTGAAGGTTTAGATTCAATCTGAAGAAGGCGATCAACCCGAATATTACAAATACCAGCAGTCCTACTGTTGTTAAAACAGGACGATTTATAGATACTTTTGCTAAAAACATGGTATAATCCCTTCTATTGAATCACTTTTACGGCAGTGCCATTTTCAAGCTGGTCTGCACCTTTTATAATAAGTCTGTCACCCGGCTTCAAACCTTTGCTCAGCTCATAATAAATTCCGCTTTCGCGTCCGTTTTCAGCATAAACCTTGATTGCTTTACCATTATTTTCTATGAACAGATAATGACCTTGCTCATCCGACATCATCAGGTTCCGGGGAATTATTATAGCATTTGTATTTTCATAAACCAGCACCTTTGTCTCTACAGTTACACCGTTCATCAATTCATTCCCGGGGTTGGTGAATTCAGCCTCTACGTAAAACGACTGTCTTGCAGGATCAACTCCCATAGAAACATCCGTTATTTTACCAGGATATTCTTTGCCATTATATACAGCAATAGTTTTCATACCTTTATTTATCATTCGTATTTCTTTTTCAGATACCCAAATTTTTGCACGCATTACATTCGTCTGGGCAACGGTAAACATATAAGCCTCGTTCTTGACATTATCTCCGGCATTCACTTTCAAATCGACTATTCGTCCGTCAATTGGAGACTCGACAAAAAGTACCTGCTTCAGAGATTCATAATTTCTTTTGCTGACAAGGTACAGTGTTTCGGCACCATCATAATTTGCCTGTGATGTCTCCCCTGCATCAAGTAGTGATTTAATTCTTTCATAGTTCTTCTTTGCATTTTCATAAGATGTCCGGGCCTGTTCATATTGGAGGGCGGGATTTGAAGGATCGAACTCGACAATAACCTGTTTTTCCTTAACATAATCACCTACCCTGGCATTAATTTTTTCAATCTTTCCACCAGTCATAGCTCCCTTGGTAGCCTCTTTGATGCCGGTAAGTTTTGAGTAAAAACTGAGATATTTCTGAAAAGGTTTATATGCAACAGTTTCAACTTTTACCGGGATCCCCTCTTCCCCCTGAATCTGTTCCATACTTTTTGCTTCTTCGCTGTTTTTACTCCCGCATCCGAAAACAAAAAGTCCCATCATTATAACGGTTATATAAATTCCTATTTTATGTAAAAGTCTCATTTCAATCATTTTCTCCTCTAATGGATTTATTTCTAAAATCTTTTAATCATTTAATAAATCGAACAAAGAATAATATCCGGGATCGACTTTACCTATCATCTGTTCAAGTTCATATCTTGTTATCAAATAACTGTATACAGTCTGAAGCCTGTTCATCCTGGCCTGTCTTAAAGCTATATCGGCATTCTGAACTTCGAGCTGACTGCTTGTACCTTCTTTATATCTTACAGTTGCTATCTGGTAAGCTCGTTCAGCAAGGGAAACGTTTTTATCCTGGGTTTCAACAACCGACTGCACTCTTTTTAGTTCATTAATTTTGGATTTAACCTGTGCTGTAAGAAAATCTTTTAATTGGGATACCTGTTCTTCAGTCTGTTGATAGGTTAAAGTCGACTGTTCGACACGGTGGGCAGTCCGCTGTCCTTTCCAGATATTGATGGAGAAATTAACACCTACAGTAAGGGATGAATAGTTCTGAAAGTCCCATTGATCCGCTGAACCTGCGTACGAATAATTACCGAAAGCAGCTATGTTGGGCCAGTATTCTGCCCTATCCAGGTCTATAAAAGCATCATCAACCTGGGCTTTCAAGCTTAATGTCTGCAGGCTGAGGTTTGATTTTAAGACTTCGTCAATCATATCCTGCTCTTCCGGAACAGGCATGGGTTTATAGGTTATTTCACCCTCGACGCTAATTTCAGTTTCAGGGTTCAGTCCAAGGAGAATCTTCAAACCATCCACGGCATCTTTAAGTCTGTTTTCCATATCCAGAAGAGCGGGTCTTATATTTTCAACCTGTACCTCTGCCTGGAGATTATCGTATTCGGAAACAAGCCCCTGGTTATACAAGGCATTCACATTATTATAATTCTCCCGGGCATTTTCAAAGCTTGCTTTTGTAATCTGATAGACTTCTTTAGTCAGCAATACCCCATAGAAAGTCTTTTCCACATTCAATATGGTTGCCGATATTGTAGTTTTGAGTTGAGCTTTGGAGAGATCCAGGTAGATCTGTGAAGCTCCTATTCCGCGAAACACAGCAGAACTGAAAAGAACCTGGGTCAGCTGCAAATTTGTTTCGTAATTATTTGCCAGGGCAAATGACTGCAGGTCGTATCCTACAGGCTTGAATTTATTATTATCACGTGGGATAACGCCTTCATCAAAAAGTATAGAATAGGTTGCATTTCCCAAAAGAGCGGCAAAATCAGGAAACGGAGTCTTTGGCTTCTCAAGGAAATGTGTTAAACCAGCTGACAAATCAAGACTAGGGAGTGCATATCCGAATGCTTCATGAACCGCGGCTGATGCTTTTTGAACATTCATTTCAGAGATTTTGATGTCGCTGTTATTTTTCAGAGCAGTTTTTATGGCGGTATCAAGCGTATAGGTCTGGGCCTGGGGATAGCCTATGCTGGTCAATAGAAAAAATAAACTTAGGGACAGATATTTTGATATATGTTTCATTTATATTCCGGTCAGATGTGAATTTTTATAAGAGGGAGGAACATGTATTCCAGAGAGCGATACTTTATAATTGACCGCTTCCAATAGAAGAAATCTGGTAAGCAACAGAGATTCACTCATCTCCCCCGAGACACTAAAAAATTATTTAATAACTCCCCTTTCTACCCGCAGCCGGTTCTGGATCCGAAAAAAGGGTAAAAAGAGTTATACAAACTTAGGGAATTAATGAGGAATTTGTAAAATATTATGCCTATTTATTCTGAATGAATTGTGTAAACGGATAAAAATTATGGTAAGTGGTAGAGATGAGCCGTCGGCTCATCTCTACGAGGGATTTATTTCAATCGTACAGGACCGGCTTTTTTAACCTCATCGGAGGTGCCTTTAGCAAAGAGCTTGAAATTCTCGATAAACCTGGCTGCAAGGGCATCGTACTTTTTCCAGTATTCATCCTTATTTCCCCAGCTGGAGGATGGATCAAGTACATCTTCAGGTACATCGGGACAGCTTAATGGAACTTCGAATCCGAATAATTTATCTTTCCTGTATTTCACTTTATCCAGTTTACCATCCAATGCTGCATTAAGCAAATTACGGGTATGCCGGATGCTTATTCTTTTACCAACTCCGAACCTTCCGCCTACCCAACCTGTATTAACCAGCCATACATTGGAATTGTTCTTCAGCATTCTTTGCTTAAGCATCTCTGAATACTCATATGGATGACGAACCATGAACGGGGCGCCGAAACAGGCGCTGAATGTTATCTGAGGTTCTATCCCGAGCCCAATTTCTGTTCCTGCAATCTTCGAAGTGTATCCGCTTATAAAATGATACTGTGCCTGTTCAGGATTCAGCCTTGCAATTGGAGGCAGAACTCCTGATGCATCGCAGGTAAGGAATATAATGTTTTTAGGATGACTCCTGACATAGCCTTCTTCAACCACATTGGGAATAAACTCAAGGGGATATGAAGCTCTCGTATTTTCTGTTATATGGTCGTCATCAAGGTCTATATTTCTTGATACAGGATCGAAAACCACATTCTCAAGAATAGTTCCGAAACTTCTGGTAGTTGCATAAATCTCAGGCTCCTGTTCAGCTGAAAGTCTTATAACTTTAGCATAGCATCCGCCTTCAAAGTTAAATACCCCCTGGCTGCTCCAGCCATGTTCGTCATCTCCTATAAGACCTCTTGTTGGATCAGCTGACAAAGTAGTCTTTCCCGTTCCGCTCAACCCGAAGAAGAGCGCAACATCTCCCTTTGAGCCGACGTTTGCAGAGCAGTGCATCGGAAGCACATCCTCAAAAGTCAGCAGAAAATTCAAGACAGTAAAAACGGATTTCTTTATTTCACCGCCGTAAAGAGAGTTGGCAATTACAGCTGTTCTTTCAGCAAAATTCAAAACAATAGCTGTTTCAGTTCTTGTTCCGTCAATAGAGGGATCTGCATTAAATCCCGGCAGAGCGATTACTGTAAAATCAGGAATAAACTTTTTTAATTCATCCCTGTCATTAGTTGTGATAAACATATTCCGTGCAAAAAGACTATGCCATGCTTTTTCCGTAATTACCCTGATAGGCATCCTGTAGTCAGGATCTGCGCCCGCATAACAATCCTGCACGAATAATTCCTCACCCTGACAGTATGCCTGAACCCTCCCCATAAGCTGGTTGAATTTTTCAGAACTAAAAGGACGGTTATAAACTCCCCACCATATCTTATCGTTGGTTGACTGCTCCTGCACTACAAATTTATCAGCCGCAGCTCGGGCTGTATGTTTTCCAGTATTTACAACGAGAGCTCCATGCTTTGTAAGCCTGCCTTCGTTCCTGAAAACAATTTCTTCATAGAGAGCTTCCTCGGGAAGATTCCAGAAAACCCTGTCTAATCCTGTTAGTCCCTGATTCTTTAACCTGAAGTCAGAAGCAAGCTCCATTGCCTGCTTGGTTGCGGGGGTATTGAATTCCAAATATTTCATGACCAATCCCTCACTAATTTTCTGTCGCCAATATAAAGCTCGTTAGGTGAATTCGGATCGAGCGCCCATTTCATTCTTTCGATTCCTTCTGTTATATCTTTAATAGAACCGCAATAGCTAAGCCTCAGGTAACCCTCCATTCCGAATTCAGCACCGGGTACAGTTAAAACCTGAACTTTATCAATAAGAAATTCAGAAAGCTTATTTGAACTCTTTTCATACGCAGAGAAATCAGCAAAGCAGTAAAAAGTTCCATCAGGTTTTGTAACTTTAACACCATCAAATGAATTAAGAAGATCTATCATTACATTTCTGTTGTTTTCAAGAGTAGCGCGTAGACTCTCAACACCTGATTGTATCCCGTTGATGGCTCCTACAGCAGCTTTCTGGAGCAGAACTGAAGGTCCTGATGTCTGGTGTCCCTGGATATTCGACATAGCTTCAATGAGTTTCTTATTACCGACTGCCCATCCGATACGGAAACCTGTCATAGCGTACTGCTTGGAGACACCGTTAATAACTATGAGCTTCGAATTTTCATCAAGTTTCTTCGCATATTTATAGCAGTTAATAGGTTTTTTACCATCGAATACCAGCCTGTGGTAAATGTCATCCATGATCAGGTAAAGATCTTTCTTCTCACAGAATTCAACCACATCAGCGATAAATTCTTCGGAATACATAGCCCCGGAGGGATTATTAGGGCTGTTAATTATCACCGCTTTAGTGTATGAACCTACGCGGTCCTCTATGTCTTTCAGCCTTGGATAAAATGTTCCGTCCTCGGCACTGGCAGCTATCCCTATTGCACCTACAAGCTTAGCCATATCCGGATAGCTTACCCAGTAGGGTGCAGGATATATGATTTCCTCCTGGGGATTAAGAATGGCCTGCATAGCAACCATTATTGCTTGCTTGGCTCCCCCTGAGGCAATGACATTCTCGGGATTTACTTTTCTACCGTAGAATTCTTCGGTATACCTGATAATTGCCTGCTTTAATGCAGGAATACCATCTGCGGGGGTATACCTTACTTCCCCTGTATTAACTTGTGAAACAGTTGCAAGAATAGCGTCCATCGGAACTTTACTCTTGGGTTCTCCACCTCCAAGGTGAATTACAGGATCACCCTTTTCTCTTAATATTGCAAATTTCTCATTTAGCTTTAAAGTAGGAGAGGCTTTTATCGATTTGGCAATTAGACTTAAACTCATATATAATCCCCATAGATTAACTATAGATTACAAAAAATATTTACATGTTAAAATTATTGGTAGTTAGCCTGATAAGCAAGATAATATTGAGTAATTTTGATGTAACCTGAGGTTTTTTATGAAAAACGAAAATGTTTTTGATGGTGTTCCCGCTGAGATTCCTGAGGAGATTATCCGGGAAATCGTTGGGGCTGGGAATGTCAGGATTGAAAGAATTATTTCAAAGGGTCAATCATCTCCTGAAGGTTTTTGGTATGATCAGCTTCAAAATGAATGGGTTATGGTGCTGCGAGGGAGGGCAAAGATTAAATTCTTCGATGATGGCACCTTGCTGGAACTGAGTGAGGGTGATTATTTAAATATACCTTCGCATAAAAAGCACCGGATTGAATGGACAGACCCCGAAAACAAAACGATCTGGCTTGCCGTGTTCTATTGAAGCGATTATGTGAATTCGTTAATTTATATTTATTCCTATTATATATAATTTATTTGGATTTATTCGAAGATGAGACAAGGAATATAGTCGTTTTGAACAAGATTTTAAATCTGAATTTTTCTTTTCAAATATATTTAAACTGAAAGGACCCTCAATGTTTGATAAAAAGATTTATACCGAAAGGCGAAATAAACTTAAAAAACAGCTTAGATCAGGATTAGTACTTTTACCCGGAAATGAAGAACCTGCCATGAATTATTCTGCAAATACCTATGCTTTCAGACAGGACAGTACGTTTCTTTATTACTTCGGCGTAGACCAGGCGGATTTGTTCGGTGTTATCGATATCGATAATGATGAAGATACAATCTATGGAAATGAATTTGATATATATGATATTATATGGATGGGACAGCAGACCACTATCCGTAATAAGGCTGCCGGGGCAGGTATAAGGAAAACCGAATCTGTAGAAAATCTTTCCAAAAAGATAGATAATGCAGTTAAACGAGGAGTAAAAATTCATTACCTCCCCCAATACAGGTATAAGGTGATTTACTGGATGAGTGAGCTTCTTGGAATTCAGCCGGGTGCATTAAACAATTATGTTTCTTCAAAACTAATTGAGACAGTTGTAGCTCAGCGTTCAAAGAAGATAAAAGAAGAGATCGGTGAGATTGAGTATGCTCTGGATATTGCTTACGAGATGCATATAACTGCGATGAAGATGGCCGAGCCGGGAATGATCGAGCAGGAAATTGCTGGAGCTATTGAAGGGATTGCGCTATCTATGGGTCCGGGCGTATCCTTCCCCCCGATTGTCTCTGTCCATGGTGAGATCCTTCATAACCACAGTCATAATAATAAAATGAAAAAGGGTGACCTGATGGTGAACGATTCCGGGGCTGAATCCTATCTGCACTATGCAAGCGATATTACGAGGACCTTCCCTGTTGACGGAAAGTTTACAGACAAACAGAAGGAAGTATACGAAATTGTATTGAAGGCTCAGCTTGATTCAATTAAAGCAATGAAACCGGGAAGAAAGTTCAGAGATATTCATTTGCTTGCTGCAAGAACTATCACGGTGGGACTAAAAGAGCTGGGACTTTTGAAAGGCGATGTTGATGAGATTGTGAAGGCCGGTGCACATGCAATGTTTTTCCCGCACGGCCTTGGCCATATGATGGGACTTGATGTGCATGATATGGAGGGCCTGGGAGAAGATTATGTCGGTTATAACGATAAAGTCAAAAGGAGTGAACAGTTCGGACTCGCTTATGTACGATTTGGAAAAGAACTTGAACCGGGACTTGTACTTACTGTAGAGCCCGGAATTTATTTTATGCCTGAACTAATTGATTTCTGGAGAGGAGAAAATAAGTTCCGCCAGTTTATTAATTATGATAAAGTTGATGCTTATAAAGGGTTTGGTGGAATACGAATAGAGGATAATGTGCTTGTAACCCGCGATGGGCACAGAGTTCTGGGTAAACAGGCAATTCCTAAAACAGTTGATGAAGTCGAAAGAATGTGTTATGCTTAAGGTGAAATTACAGCTCGCCAGCAGGTTTCTGGTCCTTTAATTTATCAATGGGAAATGAATTGTATTAAATCTAAAGTCTATCCGGAATATTATGAAGTATTAGAATTCTGAATAATATTTTGATAATTCATAAAATGCTTTTTTTCTTTCCCATGCATATGAATATTTTGAATCTTTATTATTCGAAGGAATAACCTTAACAAGACCAAAATTTGCCATATCCAAATCATATTCCGGGTTTGGGTTATATAGTGCTCTTCGGGCAACGAAGGTATATACAAAGGCTGCATACGCATTTTCATTTAGATATATATTCAATAAATCAACAATATAATTGGATTGGACATTTTCATCTCTCTCAAACATCTTTTTAAGCCTTGGTCTTGATTTCGTCCAGTCAACAACCGAATATCCCCACGCTCCTTTTTTTTCAGCACCCCTGAAGCTGCAGCATCCAAATTCTGTTATGGCAAACTTCTTCTTCTTCTGAACTAACTTTCTGACAGTTCTTCTATACTTAAACGAATTGAATCTGTTTCTATAATAATTGACCGCAATGATATCAAAATTATTCCAGTCTACACTCTCCCATTGACCGGAAGCGTATGTTATTTCACCCTTAAAATTTTCCCGTGCTTTAGATACTGCTCTTATTAAAAAACTATTTAATTTCTTATTAAATCCAAAACCCAGGCTGTTTTTTATTATGAATATTGGTTTAGACAACTTTAATATTCTCTTAAAAATGGTTTCACCTTCGATAAACCCTTTAACATCAAGAGAAAACTCATTTCCAAGCACATAAACTGTATCCCGCGAAATCTTTCTTAACTGTTCCGCTGCCTTTGAACATTTCATTATGTAATCAAGAGTTTCTTCCAATGAAGCATTTATATAACGGGGTGAGAACCAAACGATCAACCCTTCTTTTATAGCAATTTCCGAACATTCTAAAAGTTTTTCTAAATCCCGGCCATAAAGCCTGACGGCATTACAATGCAGTTCATTTTTTATTACTTTTATTTCTTCTTTCATTACCCCGACAGTTAAATTATTGTTGGGATTATGGTCAAACCCTAGCCCCACACCTACATCATAATTAACCCCTTTTATTTCCAGCTTGTTCATATAAACATCCCGTAATTATAAAGTGTTAAGGCCATATTTAATAGCAATTAAATATTATTTAAAGATATAAAGAGAAACAATAAAACAAAGGAAAAGCTATAAAAGCAAAATAAAAACAAGTAACAAAAAAGTTGTCAGGTTCAGTGCTGCAGATTGGACAGTTAAAATTTTATTTAGCAGATTCGGTTAAAGATCTCTTGCAGAAAATGTATTTCCCTGCATTATGTCGCCAGTTGTAAAACCTTTATAAAACCACTTCTTCCTTTGTTCGGAGGTCCCATGAGTAAATGATTCAGGCACAACATAACCCTGTGATTGTTTCTGAATATTATCATCGCCCACCGCACTTGCTGCGTTCAATGCTTCATCAATATCTCCGCTCTCGAGAAGATTCTCCTGTTGCGTATAGTGAGCCCAAACGCCTGCGTAAAAATCCGCCTGCAATTCAAGTTTTACAGAATACCTGTTATACTCCTCCTCATTAAGCTGCGACCTGAGCTCATCCATTTTATCCATAACCCCGGTCAATTTTTGAATGTGATGGCCGACTTCGTGAGCAATAACATACGCCATAGCGAAATCTCCGGGAGCCTTAAATCGGCTCTGGAGCTCATTATAAAAACTCAGATCGATGTATAATTTTTCATCACCAGGACAATAAAATGGACCTGTCGATGAACCTGCTATTCCGCAGGCTGATTCAACTCTCCCATTGAACAAAACCAATTTAGGCTCACGATAGGTTTCTCCTTTTTCTTTAAATATTCCACTCCAGATATTTTCGGTTTCGGCAAGAACGACAGAAACAAATTGTGCAAGTTCTTTATCACTGGCACTTTCCGTATAGTTGGAACTGGTAGTTTCATTATTGAGTTGTACATTCTGAAGTAGGGAGGTTGGATCGCCGCCTAACAGCAAAACAACTACTACAATTACAATAGTTCCTATACCGCCTCCCACGATTCCCTTGGGTGATATACCGCGCCTGTCTTCTACGTTTGAGCTCTCTCTTCTGCCTTTCCAGCGCATAGCAAACCTCTCACACTTAATGAAAAATTGAATAAATATCCGGTTCAGTTAGCTAACAACAGAAAATCTTTTGCCAACTAGTTTATGATTTCTTTTTAAATAGTCTATAAAGAGCAAGAAGAATAATGGCTCCGATTGTTGCACCAATAAATCCGGCAGCTTCACCTTCATGATAAATTCCCATAAATTTTCCGAGATAAGTAAATAAAATTGCGCCGGCAATACCAATTAGAATTGTAATAATAATTCCACCCGGATCTTTACCAGGCATAATAAGCTTTGCGAGTGCACCCGCAATAAGACCGATGATGATTGTCCAGATTATTGACATTTGAAGCCTCCGTTTATTAATTAAGTGTATTACGTTTATGAGCAAATCTCTTCATCAATGTTTTTACAGCCCATACAAGCAAAAATACGACAACGATTGCTGCGATAACGGGGAGGAAAAGAGCGGTTATTCCTAAGATTACAGAACTTCCTAACTCGACAGACGATAGTACAGGATTGCCAAATCCGGCAGTCGTTGCAGTTGAAGTTACTCTAGTTACTGATGTTAATGCCTGAATTGAAGCCGCGATACCGCCGCCAGCAATAATAGCCAGAGTCCACTTAAGCAGTGGTGACATACCCAGCACAACTGACGCCATTAATATAATTCCGGCAACTACTGCGGCGGGAGTGGTGATAGTATCGAGAATATTATCTACCCAGGGAATGTAATATCCCGCTATTTCCAAAATTGTGGCAATACTGAATGTAATCAATGCCGGGACTGTCCCTATCCAGCTGAAGGAATCTGCCAGTGTTAAATTTCCGGATAATGAAGCAATACTTATTATAAGGAACGGGACAAAAATCCTGAATCCGCTTGCCGCACTTAAGCCAACGCCCATTAAAATAGTAAGTATTAATTCAAGATTCATTTTTTACTTTATGAATATGAAACGCTTATACCAGGTATCAATCCCATCTTAATATTTATGGTTCTTAATTTAAACTCACCTATTGTAATCGCAGCCGAAAAATCACTTGCTCTAAAAAGACTTTTCAAAAGTAAAGTTGCAATTTTATTTCCCTGTACTCTATTAAAAATGTTAACTCTTTCAGAAAATGGTATTGCTTCCAGACATTTAAATGATATACTCATATCAGGCGGCAAAGCAACGCTTGCGTTTATACTGTTTAACTCATAACCGGCTTCTCTAAAAAGGTTTGTGTAGTTATTTAGTGTTTCCAGAATAGATTTTAATTTCTCAGCGGTACCGTCCTTAAATTCTTCAACGATTTCTCTTTTCTCATCATCCCATAAATTGTCTTTCAGATCAGAAACTTTATCTTTCACTGCAGCTGTCGAAGCTATTGCTTTGCTCAAAAAACTTTCATCCATATTAAAGATCCTGATAAGGTTAATAAAAAAAAGAACGCAGCAATATACTGCGTTCCTGGAACAATTATTTATTTATTTAGATTCGTTCTTTCCAGCTATAAAACCATAGCCAAAACCTGCCAGAACCGCTCCGATAATCGGAGCAATCCAGAACATCCACAATTGAGATAAAGCCCATCCGCCAACAAAGATAGCGGGGCCGGTGCTTCTTGCGGGATTGACAGATGTATTTGTTACCGGTATACTTATTAAATGGATTAGAGTTAAACCTAAACCAATTGCTATTCCCGCAAAACCTTTGTTTGCTCTTTCATCTGTAGCCCCGAGGATTATTAAAAGAAAGAAAAATGTCATAACAATTTCAGTTACCAGGGCAGAAGTCAGCGAATAACCTCCTGGTGAATGTTCGGCATAACCATTAGCAGCAAATCCATCACTGACATTAAATCCGGCGTGCCCGCTTGCGATTATGTATAATATCCCTGCGGCGGCAATACCGCCAAGAACCTGAGAGATAATATACGGCAGGACTTCCTTACCTTTTATTCTTCCACCCACCCATAAACCAATAGTAACTGCAGGATTAATATGACAACCGGAAATATGTCCGATTGCATAAGCCATCGTTAATAAAGTCAAACCAAATGCAAGAGCTACACCGACAAAACCAATACCTAAGCCGGGAAAAGCTGCTGCGAGAACTGCACTGCCGCATCCCCCCAACACCAGCCAAAAAGTTCCAAAAAATTCAGCCAACATTTTATTGGATAGATTCATATTCTCCTCCTTAATAAATTTATGAATTGCTAAATCAGCTTTATAACAGAAAAAAAAGTGACTTATATTTCCTCAACGGGTGATTTTGCATTGCGCATAACTGAATCTCTTCCTTTTCTTAGTGTTTCACGGCTTGCATACATTTGGCTTGATCCAATTACCTCTATATTGCCTGCTATTAAATTAAAATATACTTTTCCATTTTTTGCTGTATTAACAACAAACTTTTCTTTATTAGTGCCATTCTTCTTAACCGAAGAAATACCATGTTTACAGGCGATTTTTGAACTATATCCCTCACTTGTAAGTATAACCTGAGCGTTACCTGCCAAAAGACGAAATCTGAATTTACCTGACTTATCTTTATAAATCTGATATTTAGATATACTCATAATAAACCCTCCCATATTTGAATTCTACGAATTATTATAACCTGCGTTAGTCCGCAGGTTAATTATTTTTGATACTTCAAAATGTATTTAACTTTTTTAAACAATAATTAAGGATTCGGGATTTTTAGTTTTTGTCCTACCTTAATCATATCCGGATTTGTAAGCTGATCCTTATTTGCTTCAAATATTTTCATATAGCTTTTAGCGTCTTTATAAAATTGTTTTGAAATTTTACTCAGGTTTTCACCGCTTTCAACTGTATGAAGATGATAATAGCCGGCATTCAGAACTTTAATATCTGCACTAACCTCTTTCTGTCCTTCACCACCGACTTCTTTTATTTTATCCCATATTTTATCTTTTTCATACTGGGTATTAACCGTACCGGATAAATTCAATTTACCCGCATCTTCTTTAACATTTAATCCCTGGATATTTAATTCCTTCGCCAGAGATAAAACAGGACTATATTTAACCTGTAGTGACATAATAACTCCTTTGGTTTTATATTACTGGAAATGCAAGTTTAAGATTGACTTTGTACTGGATTATTTTACTTTCCTCAACACTTGCCATATGTTTTATTACTTCAAAACCAGAAATACCTTTGACAGTTTTAGAAGCCTTTTTTAAAGCCTGCTGAATTGCATCATCAAAACTTTTAGAAGAGATTCCAATAATTTCAATTACCTTTACCGCACCTTCATTAATATGATTCATAACTACTCCTATAAATATTTGTTTACTATTTGTCAATTGCTTTTTTTCAGCTTATCTGATCACAAAGATTTAAGCACTATTTTTTACCCAACAATCCGCCGAGTATATCCATTCCTTTACTTAAAATATCACCTTCCGGAACTTTTCCTTCGGGAGTCAATTTATCAACAACCTGGGGCAGCAAATTTGATAATTGTCCGGTAAGTGCATTAGAATCCATTCCAAGTTTTGAAGCCATTTCTTTTACAGTGTCATTTCCCAAAACATTTTTAATCTGATCTGAAGAAACAGGAAGATTTTTATCTGTTCCAACCCATGATGAAATAACGTCTCCCAAACCTTTCTGTTTAAACTGGCTGATCAATCCATTTAATCCTCCACTTTCGCTTCCGACTAAAAACATTATGGATGACATTAAGTCGTTTTGTTTATTCTCCCCACCCCCAAATACGGATTTAACTGTGTTTAAGATATCCATTATATTTCCTTTCTTTTGTTATTCTGAAATAAGTCTTATCTGTTTATCCAATGTTGCTCTAGTATAAATAGCTCATTATCTATATTAAATGCAATTGGTAAAAGGGATGAAAAAGGAATTAATTCTTTCGGATGAGAGTTTTGAGATGGTTTGAAAAAAACTGTCGTTAATATCTTCCTTTTGATTCGTTTTATATCAGGCAATTAGCTAATAGTAATTTATTTTCCTGTATAGACCGCGGATAAATAAATCACTCTTTTTCCCGATTCGGGAGTTTTGGAATATGTATTGAGGATTGTAATGAAGGATAAAACTCATTTTTTTCGGAGTTGAGGTGAATTATCTTTTTCCATTAAGTGCATTATTTATATTAAGTCAAAAGTATCTGAATTCTATTCCGTTTAAATGAGTTTTGAACGAGATTTCTTCTTGATTCTGCTTTTTCATTAATCCATTGTTTATGATATTTTTCGGCCTGCCAGATTTTTAAGTCTTATTCTATTTCCAAAGCATACCATTTAACATCAATTCCTACTTCTCAGTAAATCAGTAACAGATTTTCATGATGTATTATATCTTAAAGTTTATTCATATTTTTGAGGATCATTTCCAATATTTTACGGTGAAGAATTTATGAAACACATCCTTATAATCTCCTCCCTGACAGTTGTACTTCTGTTGACAGGGTGTTTAAAAGAAACCAACCAGCCATCATCAGCAGGAAAAGCTATGGATTCTCTAAAGACAATGATCGCACAGTTTGCGCCGACTGAAATCAGGTATGATTCAACGTTGCTTAGTAGCAGGGAGAAAATGGTCATCGGAAAACTTTATCAGGCGTCCCGATTAATAGACAGTATTTTTCTCGGACAGGTATTTGCAAAAAATGTTGATATTAAAAACCAGTTAATGGACGGTACTTCCGAAGAAGATAGCCTGAAACTCATTTATTTTAATATTAATTTCGGTCCTTTTGACCGGCTTAATCATGATGCAGCCTTTATTGACAGCTATAAAAAACCATTAGGCGCCAACTTCTATCCTCCCGAAATAACCAAACAGGATTTCGATAACTGGATAAAAAATCATCCTTCGGATGAACAAAGCTTCACTTCGGAATTTACAGTCATCCGAAAAGACGGGGATTCACTTAAAGCTATTCCTTACAGTGAATTCTATCAGCCCGAACTCAACAGAATTTCCGCACTTTTAAATGAAGCTGCAGAGTATGCAGATAATGCCTCGCTTAAAAAATATCTTAACCTTAGAGCGAAAGCATTCGAGACTAACGATTATTATGAGAGTGACCTGGCCTGGATGGACTTGAAAAACAATGATATAGAAGTCGTTATAGGTCCCTACGAAGTTTACGAGGATGCACTGTATAACTATAAAGCCTCATTTGAAAGTTTCGTTACAATAAAAGATCCTGTTGAAAGTGCAAAACTGGAAAAGTTCGGCAGTTATCTTAAAGATATTGAAAATCATCTTCCTATAGATGACAAATATAAGAATACCGAACGCGGATCAGAGTCTCCCATTGTTGTTGTCAATGAAGTATACTGTGCCGGCGATGCCAAATCAGGCGTACAAACACTGGCCTTTAACCTGCCGAATGATGAGAGAGTAAGAGAAGCCAAAGGATCAAAAAAAGTAATGCTTAAGAATGTCCATGAAGCTAAGTTCGAAAAGCTTCTTAAACCGATTGCTGAAATTGTACTTGATAAGGATCAGCTCAAATATGTGACTTTTCCGGGATTTTTCAATCACACTTTAATGCATGAGATGTCGCACGGTGTTGGTCCGGGAATCATTACAATAAACGGCAGGAAGACTGCAGTAAACAAAGAGCTCAAAGAAACCTATTCCACTCTTGAAGAGTGCAAAGCTGATATTCTTGGCATGTACAATAACATTTTTATGATAGATAAAGGTGTTTACCCCAAAGAATTTTCGGAGGAAACTTATGTTACCTTCCTCGCCGGAATTTTCAGATCTGTAAGATTCGGTATAAATGAAGCTCATGGAGGCGGAAACGCTATTATTTATAATTACCTGCTTGAAAAAGGAGGTTATGAATACAACCCGGATACCAGGAAGGTAAGGGTTAATTTTGATAAAATTTATCCTGCCTTAAAGGACCTTGCAAACAAAGTTCTAATGATTCAGGCTACCGGAAATTATGACAGTGCAAAAGCATTTATCGCAAAGTATGCAGTTAGTTCGCCTTCTATGGATACATTAAGATCGGAACTAACCAAACTTCCGGTAGATATCAGACCAGTATTTCAGATCGAAGAAGAGAGCAGCAAATAATTCTATAAATTATAAGATCAGTCAAGGAGCCATTTCGTTTAGAAATGACTCCTTTTTTTATTGTTTTAGCTCATCAATAATTTGTATACTTCCTTTAACCGGAAGTTCAATAGTATAAATCCTGCCGGCTGCATTAGTTAAAACAATGTCACGAAGCCATGGATTATACGTTTTCAAAATCTTGTAGTTGACTCCTTTATCTATAGCATAATCAGCCAGGTTGGTTATCGGAGTGTTTACCTTAACCTCGTAAACAGGAAGAGCCGGGTAAAGATCATCTGTATCGATAGAAAATCCATAGTTTTCAGGATTCTGAAGGATTGCTTTCATTGCAATTATTCTGGCAATGTATCTTGAAGTCTCATCACCCAGGACAAGGTTATAATAGTTATTTGTCTTCTGACGGACCATTTGTTTTTCAATTCCGTTCGTTCCCATATTAAACGAGGCCGCTGCCACAGTCCAGCTTCCGAACTTGTCGTAGGCATCTTTAATATAGAGACAGGCTGCCTCGGTCGATTTTTTCAGATCATAGCGCTGGTCTACTTCATCATTTATCTCGAGCCCGTACTTCTTTCCTGCTGCGTCCATAAACTGCCAGAAACCAACAGCCCCGACCGGGGAAATTGCGTTTGACAGACCGCTTTCAATTACTGAAACATACTTGAAGTCATCCGGAATACCATGCGCTTTTAATATTGGTTCGATAACAGGAAAATATCGGTTCGCCCGTTTGATGGATATTATAGTAAAAGAATGGTAATACGTATTAACAATAAATTCTCTATCCATTCTCTCCTTCACTTCAAAATTTTCGAGAGGTACCTTTTCCCCGGCAAAATCAAGATGATCGGGAACAGGAGGGGAGACTATCTTATAACCCTGAGGAAACCTATCATCTTCCGGAATGACGGCAGAAGCTGAATTTGATCCGATGATACCGGGAATGAATAAAATAAGCGGAATGGCTGCAGCAAATCCGAGGAGAAAGGTATACAGTTTAGGTGTATTTAAATATTTCATATTATAATTATTTTAATGATAAATAACTGACGTGAGAAAATATAATCAAATATCTTACTTTGTAAATACCATTTATAGCGGTCATTATTTAAAATAAAAAACCCCTCTGTCCGGAAATTGGTGAGGGGTTTAAACCATAATTAAGGGAAATTTACTGACCTAAATATGCCTTCAAAGAACTGCTTCTTGATGCGTACCTTAAACTTCTCAGGGCTTTTTCTTTAATCTGTCTAACTCTTTCACGTGTAAGATTAAAGCGTTCACCGATCTCTTCTAGAGTAGCTGCATGCTCGCTGTTTATTCCGAAGTATAACTTAATTACTTCTGCTTCCCTCTCATTGAGAGTTGAGAGCACGTTTTCAACTTCCTGCTTAAGAGATTCCTTCATTAAAGTACCGTCAGGAGAAGGCTGCTGATCGTTAACAAGGATGTCGCCAAGACTATTCTTGTTATCATCGCCTTCCTTCAACGGAGCATCCATAGATACATGGCGGCCGTAAAGCTGCATCGTATCGGCAACTTCTTCTACATTCATATCAAGTACCTGCGCAAGCTCCTCAGTGGTTGGTTTTCTCTCATATTCCTGCTCGAGATCCCTGTAAGCTTTGCTTAACTTACCCAGGGAACCCACACGGTTCAGAGGAAGTCTTACGATCCTTGACTGCTCGGCAATTGCCTGCATAATTGACTGCCTTATCCACCATACTGCATAAGAGATAAATTTGAATCCTCTTGTCTCATCAAATCTCTGGGCAGCTTTTATTAATCCCAAATTTCCTTCATTTATCAGATCACCAAGGGATAATCCCTGATTCTGGAATTGTTTTGCAACACTAACTACGAATCTAAGGTTAGCTTTGGTCAACGCTTCAAGTGCCTGTTTATCACCTTTCTTAATCCTGATCGCCAGCTCAATTTCCTGGTCAGGTGTAAGCAAGTCAACTTTACCAATTTCCTGCAGATACTGGTCAAGCGATTTACTTTCCCTGTTAGTGAATTGCTTGGTTATCTTCAATTTTATCAACTCCTAATAATTTGGTTTATGGATTATTACATTAGATATAAAAACAATAAATTCGGTTCAAAGAACCCCACCGAAATACAGCTACTAAATATAAGTAATTTTCCCGCGATAATTAAGTTAAAAATGCATCCTTTTAAGGGATTTCTGTCATATAGACGCTATTACCCGCTAAAAAGTTTCATTTAAGTGACCGGGATCAGAGAGGAGATCAATTATTGCCCTTTTTTCCAAGCCCTCCAATTTTGTTAAAGGATAATACGGATTTAATCGAAAAAACTCAACTGCCCTGTTTTAATTATGGAATCGAAAGATTCACCCATTAAACTTAAGACTGAATCGGCTATAGGTTTGATTTGTTTATCAATATAATGCTGGTAATCTATATCATTATGTTTTAATTCAATTGGAACCGGACCTCGTTTGGTAATGACATAATAAATAGTTCCGCTGCTCTGATCTATCAGTTTTGCCGCACGGACATGCTGCGGAATGTTTCTGGTATATTCCCCGATATCTTTACGAAGTCTTTTCCTGTAAACAAGTTTGTCGTCGAATTTGCCGGAATACACTTTTTTTACGATTTCCTTAATCCAAGTCTTTATTTCCTTTTCATAAAATATCCGTTCGTATAACTCAACCTGAAACTCCTTGGCAAGCTTAGTCCAATCGCTTCTTACAAACTCGAGACCTACAAATTCGAGTCTCTCATCCTCCCCGTTATTAAGGAGTCCTGCGTATCTTTTTTTAGCTCCTGAGTCTCCTCCCCTTGCCGGCGTAATGATAAATTTCCTGTAGTACTTTTCATACTCTATTTCAAGGAAGGATTCGACTCCGAATTCTTCCTTAAGTCTCTTTTTCCAGTATTTATTCAATTCTGCTGTTAGCTTACTGCCGTCCTGTGCTGAAAACTTTTCAATTTTTTCAGGAAGCCGGACAAAGAGAGAATCGGTATCACCGTATACAACTTCATATCCCTTCCTTTCGAGAAACTCTTTGCTTCTAAGAAGCAGCCATTGACCGGTACCGGTAATGGCAGATGGTAGATCAGGATGATAAAAGCGGCATCCATAAGAACCCATTACACCGTAGAAGCTGTTCATTAAAATTTTGATTGCCTGGGATAACTGTTTGTCATTTTTCCTTTTAGCTTCTGTTCTCTGCTCCATTAGGCTTGAGATAAAATCAGGAAGAAAATGCTGAGTGGCTGAGAACTTGTAGCCGGCAGGAGTCATGAGAGTATCCTCATTAGAAAGAAGTCTGGATAAAGGGTCTATTTTGAAAGTCTGAATAATTGATGGGTAAAGGCTCCTGAAATCAAGTACAATCACATTTTTGTATAAACCCGGCCTGGGATCAAAGACGTATCCCCCGGCAGCATGTTCGGATAATTTAAGATCACGAACATTGGGAGCAACATATCCCTTACGGTGCAGCCTCGGCAGGAAAAAATGATCGAAGGCCGCGGTCATCATTCCAAGCTGATCCATGAGCAGGCCGGAAAGCTGGGAACGACGAATGGACAATTCTATCAGGCCCGCTTTCCTGAATATCTCAGTGACAAGCACAGTATCTTTCAGGTTATATTCCGCAAGTTTTCTTTTATCCTCTATAAATAATCTTTCTATTTCAGCAACTTTATCCTCATCAGGGGTTATTGTTTTACCTTCACGAAGTAATTCCTGTGCAACTGTCTCAAGTTTATAATCCTCAAAATTAAAGAATGAAGAGCGGAGCGACTGGGGCCCATCGATTACTACACGTCCATAAACTGACGCAAAAAATCCTCCTCCTTTCCGACTGCGTAATGAGACCCTTCCGTTTCCGCGGGCAATATCGAAGGAAATATAATGTTCATTACATTTGCTTTCGAGAAACATAAGATCGAAACCTATTACGTGCCAGCCTATAATAACGTCGGGATCTTTTTTCCTGAACCATTCCAGGAAAGCCTGCAGCATTTCTTTTTCACCCATGGAGTAGGTTACAACGTCATCGTTGGTTCCATCCCCAATCACCCAAACTTTTTGTTCTGCACCCTCTGGACCTGTAAGATTTAGAGCAATGGAATAGAGTTTGCGGTTTCCTGAACCTGTTTCGATGTCGATCGAAGCTATTTTTAAATTTGGGGTGAATTCGGCAGCCTCAATTTGGGGATTGGTAAATCGGGTTAATTTTCCTACAGTTACTGGCTTTCCTGTTATCAGGATTTGTGCATTCAGGAAGCGCTCCATAAGGTACCTCCTGACAGGATCAACATCAGATTCGAAACTGGGAATATTATTTTTATCAAGTTCCTCTGCGGCTGTTTTCAGGTCTCTTTCACTGTTAAAATATATGGCATCAATATCCTCTCCTGCATAATTCTTTAGTTTAACAGGTTTGCGTTTAAATGGGACCCTTATCTCCGGAGCCTCTTCAGATCTGCGGATAAAAAACACAGGTCTGACATTTGTAATAATAATTTCAGCGGGACCGAAATCCTCAGTCATACCAATAAATTTGAGAACATTTCTGCCGTTTATGTCCTGCCATTCTCCGGTTAATATGAAGGCTTTGACTGTATTCAAGGGTTTTTTCTGCTACTATTCTTTATGGCTCTGCCAAAATTTCACTATTTTTCGGGGTAGTCAATTCAATTAATTTTCTGATACGATAATTATTCTAAAAAATAAGGATAAAAATGAAAATATTTCTTTTTTTTCTGATATTCGGTCTGCTTACTGCAATAACTGCAGCACAGGATAACGACACTATTACTACCCAATCAGGGTTACAGTACATAACACTTGAGAACGGAAATGGAATAAAAGCCCAACCGGGAAAAGAAGCCAAGGTTGATTATACAGGCTATCTGACTGACGGAAAGGAATTTGACTCTTCAATAAAGAGAAATCAGCCTTTTTCATTTACTATCGGTGAAGGCAAGGTTATAAAAGGATGGGATGAAGGTGTAGCTTTAATGAAGGTCGGTGATAAATTCAGATTTATTATCCCGCCTGATCTTGCTTATGGAGAAAAAGGGGCAGGTGATGTTATCCCGCCAAACGCTACTCTGGTTTTTGATGTCAAACTTCTGGAAATCTCGGAACCAAAGCTTGCTCTGGGAGATACTTTGCTAATCACAATCTTTGAAAGCGGAATTGATTCGGCTATAATTCAGTATCACTACCTCAGGAAAAATATGAGTGATGAATATGATTTCAGTGAAGCACAGCTGAACATACTCGGTTATCTGCTTATTAGAAATCAGATGGTTAAAGAAGCTATAGAAATCTTTAAACTTAATGCAGAAGCTTATCCGGAATCAGCTAATGTTTACGATAGTCTTGCTGAAGGATATATGGTTGAGGGGGAAACAAAGCTTGCAGAGGAGAACTATCAAAAATCACTTGAGTTAAATCCCGATAATGAAAACGCCAAAGAAATGCTTGGTAAGCTAAAATCAGATAATAAATGAAAAGTCCTCTGGTTAAAACATTAACAATTCTTATAGCAGTAATTTTCATACCTATACTATTCTTTACTGTTTATGAAATAAGCTCGCTTAATAGCAGCGAACAGGTTCTTGACCAGATCTATTCCAATCAGCTTGATGCTATACTGTTTTCCGTTAACCAATACTCTGAAGACGTGATAAGCAGCTGGAGGAATAAAATCAATAATTCAGCCTCAGGAGATAATAAAGAATCTATAAACCTGTTTCTAAAACTTTATGCGCCCATCAATTTTATATTTCTCACCGATAGTTCTCGTAATTCAAATTTACAAGTGTTCGCCAGGGAGAATGATAAAAAGAACGACAGCATATCAGCCTTACAGTTAGTTAAAAGAGAAAGGAATATAATAGACAGACTCTATACATACGGAAAGAGCGGCTACCTGAAGCTGGAACCTGTAAGCTTATCACCCGATCTTTCAGCTGTACTATTTCTCCTGGATGATAACTCACTCTGCGGAGTGATTTTTAATCCCGGTACATTTATTAGTCAGCAGCTCGATTCGAAGATGAAAAGTATCGCAGGAAATGAATTTATTCTGGCAATATACAAACCTTCGGAAAATGATATTGTCTTATCAACCGACCGGGTTAATTTTCAGGATATCAGGCAGACTAAGGCCTTATGGCTTCTGCCGCAGTATAATCTTGGCATAAAGCTTAAGGGCAAAACCATCTACGACCTGGTAAGAGCTAGAACAAATCAAAATTTAATCTTGATTGCTGGGATAACTGTCCTTATAATCATTGGCATCTGGCTGGTTTTTCGGAATATTAAGAAAGAGATCCAGCTTGCCCAGATAAAATCAGATTTTGTTTCAAATGTGTCACATGAACTCAGGACGCCGCTTTCTTTGATTAGTATGTTTGCTGAAACACTTAAAATGGGAAGGGTTAAATCGGAGGAAAAGAAAAATGAGTATTATTCGATAATATATTCTGAAACAAACCGGCTTAGTGGGATAGTTAACAAGGTCCTGAATTTTTCAAAAATGGAAGCCGGAAAAAGAACCTTTCATATGGAAAAGTCGGACTTAACACTGGTTGCGTTACAGGTTTTTAACACGTATAAATTTCATCTTCAGAATAATAACTTTGAATTTAATTTTATAAGCAACGATAATCTGCCGCAGGTATTGCTTGATCGGGATGCAGTCTCTGAAGCTATTATAAACCTCATTGATAATGCTGTGAAATATAGTGAAGAAAATAAGGTGGTTACCCTCAGAACAGGAATGGAAAAAAATAACGTGTATGTTGAAGTAGAAGATAAAGGGATCGGAATAGCTGAACCTGATCAGAAAAACATATTCGAAAAATTTTTTAGGGTCTCCACCGGCCAGGTCCATGAAACAAAAGGAACAGGACTGGGGCTTTCCCTCGTTAAACAGATTATTGATGCTCATAACGGGAAAATCGTTCTTTCAAGCGCTCCCGGCAAAGGAAGCAGGTTCAGAATCCTGCTGCCTGTTTAATTTGACAGGGATCCTTTACCTATGAATATTTTCTGAAAAAGGTTATTCTGATTTCCGTCAAAGTTCGTACCTCCATTTTCGGTTGAAGTTATAATGATGTCTGAATTATTTTTATAGGCTGTTAAAACTACTACCCCTCCTTTCGAGGCAGATTCAATAGTCAGGGTATAATCAGATTTTCCTAAAGCGTTTTCAGACACATTATCCTGGAAAGCAGAACTGTTGAGGTGCGATAGGATTCTAAGGTAACCGGCTGTTTTAGCCGAGTCAGTTTTATTCCCGTTTATTGTCCATTCTTTATCATTTTTAACAAGTTCAAATGAACTGTCGGGATAAGTAAAAGTGAGTTTCCTCCAGTCTGAAGGATCCCCATTTACCAAAATATTGTTTCTGAAATAATCGGCCTTCTGATTAAATGCCATATCCAGAAAACCCTGGGTTTCATAGACTTCATCTTCGCCGTTTAACCTTACAAAGGTATTCATCTGACGGGGCTGCTGAAAGGAAAATTTGCCTATGATCAGATCAAGTGTATTATTGCCGCCTTCAAAAACTTTAACCCGGGTTCCTGCAGTGTCTACTTTGAAATCCGCCCACTTAGACTTTTCCTGGGCCGCAACCCTGGCTGGTTTAACCTGGACAAGCATATCGAGAAGCGACTTTACCTTGCTTCCCGGAACGCTGGCTGTCTTATTATTATTAAGGTCCACTTTCCAGTTATTACTGCCTTCTTTGTATATCCTTATTTCTTTGTGATTATTTGCCCGTGGATAAATTGAAAGAGCAGTAACCCGTGAAGTATCAATACTAACAATATCTGTTTTAAATGATTTCTCCCCGTGTTCCGATTCAAGAACAACATATGCAACTGCTATAACAATCATAATGCCGAAAATAATCAGCAGAGTTTTATTCGAAACTTTATTAAACATAATTTTCGCTCATCCATTTGTTCCTTTTGCTTTTCCTGAGCCTGTAACGGATAACCCCGTATATGATTATCAGGAAAATCGGAATCAAAAAGTTTAAATATTTAACAAGTGTTTTGGTCCCTTCCTCAATATCGGGATCCAGGGGCCTGGATGTCACACCTTTAGTTCTGAGAGCAATCAGACCCGTATCGTCCGACAGCCAGTCTATTGCGTTAGACATCAGGTTTACATTATCCTCCTGCAGCTGCTGCTGACCTTGTCCCTCTCCGTTAACAGCGAAATCACCATCACCGAATACTACCATTTTTGTATTTGATCCGTCAATTTTTCCATTAAGAGCAACTGCTACAGGCAGGGATGACTTTGTAAAATCATTTCTTGACCAGTTCTTCATTACATCAAAATAAACAGGGGGCTTTTCAAGTCCTGTCTTATCTGAAGTATAAGCCAGGTTTACATAATGAAGAGAAGTATCGGAGGTTGTCACGGTAACAGGACTCGCAAAAGGCATCATCACCTGTTCGATACCCGTGGTGATAGGGTGTTTTCCGAATTTAGCAATTATGGGCAGATAAGGAAACTTAACCGGGGTGTTCATAACAAACATTCCCTGGTTCTGTCTGACCATTACATTTCCGCTGTTAACATCAACAATAAATTCGTCATCAACCTTAACGCCTTTTTTATTCAGCCACTCATCCATCCCCGTAGTAACGCTCTTTCCCGAAGCTGTTGAGAGATCACCTTCAACCCTGTTGATGGCAGCCAATATCCTCCCCCCTTTCGATAGGAAGTTATCGAGCTTATTGAATACTTCAGGCGGTATTGTATCCTTAGGGGCAATTATAACCAGGGTCTTCAAATTTTCAGGAATATCAGTGGAATCGGTTATGGTTACAGGTTTTACATCATACATAATAGAAAGCTGTTGGGCAAGCTGGGGAACAGCTTGCAAAGAAGGTTCATCATTGCCAGCCAGGAATCCGACCTGCGTTTTCTCTTTCAAGGTCATTTTTTTAATATTAGTTGAGAGATCATATTCCATTGCCGAACCCGGCTGAACCAGCGGGATAACTTCTTTTTTCTCACCATATTGAAGGACTGCTCCGAGATATGCTTTCTGCTGCTTCATCTGATCACGTTCGCGTACATTTATAACTACAGGTCTTATCCCGTTCTGCTGTGCTTCCATTTCTGTCTGCTGATCTTCATTTGGGTTTATAAACTGATAAGCTATTTTGCCTCCGGAAACGCTGTTGTATTCTGTTAGAAGATCCTTAAAATCACTTTTAACCTTTCCTACATCAGGCGGCAGGTTTTCAGAAAAGTAGGCAGTGACCGTGACCGGTTCATCCAGAGATTTGAGAATGCTCTTCGTGGCATCGCTTAATGTATATTGACCGCCTTCAGTAAAATCCAGCCTGAAAAAAAACTTATTGGCCAGAAAATTCAATACAATTAATATACCTGCAAGCAGAAGTAGTGAAGTAATTATTTTTTGTTTGGTTATCATAATTAATCAACAATATTCCTTTTTGAAAGTGCTGTTTCGGCAAGAACTAATCCTAAAAATGTAATGCTCAGGAAGTAGATAATATCCCTTGAGTCAACTACTCCCCTGGAGATGCTTTCGAAATGATTACTTATTGTGAGATAGTCAAGTATTTCCCCAACGGTACCAGTAAATTCGCCGGCAAGGACCTGGAAAATTATCAGGAGGAATATCCCGATAAACAGGGCTAGCAGGAAGGCAACAATCTGATTGTTCGAAATGCTGCTGGCAAATAATCCGATACTGATGTAAGCCATACTCATTAAGATCAATCCGAGGTAACCGCACCATACCGCTCCATGATCAACCGGTCCCATTGCCCATACACTAAAATAATAAGGAAGAGTCAATGCCAGGGCTATCATGATAAGCAAAAGACATGCAAGAAATTTGCCGGTTATGACCTCCCAATCACTCACAGATTTTGTGAGGAGAAGTTCGATCGTTCCGGTTTTATTTTCCTCTGCAATCATTCTCATTGTTAATGCCGGGGTGAAGAAAAATAATGTCCAGTAGGCAACCGAGAAAAACGGCTGCAGAGTTGCCTGTCCGGTAAAGAAAATATCAGAACCAAAGAGCCAGGTAAAAAATCCGCTTAAACCCAGGAACACAATTATAAGAATGTAGGCTGTCAGTGAATCAAAAAAAGTTCTCAGTTCCTTTACTGCTATTGTCCAGATTTTATTCATTTTACTCTATTGTTAAATCTCTGAAAATATCTTCAAGTTTTGTTTCGATGGGGGTCATTTCGGTAAGTATCCAGTTTTTCTGAACACATAACTGAAAGATGGGTCTGCGTGAGGATCTGCCCTCTTTGCTCTGCACAATGAAACCTGCCGTTTTATCCGCGACGGGATCGACCATTCCGACAGATTCAAGACTTAGAAGCGATGAGATAAGTTCTTCTCTGTTTACTGCTTCCGCAATTTGTATTTTCAGAATTTCTTCACCTTGTGCCTGTTTACGAAGCGTATCGGGAGATCCGTCAGCAACAATTTTCCCTTTATTAATTATGAGAATCCTGTCGCATGTTGCTTCAACTTCAGGGAGGATATGTGTGCTAAGCACTACCGTTTTCTCTCTTCCAAGCTCGCGGATAAGGTTTCTTATTTCGATTATCTGGTTTGGGTCGAGTCCGGTAGTAGGCTCATCCAGGATTAAAACCTCAGGATCGTGAATCATTGCCTGAGCGAGACCAACTCTCTGCCTGAATCCTTTTGATAGTTCCCCTATTTTTTTATGCTTTTCTTCATTTAACCCCGTGAGATGGACCATCTCAACAATACGGTTCCTGATTTTACTCTTATCAACACCCTGCAGCTCTGCTACGAAATTAAGGTACTCCAGCACCGGCATTTCATAGTAAAGAGGATTATTCTCAGGAAGATAACCTATTTGTTTTTTTATTTTTTCCTGGTTATCGTGGATAGAAAGGTCCCCGACCTTAACGTCACCATCAGATGGCGCCATAAAGCAGGCAATGATTTTCATTGTGGTTGTTTTGCCCGCTCCGTTCGGTCCGAGGAAACCAAGGATCTCTCCCGGCTTTACATCGAATGAGATTGAATCTATTGCTTTTTGAGAACCGTATCGTTTGGTTAAATTCTCAACCGTTATATTCATATGAACCCGGAATTAGTGGATGAAAATTTATACCTGGTAAAAATAATTTTGACGGAGACTAATTTAAAAAGTTCCGCATAAAATAAAAAAGTCAGAAAAAGATTTTGTTACTGTAAAAATGCTTCCCTAAATTTCTAATCATTTTTTTGAAAGGGTGAGTTGTGGAAGAGAGCGTGGGAAAGGATAAATCCAAAAGCAGATTTCAGAAATCCTTTTGGGTTGCTAATGGAATGGAGCTGTTTGAGAGACTAGCATATTACGGGCAGGCTACAATCCTTAGTGTTTTTTTGAGGAATCACCTTAAGTTCAGCGAAGTACAGGCGGGACAGCTTTCTTCAATCTTCGGAGGGCTCATTTACTTTCTTCCTATTTTTGCAGGTGCTCTTGCAGATAAGTTCGGTTTCAAAAAGGCATTTACCTTTGCTTTTTTCGTTCTCGCAATAGGATATTTTTTGATCGGATCAACAGGTATTTCTGCTTTTTCGGGATGGTACCAGGGCTCCGGCTTGTTTCCGATTCTATCTGTAATATTAATATTTACTGCTGTCGGCGGTTCTTTTATTAAACCCAGTGTTCTGGGCACCGTTGCACTCACCACTACTTCTGAATCAAAATCACTGGGATATGCTATTTATTACTGGCTCGTAAACATCGGCGCTGCTATCGGTCCTTTACTGGCTTATCTTGTGCGGGATTCTTTCGGGATTGAGTTTGTTTATCTCGTTTCTGCTATAAGCTGCGCCTTAATGTTTCTGGTATCGATCATTGTATTTAAAGAGCCTGAATTAAAGCTGAATGAGGAAAGGGAAAGTCTTTTAACAGTCATTAGAAACCTGTGGACTGTAGTAAAGAATATAAAATTCATGGTCTTCCTTTTAATATTCGCTCTTTACTGGATTGTATTCTGGGAATTCTTCATTGTTGTTCCATTCTATATTTCGGATTATATATCACCCGATGCACCAATTGAAATTGTTCTTTCTGTAGGGGCCTGGACTATCATTCTTCTACAGATCCCTATTAACAGACTGACGAAGAAAATATCTACTCCTGCTGCCATAATGATAGGATTCATATTTGCCGCCCTTAGCTGGTTCCTTCTGTACTTTGCCTCCCTTGCCGGCATTTCCATCGGCCTTGGATTGATCATTGCAATGATTTTAACCTTTTCTATAGGCGAACAGACCCAGGCTCCCAGGTTCTATGAATACCTGGCCGACCTCGCGCCGAAAGGACAGGCTGCTTTGTTCCAGGGTTTTGCTTTCCTGCCCGTTGCCATAGCCTGGCTCGTGGGCGGAACATTCGGAGGCTGGGTATATCAAACTTTCGCAACTGATCAAAACCGACCCGAGATGGTCTTCCTCATCATCGGACTGGTAGGAGTAGTCGCAGCTTTGCTGATGCTTGGTTATAATCTCTATATGAAAAGAAAAACCTAGAATCCAAGGTTCTTTATAATATTTTAAGCAACAGGAGATTGCAGGATTATAAAGCTGCACTTGGAGTTAACGGGCGGAAGCTATTCACCGAATCCCTTACAAAAGGATTTTCCGCATAATGGGCCGTTTATCAGAACGCCGTGCTGCCTCTGTAAATCCTGCTTTTCTAAATGCAGAAGCCAGACCGGTATAAGCAAAAACTGGCGCATAATTATCTGTGTCCGGATCAATTGGATACCCTTCCAGTATTTTCCCCCCGTTTTTCTTTGTATGTTTTGCGGCTTCATTCAGCAGTTCCACAGTTAAGCCTTTCCGGCGGTGATTTTTTTCTATAAAAAAACAAACAACCGACCATACAGGTTTATCGTCAACTGCTTTTAATATCTTTGAGGTTTCAAGCCTGGCATATTGCTCTCGTGGAGCAAAGGCAATCCATCCCACAGGCGTTTTTTTATCATATGCAACTATTCCAGTCTGCTCTTTTCCTTTAACCAGTCGTTTAAATGCAATCCTGTTACCTTCTCCTTTTTTCTGATCGAAAACCTTATGCGACTCCCGCCAGTACATACACCAGCAGCCTGCACATGCACCATGTTCTCCGAAAAGGATTTCAATGTCTTTCCATCTTTCAAACGCGAGCGGCAGAAATTTATATTCACTTTTTGGAGAAGGCATATAAGAACCCTCCTTAATATTTTGAGGATATTTAAGCTCAATCACGCTGGTGAATACTGACAGAATTGTCATACTTTTTTTCACCGGTGCTGCAGGCATTGTTTTCCTGGTAGGCATGTAGTAGGCATGTAGTATTTGTGTAGTGTTTAGTCTCAAAACGAGCCATCAAAACACGCCAAAATCGCACTTTTTATTCTCAGGAAATTATAAGTACACTGACAAAACTGTCACACTTTAAACCTTCTATTCGGGCATGATCTTATTAGAACAAATTAGTTCTAGTTCCGAAAAAACAGGTTCTGTCTCACACAAAGGATAAAGTTGCTCTGTAAATTCTTTTACATAAGCAGTATGCCTGTGGTGTTCTTCTGCTTTCTCGTTTTCAAAGGTCATTGTATGGATAAATGAAGAAGCATCACCTTTTTCCTGGAAACAATTATAGAGGATCGTTCCGGGCTCCTTCTTTGTAATTTCACTAACAAATTTTGATATTGCATATTTTGCTGCTTCAATCTTATCCTTTTTAACCTTAAATGAAACAAACAGATGTTCCATAACAATTCCGTTTAATTAAAATGTTTAAAATGCTGGTATGTAATAAAAACTTTTTATTTTAATTTGTCAAAGACATTATCCGGTAAAAAGAAAGAATGTCTGTCCTTCCGGAGAAAGCGCAACCGCATTTGTAATCTTTCCATTATCATCCCTGAGTTCTTCCTGAAACTTTAATCCCGTATCTTTAAGATCCTGAATTATAGCATGCATTTCTTTATCATAAAAAGTCAGTGCCGGACCCTCAAAGTAATGATCATGGGATTCGCGGGAATACAATCCGACCCGGAAAATGCCATCGTTTAGCGATACACCCTGTTTTTCCTGGTTCTCCTCCTCATTTGATTTTTCAAATCCCAGTTTTTCCCAGAATTTAACCGATTCTTTTATTTTATCGGATAGAATTCCTATTTCATAAAACCTCCCCCTTGGTTCGAATTCATTTCCGCTGCCTTTACTGAAATATTCGGGAACTCCCGCTATCAGACTTACCATGAAATCATTGGGATCTTTAAATACTTTATACCAGGTATCCCCGAGCTGAAGATCCTGCTTCACGTATTCAATACCCTCTCCCTCAATTTCTGCTGCCCTATCCTGCATATCATCAGCATAATAACACAATCCATAAAATTCATTCTCCGCTAGTAAAATATGCAGATTTCCATCGCTGAGAGCGACCCATTTGAATGGTTTCTTGCTGTAAGCGAGCTCTTTAAAACCCATGAGTTTATAAAAAGATAGCGATCTGCCCACGTCGCTGGTGCTTATATGAAACTGTACTTTGCCTCCTGATTTCATGATTTTATGATCTTCCCTTTCCAATATGGTTTTAAATCAATCTAAATATGGAAGGTATGGATAAATATCTATGTGATTCAGGGTAAAAACCTGAAACTTTTAGCCTCCTTACGAATCGTATAGATTCTTAAATTAAGTGATCAACTTAATTTTTAACTTAATTTTCCGGAGACAACTTGAGCACAGAACAGATAATTCTATACGTCCTTATTGGATTCGTCATTTTCTCATATATACGAAAATTCCTGAACAACAGAAAAATTGAACATCGTGATCCTGCAGAAATCATTAAAAAGATGAAAAATCAGAATAATATGCTGCTGCTGGATGTAAGGACTGAGCCCGAGAGAAAAAGAAAACATATTCAGGGTTCGGTTCATATACCATTAAACCAGTTGAGAAAAAGACAGCAGGAACTCGAAAAGTATAAGCATAAGGAAATTGTTTGCTACTGCGCTTCGGGAAGCAGGAGTATGAATGCTGCCGTTTTTCTTCAAAAACACGGTTTTAATGCTTCAAATCTCAAGGGAGGAATTTCCGCATGGAATTATTAAAATCAATGATATCCTGGAAATGGGCATTAAGGATATTTCCCGTTATTCTGGGTGCTTTAGGAGGATTTCTCTATTACAATTACATCGGCTGTGTATCCGGACAGTGTGCTATTACCAGTAACCCATGGCTCAGTACCGGGTATGGTGCATTATTGGGCGCGGTATTCACATCCTGGAAACCAAATGAAAAGAAGTGAATCTAATTGAATGAACAATTAATAAGGAATTATGTAATGAAAAAGAATCTTCATTTAATCGATAGAGTGGTAAGAATAGCCTTAGCACTCGTACTTGCTGTTTTAATTTTTAACGGTACGCTGACAGGAGTTGCCGGTATTCTACTCGGAATATTTGCGGTTGTTTTTCTCGCTACTGGTATTATAAGTTTTTGTCCGCTGTATTATGCGCTTGGATTCAGCACCTTGAAAGATAAACCAAAAACAATTTAGGTTGTCACATAAATCACTCTATTTATTATTCATAATATTAATTTATTGTTCATATTATTAATTTATATGCAGGAGTAATAATGAATTACGGATTCTCAAAAAACATAGATTTGCCTTATGAGAAAGCTATCGATAAAGTTACAGAAGAACTAAAGAAAGAAGGCTTCGGCGTGCTGACTACCATTGATGTAAAAGAAACACTCAAGAAAAAAATAAACGTCGACTTTAAAAAATACATTATACTCGGCGCATGTAATCCGCCCCTGGCACATAAGGCCCTTGAAAGCGAAGAACAGCTTGGACTCTTATTACCATGCAACGTAATTGTATATGAAAATAACGGCGGATCAACTGTTTCTTTTTTTGATCCTATGATAATGACACATTTGATTGATAATGAAAAACTAAAGACTGTTGCCGAAGAAGTTCAAGGTAAAATGAAAAGAGTTTACGAAGCAATTTAAAAATTTAATAAAGAAAATAGGAGCAACTGATGTCAGAACATCTTAATAAAGAAACTTTCAAAACAAAAGTGTTTGATTTTGAAAAAAACCAGGAATGGAAATTCGAAGGCGATATTCCGTGTGTGATTGATTTCTGGGCCCCATGGTGCGGACCTTGCAGAATGGTGGGACCAGTACTTGACGAGCTTTCAAAAGAATATGAAGGAAAGCTTAATGTATATAAGATAAATACTGATGAAGAACAGGAATTAGGAACTATGTTTGGTATAAGGAGTATCCCTTCGATCCTTTTTGTTCCGGTTGCCGGACAGCCTAAGATGGCAGTAGGCGCACTTCCTAAGAACAATCTTAAAGAGATTATCGAAAAAGAATTGCTTATTGAAGCGGCCTGATCCCCCACTTTTCCATTTGAGAAAGCCGGTAATTCCGGCTTTCTTTTTTTTATCGCTATCTGAACAATCTCCCCTAAAACATCACATAAAAGATACCGCCTTTTAATCAAAGGCCGGTGGTTCTGCGTATAAAATCAATGATCATATTTCTTCTCACCCGCCGTAACCTTCAAATGCAGATAATTTTGTTTAGGAGGCAGAGGACAGGTGGCGAACCTGGTAAATGCACATGGAGGGTTATATGCCTTATTAAAGTCAAGAATAACCATATGAAGAGAATCAGGTTTTTCGGTATATAAAAATCTACCCGCACCGTAAGTATCCTCCCCGTTGGTTTCATCCGCAAAGATGACAAAAAACTCATTACCCTCGCTGACGGGGTCAAGTGTATACATCTCCCCGTTCACTTTGAACACCAGCTTTCCTTCAACGGTATCATTTTCTACAGAACCCAATATGTTAGGAATTTCTATTACTTTAGGCGAAGAATATTTCTCAAATCTGGCCTCAATTTTCCACTTTTCATCAACGGGATATGTATCTATTCCTTTGAACTCTTTTACAAGCGGTGCATCCAGATCTTTTAATCTCACTCCGTATTTCCCATTGCGATTTATTATAAACCATCTGAAAGAACCAAGCTGTAGTATTGTGGTGCTATCTGAAAGATCATCATTCAGGTTCATATCCACAACCTTGTGTGAATCTGCGTTTACTTCAACTTCAGGATTAATCTTTACAGATACCAGGCTATCAGTTAAAACGAAAGTCCCTATATGTTTGGGGGCCCCTTCCGGAAAAACAATATCATTATCCTTCGCACTTCCGAAAGTATTTTTTCCTTCCCGGAGCCAGTATAGCCCCACAAGATTAAGCCAGCCGTTTTCTGTTTTCAGCCTGGCAACTCTTTTTTCATGCCATTGTTTAATGGATTTTACATATTCGGGATTGCCCCGGTCTTTTTCACATCCTGTTATTAAAATTATGCAGCAGACAGAAATTATTATTAGATATCGCAAATTATAAACCTTTAGAAATATGTATCTATAATAAAATACAAAATTAATGTATACATCGTATATAGTGTGCATGCGACATTGCCTTCTATACAAAAAATCAATATATTTTTTAATAGGCAATTTAATCTGAGAATTGAATAATCATTCACAAGGAGCAGCTTATGGCAGTAAAACCAATACCAGATAATTACCCGAGAGTAATTCCTTATTTAATAGTAGAAGATGTTTCAAAGCAGATGGAATTTCTGATTGAGGTCTTCGGAGCGGAACAAAGTGAAAAGATGACATTGCCTGACGGTACTGTTAACCACGGTGAAGTCAGGATTGGTAAATCAGTTATTATGATGGGAAAATCAAGCCGGGAATGGCCTCCGCTTAAGGCTATGATCTATATATATGTTGAAGACACTGACATAGTTTATAAGAAAGCATTAAAAGCCGGTGCGCAGTCTTTAATGGAACCGGCCGACCAGTTTTACGGCGACAGGAATGCAGGTGTTAAGGATCCGTTTGGTAACAGCTGGTGGATAGCCTCTCACGTTGAGGAAGTTTCTCCCGAAGAAATGCAGCGGAGAAGTGAGGAAAGAGCAAAATAGATGTTGTAATCTTGAATTTCCGTTTAAATTTCTGATCAGTCCTGTATACGAAAATCTACAAATCTATTTACCTATTCACGCTTATTTTAATCCTACTCAAAAGGGAACAATTGTTGAGGCCAACATACAATAATAAAATGGCCTTGAAATGAAAACTTACCTGTTTTCCTTGTCATTTGTTTTTTTTTCCTTATTTACCGGCTGTTCCGGTAACTATGGAGTTAATTCCGACTATGACTCCCTAAACCAGGAGGACATTCTATCCGGCGGTGCAGATGCACCGATCTTGTATGGTGAGATGGGGGATGAAACAACAGGGGCATATATTTATTGGACTGAAAAAGAAGGTGGTTACTATGAGGTTGAAGAAGCCGATTGCTCCTGTTTTTCAGGCCTTATTTATAATTATTATGTATACAATGATACATATTTCACCGCGATTAAGAATGGTTATTACTATAGGGTAAGGTCTATTTCAGCCTCGGGGATATCGGGATGGAGCAATATTGTTGTTGCACCATTCGGAGGACGGCTTTGATATATCCAGGAAATACAAACCTCATACCAGGGTTCTTTTGTTACAGCGGAGCTTCATCAGCCTGCTTGCAGAAAAGTACCCGCGGCTTTGCTCGGAGATGAAAATGTTAGTTGAACAGACGAGAGTTTTCTGAATTACGGAAAATCGATTTCCTCTATTGATTCAACCGAGATACTCTTTAAGTCTTGTACTCCTTTTCGAGCTTCTTAATTTTCTCAGGGCCTTTTCTTTTATCTGTCTTATTCGTTCTCTTGTGAGATTAAACTTAAGTCCGATTTCTTCAAGTGTCGCTTTATGGCTGCAGCCTATGCCGAAAGTCAATCTGAGGACTTCGGCTTCCCGGGCGTCCAGAATGGAAAGTATATTTTCCACCTCATTTTTTAATGAATCGGACATCAATTCTTTATCGGGCATAACCTGAGACTCATTCTGAAGAACATCCATCAATGTGGCACTTTTTTCTTCCCCGTTCTTCAGGGGGGCATCAACTGATATCTGTCTTCCGCCAATTTGAATTATATGTGCTACCTCATCAGCTGTAATTTCAAGGATTTGGGCAAGCTCAATCGTAGTCGGCTTTCTTTCAAACTCCTGCTCGAAATTTCTGTAAGCTTTTCCCAAACGGGTTAAATTACCAACCTGGTTTAGGGGGAGCCTGACCACCCTTGACTGATCTGCAATAGCAGACATTATTCCCTGTCTGATCCACCAGACAGCATATGAGATAAATTTGAATCCTCTTGTTTCATCAAAACGCTGAGCCGCCTTAACAAGTCCTATATTTCCCTCATTTATAAGATCACCCAGGGATAACCCCTGATTCTGATACATCTTGGCAACAGAAACCACAAACCTGAGATTAGCATTCACTAATCTGTTCTGAGCATCAACGTCGCCTTTCCTGATCTTTACTGCAAGGGTTACTTCTTCATCGGGCCTTAAAAGGTCATATTTTCCAATTTCCTGAAAATATTGATCTAAAGATTTATCTTCACGATTGGTTAACTGTTTGGTTATTTTCAATTTGATCCGGTTTTATTATTAGCGTAATAGAAATACAGGAATTTCTATACCCGCAAGGTTAAAAATTCATGTGCAAAGCATACATAAGTAAAAAGACTGCAAGAAACAAATAAATGTTTGCTTTAATTCCTTTATATTGACAAATCAGTCCTAAAACACTTAATATTTCTACGGTTTCTGATTAACGGCAAAGCGAAGCCGGCTGCTCTTCCGAAAACATACATCCTGCACCTATTATGCTTCGGACGTACTCCGGGATCGTAGAATCCTCTGCAAAATATTTACGCAGCCGGGCAATAAGGATATAGAATGTCGGGATTCTATATCAGGATTTAAATGCCCGACATTATCGAGGAGTTCATTCCGGGTGATAATTTCCCGTTTGCACTCTAGATACTTTTTTTATCTCTTCCCAGGACTGTCACATCTAAACATAAAACCATTAAATATCTTTGGAATGATTAATAAGGAGAACGTTATGTCTGACAAAGAGGTTATGGATAAAATAAAGGCTTTGCTTGAAACCGAACACAGGCTCTATTCAAAAAACGGTCTATCAGTCGAAGAGAGGAAAGAGGTTGAGAAACTCCAGTTAGAACTTGACCGCTACTGGGATTTGCTAAGACAAAGAAGAGCATTGCAAGAGTATGGGGATAACCCTGATAAAGCAAATCTGAGAGGAACGGATACGGTTGAGAATTATGAACAGTAAGGATTGAATCTGCCCGCCAATAAGAGAGATTCAAGTCTTGGGGATATATCTGAAGCGTATTGGCTTGAAGTGCTTGCAATGCTGTGGATCCGTTATGGGTTTAAGAATAATACATGGGGCCACGCATTTAAGCTTTTAAAGAAATAGAAAAAGCCTTATCCTTAATATGAGAATTTTTTAAGAATGTCTGATTTATAATCAAGTAAAACAGAAATGTTACGTGGAATTATTTTATTGCTTTTAACTTTTTCAGCGGCACAGCTTTCTTTTGCACAGGAGACAGCAAAAGATACCGCTGCTAAATATACTTCATATGATTCACTCATTAAGCTGCAGATAAAGTTAAACGAATTTGAAATTTTTCGTGAGATGAATTATATGAGAATGAATCTGAATGTGAACAATGATCCCAATACTATCTGGATGTGGACAATACTCGCACTGTCAAACAATGGACAGCCGGATGAATATTCCTGGGAGACTCCCGAAAATATGCTGGAACCTCTTCACCGGCAGTACCTGGAAAACTCAAAATTCAACCCCGTACGTTATGTATTGGGAATGGCTCAGACAGCCGCAGTCGGATATCTGGCCTATCGTCATATTAAGAAGTATGGTTTATTTAAATAGATGACTAAAGTTCACCCAGCCACTTTTCTGCAAATGCCCGGCCGGCATCGGTTGCTTCTTTTCCTGCCCTGTAGCATAGCTTCCAGAGATAGCTCTTTTTTTCGTATTCCTGTTTTATGAAGACCTGCCTGTTATATTGATCCGCAGCGGTTTGAGCTTTGAAGTCTACATTTTTAATTTCATCAAGGAATTTTGTAAGCCAGGCTTTTATCAAAAAGCGTGGGTTATTTTCTGGAAAATCCTTCTGCCATTCTGCTACCTTAGTATTATATTCATTCATCTGCTGGTCGTACATTTGTTTATACATATCCTCAACTTCTTTACTGAACATCGGGTTATCAGGATTGTCTAATTCTTTTAGCTGTTCTTTAAATTGTTGGATAGTCTCATCAAACATACTCTGTTGATCAGCCGGCATTTTAGTTTTTGTTTCTTCCATATTCCTGATTCCGTCTTCTATACTTTTCCTCTGTTCCCCTTTCATCTCATCCATAGTTTTTGGTTTTTCAGGCATTCCAGGTTTTTTATTCTCTCTGAGTTCATTGTACTTCTTCAGAAATTCTGTGGTTGAACAATAGTCTTTTGCATATCCGGCAACGGCTTCAACAACTGCAGTCCGTTCGCCTAAGGCAAGAGATTTGAGTGTTCGTGGATTGGGAATGAAAAAATTTGAGTATGCACAATTTGACCAGATCATATTTTTCGCACCATCATCATCCATCTGAATTTTTTGGAGAATATCCTTCATCTTATCGTCGATCATCCTGCCAGTAGTAAAACCCAGAATAATCAAGGCAAGAGAAACAGTTAAGATTATTTTTTTCATAATAATTTTTCCAAAGATTTTATTTTTTAGAGATTAAATTGAATAAATCCATCTTCGTTATCAATATTTATTACGAAAATATACTGTTTTACTTGTATTTATGATATTAATATGATATCATAGTGATAGCAATATCATAGAGGTTTAAAATGCAAACAGTCTCAGAAAAAAAAGCAGCTAAATTAAATGGATTTTTAGCTCTATTAATTATCTTAGTCCTTATCGCTCTGGACGTAATGCTCTTTATAAGCGGTGTACGAGCTAACGACCCTTCTTTTCTTTGGTATTTTTTCCCTCTCACTTTCCTGATCATTATCTTCCTGGCGGGACTGATTACAGTACAGCCTAATGATTCCAGAGTCATCATTTTCTTCGGCAGTTATAGCGGGACCGTCAGAGACACGGGTTTTTGGTGGATCAATCCATTCACTATAAAAAGGAAAGTGACTTTAAGAATAAGAAATTTTAACAGTGACAAAATAAAGGTGAATGACCTTCGCGGAAACCCGATTGAAATAGCGGCCGTAATTGTGTGGAGAGTTTTCGATACTTCCCGGGCAGTGTTTGATGTGGATAATTATGAGGAGTTCGTTGCAATACAAAGTGAAACAGCCATTCGCTCACTGACATCGGAATATCCTTATGATGGAGAAGAAGATAAAGCTTCATTAAGAGGAAGTCCCCAGGAGATTGCAGAAGCCCTTCAGAAACAAGTTCAATCGCGTTTGGAGATAGCCGGAGTTGAAGTTGTTGAAGCTCGTATCAGTCATCTCGCTTACGCTCAGGAAATTGCTCAGGCGATGTTGCGAAGACAGCAGGCTGAAGCGATTGTTGCTGCCAGGCAGAAAATAGTTGAAGGTGCTGTTGGGATGGTAGAAAGCGCTCTGCTCGCTTTAAGTCAGCAGAATATAGTTCAGCTTGATGAAGACAAGAAAGCTACTATGGTTAATAATTTAATGGTAGCTCTGGTTTCTGAAAGAGAAATGCAGCCTGTTATAAATACAGGAACACTTTATCAATAAAGATTTATTAAAATGACGGAAAGTCTTTCACATCTTTCAGGAAAAATATTAAGTATTATCCAGCAGTCCATCTGGAAGAATAATTTTGAATTCAAATATGATGAAGAACTGCTTGGGAAAATAATCCCGCGAAATGTATTCAGCTTCGGTCTATTTATTACTATAGGAGAAGCCGAATGGGAGATATACAAGCCGAATTTCTGGAAATCAGATATCGCTGTAAGAGAAAAAGGAAGAGAAAACCCATTCGCCTCTTATAATAAAAAATTCTTCAGCAGGGAAGGAACCGTCTTCCTGCCGAAGGGACAAAGGTTAATAATAAAGTCCGGGAACTTTAAAAGAAAATATGGAGTATTTACAGCAAGCGGTATATGCCTGGCTAGCATAAAAGATGAAGTTTCATTTAAAGCAAGAAGCCTTGTTTATATTGAAAGCAGCTCAGAATTGCTTGATAAATATCCCTGGGTAATAATACTCGCCTGGTATTTAAAAAGAAAGCGGAAGCAGACAGCTGCTGCAGGATAGAAAAAAATGATTGGTTATGGCAGAAAAGAAAAAGTTTTTATTAAGAATTGACTCTGATCTTTATGCCGCCCTCGAAAAATGGGCGGCAGATGATTTGCGAAGCATTAATGCACAGATTGAATTTCTTTTGACTAACGTTTTGAAGCACGCGGGACGAAAAACGTTTGTCAAATCCGGAGAAAAAGATGAGTCTAAAAATCAGTCTTAATCAGCCGGAAATCAAAGTTCGAAGATTTCACCTTTCCGTGGATAGCTGACAGATCTGTATCCTTTACCTTCGATTTTCTCTTTGAGAGGTAAAGCCTGCTCTTCCTCCCCATGTACTAAGAATATATGCTTCAATTTGTTTGCTGGAGAAAATTTCAGGTAATCCAGCAGGCCTTTCTGATCGGCGTGAGCACTGAAATAATCCATCTGTTTAATTTTGGCCCTTACTTTATAAGGATCGCCGAATATGCTTACCTCTTCAGCACCATCCATGATCTTTCTTGCGAGAGTTTCCTGGGCAGCATACCCGACAAACAAAATCAGGTTGTTCGGGTCTTCAATATTGTTTTTTAGATGATGCAGAATTCTTCCACCTTCGGCCATTCCCGAGGCAGATATAATTATACACGATCCTCTGAACTCATTCAGCTTTTTCGATTCTTCAACATCGCGTATGTAGGTCAGCCTGTTAAAACCGAAAGGATCCTCATGATTTTCGATAAAAACTCTGTAGGTTTCCCTGTCAAAACACTCGGGGTGCATCCTGTATACTTCAGTTGAATTCACGGCGAGAGGACTATCGACGAAGATAGGGATGGCTGGGATTCTGTTCTGATTAAATAGCTTATGTAATATATAAACAAAAAGTTGCGTTCTGCCGACGGCAAAAGCGGGGATTATTATCTTTCCTTTCCTTTCAAGGACTTCATTGATGACACGCGCAACTTCCTCCTCTACTTCTCCCGTAACAGGGTGAAGCCGGTTGCCGTATGTGCTTTCCATAATAAGTACATCCAGATCTGTAAGGATATTTGGATCTCTGATAACCGGCATTTCGGGTCTTCCGATATCGCCGCTGAAACCAAGCCGTGTATAATTACCGTTTTCCCTTATTTCAATTAGTAACCCTGCAGAACCCAGAATATGGCCTGCATCCCGCCAGGTTGCTTTTACTCCGGGTGCGACTTCAATAGTTTTATCATACTGTACTCCGATAAAATTATTCATCGCCTCTTCAACGTCATCGATAGTATATAATGGTTCAAAAGGATTCTTATTTTGTTTGCTTCGTTTTTTATTTACAAAATGAATATCTCTCTCCTGCAGGTAGGCCGAATCCCTAAGCATAATCTGGCAAAGATCGACAGTCGCAGATGTAGTATAAATATGACCCTTAAATCCGCTCCTGACCAGGTGGGGAATATTTCCAGTATGGTCAATATGTGCATGAGATAGAAGCATTACATCTATATCCTCCGGGTTGAAGAGAAAGTTCTTGTTAATCTCGTAAGCCTCTTTTCTACGTCCCTGATAAAGACCGCAATCAAGTAGAATTTTTTTACCATTAACATGAAGTAAATGTTGTGAACCGGTAACGGTTTGAGCTGCTCCGATAAACTGGATTTTCAAGTTTTCACCATAAAATTGATACTTCGTAAAATGTGCTGCTTAAATTAACCTTAAATTACAATATAGTAAATCTTACGTCTCACAAATGAAATTAAGGATGAATTGGGTATTGATCGTGATCGGGAAACCAGGAATTAAAATGTATTAATTATTTGAAATTAAATACCTTTAAAAAGTTCGGATAGATCAAGACTTTCAGGCTTTTTCTTACCTGTAAGTGAAATATATGTCAAAGCCAGAGTTTCTTTTCCGGCACCAAGAACAGTACTTACAAGTCCAAGCGCCTGTCCAAAGTCTTTCGGGTCGAGATTTTTGAGAACAATTCCCCATATTGCCTCTTCCAAAACGTTGTAGGCTGCGTGAACCTCATGAAGATCATATCCGTCATTATATCTTTCAGCTGCTACTTTTTCGGAATATTCAATCATTTCAACCAGGTTTTTTTCTTTAATACAGTTGAAAGTCAGATCGAATAATTTCTCAATCCTCTGCCAATTGTCATTTGCACTTGTTGAGGAATAATGTTTTAGATTAGAACGCAGAAGTGAGTCAAAGGCTGCCCTGATAATCTCAGTCTGATTCTGATGAAGACATTCCAAAATGTTCATAAAATAAACCGCCTGTTAGGATAAAATAAATCATTCAAAAATAGCAAAAAATTAATGGGGATTCTATCACATTGGGTAATAGCCGGAAATCCTTAAATTTCATTATGTTAGCATGCACAAATTTGAAGGAGATAGAATGAAATTTCTAAAAGGCATGAATCTATTGGCTGCTGTGGTATTAGCCGGCTGTTCGTCGCTCAGATTAGCTCCGGCAGATTTTTCCTGGCCTGTGGAATCTGTAATAAAGGTTGATGATAATGGGTTGGCAAAGGAAGACAGGTATGCATTATCGTTTAATGCAAAGCCTCTTTATTTTGAGGAGACGGGAGATTCACTGGCATATCTCGACCGTGATCTGAGAATAATAAGAGATACGCTCGGCTATTATTATATAACCGGAAATAAATTTAAGAATGTTTATGTTTTTACTATGTTGGACGGAGCATTTAATCTTAAAAATGAAATTCAGATTTCCGAAACAGGAATAACCAATCCGGTTTTTAACCAGCGACCTCCTTATATAGAATTAATTGAAGGCGATAAACAGTATTTTTTATCAAACAGCGGAATTGAAAAAAAGGAGAAGTAAGTGAAAAGAAAGATTCTTATAAATTGTCTGCTGCTCAGTCTGCTGTTCACATATTCAGCACTTGCCCAGTCAGATTATGATGTAGTGCAGAGCTTTAAAACAAAAGCTATGACTATTGATGATTTCATTCGTAATGCATCATCGATTGAAGAACTTCAAAGTGCGGGAGATAAAATTGATTCACTGAGGAATGAATATTCTGGTAAGAGAGATTTACTCGATAAAAGTCTTTACCCTCTTAATTTCAATAAAACTTTTGAAAATCTTCAGATGGCATATGATCTGCGGAAAGGAGACTTCACACAAATAAATGTACTCCAGACGCAGGTTACGGGATTAAAGGATCAGGTTGAAGTTCTCAACCAGCGGAATACCGATCTGATATCACGTGTCCAAATTCTTGAGGCCGCGAGTAAAAAAGATAAAAGCAGGATCACACAGCTCGAAAGAACCGTTGCCGACCTGAAAGCATCACTTCAGAAAAGGGATGAGCTTGTTATAAGTATGATTGATAGTCTTATTCCTCCCTCATACAGACAAAAATCAGAACTAAGCTCTGAAGAGAAGCAGAAAGTTTACTCAGAAGTGCAGAAAAATAATGTTATAACTAATGTTAAAAAATCACTTCAGGATAATATTAAGTTCCTCCAGGTAGCCACATTTACACCTGAGGATCTTTCCGAAATAAAGAAACAGCAGGAACAGTTTGCAAAGCTCTGGAAGAGTGTCGGGCCTAAGCTCGTAAGCATTTATTCCGAAAAAAATGCCGGGACAAATGAGCTGAAAGAAATAGATCAGACTTTTACTACCTGGAAGAATACACTCACTCAGCAGGCATGGAATTCTGTAAGGCTTATTTTTGCAGATTATGGAATAAACCTCCAAAGGTTTTCAAGCGGTAAAGAATTTACAGAAACTGCAGCTTCTTTTATAAATGACGAGGTCAAAAATATTGGAGTCAAAAATAGCGGGGATTCACAGATCACTTATAAAAGTTTTGCTGATAGTGCCTGGTATAGTGAGGTAAAACCAAAATGGGTTCCTTATCTTATTGAGAGTAATATGCTTACGGAAGCCCAAAAAGATACTATTGAAAACAAAATATCTGTCTGGAAGAACAGCTTGTACGGCAGCAGCTTTAATTGGATTTATATAGTAATAGGAGTCCTGGTAGTGTTGATCGTCATTATGATAATTGTGAAGCGCAAGCCCAAACCGCAAACTACTCAACAGGAGCCATTTTAACTTTTTATAAGGGCTGCCGTTCAGGCGGCAGCCTTCTTTACCATCCCATCCTTTGTTTCAATGAATTAATGTGAGCTACATGATGCTTACCGTGCCAGGCATACTGAGCAAGGATCCAATTAATGTCTATTATGCCTATTTCGGGGTGATTTAATCTGCGGTTAAATTGATCCTCGTCCAACGATCTAAGGAGTATGACCCATCTGGTATGAACAGCTTCCAGCAATGCGAGCGAAGTATCTATCGGGGTAGTAATATAGTCTACGAGCTTTGCCCAGGCATCTTCCTTATAGGGTTTAATTTCGGGTTCTTCCTCTGTTAGTGCAAGTTTGGTCCTTATATAAGCATTGAGATGACTATCAGGAACATGATGAACTACCTGCTCTACTGTCCATCCGCCTTCCCTATATGGAGTTGCCAGCTGTTCTTCATTAAGATTCTCTACAGCCCGCCTGAGAAAAAACGGGGTTTCTTCAATATCATTAATAAACCGTTCCCGCAGATCATCGCTGTATTCTTTCGGAACTTTGAATTTTCCAATCGGGTACTTGAGATGAGCAATTTCCTTCATAAGAAACACCTTTTAATATTAATTATATCTGAAATTAGTTCAGTCAAATGGCAGAAACAACTATTGTTTTTCAGAATGATGACCTCTCAGACGCGGCAAGACTGGAGATCAGGATGATTGAGACACTTAATTTTAATTCAAGCGGAGGTTCAGGGAGCTTTTATTATGTTTCTGCCAGACTATAGACTACTGTTTAAGCGGAGGATCGGGATCTCTCAGGGAGATTAGCCTTATTTATAAGAGGCTGTCTCAAAACTGTCAATCCGAAGAAAGCAAGAACAATTTTTGGTAATTGAGACAGCCTCGCTGAATTAAATTACTGCATGTCTTTCGCTTTTACAACCTTTCCTTTTGAATTATCCTTACTTACTATCGAAGCAATCATATCGGGGGCTATCGGGTCCGGAACTTTATTATGAATCGCCGGTAGTGAATGCAGATAGGCAAAAATATTCTTCAGATCCTCATCGCTCGATTTACCAATACCTGGCCACGGCATCGGAGGCATTATAGGTCTTCCTATACCCATATGTTTGCCGGTCCTCAGAGCCTTAATAAACAAATCTTCGGTCCAGTTTCCAAGCCCTGTTTCGGGATCAGGAGTCAGGTTAGCAGTGTAAGATACTCCCCAGGGACCTATCCAGGCTGTTGCATCCATAGTTGAATGTATCCACATCTTTGAGTTCAGCATTGCGGGATCGACGTTCATAACAGGCTGATCCTGCGGATGACCGGACAATAACTTTGTTGTATCGGGCACCGGACCCATTTCAGTCATCACTTTAGGAGAATGACAGTCATTGCATCCTCCAAACTCCACAAGATATCTTCCCTTCTCTATTCTTTCAGCATTGGAAAGAACAATTTCCTTTTTTGAATCACTGCAGCCTGCCTGGACTAAAACCATAATAGCAAATATAATCACCAGGAATACGGAAATGAACCGGACCTTTCTCATACTAAGCCTCTTAAATTAAGTTATTGGATTGTACTGATATTTTTATAAAATACGATCATTTGAAGCAATGGTTGGTAAGGATTTACTGCTTCAGCCTGTAAACCGGTAAAAGAATTTCGATTAAATGGAACGGCAGTTAACTTATTTTATTCTTTGTCAAGACGCAATAGTTTATAATAATTTATTATAGGCTGTGATAAATGCTTCATCAGGCCTCTTTTCGATTTTGTACGTTAAAAGTGACTAATTCGTTATAAATATTTTTGTTATCATTCAGATATTAGGATTAAAAAGAAAGTATTATGAAAAGCATATTATCAGCTATTATCATCGCCCTGGTAGTTTTTAGTGAGTTAAACTGTCAGGAGGCTAGTTCACAAAACAAAACGAAAGATAAAACCACGATGAATAATGTATCAGTAAAAACCGATACTGCAACTTTCGGCCAGGGTTGTTTCTGGTGTTCCGAGGCTATTTTTGATCGGGTTGAAGGAGTAAAGGCCGTCATTTCCGGGTACGCAGGGGGGAGTGTCCCTAACCCGACATATGAACAGGTTTGCAGCGGAAATACAGGTCATGCCGAAGTAATTCAAATTATATATGATCCAAAAATAATTTCATACGATGACCTGTTGAAAATCTTCTGGAAAACACATGATCCTACGACATTGAACCAGCAGGGGGCGGATGTGGGAACACAATACCGTTCGATAATCCTTTATCATAATGAGAAACAGAAAGAAAAAGCAGAATATTATAAGAAAGAGCTTGATCAGTCGGGCGCCTGGGATAAACCAATCGTAACACAGATAGTTCCTCTTACAAAATTCTACAGGGCGGAGGATTATCATCAGGATTATTATGAAAACAATCCGAACCAGGGCTACTGTTCTTTTGTGATTGCGCCAAAGGTGGAAAAGTTTGAAAAAGTATTTAAGGACAAGCTGAAGAAATAATTAATCCAAACAGATCAAAAAGGTATAAAGGCATATTAAGGATCTTGGTTTCACAAAGATTCAGAAAAGATGTCCGAAATTAAAATAGAACCCCGTCGTTTCTTTGCTGAAGCCAAAATCCGCCCGGACAACAAAGTTATCCTTATAAAATCTTAGTCCTGCTGCAGGACATATTTTCCATTCACTGAGAGAGAACTTATTAAGTGAAGAAAATACTCTGCCTGCGTCAATTCCGGCAATTCCACCAAATTTCCACCATATCGGGAATCTGAATTCAGCATTTATGTAGGCACTACTCTTATCCAAAAACCTATCCTGGGAGTATCCTCTTAGTGTCTGATTCCCGCCTACGGGCAGAAGAAACTGTATAGGAATATCATTACCGATTAGTTGCTGCAGACTTACCCTTTCGGCGAAAATCAGTTCTTTAAAGATAATGCTGTGATAAGATAATATCGATAAAGAAGCGTTGCTGAATGCCGGGTTTACAAATGAGAAAGGAACGGATGATTCAAAACCGGCTGAAATATTAATTCCATCAGAAGGATTAATTACACTATTCCTGGTATCGTATACTGCCCCAAACTGAATGGAGAGATTATCAGTACTCGAAGAAAAATTATTGTTTTCGGGGAGTAATGTTTCGGGGAAATTCACGACTTTTATTATACTATATTTTATTCCGGTCTGAAAAATAAAAGTGGAAGTGAGGGCCTTGCTTAAGATGATACTCATAGCGAATGGCTCCCTGGTATATACTTTTCTGTCATTATAAATTGATGAATTCCCTATCCCATAAAAATAATAGCTGATCCATTTATCATAATCAGCAATAAAATCAACCGCATAACCAAAATCTGTTCCCTGTCTTACTTCATAGTCGGGATAAGAAAACTGAAACCTGTACCACCTTTCCCCTTCAGTGCTGTTGTAAAGAATTGCATCATAACTTTCATTTCTATTGAATAAGTTTCTAAGGTATCCTTTTATACCATAACCAAACCCGGCATCGGTATCATATGTGATCATGGGAAATACTTCCCAGTCAATTTTACTTGAATCTGCTGTCTCCGGGTTTGTGGAAGTTTGCCCGGCGGCTGATCCGGCTCCTAAAAAGAGGATCTGAAAGGCTATCAACATAGATATCCGGCACATATAAGTTTATCCCTCCAGTGTTAAGGTTAAAAACAAAAACGTTTTATTTGTCAAAAAATTGTAAAAAACGCGGGCAAGTCATACTCCCGGTTTAATTGCTGGAGCCGGCTTCGAAGGAATAAGCAGCAGAGCCGATGCTGATATTATACTAACAATAAATGATGCAAACCAGACTTCTTTTCCCCCAAAATTCTCGTATACTAACGTGCCCAGCCAGGGACCGAGGGTGAATGCCAGGCTGAAAGACATCTGAAAATAACCCATATATTCACCCCTTCTGTTCGGCGGTGATATTTCAGCAGCAAAAGAGGAACTGGCAGGAAATAAAATCATTTCACCAAATGTCCAGATTATAATCGTAATGATAAGAGGAGCCACGCCGCTTACGAGTGCTGTTGCACCGAATCCAATGCCGATTAATAAAGCACCAAGGGCAAGTGATTTTTTCTCTGACCAGCTTGTCATTGCAGTATTTAAAGGAACCTCAACAAAAATTATGAGAACGGTATTCACAGCTGTCAGCATACCGAAAGTTGAAGTCTGAAAGTGAAGATCTTTAACCAGATATAGTGGTAGAACTCCAAGATGTTGGAAAATAACCATCGTTGCCGGAGTGATGGCAAGGAGGAAGAACAGGAACCGGAAGTCTTTAAAGACAGACCCTCTGTGAGACTGAAGTTTTTCTACTTCTCTTTCAATTTCCTCCGTGTTGATTTGATACCTGATCGGGTAAAAGGTTAAAAATAAGGCAGCCATAATAGCAGTCGCAGCATCTACATAAAAAATTATGGAGAAATTCAACTGCGCTAAAAAACCCGCGGCCACCGGCCCAATACTCATCCCAAGGTTTATCACAAGCCGGTTCATAGCAAATGCTGTACGCCTCTTATCAGCCGGGGCTATATATGAGATAAGCGACATAACAGCCGGACGAAAGGCTTCATTTATTATCGACCATAGGAGAGTTACTGTAAGCAGAAGTGTGAAGCTGGTTATTAACGGATAAAAAATCAAAATGATGCCTGAAAAAAAAAGAGAGAACTTCATTACGGTAAGCGAACCGATCTTATCTGATAGCTTTCCGATGAAAGGTGCTGTGACCAGCGCGCCGAGTCCATAAAAGGTAAGGATTAATCCTGCTGTTGCAGCATCTTCATGAAGCCGTGTAGTAAGATAAAGAGTAAGAAATGGAAGCACCATCGTTCCTGAGCGGTTTATGAGCGTAGCAGTATAAATTACCCATAGGTCCCGTGATAAGCCTTTTGCACCCTTCCAGGGATTCAAATATTTTCCTGCTGTTTAAATTTGAATTGACAAATATAATGCAGATTTTCTGAATTGGATATATGAATTAATAAAAAAAGAGATGTGTTTAAACATCTCTTTTTCCATTACCAATATTTATTACTTACTACTGAACATTATAACTCATCAGATCCCAGGTTTCTTTAATGTTATCAAATCCCTGGATCCGTCTGTACATTTTAACAATTCCTACGTTCTCTACAAACCAGGTGACTGAATAGCCGTATACATTAAAACCACCCCAGTTTCTTTCTATCCTGAAGGCATCAGAAAAATTGTCTGCAGGGACGGCAATAGATTCTTTGTTTTTTACAATAGACGAATCTGAGACCTGGTCGGGATTTGTCCATGTTTTCCCAACTTCAAGCGGAAAAACAATTTTATGATCTACTACATTGGGGTAAGCATCTTGATAAAAATTCACTGTGCTTTTATCAACGTTAACATAAATGGTATCATTATAAGTGTGTGATGTTCTTACCCAGATAGTCAGATCTTTCCCGTTGCTGGTAGTTGTCCCCACAATGCTTACCGTAAGAGTATCGACGGAACCACTCAGGCTGTCATGGACTGAATAAACCCATTCGTCGCCAACTTTATTGGGAAACGAGGCGGTATTAACTTCAGGTGGATTGGTCTCCGTTGAATTCTTACATGCGGACAGCAGCAGAGAAATAAATAGTACAACAAATATTTTGTAAAAATCGGTTTTCCTTAACATATAGCGTTCCTTTTATTAGATAATGATACATGTTAACAAAACAAGTAATAACAGATACCGTAGGGGAACACAAAAATCATAAATCTTAATCGATATCACGCCAATAGTATCAGAAACGGTTAACTATTATGACTCCGGTAATTATAATTATACCGCTGATAAGCATCAAAATTGTAATGGTTTCATGTAAGAAAGCCCAGGCAGAAAATATAGTCACAAAAGGTTCAAAATAGAGAAATGCGCCAACTCTGGAAGAATCCATCTCTTTAAGTGATTGTGCCCACAAAACATATGCAATTCCGGAACAGAATATTCCAAGAAATATTACAGATACCCAGCCAATTGATGAAAGATGTTCCAACCGTACCAGGGTATCAGTGTTTGCGGTAAAGGGGAGAATAAGAATAGCCATCAAAATAAAAAGATAAAGGATTGTCATAAGCGGCGGGTAGGTGAGACTGATTTTTTTATTAACTATTGAATAGACACCCCAGGTAAATGAGCTTGCCAGCACAAGAAAATCACCCTTATTTGATATAAAATCAATGGAGGAGAAATCCCCTTTGCTTATAAGGAGAAAGAGTCCGGTGAAAGCCAGGATTATTCCCAGGAGCTGTTTCAGGTTGATTTTTTCTTTAAAAAACATCACCCCCATAATGGCTATAAAAATCGGGGCCGTACCGATAATCCACCCGGTATTAGCAGCGGAGGTATACTGTAGTCCTGTTACCTGTATCCATAAATGAAAAACCGCAATTGCCGCTAGCAGGAGAATGAAAGCATGTTGTTTAAGTTTTATTGAAAAGTCTTTTTTGGTGTGTACGGCAATAATTACAAGAAAAGTAATTCCCAGCAGGAGGCGTATTATTATGATCATCAGAGGGGTTAATTCATGTAAAGCTGTTTTAGTAGCGATGAATGAGACTCCCCAGAAAACAGTGGCAAGCAGTGGTTTGACATATGCGGCAGGATTATCTTTCATAAATCCTTGTAAGAATTATCTTGCGTAAAGCCCGCCGGTCTGTTCCAGCCAGTCTGCTATTTTATCCGCTGCTTTAGCAATATCATTATCAGATACATCAATTTCAAGGACAGGTAAGACCGACCGGGAAATAAGACTCTTCATTAATGCCTGCTCTTCGATAAATGCATGAATGTCATCATATTGCTTTGGATTTCCCGAAACTTTTAATCTTTCCTCCCTTGCTTTGAAGAAGGACGTTGATGAGCGGGTGCAGAAGACAAGATGAAACCCGAGATTTTTAAGTCCTTCTTCCAGCCAGCTGAAATCATATTGTTTGTTATGAGCTTTTAGTTGATAAGCTTTTGTGGATATATGGAAGCGGTCAATTATCCAGGAATAATATTTCTGCAGCTCAAATAATTTTAACCAGGTCCTGTAAGTTTCCATAGCCTGGTTTTCTTCCTGTTCCTCAAAGTTTATTAACCCTCTACCCCAGGGAAAATTAGTAAAGGAACACCATTCTGCTGAGATTAAAGGTGAATGATACCTGTATTTTCTTGGTCCCACAATTCGGGGGTGTTCATTTAGGGTGAATGCAATTTCTGTTTTAAAGGTAAGACGTGTTCCTTCAAGAATTATTTTGGGACAAAGTTTTCCGCCCATATTTTTATTTTGATTTTTCTGTTTTTCGGGCTGAGGAATATTCCTTCAGATAATAGTGTATCCTCGTCTCCGGCATCTCCACTTTGGTAATTTCAACATCACCTTTAGTGTAGAAGTCCGTTGCAAGTGTATCATGGAAATCTGAAAAAACAACCACGCGTTTTATTCCGGCGGCAATCAGCGCCTTAGCGCAGGTGGTGCAGGACATATTCGTAATGTATGCAGTAGAGCCGCTGATATTTATTCCATGAATAGCAGCCTGTACAAGTGCGTTTATCTCGGCATGGTTTGTCCGCACACAATGATTATCAACCACAAGGCAGCCTTCATCTTCGCAGTGCGGCTGTCCCGGCAGCGAACCATTATATCCCGTGGCAAGTACGAATCTGTCCTTAACCAGAATGCATCCGCAGTGCATCCGGGGACAGGTTGCCCGTTCGGAAGCAAGCATTGCCAGTTTAAGAAAATATTTATCCCACGAGGGTCTTTTATTATTCTTCATTTTATCTAAAATTTTTTTTACTGTTCAAAAATAAGAATTATCGCCGCAAATCTAACCCACGGAAGACTGTATTTTTCAGGTTCTCCCATTCCGGTTTAAGTATACTGTAATAAATCGTATCTCGTCTTCTTCCGTCCTGCATAAGAGTGTGGCTCCTTAAAATCCCCTCTTCTATAGCACCGATTTTACTTAATGCTTTGCGTGACTGCAGGTTCAGAACATCAGTTTTAAATTCAACTCTTTCAAATCCCAGTGTTTCAAATGCATATTGAAGCATCAGGAATTTGCATATCCTATTTAAACCCGTTCCCTGGAACTCTCTGCCCAGCCAGGTTGCGCCTATTTCCAGTCTTTTGTCCTTATTCGAAATATTGCCAAAACTGCTGCTTCCTGCTGTCTTATTACTCTTTTTATCAATCATTACCAGGGGATAGTTAATGCCGGTGTTTTTGTGTTTGAGAGCTCCAGCTATATAGGTCCTCATCTCTTTATCATCCATACACCTTGATACATTGAATCTCCAGATCTCATAATCGTAAGCAATTTTTGAAAGGCCTTCAAAATCTCCGGTCTCTAATGGTCTTATGAGAGCAGATTCATTTTCAAGCATTATATATTCCGGAAAACTGAACTCCATAAAAAATTATCTTATTTTAATGGCTGTTATAATTGAAATCATTTACAAAAGGATAAATAATGGGTCCCGGTAAATTTAAGGCTCTTTTGGTTAAAGAAGAAAACGGAAAATTCATCCGTGATATTACAGAAAGGAAAATTGAGGATCTTCCGGAAGGGGAGGTTCTTATAAACGTTAAGTACTCAGCTTTGAACTATAAGGATGCTCTATCAGCCACGGGAAACAAGGGAGTCACGAGAAAATATCCCCATACGCCGGGAATAGACGCAGCAGGAGTGGTAGTTGATACAAAGAGCGACAAATTCATTGAGGGAGATGAAGTGCTCGTAACAGGCTACGATCTTGGGATGAACACTTCAGGCGGATTTTCAGAGTACATACGCGTACCGGCTGCCTGGGTAGTAAGAATACCAGACCGGCTTTTCATTAAAGAAAGCATGATCCTGGGTACAGCAGGATTAACAGCAGCGCTTGCGCTGGATAGAATGCAGCTGAATGATCTGGATAAAGAAGGTGAGGTGCTTGTAACCGGAGCTTCGGGAGGAGTGGGATCAATGGCTGTAGCTTTGCTCGCAGGGCAGGGTTATAAGGTCGCTGCCGGAACCGGGAAATCGGATCAGGAGGTATATCTTAAGGAACTCGGGGCAATGTCGTTGATCTCCAGGAAGGAGATGACTGATAAATCCGGAAAGGCACTCCTTTCCGCCAGGTGGAGCGGTGTTGTTGATACCGTCGGCGGGGAAATTCTTTCCTCGGCAATTGCCTCTACTAAACAGTGGGGAGTGATCGCTGCATGCGGGAATGCAGCTTCTGTTGAACTTCACACTTCTGTTTTTCCGTTTATACTTCGGGGAGTAAGTCTACTTGGTATAAATTCCGAAAAAACAGCGATGGTGCTGAGAGAAAAAATGTGGGAGAAACTTTCAAATGAATGGAAACCTGCAAAACTGAATTTAATGTATAAAGAATGTTCACTTGAGGAAACCAATAAGAAAATAGATGAGATACTGGAAGGGAGGACAAAAGGAAGAATTTTAGTAAACCTTGATAAATAAGTGGTAAGGTATTAAATTCAAAAATATAAATGGGGGAACAGAAACCACTAATATATCCCCCGACCAAACCTGGTCCTCGGCCTGATTTCGGCCTCTGCCCGGCCTTTGACAAGCTTACTACTGCCACACGAGAAGATTGTGCAGAGAACAGCTCATTATAACAAAAATACTTACAATTTTACCGCAGGAATCTTGTCGCGGAATTGAACTATTAAATGAATCCTTCGAAATGTCCTTAATTATAGGTTTTTCTCCACGATACTTTTGACTGCCGCTGCCCAGGTATCATCATCGTTAAGACTTTCAACTAGCTGAACCTTTTCTCCTCCGTGTTCCCTGAACAGCTGTTGATACTCATCTCCTATTTCGATAACTGTTTCAAGGCAATCGGCCACAAAAGCCGGGCTAAAGACCAGCAGTTTTTTTGCTCCCTTTCCAGCCTGTTCAATCACAACTTTATCGGTAAAAGGTGTAAGCCAGTCTTTATCCAGTCTGGATTGAAAACTGACCGTATATTTTTGAGGTGGGATCTTCAGCCTTTCAGCGAGCGCTCTCGTTGTAGCATAACACTGAGCTTTATAGCAGTATTTATTTTCTTCTGTAATTTCATTTTCGCAATTATGATCATTACACGGTTTTCCATCAACATATACTTTATCAACCTGCCTGACCGGGAGTCCGTGATAACTGAATATAACATGGTCATAATCGTTAACATTATATTTTCTGCCTCTCTTTGTAAAGGCATCAAGATAGCCTTCATCATTCCAGAACTGGGTTACAAATTTAACTTCAGGTATTACCCACCATTTCTTAATAATCATCATTGCTTTATCAGCCGCTGATCCAGATGTTGCAGAGGCATAATGAGGAAATAAGGGGAGAATCAGGATCCTGTTAAAGTTCTTCATTCGCATTCTTTCCAGGACTTCATCCATTGAGGGACTCTGGTACCTCATTGCGAGTTCTACCTCATAAGACTCACCAAGTATGCTCTGCAGTTTTCCGGCAAGGCTTACGCTGTAAAACAGAAGGGGCGACCCGTTTTCTGTCCATAATTTCCGGTAAATCTTTGCAGATTTCGGAGCTCTGAAAGGAACAATAATCAGGTTAACGAGCAGCTTTCGGGCAATCCAGGGAATATCAATTACCCTGGCGTCATTAAGAAATTCACGTAAATATTTCCTTACATCGGGGACCGACGGACTGTCGGGTGTACCCAGCTGAATTAATAATACACCGGTTTTATTCATATACTCATCCCATGATTTTATAATCGTTTAACAAATAATAAAGGGAAATGGTTTAATAATTTAACCAATTTATTTTTAAGTTCATTTCTGATTAGATTTGAACGAATGAATATTAACGGAGTGTGCAAAAAATGAGGCGAATATTCTTTGCAACAGTATTTTTACTGTTCTCTTTAATAAGCATACATTCACAGTCAAAACCTTATGTAATTCTGATAAGCTTCGATGGGTTCAGATGGGATTATGTGGACAGGGGAATAACCCCCAATTTCGACTATATCAGAGAGCATGGAGTTTCTGCAAAATCTCTGAGGCCCTGTTTTCCATCCAAAACGTTTCCGAATCATCTTTCAATCATAACAGGGATGTATCCTGAGCACCATGGAATTATATCAAATGGCTTTAGGGATAACTTCGCCGATAAAAATTATTCAATGAGTGATTCACTTTCTGTAAAAGATGCCTTTTGGTATAAAGGGGAAGCATTCTGGGAAACCGCAGAGAGACAGGGAATAAAAACGGCGAGTTATTTCTGGCCGGGTTCAGAGGTATCCCTCTCATACCGGCATCCTTCCTACTATGAAAAATATGTACACCTTAGACCATACCGTGAAAGGGTTGACGGGGTAATTAAATGGCTGCGGCTTCCATATAATAAACGCCCTCATTTTATTACTGCCTATTTTGATGCCACGGATACGTATGGGCATAAATACGGACCCGATTCGCCGGAAACAAATTTCGCGATAGCACAGCTGGATTCCATACTGGGGTATTATTTCGAGAGGCTTAGGGAAATCAGTCTGTTTGACAGTACAGATATCATTGTCGTCTCTGATCATGGAATGACAAATGTAAGTAATGATAAAATTGTAAATATCGAAGAAATACTTGGTGGGTTAAATTATCGGCAAAACGACCACGGCCCTTTTATGATGATTGAGACCGGAGAGAATAATATAGACGAAATCTATTCGCGTCTCAAAGAGAATGAGACACATTACAGGGTATACAAACGGGAGGACGTCCCGGCGTACTTTCATTTTTCGGATAATCCCCTTATAAGCAGAATCGTACTTATTGCTGAGAATGGCTGGAGCCTTGAGACAAACAAGTCAGTTGAGCAAAACAGGAAGTATGGCGAAAAAGGAAACCATGGATATGATAATTTTTGGATGGATATGAACGGCATATTTTACGCTGCGGGCCCTTCGTTCAGGAATAACTACCAGGTAGGTACTATCAATAATATAGATATATACCCCCTGCTCTGCCGGATGTTTAAAATTAAACCCAATCCGTTAATCGATGGGAACATAAACCGAATAGGCTACATCCTGCAAAAGTAATCCGATACAAATCAGCATCTGATTATTTAAATCAGATAGAAGAAAAGGTTGGATCTAAAAGTACTATAACATACATTACAGCCTCAAAGAAGCTTCTATTCATATCAGCTGAAAGGAGAGGCAAAGAAGTTATTCAGGATCATAAACGCTAAACATCATAATTCAAAACCGGTCCCAGCCATCTTTCAACCTCATCGAGACTCATTCCTTTTCGCTTATGATAATCAAGGACCTGGTCCTTGCCGATCTTCCCCACATTAAAATATTTTGCTTCCGGATGAGCGAAGAATAATCCGCTTACAGATGCTGCCGGGTACATCGCAAGGTTTTCTGTTAATCGAATAGAGGTGTTTTTCTCAACATCAAGCATATCGAAAATCAGGGTTTTTTCTGTGTGGTCAGGCTGAGCAGGATAACCCGGTGCCGGGCGGATACCCTGGTATTTTTCTTTAATCAGGTCATCGTTACTCAGTTTCTCCCCGGACGTATAGCCCCAGTAATTTTTTCTTACAAGTTCATGGAGATGCTCGGCAAAAGCCTCTGCCAATCTGTCAGCCAGTGCTTTAGTCATAATGCTATTGTAGTCATCGTGATCAGCTTCAAACCTATTTACCAGCTCTCCGGTTCCGATGCCTGCGGTTACAGCAAAAGCACCGATCCAGTCAATTACACCGGAATCTTTCGGAGCAATATAATCTGACAGAGCAAGGTTAGGAAGGCTGTCCGTCTTCTTGGCCTGTGAACGAAGCGTGTGCAGGACCCTTTTTATTCCATGACGATTCTCATCAGTATAAACTTCTATATCGTCTCCAACGGAATTTGCAGGAAATATTCCGAAAACCCCGTTGGCTTTTAGAAGCCTCTCATTTATTATTTTATCGAGCAGCTTTTGGGCATCTTCAAAAAGTTTTTTTGCTTCAGAGCCAAACTTATTATTGCTGAATATAGCCGGATATTTTCCTTTCATCTCCCAGGTAAGAAATAAAGGAGTCCAGTCGATATATTTTCTAAGCTTGTCAAGCGGGAAATCCTCAAGAACGGTGATGCCCTGTTTAGCCGGTTTAGCTATATGGATTCTGGTCCAGTCTGTCTGAAGTCCATTTCTTCTTGCATCAGCAATAGAAAGGAGATTATCCTGTCCTTTTTTCCTGTTATGCCTCTCCCGGATATCAGAATACTCAATTTTTGTTTTTTCAATAAAGTCAGCAGCGATCGTTTTATCGGGATTAATAAGATTACTAACTACAGGTACGCTTCGTGACGCATCAAGAACATGAATAACAGGGCCCGAATAATTTGGAGCTATTTTAACAGCAGTATGTACCTTTGAGGTTGTAGCTCCGCCAATCAGAAGCGGTGTAGTAAGTTTTCTCCGTTCCATCTCTTTGGCTACATGCACCATCTCATCCAGAGATGGTGTTATTAATCCGCTCAGCCCGATTATATCGGCTTTCTCCTCTTCGGCAGTCTTTAATATTTTATCTACCGGAACCATCACACCAAGATCTATCACTGTATAATTATTACAGCCGAGAACAACACCAACTATATTTTTTCCGATATCGTGCACATCCCCCTTAACCGTAGCCATGACTACTTTGCCTGCCTCTCTCTTATCATTAGCTTCCTCTTTCTCCTTTTCTATAAAAGGAATCAGGTATGCAACGGCTTTCTTCATAACCCTGGCACTCTTCACTACCTGGGGAAGAAACATCTTCCCTGAACCGAACAAATCGCCAACCACATTCATTCCATCCATGAGAGGTCTTTCAATAACCTCAATAGGTTTGTTATATGTTTTTCTTGCTTCCTCAGTATCTTCTTCGATAAAATCAACAATACCTTTAATCAGGGCATGCTTTAAGCGTTCATGCACAGGAGCATTCCGCCACTCATTTATCTTTATCTCTTCCTTACCCTTCTGCCTGACACTCTCTGCGTACTCCACAAGTCTTTCAGTTGCATCGTTTCTTCTGTTAAGAAGAACATCTTCTACCAGGGTCAGTAATTCTTTCGGTATCTCCTCGTAGATTTCCAGCTGACCGGCATTAACTATCCCCATATCCATCCCTGCCTTGATGGCATGGTATAAAAAAGCAGAATGAATAGCTTCACGCACAACATCGTTTCCACGGAACGAGAACGAAACATTACTAACTCCGCCGCTGACTTTCGCGAGTGGAAGGTTTTGCTTAATCCATCGGGCTGCTTCAATATAATCGACCGCATAGTTATTATGTTCTTCAATTCCTGTTGCTACTGTAAGGATATTCGGATCGAAAATTATATCCTGCGGAGGGAAACCGACTTCATTAACAAGTATATCATAAGCCCTTTTGCAGACTGCAATTTTTTTGTCGAAAGTATCAGCCTGGCCTTTTTCATCAAAAGCCATTACTATAACCGCTGCACCATATTGCAGAATTTTTGCTGCACGCCGCCTGAATGTTTCTTCTCCTTCTTTCAGACTTATTGAGTTGACTATTCCTTTTCCCTGCAGACATTTAAGTCCTTCTTCTATTACACTCCATTTCGAAGAATCAACCATTACGGGAAGTTTTGCAATATCAGGTTCTACAGCAAGCAGATTCAGAAATTTCCTCATTACAACTTCAGATTCAATCAAACCCTCATCCATATTAACATCAAGAACCTGGGCTCCGCCTTCAACCTGGTTTCGCGCAACCGACAGGGCTTCCTCATAGTTTTCCTCTTTTATCAGTCTTGCAAATTTCTTCGAGCCGGTAACATTTGTTCGTTCACCAATGTTCATAAAATTAGAGTCGGGTCTAAGTACCACCGGTTCCAGTCCGCTTAACCTTAGATAAGGTTCCCGGGCAGGAATTTGTCTTGGTTTAACAAAAGTTACAAAATCAGAAATGGCCTTTATATGTTCAGGTGTAGTTCCGCAGCATCCGCCAACCAGGTTATAGAATCCGGCTTCTCCGAATTCTTTTAATATACCAGAGGTTGTTTCGGCTGTTTCATCATATTCACCCATCTCATTTGGTAATCCTGCATTAGGGTAAACATGAACAAAATAAGGTGCTTTTGCGGACAGTTCCTCCAGGAAGGGACGCATCTGAGCGGCACCAAGAGAACAGTTTAATCCCACACTAAGAATATTTTTTGCATGAGAAATAGAAATGAGGAAGGCCTCGGTAGTTTGACCTGAAAGCGTTCTTCCACTAAGATCTACAATTGTTCCTGAAATAATAAGCGGAATTTCTTTTTTTATCTCCTTAAGATACTCTTCAATAGCATATATCGCGGCTTTAGCATTCAGAGTATCAAAAATGGTTTCAACCAGCAGGATGTCGACCCCTCCTTCGATAAGTCCTTTGGCCTGATCATAATAAGCTTTAACCATCTCTTCAAAAGTAACAGAGCGGAATCCAGGATCATTTACATCGGGTGAAATAGATAGGGTCTTGTTGGTGGGTCCCAGGCTTCCTGCAACAAATCTGGGTTTTGATTCATCCTTTAAGTTATATTCATTTGCGGTTTTCCATGCATTTCGGGCAGCCGCAATATTTATCTCATAGACAAATTCCTGCATTCCATAATCAGCTAATGAGATTGCTGTACCATTAAAAGTATTCGTTGAAATTATATCGGCTCCGGCATGCAGGTAAGCACGGTGAATATCACAAATAATCTCCGCCTGAGTAAGGTTCAATATTTCGTTATTCCCTTTTAATTCCTTTGGATGTTCCCGGAATCTTTCCCCCCTGAAATCGTCCTCAGTCAGTTTATGTTGCTGGATCAGAGTCCCCATTGCGCCGTCAAACACAAGTATACGTTCTTTAAGCAGATTCTTCAGAATATCAGGTTTAGAATTCATCTGTCCGAATTTATTATTAGTATGATAAGTATTTTAGGTTTAGCCGATAGCTTTATAAAGTTATCAAATATAACTAAATTGTTTTCTATTATAAATCCAATTTATAAACAAAAACAATCAAATATGATCATAGTAACGGGCGGCGCGGGTTTTATCGGCAGCGCCATAGTATGGCAGCTTAATGACCTTGGGACGACTGATATATTAATTGTCGACGAGCTTGGGCTGACTGATAAATGGAAAAACCTTGTGCCCCTGAAGTACTACGATTTTATTAACAAAAATGTATTCATAGCTAACCTTGATAAGCTGAACAAAAACCTTGAAGCCGTGATTCATATGGGGGCTGATTCTTCGACTACGCAACGAGATGCCGATCACCTGTTAACGAACAATTATGAATATACGAAACGGCTTGCGGAATTTTGTATTCAAAGAAATATAAGGTTTATCTATGCTTCTTCTGCTGCAACTTACGGCGATGGTTCTTCCGGCTTCGATGACAGCGAAGAACTTCCGGAGCATCTTCGCCCAATGAACATGTATGGATATTCCAAAAATCTATTTGATATTAAGGCGCATCGTGAAGGCTGGTTCGGGCAAATTACGGGCTTAAAATATTTTAACGTCTATGGTCCTAATGAATATCATAAGGGGGATATGAGGAGCCTGGTCCAGAAGGCATATGAACAGATCAGGGATACAGGGCAAGTCAGGTTGTTCAGGTCGCTGCATCCTGACTATAAGGACGGCGAACAGATGAGGGATTTCATATACGTGAAGGATGCCGTAAATATGACGCTCTATTTCCTTGAGAATAAACGCGGGGGATTATATAATGTGGGAACAGGGAAAGCACGAAAGTGGAATGATCTTGTCTGCTCAATATTCAATGCAATGGATAAAAACGTAAACATCGAATACATAGATTTACCTGCTGAGATCGCCGACAGGTATCAATATTTCACGGAGGCTAAAATGGATAAAATAAGAAAAGCCGGCTATCCCCGCGAATCATCGTCACTTGAAGAGGGAGTAACCGACTATGTTAAAAATTACCTGATGAAGGACCTCTATCTGGGGTATTAATTGTAAGGAGTTTCGTCATCGTCAAATAAATCATCATCCTCTTCTTCTTCGAAATCAAAGTCCTCTTCGTAAACATCCTCCTCATCCAGTATATCTTCCTCAGGTTCTTCCTCTACGTCATCCTCCTCTTCATCCTTTTTGTAATAATCGTCCTCTTCATCTTCTTCATCCCCTTCATCGTAGTCATCATCCTCCTCTTCATCCTTCCGCGAAGCAAAGAATGCTCTGATTTTATCCTCTTCCACATCGGAGAAATTCTTTAACGGATTCGCAGAATTATTCTCCGGGAAGTTCATCTCAACAGCCATTACTATAGCTCTCCTTTATTTTTAAATTATAACTTTAAAGTTATACTCAAATATTTTCAAAATAATTTAAAGTGCAAAGTCAAAAAGAATTAAATTGTGCATAAATTTATCGCTTAGATTTAGAACACATTTTTATTTTCCCCCTGGAAATATAAATTAGCCAGTAAAGATTAACTATAAAAATTCCTAATTTCACAGGTATAATATGAAACTTGCAACACTATGTTATGTGATGAATAAGGGCGACAAGACTACCCTTATGATACACCGTACAAAAAAAAAGAATGATTATCACGAGGGTAAATGGAACGGACTCGGAGGTAAATTTGAAGAAGGTGAAAGTCCGGAAGAATGTGCTGTCCGAGAAATAAAAGAAGAATCGGGACTTGTTGTTACTTCTCCACGGATGCATGGATTTATAACCTTTCCTAAATTTGACGGGAGGGATGACTGGTATGTCTTTATTTTTACAGCAGATAAATTTGAGGGTGAATTGATAGATTCGCCCGAAGGAAAACTCGGGTGGATCCGCAATGATGAGGTCACTAAGCTCAACCTGTGGGAGGGAGATAAAATATTTCTTGAGTGGTTATACCAGGATAAGTTTTTCAGCGCAAAGTTTAATTATTTAGGAGGAGTCTTTCAAGATTATTCTGTCAGTTTCTATTGAAAACAGGAAAGGATGAAAAATTAACTTTTCAATTAAAAGAAAAAGGCTTCAAATCCATTAAAATTAATCATTTGGCGATGCTAGAGCACATGAGGCCGGGATTAAAGATATTTTTATATCCTTACACGAAGAATTAGCTTATTTTCCTTTCAGGATTCCAACCTGAAAAGCCAAATAAGTGATCAAAATAAATGAGGTATATAATGAGAAATATCTGGTTATATATTCTTTTGATTCTGACTTCTCTATTGCTGCTTGCATAGAAGTTTTTTAATGATATGAAAAGTACCGTAGAACTTTATCGGGAAATTCTCAGGACAATTTTGCCGATATTTTTATTTGCCTCCATATAATGGTGAGCCTCAGAAACTTCGTTCCAGTCAAATACCTTATCAATCACTGGTCTCAGCGCACCACTTTCAAATTTATTGAAGCCAAAACTCATGAAATCAGCATTTAGTCGGATTTGATAATCCGGCGTTCTTGACCTTAGGGTAGACCCTATAATTGTCAGCCTTTTCGAAAGAATTTGACGGATATCTGTGTCTCCTGCTTTCCCCCCTCCAAGCGTTGCAAGTAAAATCAGCCTTCCATCTCTGGCGAGTGAGCTTAAATTACCATTCAAATAAGGACCCGCAATAAAATCGATTATTACATTGACTCCTTCTTTTCCTGTTAATTCATCAATCCTCGAAGTAAAATCCTCATTTTTATAGTCAATTGTATATTTTGCGCCTAACTTTCTGCATATTGCGTGCTTCCCGGCTGAAGCGGTTATAAAAATTTCGGTTCCAAGCAACCCGGCGATCTGGATAGCTGCTGTTCCGACACCGCTGGCCCCGGCGTGTATCAGAATTTTTTCTCCCTGCTGAAGTTTTGCTTGCCAGATCAGTGCCTGGTATGCTGTTAAAAAGACTTCGGGAATAGATGCGGCCTGTTCGTAAGTCAGTCCTGAAGGAATAGGATTTGCCATTAGTTCATTGATAACGGCATATTCTGCATAACCACCTCCCTGGAGTAATCCAAAAACCTTATCCCCTTCTTTCCAGCGTTTGACTTTTTTTCCTACGGCATGAATATTTCCGGCAATCTCAAGTCCCAGGATACTGCTCGCTCCTTCAGGCGAAGGATATTTACCTTCACGCTGCAGTATATCCGCCCTGTTTAAGGCCGCGGCCCGGACCCTTACAAGAACTTCATTTTCTCTTGGAACCGGTACTGCGATTTCTCCTAATTCTAATTCCTCTGCCCCGCCTGGTTTTTTAACAATAACAGCTTTCATTTCTGCTTTATCCTTTTTAAAAAACCGGAAATATGCTTATTTACTTCGTCAGGATTTTCTCCCGGACTAAGATGTCCGGCTCTGGCGATAGTTTGGAACTCAGCATTATGAATAAGATCGGCCATTCCCATCATAACATCGGGAGTTGTCAGGTTGTCTTCTTCGCCGCACAAAATCAGAACGGGGATTACTATTTTTGATAAATATCCGGAAGTGTCCGTCCTTCCTGCCATTGCGAGAAGACATCCTTTTATGCCTATGGAAGAAAAATATTCTGATCTTTTAATGTGTTCATGTACTAATTCTTTTCTGTTTTCCAGTGAATATTCACAAAAGCAATTAGGAATAAAATCCTGTACGTATTTTTCAGTTCCTTCAGTATTAATTTTTTTTAAGCCCAATGCCCGGTTTATTTTTCCTTCATTTGAATCAGCAGATGCTTTAGTATCGCAGAGTATCAATCCTCCGAACCTGGATTCCATACGTTCAACGGCCCTGAGAGATATATAACCGCCCATTGAAAATCCGCATAGTACAGCTTTATTTATATTCATTTCATTCATTACCATTTCAAGGTCATCAACGAAAGATTCGATCGTATACTGACCATCCCCGGGACTTGAATCCCCTAATCCACGTATATCATAAGTAATGCATAAATAATCAGAACTGAACTTGCTGAGCTGTTGGTTCCACATATTATGATCGAAAGGGAATCCATGTATAAAAAGGATCGGAGTCATTTTTTTATCCCCTTCGATGAATATTGAAATTCCATTTTTTTTTATATTCATAACACTTCTTCCTAAAAATATTTTTCTTAAGTAAAATAAGGATAAAAAAATGAAAGTTAAATTTACCGTATTTTTCGTAGCCCTCCTTTTTATGTCACATATAAACTTTGCACAGGAGGATTCGGTGAAACTTTATGAATGGACCCCGGTTGCAGTGGTGGGATTAAACCTCAGTCAGTTAGCGTTAAGCAACTGGACGCAGGGGGGTGAAAACACGCTGGCAGTTACTTTCCTCGGGACAGGGGGTCTAAAGTACTATACCCAATCCTGGAAATTCAGAAATGATCTCAAACTTGCTTATGGACGCACAAAACTTGGCAGTCAGGATTACCGGACAACGGATAACGAGCTATACCTGGAAAGTGTTCTGTCATATCAGATAGGCTGGGTGGTTGATCCTTACGTAAGTAATACCGTCAGATCTGCAATAGGAACTGGCTATAAATATGATGCCGATAGTAATTATGCGATTGCGGGCTTTTTTGATCCGGGATATGTTACACAAAGTATTGGCTTTACTTATGATAAACTTGAAAGTTTTACAACCAGGGTAGGTTTTGCCGTTCAGGAAACGTTTACCAATAAATACTACCACTATGCTGATGATCCGGAAACTCCCGAAATTGAAAAGACCAAGGTTGAAACAGGTCTTGAATCTGTTACGACGGCAGAACTTTCCCTTCAGCAGAATCTCCTTTACAAGAGTAACCTGAGACTGTTTTCCAGGTTTGAGAGTATGGATGTATGGGATATAAGATGGGACAATTCCTTCATTGCAAAAATTAACGACTATCTGAATGTGAATTTATCCTTTCTTCTGATTTATCAGAAAGATCAGTCGGTTAAAACCCAGATAAAAGAAGCTTTACAGCTAGGGTTAACATATACGCTTCTCTAATTAAGCAATAATGTGCTTTGACTAATTTTTTTTCTGCAGTTATTTGCTTACTAATAGGAGGAAACAAAATATGAAGATTGTTTTTGCAGCCTCAGAAGTATTTCCATTTGCTAAGGCAGGCGGCCTGGCTGATGTAGCGGGTGCCCTGCCTAAAAATATTGCCGGACTGGGACATGAAGTAAAGGTATTCATGCCTAAATATAACTTCATTGATGAGACTAAATATAATCTGAAGTACTGCTGGGACATTGGGGAAATTCCTCTCAGTGTCAACGGAGTTTTGAGGTTCATCCATTTGCACCAGGCAAAGCTGCCGGACTCAAATGTTGAAGTAAACTTTATTGACTGTCCCCACTATTTCTTCCGCGGACAGATATACACTAACGATGAGGATGAAGGTGAACGTTTTATTCTTTTCAGTAAAGGGGTGATCGAAGTCCTGCAAAGACTGCAGTGGGCGCCGGATGTAATTCATTGCAACGACTGGCAGACAGGACTTCTGCCGCTGTTCGTGAAGGATAATTACAGGTGGGACAGGATGTTCGACATAACTTCTTTCCTTTTCACTATCCACAACATAGGATATCAGGGTATCTTTCCTTCAGAGACTCTCGTTGCAGCAGAAATAAGTGAAGAATTGTTTTACCCGGGTGGTCCTGTTGAGATGTTTGGTAATATAAATTTTATGAAAGCAGGGATATTGTTTTCAGAAGTTATCAACACGGTGAGTCCCACCTATGCTAAAGAAATATTAACACCTGAATACGGTGCGGGTTTGGAAAATATCCTTAAATCCCGTCATAAAGATCTTTATGGAATATTGAACGGAGTTGATTATGAAACGTGGGACCCCTCTAATGATAAGCTGATCCCTTTTCGTTATAATCGGGATTATCTTTCCGGCAAAACAAAAAATAAAAAATATCTGCTTGAACGGTTTAAAATTAATTTCGATGAAAATGTTCCTTTGATCGGTATTATATCGAGGTTGGTTTCACAAAAGGGCTTCGACATTGTGATGGAGATACTTCCGCAACTGATGAACCTTGAGGCAAACTGGGTCATCCTTGGCAGCGGAGAGGATAGATTTGAGCAGATGTTTAATTCTTTATCTCATAATTTTCCGGGTAAAGCTGCAGTTTATATTGGATATAATAATGAGATCTCTCATCTTGTTGAAGCGGCAGCAGATATATTTTTGATGCCTTCCCTGTATGAACCCTGCGGCCTTAACCAAATCTATAGTTTGAGGTATGGGACTGTTCCTGTTGTGAGAAAAACAGGCGGGTTGAATGATACAGTTATTGACTGGGATGAAGACAAATTTGCCGGTGAGGAAAATGGGACAGGCTTTACCTTCAAGGATTATACAGGACGGGCACTTTATTCAGCAATTATTCGTGCAATTGATACATATCATAATAAAAATGTCTGGAAACAAATCCAGCGAAACGGGATGGAAAAAACATATTCATGGCATAATGCAGCTAAATCCTATATTGATTTATACCATAAAGCAAAACAAATTATTATAAAGTAATTGCTCTTCATTGCTTGACTCTTATCATATAACAAGATAACGTCGGTTTGAATAGGGAAGGAAGTACTAACACTTATTAACCATAATCAGTCGCCGGTTATGACCGGGCAGATATAAACAAGTGTATGTTTGTCTTCAGACGTAGATTTCCAGTAAAATTTTTTATAACATTCGGATGATTTTAGGATGCAAAATGAAACCTTACATTCTTTTTACATTTCTGATTTTTCTCGTTATTACGGGCGGCTGCAGAGACAATGCCTTCTCAGGACCTGCAGAAGAGGACCAGACTATTGCCCAGGTAAAGGAATCCGGAGAGTTTATATCTCCTTCGGCCGGAGATAAATGGATAAGAGGATCTACTTACCGGATAGAATGGCGGGATTTTTCACCTGATAATAATGTTGATCTGATTCTTTTAAAAAAGAAATACTATTATCCTGTTGAAATATTAATTAATTCACCCAATCTGGGTTCGTTTACATGGAAAGTTCCTGATGACCTCAAAACCTCAACTTATTATCAGCTAAAGCTGGTCAGAAGTAATTCTCCCGGTAACTTTATTTACAGTCAGCCCTTTGTTATAAAATAATTTTAAGATTTAATTCCGTTACCTGCCCGAGTGCTTAATAATAATAACCGATTGAGAAGTAAAAAAATACGTCTCCCAGGCTGATAGGATTATCTGGAAGGTTTTTAAATAGAAAGCTCCTGCCTACCGAAAAATCAGCAGGACCAACCGGGGTGTCAAAAGACAACGAAATACCAACTCCATGTCGCAGCTGCTTAAATTTTATCTGTTCCTGTACCTCCCACGTTGAACCGAGGTCATAACGCATTTTAAAATAGGTACCAAAAAAAATTTCAAATGGGAGTTTATACCTGTATTCTAATGAGGAAAGAAAAATCTGTCTGCCTCTGAATTCATCGGCCCTCATTCCAAAAAAGGAGTCCTGACCACCAAGTGAATATTCCTCACTTAAAGGGAGGGTCTTGTCTGCAAACCCCATAACCACTCTCGGAGAGAAAGTATTAACCCTATTGAATGTTAAATAACTCTTATACTGAAAATTAAAGTTCGTATATCCGATATTTCCCCCAAGGATTTTCTGAGCCACCTCATATTCTGCATTAAAGTAAAATCCTTTTTCAGGATAAGGGTACTTATCCTGTGTATCAATAGTTGAGCTGGCTTTAAGACTAACTATTTTTAATTTATATGGATTCACAGGGAAACCTGACTTATTTTTTATCTCATCATACTTGTATTTGCCTGTAAAGATTAGATTTCCGAATCGTTCAACCTGAGTGCCGAGCGCCAGGGATGTTCCATAATAAATCTGCCTGTACTCACCGATGGAACTTCTGGAAAAGCGATGAACATTCGTGGAGGAATCATCCATATAAGCGTAGATATCATTGAACCTGTAAAAAGCATTAATATTATAAGTGAAATAAGTATTAAATATTCTGTTTGATTTATGCTCAAGCACATACGCCCTGTTCCGTGTTCCTCCAAATAGAAGCAGACCAAGCTCTGTACCGCTGCCGAAAAGGTTTTCATCACGAACATCAAGGCTCCCCTGAACCTTATTTTCGTTATCTGCACGAAAACCAACCCTTACCAGGCTAGAGATTTTTTCATTCACATTCAGTATTACGATATTCTGGTTGTCCTCTCTTTTCACAGTAAGCAGAATATCATCAAAAAGATTTGTGCTCCGCAGATTGGTTAGACCCTCTTTCACTTTTTGATAAACAAAATAATCGCCTGCCTCAAGGGGGAACTCTCTTTCTATAATTGATTCATTCGTGGATTTATTTCCTACTATACGAATTCCGGATATTATTCCCTCATCTACTCTAATGTTAAGGATTCCTTCCTCTTCATTAAACCTGACATCCCTTACTTCTGCAAGGGAATATCCCTGTCTGCGATAAAGATCCATTAATTCCGTTAGTTTCGATACTATCTGTTCTGCATTATATGGTTTTCCAGTGATACTGCTGAACAGGGAATCGGTATCATATTGGTTAAGTAGAGATGCCCCATTAATATTGACATAATGAATGATGGGATAAGAGAGCCCGACGAGTTTTAAAACAGAATACCGGTTTTTACTCTCAATTAATGCCTCCAGGTCAGCATAATCACCATTCCGGAAGAAACGGCAAAGATTATAGCGGATCGAAGACGATGAGACAGAATCCTTGTAGGGTAAACTTTTTATAAAGCTCTCTGATAAAGAATCATCATTTGAAGAGAAAAGGTTGCTGAAATATTTATTGGGAGAGTCATATTTACTTATCATTAATGAGTCGATTTTTCTTTTGATTAAGTTGCTGGCCGACCTCATGGACTCGTATCCCTTCTGAATAGTCTCCCTGACTTTCGAGAAGTCTGTTGCGGAACCCTCACTCAGCTTAGGGGTAATTAAAATATCCGCATCCTTCATCTGATTTTCGTTTAGTAATTTCATAGGAATACTAATAATCTGATCAGCAATTATCCAGGGATACTCAAGATCTTTTTCAGGGTGAAGTTTGCTGGTTGTATTAACTGCTATTATATAATCAGCTCCTAGCTTCTTCGCTATTTCTACAGGTATATTGGCCACAAGTCCCCCATCAACTAGAATAAGCGAATCAGATCTGACCGGAGAGAGGAAAAATGAGACACTTGAACTGGCTCTCATTGCCTGGCTAAGAGAACCCTTGCCTATTACAACCGGACTCCCGGTTACGAGATCGGTACATACCGCTCTGAATTTTGTTTTAAGCTCATCAAAGCTGCTGTCGATATGGATAGGAGCTTGAAGAGTGAGAAGATTCAGAAAATTAGATAATTTCTGCCCGTTGTTTATAGAAGTCGGTAATAGAGGTGTAAGTCCCTTCAGGCGTAGAGTAAAGATTGCCTTATCCTCTGTCACTTTCTGATCGATGAATAGTTCTCTTCGATTAGTTTCACGCTCAGAGGAAAGAAGGTCATTCCAATCTGTATCCAGTGCTATGGAATCCAGCTGCTCAACAGAATAACCCGCCGAATATAACCCGCCGATTATGCTGCCCATGCTTGTTCCCACAATTATATCTACCTTAATCCCAGCCTCTTCGAGAGCTTTAAGCACACCTATCTGAGCGAGTCCCCGCGCCCCGCCACCGCTAAGAGCGAGCGCAACTACCGGTTGTGTCGAGGAAACTTCTTTACTTAAACCGAAAGGAAGTGCTTTATTTTTATGCTGTATGGAGATGACGTATTCACTTTGTGCCTGAACCGCCGTTAAGCTTACTAACAACAGAATAAAAAGTATTTGATTAAAGCGGATCATCTTTTTAGCGCAGCTTTTCCCGATATATAAATATTTATCGAAGAAAAATAAACTTTTTAAAAGATATTTTATCTTTTCCTTTTTTGCTGCTTCTGAACTTTTGCATTCTGTTCTGCAGCTTCCATGAGTTTCGACATAAATCCCTTTTTCTTATTGGGATTTTTAACCGGAACAAGCTCCATTCCGTCATGTTTATGATTTATATAATATTGTTGAGCAATTGAGAAGACGTTAAACATGAAGTAATAGAGGTTAAGCCCCGAAGGAAATGACATAAACATAATGGTAAGCATTATGGGCATAATATAAACAAGTCCGGCCTGTTTGGGATCTTTTACGGTCATTTTCTGCTGAACAAATGTTGTTACCCCCATTAATACGGCCAGCCCGCTAATCTGGTCAATGCCGAACAGGGGGAGCTTAAACGGTAGCTGGGCGATAACGTCTGGTGCAGAAAGATCTTTTATCCAGAAAATAAAGGGTTGTTGTCTCAATTCAATTGCGGTTTTAAACAAACCCCATAGGGCAATAAATATCGGCATCTGAAGCACGAGCGGGAGGCAGCCTCCGGCAGGATTAACCCCGTAGGTTTGATACAATTTCATTGTTTCTTTATTCACTTTCTGGGGATCCTCCTTATATTTTTCTTTTATCTCCGCTATCTTGGGTTGAAGGAGCTGCATCTTCTTCATCGACTGATAGCTGGTTTTTGTAAGGGGATACAGAACGAATTTAATTATGAGAGAGAAAACTATTATGACGAAGCCATAATTAGGAATGAATGTATGCAGGAAGTTGAACAAAGGAAGTAAAATATATTCGGCAATCGGCCTGACAATAAATTTTAATCCAAAAAAACTACCGAAATCGACAAGTGCGGTAAATTTTTCGCCATATTCTTTGAGCCGATCATAATCAACCGGTCCTACATAAACAGTAAATATGCTCTTTTCAAAATCTGTATTTTTAAAAGGAACATTTATTCTTATTGAATAATCTTCTTTAGTTCCGGTTTTACCAACGGATTTTCTATTACCTTCAATATACGCACCGTTTACGGCATCAGGATCTTTCGGTGCAATAATAGCAACAAAATACTTATTTCTTACTGCGGCCCAATCAACTCTTCCGTTAAAGTCTTTAGTAATTTTTTCACCGACTGATGAAGCATCTACTATTACCTGTTCTCCTCCGTAATATACACTTGCATCGGAATAAGTTGCTTCATCTACGGAGTTTTCCTCTACAAACCTCAGACCGCTACCCCATACAAGATCATATGAATTGTTGCTGATAAGGTTTGTCATATTTACCAGGTCTATTTCACTTTCAAAGCTATATTTGTTCCCGTAAAAGGTGAATTTTTTAACGATATAAGAATCGTTCCCGGCATGGAGTTTGAAGTTCAAAACGAGGGAATCATTCCCGGCTATTTCATAGCGGGATTTTACGGCATCTGAATTGAACGCAAGATCCGCAGTTGAGATTGCCTTTCCGTCCGAAGTAACAAAAGATAAGTTATATGGATCTCCCTGAGTATAATCGATAAGCTGGACATGCGTTTTATAAAAATCATCTCCCCCTGAAGCATTTACTGAGTACCAATTATTAAATTTTTTAAGATAAATTTTCCTGATGTTGGCCCCTTTGCTGGACAGCTCCATAAGGACAAATTCGTTTTCAATAGTAATTACCTTTTCTTTTTCCGGAGAGGCTGAAAAATATTTGCCGTATTTCAGACTATCGTTTTCTGCCGTCTGAAGCTGCTTTTTTTGAAGCTTAACGGTATCCGCTGCAATTTCTTTTTTCGATTCTTTTATCCGGGATGTATCTTCGTGAACAGCAGTGGTGTCGGTGGTTTTACCTTTCTGTATATGTTCGGGAGAAGGCGAATTAAGATAAAACCAGAGCACAAGAATAGCCCCGATCAATATAAAAGCAATTGTTGTATTTCTATCCATTTATAATACCATTACCTCAGAGGATCAAATCCTCCTTTGTTGAAAGGATTGCATCTTAAAATCCGCCAGACTGATTTTGCTCCGCCCTTTAATGCTCCATATTTCTTAAAAGCCTCAATGGAGTATTCAGAACAGGTGGGATAAAATCTGCATGAGGGTGGGAAGAGCGGCGAAATTAATTTTTGATATATTTTGATGAGAAAAACAAAAATTCTCCACATCTATATATTTCTTTCTATTTTAACCAGAACATCTATAATCCCGGGCATAATATCATCGATCAAAATTAACCGGTTATTTTTTTCATTGAACCGATAAGGAGAAAAAATAATTTTCAAAACAAAGTTTTTAAGTAAACAAAGCTTAAAGAGATTTTCTTTATTCAGCCTGTAAGAAACTCTAATCAACCTCTTTACATTGTTTCTCCAGACAGCATTTCCTGCCTTGCTTGATACGACAGCCGCAATTTTTACATTTCCGGATTCGGCTTGCTTATCCAGAAAATAAATAGCTTTTATTTTTTTGTCTTCAGAAATAATGACCCTGCCGGACTCGTATACCTGTTCAAAATCAGCCCTGCTTTTAATTCTCTCACCGGCGGGAAGTTCAAAGCGTTTCAAATGCTCTACATCTCGTCGCTGACGGTCAACCTTTTTCTTCCTCTCGCTCTTCTGCGAGAAAGCACTTTTCTTCCGTTTTTCGTCTTCATTCTCTCACGGAATCCATGCTTGTTTTTTCTTTTCCTGTTGCTTGGCTGAAAAGTCCGCTTCATTTATGCTCCTAATTATCAAAAAGACTTCAAAAATAGGCTTTATAAGATAAACAAGCAAGACAATTAATTCTTTATAGGGGGTCAAAAAGAGATTTTTTCATGCACTTTTTAAAGAATTAATTTGCGGTACGTGAAAATACTTTATATTTTTTCGCTGTGTCAGACACCCGAAATTTATGTTCATAACTTGTTGATAATTTTGAGATGTGAAAACGTTTCACGAGCTCTAAGGGGTATAAATTTCCCCCCACGTTTTTTGAAAAAACTGTTAATAATTGAAATCGACGTCTCTAATTGGTTGAGTTACAATGGGTTAAGGGGCGATTTCTAATGTTAAGAAATTGTTAATTATCTTGGGTGTCATTAAAAACTAATTTGTAAATAAGTGATTTTTCAAAGAATTTTATTCTTTTTTTCTGTGGATAATTCTAAATGAGTAACACCTCCTCTCTTTATAAACCCGACTATCAAGATGCCGCTTCTGTCTGGAAGGAATGTCTCAGATCTATTAAAGAAAACGTCACATTAATGACGTACAACACCTGGTTTTTACCCATTAAACCTCTAGAATTGAATGGTTCTGCTCTAAAAGTGCAGATTCCGAGCCAATTTTTCTGGGAATGGATAGATGAACACTATAATACGCTTATTAATAGGACAATACTTGATGTCATCGGTCCAGAAGCCAGGTTATCTTACATTATAGCTGAAGATAAAGAAAACAGGGATAGTAAAGAAAACCGTAACACCAAGATTCCGGTAATTCAGCTGGCCAAAGAAGTTACCGTCCAACAGCCAAAGCATGAAACATATCTAAATCCACGTTATACTTTTGATAATTTTATTAAGGGCGAAGGAAATCAGCTGGCAAGAGCTGCCGCGGGAGCAATCAGCGAAAATCCTGGAGGAACGTCGTTCAATCCTTTCTTTGTCTACGGTGGTGTTGGACTTGGAAAAACACATCTTGTACAGGCTATCGGAAATAAAATACGTGAGACTTTTCCATCGAAAAAGATAATATATCTTTCATCCGATATATTCACGGTTGAATTCGTAGAAGCCATTCAGTCAAATACCGTAAATGATTTTTCCAATTTTTACAGAAGCATGGACGTCCTTATAATCGATGATATTCAATTCCTGATTGGCAAAGAAAAAACACAGGACCACTTTTTTCACATTTTCAATACTCTTCATCAATCAAGAAAACAAATAATTTTATCAAGCGATCGTGCGCCAAAAGATCTAAAAGGATTGGACGATAGATTGATCTCCAGATTTCAATGGGGATTGGCTGCAGATATTCAGCCTCCGGAACTTGAAATGAGGATAGCCATCCTTAAGAAAAAGTCGGAAGATTATGGGTTGGAAATTTCCCCTGATATTTTGGAATATGTTGCAAATAATATTACCTCTAATATTAGGGAACTGGAAGGTTGTTTAATAAAACTTCTGGCAAACGCCTCACTTAATTCGAGAGAGATAAATCTTGATCTTGCAAAAAAAACAGTTAAAGAGATAGCGACCGACAGAAAGGTAAATGTAACGATCGAGACGATTACAAATATAGTTTGTGAAGTTTTAAATATTGCAGAAAATAAAATACGGGATAAAACCAGAAAAAAAGAAATTGTTTTGGCCCGGCAGATAGCTATGTATCTTTCCAAGGAATTAACAAAATCATCATTAAAGACAATAGGCCTGCATTTTGGGGGTAGAGATCACTCTACTGTAATTCATTCATGTACCACAGTGGAAGATGCAATGTCAAAAGATCAATCTTTAAAGGAGATTATAAACAATGTACGGACGCAGATTGAACTGAAGTGTTCCTGATTAAATATTATAATAAAATTTCTGGAAGGCTCCATATGGAGCCTTTTTTTTTGTTAGAAACATGTTAAGAAAATATTTTTACCATGTTGAAAACTTTAAGGTTATCCGCATCGTGTTTATAAGAGCGGCATTGCCTTTTTTTATCAACATAATTTATATATAAAATCATTGCAAATAGTTAAACTGAATAAACAAATATTCCGGATTAACATATACACATCCTTATTATACTTATTAATTATTAATTAATTAATCATTAATTAATAATAGGAGGTTAATAAATAAAATTCTTTTCTATGCATCGATTTTGTATTATATTTTAATAACAAATAATTCCTTGTTTCAGTCGAAAAACCTAATTTATACCAGCTAAATTCATTGAGATTAGCAGCCTTTTTTACTATTTTTATATGCTTTAAAAGGAGAATGAGTCAATGGAATTCAAAGTAAACAGTAAAGTTCTCGAAAAACTTTTATCCAAAATTATTCCTGCTGTTCCGAGTCGTACACCAATGCCCGTACTGGAGAATTTCCTGATTGAAATTAAGGACGGATTAATGACAGTAAGTGCAACAGATATGGAGATCGCACTTCGCTCATCTCTGAATGTTCCTTCTGATGAAGATCTGAAAATGGTTATTCCAGCAAAACTTTTTTATGATATAATCAGATCTCTTGGTGATACCCAGATCAAATTTGAAACAGAGAAAAATTTAAAATTAAAGATTCAGACGGATAATGGAACATATAACATAAGCTTCTCTCCGTCGGATGATTTCCCTGACATTCCAGAGGTTTCTAAAGAAAAAGAAGTTTCTATGAATGGACAGGATTTAAAGAAAATGATTGAACAAACCTCGTTCGCAATGAGCAAGGAAGATATGCGGCCAGCTATGACAGGAACCTTAATGGAGTTTACCAATGAAGGATTAAGACTGGTTACTACAGACGGACATAGATTGGTAAAGTATATAAATAAAACCATTGTATCCTCCAACGATGAACAGTATATAGTACCTGAGAAAGCTATTTCTGTATTATCAAAGTTACTTGGAGACTTAGATTTTAAGATGTACCTGAGCAAGACTAATATTGCATTTTATCTTGGTGAAATTGAATTAATAACCAGACTTATAGGGGAAAAATATCCTGCTTATAATAGCGTTATTCCACTCGAAAACGAGAACATATTAAGTATTAAGACTGCAGATTTACTCTCAACAGTTAAAAGAATGATGTTGTTTTCAACCGCAAATTCAAAACAGGTCAAATTTTCCATCAGCAGCGATAACCTTGAAGTTTCAGCTGAAGATATTGATCATGGATCCAACGCCCGCGAAAACATAAAGTGTGATTATAAAGGCGATGCTATGGATATCGGCTTTAATACAGGGTATGTAAATGACGTTCTTACGCATATTAACGATGAACAGGTGTTATTTAAATTACATTCACCAACAAAGGCATGTATAATCGAACCTTCAAAGTCAGAAGAAAAAGAAGATTTGATGCTATTGTTGATGCCTGTACGTTTAAATAATTAATATGATTTTGAAATCCATCCACCTCAAAAATTTTAGGATTCATAAAAATACAGAGTTAGAGTTTTCAGACAAGCTGAATTATATAGTGGGCGGAAACGGCGAAGGTAAAACCTCTATAATAGAATCGATTTATTATTTGTGTACCACAAAAAGTTTTAATACGAAAGTTGACAGTGAAGCTTTAAGATTTGATGAGAATGAATTTGAAATAGATGGAATGTTCACAGATTTAACAAAAAACAGAGTGAGAGTATTATATAACTTCCAAGAAAACAAGAAGAACTATTTTCAGAACAACAAGATTGTATCAAGGTCAGCTGATGTGATAGGCCGGTTTCCCGTGGTTATTCTAACCCCGGCAGATCATTCAATTACGCAGGGTCCCCCATCTGAAAGAAGAAAATTCGTTGATTCGGTGATTTCACAGGCCAGTGGAACTTATTTACAGATATTACTGGATTATAATAAAACTCTTCGGCAAAGATCGTCTCTTTTATCAAGAATTAAAGAGACGAGAAACCCCGGACTTTATGCAGAACTTGACGCGTGGACGGAGAAATTAATGGCCTCCGGCACTGAAATTATTGAACATCGCTTAAATTTTATAAAAGATTTCGACAGCTACATAAAAGAATCTTATAAAATTATTATGGGTGTAGACGAAATACCCGGGATATATTACTCGTTTTTAGATGGTATTGAAACAACTGACATAGGGCGAGGGTTCAGAGAATTAATCGAGGAAAAAAGAGAAGAAGAGATGAGAAGAGCAGCCAATTTGGCCGGTCCCCATCGCGATGATTTTATTCTCGAAATAAACGGAATTAACCTGAGAACCTATGGATCACAGGGACAACATAAAACGTATCAGGTAGTATTAAGGTTTGCGGAATTCTTTTACCTGAAGGAGGTTTCCGGTAAGACTCCGCTCTTCCTTCTCGATGACGTTTTTGGAGAACTTGACACAAGCAGGTCGATAAAAATCAGCGAATATTTAAGAGATGTCGGTCAGGCATTCATAACACTCACCGATTTTTCAAACCTGACTTTTCTTAATATAAGAGAAGAAGATAATGTTTTCAGAATAAGTAACGGTGTTATTTCCAATGCCCGATAAATTCAAAAGCTTTGCGGAAATATTTGAAGGGAATCCGGGACTCGAGCCTGTGAGAAGAACTGTCAAACAATCGGATGTCGTCCTTGAGTTCTATAAAATTTTTCCAGAAATGAAAAAAGTTATAAAGCCGCTAAAGGTAGAGAAAAAGATTTTATTTATAAGTGTGGATAACTCCATTCTCCGGAGTGAGATAAAGTTCGGGGAAAGCCTGCTGGTCAGCAAGGTAAACAAATATTTTAAAGAAGAAAGAATAAAAGGGATCAGATTTCAGTGAAATCCCCTAATGAAAACAACAAACAGAATGGTCGGAACGTATGACAAAAGTTGATCCTAACGAATATAGCGCTAAAAATATAAATGTACTGAAGGGTCTTGAGGCGGTAAGAAAAAGACCCGCAATGTACATTGGCGACGTAAGTACCAGGGGATTCCATCACCTGGTAAATGAAGTGGTGGATAACAGTATTGATGAGGCTCTGGCAGGTTATGCAGATAAAATAGATATTACAATAAATAAGGATGAAAGCCTTACGGTTGAGGATAACGGACGGGGAATTCCTGTCGATATGCATCCTGAGGAAAAACGATCGGCTCTGGAAGTTGTAATGACTGTTCTACATGCCGGGGGTAAATTTGATAAAGACACCTATAAGGTGTCCGGCGGCCTGCACGGTGTCGGTGTATCCGTCGTTAATGCTTTATCTGAATGGTGTAAGGTTGAAGTTAAGCGTAACGGAAAGCTTTATTTCCAGGAATACAGAAAAGGGTTTCCGGTCAAACCGGTTGCCGAAATAGGCAAAGCAAAGAAAAATGAAACAGGAACGAGAACAACATTTTTCCCGGACCAGGAAATATTTAAAGTTGATAAATTCAAATTCGATACAATCGCTGAAAGGATGAGGGAACTTGCTTACCTGAATAAGGAGATAACAATCACTATTAAGGATCTGAGGAATGGCGAGGAGGAAAGTTTCCATTTCAAGGGAGGATTGCTTGAATTTGTAAAATACCTCGATGAATCCCGCCAGGCGCTTCATAAAACCATCTATATCGAGGGAGAAAAAGATAACACCCCGATAGAGATAGCCTTTCAGTATACCGACGGTTATAGCGAGAACATTTTTTCATATGTTAATAATATAAATACTCACGAAGGCGGAACTCACCTTGTCGGGTTCAAGACAGCACTGACAAGGACAATGAATAACTATGCGTCTAAGAACGGATTGATAAAAGATGACAAGATCTCCCTTACCGGAGATGATTTCCGGGAAGGCCTTACGGCAGTAATTTCTGTTAAGGTTGCTGAGCCTCAGTTTGAAGGGCAAACAAAAACGAAACTTGGTAATAGCGAGACGAAATCAGCTGTTGAAACAATGGTGGGGGAGAAGCTTTCGGAATTCCTTGAGGAAAACCCTTCTGTCGGCAAAAAGGTAATTGAGAAATGTATGAGAGCTGCCGAAGCAAGGGAAGCGGCACGAAAGGCAAGGGATCTTGCGAGGAGAAAAAATGCCCTCGATAGTATGAACCTTCCCGGTAAGCTCGCTGATTGTTCTATTACGGATCCGGAACACTGTGAAATATACATCGTAGAAGGTGACTCTGCAGGCGGATCGGCAAAACAGGGAAGGGACAGAAGGTTCCAGGCAATACTTCCTCTCAAAGGTAAGATACTTAATGTGGAAAAAGCCAAGATGAGTAAAATCCTGGAGAACAACGAAATTAAGGCAATCATATCAGCCATAGGAGCCGGCTTTGGTCAGGATTTCGATCAGAATAAATCACGCTATGGCAAAATTATTTTAATGACAGATGCTGATGTTGATGGCAGCCATATCCGAACCCTGCTTCTGACATTCCTGTATCGCTATATGGCTAACCTCATAACTTCGGGAAAAGTATATATAGCCCAGCCCCCTTTGTATAAGGTTAAAAAAGGCAAACAGGAATTTTATGCCTTCGACGAAAAAGAAAGAGATGATATCTTGAAGCGTCTTAAAGTTAACGGCAAGGAGAATACTGAGGAACTGGTTGAAGAAACGATAGAAGAAGGAGCGGTTAAGGGCGTTAGTATTTCTCGTTATAAAGGTCTGGGTGAAATGAATCCTGAGCAGTTATGGGATACAACTATGAACCCTGAGACAAGAACGGTTCTCCAGGTCACTCTTGAAAGCGCGGCAACCGCTGACAAAATATTCGAAACGCTTATGGGAGACGCGGTGGAACCAAGGAGAGAGTTCATTGAAAAACACGCAAAGTATGTTCGAAACCTTGATGTATAATTAAAATTATAAGTTAAAATAAAGAAGATTAACTATGGCAACGATTTTTGAAAAAATAGTTCCTGTTTCACTCGAAGAAGAGATGAAATCCTCATATATCGATTACTCTATGTCCGTAATCGTAGCCAGAGCACTTCCTGACGTGAGGGATGGTTTGAAGCCTGTTCACCGCAGAGTTCTTTTCGGAATGCATGAGTTGGGACTGGCAAACAACAAACCTTATAAAAAATCAGCAAGAATTGTGGGTGAAGTTCTTGGTAAATATCATCCCCACGGTGATACAGCGGTATATGACTCGATGGTAAGAATGGTTCAGGAATTTTCACTGAGATATCCCCTGGTGCAGGGACAGGGAAATTTCGGCTCGGTTGACGGAGATTCGCCCGCCGCGATGCGTTATACAGAAGCGAGACTGCACCGGATTGCGGATGAAATGCTCCGCGACCTTGATAAGAATACCGTGGATTTTGCTCCCAACTTTGATGACTCTCTGCAGGAACCAATCGTTCTGCCTTCTTATCTTCCGAACCTGCTTGTGAATGGTGCAAGTGGTATAGCTGTCGGTATGGCTACCAATATTCCCCCGCATAATCTCAATGAAATAATAGATGGTATCATTGCCTATATCAAGAATCCTGCGATCACTGATGAGAAGATGATGAAGATTGTAACGGCTCCCGACTTCCCAACCGGGGGAATCATCTTTGGCTATGAAGGTGTTAAGGAAGCTTATCTCACAGGCCGCGGGAGAGTGGTTATACGGGCTAAAGCTAATATAGAAACGCTTAAGAATAACAAAGAGAATATTATAATCACAGAGCTTCCCTACCAGGTTAACAAAGCAAACCTTATTGAAAAAATGGCCGATCTTGTAAGGGCCGGTAAGCTTTCCGATATTTCAAATATTAGAGATGAATCCGACAGGGATGGAATGCGTGTTGTGGTTGAGCTGAAGAGAGATGCTCAGCCGTCAGTCGTTCTTAACCAGCTGTTCAAGCATACCCAGATGCAGACTACTTTCGGGGTGATTCTGCTTGCCCTTGTTAATGGGGTGCCTAAGGTGCTAACCTTAAAAGAGATGATGAAACACTTCATCAATCACCGGATGGATGTCCTTATTCGCAGAACAAAGTATGATCTCGATGCAGCGGAACGCAGAGCTCATATTCTTGAAGGATATATTATAGCTCTGGATAATATTGATGCGGTAATTGAGACTATTAAGAAATCAAGGGATGTAGAAACGGCTAAAAATAACCTGATGCGAAGGTTTAAGCTTAGTGAGATACAGTCTAAAGCTATTCTTGATATGAGGCTGCAGCGATTAACAGGACTCGAACGGAAAAAAATAGAAGATGAATATAAAGAGACAATTAAGCTGATTGAGAGACTTAAAGGTATACTGGACAGTGAAGAAAAAAGATATTCTATTATCAGAGATGAACTTCTCCAGATAAAGGAGAAATATGGTGATGCCCGCAGAACGGAAATTGTTTATGATTATGAAGAGTTTTCACTTGAGGATATCATTGCTGAAGAAGATGTTGTTGTTACAATGAGTCATAAAGGTTTTATTAAAAGATTCCCGGTAAGCGGTTATAGAAAACAGGGCCGCGGCGGTAAGGGCGTTACCGGTGCCGGTACAAAGGACGATGATTTCATTGAGCATATGTTTATTGCTTCCACTCACCATTATATTTTATTCTTTACAGATGGAGGTAAATGCTACTGGCTGAAGGTTTTTGAAATCCCGGAGGGCGGGCGCGCATCCAGGGGACGATCTATTCTTAACCTCATTGAAAAGGACAGAGAAGAAAATATCACTGCGTTTGTTACTGTAAAAGAGTTTGACGATAGCCATTCCCTGGTAATGGCAACCCAGCAGGGCACAATTAAGAAAACAGTTCTATCTTCTTACGGTAATGTGAGAAAGGGCGGTATTAACGCTATCAATATTATCAAGAATGACAAACTTATTTCTGTTAAGATGACAGACGGGAATAACGATATCGTGCTCGGGACAAGAAACGGGTTTGCAATCCGTTTTGCCGAAAAAGATGTCAGGGATATGGGCCGCGTAGCTACGGGTGTCCGCGGAGTAAAACTTTCTAAAGGAGATCTTGTTGTCGGACTTCTTGTCATCAAACGTAATGATAATATCCTTGTCGTAACCGAAAAGGGTTATGGAAAGCGGTCGGATATAAATGATTATAGAATTACTCACCGGGGAGGCAAGGGAGTTATAACTGTTAAGACCAGCGAGAAGGTCGGCAAAATGATAGCGATGATGGAGGTTGTTGACGGCGATGAGCTTGTTATTATTTCCTCACACGGAATGGTTATTCGCCAGAGTGTGAAAGATATCCGTGTGATGGGCAGAAATACCCAGGGAGTAAGAGTCATCAGGCTTAAGGAGGGTGATTCAATTGCTGATATCGCTAAGGTTATTCCTGAGGATGAAGCGGAAGTTCCGATAGTTCTGGAGTAGGTTTACCCTTCAGACCTGATTGAGATATCCGGTAGTTTTATCTAATAGAGACAACCTGAACTCTCTTGTAGAAAATATGCGGCTAAAATTAGAGTGCGACATTTTGTCAGGGTTTCTAATCGTTTAATTTAAACGAATTTTGCTTGTTTTGGATTATCCACTATGTGAGTAACTAGCTTAAAAGCCCATGGTCCCCTCCTGTAAGACAAGCTGATAACCAGTAAAAGAATTTACAAAAAAGTATGACAATTTTGTCTTACTTTTTTTGCTGTTAGTGCCTGCTTAATAAATGGATTTTAAAGTATCGTAATTTGCTTTGATTGTCTTTTCCAGATCATCGGCTGAATGTGCCGTCGATATGAAAGCAGCTTCAAACTGAGCCGGGGCCAGGTATATACCTCTTTCGAGCATCCCATGGAAATACTTTCCATAAAGTTCGGTATTGGAAGTAATCGCCGAATTAAAATCAACTACGGGTTTCTCCGTAAAGAACAAACATGACATCGAACCCACACGGTTAAATGCCAGATTTTTTCCTATTTTCTTGAGGTTTTCTCTGAATCCATCCTCGAGTATTTTCCCCTTTTTATCAAGTTCAGCATATAAGTAAGGATTTTCTTTGATGTGCTTTAATGCGGCATACCCCGCAGCCATGGCAAGGGGATTTCCGCTTAAGGTTCCGGCCTGGTAAACAGGTCCGGCCGGAGAGATCATTTGCATAATTTCTTTTTTTCCCCCGAACCCGCCAACGGGTAACCCTCCGCCTATAATCTTACCGAAAGTTGTGAGATCGGGTTTGATACCCAGAATTTCCTGTGCTCCCCCTCTTGCAACACGGAATCCTGTCATGACTTCATCAAATATCAGTACAATATTTTCCTCATCGCATATTTTTCTTAAAGCAGAAATAAACTCATCTGAAGCCTTCACTACCCCCATATTTCCTGCGATAGGCTCAATGATTATAGCGGCAATTTCATTTTTATTAGAGCTTATTAATTTTTTAACTGATTCAATGTCGTTATAATCGGCTACCAGGGTATCTGCAGCATTTCCTTTAGTTACCCCGGGACTGGTAGGAACCCCAAGGGTTAATGCCCCCGAACCTGCTTTAATCAAAAAATAATCTGCATGACCATGATAGCATCCTTCAAACTTTATGAATTTTTCTTTTCCGCTATAGCCCCTTGCCGTTCTTATAGCACTCATAGTTGCTTCCGTTCCGCTGTTGACCATCCTAACCATTTCTACAGAAGGAACAAGTTCGGTTATTAATTTTGCCATTTCTACTTCGAGCGATGTTGGGGCTCCATAGCTGGTTCCGTTTTTGAGGGCTTCCTGCAAAGCATCCATTATGAAAGGCGGGTTATGCCCGAAAAGGTGTGGTCCCCAGCTGCCGATGTAATCAATAAAATCATTCCCGTCAACATCAAATAATCTTGATCCCGATCCTTTCGCGATAAACAAAGGGTCTCCTCCAACCGACTTGAATGCTCTGACGGGTGAATTAACTCCTCCGGGAATAACTTTCTTTGCTTCATCAAAAAGTTGATGGCTCTTGCTTGTATTCATAAAGTCCTTAAAACAATTTTAACAAGGAAATAATTGAAAAGTAAAGATAATCCATAACACAAAAACATTCTACATAATTACGGAAGGATCGGCTCATTTCGGCCGTAAAATACCTGATCTAATAATTACACTATTGCCGTGGAGTTGTTTTTATGAATTTCCATTTATCAACTCTTTATATTTATCATATAAAATCAAATCACCCGGTATAGCGCCATTTATTTTAACAATTTCCCCTGCAAAATTCGAAGCAATTTCGTTTGTCTTTTCGATATTCCAACCCCTTAGATAACCAATACAGAACACAGCCGCATATGCATCACCCGCCCCGACGGTATCAATTACATTATCTATTTTTAACGTGTAAACACTATTTCTGTTTCCTTCATAAATAACAGCACCCTGGTCTCCATGAGTCACGCACAATTGTTCAATCGAGTATTCATTTAATAATCTTTTTGGGGTTTCATAGGTATCAAAGTTTTTGTCCAGCAGTAATAAATTGACCAGGTGGAGTTCTTCAATATTCAGTTTAAGAATATCACAGGCCCTGATACAGTCTTTTATCAGATCCTTTGTGTAATAGTTTTGCCGGATATTTAAATCACAAAAGTATTTTAAATCCTTGTTTAAAAAATGATGTATTGTTTCCCTCGTTTTTGTATTTCTCTGAGCGAGAGTTCCGAAATAAAGGCAGTCTGTATTTTCATTAATAAGTTTTTTTACTGCATCATTTAGTTCAATGAAATCATATGCCGTTCCGTTTTTTATTTGCCAGGCGGGAACTTTATTTACATCAAGTATTGCAATTGATTCACCTGTTGGATGTACAGGATCTCTCTGTATGAACTCTGCCGGCAGGTTATTTTTTGAGAAAAAATCGAGTATGTTTTTACCGCGGTCATCATTTCCAATCCGGCTTACAAAATTACCATTTCCTGTAAGCTTGATAACATGATAAATAAAATTAAATGATGCTCCACCCAGCGTCATTGATTCGGGATAAACATCAAATAAAATCTCTCCTATTGAAGTTACTTTAATCATCCAGGTTGTTCTACTATCTGTTAATACATATTATATTACAATAAATTTTTCGAATATCAAGTTAGTCTCAACACTTAACAGCGTCATAAGTCGTGATTAGTAAATGGATTAAACCAGGGCTGGGTCAGGATTATATACCGTATGTGATGGTTTTAAAGCGCATTTAGTGCGCATTTAGTGCGCATTTAGTGCGGAATTAGTGCGCGATTTGGACACTAGTAGGCACCTTTTACCCAATAATTAATTCAGCGTTCTTATCTTAACAGGAATATTATAATAAAAATAAATATGAATATTGAAACGACGGGTTTGATATAAACAGGATATTTCTTCTTAAACGCCCCCCAAAGATTGCCCGCGATTAACATTAGAATAAGTAGGACTATTGTCGCTCCCAGGCTTTCAGCAACTGATAAACTGCCCATCATCATATCAACAAGGCTTTTTCCATTCCATATTTTTGAAAATATAACCTCAAGGTGAAGCCAGTAAATTAAAAGAGATTCTCTGCTGACATTTAACACAAAAGACTCTTTCGTCATTCGTTTGTAAGCATAATACCAGAAGATGGATGAGAAAAGCAGCACATATCCTAATCGCTGATATAAAAAAACGGGATTGGGGCGAAAGGTAAATATCGAAGATCCAAACAGATCAGGAAAGATAAAATGCCCGGGAAAAATGAGGAGCAGACTCCAGACAACAAATTTGATTATAAACCATTTTTCATTGCCTTGCTCTCTCGATCTGATATAATATTTGGAGTATAAGGCTCCCGCCATCAGAAAAAATAACCATGGAAATAACGGGAAGTAAGAGCCGTAACCGGGATTCAAATAAGCAGCAAAAAATATTGGAATATATTTGCCGAAATCTATCTTCCATATTACCGGAGAAATAAAACTAACCAGAATTACCAGCCCGGTCAAAAGGGCATAAAACAGTTTTTCATTTTTGATCATAATCCTTAATAAAAGTAACAGCAGCAATCCGGAAGCAATACATTGAAGGATATCGACATTGGATAATGTTGTGATAGAATCATATGAAGAATCATTAATTATCTTTGAAAATGAAAAAAGAGGAAGATGAAGTGAGTAACCGGCTAAATAGATCAAACCGATTCTGCTCATTTTATTCCAGAAGTATCTGCCAAACTTTCTTAACTCCTCTATTCTTCTTTCCGTCGAAATAATAAAGGCAAAGCCGCTTACAAATAAAAACGCAGGAGCAACTAATCCGTTAATAAAGTTTAAAAGATGAAACCACCCGGTCTCTTTTAAGGATGGCTGAAGAAATTCATTAAAAACATGGACTTCAATCATAATTATTAAAGCCCAGCCTCTTAGCAGGTCTATAAACATGAAGCGTTTATGTTCTTTTTCCATCGCTGACCATAACAAAAAATCAAAGTTGGTAATAAATTATCGAATAAGGAATAGAGATAAAAGTTAGTTGTGGTTTAAGAGGAAGTAACCGAGGAGCTGAACGGTCTGTGACGTGACGAGTGTGGTGGGGAAATGAGGTGAAAGGCTGGGTGAGCGATATGAAAGTCTGGAGGGGTGATAGAGCTGAGTGGGTGAGGACGGATGGATGCCGGTGTGTAAACGGGGGAAGATGAATGTTGAGGTTGGAAGAATGAGATGAAAGGCTGGCTGAGCGATATGAAAGGCTGGAGGGGTGATAGAGCTGAGTGGGTGAGGACGGATGGATTGCCGGTGTGTAAGCGGCGGAAGAGGAATGTTGAGGCTGGAAGAATGAGGTGAAAGGCTGGGTGAGCGATATGAAAGTCTGGAGGGGTGATAGAGCTGAGTGGGTGAGGACGGATGGATTGCCGGTGTGTAAGCGGCGGAAGAGGAATGTTGAGGCTGAAAGAATGAGGTGAAAGGCTGGCTGAGCGATATGAAAGGCTGGAGGGGTGATAGAGCTGAGTGGGGGAGGACGGATGGATTGCCGGTGTGTAAGCGGCGGAAGAGGAATGTTGAGGTTGGAAGAATGAGGTGAAAGGCTGGGTGAGCGATATGAAAGGCTGGAGGGGTGATAGAGCTGAGTGGGGGAGGACGGATGGATGCCGGTGTGTAAACGGCGGAAGAGGAATGTTGAGGCTGGAAGAATGAGATGAAAGGCTGGGTGAGCGATATGAAAGGCTGGAGGGGTGATAGAGCTGAGTGGGGGAGGACGGATGGATTGCCGGTGTGTAAGCGGAGGAGAAGAATGTTGAGGCTGGAAGAATGAGGTGAAAGGCTGGGTGAGCGATATGCAAGGCTGGAGGGATAATAGAAGCTGAGTGGGTGAGGACCGATGGATTGCCGGTGTGTAAGCGGCGGAAGAGGAATGTTGAGGCTGGAAGAATGAGATGAAAGGCTGGCTTAGCGATATGCAAAGCTGGAGGGGTGATAGAGCTGAGTGGGTGAGGACGGATGGATGCCGGTGTGTAAACGGGGGAAGATGAATGTTGAGGTTGGAAGAATGAGGTGAAAGGCTGGGCAAGTGATGGGGCTAGATGGGTGATGGGAGTGGACGAGGGAGGACGTGCTGGAAGAATGAGCTGGATACGGGACCGGGGAATGGGTCGTGGAGCTGGATGGGCGGCAGCAGATGAGTGTTGCGGGAAATTGGAAGGGTGGTGCAGACTGGAGGGATAGTGGAGGATAGGGATTTCACGGACGATGGAGGCTGGACAGGCAGAGGTTAATGACGATAATCTACCGGCCTCATCATTATCAACACATACCGCTCTATTCGTTAAAGATGTCTTCTTGCCCTATGTTTGGCACCTTAGGTACCCAGTCATCTCCATTACAGGGCAGGTATGATTTTGTGGGATGTTTGTCATATTTCATACACAGTACCGCTGTCCGGTCGAAATGTCTGCAGGAGGAACAAAGGGTTGAGTTTATGATCTCTTTATTTTTTTCTTCAAACAGCCGGTAGTGAATGATCGCAGGATGAATCACAACACCATAAATCGATATAAGGAGTATAGTCCACCAGAACTGGAATTCGATATATCCCTGCGCAATCCATAAAACCGGAATAAGTATCGAAATTCTTAAAATGGTCCAGAAAACTATCTCACCCACGAAAGATCCTTAATAATAAAACTATAAATAACGTATTTGCAGAAATACTATTATGATTTGCTTAATAATAAAAGAATTACATCAGGATTACAATATATGAAGACAATCCCTCCCCCTCTGCTTGCTGTTATTTAATTAATGTATTAATATTAAATATTGTAGTTTTTGATTATTTTTGTAATAAAAATGCCCTGTAGACTTACAGGGCAAAGATGATTTTGAAATAATGAGTGAGCGCGGGTGGGCTCGAACCACCGACCCTCTGCTTAAAAGGCAGATGCTCTACCCCTGAGCTACGCGCCCATCTAAAAAACGAGAGCTACAAATATAAAAAATTGAGATTTTTATTCCAAATTGGCAATTTCTCTTCAATATAAAATAGGGTACTAATGACAAAAAACTCTAAGATTTTAGTATGTGATGACGACGAAACTCTTTGTTATTTGTTAAAAGAACAGCTTCTCGAAGAAGGCTTTTCTGTCGATACTGTTTATGATGGTCAGTACGCTATAGAAGCAATCAAAAGGAAAAACTACGATATCCTTCTGCTCGATCTAAATATGAAGGAAGTATCGGGCGAAGAGGTTCTGAAATTTGTTTCGGAATATAATGCCTCTATCCAGGTAATTATACTTTCAGCGCAATCAGAAATCAGGAAGGCAATTGAATGCATCAAGCTGGGGGCTTATGATTTTATTACCAAGCCGTATAATTTTGATGAACTCCTTATTACCATAAACAGGTCGGTTGAGCATAAAGAACTTATAGTCAAGAATGCGATTCTTTCGAGCCAGGTAAATAAAAAGCTTTCAAATACTATCATTGGCGATAGTTCAGAACTCCAGAGGGTTATAAACCTTGCAAATAAGTCGGCGATGTCTGATTCCAATATCCTTATTGAGGGTGAGACCGGTACAGGTAAGGAACTTTTCGCGGAGTATATTCATAAGCATTCGGCCAGAAATGACATGCCTTTTGTCATAATAAACTGTGCCTCCCTGCCTGATCAGCTGATAGAAAGCGAGTTATTTGGTCATGAAAAAGGAGCGTTTACTGATGCGAAAAATACAAAACAGGGACTGGTTGAGATAGCTCATGGCGGCACTCTTTTCCTTGATGAAATCGGAGAACTCAGCCTGACCCTCCAGCCAAAACTTTTAAGATTTTTGGAAAACGGAGAATATAGAAGAATAGGCGGTGTGACTAACCTGACCTCAAATGTCAGGGTAATTGGCGCCACAAATAGAAACCTTATGGAGGAAGCGGATAATAAAAACTTCAGACGTGATCTTCTCTTCCGCTTAAATGTTATAACATTAACAATTCCACCGCTGAGGGGTAGAAAAGAAGATATTTCCCAGCTTGCTAATCACTTTCTTTCGGTTAAGTCTCCTGTAAGAGCCCCGAAGAGAATTTCTTCCGAAGCAGAAAGGGTTTTAATGAGTTATACTTTCCCCGGAAATATAAGGGAGCTGGAACATATTATTGAACGGGCAATAATATTTGCCGAGGGTGATCTCATTAAACCGGATGATTTAAACCTGCCGCATACGACTGCCTTTAAAGAAAACCCTATTGCCGTGGAGTCAGAGGAGGATGCGTCGGTTATGAGTATGGAAGAGGTTGAAAAGCGTCATATAGCTAAAGTGCTTAGAAGGAATAGGTGGGATAGAACCCAGACAGCAAATCAGCTGGGCATCAGCCCTAAAACGCTTTATACGAAGATTAAGAAATACGAAATCAAACAAGATTAATAAGCTATAGTATGTCTAAGTCCCTCGTTTCTAAATATCCTCTGATAGATGTCTTAGAAACAGATGATTCTGCCTATGCAATTACTGATCCTTCCTTTAAAGTTACCTGGTATAACCAGCAGTTCAAATCATTAATTACTTCCAGGCGTATAAAGGGAAAACGCGTGGATGCTCTGCTTGAAATTAATGAGAAGGTTCTTGACAATATTTCCGCGGATAAGTCTAAACCATTCCAGGTTCGTGATGATACCCGTCTGATATTGATTTCACCGCTTGCCTCAATGGGCAGGTCTGAAGGCTACTTCATCAAAGTTCATAACATACACCATGAAAGTATCCAGGGATTCACTGATTCTGATCTTATCCAGAAAAATCTAAAATTCCAGGAGGAGCAGCAGAATATTCTCACGCTGGTGGTAAAGGAAAAATCGCTTCAGATATTGGCGGGAGAAATACTAAAAAAAAGTATTGAACTTTCTAAAAGTGATGTGGGACTTGTTGTTATTTTCAATGATACGAAGAAGTATGAATTCCTGATCCGGGATGAAAAGGAGATAATTAAAAACCAAAAAGAAATGGAAAGGGAAGTAGAGGCTAATTTCTCATTTATTACAAAATGGCTTAATGTAAACAAGCACTCTCTCCTCGCTCTTAATTATCCTAACAATATAGGATTTAATCTTACCAGGTTCTTCCAGTGTGAAGCACTTATTATTTCCCCCGCCTTTTTTGATGAAAAACTTTTGGCGGTAATTATTGTGGGACGGAAGAAGGAAGTATATACCACCCTCGATATCAACAATAGCGAGCAGCTGGCTTTGCTCCTCGCATTTTCCATCAGCAGCATAAAAACAAGAGAACTAAATACGACGCTTGAAAACAGACTTCTGCAGGCTCAGAAACTCGAAACTATAGGTAAATTGTCAAGCGGGATGGCACATGATTTTAGTAATCTTTTATCCAGCATATTCGGAAGCTTAAACCTCCTGAAAAAGCGGGTTCCGGATAATGAAAACATTTCCCGGCTGATCGATAATATTGAAAATTGTTCTGTTAGGGCGCGGGATCTTACGAAAGGACTTCTTTCTTTTGGAAAGCCGACACCTAAAAGAAAAGAAATTATTAAGCCTAATATATTAATGTCGGAGATTTCAAAGGTGATTTCCCAAACATTCCCCCGGAAAATACACTTTGAAAGCCATGTTGATGAGAACCTGCATGATGTTCTGGGTAACGGAACGGAGATTTATCAGGTGCTTTTGAATCTTTGTGTAAATGCTAAAGAGGCAATAGACGGAAATGGAAAAATAAAACTTGTAGCCTCAAATATTACGATTGATGATGAGAATATTTTTAAATACCCGCTCCTTAATAAAGGTAAATATGTCCATTTTTCCGTAACGGATGATGGAACCGGTATCGAAGAAAAGAATGTACAGAAAATATTTGATCCGTATTTTTCTACAAAGGTTAAAGAAACCGGATCTGGTTTGGGGCTATATGTTACTTATGGAATAATCAAGGCCCATAGCGGCCACATTGAAGTCTCAAGTATCATTGGTCAGGGAACTACTTTTGACGTTTATCTGCCGGTCTTCGAACCTTCTATAGCTGAGAAAACTGTTCCAACCGATAAAATAATTTTATTGATTGATGATGAAGTCATGCTTAGAGATCTCCTTGCGGAAATGCTTGAGTCGAATGGTTATAACGTTATTAAGGTTGGCTCCGGCTCGGAGGGACTAAGGATTCTGACCGAGGAAATAAAAGCCGACCTGGTGATTGTAGATTATAATATGCCTGAAATGAATGGACTTGAGACTATTGAAAAAATAAGGGGACTTCATTTCAAAATGCCGATTATCTTATCTTCAGGCAGTATGGGACTCGAAGAGAACCTGAATCTCAAGCAAGCCGGAATTACTGCTACCCTTACCAAACCTTATGAATTCGATACGATGTTCTCAACCATCCAGAAATTAATTTGATCAGGGTGCCGGCTCTTCTTTTTTATCAACATCTATCATCTTTATATTCTTAACATAATCAGACAGAACTGGTTTTTTTATCGTGTGCAGCTGATTGAGAATATTATTAATTTCCTTGATAGCGGTTGTAATGTAATCCAGCCTCTTATTTATTGCCTCTGTTGAAATAATCTCTTTGCCGATCTCTCTTTTAATTGCTGCAGTAGAAAGACTCATAAGAGTGAGGGGTTGCTTTATTTTATGGTTTGCCGTAACAACAGTCGCAGCAAATAACTTACTTCGCTCAGCCTCGATTAACTGTTTCCTTGCATCCGATAATTTCAATGCTGATTTTACCCTGGCCAGCAGTTCAACACGGTTGAAGGGTTTTTTGACATAATCAAAAGCACCAGCCTCCAGACCCTCTTTGGTGTCCTCTGCTTCTATCTTGGCCGTCACCAGAATTATGGGTATGTGAGCAGTTTCTTCATTGCTGACTAATTTTTTACAAACATCAAGTCCGGTAATTTCGGGCATCATTATGTCGAGAAGTATCAGGTCGGGTTGTTCTGAAATAGCTTTATTTAACCCTGATTTACCTTCATAAGCAGTGATAACTTCATATCCTTCGCTTTCCAGTCTGTCCTGAAGGAGGAATACATTTTCCGGTAAATCGTCAATAACAAGAATTTTTTTCATTTGACCACAGTATTTAATTTGGAGAATAGTCGTTCAATCTTAAAGGCCATAGAAGCGGAATTAACGGGTTTTGATATGTAATCATCAAACCCATGTCTTAGAATTATCTCTTTATCCTCTACCATAGCTTTGGCCGTCACCGCAAAAACCGGGATATTCTGCCATAAATTATTTTGTTTGATTCTGTTTAGTGTTTGAAATCCATCCATACCCGGCATCATAATGTCAAGCAGAATAAGATCGGGAATTTTCGCTGCCACGGCTTCCAGGCATTCCTTTCCACCCTGAACCATCCTTGTATTGCAATTGCAGGAGGTAACTATTTCATTCAGGGTGAATAGGGTATCCGCATCGTCATCCACGATAAGAACGTCGCCATTTAAGACCATTTCTTTCAATTCAGGGACTTCTTCTGTCCAGACTTCTTCTACACTTTCTGCTCTGGGTGCCTCCGGCAGTTCTATTGAATTAGGTGTTTCTGTGTTTGCTTCCTGCAGCCGTATTCTATCCCTTACTACCTTTAATACGTCAAGCGGATGGCCTTTAGTTTTAACTGTAATATTTTCAACAATGTGGTTTAAAGATTTCTTATCGTCTTCACTCATCTCGTCATTCGTGCTTATTATAATGGGTATATCCCTTGTTTCCCTGTGTGTTTTCAGTTTATGCGACAGGGTTATTCCATCTATATTCGGCATAAGAAGATCAAGTATGATTAGATCAGGCTGAACTTCTTTTATTTTGCTGAATGCCAGTTCGCTGTCTTTTATGTAATCTATCCTGACATTTTCATTTGCAAATGCTTCTCTGAAATCCTCAAATACACTTTCATCATCATCAACAATTACAATTTTTTCAATTCTTTTCTTCGCCCGCTCTTCAAGTGCGTTAAAGGCATGAGTCAGTTTTTCGGAAGAAATCGGCTTAACGATATATTCGTAAGCCCCGAGTCCGTATCCCAGGTTTTTATCGCTTATGATCGAAACCAGGATTACGGGGATATCCTCAGTCTCAGGATTTCCCTTTAATTCCTTAAGCACGCTCCAGCCGTCTTTCCTTGGCAGCATGATATCAAGTGTAATAGCAAAAGGCTGTATAGCTATTGCTTTTTGTAATCCTTTTTCCCCGTCTTCCGCATATTCCACTTCATATCCTTTTGATATAAGATATTGACCGATGGTGTACCTTACATCCGGATCATCGTCAATAACCAGGATAGGATGCTGACGATTTTTAATAAGCTTTTCGACGTTAAGATGAGGAACCACTTCTTTCTTTTTCTGTTCTACTACTACAAGAGGAATGATGAATGTAAAAGTTGATCCTTTGCCTTTTTCGCTTTTAACCGAAATTGACCCATTCATTAGTTCAGCAATTTTTTTGCATATGGCAAGACCTAATCCTGTGCCGCCGTATTTCCTGGTTGTAGTTCCGTCTATCTGCCTGAATTCTTCAAATACAATTTTCTGATCAGCTTCAGAAATACCAATACCCGTGTCGGTGACATCAAATCTCAATTTATTCTGATCGGCTGTCGATATCTCTAATTCAATTTGCCCTTCATGAGTAAATTTCACTGCATTTCCGAGCAGATTAATCAATACCTGGATAACTTTACCCTTGTCCGTATTGACAATTATTCGGGTATCTGTTTTCTTAACGACTTTGAATTCAATATTCTTATTTACAAATAAAGGCGTTACAGATGCATTTATTTCAGCTAACAGATCTTCGAGGAAAAAGTCCTCAAGTGCTATATCCATTCTACCTGCTTCAATCTTCGAAAGATCAAGGATGTCATTGATTAATCCCATCAGTCGCTTTGCACTATTCATTACAACGTATAATCTCTCCCTGTCTTTAGCTTTAATAGCAGAATCATCCAGCATCAGCTCTGTGAGTCCCAAAATTGCATTCATAGGTGTTCTTAATTCATGCGACATACTGGCGAGGAACTGAGATTTCAGTCTGGTAAGTTCTTCAGCTTTATGTTTTTCAGCTTTAAGTTCTTCGGCTTTCATTTTTAATTCATCATGCAGCTGGGTGAGCGTATCGTTCTGCTTTTTGACCTTAATATTCTGTTCCTGGTAATCGTCGTTAAGTGACTTCAGGTCAGCGATCAGCTTTTCCATCTGAACAAGAGCAAGAGAATTAGTTAAACCTATGGCAAGCTGTTCCTGGATATTCTGGAGATATTCTTTCGCCTCCCTGGAAGGTTTGTTCACCGCTCCCAATTCAAGGATTGCAATAACTTTATTATTATAAATTATTGGTTGTAGTAACAGGTGTTTCAGGTTTAAGCTTATTAAACCCGAATTTATTACAGGAAGACTTGCTTCAGATTCAATCTCAACAGGGATACGATCTTTAAGCACAGGTTCAAATAGTTCCGGTGTTTCAGTCAAGGTATTCTTTTTAATACCATATGAACTCACCATTTTAACCTGGTCACCATCTACCGTATACAAAGCTCCTACGGTATACCCGCTTGTGTTAATTATTTTCTTCAGGGCTGATTCTGAAATTTCAGAAAGGATAGGGTTCCGGTTCAGTAAGGTGATGAATTCAGAATATTCATTCATCGCTTTCTGATTCTTATTTAATTCATCCATCATCAGGTTGAAGGCACCGGCAAGCTGACCAATCTCATCTTTACTCTTTACTTCGATCCGTGTACTGAAATCTCCGGTTTTAGTAGCTGCAGTCGCCAGGTTCAGCTGCGTGATCTGCTTCCTGATGCTATCAGTAAATACCAGCGTAAGAATTAAGGCCAGGATCGAGCCGGCCACTCCGATTATAATAATAACATAACGGATATTAGACCGAAGATCGGCTGCTTCCTTTATCGTATTAAAAACCAGGAAAGAGATCTTGCCGTTGTTAGATGTACCCGGGTTAAAAATGGCAGCAACAAGGTCTGTGGATTCTTTGTCGGATGCATACACAGAAGATTTATCGCTGCTGGTCAAACTTGAATAAGCGTCTTTCAGACTGACAATAAATTTATTGTTGTTTTCATAATTTGATATTTCCACAGGTGTGCCTTCCCAAACCAGGGCTATATCCGCATTAATTTTACCCGAAATGTCAGTCAGTAATTCTGCAGAGATCAATCTGCCGTAATAAAAAGTTACCCCTTTTTCATTTGTAAAAGTATTCAGAGCTATAAATGGGTTTTCCTTAAGGAACATCTGCAAATCAAAAGTGCCTTTCGGAAAGGTAATATCTTTCTTCCCGGCATAGTAGGAAATATTCTCCCCGCCAGGCTGAGTCTCCAGAATGAAATCCAGGTTCTTGGTTAGCGATGTTTGTGAAAGGGAGATGAGTTCTTTATTATCTAAAACTTTATAAAAATCGTCATCAGAATTCTGCTGCATATCGCGGTACGTATAAAGGAACTCATTCAGGGAATTCTGAAGCTGCTTTGACTGCTGGGAGGTAAGTACATTATACATAACTGAATAGAAGGCAAAAGCAGCGCTCCCCAGTATTAGTACAACAATGGTGAAATTAATTATTAATATTCTTAAACTGAGTTTCATAGTAAACCATAAGAGAGTAAAATTTTACTAATTATCCCGTTGAAGGACCTTACGAATAGTGATGAGAAGCTCATCAAAATCGTAAGGTTTACTGATAAAATCGCTGGCTCCCATTTTAGCCGAGTCAATAGCACTTTTAACATCAGCATATGCTGTAAGAACTATTACTTTCGTTTTTACCGCCTTCTTTTCGAGTTCTTTCAGTACTTCAAATCCATCTTTCCCCGGCATCTTGAGATCCAGCAGAATAAGATCTACTGGTTTTTTCACAAGGAAGGAAAAAGCATCTTCTCCTGTATTCACATATTCTGCATCATAACCTACTTCACTAAGTTCTTCTCTAAGTACCGAACACAGGTTCGTATCGTCATCAACAATAAGAATAGTTTCCATATCAGCTGAATTATTTATCCCCTGTTAATGAATTGAGCTGGTAATATTTGATCCTCTCGTCGTTCTTCTTAAGATCTTCCTTAATAGGGTTATCGACTCTCGGTCCTGCCAATCTTTCCTTCAAAGTTGGAACAAGTTCCGCTTTTATTAATATAACCAGTTCCTTTTTGGTGGTTACATCTTTATCGCTGCCCGTCAGATACCTGATACCAAAGACCCACCAGGGTAGATCTTTTAAGAAAGGAATACCGACTCTTTCCGAGGTTTTTTCAGTAGAATAAAGTCCGCCGAGTATAGTTTCTTCACCGTTCAGCATTACAATATCAGTGCTTGCCGAAGTCTTTTTGATTTCGGTAGTAGTTTCACCAGCCGAGAAAGTGCTTCTTTCAACACTAAGTTTTAAGAGGGTATAGTCAACACCATCTTCAGTATATACATAGGGAGTCACTTCGATTATTGTTCCTGTCGGGAAGAACTTTTCAACAACGTTCCCTGCAAAATCTTTTTGCTTTACTGAGAAATCAGAACCAACCTGGATTCTGCCCAATTGACCTTCTCTGACAATTACATTAGGACTGGCTATGATATTACCCAACTGTTCTGTTTCCAGGAACTTAAATGCGGCAGTTACATCACCGAAGAAATTTCCGCTCTGAAAGGTTCCATCACCAGTTATATTATAGTTATTCTGTTGAACAGTCTGGGTCCCGCCGCTGTTTGTTTGTGGATTTGCACCCGTGTATAATTCGGTTCCTAAATTTATACCCTTTCCGGAAAGTATAACTCTCCAGTCAATACCTCTTTCCCTTGTAGCATTTTCATCCTGCTCAAAAAAGACAGCAGAAATCTTAACCTCACGCGAATCCACAGAGGCATAAGTGTCAGGTGATCTGTTTTCTTCAGATTCGCCGCGTTTTTTTACAACTATTACGTTTTCTTTCTCTTCGTATGTTAAACCTGCATACTGTACAACTACAACCAGCGCTTTATCATAGGCCATATTATTTATCTCTATCCCAATAGGCTGGTCGCTGTTGACGGTTGAAACAATATTTTTACCTGTAAATTTCTCGCTGACCTTGCTGAGCAGATCTATCGCCTGGTTAAAGGGCAATGATGCAGACATTGTAACAAGTTCATCGGGGTTCGTATAACCTTTGAATTCCTTTTCAAGGTACTGCTGTGAGTAGGACTGAAATATCAATCCAAGCATCAAAAACAATGTTATTGTAAATGTTTTCATTTTAATCTCTCTTTTTTATTGGCCTGTTTTGTCTTTTTTAGGTGCTTCTTTTTCAAGTCCAAGGTCGACTTTTTCTATGATGCCGCCCTTATTCAGGATAAAGCTTACGTTGTTTCTTTCATAATCTATTTTCGTCAGATAACCCAGGTAAACCTGCTCACCTTCCCATAGTAAATAAGTATTTCCTTTCATGTCGCCTATGAATGCGCCTTCGGGAACCAGGGCTAACAATTTCGAACCCTGAACATCAAGAAGGTTATCAAGGTTAGGCGGAATTTCATTTCTGATCAGGGGATAGAAGGCATCATACAATGGTCTCGCAGTAAGATTATTCTCAACCATTGCTGAAGTAGCAAAACGGCTGTCATTAGAATAATAGGCTGCAACATCGAGGTTATAGTTAACCAGGAAATGAGGCATCCCTTCCTCATCGGTTTTAATCAGATTACTTAGCGAAACTGATTTTATTTTTTTCAGTTCTTTACTCTGCTCAATAGCATAGATCAGACGCCAAACGTCGTTGTACGCTGCTCCACCACTCAATTTGTATTCGTGGTAGAAGAAGTTTTTGTCAGGCTGTACATCTGCATAGTCTACATTAATTGTGGTTTCAGGAGAATAACTGTCGCTCAGATCATTCACAAAATCATAAAATTTTATGGATGATAAGTCTTTAGGAATATTGAACTTCCTGGCTGCCAGTACTGAGTCCAGAACTGCAGCACGAACCTGAAGATCCTGGTATTGATCTTTCAGATCGGCAGTATTATATGAATGTGCCTTCATCTCATCGAGTTTGGTTCTTCTCTCGTTAAGATCGCCTCTCTGGAAGACAAGGATATATGCGCCGCCCACAACTAGTATAAAAACAAGCAGAGCGACCAGACCAAGTGTGCTTTTTAATTTTCGGTTCATTGTACGCTCTTCTGTTTATTTAACAAACTAAAACTGATATTAAATTTATATGCATTCTCTTCCCGAAGTGCTTCAAATGTCATATTCCTTAAAGTTGCATTTTCGAGAGAATATGCAAATTTGGTAACAACGTCTTTACTGATTGCATAACCTGTCAGGACAATCTCATTGGTAGAATTAACCGAAAGCTGAGTGAGCCATAGATTATGTCTTGTGGCAAAGAAGTCTGATATATTTTGTAATACTTCTGTCCAGACCCCGGTTCCTGCAGATGCAGAATCGAGTATTGCCTGTGTCTGATCAAATCCTTCGATCTTCGTTTTCAGCTGGGATATATTATCCAGAATCTCCTGGTTCTGACGCATTAGAATGGTCTCTTCAGTTATTTTCTGATTCAGTTCTCTGAGTTCAAGGTGATTCTTAAGAATTGACTGCGTCATTATAAATGCTGCGATAAACAGCAGTGGAAGCATCAGGTAGCCATGCCATGCAAACTGGATGAACTTCTGGTCTTCTTTTACATACTTAGGTAAAAGATTTATTCCTTTTGTTCCTTCTTCCTGTTCATCTATAAATTCTGTTCCTACAGCAACAGGGACGCTGAAGGCAGAGAACTTGGATTTTGTTTCCTCATCCAGGGATGATAGATCAAGGTCGTCAAACTCTAGTCGGGAAACATTTGCTTCCGGGAAAGTACCGTAGAAAGAGAGTATCAGGTTCTCGGAATCATCCTCTCCGCAGACTATAATATTATCCAGGGATGAGATTCCGCCATTCTCCATTTCAAGCAGGATCTTCGAAAAATAAACATCATAGGTGTGGAGATTTGAAGTTCCTATATCAAGTGTGGTTCCTATGTGTTTTAATTTTCTGCCGTGCAGGAAGATCAGCTTGCTGTACTCTTTCCCTATGTAAACAATAAGGGAATTATCATCCGGGAAGAATTTCTTCCGCTTGGATACATAATAGGCAAGAGATATCTCAGCACTTTTTACCGAGGGTATCCTATAATACCTTTTATTATTATACCGGGCGAGAGAGTTTATAAATTTAATACAGCTGACCTCGCCGCCAAGGAATACAGACAAAAGAGATTTGTCTGAAAGTTCTATATATCCAAGGTTTTCGCTGTCAATGGATACATTCTTAGCTTCCTGGATATCATTAATGATCTCCTGGGTAACTTTGGCCGATTTGGGAAACTTAGAACCTTCAAATACATGATAGTAGATAGCAGGTTCTGTTAACGCCGGAATAAACTGAGCATTGTTGAGGTTTATCCCCGAAAGAGCATCATTGATTAAAGCTAATGATGTTGCTTCGGATTGATGATTAACGCCGACGGGACCGGTGCCTCGCTTCAACCCTTCTATTTCAAGGTCCTCAGTATCAAGCTGGAGACCTCCCAGGGTGTCTTCTGTTGCTAAAGCAGGCCGGGAAATAACATCTGTAGATGCCGTTTTTAGCACTTTGAATTTGCCGCCCTCTGCAAGGAGTACTGCGGCTTTTAATTCTGTTCCTTCACAGTAGATACAAACTAATGGTTTCATTATGCTGCCGATAATATTTGATGTATTCTTGTTTTATTATTTGCGTATGAAATGGCTGTCTCAAGAGAAATTTTCTTTAACATATACAGCCTTTTTAAGTCCTGCTCCAGGGTTATCATGCCTTGCTGTCCTCCCTGGTTTATCATCATGTAAATTTCGCTGACATTATTATTCTTTATTGCTGCTTTTACACTTGGCGTTACTATTAAAACTTCTTTTGCAAGAACCCGCTTCCCGTCAAGACTGGGTACAAGTTTCTGCGAGATTATGCAGACAAGTACATCAGCTAACCTGTGACGTACTCTGTCCTGTTCTGCAGGATTCACTTCCGCTACAATTCTGTCGATACTTTCTGATGCAGAAGACGTATGAAGTGTAGAAAATACTTTATGCCCGGTATCAGTAACTTCAAGTGCCGACATGATAGTTTCAGGATCTCTCATTTCACCGATTATTATTATATCCGGATCCTGCCTGAGTGATTGAATCACACCATCCTTGAAAGAAAGCACGTCACGCCCTATCTCCCTATGACGGATAATGCAGACTTTTGAGGTATGGACATATTCAACTGGAGAGGCTATTATTACTACATGTGCCGGATCAATTTGATTATGTGCGTCAACAATTGCGTCTAATGTTGTAGATTTCCCGGAACCGGTAATCCCGGTTATTAAAGTAAGTCCGTTTTTAATATAAGTATGGCTTAATGTTTTTACCACGTGTGGATGGAATCCGTAGGAATCAAGGGGCCGGATAACTGAATTTATCGCGCGCATATTCAAAGCGAGTGAATCAAGATCGAAGTATGCGTCAGCTCTGAAGCGGACATCAGCGTTTTTCCTGGTGTAATGAAATGTATAACTGAAATCGAGATTACGTGTTAATGCCAGGTGTTTCCTCTGGTTGCTGTTAAGCATATTTATGATAAAAACAGCAGCCTCATCATCATTTAATTGAATGAACTCCTTAACTCTCTCTTTATCTCCATGAACTCTTAGCCAGATATATCCGCCATTACCGTGTCCTCCAAGCTCAATATCCGAGGCGTCCATTTCGATCATTGCCGTAAGAACTTTATTTAAATAGTTCCTAAGCAAAATTCTTTTATCGGAGTTTAGTTTCTCTATGCTTTCCAGCAAATACGTTATTCTGTCAGGTCCCTGCAGAACAGGGGGGATTGAATTACAGAATTCGGTTAATACCTTTTTAATCTCCGGGATAGTTAACGCAATATCTTTTGTTTCTTTGGATGCCATAATATTTAAGTAATTATTTTTTTAGTAATATTTTATTCATCTGAAGTAGCTGCGATCACTTCCTGTATCGATGTTAATCCCAATCTCACCTTATCAAATCCTGAATCCCGCAGAGTAAGTGTGCCGTCAGCTTTAGCCTGGTTCCTGATCTTTTCTTCATCAACTTCAATACCAGAACGAACAATTGCTTGTCTGATTTCTTTTGTAAAATAAAGTGACTCATGAATTGCCATTCTTCCTTTATAACCTGTTCCATTGCATTTTTCACATCCTTTAGGCTCATAGATCGTATAATTCTTCCATTCTTCAATATTCAGGCCAGCAGCATTCATCAGAGTTTCGTCAAAATTTACCACTCGTCGCTTGCAATTATTACATAAACTCCTTATAAGCCTCTGCGCAACAATAATATTAATTGCATAAGCAATAAGGAATGGCTCAATCCCCATCTTATATAACCTGGATACCGCACTTGGTGCATCATTGGTATGGAGTGTTGAAAAGGTTAAGTGACCCGTGTTCGCAAGCTTAATTGCTACCTCCGCGGTTTCTTTATCCCTCATCTCACCAACAAGCACAACATCGGGGTCATGACGAAGAATTGACCTGATAGCCTGGTCAAAGTTCATCTTATATCCAATTTTTAATTGACGCGCTCCGTTTATTACATATTCTACGGGGTCTTCAACCGTGAGTACATTAAGAGATGGATCTATTACCTGGTAAAGGGCTGCTACAAGCGTGGTACTTTTACCGCTTCCTGTAGGACCGGTTAAAATAACCATTCCCTGCGGCTGGTTGATAGCTTTAACAAAAGCCTGCCTGGCATACCCGGTTAAACCTAACTTATCCAGGTCAGTAATAACTTTTCTATCATCTAATATTCTTATTACAACACTTTCAAACTTGTTTTTCAGTTCCGTTCCGACCATTGGAAGAACTGAAACCCTGTATCTTATAACGTGACCGTCAATTTCTCTCTGAATAAATCCATCCTGGGCTTTTTCCCTTTCGAATCTGTCCATTCCCTTTGATCTATCCTTTACTACGGCTACTACAGCTTCAGGCAGGGTGTTATCCTGCGTATGCCAATGCTGCAGGTTACCATCGATTCTTATTAAGATATCAGTCTTGTTATTCATCTTAGGAACAAAATGGATATCGCTTGCTCCCTTTCTTACTCCTTCAATTAACGCAGCTTCAACCAGGTTAATTAAAGCACTTTTATTTATCTCCTGATCAAGCTCATCTTCATCGAATGATTTTTCTTCATCCTCTATTTTTATCTCAGCATCCATCTCCTCCATCATTTTCAGATATACATTTTCAGGAGGTAGAATTGTCGATATCAGCTTCTCATAATCTTTTTTTCGAATAAAAACGATTTCATATTTTTTCGCATTTAATCCGAAAGCGATTTTAGGAATGTTCCGGTCAGTAGGATCTATTGCCGCGAGTATAAGTTTATCCTTTAGTCTCTCATCGTACATAAAAGGAATGATCTTATGTTCAAGCATCTGGCTTTTCAGTGAATCCCCGGCACCTGTTATCATATTCTTTATGGAGTCGAGTCTGTTCTCCGGGATATCCTCAGGGCGGGTGTCAAGTTCACGGAATGCATATAAAATGGCCACTTCTCTGAATATCGTGTCGTGGTCATAACCAAAGTCCTGAACCAGTACCTGGGCAAGATTCCTTTTTACTTTATTATTATCATTAGACTTCGCATTTAATGCTCTCTCTAATGTAGCTGCGTCTATTATTCCTTTTTTGAAAAGCAGAAAACCGATTTTGTCTGTCATTTCAAGATTTGTCTCGATCATACCTTATCACTCTGCACGTATGTTATGTTATTTGCCATTCCGGGTGATTTAGGGTGAACAGTTGCTGTTTCTGCAGAGACCAGAGTTAGTAGAATCATTACAACCATAATTATCATTGCGATTACCACCTGAATGATTTCTATAAAGTTTTTAAGTTTATATACCGTTTCAGCCTCATAATAATTCGCAAGTTGAAGTGATGTATTTTTAATAGTTCCGGTTTCTTCACCTGAATGTAATCGCGAAAGAGCAGTTTCGGTAAAAACTCCTGATGCTGTAAAGGCATCGGTCATTCCTACACCTTTCTTAACCATAAGAGGTATAGCTACGTTTTTTACCCGGTCTTCAAAATATTTATTGCCAGCTGCTTCTGCAGCGATCCTTATCGGTTCAATACTTTCAGCAGAACCGCTATACAAAGTATAGAATACTCTACAGTAAACTTCTATAATGGTCTTATGAATCAGGTTTCCAACAAGAGGCAGCTGAAATAACATTTTGTGAAATATCACATTTCCTTTTTTGGATGTAGCCCATTTCCAGAATATTATAGGAGGGAGAATACATATGGCTAGAAGCAAATACATATTGTCCATCATAAAGTCACTCATTTTTAGAGTAAAAGCTGTCATAGGAGGTAATTCGATTTTAAATCGAACAAATAACTTTGCTGTTTCAGGAAAGATATAAGCAACATAGAAAACCACTGCCAGGAATAGTACAAAGATTGTCACTAACGGAGTAATTAGAGCACTCCGTAAGCTCTTCTTAAATTCCTGTCTTCTTTCAAGGAATTTAGCAGTTGCCTTGTAAATCTCTGCCATATTACCGCTCTTTGATGCAAGTCCAAGCATATAAGCAGTGAATTTACCGAAGACATTCTGATATTTCATAAAAGTTGCTTCGCTATCCGCTCCTTTTTTTAAGTCATTATTAACCTCTTTAAGCGTTTCTCTTAGAGTCTTATTTTCAGTATCATTCATCAGAAGAGTAAGAATTTCATTATATGGTAATTTCTGATCAAGAAGCTCTGAGCTTATTTTGACAAAAGTTACGATTTCCGCTGTAGGAGGTTTTCTGTTATAGTCCAATAATTTTTTGTTTACAGAAATTACCTGGTAGCCAAGCCTTGATAAGGCATCCTCAACTTCTTTCTTCGTATAAGCTTTCTGTTCACCGGTTATAGGTTTTTCATTCCCCTTTTTGACTTTATACAGAAATGTCGATTTCTTCTCAATAAGCCTGATTTTTAATTGATTCTTTTCAGCAAGCCGATGTATCTTCTTCTTTCCTTCCGTGAAAGAATTTGCTGAAAGCGAACCATTAATAGCCTGACCATTTAACTTTTCTGCTGTAAATTTTAGTTCTACCATGTTAATATTGCTTTTGTTTGTAAATTTCCACTTATTAAGCAATTCTCATTCCAAAAATAAAAATCGTATTTTCTTTGTTTTAGGTTTATGAATAGCTTTTTTGAAAGAATTACGTCAGTTAGTCCCTAAAATTGATACTTCTTGCGGTACGTCTGTTTGCCTTTTTAACCTTATACAACGGGGCTGGGCTGTACTGATGGAATGCTTGAATCAAAGAGATTAGAGATATTCGAGGAATTTATAGTGGAAGGAAACATCCTTAGAATATAATTTTTAAACTGATTATTAAGGTATTATGCTTATTGATAAGAATGAATAAATAATCATGATCATCAAAAGCAGACTATAATTTCCGTTCGCAAATTCTGTAATAATATATTGACGGATAGTCAGATCTAATTTATCTGATTTTAAGAAACAGATATGATGAATTTTCTTTCCAAGTCTGCTAGGGAAGACTTTGAAATATCCTTAGATACTTAAAGCTTATTTCCCGTTGGAATCTATCTCCAAGGATATCTTTAAAATTTGTATAGATCGGCCTGAAAATTGATTTCTTTTTCAAAATCAGCTTCTATCCAGTGATAGTGATTTCTTGCCTCCACATTTTAAAAGGCTGTCGTATTGATATTTTAATATGAATCTCTCATTTAACGTGAGTAAAATTTAGGATGCTATCAGATAGGTTAGGCCAATTAAAAGTAATATATGCACTTAGCCGGATTTTCGAAATTATTATGAAGCGGATACTGATAGAATAATCGCCAGGAACATATAGGTTCTTTGGTAGAAATCAACATGAAGCTGTAAATCATACTCAATAAAGTAGATTATTCTATGATTCAAAGAAATAATATTTATGAATAAAATGATAGATATTAAACAGCAATTGATAAAATTCATTAGATGAAATATAAAAAATGGATAATGCTGAGATGATGAAACTTATGATTAAAGGCTTATTCTTTATATTGAAAATAGAATCAGAATTTACACTTGATTAATTTTGGATTGCTTCAACTCCAACCTCTGATTAAGTTTAACTATGTTAAGGATTTTGCGTAAATCCTGCACCGAAGAAAAAGATAAGAAACGGAAGTACAAAGCTAAGATTTCTGAAATCAACACTGAATTTTACCATCCAATGAATACTGGGATTATAACCATTATCAGAGATACATACCAGATTTTCTTATTGAACAAGCTAATACCAACAGTGAGGATGAAAAATAGTACAGACCGGCATTCCCCAGTTATAATATAATAACTTAAGTGCCTTAAGGAATACTACAAGATGACCTTCAGGAGATAGATATTCAGGTCTGATTTAATCCAGCAGACCATAACTTCAGGTATCTTACGTACCAGAAACAATGCTATAGAGACTTATAGAGTGCCAAGTCAAAAACATTCGTATTATGATCTGTTTGCATTAAAATATCTTCTACTTAGATAATAAGAAGAACAGCAATATTAGAGACGTTATGGTGAATACATATGATTCCGGCTAGTTTTAGTTGCGGCCGCCATAGCCGCAAAAAGGAATATCAAGAAGATAGGTTTATTAGTAATATGATTTTTATTTGCATTATCTATCTTTCGGAATGATATCAAAAAGTTATGAACTTTAGGAAGAATTATTAACGAAGCAGATAAAATGTCATAAAAGTAAAAAATGACTACGGGAAGATCAGCATTGCCATCAGCAATAAAGATTAAGAGAAAGAACCACCGGCGCTAATAATCCATAAATAATCAGGCTAACTAAGTAGGCGTTATCTTGTTTTGTTAAAGCAAGATCCAGAAAGATTAAAAGATTGTTAATAAAAAACAATGGCATTATAAATTTGGGGAAAAAATGAACATCAGTTTTCCCAATTATTAAGTAGCAGACTGACCAATTAGCGGGAAGCAATTGAGGAAAATGAGAGGAATATTTCTGGAAGAATATTATTTGCAAAATCTATCGCCCAACGATTCCATTCATAATTGTTTACTGTATCAATGAAATAGAAGATTGTTCCTATATTAGCTACAAAAACTGCAATATAAAATAGAACCACTATTCCTGCTGCAAAGTAATAGTAATCCTGCTAAATGGAGAATTATTTTCCAGAAACCAAATATTTTATATTGATCAGTGAAGCTAAAATTATGGAGACCATCTATACGTTTTGAAATATATAAATAGAAAAGGCAGCTCTAATTCTAAAATTATTATCCGGTATATAATACTAAAGAAGTATAAATAGAAAACAATGTTAGAACAGTGACGACAACGTAATTAGCAAATAAGCTAAGGGTAAAAACTAGTAACCATTTTTGAATTTGGAATCCGGATTGAGTTTTAACAAATGTAATACAACAATCCCTGGAAGAATAAAATCTGAAGTATCGATATTAAACCTAGAATTAACATTTAATTATTCACTTCATTATTCTATCCAAATCCATTATGTGCCAGAATTATAGATAGATTCTAGTTATTGTGCCAAATTATTTAAAAAAAAAGGCTGTAAGTTACTTACAGCCTTCTAAGAACAATTAATTCTAGTATCTTTAATTTACTGCTGAAGTATTTCTGTTGGTGTTACTGTTGTAGTAACTGTCCAGCTATAGCCTAAGTTGATATTTGGGGTTGCAATAAATACGATACTTGTAGTCTGTATCAGTTGCAATCCCCATGCAGCGTTAGTTGAACTTGTTAAGTTACCGGAATATTCGGAGAGTAGTATTATTTCAAATCCGGCAAAAGAATTTCTCGCCACCGCCCATTGATGTTAGGTTTCTTGTAATACTGCTGAGCCATAGCACCAATGTTAGTCCCCTGAGAAACTATAGAATCCTGAGTAGAGGTTTCAGCGTTTGCATTGAATAAGTTGATACCAACTACTACTGCTATACCAACTACTATAACACCAAGTACAATTAAAAGAAGTTGTTGTTGACCCATTACAGATCTCCTTATGTTGTTGTGATTAGTTTATTAAGTGTTCTTTTTAATTTAGTTACGATCAAATTTTCTTAAGCTCTTTTTTTATTAACAGGATTCGTGCCATCAGTTAATCAGGTCTTGTATTCATTATACAATGAGCAAAGCTTATATCTTTGATTTTTATTTACCGGTAATGTTGCCTTGTGAGGAATTATTTACCGGGATATTAAAACTTTCGGGAATTTCTTTTGTTTTTATAACCATCGAAAGTTTTCTTTTCATAATTTCAAAGACAGTTTAGTGAAGAAAATAATATGCCAATCCTCCGGAAGTACTTATATAAAATGTTTATACGGGATTTAGAAGCGACATTTTTGGCTCTTGTAAGATTTACAAGTAAAAAAGTTCCATCGGAATAAAAGTTCTACCGGAATCTCACCTTCTTTCCGAAGACGTTCTCTTTGCCTCCAGTACTTAGCGAGGTTCCACGCTATCTATAATTAATACTAACTGATTTTAATATCAATGGCAGGAGAAACAGAATTATTAATAGAATAGTCCCGGCAATGGATGTGAAAGGTTCAATACCTGCTAATGCTTTTATATTTGCCGGGATAAAAAACTTTGAGACTGTTTCCGGTAGAACCAGGATATTTTTTGAATAAGTCGTAAAAGAAAATTTATCCAGATGGACATTTGTTAAAAACAATCCTCGCAAAAGGTAATATGCCCCAATTACCACAACAATCATGATTAATACAGAAATGCTGTTTTTATTAACTTCAAAATTCTTTTTGTATATGAAGTAAAAAATGAGAATTAGGAAGGGTACAAGTAAAGAAACTTCTTTGGATAAGAACGCTAAAAAGAGAAGCGCGGTAATAAATATTAATAGATATGTTTTGTCGTTTTTGATAAATTTTATAAAAATCAATAAGGCCCCAGTTGAAAAAAATGCAGCTAATAAATCTCCTCTACCTGCAATCCAGCCTACAGCATTAATATGGATAGGACTGAGGGAAAAGAATAGAGCAGTTAAAAACGAAATAAAGTTAGATATCTCGAGTTCTTTTAGAATTAAGAATACTAAAATGCTCGTGGAAAGATGGATTAAAAAGTTAGTAAAATGGTAAATAAAGTAACTTTGCCGCCCAGAAGTGAGTCAAGGATAAGTGATAGCAATGTGATTGGACGATAATAATGCATATCCAGGTAATTAGTGGTGAAAGAAGAAAAAATCTTCTCCCCCAACTGCATTCCCTGAAATTTGGTATAAATTAAAGTATCGTCATCCAAAAAAATTAAACCATGAAAGAATGACCTAAAGTAGACTAAGGATAGTATAAGTATAATCGTGAAGATGTCGTACTATAGGTTTTAAGGATGTTAATAATCTTTTATGATTCTGATTTAATTTTCTTTAAGAATAAAATGTTGCCTCGACGTAGTTTTACTCAGATATTATTGATATATTTTCATAAAAGCCAGAAATATGGGCGTCTAATCAGACTTGGAAATCTCATTTCCCCACTCGAAAATATTGGTCTTAATTTTGAGATTTCAATCCAAATTTATTTTAATGGACCTCGATTCTTCAAATTTTATGTACGGTTCATCAAAGCTTTTCAACTAAAAAGGAGTGAAAAATGGATCAAGCTGCTGCTATTTCCCCTGGTTTTCATATTACAGTCAATAAGATGGCTGGTGATATGAAATTCGTCGGTATCTTCTATATTATCATAGGTGCGATAGAATGCCTGACAATCATCGGGGCTATCGTCGGAATTCCTCTGATTATAAGCGGGCTGCGCTTGAGGGAATCGGCTGATTCTTTTAAGAGCTATCTTGCTTCCGGTGATGCCTTTATGCTGGAAAGGGCCCTGGAGAGAGAAAGCAGGTTCTTCTTTATCCAGAAGGTTTTCCTGATTATCTCCATTGTGCTCTTTGTCCTTTATATTGCTTTCTTTATAGTGTTCGGACTGACCATGCTCGGAAATTTCCAGAATTTCCGGACCGTTTAGCTTGAAATGGTAAGCTAAACCATTCATAAGGACATAAAAACCCAGATCACATAATCGAATATTGATAGTTGAATCATAGATAATTTTGCATCTTTTATTTATGTTTCATCGCAGCGGAATAAACTTTATAAATTATTTTAAGAAAAGGAGTTAAGATGTTCAAAAAAGCTACAAAGGCATCTTTAAGCAAATATATCTCCGTTTTGTTTTTGGTTTCTTCGTTAATCATAATCTCTGCAGGCTGCGAGAAGAAGGCAGAAAAACCCGAGGGAGAAAATACAATGACAGATACTACAAAAATGGTACAGCCTGATACTACCGCAAAGGCTGATACTACAAAGAAGTATCCGGATATTACAGGAACATGGACAGGCAAATTTGAGTCCCACAGCGCTACCTTGAAGATCTCAGATCAAAAGGATGAAAATTTTACTGCTTACTTAACGGTTCAATACCGTGAACCTATGAATAAAGCGATCAGCGGGAACTTTCAGGCTGATAATAAAATATCGATGAAAGATGGAGTTAAGAGCAGATCCGAAGCCACTTATGATGCTACCCTCTCCGATGATGGCATGAAGATCACCGGGACGTCCACTTTGAAATTAAATGGCAGCAAAGCGAACTTTACTTTTAATAAGAAATAAATAAACGAAAGGAATAATTATGAGAAAATATATTTTTCTACCGTTAACTCTGATAATGGGATTTTTGATAGCATCATGTTCTGACACAACTACTAATCCCCCTCCTGTTACTGATACAGGATCAATTTTTATTAACTCAAGTCCTGTAGGCGCGGCCATTACATTGGACGGCACAAGTACCGGCAAGGTAACACCCGACAGCCTTACAAGCGTTTCAACCGGGCAGCATTCAATTACATTGAGTTTAAGTGGTTACAGTGATACTACTTTCACGGTTACTGTTCAGACAAATCTGCAGACAACCAAACAAATCACTCTTGTTTCCACTTTAAGTACTACGATGTATGGTCCTGTAAAGATATATGAAACATCCGGAACTACTGCGAATCAGCCAAGTGGTATTGATCTTTCTTCAGGAAATGCTTACGGGGTATCCAGTACTGATAAAGATAAAGTTGATATCTATTATTCGACCGACGGCACGGGCGGAACTCCTTATCTCGTACAGAGTGCTAATCTGTATCCGAACTTAACACGTAATACAGCTTTTTATGTCGGAGCCGGAACAGACTTAAACGACGGAGAGGATTCACCAACCTATCCTTTATCAGGATGGACAGACAATATGAGTGACAGAGAAAATAATTATGTCTACCTGTATGATGAGGATGGTAATTACTCAAAGTTAAAGATCACTGATTTTCACGCAGGCAGCGGACAGGGAGATCCTTCCTGGGTTGAGGTACAGTGGTTATATAATAACATTGGTGCCGATAAGAGATTCTAACATAAAGCTCTTCGAATCTTAAAGCCGTGGAGTTCTTATTTCACGGCTTTTTTTTGCCCGGCTCTCAGACAGCGACGGGGATAACCTGACCTGGAGGGGTATGATTTATTGAAAAAACCGTCTGTAACAGCTTCAAAGCTGCTGAAGAAGATGCTCAAAATCCCATTCCACCTACCGAATTCTTAGTTGATAATATCCTCACGAAAGAAAGAGTTGAAGTTGATACATTAAAGACGGTCTGTAATGCATATGAATTAAGCTTTACTGAATAGGCTTGGTCGAACGTATTCAGGACGTTATCAGAACGTATTCAGAACGTTTTCAGGACGTTTTCAGGTGCCTTTTATCCTGTAATTGGGATTCTCCTTTATACCGATTATGACAACAAGCTTATTCAGAGTAATAGAAAATATTGATTTTAGGGATGTATTCATTTATTTTAACTTCACTTGATATAATAACCGGGGAAGTAATAATGGGCACTGCGGTAGATTCTTTAAAGTCATTCTCTCATTGCATTCTCTCAGGAAACGATTTTATATTTATAAAATGGGTAACAATACTATTTATTCTTTGTCAGATGACAGTATTTTCGCAGCAGATAGGATGGGAAAAAGTCTATAAGGATCTGGGGGTTACCGAAGTAAGAGCAATCTACCAGACAAACGACAATGATTTTGTCGGAGCTGCCGTCAGCAGAATTCATAATCTTCTATTTAAAATTGATTCTATGGGCCGAATCATCCGGTCTATCCCATTCGATTCAACCAGGAGCTATAAATGTACCCCACTGGTTAAAACAATTGATGATAATTTTATTTTTGCTTATCAGACACGGTCCGGGATTCAATTGATAAAGTACGATGAGAATTTAAATTCTCTATGGGAAACTGCTTATTTCCCCGGTTCAATAACCTCCTATGTTTTCAAATCCATCAATCAGCTCAATAACGGTGGTTATATAATGAGTATCGAAGGTGTGGGAAAAATTCTTTTAGCAAAGTTCAATAATACCGGAAGTTTTATTTCAGATACTACTTTTGATGTAACCACTTCAATTTCCCAGTTATATTTTATTCCTTTGACGAAATTTCCCGACGGAACATTTTTGTTGGGCGGCCGGGATGATATAATTAAGCTTGATCAGAATGGAAATTATCTTTGGAACAGATTTATTGGTAATGTACAGTCTGCGGCAGCAACCTCTGATAATAAAATATTTATCGGCAAAGATAATTCATTATTAAAACTTGACGGACAGGGAAATTTGATCTGGTCATATCAGACGCCCTATGTCTATAATATAAAACAAAGGTCCAACGGCGATATTTTGTTTTCACATGGGTTTTATGAGTTTCCGCGTCTGTTTAGCTGTAAAGATTCAAGTGGTAACGATCTCTGGGAAAGACATCTTAATGGCTGTGCCTTTTTTATTGATGAACTCTCAAACGGTGATCTGGCAATAGCAGGGAATTACAGGAATATTTATGAAAACTTACCATGGATAAGTCAGACAAATTCTGAAGGTATCAATAAATTTATATCTGTAATTCAACCAGGCGGTAAAGAGGTTTTATCGGTTGGTCATAACTTTGATCTCTCCTGGCTAAGCAGCGGGATACAATCTGTCAGGATTGAACTTTCACTTGATTCCGGAAGATCCTGGCAGGATATAGTAAATAGTTATAGCGATTCAGTGCATGTTTATGAATGGACCGTCACTCCTGTAAACGTTTCAGATAAATGTTTAATCAAAATATCGGATACAGATGAGCCGGGAATTTTCAGTGTGAGTGACAGTCTTTTCAGCATTCGCTATTATGAGGCATATGATTACATAGCGGCGAACGAAATAAAAATGTGGATAGGGAATAGCGGAGATGGATCGCACAATCCTTTAACGGATGCCCAGGGATTTTTCTGGCCGGGAGGTGAGAACGCGGAGATTGGAGCAGTCTTTGAAGACGGACTTGTGTTCGGAGGTAAGGTAAATGGTGAAATCAGAGTGGGAGGAAGTACCTACAGGCATGGATTACAGCCAGGGAATGTTCTTTCGGAAACCACCTCTGCTGATCCCAATGATCCCAGATTTCAGATATGGAAGATAAAAAAACAGGACCTCGCTAATGTGAGCGAATTAGATAGAGCCAGTTACAATTATAATTATAATAACTGGCCGGTTGACCTGGGAGCTCCCTGGGTTGATGAGAACCTGGATGGTGTATATACTAAGGGGATTGATCATCCGAAATTTTACGGCGATGAGACGCTGTTTAATGTGATGAATGATTTTGATTCGAGCGTCACCAGGTTTTTATATGGATCAAACCCTCTGGGACTTGAAGTTCAATGCCTGACTTACGGAATAGATACCACAAATGGCCTGAAGGATGCTGTGTTCAAGCAGTATAAGCTGATAAATAAAAGTAGGAATGAAATAACCGATATGTACCTTTCATATTGGTGTGATGATGATCTTGGAGATGCTGGTGATGATTATGTGGGCGTTGATACTGTGTTGAATCTAGCCTATAGCTGGAACGGGGACAATAATGATGTGGGTTACTATGGAAGTCCTCCCCCTGCCCTGGGACATATGTTTATTCAGGGTCCTGTTGTCCCAACCTCCCAAACAGACAGTGCAAGATTTGGGGAAGGATGGAAGAAAGGATACACTAATTTACCTGCAACTTCCTTCGCTCTTTTTATTGGTGGCGCTATGTATTACATGGATCCTGTTCTCGAGAGTTATAATGGTTCTATTCAAATGTATAATTATATGCAGGGAAAGTTCTGGGACGGATCTCCCATAATTGATCCGAATACAGGGCAGACCGTCAAATTTATGTGTGCTGGGGACCCTGTGTCCGGAACGGGATGGTATGAGGGTGACGGTTGGCCTGGCGGACCATATCCATCTGATAGAAGGCATTTGATTTCTTCAGGCCCTTTTAATCTAGCCCCGGGCGATACTCAGGAGATAACTATAGCTATCCTGATGGCACTGGGGTCAGATAATGTTCAGAGTATAGCCGCACTAAGAGAAAAAGCAGCGTACGTGCAGGAATTTTATAACAAAGACCTGCTAAGGGAAATTAATCCTCCTGTAACTCCAATAGAAAACTTCAGACTTGAACAGAATTATCCAAACCCTTTTAACTCAACAACTACAATAGAATATACGCTGCCGCAGAAATCTCACGTAACCATAAAAATTTACGATATCCTCGGAAGAGAAGTTCGAACGTTCAATCAGGGAGAACAGGTCCCGTGGCATTACAGGGTAAGCTTCAATGCCTCTGCACTGGCTTCAGGAGTATACATATACAGGATAGAAGCGGGTAACTTTATTCAGTCGAAAAAACTGGTTCTTTTAAAATAGCTTCCATCGAATTATATCCAGGAATAGAGTAACTTTAAGCGAACAATTTTAGAACATTTTCCCAGGTGGAGCTCATGTTCAAATCTTTACTTATCACTCTGCTCGCTTTAACAATCTCGTCATCGATCCTGTCGCAGGAATTGAACCATAATTATTTTAAAGAAAACATCGAAGTCTATTTCAAGTTTCATTTTACATCCAAAACAGATCTTAATGAACTAACACGGATGATATCTATTGATAATGTTAAGGGAGATACAGCCTTTGCGTATGCTAATGAAGAGCAGTATTATAACTTTTTGAAAACAGGGTATGAATTGCGGATATTAACAGCTCCCGGAAAACTTATCATCCCAAAGATGAGCGATAACCCACAGTCAATCCTGGATTGGAACGTTTATCCCACCTATGAAGCCTATGTCTCAATGATGAATCAGTTCGCTGCTGATCATCCCGATATCTGTCAGCTTGTGGATGCCGGAACTACTGTTCAGGGAAGGCGAATCCTTTTTGTTAAAATTTCAGATAATGTAAATGCAAGGGAAGCCGAACCGCAGTTTATGTACTCATCATCGATGCATGGAGATGAAACAACAGGTTATGTTTTGATGCTGCGGCTTATCGATACTCTTTTAACTTCCTATGGAACAGATACACGATTAACTAATCTTATAAATAGCGGCGAGATCTGGATAAATCCTCTTGCAAACCCCGACGGCACTTATCACGGCGGTAATGGTACGGTTTACGGAGCAACGCGATATAATGCAAACGGAATTGATATAAACAGGAATTTTCCCGATCCTGCAGCCGGTCCGCATCCGGATGGACATGCCTGGCAGCCTGAAACAATTACAATGAAAACCCTCGCAGAGAATAATAATTTTGTTCTGTCCGCGAATTTTCACGGGGGAGCTGAAGTAGTTAATTATCCTTGGGATACCTGGTCAAGACTCCATCCCGATGATACCTGGTGGATGCTTATCTCACACCTTTATGCTGATACTGCACAGGCTAATAGTCCTGCCGGCTATATGAGCGGCTTTAATGACGGTATAACGAATGGCTATGACTGGTACCGTGTTACCGGCGGCAGACAGGATTTTTTCACTTATTTCCATCACGGCAGAGAGGTTACAATAGAGATCTCAGATACTAAGACCCCCGCAGCTTCTTCCCTGCCGGCTTATTGGTATTATAATAAAGAATCCTTCCTGGATTATATGGAAAATACATATTACGGGATAAAGGGACTTGTAACCGATACTTCGGGCAATCCGGTAAAGGTTAAAATTGAAATTACCGGTCACGACATGGATAATTCAGAAATTTATTCCGACTCACTAACAGGAGCATACTACAGAATGATCGCTGCGGGAACGTATAGTTTAACGTTTTCAGCTGATAATTATTTTCCTCAGACGATATCAAACGTCCAGGTTAATAATTTTCAAAGCACCGAACTTAATGTAGAATTGGTTCCGAACCAGGTGCCGGTTGAACTTGTTTCTTTTACTGCCCAAGTAAGTGGAAGTAATGTTTTGCTTCACTGGAGAACAGCAACAGAGATAAATAACAAGGGGTTTGAGGTGCAAAAATTGCAAGATTGCAAAATTTCAAGATTGCAGGATTGGGAGGATATTGGATTTGTCGGGGGGAACGGATCTACTTTAGAGAAACACACGTATACTTTTAGTGATAACAATGTCAAACCGGGAACTTATCAGTACCGGCTAAAACAGATAGATTTTGATGGAAGTTTTAAATATTCTGAAGTTGCAGAGGCGGAAGTTACACCTCCTGGAGGATTTTCGCTGGAACAAAATTATCCCAATCCTTTTAATCCTTCTACAAATATAAAATTCAGTATACCGGAAAAAACGTTTGTTTCTTTGAAAGTTTATAACCTCCTCGGCAGTGAAATAGCGGCCCTTGTTCACGAAGAAAAGCAAGCAGGAAGCTACAGCTTTAATTTTAATGCCCAGAAATATTTCCAGCGGTGTTTACTTCTATAAATTGGAGGCGGGCAGGAATACTTCGTTCGTAAAATGCTGTTCCTCAAATAAATTTGATTACCATACTATATTTCTGAATAGATCTGATTGCGTTAGGTCAAACCTTGCGAATATCTTGTGAACTCTTATTGACATTCGAAATTTAATAACATAACTTCTTTCTGTGTAAACGTTTACATTTTAGTTAAAATTAACAAACCTTAAATGGAGGGATCCATGAAACGATTTTTATTGGTTTCGTTTGTTCTCCTTTCCACTTCTGTTTTCGCCCAACCCCCTGTAATTGATTTTGAGACCGTCGGTAACAGCTGGGCTTGGACAGTCTTTTCCCAGGGTACCGGAGGAAGTTTTGGCATTGTTGCAAATCCTGCTCCCGGCGGCCTGAATACTTCTGATAGTTGTGCTATGCTTGTAGTAAGCGCAGATGGCGATCCCTGGGCGGGAGTTTTTACTGCTGATTTTCCGGACATGACAATCGATTCAAGCAATTGTATTGTTAAAGTCCTTGTTTATAAGGATGTGATATCTAATTTTGACGTAAAATTAGAGCCGCCAACGGTTGATCATAATGTACCCAACACGGTTACCAACCAATGGGAGGAATTAACCTACGACTATTCTGCAGACATTGGAACAACATCTGCCACATTAACTATCATCCCTGATTTTTCAGATCCCAGAACTACCGGAAGTGTAAATTATTTTGATTATATCAGGTTTCTTCCTTACAGCGAACTGCCGGTTGAGCTTACATCATTCACTGTTGCGAATAATGGGATCGGTCAGGTTGTTCTGAATTGGCAAACCGCCACGGAAATTAACAACCGTATTTTTGAGATTGAAAGAAAAACCGAGGGTTCAAACTTCTCTACGATTGGATTTGTGCGCGGTGAAGGAACAACTTCCGAGCAGCACAATTATACGTATACTGACAAGAATGTTAATAACCAGATTTATACTTACAGACTTAAGCAAATTGATTTTAATGGACAAACAGCTTATTCTGAAGAGATTACCATTAACGCTATTGGTCCGAAAACGTTTGATCTCGCACAGAATTATCCCAACCCATTCAACCCAACGACAACAATTAGCTTTATTGTTCCTAAAGCAGGATTTGTAACTCTTGCTGTTTATAATACACTTGGTGAACAAGTTGCTCTGCTTGCAAATGGTATTATGTCAGAGGGTTCTCATACTGCAACTTTTAATGCCAAATCGCTGCCGAGCGGTGCATATGTTTACAAATTGCAGCAGGGTAATTCGGTAATGACTAAGAAGATGCTTCTCCTGAAGTAAAAAGATAGCTGCCGTTCAATCAGGTATTCATTAAAATGGCAGCCTTTATTGTATTATGATTATAGACCCGGGATTTAACTGCTAACCGAAGTGTGATCCCGGGTTTTTTAATATTTACTTAATGCTGAAAACCGGTTAATAGCTTATATCTCACTTGCTAAAGTCCTTAAACAATCCCCTTATATAGTTAAATTCTTCATCAGTAAGCGGCTTATCTTGTCCTGCAAGGTTTGATTTAACCTGTTTCAGATTTCTGAAACCGGGGATTACACAGCCTACTTCTTTATAATGCAGCAGATATTGTAATGCAGCCCTTGAAAGATCCTCAACAGAGGACCCGAACTTTGATTTCAGCTTCTCAAGTATAGGCTCAAGCTTTGCCAGGTTTTCCTTGCTGAACCTGTCAGAATCTTTTCTGTGATCGCCTGCTTCAAATTTAGGAGGATTATTCTTATCATATTTGTCGAGCAGCAGTCCTTGAGCAACAGGTCCGAACGCAACAAAAGATATATTATTCTCATCAAGAAGCTTTCTTGTGGGTGTTCCCTCCTGGAGAAACCTGTCATCCAGGGCACTTGAAAAGCTCTGTATTACCTCAGGCTTAACCTTCGGGATCAGCTTACTGAAATCAGAATGTGAATAAGCCGACTGTCCTATCAGCCTTATTTTTCCTTCTTCTTTAAGTTTATACATTACTTCAATGGCACCATCCAGGTATTTGTCGTTCTCACCGAAATCGCCATGATGGAAGTAGTACAGGTCTATATAATCGCGGTTCAGGTTTTTCAGCGACTGTTCACACTGATGACGGATATGCTGAGGCTCATAAGCATGTGCCGCGGTTCCGGGGAACCAGCCTATTTTTGTGGCAATTATAAAATCATTCGTTCTTTTACCCAGTATGCGGGCCAGCATCCTCTCGGCTCTTCCGTTACCGTAAACGTCTGCATTGTCAAAATGCGTAACCCCGTTATCAATTGCGTAATTTATTGCTTCTTTTACTTCCCCTTCGTTGACATCGGCCCAGCCATTCGGATCTCCGTTTACCCAGTTTAGACCGCCGAGCGTCCAGCAGCCGAGACTGATTTCCGATACTTCAATATCTGATTTTCCAAGTTTTCTGTATTTCATATTCTCCCTTCAATTAATTTATTCCAAATAATGCTTCCGTTTTCTGATATGCACGATGCACATCTTCAACTCCGTACTTTGCAAGTTCATAGTTATTACTCTTTAACTCTTCTCTGAGTTTTTGAGTAGCATGCAGAAGCTGGGTGGTATTATTTTCAAACTTCGTCTGCATTTCCTGATCACTAGTTCTGAGCTTAACTTTACTTAATGTTTCAGCTCTGGATACAAGGTCATCACTAACCAGGTAGATCTGCTGGTAATCTTCCTGCGGCAGATATTTATGATAAATCATATATAGTATTTGATGGAACTGATCAAGTTCAGGCAGTACCGGATGAACGATATGAACAAGCGACTCATATTTTGAGTGCAGGTTTTCCGCTGCTTTTAACAGCATTTCGTTGTCCTTCTGATCAGCTATCTTCTTGTATTCTTCTACAGCTACTTTGAATTCATTTACACCTCTCTCCCACATTTCCTGCTTATCCTGTAGTATTCCCGGCAGCTTTGCTTCATAAATTTTCTGTGAGCCTTTATCTATATCCCCCACATAACTTTGAAGTGCGGTATAATCTTTTGTGGGATAAGCAACATGCCAGATTGGATAAATTACATCATGAAAATCGCTCAATGCCGGCACCTCGGCTTTTATTTCTGTGGAATCAAAATCCGTCTGAGAAAAAACAGGAATTGACAGAAGTACAAATAGAATTGTGAATGTGTAGATTTTAGAACGCATAACTTCCCCGGCTAATTAGTTGTTGGATTTTTATAGTTTATTTAATTCTTCTCTTAAAGACTTCTTCAAACCTTTTACCACCAGGTCATATGAATGATCAATCCATGCCTCGATAAGACTATTTTTTACCGTGCCTTCGATCTCAACTGTATTCCAGTGGTGTTTGTTCATATGGAATCCCGGTGTAACTGCAGAATACCGTTCCCTGAGTTCAACTGCTCTTTCGGGATCGCATTTAATGTTTATTGAGAACGGCGGATTTAAGCTGGCAATTAGAAATATCTTACCCATAACCTTATAGACAGGTGATTCCTCATCAAAAGGAAGTTCTTCTGTAACTCCTTTTTTCTCAAGGCAGTATTCTCTTACCTGTTCTATATTCATTTACCGTCTGTTTTTATCAAGCCAGCGTGCGGCATCTTTTGCAAAATAGGTTAAGAACATATCTGCACCTGCGCGTTTAATCGCCGTAAGTGACTCAATCATTACCCGTTCTTCGTCAATCCAGCCGTTGATTCCAGCAGCTTTGATCATTGCATACTCGCCGCTTACCTGGTATGCCGCAGTCGGCATTCCGAATTTATCCTTAACCCTTCTGATTATATCAAGATAGGGTCCTGCAGGCTTAACCATAATAATATCAGCACCTTCTTCAATATCTGATTCGGCCTCACGTATAGCTTCATCGCCGTTGGCTATGTCCATCTGGTGTGATCTTCTGTCGCCGAAAGCCGGAGCAGATTCAGCTGCATCACGGAATGGTCCATAATACCCTGATGAATATTTTACTGCATAACTCATTATCGGGGTTTTATGATACCCGTTATCATCGAGTATTTTTCTGATCGCTGTTACACGGCCGTCCATCATATCTGAAGGGGCTACAATATCAGCCCCTGCCTGTACATGAGTCAGTGCTTCTTTTGCAAGCAGTTCTACGGTTTCATCATTTAGTATTTCCTCACCGTTCAGTAATCCGCAGTGACCGTGAGAGGTATACTCGCACATACATACGTCAGTTATTACAAGCAGGTTTTTAACTTCTTTCTTTATTGCACGGATTGCCCGCTGAATGATTCCTTCAGGATCATAGGCTTCAGAACCTTTCTCATCTTTATGCGAGGGTATCCCGAATAAAATAACAGCGGGAATTCCAAGAGACTCAACTTCCTTGCATTCCTTTACAGCGTTGTCGATCGACAGCTGTGAAACACCGGGCATTGATTTAATAGGTTTATTTATATTTTCTCCGGGTACAACAAACAGGGGATAAATAAAATCGTTTTTAGATAATTCTGTTTCCCGCACCATATCTCTCACAAGAGGATTGTAGCGGAGTCTTCTCATTCTTTTTACTGGAAATGCAGCCATAGGTTTTCCTTAATTAATGTAAATTATTCATTGTTAATTGATTTTTGATCTTTTCAAAAATCAATTCGCCATTCTTTAAACAATCGCCGATGGAAATCCCTCCGCGGTAGTTTCCGCTGAGATAAAGTCCGGGATTATTATTTTCAAATTCATCAAAATATCTTTCGTGTTCAATGTAACCTATGTTGTACTGGGGAATAGATTTTGTCCAGTATTTATATCCTGTATATACAGGGTCCTCTGTGATTCCCATAATCTTTTCGAATTCACCCCTGACTTTTTTAATCAGTATTTCTTTATCGATGTTCCCGACTTCAGGATCTCTGGCTCCCCCAATGAACAATGTAAATGCAGCCTTGTTTTCATCAGAACGATTGGGAAATATAACCGAACTCCATATAGCTCCCAGGAAGGAACGCCTTTCCTTTGCAGGAACAAGAAACCCGAACCCATCCAGCGACTGCCGGATACTGTCCTTGTTGTATCCCAGCATCAGTGCTAATACCGGCGGATAGTAAACTGCATTGAAGTGTTCGGTAAGCTTTTCATCCCACGACTTAAAAAGTTCAGCTGCAGTATAGGCCGGTATAGTTGACAGCAGTACATCGCAGTCTATCTCTTTCAGATGCCCGGCATTATTGTATTTAATTCTAAAACCATTCCCGTTCTTTTCAATTGAGGTTACATCACAAAAAGTATGAACCCTGTCGCCAAGATAAGAGGCAATTGCATTCGGCAGTTTCTGCATCCCCTCCGCAAAAGAAAACATCCTTGCACTTTGTTTTGATTTCTCAGCTCTTTGTCTTCTTTCCTTTATACTTTTCACGGTACCTACAATCAGTCCGCCGTATTTTTCTTCGAGTTCATACAATTTCGGAAAGGAAGATTTAACACTTAGCTCCTCGGGATTTCCGGCATAAACACCTGCAACAAATGGATTTATAGCATAATCCAGGAATTCCTGTCCCAGCCTGCGTTTAACAAAATCAGCGATGCTCTGGTAATAACCGTCTTTTGAACGCCCGATAAATGGTTCGGCAAAAAGTCTTGCCTTGGCTTTACTGCTGAATAATTTGGTTTTAATGAATGCAGGCGGACTCATAGGAAGGGGATGAAGCATGTTATCACGTAAAATATACCTTTTTGACGCTTCTTTATTTGCATAAACAAGGTCATCACCAAGTTTAAGATCTGACACAATTCTGGAAAGAACTGGCGTAGTTTCAAGTCCGCTGTTAGGTCCCCGGTCAAACAGAAAGCCTTTCTCCTTTACTGTTTCAACAGAGCCCCCGACTTCCCTCTTCTTCTCAAGCACAGTAACATCAAAGCCCTCTTTTGCGAGAAAATAAGCAGGCGTTAAGCCTGAAATGCCTGCCCCGAGAACTACAACTTTTTTGCTCATTTATGCCTAATTTGGATTTCAATAATTCTAAAATATTGTGGTAATTTACCAAATAAATGAGAACTTTAGTACATATAAATAAAGCACCGAATGAATGACTGGATAACACATTTCGAGCAGTCCGGCGAGACGGAATCTCCCTCATATAAAGAGACGATGGAATTTTTCAGCAGATTAGAAGAAAAAACCAGGATGGTAAAGCTCATTACTATAGGAGTTTCCCCGCAGGAAAGGGATATTAAATGCCTGGTTGTGGCAAATGGAAATCATTTCACTCCTAAAAAAGCAAGAAGAAGCGGGAAGGCAATAGTTTTAATTCAGAACGGTATTCATCCCGGGGAGATTGAGGGTAAAGATGCTTCGATGCTTCTTCTGAGAGAGATTCTCATAACCAAAGAGAAAAAAGATCTGCTTGATAACCTGGTACTGTTGATTATTCCTATTTTGAACGTGGATGGTCATGAAAGGCTCAGTCCTTACAACCGTCCTAATCAGAACGGACCCAGGATGATGGGTTTCAGAACAACATCGCTTAACCTGAACCTTAACCGTGATTATATGAAGGCTGATACTTCCGAAATGAAGGCCCTCCTTAGATTGTTCACAACATGGCTGCCTGATTTCTATATTGATAATCATACAACAAACGGAGTTGACTATCAATATCACGTAACTTATGGAATGGAAAAGCATCAGAATATCTTTGGTGCACTTGGTAAATGGGGACAGGAAAAATTCATTCGCTATGTTAAAGATGAAATAGAAAAGAAAGGGTTTTTATCTACTTCTTATATAGAGCTTATCGGTAAAGAACTGGAAGAAGGATTTTCGGATTGGACCTCCCGTCCAATATACTCAAACGGATATGCTTCTTTGCATAACAGGCTTCTACTTCTGGTCGAAACTCATTCTCTGAAACCCTTCAGCAACCGTGTGTATTCAACAAAAGCTATGGTCGAATCATCCCTTGAATTCATAAACAACAATTATAAAGAATTAAAAAAGATAAACAGACAGGCCGACAGGGAAACAGTTAGAAGATATGCAGATGGAAAAACATCTTTCCCATTAATCTTTCAGGGAACAGATGAGTTTTCAATGCAGGATTTTAAAGGAATTGAGTATAAAAAGGAAGTAAGCCCTATAACAGGATCAGCAATTAAGCGGTATACCGGGAAACCTATTGATCTCAAAGTTCCCTGCTTTGATAAAGTTAAAATAACAAAAAGGGTTAAGCTCCCTGCAGCTTACCTGGTTCCGGCAGAGTTTAAGGATATAATCAGAATATTAAAACTGCACGGAATATTAGTTAGTGTCCTGAACCAGGATAATTCCTTATTAGTAGAAAAATACTTCTTTAAAAGTTATAAATTCGCCGGACAGCCTTATGAAGGACGGCAGCGAGTAACAGTAGAATGTGAAACCTCTTCGGAGAGAATTGAATTCCCCGCAGGAACTTACGTGGTAGATACAAAGCAAAGGGGAATAAGAATAATTGCAAATTTACTTGAACCGGAAGCTCCGGATTCATTTACGAGCTGGGGTTTTTTTAATGCATTCTTTGAGAGAAAAGAATATGCTGAAAACTTTGTTATGGAGCCGATCGCAGAAAAGATGCTGAAGGAGGATCCGGATCTGCGGGATGAATTTGAGACCAGGCTGAAGCAGGATGCAGAGTTCATGCAAAACCCACTGGAAAGACTTGATTTCTTTTACAGGAAATCAGTCTATTTTGACCGCCGGGAGAACATCTACCCCATTTTCCGTCTTATGGGAAAAATAGCCGATTGAATATGAGCTTAGCAAGTAGTAAAATTGATCCGCACTAATAACCTCACTTTCTATTTAGAAATATACCGGTATCTGTATGGCGGAGGATAATAAATTTACAATATTATGCATTGCCAGCTTTGAAAAAGGGCAGGAATTTATGCGTCAGTGTAAGAGGGAGGGTGCGCGGGTAATTCTGCTTACCTCTAAAAGTCTTGAAGATGCCGACTGGCCAAAAGAGAGTATTGATGAGATCTTTTATATCCCCGACGTAAATAAAGTCTGGGATATGAAAAACGTAATATACGGAGTAAGTTTTCTCGCCCGCACCGAACAAATTAACAGGATAGTCGCCCTGGATGATTTCGATGTGGAAAAAGCCGCATCATTAAGAGAGCATCTTCGTGTTCCGGGTATGGGTGATACAACTGCACGGTACTTTAGGGATAAACTTGCGATGCGGACAAGGGCCAGAGAGGAGAAAATACCTGTTCCGGAATTTGTTCATGTTCTGAACTACAGGAAGATAAATGAATTTGAGGCAGCTGTCCCCTTTCCGTATGTCATTAAACCACGGCTGCAGGCAGGGGCGCATGGAATAAAGAAGATTAATTCTATACAGGACTTATGGCGCACAATCAATGGTTTAGGCGACGAGCAATCATTTTATATTCTTGAGCAATTTATTGAAGGCGATATTTATCATGTCGATTCAATTATCTATAATATGGAAGTTAAGTTTGCTATTGCCAGTCAGTACAGCCTCCCTCCTTTTGAAGTAGCGCATGAAGGAAGAGTGTTCGGAAGCAGAACGGTAAAGCATGGAACATTAGAAGAGGATAAGCTGTTCGAAATAAACAGGAAAGTAATGAAGGCTATGGGGCTGGTAAGGGGAGTTTCACACACTGAATTTATCAGGTCGAAAGAGGACGGTAACTTTTACTTTCTTGAAACATCAGCGCGCGTCGGCGGAGCAAATATAGCAGAACTTGTAGAGGCTGCAGCTGGAATAAACCTTTGGGCCGAATGGTCGAAGATAGAAATAGGTTTCGGTATAAGAGAATATGCGATTCCCCCTATAAAGCATGATTATGCAGGAATAATAATTTCCCTTGCAAAGCAGGAATGGCCCGACCTTTCAGGCTACGTTGATAAGGAAATCGTCTGGCGAATGAAACAAAAGAATCACGCTGGTCTAATTATCAGTTCTCCCGATCATAAACGAGTTGAGGAATTATTAAAGCAGTACACAGAAAGATTCTACACAGATTTCTTCGCCACACACCCAATTACAGATATCCCAACTTAACCGAAATCAGTCAGAAATTGAAACAAAATCAGACGGTTCGGGAATATTTTGTTGTGTCTTCTTTTCGCTCTATGTATCCATCGAAGTTCATTGCTATGTTGCGGATGAGGAGTTTGCCCATTTCAGAAACTTTAAGATGATCATTCTTAATTTCAATGAGTTCGTCGGATTCCATTTCTTTCAGGTTGTTTAATCCCCACGCAAAGTAGGTTTTAAAATCTATACCGAATTTCTTTTCTACGTTCTTGAAATCGAGTTCAAAGTCGCACATAAGTCTCATAATTACGAAGCCTCGCACAATATCATCTTCGGTTAGACGGTATCCTTTTGCCACAGGCAGAATTTCTTCATCGATTGCTTTGAAGTATTCTCTTTCTGTTTTATAATTCTGTGCGTAGATATTTCCAAGCTGACTAATAGCCGTAATTCCCATAGAATACATATCCGCACCCGCATTCGTACTGTAACCCTGGAAATTTCTGTAGAGCTTCTTCTCCCTTAGCGCTATTGCAAGCTCATCGTCGGGTTTTGCAAAATGGTCCATACCAATAAATACATATCCTGCATCTGTTAGCTTTTCAATGGTTGATTTTAAAATGTCCAGCTTAACTTCAGGCGCAGGAATATCTTCCGGATGAATAAGAGCCATATGTTTTTTCATCCAGGGAACATGAGCATAGTTGAACACTGCGATCCTGTCGGGGGAAATATCTATTATCTTATCAACGGTTGTGTTAAATGATTCGACTGTCTGATGAGGGAGTCCGTATATCAGATCGAGGTTTATACTGGAGAATCCGAGTTCCCTGATCCATTCAACCGTCTGGCGGGTAATATCCTCAGGCTGAATACGGTTAACAGCTTTCTGAACTTTTTCGTTGAAGTCCTGAACGCCCATGCTGATCCTGTTGAAGCCGTTGTTACGCAGTGCTTCAAGATGTGCTCTTTTCAGATCGCGGGGGTCAATTTCACAGCTGTTCTCCGAGTCTTCCTTAAAGTTAAATGACGCGTTTATATATGACGCAAGATCATTTATCTCATCGGGCGAAAGATGAGTTGGTGTACCCCCTCCCCAGTGCAGCTGCGCTACCTTCCGGTCAGTAAGGATGTAGGCCCTGAGCATATCGATTTCTTTTTTTACATACCTCAGGTATTCTTTTACCCTGTCGCGGTTCCTGGTAATGATCATGTTGCAGCCGCAGAAATAACAAAGCGTGTCGCAGAAAGGAATATGGTAGTATAAAGAAAGATCGGGAAGGTCCTCACCGTAATTGGTTTTAATTATTTCATCAAGGTACTGTTCCTGAGTAAAGCTATCACTAAAATGCGGTGCCGTTGGATAACTGGTATACCTGGGACCAGGTTTATCATATTTCTTAAACTTTGTTAAATCTACTTCAAACATTTTCATTCTCCTTTATTCACCGCAAAGCCGCCAAGACGCAAAGGTTAAAAATTATTCACTACTCTTTTTACGCCATCGACTAATCTGGGCACGTTGAAATTTATTAATAATCCTAATCTCTTATCGGATAATTTTAAATACGTTAATAATTGAGCAAAATGTACAGGTAAAAGAACTTCCACAGCTTTTAACTCGATTACCAATTCATCTTCAATTAATATATCAATTTTATATTCAGCATTGAGAAATTCGCCTTTATAAATTACAGGGAGGAAAACCTGCCTTAAATAATTCAAATTTCTAAGCTTTAATTCTCTGCAGAGACAAACTTCGTATGTGCTTTCTAATAGACCTGGACCTAAATTCTTATGAACCTCGATCGAACTATCTATAACAATTTTACTTAATCTATTTAATTTTTCTCTATCCATTCTGGAATATGTGATCTAGGATATCGATTATAAAAACTAAGATATCTTTTGCGTCTCTGCGTCTTGGCGGTGAAATTTAAAGCTTTCTTCTTTCACAAACTGAACCAGGACTTTTGCTTTTTCCGGATCGATGTTCGGAAGAATTCCATGGCCAAGGTTGAATATATGTCCTGATCCGTTTCCATACGACTCAAGCACCCTTTTTGCTTCACTCCGTATAACCTCTTTTTCAGCAAATAATACCGTTGGGTCAAGATTACCCTGCAGGGCGACTTTATTGCCAACGGTGCGCCTTACTGCACCAATATCCATTGTCCAGTCCAGGCCAAGAACATCAGCGCCGCAGCCGGCAAGATCCTGTAAATTAAAATGAACTCCTTTGGCGAATACAATTACCGGTTGTTTTTGTCTATTTATTTTTGATATCACTTTTTCGATATATGATAAAGAAAACTCCTTAAAATCATGTTGAGAAAGAATACCGCCCCATGTATCAAAAATCTGTACCGCATCTACACCGGCTTCAATTTTGGCTGAAAGATATTCAGCAACAGCATCGGCAATCTGATCCAGTATCCTGTGAGCAAGACCGGGATTATTATATATCAACTTTTTAACGTGAGCAAAATTCTTAGAACCTTTTCCTTCGACCATATACGTGAGAAGAGTCCATGGGGATCCGCTGAAACCAATCAGCGGCACCCTCCCGTCCAGTTCCTTTTTTGTAAGCTGAACAGCATCCATTACATATTTCAGATCTTTTTCGGGCTCGATTTTCTTTAGAGCTTTCGCCCCGGCTTCGTCCCTAACAGGGTTGTGAAAAATCGGACCTTTACCCTCGTGCATCTCGAGAACGAGTCCCATTGCTTCAGGAATTACCAGGATATCGGAAAAAATTATTGCAGCATCTACACCAATTATGTCTACGGGCTGAATCGTTACCTCAGCTGCCAGCTCGGGTGTCTTGCACATAGTCAGGAAGTCCGCTTTCTCCCTTACGGCACGGTATTCGGGAAGATACCTCCCTGCCTGGCGCATAATCCAAATAGGGGTTCTTTCAACCGGTTCCTTTTTACATGCTCTCAGAAACAAATCATTCTTTAATTTCAAATCTTCTCCGTTCGATAAAATTCAACGATGGAATTAACAAGTCCGTCTATTGTATATTCCGACGGAATTATGTCAACTTTAACCTTCTTCTTTTCAACAGCGGCTTTTGTCGTGGGTCCTATCACTGCTACAGTCAGGTGCCTGAAGTAGTCGACGGGATCAGCAATCGACTGGATTTCAAGGAAATTCTGAAAGGTTGAGGGACTGGTAAATACAAATAGATCCGGCCTGCTGTTCCTTAGTTTTTCTTTATACTCAAGAATTGTATCATCAGATGGAAGACCTATATTATATACAGAAGCAGTTTTTATTTTTGCCCCTCTCTTCTTCAATCCTTCCGGAAGTTCTTCTCTTCCAATTGCGGAACGGGGGATGAAGATGAGCTTTCCCTTTAAATCATATTCTTCAAGTTCGTCAATTACTCCCTCACCGCTGAATTCTTTTGGGACGATATGTACAGGGATATTATTAATTTCACACATTCCTGCGGTCTTGCTGCCTACTGCTACAACCTTTATCCTGTTAAAATCGAATTTGAGGGAAAGTTCTTCACATCGTTTAACAAACATCCTGACTGAATGACCACTTGTGAAAATTATAAAATCAATCTTCGACTGTTTGCTTACAATAGTGTCAAATTCTTTCCAGGAATCAGGGGGCATTATCTCAAGCGTTGGAAATGTAAGAACTTCTGCTCCGAGCTTCTGAAATATTTCGGCGGATTCTTTTGACTGTTCCAGCGTACGGGTAATTACTATGGTTTTATTTTTCAATGGCAGCAGGCAACTATTATTGAAGCCGGAGAAAAGTCCTGTAACCACAAATTCATACACCCTCTCACGGTCCTTCACCATTTCTTCTTCAGAATATTTCTTTTCTATTCCCCTTGAAACCGAACCGTAAATGCTTCCAAGTATCAGGTCAACCGCAAAGTCTTCATCAATTTCACGAAAGAGGTTTTCATTTTTTCCGTTTTTTATAATTGTTCTTAGCATACCTTTCAAATCTTTTTCCAAATCACAGAGTTCCGAACATATTTCATTTTCCGCCTTCATAGATTCTTTCTGGTACATCAGGAAGAATGTTTGGTACTTCATCATAAACATATAGGTATGCACGAGGAAAGAATGCAGCGAATCTATGCTTGTTTTTTCGTCAGCAATTTTATGCTTAAGCGAAGTTATAAGTTTTTCCATCCTCTGGCGCATAATCGAAAAATATAACTCTTCCTTGGAAGTGAAATAATTATAAACTGTTCCCTTGGCCAGTGATGCCAGCTTTGCAACATCCTCAACCATAACTTCATGGTAGTTCTTCTGAGAGAAAAGAAGCGATGCAGCCTCAATTATCTTTCCCCGCTTCAGGATTTTACCATTCTGTCTTTTTTCTTTTACTATCATAATCGTGCCTGGTTACATTATTCTCCACGTATCCGTTGAAATCACTTTGCCTGAATTAGGATCGATCAGCATAATCTCACCATTACCGCGCATACCGTTTGTCCCCTGGGATTCTTCAAAAGTTGAAAGGATACTCCATACATATTGGTCATTTTTCGGATTCCATTCGAACCTGACCTTCCAGTCTTTTATTCCTTCTTTAAAATTATTTTCTTTTGCTATCTGTCTGGCTTGTTCTTCATTTATATTGAATTCACATCTGCCGGGGTCCGCACCGCAATCTGGAAGTCCTGTAATATTTTCCCGGTTAATTATGCTGCCCGTTGAGTCCACTTCAAACTTAATCTTGCTGTCAACATAAGGTTTATCGGGTATCTTAAAATTATAAACCATATAATATTTTGAATTAATTTTTTTTGTTTCCTGGAAATCGGGTTTTATATAATTGTCTAAAAATTCCTGTCCTACTCTTGAAACAATGAACCTGTTTGAGCTCTTCAAAACATTATCCGGAACAGTCGATTGTGAATCGGTGCAGCTGCATGAACATGCGAAAAAGGTTATTCCTGCGGATACGGCCAGGAGACCAATTAAAATTTTTATGATAGAATTAAAATTCATTTGACCCTCACATTATTGTAGATTTCATCCAGAATTTCCTTTGCCCCTGCTTTGATTAAGTCCTTCGCCAGGTTTATGCCAACCTTTTCAGGCTCTTTGCTGCTGCCTCTGATCTTTTTTCTGAAAGTAAGACTTCCGTCGAGAGACCCTACAAGACCATCCAGGTATATACCATTGGATTTAACTTCAGCAAGTGCTCCGATCGGTACCTGGCATCCGCCTTCAAGTTTTCTCAGAAAAGCTCTTTCAGCAAGCACAGATTTATATGTTTCTTCATGATGAACAGAGAGAAGTATTTCATCAACAATTTTATTGTCTTCGTGAATTTCGATCCCGAGGGCTCCCTGTCCAACTGCGGGCAGCATATCCTCCTTATCTATATATGAAGAGATATATCTTTTAAGATTTAATCTCTCGATACCTGCACGGGCAAGTATTATTCCATCCCAATCGGATTCAAGAAACTTCTTTAATACGTGAATTAACATTTCCTCTTAATTCATGTATTGTAAGGTCGGGACGTTTATGGAGCAGCTGGGATCTTCTTCTAAGGGAACCGGTTGCAACATGACCATTTTCCCTGATAGTGTGAATGGTCGTTCCTTTTTTTCTCGCTATCAGGACGTCTTCAACCGGATGACGCTTTGAAACAGCCGCTAACTTTAATCCTTCAGGCAGCTGTGTCTGCAGGTCTTTAAGACTATGAACGGCGAGGTCTATCTTTCTGCTTAACAACTGAACTTCGAGTTCTTTGGTGAAAAGACTTTTGTCGCCTATTTGGGATAGAGCGACATCAAGTATCTTATCGCCTTTGGTTTTGATTATCTTTATCTCAACCGAAATATTTTTATTTCTTTTTTCCAGTTCTTTTTTAATAAAGTTCGACTGCCATAAAGCAAGCTCACTTCCACGGGAACCGATTACAATTTTCTGTTTCAATTTAATCCCTGAAATTATTCTGGTTTATTATCATTACCGTCTTTTTTATCGATACCGAAAATCTCCCTGATTATACTGATCCTGGCTGCCATCTCATCCGGAGCATTTCCCTCGCCGGTAAGTTTCTTTAATTCAACCATAGGCTGGTGGAGGATTTTATTTATTATTCTTTTGGTGATAATATCCAGCTTTTCCTGGTCATCATCAGTAAAACGGTTCTTATTCTTTCCAACTTCTTCAGCACGTATATTCTCAAAATAATCGCGCAGTTCTTTTATTGTCGGACCTGCTTCCAGGGAATTATACCAGCTTATAAGAGCTTCCAGTTCTTCCTTAATTATCTTTTCAACTTTAGGTATTTCATCCCTTCTCTTAGAAAGATTCTGCTCTACGATTATATTAAGGGAATCAATATCATGATAGAACACATAATCGATAATTTTGGAAGTGGGATCAATATCCCGGGGAACGGCAATGTCCATCAGAACCAGTGAGGAATAGTTCCTGCGCTTCATTGCAGCCTCTACATCCTTCCTGGTAAGGATCAGACCGGGGGCGCTTGTAGCACTGATGATAATATCATAATCATATATATAATCTTTGAAATTATCGAAGGGAATTATCTTTGCATTAAGCGAAGAAGCGAGTTTTTCAGCACGCTCTATCGTTCGGTTTGTAATCGAAAGTCTTCCTATCCCCCTGTCGCGCAAATGTTTCGCCGCAATTTCACCTGTTTCACCTGCGCCTATTACCATTGCCGATTTTTTACTCAAGTTTGAAAATATTTTTTCTATCAGCTGAACTGCAGCATAACTTACCGTTACGGCGCCCTCACTTATCAGGGTCTCATTTATTGCCCGCTTGCCTGTTTTTATGGCGGCATCAAATATTCTTTTTGTGATCACACCCGTAAAGCTGAGATCTTCTGCCAGTTGGAATGAGTCCTTTACCTGCTTAAAGATCTGGTTGTCACCTATGAGCAATGAATCTATTCCTGTTGCCACCTTGAATAGATGTTCAATTGCGGAGAAAGAATGAAATGATTGAAAATTATCCGGTGATATATTCGGAACGGATTTATGTTTAATGAGTACATTCTGGAGTTCTGGCAGAGTTATCTTCTTATTAGCCGGGAAACCGTATATCTCCGTACGGTTGCAGGTTGATATAACCAATCCTTCGCTGAGGAAGCTGTCTTTGATCTTAGCTACAAGCTCAGTGATTTCCTCTTCAGTCAGATGAAGAGCTTCTCTTATCTCAACCGAAGCTGAACGGTGATTTATTGATATCGCTGATATATTCATACAGGCTCAATAAAAAGAATGAAAACTCTGTGCTAAAAAGTTTGTAAGCATAGTAGATGCTATTGCAAGAATAAACCCGATAATCGATAATGTAACTACTTTCTTGCCTCGCCACTTTCCAAAAAATTTACTGGCTATTCCGATGCCGTATAATATCCAGACCATAGATGTTCCGATAAGTTTGGGATCTGCATAGGAGAAATTGGGAAAAGCTTTCGGAAGCCAGATAATGCCGATTACAATAGCAAACGTCAGAAGGATAAATCCTATTACTGCCGAGTAAAAGCTCAATACTTCAAGTACTTCAAGACTGGGAAGCTTGTTAAATATCAGTCCGAACTTATTCAGCTTTATCTCTTTATAAAGTATTAAATAGAGAAATCCATATACTGCAGAAATTGTTATCGCCGAATACCCTAATAGCGCACTGAAAACATGGATTCCCAGCAGATTACTTTTAAGCACATCCTTAACTGCAATAAGATCCTGGATAAATAATGAACTGATAAGTTGGAATAGTATTGAGATAATTATAATAAAAAGACCTGTTCCCCGTATGTCGGTTACCAGCTCTAGAATGAAATAAGAGAATCCCACAGCAAATGCCAACACTGTGAAGATCTCAAATACATTGGTAATAGGAGGATGTTCAAAATAAAGCGTTCTGAAAAGCAGGTAGAACAGGTGAAAAATCAATGTAAGAAAAAGGAGCAGCCTTTTGGAGCTTGCAGCTACCTTTGCACCTTTCATGAAATCTACATAGTAGAAAATGAAAGTAGTTATGTAAAGGATAGGGAGTAAGATGTTTAAAAAGTCTATTAAATCCTTCATTTATAATCTCATATATGACTTACGGGTACAAAATTAGGCATTTGAGGAATATCAAACAAGAATAAAATGACTCTCTGGTCAAAAATATATACTCTTAGTTCCTTTTAAGGGTTAATTGGAAGACCATCTCAAAAGAGATCAGTGTTTTTCAGGTTATTATTTTTTTGATCAATTTTATTCCGGAGGGTTTATTTTTGCTGACTGAAACTGACTTTAATATCCTTTCCTTTGCAAGTTCAGCACCTTTTCTTGAATCTGAAAAGATCTCCGCAATTGCATCCCCCTTTTTGATCTTGTCACCAACCTTCAGTCTTAATATTATTCCTGCCTTGTGGTCAATTTTATCTTCTTTGGTTTTCCTGCCCGCTCCAAGTTCTATAGCCGACATCCCTATTTCATATGTATCCATCTCAGAGATATATCCCGATTTATCGGAAATTACTCTCTGTTTATGCTTGGAATCCTGATACTTTTCGGGATCATTTATAAATGATATATCCCCTCCCTGGGCGTTAACCATATCGATAAATTTTTCAAGCGCTTTACCATTAGCTATGAGTGATTCTGCAGTTTTTGTTCCTTCCCCAATGTTTTCAGCCTTCCCGGCCAAATATATCATAGCTCCCGCTAACCTTGTACTCAACTTATAAAGGTCGTTCTTTGCATCTCCCCGGAGTATATTTATGCACTCAACAACCTCCAGCCAGTTTCCAATATGTGTACCTAAAGGCTGGTTCATATCGGTGATAAAAGCTATTACTTTTTTATTAAAATCTTTTGCGGTATTAACGAGAGATTCAGTTAATTCAATAGCGTCTTTCGTGGTTCTCATAAAAGCACCGGAGCCCACCTTCACATCAAGCACGAGGCCATCAATACCCTCCGCCAGTTTTTTGCTCATAATGCTGGCCGTTATTAGGGGAATGGATTCGACTGTCGCCGTGACATCGCGAAGGGAATAAATCACTTTATCAGCCGGTGCGATATCTTTTGTTTGACCGATCAGTACAACTCCCGTTTTTTTTAGTACAGACCTATACTCATTTAAGTTTAGATCAGTTCTGAATCCCGGTATGGATTCCAGTTTATCCAGGGTCCCGCCGGTATGACCCAATCCCCTCCCCGAAATCATCGGTACCTTTACTCCTGCGGCCGCAGCAACCGGAGCCAGTATAAGTGAGGTTTTATCACCCACACCTCCGGTAGAATGTTTATCTATTTTAAAGCCTTTTATATTTGAAAGGTCGACAACTTTTCCGCTGTGAAGCATTGATTCGGTGAGCACTGAAGTTTCTTCTTTTGTCATCCCCTGGAAATAGACCGCCATCAGAAAAGCTGAGAACTGATAATCGGGTATTTTTCCTTTTGTAAATCCGTCAATTATATACTTAATTTCTTTGGAGGTTAAAGCTTCCCCCTCGCGCTTTTTTCTTATTATTTCGACAGGATTCATAGTATTTTATGCCTTCAGGAGCATTTTATTTAATTTGTATGCCCTTTTAATATTAATTATTTTTATCGCCTGAAATTTATTGGAGCAAAGTTACAAAAATGAAATTTGAAAGAAGAACTCATACCTGCGGTGAATTAAGTGAGAGCGATGCCGGCAAAAGTGTGGTTTTGAATGGGTGGGTAGACAGAAGAAGGGATCTCGGGGGATTGATTTTTATCTGGCTGAGGGATCGTTACGGTATTACACAAATAGCATTTGAACCTGAGAATAAAGAGGCATTTGATGCAGCTAAGGATATCAGGAGTGAGTTTGTTCTTTCGGTAGAAGGGGAAGTAAGAAAGAGACCTGAAGATGCTGTTAATGCCGAACTTGAAACCGGAAAAATAGACGTGCTTGTAAAAAAAGTAATTGTGCTCAATGAAGCAGAAACCCCTCCTTTTGCAATTAAGGATAATACAGATGCATTTGAGGATCTGAGATTGAAATTCAGGTATCTCGATTTACGCAGACCTGCACTCCAGAAGAACTTATTATTAAGGCACCGGCTTGCACAGTTAACCCGGAAGTATTTTGATGAAAACAAATTCATCGAGGTCGAGACACCTGTTTTGATGAAAAGTACTCCGGAAGGTGCCCGTGATTACCTGGTTCCCAGTCGCCTTCATACAGGAAAGTTTTATGCACTGCCTCAGTCGCCGCAGACGTATAAACAGTTATTAATGGTATCAGGACTTGATAGGTATTTCCAGATTGTGAAATGCTTCAGGGATGAAGATCTTAGAGCTGACCGTCAGCCTGAGTTTACCCAGATTGATGTGGAGATGTCATTTGTTGACAGTGAAGATGTTTTTGAGGTTGTGGAAGGTTTTATGAAAGTGCTTTTTAAAGAGATCTGGAATAAAGAACTTCGGCTTCCGCTCCCAAGGTTGTCTTTTGATGAAGCTATGGAAAGATACGGAAGTGATAAGCCCGATACACGTTTTGGCCTTGAGCTAAAAACACTTAATAGTATTTTCGGTCAGAGTGAATTTAAGGTGTTCAAAGAGCAGGTTAGTTCCGGAGGAATAATAACCTCCTTGTTGGCTGAAGGATGTGCCGGTTATTCACGGAACCAGCTGGATACACTAACAGATTATGTTAAAGGACTTGGGGCTGCCGGACTTGTTTGGCTTAAAGTTAAAGACGGCAATGTTGAAGCACCTGTAGCAAAGTTCTTTTCTGAAGAAGAAAAGCAAAATCTTATTTCTGAAATGGCGGCCAAAGATGGTGATCTGATTCTGATTATCTCGGGTCCTAAAATAAAAAGCCTAACGGTGATGGGCTATCTTAGAATGGAAATGGCTAAGAGACTGGAACTGATCAACTCAGATACTGAACCGGCTTTATTGTGGACCACCGACTTTCCCCTCTTTGAATGGGATGAAGAGACCCAGAGGTTTTATGCGATGCACCATCCCTTCACATCTCCCGCCGTCGATGATATTCAATATATGGAGAGCGATCCGGGACGTGTAAAAGCGCGGGCTTATGATCTCGTTCTGAATGGAACTGAAATAGCCGGTGGAAGCATAAGGATCCATAATACTGAACTGCAATCTAAGATGTTCAGATCTCTGGGTATTTCTGAGGAGGAAGCAGAGCACAAATTCGGTTTCCTTCTGAATGCATTTAAATATGGCGCCCCCCCTCATGGAGGTATAGCATTCGGATTTGACAGATTGGCAATGATATTTGCAGGTGAGAGTTCAATTAGAGATGTTATAGCTTTTCCCAAAACTGCCAGCGCCGTCTCCCTTATGGATGATTCTCCCTCACAGGTAAGTGAAGAACAGCTAAAAGAACTGCATATAAAACTCAGATAATAAAACAGCCTGATAAAAGCTTTTTTCTTGGGGTAAGCTGCCTTTTGCCGTAAAATACATCTTACAGACGATAATATTTATAATTTTTGTAAAAGAACTTTCTGCAAGATGATCAAGAAGGCTTTCTTTCGATTTTATGAGGAATTAAACGACTTCCTGCCTGAGGAAAAAAGAAAAATAAGGTTTACACACGAGTTTATTGACCGTGCTTCTATAAAAGATATGATCGGGTCGATGGGTGTTCCTCATATAGAAATTGATATGATCCTGGTAAACGGCAGCTCAGTGGATTTCAATTATATTGTCCGGGATAAGGATGAGATAAGTGTATTCCCGGTGTTTGAATCACTGAATATCTCGAATGTTCAGCACCTAAGGAATAAACCTTTAAGAGAGCCGAAATTTATTGCGGATGTTCACTTGGGTTCTCTTGCAAGATATATGCGTATGCTTGGTTTCGATGTCTTTTACAAGAACAATTTATCAGGTGAGGAGATCATCGAAACCTCCCTGCACGGGCACCGTGCCATATTGACAAAAGACAGGGACCTGTTAAAAAATAATAGGATTACCCATGGCTACTGGATCCGTAATGATATGATCGAGGGTCAATTAAAAGAGGTTATTGAAAGGTTTGACCTCAAAGAAAATATAAATGAATTTATGAGATGCCTGGAATGCAACAGTATTCTTGTCCCTGTTGAAAAACATAAGATAGAGCACCGGCTTCCTCCGAAAGTAAAAGAATGGCAGGATCAGTTCTGGTATTGTGAAAATTGCGATAAGATATACTGGCAGGGAACTCATTATGAAAAAATGATTAAATTTATTGCACACTTAAGGAATCATTTATAATTAAGATTTGTGAAAGTAGTATAAATTATTTAATCTCAGATTGATGCTCTCTTACCAGGGGAGACTCTAAACTTAAACAGGCACAATGGGCTTTATCGTAGTAATATTCATAACCTTTATTCTCATTTTCCTGATACAATTTTATTTTATCAGGAAGGTTTATAAATCAATTCTCAGGATCTTTCCAAAGGCTTCAGCCCGAACTCTTAAAAAAGTAATCAGGGTATTGCTTGTTTTCTTTAATCTCTATCCATTGGTTTTGCTTGGCATATATATCTTTCTTTATTCTTCAACGGGACAATCAAGACCACAGGTGCCCGACAACTGGATATTAAATTATTTTCTTCTTTATCCGTTCTGGCTGTGGACTTTCCTTGTGGTTCAGTGCATACTTCTGTACTTGATTATTGAAATCATAAAGCTAATTCTTCTGCCTTTGTATCGTAAGTATAGGGAAGGGTCAAAAAATATAGAAGCAAAAGTAGTTCTTGTGATCGTGGCGTTTTTCATTATTTATGTTCCTGCCAGGGTTATGGTTGACTATTATATGGTGTCAACCCGAATTGTAGAATATAAGGATAAGGACCTTCCTGCAGGGTTGAACAATTTCCGGATAACTTTTATCTCGGATATCCAGGCCGATGCCTACACAGATGCTTCCAGGCTCGGAAGATATATGAGACGAGTAAATGAAACTGATCCCGATCTTGTACTGATAGGCGGGGATATGATAACTTCAACCCCCGACTATATTGATGAAGCCGCTGAATTTGTTGGAAAAATAAAATCTAAATACGGTGTGTATTCCTGCGTGGGAGATCATGATAACTGGGCTTACAGGAATGATTATTTGCGGAGTCTCAGAGAAGTGAAAGAGGCGATGGATAAATATAATGTTGAGATGTATAATAACAGGAATGTAGATCTGAAGATAAAGAATTCTACAATCGGGATTACCTTCCTGACCAGTACCTATGTGGAGCATCTCAGGGCCGAACAACTCGACAGCCTGGTCAATGCACTGAATCATCCTGATCTGAAAATAATGTTGATTCATCAGCCGAATGCATTGGCCGTTCAGAAAGCAGCTGATTCCGGATATAACCTGTTTCTCGCAGGCCATACGCATGGCGGACAGATAACTTTCTTATTTCCCTTTATAAACCTTACCCCGACTCTTCTTGAAACCAGGTTCGTCCGCGGTGATTTTCATTTCGGGAATATGCTGATGATCGTAACAAGAGGACTTGGAATGTCTCTTGTCCCGATGAGATATAATTCAACTCCTGAAATTACAGTCATAATTCTGAGAAAAGAATAATTTTCCCTAGCAGATATCAGGATTTCAATTCCTTCTGTTCCGAACCATTCCCGTTCAGCATCGACATAAGTAACGTTTGTGTGGGGTAAGCAAACTCAATACCTTTTTCTTCAAAGTCTTTATATATCTCCAGGTTTATTGCCTGTTGTATATCCATGTACTTGTTGTAATCTGAACTGATTACATAATAAACGAATTCAAAGTTCAGGCTGAAATCACCATACTTGGCAAAATGTGCTCTGTCAAAAGCAACATCCTCCTGTTTCTCAATAATCTTTTTTACAATGCCCGGAATTTCCTTTACCTGCTCTAGTGTTGTCTGGTAAATTACTCCCAGCTGAAAAACAACTCTTCTGCGTTCCATCTTTTTATAGTTGTGGATTCTTGAATCGGTCAGATCTTTGTTTGAGAAGACAAGCTGTTCGCCGCTAAGACTTCTGACTCTTGTAGTTTTTAATCCTATATATTCTATGGAGCCAGCTTTGTCCCCAACAGTGATAAAGTCGCCTATCTCAAAGGGACGGTCAAAAAATATGACGAAGTAGGCGAACAGATCACCCAATATTGCCTGCGCAGCCAGGGCAACCGCAATACCGCCAATACCCAAACCGGTTATAACCGCTGAAACTCTGAACCCGAGGTTATCCAGTAAGAAAACCAGACCGACAGTCCATATAATCAGCCCTATTATAGTAGAAATTCCTCTGAGTTCTTTCTCACGTGATTCCTCCCCCCCTTTTTTCCTTACGTAGGCGCCTAGGGAAAAACGTATAACCGAAGAGATAGTCCTGAGCAGGAGAAAAGTGAAAATTATGACGGCAATTTTATTGATGATCCCCATAGTATCGGGATCAATTTTCAGATATTCAATTGCCAGGTAGAATGCTCCCAGGTAAAGAAGCGGCACAACAGTTTTTTGAATACCCCTTACAAGCAAATCATCCAGTTTGGTTTCGGTTGACTCAGACCATGTTTTCAGTCTTTTTAGAACAATGGACTTAAATATTTTGACTGCGATTATTCCAACAATAAAAATCCCTAGTGCTATTATGTAATTGAGGATAGTATTTCCAAAGTATGTCTGTTGAAGGAAATCATGCATTATTAGCTCCTGTTTTTATTACCGAAAATCGAATTATAGGTATCAGTATCACCGAATCTTTATATAATCAACAAGTGAAATTCGGTAATCGTTCAAAAGGATAAAAAATTCGAAATAAAAATAAAAATATAGGGATACAAAAGACAGGAGTAATAAAAAGAAGTGATATGAAGCGTTCAGAGGCTTATAAAATTCTTTAGAAGTGAAAGTCCGGCTTCCCCTGATTTTTCAGGATGAAACTGTACCCCGAACGCATTCTCTCTCTCAACGGATGCGGAGAATGTTCCACCGTTATTTACGACTGAAGTGGTATATTTGTTTTCAGGGAGATAGTACCTTTCAGAGAAATAAAATTCACTTCCGGAATTTATTCCGTCAAAAAGTTTTCCTGGTTTTAGAATGTCAACCTTCTTCAATCCCGAATGAGATACAAGTACCTTTTCATCTTCTATTTTATTGGAATCAACAGGGAATAATCCCAGGCAGGATAAAGTCTCCCCGGACGTATGCTCACACATAAGTTCTACGCCTAATCCTATTCCTAATATGGGGTTTTTAACCATCCTTAACATAGAAAAAAGGTTAAGTAGATGCAGCTGCCTTATGTTCTGCTTGGCAGACCCGCTGCCATAGAGAATTACTTTATCACTTTTGCAAATATCTTCTTCAGTACTTGTTACCCGGAAGGGCACTTTCAGCTGCTGCAGAACCGTGGAAAGTTCATTTACAGAGGAATCTTCGCATTGAATTAAAGCTATCATATAAAATCAAATTTTATCTTATAGTTAAACATCCCCAACAGCCTGATTGTTTCAAAAACTATTCCAGACCAGCTTTAAATTTAATATTAATTCCCGATAATGTAGTTAATCCGGGTATCAAAAAATGACAATATGAGTGAACCTGAAAGTATGCTCAATTAATATATTGGGCTGATATACAGGTTTATAAAACAAGCTGAATTAAGTTTTTGGTTGACAAAGGATGAATAATTAACTTAAATTAATACCCAGCTAATTACTGGATAACTAATCTATCGAAAGGGAAAGAAGATGCGGGGATATATTCTCTTACCTGCCATATTGTTATTAACCATTTCAACCACAGCTCAAATAACTTACGAGGGACCGGCGGACGGTTCGATCAGTTCAGGCATCACACTTAATACAAATAATTTTTCAGAAGCACCACCGTCGAAAGAAGCGTTCAGGATTTTCAATATTTTTGAACCGGAGGAAAGCTCAAGCTTCATCAACTGCGGAGATTCACTGAATTTGCCGACCAAATATTACCAACTGACAGACAGAATCGATAACTCATTAGACTCTACAATATTGTTTAAGAATTTTGAGGGATTTCCTCAGAACAACATAATTCCGCCGGATGATTATATTGCCGCAGGACCAAGTCATTTAATGATGGTTATAAACTCTGAATTCAGAATCTTCGATAAGAACGGCAATGTTATCAAAACAATCGATGCCGATATCTGGTATGCAAGTCTACTCTCGGGTCCAGTGGCTATTTTTGATCCCAAGGTTATGTATGATCCTCTTTCTTCAAGGTGGGTTATGGTCTGGCTGACCTGTGGAAATATACAGGGTGAAAACTATTATCTTCTTTCGGTTTCGGATGATTCGGACCCTACAGGAATATGGTTTAACTGGGCTTTGCCTTCTGATGTTAATGGCAGTACAGCAGCGGGTAACTGGGCCGATTATGAAGGGGTGGGTTTTGACGATAGCTGCATCTATTTATGTTCTAATCAATTTTCTTTTACGGGCTTCTATAATTATGTAAAGTTGAGAATTATTGATAAAACAAATGTTTATATAAATGCTAATCCCGGGACTGTAACCTGGAAAGATATCTGGTCTATTTCTGCCCCCGGCGGAGGTCAGGAACTCATCACTTTTCGTCCCGTGCGAATGGAATCTTATTCTGATTCTTATTACCTGGTTTGTATGCCTGCCAGCGGTAATCATTTGACATGGTATAAATTAAACGATGCGCTGACGAACCCTGTATTGACGGGACAAAATATACCAACGATATCCTATTCCAGTCCTCCTAATTCCTCTCAGTTAGGCGGAATCCAGAAAATTGAAGCAAATGGGGGAACATTAAAATACGAACCCATATACAAAGATGGTCTTATTTACCTGGTTCACCCGATTAAAAATCCGAACTATACCTCTCTTTCCAGTTTGCACTTCCTGGCCTTTGATCCGGCAGTTAACTCCCTTGAACAGGAAGTAGTTATGGGAGATGATCAGCATTTTTATTTCTTTCCAGCATTGGCAATTGATAAAAATAAAAACATCATATTTTCTTACAGCCGGTCCTCCGAAAATGAATATGCCGGCGGATATTATACAATTTTACCCGACTCCGCCCTTCCCACGGGCAGTTATGCACTGAAGGAAGGCAATGCCTATTATTTTCAGGATTTCGGGTCGGGACGTAATCGATGGGGTGACTACAGCGGTGCTTGGATTGATCCTGCTGATAGCTTGAGTTTCTGGATATGTAGTGAATATGTTGAAGCGTTGAATACCTGGGGAACCTGGGTAGGAGGAATCATTTATGATTCTGAGATCCCTGTTGAATTAACTTCATTTGATGCTTCTGTTGAGGGAAATAATGTAGCGCTTAAATGGATCTCGGCTACAGAGATAAATAACTTTGGTTATGAGTTGTTGAGAAATGAGAAAGCTTCTCCCTCCTGGAACTCACTTGCATTTGTCCACGGAAAAGGTACTACAACTGAGCAACAGACATATAATTTTACTGATACTAAAGTAGAATGCGGAAACTATGTATACCGTCTTGTTCAGATTGATTTTGATGGATCAAGGAATATTATAGCAGAGATCCCTGTAAATATATTTCCTGAGATAAAGGATTTTGCTTTATCGCAGAACTATCCTAATCCTTTTAATCCGTCTACACATATTGAATATGAAATACCTTCAGGTCTTAATTCAGTTCATGTAAAGCTGGCAGTTTTTGATATACTTGGAAATGAGGTTGCTGTTCTTGTGAACGAAGATAAAGCTCCCGGCAGCTATGATATTGAATTCAGCAGTAAAAAACTTTCCAGCGGAACTTATATTTACAAACTGACTGCCGGGAACTATTCTTCAACAAGGAAGATGCTTGTTTTGCGATAGTCTGAAATAAAAATATGAGAAGCTGTTAAGCCCGGGCCGGAACTTCTTCTTTTATGAATAGAAGTTTTCCGCTATTTGCTACAGAAACATTAATAGTATCTCCGTCCCGGAATTTATCCATAAGCAGTTCCTGTGACAAAGGATTTACCAGGTACTTCTGAATTGTTCTTTTCAGAGGCCTTGCACCGAAGGTAACATCATATCCCAGCTTTGCCAGCCAGTCTTTTGCCTCATCACTTACATTAATCGTTATCTCTTTCTGATGAAGCATTTTCTGTACGTTCCGGATCTGGATATCAACAATTTCCCTGATCTCCGACTGTGTTAATGGTTTAAAGAGAACAACTTCATCAATCCTATTCAGGAATTCGGGCCTTATAGTTCTGCGCAGGAGCTCGATCATCTGACCTCTGAGTTCTCCCATTGCGTTTTCGATCTCTTCATCCTTAACGTGTTCCAGTTTCTCCCGGATGATCTGTGATCCGAGATTGGAAGTCATTATTATAATAGTATTCTTGAAATTGACTGTTCTTCCCTGATTATCTGTAAGCCTGCCATCATCCAGAACCTGGAGAAGTATATTAAACACATCAGGGTGAGCCTTTTCAATTTCATCAAGCAGCACTACTGAATATGGTTTTCGGCGCACTGCCTCTGTAAGCTGCCCGCCTTCTTCGTAACCGACATATCCCGGAGGTGCACCAATAAGTCGGGAGACGGAGAACTTCTCCATGTATTCCGACATATCAATTCGTATCATAGCATGCTCATCATCAAAGAGGAATTCTGCTAGTGCACGTGCAAGTTCGGTCTTTCCGACACCGGTTGTTCCCAGGAAGATAAATGAACCAAGAGGACGGTTAACGTCCTGCAGTCCCGTTCTTGATCTCCTTATAGCATTGGCCACGGCAGAGACAGCCTCATCCTGTCCGATTACACGCCTGTGCAATTCATCTTCAAGTTTTAACAGTTTGCTCCTTTCACTCTCAAGCATTCTGCTTACAGGTATGCCTGTCCACTTCGAAACAACTTCGGCTATATCCTCAGCATCCACTTCTTCCTTCAGCATCTTTTTATCTTTCTGAACTGCGCTAAGCTCCTGCGTTTCCTCATTCAGCTGTTTTTCAAGCGTAGCGATCTTGCCGTACCTGAGCTCTGCAACCTTTCCCAGGTCGCCTTCACGTTCATACCGGTCAGCCAGCGTTTTAGCATTATCAATCTCACTCTTCATTCCGCGTATCTGCTGTATTTTATCTTTCTCAAGATCCCAGTGCATTCTCAGGGTGTTTCTTTCCTCTTCGAGGTCACTCAATTCTTTTTTCAGTTCTTCTAGTCTCTTTGCAGAAGCTTCATCCTTCTCTCTTTTCAAAGCTTCGCGCTCTATCTCAAGCTGCTTGATCTTTCGTTCAAGACCATCGAGTTCTTCCGGCATTGAATCAATTTCAATACGCAGCTTCGAAGCAGCCTCATCAACAAGGTCTATTGCTTTATCAGGCAGGAACCTGTCGGCAATATACCTGTGAGATAGCTGGGCTGCAGCAACTATTGCGGCATCTGTTATACGGACGCCATGGTGAACTTCGTACCTTTCTCTCAATCCGCGCAGAATGGAAATAGTATCTTCCACTGAAGGCTCGCTAACCAGCACCGGCTGAAACCTTCTCTCAAGGGCTGCATCTTTTTCAATATGTTTTTTGTACTCATCAAGTGTTGTAGCACCTATTGCATGAAGCTCGCCTCTTGCAAGGGCAGGTTTAAGTATGTTGGCTGCATCCATCGATCCTGAAACTGCGCCGGCACCGACAAGCGTATGCAGTTCATCAATAAATAATATTATCTCGCCATTAGATTCCTGCACTTCTTTAATAACCGCCTTCAGCCGTTCCTCAAATTGTCCACGGAACTGCGTGCCTGCTACCAGCGCCCCCATATCAAGCGCAACAATTCTTTTTGTTTTAAGATTTTCCGGAACATCACCAGCCACAATCCTGTGAGCTATCCCTTCTGCAATAGCCGTTTTACCAACTCCCGGCTCGCCTATAAGCACCGGGTTGTTCTTCGTTCTTCTTGAAAGAACCTGCAGCACTCTTCTTATTTCTTCATCCCTGCCTATTACAGGATCAAGCTTACCTTCATTAACCAGGTCATTCAGGTCGCGGCCGTATTTCTTGAGCGACTGGTAGGTTTCTTCAGGGTTCTGGGAAGTTACCCGTTGTGTACCGCGTACTTCCTTCAAGGCCTCAAGTATGGTATCGTGAGATATCCCATTATCTCTTAAAAGCTGTCCCGACTTGTCATCTGATTTAGATAACGCTAGAAGCAAATGCTCCGTTGAAATAAATTCATCTTTAAGATGGCGTGCCTCTTCGGCGGCGGCATCAAATAATTTTCCTGTCTGTGTCGACATCTGCTGGTTGCCTATACCTGCCCCCGAAACCTTTGGGAGTCTCTCAAGCAGCTCATTCACTTTCAGGCGGATAGCGCTTACATTCCCCCCGGTTTTGTGCAGAATGGAATCTGCAATGCTTCCCTTCTCCTGGATTACCGCAGCAAGCAGGTGCTCGGGTTCCAGTATCTGGTTATTATAGTTCTGTGCGATCTCAATCGCTGTCTGAACTATCTCCTGTGCCTTAACTGTTAGTTTATTAAAATTAAACGGCATAAGTCTTTTCCTTGTTAAGAGTCATAAATTCCATCGTATCTGAATTTATCATTAACTCAATTTATCTTTTTAACTTCTGTGTACCAGTCGCTCGATTGCTCTAGCATCTGGTTTATTTTTCGTACTAAATTATGTGGGTCCATCAAATCTCCTTCAAGCAGGAGAGCAGATTCGAATAATTCTTCAACTACATTTGTTATATATTCATCGTTGCGGTCTGCCTTAAATACTCTCAGCAGATTCCTTATCAGCTTGTGGTCCCTGTTTATTTCAAAGACTTTCTTAGGTACCTCCATATCCTTGTTCATCATCCGCATCATCTTCTGCATTGAGGATGACATTGAATCGTCGGGATTTACAAGTATGGCGGGACTCCCGCTCAGCCTGTCTGATTTCCTGACTTCTGTCACTCTGTCTCCCAGTATCTCTTTAATCCTTGAAATCAAACTATCGAAATGAAGCTGATCGTCTTTATTCAATTCAACAGGTTTTTCCTTTTTCTCTCCTGTTTCCTTGAAGGAATCGATATTCTTCAGATCGACTGAGTCCACAGGCTTAAACTCAAAATCCTTGTATTTTCTTAGTGATGAAAGTACAAACTCATCTACAGGGTCGTAAAGGTAGAGTACTTCCAACCCTTTATTCTTAAAGATCTCAAGATGCGGATCCTGGTCGATAGCCTGTCTTCCCGATCCCAGAGCATAGTAGATTTCCTTCTGCCCTTCCTTAAACCTCGAGACGTAATCCTCCAGTGAGGTCAGTCCCTTCGCATCCTCATTTTGAGATGAGTTGAACCTCAGCAGTTCCTTTATCTTATCCATATTGGTAAAATCACCATAGCCAAGCTTCAGGTATTTACCATGCTCATTCCAGAATTCAGTGTATGCTTCTGGTTTGTCCTTAGCTTTCCTGAGAAGGAAGGATAGAACCTGGCTGGTGATGGTATTCGATATCTTGGTGAAAATGATATTTTCCTGCAGTGTTTCTCTGGATATATTCAGTGGAAGATCCTCCGACTCAACCACACCTTTCACGAAGCGCAGATACTCGGGCAGCAGATCTTTATTCTGATGCTGGATCAGGACTCTCCTTACATAAAGATCCAGACCATAGTCCTCCCTCCCGAAACCAAAAAGATCAAAATTCTTTTTCGGGATAAAAAGCAGACTATGAAACTGTATCGGAGCATCTACAGAGTTATGAATCACATCCATTGGTTCATCAGGGTCGTGACTCAGGAACTTATAGAACTCATCATATTGTTCTTTTTTTACACTGCTTTTAGGTTCGCGCCATATAGCAGACACTGTATTTATTTTCTCCTTCTCAAGGTGGATCGGAAAGTTCACAAAATTTGAATGCTTCTTAATAACTGTTTCCAGTCTGTATTTATCAGCAAAATCTTTCGCATCATCCTTAAGATGGATTTCGATTGTTGTTCCTCTTTTCAGTTTTTCATCCGGCTCCATAATCTCATAATCACCTGATCCGTCAGATCTCCATTCAACTGCCTTCGTATTTTTTCTGTATGATTTGGTTTTTATTACCACTTCTTCTGCAACCATAAAAACAGAGTAGAATCCAACTCCGAATTTTCCAATAATATTATTTGCTTCTGATTTGTTCTCCTGCAGCTGCTTAATAAACTCGGAGGAACCTGATTTAGCGATAGTTCCGATGTTTTTTATAAGTTCATCTTTAGTCATTCCTATTCCGGTATCCGAAACAGTAATAAGCTTTTTCTTTTCATTAAAATTCACATGGATCTCGAGTGGAAGATCCTTATCCTCGATCTCAGACCCTTTTGTAGATTCAAATCTTAATTTATCAAGTGCATCCGAAGCATTGGATATCAACTCACGCAAAAATATTTCTCTGCTTGTATAGAGTGAATGCACAAGAATATCGAGAAGCTGCTTAACTTCAGCTTTAAATTCATATTTGTTGGATGTTGAAGTTTTGCTCATTCCTTACTCCTTTAGTCCTTTCTTAACTGAGATAATTTTCTGAATAATTCTTTTTCTTCTTTCGAAAGATGTTTGGGTATCTGAATCAGTACCCTCACATAAAGGTCACCGCGACTACTTTTATTCTCTTTGCTCAGCATTCCCTGGCCGCGAAGTTTTAACAGCTTTCCATTATCTGTTTCCGGGGGAATGACGATACTTAATGTCTTATGATCCAGCGTCTGTATCTGCACATTACCGCCGAGTACGGAAGTATACAAATCAACGTCCAGGTTGTAATAAAGATCATCCCCCTTTACCTCGTAAAAAGGATGGTCGATAACATGAACGTTGAGGTATAGATCTCCTTTTTCACCGCCGTGACTACCGGAAGCTCCCATGCCGCGCAGGCGCAGCCTGGTATTGTCCCTCGTACCAGGTTCAATCTTCACTTTTAGCTTCTTCCCGTCCACGCTGATCTGCCGCTCACCTCCGTTAAACACCTCTTCAAGAGTCAGGTTCAGATTTGCTTCGTAATCCTGACCTTTCCGTGCACTTGTAGATGATGCTCTCCGTCCTCCGGCTCCTCTGCCCCCGAAGAAGCTTTCAAAGAAATCCGAGAACCCGCCGATGTTTCCGAACATATCTCCAAGATCGCCTGAGTACTGATAGGTAGTTTTGCCGCCGCCGCGTTTGCCGAACTGACTGAAGAAGTCCTCCATACCGGGACCTCCGGCGCCTGGCTGCTGATAGTATTTCCAGTTATCACCGAGCTGATCGTATTTTTTGCGTTTTTCCGGATTACTTAATACTTCATTAGCTTCAGTGATCTCTTTGAACTTTTCCTCAGCTTGCTTGTTGTCGGGATTCCTATCAGGATGAAATTGCAAAGCCAGCTTACGGTAAGCCTTCTTTATCTCCTCCTGGGTGGCGTCCTTTTCAACACCAAGTATTTTATAATAATCTTTAAAATCCATGTTTTTTTACCTGTATTCAAAATAAATCAGAACCGAATATAATTTTCTGATATAAAACAAAAAGGGCAGCCGAAAATACTTTCAGCTGCCCTGACAGCAATCATATAATTCCGGCTTTCTGAATTTCAGATAAGCTTATTTTATTTTTACTTCGATTTGTTTCGGTTTTGCTTCTTCAGATTTCGGAACGGTAATCGTTAACTGACCATCCCTGAATTCCGCATCAATCTTGTCTTCCTTGATTTGTGAGGGAAGATTGAAAGATCTGAAGTACTTTCCATAGGCTCTCTCAACCCTGTGGAATTTCGAATTCTTCTTTTCAGATTCCTGCTTTCTCTCACCGCTGATGGTCAGCTGTCCATTCTCGTAATTTATCTTTACATCTTCCTTTTTGATTCCCGGAAGGTCAAGCTTTAAAGTATAAGCGTCATCGTTCTCACTAATATCAGTCAGAGGTGCCCATACAGCACTCTCATATTCAGCCACATCATCATCTGAATCGCCGAACCCAAATCTGCTGTTGAAAGAATTGAACAGTCTGTTGAACTCCCGTTCAATGTTTAATAAATCCTTTGAAGGATTCCATCTTACGATTGCCATATTGTTTTCCTCCTTTCGTTTGTTTTGTTTTTGTCATAATTGGTTAAACAACTAGAGTGCCAGATAACCAAATGCTCATAACCCTTTGTTAATAAAGAAGTTATAGACATTTAGCCTTTTAGGATATAGTATGACAAAATGGCAGACTTTATAAACAAAATGATAGTCCATCTTATAAAAATGGCAAGATGCAGGACAAATTTTGCAAATGCGACCCTGGCCTGCACAGGGGATCGCTAATTTATGGATATGGCTAGCCATAAAGACCATAAATCCCCCTAATGCGATGTTTAGAATCCCAGCCTCAAGTACTTAGCCATTAGCTTATTCTGAATGTTCCAAAAGGTATTGCCAACTTGCTGAACGTATTCAAGACGTATTCAGGACGTATTCAGGACGTATTCAGAACGTATTCAAGCGTTGAGTTGAGATATTTCTGTCATTCGATAATTCCCCGTAGAGCCATTTCCTTGGATTGTTAATCCTTAATTATTTCCATATTTTTGCAGACTCGTTTCTGCTAATTAAACCAGATGAAAAAATTTACCGAAGACACTATCACTGCGATTGCCACTCCTTCGGGAGTCGGGGCAGTCTCTGTAATCAGGGTCAGCGGTCCGGATTCTATTGAAGTTGCTGATAGGATTTTCAGAGGAAAATCGAAGTTATCCGCTTCTGAATCCCATACTATTCATTACGGTGAGATTACCGACGAAAACGGTAGTTATAGACGATGTGCTTATTTCTGTCTTCCGGAATCCTCATTCGTATACCGGAGAAGATTCTGTTGAGATAAGTACACATGGGAATCCTTTAATATCAAAGCAGATTATCGAACTGCTGCTACATTCTGGTGTACGACAGGCGGAACCGGGTGAATTTACAAAACGTGCCTATCTTAATAATAAGATAGACCTCGCACAGGCGGAGGCTGTCGCAGATGTAATTTCCTCAAGAACTGCAGCTTCACTGCGTGGTGCCCGGAATCAGCTGGATGGACGGCTATCCCAAAAAGTTGATGAGATAAGAAACTCCCTGATTAATGCTTCTTCTTTTGTGGAACTTGAGCTGGATTTCGCGGAAGAAGATGTAGAGTTTATAAACCTGGATGAATTAAGCGCCAGGATAAAAAAAATTATATTTGAATTAGAAACTCTGCTTAAGAGTTATTCTTTTGGAAAAGTTATAAAAGATGGAGTGAACGTTGCCCTGGTCGGAAGACCAAACGTAGGCAAGTCTTCCCTGCTGAATTATATTCTCAAGGAGTCTCGGGCTATCGTCAGTCATATTCCCGGGACTACACGCGATATAATCCGGGAGGATGTTTCAATTGACGGAATTCTTTTTAGATTGTATGATACGGCCGGAATAAGGATCTCTGAAGATATCATAGAGAAAGAAGGCGTTTTAAGGAGCCGTCAAGCCGTAATTGATGCCGATGTAGTCCTGCTGATAAACGATGTGGAACAGGAAAATTCCGGTGATCTGCTGAAGGAAATATCTACAATTACGGATCCCGGGAAAATTCTGACGGTGCTTAATAAAATAGATCTTGCAAAAGATTTTCCCGGAAGCTATGATGCAAGGGTTTCCGCAATTTCCGGTGAAGGAATTGAGAAGATGTTTCAGGTTTTGAAGAATAAGGCTCTCGGTTCTTCCTCATATAGTGAGAAAAATGCAGTTGTATCAAATTCCCGGCATTACGATTGTTTAAAAAGAGCAAAAGAGAGTCTTAAGAAGGCAGAGGAATCCGTTTCCGGGAAAATGAGCGGAGAATTCATTGCAGTAGACCTGCGGAAGGCAGCGGATGACCTTGGAGAAATTATTGGAATAGTGACTTCGGACGATATTTTGAACAATATTTTTACAAAATTCTGTATAGGTAAATAGTTCCACGTGAAACAAATGGAAACAAAGATATGAGATAATCCACTTTGTTCCACGTGAAACATATGAATTTATGATGAATAATTACGATATAGTAGTAGTTGGCGGCGGACATGCAGGAATTGAAGCCAGTTCCTCCGCTGCAAATATGGGATGTTCGGTTGCCCTTGTAACGATGGATAGGTATGCCATCGGAAGAATGTCGTGTAACCCTGCCATTGGCGGAACCGCCAAAGGGCACCTGGTTCGGGAAGTTGATGCCCTTGGAGGTTTAATGGGCTTAATCGCAGATAAAACCGGCATACAGTTCCGAATGCTCAATAAATCCAAGGGCCCGGCCGTGTGGTCTCCGCGCTGCCAATCCGACAGAAAGCTTTATTCGGAAGAGGCATATAAACAGATAAACAGTATCCCACAGCTTGAGATCGTGGAAGATGCTGTTATAGATATTCTGACGGAAAATGATTCTGTGACGGGTGTCCTTACGGCCAAAGGAAAAGAGATTAAATGCAAAGCTGTGGTTCTGTCCTCAGGAACATTCCTGAACGGATTGATGCATACAGGACTCAAATCTACAAGCGGGGGACGTTACGGTGAAAAACCTGCAACTGGAATTACTGAAACTTTATTAAAGCTGGGTTTTGAGTCGGGAAGATTAAAAACCGGAACCCCTCCCAGACTGGCTAAAGATTCCATCGACTGGAATGCGGTAGACGTTCAGCCGGGGGATCAGGATCCTCAGCCTTTTTCTTTTAAGACAGATAAAAGAGATTTTCCATACCTGCCGCAGGTGCCTTGTCATATTACTTATACTAATGAGAAAGTTCACCAAATTCTTGAAAAAGGGTTTAATGACTCTCCCCTGTTCACAGGAAGAATCAAAGGAGTTGGTCCGCGGTACTGCCCCTCAATTGAAGATAAGATAGTTCGCTTTGCTGAGAAAAAGCAGCATCAGCTGTTCCTTGAACCGGAAGGGCTGGATAGCGACCTCATCTATCTGAACGGATTCTCCTCCTCCCTGCCTGCGGAAATCCAAGCGGAGGCTATCCGTCAGATCAAAGGCCTGGAGAATGTCGAAATGATTCGCCCCGGTTATGCGGTCGAATACGATTTCTTCCCGCCGCACCAGGTGGATCTGACCCTGGAAACAAAGCTGATAAAAGGACTTTACTTTGCGGGACAAATAAACGGTACTTCCGGTTATGAAGAAGCTGCAGCTCAGGGAATTGTTGCCGGTATAAATGCCGCACTGAAAATTCAGGGCCGTCCCGAATTCGTTTTGAAAAGAAGCGAAGCTTATATCGGTGTGCTAATAGATGACCTGGTTAATAAGTCAACTGATGAACCTTACAGAATGTTTACTTCAAGGGCTGAACACCGGCTGGTTCTTAGGCAGGATAATGCCGACCGCAGACTTATGAAATTTGGCTGTGACTTTGGATTGATTGAGAAAGATAAATATGAAGATCTCGATAAGAGAGATAATCTTATAAACGAAAGTATAAAGCTCTTAAACATGCTGAAGCTGCATGCACGGGATATAAATCCTCTGCTGGAAAGTAAAGGTTTTAACGGAATCGATTCCACCGAAACAATTTCAAAGCTCTGCAAACGTCCCGGACTTACGCTCGATGAGCTCCTCAGGGTAAACGGCTTCGGCGGAGAGAGGCTGGTGCAGGAATTACTGAACGACCCGGCTTCACTTAATCAGGTTGAGGTTGAATTAAAATATGAAGGTTATCTGAAAAGGCAGGAAGAAAATATACTTCGATTGGAAAAATATGAAGAAGTTGATATTCCTTTAACATTAAACTATTCACAAATAAAAGGATTATCAACTGAGGGCCGTGAGAAGCTGAACCGCGTCAAACCCCGTTCTATAGGGCAGGCAGGCCGTATATCGGGAGTTACACCTTCAGATATTTCTATTTTATTGGTATATTTGAAAAACTAATTTTAGGGAATTTTTATGGTGGATGTTCAGGAACGATACCTTAAAGAATTGCAGTCATTTTATTGGGAAAACGCTTTTAATCCTGATATCATGAAAATTGAACGTCTGGCTTATTTTGCTGAGTTAGTTGCCGAAAAAAATGAGTCAGTAAATCTGATTTCACGCCGGGATATCGGTAATATAATTGAAAACCACGTATTTCTCTGCTCATATATTACCAAATTCGTTCCGGAAAAAGCCACCCGTTTCCTGGATATTGGTACAGGAGGCGGATTTCCCGGAATTCCGCTTGCAATTATGCGTCCCGAACTCCAGGGCATTCTCGTTGATTCAACGAATAAAAAGATAAACGCCGTAATAGATTTTATCGATAGATTAAAACTCGGAAATATTATTGCCGAAAATGATAGGGTAGAGAGTCCCGAGTTTATCGAAAAATATAGAGACAGTTTCGATCTCATCGTCAGCCGTGCTTCTGTTCCTCTTATTATTCTCTTCCGTTATTCTCTTCCTTTAATTAAAGAGAAAGCTTACATGCTTGCAATAAAAGGAGGGGATCTAGATTCCGAATACAAGAAGGCTGAGATGAAGTATAAATCCTACATCAAGAAATCAACCATCTTCGAGCTCTATTATAAACCTTCTAATGTCCGTAATCAGAAAGGAAAGAAATTAGTTTTACTGGAACTCCATAAATGAGTTCTTCCACTGATAAGAAGAAGTTGTTCGAAGAGATAAGTTCACTTAAAACAGAAGCTCGTAATGCTGCTTCAATGAATATTGATACGGCCTCTGTTGGTGAAATCCTGAAAATTATAAATGACGAAGACACGACTGTCCCTTCCGCTGTAGAAAAAGAAATTCCTTATATCGAAAAAGCTGTGGATCTCATCGCTGCTTCCTTTAAAGCAGGGGGGAGATTAATTTATTTTGGAGCCGGTACAAGTGGACGACTGGGAGTGATTGACGCAGCCGAATGCCCTCCCACCTTCGGCACTGATCCTGAACTTGTTCAGGGATATATTGCCGGCGGAAAAGAAGCGATGTTCCGGGCGCAGGAGGGTGCTGAAGATTATGAAGAGAATGGTGCTGCAGATGTTGTCAAAGCCGGAGTAAATAAAAATGATATCGTGTGTGGTATTGCCGCCAGCAGAAGAACTCCCTATGTAATCGGTGCAGTTAAAAAGGCAAAGCAGCTTGGTGCTAAAACGCTTTTTATTACATGTAACCCGCGAAGCGAGTTTAATATTAAAGAAGTTGACGTTGCTATTTGTCCTTACGTGGGTCCCGAAGTTGTAATGGGCTCCACAAGGATGAAGAGCGGAACAGCCCAGAAACTGGTGCTGAATATGCTTACAACCGCTTCTATGATACGCCTCGGCAAGGTATATGAAAATATGATGATCGATCTCCAGATGACTAACAAGAAGCTGGTTGAAAGGTCAAAACGGATTATAATGACGATTACCGGACTTTCATATGAAGCAGCAGAAGATTATCTTGAGAGAGCCGGCGGACACGTAAAAACAGCTCTGGTGATGATACTGGCTAAAGTCGATGCAGATGATGCACGCAGCCGGTTGAAAAAGGCAGATGGATTTGTAAGAAAAGCTATTGAAATATAACAACAAATTTCTGGGTCGATGAAAAATTATACCTGGAGCTACGATAAAGAAAGCGTTCCCACCCCGGTTAAGATCGAGTTTATCTTAAAATACGGCGACCTGGATGAAATTGATGAAGTCATCAAAGAATTCGGTGCTGAGTACTGCAAAGAAATTTGGATTAGAAAAATTATATCAGACGTAAGATTTAAGAGATTAAACTATTTTCTCGCAAGGTTCTTCTTTAATATTTCGTCCGATAGAACCACGATTCTAAAATTTTTAGAAGAAAACCAGAGATGGAGGTTCAAAGGAGTAAAACTCGAACTTGCCAGGAACAAGAGTTAGTCTTTCTATTAATCAAAGATAAGTTTTATGAAGACAGAGGAATTTAAGGTTAAAGAATACCTTGATCCTAAAACAGCCGAAGTTTTAAGTTCACTTTCCGATATGGAGGAAATTAAAAACTTTACATTAGTCGACGGTTCGGCTCTTTCTTTACATCTACATCATCGGATTTCAGAGTATCTGGATTTTTTTACATGGCATCAAAAATTAGATGCTGCAGGTATTGATCCTATATTAAAAAATATTGCCGCCTTATATCCAACAAAAATAGTGAATAATTATTCTGATGGATTAGATCTTAGCATTAATGGCGTTAAAGTAACATTCTTTGCAAGTTACTGGGATAAATTAAAGGAAAGAGAAAGTTTATTAAACAAATCATTCATTGGTAGATTAGAATTAATCACCGCAATGAAAACCAATGCACTTTCTTTGAGGGCAAGGTTTCGTGATTATTATGATTTATATGTGATCACAAAACAAATATTTGATATAAACAGGGTTTTGGAAATTTCATTAGAATACATTCCGGGCATGACAAAAAAGATCTTCGCTATGCAACTAGTTTATACTGAAGATATCGAAGATGAGAATATAGAACATCTTCGTCCGGTATTTGATGTTTCTCTGACTGACATCAGAATATTTTTCGAAAATGAAATTAAGAAATTATTGGCAGCAGATTAAGAACTTAAAGCTTTACGCAACAAATACGAAACTTTTATGGTATAACATTGTACATTTATTAGATTTCTATTAGTTGCTTGTAGCAACTAATTGCGACGTTGATAAATATCCAGGCCGGAAATTGCAGCCGGCGGTGATTGCGGCAGTTACGGATTTATGAATTACATAGTTAAAGAATTTCTCGACACGAAGGTTATTAAAAATATCCAGGGGATAATTACGTCCGTTACCGCGGGAAAAGAACCTTTTTATATTTCTCCTCTTTACGGCTCATCTAAAAGTTTCCTCATAAATGGACTTTCAAACAAAGAAAAACAGCTGGTTATCCTTCTACCCGATTCAAAAGCTGTGGATGAACTCAAGGTTGAACTAACCGTACTGGGACTATCAGATAAGCTTCTCGTTGTAAATGAGTTTCGTCCCGAACCTCTCCAGGAAACCCTAACAGAAATTACAAAACGCGATAAATTTATTGTTTTATCCACTTATAATATCCTTAATTGCGAACTTCCTTCACGGGAAAGAGTCAGTGAGCAAACCACACATATCCAGGTAGGCGGAAATCTGTCCTATAACGATGTAATTGAATATCTGAATCTGCTCAATTACCAAAAGGATAAATTCGTGGAAGGGCCGGGAGATTATTCGCAGCGTGGTTCAATTATCGACTTCTGGTCGTACAGCGAGAAAAATCCGGTAAGACTCGAATTCGACGGTGACTTCCTTGAATCGATCAGGTACTTCGATCCTGAAAGTCAGCGCTCAATTGAACAGATCGCTGAGGTTACACTTGCAGCCTCATTAAGCAGCAGTGATGGCGGGCGGTTTTGCAGATATTTTTTCATACCTGGATGATCCGTTGATACTTGCTTCCTCTTTTGAACTTAAGAATAATAAAACTGATGGATTCAATTGTTTTACCGAACTGAATACCCGCTAAACCTGAAGTGCCGACAGCTGAAGAACCCGATGATATTACTTACATCGATGATTTCCCCGAGGAAAAGGATGACGAGCTGGATCAAATTCCCGTCGAAGCAGATCATTCTGAAGATTATAAGAAGCTACCTGGCTGTTCCGGGAACAAAATGGGTGCTCGAAGAAGAACTCGGAGGAGGAAAAGGGAGGATCGAGACAGGAATTTCCGATTCCCCATCAATAAATTCGAATTATGAGATACTCTTTAACACCCTAAAAGATTATGCAGAGAAGAGTTTCCGGATCATCATTACTTCAGAGAATGAGCTGCAGACGTCACGACTCAGGGATCTTTTAAGCGAATTTAAAAAGGAACTCGCCGCTTTAATCGAATCCGGCAAAGTAAAAATTGAGACCCTCGCAATTAAGAAAGGGATTCCTTTTAAAAGAAGAAAAATTACTTATCCTTACCGACTACGAGATCTTCAATAAACCATATAGAACGAAAATACCTACTTCGCGTAAATACAAAAAATCTAAGTCTAAAGCATTTGCATCAATTAAGAGAGGGGATTTTGTTGTTCATGAAGATTACGGAATCGGCAGATACACGGGACTTGAAACAATACGAATAGGTGAAGCAGAACAGGAATCGATGAAGCTCCAGTTTGCAGAAGGGGGAATTGTTTATGTTAATCTCAATTACCTTACACTTGTAAAAAAATATTCCTCTAATGATAATCTTAGTCCTGCTCTTTCTACTCTCGGTACAGCCGACTGGGTAAACACCAAGACCAAAACAAAGAAGAAAATTAAAGAAGCTGCCCGCGAGCTTATTGAGCTTTATGCCAGGAGAAAAGCGACACAGGGGTATTCTTTCGGTACAGACACAGTGTGGCAGAAGGAACTTGAGGCATCATTCCTCTATGAAGATACGCCCGACCAGGAAAAAGTAACCGAAGAGGTAAAAACCGATATGGAAGCGGAGAACCCGATGGATAGGCTGGTCTGCGGAGATGTGGGATTTGGTAAAACAGAGGTAGCTATCCGTGCAGCATTTAAAGCAGTGCAGGATGGAAAACAAGCTGCTGTGCTTGTGCCTACGACTATCCTTGCAGAACAGCATTATAATACATTTAAAGACAGGCTTACCCAGTTCCCGGTCTCCGTTGAGGTGATGTCAAGGTTCCAGTCAAAAAAAAGGCAGGCGGAAATTGCAGGCAGTCTGAAGGAGGGAAAGGTTGATGTAGTAATAGGTACACATCGTCTTCTTTCTAAGGATATCGCTTTCAAGGATCTTGGTCTCTTAATAATCGATGAAGAACACCGTTTTGGTGTAAAAGCCAAAGAGAAGCTTCGTTCTTATAAAGTCAATGTTGATACGCTAACACTTACCGCAACTCCCATTCCCCGTACACTCAATCTATCTCTCCTCGGTGCGCGGGATCTATCGATCATCGCAACTCCTCCGCCGAACAGGCAGCCGATATATACACAGGTTGCAATTTTTGATATCCATAAAATCAAAGAATGGATAATGACCGAACTAAGGAGGAACGGACAGGTTTATTTTGTGCATGATCGCGTGCATTCAATTGAGAAGCTGGCAGGCTACATCCACAAATACATTCCTGATATCCGGGTGGCAATTGCACATGGACAGATGAAGGCAAGTCAGCTCGAGAACGTTATTCACGGTTTTCTAAACAGGGAGTATGATGTCCTGCTTTCAACAAAGATCATCGAATCGGGTATAGATATTCCCAATGTCAATACAATCATCGTGAACCGTGCCGACAGGTTTGGACTTGCAGAACTTCACCAGCTTCGCGGAAGAGTAGGAAGGTCAAACAGACAGGCCTACGCATATTTTATAGTTCCGTCACTTAACGGGATCAACAAAAAAGCATTAAGAAGACTTCAGGCAATAGAAGAATTTACCGATGTGGGGGCCGGTTTTAACATCTCTATGCGTGATCTTGAAATAAGAGGAGCCGGAAATCTCCTCGGTACCGAACAGACCGGTTTCATTAATGAAGTAGGATTCGATTTATATGTAAAGATGATCAATGAAGCTGTAGAAGAACTAAAATACCAGGAATTCAAAGAAATATTTAAGAGTCTTCCCAAACAGGAAGAGAGAACCGAACCCAGTATTGATGCATATTTCGATATCGGCATCCCAAAAGACTATATGCCGGAGCAGATGGACAGGTTGAATTTTTATACTTCGCTCTATTCAATAAGCGAAATCTCCGAGCTCGAAGAACTCACCGAAGAAATGAAAGACAGGTTCGGACCTCTGCCACTGCTGGTTCAAAGGCTGCTTGCAGCGGCATCTCTTAAGTTGTATTCTTCCTATGCATTATTCGAAAGGATAATTATCCAAAGGAAAAACATCTTTATTATCCTACCCAAGGGAGATAAAGAAGATTACTATAAATACAGGTTCGTTGAGCTGATGCGTTTCATTATGGATAATTACAAAGACAGGATAAAATTCAATCAGCAGAAGGAAGTATTAAAGTTCTCCATCCCCAACAATTTTGAATCCCCCGAAAAACTCCTCCAATTCCTTATCAATTTCAGCAGGGAAGTAATGGATTTATTCAAACATCAGGCCCCGGATAATACGGAAGAGATTTAGCCTGCGCAAAGGATTAAACCATACGATGATATTTGACAAATAAAATTAATTACTTATATTTGTAAGTAAGTGATTACAACATTATTTGAAATAAGAAATGTCAAGAGAAACAACGGATACCAGGCAGGAGCAGATCAAGAAGGCTGTTTTGGAAATTATTGCTGACGAGGGACTGCATAATATATCCACCAGGAACCTTGCAAAGAGGATAGGGTTTAGTGAGGGTGCAATTTTTCGTCACTTCAGATCAAAACGGGATATTATAAAAGGAATAATGGACGATGTAGAAGCTGATTTAATAGGATCGCTACGGAGCATTGTGATAAGCCCGGTTAAATCAGAGACAAAATTATATAATTATTTGTGCCGTAATGTTAAGTATCTAAGGGAAAATAGGGGTATTACAATACTTTTGTTTTCTGAAGCGACGCATTTGGGCGATAAAGAGCTTAAAGATAAGCTAAATCAGATATTATCTGAGCAGAAGCAATTCATAATAAAAATGATCAAGGATGGAATTGCTGAGGGCGTATGGGATAAAAACGTTAATCCGCAGGATATTGCAACGCTCTATATGGGGATCCCAATTACATTTAATATTGAACTGGTATTGAATAAAAGCGGAGTGAACGAAGATAATTTCTGCAAAAGAATGTTTACTCTGATTTTAAAGGCTTTGAAGAAATAAAAAAATTTGCTTAGTATTGTAAGTAAATGTTTACTTAATATAAGGAGAAAAAATTATGACACAGACAAAATTTAATTTACCGGAATGGACATTTGAATTTCACGGGCATAGATGCCCTTTTATGCCGATTGGCTACAGAATGGGAACCCTTGCATTAGAAAAGTTAGGTGTGGGAAAAAGCCTGGATCACCAGATGCATGTCTGTTCTGAAATGGGAGTCGGCCACCCGCAAGGTTGTATGCAAGACGGAATTATGTCTGCAACCGGCGCAACTTTTGGCAAAGGAATGATTGAAAAATTAAACTACGGAAAAGTTGCAGCAATCTTTTGGTATCCCGGGAAAAAAGATGCGGTTAGAATATTTCTTAAAAATGAATTCCAGGATAAGCTTGCACCTCACGAATTCTTTAAATACCGCAAACAAGGAATTGAACCTTCCGGTATTCCGGAGGATGTAAGGAAAGACATTATCGATATAGTTCTCAATGCATCAAATGAAGAACTATTTAATGTAACTATCCTTGAAAATTTCAAATATACTCCGGTTAAAGGTTCTTTCAATAAAGCTAAATGCGAAGTATGCGGGGAGTATGTTTTTGAAAGATACTTACGAGTAAAGGATGGGAAAAAAGTTTGTATCCCTTGTTCTGAAAGAACAGATGAAGAAGTAATTATTCATTTACCAAATTTTGGATAAACCAAGAGAGTCATTAGTAACGAGTCTGCGAGTAAAGCAATCTCTATAAGTAAAATTGATTGCTTCACCCACTAAGGTGGGATTCGCAACGACAAGAAAAATTAAGCGAGTAAAATTATGTTATACCTAATCGTATCAATATTAATATTTATCGTATCATTCGTTTTTGCAATGCTTGGTCTGGGTGGCGGAATGGTTTACGTGCCGATTCTTAAATGGGCTGGTTTTCCTATGAAAGAGGTCGCAATTCCTCTTGGACTTCTATTGAATGGATTAAATACACTCCTTGCGCTGATTCCTTTTTCAATAAAAAAATTAGTTGATTGGAAAGGGGGAGCAGCAATGGCAGTCGCCGCATTAATCTTTTCACCATTGGGAGCTTATACTTCCAAATTTGTTCCAGAAAATCCATTGATGATATTATTTGCAATTGCGGTTGTAGTTGCCGCAATCAGAACTCTATGGGTTTCTAAACGGGATGAACCAGAAGAAGTAATGCCGTTAAAAAAGAGATCAATCATTGGTGCCGGAGTTGGTGCCTTTGCCGGGTTTGCAGGCGGCTTACTAGGCATTGGTGGCGGATTTATCATCGCGCCAATTTTAATGTGGATGGGTTATAAAACTAAAGAAGCAGCAGCCACAACAGCATTTGTTGTAACCTTCTCATCATTTAGCGGATATTTAGGACACGCAGCTGAAGGAGAAATGAATTGGTCATTGACCGTTTTAGTTGTTATTGCAGTCATTATCGCATCTCAGCTGGGCGCCATGTTTATGTCATCAAAAGCAAAACCAACATGGGTTAAACAGCTTTATGGTGTTGTGCTTTTGGCAATTGCAATTAAATTGATTGGGGGTGTGCTGTGACGAAAGGATACTCCAATATCATAGCGGGACACGAGGAAATTTCATTGAGTACAAATTGCTTCACTCTCCTGCCGGGATGGTTTCTTGGCTGGGGCCTTGTTCGTAATTACGTAAGAATACTGACTTTAATCATATTTATGGTTTACAGCCTGCCATCATTATCATTAGCACAAACTGAATCTCCTGAATTGCACGGATACATTCAAAGTCGTTTTACTTACACCGATGGAAATAGTGTGAGTTTTATGGTGAGACGTGCAAAACTTTGGCTAGATGGCAAAGCTCCAATGGCAGATAATATCACTTACAAGATGCAAGTGGTTTATCGTTCAACAACAGATGATAATTTGTATTTCCAGGATGCTTTCGCTGATGTTAAATGGAATTTTGGTTACTTACGCGTTGGTAAGTTCGTTCCAAATTTTACTTTGCAAAGAACGCAATCCGATGCATTCATCCCGGTATTGGAAAGAGCAAATGTAATTAATAGTTTGATTCACGGAGATAAAAGTTCAGCCAGAGAAATTGGTATTGAAGGAAACTTTGATCTCTTAAACTCAAATCTAAAATTCAGCCTTGGAATATTTAACGGCAATCAAAAAATCCCGGGAAGTAACATTAGTAATAATCTTCTATACACGACAAAGCTAAGCTGCAGTTTTCTAGATGGAAAGGATGAAGTTCTAAAATTAGGGGCTTCATTCGGTTACAGATATATAGATAGCCAAACATTATCTAAAATATTCACATCGAATAAAAGCATTACCGGTAATGATTATCGCTATGGATTTCAAGCTGAATTGAAACTAAACAAATTTGATTTTCAAAGTGAATTTATAAATGCAAATATCATCAATCAAAATGCGTGGGGATATTATACTTATGCAGGATATTATTTAACGAGTGATTTTCAACTACTTGCACAGATGGAGAAGTATAACGATATCAATCCTACAACCAATGATAATGAATGGTATTTGATTGGATTGAATTATTACTTCACGCAAAAAAATAAACTAATGGCAGATTATAAAACTCAGTTTAATGGTGACAGTAATGTCAATATTGCTGAGTTACAGTATCAGATATTTTTTAATTAACAATACAATCATAAATAAAAAGGAATAAAGAAATGACAAATCCACAGGAATGGTTAGAGTTCGGACAAAAGTTTCACGGACATAAATGTCCTGCCATGCCGCTTGGATTAAGGGTAGGCGCAGCAGCAATGAATAAACTTGGTGCTGAAAGAGCCAAAGATGGTCAAATACTTGCGTTCGTGGATTTAGGTGAAGACCATTGCGCTACTTGCTACGCAGATGGACTTCAGGTAATTATGGGAACCACATTCGGCAAAGGCAACATTAAGAAAACGCATAAAGGCAAATGGGCTGTTACACTGGTTGATAGGGTCTCGGGTAAAGCGGTTCGCGTAACACCAAAAGCAGAAGCCATGCTTCAAAATAAACAATCAGATTTCTTTAAACAGTACAGGGAGAAAGGAATCCCAGCGAGCAATGTTCCAAGTAAAGTAGTTGATCCTTTAATTGTAAAAGTAATGAATGCGCCGCAGGAAATGCTTTTGAATGTCTCGGAAGTTTTCGATTACAAACTTGAGCCAAAGAAAGACAGCTTTGCCGGCTTCGTATGTGAAGAATGCGGTGAGATGACTGTAGAAGAATACGGTAGATTAAAAGATGGCAAGCATGTTTGCATTGATTGCGCAGCGAAATAAATAGGAAATAGTGCCTGGCGAATAAGTGCTGGATCGGGAAAGAGAGTAAAATCATTGCCGAGAGGTTGTCTTAAAAGTATCATATTGCCGTAAACTACTGAATTATTGAAGGATAACTTTTACAGTTTTTCAGTCTATTACAAATAATTAAACTTACAAGTTACTTTTGGACATCCTCAAAGCTATCATAGCGATAGTTAGGCCTAAACACCCCACTGGCGGAATAACAAATAATAGAAATTAAATATGTCGCACAATCATTCACATAAGCAAGGCTCTGAAATTGCAGACAAAAATTTGTTCATAACAATGGCATCGGATAGCAATGACAAGCTGCCGGATAATAGTCCGCCGATAACTTCTGAAATTGTTATCAAAAAATTCAGCGCCAGCTGCTTTTGCCGAACTTAATTATTTTTGATAAAGGGCTTGCCTGGACATCACTATTACCAAACTTTAATATAGCTTACTTCAGACAATACCGGTCAGCTCATTCCGGGCTGTAGATCTTTTTCGCTTTATCATTATGCCATAACAAATAGAAAATGAATGTAGAACTCATAAAAAATAATTGTGAATTCGAAATTCTTTTTTGCTAAGTTTGCTCTATGTTAAAGGAGTGTGGTGATTGAACTGTCCTTTTTGCAATAACCCGCTGGTTATCCTCGAATTAAACCAGGTAGAGATTGATTACTGTACAAGCTGCCACGGCATCTGGCTTGATAATGGAGAGCTGGAACTTCTCTTGCAGGATTCGGTAGAAAAAAATCAACCGCTTAATTTTTTCTCTGAGAACAAAAATTCAGATGAGAAACTCATCAAGTGTCCCATTTGCCGTAAGAAGATGGAAAAGGTTACCTGCGGGGCAGATAACAAAGTTACACTTGATAAATGCAGCAAAGGTCATGGCTTCTGGTTTAACGAAGGGGAACTGGAACAAGTTGTGGAGATGGGGGGTCTAGATAAGCAGGATAAGATTATAGGACTTCTAAAGGAAATGTTTGCTTATAAATTAAATAATTAATGAGGTTAAAATGGTTATAGGAATAATTGTATTAGTATTGATTGTAATCGGGATCCTGTATTTTGTTGGAAATTACAATTCACTTGTAGGACTAAGGAACCAGGTCAAGAATGCCTGGGCGCAGATTGACGTTCAGCTTAAACGCCGGCACGACTTAATCCCCAACCTGATCGAAACCGTAAAAGGTTATATGAATCATGAGCGGGCAACGCTGGAAAATATAACTAATGCAAGAAGTCAGGCTGTAAGTGCTCAGGGTGTCCCAGAGAAAGCCAAAGCAGAAGCCCGGCTTACTGAAGCAATGGGCAAGTTTAACCTGGTGGTTGAGAATTATCCTGACCTGAAAGCAAACCAGAACTTCCTTGCGCTGCAGGAAGAACTTACATCAACAGAAAATAAGATCTCATTTTCTCGCCAGAGCTATAATGACCAGGTTTTATTTTATAACAATAAAATTCAGATGTTTCCTTCGAATATAGTGGCTGGAATGTTCAATTTCAAAATGGAAGACTTCTTTGAAGTAGAAGATAAGTCAGAGAAAGAAGTTCCGAAGGTAAGTTTCTAATAAGGCTTTGCATATAAAATGTGGGAATTAATTAAATCTAACCAAAGAAAATCCGTTTTCCTTTTTGTAGGGATGGCTGTTACGCTGATGCTTCTAGGCTATCTTATCGGAAGTGCATTCTATCCGGATGGCGGAGGAGTATTTGGTCTTTCAATAGCCATTATAATTTGGACAGTCTTATCCATCATCAGTGTTACATCCGGCAGTTCATTGGTGCTATCAATCAGCCAGGCAAAAGAGGTAACCCCTGCAGTTCACCAGCAGCTCTTTAATGTTGTTGAGGAGATGAAATTAGCTGCGGGATTGCCAGCGATGCCAAAAGTTTACATAATTGATAGTCCTGCTCTTAATGCCTTTGCCACCGGGAAAGACCCTTCACACAGCGCCGTTGCCGTTACGGCAGGCTTATTATCAAAGCTCAACCGGGATGAACTGCAGGGAGTGATTGGCCACGAGATATCTCACATAATGAATCGCGATACCAAATTTATAACGTATGCTGCTGTTATGCTTGGAACGATTGTAATTCTCTCTGAAATTTTCGTTAAAGGAATGTTCTTTTCAGGTGCAGGCAGAAGATACGGGTCGAGATCAAAGAATGCCGGGGGACAGGCACAGATTATTATTCTTGCCATTGCAGTAATCTTTGCAATTTTAGCACCTATCATGGCAAGGCTTCTCTATTTTGCCCTATCAAGAAAACGTGAATACCTCGCTGATGCATCTTCCGCAAGACTTACAAGATACCCGGAAGGACTTGCATCAGCGCTCGAAAAGATTTCCGACTGCCGTGACGATCTTCCTTCTGCCAATAAGGTCACTGCCGCAATGTATATTGCAAATCCACTTAAGAAGAAGGGGATGAAGTTGTCAGACCTCACGAGTACACATCCGCCCATTACAGAGAGGATAAGAATCCTGCGGGGGATGATGTATGGAGCCGGGTATAATGATTATCAAAAATCTTTTTCTGCATTGAAAAGTTCCTCAGCTGCAATTATCCCTCCTTCGGGGTTAAGAGATGGTGCTGTTATTCCTTTGAGGGCTGCCGGAGATCAGGCAGAACCGCAGACTGCTGTTGATGAAAAACGGAAGCTGGGAAATATAATGATGGCAATTAATGATTATTCCACCATCACCTGCGAATGCGGATTAAAGATAAAGATGCCCCCGGGTTTCGGAATGAACAAGCCAGAAATCACCTGTCCCAAATGCGGCCGCAAACACCGCGTAGATTCCGCCGGCGGGATGAAGATCTGAAAAACACTTGCATAATTAAGGGGTAAACCCCAAAGCTTACACCTTCGATATAATTACTTCATCAAAGTCATCTTATTATTCTGTACAAAATCATTAACCCTTAATGAATAGATATAAAATCTACGAATGTTACGTCGCTCTGTGGCTTGAATGTTACTACACTCTGGGCGGAAGAAAAATTCTATGAACGTTACACTGCTGCACGCTTGCTTTGCAAATTAAACCTGCCCGTCTTATCTTCACTGCAGAGTCCTAATAATTTCCTTAATTATAATTCTACGATAGAAGGTTCTGTAATATGAAACCTATATTTCAAACAATATTTGCGCGATTTGCAATGGTAAAAAGACCAGGGTGAATGAGGACAGCATCATTAGGGAAATTGATATAATGAAAAAGAAAACCATTCAGTTTGTTAAAGAATTCCTGCTTATTACAATTAAATTTCTGCTCGCAGGATTTGGACTTAAGGGATTTCTTCTGCCTAATTCTTTTATCGATGGGGTAGTGAAATGGACAGGATCGATCCCTCGGCTTTCATTATTAAGAATAATATTAAGGATACCAAAGGTGGAATGATTAAAAGATTAAATCTCGGTAAGATGAAATAAGTCGGTTTTCCAGGAGGTAAATATGAATGAACCTGTTATTGTTGAAAAAACACTTGATGCGCCTGCTGATAAAGTGTGGCAGGCAATTACAGATAAAGATGAAATGAAAAACTGGTACTTTGATTTGAAGGAGTTCAGACCTGAACCGGGATTTGAATTCAGGTTCATGGGCGGTCCGAGTGAAGATAAGCAGTACCTTCATATTTGCAAGATAACGGAAGTTCTTCCCGGCAGGAAGCTTTCTCACAGCTGGAGGTATGAGGGATATGATGGAATCTCTTATGTTTCTTTTGAACTCTTCCCTGAGGGAGATAAAACCCGGCTGAAACTTACACACAGAGGATTAGAATCTTTTCCCGGGAGTAATCCCGATCTTGCAAAGGAAAATTTTGCTGCCGGCTGGAAGGAGATTATCGGCAGTAATCTTAAAAATTACCTGGAATAGATTCTCATTTCTTGCGCGGAAATTTGATCTTTACGGGGGTGTCCTTTGATGTATTTAAAGAGTGAAAACTTGAAATCGGGACGCTTAATACCCATAGAGAATAAGTGCGGATTATTTCCTATTTTCCACTTAAAATAATTCCCAAAAAGTAAGCGATAAAAAATGGAAACAGATCTGAAGCTGGCTGTGCTGATTGACGGAGATAATATCCCTTCCGCATATGTAAAAGAAATGATGGAAGAGATCGCAAAGTATGGTAGTCCTACTATAAAAAGGATATATGCCGACTGGACAAAACCTAACCCAACAAGGTGGAAAAACCTGCTGCTTGAAAATGCTATAACTCCTATCCAGCAGTATGGTTATACTACCGGAAAAAATGCCACTGACTCTGCCATGATAATAGATGCGATGGACATTTTATATTCTGAGAAGGTTGATGGTTTCTGCCTGGTTTCAAGCGACAGCGATTTTACACGGCTGGCAACTAGGCTCCGTGAGGCGGGTATGAAAGTTTACGGCATCGGCGAAAGAAAAACGCCTGAGCCCTTTATAGTTGCCTGCGATAAGTTCATTTATATAGAGATCCTTAAGACCAGGACTGATGAGGGCGAAACCGATATTTCAAAAGATAAAACTGCAAAGAAAAATGAGGTAGAAAAGGTTACTCCAGCGCTGATCAAATTAATTGCAAGTACAGTTTCAGATCTTGCAGATGAAGATGGCTGGTCATTCCTGGGCGATGTAGGAAATCTCCTTCAGAAGAAGCAGCCTAATTTTGATCCACGAAATTACGGCTTCCAGAAACTGACGCCATTAATAAATTCTATTAATAAATTCGAAATAGCTGAGACCCAAAAGGGAAGATTTAAATTGATTTACGTAAGAAATAAAAAATAGAATATTATTATATGAAAGTTAATCCTGTATAAGTTTTTTGCTCCTCTTATTCCTTTTGTGAAGTTATTTCTTCCCTCATATATCTGCAGTCTGAGAGAAATCGGAATCTCAATGATCGATTCCGTAAAGTTAATCACGGAAGATCTTGGTCCGGGGCACGACTATCTACAAAGGTGAAAAAGGATATTCACCCGATGGCAGAGAGCTGAAGCCTGTCGATATTATTTATACTGTAGTGACGCTGCTGGAAATTGCCCGTCCGCAGGGTGAAATAGACCGGATTGATTCTTCTGCCTTCTAATATCAGGGATACCAAAGTCGGAATGATTAAACGCTTGAAAATTGGAAGATGAAATACTTAGAATGTCCTTCTCAGCCCGATCAACCAGTCCCTAATGCCTATAAATAATCATCGTCAAATCCGTTCCGCTTGTTTAAACTTTCTGACAAAAATGACAGAACTTTATAAAGTATATTTGATTATTGAAGTAATTACTGTTATAATTTCCGGTGCAAAATTTGTTTACCAAAAATAGAAGTTCGGCACTTTATTCTTTGGACTTCAAAAACACGGGGAGTCAAAATGAAAGGTGTAATTCGGCTTTTAGGTGGTTTTCTTTTTCTTCTTTCAAGCTTCACTCCAGCATTCTCTCAAGAACTTCAGACAGATACAAATCATACGCCAATCCAATTTCGCAGAGGTATTGAAATCCCTCCGGGATACCAGAGTTATGAACAGAAATACCAGGGGAAAGACCTGATTGAAGAGAAAAGACGATCATTCCCATTAGAATCTACAGGAATATGGACGGAACTGAATCCCAGGGTACCCAGAGTGGACTACCTGGGGATATATTTTGTTAACAAAGATACAGGTTGGGCCTGTGGTGATCTTGGAACAATCATCAAGACAACAGATGGGGGCGAAAGCTGGCAAACACTTCAGACTAACACAACTACACCAATACTAAAGGTAAGAAACTATAATGGGCAATTGATCATAGCCAGCGGCTATGATGGACTGATACTAAGATCTACAGATGGAGGGCAAAACTGGGCACAGGTTGCAAGCGGAGTGACAGGAGATCTTTGGGGACTTGAGATGATAAATAATACATTGGGGTGGGCCTGCGGAAATTACAACTCACTAATAAAAACAACCAACGGCGGAATAAGCTGGGAAGTGAAAACAATACCAGGTTATAATTCTGATTTATGGTGGATAGAGTTCCTGAATGAGGACTACGGATTTATCTCCGGCAATCCCGGGCAGGTAATTAAGACAACAGACGGGGGAGAGAGTTGGCAGATAATGCAGACAAGTGTATTTACTCCATTATACTCACTTGATTTAATAGACAGCCTGCATATAGCAGCGGCCGGATATGGAGGCAATCACGTCTACAGCAGTGACGCGGGGGAAAGCTGGGAGGCAACACCACTGTATGGATTACCGAATGAAGATCTGAACTGTGTAAAATATATAAACATTGACACCGGTTATGTTTTGACGTTTTGGACGGGGATGTGGAAGACAACAGACCGGGGAGAAAGCTGGCAGGGAGTAGCTAATACCGGAGAATATGAGTTACAGTTTTTCCCGGAAGAGCTGATAGGGTATGCTGCGGGAACAGGTCTTACAGTAACCAAAGCCGATGGAGACTTAAATATTTGGAGAAAAGCAATATTAAATGACAATTTCTCGGATGTTTTCTTCACAAGTGAACAGAAAGGGTTTGTACTAAGCAGATCATTATATAAAACAACCGATAGCGGAATAACTTGGGGAAAAGTAGGGGGCGTGCCCGGAGGGAGTGATTTACTTTTCCTTGATAGCCTGACCGGATTCCTTGGTGCAAGCAGTTCAATATATAAGACTACTGACGGTGGAGAAAGCTGGTATCCAACACAGGGTTCAAATGGGGCAGGAAAGATATTCTTTATCAGCCAAACGACAGGCTGGGCAATACACAGTAATGTCATTTATACAACTACAGATATAGGTGAGAATTGGTTTGTGCAATTTAATGCGCCGCTTAGTCTTAATTTTAGCAGTATTACATTTATTGACTCTTTAAGCGGCTGGGTATCTGGTACACGACCGTATAAAACAACGGATGGCGGGACCAACTGGGTTCAGCAAACAAATCCAAATATCTGGTTAAGTGATGATGTCTATTTCCCAAATACTGACACAGGTTGGATTGGCAAATATTCTTCGATAAACAATTCACTTTTTAAAACCTCTGACGGGGGACTAAACTGGACTGGTGTTCCAGAAGTAGTTGGAGCCCGAAAATTCTATTTCTTTCCTGATCCGGTGCATTGGTTAACTATTGGTTTTTCTAGATACTATATAACTAATGATTATGGTAATAGTTGGTATGAATTCACCGCAGATGTCTCTTGGGGATTAGTAAGTTTTAATTCTGTAACTAACAATTTAGGATATTTTGTTGGTGGTTTGGGATTAATTTTGAAATATACTGATACAACTTATGTCCCTGTGGAATTGAAAATATTTACAGCAAAAGTTGATAGTAATAATATCATCCTAAATTGGTCAACCTCTTCAGAACTGAATAACAGGGGATTTGAAGTCTTGAGGTCCCCCTTTAATCTCTATGGGAAGGATACTTCAGTCTGGTGGAATATTGGATTTGTTGAAGGGAAAGGAACTACCACTGAACAGCAATTTTATACTCTTGTTGACAAAGACTTGACAGTCGGGAAATATCAATATCGGCTTAAGCAAATTGATTTTGATGGATCATTTAGGTATTCGGATGTTGTTGGGGTAGAAATAAGGACTCCTTCTGATTTTTATCTTTCGCAGAACTACCCCAACCCCTTTAACCCTAACACTAAGATAAGCTATAACCTAACCGAAGATTCAAAAGTTACGCTTAAGGTATTTGATGTGCTTGGAAGAGAAATAGAAACACTGATAAATAAAGAAATGTCATCAGGGTATCACTTTATTGATTTTAATGCCTCAAGACTGGCAAGTGGAATTTACTTCTACCAGTTGAGAGTAGAAGGACGGGATGGGAAAATATATAATTCAATAAAGAAGATGGTTTTAATAAGATAAACAGCTTTCTCCTGTGTTATAAATATTTACACAGGAGTAATATCGTAACAAATATAAAGGAGAGAATATGAAAAAAATATCGAGGGCAGGAAGAGCCCCACCTGAGAAAATAAAAGCCCACACTGAGACCCTAAAACCTCCACCAAGAGAATTAAAGAGTTTTAAACTCAATGGGGCTTTTTATGTGCAATTCACGCAAATCTAACATTTGCAAATTAAAAATGAAACAGAACTAATTGCCTCAAGGGCAATAAAAACAGGTGAATATTATATGAAACAATTTTTAACGATAATTTTGGCTTTTATTATTTACTCTGCTATAGCAGAAGCTCAAACATATGCGAATATAGCTGCTCCAGAGAATGTTCTAGTTATGTGAAAGCTTTTAATAGTTGCTCTTCTTCTGATCCCTCAAATACAGTTGATGCAGTAGCAGAAAAATCTCTTCATAAAATCAATCAGGATAATTCTCCAGATCAGTTCAAATATCTACTCGAACAAAACTACCCTAATCCTTTCAATCCCACCACAAGCATAAAATATTCACTGAAGAAGGATGGTTTTGTTTCACTGAAAGTATATGATATTCTTGGAAGAGAGGTTGCCGATCTGGTAAATCAGAATCAAAAGGAAGGACACCATACTGTGAATTTCGGTGCTTCGAATCTACCTTCAGGAGTGTACATATATACAATTAAGGCAGGAGAGTTTACTTTAAGTAGAAAAATGTTATTAATTAAATAAGAAATGAAAAAATTACTAATGGGGAGCCGGGACGGGCTCCCTATTTATATGTCATTGCGCAGTAAGGGGAATTATCATAACTTCAATATCTTCTTTATTGTGAAATTCCTGCTGTTGCTAGTCCTCAGGATATGACTTCTAAGGATAAGTAAATGATCATTTAGAAAGGATAAATGAAAGTAAAAGCGATTATTACTGGAACAACAGGGATGGTGGGTGAAGGTGTTATGCACGAATGTCTTAACCATCCTGATGTTGAATCTGTTCTGCTAATAAACAGGAGAAGGGGAAATGTTCAGCATCCGAAGTTGAAAGAGATAATTCACAATGACTTCTACGATCTTTCTTCTATACGTAACCAGTTGTCCGGATATAATTCCTGTTTCTTCTGCCTCGGCACAACTTCGGTCGGGAAAAAGGAAGAAGAATACACAAAAATCACCTTTGACCTTACAAAGACATTCGTGGATACTTTCTATGAACTTAATCCGGGAATGACTTTCTGCTATGTTTCAGGCTCGGGTACTGACAGCTCAGAAAAGGGAAAGCTTATGTGGGCGAGGGTTAAAGGAAAAACGGAGAATTATATCCTAAACCTGGGATTTAAGGATGCTTATATGTTTCGTCCCGCATTGATTACTCCCACAAAAGGACTGAATAATACATTAACGATGTATAAGATCTTCGCTCCGTTGATTCCACTAGTCAGATTATTCTTTCCGGGCTATGTCTGCAGTCTGAGAGAAATAGGTCAGGCGATGATCAATTCTGTTATAAAAGGTTATGATAAAAAAATCCTTGAAGTAGATGATATTAAAAAACTAGCCGAAAAATAATATGCTTAAATTAGATTTTTCTCCCTTCCCGATTATAAAAACTGAAAGACTGCTTCTGCGCCAGATCAATAACGATGATGTGAACGAAATATTTGTGCTTCGTTCGGATGAAAGGGTAATGCGTTATATCGACAAGTCTCCTGCGCAATCCCTGGATGAGGCGTATGAATTTATTAAAAAGATAACTGAACTTGAAAAGAATACCGAAGCTGTTACCTGGGGAATAGCATATAAGAATGAGCATAAACTGATAGGGACGATCTGTCTCTGGAATATTCAGAAGGAACATTACAGGGCAGAAGTAGGCTATAATCTTCATCCCGACTATTGGGCAAAAGGTATAATGCAGGAAGCTATCCAGGCGGTAATTGATTACGGGTTTAACTCTATGAAGCTTCATTCAATTGAGGCAAATGTTAGTCCCGGTAATACGGCATCTATCAGACTTCTGGAAAGAAATAAATTTAAGCAGGAAGCCTACTTTAAGGAAAACTTTTATTTCAACGGGAAGTTCCTGGATTCGGCGATTTATTCTTTGTTAATAACTGATTAAATTTTTAATTCTATGTACGATTATTTGGAAAAGGGCTACTTCGGGCAGGCAACAGGTAAGATGGAAAACCTGTGCGGAGAAGAACTGTCAGAACTTGGTGCTTCAGATGTCAAACCGGATTATAAAGGCGTTTATTTTAATGCTGATATTACCACGATTTACAAAATCAATTATACATCAAGACTTCTTTCAAGGGTACTTGCTCCGTTAGTGACGTTCCCCTGTCATACCACAAATATTCTGATTCAGAGAGCCAAGAAAATTGACTGGGAGGATTTCCTTTCAGTTAAAAAAACATTTGCGATCAGTTCCTCTGTTTCTAAAAGCAGGATTACCAATTCTCTTTATGCATCACAATGTCTGAAGGATGGGATAGCAGATTACTTCAGAGATAAATACGGCAAACGTCCCGATGTTGAAATTGTTAATCCTGATGTCCGTTTTAACCTTCATATAGAAAAGGATACTGCGGTCATAAGTCTTGATACATCCGGCGATTCTCTTCATAAAAGGGGATACAGGCTGCTGGCGGGTGAAGCACCCATGCAGGAGACTCTTGCTGCTGCAATAATAAGGCTGAGTAAGTGGGATGGAGAAAATCCTTTGTGGGATCCGATGTGCGGTTCCGGGACAATCCTCTGTGAAGCTTTGATGCATTACTGCAGGATACCGGCTCAATACCTGCGTAAAAAGTTCGGCTTTTTCAATCTGCCTGAATTTGACAGCGATGCCTGGAAGAATATTAAGGAGGATTATGATAGTAAGATACGACCTTTGCCCAAAAACATTATAAGTGGAACTGATAAGTCGTTAAAAGCCCTGGATGTTGCCAGAGAAAATCTCTCTCATCTTCCATATTCTGCTTCTGTTGGAATCGCACGTAAATCATTTCAGGAGGTAGAAAGTTTTGAAAATGGAACTTTGATTACTAATCCGCCTTATGGAATCCGGCTTGGAGAAAAAGAGGAAGTGCAGGCACTATATAAGGAGTTAGGCGACTTTCTTAAAACGAACTGTACAGGTACTTCAGCTTTCATTTATACCGGGAATCCCGAACTCCGTAAAAACATCGGGTTAAAAACCACCAGGAGAATTCCGCTTGATAATGGAAAGCTTGAGGGTGTGCTTCTGCAAATAGATAGTTATAAGGGAAGTAAGAAGAAAAAATACTCAGATTCAGAAGATGACCAGGATTCTTAAGAGAGTTCCTCTTTTTTTCTTTCTAATTCGTCCCATCTGTCATAAAGCTGCTTAACTTTGGATTTGGCATCTTCAAGCTGCAGGTTCAGTTCATTTGTCTGTTCTGCAAATTTCAGATAAAAATCGGAAGAGGTAAATATCTTTTCAATTTTATCAACTTCAGATTCAGCATCAATAATCTTTTCCTCAATCTGCTCAAGTTCTAAGGCATCTTTGTAACTAAGTTTGGTTGGTTTCGATTTTGCTCTTGGTGAACCGGCCCCGGATTCCTTTTTATCTTTTGACTGCTGAACTTCTTTTTCTTTGAGCCGTATTCTTTTCTTTTCAAGATAGTAATCGTAATCCCCCTCACTATAGTAGATCTGCTTGTTTTCTTCCAAAGCAATTATTCCGCTGCAGACACGGTTTAGGAAATACCTGTCGTGACTAACAACCACAACGCAGCCTTCAAATGATATAAGTGCTTCTTCAAGTATTCTCAGGGTCGGCAGATCAAGGTCATTTGTGGGTTCATCGAGCATAAGGAAATTCCCTCCGCTGCTCAGGATTTTAGCAAGTGTCAGTCTGCTTTTCTCTCCGCCGGAAAGCTTACCTACATTTGTATTTATTCTGTCATCCGTAAAGAGGAATCTTCTAAGGTAGGTCCATACACTGATCTGCTGCTTCCCGAATTTGACGGTTTCACTTCCTTCCCCGATCGCTTTGATGACGGTATCATCATCATTTAAGAGAAGTCTTGACTGATCTACATAATTAAATATTGTTGTTTCCCCGGTTTCAATTAATCCTTTTGCCGGGGGTATTTCACCAAGGATAGTTCTTAAGAGGGTTGTTTTTCCCGACCCGTTTGAACCTACGATCCCAATATTTTTTCCTGGCTCAAAATTAAAATTGAATCCTTCAAATAACGTCTTTCCGCCCGGATTAACTGAAAGGTTTTTTATCTCAACAACCTTTTTACCCAGCCGATCAGCAGGAGGAATAATTAAATCTACATCAAGTTCCTTTTCAGCAGGGCCCTGTGAGGAAATTTCATAGAAGGTATCAAGCCTGCTTTTAGCCTTAGTTCTTCTTGCCCTCGGTCCCCGTCTTACCCATTCAAGTTCACGTTTCAGAAACTGCTGACGTTTACGTTCCTCAACTTCCTTAACAGCCTGTCTTTCGGTTTTATTTACAAGGTAATCTGTATAATTACCTGGATGAGAATAAAATGTGCCTGAAGAAAGCTCGACAATTCTGTTGGCTATCCTGTCGAGAAAATACCGGTCGTGGGTAACAAAAACACAGGTTCCTTTATAGCCGGCAAGGAAATCCTCCAGCCACTCTATTGAGTCGGTATCGAGATGGTTTGTAGGTTCATCCAGGATTAGCAGATCGGGTTTTGAGATAAGCGCACGGCAGAGCGCAACACGCCTTTTTTCTCCCCCGGAAAGATTGGAAACATTCCTATTTATGCCGGGAGCGTCAAGAGATTCAGTAAGTACTTTAATCCTCTTCTCGAGATTCCAGGAATCAAGGCGGAGAATAGTTTCTTCGAGATGATGTTTTTGAGGTGAGTCGAAAGGGGTTAGTTCATATTCCCTAATCAAATCAAGTTCATTGGATGCCCCGGATAAAATATTATCAAACACATTCCTGTTTTCATCCAGAGTAAATTCCTGCGACAGAAACCCTGTTACAAGATTTTTCTTTTTTGCAACTTCCCCGGTATCAGGAGTCATAAGGCCGGAAATAATTTTCAGGAAAGTTGATTTGCCAGCACCGTTTCTACCGACCAGTCCGATCCTGTCTCCTTCGTGAATACTAAGGGATGCTTTATCTAAAATGATCTGTTCTCCGAAATGAACTTCCAGTTCAAGCGCAGTTAGAATAACAGGTGCAATGTTTTCGGCCATATATTGATTTTTTTACGTAATTAAATGAGGTGCAAATATAAGCTAACGGTTTGTAAGTAAATATGTAAAGATTTGAACCAGATTGAAATACAAAGTGAACACTTACAGGAAGGAGGATCAGGGTTTTTTGAAAATCATCACCAAAATCCTTGGAACAGATGCACCGGCTCCATCAAAAAATTCATCAAGGTGAGATATTTCAAGTCCCGACTTTTTAGCCGCATTTATAAAATCTGAAATATTATGATTATAACATTCCAGCACCTGCTGACCCGCTTCTGTTTCGAACCTTGCTTTCGTACCGGAATACTGCTTATAAGGATGGAGTTCTCCGATATAAATGTGTCCTCCAGGTGAAAGTACCGGGAAGCTTCCTGGAATATATGATCCAGGTTTTGTATATGTTCGAGCACAAGGCTGAAACTCACCAGGTCGTATTGGCTATTCAGGAAATCCCAGCTGTCTCTGATATCAGCCTGGATGAACTGAACTTTGTCAGAATGGATTTTTTCCTTTGCCCTGGCGATCATCTCTTCAGAAAAATCGACGGCGGTTATATGCTCTGCATTCTGCAGAAGCCATTCCGTATTTTTTCCGGTGCCGCAGCCTATTTCCAGACATTTACCTGGATTATATCCGGCAAGGTTTTCTCTAAATGCTTTTCCTTCAAGGTCACGGGTTTTGTTAGCATTTGTATCATACTGTTCTGCCCAAAGGTTGTATCCGTCTTTTATTTCCATTTTATTCATGCAGTTAGGCTGCCAGTTCACGGTTGTATTTATTTCTGTATTGGATGGGTGATAATCCTGTTATCTTTTTGAATGTTGTACGGAAAGCTTTAGTATCTGTATACCCTACCTTGTACATTACTTCACTGATATTTGCCATCGAACTCTCCAGGTTCATTTTTGCTGCTTCTACCTTGACACGTTGAATGTATTCTACGACTGTATTAGCGGTTGCCTTTTTGAACCTGCGCTCAAGGTTTCTTCTGCTGAGTGCAAGCATTGATGCAAGCTGTTCAACGGTAATCTTATCCTGGTAATTACTTTCAATGAACTCCTGGGCTTTTTTAACCTGTTCATCCTCGTGTTCTTTTTGCCCACGGAACATTATAAAAGGCGACTGACTGTCGCGGTCAATGTCAATCATAAATGCTTTTGAAATCAATACGGCCACTTCACGCCCGGCAAATTTTTCAATAAGATATAGCAGTAAATTCAGGTACGAATATGCTCCGCCGCTTGTGTAAATTCCCGTATCTTCGGTCATTATCTTATCATCAAGAAGATTTGCTTCAGGGTACATTTTCCTGAACTCATTGGCAAACCTCCAGTGCGTCGTGCAGCGTTTGCCTTCAAGCAATCCTGTAGCAGCAAGGAAAAACGAACCTACACAGAAGCTTGCTATTTCAGCTCCATTCCTGTATTGCTCCACGATCCAGGGAATAAATTCTTTATTTCTTTCGATAGTTTTCTTCTGATCGCCGAAAAGAGCAGGTACTATTATTAAGTCGGTTTTATCTACGCTGCTAATGAGAACGTCAGGATTTACCGTAAACAAGCCTGTCGTTTGCCTGGTCTCTTTTGATATCCCGGCAAGGTGTACCTCAAACATCGGCTCTCTGCCCATTTCTTTAAGCAGTCCGTTAACTTCAGAAAAGATCTGGTATGTTCCTTCAATATTGACCATGCTGGAATGACCCAGCGGAATTAATATAGATATGTGTTTCATTTGTCGATATGAAATTAGGGTGTTTCAAACTTCTGGTTAATTAAGAATAAATATAGAAATCCGGCATGTCGCAATCAACCCCTTAAGTTGCCGTGATTACATCCCTCTTGAGATAAAACACCGTAATATTTTAAAAAATAGCGATATTACGCAGAGTTTAACGATTGTCGTATTTCCCCCTAAAAATGACGGAATTACACCTACCATGTTTTGAATCTGTCAGTTAGATTTGCGTTGAGCTTAGGAAAGTAATACACACGAAAAATTTCGTAATAGATATCAGTATTGCAAACTGAATATCGAAGGGAACAGTTTTATCAATTCAATCGGGCAATGGTCCGCGACGGATGGATAATTAAGTACAAAAATCGTTATGTCTGTAAGAAATAAAAAACTGGTGATGAGTTTCCTGGATGGTTTTATTAACGGCAATAAACAGAAGTGTATAAACTATTTAACCGATGATGTCAGATGGAATATTATAGGCATGCCCTCCATCAGAGGAAAACAGAATTTTCTTCAGGCACTGGAAATGATGGAGCTCTGGAAATCAACATTTTTATATAGCCCCTCCGGAAGGACAAAGAACATAATTGCTGAGAAGGATTACGTTGTTGTGGAGAGCGCTGGAGGAAATAGTAATTCCGCTAACTGTGATATTTACAAAATTATAAATGGAAAAATCCGTGAAATGACATCTTATATTGTAGATACTTCTGTGAATGAATAATAGCAGGTTGTTTTGTGTTATTACAAAATATGAAAGGATAATGACATGGTTAAGTACAGTAAAGCGTTTAGCAGCTTCTCAGTGAATGATTCACAGAAGGCAAAAGATTTCTATTCAAATAAACTTGGACTTGAAGTAACGGAGGTACCAGAAATGGAAGGGCTCCTCAACCTTCATATAAAAGGTAGTGAAAATGTGATGATCTATCCAAAACCTGATCATCAGCCCGCAACTTTTACGGTTCTGAATTTTATGGTGCAAGATATTGAGAAGACTGTTGATGAACTTACAGCAAAAGGTGTAAAGTTTGAGATATATAATGAGGAGAATTTAAAGACCGATAACAAAGGTATTAGCCGCGGGCCGGGTCCTACGATTGCCTGGCTCAGAGATCCTGCAGGTAATTTTATTTCCATTTTGGAAGAAATATCATAAATAATACATATAAGGAGAAAAAAGATGGTAACAATAAATCCGTATTTGAATTTTCCCGGAAATACTGAGGAGGCTTTTAATTTTTACAAATCAGTCTTCGGAGGAGAATTTGCAGAACTCGTAAGATTTAAAGATACAGAGGATGGATCGAAACTTAATGCTAAGGAAAAAGAAATGCTGATGCACATCTCGCTCCCTATCGGGAAAGGGAATATACTTATGGCTACTGATGCGCTGGAATCAATGGGACATAAGATAACTGAAGGAAATAATTTCTCTCTTTCTGTTGAGACTGAAAGCAAAGAGGAAGCAGATAAAATATTTAAAGGTCTTTCGAAAGGCGGAAAGATTACAATGCCGCAAGCTGAAACTTTCTGGGGTTCTTATTTCGGGATGGTGAACGATAAGTTCGGAACCCAGTGGATGGTAAGCTATGCCCCGAAAAAATCATAAAGCGGTGTTAATTAGCGCTAATTGACGAAATAGATTTAATACAAATGAAACATTGACTGAATAATTAAATGGAAGGAACTAAAATGCAAAAGATAAGCCCTTTTTTATGGTTTGATAAACAGGCCGAAGAAGCCGCCAAATTTTATACTTCTGTCTTTAGGAATTCAAAGATGGGGGGAGTAACAAAATATAATGATGCAAGCGCGGCTGCTTCAGGCATGAAGCCGGGTTCAGTTATGACAGCCTCCTTTGAAATTGACGGCTATAGCTTTACAGCAATTAACGGCGGACCGGTTTTTAAAATTAATCCTTCAGTTTCATTTTTTGTCCATTCCAAAGATGAAAAAGAAATTGACGATCTATGGAAAAAACTCTCTGACGGCGGAAAAGTTCTGATGGAATTAAATAAATATGACTGGAGTAAAAAATACGGATGGGTTGAAGATAAGTACGGATTATCCTGGCAGATGATGTTGATGGAAAATGATTTTAAACAGAATATAGTTCCATCACTTTTATTTACAGGTGAAGCATACGGAAAAGCAAACGAAGCGATCAATTTCTACACATCCGTTTTTAAGAATGCTAAAGTAGAAAATGTATTCAAATACGGGCCGGATTCCCCCCCTAACGAGCCTGATGCTTTAATGTTTGCGGATTTTACTCTTGAGGGGATATTATTTGCTGCAATGGATGGAGCCGGTGAACATAACTTTCATTTTAATGAAGCAGTATCATTCGTAGTAAATTGTGAGGATCAAAAAGAACTTGATCATTACTGGAATAAGCTTTCTGAAGGCGGGGATCCCAAAGCACAAATGTGCGGATGGCTGAAAGACAGGTTCGGAGTATCCTGGCAGATAGTTCCCTCCGTTCTGCCTGAACTTTTACGTGATGGTAAAAAAAGTCAGAAGGTTATGGAACGGGTTCTAAAAATGAAAAAACTTGATATTGCAGAATTACAAAAAGCTTATGAAGGATAGAGAAAGGAAAAATAAATGAGAAAACTGGTGGTTAATACTTTCGTTACTCTCGACGGGGTTATGCAGGCTCCCGGCGGACCGGAAGAGGATACCGACGGGGTTTTTAAATTCGGGGGCTGGTCGTTTCATTTCTGGGATGATATGATGGGGAAGACAATGGACGAATTTATGAAGCAGCCCTTTGATCTGCTGCTGGGCAGGAAAACTTATGATATATTTGCTGCTCACTGGCCAAAGATAGAAAACGATCCTACTGCAGTTAAGCTTAACAGTGTAAAAAAATACGTTGTTTCCAAAACTCTTGATAAAGCCGGCTGGAATAATTCCTACCTTATAAAAGCTGACGTTGAAAAAAATATTAAAAAACTGAAGGAAGATTCAGGCCCTGAAATACAGGTACACGGAAGCAGCCGCCTTGTTCAGACACTCCTTGAAAATAATCTGGCTGATGAATATAATCTCTGGGTGTTCCCCGTAACAGTTGGAGAAGGAAAAAGATTGTTCGGTGATGGAACACTTCCTGCTAAATGGAAACTTGTTGAAAGCAAAGCCTCATCCACCGGTGTTGTTATAAATACTTATCAGCCGGCAGGTGAATTAGAAACAGGTTCTTTTGCGCTTGATAATTCCGATGCTGAGTCCGTTTCATAATTTAATATCAAATGAAATAATAATTAACTTAAGGAAAAACATTATGTCGAAGATGAATCCCGTTGTACATTTTGAAATGCCTGCCGAAGACGGAAAAAGGATGACAGAATTTTATACAAAGACTTTCGGTTGGAATATTCAGCAATATGGGTCCCGAGATGGGTGATTACATGGTTGTCTCTACCTCAGAGACTGACGAAAAAGGACACCCGTTAAGACCCGGAAATATTGGAGGGGGGTTTTATCCGAAACCGAACGATGGAACAGCTGATCATCCGTCGGTTGTAATAGCGGTTGATGATATTAATGAATCTATCAAAAAAGTAAAGTCAGGAGGAGGCACTGTACTAGGCAAACCAATGGAAATCCCGGGCGTTGGTATGTATGTGTCATTCAAAGATACTGAAGGAAACCGTGTAAGTATACTTCAGCCTTCTGAAATGTGATCAAGGTGGATAGATGAGAAAAGTTGTTTTTTCTATTAACAGCACTATCAATGGATTTGCAGATCATACAACCGTAATTGCCGATGAAGAATTGCATGATTTTTTTACGGGATTGCTGAATGAGTTTGACGTTAGTTTGATGGGAAGAAAAACCTACCAGTTGATGGCAAGCTACTGGCCGGTCGCACACAAAGATCCGGAATGTACTGAGAGCATGAAAAGATTTGCTGATAAATTTAATGCGATGAAGAAAATAATTTTTTCAAATACTCTTAAGAATGTTGAATGGCAGAATTCGGTTCTTGCTAAGAAAGATCTTCTCTCGACGGTTCTTGAACTAAAAAAAGAAAACGGGAAAAGCATTTCTGCCGGAAGCATAAACATTGCCGGGCAGCTATTTAAGCATAATCTCATTGATGAGTTCTGGTTCGTTATTCATCCCGTAATAGCGGGTACAGGCCCCCGATTATTTGAGGGGATTATTAATGTAAATAATCTTCAACTGATAGATTCAAAGAAATTTAACTCCGGGGCCTTCGCTCTACATTATAAAAAACCGGAAGGTGAAAGAGCTAATGTTTAAAATAAAAATCGAAGGCGAAATATGTATCTAATAAGAGATGTTTTTCATGCAAAACCGGGGAAGGCAAAAGAACTGGTGAATAAATTTAAACAAGCTTTACCATTTATGGAAAGGCAGGGGATGAAAGGTTCTAAGGTGATGACAGACATTGCCGCAACTTACTGGACAGTCGTATTTGAATCTGAAATAGAAGACCTTGGAAATTTTGCAAAGGAACTCCGAGGAGGAGTGACCATGGATCCAGAGCTCGTTAAAATTATGGAGGGATACATGGACCTGGTTACCGGCGGATACCGTGAAATATTCCTGATTGAATGAGTTAAAATAATCCGGAGTCAGATCAGGATAGCTTAAAACCTGAGGCTGCCGATGGATATCCTGAATGGATACATCAGGTAGAACCGTGTGATATTATTCTTAAATTCGATTGCCGGCGAAGGGAATTTAATATAATTGAGCGACTGCCTGAACCAGTTCCAGAACCAGCCTCCCTCAGGCAGAAGTTTTACAAGGTTATAGTCCAATCCGATCATATATCTCCGCGTTGCCAGCTGATCAGGGGGACCGTTTGATGTTGAGGCTGCATCTATCGCGTCAGCACCGTAACCGAAAGAAATATCCAGCCATGGAACCCAGTATTTTTTCATTTTTTCCGGAAGGATGTTATATACGTTCACCGACCACCAGAAAGTTGAGCTGTTATAATCATCTATGAAGGTTCTGGGCCTGGTGCTGAGTACCGGTTTGCCGGTCCATTCGGAAGGTATATACTGCCACTTCGGAGTTATATTCTGAAGTGCAGGTACATAATGTTGTGCAAGAAAAAACAGGGAGCCGGCAGCATCTGCATACCAGTCGGAAGGACTGAATCCCCAGCTTGTAGCAAACCCGTCTTCTGTTTCTACGTATGTCTGGTATGCAATTCCCAGAGCTGTTCCCCATATTGTTCCATCGTCCCAGGAAAAGCCGGAAGCAATCATACCTTCGCTTAACAAGATAAGAGATGAGATATCCACCGTAAAAATGTCCAGCCTTATCAACCTGAAGCGCGTAGACCCAGTCCTCTTCAAAATGAAAACTGCCGCGGTCTTTACTCCACCATGCGTTAGCCTGGTGAAAATGAAGCCAGGTTGCAGTACCGAGATAAATACCGCCAAGTATTGCCGCGCTTGTCGGCCTTATCTCTGTTTTTGCATTGGGGAGCATACCGTCAAGAGTATATCTTCTTTCGCCTGCGTATGTAAATTTTTCTGCAGAGAGATAGAGTGAAGGAGTGGTTTGCCAGGATCCGGGAAAGGGTGTCGGAATTCTGTCCAAAGCTGATTGTTGAAACAAGCTGAATAATCAGCAGGATATTAGTGATGAAAGAAATACCTGGATAACTAGTCCTGTTAATTAGTACGCGTTTCAATATTCACCCAGCTTAAGCGTCAATATACCGGTTACTCCTTGCAAATCGTTCCGTGAAACATCATAGACATCAGTGTAAGATGATATCATGCGGTAACTTATCCCCGCATCTGCATGAAGCCAATCATTAAGCTTCACTTCAAAACTTACCTGAGGTTCCCAGACCAGCAAATTACGATTCGAGAATTTTGTGTTTTTATCCTTCAGATAGAAATTTATTCCTCCGCTGCCTAAAAACATACTTAAACTCAGGTTATATGTACTTTCATAAAAGAGTAAGTATTCGAATTCCAATCCTCCGTAATTAAAGTCAACCAGCAGTTCCTCACCGGCAGGCTGTACCATATAGTCTGAATTTACCTCATTTACCAGGGTATAATAACCGGCGCCAAGAACAAGTTTTTTATTAATTATCCATCCTGCTCTGCCCCCCGTTATTAATCCTGTATGACCTGAAATCTTTGTAAACTTTAATACAGGTGCGGCAAAAGCCCCGTTATCACTGCTTTGTGCAGAAGCAGAAGATGAAAAAAGCGCCGCCAGTACTGATAAAACGAAAAATAATTTCTTCTGTATTATGATCTGATATTTCCCTGAATAATTTTAATTTTTATGGTCTTAAGATAAATTTTCTTTTGGATCCAAAACAGTATAAAAAATGAGTTGTTACAATTTTTCAAATATTATTCTATTAATTCCTATATTCATTTCAATTTCCCAATATTTAATAAAAGCAGCAGATGAAGGTACTTAAATTCGGCGGTACATCGGTAGGATCAGCACAGCGCATGAAAGAGGTGGCCGGTCTTATTTCCGGGAATGATAAAAAAATTATCGTTCTCTCGGCTATGGCCGGAACAACAAATAAACTTGTTGAAATTGCAGGTTATCTTTATGCGAAAGAGAATGAAAAGGCTGTTCAGGCAATAGAAGAACTTGAAACGGTTTATTCGGGTGTTGTTAAGGAACTTTTTTCTTCAGAGGAGTACCTGGATAAATCCCGGGAATTGCTCTTATCTCATTTCAATTATATAAAGTCATTTACACAGGATATCTTTACACGTTACGAAGAACGGGCAGTGCTTGCACAGGGAGAGCTAATATCAACAGCGTTATTTCAGTTTTACCTGGAGGAAAATAAAGTAAAATCAGTACTGGTTCCGGCATTGAATTTTATGAGGATCGATACCAACCAGGAGCCTGATAATTTCTACATAAAAGAAAACCTCGAGAGGGAGTTATCGAAATATCCCGGGGATGATCTTTTTATAACTCAGGGGTACATATGCCGCAACCTTTATGGCGAGGTAGATAACCTGAAGAGAGGGGGAAGCGACTATTCGGCTTCTCTGATAGGCGCGGCCGCCGGCGCAAAAGAGATACAGATATGGACAGATATCAGCGGGATGCATAATAATGATCCCCGCTTCGTCGACGATACAAAACCTGTATACAGCCTTACTTTTGATGAAGCTGCAGAGCTTGCTTATTTCGGAGCAAAAATACTGCATCCTTCAAGCATCCTCCCTGCACAGCAGAAGGGAATACCTGTCAGATTGAAAAACACTATGCAGCCTGATGATGAGGGAACACTGATATCTTCAGATTCTACGGGCGGGGGCATAAAGGCAATTGCAGCTAAAGACGGTATCACAGCCGTAAAGATCAAATCAGGCAGAATGCTCATGGCATATGGTTTCCTGAGAAAGGTTTTTGAGGTATTTGAGAGGTACAGGACACCAATAGATATGATCTCAACATCAGAGGTTTCTGTTTCACTCACAATCGATGATACAACCTATCTGGATAAGATAATTGAAGAGCTTAAGGTATATGGTTCTGTGGATATATCTGAGGAAAATACTATAGTGTGCCTTGTCGGAAATACAATAGTTGAACAGAAAGGGCATATCAGTAAAATTTTTGAAGCGCTTAAGCATATTTCTGTCAGGATGATTTCATACGGCGGCAGCAGACACAGCATCTCTCTGTTGATAAAATCAGGAGACAAAAAAGAAGTCCTTCAGTCGCTTCATACTAACTTGTTTTCGGATTAGGCCATGTTTGATCAGGAGATTGTAAATAAATTCAGAGAAATAAAAACTCCGTTCTATTACTACGATACGGATCTGTTAAGAACGACATTGGCCTCTGTAAAAGGGGAGATTGATGCTTACGGCTATGAGGTTCATTATGCTGTTAAAGCTAATGCTAACCGCAAGATTCTGAATATTATAACTGAATACGGATTCGGGGCAGACTGTGTAAGCGGTAATGAAATAATAAGGTCTCTTGAAACAGGGTTTCCGCCTGAACAAATTGTCTTTGCCGGTGTGGGAAAATCGGATGAAGAAATCATCACAGGGCTGGACAACAATATCTTCTGCTTCAATTGTGAATCCCTGCAGGAAATAGGGGTAATTAATGATCTGGCCGGTAGAAGAAATAAAAAAGCCTTCATTGCTTTAAGGATAAATCCTAATATTGATCCTAAAACTCATCATTATATTACAACAGGGTTAGAAGAAAATAAATTCGGTATTAATCGCTGGGAGCTTGAGAAGATCATTAATGCGCTGAAGAAATTTAATAATATAAATCTTATTGGACTTCATTTTCATATAGGTTCGCAGATTACTGATCTTGAAATATTTAAAAGTCTGTGCCTCCACGTTAATGAAATACAGGATTGGTTTGCAAAACACAATATAGATTTTCAGCATCTGAATGTTGGAGGGGGATTGGGCGTGAATTATGAGCAGCCTGATGAATATCCCGTTAATGATTTCGGGTCATTCTTCAAGATATTTCATGATATCCTTGATTTAAGACAGGGACAAAAGCTTCATTTTGAACTGGGCCGTGCTCTTATCGCCCAATGCGGAAGTTTGATCACAAAGGTGTTGTATGTTAAAGAAGGCGTTAATACTGATTTTATAATTCTGGATGCCGGGATGACCGAACTGATCCGTCCAGCTCTCTACCAGGCTTATCATAAAGTTGAAAACCTGACCTCGGGAGGGGGGAGCAAAAAATATGATGTTGTCGGTCCAATTTGTGAATCATCAGATACATTTGGAAAAGCCATGTTGCTTCCGGAAACAAGACGCGGCGATATATTTGCTATAAGAACAACCGGAGCCTATGGTGAGGTAATGTCGTCTCAATATAACCTGAGAGATCTGCCTAAATCAGTTTTCTCAGATGAAATTTAATTCTAAAATCCCATCTTAGTATAAGGTATTCATGAAATATTTCATCAATACAGTATCAAAAGACCACGTTCTGATTGGAAGACACAATGGAATTGTTCAGGCTGGACATGGAAAGGAAGGTCCGCTCCAGAAGCTTCATAAAGATGATTTTGTAATATTTTATTCACCCAAAACTTTTTTAGGTGACGGTCATCCTCTTCAGACTTTTACTGCGCTTGCGAAAATAATAGATGATACTATCTATCAGGTATCCCTGAGTGAAACTTTTAAACCCTTCAGAAGAAAGGCCGAGTATCTTAATTGCGCTGAGACACCAATCCGTCCCCTTATCGTGGAACTGGAGTTTATAGAAAATAAAAAATCATGGGGTTATAAATTCCGTTTAGGACTTTTTGAGATAGACGAGCATGATTTTTGGCTGATTGCACAGAGTATGAGTGCCCGATTATAAGAAATGCTTGCTAAATTAAGAGATTTAAACCATATTAAGTGCGGAGGATTTAATTATGGAACTATTTTTTAACTCATTCCTGTTAATGTTTATTTCCGCATTGATCGTGATGTTCGCTCTTAGCCTTTATTTGTATCTCTATCTCGACTAAGATTATTTGAGCATCTTTTCAAGCGGACTGTCATCACGGATGATGTCCCTGATTTCTGACCAAGGGATAAATACTTCGGGTGCCCCGAGCACATAGGCCCCTGCCTCATATGGATTAAATTGGAATTTTATTCCACCTTTATACAGGTCGAAGTTATTATTCAGGGCAAATCCTTTTTCAAATCCAAAAAATCCCTGGTCATAAAGTGATTGTGAAGGGTCTGCCTGGTAGTGTTCTCTGAATATTTTCTCCCCTACCTCATTTAACTTTGATTTATAGTCTCCTTTAAAAATATCCCCAAGGCTAATCTTTTCTCCATTTTCAAGGTTAAAGCTGAAAAGTGAAAAAGATGAATTACCGTGAGCTCCGCCAGTATATATATACTCACTTATCTCCAGACTAAGTACATTGTCGGAATTAAAAGCAATACTGGTAAACTGGTTGTTCTCATATACGGGTTTATAGTCTCTGAAATTTTCTGAATCCGCTTCGATCTCGGTACGGTAATCAGCAATGAAAGATTCCATCCTGTCATTTATATCAGTATAACCATTATCTCCCTGCATCGAACCATTCACATAAAAATCCAAAATGAATGAATTTATTTTCTGCTGTACTGTCTCATCCGGAAAGTCTGTCATAACAGGATAGCTCAGTTCACTTGAAGCAGCAAAATCTGCGAAATCCGACTCCCCGTAATTCTCATGTAATTCCTTTATATCAAAATTTGCACTTCCGGGGGGATAATTTTCTTTAAGCATAAATTTATAGATTTCGCTGGAATCGGAATTTACCCAGCTGCCCTCAATTTCACCAGGAGAGGTAAATTTTCCGTCAAAAATTCCCGTAATTATTGTATTATACTCTTCATCATACCCGCCTTCTTCCTCTATGTGAATACTCCCGTCATCTCTCATATAACTGTAGTACTGGAAATATATGGGCTCACCGATATTATTGTAGAAATAGTTGCCGTCAAGTGTGGAATCCATTCGCGTAAGATTCATCTGAATATTAAGTGAATCGTTGATTCTACCTTCGAACCTCTTATAAAAATAATCCGGCATATTCAGTGAACTCTGCGAGAGGATAAATTCCGGACATAAAAATAGCAGAAGAAAGACAAACAGTTTTTTCATGAGGTTTCTTTCAGACTTCAAGTTTCATCTTAATTGTACACCGCTGATACTTTTCGGGGTGTTCATTAGGAACCTGTTCAAACCCCAGCTGTTTATACAGGTTCAGGGCTGCAGTAAGTTTGCTGCTCGTCTCAAGAAAAATAACTTTAGCATTTTTTGCTACTGCGAAGCCGATTACTGTAAGTGCAAGTTTTTTTCCGATCTGCTTTCCCCGGTATTTTTCCGTAACCCCCATCTTCGCAAGCTCATATGTATTTCTATCAGTTTTTATTGCTGCGCATGTACCTGCTACTTCATTATCATACAATGCAAAGAAAATCTCTCCGCCGTTTTTGATTATTTCTTCAGGAGTGGATAATATTCTTTCGTCTTCGGGTTCGATTGTAAAATATTTTTTCAGCCATTCTTCGTTTAATCGTTTGAAGTCTTCTTTATACCTGGATTCGAAACTTACGATCCTGACTTCCTTCAATTCTCTTTCTTTTATTCTCTCTGAAATCCTGTCGTATATGCTTTTTTGGTTAAGGGTTTCTTCAATTCTGTCGAGCAGAAGCAGCATATCCAGTCCGGTTGAATTTATAACTTCAGAAGTAACTTCTTCGATATCAGTTAGCAGCGGCCGGATTGATTCAAATGTTTCCCGGCCTTTCGGTGTAAGCGAAATGAGGTTTACGCGTTTATCCTCACCGGGCCTGGCCTCAACCAGATGATTTTTCTTCATCTGGCTTACGAATTGAATGATTGCGGGGTGGGTGAACCCTAATGATTGAGCCAGAGATTGGATACTCATTGTTTCGTTTTTATATAGGGCATACATCGTTGTGAACCATTTGGGCTCAAAATCAAGGTTTCGGTTTTTATAGATCCTGGCTACATCCTGGGAAAGTCTGTCACCCAGTCTTTTTAACCGGGTGGCCATTCCTAATTCCCCTAATTCTTTAATTAAATCTTCTGCTGCCATAATAGTAATTACTTACGTAATTGATATATTACTTATTCTAACTCCAATAGCAAATCAGGAATATTTAGGGCCTCGGTATACATAATTATATTCCCCGATTTATCCTTCTGCCATTCCGGTTCAGGCCTGTCAGCATAAATCTCAACACCATTTCCATCGGGATCGGTAATGTAGATGGACTCAGATACACCATGGTCTGATGCACCCTCCAGAGGATAGTTTACCTCCCACAATCTTTTAAATACTTTAGCAAGTTCTTTACGGCTCGGGAGGAGGATGGCAAAATGATATAAACCTGTATGACCTTTAGGCGGGGGTACTGCATCTTTTCCTGCCCAGGTATTTAATCCTATATGATGATGGTAGCCACCCGCTGATAAAAAAACTGCGGAATCTCCATACCACGCACTTATCTCGAATCCAAGTAAATCTCTGTAAAATTTCAATGACCGTTCGAGGTCTGACACCGTCAGATGAATATGACCTATCCTTGTTTCAGGATGAATTTTATTTTCCATTAATTACTTTCAGGCATATAAAATTAATTACCTAAAGATAATAAAGTTGTATCAATTTATAATTGCTGTGGCTTCAATCTCAACAAGCATTCCTTTTGAGATCAACGACTTTACTTCGACCATTGTTGATGCTGGCTTGATGTCCTTAAAAAATTCACTGTGAGCTCTGGCTATTTCTTCCCACTTTGAAATGTCAGTGACAAACATTCTTGTTCTCACGATATCCTTAATAGATGCGCCGGCTTCGGTAAGAGTCTTTGCTATTTTTGCCAGGATAAATTTAGTCTGTTCATAAATATCGCCCGGAGCAATAATATTCTCTCCCTCAACAGCTGTAGTGCCCGAAACTTCTACAATATTGCCAATTCTTACAGCCCTTGAATATCCAACAAGATCTTCCCACTTAGCCCCTGATGAAATATTAATTCTTTCTGCCATTTGCCATTCCTCGATATTTATAGAAATCAAATATTACCCTTCAGGTAATCCTTCCTTGTATTTTCAGGGAATTTTTCAATTGCATAACGAAGCATTGTTCTCGGCATCTGTTTATAATATTTCCCGAGAAATTTTTCCTCCTCTTTAAGGTTTTTATTACCGACTTCACGAAGCATCCATCCAACGCCCTTATGAATAAGATCATGCCTGTCATTTAACAAAATTTCAGCGATTTTAAATGTGGTTTCAAAGTGAAGGTATTTAATGAAATACATTGTTGATAAAATGGCGATTCGCTTTTCCCACAGGTTTAAAGAGACAGCCAGTTTGAAAAGGATGCTTTTATCACGGTTAAACAAATGTGCACCAACGATCTTTGGTGCACTTAAATCAACAAGATCCCAGTTATTTATTTTACATGCGTTTTTGATGTAAAGGCGAAAAATCTTTTCTTTCTCTTTGTCATCCCCTTTGCCGTATTGGTCTACAAGAATAAATAAAGCAGTAAGTCTTTCCTCATGGATAGGGGAATTCAGCAATTCCTGAAGTTCAGGCAAGTTAAGCTCGCGATGCTTCTTTGCAATCCCTCTCTGTACAGGAACTTTAATACCGTAGAAGATATCGCCTTCACCATACTCCCCTTTCCCCGTTTTAAAGAATCTCTGAAGATTGACCGCCTGTTCTTTATTTGCTTCTTTTCTTAAATCATTTCTTAGATCAGTTAAGCTCATAAGGATTATTTTTTTGTATGTGCAACAATCCAGTTTCCGATTATCTCCAGTGCTTTCGGGGATATGGTTTCCTCAATTTTAGAATACTCTGTAGGAGCACCCGTTTCTGAAGTCTGGAATAAATGGTTCAACTTTGGTATTTCAATTACCTTATAATCCTTATTTCCCCCTTCCTTTAATGCTTCCTCAATAACGGGGAGATTCTGTTTGGGCGGTACCTGGAGGTCATTTTCCCCGTTGATTGCAAGAACAGGCACCTTAACTTTTTCAAGCGCCGGTTTGGGGTCGTAAGTCAGGAAGAATTTAAACCAGGGGGTCAAAAGTGTCTTTGCCTGTTGACTGAAGACAGTTTCAGGATCATTTCCGAATTCGGCTTTTTCGGTTGAATCAAGGGATGCATAATAATTCCGGAAAACTGTTTTTATTTTTTCAGCAGCAGCTGCGCTGTCTTTTTCGTTCTCAACTATGTCATAGAACTTTTTTGCCAGTTCAGTACCTGCTTCTATTTTCTCCTCACTCATCCCCATCGATTTTTCGATGAGAGCACTTTGCTCAATCAGAATTTTTCTTCCGGTTACACCTGGTCCTGCCATAAGCACAATAAAATTGACATCACTGCTTTTTATTGCTGCGAGAGGAGCAATAAGACCGCCCTCGCTGTGTCCGATAATTCCTGTTTCATCTCTTCTTATATCCTTCCTGTTATCCAGGTACTTAACTGCTGCGAGAGCATCATTTACGAAATCCTGTGTGGTTGCAGTAGAGAAGTTTCCGGCCGACTTTCCCACCCCGCGGTCATCATAACGCAATACTGCAATACCTTGCCTGGTCAGGTAATCGGCAAGAACAAGAAATGGTTTGTGTCCGAGCAGGGTCTCGTCCCTATCCTGTGGTCCTGATCCCGTTACCAACACAACTGCGGGGAAGGGTCCGCCTTCTTTAGGAAAAGTCAAAGTTCCGGCAAGTTCTATCCCGGCTTCTTTATCGATAAAGGTAACTTCCTCCTCATTGTATGGATAGGGTTTCTGAGGAACCTGAGTGCGTTTGGGTCCTTCGACTTTCGTTGTTTTTTTGAGAATGAGAGGCCATGCGTTTCCTCCCTGGTGCCATGTCCCCGGGATGCTGTCAGCCTGAAAAGCTCCTTCAAAAAATCCTTTTATAGCGGGTATGCCAAAATATACTCTGTCATTTTTGAAAGAAGTTGAATCTACTTTGATGCCGTAAGCATTCTGATCAGGACTATCGAGCGTTGAGGTAAACTGTCCGAGGGTGTCTTTTACATTAAAAACTATATGTAACTCAAAACCGGAGACTTTCAGTATCCCCTGCCAGGTTCCCGGAATAGCATTGTTATTCGTTTGAGAGAAACCATCCAGGCTTAGTAAGGCTGTTAATATTGAAAACAATAATACTTTTTTTAACATTTTTCCACCTTTGGTTTGAAGATACGTACGTATTGTTAAATTTCAATTTTTTGGTTATCCTAAGTTAATCAGACTCCGGGAGTAAGTAAAAAGAAATATTCACAATCCTTGCTGCAACTTTATATATCTGGTTTCTATTCGGTCAGGAATTAATAAATAAAGCTGATCATCTTCAAACCTGAAATTCACTGTGAACGGCGGTGCGTCCCCGATGGAGAAGGTGATGGTATTCTCTTTTATCTCATACTGACCGTTCTGCTGCCCGCCGTTTGCGAGTATAAGAGTAACCTGGTGGTCCGATGAAAATTCTATTTCCTTTCCGCGGAATGATGTTGAATCGGCAGTCTTCCATTTTCCTATAAGTTTTTCGGTATTGGTTTGATCATTGCTAACCTGGCAGCAGGCATTCATAAGGAATATAAGCGGGATGCCTAAAGTAAATATTATACGGTACTTCATATTTTATCTCCGGGTTTTTTTCCTTTAAAATATCTTTTTATTTCTCTGTGGAGTCTCTTTTCTTTTTTCTTCCTCTCAAGATAAATATTCTTATCAATTAATGAATCATAATATTCACTTTCTTTCTTCAGTTTGAGATAGTTTGCATAATGTTCCTTTGTGATTATTCCATTTTGTACTGCAGATTTAACAGAACAGCCTGTTTCGTGAATATGAGTGCAGTTCTTATATCTGCAATTTGCACCAAATTCAGAAATATCATTAAACACATCTGCAGTATCTATATTATTATCCGCCAGAGCGAATTCTCTCATCCCTGGAGTGTCAATGATAATTCCGCCTTCCGGAAGAAGAAACAATTCGCGCCTCGTTGTTGTATGCTTTCCTTTGTCGTCACTTAAACGTGTATCAGAAACCTTCTGAAGATGATTATTCGTCAGAAAATTAATAATGGATGATTTTCCCACACCCGAAGAACCTGTCAGGGCATAAGTTTTTCCGGGTAGTATAAAATTGCGTAATCCGTCAAATCCATTTCCGTTCCCGCAGCTTATTGAAAAAACAGACAGACCTTTGATACGCCCATTTAATTTATTGAGGGATTCTTCCGGATTTTCAGCAAGATCACTCTTATTCACAATGATTACAGGTTTACAATTACCTTCCTCGGCCATAACTATATAACGTTCGAGCCTGTTGATACTTAAATCTGCATTAAAACTTTGTACTATAAATACGTAGTCTATATTTGCAGCAATTACCTGGACGCCTTTTTCTTTACCGGGTTTACCACGTGAGAATTGCGATTTTCTTGTCAATACATTATGGATTATGCATTTATCCTCATCTTCAAAGTACATCAGCGCAACCCAGTCGCCCGTTTTAGGAAATGTGGATGAATTTTCTGCCTCGTAAAGAAATCTTCCCGTCACCTCACCAGGAATTTCACCATGCCTGGTTATGACACGGTAACGCTGCTTGTCTTCTGCAGATATCCGTCCCGGTTCAAATCCAGATTTCTTATAAATTTCAAATTCTTGTGTAAAAAAAGGGTCAAAACCATATTGTTCGATATTAATCAATTTCATTCTCCTTTAAAGTTTGGACATTAAATGCTTTTTATAAATGAATCTTCGTTAAGGATATAATTCTGAGCTTACCGGGCTATTAAGCAATATCCGGCGTTTGGAGAGTAAATTGATATGTGGTTGTAATTAAAAAATAAGTCTTCGTTTTTTACTACCATAAAAATAATCTAAAAAACAAAATATGGCAATATGTATGTGACCGAAGAGGACAGGGGTCTAGTTATAGAAAATCCTGCAGGTGATCTTTCCTGCAGGACTTTAAGAGGTGGAATTTCTATACAGACTACATTACCAGCGCCATAACAGCCTTCTGAACATGCAGCCTGTTTTCGGCCTCGTCGAAAACAATTGAATGCTCTGAATCTATTACCTCAGCAGCAACTTCCTCGCCGCGGTGGGCAGGGAGACAATGCATAAAGAGGTAATCATCCTTTGCGTTCCCGGCAAGTTTACTATTTACCTGGAATCCTTTAAACTTTTTCTGCCGATCCTTAGCTTCTGACTCCTGTCCCATGCTAGCCCAGACGTCAGTATAAATAATGTCAGCATTTTTTACTGCTGCATCCGGATCATCAAGTATTTCTACTTTGCTTCCCATATACTTCGCATTAGCCTTAGCATCATTAACGATATCCTTATTGGGTTTATAACCTGAAGGGGAAGCAATGCTTATGTTCATACCGACCTTAGAGCATCCATTCAAAAGACTATGAGCCATATTATTTCCGTCGCCGATGTATGTCAGTTTTAATCCTTTTAGCTCCCGTCTTTTTTCAAGGATTGTGAAGAGATCCGTCAGCACCTGGCATGGGTGAAGAAGATCGGTTAATCCGTTGATTACAGGAATTGAACCAAACCTTGCAAGATCGACGACATCCTGGTGATCAAAAGTGCGTATCATAATTCCGTCAAGGTAGCGTGACAGCACTTTTGCAGTATCGGAAATAGTTTCTCCTCTTTTAAGCTGGAGATCATTAGGTCCAAAATACATTCCTATACCGCCAAGGTGATAAATGCCAGCTTCAAAAGAAACTCTTGTCCTTGTCGAAGGTTTTGCGAAGATCATTCCCAGTGTTTTGCCTTCAAGCCATCTGTGCGTCTGCCCAGTGTGGTGTAATTCTTTAAGAGTTTTACTGACGTCGAATATCTGATACATCTCTTCAAGGGTAAGATCATTGATCGAGATGAGGCTTTTTCCTTTCATTGAGACTGCCATAAAATTTCCTTGTTTTTATTTTAATTATATTTCTTTTACTATTCTAGTTCCCGCATCCTTATCTGATAATGCAGAAGATTCAGTTATTATAGTTTCTTTACCGCCATGTTCAACATACTCTATAGCGGCTTCAATTTTAGGACCCATACTTCCCCTGGAAAATTCACCCTGTTCCAGGTACTGTTTGGCTTCATCTATAGATATTGTTTCAAGTGCTTTCTGTCCCGGTTTATTAAAATTGATATATGCATTTTTAACATCAGTTAATATGAAAAAAGCGTCGGCATCTATCTCATTAGCCAGGAGGGAAGAGGCGAGATCCTTATCGATAACTGCCTCAATACCCTGAAGATGTTTTTTCTTATCCCGGTGAACAGGTACACCGCCTCCGCCGGCGGCAATAACTATAGCTCCTTTTTTCACCAGGTCCCTGATAATTCTCTTATTTACTATTTCGAGCGGTCTGGGTGAAGCAACAACCCTGCGCCAGCCCCTCTTGCGGGGATCTTCTTTAATAACCCAGTTGTTCGCCCTTGCCATTAATTCCGCTTCCTCTTTCAAAAAGAAAGCACCAACTGGTTTGGTTGGTTCCTTAAAGGCGGGATCATTTAAATCTACCAGCACTTCGGTTACTACGGTTATTACGTTCCTTCTTATTTTATATTCTGTCAGAATATTTTTCATCTGCCGTTCAATCATATATCCTATGCCGCCCTGTGAATCAGCTACACAGATATCTAGCGGCATCTTCGGAATTTTATATTGGGTATAACCTGCCTCATTCCGCAAAAGTATATTTCCAACCTGCGGACCATTCCCATGGGTGATTACAATATTGAAGTCTTTCTTCAAAAGTTCAACCAGATTAACCAGTGTATTATATGTGTTCTTTTCCTGCTGCTGAATCGTTCCTATTTCATTTCCCCTGATAAGTGCATTTCCGCCAAGGGCAACAACGGCAATTTTCTTCATAACAGCCTCTCAGGCAGGAAGATTCCGGGGAGTGTGTTTATCTCTATCATAAAATTCGTGGTTTTTTTGAGTCCCCTTTCTATAAAACATACAAAATCATTTAAAATTGAAAACTGAAACTTATAGCCTGCGGGAGAGAGAATCAAATTTATTTGTGATTAGTACACGAAACAAGCCTGTCCTCAGTCATTAAGCAGAATTCCTTTTCCCGGTTCAGCAGCGAATACTTTTCGTTTTTTATTCTCTTTAAGGATAGATGCGCCGATCCAGTCAATCGCCGGGGGGTCACCATGAATTAGGATTATTTTCTCGGGATTCAGCTTATTGACCATTTTAAGCAGGTCTTCCCTTATAGAATGGGCTGAAAAACGGAAACTTCTGATGGTGCATTTTACCTCCATATCTTCGCTTAACCTCGATAACCTGATTTTCATTCCTCTTTCGGCTGTAGACACAACAAACCCCGGAGTATCTTTTTCCATATAACCTACGGTAAAAATAGCTGAACTATTCTGCCTGAGCCACTGCAGTGCCAGTCGGTATGAGGCAGTCCCCTCTATCATCATACCGCTGGAGGCGAGAACTATGCAGGGGTGAGTGAAAAATTCCTGAAGGTTTTCAACTTCATACAGATCTTTCTGCGGCACCTCACTTAATTCAAATTCCGGATCTTCACAATTAACAACGTAGCGGTTATAATCATACGCCCGGCTGATTTTTCTTGATATTCCCCCTGAATAAATATCGACTTTTACCAGTCTGCCTTTTTCCATCAGCTGCCAGATTAACTTTAGTATTTCCTGCATTTTACCTAATGAGAAAACCGGAATCAAAATGGAGCCGCCTTCATTAATAATCGTGTTGGCAGCGGCTGCAAATCTTTCGGCTTCTCTCTTCCAGCTGTTTAACATTGAGGAATCTGTGGCTCCATATGTTGTTTCCATTAGCAGAGTTTCAACCCTGGTTTTCGGCAGCCGGGCTCCCTGCATCCACGACTGAGCTTTTAAATTTATATCTCCGGAATAAAATATGCGGGAGTCGTTATGCTCAATCATAATGGAAGCTGAACCGAGAATATGTCCTGCGTCATGAAAAGTTATTCTTATTGGTTCCTCACCATTATGGTTGTATCCTTTTATCTCAAATGTTTCTTCAAAGGCTTTGTATTCTATTGACTGTATTAGAAAATCGATTTCTTTATGAGAATAAATTTTTAGTTCATCTTCAGAAACTTGCCGGGATAATATCGATACAGCATCATGGAGGGTTAGTTCAGCCAGGGCCCTGGTTTGCGGAGTAGTTACTATTTTAATATATGGATGGCGCTGCACCAGGAAAGGCAGTCCGCTCAAATGATCCTGGTGAGCATGTGAAATCAAAACATAGTCAACGTCTTTATCCTGAAGCAAATCAAAATCAGGAAGAGCTTCTGCTCCTGCCTTCTTGGGGTGCATACCGCAGTCGATTATAATTCCCGTTCCCGATATATTCAGATAATAAGAATTGGCTCCGATTTCTCCTGCACCTCCTAACGGGATAAACCTTGTCATTCCTTCCTTTCATACAGTTCCGCTTCTTTGCGTTTTTCAACCGGACTATCTTTTGAAACCAGGCTGATCAGAATCTGACCCGGTTTCGGCTCGGGTTTATTTTCAGAAGTATATACAACAAGATTTTTATCTTTACTAATTATAAACATAGGTATAACCTCATCCCCTCCGTTTTCACTTAAAAATTTTCTATAGTTATATTCTTCCGTAATGGGAGTTGATTTTATTTTTGAGTTGTGATTAAACCTTCTCAGAAGAAGGGAATATGAATAATTAGTACCGAATAAGATTTTGCCTCTTAGTTCTTCAGAAACTGCTTTACCCTGTTCCTCCTCCTTTTCCTCTACAGTCAGCTGGTAGACGTTATTTCCTCCGAATATCTTTGACAGATAGAGTGCCGCCAGTGAATTTACTTCTGCATTTGGTGTCAGTGCCAAAAGTTTTCCAATACCGTTCAGTTCATTCTCGTCAAGAAAGCTTCTTGAGTTCACGCTCCCCTGGTGTGCTTCAAATCCCTCCATCCTTGCTTCTCTTATATTATGTCTGTTTGTATCGACCATCAAAACTCTATAGCCGCTGTCCTTCAGTACAGAAGCAATCTCCCTTGCAAAAGAATGAGCTCCAAGAATAAGACATCCCTGGGGATTAAGATTTGAGAGACCCAGCCACTTCGCAAGCGGTACGGCACTTAACCCGTATATGGTTATGGTGACGACGATAACAAGAAACATTTCCGGAACAAGCCTTGAGCCTTCGCTGAAACCCATATTAATCAATTCGATAGAAAATACGGCAGCTACTGCAGCAGCTACTATACCTCTTGGTGCCATCATTGAGAGAAACAGTTTTTCTTTCCAGCTAAAATTTTTTCCGATTGAGGAAATAAAAACAGCAGCCGGTCTTACTATTAAGATCAAAGCCAATACAAAGATGAAGCTCCCGAGGTTTAAGCTTGCCAGATCATCAACCCGGAGCCGGGCGGCAAGCACTATAAAAAGTATGGAAATAAGAAGTGTCCTTAAGTTCTCTTTAAACTCAATTATATGCTTTATATTTATTTTTTTCTGATTAGCTAAATAAACTCCCATTACCGTTACGGCAAAGAGACCGCTCTCGTCCTGGACCAGGTTGGAAAGGGTGAAAATTAATACAACCATGGTCAAACTTGCCGGATTCTGCAGGAACTCAGGAATCTGATTCTTTTTAATAAGGACTGCAATCAGGTATCCGCCAAGCAGTCCGATTGAGCTGCTTATCATAACTGATTTGAGAAGTGCAAAACCGATCTGCAGGGTTGCTTCCTGAACACCGGTTGCAAATACTGCTTCAAAAACAAGGATAGCCATCAATGCACCTATTGGATCATTAATGATTCCTTCCCATTTAAGTATTGAATTTATCTGTCCTTTCGGTCTGACGTGACGAAGGATTGGAAGGATTACCGTGGGCCCGGTAACCACAAGGATTGCCCCAAATAAGAAAGACAGGAGCAGGGAAAAGTTAAGTATATAATAGGCTCCAAGTGTGGTTAGTATCCAGGTTACCAGGATACCTAAAGTGATAAGATTCCTGATCAATGGACCAACAACCCTCAATTCGGAAAATTTCAAATTCATTCCGCCTTCGAACAGGATAATAGCTACGGAAATGGAAACAAAAGGGAACAATAGATCACCGAAAAAGGAATCAGGGTGAATAAACCCGGTTAAAGGTCCTGCTATAAACCCGAAAATCAGCAGAAGAAGAATTGAAGGAAACCTGAGCTTCCAGGCAATCCATTGAGCGAGTACTCCTGATACAACAATGGCTGATAGACTAATAATAAATTTTTCAGTCAAATGATTTTCTGTTTTAAGAATGGTTGAACCAATATAACATTTTATTTTAAGTTACCGAATGATTGGGATTTAGTAGTAAAGTATATGCAGGCTCTTTATTCTTTTATTGCCCAGATAACATCGGAGATTATAGTCACGCCCGGCTCAAATGAGAATTTTAGAAGGTAATCCGGGTTAAATCCAAGCATATACCTTTCAATTATGGATCTCAGCCAGGTGATCTCTGATTTAAGATGCCAGTGTTTGCCATCCCCTGAATAAAGCACAATTATGAGTCTGTTTTTAAGATGTTTTCGCTGCTGCTGCGACTGATTTTTGTAGAGCCACCTTATAAGTTCATCTGTTTTGCTGATCGCTTCATTTATTCTGTAAGGAAATCCTTCCGGGAAAACTGAAGTTTTGTGATCGAACTTCGCTCCCTGAATTGTAAAATCGACCAGGCGGTCTTTTTCATCTAATGCGGGAACAATCCCGGGCAGCGAGCAGAATATTTTTTCAACTGCATAGGCCGACCAGAAGTTATACCACCTGTTCAAAGCATAATTAGAAATATTTTCATGTTCATTGTCATTACGGAACCTGTTTTTGATCTCAAAAAGTACTTTATCAAATACGGGTTCAAGGTAAACGAAGTTTGTCAGCTTATCATAGCGGTCGTTTTGTTTTCGTCCCCATTTGTAAGGATAAATCAGTCTTTTTTTTAGTTCCGATTCTATTTGAGAAAGTTCGGGCTTCACAATCATATATTTTTCCCTTCCTCATCTATTTCTGAAAAAGAAATATATATTCATGCTTGAAAATGTAAAATCCTCCTGCGAGGGCACGGTAGCGCCATAGTTCCTGCTGATTCCTTTTAGCAGTAGTTTGATCAAAATTTTTAATAATAGTGGATTTTAATTTATATCCCTGTTTAATCATTTCCTGCATAGTATAAAATCCCAGAGGAATCCATTCTCCCGAAGAATATTTATCACCTATTACAACAGCTGCATATCTTCCCTCATCCAATACTTTCATAGTCCTTTTTACTACCCTTGCGAACATTTTGAGGAACTCATCAACGGATTCCGCATTAGACAGGTCATTTTTCTGGCTGCTGAACCTGATAATATCCCAGTAAGGAGGATGCATCAGTAAAAACTGGACGGAGTTGCACTTATGTTTTTTCAGTTCTTTTTGGAAATTTATCGCGCTGCTGTCACCGTTTATTATCTCACAAGAAGTCTTAAATGGATTCTTTTCCTTTGCAATGCCCTTTCCTGCCATTGCGGCAACTTCAGGCTGAAGCTCTATTCCGATTCCGTTTCTTCCCAGCCTTCTGCATTCTATTAAAGTTGTGCCGCTTCCAAGGAATGGATCAAGAACCCATTCTCCTTTCTTGGTGTATCTCCTGAGGAACTGATTAGGTATCTGCGGAATAAAATTACCCCAGTAACCGGCGTTATGCGCTCCTCCACGATCCCTTTTATCGAGTACCCACAGGCTGTCGGTCAGAAGGTCTTCATATTCTTTCCAGCGGTTAAGGTTAATATCGTTTATTTTTCCTTCCTTCCGCTGGGAGAGACTTTTGATTAATCTCCTTATGTAATAACGTGTTCTTTCGATAGTCCGGGTATCGTAAATCTGGTTTAATTCCCTCACCAGGTAAACTTTGGAGATTGTATCGACTTCACCATTTGAATGAATAACCAATTCATTTTCAAAGCTATCGACATGTGAAATAAGCTGCTGAACGTGCTTTTTTACAGAGTCCAGCCGGTTAAATTTTAATATATCCTGGAGATCGTCGATTAATTCAAATGCAATCATTTTAATGCTGCCCCTGGTAACATATTTATAAGGATTAAAAATTTTTATAATTATACTAATTTAACTCCTTGTTACCGAAAAAAGAAGAATTGGAGCAGCATAATTATTTTAATATCAGAATACAGCAGCCGCAGGATTTTCTGCGGATTCTAATCTTTTTATTTATATAAATAAAGTAATTTATTGACAAAGAGAACTGGTCAATAAGTGACCTCCCCGCCTTTCGCTTAGCTGCAAGTATAATTACTGTAAGACCTGCCTTAATAAGAAAAATTCTGGCCGCTAATCCATTAGGGCCGGAACCAATAATTGCTGCATCGTACTTATTCATGAGAGGGTATCGTTTATGCGCAATAAAGTACGATACAGCATATTAAAAAGAAACACTTGGATACTAATTAACAACGAACATAAGACCGGCATTTATCTGGAAATAATCACTGCTGATTTCTCCTCCTCCCGGTACATCCTTAAAATCGTAATTAAGAAATACATATCTGAAATCGCCGAATACAAAAGCTCTTTCTCCTAAGGGTATATCAACACCTGCACCGAAGTGCCAGCCGAACTTTTGAGATGTTTTATTAGCGACAACACTAAGCGGACCTGAGAATTCTACCTTCGCATTATACCAGCCTATCCCGGCAACACCATAGAGGTACTCAACGGGATAGAAGAGTCCCGAAAGCTGTACAGGCCAGCTGCTTACCTTAATAGCTCCATCCTTATATTCCTCCTGACGGTAATTTATTGAAGCTTCAAAAGCTACTGCATTGGTCAGGTAAGCCCGTACGAGACCACCTAACATATATTTTCCCTGATCTGCATCAGCTGCCTTCTGGAATCCGCCCTGGATACCTACAGCTACAGGATTATGGATTCTCGTTCTGTAATTTTGACTATCATTAGCCCCGCTGTTTTCCTGCCCGTAAATAAATGGTAGAAAAGCCACCGTCATAATTATCATATAAATGATTTTTTTGTACATCTTATTCTCCGTCTGTTATTCAACAAATTGGTACCCCAATATATTCTATTGCGGAGTTTCGTCTGTGATACTATCAATTCGTATAATTATACTGTGATCAAACTAAAGGAGGATTACCCCGTGGATGTGCTTTGAGTTAAGAAAAAGTTATTTTATGTGTTAGATGGCACTTAGATTAAGGCTAAAATATCTGCGGAATTGTCTCTAAGGGCCTCAACTTCAGGAAGTTTTTGTTCCTTCATCAGAAGATGAATAGCATCCATTTCTTTATCACGGTTTATGCCTGCTGCTGCCATAACTGCATTATTCTTAATGTAATATGAAATAAATTTCTTATGCGCTATATTTCCGTCGATCAAAATTTCATCCCAGTCTTTTACGTAACCGACATACCTTAGGTTCATTCCAGCCTGTGTTGTCCAGAAGAATGGAACTCCATTATACCTGATCTCTTTACCGGCCATATTTGCGCCTGCCGTACGACCGAGCTGTTCAGCAAGACGCCAATGCTCTATCCTGATGTGGTTTCCCGTTCTAAAGTCTGGAAACGATGCAATATCACCTGAAGCATAAACATCTTCCCTTACCCGCAGGAAGGCATCGGTTTTAAGACTTTTATCATCCATCAGTTCAGCATCATTCAAAAAACCCGTCGCAGGGCTCACTCCTATCCCTACAATAACTATGTCCGTTTTTATTTCTTCCCCCGATTCCAGGAGCACGGATTCAACTTTTCCCGCTCCTTTGAATTCTTTCACTTTAGATTTTAATTTGAATGCCACCCCGTTTTTTTCATGCTCTTTCCTGAAAAGCCTGCCGATCTCTACTCCGAAGTTGCTTTCAAAGGGGACTTCTCCGGGGGCTATAACAGTAACCTTGAGTTTTCTTTCAGTAAGACTATGAGCCGTTTCCATGGCAATAAAGCCTGCCCCTATTACGATTGCATTTTTAGAATCTTTGAGTGAGGCAATAATCCGATCAGCGTCATCAAAGCTCCTCAGGTAGAAGACATTTTCCAGGTCAGAACCTTTAACCTTAAGCCGGTTCGGAATTCCTCCAGTTGCTATTAATAATTTATCGTACTTAAGACTTTCATTGTTGTCGAGAGCCACCTGTTTTTTTTGAAAATCAACTCCCTTAATCGAAACGGCTTGTTTGATTTCAATTCCATACTCTTCAAAAAAATCGTCGGGGCGAAGTGGCATCCATTCAGGTTCAGCACTTCCCGCAAGGTAATCCTTGCTCAGATTAGGGCGATCGTAAGGATTCCGTTTCTCTTTAGTCACCATCACTATATTTCCTCTGAAACCGTTCTCACGCATCGACTGAGCAGCTGAATATGCTGATGCTCCGGCTCCGAGGATTACAAAGGTCCTGTTATCTGCCTTACTGTCTCTTTTTGCCATACCAGGTCTGCGGGAACCTTCAATTTCATCCGGAACATTTATTTGAATGGATTCACCATCGATTTTTAATTCAAAAACAGGGAGTGCATCCATTGCGGGAGGTTCAAGGAGATCTCCGTTCTTTGCATTGAAACAGGCGTGATGCCAGGGACATATAATGGTATCTCCTTTGAGCACCCCTTCCTCTAGAGGTGCGCCATAGTGAGTACATGATGCACCCACTGCAGAGAATTCATTGTTTATTCTGCATAACAGCACATTGTGTTCATCATCTATTTTAAATGATTTCATTTCCCCGTTTTTAAGGTCGCCTGTTTTTGCTATTTGCTTGAAGCTCATAGTTTTCCTTATTGGATTTTACCTTTATGATCAAAATCAAGTTGACATTATTTCATCTAATTCCCGGGCATTTTTTACGGCATACCCGCTGTCATCATTATCGAAATAGATATAAACATCCTTGTCTTGTTTCTGCCATGCTGTAATTGCTCCTGCCCAGTCCGATAACTGCTTCTTACTGTAATTCCCCTGGTATTTACCATCAGGACCATGTAAACGAATGTAAACAAAATCTGCTGTTACCTCTTTTGGTGTTAAAGTTCCTGCAAGCTCATAGATGCAGAATGCCGCATTATGTTCTTTAAGTGAGTTCAGGACATCATCATTCCACCATGATTCTTCTCTGAATTCGAATGCATATCTATATTTATCAGGCATGGCATTGATGAATTTTTGGAACCTTTTTTTATTAAAACCCCAATGAGGGGGGAGCTGAAAAAGCACGGGTCCCAACTTCTTCTTTAAATGTTTTACATGTGTAAAAAGCTTCCGGCTGCTGGTTTTGGGAGCCTTCAGCTTTTTCATATGGGTTATATAACGACTTCCTTTCACAGAAAAAATAAAATTTTTTGGTGTTATATCTCTCCAGTTTTTGAATGTTTTTATATCTGGCAGGTGATAGAAAGAATTATTTATCTCAACCGATTCTAATCTTTCAGAGTAGAACTCCAGCCAATCTTTTTGCTTCAGACCTGCTGGATAAAAGATTGCTTTCCAGTGGTTATAATTCCACCCTGAAGTTCCAATGTATGTCTTCGCTTTTGTCACTCAATCCTTCTCTCTGTTTCTTTGTCAAGAAGAAGTAGTTTACTTTCATCGAAATCTATACCTATTCTGTCGCCTTCATTCGACTCCTATGGCCCCTATCAACTTAAGTTTCCCCTTTAGCATTCCTTCACATTCGGAATCTATTCTAATGTCTTCCGTTCTTAATTTTTAATCAGGTTTCTATCTTTCCTGCCGACCAAACTTCCAATTTCCTTTATTTCCCGTTTATTCATTTTAGCACTCTTTAAAGGAAATGAAATATTCTCTTTCTCACCTGAAGTTTTTTTAGGGTTTTGCTATTCCTATAACACCGCATGCAACCCGGGGACCTGCATTGCCTGCGGGCTGGGATGTAAGATCATCTTCACCGCCATGCACGATTACACCTCTTCCGATTATTGAATGTGGTCCGGAAAAACTCAATAAAGAGTCGGTTATTTCAAAGTGTGCATTCCCATCCTGGCCGGCTTCAATGTTGCCAAAATCGCCCACATGCCTGACTGAATCGGTCGGAGCTCCATGCTTCACGTTATCAGGATTAAAATGACCGCCGGCTGAAGTTCCGTCATCTGAGGTGCAATCGCCGTACTCATGAATATGAAAACCATGTTTACCCGGTTTCAATCCGGTTATGTCAGCAACCACTTTTATTCCATCAGCTTCTTTGGTAAAAGTAATTGTTCCGGTGACGTTGTTTCCTTTTGTACCGTGAAGTGTGGCCACAGCTTTTGTTATCTCCGGTTGGTTATTCATCGATACGGCGGATGTATCTGAAGATGTGGACGGCATCTGTCTTTCTGTATTCTGCTGACAGCCTGCACCAAAGACTATCAAAGCAGTGAACATCGTTAAAAGGTTTAATAATTTTAACAAATCATCCTCCTTAATTTATTGTACAGTTATTTTCCGTCATTATTATGTATAACATAGTGAGAATGCTATATAACATCTCTCTCCTTTATAATACCATATATACGTCTAAGTTTTATTTTCCAGCGTGTCGATTATTTTCCTGCAGAAAGCCGGAAGATCATTCGGGTTGCGCGACGTAATTATATTTCCGTCTTTAACTACTTCCTGGTCGATCCATTCAGCACCCGCATGAATCAGATCGTCCTTTATTGAAAAAAAACTTGTTACTTTTTTTCCATTAATTATTTCAGCTGAGGCAAGCATCCATGGACCATGACAGATAGCCGCTATAGGTTTCTTTTCATCATTCATTTTCCTTACAAATTCAACCATTTCAGGAGTCCTTCTCATATGATCGGGGGAATAGCCTCCAGGTATGATCAGAGCATTAAATTCCTCAGTTTTAACGCCTATAATGGACTGGTCGGCCTTAGCTGTTAAGCCATGTTTGCCTTCATATATTTCAACTTTTGGCGCAACGATGCAGACTTCGGCTTCCTCCTCCTTCATTCTCAGGTATGGATACCAGAATTCAAGATCCTCGTACATCTTCTCCAGGAATATTGCAATTTTTCTTCCTCTTAGTTTCATATCAGAAATTCAACTCCTATGCTAAACCTTTAGTGGATATTACATTTGATTGATCGGCGCAATTATTACAACAAAAAATGCTGCCATCTCTTTCCACTCCATGTCCTATCACTTTACATCCGCAGTGTTTGCATTCAGGGGCAAGTTTATGTATTGCGCATTCAAACGAATCGAAGACAAAAGTTTAACCGCTTTTGTGGACTTCAAATGAACCGGAATAATCATTCCGCATACTTCGCATATAGCCATAGTGATTCCTCTTTACTGTTATTTTAGAGGTAACTTAGTACTTATAACCGAAAGCAGTATTGAGTTAAATCAAACAGGGCTCGAAGAACGTATTAATTTATGTTGCTAAACAGATTATTAAGGGATTCTGCAAGCGTGGGATGAGCGAATATACCATCTTTAAGATCTGTATATTTTAAATTTCCCATCATCGCAATCTGGATCATTGCAGCGATTTCTCCCCCATTTACCCCAAGGATGGAACATCCAAGTATTTTTCCGTTGGAAGGATTCACTATTGCTTTCATTATCCCGCCTGATTCACCAAGCTCTTTGGCCCTTGCAACATGGCTCATTTCCATTTTAGCAACTTTATAATTAAGACCTTTTTCAAGGGCTTCTTTTTCCGTCAAACCTACTCTGCCAAATTGAGGATCCACGAAAACAGTATATGGAACAAACCGGTTCCTTATTGTGTGACTTTTATTTCCCAAAAGGTTGTCTTTTATTACCCGGAAATCATCATATGATATATGAGTAAAGGCCGGGCCGCCTTTCACATCACCGATAGCATATATACCTTCCACGTTTGTCTGCAGCTTAGTATTTACTTTTATATATCCCCTAAGGTCCGTTTTTATTCCCGCTGCTTTTAAGTTCAGGGATTCAGTATTCGGTTTCCGTCCGACAGCAATAAGTAGATGAGTGCCTGTTAAAAAATTTTCCTTTCCATCGGCATTTAATTTCAGCTTTACGTCTCCCGCTTCAGTTTTACTTATTTCCGTAACGGATGTGTTTTTCAATATATTTACTTCATCATTGCGCAAGATCTTCTCCAGCTCTATGGCAATGTCCTCATCTTCCCGTGAAAGCAGTTGAGGGCCTTTCTCGATAATTGTAACCTGGCTGCCGAACCTTCTGAACATCTGACCAAATTCCAGTCCGATGTACCCGCCCCCAAGGACCATAAGGTGGATTGGCTTTTCCTCAAGCTCCATAATTGTTGTGGAGGTCAGATATTTTACTGAATCAATTCCTTTTATTTGAGGCATAAAAGGACTTCCTCCTGTGTTAATAAAAATTTTATCCGCAGTTATGGTTTCGGAGCCGCCGTCATTAAGTTTTATCCGTATTATCTTCTTATCAGAAAATTCCGCCTCACCACGGATCAGCCTGAGGTTTTTAGTTCCTTCGATTCTTTTCTCAAGTCCGTCGCGGGATGAATTCACAATTTTTCTTTTTCGGCTTATTACCTCTGCAAGATTTAGTTCCACCTTTGAATTATGCACACCGTAGGCTTCGGCTTTTTTAGTCGTGTGAAAAACATTTGAGCTTGCCTGCATTGTTTTAGAAGGGGTGCAGCCGTAATTTATACAGCTTCCCCCGACTAAATATCTTTCTACTATGGCTGTCTTCCAGCCTTTACCCGCAAACATTTCAGCAAGCGGTACGCCGGATTGACCCGTTCCTATAACTATTGCATCATATTCAGTGATATTTTCCATATAAAACTTCTATTGTACGTTCCATTCATTTTTATTTTTTTGTATCATTTTGTTCGCTTTCTTTGGTCCCCAGCTCCCGGCTTTATAATTAGGGAATTTCAGCCAGGGATCTGATTCCCATTTCTTTATAATGGGATCAACTATCTGCCATGATTTATAAATCCACTCCGCATGAGGAAACAGTGTCTGGTCACCCTGCATTGCATCGCGGATCAGCCACTGATATGAGCTTGGGGGCTCTTTAATACCGAAAGCCCTGTCATAGCGGAAGTTCAGGTTAACAGGGAGCAGTTTAAGTTCAGCTCCAGGTTGTTTCGCTGTAAAGGTGTATAATATTCCTTCATTAGGCTGCAGCCGGAATGTTAAAAGGTTATGCTTCTTTTCATCTTCAGTATTAATTGGAAACATAAGATGCGGTGTGGGTTTGAACTTTATAGTTATTTCAGACAGCTTCTCCTTCATTCTTTTCCCTGTCCTTAAGTAAACCGGTACGCCGGCCCAGCGCCAGTTATCAAGAGTGAGTTTTATAGCGGCATAGGTAGGTGTCATAGATTTCTTATCAACTTTTTCCTCTTCACGATAGGCCTTAACCTGTTTTCCGCCGATCTTTCCTGCGTCATACTGACCAAGCACTACATCTTTCTCAATATTGATGTTACAGATGGAGTTAAGTACCTTAAGTGTTTCACTCCTTAATGATGCTCCATCATAATTAACAGGCGGATCTATGGCGGTTATGCAGAGAAGCTCAAAGAGGTGATTTTGAATCATATCTCGTATGATCCCTGTTTTTTCGTAGAAGCCTGCCCTGGAACCAATACCGATATCCTCCGCAACTGTAATCTGGATATTATCGATATAGTTCCTGTTCCATATTGGTTCAAATCCGGGATTGGCAAACCGGAAGACCACCATATTCTGAACTGTTTCCTTACCAAGAAAATGGTCGATACGGAATATCTGGTTCTCCTCGAAAAGCTTCATGGATATCCCTGTCAAGTTCACGGGCTGACTGTTCATCCGTGCCGAAAGGTTTTTCAACAATAACGCGGCGCCAGCCATCGTTGCTTTTTGCAAGTCCGGATTCAGAAATCTTTTTAACGATGATGGAATAAAATGAAGGTGCAGTTGAAAGATGAAATAATATATTGTCGGGTATATTAAGGTTCTTCTGCAGCTTCGTTATTTTTTTCTTCAGTCGCTTATACGACGCAGAAGGATCATCTTTGAAATCCCCCTGCACATAAAAAAGATTTTTGGCAAACTCATTCCACTGGTCCTCACCGCAAATACTGTCTTTTTTTACCGCTTCAAACATTTCCTTCCTGAAATTATCATCCGAAAATTCAGACCGGGAGAATCCAATAACAGCACATTGTTTGGGCATCAGGTTCTGACAATGCAATGCAAATAGTGAGGGGATCTAACTCCTTATGTGCAAGATCTCCCGATGCACCAAAGATAACAACAATACAGGGATCGGGGGGATTACCTTTCAGCATTCCATGATGCTGAACTTCAATCATGTCATTATCTATTTTCGCTGCTGCCTTTCTTATTTGCCATTATTTCTCCTCCTTCACTGCATGTCCTCCGAACTGGTTTCTTAATGCCGCAATTACCTTTGCGGAAAAAGGATTATCCTGTCTTGAGGCAAATCGTCTCATAAAGCGAGAGTGTAATTGTGGGAACAGGAATGGCATTCTGTATGGCGTATTCTGAAGTCCATCTTGCTGTTCCCGAATCATCCACATAAGGCGCGATTTTCTCCAAAGAATTTCCTTCCTCTTTAAATGCATCCGAAGCAAGCTCCAGGAGCCAGCTTCTTACCACCGCGCCGTTATTCCAGAGATCGGCAACTTTTTTAAGATCTATATTAAAATCACTGCGGAACATACATTCGAATGCCTCTCCAATACCCTGGAGCATTACATATTCAAGAGCATTATGAATCATCTTCACAAAATGTCCTGCACCGCTTCCGCCTACATGAGCGTAGCCGTTCTCAGGTGCAAGTGAGATAAAGACGGGTTCAACACGCTTTACCGCTTTTTCCGGACCGCCCACCATAAGGTTGTAACCGATTTTTAATCCCCAGATCCCTCCGCTCACACCGGCATCAACAAAATGGATTCCTTTCTCCCTGCATTTTTCGGAATTTTTTATGGATTCGGTGAAGTGAGAATTTCCGCCGTCGATAATCAGATCGTCTTTATCCAGCAATTCAAGCAGTCTATTGATAGTCTCATCTGTTGGCTTGCCATGCGGGACCATTATCCAGACATTTCTGGGCTTTTCAAGTTTCGCTACAAGATCTTCGATTGAATCAGCTCCGGTTCCACCGTCATCCACAGCTGTTTTTACAAAGTCTTTATTCAGGTCAAACGCTACAATTTCGTGCTGATCTTTTTTTAATCTTTTGAGCATATTACCACCCATTTTCCCCAGGCCAATTAAACCGATTTTCATTTTATCTCCTTCTCAGATTTCGATGTTAAACTTTTCAAGTTTTTCTGCAAGGTCTTCCGTTTTTTCCAACAGGACAGCCTTTATTCCGGACGACTTTGCTGATTGATAATTTTCCTCCCTGTCATCAACGAAAAGACATTCTCCTGGTTCTTTATGAAGAATATACAGGGCTCTATAAAAAATTTCAGATTCAGGTTTCCTTACTCCAAGATAACAGGAACTAAAAAAGCAATCAAAATATTTATGAAGGCCGAACTTGTTTATCCTGTACTTATTCAGCTCACGTGATTCATTATTTAATGTTGCGAGCTGATATTTATTTCCTGAGGAAAGTATATCAAGCAGCTTTAATGTAGAATTAAATGGGCGGGACTGCTCGTACATAAATTCTGTAAAATCCCGTCTCGAAAAATTCCTTTTTTTGAAAAACACTACCTGATCAAGGTACTCATCCAATGTGAGCTTTCCCTTCTCAAATTTTTTAAATACCGGCTTATGCCTTTTTTCCATTTCCTCATAATCAAGAGAGAACCGGACTGTCGATTTTTCCCTGGAAATATGATCCCATCCATTGGTCAGACATACTCCTCCGACATCAAAGAAGATGGTTGAGATCATCTTCACTTCAAACTTTCATTTATTTGTTTCAATGACTCTTCAATATTGCGGCCCAGATGTATCCTGATAACGCGGCGGTTTTTATCATTAAGCGAGCGGAAGTCGCCCAGCGCCTGAGCCCTCTGCAGCGTTGCAAAACCGTAATCTTTACCCGGGATCGGAAGATCATCGGCTGCTTCATAGGTGAACATTATGAATACACCTTTGTTGGGTCCGCCTTTATGAAGCTGTCCCGTCGAATGCATATAGCGGGGACCATAACCCAGTGTAGTTGCGGTTTTCAGGTTATTACGGAGCTTAATTCTCATCTGTTGAAGAAGCTTCTGTCTCTGCGGCGTCTGCAGGAAATAGGCCAGTATAGCCAGATAATCAGGCGGCTTTGCGAGCTTTGTAAAAGAATTAAGAAAAGCTGAAAAACTTTTTCCTTTGGGTGCCCAGTCGGCTTCTTTGCTATAGAAAATTGAGATATCTTTCTGACTGACAGCAGGTTCACCTTCACCAAAGCTGCCTTTTTCTTTCCATTCACTGAGCAGATCTTTGCTGTTCTTTTTGCTTTCGGAAACATTGGGCTCGTTAAAGGGATTTACATTTATTATCCTTCCGGCTATTGCCGTAGCCAGTTCCCATCTGAAAAATTCAGCACCAAGTGCAGTCTTATTCTTTAAGTCGATCTTTATAACCGGGTGGCCTGCTTTCTGCAGAGCATTCAGTCTTCTTTCCGCATTTTGTTTTTCATCATTTCCTGAATGCAGGTAAACAAATATTCTGTCGCTGCTGTACACTTCAGGTTTCCCGGGGTCCTCTCCTTCAACAGGCAGTATTCCTTTTCCTTCCTTGCCGGTACTTTCCGCAATCAGCTGTTCAACCCAGAAGCCGAAAGCCTTAATAGACTCCGAAAGGATAAAAGTTATCTTATCTCTTCCGAGTCTTGCATTCATCCCCATTTCAGTACCAAGGGAAATAGCGGGGTTTGATTCAGAAGGGATAAATGGTCCGCAGTTTAGCTCCATCTGATGGGCATTATGCAGTATCTCTTTAATATCAACACCGATCAATGCCATCGGAACCAGTCCGAAATAGGATAGGGCAGAATACCTTCCGCCGTAATCTTCGGGATTGGTAAATACCTTTCTGAAATTTCTTTCCTTTGCTTCATCCTGCAGGGGAGTACCCCCATCGGTGATTGCTATAAACCGGCTTCCCGGATCTTCGATATCATTTTCTTTGAGGAGGTTAAAGAAGTAGTGATCAAAGCTCAATGTTTCTGTTGTTGTTCCCGACTTGCTTGCTACTATGAACAGGGTCTTGTTAAGATCAATCCGGGATTCAACATTTTTAACCGCCGCCGGATCGGTATTATCGAGCATGATTAATTCCGGGTAGCCCTGCTTTGAGCCGAATGTTTCCCTGACGACTTCAGGACAAAGGCTGCTTCCACCCATTCCAAGGAGTACCACATACTTAAACTTTTCGTTTTTAATTTCTTTTGCGAAACTAATTATATCGTCGGCACGGTTTATAAAATCATCTATATTAAGCCATCCCAGCCTGTTCCTGATAGCTTTGGTTTCTTCTTCACCGGATTTCCACACAAAAGGATCTTTAGAGAAAATTCTCCTTGCAATCTGTTTCTCATCTAAAGAACTGAAAGCCGACCTGATTACAGATTCATTTTCACCATATTCAATTTCCTGATTGCCTGCTCTTTCAGAAAGGAAATCGAGTCTCTTCACTGCCAAAGTTTTCATCAGGTTATCATATGGCTTTATGAATTTTTCAATGCCTTCATTAACCAGCTGGCGGGTTACAAAGTCTATATCTATTCCGACTTTCCGTAGATCCTCAAATGCTTTTTTTGAATCTTCAACTCCTTCTTCAATGGAATTTTCATAAATCTTTCCATGGTCGGCAAAGGCATCTATGGTATCATCGGGAAGCGTATTTACAGTATGAGGACCAATGAGTGGTTCGACGTAACGGACATCGGAATAGAGAGGATCTTTTGTACTGGTACTTGCCCATAAGGGTTTTTGTACCCTTGCACCCTTATCTGCAAGCCGCTGCCAGCGTTCGCCGTTGAATATATTCTTAAAGCTCTGATAGGCAATTTTAGCGCTTGCTATTCCAGCTTTGCCTAATAAGTTTTCCGGTCTTGGTTCGCCTGTGGTTTTTTCAGGGATAATATAATGTCCAAGCAGCTGATCGGTTAAAACATCTATACGGCTAAGGAAGAAGCTTGCAACTGATGATATGTTTTTAATATCCTTTCCTTCATCGAGTCTTCTTTCAAGCGCTTTTACATATGCCAGGGCCACATCTTCATAACTTTGTATAGAGAATAACAGAGTTATATTAATATTTATTCCTTCATACAGACACTGCTCAATTGCAGGCACCCCTTCAACCGTACCAGGAATCTTTATATAGCAATTCGGCCTGTCAACCTTTGAAAATAATCTTCTCGCTTCATCGATTGATCCCTGTGTATCACGGGCAAGGTAGGGTGATACCTCAAGACTTACAAATCCATCCGTTCCATCAGCCTCATCATAAACCGGTCTGAGTATGTCGCATGCATCCCGGACATCCTTAACCGTAAGACTCTCATAAATTTCCTGTACACCTTTTTTCTCCCTGACCAGCTTTTTGATCTGGTCATCGTAATCGGTTCCTTTTGATATTGCTTTATTAAATATGCTAGGATTTGATGTTATACCTCTCAGGCCTTGTTCTTCAACCCTTTTTTTAATTTCGCCTTTTTTGATTTTTCCACGTGTCAGGTTATCCAGCCAATAACTTTGACCATAATTAATAAGTTCATTTAAAACGCTCATCAACTTTCTCCTTTCAGAAAATCAGAGCCTGTTAAGGTTGTTTGAAAAATTATCTGTCAATCTCAGTCGTAAATTTAACAGCTTAACTACTTATTTAACAATTCTTTAGATCTATTAATAACATTTTCAACAGTGAATCCATAGTGCTCAAAAATATCCTTATATGGTGCGCTGGCTCCGAATTTGTCAACTCCAATTACACTGCCTTCGTCTCCAACCCATTCGCACCATCCGAATGAGGCGCCGGTTTCAACAGCGAGCCTTTTAGTAATTTCCGGGGGAAGTACGGTATTCCTGTAATCCTTTTCCTGTTCTTTGAATAATTCCCAGCTTGCCATACTTACAACACGGGCATCAATATCTTCTTCAGCCAGTTTATCTTTAGAATCCAGGAGAAGTGAGACTTCACTTCCTGTGCCCATAAGAATAATATCAGGTTTGCTGCCGCTCTCTTTTGAGATTATATAAGCGCCTTTCAGTACACCTTCAGGACTTTCAACTTTTTTGCCGTCAAATATTGGTAGTTTCTGCCTTGTCAATACAAGCATAGTGGGACCCGACTGCCTTGTTAAAGCAGCTCTCCATGCATATGCGGTCTCATTTGCATCTGCGGGGCGGATAACGCACATATGGGGCATGGCCCTGAAAGAGGCAAGCTGTTCAACCGGCTGATGCGTTGGACCGTCTTCACCGAGTCCGATGGAATCGTGTGTAAAAACATAAATAATCGGGAGTTCCATTAAGGCGGCAAGTCTTAATGCGGGGCGGGCATAATCAGAAAATATGAAAAACGTAGATGCAAAAGGTCTTACGCCTCCGTGGAGGTACATACCCGAACTCGCGGCGCACATTGCGTGTTCTCTCACGCCCCAGGCGATGTTCCTGTTCTGATAATTACCGTCTTCGATATAATCTGAGTCGTCAATAAGGGTGTTTGTTGAAGGAGCAAGATCAGCGCTCCCGCCGATAAGCCAGGGAAGATGTGAAGCAAAACTATTAATGATTTTATAAGATGCTTTTCTTGTAGCAAGGGGACCGTCTCCGGGTTTAAAATGAGGAATATCTTTATCCCATCCGTCGGGCAGCTCTCTTCTCAGGTCATTCTCAAATTTACCGGCAAGTTCAGCGAATTTTTTCCTGTAATCTTCCATCTTAACGTCCCAGGTATTCTCTTCAGTTTCACCCTTCAGAACCGCATCCCGCATATGATCAATTACCTCATCGGGGACATAAAAGGCATCCTTTGAAGGCCAGTCATAGAATTTCTTCGTCGCTTTTATCTCTTCTACACCAAGAGGAGAACCATGAGCTTCAGGCGTATCCTGTTTATCAGGAGCGCCATATCCTATATGAGAACGGATAATAATTAGGGAGGGATGTTTCAACTCTTCTTTTGCCTTCTCAAATGCATTTGTAAGTGCATCAATGTCATTCGCCTCTTCACCAAGGTCCTGCACATGCCAATGGTATCCTTTAAACCTCAGAGGAACATCGTCTGAGTATGCTATTTTAGTATTGCCCTCGATACTTATATGGTTATCGTCATAAACCCATATTAGTTTTCCAAGTTTTTGATGTCCCGCCAATGAGGCGGCTTCGTTTGAGGCTCCTTCCATAAGGTCACCGTCGCTGCAGAAAGCATACGTATAATGATTGATTATATCGTGTCCTTCCCGGTTGTATTTAGCTGCCAGGTGCGCTTCAGCCAGCGCCATACCCACGGAATTCATTATACCCTGGCCCAGCGGACCAGTAGTTGTTTCCACGCCTGGAGTTTTTCTGTATTCGGGGTGACCAGGAGTTATGCTGCCCCACTGTCTGAAATTTTTAATATCATCCAGGGAGATATCATAACCTGTGAGGTACAGAATGGAGTATAGGAGCATTGAAGCATGACCGTTGGATAAAATAAATCTGTCACGGTCGAACCATTCAGGATTTTTAGGATTAAATTTCAAAATTCTTTTCCATAGCACATATGCAAGGGGGGCGAGGGCCATAGGCGTACCCGGGTGTCCCGAATTAGCCTTCTGGACTGCATCCATTGACAGGGTACGTATAGTATTTATTGACATCTCTTCGATGGAAATCTTTTCGTTAGTTTTCGTTGAATTCTTCATCTTATCCTCTTCTCTTAATTCTTTTATTCCAAAATCAAATCAACTAATTAATAAATTTAACTCTCCGTATGCCAAGCGGTTGTTATTTTGATCAATATTCGCTGGAGGAAACCAATTACTTCAATCCCGGAATAAAAGAATGCAACCTTCTAACTATTTACATTATTGAATTACTTTTTCATTCTCTTTAACATTTTTATCCGGTTTAGCACCAGAGGTTCCGTTGCCTGTTACTTTATCCAGGAGCCAGTCGATCTGCTTTTTATCCAGTGTTTCATTCTCCAGAAGGGCTTCTGCGAGGGCATCAAGCATGGTCCTGTGATCGTATAACAAGCTTTCGGCTTTCTGCTCCATCTCGATAAGGATCTTCTGAATTTCTTCATCAATTATCTGCTGGGTGTGCTCACTGAAATCTTTCTGCTGAACGAGCTCTCTTCCAAGGAAAGGATGTTCCTCTCCCTGTTTAAACATGACAGGTCCCAGCTTTTCACTCATCCCCCAATTGCAGACCATCTTTCTTGCAATACGTGTAACTTGCCTGAAGTCTTCCGCTGCACCGGTTGTCACATCTTCGAATACTATTCTTTCCGCCGCTCTTCCTCCGAGGGCAACAGCAATTCTGTCCAGGAGATATTGTTTTTTCAGATTGTACCTTTCGGTTTCCGGGATCTGCTCGGTTATTCCAAGTGAGCGTCCCCGGGGAATTATGGTCACTTTCTGAAGCGGATCTGTATTCGGGAGAAGTTTGGCCACAAGTGCATGACCGGCTTCGTGGTAGGCAACCACTTTTTTCTCCTCATCATTTATCATTTCCTCGCGTTCTGCACCTAGCAGAATCTTATCGCGTGCTTCTTCAAAATCCTGCATATTAACGGAAGTTTTTTTCTTTCTTCCTGCAAGCAGTGCAGCTTCATTGACGAGATTTTTAAGGTCCGCCCCGGAGAAACTTACTGTTCTTGCTGCCAGGTTTTCAAGGTTCACGTCCGCATCGAGGGGAACACGACGGGTATGTATCTCCAGTATTTTTTTTCGGGCACCTTTCTGAGGGTATTCAAGGGTGATCCGTCTATCGAATCTGCCTGGTCTTGTTAACGCAGGATCAAGCACATCGGGGCGGTTGGTCGCGGCCATAACGACTACCGATTCATTTCTCTCAAATCCATCCATCTCAGCCAGAATCTGGTTAAGAGTTTGTTCACTCTCTTCATGTCCTCCGCCGAATCCTGTCCCTCTTGCCCTTCCGACAGAATCAATTTCATCAATGAAAATGACAGTGGGTGCTTCTTTCTTTGCATTTTCAAAAAGATCTCTCACGCGCGAAGCTCCAACACCGACGAACATTTCAATAAATTCGGATCCGCTTATGCTATAGAAAGTTACTTCTGCTTCTCCTGCTGTTGCTCTGGCCAGCAGAGTTTTTCCGGTACCCGGGGGTCCCATCAGCAGAATACCCTTTGGGATGTCGGCACCCAGCTTTGTAAATTTTCCGGGATCCTTCAGATAATCGATAATCTCCCTCAAATCCTGCTTAGCACTATCAAGTCCTGCAACGTCTTCAAATGTCACACCTGCTTTCTGTCTTCTGAAACGCTTGGCGTTAGACTTACCGATTCCGAACAATCCGCCGCCCGCTGCGCCGCCCATTCCTCCCATCTGTCCTTGCATTTTTCTTCTTATATAAAAGAAGTACCCGAGGATGAGAATCCAGGGGACTATCATGATAAGCATATATGTGAGCCATGAATTATCCTGTGCCTCAGCATTTATCGTCACTTTATTGCTGTCGAGGATTTTCATCAGCTCATCGTCATAAACAGCCGGCTTGGTAGTTGAAAAATATCGGTATTCAGTTGTATCATCTTTTGCATGATTGGGAGGAAGGAATTCCTTATTGAATTTGCCGCTGATCTCGTTTCCCTTCATTTTAACATAATTAACATTACCTGCTCTTACCTGTTCTTTAAATGCAGAGTATGAAATTGAAGCAGAAGGATTTCCGCTGAATATATTAAAGAAATATGAAATGAGTATCCAGAAGACAAAGAATATGAGCAGATATTTCCACCACCCGGTTGATTGGGGAACCCGGTACGCCATCCCCTTTTTTTTTCGGTTATTATTCTGTTTCTCTTCACCCATTGTAATCTTCCTTTTTAGTTCGACTCCAATTAATGGAATACTGTTTTCTTAAAGGCAATTATCATTGACTCTGCTGATAGTTGCGTCACATAATATACTTCCCTCGGAAATTAAAGCAGGGAATTTGTTTGGAACAACCCTTGTCTGCCAGCTCGCGTTTTTGGCCGGCATTTCCATAAGCATAGTTGTTAGTTTGTCGTCATTACCAGAAGAGAAAGAGCAGTTCTTATCATATACAGGAAGTTTGTTTTTTTTCTTTTGGTTCTTTACGTCATTAGGGCGGTTTCCTCTGATCCGGTGCAAATATCACCCATTCTTTTGTTGCCTTATTCTGTCTAATCTGGTTATCACTCATTCCTTGCTATTTTTTTCCCAATATTTCCTTTTACCGTAGTGTTGATGTATCTGGTTCTCATATTCGCGCTCAACCGGACTGGAGGGGTCGTACTCAGGACTATTTTTTATTTCATCTTTTGTCAGCTTGAGATAGAGATCTGATTCACTCCATTCTATTTTATCAATCCAGTCTAAAGCAATTATAACTTTCTTTCCGGGAAGCAGACTTTTTGTATCGACGATGAGGTAACGAATACTCCATGTATCCACATCTGCAAGTAAATCTTCCACGTGCCCGATATGGCCGTCGCTCGCATGAATTCCGTAACTTATTACGGTCCGGCTGCTTCTGAGATGAGGGTCATCTTTACCTTCTTTTTTCCTCCGCTCAAGGACTTCCTCTTCTGCTTTTGTAATAGCAATAGTTGACGGGGGAAAGGCTCCTATTGTGGGTTCCCCGATCCCTGTCCAGTACATCGGCCAACCGTAATAACCAATCAGCTCGGTTTCCTTCTGCCTTGATACGGGTCTTTCCTTATCAACATCAGGGCTGTCTTCTACCTGTTGCTTATCCAGATTTACCTCGAAGATTCTTTCGTCCCAGTTAAGCGACTTAAAAGATTCAGGTGATATAAGCACCAGCTTTTCAGCCAGCCAGCTTCCTGTGTCAACTATTATATAGCGAATTATCCAGCTATGGTCATCAAAATAAAATTCATGCAGCTTCCCTATTTCCCCATCTTTCGCTTTTATTTTAAATCCTTCCAATTCTTTCAGGCTGCGCAGCATAGTTCCTCCTTACAGTTAATTTATCGCAACTTATTTCTTAATATGAACTTACGAATTGGATATCCAAAGAGTGTTTGGCTGTATCACAAAGGAAAGGAAAAAAGGGAAAATTCCACTATTTTTTGTGATTGATAACGGTCAGCTTATTTTTTGCTGGTGTTTATCGCAAAAATAGGCTGATCTTCCGCCTATTGTTTTTTTTCTGATTTTTCCGCTGCATCTTGGACACTCTTCACCGGATTTCCGGTAAGGGAGAAGGTAGGTCCTGTGGCATCTTCTTCACATCGGCATCTACATCTATGACTTTATTAAGAACTTTATTCATCATATGATAGATCTTTGCAATCTGATCTCGGTTCAACTTCTCTGTTCTTGAACTTATCATTTTTTCGATTCTTCTGCAGGTACGTGGAAGAAATTCCTTTCAGCATTCTCTTCGCATTGACATTAACCTTCTCAATTTTTTTATGAAGTGATGTCCGGTTAAAATATTTTCTAAAACTTTCTACATCCGGGAGTTCCGGCATGACTGTTCCTTTCCTTTTAATCAGGAAGATATAATTCACGAAGGAAAAGTTTTGTGATAGTATAAACAGGGATTACTGAAGTTTCTTTTTAATCAGCTGCGAAATTTTATCCCCGATGCTTAAAGATGCTGTAGCAGCAGGTGAAGGTGCATTCAGAACATGGATCATATTACCTGTTTCGACGATTCTGAAATCATCAGTGAGTCTGCCGTCCCTTTCCAGTGCCTGGGCACGCACACCGGCTCCTCCGGGCTCGATATCTTCCCCGGTTATCTCAGGAATTAATTTTTGAAGAGAATGTACGAAAGAAGTCTTTACCAGGGAACGGTAATATTCTTTGAAACCCATCTTGTAGTGTTTCGCGGCCATTTTCCAGAATCCCGGAAAGGCTGCCATCTGCAGAACATCACCTAACGAAAAGTCATTTCGCGCATACCCTTCCCGTTTGAAAGCAAGAACAGCATTCGGACCGGCTTCAACTCCTCCCTTAATCATCCTTGTAAAGTGTACCCCGAGAAAAGGAAATTTGGGATCGGGAACTGGATAAATCAGGTTGTTAACGAGGAATTCCTTTTTTTTCTTTAGTGTATAGTATTCACCACGGAAAGGAATGATCTGCAGTTGCGGATCAACTCCGCACAGCTTTGCAATTTTATCAGAGTATAGTCCCCCGCAGTTTACCAGGAGTCTGCAATTAAATTCACCTTTAGTTGTTTGTAATGTAAGTTCATCGCTGTTTTTTATCAAAGTCAAAAATGAACAGCCGGGAATAAACCTGCCTCCGTTTTCAGTAAATATATCGAGATATTTATTTGTAACCTGTTTATAATCGACAATTCCAGTTTCAGGAACCAATAGTCCTGCTATACCATGTGCATGAGGCTCATACTCTTTTATTTCATCCCCGCGGAGTCTCTTTATTCCCTTCAAGCCGTTTGCAGCCCCTCTCTCCTCAAGCATTTTAAGAATGGGTATTTCTGTATCATCAGATGCAACGACGATTTTTCCACAGCGTTCATGCGTAATATCATTCTGTTCACAGAACCGATACATCCATTCCCTTCCTTCCACACAATTTTTTGCTTTGAGAGAGCCGGGTTTGTAATAAAGACCGCTGTGAATTACACCGCTGTTATTTCCGGTCTGGTGGGAAGCCGGTTCATTCTCGGTTTCAATTACGGTAACCGTATGGTTTGAGGATTGTTTTAGAAGCATTGCGGAGGCAAGTCCGACTATCCCTCCTCCTATAATTATTACATTACTGCTTGTATCAGGTATCATTCTGTAAATTCCCGATTAATGAATGTAAATTTACACTTATGTTAATCTTTATGCACCTTTTAGATTGTCACTAATTTGTATTTTGAAATACTTTAACATTAAAGAGATAGCGATTAAATTCATAAGTAAAAAATGAATTATGAATAGAAAACAAAAAATTACCCTGCTGGTGGGATTCCTGATTATTGCTGCTGCATTTATAGTGTGGCTTTCTTTCGGCGGAGAACTATTTACAAAGACGCAGGTTTTAGTAGAAAAAAAAGATGAACTCTTCGGCACTACTTACAAGGAATGGCAGGAAAAGTTTATATGGGGACTTGATTACACCCTGTATATAACCGGAGCAGCTGTGCTGGTATGCGGTGTGTTATTTTTTGTATTCAGAAAAAAGAAGGTAACTCAATGAAAATTATTATAAATACCGTTTCTCTTATAATCCTTTTCACGGCTTTAATTCCGGCACAGGGATTTAATGTACAGACAAAAGGAGAGCAGACATTCAACTTTAAATCCGGCAGCACAAACCAGGCATCATTTTATAGCACCACGAGCCTCGAGGATGTACAGGGATTAACAAAAGAGATCGGCGGAGCAATCACCTTCGATATTAATGATTTCAGCACCGTTCATGGAGAAATTTCATTTCCCGTTCTATCTTTAAATACCGGGATCGATAAAATGGTTAAGGATTTGAGGAGTGATTCCTGGCTGGATGCAGAAAAGTATCCCGAAATTTCGTTTAAAGTCAAAAAAGCGGTTAATATCAAACAGATATCTGACGGAAAGATAGAGGCTGATGTAATTGGTGACTTTTTACTGCATGGGGTTACAAAAGAAGATACGGCTAAAGCTACAATAACCTATCTCGAGGAAAGTCCGGTTACCCAGCAGCGTATGCCGGGAGATTTATTAGGGGTTCAGGCTAAATTTGATATTAAATTATCCGATTATAACATCAGACATATGCTCCTCGGTAAAAGGGTGGCTGAGAAAATAGAAATAACAGTAAACCTTGTTGGTTCTGATAAAGTTTCTCTATAACCTGGCATTCCTATTGCATTTTAATGATTCAATTCCGGAATTCTGCGTCCCGCCATTGACTGTCCGGCTTCCGTAGGGGCTCCATTTGAGACTATTTTTTTAGCAGGTTTGAGATATCAATCAATTACACCGGGAAAGATGATTCTGTTCTGATTAGAATATGCTTTCACATCAGTAGCTTATCCTGTAAAACAGTTAAGGTTTTAGCTTTCCGGTTCTGTCTTTCGAAAGTATAAACAGCAGCTTCATTTTTCTACCAAAGATTATTCAGCGAAATGGGTTCCTATTAAGTTCTTAGGCAACCTCTCCCAGGTTTGTGAGAAGGGATGCTGGGTTGAAACCGCCGATTAACCTTTATACTGTAGTAGTATCCAGGAGTTCATTGCTTGCTGGAAAGATCAGGGAGTGGCACCTTCTGGAATTGCTTCCCGGCCACATTCAAAAAACTTACTAAATGCGCACTAAATGCGCTCTAAATGCGCACTAAATCGCTCTAAATGCGCTCTAAACACTATTCTTGCCGGCCGCACGCGATCTCTTCATATTTTAAGGACTGGCTAAACCGATATTTGAACATTGTTTATATTTGCGGATCATTTATCAGATACGACAAAATGAAAAAGACCATTACTATTTTCGGAAGTTCAAAACCTATAGATGGGGAAGAAGAATATATTACTGCCTATAACCTGGGGAAACAGCTGGCTCTAAAAGGATTTAACGTGTGTACAGGCGGCTACCAGGGAATTATGAACGCAGTAAGCAGGGGAGCAAAAGAAGGTGGTGCAGAAGTTTCAGGAATTACTGTAAAAGGCTGGGGTTCTGTTCCGAGTAAATACCTGACAAAGGAAGTTAAATGTGAGAATCTGAATGACAGGCTTCAAAGACTTATTGAGGAAGGAGATGCCTACGTTGTTTTACAGGGCGGGACAGGTACGCTCCTTGAACTGGCGCTGGTTTGGGAAATGATTAATAAAAAGATGCTCCCGGTAAAACCAATAGTCTCACACTCCATAATGTGGAAAGAGATTGCTGAAATTATCGATAGACAGCTTACGCTGGAAAAAAGGGTAACGGGCCTTGTTAAGAATTTCAATACTGTTGAAGAGATAGTCGATTACATTTCGGATGAGGTTACTGATTAAGAAAACCCTTTACTGCACTATAAACCATATCAACCGTTAATTCCTTAATACATTTAAATAGAACATCATCTCTGAAACAAATTAAGGGACGGGGAGAATAAATGAAGCATGGGGAGCAGTCAAGATTTAACCTTACTATATCGTGCTCAGTTTTCCATGGATGAATATAGTGCGGATTAGTAGGGCCGAGTATTGCAACAACCTTAAGCTTTAAAGCTGAGGCAACATGCATGAGACTTGAATCGTTTGATATAAAAACATCACATCTTGCCATGAGTGCGGCACTCTCAGCCAGGTTTCCAGTTTCAATGACTTGGGCTCTTTCCAGGTTTATCTCATTTTTAATCTTATTCTTAAGCGCGGATTCTTCAGGACCGCCGAAAATTAGTATCTTTGCACCTTTTTCTTCGATCAGTCTTCTACCTAGTTCCGCAAATTTCTCCGGTTCCCATCTTCTTTTCTCGTGATTTTTTAATGTAGCTGAACCCGGGTGAAAACCGACTAAAAGATCTGAATCACTAAGATTATTTTTGGAGAAATACTTGAGAGCGAAGTTTTCGTCCTCCATAGTCAGCGGGAAGCTGAGGGATGGTTCTTCATTCAAATTTTTCCCGAGCAGTTTTTCAACAAGCTTAATGTTGGTTTGTACATTATGAGTATCATCATTCTCGGTTACCCTTATATTGTTCAGGTCGCCCAGGTTCTGATGATCTTTCCGAAGATATTTCGCGCCAACTCTCTTCTCCGCACCAATTAAAAAATTAATAACATTGTACTCTTTGCGGTTGGAGGGATAAACATTGATAGAAGCATCATATTTTTTTCTTAAACTCATCAGGAACTTTAATGAACGTACTGCACCTTCTTTAAGGAAGTCGAAATGGTACACTTCATCGAGGTCAGGATTCCTGTCATACATGTCCTTCACACCTTTGTACATCACAAGTGCTTCAATCCGGGCTTCGGGCAGTTCGCCGCGCAGTAATCTGAGTGCCGGAGTAAACATCAGGGCATCTCCGATCCCGGACAGTGCAAGGATAAGTATCTTCATTAAATAATTACTTTTAGCCTAATCTATAAAAAATAAGCGGCACAATGGCCGCTTATAAAATAATTGCTGTAATATACTATTTGCCAGTGTCAGGCTTGGGAACAGTATCAACTTCCACGCGATCCGTCTTGGCCAGGTTAGCATATTTAGTAATGTTGGCTTTTACATTAGGATCGTTCGGATACATGGAACCGAGTCTCTGCCAGAGTCCCAGTAGTTTGCTGTAGTCTTTAAGGTTCTCATATGTTTCTATCAGAATACGGTAAGGATTGTAATATGATTGCACATCATTAGGATTTTGTTCCAGTCTCTTTAACGCTTCTGTTTCAACCTCCGCGGCTATCTCTTTATATGGTTTCGTAGCGCCGGCATTCCAGTACATATTACCAACCTCAAAGAGGATTTCATAATCCATCGGAATATTTTCTCTCGGAATTTTCTTTTCCATTTCATCCAGAACAGCGATCGCCTTCTGATCCTTGTTTGTATTTATGTCATAGATAGCAAGTCTCATAAAAGCATTACGATAATTCTGGGTCATTCTTACATGATTATCATCAAAGAAAATATTTGGATTATTAAGACCCCTGAATTTAAAGCCCGGTTTATAGGTTTTGCTGTATCCCGGATTCTCTATAAGTTCTTTTTCAAGTACTTCAGGATTTACAAACTCAACTCCCGGTTTCCTCTTCTCAGGCACCAGCCGAAGAGCCATTCCTTCCATCTTCAGGTAATCCTGCAGACCAATTTTACTATCATCGCTGCAGGTGACCGCAAAGTAAATCGGTCTCTGCCAGTTATTAGCCTCAACAATTTCCTTAACCATAAGGTCCTGCACCCTTACAGCTTTAACCTGTCCGAAGGTCAGGGTATTTTTCATTGTAAACTGTATGTCGCCCTGCTTCATTACAGACGAATCAGATATGTCATATGTCTGGTAGACATCTTTAAGCGACTGTTGTGCATTGGGCTTCGGTACGGGTATGGTCACCTTCTGGGGCTCCCACTGTACAGGTCTCATCTGGTTTATCTGTTCATCGCTCATCCTGATGTTCACTTTGCCTACTCCGTAGGGATCATTGTCTTTAAGCTGTTCAATGTACCAGTTTGTATTAAGCAGACTTAAGTTTGCAATCTTAACATCACGTCTTACTCCTTCGACATCCTGAAGGTACCAGAGAGGGAATGTATCATTATCACCGTTGGTAAAGAGTACGGCATTAGGCGCGCAGCTCTGAAGCAGGTTATATGAATAATCCCAGGGCACCCAGTTCTGTGAACGATCGTGGGTGAAGTAATTAGTCTTATACATATTAAAAGGAACAAAAATTACTCCGAATGCAAGTATCCCGACTACACTGGCGGTCCTCATACTCTCGGCCGATATCTTCTCCATTGCCAGGTCTATCAGTCCGCGCACACCTATGGCTATCCAGATGGAGAAGACGAAGAAAGCACCCACATAGAAGTAATCTCTTTCCCTGGGCTGAGGCTGCTGCTGGTTCTGATAGAAAGCGGTGAGGTAGCCCAGAAGAATGAACATCACCATAAAGGCGGCGGCCATCTTCCAGTCCTTCTTAAAGTGGAAGTAAATACCCAGCAGTCCAAGCAGAAGTGGAATAGCATAGAACGAGTTCTTTGCACTTCCATCAAAGTGGATACCTCCCAGGATATTTCCGAAGAAGTTGCCTATTTGGTTGAAGGGGGCAATATCGGGACCATCATCCTGCTGCCAGCCTTCACGTCCAGCGTAGTTCCAGAACCAGTATCTTGTCATCATATGGTTCATCTGGTAGCGCCAGAAGAAGTCGAGATCGCTTGAGTAATCGTTATAGACCACCATCTGGTGAGGTTCTGTGGCAAACCTTCTCTTGAAGGTAGGGAAATCTCCGTACTGGTCGCGGTTCAGGTAGCTTACAAGCTCAGTGAAGTTATCCGGATCATTCTCATTCATCGGGGGCTTCATATTAGCCCGGATTATAACCATCGCAAAAGTGGTAAACCCGATGAGCACAAAGATAAATGTTATAAGGGACAGGTGAAGCGTAGGCTTATTTTCACGCCTTGCATAAATAACTCCGTACCAGAGAGCTCCCATTATTACCACCAGCACGACAATGGCAAGAAAGCTGTTATCACCCGTTATTGCTGCTATAATCCCGGGGAGGAATTTAACCACTCCCGGGTAGGTAATAAACAGAGCTATACCGCCGATAATCAGGGGCATATAAAATGAATTTCTTGTGAATATCTTCTTATAAAAGATACCCATTACAAGTGCACTTATGCCTACTGCGATAAGTTTGAACTTGGTATCATACGCCTGGTACTCCTCGGGGGTTGGGGGAGTGGTGGAAGTAGTGCTTGCCCACATTGCCAGGGAGATTATCACAAGCAGAGCCGCATGAGCAATAAATATATATCCTGTTTTCTTCAGCGCTTCTTCATCAGTGACATACTTCCTGAACAGGATGATCATTACTACGGGCACAATGGCAAGGACCGCCATCAGGTGAACTCCCGTTGCTATACCTATCAGGTAGGCGATCATAAGAATGTATTTCTCATTATCAGGGTTTTCCGCCTTCTCGTTCCATACGATTATCAGCCAGGTAACAAAAGCCACCAGGAAGATACTGAATGCATAAACCTCAGCCTCTACGCCATTAAACCAGAATGTATCACTGAATGAAAATGAAAGTGCTCCAATAGAAGCTGCCAGGTATGTTGCCACTGCATCCAGTGTGCTCCGGGGCGTCTTGCCTCTGTAGTTTTCAATCAGCTTTACGGCAATAAGATAAAGGAATAATATCGACAGGGCGCTGGTAAGCACAGAAATCGTGTTAAATCTTAAACCGATGTTCTCCACAAAAGGCACCATTGAAAATATTTTTCCCAGAAGTAGAAAGAAAGGGGCTCCCGGAGGGTGCGGCACCTGCAGATAATAACCTGATGCAATGAACTCACCGCAGTCCCAGAAGGAAACCGACGGCTGCACCGTTGAGAAAAGCACAAGCAGGGATATCAGGAAAGTAACGGCTGCAAAGATTTTGTGAAGCACCTTATAATTCATCATAACCTCAAAATGAAAAGAATTAAAAATTACTTACAATGATTTTATTTATCAATGGTAAAAGCGTATGCAATAAGCACTTTTTCCCCCTTCCCGCAGAAGCGGTTTACAGGTAGTACAAAAAAAATAATGGAAATAGAAATTATTCTTCCTTCTTTTTGAATAAATTATCCAGTTTGGTTCTGTCTGCCGGAACAAAATATTTATCGTACAGTTCCTTTAGTTTTTTGAAAGAAACAGAATCAAAATCCTCTTCATCTTTGTGCATTTTCTGAAACATTTTGTACATCTCAGTTTCCTCCCGGGTGAACTTCCTATCATATCTCTTTAATGCCTCAAGGTATTTCTGCTGATCTCTGAACGCCATATTATCCTCCATGATTCTTTGAGGAAATAGAAAATCTATCTTTCAAATTAACTATTAAATCTTTCAAATGACAGATTATGATATGAGAGGTGAACATTAATCATACATGATTTATATTTGTATTTATCCACCCAGGTACGAAATATTTGACGGTTTTGTTCTATAATAGTTCATAACATGATATTAAAAAATGAAAAGTAGTGATATACCGCTTGTCTCGGTAGTTTTAACTGTTTATAACCGGCAGAGCACCCTCCGAAGATCGCTTAATTCATTGGTAGCCCAGTCATTCCGCAACTGGGAACTGATCGCGATTGATGATGGAAGCACCGATGATTCCTGCATAGTGCTTAAAGAGTATTCAGGACTCTTCAATAATATCAAAGTATATCAACAGAAAAACAGGAAATTGGCTTTCAGCAGGAACAGGGGAATATTACTTGCCAGGGGAAAATATATCACATTTCTTGATAGCGACGATGAATACAAAGAGAATCACCTTTTTGAAAGAGTAAACTTTATGGAAAAAAACCGTGAGACAGACCTGATTCACGGAGGAGTAAAGATCATAGGGGACGAATTTGTAAGGGATAAAAATAACAGGTTCTGCTTTATTCATCTCTCAGAATGTACAATCGGTGCAACTTTTTTCGGAAAACGCTGTATTTTTGAATCATCTGAATGGGTTTAAAGAAAATATATATAGTGAAGATTCGGAATTTTTGATGCGGGCGAAGAAACTTTATAATGTTCACAGGGTTGATATTCAAACATATATTTATCACAGGGAAATAGAAGATAGTATAACACACAATTATGTCCCCTGATAAATACCAATATTATAAGATATTTAAACCGTATGGAATGCTATCCCGGTTTACTGATGCAGAGGGAAGACCGACTTTAAAAGATCTGTACAGTTTTCCGGAAGATGTCTACCCTGTGGGAAGACTTGATGCCGATAGTGAAGGACTTCTTCTGTTAACAAATGATAAATCTTTAACGGATGCATTACTGAATCCCTTTAACAGGCATAAAAGAGAATATTGGGTTCAGGTTGAGGGAGTTCCGGATGAGGAAGACATTACTGCACTGAAAAAAGGTGTTTTTATAAAAGGTAGAAAAACTCTGCCCGCACAGGCTGAAATTTTACCAGATCCTGTGGTACCGCCAAGAGATCCTCCTATAAGATTCAGAAAGAATATTCCTGAAACCTGGATCAGGATAATACTCATGGAGGGAAAGAATCGTCAGATTAGAAGAATGACGGCATCAGTTGGTTACCCGACGTTAAGACTTATCCGTGTCAGCATCGAACAAATTAAATTAGGAAAAATGAATTCCGGAGACGTTAAGCGTTTGACCGAAAATGAAATTAGTTATTTGAATACATTAAAACAGGCAGCCCGATGAGGCTGCCATAATAAATTATTTTTATCACTTCATACCGCCGAAAGCTCGGAAGTACAATGGGAACAGCGTGTGGCGCTTAGAGAAATTTTTTCAAAGCAATAGGGACAGTTCTTAGTGGTCGGAGCTTCGGGAGGTATTTCCTCCTGTTTTTTCTTTAGCTTATTGATAGATTTTACAATCATGAAAATTGCAAAGGCTATGATCAGAAAGCTGATGAGCGTGTTAATAAAAATACCGTAATTGATCGTTACTGCACCAGCCTTAGTTGCGGCATCTACGGTAGCATATGGCCCTGGCGCAGCAGCTCCTTCTCTTATTACTATGAATAAATTACTAAAATCGACATTACCAAGCAGCAGGCCTATAGGCGGCATAATAATATCGGAGACGAGAGATTTGACAATAGTTCCAAAGGCAGCACCTATGATTATACCTACTGCCATATCAATTACATTCCCCCTCATTGCAAATTCTCTGAATTCTTTCCACATTTTGTTTTCCCTCTGTTGTGAATGAATATATTTATTTATTCTGATAAGACATTGAATATAACGCAAAAATACCCTAATTGACATCAAATTCCATACTCATAAGCGCCTATTTTTCAAAAGGTTAAGATACCTGATAAGTTGTAATGTCCGATCGTTTCAATAGAACACAGATTATGTTCTTTTTATGAGTTAAGTTTATAAGTAAACGAGTTTAATGACAGGAGGAATTATGTTAAATCAGGATAAAAATTTTAGTATGACTGCTTTCCTGATAGGAGGTATTCTTGGTGCTTCTGCATCATTATTATTTACTCCCCGAAGTGGAAAAGAATTGAGAGCAGATATCAGACGTCAGACAGATAATTATTTAAAAGAGGTAAAACTAAGAAGGGACGTCCTGATCAATCGATCAAAATCAACCGGAGAACTCTTAAAAAGAAAAGCGGAAGATCTGATGGAGAGTATCGGAAATTATGCAAACGGGAAAATTGAAAAGCCTCTCTCGGTTATTGAAAAGGAAATTAATGCATTGAGGTCTGCTATAAATGCTGCTCGTGCTTCTTATTCAGGCATCCCTGAGATCCATAGAACCCTTTTGGATGATGGTCAGCCTGTTTCGAATGAATATGATGATGAACAGCTGCCTAAGCATCTCGGCATGGGAAAGGGAAGAAATAGAAGAAGTTCCTATTCATAAGAATTCTCTAATCAAATAATAAATACGGGCGGAAGACTCCGCCCCAATATAACTGAAGGTAGCTTTTTTCAGCGGCTCCGGAAGCAGTATTGCAGAACTTACATGCTTCGGGAAAAATGCTTCTGCTGAAATTTTTCTAACCCCCTTTATTGTCGAGGGTATTTACCCTTTGATTAAAAAGTTAAAAAATAAAAGTTCTTGAATTTAATTTCATCCTTTTCTATTATTCCATCCTGCTTTGGTAATTGAATAAGAAAAATGAATAAAAACAGGCTTGAAGCATTCAGCGATGGTGTCCTGGCCATTATCATCACAATAATGGTACTTGAGTTAAAAGTTCCCGAGGGATCTGATTTTGCCTCGCTCAAACCGGTTATCCCGATACTATTAAGCTATATTTTAAGTTTTATTTACCTCGGGATTTATTGGAATAATCATCATCATATGCTCCACACGGTTAAGTATGTTACCGGCGGAATCCTGTGGGCTAACCTGCACCTCTTATTCTGGCTGTCGCTTTTTCCTTTTACGACATGGTGGATGGGAGAAAATTCTTTCGCCCCTGCAACGCTCGCTCTCTACGGCATTGTACTGTTCTTTGCTGCTGTAGCTTATTTTATTTTACAGACCGTAATAATAAAAACCCAGGGAAAGGATTCTCTGCTGGCGAAGGCAGTGGGGCGGGATATTAAAGGAAAATCTTCACCTATTTTTTACCTTTGCGGTATAGCCGCTTCATTCCTTGCCCCATTCCTTGCTGAAATCTTATACGTTCTGGTAGCTTTTATGTGGTTTATTCCTGATAAAAGAATAGAACATGTGGTGAATACGGAAAAAACATAAATCAGGATTTATCATTTTCTGAATTATTTTAGTCATTAATGAGGGAACATAATTGAAAAGACTTGTTGACATTTCCACGAAGGAAGATATTTTTCCAATTTACCGTGATACCCCCATAGGATTGCTTCTGGAGTACCACAATCTTGAGCGGATTCCGGATAACTTTACGAAGGCTCAGCTCCTTATAGGAATGTGTATGGATAACCGGAAGCATTTAAAGATTCCAGATAATTTTGCTTTTATAATAAGAACGGGGGGAGCCAACCTGAGGCACAGTGAATTTAAGGTATCATATGCAATCTCTGTGGGTGATGTAGGACATATAGCTTTAATCGGCCATAATAATTGCGGGATGGTTAATCTTATTGCCCGAAAAGATCAGTTCATCGACGGTCTTGTGGAAAAAGCAGGATGGAACCGTGAATGGGCAGAGGAGCATTTTATGCACTTTGCCCCTCTCTTTGAGATCGGGAATGAAATTGATTTTGTAATAAGTGAAGCTAAGCGACTGAGGATGAGATATCCCAAAATTATTATAGCCCCGATGCTTTACAAAGTTGAGGATAACAGGTTGTACCTGATTAACGAAGATTAAGCACGGATATGAATATTCAGATAATGGGCACAAAAAAGTGCAGGGATACACAAAAGGCAATACGTTTTTTCAGGGAAAGGGGAATATCTTTTCATTTCAGGGATCTAACTGAAAAAGGGTTGTCGAAGGGAGAATTGGAAAATATTAATCGGAACGTCAGACCTGAGGAGTTGATCGACAAGGACAGTAAAAGATATGTAGAGAGAGGTATGAGATACATGATTTTTGATATCGGAGAGGAACTATTAAATGACCCTTTGTTAATAAAAACACCTGTTGTAAGAAATGGAAATAATTCAACAGTAGGTTATACCCCGGCGGCCTGGTTGGAATGGCTGAAATAATAAGGACTTATAATTGAAATGCGGCCGGGGGAATTCTGTCGGTGGATTGAAACAGGCTTTGAGGATTTCTACTATCTGAGACGCCAAGACATCTTTGACAGTTAGTACAGAAAAATACATATCTAGTGACTTTGGGAACCTCAAGTTTGCAAATCCAGACTTTGGAAATGTTTTTTTTGCAGTTTCTGCATGTTAGTTCCAGTTGTTCTTCAACTAATTCTTTAGTCATTCTATTCTTAATTTATCCTTTAGATCAATTTATCCTTTAGACCAGTAAAAAGAAAAATAGTTGGGGAAATGGAAAATATCTGATTTTATACTTCTTAAAATAGTAAAAATAAAATTATATAGTCATCTCCAAATAGAATCCACTTTCGGTATTGTTATAACATAGGTTTCTGAGTATTTTCCTATTAATAGAAATCTCACATCATAACTGAATCCTAAGGTTCCATTCATAAGGATTACTCATTTTTTATTACAGATCAATAATTAATATACATCGCAGGATTATTTTTATAATAAAAAACAAATTTATATGTCCGTTGATATAATAATAGTTTTGGTAGTACTAACGGGGGCGATTATCCTTTTCACCAGAGATAAAATCCCGGTTGATCTGACGGCAATGATTATTATGGCTTCACTTCTGGTCACGGGTATTATCAGTCCCGAGGAAGGTATATCGGGATTTAGTAATACAGCTACGGTTACCGTTGCCGCTATGTTTATTCTAAGTGCCGGGTTATTCAACACCGGTGCTCTTAATTTTGTCGGCGATTTTCTAACCGGGATGACGAAAAAAAATTATCTCGCAGGCTTAGCCGCAATGCTTTTGATCGTTTCGGTTATTTCTGCTTTTATAAATGTGACTGCCGTGGTTGCCATTTTTATGCCTGTAGTTATCCGGATGGCAAACAGATCGGGAATCAGTCCCTCTAAATTTCTTATCCCCCTCTCATTCGGGGCATTATTCGGAGGAGTAAATACACTAATAGGTACATCAACCAACATCCTTGTCAGTTCTATTGCTTTTCAGCATGGTTTGAAACCCTTCGGAATGTTTGAGATGACTCCCTTTGGGATCGTAATCCTTTGTACAGGTATAATTTATCTGTTATTCACCGCCAAACGTCTTCTTCCCGACCGGAAAGAAGCCGGAAGCCTTTCACAGGAATTTCATCTTGAGGATTATATAACTGAAGTAATCGTACTTCCTGATTCTCAATCTGTGCATAAGGAGATAAAAAATTCTCCCCTTATAAAGGACCTGGACCTGGATATAATTGAAATTCACCGGGGAGTGAAAAATAAATTCCTGCCGTCCCCCCATACGATTATAATGCCTAATGATATTCTCCGTGTGCGCTGTAATATCGAAAAATTAAAGGAATTACAAACACGTGAAGGGATTATTCTGAAATCAGAAATAAGTTTTAAGGATCTTAATCTTAACCTTGATGAATCAAGGCTGGTACAAGCTGTGGTCACTTCTGGAAGCAGACTGAGGGGAAGGACTATAAAAAATATTAATTTCAGGGAAACGTTCGGTGCAACTGTTCTGGCTATCCGGCACAGGGGGATACTTATGCGTGAAAATCTTGGTAATACGATCCTCATTCCGGGAGATGTACTTTTGATTGAAGTGAAAAAAGACTGGCTGCCGCAGCTCAGACGGAATGATGCCTTCGTAATCGTCTCAGAGGTGAATCCCCTTAAACAGAAAAAAGAAAAGATTATTCCTGCAGTTGTTATCCTGACAGCTGTGGTAGTCGCTGCCGCTGTGGGAATTTTCCCAATAGTAACAAGTGCTGTAATAGGGAGTGTATTGTATATTTTATTTGGTATTCTTACACTTGAAGAAGCGTACAGATCAATCGAATGGCGTGTCATTTTTCTCCTTGCGGGTGTCCTGACTCTTGGGATTGCTATGGAAAAAACCGGGGCAGCCGGACTGATTGCATCATCCCTGTTATCTGTCCTTGGAAGCTTCGGTCCCAGGGTTCTGCTTTCTGCATTCTTTTTTTTGACCCTTGTTTTCACTAATTTTATATCAAATAATGCGACAGCAGCCTTGATTGTACCAATTGCAATTATTACGGCCGATTCATTGGGAGTTAGTTCCAGACCTTTTTTAATGGCTGTAACCTTTGCAGCGTCATTAAGTTTTGCCACCCCGGTAGGCTACCAGACAAATACGATGATTTTCGGACCGGGGAATTATAAATTTTCAGATTTTGTAAAGATAGGACTGCCGCTTGATATTCTCTTCTGGATCCTCGCGAGTCTGCTTATTCCTGAATTCTTTCCCTTTTAAGGGAAGAACTGATTATGAAAGAGTTTATAAACAATATTAAAGAATTTCCCGACAGTGCTCTTGTATTAATTTTGAGGATATAGACAAGAGAGTATATAAACAGGCTTGATGTACTTAAAAGTCAGATTTATTATGCAGCTTTCAGTAAATTTAAAGAGAACAATATTGAAATTGCTTTCCCCCAGAGGGATCTTCATATAAAAAATGAATAATTAAAAATTAAAACTTCCTGAGAAAGGTTCTAAATGAAGGTAAAAATCATATTTGTAATGGCCCTTGTTGTATTATTTACAATATTCGTTTCTCAGAACACTGAAGTCGTCACAGTTCACGCATATTTCTGGAGTTTCCCGATGTCAATTATAGTTTTAATTTCTCTCATCGGACTTCTTGGTGTTATTTTCGGTTTTATCATTGCGAAGATTTTTGACAGGCCCCGGAATGAGAAGAGGAAGGAATCGCCTGCTGAAAAACTCAATAAAAAGACTGATAATGCGTTGACCAGATAAGTTGCTAAATACCATATTTCCTTGCTTATTGGTTAAATTGATTGTAAATTAGTCCAATTGATTCGCCCTTTTAAGGGCGATTTTTATTTCTATGAACTTTTTTGATAAAAATATCCGCGAATTGGTAGAACAGGTAATTCTTAACAAAGGATACTTTTTGATCGACCTGATAATCCGGGGCGAGAAAAAAAACCGTGTCGTGGAAGTGTATATTGATTCAGAAACGAATGTCTCTGCAGAAGACTGTGCCGCAATTAGCCGCGAGATTGACAAAAAGTTTGAAGAGGAAAGTGTATTTGAATCCGGTTACCGGCTTGAAGTATCCACCCCGGGTGTAAACAGACCATTAGAATATTTGAAACAGTTTCCGAAGCATATTAACAGAAAATTTGATATAGCTTACAGGGATTCGGACAACGTCCGGAAATTTTCGGGAACATTAAAGAGTATCGAAGGTAACTCCCTGGTGTTTCTCAACAATAACCGTGAAGAAGTAAAAATCGATTTTTCTAATATCATTAAAGCCAAAGTAATAATTAGTTTTTCTTAGAGGAGAAAAAAGGAAGATGAATTCAGAGATTGTAGAATCCTTTGCCCAGATGGTGAGGGATAAAGGTATCGATAAAGATGTATTAGCAGGAATACTGGAAGAGATTTTCGGACTCCTGGTCAGAAAAAAATATGGAGATGAAGCAAAATTCGATGTTGTTGTAAATATGGATAGGGGTGATATTGAAATCTTTCTTGAAAGAGAAATCGTTGATGTGGTTGAAGATCCTAATATACAGGTGAGTATTGATGAGGTTAACCGTAAGGGAAACGAGGAAGAACTGGAAGTCGGCGACGATTATGTGGAGAAGATCCAGCTGGCAACTCTCGGACGAAGGTTAATAACCCTCGCAAAACAAAGTCTCAACCAGAAGATACGGGAAATCGAAAAGGATATTATATATAACGAGTATAAGGAACTTCTGGGTGAAATAGTTGTGGGAGATATTTACCAGATCAGAAAGAGCGATATACTGATTAACCATAATAAGAATGAACTTGTTCTCCCCCGCAACGAGCAGATACCATACGAACGTTACAAAAAAGGTGAGACCATCAGGGCAATTGTAAAGGAGGTTCGCAAAGGTAATAGCGGACCTGTGATTATTGTCTCACGTTCTGATAATATGTTCTTAAGAAGACTGTTTGAGATAGAAATACCTGAAATTTACGATGGAATTATTGATATTAAAGCAATCGCACGTGAACCCGGCGAAAGGGCCAAGGTTGCAGTTGAATCTCAGGATAATAGAATTGATGCCGTCGGTGCCTGCGTTGGAATGAAAGGCGTTCGAATCCATGCTATCGTAAGAGAATTAAATAACGAGAATATCGACGTTATAAATTATTCAGATGATTCAATAGTATTTATCCAGCGATCTCTGGCTCCTGCAAAACTCAAAAAAATTGAAGTCGATGATGACGAAAAGAAAGCAGTAGTAACTGCCGATGCCGACCAGGTTTCCCTTATCGTAGGAAGGAATGGTGTTAATATAAGGCTGGCTATGAAACTCACGGAATATGAAATAGAGATCCTCCGTGAAGAAAGACCTCTTGAAGAATATGAGGAGGATATTGAGCTAATTGACCTTAAAGAAGAGCTTGGCTCTGAAATTTATGAACTGTTGATAAACCACCGTTATGATACTGCATTGGAAGTTCTGCAGGCAGGACCCGAAAAACTGAAAGAAATCGAGGGACTCGATGAAGAGAAGATTAATGTGATTATCGACTTAATTAAAGAGCAATTTGAAGAAGAAGAATAGGATTTTAAACAGATAAGGATATTATGGCCGAAGCCAAATCAAAAAAAATCAGAGTCTACAATTTAGCTTCCGAATATAATTTATCGGCTGAGCAGCTTATTGATTTTCTAAAGAAAAAAGGGCACGATATAAAGTCTCACATGACTCTTGTTACTGATGATATGCTCAAAGATATTCAGGATCACTTTAAGAAGGATATTGAAAAAGCAGAAAAACATTATAAAAAGATTGCTGAATTCAATAAAAAAAGAATAGAGAGATCTGCAGAGGAAGATAAGAAAAAGGAGAAAGAAGAAGAGGCCAGGGTCGAGGTTAAACCTATTTCTACGGTGGAAGAAGTCAAAGAGGAAAAACCTGAGGAGATTCAAGTTCAGAAAGAACCTGAAGAGGTTCCCGAAGAAACTGTAAAGGCTGAAGAACAGCCTGCGGAAGTTATAGAGCCTGAAACGCCGGTAGAAATGGAAAAGGAAAAGGAGAAGAAAGAGAGTCAGTTTGTTTCTCCCAAAGAGAATGAAGCAAGCAAACGGAAGGGCTTAAAGGTCGTTGGCAGAATAGATCTCGATGAAAAGAAAATCTCCGAACCTAAAGTTGAAAAGTCTGAAGAACAAGCAGAAGAAAAGAAAAAAACTGAACCCCTCAAAAAGAAGAAGAAACCTAGAGCGAAAAAGAAATCAACTGAAGCTAGCCCTGAAGAAACGCCTGTTACTAAAAAGAAGAAAAGAGTTAAGAAATTTGAAATAGATGAAAAAGAAGTAAAAGAGGCTATCAGGAAAACACTTCTCAGTATGGATGATAGCGTTGCTTCCGGAAGAGCAAGTTCGAGAAAGAAAAAGAGAAAAGAGAGGGAAGCTGAAGAGGAAAGAAGGCTCGAAGAGAAGTCGCGTGATGAGAAGAAAATCAAGGTAACCGAATTTATTGCAGTCAATGAGCTGGCAAATTTAATAGACGTCCCGGTAGGAGATGTTATTGCTAAATGTATAGAACTCGGATTAATGGTGTCTATTAACCAGAGACTCGATGTTGAATCTATAACTCTTGTTGCTGATGAATTCGGATTTGAAGTAGAATTTCAGACTGAATACACAGCAGAGGCGCTGGAAGATGTCACTGACGATCCTGAAACTCTTCAACCGCGTCCGCCTGTCGTTACTATCATGGGTCATGTCGATCATGGAAAAACATCACTTCTTGATTATATAAGAAGATCAAATGTTGTTGCGGGTGAATCCGGTGGCATCACTCAGCATATAGGTGCTTATAAAGTCGATGTCGGAAACGGGAAAAATATAACCTTCCTTGATACACCCGGTCACGAAGCCTTTACAGCAATGAGGGCAAGAGGTGCACAGTTGACAGATATTGTTATTCTTGTTGTGGCTGCCGACGATGCAGTGATGCCGCAGACTCTTGAAGCAATAAATCATGCCCAGGCTGCGGGAGTTCCCATAGTGATTGCTATAAATAAAATTGATAAACCGGGTTCTAATATCGATAAGATTAAACAGCAGCTGGCTGAAAGAAATGTTCTTGTTGAGGATTGGGGTGGAAAAAATCAATGTGTTGAGATTTCCGCTAAGACAGGAGTTAATGTCGATACTCTCCTTGAGAAAATCCTTCTGGAGGCTGAAATTCTTGAATTAAAAGCTAATCCCCGACGGGCTGCAAGAGGCGCTGTTGTTGAATCAGAACTGGATAAGGGTCGTGGAATAACAGGAACTATCCTCGTTCAGAAAGGAACACTTAAGATTAGTGATCCTTTCGTAGCCGGAATATACCAGGGCAAAGTCAGAGCTATGTTTGATGAACGTGGAAATAAAGTTGATGAGGCAGGTCCTTCCACTCCGGTCCAGGTGCTGGGTTTCGAAGGATCCCCCCAGGCCGGTGATACTTTCGTCGTTGTTGAATCAGAAAGAATTGCACGTGAAATCGGAATAAAGAGACAACAGTTAAAGAGAGAACAGGATCAGAAACAGGTCAGGCATGTTACTCTTGATGAGATTGCAAAGCAGATCAGTATTGGTGGAGTCAAGGAGCTTGCGCTCATTGTTAAGGGCGATGTCGATGGTTCTGTAGAAGCTTTATCTGACTCGCTTATGAAACTTTCAAATGAAGAAGTAATTGTACAGGTAATCCACAAGGGCGTGGGCGGTATATCTGAAAGTGACGTTCTCCTTGCTTCTGCTTCTGACGCAATTATTATCGGATTCCATGTGAGACCTAACCTGAATGCAAGAAAACTTGCTGAAACACAAAATGTGGATATAAGATTATATAGCGTTATCTATGATGCAATCAATGAAGTTAAGTCAGCCCTCGAAGGACTTCTTTCCCCGGTACTTTCAGAGGAAATTGTTGCGACGCTTGAAGTACGTGATACTTTCAAAGTTCCGAAATCCGGTACGGTGGCCGGATGCTACGTACAGGACGGCAAGATAATACGTAACAATAAAATAAGACTCATAAGAGACGGAATTGTAATTCACGAAGGTGAAATAGGCTCCCTGAAGAGATTTAAGGATGATGTTCGTGAAGTTGATGCTGGATATGAGTGCGGACTTAATATCAATAACTTTAATGATGTTAAAGTCGGAGATATCATAGAAGCTTATAAGATTGTAGAAACGAAGAAAAAGTTAGCTTAGTATAAACAGAATACGCTGCGGGATGGTAGAATGGCTTATAGAATTGATAAACTTGAACACCTGATAAAGGAAGAAGTCAGCTGGATATTCCTGTATAAATTACAGGATCCTGCATTCGGACTGCTTACTGTAACCAATGTAAAGATGAGTCATGATCTAAAGATCGCAAAGATATATATATCTGTCTTTGAGAAGGAAAAAAGAGAAGCTGTCCTTGAAAAAATTAGAGACAAAACCGGATTTATAAGAACAGAGCTTGCCCATAGGATAAGGATCAAGTTTATCCCAGAATTAAAGTTCTTTATTGATGATACCCTTGATTATGTTGAAAAAATCGAAGGCCTGATTAAAAAAATTCACGAGAATGATAACAAAGAAGACAAGTGACAAAGATTTTGATTTTCAAACCGGAGAAGTAATTTTAATTGATAAACCTAAAGGATGGTCTTCTTTTAGGGCTGTAAGGACAATCCGAAACGCTGTGAACGTAAAGAAAGTGGGTCACGCCGGAACACTTGATCCTATGGCAACAGGACTGCTTATTATCTGCACCGGAAAAAAAACAAAGTCAATTTCTGAATACCAGGGAATGTTTAAGGTTTATGAAGGCACGATTACACTAGGTATATCCTCACCGTCCATGGATGCTGAGACAGAAATAACTGAAGTTAAATCGTTAGAGGGTATTACAGAAGTTATGATCCTGGAAGAAAAGGAAAAATTTACAGGCAGAATAAAGCAGATCCCCCCTATGTTTTCGGCCTTAAAGGTAAACGGAAAGCCGTTATACAAAATGGCGAGACAGGGAAAGGAAATAAAGAGAGAACCGCGGGAGATTGAGATCTATGAATTTGATATCACAAAAATAGAGCTTCCCGACGTTTTCTTCAGGATCAAATGTTCGACCGGTACGTATATAAGATCGATTGCCGGCGATTTGGGATATAATCTCGGATGCGGAGGTCTCTTAAGCAGATTACGCAGAACAGCTATAGGTAGCTATGATATTAGTGATGCCTTTCTTCCCGATGAGTTTATTGAAAAGATGATCCCGGTAAATAGGATAGCCTGATCTTGTAACTTCTTGTAGATATATAACTTACAGGAAAAATATTTTATTTTCTTTCAAAATAAGTTATATTTAAAGGTTATTGTTTGATTTAAGTAATGTATGAATATATTTAACGATATCTCTGAAATAAATAAAGACGAAAATACTTTTTTAACGCTGGGAACTTTTGATGGCGTGCATCTTGGCCATCAGAAAATTATTGATAGATTAATCAGTAAAACCAGGAGTGCAGACGGGAGAAGTTTCCTGATCACTTTTCACCCTCACCCGCGTAATGTCATTTCACAAAATACTGATTTTAAAATACTCAGCACCCCCGCTGAAAAAGCTGCTGTGCTGGAAAAGCTCGGTATAATGAACCTGCTGGTTATTAATTTCACAAAAGAATTTTCACAGCAAACAGCAGAGGAATTTTTTAAGAATTATATAATAGATAAGATAGGAATTAAAGACATTATAATAGGATATGATCATCATTTCGGAAAAGGTCGGGGCGGAGATGAATCGACTCTGAGAGAAATGGGCGGTCAGTACGGTTTCGGAGTTGAAGCTGTCGATGCATTCCGACTTAATGGTGAAATTGTCAGCAGTACTAAGATCAGAAAAGCCCTTGCCGGTGGGGATATTATTACGGCAAGTTCATACCTCGATCGTAATTATGAATTCTCCGGTCTCGTCATTGAAGGAGATAAGCGTGGAAGGGAACTTGGTTTCCCTACAGCTAACATAAAAGTAGATAATGAACATAAACTTCTGCCTGCTCTTGGAATCTACCTGGTTGAATTCTTTGTTCGGGATGAAAGGCATTTCGGCCTGCTGAGTATTGGAAAGAGACCAACCTTTTATAACTCGGGTAAAATCGTTCCCGAAGTTTATATTTACAACTTTGATGAAGAAATCTATGGAGAAAATGTAAAAGTCTCAGTTCTTAAACATCTTCGCGGAGAAGAAAAGTTTTCGTCTGCAGATGAACTGGTTGCCCAGATGCAGATTGATAAAAAAAACGGAATAGAAATTATCAGGACTCTGGAACCTGTTAATAAAAATTAATAGTTAATAAATAATTAATCCCGGTTACGACTGGGGTTACATCGTATAATAAATAGTAAGGATAGTTTAATGACCAAAGAGGAAAAATTCAGTATAATTAAAAAATTCGGCGGTAATGAAAAAGACTCTGGTAAAGCCGAGGTTCAGATCGCAATTCTTACCGGAAGAATTAATGAACTGACAGGCCATTTTAATGCGCATAAAAAAGATCACCATTCAAGAAGAGGATTGATGATGATGGTTGGTAAGAGAAGGAGACTGCTCGATTATCTTATGAAAAAAGATATCAGCAGATATAGGGCGGTTATCCAGGAATTAAATATTAGAAAATAAAAAGAATACAAGAAAGAAAAAAAGGTAAAAAATGTTTGTTTCAAAAGAAGTTGAGATCGGCGGAAGGAAGTTATCAATAGAAACCGGCCGGTTTGCTAAACAGGCTAATGGTGCAGTAATGGTTAGATACGCCGATACAATGGTTCTGGTAACTGCAGTTGCAGCTGAAGAAGCTAAGGAAGACCAGGACTTTTTTCCCCTGCAGGTTGAATACAGGGAGAAGACATCCGCTGCTGGTAAATTCCCGGGCGGTTATATTAAAAGAGAAGGAAGACCTTCTGAAAAAGAAATATTGAGTGCACGTCTTATTGATCGTCCTATTCGTCCCCTGTTCCCCGATAGTTACACGAACGAGACACAAATAATAGCATTCGTACTCTCTTATGATGGTGAAAATGATTCAGACGTACTTGCAGCTACCGGTGCATCTGCAGCACTGCTGATATCAGATATTCCATTTAACGGTCCCATAAGTGAAATAAGGGTAGGAAGGATCAATGGAGAATTCGTAGCCAATCCAACTCATCAACAATTAAAGCAAAGCGACCTGGAACTTGTTGTGGCAGGAACTGCAGATTCGATTATGATGGTTGAAGGTGAATCAAAGGAAGTCGGTGAAGCTGATCTCCTGGATGCCCTGAAGTTTGCCCAGGGTGAAATCAAAAAGTTAATTAACCTGCAGATTGAACTCAGGGAAGAAGTCGGAAAAGCAAAACGGGAAGTTCCTGTAAAGGAAATTCCTGCAGGCCTGGAAGATGCTGTAAAGGAAAAAGCGGTTGAACCATTTAAGAAAATTGTTCATTCTGTACTTGCCAAGGAAGAAAGAAGCGCCAAAAACAAGGAACTTACCAACTCCGTAATAGAACAGCTGAGTGAAGCATTTCCCGAGTCTGAAAAGATCATCAAGAATATTATGCACGATATTGAAAAGGATCTGATGCGGAAAAGGATCCTTGATGAAGGAATAAGACTTGACGGAAGAAACACTACCCAGGTAAGACCTATTAAGGTAGAAACCGGTGTGCTTCCCAGGACCCATGGTTCGGCTTTGTTTACCCGTGGGGAAACCCAAAGTTTAACGTCTGTAACCCTTGGAACTAAAAATGATCAGCAGACTGTAGATGGCCTCGTTGAGGAATACTCCAAAAAATTTATGCTTCATTATAATTTCCCTCCATTCAGTGTTGGTGAAGTAGGCCGCATGACCGGTGTTGGAAGAAGGGAAATCGGGCACGGTAATCTTGCGGAACGAGCCCTGAAAGTTATGTTCCCTGAAGAATCGGTTTTCCCCTATACTGTGCGGATAATATCAGATATACTGGAATCAAATGGTTCCTCTTCAATGGCATCTGTATGCGCAGGTTCTCTTGCTTTATTTGATGCTGGAGTACCTATGGTGAAACCTGTAGCAGGAATAGCGATGGGACTGGTAAAAGAAGGAGAAAAACATTCCATTCTTACGGATATTCTTGGAAATGAAGATCACCTGGGAGATATGGACTTCAAAGTTGCCGGAACCGAAAAAGGAATCACAGCCTTCCAGATGGATATTAAGATTGAAGGAATTTCCTTTGAAATTATGGAAAAAGCTCTTAATCAGGCTAAAGAAGGACGGATGCATATCCTGGGTATTATGAATGAATCCCTCGGTCAGCCGCGTGAACAGCTTTCACCTTATGCCCCAAGGTTAATCCAGATACAAGTCGAAACCGACCAGATTGGTCTTATTATTGGACCCGGCGGAAAAACCATCCAGGGAATGCAGAGACTGTTCGGTGTTGATATAAATATTGAAGATGACGGAACTATAAGTATTGCATCTCCTGACCGTGATAGTGCCACCAAATGCAAAGAGCATATCAAAAAATTAACTGCAACACCTGAAGTCGGTGAAATTTACGACGGTGTTGTTACCAAAATAATGGACTTCGGAGCCTTTGTTGAAATTCTTCCCGGTAAGGAAGGATTACTTCATATCTCTCAGATCGATAACAAGAGAGTAGATAAAGTAAGCGATTACTTCAAACAAGGCGACAAAGTTACGGTAAAGCTTTTGAAAGTAGAAAACGGGAAGTATTCTTTAAGCAGAAAAGAACTTCTCAAAGAAAACAGTAAAGAAAGCAATACGCAGGCTAAGTAAGATTTTCTGCCGGATGAATAATCCGGCATATTTTTTAAATAACAATTATCGCCTGGAATGGAAACTGAGTATTTAGATAGTATCAGGTTTTTGGTTTCAATATTCCTTCTGAAAGGAAGTGCTTATTCCCCTTCTGCTGAAAGCACTGATTCGGAAGGAGCACTGCCGGCTTACATTCTAAGCGAAGGATGCATCAAATTTTTTAGAATGAAATATCTTGTTTCATTGAAAGAGTTTGTCCTTTATGACAAAAGAAATTATAATAAATTCTTCTACCACCCAGACCCGCGTGGCGATCACCGAAGAAGGGAATTTAGTCGACTTTTTTGTTGATTATCCTGAAAACCGCAGGATGGTTGGTGATATGTATCTCGGAAGAGTAGCACGAGTGCTGCCGGGTATAAGGGCTGCCTTCGTGGATATAGGCATGAAACACGACGCCTTCCTCCATTTCTCTGATATAGGTGAAACCACTAAACAGCTCCAGGATATGATCGGTGAAGATGATACCGATGTTGATGACGATGACGATGATGAATCACCGCAGCAGCAGAGAAATAACAACCAGCAGAATTACAGGAACCGTGAATCGAATGTTCCCCACCTTCAAAAAGGTCAGGATATTATCGTTCAGATCACGAAAGAACCTGTGAATAATAAAGGTGTCCGCGTAACGTCATCTGTTTCACTACCGGGACGATTTTGTGTGCTTCTTCCTTTTGATAATAAAATTGGTGTTTCAAAGAGAATTTCCGATTTCAAAGAAAGAAGAAGACTAAGACATATAGCCCGCAGCATCCTGCCCAAAAACTATGGTTTAATCATTCGTACGGTCGCCAGGAACCAGTCAGAAGAAAGTCTCAAAGAAGATTTAAGCAATCTACTGAAAACCTGGGCGGAAATTGAAACCACGGTTAAAAGTGAAGAACCGCCTTCGCTCGTATACCAGGATTTAAGTACTACCTCCAGCGTTATCCGTGATCTTTTCACTCCTGATATTTCTAAAGTATTTATCGATTCAAAAAAATTATATCGGCAGATAAAGGAGTACGTTCAGCTTGTCCAGCCTTCACTGGCCGATAAGATAGAACCGTACAAATCGCATCTACCTATTTTTGATGCCTTTAAAATTGAAGAGCAGATTAAAATACTTATGGGAAGAAGAGTGTCGCTTCCCAGCGGTGGATACCTGATAATAGAACACACCGAAGCTATGGTGGTAATAGATGTCAACAGCGGACGGTATGCAAAGAGCAAGGAGCAGGAGCTTAACAGTTTAAAGACCGACCTCGAGGCCGCCCGTGAAATCGCACGCCAGCTGAGACTGCGCGATATCGGCGGTATCATTGTTATCGATTTTATTGATCTTGAAGAAGACAGGAACCGCAAGAAAATTTACGATGAGCTGAAAAAAGAATTCAGGAAAGACAGGGCAAAGGTTTCTGTTCTTCCTATGTCAGATTTCGGACTAGTACAGATTACGCGTCAGCGGATAAGACAGAATATTATGCAGGCAATGAAGGAGGTTTGTCCTTACTGCCTCGGAACGGGTCTTTTGACAAAGGGTTCGCACCTTGTTTATGATCTTGAAGATTGGATGAAGAAATTCAGGAGAATTTCAAAAGAGCGTTCGATCATAGTTAAGTGTCATCCTTCCGTAGCCGGAAAACTCAGAGAAGGAAAGATAAAAGGATTGACAAAGCTGCAGTTTAAATATCTCGTTAAGATTACGCTGGAAGAGGATGAGTCGGTTCCGGTCGGTCAGTTCAGGTTCTTCTCAAAGAAGAAACAGAAAGAGTTAACAGAAGATATAAATTAACTACATCATCCCGCGGAGTCTAAATGAAATTTTTTATTGATACTGCAAAAATTGAAGAAATAAAAGAAGCTGCATCCTTGGGCATACTCGACGGGGTTACTACTAATCCATCTCTTGTTTCAAAAACAGGTAAAGATTTCCGAAAACTTCTGGATGAAATCCTTGAGATTGTCGACGGTCCTGTCAGCGCAGAGGTGATATCCACCGACTACAACGGCATTGTGAAAGAAGGAAAAGAGCTTGCAGCTATTCATAAGAATATTGTTGTGAAAGTCCCTTTAATTAAAGAAGGACTTAAAGCTGTTAAAACTCTATCGGACCAGGGAATAAAAACAAACGTTACGCTGTGCTTTTCACCCTCGCAGGCATTGCTGGCCGCTAAAGCCGGCGCTTCTTATATAAGTCCCTTCGTCGGCCGTCTGGATGATATAAGTATAAACGGAATGGACCTGATCTCACAGATAGTGCAGATATACGGAAATTATAATTATGAAACCGAAGTGCTTGTCGCAAGCATACGTCACCCGCTTCATCTCGTTGAGGCAGCATTGATGGGTGCCGACGTATGTACCATGCCCTTCGATGTAATAAACAAATTATTCAACCATCCTCTTACGGACGTTGGTCTTGAAAAATTCTTGAGCGACTGGAAAAAATCCGGGGAGAAATAAACTTAACCTTACACAGCTATGAAAAAAACAAAATTCTACAATGTACATGTTAAAGAAGGGGCTAAAATAGTTGAATTTGCAGGCTATTATATGCCTGTTCAGTATTCTTCAATAATTGCGGAGCATAAAGCCGTTAGAAATTCTGTAGGTGTCTTTGATGTTTCACATATGGGGGAAGTATTTGTAAAAGGAGATAAGGCTCTTGATTTCGTTCAGAATATAACTGTAAATGATGCGTCGAAACTTACGCCCGGCCGCGTGCAGTACTCGGCAATGTGCTATGAGGACGGCGGAATAGTGGATGACCTGCTTGTCTATCGCCTGGCTGAAAATGAATTTATGCTGGTAATTAATGCTTCAAACATCGATAAAGATTTTAAATGGATGGAGAAAAACAACCCCGGTGCAGAACTTAGAAATGAGAGCGATGAATATTCCCTGCTCGCAGTTCAGGGTCCTAACTCAGGAAAGATCGTTCAAAAACTGACTTCCGACCTGCTGGATATGGAATACTACCATTTCATAAAAACGAAAGTAAACGGTATTGAGATGATTGTTTCCAGGACAGGATATACCGGCGAGCTTGGCTACGAACTTTACTTTAAAGGTGATGAAAAAACTGCCGAAGGTTTGTGGAACGCAGTAATGGAGGCCGGAAAAGAATTTGACATTAAGCCGACTGGACTCGGATGCAGGGATTCGCTGAGACTTGAAATGGGTTTTTGTTTATACGGAAATGATATCGACCAGACTACAAATCCTCTTGAAGCGGGACTGGGCTGGATTACCAAACTTAAAAAGGATCACTTCATCGGAAAAAAGGCTCTGCTTAAAGTTAAAGAAGAAGGCTTAAAGCGAAAACTTGTTCCTGTAAGTACTGATGAAAAAGCATTCCCGAGACATGGGTATGACTTTACTATAGATGGGAAGAAGATAGGGACAGTGACGAGCGGTACTGTAAGTCCTGTTCTTGACAGACCTATTGCAATGGGTTATGTCGATACAGCTTATTCAACGGAGGGATCGAAAATTAATTTTTCCATTCGTGGTAAGGAAATCCCTGCTGTTGTTGTTAAATTGCCTTTTATAAAAAAGGAAAATTAATAGGTATATGAGGGTTAATGTTCTTTTTTCCCCGGTAATTGCAGATGAACTTTATTTCACCGGGAAGACTGTTGTTGTTATTGATGTACTGCGTGCCTCCACTACTATTGTAACGGCCCTGCAGAATGGGGCGAGGGAAATAGTACCTGTAGCTACAGTTGAATTCGGCGTTAAGATCTCAGGCGGGATGTTCGGAGGTCAGACGCTCCTCGGGGGAGAAAGAAACACTAAAAAAGTAGAAGGTTTTGCTCTCGGGAATTCTCCCCTTGAGTATACTCCCGAAATCGTTACTGGCAAAACAATAATCCTTTATACAACAAATGGTTCCAAGGCAATAGTAAAAGCAAAATTTTCTGAGAACCTTTATATCTGCTCGTATCTGAATCTCGGGGCTGTTGCAGAACAACTCATAAGGACAGGTAAAGATTTTGAGATTCTCTGCGCGGGCAAATCAAATACATTTTCACTCGAGGATTCTGCTTGTGCAGGAAGACTTATCCGGAGAGTATTGGATATAAATAATGAATTTACACTTACCGATACCGCCCGGGTAACGGTGTCGCTTGATGATTCATTCGGAAAAGATCCTCTTGAAATGCTGAAAGAAACCGAACATGGAAAACTTTTATTGCAGAACGGTTTTGAAGATGATCTTAAATATGCTGCCGGTATAGATACTTCGGTTGTTATTCCTTATTTTTCTACGAATGTTCTAAAATCGCTGCCCGTCAGTAACGATTCTAAATAAGAGATAATTCGAATGAAGAAGAAACCCCGAAACGGAAAGGTAAAGCCTGCCGAAGATAAACCAGTATTAGTTAAGAATAAAAAAAAGCTGCTCGGCCTATTTCTAATTATATTTTCCGTTTTTCTGCTTTTAAGTCTCCTCTCCTATTCAAGGTACGACCAGGCAGTTCTCAATTACAAATTTTCAGACCTCTTCAGGGTTTTTAATCCTGAAACCAACTTCAGGGGAACGAATAACTTTGTAGGTATCACAGGTGCGTACCTGGCTGATTTTTTAATAAACAATACACTGGGTATTTTCTCCGCGATCTTCCCCGTTATAATCTTCGTATGGGGTTTTTCCTACTTTAAGAGGATTTCTTTTAAAACGATGATCAGCTCCTTCAACTTTTTGCTGATTGCAGGATTAATACTATCCTCTTTTTTCGGCGTGCTGCGGGCGAGGTTCGATCTTTTTTCGAATACATACGAAATATCAGGAGCCATCGGCGATTTCCTTGGCGAAGGTACAGGCAGACTCCTCGGCGGTGCAGGCAGTATTATATTTCTTTTTGCCGCATTCATGGTCCTTATTATCCTCGCTTTCAAAATTGACCTTGAAAAGGTTACTGCTTTCCTCAAAGAATTCATCCTTCAGAAAACAAAACAGACAGGTCAAATCAGGATAAACAGGCCCGAGGCTGAAGAACAAAATCTTCAGAAAATTAAGGATTTACGGGAAGATAAAAAGAAGAAGAGGAAAAAAAGCAAAGAAGAGACAATCAGCCCTGAAGAGCTGACGGCAGAGGAGGAGCAGGAACAGACCAGGATAAGGATTATCAGGAATGATGCGGGACAAGAAACTGCTGTGGAAATAAAGAAACCGAAGGCTGAGATAAGAGATGAAGATGTGATGCAGAAGAGTGAGACTAAAAAGGTTGACCTTGAAAAAACAGGCGAGATGCCCGAAAGGGATTCCAAGCATGATCAGGACGAAAAACTGCCTGATCCATGGGATGAGAAAATAAACTTCAGGAAGGCAGGTCTTGATCTGCTCGACCCCGCCCCCGCTGAGGATTTCAAGGTTGCCGAGGAAGAACTCACCAGAAATGCAGAACTGCTTAAAGAAAAGCTTAAACTGTTCGATATTGAAATACAGGATATTTCGGTGACTCCGGGACCAGTAGTTACTTTATATGAAATTGTTCCGGCGCCCGGGGTGAAAATAAGTAAGATCGTGTCACTTGAAAACGATATTGCCCTTGCTCTTGCAGCCCGGGGAATAAGGATAATTGCCCCTATACCTGGGAAAAGCGCGATTGGGGTTGAAATACCTAATGCCGAAGCCTCGCTTGTAAATGCACGGTCTGTTTTAAATAAAGTTACCGATTCAAAGATGGAACTTCCCATGGCTTTCGGAAAAACCATCAACGGGGAAGTTTACATTACCGATCTTTCAAAGATGCCTCACCTGCTTATAGCGGGATCAACAGGATCGGGGAAGAGTGTCGGTATAAATATGATCATTAGCAGTCTGCTTTACACAAAAGAACCTGCGGATGTAAAGCTGATCATGATCGATCCCAAAAAGATTGAATTGTCATTTTATAATAAACTGCGCAGGCACTACCTTGCTGTTTCTCCTGACCTTGAAGAGGAAATTATCACCAATCCTCAGAACGCTGTACTCCTGCTTAAGAGCGTTGAGATCGAGATGGAAAAGAGATACGACCGTCTTGCTAAGGCAGGCGTAAGAAACATTGTTGATTATAATAAGAAAGTTTCAGATCCGAAGAAGAGGCCTCACGATACAGATGAAATAAAACATCATTACCTTCCATATCTTATTGTTATAATCGACGAACTTGCCGATCTTATGATCACTGCCGGCAAGGAGGTTGAAGAACCGATAGCAAGACTTGCACAGCTTGCACGGGCTGTAGGCATACACCTTGTGCTGGCTACACAAAGACCGTCGGTTAATGTAATTACCGGAGTAATAAAAGCGAACTTCTCAGCAAGAGTTGCCTACCAGGTTGCAACCAAAATAGATTCAAGAACGATACTTGATATGAACGGTGCTGAGCAGCTGCTTGGAAAAGGCGATATGCTATTCCTGCCGACCGGTCAACCTAAACCGATACGTATTCAAAACGCATTTATCTCTACTGATGAAGTTGAGCGCGTCACAAATTACATTTACTCGCAGCCTGGATACTCTAAACCTTACTTCCTTCCTTCAATCTATGACAAGAAAAAAGACAGCAGCGGATTCCTGACTGATATGGATCCTATGTTTGAGGATGCGGCGAGGGTTATTGTACGTCATCAGCAGGGATCGGTTTCGCTGCTACAGAGAAGACTAAAACTGGGTTATTCACGTGCAGCAAGGATTGTAGATCAGCTCGAAGAAGCCGGAATCGTCGGTCCTAATGACGGCAGTAAAGCCCGTACTGTGCTGGTTGAAAGTGAGGAACAGCTGGAAACAATTCTCAGATCATTATAGTAAACCTCCGTAAATGGCTTCATACTATGCCAAATTCGATTTTATATAACTGCATTTATGATTAAATTCGAAATCTCAATTAAGAGATTCTGAAAGGTAAGATATGAAAAAGTATGTTTTTATTTTATTTTCGATGTTTTTATGCGCCGCACTATATGCACAGGATAAAGGTAATGAACTGCTAAAGTCTGTCCAGTCAAAGTACAATTCTATAAACACCCTTTCCGTTAATTTCACAAAGACATCGGGAAGCAAGGAGGATTTCTCGGGAAAATTATACCTGAAAAAAGAAAATAAATTAAGGATAGAGCTGAAGAACAATACAATAGTAACGGATGGCGAAACCTTCTGGAATTACAACAAAAAGGAAAATAAAGTAATTATAAATAATTATGATACTGAAGAACCTACCGAGCTCTCCCTCAATAATTTTATACAGGTTTATCCTTCTAAGAGCAATGTCATCTCAGGCGAAGAGGGAGGTTATGAAACTCTGACTCTCGAACCGAAAAATTCAGAGCTGAATTTTAATAGTGCCAAATTATATATAAATAACGATAACCTTGTTGAAAAAGTTATAATCGACAGCAATTCAGGTAAATCATCTATTGTGTTATCGGGATATAAATTGAACCCTGACATCCCCGATTCCGAATTCTCATATTCACCTGCAAAAGGAATTAAGGTCATTGACCTCAGGTAAAAAGGAACGAAGTATTGCGAAGAGAGATATAATTAACTTTGGTCTCTCTCTTATCTTAACTGCGGTTTTCCTTTACATCGCTTTTTATGATGTAAACTTTGGTGAGGTACTTGATGCAGCTTCAAAGGCATCTGTCTTTTGGATAGTGGTTTTCATAATCGTCCTGTTGTTAGCACATTATCTTCGCGCTGTCAGATGGAAAGTAATTATAAGCTCTGTTAAACCTGACGCTTCCATGAAAAATCTTTTTGGTGCCCTTATGGTTGGTTACGGGGTAAATTGTGTTATTCCCAGGCTCGGAGAAATAACGCGGGCAGTTCTTCTGGGAAAATGGGAAAGGATATCAAGATCATCGATGTTCGGAACCGTAATAGTTGAAAGGGTGATTGACGTATTGTTCCTGGGACTTTCAGTGATTGTTGCAGCCCTGGTTTACAGCGGTAATCTTTACCTCACTTTCCCCTGGCTTAAAACCACACTTTATATCACCTCAGCACTCATTGCTGTATTTCTTATTTTTATCTTATTTGTCGTCAGGTTCAAGGAAAAATTTTACGGGGCAATCGTTAATCTTCTGGGTAAATTTTCTGAGAAACTTGCTCATAAAGCCGGATATGTATTTAAGATGCTGACCGAAGGATTTTCGAGTCTTAAAGGCGCACGTAACTACCTTCTTACTTTTTTTCTCAGTGTATTAATAATGCTTCTCTACGCTCTTAACGCCTATGTGGGAATGATTATGATAGGCCTTCCGCATGTAACTTTCGCAAAGGCATGGATACTCATGAGCATCAGCGCAATCGGTGTGGTTATCCCTACGCCGGGAGGTTTGGGGTCATACCACGCACTGGCAAAATCCGCACTTGTTTTACTCTTTGGATACGGCGAAGTCATTAGTCTGGCGTATGCATTTTTAACACATATAATATCCTACTCTTTGTTCATTATACTGGCATTACTTATTTTCTTTGTACTCAACCGGCAGCACGATAACCTTATCAATGTAGTTGAAACAGAAATGGAAGAGTTATGAAATACCTATTTACAATTATAACGGTTGTGCTTATTGGATCGCAGGTATCGGCACAGCACGAGGCGCGATTAGGAATGGGAATAAACTTCGGCAGCACACCCTCACTGAAAGATTATGTCAACCAGGTTGCAGGATATGAAGAAATGACAAGCTTTAGTTCATCCGTTATCTTTTCAGGAGAATATGATTACGCAGTTTCGAATACCTATGATATCGGTCTTGAAGTTGCCTATCTCCTCAGTTCGGTCACTTTCAGCACATACGGTACGTATGATTTTTCATACCACGTAATTATGCCGACGGTAACATCTTATTATGTGATAAGAGGCCAGGGATATAATTTTAAATTCGGCGGAGGTGTCGGCATAAGGCTGGTAAGCGCCGACGAATCGTTCCCTTCATCCCCATCGGCAATTAATTTTACCTCAACAGGTTTTGGTTTCCTGTTACGAGCAGCAGGGAATACAAGACTCAGCGACCAGTTCTACGTAAATATATTGGGCGACCTCAGGTACGACTTAAACGGAGACCTTAAAGGATGGGAAGCACACCATAGCTCTGATTACAACCAGGTAAACTTAAATACATTTTCAGCGGGAGTTAGTCTCGGAATTACATACATGTTTTAGGAGATATTATTGAATATACTTGATGCTATCGTTCTTGGAATAATACAGGGGTTAACAGAATTTTTACCAATCAGCAGTACAGGACACTTAACAGTTGCCGGCAAACTGATGAACCTGATATCACCCGATCATCCGCAGGAATGGACAGCTTTTATTGCCGTTATACAACTCGGTACTATGCTGGCAATTCTCATTTATTTCTGGAATGATCTGATTCATATACTAATTTCATTCTGGAAGGAGAATGTGAGCAGAAGGATCCCTTTTTCCGGTCAGTCGTTTCAATCGAGAACCGGCTGGTTCATTATAGTAGGTACCCTTCCCGTAGTATTTATAGGACTTCTTTTCAAAGATGCCATCGAGGGAGCTTTCACAAAAGATCTCTTCGTCATCGCGGTAAATCTTATAGTGTTCGCCATAATCCTTGCCGTTGCTGAGAAGGTCGGGAAAAGAGTTAAAACAGAAAAAGAAATTTCCTTATTTGATTCCCTTTTTATCGGAATCGCTCAGGCATTCGCACTTATTCCCGGTGCATCGAGATCGGGAACAACTATAACAGGCGGTTTATTCAGAGGACTTAAAAGAGAAGATGCGGCACGCTTTTCCTTTCTATTAAGTGTGCCGGCTGTTCTGGCAAGCGGACTGCTGGAGCTTTACCAGTCGCTCGACATATTAAATGGAGCTATGTGGGTAAATCTGATTATAGCAACCACAGCTGCTGCCGTCAGCGGTTATCTTGCAATCGACTTCCTGTTGAAATACCTTAGAAAACATTCAACCTATCTTTTCATTTATTACAGGATAATTGCCGGCATAATCATTCTTGTTCTAATAGGATTAAACATTATTCAACCTTAGGAGTTATTATGAGAAAAATATTAATCTTTGCCGTACTAACCTTATTTATCGGATGTAATCAGAAAAGTATGAGCGAAGAAAATAATCAAACAACAATAAATAGTGAGAATAATAAAGTGGAAACTAAAAACGATACTTTGACCGTAGCGGTTTTTAACACAAGTATGGGTAAATTTGAAGCAGAACTATATCCTGAAAAAGCCCCTAAGACAGTTGAGAATTTCACCGGTCTTGCAGAGAAAGGTTATTATAAGGGCGTTATCTTTCACCGTGTAATACCTAATTTTATGATTCAGGGCGGCGATCCAACCGGAACAGGACGCGGTGGTGAAAGTCTCTGGGGAAAATCCTTTGAGGATGAAGTAAATACAGGACTGGTTTTTGATTCAACAGGTATACTTGCAATGGCAAACGCAGGTCCAAACACTAACGGCAGCCAGTTCTTTATAACAGTTGCCCCGACCCCCTGGCTCAATAATCATCATACAATTTTCGGAAAGATCATAAGCGGAATGGATGTTGTAAATTCCATTTCACAGGTGAAAAAAAATTCGCAGGATAAGCCGCTTACCGATGTCGTAATAGAAAACATCACAATCGAAAAACGCACACAGCAATAGTTCAAGATTGACCCCGGGATTTTTATTTGGCCAATTTTGAAAAAGGGATGGTAATTTTCTAAATTCATATCAGGTTATCATCTCTTTTTCATTTTAGATACCGTTAATGAAACAGGAAGAATTTTTCTCCTCCCGCTGGGCTCTTATAATTGCAACTCTCGGCATTGCTGTTGGTACAGGCAATATATGGAGATTCTCAAGGGTGGTTGCACAGAACGGGGGCGGATCCTTTCTTATCCCCTGGGCAATTTTCCTGCTAATCTGGTCGGTGCCTCTTATAATCGCTGAATTTGCGCTGGGAAAATCAACCAGGTTTGGTCCTATCGGAGCGATATCGAAAACGGCAGGAAAAAACTTCGGCTGGATGGGAGCATTTGTTGTCTTTGTTTCTACAGCTATTATGTTTTACTATTCAGTCGTTACCGGCTGGTGCCTGAAATATTTTATATCGGCCGTTTCCGGAAATTTATTTGATACAGCTAATCACCTTCAGTACTGGGAAAACTTTTCTTCCGGCTATCAGCCTTTATTTTTTCATTTTATTTCGATGGCATTTGTAGCGGTGGTGGTTTACAGGGGAATTACGAATGGAATAGAAAAAGTTACCAAGTTTATGGTTCCCGCATTACTTGGAATCCTTGTTATACTTTTTATACGGGCAGTTACACTCCCTAATGCAATTGAAGGTATAAAATATTTCTTTACTCCTAAACTGGATGTTATTCTCGATTATAAAGTCTGGCTTAACGCACTGACCCAGAATGCATGGGATACAGGGGCAGGGTGGGGACTGATTTTAACCTACTCTGTTTATATGAGGAAGAAGGAAGATATATCATTGAACGCCGCGCTGATAGGCTTCGGGAATAATTCAGTTTCTTTGCTGGCAGGGATTACTATTTTTTCTACTGTGTTCTCACTTAGTTCTGTTGATGCAATGACACAGGTATCGCAGTCGGGACCAGCAAATACCGGCTTAACCTTTATCTTTCTGCCGCTGCTCTTCTCCAAAATGTCCTCCAGTTACCTTATTAATATTTTCTTTGCATCGATATTTTTTATCGCACTTTTCTTTGCTGCTGTTACTTCATTAATATCAATGGTAGAACTTGCCACAAGAACCTTTATCGATTTTGGTTTTAAGCGAAGGAGGGCTATAATCATTGTTGCCTCAGCAGGGTTTCTTTTTGGAATTCCCTCTGCACTGAACCTTGATTTCTTTACTAACCAGGACTGGGTATGGGGCGTGGGCCTTATCTTAAGCGGCGCTTTCATTTCATTCTCCATAATTAAATATGGTGTGGATAAGTTCAGAACAGAAATAATCAATGGCTATGGCAGTGATGTAAAAATCGGTAAATGGTATAATATTGTGATAGGAATACTTATACCTATTCAGGTTATTGTGTTAATTTTGTGGTGGCTGATTTCATCGGTAGGATGGGACCCCGAATGGTGGAATCCATTTCATATTGAAAATGCAGGAACGGCTATATTTCAGTGGACGGTTATTCTTATCCTGTTCATTTCTTTCAATAAGCTGATGGTGAAGTATACATTAAACAGGAGCTATGAACCTTGATGGAAGCTTCAGCAGTAATTACACTTGTGGCGGTATTTGGACTCGTATGGGGAGGACTCGCATTTTTCCTTACCCGTGCAATGAAATACGAAAAAATTAAAAAGAGAAATGGCGAAAAGTAAATTAAAGGCGCCGACAATACTTAATGCTTCGAAGGATATTTCGGCAGGAAAGCTTCTTCCGGTTTATTATTTCTTCGGAGAAGATTCGTACAGCCTGGATAGGGTGATAAAAGAGGTGGAAAAAGCTGTTGATCCCTTCATTACCTCTGATTTCGATAAGGAAGTAATTTATGCTGAAGATAAGGATCTTATTGATATGCTTTCTCTTGCCTCTTCCTTTCCCTTTGGTTCCGATAAAAAATTTATACTTATAAAAGAATTTGAAAAGGTGAGCAACAAAAAGAACCTCATCAATTATATTAATTCACCGGCTGAATTCACTCACCTCGTTTTGGTGCATAACGGAGGAATCTCAAACCTGTCATCTGAACCATATAAGTCACTTCTTGCCAGAAACTTCATTTATGAGGCTGTTGAATTAAAAGGGAATGCTCTGGTTGAGTGGATTACAAGATTCGCCGCAGAGAACGGGAAACACATATCTCAGGAAGTGGCCTCGGTCTTTGCAGATATGGTAGGTGATAACCGGAGTCTTATTGAGACTCAGCTTGAGAAAGTATTCATTTTCCTTGGGGATAAAAAAGAAATTGATATCGAAAGCATTGAATCACTATCAGCAAAATTCAAGGAATACAGCATATTCGACCTGCAGGATGCACTTGCTGAGAAAAATAAAAGTATGTCTTTTAAAATAGCCTTTAACTTGCTGGAAAAGGGTGCCGAGCCGGTATACATTATCCATATGCTTACAAGGTTTTTTACAGGAATACTAAGAATAAATGAACTCAGAGGCGCGAATATGCCCGACGTGCAGGCTGCAAGGATTGTAGGGACTCATCCATTTTATCTTAAGAAATTTTATAATGCCCGGCGTTTATACTCTGATGATGAACTCGTTAATATTTCGAGGGCCCTGCTGAATGCCGACGTTTCGGTAAAGACAACCTCAGACGACAATAAAAATATTATAAGCATCCTGCTGACTGAGATCCTGTCGGCAGGGGATAAAAACAGTGCTGCATAAAAAAGTGGACACTCAAGCGGACCCGGATGTGCATAATCTCATTCGTTTTCGCTATTAAAACTTTTTTACTTAATTTATTGTATAATTCTGGAAACAATTCAAACCTCAGAAAGTATAAGGCACATTGACCGATAAGAATCTGAACGAACTTACGGACGAAGAGTTAATTCTTGAGTTCCAACAGAACAACACTGTTCGGGCTTATGAGATTCTTGTCGAGAGATATAAAAATCCTCTTACAAATTATGTTTTCAGGTTCCTTGGCGATTATGAAGCTTGTATGGATGTTGTTCAGGAAGCTTTTATAAAAGTTTACCGGTACAAGGACTCATACAACTCCATAGCAAAGTTTTCAACATGGATCTACACGATTGCGGGAAACCTTGCAAGGACTGAATACCAGAGACGCAGGAGACGCAAGTTCTTTTCAATAAATGCTTTCGGTGAGGAAAAGAATGAAACCTATGAAATTCCGGATGAAAGTTATCGTCCCGATGAGTTGACCGACAGCGGAATAAAGGATGAAATCATTCAGAAGGCTATTCAGAAAGTTTCACCCGCATACAGGGAAATGGTTATTTTAAGAGATATTCAGCAGTTATCATACGAAGAGATTTCTGAAATCACGGGGATTACAGTCGGAACTGTAAAATCCCGCATAAACCGAGGAAGAGCACAATTACAGGAATTACTAAAGGACATATATAAAGAGTGAAAGGTGATGACGTGAATCCGAATGACGATTTGAAATACCAGGATGTTATTGATACACTCCGGCAGCTTAAGCAGGTGAAAGCTCCCGCAGGTTTTGAATCTGATCTTATGAGAAGCATTAATGTGGAATTTATTCCAGAGGAAAAGAAATTCTGGCAGGATATATTCATACCTTCGCGACTGGTGCCTGCCGCAGCTTTAGTAGTAACCTCTCTATTATTGATTTTTGTTCTGAACAACAACGGAGTTAACTCTGATAATCCGCTGCTTACCGCTCCCCGCGAACGGGGGGATGTTTCGGTTTCAGCAAAAACCAATAACCTTACCAGAACGCAAAAACCCAACAACAAAGAAGAAGCATTATCCTCGGGACAAAGCTCAGGAATTCAGAAAGATAATGGTAGTGCAGATCAACCGATTCAAAATTCGACCGCTAAGAAACAAGAATTTACTTCTACAGGAACAAGTCTTGCCCGCAATACCATTCAGAATGACAGGTTTATAACTGCCGCCGTCACCTCCGGGAAAATAACCGATTACCCGGTAAACAAGGCGGGTTTGAATTTCAGGCAGGTAAACCTCTCAAATGAGCAGAAAATGAAGGTAAACCAGCTAAAAGAGAAGATGGAACGCATGTTTGATACAAGTGGACGCCGATAAAACTCAGGAATTTTATACTTTAGCTCTATGAGGTATTGAGCCCGAACAATCCTTAGACAAAAGTTATCATTGATTTTATTATTGTAAATTTCTGTTATCTTTTCTATCTTTATTGTTCAAATTTTTAGAAATTAAATAATTAGGATATTGGTATGAAAAAGGGAATTCACCCGGATTATAGACCTGTTGTTTTCCAGGATGCATCGGCAGATTACTCCATTTTAACACGTTCTACAATCCAGACGAACGAAACGATTGAATGGGAAGACGGCAATACATATCCCCTGGTAAAGCTTGAAATTTCCAGTGCCTCACATCCTTTCTTTACAGGAAAACAGAAACTTCTGGATACTGCCGGAAGAGTCGAGAAATTCAAGAAAAAATACGCAAAGAAAGAAACAAAATAAGAGTTTCATTCATTTCGCACTTTAAGAAAAGCCAGTTATTTACTGGCTTTTTTTATTAGTTGTGCAGCCCGGCAGGAAGTCAAATTTTTTGAGTTGTAAAAACGGTCACGTTTTATTTAAGTTGCAAAAGTTTAACAGAAAATTCAGATGAAAAAAAATATAAAAACTTATGTTATTATTGGAATAGTAATAATAGTACTCATCGTTCTGGCTATTCCTAAATTAAAATCTACAGAAAACAAACCGGGAGGCAATAGCTTTGGTTCTGCCGGTCCTCTCCCGGTAAAAGCATATATTACCAAATACCAGGCGCTTGATAACAAGGTGTTGACTACTGGTACTGTACTAGCCAACGAAGAAGTTGATCTTAAAAGTGAAGTACCCGGAAAGATCACAAAAATACTCTTTAAGGAAGGAAGTTATGTAAAAGCGGGCGACCTGCTTGTGAAGATAAATGATGCAGATCTGCAGGCGCAGCTTCAGAGTGCAAAGTCACGTCTTGAGCTTCAGAAAGATACTGAGTACAGGCAGAAGCAGCTGCTCGAAAAAGAGGCGATCAGCCAGGAGGACTATGATATGACCGCCAACCAGCTCCAGATTAACGAAGCGGAAGTTGAGCTGATTAAGGCACAGATTGCAAAGACAGAGATCAGGGCCCCGTTCAACGGAATTATTGGTTTAAAGAGTGTGAGTGAAGGAAGCTTTGTCACTAACTCGATAGTGATAGCCAGCCTTCAAAATATAAATCCCATTAAAATTGATTTCTCGATACCGGAAAGATATTCGACAATGGTTGATGTCGGTGATGAGATAAACTTTTCAATCACAGGCAGTGATAAGAATTATGTTGGCAAAGTTTACGCAATCGAGCCGAAGATTGATCAGGTAACAAGGACACTCCAGCTGAGGGCTCTCTGCACAAACACGGGCCGGGAAATTCTTCCCGGATCATTTGCTAATATACAGCTTGTACTAAAGAAAATTGAGAATGCGATCCTTATACCTTCCGAAGCATTGATTCCTGATATAAAAGGCCAGAAAGTATTTATATACAGGAATGGGAAAGCTGCTCCCCAGGAAGTAGGCACAGGAATAAGAACTGATATAAATGTCCAGCTAACCTCAGGCGTCAGCGAAGGCGATACGATAATTACATCCGGAATGCTTCAGATGCGTCCCGGTGCACCGGTAACTATTTCAGAGTTTGAATAATGAGTCTTTCATCTTTAAGCATACGGAGACCCGTACTCGCGATCGTAATGTCGATTGCGATAGTCGTACTTGGACTGCTGGGATACACGTACCTTGGTGTTCGTGAATATCCATCCGTGGATCCCCCGATAATTACGGTAAGTACAACATATACAGGTGCTAACGCCGATGTTATCGAATCTCAGATCACCGAACCTCTTGAAGAATCAATAAACGGTATAGCAGGGATCCGTTCTCTTACTTCTGTAAGCCGGGACGGCAGAAGCACAATTACTGTTGAATTTGAAATTGATGTTGATCTTGAGACAGCAGCTAATGATGTGCGCGATAAGGTGTCGCGTGCTGTAAGCAACCTACCACCTGATGTTGAAAACCCTATCGTTTCGAAAGCTGATGCCGATGCTTCGCCGATTGTTTTCCTTAATGTCCAGAGCGATACAAAGAACCTGCTTCAGCTTACCGAGCTGGCCAACAATGTTTTTAAGGAAAGGTTCCAGACAATACCCGGTGTAAGCTCAGTACAGGTGTGGGGGGAAAAGAAATATGCGATGAGACTCTTGCTCGATCCTGCAAAGCTTGCTGCGTTTCATCTGACTCCTCTTGATGTAAAAAATGCAGTTAACCGGGAAAATGTTGAACTTCCTTCCGGGCTCATTGAAGGAAATAAAACAGAACTATCGATCAGGACTATCGGCCGTCTTAACGATGCAAATGAATTTAACGACCTGATTTTAAAGGAAGAGAATGGGAATATTGTCCATCTAAAAGATGTGGGTTATGCAACTCTTGGCTCTGAAAATGAACGGACGATTCTGAAAAGGGATGGCACCCCTATGGTGGGTATAGTCCTTATTGCCCAACCCGGTGCTAATAATATTGCTATTACTGATGAATTTTATAAGCGGCTCGAACAGATTAAAAGAGATCTTCCACCGGATATAAAAACCGGGATCGGATTCGATGTAACTGATTATATACGGGATTCAATATCCGAAGTTGAGCAGACAATATTTATTGCGTTTGGCCTGGTTGTGCTTATAATCTTTCTCTTCTTAAGAGACTGGCGTACAACCATAATTCCTGTTATTGCAATTCCTATTTCCCTGATCGGTGCCTTCTTTATAATGTATGCGGCAAATTTCTCTATAAATGTTCTTACACTTCTGGGGATCGTTCTAGCCATAGGTATCGTGGTGGATGATGCCATTGTTGTACTGGAAAATATCTATACAAAAATTGAAGCGGGAGCTCACCCTGATGAAGCGGCCCGCAAAGGTTCGTCAGAGATATTCTTCGCTATACTATCAACCACTATTGCGCTTGCATCGGTTTTCCTTCCTATTATATTCCTCCAGGGATTAACAGGAAGGTTGTTCCGGGAGTTTGGAGTTGTTATCGCAGGATCCGTGCTTATTTCTGCTTTTGTTGCACTGACCCTTACTCCCATGCTCAGCTCCAGGATCCTGAAAAAAAGAGAAAAGCACAACTGGTTCTATAATAAAACCGAGCCGTTCTTCGTAAAAATGAACAGTACCTACCGGAATTCCCTCGATGCATTTTTATCAAAACGATGGACAGCCTTTTTAATAATGGGTGTATCACTTGGATTGATATATCTCTTCTTTACTCTGATTCCGGCAGAGCTTGCTCCTCTTGAAGACAGAAGCGGACTGCGGTTATTTGCTACTGCACCGGAGGGTTCATCATTTGATTATATGGATCACTTTATGGATAAACTTGTCGAGACCCTGAAAGACAGCATACCGGAAAGAGATGCAATTATCTCTGTTACCTCTCCCGGTTTCGGGGCTTCAAGTTCTGTGAATTCGGGATTTGCCTTTGTCATCCTTAGTAAACCGGATGAGCGCGAAAGAACCCAGCAGGAGATTGCCGATGATATTTCCCCTGTCTTATCGGATATGACTGAAGCACGTGTGTTTGTGACCCAGCAGCAGTCGATTGGACAAAGCCGGGGCGGACTGCCGGTTCAGTATGTAATACAGGCTCCCAACTTTGAAAAGCTCCGCGAATACCTTCCAAAGTTCATGGATGCGGCTCAGAAGGATCCGACTTTTACAATCGTTGATGCAAACCTAAAATTCAATAAACCCGAAATCAAGCTGGTGATAAACAGGCAGAGAGCAAGAGACCTGGGAGTTTCAACAATTGATATTGCGCAAACAATCCAATCCGCCTTCAGCGGCCAGCGTTTCGGCTATTTTATAAAGGATGGTAAACAGTACCAGGTAATCGGACAGCTTTTGCGCGACAAACGTAATGCACCGATTGATCTGAAATCTTTATATGTGAAGAATACAAAAGACGAGCTGATACAGCTTGACAATGTTGTCCAGCTTACCGAGCAGAGTGCTCCTCCCCAGCTTTACAGGTTTAACCGGTACGTTTCGGCTACTGTATCAGCGGGACTAGCACCCGGCAAAACGATAGATGACGGTATCAAGCAAATGGACAAAATTTCAGCTAAGGTGCTGGATGAATCATTTTCCACCTCTTTAAGCGGAGCCTCTAAGGATTATGCCGAAAGTTCCTCAAGTCTCTTATTCGCTTTCCTTCTTGCAATTGGATTTATTTATCTTGTTCTTGCCGCTCAGTTTGAAAGCTTTCGGGATCCTTTTATAATCCTGTTTACAGTACCCCTTGCCATCTTCGGTGCTCTGGTGTCTCTGTGGTATTTCAATCAGACGTTGAACATATTCAGCGAAATTGGCATCATCATGCTTATAGGTATAGTAACCAAAAACGGCATCCTGATTGTTGAGTTTGCCAATCAACGTAAGGCAGCGGGGTTATCCAAACTGGAAGCAATAAAAGATGCTGCGGCAGCACGACTTCGTCCTATCCTTATGACAAGCTTATCAACGGTACTTGGAATTTTACCGATAGCTTTCGCACTTGGTGCGGGTTCAGAAAGCAGGGTTTCTATGGGAATAGCAGTAATCGGAGGATTAATTTTTTCAACCTTCTTAACACTTCTCATAGTTCCGGCAATTTATTCATACCTGTCTCGCAGTACGGCGACGGTATCAAACGTAACAGAGGCGGCAGAACCCGGCGGGGAAGCTGCTCTTGTCAGTAAATAAATTTTAATGAGGTATATGAGAGTTCTTAATATTTTATTCCTACTGGTTCTAACAATTCTTGTTAATAACAGTGTCTTTCCCCAGGAAACGCTTTCGATTGAGGAAGCTGTTAAAATCGCTCTGTCAAATAATTATTCGATAAATATTGCGAGGAATGAATCAAAGATCGCGGATAATAATTCGAATATAGGGAATGCGGGTTTTCTTCCCTCGATTGATGCCTCGGGCTCGTATCTAAAAAGTTCTAACGACACTAAACAGGAATATTTTGACGGAAGAACAATAGACCGGAATGGTGCGAAATCGACAAATATTACCGCCGGGGTAGACCTGAGCTGGACGATATTCGATGGTCTGCGGATGTTTGCAAATATTGATATGCTCAAAGAGCTGAACAGGATCGGGGAGGATAATTTCCGGGACGAAGTTGAAACAAATATGGCCGGCGTTATTGAAACGTATTACAATCTTATAAGAGAAAAGCAGGTGCTTAGTGTCCTGAACCAGGCAATTGAGATCAGTCAGGAAAGGGTAAGGATTGCAGAATCTAAAAAAGATGTGGGCACCGGCTCCAAATTTGACCTGCGGCAGGCACAGGTGGATTTAAATGAAGACCGTTCCAATCTCTTAAAAGAGGAATTAACATACGAGCAGCTTAAGGTTAACCTGAATCAACTTATGGGCAGAGATGTAAGCAATGATTTTAGTGTGACTGATACGATTCTGGTTGACAAAAACCTCAACCTGGATGACTTGAAGAGCCGTACCCTGGAAAAGAATACCACACTGCAGATTGCTAAGAAAAACCAGAACCTTTCGGAAATAAATCTCAGACTTGCACGGGCGGAGCTTTTCCCGCAGATATCTCTTGTCGGAGGTTATGATTATACAAAGTCGGAAGCTGAGGCAGGTTTTATAAAATCAAATAATAATTATAGTTTAAGCTATGGTGTTTCTGCAAACCTTAATTTGTTCAATGGTTTAAACACCCGGAGAAAAATAGAGAATGCGCAGATCGGAATTGAGAATGGTCAGCTAAGCTACAACCGGGTGAAGACAGGGGTTGAAGCAGAATTGCTCAATACATACAAGAAATATTTAAACAGTCTTCAGCTAGTTGAACTTGAAGAAGAAAACCTGAAGGTAGCACTCGAGAGTGTCGATATTGCACTTGAAAAACTTAAGCTCGGAAACATTACCCCCCTTGAATTCAGGGAAACCCAGCGTAAGCTTATAGATGCAAAAAGCAGACTGGTTTCGGCTCAATATGATGCCAAGTCGGCTGAAACAGAACTGCTTAGGATAAGCGGACAGCTCATTACAAAAGATTAACGTTTCTATAAACGGCCTCGATATAAGGAGGTTAGTCTCAAACTGAAACGCGACAATTTGTCACACTGTTTAAAATTTCAATAGCCTAAAACAGCTCATTTTCGCACTTCCCCCGTTTCTTGCATCTACCACATGCAAGGCTCATTCCCCCAATATTCTTACTGCCTGCAAAGCAAGTCTGCCATTTTGTCATACCTGTTGAATATTGAAACACACTGAATGTCCGAATAATTTTGAAAATGTTCTTCTATAGTCCTTAAAATTGCAAAAGGGCACAGCTTTATAAGTGAATATTATCGTATGGGAATCTTACCCTAAAAAATATTAAATTATTGAACATTCTTTAAGAAAAAGTACCCAATGCATATTTGTATTTTTGAAGATAAACAGACTGATAATTTTTATCCTCTTACACTTTCTCACCCTGTATATGATTTATTATGCGGGATGAAGACGCTAAAGGAGAAAATATTAAGATATTTCCCTGAGATTAGCTATACTCTTTTCTGCAGAGAATATCTTGAAGAGACAGTAAAACTGAATAATCCGGGCATCGAAGTAAATAAACTGGAAGACGATAATTACCTGTTTATAAACGGCAGAGTCCTGCTGAATGAGGATCTTTTTAATGTTCTTCGTAAAAACCCACAGGAAAGAGTCTTTATCCAGGATGATATGCTGATTGCCGCCAGAATAAGTTCTGAAACTATCCGCAGAATTAAATCTAAAATCAGCTATAAGATTGACATATCCTTTTTCGAAGGGATTTCCAGGGAGAATGTTGAAGCCGATACCGTTGATTACATCTGGGATCTTATAGAGATAAACGGACATCAGCTGAAACAGGATTTCAATTACCTGAATGACCCTGGTATTTCCGAAGAAGCCAGACTCTTCAGGGGAGTACACCTGATAAACAAGGATGATATTTTTATAGGATCAGATACAATTGTTAAACCCGGTGTTGTTATAGATGCATCAAACGGTCCTGTATATATCGGAAAGAATGTTGAGGTAAATGCAAATAGTGTGATAGAAGGGCCAGTCTCTATCGGCGATAATTCTTTTATAAAAAGCTGTGCTACAATAAAGGAAAACGTATCTATAGGCAAAGTCTGTAAAGCCGGAGGAGAGATAGAGGATTCTATAATTATGCCTTATTCCAATAAACAGCACTCAGGTTTTCTGGGACATGCTTACCTGGGCAGCTGGATAAACATAGGCGCCGATACGAATTGCAGCGATCTGAAGAATAACTACTCAAATATAAAAGTAAACCTTAATGGCAAAACCATTGATTCGGGTCTGCAGTTTCTTGGACTAATAATGGGTGATCACTCAAAAACAGCTATAAATGCCATGTTCAATACAGGAACAATTGCCGGTTTTTCCTGTAATATTTTCGGGAGTGGATTTCCCGATAAGTTCATTCCCTCTTTTACATGGGGAGGTGCTGAAAAAACAGAAACCTATGATGTAAAGAAGAGTATTGAAACAGCGAGGATTGTTATGAAGAGAAGAAATATAATTTTAACACCGGCAGATGAGAAACTTTTTAATACTATTTTTAACCTTACGATTGAACCTGCTGCCTTGCAGAAATGAATAGAAAGAAGAATTCAGAATAATGACAGAGCAATTTGAAGAACATAAAGTAAGAGATTTATATTCGGGAGTAAGAGGGCTCGCAGTAAAGATACTGAACAGGGTAGAGAGAACAGACTCATACCTCGAAAGACTGCTCGATAACGAAATGCGGAATAGTGATCTCTCCGGTTCCGATAAGGCCCTTCTGTATGAGATTGTGCACGGGGTTGTCAGGTGGATGGGCAGGCTGGACTGGGTCCTTAACGGATTTTATAAAGGACAGTTCTCTAAAGCTATTCCTAATCTGAAAAACGGACTGCGTGTAGCTTTATACCAGATCATGTTCCTCGATCGCGTGCCAGATTTCGCGGTAGTGAATGAAGCGGTGGAATTTGTGAAAAAGCTTCAGGGGCAGAAACCAGCCGACCTTACCAATGCCATCCTCCGAAATATTATAAGGAGCAAGAATGGCATTCGTTATCCCGATCCTGAGGAAGACCTTCCCGGTTACCTAGCCGCGTACTATTCTCATCCATCCTGGATGGTGAAAAGATATCTTGCAAGATTTGGAAGGGAGGCTACAGAAAAACTCCTTATGGCAAATAACGAAAAACCTTTCCTCACTTTAAAGATTAACGCTCTTAAAACAACTCCCGAGGAATTCAGACAGCTCTTACATAAAGTTAACCTCCGTTTCAAACCAGGAAGGTATCTCCCTGAATTTTTTAAGCTTCAGAACTTGACTAATATAACCGCCTGGGAATATTATGCTAACGGCTATTTCAATATACAGGATGAAAGCGCAGGACTCGCCTGCCGGCTGCTTGATGCGAGGCCGGGTATGAGAGTACTTGACATGTGCGCGGCTCCCGGCGGTAAGACTGCCTACATCGCCGGATTAATGCACGATGAGGGTGAAATAATAGCCATCGACAGGTTCGAAGCAAGATTAAGAATTATGGAAAGAAATACAAAACGGCTGGGAATAAATTCAATAAAGCTTATTGAGCAGGATGCTCTTGAATATAATGATTCCGGTTTCGACAGGGTGCTTGCCGATGTTCCCTGTTCTGGCACCGGAACAATGTGTAAAAAACCCGATATAAAATGGAAGAAGGATCTTCTTGATATAAGGCGGATGACAGAATTGCAATATAAGCTGCTGGAGAAGGCCGCTTCACTTGTTAAACCCGGCGGTGTTGTAGTTTATAGTACATGTTCAATTGAACCTGAAGAAAACGGTGACATAGTTAATAAATTTCTTGGTAAACATCCGGAGTTTATTCTTGAAAATGCTTCAGGCTCATTCCCTTTGGAAATTATTGATGCAGACGGATGCATACAGACATTTCCTCATTCGCATCAGCTTGACGGAGCATTCGCAGCCAGGCTGGTTCGTAATTAAGTTTTTATAAATAGCGGTAGATTAAAATGTTCGATCAATTAGCTGAAGAACTAAAAGAAGCGAGAATAAAAAATAACCTCACTTTAAAGCAGTTATCAACAAGGACCAGGATAGATCTGAAGTTCCTTGAAGCTATGGAAGAAGGTAACCTTAGTTTTCTTCCTGATCTTTATGTAAAAGCTTTTATCAAAGAATGTGCTGGTGTTGTGGGGTTGGATCCCGACATTATGCTGAAGAAATATCAGGCAGCCAAAGAAGGTCTGCCGTATGAAGAATCCGATGAGCAGGGAACTACAGAGCCCGAAGTAAAAGAAGAAAAGAATGCACCACCTGACACTTCAGCTGAAAAGCCGACGGAAAAAACTGATAAGAAACAATCAGAGAAATCCGGCAGCGGTGAAAAGACACAGAAATTTCGTAAAGTGAAACATTCGGCTCATCAGTCGGATGCAGTTTATTCCAAACCTCCTGACGCCTTCGATTCAACTGCTCCTAAACGAAGTGAACTCGTACCGGAGAATAAAAATGTGTTTATTATAGGCGCATCAATATTGGGAGCTATTATCCTTATCGGGCTAATTTATCTGTTATTTAACCAGAGTAATGAAATAGTGGTCCCCGAAAAACCATATGATGAGGTGGTCACCGAATCACAGCAGCGGTATGAGGAAGCTCCCGTTCAGACTGCAGATTCTATTCAGAATATTGCTGTATCTGGCGATAGTCTTTACCTGCTTATACAGGCAAGCGATACTTCATGGATTAAATTAATCCTTGATAACACCAAAGAAGAAGAGTTTATCTTATTTCCTAATTCCCAGAAATCGCTTAAGGCCGCTGATGATTTTAAGATTACCTTTGGAAGGTCTTCGGCAATAAAACTTCAGCTTAATAATAAACCTCTTGATTTTAAGCCGACTTCAAAATCTGTTTCGCATGTTAAAATTAGTTCTAATGGTATTGAATATCTTGATAATCCTCCCAGGGCAGGTCAGGAACAATGATATCATCTGTACAAAAGAGAATAGAGGAATTACGTGAAGAAATAAGAGGGCATGATTACAGGTATTATGTTCTTGCCGAGCCAGTTATAAGCGACCAGAAGTATGATGCTTTAATGAAGGAACTTGAAAAGCTGGAGGAGGAAAATCCCGATCTCGTAACCCCGGATTCTCCAACACAGAGAGTAGGGATAGACCTGACAAAAGAATTCAAGCCGATAACTCACCTTATCCCGATGCTTAGTCTTGCTAATACATATAATGAGGAGGAGCTTTTCGATTTCGATAGGAGAGTAAGAGATGGTTTACCTCCCGGAGAAAATGCGGAGTATGTGGTTGAACCAAAAATAGACGGCGCTTCTGTCAGTCTTCATTATACACACGGCTACCTGGTTACAGCAGCTACCAGAGGCGATGGGGTAGTGGGTGAGGAAATAACGACAAATGTTAAAACTATCCGTTCTGTTCCACTCAGACTGAATAAGAACACATCATCTCCTTATTCATTTGATGACATTGAAGTCAGGGGCGAGATTTTTATGAAGGTACAGGACTTCATCAACCTGAACAAGGAGAGAGAAGCGAAGGGTGAGAAGCTATTTGCAAATCCCCGCAATTCATCCGCAGGCACTCTCAAGCTGCAGGACCCCCGACTGGTTGCCGGAAGGCCTCTGAATATTTTTGTGTATACTTTAATAAGTGCTGAGGAGAATTATGAAACTCAGTATGAGAATCTTAAGATGCTAAGGAAACTGGGATTCAATGTTAATCCTGAATTCAGATTCTGTAAGAATATCAAGGCTGTATTGGAAGTCTGCCATAAGCTTGAAGAAAAAAGGAACACGCTTGAGTATGAAGTTGACGGTGCAGTAATAAAAGTAAATTCTTTAAGGCAGCAAAGAATCCTTGGTAATATAGCAAAATCCCCGCGCTGGGCAGTAGCCTTCAAATTTAAAGCTAAGCAGGCTGTTACGAGACTCAATAAAATAACCTGGCAGGTTGGGAGAATAGGAACGGTTACTCCAGTAGCCGAAATGGAACCTGTTTTTCTTGCGGGTTCTACGATCAGCAGGGCCACGCTTCACAACATTGATGAGATACTAAGAAAAGATATCAGAGAAGGCGATAAGGTTGTAATCGAAAAAGGAGGCGACGTCATCCCCAAGGTTGTTTCAGTAGTAAAGGAAGAAAGACCCACAGGCTCTAAACCTGTTCAGCCTCCGAAAAAATGTCCTGTCTGCAATACACCCCTTTTTCACCCTGAGGGTGAAGTGGCATATTATTGTGAGAACACCGAGTGTCCCGCCCAGATCAAAGGACGGCTGGAGCATTTCTCTGCACGCGGAGCAATGGATATAGAGGGTCTGGGGACTGCCTTAATTAATCTCTTGGTGGAAGAAGGATTTCTTCATACATATGCAGATATATATGATTTAAAAAACAGGCGGGATGATCTTATTGCCATTGAGCGTCTTGGAGAAAAAAGCATCGGAAACCTTTTAAGTGCAATTGAAGAAAGCAAAAAGCAGCCATTCGCAAAAGTACTATTTGCAATAGGTATCAGGTATGTGGGATCGGGGGCCGCAAACAAGCTTGCCGATCACTTTAGAACTATTGATGAAATAATGAAAGCCGATGAAGAAACAATTGAGGCGATTCACGATATCGGACAGAGTATAAGTCAGAGCGTAGTGAAATTTTTCAAGGATCCCCATAACAGGAAAATAATAGAGCGGCTCAGAGAGCATGGGTTAAAGTTTGCTTCAGAAAAGAAAACCAGAAAAGAAACCTTCTTTACAGGAAAAACTTTCGTACTTACAGGAACCCTCAGCAGTTTTTCGCGTGAAGAAGCCGGTGATAAAATTGTTGTGTTTGGGGGTAAAGTTACTTCTACGGTCAGCAAGAACACCGATTTCCTTGTATGCGGTGAGAATGCAGGATCTAAACTGGTGAAAGCCAGGAAACTCGGTGTTTCGGTATTGAATGAAAAGGACTTTCTTAAAAAACTTGATGAATCAGAGAAGAAATGATCGGACAACTAAAAGATAAAATTGCTGAATTTTTAGTAAAAAACAAACTGAAAGAATTTGAAATTACGGAACATAATTTCCGGGATTTCTTCAAGCGTTCGTTTGATTTTTTTGTTGTTATGCCCGAAAATGATTCCGACTTCAGCCAGTCTCTCCGTGTATTAAATTATCTGGAGGACAACAGGAAGAGCGTTACCTCTTTTACGCATGATTATAAAGTAAACCTGCTGCCGACCAAGTTCCGCCAGAAAGCAATGGGGTATACTGTCGATGATGTAAGCCGGCTGAATCTTCCTTCAAAGAAAATAAATGACAAGCTTGAACAGCTCAGGTTCCAGACAGTAATAGACCTGAACAGGCAGGAAAATATATTCTGCAGCTATATCGTTAACCAGGTTAAGGCTCCGTATAAACTGGGTTTTGTCAAAGGAGATCCCGATAAATTTTATAATATCCAGGTTATTAATAAGAGTCCCGACGCTGAAAACTCATACAAAAATTTATTAAATTGCTTAAAAATGTTTTAAGGAAATTATATGAATTTCGAGACCAAAAGGATCGACGAGATTACAATATTTAAATTGAATGAGAAAAGATTAGATACAAATATTTCAGGACTTGTTAAAGGTGAATTTACAATGCTTCTTAAGGTTGAGGGGATCAACAAGCTTATTCTTGATATGAGCGAGGTCGAAACATGCGACAGCTCTGGACTCAGTGCTATACTGGTGGCAAACCGAATTCTAAACACAAACGGCGGAGCAATGAGGATAGCCGCCCCGTCTGAAAAAGTTTACTCTCTTATTAAAATCACACAGCTTGACCGGGTCCTTCCGGTTTGTGAAACGGTGGATGAAGCTTTCAATGAGTTAAAAAAGGGGTAGCTTATTGGAAGGAAGATCGCTCGATTATTTTATCATTGCGATTTATTTAATCGGTATAGCGATTTTCGGTATAATATCAGGGGGTAGACAGAAATCCGTTAAAGATTATTTCCTCGGTTCTAATTCAGTTCCCTGGTGGGCGGTGTGTTTCTCTATAGTTGCTGTTGAAACGAGCACTTTAACTTTTATCTCCATTCCCGGTTTATCATACCTTACCAATTTAAACTTTCTTCAGGTAACTTTCGGCTATCTTCTTGGAAGAATAATAGTAGCGGCTGTATTTCTGCCGGCGTATTATAAAGGCGAACTGAAAACTGCGTACACTTATCTTGAAACAAGGTTCGGCGGGAAGACCCGCAACTATGCTTCAGTTGTATTTTTATTTACGAGAACGGCAGCTGACGGAGTAAGACTTTTCGCAACGGCCATCCCATTAAAACTTCTGCTGGGTATCGATTACCCTTATGCAATTATAATCATAGCGCTGGTATCTCTTGTCTATACTTATACCGGTGGCGTAAAAGGAATCATATGGGTTGATGTAATCCAGATGTTCATTTATATAACAGGAGCAGTTCTGGCAGGTTTTTTTATATTAAATCTTCTTCCTGATGGCTGGAATTCTGTTGTCTTTGCTGCATCAGAAGGAAATAAATTCCAGGTTATTAATTCAGGCTTCGACGGCAACCTAAAAGATTTTTTTACTGATCCCTACACTCTCATTGGCGGTATACTCGGAGGTGCATTTTTATCGATGGCCTCGCACGGTACTGATCAGCTGATTGTTCAAAGGCTACTTGCCGCCAAAGATTTGAAGGAAAGCAGGAAGGCAGTCGTTGGCAGCGGGGTATTAATTATAATCCAGTTTGCTATCTTCCTCATTCTCGGAGTTATGCTCTATGCCTATTACGGGAAAATAGATATGAAGCCCGATGAGATCTTTCCCAATTTCATAATACACGTAATGCCCACGGGGGTTTCAGGAATAATAATCGCAGGATTATTTGCAGCTGCGATGTCGACGCTGGCAGGGTCAATGAGTTCTCTTTCATCCTCAACAATGATGGATCTGTTTCAGCCCATATTCGGAAAGAGAGGAAACCAATTATTTATATCCAGGTTAATTACCATATTCTGGGCAGTTATGCTGATTCTATCGGCATTATTCTTTATGAACACTTCCACTGCGGTAGTTGAACTTGCCCTGAGCATTGCCTCTTTTACATACGGAGGATTGCTTGGCACTTTCCTGCTTGGTTTCTTTTTTAAACACGCAGATCAGCATGGCGCCTTAACCGGATTTACAATTGCAATAATTGTTATGACTTTTGTAATATCGTTCAAAGTAGTAGCCTGGACATGGTATACGCTCATCGGGGTGGCAGTAACGTTGTTGGTCGGATATATAGTCTCCCTGTTTAGAAACAAATACTTCAGCGAGGAAACTTGAGTTTAATCGATTACCTGATAATCCTGGTATACTTCATAATTTCCCTTACTATTGCTTTATTCTACACCCGCAGAGCAGGGAAAAGCACAGAGGAATTTTTTCTTTCAGGCAGAAATCTGCCCTGGTATCTGGCCGGACTCTCTATGGTGGCAACAACTTTCGCTGCCGATACACCTCTTGCTGTAACCGAACTGGTCGCAAAAAACGGAATTGCCGGCAACTGGGTCTGGTGGAACTTTGCTTTCGGCGGCCTCCTTACGGTTTTCTTTTTTGCCAGACTATGGAGGCGTGCGGGTATAATGACAGAAGTAGAGTTTGCCGAATTGCGTTATTCCGGAAAACCTGCGAAATTTTTAAGAGGATTCAGGGCTGTTTACCTGGGGTTGTTTATGAACATCATTATTATGGGCTGGGTGAATAAGGCAATGGCATCAATTCTCACCGGAATGTTTAAAATCCCCGAATCGGAAGTTATCTTTTACGTTTTCGGGTGTATGTTGATCGTTGCATTATACTCAGCCCTGTCCGGGTTATGGGGAGTTGTAATTACAGATGCTTTCCAGTTTATTATAGCAATGACAGGCTGTATAATCCTGGCTGTTATTGTGATTAATTCTCAGCAGGTCGGGGGAATGGCAGGTTTGCAGGAAAAGCTTCCCAAATATACCTTCAGATTTCTCCCTGTTTTTAATGACATAGGTGATCTAGGAACGGCATTTTCCCTTTCGGTAGTCTCTTTCCTTGCATATGTCGGAATAATCTGGTGGGCTTCGTGGTACCCAGGAGCCGAACCCGGCGGGGGAGGTTATGTTGCTCAGAGAATGATGTCGGCTAAAGATGAGAAGCACTCGCTCTTTGCAACCCTCTTTTTCCAGATTGCCCACTACGGGATTCGTCCCTGGCCATGGATAATAGTTGGTTTATGTTCACTGATCCTTTACCCGGATCTTTCCTCATCCGACAAAGGAATGGGCTACATATTTGCAATGAATGATTTTCTTCCGTCCGGGTTAAAGGGACTGCTTGTAGCTGCTTTTTTCGCGGCTTATATGAGTACCATCGCTACGCAATTAAATTGGGGAACATCCTACCTTATAAATGATTTTTACAGGAGATTTCTTTATCGTAACCGGGATGAATTATTTTATATCAGAGCATCGAGGGCAGCAACAATTTTGTTGATGATAACCTCGGCTATAGTGACGTTTTTTATAAGCACAATATCCGGAGCCTGGGTTTTTATAATGGAGTGCGGTGCCGGATTAGGACTTGTTCTCATACTACGGTGGTATTGGTGGAGAATAAATGCCTGGTCCGAAATATCAGCAATGATTACTCCTTTCGTTGTATTACCGGTCCTGAAACTATACGGTGTAGAATTTCCTTACACTTTATTTTTCCTCGTTTCCTGCACTACGGTAGTCTGGCTCATAATAACATTCCTGACCAGGCCTACTGAAAAATCAAAATTATTTGAATTTTATAGGAAAATTCATCCCGGAGGAATTTTATGGAGGAAGATATCAGACCAGCTCCCTGAGGTCAAAAGTGAAAGTGAGTTCGGAATCATGTTCATTAATTGGCTTGCTGGCATTGTCCTGGTCTATTCCTTCTTATTCGGGACAGGCAGTATTCTTCTGGGGGACACAACAAATTCCATAATCTTCGTCATAACCACTATTATTTCTATTACCATAATATACAAGAACTTAAGTGAAGCAGGTTGGAAAACATTAATTAAATAATCCTTATTTTTAAGTTTCATAATCATCCATTTTCATCTTTTTATGAAACGAACGGAGATACTGAAAAATATAGAGGTTGTTGTTTCAGATATTGACGGTACACTATTGACTGACGAGGGATTCGTTGATAAAGAATCTCAAAAGCTTATATCAGAGTTACCCAAACATGGAGTTCATTTTACTGTAGCAACTGGAAGACTTCATTCGGCTATTACCGAGCTGGCCACAGACCTTGGAATTGATATCCCTCTGATTTCAATGGATGGAGCACTGATAAAAAATCACCCCGAGGGAGAAATATTGTTTGAATCTTTCGTGAAGGAAAAGTATGTTAGAAAAGCAGTTGCCCTGGCGGATACTTTTCTCCTTAACGTGGCCCTGTGTCATGATGATGCTATATATTATACAGAAAGAAATTCGGTGATCCCTCAGATAATGGATAAATTCGGCGCCAGGTACGAGGAAGTGAAATCTTACGATGAATTTTGTGACAGGACCCTCGAGGTTGTCTTCGCTTCAGATTATAAGAATAACTTGAAATATGTATATAACCGCCTAAGTTTCCCCTATACGTTCGGGCTTGAAAGATCATATTTCAGATCCCAGAGGCGTGATAATATTTATTATCTTGAGATAAGAAATAAAGGAACATCCAAGGGAATGGGATTTAAAAGGCTCCTGAAAGACCTGAACGTTAAGGAGGCAAATGCTGCTGTCATAGGAGACTGGTATAATGATTTAAGTCTTTTTAAGGTAGGTGGATTTAAAGTAGCAATATCGAATGCTGTAGCCGAGGTGAAAAGACAGGCTGATTTTATAACGACAAAGGATAATAATAACGGCGGAGTAGGTGAATTCATTGAAATGATATTACAGGCAAAAACAAGCAGGAAATGAAAACTGAAGAACACAAAAAAGGCAGTCTCCGGCTAAAGTTCTTAATCGGCCTCAGTGCTGTTATTCTTATCGTCTTTATGTTTCCCAAAGGAGAATCGATTGAATCTGAAGTTACGGTTGGCTCGATATGGATACATGACGATTTAATTGCACAATTCAGTTTCCCTGTATTGAAAGACCAGAAAACTTACCGGGACGAGCTGAAGGCGGCTGCAAATACTGTTTATCCTGTGTATTTAAAACAGCCCGAAACAATAGATGCCATAGTGGATACTGTGAAGAATTATGACTCTTTTCTTATCAGGATGATTGATAGTACTCTATCAACGGAGGGCGAGGGTTTGAATCCTACTTTTCTAAGTACTCAATCTTATACCACCTTCCTGAATCTGAGGCGGCAGGAACGAAATATGCTGCAGCGGAAAAACCTGAGAGAAGTACTTAACAGCATAAACAGTATACTTACCCAGGTTTATAAAAGCGGTATAATTAATCAGGTTCCTTCAGGCCGGGACAGTGTTGCCGTCAGGACAGGGAACATTGACAGGATTGAAGCATCGGGCAAATTTATCGATGTGCAAGCGGCTGAAAAGATAGTTAAGAGCGGTATTGAGCAGATGAAGCTTTCTGAGGACCTGAAAAGTGCGCTGGAGGAATACGCTGTTCATTTTATAAATCCTAATATCATTTACAATCAGGAGTCTACACAGGAAGAGATTGAACAGGCAAAGAATAACGTATCACGGTACATTGGAATAGTCAATGAGAATGAAAGAATTATAGCAAAGCACGACAGGGTAACCAAAGAAGCAAAACTCAAGATAGATTCATATAGGGCTGCTAAGGGGGAGAAGATTGGAGCAAGCGGATTCTGGCTACAGTTTGTAGGTAAGTTCTTCCATATATCCCTGCTTCTTTCATTGCTTATCATCTATCTTTTTCTATTTAGAAAAAAGATATTTTTTGACAACCAGAAACTAATACTCATTACGATAATACTTGTATTTGTCTGTTTCGTTACCTTTTTGATAAATCAGATAACCGTAAATGTACCTCTGCAGTTTCTGATCTTTATACCCGCAGCTACCATGCTGCTCACAATAATTTTCGATTCCAGGGTAGGTTTCTATACTACGGTAATTATTTCACTCATTGCAGGAGCCTTAAGAGGCAATGATTATACATTTGCCGTGATGAATATTTTTGCAGGCGCTCTTGCTGTATATACGGTTCGCGATATTAAAAACCGATCGCAGATCTTCAGATCGTTTTTGTTTATCCTACTCGGCTACCTTATTGCAGTTTTCGCTTTTGGTCTGGAGAGATTCGCACCGTTTGAATCATTAATGATCGAGTCGGCTTTCGCATCGACAAATGCCTTGATCAGCCCTGTTCTCACATATGGACTGCTCATTTTTTTTGAGAAATTCTTCAGAATAACCACCGACCTCACACTGCTTGAACTTTCGAATTTTGACAGACCGTTATTGAAAGAACTGTCGAGAAAGGCTCCCGGAACCTTTAACCATTCTATGACAATGGGAACTCTTGCCGAGACGGCAGCAGAGAAAATCGGAGCCAATCCCCTCCTTGCCAGGGTAGGTGCATACTATCATGACGTAGGGAAGATTATTACCCCTCAGAATTTTGTTGAGAACCAGCTCAATAATCAGAATGTACATGAAAATCTCACACCTGAGGAGAGTGTTGAACTGATAAGCCGTCACGTTAAGGAAGGGATAGAACTTGCCCGTGAATACAATGTACCGCAGGAAGTCGTGGATTTTATCCCAATGCACCATGGCACAATGGTGATCTCATTCTTTTTTGAAAAAGCTAAAAAACTTTATGGTGAAGAAAAAGTGAACATCGATGATTTTAGGTACCCGGGACCGAAGCCGAATACAAAAGAGACGGCTATCATCATGCTTGCCGACGGCAGCGAGTCGGCTGTCAGGTCTATTGAAGATCCTGATCCGACAAAAGTTGAGAACGTAATTGATAAAATCATCAAGGGAAGAATTAATGACGGTCAGCTCGATAATTCACCTATCACTTTCAGCGATATTGATAAAATTAAGGAAGCATTTATAAGTATTCTGCTGGGACAGCATCACCGCAGGATCAGGTATCCCAAACAGGAAGAAATGGAAAAAGGGGAGCCGGAGAAGAATGAAGGAAAATGAGAGTTTTTCTGAATGAATATCTTGCTGTACTGAAATTAGAAAGGAACCTGGCGGAAAATACTATTGAATCATATAAGAATGATATAACCAACCTTTTTCAGTTTCTGGAAAATTATAGCATTAGTGATCCTGAGAAGATAAAGCATGAACACATATCCGGTTTTTTTAAGTTTCTTAAAGAAGCGGGACTATCCAGTACTTCTGCTTCACGTTATCATTCATCTCTGAAGGGTTTTTTCCTGTATCTGCTTCAAAGTAACTATATAACTGAAAATCCTGTTGAAAAGATCCCTTCTCCCAAACTGTCTCATAAACTTCCTTCCGTCCTTACGATTAATGAAGTTGATGCTATCCTGTCGCAGCCGGATGCGGCAAACAAATTCGGGTTAAGGGATAAAGCTTTGCTGGAACTATTTTATGCGTGCGGATTACGGGTAAGCGAATTAATAAACCTGAAAATTTCGGGTCTCTATTTCAGTGAGGAGGTCATCCGGGTCTTCGGGAAAGGATCAAAAGAAAGATTGGTCCCCATCGGCAGCAGCGCGGTAAACTGGATAACCGAATATTTAAAGAAAAGCAGGCCGCTGCTGGAGAAAAAAGGAAAAAGTGAAAATTATCTTTTTCTTAATACCCGGGGATCAAAACTATCCAGGATGGGTGTATGGAAGATAGTTGCACGGTATGTAAAGGAAGCTGGTATAGATAAAGAGGTTCATCCGCATACATTTCGTCATTCCTTTGCAACTCATCTGCTTGAAGGAGGTGCCGATCTGAGAGCGGTTCAGGAGATGCTGGGTCATGTTGATATATCCACCACTCAGATTTATACACATATAGACAGAGATTTTATAAAACAGGTTCATAGAGATTTTCATCCACGAGGTTAGTTTGTCAGGTATTGAGGTTAGTGATAAAATTATTTCTTTCTTAACGTTTCTGCCCATGTTCCTGCTTTCAATAACAGTACATGAATTTGCACATGCTGCTATTGCAAAAAGGATGGGGGATGATACCGCTCAAAAGGTAGGCAGGTTAACCCTTAATCCTTTTAAGCATGCGGATATTATAGGCACCCTGATTATGCCCCTTGCTTCGTTTGCATCGGGCTTTGCATTAATAGGCTGGGCTAAACCGGTGCCTATTGATCGGCGTAAATTCAAAAATCATATGCGTGATGATGCACTGGTTTCGTTCGCGGGTCCTGCTTCTAATTTCCTGCTTTCAATAATTTTCTTCATTTTCTTTTTTCTGACATACCAGGGTTCTGCCTCCCACTACATTGTAAATCTCCTCTGGTACGGCGTATTTTTTAATATATTTTTGTTCGTCTTTAATCTTCTGCCCATTCCTCCTCTGGATGGATCACATATATTGTTTGATATCTTTCCTAATAGGATTACGGCTAAACTTCTTAGTCTGGGACTCTACGGTTCCATAATTTTGCTGATCTTCATCTATTCCCCGCTTTGGGGGTATTTTATGGATTTGGTTAACTTTATCCTGGGGCTGTTTCTAAAAAGTGTCGGACTTAGATGAACAAAGCTTTTATTTTAATAATATCGTCATTATTACTTTTCTCTTGTGAAAAGAACGACAGGGATACACCCGAAGAAATAGCCACACGTGATTTCCATTCTTTCATTTTTACCGGTATATCAAACGGAAAACCTGTTCTGTATAAGTACAGCATTAAAAAGAATTCCTTTTCCCTATTCTGGAAAGGAGATAGTGAAGAAATAGTTGACCTTTCATATTCATCCGGCCACACTTCTGCATTCTTCCTAACTGCTTCCAGTCAGGGCAAAGAGGGAATTTTTCCTTTTGTAAAAAATGCCAGACTTTATGTTATTCCGGATTCTGCTTCCAGACCGGAATTTGTGAGGGATATAGGCAGCGGAATACAAATCTTTTCCAGATGGGAGTCTGAGACTGTATTCAGAATAATCCTTAATTCGTGGGATAAAAAAACATCATCATACATTGATCAGAAGACAATAATTTTCAATATCTTCGGAAGAATACTCCAGGAGGAGAACCAGGTTTACGATATTACTGCCGATGGATACCCAAGGCTGCCCCGGAACAAACCTGATACAACTTCTCCCTCAGGTCAATACCTTGTTTCATATGAAGAAAGTAAACCAGACTCTGTTTTTCTTATTCAGAGGAAGACGAAAAAAGCTGATTTTATGATGGTTATTAATAAACCTGTAAATGATATTATTTGGAGCGATGACCGGGAGTTTATATTTCTCTCGACGCTGGATGTTACTCCAGCAAATAACAGCATTTTTTCAGAAAATCCCAACACCTCGTCTCTTTATACATATTCCATAGAGCAGCATAAGGTGGCAAAAAAATGGACAGGCGGAGGGTTTAAGAACTTTTTTACTATTGGTGATTTTCTAATATTTGATGACGGATTCGGAAGGAACTCTTCGATTTATATTTACAACTTCAAGGAAGATAAAGTAATTAAACATATTAAGATTAAAGGCGGATGCGGACTAAGAGGGATTCCGGAAATTCCGCGTTTTGGACCTTAGTAAGGATGATAAAAAATTAATAAATGAATACATATTTGAGAATTGTCAGTTATGTGAGACCGTATTGGAGGCAGCTTATTGCTTCAATCATTTTCACTTTTTTCTTTGCAGTATTTAATGGTCTTTCCGTCTACCTTACAATACCGCTCCTGGATACACTTTTCCAGGAATCTCCAAGAACAGAGCAGATCCATGAGGTTCAGCCTGCTACTCCTGGGAGTATTCTACCTGGCTGGATTCAGGATGTGAAGGAAAAGCTTACAGAAGTTTTCAACAACTTCGTGCTGTCGGGAACCAAAATAGAAGCACTGATGAGAATTTGTTTCCTCGTACTGTTTACGTTTTTACTCAAGAACATCACCGGGTATACCCAGGCGTATTTTATGGCGCATGTTGAATACGGAGCCATGAAAGATCTAAGGGATGAAGCTTATTCACATCTGCATCAGCTGCCGATGAGCTATTTCAAAAAAGAGAGAGTGGGAAATTTAATTTCAAGATTTACGAATGATGTAAACATTGTGCAGGCAAGCATCACCGCGGCATTTTCCAACCTTATAAAAGAACCATTAACCATAATTGTCTTCCTTGGCATTGCCCTGAGCATCAGCTGGCAGCTAACGCTTATGGCTTTTATAGTCCTGCCTTTTTCAATGTTGATAATTGGCTGGGTTGGATTGAAACTGAGGAAGCAGAGCACAATGGTTCAGGCTAAAATTGCCGACATCACCAGCATACTGCAGGAAACCATATCAGCAGTTAAGATCGTGAAAGCATTCGGAATGGAGAAGTATGAAAACCGCAAGTTTACAAGAGAGACCCACAGTTTTTTCAGAATGATGCTGAAGATTGTGAGGATAAGGAACATTGCTTCCCCGGTAACAGAGTTTCTGAGCGTGCTGGTCGGTGTATTCATTATATACTACGGCGGAGTAATGGTACTGCAGCAGGAATCTCTCAAAGCTAGTGAATTCCTGGGTTTCCTATTTGCGATTTTTCAGATGATGCCTCCGATAAAAGAGCTGACAAGTGTAAATAACAGGATTCAGGAGGCAAGTGCGGCAGGTGATAGAATCTTTGAAATACTCGATACAAAGCCTTCCATTCGTAATAAACCCGGGGCTACGGAAGTTTCAAAATTCCAGGATAAGATGGAACTTGAAAACGTGTTCTTCAGTTACGAGGATAGCATCGAGCCGGTGCTAAAGAATATTACGTTTACAGCTCAGAGAGGACAGATTATAGCCCTTGTAGGTCCCAGCGGAGGCGGAAAATCAACCCTCGTAGATCTTCTTCCACGGTTTCACGATCCTGATTCAGGAAGGATTTGCATAGATGGTATCGATATTAAGGATGTTAAGATAGAGGACCTCAGAAGCTTAATGGGTATTGTTACACAAGAAACATACCTCTTCAACGAAACCATAAAAAACAATATCGCGTACGGCAAAGATGATTATCCTATGGAGAAGATTGTTGAAGCAGCTAAAACAGCTAATGCGCATAATTTTATTTTGGAACTTTCTCACGGGTACGATACTATTATTGGTGAAAGAGGCACAAAGCTGTCGGGCGGACAAAGACAAAGAATCTCTATTGCAAGGGCTCTGGTTAAAAATCCGGAGATAATGATTTTTGATGAAGCAACTTCAGCTCTCGATAATGAATCAGAACTTTTGGTTCAGGAGGCAATAGAGAGAATGATGCAGAACAGGACTACTTTTGTTATTGCACACCGTTTGAGTACGATAAGACATGCAACAAAAATTGTTGTTATTGATTATGGAAAAATTGTACAGCAGGGAAGACACGATGAACTGCTTGCAGATGAAAAAGGGTTGTACAGGAAACTATATGAAATGCAGTTCCGGGATTAAATATGCCTGAGAAACGGAACCGTCTTTTAATCGATCGGGTCATTCTTTTTTTCATGGTCCTTTTCCTGGCTACTATTACCAATTCTATATTCCTGAACCAGGTTGGGTATTATGGTGCACTCCTTTCACTTTTTGCAAGATATTTTATAACGAAATCAAACGCTTTTGAGAGAACGGAGATTGAACCTGCATTGCTGTGGTTTATCGCTGCAGAAATTCTTTCCCTTATTTTTTCTCTAAACCACTCTCAGGCTTTGCTGTTTAGCTTACGCAGAATTTTATTGATGCCGCTTATATATGTGACAGTGGCAGCAGTTCCGGACCTTAAGCGGGCAAAGGTTTACTTTAATACGTATATAGCAGCCGCTGTCCTCACTGCGATGGTTTATATAGTATTTTCATATCAGTATTTTATCGCCAATTTATACAACATTACTCAATCCGGACCTTCCTTATTTCAATATCCTATAACATCAAGTGAGATTCTAAGTATAACCTCTGTTTTTCTCTTTGCCTTTTTGATAAATGAAAAAGGCAGTTTGAGCAATAAACTTTTGACGGCCGGGGTCCTTTTTATAACACTGGTTGCACTTGCAGCTACTTATAAAAGGACAGGCTGGCTCGGGACAGGGTTCGGCTTCTTTATCATAATACTCCTGAAAAGAGAATGGAAATACTTGATTCCTCTTTTAATCCTTGCTATTGTTATGCTGGCAGTTCAGAGAAATGAAAGCTTAGTTAAAATATTTAGGATTGAACAGGGCAGTCTGAAACAATTAACCAGCTTCAGTACCGATGGGAGAGCCTTAGATATAACTTCACTTGACGGTGAATATTTTGTTTCTGATTATGAAAAGGGACTCGTTAAATACAGAGGATCACAAAAACTTCTGTATATAGAAACCCCGGCACCGATAGTTGAACTTGAGAAATGGAAAGGCTGGCTGCTTGGCTATTTCGTCGATACGCGATTTATCAGTTATAAACAGGACGACAACGGAGCTTTGTATCAGACAGCAGAGTGTCTCCCTCCGGGCTTTACAATAGACCATATAATATCAGGAGATTACCTGTATACCCTTGACAACGACAGCGGATTGACAATATTTAAGGATCCCTCGCGTTTGGAAAGAATTTATAGGAACAGAGGATTTAATAAGTTCAATAAGGTTTTTGCAGATTCAGGTCTTTTATTGATGTTTTCTCCTGACAGCGGGTTGCAGGTGTTTGATGTTTTTAAGGGCATTCCCCGCAGGAAGCTTTATACATTCCGACCGGATAATACTTCATCAGTCTTTTATTCTAAACACAAACTCTTTTGTTCCAATGACAAAAGTTTAAAAATTTACAGCGTCGGAAAAGATTCGATTTATTTTGACGAGGAATTAAATGGACCTGAAACCGTCTATCTCTGGAAAGCTCTTAATAATAATTTGTTCGCGGCAGATAAGAAGGGCAGCATATTTGAAATTAATATCGATACTGTACCCAGGGCGAGGTTACTTGGCAATCCCGGGTATATCCCAACCTCCCTGGCTGTACAAAATGATTCATTACTGACATCTTTCGTTCACAGAAGCCGAATATTGAGCATCTGGGATCCTTACCTGCCGTCTAATTATGTTCGTCTCTCTTTATGGAAAGCTGGATGGAAGATGTTCCTTGATCATCCTGTTTTTGGTGTGGGTGATATCGACCTGGCATTTCTTTACAAGCAGTACAAATCAAAATATGAAAAGGAAATCCAGGGACATATGCACAATAACTTCGTCCATATATTGGTAACCCTGGGACTTTTCGGTCTGCTTGCATTCTGCTACCTGCTCTACCGTCTATTCCGCATAGATCTTAATATTTACCGTAAGATGAAAGATGTCCCATTCGCTTCATCTTACGCCCTTGGTACTATTGCTGCATTGAGCACAATAGTGATAGCCGGACTTACCGAGATGAATTTCTTTGATCATGAGATTATTACTCTGCTCTGGTTCACATTCGGACTTAATGTGGCCATATTTAAACGTTATAATAATGAGCATAGCTAAGTTTGCTTTGCTCAGAAATAAAGAGGAATAAATGGATAATAAACTGGATACCGATGTTCAAATCACCGTTAAAAAATTATCATCAGAATTAAATTATGGCTATAAAGAAGCTGCAATAATACTTGCAGCCGGACACGGAAAAAGAATAAAATCGCAAACCTCTAAAATGCTGCATAAGATATGGGAGGTGCCAACCGTTGAGCGCGTATACAATGCCTGTGTTGACGGAATAAAAGAGATAAACGTTATCATCGTTGTTGGGATAAAGGCCGTCGATGTTATGAATGTAATCGGTCAGAGGGAGAACGCTGCCTTCGCCTACCAGGAACAGCAGAAGGGCACAGGACATGCCGTGCAGGTCGCCCTGGAAAAGTTGCACAAAAAATCATTTGACGGTATTATTTATGTGCTTCCGGGAGACATGGGATTAATCGATGAAGAAACGCTTCAAACTTTTAGAAAAAATTTCCTTGATTCTGGATCAGATATGATGGTATTAACCGGAATTTATGAGGGCGACCCTTTTAATAATTCTTATGGAAGGATTATTCGTGTTAAGGAAAAGGACAATAAAGGAAAATCCTCGGGTAAAGATAAAGATAAGGTGATCCGGATAATGGAATATAAGGATATCATGGCGCTCAATGTGAATAAGCCTTTCATTTTAAAATACAACGGACATCAATATTCGTATACCAAAAACGAGTTGATTGAAAACAATGAGTTTAACTCAGGAGTCTATGCCTTCAGGTACAAACATCTTAGGGACCTTATCGTCAATCTTTCCAGCGATAATGCTCAGAACGAAATTTATATTACTGATCTGATTTCACTTTTTAACCGGGAAGGATTTACGGTATCGGCAAGTACTCCAGATAAAAAATATGTTGTAATGGGATTTAACAATAAATCTGTTTTGAAAGAGATGGAAGCAATTGCCCGCGCACAGGTTTATGAAAAGTTAAAAGACATAATTGAGATTACCGACCCCGAGGATTTTTTCATTCATGATACAGTAGTTAATGATATCCTCGAAATGGATAAGATCGGAACTCCTCTGGATATAAATGTCGGAAAAGGAGTTTATATTGGAAAAGGGGTAAGGCTTAACTATAATGTTTCTTTTAAGAGCGATTGTTATGTGAATGGGAATGTGCAGTTCGGACAGAATGTGACTGTTTTGCAAAATGTCCATCTATCTTGTTTTCCGGGCCAGACACTAAAAATCGGGAACCATGTTCAAATATTGTGGAGAGATATAATTAAAGGAAATATTGTCATCGGAGACGGCTCAAGGATTGAATCCAGCGTAAATATGACCGGAAGCAACGAATTTCCACTCAGGGTAGGAAAGAATGTTCTGATTAAAGGTACGAGCTACATCTTTGGTTCTATCATAGAAGATTTTGTTTATATTGAACACAGTGTAATTATCAGGAAAAAGATCAGGGCCATAAATATCGATGACCATACTGTAAGGCCTGTCAGGTTTTATCTCCCTCCTCCTGAAGGAACTGAGTTAATTGAAGATATCTGACAGTTATGAAAATTAAAAACTATTACTTAGACCCATTTGGCACCTCAAAAGTGGATAAATTTAAGAAAAGATTGAGGTGCCAAATGGCACTATTTCATCAGGATCATTTTTTTTGTTTGAACAAATGTTTCTTTAGAATCCCTGGAGAAAGCTGTAATTCTGTACATGTAGATTCCTGAAGCGAGCCTTGAAGCGTCAAACTGATATTTTACTGTTCCAGCAGCCAGGGGCTCATTATTTATTAGCATCCCTATTTGCTGCCCTGTTATATCGTAGACAACTAAAGTGACATCGGAAGCATGCGAAAGTCCGAACGTTATATATGTAGACGGATTAAAAGGATTGGGAAAATTCTGGCCTAGAGAATACACCTCCGGTATAGAATTATCTACGAGCTCCATGCTGGTTGAATTCGTTAAAATGAAGTTACCGTCAGATGCGTCAAAGATATTATTAAAATCAACGCTCATAATTTTTATGGTATAATCATTTCCCGGTGTTATGGTATCGGGAACCGTCCACGCAAAGTAAGCATTGCTGGGGGTCGAATCAGCAATGGTAAAATAGAAACCCCCTCCCTTAAATAACTGAATCGTAACTTCTTCATTAATATTATCCATCCATCTTATACCATGAGGTTCTCCTATAAGCCATTCTTCACCACCATTAGGTTCAGTAACTGCTATATAATTTCCTATTATAGTAAAATTACTGTCAGAAATATCGTTGATATTGCTGAAATCGACACTGGATATCTTAATTTTATAATCAGAGCCGTTCTGAAGGGTGTCAGGTATATACCATGTATAGTATGTATCACTCGGAGTGGAGTCAGCTATGGTATAGTAATAAGAACCGGATTTAAAGAGTTCGATCCTTACCTGTTCATTGATATTATCAATCCACCTTATAGCCTGGGAGGTTCCGGCCTTCGCAGTATCGCCGCCATTTGGTTCAGTAAGGGTTATATAATTTTCTATTATTGTAAAATTGTTATCAGAGAAATCGGTGATAGCATTATTTAAGACACTGGTGATCTTTACTTTATAATCACTTCCGCCGCTGGTAGTATCGGCAACGTACCAGGCATAGTAAGTGTCGCTCGGAGTTGAATCTATAATCGTATAATAAAATGAATCATTTTTATATAAATCTATCCTTACCTGTTCACTTATATTGTCTGTCCACGTGATGGCATAAGCTGCGCCTGCGGGGATACTTTCACTGCCATTAGGTGTGACTATGGTAATCTGCTGGGGAAAAGCATTGGCTGAAAATAATCCAAGCAAAAAAATAAAAAATGTAAAATATTTCATATTGATACCTTTATTTATGATGATTATGGTTCTTAAAAAAATAGCTTTCAATTTCTAATCCGGATTTCAAGAATGTGAAGATTCACTCCGGGATTTGTCCGGTAAATTCCTGCATTAGACATATGCTGAAACCGGTATCCTGCTATCAATGATTTAATCGGTGAAAAATATATTCCTGCGTATGAAGTAAAGTTGAAGAGTCCTCCCAATTCGTTTGTGTTGAAGGAATGCCGGGTAATGAATGTAGGACTGATGCCAGCTTCAATAAAGGAATATTCCCTTGTAAAGTTTAATTCCAGACCCGGACCGGCGGAAAAGACCATGCCGTTTTGTGAAAAATCCTGAAGGACTCCGCTTGTTAATTCAATTTTAGATTGGATAGAAATTTCCCGGGATAAAACTTTTTGATAAGGTAAATCCGTATCGACAAAGATTTCAAACTGCCTGAACCGGTTGTGCGGATGGAAGTTATTTACTCCTAGTCTGAAACCGATTGAGGTAATTTGTGCCTGGGCAGTCTGAATAATTAAAATAGAAATCAGTAAATAAAAGATTTTTATATTTGGCTCCGGTTCTTTTAAAATTTAAACTATTTTAAGAAGAAACCGGAAATAATGATGTGATATAAAAAGAATTTAACAGGTGAGTTGATGACTGGCATTTTATCAGTTCCGGAAAAATGGCAGACTTTCCACCCCAAAGGAAGAGCGAAAGCGAGAATTTACGCTCAATTACCCGGAAGCGAGATTCCTTTTATCTTTCTGAAAAGAGAAACCGCATAAGAGTCCGTCATCCCCGATACAAAATCGGTAACCTTTAGTAATCTAATATAAAGATCATCATCGGGTCTGCTATCGGCACCAAGGAACTGTTTAGGAAGAAGTTTTATCAGGTTCTTACTTTTCCATGAGGGTGTTCCTGCATAAGTTTCATTCACGGCATTTATAAATGCATCAAGGAGTCCGCCAAGAACCTCATACCCGGCCGCTTCTCTTTCAACAACACTCCGGTAGGAATAAATGTCTTTTTTAGAAATCGTTTTAATTTCCTCCAAATAAGGAGATGATTCAATGAGGGAAATAAGGTCCTGTTCGAGTTCCCCATCAAGGATTTTCTGTTCATTTTCCATAAACATATCAGCAAGCTGAGTTACCGTATCATTGATAGCTTTTGCCCTCAGGTAACCAATTTTATCATTTTGGCTTCTGCCCTCATAGGAAGTCAGGCCGGTGGTAACCAGAGGCCGTAAAAGTTTTTCAGTATATTCAAACGTAAGCAGTCCGAGTCTGAATCCATCTTCCAGGTCCATAATTCTATAGCATATATCATCCGCAGCTTCAACCAGGAAAGAAAGTGGGTGTCGGCTCCAGCAGTAATCAGCTTTTGATCCTTTTTTAATTAACCCTGTTTCTTCGGCAACCTCTGCAAAAAGGTTCTTTTCAGCCTGGAAGAATCCAAACTTTTTATAGAACTTACTCTTAGTTTCCTTATCACCTTTTTTCTGCTTCTGACTAAGAACAGACTCTTTGGGATACTTTGTAAAAGAAGCAAGAGCAGCGCAGGTAAGTTTCAATCCCCCACCTGAATGCGGGTTCTGCAGTTTGGTAATGATTCTGAAGCCCTGTGCATTACCCTCAAACTTCGTAAAGTCAATCCACTTCTTATTATCATTGATTTCCTGCTCAAACGCTCTTCCGTTACCGTTCCTGAAATATTCTGCGATGGAATCCTCTCCCGAATGTCCGAAGGGGGGATTACCAATGTCATGGGCGAGGCATGCTGCAGCTACAATTTCCCCGAAATGAAAGGACGAATATTTGCCGGCAAGTTCCTTATTCCTTTTTATAATCTTTTCACCTACAAGCGTACCGAGTGATCTGCCCACACAGGATACCTCCAGACTATGGGTAAGTCTCGTATGAACAAAGTCATTCTTAGGTAAAGGGAACACCTGTGTTTTATCCTGCAGTCTCCTGAATGCTGAACTGAAAACTATCCTGTCAAAATCTCTCTGGAATTGACTCCGACCGTCACTCAATTTTATTTCTGAAGATGCTGAATCCCTAAGTAATTTGTTAGATAGTAATTTATTCCAACTCATAGATTCTTCTATATTTAAGACACTACAAATATAAAAATTATGGCAGAGTGAATGATTAATACGAATTATTTATTTTAATCGATATGAATTCAGAAAAAAAACAACTGCTGGATCAGTCCGTACAGTATATTAAATCCGTTGGTCCGCGGAGGGCGGAGGCCTTTAAAAAGATGGGTATAACATCCATTAGGGAACTGTTATTTTACTTTCCATCGAGGCACCTTGACAGAACCACAACTCTTACAGCGGCCAAAGCATACGGCTATAAACTAAATGGATATGAGGGCGAGTTAACAGTAATTGCAAAGGTTGAAGACAAGGAACGGAGAAGGTTTAACAAGAGAGAGATATTTAAGGTTCATCTCAGGGATACAACAGGGTTTTTTGAATGTATCTGGTTCCAGGGTGCGAAATACTTTTTTGATGTCTTTAATGTAGGAGATTATTTTGCAGTCTCTGGTAAACCAACAGTAACGATTCATGGCGGCCTGCAGTTTGTGCATCCGGATTATGACAGGCTGAGTGAAGACGAATCCAAAATGCTGAACACAGGAAAAATTATTCCTTTCTACAGAATCCCGAAAGAACTGAAAGCCACGGCTATTGGTGATTTTAGTCTCAGAAAGATTATCGTGTCTGCCGTTGAGAATTATGCTGATCGCCTGGAGGAGACTTTACCGGAATATATCATTGGTGACAGGAAACTGATGAATATCGTGGATGCGGTAAAGAATTATCATTTCCCGGAATCAAAAGAAAAACTAGACAACTCGCTAAACCGGTTTAAATATGAAGAATTGTTTTATCTTCAGACACTAATTGCCCTGAGAAAATACAATTACAGAACGAAACAGAAAGGAAATTCATTTACCGTAAAAACCAGTCTTGTGAAAGATTTCCTCACCACGCTTTCGTTCAAGCTGACAAATTCTCAGTTAAAAGTCCTGGGCGAGATAAAATCAGATATGGAATCACCGGCTCCGATGAACAGGCTTCTGCAGGGAGACGTCGGGAGCGGGAAAACCATTGTAGCCCTGATATCTATGCTGATTGCGGTGGATAACGGTTTCCAGGCAATCCTGATGGCTCCCACTGAAATACTTGCCGATCAGCATACAAAGAACATTTCGGGTATGATGAAGAAACTTGCTGGTCTCCATCAGAGAGCCATCAAAGTTACCTTACTGCTAGGAGGACAGAGAAAATCGGCAAAAGAAAAAAAGCTGCAGTCGGAAGCACTTAAAGAAGCAGACATTATTATCGGGACACATGCATTATTTGAAGAGGATGTTGAATTTAAGAATCCCGGGCTTGTAATAGTTGACGAACAGCATAGGTTCGGGGTAGCGCAGAGGGGGCGCTTACTAAGCAAAGGGATAACGCCAGATGTTATTGTAATGAGTGCCACACCCATCCCGAGAACGCTTTCGATGACATTATATGGTGATCTTGATGTTTCCATAATTAACGAGATGCCCGGAAACCGAAAAGCCATAAAAACTATTTTACGCGGTGAGAATAAGCTGCCTGATATCTACAGATTTATTGTTGAAAAAAAGAAAAAGGAGAACTACCAGTCCTTTATTGTATATCCGCTGGTTGAGGAATCTGAAAAACTGGAACTTAAAGCTGCCGAAACACACTATAATGATTTACAATCTAGCTTCCTTAAAGAACTAAATGTCGGCCTCATTCATGGTAGAATGTCCTGGAGAGAAAAAGAGGCCGTAATGATGGAGTTTCTTCATAAACGATATGATGTTTTAATCGCTACAACTGTGATTGAAGTTGGAATTGATATTCCCGATGCAAATATAATCCTGATTAATGATGCTGAGAGGTTCGGACTTTCGCAGCTTCACCAGTTGAGGGGCCGGGTAGGCAGGGGAACAAAGCAGGCTTACTGCATTCTGGTAACTAAGGATAAATATGCCGCCGCCGCCGAACGTCTCCCGGCCGATCACGAATACCTGTCTTCTTCCCGGCTGGAAAAATATAAAGCTGGAATACGTTTGAAAACAATGGTTGAGTATCTCGACGGCTTTAAAATAGCTGAAGTTGATATGAAACTTCGGGGACCCGGGGATATCTTCGGCACGCGGCAAAGCGGCTTTCCTGAGTTCAGGTATGTAAACCTGATTGAAGATTCGGAACTACTGATCTCCGCTAAGGAAACCGCGTTCAGGATCATTGGAGAAGATCCTCATCTCACAAAAGAACCGAATAAACTTATCAAAAAAATTCTCACCTCTGATTATTCAGGTCAGCTTGAGTTTATAAAGATCGCCTGAATATTTTTGTCGGGACTTTCTTTACTCTGACCGTCATTGCGATTGAGTCTTCGAGCGAAGCAATCTCATCTTGTGACGAAATTGGCTTCCAGCCAAATAAAAAAGTTGATTAATAAATATTTTTGTTTGAAATTTGTTCGAGCGAATTAAAAAATTGTTTAATGTTCTTTAAAAAGTTTTTAGGATCAAAATATTTTTTTGATGATGATCAAAACCTGTTGACTTCGAGTTATTAATAGTTATATTTGCTAAAAAAATTTCTATAAGGAGAAAACATTTTATCCTCTTCTTTCTTTAATGTGAAGTTGAACGTTGCTTTAACCTTTAACGTCAAACCTGAAAGTGAATCTTTCCAAGAAATAGTATCCCCAAATTCAAACAATCCAAAAGAACTTCAGAAAAAGTCTGTTGATACTTTTGCTGAATGGGACACATGGGATACCATTAATGCGGTTAAAGGAGCTATAGAATGTTTTCACGACGTGAAGATGATCGAAGCAGACCAGAATGCTTATCTCAGATTCACCGAAACGAAACCCGATATTGTTTTTAATATCGCTGAAGGTTTTAATGGAGTGAGCCGTGAAGCTCAAATACCTGCTATTCTGGATATGCTTGAGATACCATATACAGGATCCGACCCGCTTACACTGGCAACCTGTCTCGATAAGGCCCGCACCAAAGAAATATTATCGTATTATAAAGTCCCGAATGCTAGGTTTGTGATCGCAGATAATCCGGACGGGATAGCAAACCTTGATTTGAAATATCCATTAATTGTTAAGCCTGTTTCCGAAGGTTCAGGCAAAGGAATTTTTTCAACTTCATTTGTTGGAACCAGGAAAGAACTGGCCGGGGAAGTCGAAAGGATAACTTCAGAGTATAGACAGTCTGCCTTAATTGAAGAATTTCTCCCGGGAAGAGAATTCACAGCTGCGGTTATGGGAAATGGTTCAGACACCGAGGTTCTTCCAATAGTTGAGATAAACTACAAAGATTTCCCTGATGATTTTATCCCGATTTATTCCTATGAAGCGAAATGGATTCTTGATACTAAGGAAAATCCTCTTGATGTCTTTCATTGCCCTGCAAGAATATCTCCTGAACTTGAGCAGGCAATAAAGTATAATGTATTAAGAACGTATAACATTCTTCGCTGCAGGGACTGGAGTAGGATAGACTTGAGGCTGGATGATCGGGGTGTACCGAATATTATAGAAGTGAATCCTCTCCCAGGTATTTTACCTGATCCGGAGGAAAACTCATGTTATCCCAAAGCGGCTCGTACTGCAGGGATAAATTATAATGATATGATAAACAAAGTTCTTTTTGCTGCTGCTAAAAGATATAACTTAGTATGATATCTGATACTAAAATTTTAATTTGCAATAACGCGCCTGTTAGTATCTTTTCCGTTTATAACGGAAAACCTGCCTTGGATAAAAACCCCCTGAACGATCTTTCCGAAAACGGTTTTAAGAAAGAAATTAAAAAAATCAGAAGCGGTTTAAGGAAATATTACGGTAAAGTACGTACGCTTGCCATTGACCGAGATGTTCAGAAAACAATTAAGAAAATAAATTCCTTTAGGCCTGATATAATATTCAATTTTGTTGAATCCGTTGAAGGCATTGCTTCATATGAATATTGTATGGCGGGTTTGTTTGAACTTCTTGGGTTCCAGTACACCGGAAATTTACCTTCATGCCTGGGAAATTGCCTTAATAAATCGCGCACAAAAAACATCCTCCGATCATTTGGAATAAGTACACCAGCTTCGTTTACAGTAAAAAAATCGGAAAAAGTTACTGCAAAAGATATAAAACTTACTTATCCTCTCATTCTAAAATTGCTGAACGAAGATGCAAGCATAGGTATCTCGGAATTTTCTGTTGTTAAGAATTTCAGATCGTTGTCTAAGCATCTACAATTTCTTCAGAACACTTACAGGCAGGATGTTCTAATTGAAGAATATATAGAAGGCAGAGAACTTAATGTTGCGATCCTTGGAAGAACTGCTTTGCCAGTTTCTGAAATTATATTTAAAGGACTTCCTGATCAGCTTCCTAAAATTGTAACATATGACGGGAAATGGATGCAGGATAGTACATACTTCAGGTTTACAAATCCCCAATGTCCTGCACGGCTTAATAAAAGGCTGCTGAAAAGAGTAGAAGAAATCTCACTGGCAGCTTTTGATGCTATGAATTGCAGGGATTATGCGCGTGTGGATTTAAGGCTGGATAAAAATAATATACCGTACGTCATTGAGGTAAATCCTAATCCCGATATTTCAACCGATTCAGGATTTGCCCGTGCCGCGAAGGCGGCAGGGATGGAATACCCTGAGCTTCTATTTTTTATTTCTCAGTTAGCATCATCAAGGAAAAGAAGTGATACGCAAGTTAAAGCCGGGTGATTCGAAAAAGCTGGAAGAAATTTTGAAAAGAATATCAAATTTTGATCAGCAGGAAGTCGAAGTTGCGATGGAACTGGTGAATATTGCTGAACAAAACCCTGGACAGAATGATTATAATATCTATATATATGAAAAAGATGGCAGGGTTTTTGGTTATCATTGTACCGGTAAACGACCTTTGACGGATGCTGTATTTGATATGTACTGGATAGTTGCCGATCCTGAAGCCACTGAAAAAGGAATCGGAAAAAAACTGCTGGAACATGCAGAAGAGATTGTTAGACAGCGTAAAGGAAGATGGCTGCTTGCTGAAACATCTTCCAAGGAAAGTTATACGCGGACTAGAAATTTTTATCTCAGAAATAATTACACGATTGTCGCTGAGATAAATGATTTTTATTCTATCGGAGACAACCTTATTGTTTTCGGGAAATTTTTTAGTCAACCATAAACAAACCGAGGGTTAGTCATGGAACTGTGGCAGCGTATGATTAGAGACAGTGTTCATACAGTCGATCAACTTGTAGAAAAATTCGGTATAGACAGGAAAGTTGCGGAAGATCTTGACGAATTTTTCCAGGCCAGGATAAATCCGTACTACTTAAGCCTGATAAAGTATCCCGGGGATCCTATCTGGCAGCAGTGTGTACCGGACAAGGCGGAACTCGAGGACTTCGATGCCGAAGAAGATCCTTTAATGGAAGATGCCATGAGCCCCGTTCCTAACATTACTCACCGTTATCCGGATAGAGCTCTTTTCCTTGTGACAAGCCAATGCGGCCTTTACTGCCGTTTTTGTACAAGGAAGAGGAAAGTTGGCGACTATGAAAAAATCTCAATGAAAGGTCTTGAAAGCGCCTTCAAATATCTTGAGGAACATACCGAAATAAGAGATGTTATTCTCTCTGGCGGCGATCCATTGATGCTGACCGATGTGATGCTCGAAAAAATTCTAATCAGACTGAGAGAAATCCCTCATATAGAAATCATACGGCTTGGGTCGAAGATGCCATGCGTCCTTCCTCAAAGAATAACACCTGAGCTTTGCGATATGCTTAAAAAATATCATCCTGTATACCTCAATACTCATTTTAACCACCCATGGGAAATTACAGCTGAAAGCACAAAGGCCTGCGGAATGCTGGCAGATGCGGGTATACCGGTGGGTAACCAGATGGTTCTAATGAAAGGGGTAAACGATGACCCTGCGGTCGTGAAAGAACTAATGCAGAAGCTTCTTAAAATAAGGGTCAGGCCGTATTATATGTATATGGCTGATGAGACCAAAGGTGCAAATCATTTCAGAACATCAATAGAAACCGGTATTAATATTATTGAAAATCTCCGGGGACATACAAGCGGACTCGCAATTCCTCATTTTGTTATAGATGCTCCCGGGGGCGGAGGAAAAATACCTTTGCTTCCTGGATATGTTCTTCATCATGATGAAGACAGGATAATTCTTAGAAATTATAAAAACAAAGTATACGTTTATAAAAATTATAAGGATAAGAATAATCCGGCAAAGAAAAATACTGTGAGCAGAAAACTGCCCGCGATGGTAAGAAAAAACACCGCTCGAACTACGAGGAATAAGGTTAAAGAGATAGACTTTACTAAAATTGAACTGCCTGTACTTGAAGAAGTAGAAGTTTAAAACGAAATGACCGTTTAAGTTCATTGTTATAGATTGGAACTCTTTTGTTTTCTGATTTTGTATGAAAACTGAACCTGACATTTTGTCATACATTTGGATTTTTAAAAAGGGGTAAATTACGTTTTTTGAGCTTTTGGATGTGTCCCGGTATTAGTCTAAAAGACTGATGGAAGGCTGGAAACAGATGGATAATCCCCCACAGATGAGCCTGTCTATTTGTCATACCTGTTTAAATAAACACTAAGCCCTTCTCTGTCAGCAGGGATAAATCAACATATTACAGGTCACTTGAAACGAGGATTCTGCAAGTTTGGTCTTTCTATAACTTACCTGTCCGAGGCGGACCTATCTGCCCCCTGTTAAAATTTCGTAGATATCCTCTTCAATACGCTGCTTTGGGGTTTCCACAATTCTGCCTAGTTCTTTCCCCTCGTTATAGAAGATGAAAGTGGGCACTAGTTCAATGTTAAGACTATCTACCGCGCCTGAATAATCTTTTCTCTCTCGGTTTACACATATAATTTTTACATGATCAGGAGGAAAGCCTGCCTCATCCATCACCTTAAAGAACCGGGGGACTTGTTCCCGGCTGTCACTGCACCATGTACCCATTACGATTGTAGTTTTTGCATCATCGAAATTGTATTCTATTTCCCTTACTGTTACAGAATCAGGTTTATACTGTTCATATTCCTGATTAAACCACCAGGCGAAGCTGGTATCTGAGAATGACTCTCTCGAACAGGAACCTATCAGCATAGGTTCTCCTGTTTCACTATCCTGAACAACTTTATTACTGTCCTGTGCCAGAATAAAGGCGAAAGAAGAAAGAATAAAAATAATAGAGAGGAAAAGACGCATTTGTTAAGCCTACTTTTTTAAATTAGAATTTCGTAAATCAATTCCCCACATTAGCTTATTTCTTAGTGTTTCAAAATAACTTGTGACTGAAGTATGAGCCAACTTTAAGGATCGCTCGCTTTTTGTGAATTTAATTTCAAATGGAGGAGGAAGAGCAAAAACCCTCTGCCCATCACAATTAACGAGAATTTCTTTGTGAAGCGAAGTAGCTTTAATAACAATTTCCTGACTGCTCGGCAGAACCAGAGGTCTGACCGAAAGACTATGGGCCGAAATCGGACTGAGGGTAATAACATCAGCAAGAGGACTGACGATAGGTCCTCCAACGGAAATTGAGTAACCTGTGGATCCAGTAGGTGTTGCAACAATAACTCCATCTGCACCGAAGGTAGTGACATACTCTCCATTAACCCATACAGTAATATCTATCATCTTGGGCCAGCCCCCTTTTTCTATAACTATATCATTTATTGCATATAATGTCTCAACCTTATGACCTTTACATTCCCCGCATATAATCATTCTTCTATCTACCTTAATCCTTTTATTTCGGATGTCAGCTATGAACGTGTCCAGCTGTTCAAGACTTGCTTCTGCGAGAAAACCCAGTTTGCCCATATTTAACCCAAGTACAGGTTTATCATAAAATTGAGCCTGGTAGGATGTGGCCAGCATAGTACCATCTCCGCCTATCGATATGATAATGTCGCTCCTTTTATAAATATTTTTATCCTGGAGAAAATATTTTTTATTTATTTTTTCCGTTAAAGACTTTCGTTTGGCGATTATAGTATCAGTGATTAAAAAATCCAGGTCATTTTCTTTTAATTTCTTAACCAGCAGAGAAACAACATCGTAAACTTTTTCTTTAGTGGAATTTGCAATAATGCCGATAATCATTTTAATACCCTGAAAGGAAGAATTCAAAAAAGAGGAAGTTATTTGCTACCATTTTCTTCAACATACATGAGTTTTAATTCTTTGATCGCTTCGATCAAAAACTGATGTTCATATTCGGATAAGTTCCCCCTGGTTTTTTCCTTAAGCATATCCAGCGTATCTATTGCAATTTTTGCATACTCGGGTTTTTTCTCAGTTTTATTTGTTACAGGATTTTCCATTTTTCCAAGGGACATCATAGCTATCTGCTGATTCTGCATTACGAGCTGTATAAACAAAAATTCTTTGCCGTTTACCTGGTCCATATATCTTACTTATTTTGTCTTTCACATTCCCACAACTTACAATATTTTGTAAAAACATATGATGCTGAAAACACCGACAGAATAAATCCATGAAGGCCATCCAGAAAACCTGCGCGTAACATGTACATCTTTATGAAAATGACCAGCGGCCTGAGCAGGATATCCAGTACAGTGAATTTCTTACCCTTATTAAAAAGTTCAACTGCCGCGAGGGAGGTATAATTATTATATTTCTCAAAATAATGGTGAATATCAGGATCAGTATAGTGTTCGAGATCGTGAGAAAGTTTTCCGGTAATTCCTTCAACCCTGAGTTGTTCATGAACTGAATTATCATTAAAGACGACTTCATTTTTATTGAAAAGACGAACCACCCTGCCCGGATACCATCCGCAGTGCCTTATCCATTTTCCCAGAAAATATGCCCTCCGCGGAACTGAATAAGCAGTAAAAGGGGGTACAGATTTTTTAAATTCCTTGAGTTCTTCACAAAGTTCGGGGGAAACCGCCTCATCAGCGTCTACCCATAAGATCCAGTTATTCGATGCTAGTGACACGCCATACTGTTTTGTTTTGGAATAACCCATCCACTTTACCTTTTTAGCGATAATCGAAGGATAGCTGGAGGCAATTTCAAATGTATGATCTCCGGAAGATTCATCTACAAGTAAAATAATTTCATCAATACAAGCATTCTGACTTTCGATACATAGCCGTATATTCTTCTCTTCATTCTTTGCTATAATAACTGATGATAACTTCAAATCCCGGATCCGAAATGTTAAAACTGATAAAACTTCAGAACTAACATATATTAATCCTGTTTATTTATCTACAAAAAAACGGATTATTAAAGAAGTTGAGGAAGGCTCTTATCTATAAAATAATTGCAATATTATCTATATTTACAACAAATATAACAGCATATTAAAACTTCCCCTCTTAATGAAGGAATTCGGCAACATTTTTCAAATAATAAAAAGTAAGATAAACTTCGACTCTGCCACAGAGATGGGTTGGGTGATCTTCGGCCAAAGTATTAATGTAATTCTTGGGTTTCTGATAATTAAGCTGATTTCTCAAATAGGCCCCGGACAGTATGGTGTATATGCGCTTGTAATTACTATTGCTGCTGTGCTTGGTCTGTTTTACGGCGCTTTTCTGCAGGGCTTTCTGAGGTATTATTATCATTATGAGGAGTTAAACCGCAGGGAAGAATTAATAAAACTGATGTTTAGATTTTTGGGACTGACACTCCTGATTTTTCTTCTGCTCACCATAATGATCTCAATATTTTTTCCGGTTTATTTTACCGGATATACAACCGCATTTCTCCTGGGTGCCGGTTTGTTCGTGATTGCATCAAAACTCTCCGAGTTTTTTAATTCGATATTAAATCTTATCAGGAAACGGAAAGAGAACGCACTTCTTCAGGCCCTGGAAAGAACTTTGATGATCGGGGTCCTCTTGTTATTTATCTGGCAGCATAACCTAATATTGCTGTATATCTTATTTGCTTTCAGCATCATTTCCTTCCTCCTTGCACTTACTAAAATATTTGTCTTTAGAAATAATGTACCTTCAACGCGCAAAACAATGATCCTTCCGGAAAATCAGAAGGAAATCGTACATACGGTTATGGTATATATTTCTCCTTTTCTTATTTGGGGAGCAGCAGGCTGGTTCCAGATGAATGGTGAAAAGTGGATTATAAATGGTGTACTCTCAGTGACGGATGTCGGGATCTATGCCATAATGATGGCAGTCGTTAATGCGCTGGTTGTAATTCCTAACAATATTATCACCGAGTTTTCAACACCTATAATATTTAAACAGTTTGCAGATATGAATAACAAAGAAAGCATTATGATGGGGTATACTTATATTAAAATTAATATGGTGATCATACTCATAATTGCAATAACGGCGACTGTTTTAACATTTTTTTGGGGAGAAGAAATAATAATCCTAATAAGTTCACGTCAATATGCTGTTTACTGGTATGTACTTCCGTTTCTGATATTGGGAACCGGCTTGTTTTATACAGGCCAAGCGCAGACGTTACTAGGTATGGGATTGAGTCAGCCCCAAAAATATCTTGCTCCTAAAATAATTATAGGTGTTGGTTCATTGGGCATTAATTACCTTTTTATATCGGGCTTCGGACTCAAAGGCATGTCATATTCAATTTTACTGATAGGATTGTTATATGTTCTTTATATTACACTTGTGAACAGAAGAATTTTAAAAAGCGGTATATGGATCAATGGCTAAAGCATTTGTAACTATCCTGAAATATGACTACGGGATTAAATCAAGGGGATATTCATACGAATATTATAATATTTATCTCCCTATATGCGATATTCTTGGAAAGGAAAATGTCTTCCTTTTTGATTTCTATACAGAATATAAATCTTCCGGCAAACAGGGGATGAATAAAAAACTAAAGGAAATAATTGCTTCGGAAAAACCGGACTTTGCCCTGTTTTCTCTTTTTGAAAATGAATTTGATGAAGGTACGGTTTCATCGCTTCGCAATTATACTAAGACGGTATCATATTTTATCGACGATCCGTGGAGAATTGATTTTTCTCTTCACTGGAGAAAGTATTTTGATTTCTTCTCCACACCCGATTATTATACCTATCAAAAATATCTTCTGGAAGGTGTTCCCAATGTTATATATTCGCCGTTCGGATTTAATCCCGGGGTTTATAAGAAGACGGAAGCAGAGAAAAAGTATGACGTATCCTTCGTAGGGAATTATAGTCCTTACAGGAGATGGATTATTGATTATCTTACAGCAAACGGGATAAAGGTGAATGTCTTCGGCCGGAAATGGGGAAAATATGGAAACTGGATTTCACAGGAGCAAGTTGTAAATGTATTCAACCAGAGTAAAATAAATCTTAATCTCTCGAATGCAATAAGCCGTGATCTGTCCTTTCTGGCTCATTCACTTTTTTCAATAATAGACTGGAAAGAATTAATTCAATTGAAAAAGAATAAAGAGCAGGTAAAGGGCAGGCATTATGAGATAAACGGATGCGGGGGTTTTCAACTGAGCTATTACGTTCCCGGACTGAATCTGATCTATGAGATCGATAAGGAAATAGCTGTCTTTGAAGATGTAAAGAACCTGCCGGAAGAAATTAAATTCTTTCTTCGAAACGAGAACTTGCGAAGTACAATTGCCGATAATGGATATATCAGGTCGCAAAAGGATCATAAGGCTGCAGGTTACCTTGGTAATTTGATTGATAGGGTATTAAGCAATTGAATAAATTCTTTCTGCTAACAGCAGATAAATTACCGTTAGTTTCAGTGATTATTCCTTGCTATAATTCTGGTAAATATATTGAGAGCACTTTAAATTCAGTACTGAACCAGAGTTATGATAATATCGAGATAGTAGCAGTTGACGATGAATCATCGGATAACTCTTACAAAATCATAGAAGCTGCCGCACAATTTGATAAAAGGATTAAGCCTTATCGTATTGCCCATTCAGGCAGACCTTCTGTGCCGCGCAATTACGGAATCGGTAAAGCTTCGGGCAGTCTAATAGCATTTCTCGATTCGGATGATCTATGGACGAGACATAAATTAAAATATCAGGTCGGCTATCTCTTAAAACGCAGTGAAGCGGCCTTCGTTTATTCAATGAGCTTTACGTTCGGTGAGGTTGGCTTTTTATCTGAAGATTATGAACTCCTTCCGCTTCCATTCCGGGCTGCAAAAGACGCAAAAGGACTTAGAAATATTGGAAATACAATTCCACTCTCATCTGTGTTGGTCAGAATGGAAGCTTTAAATGAAGTAGACGGTTTTGATGAAGATCCAGAGTTAAAAGCTGTGGAGGACTATGATTTATGGTTAAGATTAAGCGAAAAATATGAATTCTGTTTCATCCCTAGGATCCAGGTTTATTACAGAATACATGGTACACAGTCATCTGCCGGCTGGGATGTACGGGAAAATAGATTGCAGAGGCTTGCCGCAAAAAGAGAAATAAATCTTCCACGTTATAAAAATATCAGAAGAAAAGGGATTTTTTTGCTTTTAATCCGGAATGTAATACATCTTAAGTTTTACCTGCTGTATAAGTTGATCGGCTGGCTTGAAAATGGAGACTTCCGACGATGAAATCACATGATGGAAACCACCCGAAGATCCTTTGCGTTTCAGTGATGCAAAGCTGGGGTGGTGGTGAAGAATTCATCCTGAAGCTTCACAAAAATTTAGCCCGCTTTGAATTTATAGTGGTTACACCCGAAGGAAAGGTTGAGCAGAAATTCCGCGGTAATGGGATAAGGACCATTATAAATAACAATCAGAAAAAGATATACCGCGATTCAGGCTGGGATTTGAAGGATTACATTAATATAATTTTCGGTATAAAACTTTCAACCTTCAAATTCCTGAGAATATTCAGGCAGGAAAAACCTTCTCTCATCCTGGCAAATGGATTATTTGCGGGCCTTTTTGTATTGCCGGCAGTTATGCTTACCAGAAGAAAACAAATAACCATACAGCATCTTATTTTTGAAAACAATTCCATCGAAAAGAAAATAGTAAGACTGCTCCTTAAGTTTACAGATAAAATTGTTTGTGTTTCAAATGCAGTTAAAGAGAATATTTATTCCATGATTAAAACTTCTTCTCCCGGGAAATTAGTAACCATACCCAATGGAATAAGGATTCCGGAATCTCCTTTTACTAAATTTGAACCAGGTAGTATCGTAAAATTCGGAATGACCGGAAGCATCATTAGGATTAAAGGAATACATCTTGTGATTGAAGCGATGAGAGAAATTATGAAAAACCGGAATGCTATTTTTTACATATACGGAGAGGCAGGAGTTAATGAGGATTCCCTCAGATATAAATCTGAATTAAAAAAAATGATTGCAGATTATGCCCTGGAAGAAAAAATTCGTTTTGAAGGATATATTGAATCCAAAGGGAAATTGTACTCATCTATAGACATCCTGATAAATTTTTCTATTATTCCTGAATCTTTCTCCTATTCGGTTCTTGAAGCAATGGCATACAAGAAAATAGTTATTGCAGCCAATTCGGGTGGTCCAAAAGAATTCATACAGGATGGGGTGAACGGATTCCTGGCCGAAATGCAAAATACTAATGAGCTTAAAGATAAAATGAGTTACTGTTTAGATAATCTGGGAACAGATGAGTTTTATCGAATCAGGAACAGAGCCTTTGATACTGTGAAAAATAATTACACCATTGAGAAGTTCATAGATGGATATACCACGCTGTTTGATGATTTGATTAATAAGAGGAATTAAAGGAATTGTAGTATGCACAGATTTTTTGAAAAGATACATAATTATATAATATGGCAGAAAATCAAAAAAGAGAACCGTGATAAAAACAGGATTAAGATTTTAGATGAATGGGTTAATGCCGGCAAACAGGTGCCTCCGCCGCACGTAGTTAAACAGGAAGCCGTCAGGAAATATCAGAAAGAATATTCCGTCAAAACATTCGTAGAAACCGGAACTTTCCGTGGAGAGATGGTGTATGCCCAGAGAAATTATTTCGATAGGATTATCTCGATAGAACTATCTGAAGAGCTTCATCGCATTTCCTCGAAAAGATTGAGCAGCCTTCATAATGCGAATCTGATACAAGGGGACAGTGCAGAAGTACTTAATAAAATAATCACGGAGATTGACGAACCAGCTATTTTCTGGCTGGATGGACATTATTCGGGATTCGAAACCGCCAAAGGAGAATTGGTGACTCCCATAAAAAGGGAACTGGATATAATTCTCGGATCAAAGCAGGATCACATCCTGCTTATCGATGATGCCCGATTATTCAATGGCGAAAATGATTATCCGGAACTGAAGGAGATCGAAGCCAGGGTTCTAAGCGAAAAGAATAATTATTCTTTCAAGGTTGAAGATGATATTATCCGAATATTTCCTCAAAAACTTAGCGATTAACTATTCTGATGATAATGATAATATAGAATAATAAGATGCCAGATATAAAAACAGCGATCGTGCACGAGTGGTTTGTAAATTATGCGGGTGCAGAGAAATGTATAGAATCTTTAGTGAATGTCTGGCCTGATGCAGATGTATTTTCTCTTGTCGATTTCCTGAACCCTCAGGAAAGACAATTAATTCTAAAGGGAAAGCATTCTCATACAACATACATTCAAAACTTACCGTTTGCTGAAAAATCTCACCGTAAATACTTGCCCCTTTTTCCCAACGCTATAGAAAGACTTAACTTATCAGGGTATGATGTAATTATTTCAAGCTCTCATTCAGTTGCAAAAGGAGTAAAAACCAGGAAAGATCAGCTTCATATCTGCTATTGTCATACTCCGATGCGTTATGCCTGGGATGAAGCCGAATATTACCTTAAAGAAGCAAATCTTAATTCCGGTTTGAAAGGTATAATTGCACGCAAAATCATAAAATATCTTCGCGAATGGGATATTAAATCTGCTGATAATGTAACCTGGTTTATTGCAAATTCCCATCATATTGCACGAAAGATTAAAAGAATATATAACAGGGATTCTGATGTAATATATCCTCCTGTGGATACTGGTAAATTTCCCGTTTCAAACAGGAAAGAAAATTTTTATCTTACTGCATCAAGGCTTGTTCCATATAAAAGAATTGATGTAATAGTTGAGGCTTTTGCACAAATGCCTGATAAAAAGCTGGTGGTCGTAGGAAGCGGACCAGAAAAAGAGAAGCTGAAATCCAAAGCCGGATCGAATATTGAATTTGCAGGTTACCTTGACTCCCGATCCCTTATCAGCTATATGCAGCAGGCACGTGCATTCATTTTCGCAGCCGAAGAGGATTTTGGAATTGTTCCTTTAGAAGCGCTTTCCTGCGGCACTCCGGTTATAGCCCTAAATAAAGGAGGCACCGCGGAAACAATTAAAGATGGTGTAACAGGTATCCATTTCAATGAGCAGACACCTGCTGACATAATCAACGGAGTTACCAGGTTTGAGCAGAAACAGAATATATTTGAACCCTCCAAACTGCATGAATATGCCTGCCAATTTGACAGATTGGTATTTGAAGAGAAAATGAAAGAATATGTGAGTGTAAAATCCGGATTGTTTTATGGAAAAGGTCAAGCGCAAATATGATTGCCAGCCAGAAATCGGTTTATTATTTTAGATTGTTCCTGGACCTTCTCCTCCTTAATTCGGCCTTCTTATTGGCTGCAGTTACCGCACAGTCGTTCGCCATCCTGGTAGATCGAAATTATATGTTTGTATTGCTTGCAGTGTTGAATTTCCTTTGGTATTTCGTATCTAATGTCGTTAGTTTCTACGATGATCTGCGGACAAGATATTATACTTTCCAGATAGTCAATATTCTAAAGAGTACTATCATTCAGATACTTGCCTCAGTACTATTCATCTTTTTTGTCAAAGAAGATCTCTTCACCCGAAATTTCATTCTGCTGTATGCAATGTTGCTGTTTCTGTTTGTAAGCGGCAGGGTAATAGTCATTAGAAGGATACTTAGTTCGGTCAGAAGCCGTAAAAAGAATTCGTGGAATCTGCTTATAATCGGGGCAGGTGAAATCGGCAGAGGCTTTTACGATATGCTCGAACAACATAAAGAATTTGGATATAATTTTATCGGGTATTTAGATGATTCCAATATAAGCTCAGAAAAAGTTATTGGAAATATCGATTCACTTGGTAAGGTACTTGAAGAAAAAAAGGTAGATGAGGTTATCGTTGCTCTTCCCATTTATGAGTCCGGTCAGCTTGATGCAATAATCCATATCTGTGATAAACAGGCTGTGCGGGTAAATATTATTCCTGATTATTTCCGTTTTGTCTCAAAGAAATTTCAGGTTAATATGATGGGAGATTTTCCGATTATCAGAGTAAGAAGCGAACCTCTGTCAGAAGCTCATTGGAGATTCATTAAGCGTTTGTTCGATCTATCCTTCTCTTTGCTCTTTGTTGTGCTGGTGCTTTCCTGGGTGTTCCCTTTATTATTTATTGTTAATAAACTATTCTCTAAGGGCCCTTTACTTTTCCGACAGGAGCGGATCGGGACAAATAATAAAATATTTAAGTGCTATAAATTCAGAACAATGCATGTAGATCCGGAAACGGAAACATATAAACCTCTCGTAGAAAATGATCCCCGCGTTACCGGGATAGGGAAATTTCTTAGGAAATCAAGTCTTGATGAAATTCCCCAGTTCATTAATGTATTGAAAGGAGAAATGTCCGTTGTGGGTCCAAGACCTCATGCTCTTCCTTTTAATAAGGTCTATGAAAATATAGTTGAAGAAATCAGAATAAGAAGCTGGGTGAAACCGGGCTTGACAGGGTGGGCGCAGATACACGGACTTAGGGGGGATGTTGAGGATTATGAATTAAACCGTCAGCGTACTGTAAAACGCATTGAGTACGATTTGTGGTATATTGAAAACTGGAGTTTCTGGCTGGATATTCAAATAATCCTTTTCACGATATGGCAAATGATAAGAGGGAAATCCCGCGGACTTTAATTACACTTCAAATTTATCGACACAATCCTTTTTTTATTTTTAGTGTTATGATTGTGGCTGATATCATCCCTGATTTTTTCTCACAGCCGCTTTTAAACCGGACAAGTGTTTTGCCCGGCTTCAATTGATTGTACCAGACATTTGCCGCCCCAGGAAAACAAATGAGAGAAAAACCTCTCTCCCCCTATCATCACTCTTCGAATATCATTACTTTTCTTGAACTTAATCCCGGGGAGAGTTCATATGAGTTTTCTAATTCCCATATGAACTCTCCTTCCGAACTTTTTATTTGCTATCTGTTTATTAAATTCTTTCTTAATTTCATCTGTCACCGCAGTTGTTTTACTAATTAATCTTTTCTGAGGCGACATATGTCGTTATTTCATCAAGATCATCTTTTTCGTGGCGCTGAAAGATCCGGCAGTTATAGTATAATAATAAATTCCGCTTGACAGGTTGGAGGCGTTAAAATTGATAGCGTAATTTCCCTCAGCTTTATTCTGGTTTATAAGGGTTGCAACTTCGCTGCCATTAGCATCATAAACCTTTAGCACCACATGAGAAGATTGCGGGACAGAATAATTAATCTGCGTGGAAGGGTTAAAGGGATTAGGGAAATTTTGCATAAGTCTGAAATCCGAAGGAACTGCGTTATTGATCTTAACCTCGGCGCTGTACTCGTAGGTTCCATTTAGATCAATTTGTTTCAACCTGTAGCTCATTACTTCAGGTTGAAGTTTCCTCGTATCATCCCGGAAACTATACAAATTTTCATAGGTTGTGGTTCCATGTCCCTGTACGAAACCAACTTTCTCCCAACCTGATGCAATCTTCCTCTCTATTTCAAATCCCCTGTTATTACTTTCGGTGGCAGTTTTCCACTGCAAATCAACAAACCCATCGTTCAGAGATGCTGTAAAAGAGATGAGTTCAACGGGCAGGGGAACGGCCATAATCATACCTGTCATACTGGGGTGGAACGAACAAACAAAGTCATATTCTCCGTCGACTTCAATTACGTATGAATAGGAAGTCGAGGCACTATTGATTGGTTCATCCCACGGGGTTGCCCCGGGAGGGAGGGACGTTCCTGATGTTCCGTTGCAGGTTGTAGTATGGGAACCGCTCACCCAGTTCCAGGTGACTGTATCACCAACGACAGCATTGATCATTGCGGGTGAAAAAGAAAAATTTGCTACATCAACCGAATGGTTGGTGCAGAATGAGGAGGAGGAGAAGAAGATTAATCCGAGGAATAATAGCAGCAGCCTGATAGTTGCTTTTTTAATCATAGCACTATCCTTTCTGTAAATTTTTTGTTTGGTAAAAAAGATATCGGAAAGATAGTGCTGCATTCCGGGTGAAAGTGACACCGGAATTACAAATTTATTTTATCCTTAACCTGTTATTGAGAACCTTTTTATAGAATTTGAGACCCAGGTAAATCAATATGAAAACCTGAACCAGGATCAATAAAGCTTCAATGTTCATAAAAACCTCCACTCAACTAGTTACCCCATATCCTGCAAAAGCTTTGCCATTCGTTTTTAGTTGATTCCAGGCAAAATTGAACCTGGTAAACACCGATTCTTGTCATTTTTGTCGTCAAGGTGAGTAATCTTGCCCACCGGGGAGCAAAAAGGGGGCAGCTTCGGCTGTCGCTCGCTTCCTGGAATTGAAGTTCAATCTTTTCGCATGACTAACTCAAAATCGATCAGTCAGGGAAGTTATTTCATTTTTTGGGGAATATAAGATGTAACAAGATAAGTGTAAAAGACAGTGAATAAGCGAAAGGATTATAGAGATCTCTACTTTGAAAACAAGGTGAAGGCGCCAGGATAATAATAGAACGGTTTAAGGTTGCGTCCGGCGAGATAAGGGAAAAGCTTGCGGATTCTATTGAAGTTACCTTTAAGGAAGGTGAGAACAGGCTTATCATTATAAACTCAGAGACAGGTGAGGAGAAAGAACTTCTTTATCCTAACCCAATGTCAGGTGCAGTAAAGGTGCACGGGGTCTTTTAGTCCATATGCGGTTAACCGGCGTCTTCACCGGTACCACAATTTGACCGAGCCGTGGTTGAGACAGTGCGCAGATCGTTACACCATTCGTGCAGGTCGGAACTTACCCGACAAGGAATTTCGCTACCTTAGGATCGTTATAGTTACAATCAAAAAGAGACTATCGTGTGAATAAAAATTTAACGGTCAAGCCTCACGACTTTTAGTACTACCCGGCTCAATGTGTTACCACGAAGTATGACAATTCTGTCATACTTTTTATCTCGATTTGCTGCGAGGTAGTAGTCTCGGTTTGATACTGGGGGCATGTAGTTCGCATGTGGTATTTGCTCTCAAAATGAAACAAGCCGAAAACGAGCAAAATCCCGATTTTATGATAACAATTCCATCCTGAACACTGACAAAAATGTCATACTCAAATCTGGCTAACATCCCTGGTCCATCAGGCAAATTTTCTACCTATAATCAAAATAATTCAGGGGAATGATATCTCTAATTTCTTGCTTGCACACCCCTCCCAGGTTTTCGGGTTTTGGGAAGCAGGAGGCAAGGAAAATACATCCTCCGGAATAACAAGTATGGCTCCTAAAACTAAAAAGGATATATTATCATAATTCTAATTGGCAGGTGCTGTACCTATATCCCTGCCCTTACTTCTCTCGATAGATTGAAGAGCAAGGTAATTGGGACCGAATTTCTTCATATTGTCCAGCTCAGTGTCATACTGATCAAAATGGGTTTCTTCTTCAACTACCAAACCTTCAAATAACTGCTTGGAAACCGAATCCGCATTTGCCGCACATTTGTTAGCCCATTGGTTATATTCCCTGGCGCTGTCTTCCTCCATTTGGGAGGCAAGCTTCAGCATTTCCTCGACTTCATGTAATTTCTGAACCTCAGAAGCAGCTTTCATTTCAACTTCTCCCTTCAGGAACAATATCCTCTCGGCGAGTCTTTCTATATGAAGCATTTCGGTGATAGCAGTTCTTCTAAATAAATTAGCGAGTAGATCATAGCCCATATCATCACAACGAAAATGAAAATACATATACTGATGTACCGCAGAAAGTTCATCAGCAACAGCTTTATTCAACAGCTCTATACTTTTTTCGTGCATATTTCTCCCCGGATAATTAATAAAGTAAAATATTTCCTATACAATTTAATGATATATTTTGAATCATTAAATCCATATAATAAAAAAGGCTCTCCGCAGAGAGCCTTAAAAACTTTTAACAGGTATAAGGATTATTTTTGTTCTTCTTTTGGCTTGCCAAGTTTATTCAAATGTTTGGTTAGAGCAGCTTTTTTACGGGATGCATTATTACTGTGTACAATTCCTTTGCTCGCTCCCCTGTCAATTACGGAAATGGCTTCCTTATATAATTTTTCAGCCTCATCCTTATTTTCTGTTTCCAGAACTTTCTTGTAATGAGTTTTCAACATAGATTCATAACTTTTATTGATAGCTCTTTTTCTATCAGAAGTGCGTATTCTTTTCTTTGCCGATTTATGACTTGCCATCTTTCAGTAAATCCTTGGTTTTGTATATAAAAATAGACCCCAAATATAGATAATTGGGCATTTTTTGTCAATGTATTCTTTACTAAATTAATCCCTGTTAAAATATTCAAATGTTGCGAAAATATGCTAAAAATAAATGAAATCTATTTCTCGGTTCAGGGAGAAAGCAGCTATGCCGGACTGCCCTGCGTATTTATAAGGTTTACGGGCTGTAACCTCCGGTGTACCTGGTGCGATACTGAGTATGCATTTTATGAGGGAAATGACTTTTCAATGGATGATGTGATTACTAAGGTTGCGGATTATGGCTGCAGACTTGTGGAAATTACCGGCGGTGAACCGCTTGCCCAGGATGAGGAATGCCGACAGCTTATGACGGCGCTTTGCAATGAGGGTTATGAGGTTATGCTGGAAACAGGCGGGAGTCTCCCGATTCAAGGAATTGATGACCGCGTAAAAATAGTGATGGATCTTAAATGTCCCTCCAGCGGCATGATGAAAAAAAACCTCTATGAAAATATTAATTTTCTCAAACAGAATGATGAGTTGAAATTTGTAATTGGAAGCAGGGAAGATTACGAGTGGACTAAGGAAATTATTAAAGATTACCGGCTTGAAGGAAAATGTGAACTGCTAATCTCAGTTGTCTTCGGAAAGCTGGAGCCTCTTACACTTGTTGAATGGATGCTGAAAGACAAAGTTAAAGCGCGATTCCAGCTGCAATTGCATAAATTCATCTGGCAGCCGGATACTAAAGGTGTATAAATGAAAATTGCTAAAGAATTTCACTGGGACATGGGCCACCGCCTGCCGGAGCATTTCGGCAAATGTAAAAATATACACGGACATTCCTACAGGATGATTGTTGAACTGGAGGGCGAAGTAAACGAAGGCGGGATGATAATGGATTATTATGATCTTAAAAAAATTGTCAATCCTATAATCGATCATCTTGATCATGCTTTCATGGTCTTTGAAAAAGATGAGGAAATCGTCCGGTTCCTGGATTCAGTAAAATCAAAAAAGGTAATCGTAAATTTTCAGTCAACAGTTGAAAACATCTGCCGTTATATATTGGCGGAGATACAGAAACAAAGCCTTCCTCCCAACGTTAAAAAAGTTAAGGTAAGAATTTTCGAATCAGTAGATGATTACGCTGAAGAGGAGATCTCGTTCTAAGGATGGCACGTTTTAAATTGTTTATCGAATATGATGGTACACGGTATTCCGGCTGGCAGAAGCAGCCGGGCCAGTCGTCAACAAGGACTGTCCAGGGCACTCTCTTCAAAGCTGCAGATGAGATTTTCAAAAATGAAAAGGCAGATATACAGGGTTCGGGTAGAACCGACAGCGGGGTCCACGCCCTCCGCCAGACTGCGCACCTTGATGTTAAGACTATGCTTGCTCCTGAAATAATCAGACTTAAGCTGAATGACAGTCTTCCTTATGATATAAATATCCTGGAAGTTGAAAAGGTTCATCCTGATTTTCATGCACGCCACGATGCCCTTAAACGAAGCTATATATACCAGATATCCACACGAAGAACTGCTTTTGGAAAAAATTATGTCTGGTGGATAAAAGACAGGCTGAATTACAGGGCTATGGAATCTGCGGCAAAACAATTCGTCGGTATGCATGATTTTATATCTTTCTCCGACCAGGATTCAAAAGAAAAATCTACAAAAGTCCTGATAGATGACATACGCTTTAAGCAGGAAGGCGATATAATTCTTATAAGGATAACAGGGTCTCATTTCTTGTGGAAAATGGTAAGAAGAATGGTCGGTGTTCTTGCAGAAGTAGGCCGCGGAAACTTTTCTGAGGCTGATATAAAAATATTTCTCATCACAAGATCAAAAGAACCGTCAAAATATACGGCTCCGCCTTCGGGATTATTCCTGGAGCAGGTTATATATAAAGGGGATATATTCAAAGAGGAACTACACCCCGTAATCCTCATTTAGTTTTATTTTACCATTTTCTTAAGACGCTGTATTTCGTCTCTCAGGTGTGCCGCCTTCTCAAACTCAAGGTCTTTCGCAGCCTGATGCATCTGTCCGTTCAATTCTTCAATCAGATCCTGTTTCTGATCTTTGGTCATATATTTAAGCACCGGCTCGGCTACTTTGGAGAAGGCAAACGTTTCCGGTTCTTCTTTTTTCCTTATGTCTGCTATCGAGGTAGATGACATTATCTCCTCCATACTCTTGAAGATAGTCTTCGGTTCGATGCCGTGCTTCTCATTATACTCCTGCTGAATCCTGCGCCTCCTGTTTGTTTCGTCTATTGTTTTCCGCATGGATTCGGTGATGATATTCGCATACATTATCACCTTTCCGTTAACATTACGGGCTGTACGTCCCGCAGTCTGCATTAATGATCTTTCACTTCTCAGGAATCCTTCTTTATCTGCATCGATAATTGCCACAAGAGATACCTCGGGGAGGTCAAGTCCCTCTCTCAGGAGGTTAACGCCTACAAGGACATCAAACTCACCAAGCCGCAGATCCCTTAGTATTTCAACGCGTTCAAGTGCATCAATGTCGCTGTGTATGTACCTTACAAGGATACCGATTTTATCCAGGTAATCGGAAAGGTCCTCGGCCATTTTTTTAGTAAGTGTGGTAACGAGTGTTTTCTCCTTCTTCTCTACCCTTTTCCTTACTTCACCAATCAGGTCGTCGATCTGACCTTTAATCGGGCGAACCAGAATTTCAGGGTCAAGCAGTCCGGTGGGACGGATTATCTGTTCAACAACTACTCCCCCGGTCTTCTCAAACTCAAAATCAGCAGGAGTCGCACTTACGAAAATCACCTGATCAAGCATTCCCTCGAATTCCTGGAACTTCATAGGGCGGTTATCAAGAGCTGAAGGAAGTCTGAACCCATATTCTACCAGGGTTTCCTTCCTCGCCTTGTCGCCATTGTACATCCCCCTGATCTGGGGAACGGTTGCATGCGACTCGTCTATTACACAAAGTAAATCTTTTGGAAAATAATCCATTAAGTTGTAAGGACGGGAACCCGGGGCTCTTCCATCAAGATGCCTGGAATAGTTCTCAATCCCCGAGCAATAACCGATTTCCTTCATCATTTCGATATCAAACTTAGTTCTCTGCTCAATCCGCTGAGCCTCAAGGTATTTTTCCTCTGAGCGGAAATATCTTAACCTTTCCTCCAGTTCCTGTTCAATGCCGTAAATTGCCTTCTGAACCTGTTCACGGTTAGAGACGAAATACTTTGCCGGATATATAGGGTTTGATTCAACCTCCCTTAAAACATCTCCCGTAACAGAGTCGATAATGCTGAGCTTCTCAATCTCATCATCCCAGAATTCAATCCTTACTGCTTCCTCGTACTGGTAAGCGGGAATAATCTCAACCACATCACCGCGGGCACGGAAAGTTCCACGACTAAAATCGGTATCATTTCTTACATAATGAATATCTATCAGGTCTCTTAATAATTTTTTTCTCGGGATCTGCATCCCCTGACGCAGAAAGATTATTTGTTCTGCATAATCCTGGGGTGCTCCAATTCCGTATATACAGCTTACAGACGCAACCACTATTACATCCCTTCTTCCCTCTATCAGGGCGGTAGTCGCTTTCAGTCTGAGACGGTCTATTTCTTCATTAATTGAAAAATCTTTTTCGATATATACATCGCTTGAAACCACGTAAGCTTCAGGCTGATAGTAATCGTAATAGCTTATAAAGAATTCCACGGCATTAGTCGGGAAAAAAGCTTTAAACTCGGAATACAATTGTGCGGCAAGTGTTTTATTATGCGATATAATCAGGGTTGGCTTATTAATTTCGGCAATAACATTTGAGATGGTAAAAGTTTTACCGCTGCCTGTAACACCCAGCAGTGTCTGGAACTTATCACCGTTCCTGATTCCGGCGGTAAGCTGCTTGATAGCTTCCGGCTGATCACCTGAAGGCTTATAATTTGAAACTAATTCGAATTTGTCTCTCATATAGCTATGGTAAACTTATTTCCACAGCGTGAAAATGATCGTCGTGCAGATGACCCTTCATAACGATAAATTCGGATTCTTCGATCCCTTCAGGCAGCGGATATGGGGCTTGAACCAGGTTCTGTACCCCGGCTCCATCCATAGCGTAAAATGCGGCTGACTGATTTGCCGGATCGCTCTGAATACCTTTCTCCTTTACAAGGTAAACCCGGATATCCTTATTCGCATTATTATTTGTATCAAAATTTGAAAAAAGGCCGGGTTCTCCAGAGGAGCCAAAATATATAAAATATATAAGTAGAATTGCCGCCAGCAGTAATGCGGGCAGAATCATCTTTTGCAGTGCTTTCATTTTAAACGTTTGGTTAATTATTATTAGTCGGTTAATTTAGCAATTTTACATCCTATTTTACAATGTAAATTGAGATGGTTCATATAGAAACGGAGTCCTGAATGTCAAAAAAATGGATAGTAATTGCAGGAATTTCAGGCTTTCTCGGTGTGGCGCTCGGGGCCTTTGGCGCTCATGGCCTGAAAAGCATGCTGACTTCTGAAATGATGGAAACTTATAAGACAGGTATACTTTATCATTTGATCCACAGCGTGGTTCTGCTCGCCCTGGCGCTGTCAGCGGGGGAAACTTTTCAGGTTTCTAAATGGTTCTTCCTGTCAGGGATAGTACTCTTTTCTTTTTCACTTTATTTATATGCTGTTACAGGGATGGTGTTTTTTGCGATGGTAACCCCGTTCGGGGGAGTCTGTTTCCTGATTGGCTGGCTATGGCTGATTGTTACGGTCGTAAGAAGGAAATCTTAGGAAAGGGATCCGGGAGTATCCGTGTTATTACAATAAGTTGCAGACGAAATAATTAGAAAATGGAATTCAATCCAAACAACAATGTTATCAAACTCTGTGTTCGAGGTATGGACATGGAAGAAAAAGGCAAACCTGAAGAAGCAAGCAGACTGTTTCTTCAGGCCTGGAACGACGCGGCAAACGACTTTGAAAAATTTACTGCTTCCTATTATGCGGCCCGACATCAAAAAAATGTTTCAGACAAATTGAAATGGCTCGAAACAGCTTTACAGTTTGCCTTAAAAATAAATGACGTTAGTGTTGAGGGAGCTTTTCCTTCTCTGTATTCGAAGATTGCCAAATGCTATGAGGACTTAAGCGATCTTGACAACGCAAAAAAGAATTATGAATTAGCAATTTCATTCAAAGACAAATTGTCTGATATCGGACCATTTTATCACGGGACGAAAGCAGATTTGCAGGTTGGAGATTTGCTGACGGCAGGAAGCAGGTCTAATTACAAACCTGAAGTCATAATGAAGCACATTTATTTCACAGCCCTCGTTAATGGGGCGGGTCTTGCTGCAGCATTAGCTAAAGGAGATGGCCGTGAACGTGTTTATATCGTAGAACCGACAGGAAGTTTTGAAAATGATCCGAACGTTACAGACAAAAAATTCCCAGGCAATCCGACACGCTCATACCGCTCCCTGGCACCATTGAAAATCGTGGGCGAAGTAACAGATTGGGTGAGACAAACGCCCGAGGAACTCCAAAAATGGCGTGAAAAGCTGGCCCATAACAAAGGAGATATTATCAATTAATTTCCCGGATGCCCATACCCTGTCCTCATGTTGGAATAACGGTATTGACATCAATAATAAAAAAACGGACATCACGCAAGGGCGGGGAGGGGGTTATTTCACAACACGAAGTTTGAAAAAGACCTCTTCCGGTGAGAAAATTCCTGCAAAGAACCTTTCGTACATAACCGGCTCTATATTCAGTATAACGTCCATCCACTTCAATAAGGCAAAATGAGAGGTGATAAATCTCTTCTCCAGAATTTCAAATTGTGCCTTGCCTTCATAGTTTGTTCTGTGGTTCAGTTTCCATTTCTCGTAAAATTTTAACTTCCGGTTTCCAATAAACTCGTAATTATCAAAGGTTCTAATTGAAAAGGGAATCTTATGGTCAGGTTCACCAAAATATTTTGTATTAAGAAAGAAAGGAGCGTATACAATTATAACCGCATCCGGTTTTGAAATCCTGTAAAGTTCAGTTACCGTCTTGTGAAAGCTGTCAAGGTGCTCGAGAATATGACTGGCAAAAATCTCGTCGAAAGTGTTGTCTTCAAAAGGGTATGGAAAAGTGTTGATATCGTGGATCATATTTCCCCCGTAATCCACCACATCAAGATTTACATATCCCTCTTTAATGTCCTTTCCGCAGCCCAGGTTCAGTTTCTTTTTTTCAGGCATTCTTTCCGTCGGTTATTCTTTGAATTTATTGGTGCAATTTAATAATTAAAGGAATATAAAATAAAAAACCCGGCTTTTCTGCCGGGTCTTAACTTTATTCGTTATGGACATTGGTTATCAGTTCAGCGTGATAACGGGGAAGTTTATCCCTTTCAGGCTTAATTGATCGACCTTTACCTTAATAACTCCGCGCTTCATCATACCTAGCTGCTGTGCTGCAGCTTTTGAAAGATCAAGCTGTCTCCCTCCAATATAGGGACCGCGGTCGTTAATTCTCACAATTACGAATTTATCGTTTCTCGGGTTAGTTATTTTTAACATTGTCCCAAATTTTAATCCTTTATGAGCGGCGGTAAAAGCCGTCTGATCGTAAATTTCACCGTTAGCGGTTTGCTTTCCATGGAAATGGGGACCATACCAGGAAGCTGACATGTAACCTTTATCTATGTAAGATATTGCTGATGTTTCAACAAGACTCTCTTCTACTGTGACCGTATTACTCATTACTGGTTTTGCTATCTCATTCACGTCTGTCTTAATTATAGTAAATCCAACCAGTAAAGCTAAGATGCCCACGATCGATATTCTTGTTAGTAACTTCAATATCACCTCATCGTTAGTTGATAGTTTTTTGTAACACTAAATTAGAGTACCTCAAATGCACTTACAATGATGTTTTCATGAATAGTGCCTGTATACCTCTGGTCCAAAATAATCGACTATTATAGTGTTTTAGTCGAATCTTTCTTCCTAATCAACATAGGGAACAATAAGGCAAGTTAAAAGCAATAATATCACATAAGTGCCAAATGGGACGTTGCTCAAACATGCCCTGGGAAATGTATTATGATGGTACCATCCGCCTATTTTAAAACATTCTTATATATAGCTGTTGTATTTATCTGTCCCTCAGCGCCGCGGAGTAATTAGTTCTCATACGCCGGAATTAAAAGTATTTTAGGTAAGCTGAAAAAATATTTTTTGCAGCGGGCACTTTTTCGGATAGGTTGTGTATAATCCGGTAACATTCGAGGAGCCAGTATGAACCAGTCTACTTTTTTCCGGCAGCGGTTGTTAATGTTTATAACTCTACTTCTTCCTTTTTTATTAGGGAGCTCAAATCAAAGCAGCATAAATGACGAGGATAATTTTTATCTCTCAAACTATACAACCTTTTCCCCGGGGAGCCAGGTTTCGGTTAATTTATATAATTATAGCAGGAACGGAGGCACATATAAATTCCGGCTGCTTGTTATAGAAGACCCCGTCAATTTCTTTTCATCTCTGGATAAGAATAATATGCGATATGCATTTGATATTTTCGGCAGCCGGAAAGAAACCCTGCTTAAATACACATCAGTTTTAAAGGAATGGAAAGCCTATATCCCTTCTGATTATTACGGCAGCAATAACAACCTGTCTGTCGGTAAAATCGATAAACCCGGGACTTACATCCTTCAGGCGATAAAAGGTGACCTCGTTGCATACTGCGGTATCGTTGTGTCTGACCTTTCTCTCGTGTATAAAAACAGCGGTAAACAGATCCTCGCATACATAGCTAATGCACAAACAAGTGAATTCCTTCTTAAAAGCAGAGTGTCAGTTTATAACGATGGTAAGCTCGTAACCAGCCAGACTGCAGATAAAGACGGTATTGTTCTTATAGATATGGATAAACTAAAAGAAGGAAATATCACCTCACCTATCCTCATAGCACAGGCGGGCGAAGAGACAATTTTAAGCGACCCATATTATTATTTCAGGAATAGCGACAACCGGTACTATACAGCTTATATCTATACCAATCAGCCAGTATACAGGCCTGGTCAGCAGGTATTCTTCAAGGCTATTATGAGAGAAAAGGGAGGTAACGAGATTAAGAACGTGCCTTATGAAAAGTTTACGGTTACTATTAAATCACCAAAAAATAAAGAGGTATTTTCCTCTGATCTTACAACAAACGAATTTGGTACGCTTAACTCCGATTTTTTGCTTGATGAAGAAGCCGACCTCGGAGATTACTCAATTTTAATTTCAAACGGACAGAATTCGTATAACGGCTCCTTCAGCGTTGAAGAGTACAAAAAACCCGAATATAAGGTTGAAGTTAAAACCGGATCAAAGAACTACGCGGCCAGAGATATTATTGATGGAACGGTAACAGCAGATTATTATTTCGGTTCTCCTGTTACAAATGGTGAGGTTACTTTGAGCATTTATAAGAAGCAGTACTGGAGACCCTGGTGGTACTGGTCAGATTACAGCTGGTTCTATCGTTCTTACTCAAGGCCGATGTATTACGGAAACCAGCAGCTCGTTTCGCAGGAAACGGGCTCACTAAATGATAAAGGAGAATATAATTTCAGCTATAAGGTTGATGATGATGTCCAGTATGACTATGTCTACGTCATAACTGCAGAAGTAAAAGATGCTTCAAGAAGGGTTATCCCCGGCTCGTCGGAAGTTTATGTAACCCGGGGTGCTTTTTCAATTTTTACCTCTCCTGACCGCTATTTTGTGGAAAGAGGTAAAACGGTTAACCTGCGGGTTAATGCGAATGATTTCTCTGATAACGCGGTACAGACAGATTTTGACATCATTATAAACTATTCAAATCCCAGGACGCATTATAACCAGGATAAGCTTGAAGTTCTTCACGGAAGTACTGATAGTCACGGTAAAGCTTCCGTTCCTTATCCCACTTCCCGTCTTAGCGAAGGCTACTATACCTATGTTGTAAAGGCGTACGACAGCAAAAACAGGGAAATAACCTCATCTTCATCTTTTTATGTCGGGGATATAAATAATTATTACTACGGCAGGACAGGGTCGGGACTTGAAATAGTCACCGACAAAGATGCCTACGATAAAGGCGACAGCCTGGTTGCATATGTTTTTATTCCTACTGCCAATACAGAACTGCTTCTGACTTATGAATCTGATATTTTTATTAAGTATAAGAAGTATAAGGTTGAAGGAAACAGTCTTACTATCCGTGAAAAGCTTACAGATAAATTTTCTCCAAGCTTTAATATTGCGGTCTGTTATCTGAAAGATAGACAATTCTATAATACAAGTAAGCTGGTAGGAGTACTCGCAAAGGATAAGTTTCTTGATATCAGCTTAAAGCCTTCAAAAGAAACCTACAAACCGGGTGAAAACGCAGATTATGAAGTAACCGTGAAAGATTACCAGGGAAATCCGGTGCCTAATACTGATTTGTCGTTTGGAATTATTGATGAAAGCATTTACGCGATCAAAGAAGATCAGACGCAGGATATCCAGTCGTTTTTCTACGCCCCGGCTTACTCCTATATCCCCACATACAGCTCACTGCAGTACAGCAATTTCAGCAGTCACAGCAGGGATATAACCTACATAGATAAAAATTTCTTCAAGGACGAACACCGGGATGAAACAAACCTTAAGAAAGGTTCCCTGTACGGTAAAATAAATATAAAAGACAGCGATGAACCGGCAAAAAAGGTTTTTGTGATCCTGACAAGTGAGAAATACTATTATACCGCCGAAACAGACACCAATGGAAATTATAAGATAGGTAACATTGTACAGGGGGAATATGAATTATACATATCCGGGAACGGACATAACCTTACTATGATCAAGACAGTTAATATCGACATGAAGTCAAAAGAATATAATTTTGAAATCGAGAAGCCTGTGGTAGAACTACGCCAGGATTTCGGACAGTCACAGGCAGGCGTTGTTGAAGCTGATGAAATGGCCTTAAATGCACCTCGTGCAAACGGTATGATGATGAAATCTGAAATGAAGGATAAGGGCACAGGTTATGTTAAAGCTGAAGTACGGTCGAACTTTGTTGATGCACTGATATGGAAAGCCGACATAATTACAGATAAGAGTGGCAAAGCGAAAGTCAGCTTCAAAATTCCTGATAACCTCACTACCTGGAGAACAACTGTAAGGGGAGTAACAAAAGGCACAGATGTAGGGCAGCAGCAGGATAAGATGATATCACGCAAGGACTTACTGTTAAGAATGGAAACTCCGCGCTTCTTCCGTGAAGGTGACGAAATGACCGTCTCCACCATCGTTCATAATTATCTTGATGAAAAGAAAAAAACAAAAATCACCTTCAGTGCTGATAACGTTAAGCTGATAAACTCTGAAGTTAACAGCAAGGGTTATGATGCTGCCCTCAACAAGGGTAATAACGGTGTCTATGAAATTATGATCGACAAAAACGGTGAGCTGAGAATAGACTGGACTGTGAAAGTTGATAATCCCATCGGTGAGGCTAAATTATCGGCGGAGGCACTGACGAATGAAGAATCTGACGCCCTTGAACTTAAAGTACCGATACTGCCGCGCGGCATACGTGTAACAAACCCGCTTATCTCTGACTTTAGTGATTTCAGCAGATCTGAAGAGCTCAGTTTCAAAATACCCGGTGATGTTGATTTAAGAACAGCAAAGCTGGAGTTTGATCTTAGTCCCTCCCTCGCCGGCACAATTATTAAAGCGCTTGACGACCTTGCCGGCTACCCGTACGGCTGCGTTGAACAGACAATGAGCAGGTTCCTGCCCACTATCATTGTGGCAAATACATTCAAGGATCTTGATGCCCCGTTAAAGTATTCCACAATCGAAGAATTGCCGAAGATGGTAGAAGCCGGATTAAAAAGACTGTATAACTTCCAGCATGATGACGGCGGCTGGGGATGGTGGACTAACGACAAAACCCATCCTTATATGACCGCCTATGTCGTCTATGGAATGACGCTCTCTAAAAATGCGGGCTATCCTGTTGATAATAATATTTATTCGCGGGGTGTTGAAAATCTTAAACAGCAGATTGAGAAATCAGAGTCACTTGATGAAACAACCCTTTCATTTATGCTTTATTCGCTTGCGGCAGCGCTAAAGTATAATTCTGCCGATTATGCGGACTTAAACAAACGTATTGAAAAACTGCTTGACGATGATTTAAATGCTTACTCAACTGCCTTGCTAACAATCGCGTTAAAAGATATAAATAATAATTCTTTGGCAAAGGGAGTCGCAGATAAACTTGAGAAAATGGTTCACAGTGAGGAGAGGTTTGCGTACTGGGGAGGCAAAGAATGGCATTACAGCTGGCAGGATGATAAAGTTCAGACAACCGCATTCGTGCTTAAAGCATTGCTAAGTACAAATTCAAATTCCGAACTGATAGGAAAAACAGTAAGATGGCTGCTCCAGCAGAAACAAGGATTCAGCTGGAGATCAACTCAGGAAACGGCGGCTGTTGTATTTGCCCTGGCTGATTATCTAAAGACAACGAATGAACTAACACCTGACTATAATGTAACCATTTACGTAAACGGCGAACAGGTCGCAAACCGTCATTTTACAAAAGAAGATATCTATAAAGAAAACAAAACACTTAGTTTCTCAGGTTTAACGGGTAATATTCTTCATAAGGGAGATAATGAAATTAAAATAGTAAAGAACGGTAACGGTAAGCTTTATTTCTCAGGTATAGACCAGTACTATACAAATGATGAAAATGCAGCTGCTAATGTTAACGGCTTCAAAGTTAAAAGAGAATATTATATCCTTAAACAGGAACAGATGAAGGATAGAATTATTTACACCAAAGAACCTTTAAAAGGCACCGTTGTTTCAGGAGAGAATATACTGGTTAAAACTTATGTAGACACCAAAGATAACGACCTTCAGTATTTCATCCTTGAAGATATGCTGCCCTCGGGATTCGAGGTTGTGAAAGACGAACAGAACTTTGAAATAGAAGGCGAAAACGATTACAAGTACTATGATTACTGGGATTATCGACCATGGCGCTGGTTTTACGCCGACAAAGAGTACCGTGATGAAAAGGTCGCCTTCTTTGTCACAAATGTAAATGACAGGATGGAATTCTCATACATAATCAAAGCCCAGATGCCGGGAGATTATACTGTTCCCGCAGCCCAGGCTTACCTGATGTATTACCCCGAAGTCGGCGGAAACAGCCAGGTTATGGATATTACTGTAAAGGACTGAAACATCCGCTTGTTATTGGTATGGTGCATGTGACTCGCCTTGATACTACAACTATCAAAGCGGATTTATTTAAAGAGAATTATCGTGTAACTGGTGCTAGTTCCTTTCCCCGATTATTATTTGTGCTTTTGTATTACTTTCGTCTATTCCGACGATAAATACTTTATTGCCCCGTTGTGTAAACCCCGTAGTTTATCCCACCGGATGGAGTATATAGTTCATCGTAAAAATGTAAGTCTATACCATTGTAATGTGTTACTGTGCCGTAACCCCCGACTGCTAAAAGATCAGTGGATGAATTTCCCCTGATCTTCTGTATTGATCCCCTGTTCACATAGGGCAGGATAGTCCATTCACCGGTACTCTGCCTGTAAAACATTCCATTGCCTCCTACAAGTACTTCCTGCTGATTAAAGGTTAATACCGATCTCAGATAAGAGAAGCTGGTGGGCAGATCTCACCTGGTTCCAGACAATTCCATCAAAATGAACAATAATATCCTTGAGCTCGCTTGATTTAACCGCGGTTACCCAGATATTCTCCTCATTAGTTCCGTTAATGTCGGTTATCCAGGTACCCAGGTCATCTATTACTTCTGCCTGATTTCCATCCCAGTGGATTATCTTTGCCTACCTGATTCCCCAAGTACAAATTACTGCTGCTGGTTCCCCAGATGGAGGTGTAGGGGTTATTTCGGAATAAAATGTCATCGAGTATAGTTATATGTCCATTGTTTACGCTAGCATCCAGTCGTACCCATTTATTATCTGTGTAGTGATAAACAGCTCCACCGATTACCCAGATGTCCTCCGGACCAAACCCGTAGATTGCAGAACCACCCACAGTATCGACTACAACGTCCCAGCTACTTCCATCGTAATGAAGCACACCATAATATTCATTGTTAATATTTATGTCACCCACTGCATAGACATTATTTTCATCAGTGCCCCAGACGTCATAGAGGATACCGAAATCACCTATTGTATACTCTTGCCAGGTGTAATCGTGAGAAGTTGGGGCGAGGGTTCTGGCAGTGATTATGCTGCTGGTGTCTTTTATCTCTCCTGCGGTATCTACTGTTACTGCATAGTAGGTGTATTCTGTGTTAAGCTGTAGTCCTTCTCCGCTATTGTCATCTATTATGGTTGTATCTTTTACAAGGATAGGGTACTCGGCTGCCATTGTATCTGCTGAATTAAATGTTCTGAATAGTTTAACCTTCAGTGAAGAATCATTTACTGTCGACTGAACTCTTAGTTCAATACTTCTGTGTGTTAAGCCTTCAACTGATATTGTAACAGTATCTTTTACCACCGGCGGCGGCTCAACAGGAGGGATGACAGGGTTGTCTTTCTTGCAGGAGGAGAAAATTATTGTAATGGTCAGGCCAAGAGTCAGAACAAATAAATGTCTTTTCATTTTAACCTCATTTATATCAGAAGCAGGCTCAATAATGAGTTAATCTCAGAATAAATAAAATTTAGGATAATTATTGTTCTTTTTGCTTAGAAGTAGTTTCATCATTCCCCAATATTTCACTGAATATGCTTATAAATCAGCAACCGCCATTATGTTTCCTGAATACTTAGACGTAAATATGGGAAAAAAGGGTTAATGTCAACTTAAGTATGAAAGTATTTCAAACATTATTCTCGACCGTTCCCCATACATCATTGAGGACACTATCGAAACCTCCTATTGTATGCTCCTGCCAGGGTTAAGTCGTGTTAAGTTGGAGCCAGGGGTCTGGCAGAAACTGTATTGCTGGTATCTTTTATCTCTCCTGTGCGATGCCTGGTTACTGCAGAGTAGCTAAGCTGGTATTAAGCTGGAGACCTTCTCCGTTATGATCGTCTATTATGCTCGTATCTGTTTTGGTTATAGGGTAGGCGGAGGCTGCCATAAAAGGCAGCCTCCCATAGAAGATAATTAGACCACTATCATTTCAGTGACCCTATCATGGGTATAATCATAAGTTTGTCCAAATACCGGGAGATAAAGAATTAAAAACAGTAAAATTGCCTTCATTAATTTTCTCCCTTCGAATTATTGTGTTACTCCTTCATAGATAGTGTTATTCCCCACTATGAATACTTTATTTTCTGTAACATAAATGCCTCTGAGTATTATGCTGGGGAATCCATTGAAGATTTTCCAATCAACTCCGTTATAGTGTGCAGCCAGTCCAAAATGACCGCAGGCAAATAAATTATTACCTGCAGAACCTCTTATTTTTTCAGTGTATACTCCAAAATCAAAATCTGTAACCCAGCTATTACCTCTTCTGGCTTCAAGATCATTTCCCTGAAGATATAATTCGCTTGGGTTTATTCCCCAGACCGAGGAAAATGGTCCATAAGTATCGTAACTGATTTTATTAGGTCCGCCCGTTCTGATTATTTCCCACCCTGCACCATTGAAATGATATAGTTCGCCGAGGGATTGGAATACATCCCCTGCAACTGCATAGATATCATTCTCTGAGAAACCCCATAGATCTAAAATTGCTCCTACTGTGGAATGTACATTCATTACTTCTGCTTTGCTTCCATCCCAGTGGATTATCTTTCCTTGTTCATTACCAAGATACATATCACTGCTGCTGGTTCCCCAGATGGAGGTGTAGGGGTTATTTCGGAATAAAATGTCATCGAGTATAGTTATATGTCCATTGTTTACGCTAGCATCCAGTCGTACCCATTTATTATCTGTATAGTGATAAACAGCTCCACCAACTACCCAGATGTCATCGGAACCAAATCCATAGACTGCAGATCCACCCACAGTATCAGCTATGGGATTCCAGATATTTCCATCATAATGAAGCACACTGTAATATCTATTGTTGATAGTAATCTCACCCACCGCATATACATTATTCTCATCAGCACCCCAGACGTCATAGAGGATACCGAAATCACCTATTGTATATTCCTGCCAGGTGTAGTTATGTGAGGTAGGTGCCAGCGTTCTGGCTGTTACAGTGTTGCTGGTGTCTTTTATCTCTCCTGTGCTGTCCCTGGTTACTGCATAGTATTTATATTCTGTATTAAGCTGAAGTCCTTCTCCGTTATTGTCGTCTATTATGCTTGTATCTGTCCTGATTATAGAGTAAGAGCTGATAAGCGTGTCTTTGCTGCTGAGTGTTCTGTATATCTCAATTGTTAATTGATCATTGTTCATTGTAGATTGAACCCTAAGTTCCACGCTTCTATGGGTTACCCCTTCAACAGAAACAGTGACGGTATCTTTCAGAACAGGTGGTTCAATGGGCGGTGTAACAGGATTATCCTTCTTGCAGGATAATAAAACAAGTGAACAAAACAACAAGATTGAAGTTAATGAGATTTGTTTCATCAGATCCCTAGTTATAAAAATCAAAAATGATGGGTTTTCGTGGTTTTCAGCTGATACCTGATATTGGCATACTGAAATATATTCCCTTCTTCTAACAGGACATTATATAATGGAGCGATTACCTCAGCATTTGCATCATCAATTAAATATAGGAGATCACCCTAAAACCTTCTATTATATTTATGGAATAAATTTGTTGAAGTCAAATAATTTGGAATTAATCTAACTCTGGACAATCCAAAAAGAGTCATTGCCTCAAAATTAAATCTAACCGTAAACAACCAATTATTTTCGAAAAACTGATCAATCTAGAATAAGGGGAATTGATTGCATACGTTTTCTCATAATAGATCTGAACCACTAAAAATAATCAGTTAAAGAAAAATTATGAGTTATAAACCTGTGTTTTCTTTATAAATTGGTGAATAATTCAACATTCCCCACATCACAACCTTCCCATTAATAAAAATATAATTCAACAGCACTTCTTAAATCTGAAAAATATTAATCATTATTAATGGGTATAAGGCGTAAAAAGAGACTTTAAAAAAAGGGCCTTACTGGCATATATGTTGACTCTTTACGGCAAAGTCTGATATAGAAATTGGAGAAAAAATGATCAAAGGAACGGTAGTAATTGACGGGGTTGTATGTAAAGGATGCGAATTATGCATCGTAGCGTGTCCCCAGGAAAGCCTCGGATTATCATCCCACATTAACAAAGCCGGATACCGTTATGTAGAATTGATGCAGGATAATTGTACAGGATGCGTCAATTGTGCTCTCGTATGTCCTGAAGCGGCGATAACTGTTTACCGCCAGCCCAAGTCAGCATTAAAGAAAACTGCAAAGACTGCTGAAGTCATAGGTTAATAGATTAAAAAAGGTTTGAAATGAATAATACAGAAAATACAAACAACGACGACGTTCGTTTGATGAAAGGAAATGAAGCTCTGGCCGAAGCCGCTATCAGAGCGGGAATGGACGGATATTTCGGTTATCCAATTACCCCCCAATCAGAAGTACTTGAATATTTCGCACAGGAATGTCCTAAAAGAGGGGGAGTAGTATTACAGGCTGAGAGCGAAGTGGCTTCAATCAATATGATATATGGTGCCGCGGGTACGGGCGCAAGAGTAATGACCTCGTCCTCAAGTCCCGGAATAAGCCTTATGCAGGAAGGGCTGTCCTACATAGCATCAGCACAGCTTCCATGCCTGGTTGCTAACGTAGTTCGCGGAGGTCCCGGACTGGGAACCATCCAGCCTTCACAGGGAGATTATTTCCAGGCTGTTAAAGGCGGCGGTCATGGTGATTATCATTTAATAGTCCTCGCTCCTGCATCAGTACAGGAAATGGCCGATTTCGTTTTTGAAGGATTCAGGCTTGCAGAAAAATACCGCAATCCTGCAATGATCCTTACTGACGGCGCGCTGGGACAGATGATGGAAAAGGTTGTTCTTCCTCCTGCCGGTTCACTGCCGAAAACCAAATATGACTGGACAACTGTCGGTAAATCGGCTGACCGTGAAAGAAATATTATCACTTCTCTTTTCATTCAGCCTGAAAAGATGGAACAGATCAACCTGAACCTTCAGGCAAAATATGAAGCAATGAAGAAGGAAATAAAGTTTGAAAACTTTAACACAGATGACGCAGAGATAATGCTCGTTGCCTTTGGTTTATCTTCCAGGATATGTCAGAAAGCTGTTGATCTTGCAAGAGAAAAAGGAATTAAGCTTGGACTCCTGAGACCTATCACACTATTTCCTTTCCCATACGACAGATTAAGAGAACTGGCCGCACAGGTTGAGTTCTTCCTTGTTGTGGAAATGAACGCAGGTCAGATGGTAGAAGATGTTCGTCTCGCCGTTGAAGGCAGAAAACCCGTTCACTTCAAAGGAAGAATGGGCGGAATGATTCCTTCTCCCGAAGATATTTTCGCTGAAGTTGAGACGATACTGGAAAAACAATCAATTAGTCAGGAGTAGGATACACTATGGAAACTTTACAAGCAATTGATGGAATGGAATTAGTCTATAAGAAACCATCCACTTTAACAGATACGGTTTTTCACTACTGCCCCGGATGCGGACATAGCGTTGTGCACAGACTCCTTATGGAAGTTGTTGAAGAATTGGGAATACAGGATAGAACGATCGGTGTCGCTCCTGTAGGATGCTCGGTTTTTGCATACCATTATCTCGATATCGATATGCAGGAAGCTGCTCACGGCCGCGCTAGTGCGGTTGCAACAGGTATTAAAAGAATGCTTCCCGATAAATATGTTTTTTCATACCAGGGAGACGGCGATCTCGCTGCAATAGGTACAGCAGAAACAATCCATACTGTCAACCGCGGTGAAAATCTCATGATGATCTTCATCAACAATGCGATCTATGGAATGACGGGCGGTCAGATGGCTCCTACATCACTCCTTGGAATGATGACGTCAACCACTCCTTACGGAAGGGATAAAGATCTTATCGGTTATCCTTTAAGAATAACCGAAATGATAGCAAGTCTTCCCGGTGCATATTATGTTACAAGACAGGCAGTGCATACTCCCAACGCTGTAAGGAAACTGAAGAAAGCAATCACCAAAGGGTTCCAGAACCAGGATCTTAATAAAGGAACAAGCTTCATAGAAGTAGTTTCAAACTGTCCTTCCGGCTGGAAAATGACTCCTGTTGAATCAATCAAGTTCCTGGAGAATGATATGTTTCCCCAGTACCCGCTTGGCGACATCAAAGTACCAGAGAACGTGAAATAATTAAGAATTTTATATGATGAATATTAAAGGTTATTAAAATGCAGAAAGCACAGGAAATAATATTTGCAGGTTTCGGAGGACAGGGAATCCTTTCGATGGGACAAATTATCGCTTACTCTGCGATGATTGAGAACAAAGAAGTTAGCTGGATGCCCTCATATGGTCCTGAAATGAGAGGTGGAACCGCAAACTGTACTGTAATAGTAAGTGATACCAGGATCAGCTCACCCATATTATCGAAATTTGATTCGGCTGTTGTATTAAATCAACCCTCACTCGATAAATTTGAGGAGACACTAAAACCAGGCGGTTTCCTGCTTTATGAACAGTCAGGTATCATTAACCCGCCTACAAGAACTGATATTGAGATATTAAGTCTCCCTGCTATTGAAGAAGCAACAAAAAAGCTGAATAAAAGGCAGGTAGCAAATATGATACTGGTCGGCGCCTTCATTGAAAGACGTCCCATCGTTAAGATGGAAAATATACTGAAGGCATTGAAGAAAGTGCTTCCGGAAAGGCATCATCATTTAATTCCGCTGAACGAACAGGCATTATTGATCGGGAAGAAATTTGCTCAGGAAGCAGAGAATATAACGGTTTAACAAAATAATATTCCAGGATGAGGTAAAATATGATAGAAAACGAATTGAAATGCGGACACGCCTGCAGAAATACTTGTGCTATGCTGAATGAAGCACTCCGAAAGGAAACCTCAATTGTTCGATTTTACGAGGGGATTCTGGATGAATGTAATATGCCTGAAGTCAGGGGCTTTGTAACCGACCTGGTCGAAGAAAAACGTGAAGCAGTGCTGAGGATAATTCAGAAGCTGAATGAAATCCACGTTAGAGCCCAGGCAATGGACGGTGTAGCTTCAAGCTTTAATAATATCGACGGATAAGAGATTTCAGTCTCTTGATACAGGGGACTGTCTTATTAGTTCGAATTTGTCAGTCTGTATGCTGCCTGCCTCCCGGCAGGCTAGCTTCAACAAATCCTGGGCGAACAACAAGCCAACATTCTATGTCAAACGTTATATAACCTGTTAATATCTGTTTGGTCTGTTTCCAAAAACGCTGGATGTATTGCGGTTTCTGTTGTCTGAAATCCTGTTATCCCTGGAACGTGCCTCACTGACGGTAATACCTTTACCTTTTAGCTCTTTTTTGTTGAGTTGTTTGATAGCTTCTTCAGGTTTTCCCGTCATCTCAACGAAAGCAAAACCTTTGGAAACTCCGGTATAAGCATCCTTCATGATTTTAACCCTTGAGACATTCCCGTAAACGGAAAATAATCTTGTGAGATCCTGTTCATTCACCTGTGAAGAAAGGTTTCCTATGTAAATGTTCATATTTATCCTGTTGTTTGTTTTTCCGCAATATTATGCGGATAGAAATAATAAATTGTTAAAAATGCAGAAAAGATTAAAAAGAGGGCTTACGATAAAGTAGTGAAGCTTTGTTGGTTCCTTTTAACTCTTTCTTATTAACTATAATCGGAAGTCAATGTTCCATTATTTAATGAAAATAAAATATTGACAATTATCAAATAATCAAAGGACATCCCGCATAACGGCATACTCCATCACCTGTTCATCATTAGAAATAATTTATGAAAAGAGGAGGAGCTTTGGAGCACATTTTAACTATAAACACCGGGAATTATATTTTTTTCAACCATATCGGAAATAAGCTCTTCCAGCTTTTCTTCAAGACGGGTTAAATCATATTCCGGTTTAACCTTAATGTTGAAAAGTTTTTCCGCACTCTCCGCGAACAGCTGCTTATAGTACGCGATCCCGTCTGAGATGTTGCTGATGAAGGTGGTGAAATACTTAACCTGGTTTGTTGAGAGAGGGAGTTCAATACCGGCTGCTTTTTCCTCAAGATAATTAAGGTAAAGTCTGAGCTCTTTCATAAACATATTCGGGCGGTCATTCCTTTTTATCAGGTTTAGCCTTCCGTAAATATGATTTACCATTTCGCTTAATGCTGCTATGGTAGAAAAGTAAGCCATGTTGGGACCAGGGCACACAGAGGTTCCAACACCATCCACTTTTTCTGCTGTTTTATTCATCTCCAAAACAGGCATCGCAAGACCCAGACATAAACAGGTTTTCTCTACTATTTTCTTATACTCCCTGCTTTTTACTGCATCACTGAGCGAAGAACCGTTAACCTGCGCTATCTTCTGCGTCTGGTATTTTTTAGAGGCTGTACAAATCGGTTTATCGCTGAATTCGCTGTCGGAAATCAAAAGTTTTTTCGGACATGCACTTCCGGGTTTCCCCAGGTTAGCCTTCTCTTCTTTCTCAAGGTCCTTGGTGTTGCCGCGCAAACAGTTAAAAGGAACTCCGAGGGGAGAAGTATTGCTAAGGTACAGGTCATCTTCTTCAGCACGGCTGAGAAGATCCAGTGTTCTCTCATCAACATTTGTAACTTCAGGAACAAGCAGGAAAGGAGTTCCCCATCCAACAGAATCCACGCGGTAGTAATTCAGAAGAAAATTATTTTCTTCTGACGTACCTACACCGCCCTGTGCTGTAATTTTAAGTTCCGGAGGTACCTTGCTGAACGGAATGTTTTTGCGTATTAGCGCATCAGCGAATACTTCGTATAGTTCGGTGATTAAAAAAACGCGGTTGTTCTTAAACTCTTCGAGTATGGGTCCTATTAAATAACCATCGGTAGCAAAGGCATGACCTCCGCAGTTAAGACCTGACTCAATCCTGAATTCTGAAACCCATAGTCCTTTCCTGGCCAGGAACTTTCCCTGTATAAGAGCAGAACGGAAGTCACTTACCTTCAGGATAATTTTTTTCGCCAGTTCACCATCACTGCGGGGAAAGAAATCCGGGAATTTTTCAAAGTAGCTGTAGAGCCTGGGATTCATACCGGCAGAGAGTACCACCGACGAACTCAAACTGCTTTCAGCAAAACCGCGAAGTGAGGCGTGTGCGTCATTAAATTCAACCGGAAGCTGACCGGATTCATCAAAATTTATCTTATCCACCTTGGTCATAATATTTACATCAATACTACCACAGTACATCAGTCGGTCAAGTTTGTCCTTCATATCAGCTGCTTGCAGACTGCCAGCAATAAAATCCTGCAGATGCTGCTTCAACTCTGAACCATCAGGTAGAAGAGAATAATATTTCTCAAGCTCCGGACCTTTATCAAGTATACCGGTTTTCAATGAAGCAAAATTCTTCTTTACCAGATCATTAATAAGATTAAGGTACTGAGTAATTCTTGCAGCCCTGTAGTCGGGTTCTTTTATAGAAACAGGGATATAAGGTATGTTATTCAGACGGGAATGCAGCCCCCTCATCTTTTCAATCAGGTCATCGTCCACAATTGAGATAACCGAATCTATTCCATAGTGCGCAACTTTTAAAGGAGCATCGACAGTGAAGGCGAGTCCCATTACAGGTATATGGAAATTATGGATATTTCTTATCATTGCGTCTCTTAAAGAGAGGGATAGTAATCAGGGGTTAGACCCCGTTTTACCACTTACTTGAGCGGCCGTTACCGGAACCACCATTACCGTAACCGCTGAAAGAACCACGGTCTCTGCTGCCTGAAGAAGCATTGCTTTTCGGACGTGCTTCGTTAACAACAATATTTTTACCTTTTAAGTCTTTTGAATTCAGGTCCTTGATGGCAGTTTCAGGGTTGCCGGTCATCTCAACAAATCCAAATCCTTTAGACACGCCTGTGTACATGTCTTTTATAATTTTAGTGCTGGTAATATTACCATACACTGAGAATAAGTTCCTTAAATCTTCTTCAGATACTGAAGTTGAAAGGTTTCCTACATAGATGTTCATACATTTTTCCTTATGATTGTTTGTTCTCCATCATCCATTATTCTTGAATTAGACGGAAGACTGTTAATAAATTGGATTATAAAATCGAAGAAATATATTTAAAAAGGGAAACTATTTATTAAAAAGGGGTACTTTAAGGCTAGTTCGGCTTTTTTATTTTTCTTTTAATTATCTCTCTAATATTAAAAAAGGATAGATTTTATTTAGCAGGTACAAAATAACTACATTTAATTATTATTCCAAGCAAAAAATGTGACTCTGTGCCTTTTCGCCCTTAATGCCTTCATTCGGGCTAATTTAGCATTGCTTTATCAGTTTCCAAAGATTAATTTCTAAGAGAATAAGTTGCTTGTTTAAGTACCGCAGGCCGTATCAGAGCCCGGCAGAAAATGATGAAGTTTAAAATTAAAAATATTTTCCTGGTGCTCCTGTTTTTTTATATTCCTTTCTCATATGGACAGGCGTCATCCTGGTTCGAACTCGCTAAAATTGAATTCAACAAAAACACGGTGTACAGTAGGGGGAAGGCAAGGGCCTATATTGAAAAAGCCATTTGGACAGATACCCGGAATGTAGAATACAGGATGTTAAAAGCAAAGCTGATGGAGTATTTCAGCAGCAGTATGGCTTACGATGTTTATGAGGATATTGTAGAATTGGATCCTGAAAATACAGAGGCGCTGTTTAATATGGGCCGTATCAAAGAAGAAGAATTTTATGAATATCATAATTCATTTATGAAATATGAAGAAGCTGCGCTGAGTTATAATGATTATGCTTATGACGATTTTTATTCAGCTGAAAGTTTTTTTAAAAAAGCCATCAGATCTGACCCTGAGAGAACCGATTCTTATATGCATTTAAGTTATCTGTATTCGGAAGCGGGAAGGTACGAGCCGGGTATCCCCCTTCTTAAAAAGGTAGTTCAGATAGACTCGCTGAATAAAAAGGCTTACTTGTTTATGGGATACCTTTATTACAAAACATTAAGTTTTGATTCATCCCAGTCGTCCTATAAAAAAGCACTTAACCTGATGACAGAGGACGAGAAGAAAGCATTCCGTGACAGCACCTCATTTGTGCTTATGGGTTTTAAAGAAAATGGGGATGAAAGCGCCGATAGTTCTGTAAATAATTTCTGGAATCATAAGGATCCCCTTTTCCTTACCCAATATAATGAAAGGCTGCTGGAACATTATTCCAGGGTTGCCTATTCGGACCTGATGTTCTCGGTCGCAAAGCAGAATGTTACCGGATGGAAATCCGACAGGGGTGAGATAATGCTGAGATACGGTGAACCGGAAAACCACTTCAGATTCAGACCTTATATTAACGCCGGGGGAAGAACTCAAATGATGATGAAAACCGATGTTTGGGTATATAAAAATAAAGCTTTCGGATTTACGGATGATTACTGGACCAAAAACTTCCGCTTCAGTACCCCCACGCTCAACGGGCGGTATTATTCACAGTTCGGACTTGATACATATGCAGATGTGCAGTCGCTTAGGCGGACCGATCCCGAAGAATATGAACCTAAGTTCAAAGGTCCTGTTTTCAATGTGCCTTATGCCGTAGCTCAATTTAAAAACCTGGATAATGATGACGATAGCAATACACAGCTTTATGTTAACTATGCCCTTGATATTTCAAAGGATTATGAGTACCTGGAAAGATATAATGTGAAGCATCAGTCGGGACTGTTTTTGTTCGACAGCAGTAATAAACAAATCGGGCAGCAGGTTGAACAATTTACCTACCTGGGAAAAGAAAAAGTATTGAGATTCAGTCCCGCAGAAAAATACTGGATAAATACAATGACGGCTGAGGCTAAACCTGACTCTCTCTTGCTGGCATTTGAAGTAATAAGGAAAATGGATGGCGGTGTATCGACCAATCATTTCAAAATGCTGGTTAAAGATTATGACAAAAAGAACCTGGAGCTAAGTGATGTTGTTTTGGCGTCGGCGGTCGAAAAGAATTCGCATGGTAAATATGCACTAACAAGGAATAATATCGGAATACTTCCAAATCCCGCAGGGACATTTACGCGCAGCACCCCCGTATATATATATTACGAAGCATATAACCTTAAGCAGGATGCAGAAAAGAAAACTGCTTTTGATCAGAAAATCACCCTGAAGAAAGTTAATGAAAACTCATTCTTAGAGAACGTATTTTCATCTTTGGTTGATTTATTCAGTCATTCCGGTGAAGATGAAGTTACTTTAACCACCGACTACCAGTCATTTCAAAAGAACACACAGGTCTACCTTCAGCTGGATATGAGCAGCTATCCGCCCGGTGATTATATTATAACAGTTACAATTGAGGATAAACTTGCAGGCAGGGAAGCATCTTCCGAAACATTTTTGAACTGGAGATGATTTAACTTGCTGAAGAACAACAGAACATATTATAAAAGAAACATCCTTATTTCGATAATTATAAGCGAGATACTGGTGATATCGGCTTTTCTATTTTCACCCAAAGAAATTTTAACATACCGGAAAATTTCATTTGATGATCCGATAATCCTTATAAACGATATTCCTCAGACCACGCAGAGTTCGGGTAAGCAGGCTCTTTCCCCCGCACCTGAAGTCCCTCCGATTTTTATCGATGAAGAGATCGATTCTTACGAAATCCTTGGGGATGTTTCACTGACGCAGGGAACAGAAGAAAATGGTGAACATTCGTCTGATGACCTGGCCGGACAGGGAGGTGTACAATATGCCAGGTTGGCTCCACGGTTATTATATGAGGTGGTTCCGGCCGGAGGTGAGGAGGACGATTACCATGGCAGACTTCAGATATCACTCAAAATTAACCCGGACGGAAAAGTTATAGATCACCGTATTTTATTTAATTCCCTGGATTGCTTCGATTGTCTCAATAATCTCATAAGGGCAGCGTACAAATCAAAGTGGGAACCTGCCGCCGTCAACGGAAAGAATGAAGATTATTGGGTCGTAAAATCCTACACATTCAATTGAATTAATTAAACTAATGGATAAATTTTTAGAAGCCGCTATAGACGAAGCAATTATTTACCAGTTGATGGATGTGTATTGCTTCATGGCTTTATTATCCAGGGGTTCTAAGGGTTTAAAGGTAGTTGTCATCTTGTACGTCCCCGGAGAAGCATTCTGAATAGCTAGTGTCAGTTCAGTAATATGCAGGCAGTAATCGGCCGCTAACCAGGAGGGACGCTGCTCAGTTACAGCATTAGCCAGTTCGGCAACTCCCCTTGCATAATCCTGGTAGTGACGTGCATTTTTTTTCTTCCAGCTGGATTTCTTCACCGGGGGGTACACCTTATAATTCGGATCGAACCATGCTTTCACAAAGGGATACCGTTCAGCAATCGGGTATCTTTGAACTCTGAATTTCAGCTTTGAATATTTATCCACATACACCGGGGCAAAGTAATTTAGAATTTCTTCAATTTTCAAAATCCCTTTTTCGCCGATGATCTGCATGCTATGGTTATAAGGACCTAACAGGCTGCAGGTAAGCCTGGCAGTCGTTCCTGAATCGAACGTAATGCATGATACTGACATATCGGGAGCTGATACAAGCAGCGGCACTCCAGGCTCCACCGTTTTATCAGGCCAGAAACAATTTGAATATGTGGTGACGGTTTTTGCCGGACCAAAAAAAGCTGCCAGCCAGGTAAGGTGGTAACCGACGTGCACTATAGGAAATCCGACTTTGAACATGTCTTTGTACGGGTAAGGACCTCCTGAAGTACCATGCCAGGTATGAGGTCCTTGTAAATGGAGGGGACCGTCATCATATTCAGCATAGACCAACCGCGGCGTTCCGATTTCACCGCTGCGCAAAGCTTTCCATAACGTTTGTGCTGCCTCACCCAGGATGCCGCAAGGGGCTGAAGATAAATAAAGACCCTTTCGTTCGGCCAATGCTGTTAATTCCTGAGCATCAGAAAATTTTGTTGTCATCGGTTTATCGGAATAAACATGCTTTCCCGCCTCCAGGCACATTTTTGAAACTTCAAAATGAGTATCTGCATCGGAGAGGTTTACGATCAGTTCAATCCCGGGCACGGATAACAAAGCTTCGACGGAAGGAGCGGTTTTTACAGAGTAGAAGGTTCCGAACCGGGCAGCAAGTTCGGGGTCCTTGTCCGTTACCGCAGCTAACTCAAGATGAGGGTAATTTTTAAGACTCTGTATATATGTATCAGCCACATAATTACACCCGACAAACCCGATCCGCATACTTGCCTCGCAGTTTAAGTTATTTATAAAAAGAAAACCTATTATTTAAATTTCAATTTTTCAACCGGCTTCCGTCCCGTCATATATCCCATGCTCCTCCGCAGTGACGATAATAGAACCATCCACCAGCCCCTGGAGATAAGCCTGAATCCATCACGGTAGTGGCCGTTCAGTATTGCAAGTTTGCTCCAGTAATAGATCAATCCACCGTACCAGCAAAACCTTTCAATCCGCCGCTCCCGTCCTCCGGGGTACAAACCCGATTTTTCCTTTTCCAGCAGCCTGAAGATACCTTCAACAAATAAGTGAACCTTATGAACCGCATTTGATGAATGCATCCTGTACCACACAGTAGCGGGATCAAGAATGATAATCAATTTTCCGGCGGTCCCCATTTTTGTCAGCAGGTCCTGAATATCCTGGTAAAATATACCCTGCGTCCATCCTCCTGCCGCCTGGAAAGAAGACCTGTTAACAATAAGGGCACTTGTGTTATAAATGGCTGGACGGTCCTTTGAAAAAAAGTCGGGATACTCAACGAAGCTGATGTTTTCTGGAACACCGGTCGTCCCTGCTTCAGGAACCTTCCCGTTAAATATAATGACTTTGCCTATAATTATTTTAGGACTGCGGGTATTTATACACCCGTCATATACATCAAGAGCCCGGGGCATGAGCACATCATCGCCATCGAGAAAAACAATATACTCGCCCCTGGCAAGGGAGGCACCTTTATTACGAGACGCATATACCCCGCTGTTTTTGGGGAGGACAGATAAGGTTATCGAATCGCCGAAAGTTTTAAGGATAGCGGCAGTGCCGTCGCTTGAGTTATCATCCACAACAATAACTTCCTTATCCGGATGAGTTTGACGCAGCACTGATTCAACTGCTTCACGTATGAAACCTTCCTGGTTATAAGTAGCGATAACAATGCTGAAACGTATATCCGGCAAACTGCCCATCTCCAAAAACTTAATCGTGTTCTGTTAAATTAACTATGGATTCCTACCAATCTATTGATAAAAACTCTTTCAATGTTTCACCCTCCAAAGGCTGAAGCGGTTCAAAAGTTGTAGTAACCTTATAAGGTACTTCTGTAACATTCTGGACAGCGCACACCAATTCAGTAACATGCAGACAAAAATCTTCTGGAAGATTTGACCGGCGCTTTTCTGTAATTGCGTTCACCTGGTCTGCAATGCCCCTGGCATAATCCTGGCGGTGGCGCTCATTACGATCCTTCCAGCCGATATTTCTTCAGCGGCGGATACTCCTTATAATTAGGGTCGAACCAGGCCTTTAAGAACGGATACCGTTTTGATAAAGAATACCTCTGGGCCCGGAATTTAATATCCGAATATTTGTCGACGTAAACCGGGGCAGTAAAGTTCAGGCAATCCCCCACGAAAAGGATGCCCTTATCTCCGATCATTTTCATACTATGATTATAAGGACCCAGCAGAGTACATGTTAACCTGACTACCACACCCGACTCAAATGTTAAAACAGCAACAGACATATCCGGATTAGTTACGTGCACAGTTTCCTGCGGATTTATGGTTTTATCAGGCCACAAACAGGATGAAAAGGCTGTGATGGTTTTTGCCGGTCCGAAGTAAGCGGCAAACCAGGCAAGGTAGTACCCGGCGTGTGAAATAGGGAAGCCGACCGTGAACTCATCCACGAAGGGGAAAGGAGCGCCTGAAGGCTTAAGCCAGGTATCAGGCTCCTGCAATTGAACAGGACCGTCATCCATTTCAGCATAAACCGCACGGACATTACCAATCGCACCGCTGAGGTAAGCCTTCCATAAAGTCTGGGCAGTTTCACCAAGAATTCCGCAGGGAGCTGAAGATAAATAAAGACCCTTACTTTTAGCCAGGTCAACCAGTGCCTGACCTTCAGTTAAATTAACCGTCATTGGTTTTTCAGAGTATACGTGTTTCCCCGCCTCAAGGCACATTTTTGAAACCTCAAAATGGCTGTTAGGATTAGTCAGGTTAACCACAAGCTCAACATCGTAATCTGAGAGCATTTTTTCAGTGGTAGGACTTACTGCTATACCATAATGATCACCAAAAGCTCTGGAACGTTCCTGGTTCCGGTCAGTCACCACCACCAGTTCGAGCTGAGGATAATTTTCAATATGCTCTATATATAGATCGGCCGTATAACCGCAGCCCACAAACCCAATACGCAACGAATACCTCTTAAATAATTATTAGCAGCAGGATTGCGGCAGCCGTAATATCGAAGTTCAGGTAAAGGCCGCAGCATATACTATTAAAAGTCAGATATATTAAAGAGAAAAAAAAGCGGAGTGGAGACCTTCACTTCGAAAGAATTACCAGGTCGCCTGGAACCGTATATTGTTCTTTTTTTGAAATCGAATATACCAAAGGCACTATTGACTATCAAAAAAATCTTTCCTTCAATTTCAGCGGCGACACGGACCCAAAATAATATGATAAAAAACAATAATAATCAGCATGATAGATAATGTAGGAACTTAAATTGTTGATGTAATTTTAATTATTTTTCTGTCGGATCGCCAAACTCATTATCACCAGTCCTGAGAGGAAAATGGAAGACAAAAATCATTGGTATGATGGATTATTTTACGATAAACTAATCGCACCTAATCAAGATAGAATGTTCGGGAAAATAAAAGAAATAATTGAACCCGATTCTGAAATTCTTGATGTTGGCTGTGGAACAGGAAGATTAGAATTTTTTCTGGCGGATAAATGTAAGAAGATTACGGGCATCGACTTATCTAAAAAGAATATTACCCGGGCAGAACTAAATTTAAAAGCGAGTAACGCCAAGAACATAGATTTCAGGCATACAGGATTTAGCAATTTCATTAAAAATAATTCGCACTCTTTCGATTACGTTATTACGACATATGTAATACATGAATTAGCTTACAAAGAGAGGTTATCATTACTCAAAGGCATTTCAGGAATTGCGGAAAAAATTATTGTTGGCGATTATCTTGTCCCTCGTCCCCGGGGATTTTGGTCTGTACTAAATGAAATAGTTGAATTCGCAGCAGGTAAAGACCATTATGATAATTTTAAATCCTTCGTAAGGCATGAAGGTATAGCAGGTTTGCTGGACGAAAGCGGTTTAAAAATTCATCAGGAAATTAAGAACGAACCTTCAACAAGCTACATAGCTGTCTTAAAACCATCCGGTAAGGGCCTTAATAGGAAAGTATATTAGGCATATAACAATTTCCTTTGGTTCCCAATCAAAAGTTTACCTAATTTAATGTGCCGGATAAAATACTTTTCGGGCCGGGATTTAAGTTTTATAAATAAATGAAAATTCATTTAGCTATTCAATCAGTTCTCGTAATGCTTTGGTAGTAAGTATTGAGATTTCAGTAATTGATCAACCTTCCAATATCATCTCCTCCCCGGGTATATCCCATTTGTTTATCATCATTGTTCCGGATAGACAACTAACCAACCTTTTGAAGGGCAGAATATGAAAGCAATTATATGTACGAAATACGGACCGCCGGAAGTTCTTCAACTAAGAGAAGTTGAAAAACCTGTGCCGAAAAGTAATGAAGTGCTGATAAAAATAATTGCCACGACAGTACACATAGGGGATACAAAAATCCGGCGTTTAGCCCCCGGTTTGGGTCCCGTAAAAGATTTCTTTTTCAAGCCTCTGATGCGGATCATAGTAGGATTTAAAGGACCGAGGAAAAAAATACTTGGAATGGAACTCGCAGGAGACATTGAGGCTATAGGAAAGGATGTCACCCTATTTAAGGTAGGAGATCCTGTTTTTGCATCTACTGAATTCAGATATGGCACTTATGCCGAATATTGCTGTATGCCGGAAAAGAGTGCTCTTGCAATTAAACCATCCAATTTAAGCTACGAGGAAGCAGCGGCGGTATCCAATGCCGGATTAACAGCGCTGGTTAATTTCAGGAAAGTAAATATCCGGAAAGGTCAAAAAATATTAGTCTACGGAGCATCCGGCAGCGTTGGAACCTATGCAGTGCAGATAGCCAGGCACCTGGGAGCGGAAGTCACCGGAGTTTGCAGTACCGCGAACCTGGAAATGGTAAAATCCCTTGGGGCTGTTACAGTTATCGATTACACAAAAGAGGACTTTACACAAAGAGATGAAAAGTACGACGTAATATTTGATGCTGTAGGCAAAATTAAATATTCAAATTGCAGAAAATCATTAACAAAGACAGGGCGTTATCTATCCTCACTGGCCCTGTCAGGCAACATAAAATTAAAGGCTGAGGATCTTAACCATCTCAAAGAACTCTGCGAGGCAGGAGAGCTAAGAACAGTAATAGACAGACGTTACCCTATGGAACAAATAGCAGAGGCACATGAATATGTCGATAGAGGTCACAAAAAAGGAAATGTAATACTAACAATTTGTCATAATGACAAAAGATAATGCTCCTGGAATCTTTTATCTGAGCCTGTGTTGTTATAAATCCTTCACTTCCACCCAGGCAGGATCACCCATAGCAATTTCATAAACCTTCATTCATTTTATTCGAAATGTTTTTGGCGTATTTATTCGAGTAATATTGGAGGATATGTGTTATTTGATTATTTTCATCGATTATCCCGCAAGCGGGGTCCCCATTCGTTACTTCAGAATGAGATAGCAGTAGTAAGGATATCGAAAGACATACTGATATCATTCTGCTTTATATATTTTTACATCTTCATTGCCAAGTGTGTCAATAAATTTAGAATTATTAAGAGCAAGCACTCCAGGGTTTTCGTTAAGTCTGGTTACAGTTTTATATTTCCCGGGGACACTAAATTCTAACCGTCCCTCGCTTTGTCCATTATTGACCACAAAAATATAAAGCCGGCTGCCGTAATTCCGGGTAGTCCAGTTAAACCATGTATTGTTTTCGCCAATTGGTCTAACCTGTATAGTGTCCGGTTTGTCAGGTGAGAGAAGCACATCTGAAAAACTATCTATCTCAGCGGTAATTTTTTTAAGATTTGACCACTGGATATCAAACGGTACGTCAGGATTTCTTTTCAAGTCAAAATAAGAATAATATATCAGTCCTTCAGCTCCCTCAGTTATCGCCTGCCAGGACATACTGCGCATCTCATTGTAAGTCGGAGTCCGATAATCTTGCGTGTTCGGAATAAATTCTCTATAGTTCCCGGTATTATGCGACTGTATCACCATCCACACAGGACGACTGTATTCTGTCAGTTGAGCAACTGTTTTAGCAGCCTCGCCAACCTTAAAGAGCGGCAAATTCGGAACGACATAAGGATCGCTTCCAATTACATCAGTCGAGTTGAGATAAAAATCCGTCTGAGAAGGATTTATTATTATAGAGAGCACAGGATGGTTCGGATCTTCTGCAGCTATCAGATTATAGTGTGCATTCAATCTGTCGACATACTCGGGCGGAAATTCGTCATTGATATACCAGGCGAGCAATGAAGGAGCATCTTTAAACTGCTGCAGTGTATTTTTAAGAACAACAGTCTCATCAGCAGATGATTTAATCTGGGGCGGGGCATATTTCGAATCCGCATAATAATCCTTAACAGAGTAAACCACTTTCATATTATATTTTTCAGCGAGCTTCATCTGATCAGCTGTCGGGCGGTCGTAAGGGAGGATGAAATTAAATTTACTCTGCGCATAAATCTTTAAATCGGGTTCAGTTATTGAGCCCCAGTACATACCGAGTGGGAAAACTTTCTTTTTATTTACTATAAGTGTCCTATTGTCATCAAAGTATACTGCTGGTGCATTTTCCCTGTTGATTTCCCTGATCGATGTACTCCATGAATCTATCACAGAATTATTTTTATCAGTCAAAGTTACTTTCAGAGTATAGCTGCCTGTATGAATACCTGATGGATTTAATTTTATGATATAATCTGTTTTAGCAGCCGTCACGGTTGTTTTATCTTTAACAAATTCTTTACCGGTTGAATCATACAAAACAGAGGATACAGAAAAGCCCTGAGCATTTAAACCGATATTTTTCAGATTTGCGGATAGTACTATACCCGGATATTCACCCTCAAACAACAATCCACGGTACAGCGGATGTAGAAGCATTACCTCCATTTTTCCGGTTTTATAAGGTTTTACAAAAGCATCATCAAACCATGCAGTTCCGGTCGTTCCTTTCCTTGAGTAGCAGCAGAAAGAAATGTCCCTTGCACCAGGCGGAATAAATACCACGGAATTAACATCCGTCCAGTTATTAGTGCCTTTAATTCCTTCCGGATAAGCTCCGCCAAGCCAGTGACCTTTCTCATCTGCCCATTCAATACAAAAAGATGCGCCGTAATCCCCACCGGTAATATTAAAAGTTTTTATTTTAACACCCGCCGAATAATTCATTCCGGGCTGAATATTAAGACTTTGGGTACAAAGCTTATAAACGGACGGATCCCGGTTGGAGTATTTGAGTGAATGTGAACCAGAGAATGATTCATTACTAAGGCTATAGATGCTGTTATCCCCATTCCAGCCGTCAGGTATAATCCCGTTTTTACTTTGTTCGAAGTCTCCGTTAACAAGGATATTTCCATCGCTTCCGGGGAAAATAATAAAAATGCTGGCTATTACCAGAACGTTCAGCGGGATATAGAATTTCATTGTTTTCAGCAGATTATTATATCAAACGTAAAAATAAATTACGTTAGAGTAAACTTAAGCATCAGGATTTGATGTTAAAGCATAAAAATAAATTGAGAGATGAACTTCCAAAAATATACAGCCAGGATCTCCTTAATAATATTTTCCGGCACCCCTACACTAAAATTGATTTCGTTATGAAAGATTTAAGCGTAAGCCGTAAAACAGCCAGCAGTTATCTCGATGAATTAGTAAGAATTAGTATCCTGAGCAAACACAAAATCTGGAAAGATAATTATTATCTGAATGATGATCTGTTTAATCTGTTAAGTAATGTAAATAATGGATCGTGAGTAGAATACCCGCAGAAAAGTGCTATTATAACTTCATCATAGGTAGAAAACCCCCATTTCCTTCCTATGAAGAACGTGTCATAGGTAGAAAACTCAGTTTTTTTCTTATGAACTTAAAATCATATATAGAAACAGGAAATATTGATGGTAACATTGTTCTGAGTCGTTATAGGGCTTAAAGCCTGATATTCACCATTGAGTTCTGTATTGTTTAAGGAAAAATTTGCGATGGGAAGGGGTAAAAGCTCACAAATAATTTACATTATCATTGTAACAATAATTATAAGTCAGTGTGCCCGCTGTAAATATTATAATTGGGAATAGGCTCAAGTGTATGAATAGTGCACGAAAAAAACAAAACCCTTTGCAAGTTATTGCCTCACAATGGGTTAATGTTTTTTTAGTAGCGGGGGCCCGATACATACTCTACAGAAGCTTATTTTTTTATCTGTTATCCTGCGTAATTTTTTAATACATATCTTTTTCTCTTTTGATTCAAATGGTACCCTTGTCATCAACCTACTTTTGATACATGCTTTTCTTTCTCATTCAAAACCAATGATTCTTATTGCCTATTTAATCGAATTGAATTAAGTTAGCCAGAGATAAATAATCAACAGTACTATGCTTTATCGTGCATTGTTAATATTGACTTCTATAAGGGACCCGCGAAGAATGAAGATATGGATTTATAAAGAACCACAAATTTATATTGCAAAAAATCCAACTTAATAATTTAATGATACTGTTAGAGCGGGAAAATAGTTTAAATGAATTAAACAGAGCCTTCTCAAATCTTCTGATTGGCAATGGATCTGTTGTTATGGTGTCAGGAGAAGCCGGGATTGGTAAAACTTCTCTCGTTGAGATGTTCACCCGGCAATTAGAAAATAAGGCAAATGTCTTATGGGGTACCTGTGATGCATTATTTACTCCACGTCCCCTGGGTCCTCTGTATGATATTGCCTCCCAGTTAAATACAGGCTTACTAAATCTGCTGGATGATCGGGTAGTAAGAACTAAAATATTTACAAAATTTCATAAAGATCTGCAGGAAAGCAGAGATATGAATGTTTTAATAATTGAAGATATTCATTGGGCAGATGAATCAACAATAGATTTAATAAAATTTCTTGGAAGGAGAGTAAATAAAAGCCGTTTTCTGTTGGTGACAACTTTTCGTGATGATGAAATAGGTATTGACCATCCGGTAAAATTGCTATTCGGAGATTTACTTCAAAAAAATGTAATCAGAATAAAACTTCTACCTCTGTCTGAATCTAGTGTCAATATACTCGCTGGTAAATATGGCAAGTCAGTTCCCGATCTTTATAAGAAAAGTTCCGGCAATCCTTTTTTTATAAATGAAATTCTTGAGAACTCAGACGCCAGGATACCAATCTCAATCAGAGATGCGGTGCTTTCTAAATTATCACGTTTAAATAAAGAAACCAGAAACTTTATTGAACTGGCGTCAGTGGTTCCCGGAAAAATAAAAAAAGAATTTGCCAAACGTCTAACTAATTTCGATGAAGATATAATTGAATATGCTGTAGATTCAGGGTTTATAAAAATCGATTCGACGGGAATACTTTTCAGACACGAACTGGTAAGACTGGCTGTTGAGGAAACTCTTTCGGCACTAAAAAAGGAAAGATTTAATTCTCTGATACTTAGTTTTCTTTTACAGGAAAATGCCGAAAAGAACTTACCTGCTATTGTTCATCATGCGATTAGCGCAAATGATAAAACTATGGTATTAAAGTATACTCCGCTTGCAGCTGCCCAGGCAGAAATCCTTCTGGCGCATCGTGAGGCCGCTCTTCACTACTCAAGGCTGCTGAAATATTCTGACCATCTTTCGCTCACAGACCTGGTTAAATATATCGAAAAATATGCTTACCAGTGTTATTTAACCAACCAGCATGAAGAAGCATTGAAAGCAAGAAAGCAAGCTTTGCAAATCTGGGAAAAAATGAATGATCTCCTGCAGGTTGGAAATACTTACAGATGGCTTTCGAGAATTTCCTGGTTTTTAGGTAATAAATCTGAAGCAGATACATACGCAAATGAAGCAATCAAATTTCTTCAGAAATTTCCCGGATCGGACGAACTTGCTATGGCATTCAGCAACCGATCTCAATTATATATGCTTTCAGACAATCAGAAAGACGCGGTTAGATGGGGAGAAAAAGCAATTAATATTTCTGAAAAGAATAAAAACTTTGAAATATTGTCCCATGCATTAAATAATGTTGGTACTTCCTTAATTATCAACAGTTATAACCCGGAGGGGGAACGGAAATTGTTAAGAAGCCTGGAAATCGCGTTAAAAAACGAACTGGAAGAACATGCAGCCCGGGCTTATACCAACCTTGGCTGCCGTGCAACGGAAACAAGATATTACAAAAAAGCAGAAAAATATTTTCTGGACGGGATCAATTATTGTAACGAACATGATCTTGATTCATGGGCTCTGTATATGCAGGCCTGGCTTGCACGTGTTTATTTAGAGACAGGCAGATGGAATGAATCAGGTGATACGGCACAAAAAGTTTTAGGCATCAATAGAATTTCCGTCGTTTCTAAAATTCCTGCGCTTACAACATTAGGATGGCTTCGTTTAAGAAGAGGTGATCCTGAGGCAATTACAGTATTAAAAGAAGTTAAAGAGCTTGCGGTCAGGGCGGATGAACTTCAGAGAATAGGTCCTGTTGCCATAGCACTACTTGAAGCCGCATGGCTTTACGAAAATAACAAAGAATTCCTTGAATTTGGACAAACCGCACACAGAATGGCTGCGGAGCATAAAAATTACCGGGTATTGGGGCAGACATCATTCTGGTTGTGGAAATCAGGCTTACTGAAGAGAGCTGACAGAAATATTTTTAAGCCTTATTTAAATCAGATTAATGGCAACTGGAAATCAGCTGCTGATTACTGGAAAAAATACAATAATCCTTATGAAGAAGCATTAGCGCTTTCAGATGGAAACAATGCCGCTATGTTCAGAGCTCTTGAAATATTTAAAAAACTTGGGGCAAATCCTGCAATAGAAAAACTTCAGTTAAAAATGCGGAAAAAGAGGATAAAAAGGGTACCCCGGGGACCAAATAGTACTACTTCTAAAAATCCTATGGGATTAACCAACCGGCAGTTCGAAGTTCTTAATCTTTTGGCAACAGGGTTAAGCAACAATACTATTGCTGAAAAACTTTTTATTTCGCCTAAAACAGTCGACCATCATATATCCGCCATATTTTCAAAACTTAATATTCATTCCCGTACAGAAGCAGCAGCACTCGTTCACTCAGGCACATCGCTTAAAAAGTAAGGGAAAAAGTCAATCAGAATTGGGGGATATTTCTGATTTCTTACTGTCATTCCTGCATTAATTTTACCTGAGAATAACCCGTTAACTCTGGGTACTTCTTCACAATTTCCATAGAAACAATTCGATTGTTTTAAAGGAACAAAATAACTTTTGTTCTTCTCGAAAATTTTTTCGTTAAGGCTGAAGACCCAGAAGGCTTTGCGGTAGTATATATACAACATACTAGTGACGAATAGTGTACGAACAAAAAACAAAACCCTTTGTAAGTTATTGCCTCACAAAGGGTTAATGTTTTTCTTAGTAGCGGGGGCAGGATCCCGCGTAGCCGGATTTCGTCCCGATTCAAGTTTTGAATTGCTTAGTGAATCGGGACTCAACTTGTTAAAGCGAATTTCTGACCTATTACTATTAAAAATAAAAAACCCGACCGAAATGGCCGGGTTTTCTTATTTTTAGTAGCGGGGGCAGGACTTGAACCTACAACCTTCGGGTTATGAGCAAATTATCGACTATTTCATTTCAAAGATTTAACTAAAAGTAGTTACTATTTTAGTCCACGAAGAGCACCAGAAAGGAGCTCTATCATGTTTCTAACGAAACTAAAAAATGGTTACTACTATGTTTACTTTATTGATGTTAATGGCAAAAGAAATAAAATATCCACCCGAACCAAGGGTAAATCTGAAGCTAGATCATTCCTCATTACATTTCAATCAACTTTCAGTGAACGCAAAAAAGAAAAACTTGAGCCATTAACCCTCAAACAATTCCGCTGGAAATTTCTAAAACACTCCGAATCGTATCACTCCTGGAAGACTACCCTTGATTATAAAAGTACATTTAATGAAATGGAAGAGTACTTTGGAAATATTTTGCTGACTGAATTTACTCAGCGCAGTATTGAAGAATTTATTCAGATGAAAATTAGAAAAGTATCTCTACATACTGGAAGAAGACACTTAATAAACATCAAAGCGATGTTCAACAAGGCTGTTGCTTATGGTTTTCTTGAAAGTAATCCCGCAAAGAACATTAAAAGAATTAAACCACCAGAAAGATTACCATTATTCTTTTCGAAAGAAGAATTTGATTCACTGCTGAAAGTAATTGATAATCAGGATTGGAAAGACCTCGTTGAGTTTGCTGTGAACACTGGCTTGAGACAGATGGAAATTCTGAATCTGCACAGGAGGCAGTTTAATAAACGGGATAGACTGATCATTCTTGATAATCATTACCATACTACGAAGTCGAGGAAAATCCGCAATATGCCATTGAACAGCAGAGCCTATGAAATTGTTTCAAGTAGAGTTACGAATGCTGAAGGTGATCTGATCTTTACGCTTGATGGAGAAAGAATTCTACAGGACAATCTTCAGGATAAGTTTCGGAAATACGTTGAAGCAGCTGAATTAAATACTAAACTTACTTTTCATTGTCTTAGACATACATTTGCATCCTGGCTTGTGCAGAAGGGTGTTTCAATTTACGAAGTGAGTAAACTGCTCGGCCACGCTGATATTAAAACAACTCAAATATACGCACACTTAAGGAGCGATGACCTGCGGAATGCTGTGGAGAGATTAGACTAGGGGAGATTTCTCTCCCCGTAGTTTATTTGTTCACTTTTGAGGTCTGGTGCGAGATTGGGGGAATAATTATAGTTTAAGATCAGTTCCAGAACACCCTCCCAAATTACATGCCCAGAGCTCCATATGTAGGTTTTAAACCACTTTCTAACGTGCCCTCATGGTGGAATACCCCTATAATAAAATTTCATGACTACGGGCTTCTATTCAAGCCATACGGATGATCTGTATTATACGCAATAAATACAAATGTGTTCAGGGAGAAATGGATTCCTAAAAATTGAAGTGGTAGGAAGTGGTAGTCATCTGTTTGTATTTAAGCTGATTTTGAAGGTCACTACCACCCCTAACATATTTTCAGTTTTTCTGGGAGTTCTGTAAGCCCTTATTGTGCAGGTCTTTCTAGACAGTAAGAGGAGTATTCTATCATATATTTATATTATTATTATTATATAAATATATATTATTGAATACATATACATTAGAAATAATAATACATATATGTAGCGGATTTAGCCGCTGGTATGGTATGAAGTATTTTACTCTGCTACCCTACCTAACCCTTTGAAATACTTGCATTTACTGAAATCTTAATCAAAAATCTTACTGGTAGGACTGCGGTTTTTGTATAAATATGTATAATTTTTCTAACTGATATAATTGATGAGATGGTGCCTAAAAGTTCAAGGTAGTTAAGTTTATCATAATTTTTTAATATTCATCTCAATTGAATAAAAACCTGGTTTATCTGGAACAGGGTCTTTTAGTTTTACAAAACCTCTGGATATACATTTTACTTTACAGCTATTTCCCCGGGCTTTTGGATCACCATCAATAGCATCATATTCAATAAGGTAATGACTTTCAGATCCGTCCTTTTCAAGCACTCTGTAAATTTCATAACCTGGCAAATCCTCATCTGTTCCGATTATAAGAGTTGTCTCCCAGCTTTTATTTTCTTTCATAATCTTAACTTTCTCATCATACCATCTTAATTTTTTCTCTCTAACTCTAAAATGATTCTGAGATAATGGATTCTTCAAAATAGATAACTTTCTTTGAGTATTATGTTTAAATTCAACATTAAAATTATTCAATGCCAGAAAAATAATGTATGATGATATAGAACCCAGTCCATTGCTACCAGAACATTCACTGATTCAGAAAGCGGTCAGGCGGGGTAATGTGGAGTTAGTAGAAAAAGTATTCAAGTATTTACTTAACAAAAAAGACCAGGATAATTGGCTTAGAAATCGGCTGGCCGTAATTGGTTATGAGGAATGCTGGCCGTATGCTGATACATTAGATTTTAGTTGTACAGATTATGAACTCCTGAACCAGTATAAAGCAATTGCCTGCAAAGTCAAAAACAAAGATTGTGATGGCTTGGCTTATCTAGCTAACAGAGTCAATGACTGGGAAGAAACCGCTATCAGAGGGGATGTGACTCAACGAGATGCCATTCAAAGAGTAGCTGCTGCAATGAAGGATGAGATACCTTTCTGGGATTGGATTGAAAACCAACCTGCATATTCTACCCATAAACAGAGAATTGAAGCAGCTAAAGCTGCTATGAAAAGATCCTGGAACGCCAGAGCAATTATGTTTTCCGCGGCTTACTTATCAGTCAGCTATCCTATACCACCAGTCGAAGAAATAAAAGCAAATAACAATCCCAAATTTCAATTTTGGACAGCAATAGATAAGCACACCTCGGAGGGGAAACAGATTTTACATACCGCTTGTGAACAAATTGATTTACTGCCTAAACGTGGTCAGTTCCTCACATTTTATTTTGCAGGTGCGCTATGCAATAGGGTTCAGGATATGCCATTCTTCAGGCTTATGAAAGAATATAAAATTGAACGGATGGAATTTACCTGTGCAGAAGCAAAAGCTAAGTGGCTTCAATTAAGACCCCTTATAATTAAAATGGCTGCACCTGAAGTTGAATTACTGTTAAAGAGAATAAATAACGTTGCAAACGATTCAGATCAATTGAAACTAGAATTCTGAAAAACAGCAATTGATGAGAGAGTCTTGTCCATAATTACTCCCGAATAGTGATCAAAATTTTTAAGACTGAAAAAATTTCAAGCTTGAAAACATGTATTTTCGTTTAAATTTCATGTCTTAAGTAGATCCGTAAAAAATATTCTATTCTACTGCTTGCCCCACATGGAGTGTAAAAACTGTGAAAGCTCTGATTTACAATTAACTCCCAAACCATTACGGGGGAAACACAATGTATAATGAAAATAAGGGGAAGAGCAGTCCTAATCTTAATGCTCTCCGAAAAAAAGTAAATGAAATACCTGCCGAACAAATTGCAAATAAATTTGGTTTATTGCAGACCACAAATGGGAGCAGTCCTCACGGTAATTGTCCTACTGGTCACCCATCCAGAGGTGAAAAATGTTTTTCTATTAACACTACTGATAATTATTGGAACTGCTTTCAGTGTGGAAAAGGTGGTGATAATATTGAGCTTATTAAGATTTTCAGGAAAATAGATTTCATAGAGGCTCTCAAGTGGGCTGCAAAAGAATTTCATCTCCGGCATTCCGTTGATTTCAATAATCCTTACGATAACAAATTATCAGATGAAGAACAGGAAAAGATAAGATTATTTAATTCAAGAGCTGAGCTCTTTGAAACTGCATATGAGTGGATGCACGGTTTGTTATTTACTGATGAAGGGAAAGAAGCTCGCGACTATCTGGTGAATAATAGAAAATACGATGTTGAAATTCTTAAAAAATCAGAGTTCTGTTATTTCCCGACCATTAAAAAAATAAAGGATTATTTATTAGAAAAGTATTCTGAAAAAAAAGAAGATATAAATAACCTGCCTTTATATGGGGCTTATGGCGATAATTTCAGAATAGCAATCCCATATAGAAACAGAAAAGGAAAAATCACAGGGTTTATAAAAAGAGCTGCGACTACCGAAGGTATTATCCACAAAGATGATAAAGGTAAAGAGACTAAACAAAGATATGACAGCACTGCTGAATTAAGTAAGTCTGATATCTTTAATTTGTGCAAATGTAAGGACCAGGATACGTTAATCATCTTTGAAGGCTACCCTGATGCTGGATATTTTTATGCGGCTGGGATTGAGAATGCAGTTGCCATAGGCCAGGGTAAACTAAGCTCATCACATTTAGAAGGAATGGGTTTATTTAAGACTAAAAATGTTATCATCTCCTTTGATAATGATAAAGAAAAAGAGGAAGATAAGAAGACCGGTAAGATCGGTAAACAGGAAGGACCTGGTATTCTGAACACTGAAGAAGCAGTTCGGTTAATTCTGAATGAATCAGACATTACTCCGTTTGTTCTTGATCCTAAATTACTTGATCCTCACAAGGATCCTGATGAATACTATCGCGCTAATGGGCTTGATGCAACCAAGGCACTTTACAAGAAAGTAACAAAAGGGATTTTGTGGTTGGCTGATAGGATCTTGATAAATTATGATGAGAATGATTCGTTATCGAAGCAGACTACTAAGGATAAATTACTCTACCTAACTACCCTAACCCCTGATGCAGAGGATGTTGCTCAGTTGACAAAACTGATTATGGAAAAACTCAAGCTTGATAAATCCCTGGTAAACAAACTAGTTAAAGAAAAACAGAAAGAGTCAAGAATAGAAAGGTATAAGAAAATCAAGAATGCTAATCTTGCAGGACAAAAGAGATATTTCCCTTTTATTGAAAGAAGTACAAGCTCATACTCATACCTTGACACAAAAGAAGGTGAAATATATATGAGTGTTCAGGAGGGGATATTGGAAAATATTCTTTTGTCAGGAGAAGAAAGGCTGCCTGATATTCTTCCTGTACTCAAGGCAGACTTCAATGTTAATTCCAATGAGAGGATAGACCTTGAGAAAGAAATTATAAATCTGTTCGTTCCAACCGAGTATATGTTACTAAGTAAAAACCAGGAAACCTTCCATCCTAAAAAAGCTTTCCCTCATATATACAGATTAGTTATGAACCTGATCCCTAAGTATCGTGAGAGAAAAAGGTTTCTGAACTGGCTTGCAGGTATTTTACAGACAAGACAGAAACAACTGACTGCCTGGGTACTCAAGGGAGAACAAGGATCTGGGAAGGGAATATTTCTTGACTATGTACTCAAGGAACTCTTTGGAAGAAGGCAGACAGTAAAAGTAGAAGATTCAGACTTGCAGAGTGATTTTAATCCCTGGCTGAAGAATACTATTATTGTCGCATTCAATGAAGTTGCTCACGACAACAGTACAAGGAATAACATTCGATCTCGAATTAAAGCAATTATAACAGATCCTGATGTAATGATAAATGAAAAGAATATTCGAAACTACTTCATTACCAATTATGTTAACTGTCTTTTCTTCAGCAATGAAAAAGTGCCTTTGTTCATTGAGCAAAAAGACCGACGATTAAATGTTGTCTCTACAGGACCCAACTTACTCACTTTTGAATGGTTCAAGAAGGACCCTGAAGCGTATATCAACTCCTTAAAATCTGAAGTTCCAAGCTTTGCACAGTTTCTGATGAACTGGAATTACGATCCTATTGCAGCAAAAACTTGTATTGATAATGATGAAAAAGCGGCAATGGTGTCTGTGGGTCTGAATAAATTTGAGGAATTTGCAATACATCTGAAGAAAGCAGATCTCGAATGGTTTGAAGAGAACATAGTTTACAGTGATTATGAAATAAACCAGGATTTCCTGAATAGAAAAAGTTTGTTTAAAATAAAAAAAGAGGATGATCTCAAAGGAAGTATTAAAAAGGAACGCGCTCTTGAGGCATTCAATCATATATATGTAAATCAACAGGTAAATAATATACAGCTTGGTCGAAGTCTAAAGTTGTACGGTATTAGATCAAAAAGGTCTAGGGAGATTGATGATAATAATTGGTATTACGAATGGGATCAAGAAGTGAAATAATCTATGGCAATTGCCATACTTTCTGCCATACCTTTTTTTAACAGCCGTGTCTGTAAGTTCTTTAAATAAAGGGGTTGCCATAGATGTCATACTTTGTCATAGATTTTAAACTTAGGTCGGAAGAAAAAATATTTTATAAATTATAAACCCTACCAACCTTGTTGGATAATCTATGACAATCTATGGCAAGTGTGGCAATGTACGAATTAAGGCTAAAATCAAAGGAATAATGACCATACTTGAAAATAATCTATGGCGCAAAGTGTGGCAATCTTAAATAAAGTATGGCAATGGTTAAATGAGGTCTTCTACAAAAAAGGCAACTGACTATAAATTAAAACGATGTAGAGACGTTTTATTAAACCAAATAAATACAGGAGTAAAAATGGGGATAAGAAAACAAAGGGATACAAGCTACAGTATGACTCAAAGACTAATTAAAGCACTAGGCATACAAGCTGTATTCAGTTCCTGGCAACGCCACGGAATGTACAAGTCAGCCGAGCTACTGTCAGTAGAAATGCAAGAATACGTCAGTCCCTATGTCCTCCGCTATATGAGTAACAAGTACGACTGGAAACGACCCGTAAGCAAGAAAAGTGCAATCTTCAAAGGAGTACTAGCTGGCTCAGTTCCAGCAGCTTATTACAAGCATTTAATCTTCCCAATGGAGGAAAATAAAAATGAATAATCAATATGATGAAGAACTAATAGTTGGTGTAATCGAAGCTATCGAAACACTTGGAATTGACGGATTCCATTGGGGCAAGAGAGATGAACAATTCTTCAAGAGTCAGGATGAGTTAATCAATTCGCTCGACAAAATAAAAATCTGCCTTGAATGGATTTACCGGGAGTATACGCTCGAGGCTTATATGAGAGCAACAGGCCTCCGGGCCAGTGAATTAAAAAGAGCAATTGAAGCTAGTGAAGAGATAGATATTCCTCTGGGGTGTGTTATAACTGCAATAGCTTTTAATCACCATCGCTTCAGATACGTCAGAACTGCTGGCTGGGAAGATATGATATTTTTTGCACCAGCAGACATTGTAAGAGAACTTAAATCTCAAAGAAAAAGACCAGAGGGTAAAATTTCACAAGAAAGACTACAACAAATTATCGAGGCATAAAATGAACAATAATAAAAACAAAACAATGGATGATATCCTGAGAGATACAAAGCATAACTCCAAGGCAGAGGAAGTGTTTCTGAAGCTTCTTGCAAAGCATAAGAAACCTAAAAATCCATTTGATGAAATCAGGAGTGAAACTTATCCATCAATAAGAGAAGGAAAGCTTGGTGCTGAAGATGTATAAAAAAGGGAGCTTTCGCTCCCTTGAATTTACTTCAGAAGTATCATCTTCTTCGAGCTAACATAATCGTTCACGCGAATCTGGTATATGTAGACACCGCTTGCCAGTCTCGAAGCATCGAAGTTGACTGAATACCTTCCCTGGTTCTTCTGTTCGTTGACAAGAATCGCCACCTCTTTACCGAGTATATCATATATCTTGAGTGTTACAAATCCTGTCTGCGGCAGCTGATAGTTTATTGTTGTTGCCGGGTTGAAGGGATTTGGGAAGTTTTGTTCCAATGCATATTCCTCAATAATAGCCGTTCCGGTATATGCAATTTCTTCCGCATTTTTCTTAGGGAGGATTTTATCATCAGCATTAATATTTGCTATATCATAAGTCCCATTGATATTTTCTTCGGTTATAATTTTTAATATTACATTCTTATTTCCGATGCCGTTAGTATTGACCGAGAAAGTTTCTGAAAAATTAGAAATTATATTTGACTGATTAAATGTAACTACAGTATATTCACCTATTAATTGCCCATTGGTTGCATTCACAAGTTGAAGTGTAAATTTAATGTATTCATTTTCACTAAACTCAGAAGCTGCCCCCAATGAATCGGTTACACCATATTGTATTGAGAAACTAAATTGAGAGGAATTTCTTAACGTAAACGGTTCTGTCCTGAGATAATAATTCAAAGTGTCAATATCGCTGAAATCAGGGTTTAGGCTGGTTTCTATATAATTTACTATATTATCATCGACAGTAACATCTCCAAGGATGAAATAAAATTGTGTACTGTCGCCACTTACGAGTGCTTCTCTACCGGATGATATATTGGCAGTATTTATTTTAGATAAACTGCCAAGGTTTTGAGACATTGAAAAACTGAATGGCGAAGTGCTATTCTGGAAAGACATCGCATACATATCATTTAAACTTGATCCATTTGTTAAATGTGTTTGCGTCCCAATGGTATTTAAAGGCTGATAGTATGTATAATACCAAATATGAGCAAATTTGTTTTGACCACCATTGTAATCTCCGTAGGAAATAATATCTCGTCCATCCGATGTTGCGCTTGTGCTATGACTTGTAACACTAGTTCCAAAAATATAAAATTGATTATTAAACCAGGTTACTACTTTCCTATCAGGTAACTGTCCGCTCTTAGTAAAATTATTTTCACCTATCCAGCTTAATCTATAATCATCATTCGGCATTACACTTATCGATGGTTCATAATTTGAAGTGAAGCCTGCTTGACTAAAAGAATATCCCTCTGTTACACCTATATCGTATGGGTACATTCCTTTAGAAAGAGTGACTTCTAAATGGGCAACCCAGATCCTACTATCTTGATCCCAAGCCAGTCGATATTTATCTAATTGGTCTATATGAGAAACACCGAGAGTAGGTGAATTCTTCGTAATATCACCACCAATTGTGATATCTTCAACAGATGTATCCCAGTATATATCGTTGCCAATTTGACCTAACCTATACGACAACGACCCGTGAGCCCAAGCAACAAGAAAAGTTGAAGTTCCGATTGCAATAACCGGCGTAGTTTCAGGTGATATTTGGAGATTCTCAGCCAGCGCTGATTCTTCACATTGAAAAATTCCTTGTGAATAAACCTGCACCATAATATTGTATCCATAAGGGGAAATCAATCGTTCTTCCACGAAAGTTATAATTACTACGTCATTATTTTCGGCAGGTTGAAAAAAATCTATACTGGGATTCCAAGCTGCTCCGTTGCCTCTATCGAGCGGTTTTCCGTCATTCATCAGGTCCCAATTACCCTGAGGAGTCTTTCTTTCATACCAAACATGGTTCATACTCTCATAAACCATATGTAGGTTTCCATTAGTGGATCTAACAATTTTTCGCTGATTATTATTTTTATATGCATATTGATTGTCTGACAATCCCTGTCCTTTTAAGTTTGCTGTTACTGTACCACTTCCACTCCTAAATACAATTGGGGACTCATAATATCCATTCACAATATTATTCTGAACTAAAGGATCGATACCTGTTGAACTCCAATTATAAAAATAGAACTTGTGATAACCTGCAACCTGGGAGACATATATGGATTGAGGCTGCTGAATCGGGGAACGTACAGAATAGTAATTCCCACCTTGCACTGTTTGATTTAAAATTATACCTAAATATTTATCGGAGCCGTAATATGTATTATAATTAGGATAAAAAGGTGCTGAACGGGATTTGAAAATTGCTCCACTCATTCCTCTATTTCTATATGTCGTACCATTATAATCCGGGTCATTATAGTCAATCAGCCAGGGGTCTTTGAACTCAACAACATCATTTAAAGGATTGAAATTGGGTACTTCGGGAAATTCATTTTTTATCGTTATTCCATTATAAGTTAAATTAAATTTTGAGGTTAATTCAGCCATTGGATAGTCAATTAAAAATTTTTGATGGTTAGTTATATCCCCCAATGGATCGTTTCCCACCGACCAGTTATTAAATTTTTCATATGGTGTATCATCAGTTTTTTCTTGCTTTCCTCTAAATGTTTCATAATCTCCATATTCAAGATTTTCAATTAAAGCTCCATTGGAAGTGACAGAGTAATTTTGGAAACTACCAGAAGTTTGGCTTCCGATCCATCTGCCAATATAAGTATCCTCTAGTTCGTCCCCTGAGAAATTCTTTTGATGAACTATAAAATCAATCTCAGGATTAATTTCATTCCATAAAGAAGTGTTAGTAAAACTAGTACCAAAATTGCTTTGAAGGGTAGGATCTAAACAAGCACCATCTGTATGGATGCCTATTACCTTTCCATTAGATTCATTAATAATTGGGGAGCCTGAGTTTCCTTCTCTTGTATCAACAGTATGCCATATCGTTGTTCCAATTACTCCAGTCTGCTGTCCTGTTGAAGTTTGTTGTGTATAATTTGCACTTCCATCATCAATTCCGCAACCTGTTACTCTCACTGTCATATTACTTGTGGTGTTTTGTTCAACCTGAAAAAATGCATTTTGTGCTTTCTTAGGAAGTAAATTGGTATTAGAATTTGGGAACACACTCATTAAAGCCCAATCATCACCTGTGCTATTATTTCCGTCATCATGTATGATTGCAGAGTTATGATTGATGCTGTATTGATCATTTGGACCTGGATGGCCGGGATAAGAATCGGGGACATTGAATTCTATTATTAGATCCGATTGACCATTGATAACATGCCCGGCACTGACTATCCTCCCGTCGAATAGTATCCAGCCTGTCCCCCAAGGATCAAGATTACTTCTAACAATTCTACCTACAGCTTTATTATTTGATGTAATTCTGTTATCATCTCCATACAAATCATCAGTTTGTACTGCTCCCTTCTCTGCAAAAAGACTTTCTATATTAAAGAATATTCCCTGATCTCCAGGGCCAACGAAGAGAGTAATTTCCAAACTATCTCCATTCAAGTAAGCTGAAACATTATACCATTGCTCCATACTTTCCGAATTTAACTTTTGCCAAAGATTATCCTGAAGAGAACGCACTATAACAAAACTATTTCTTCCAAGGTAAACTGAGTTAAATTTAACTCGAAGTGAATTTGCATCTGGATAACTCACGATTGCCGAATACAGATTTGTTGGTGTCAATAAATTCGTTCCATTGTAAACACCTGAGGCTAAATTATATTCAACTTCATTTTGAATTACTTGAGCATAAAGATTGAAAGATATAATCAGGGTAAAAACTGAAATGATAAAATTTCTACCAATGAAAATCATTATGTTACCTCAAAATTTATTTAATAAGTTGGGGTGCATTAATAATTGCAGCTTGCACCTTTAGCTGCTTTATTGTGTGTAAATACAATGATTTCTGGAGTTAACACCGGGGTGGGTTTATAATTCAAACATAAAGTTTCCTGCTCTCGATTTTTAATCATTGTCTGCATCCGATTGTAATTGCCGCTTGAGATGATTTATGACCCACTGCTATAATTAAATTATTCTTTATTTTCACTTCACCATAAGTGCCTGTCTGCAATTGCAGTTCACTCTTAAAACTTTTCCAGTTATTTCCATTATAATGGAGCATCTCCCCGTAAGAACCGCAGACAACTATATCATTCAAATCATTGCCGTCAATTGAACTTGTATAAGATTCTGTAACACCCTGCCATATTGCTAACCATCCATCACTGGAATAAATATCAGTTTTAGTAAATATTCCGCTGCCAACCACATAATATTTTTCACCCGGTTTAAACCATATTCCTTTTATACTTGAATTAATTCCCGACACAGATAAATTCGTTACTAAATCATCCTGAATCTTGAATAATTTTTTATCAGTATTCACACCCTGATTGGCAGCAACCGCATATAGTTCTAATCGATTATCATTATTGAATTTTCCTTGAATATCATAAATATTTAAATCTGTTCCACTTTCAATTTTTTGCCAATCAGAACCAAAATATTTATAGATCGCACCATTTCTACCTACGCAAATAATATTATTTTCATCATTGCCCCATATTTTTAAAACTTGTCCCTCAAAAGGTATCTGTTTAATAAAAAAGGCTTTTTCTATCCAATCAGTTCCTGTCCATTTTAATAGATTAGCATAGGAGACAGAATAAATTTCTCCATTAATGCATGTGATTGAAAATAAAGGTCCTGGATATTTGACGGTTTGATTATAATCGTGGTATGAAACTTTCATTAGTTTCCACTCAGTTCCATCCCAATGTGCTACTGCATATGGTTGTGGATCTGATTGTCCTGTTGAGTCATTTAAATAAATCTCACCAACCGCCCAGATATTGTTATCATCAATTATCGCTGCATCGTATAAAGTGCTGCTGCTGTGCTCGCCAAATGTCCAGGTTTGGAATGTAAAGTTATGGCTGGTGGTGTCGGGCAAGTTATGGTTTTTAGGTTCTGTCGGACTTTTACAGTTGAACGATACTGATAATACAAGCAATCCAAAACTACACCATAAGACATATTTCATTCATTTTCTCCTTATTACAATTCTTTTATGAAATATTGTGTCGCCGAATAGCAATAACTACACTATTATTATCATTTCCAATGGCACATAATATATCTCCTTTCATATCAACCCTTCCGAACGAACCATTTATAGGAAATCTGACCTGATAGTTCAGCCAAAGCTTCTGTACAGCTAACTAGGGTTAAATCTATTTGCGGCTGGTCTTCCGGCAGAAGAGGATTATCCTTTTTACAAGAGGAAAGCAGGAGCGTGAACAACAAAATTAGAGAGCCCAGATAGAATATTTTCATATATACCCTTATACAAAAATAAAAAAAGTGTGGCAATGGAATTGAAATAGTTCCAAATACCCACTGTATAGAACCCTAAAAAAGCACACATATAATTAAAATATTAAAAACTCAAAGTCAAATTAAATATCTATTAACAAACAAGGATGTTGTAATTTGCTTGATAATAGCAATTAATATACGTCATATAGAAACAAGTCTTAGTGAGTTTTGTAGAGTGCTGGAGAAAAGAATAAGGACGGGAAAATAAAAGGGTATCGAGTGTTTTCAGAATAAATATTGTGGGTACTTTGCATTCATAATTCCTCAAGGCTTTAGGTTCCATACCCTACCCCCGGTTGAATACCAGAATAACTGCCCAAGGTTTTTCGAATTACATATACAAAATCCGATTTCTAAAATATTTTTTATCTCAAGATTTTCAAGCTAAAGAGGGCTATTCACCCTCTAAATTTGAATCAGTGTAAACTGAAATATTCCCGAACTTTCCGAATGTATTTTTAATCCGAAATTTTCCTTCATCGTCAGGCCTGCCTAATTTAACTGCAATTCTGCTTCCTGATTCCAGAATAATTTCCGCATAATACATATCGATATTCGGATTGACGTGATCAATCTGGATTATTACTTCAAACGAATGGCTTGGATCAATGACCCAGTTTGTATCAAGAGTATGCAGCTGTTCAAGAAGGGGTAGAATCACTGTACTGTTTGGCACAAGCTGGTAGCTGTCTTTCATTATTGAAACAAGCTTCCCATTATCCTCTCTGACTATTGCCTTGTAATGTTTAGTCGGACGGTATGTTTTATCATCATCTACATACACAGCACGTTCTGTAACAGGAAACAGAAAGCCTTCTACTTTTTTTTCTATTGTTGTATCCATAATTATTTACTCCTTCGGATAATTGTTGAATCCATTTAAGCGTGATTTCGCAATGAATAATGTAACCGCGCACTGGTTCAGATTAACTGCTGAATATTTGCTCTGGATTTTTGTTGCTTCCTCATAGCTCTGCAGCATCAGGTCGAAATATCCATTTCCCGCAGTTTTTTGCTGAGGATTCTTTTCTTCTTTTATACCATTATTCGGAAATTCAACCTCAAAGTCTGTTATCAACTTCTTTCCGTTCTGTTTAGCTATTTTAGTAATCTGAAATTTTGTTCCTCTTGTTTTATCTTTTAGAATCTGATGAACTTTATCTGAGACAAAAAAGCTGTATTCCTTATCCTTCTCATCCTTTACGCTGTAACAGTAGAATTCTCCGTACTTGTTACTGCCTATAAGGGGATTATCATACAGCAATTGCAGGTTTGTGGGAGAGTTGATCTGAAGATACAGTTTTGCTCTTTCCATTTTCTTTCTCCTTTTTAATTGTATAACTGAATTTTAATCCGCCTGGTATCAGCTCCACACCTGGCGGAACCCTGCCTGAATTACGAATCCAGGCACGCAAACGAAGCATATCAGGACGTACAGTTTCGGGGATTACATTTAACATATCTTTTGTAGCGTGTTTCATAAATTGTTCAGAATCAATAATGCTCACCGTATCTGTTTGTTTGCGTAACCGAATAACACCATTTGCCAGGTCCAGTGTTTTAATCTCCTCCTCCTTGAGGTATCCCTCTAGTTTTTTACTGAGCCAATCGATTCTCGACTGAAGCATACTGTTACGTTCTAAGGCCCAGTTCTTAATGATTTCTCTTTCCTGCGCTGCCGTATCGAAATTCTTTTCGATGTTCTCTTCCAGTGAGCGGATTTCAATGAGAATTAAGGCAAGATGTGACTGTTCCAGTTTTTTATTTTGCTGTTCAGCCTCCTCAATCAAAGAATCGATAAATCATTTTTCCTCACTCATATTTTCCTTCCTCCGAATAATCTGCATATTACCATTGCCGCAAGACCGCCCAGGTATTTTGCGGATTCAATAATGTTTTTACGGGTCAAGTATTTTTTAATACTCATAATGGTTTCTCCTTTTATGTTTTTGAGATTTGTGGTCTTCTGGGATAAGTTCTTTACGGATTACTGAGATAATCGCTGCAGAAAGGTTCAGAATAATCCTCAGGATTTTTGGTTTGTCCATTGGTATATACCTCCTATAATGATATAAGCTTATAATATTCTTATACCATTTAATCAAGAAGATTTAATTTGTCGCTGGAATTTGAAAAACTTAAAGGTCGAGTATGAACCATTCTATGAATTTAATTACTCCCAAATCTTCACATAGACCAAACTATTCTCTATCTTTACAATTAAAATTATGAGCTTGTATAGACAAGTGTTTGCAGTGAATCTTTCCAAATGCCCAAATTGGTTAGAAGGGTTATACATTTTATATCAGGTTAAAAAAATAATTCAAAAATGAAAAAGGAAACACCAACATCCGAACGTGAACTTACAAGTAAACTGTCGGAATGGTTTAATGAAATTATTAAAAGGAATAGTTTTCCTTTTAAGGAATCGACTACTGAATCTCCTGCTAAATATGATGTTAAAACTTATTATGGTGATATTGTATTATGGATAAACAGAGAGTACCGTCAAGCCTTTTCATACATTGAAATCAAACCACCATTTGCTGAAAGGGAGAATCTTGAAACATTAAGGAAAAAAGCTATCAGTTATAGTGTTAAGTACTGTTTCACATGGGATTTTCAAAGCTTTAATGCTTATGAATTAAAAGAAAATAGGCTTATTGTTCATAGCAGCGAACCAACACCTATTATGATTAATCTCTCAGAGTGGTTGCGTGGTGACATACAATCTGTTATTAAAAAATATCTAAATAGTATTTGCGAAGAGATTATTAATCTAAATGAAACAGGTAAATTCAGGAAATTTATTCCTGACAAGGTATATTTTGTTAATTATATTAGAGAAACCGTTAACAAACTCGTTCCACAATTTGAAAATCATTACTCTGATCTTTCTAAAGATAAATCTAAACGTTCTAACCTAGTTGCATATGGTAAAGAACAAGGGATTGCATATAACGATCCTATAGATTATTACCATTTAATTGCTCGACAAAGCGTTTATAATCTTATAACTAAAATAATTTTCTACCTGACTGTCAGAAGATATTTTGATGAATTACCAGATTTGCTCGCAAAAGAAATTCACGATCTAGATAAATATTTAAGAGTAGCATTCGCAAAAGCACAGGAAAAGGACTGGCAAGCTGTTTTTGAAGAATCAGAAATAGAGAATTTTGGTATCCCTAAATCTTGCTATACAGACCTTCAAGATTTTTTTATTGAAATGAAGGTCTATCATTTTGGTGAGTTGCCTGAAGATGTTATAGGAGAATTATTTGAAGAAATAATAGAACCTAATAAACGTCATTTACTTGGACAATATTTTACAAACGAAAATCTTGTAGATTTTATCATTGGTTTTGTGATTGATAGCGAAAAATCTTTTTATGCAGATACTACTTGCGGTTCGGGTACTTTTCTTATCAGAATCTATGACAGGCTTAGGTATCTTTCAAGAAGGATTAAACATAACGAGCTACTTGACAGGATTTGGGGATTTGATATAGCAAAGTTTCCTGCTGAACTTGCAACAATTAATTTATTCAGACAGGATATTTCAAACTTTGAAAACTTCCCTCGTGTAAGACGAACAGACATTTTCAAAGTGAATAAGTATGATGAATTTGATTTCCCTCCACCTTCAGTTAGTAATTCTAACAATAAAGTTAAAATTAAAATACCCGAATTCGATGCTATCGTTGGTAATTTCCCATTCATAAGACAAGAACTGATAGAAAAAGAACTCAAAGGATATAAGCTCTATCTAACACAAGTTTTGGCACAAGATTTTTTCATTGCTTATCCTAAGCTCTTTGTTACAAATAAGGTTAATCGAACAAATATTGATCATTTAAAGAAGCTCACACCCGTACAGTTAAAAAAAGAGATAAACCACTATGTCGAAAAAGGATACATTCAACTAAAACTGTCTGGACAGGCAGATATTTATACTTATATATTTATTCATACAGCCACATTACTTGCGGACAAAGGACAATTTGCTGTAATTACATCTAATTCATGGCTTGACGTTTCTTATGGCTCGGTAATCAAAGAATTTTTTCTTGATAACTTTAAGGTAAAAGCTGTCATCGGTTCCTGGGCAGAACCATGGTTTGATGACGCCGCTGTAAATACAGTTGTTACAATACTTGTAAAAGAAAGCAATAAAACAGAACGTGAAAAAAACATAACAAAGTTTGTCAAACTCAAAAAGAAATTTACAGAACTTATCCCATATCAAGATTTGAAATTGGAATCTATTAAAAGATGGCAAACTATTGATAGACTAATTGATTTGGTGGAAACAGCTCAAGATAATTCTGAAACAGAAAATATTTCAGAGGGTATATCTTCACTTGATTTAGCAGAAATGAGAATCAGAATGGTCAAGCAATCCGTACTTGAAGAGGAAATTGTTGAAAAAGGTGAATTTGCAAAGTGGAGCAAATATCTTAGGGCACCAGATGTTTATTTTGAATTATTACGTGAATGCAAAGATAAATTGATTCCTCTTAAAGAGATTGCAGAAGTTAGATTCGGCATTAAAACAGGTATCAATGATTTCTTTTATCTCGAAATTGTAAAAAATAAAAAATTAGTCAAAGATTGCTTGTATTGCAAAAATGCTGCTGGCTGGGAAGGATATATTGAAGAAAAATATCTTCGTGCAATTATTAGAAGTCCTAAAGAATCTGAATCTATTATCATTAATCCATCAAAACTTAAATACAAAATATTCCTTTGTAATGAGAGTAAAGCCAATCTTAAGAAAATTGGGGATAAAAATGCGCTAAAATATATCGAATGGGGCGAAAATCAGCGTACAAAAGGAAATGTATTTTGGTCACAGGTGCCTTCAGTTCAGGGTAGGACATTTTGGTGGGGAATAGAAGTTAAAGCGTTTTCGAATATGCTATGGCCTAAAGCTTTCAACGATAGATATCCCATAATCATTAATAATGAATTTTTAGCTGCTGATAGGCTCTATGAATTAACCGTAGCTAGCAAAAAACAATTAAATAAAATTAAATATATACTTAATTCAAGTTTACAATACCTTTTTATTGAAATTAATGGTAGAATTAACTTGGGCGAAGGAGCATTAGACAATATGACTTATGAAGCCGAGCAATGTGAAACTGTAAATCCATTGCTTGTCGAAGTTAAGGGACTTGATAAAAAAATATTTTCTCGAAAAATCTTACCAATATTTACCGAGATAAAACAAAAAGATAGAATCGAACTTGATAGGAAAGTATTAGAAGCAATAGGACTTGATGCCAAATTATATCTTCCAAAAATCTATGAAGGTCTATGCGAGCTTGTAAAAGAGCGTCTTGATTTGCCAAAGATGCGAAAGAAAAAACAGAAAGAGAGTGTTAGATTTGCTTATGATAAAGTTAAACAGGATGTAATTGATGATTGTCTTTCAGAAGGTGTAAAAAACTTTCCTCAAGATTTCTATACTAGTGATAACTATGATTTAATTAAATTTGATTCCTACCCTACGAACGGTAAGCTACTCATTACAGATGCATTTTTTAATTCATATCAATTGAAGACAGAGGAAGGTGATACAATCTTTGAAGTTGATAGTGATGTTAAAGCAGAATTTGCTTCCATAATTTCAAGAAAAAAAACCTTTCAAATTAAAATCCCATCTGAAGAAAAAGTTGTTGAAAAAATTCTAAAGAATTATAAAAACTACATAGTAAAACTAGAAGATCAATTAGCCGCTAATGCAAAAGAAAAACTACATGATTGGTCTATAGCAGAAAAAATGGCAAAAGAAATTCTAAAAGAATATGGATTAGATTAAATGAGATCTTGAGGTTCAAGGATTTTAATATAAAATATCTATTTAACACAAAATTCATTCAGAAATTTAGTCAGAAGTGTGAGTTAAGTAATTGGCAGAATGTTAAATTAGTTGCTGTAATTTTTTTAATTAAATTGTCAGCTCTTTGTCGATCAAAAAGTAGTTACCTTTTTAGTTACTTTTATTTGAAATTTAGGATTAGTTACCCCATTAGTTACTGGTAATTTCAAAAGGCAGGACATAAAAAAAGTGCAAAAACTAATTGTTCTTGCACTTATCTTGTAGCGGGGGCAGGACTTGAACCTACAACCTTCGGGTTATGAGCCCGACGAGCTACCAATTGCTCCACCCCGCGATATAAATTTTGGATTTCAAATATAACCATAAGCCTGCGCGTTTCCAAATTAACTCCCATCTCCGTGATTCAGTACCATATTTGTGTTTTATTGTTGAAATTCGGCCTTCATCGATGACATTATTTAAAAACTGCAATAATTGTAATATTTGGGTTAATAGCCTAAATTAAAGCAACCCTTCAGATATTAAAATTAAACTTATAGTTTTTCGGACTAATTAAGTAAAGTGACATATTTCTTTTCAAACAACACGGTTTTATTCTTAATTCTTGCAATTATTCTGCTGGTATCTGCTGCTTATAATATTTACCTGTATTACCGGATGAGAAGGGAAAGGAAGGAGAGGTCCTCCGTCGATGATCTGAAACTCTCTGAAAAATCTCTGAGGGATATGGTTGAGGAAAGAACGGAAGAGATCAATAAGATAAATATTATGCTGATGGATAGGGCGATAGAACTGGGCAGCATAAATCAAATATCTGAGAAGGTTAATTCATCACTGGACATGGAAGAGGTTATTGAAAGTGCCTGTAAGGAGCTGGTTAAGATCTTTCCTCTTGAAAGCGCGGGTATTGCAATGCTTAGCCGGGATAATGAGAGACTAGTTATTGTCGGGTTTCATTCTGTCTCTCCCGTCAGTAAAAACAATATGCTGAATGAAATTATCCTGAGCGATAATAAGTCTTTCGCAGGGGTGGTTGAATCCGGAAGGGAAACCGTGATTGAAAAGATCTCCCCGGGCCCTGATGCTGAGACATCCGAAAGCAGTACGGCTGATGAAATGAATAATATTCTGATTGTTCCTGTCATTGTTCTTAGGAGGGTGGTGGGGGTTATCTATTTGATTGCGGGTGAGGCCGACTATCAATTCAGTAAAGCTGAAATGGATCTGGCCAGGACTATCGCTGTACAGGTGGCGGGATCTGTTGAGAATGCACGACTTTTTTCTCAGAAGGAAAAGGCATTGAATGCTGTGGAGAGTGACCTCGAGATAGGCAGACAGATCCAGGCTGATTTTTTTCCTGCCCGGATAGAACCTGTTGAGGGATGGGAATTAAATGCTCATTTTAAGGCAGCACGCCAGGTATCAGGTGATTTTTATGATGTATTTAAAATCGGCGAAACACGATATACTGCTTTAATTGTCGGAGACGTTTGTGATAAGGGTGTCGGAGCCGCGCTCTTCATGGTGTTATTTCGAAGTCTCCTTCGCGCATATAGTCTGGAAGAGAACAGGTTTGATGATATAAATTCCTTTTTAAAACGGATAGTGCTGAATACAAATAATTACATAGCTGATAATCACAGCAGTTCTAATATGTTCGCAGCTCTCTTCTTCGGCATACTGGACCCGGAGGAAAATTTGCTTTATTATGTGAATGGGGGACTCGAAGCACCTGTTGTGCTTGATGGATCAGGTAATATTATAAACAGGCTTCAGCCGACCTCACCTGTAATAGGCATGTTTCCTGATGTTGATATTTCTGTGAGAAGTGTTGAATTGAATCCCGGTGATTCCTTGTTTATTTATACGGATGGTACTACTGACGCAAAGAACTCCGGCGAGGAACTTTTCGGCGAACAGGCATTGCTAAAATTATTATCTGCAAAATGGACATCGGGTTTCAGCCTGCTTTATGAATTAAACTCTTATTTAGATAAGTTTGCCGGTGAAAATCCACAGTATGATGACATTACCCAGCTGGTGCTCAGGCGAAAGACCTCGCCCCCGGAAAATAAACATTCGATTTCCCGGCTAGCAGTGCTGGATAACCTTGAAGAACTGCGCGGTTTTGTGGAGAAGGCGGCGCATTACCACGGACTCCCGAAAGATACTGTGTTTGCTTTTAAACTGGTTACCGAGGAAATCTGTACAAATATCATTAAATATGCTTACGAAGAGAATGAGCCAGGATGGATAAAAATAATTTTTGATTTGAAGCCTGATAAAGCCATACTTAATATTTACGATAACGGAAAAAAGTTTGTTCCTGCTGAGGCAGCGCCCATAGATGCCGATATTGATTTAAAGGATCGGCAGATCGGGGGACTGGGAATACAGTTGGTCAGAGAGTACATGGATTTTGTTGATTATGTTGGTGCTCCTGACGGCAGCAACTGTATTATACTCGAAAAAAAATATTAAACCATAAATAATTCTTAAAGAAGGATAGTAAATGGATATAACCGACAGTTATATTAACGACCTTGTTATAATTAAAATCACCGGTGATATTGACGCACTGACCGCACCAAAAATTACCGAGCATATCAGGGATCATATTATTAAGGGGAATGTTAATCTGGTAACCGATCTGACGGAAGTTGGGTATACCAGTAGTGCCGGGTTGAGAATGATGCTTGCGGCAGTGAAAGAAACCCGGAGCAAAAACGGGGATATGCGCCTGGCTAATATTCAGCCTGATGTTCTGAAGGTATTAACTCTTACCGGCTTTAATAATATCCTAAAAATATTTCCGGATATCGATGAGGCGGTAGAAAGTTTTTCGTAGAGGATTACAAATCTTAATAAGGACAAAAATCATATGGGTTTCAAGAAAGGAATAACGCTTGTTATTGGATCCGGGGCAATTAAATGCGCGGCTTCAATTGGTATGTGGCAGGTTTTATCCGAAGAAAATATTAAAATTGACATGGTTGTTGGCTGCAGCGCGGGGAGTATATACGGCGCTGGCATAGCTATGGGTATGAGTGTGGACGAAATAAAAATGTGGTCCGAAAGGACGTGGACAACGGAGCTTATGCAGGATTATCTTGTTAACCTGAAAGCATCAAAGGATGGGAGTTTGAAGTTCAATGAAAGAAGCGGATTTGTTAACGATACGGTTTTGAATAAGAGGATAAGGGATATTTTCGGCGATAGAACATTTAACGATCTTAAGATACCTTTGATAGTTGTAGCTACAGATATGATGAGTGGTGAAAAAGTTGCAATATCAAAGGGTAAAATGTTTGATGCGATCAGGGCAAGTATCGCTCTGCCATTAATCTTCCCGCCCTGGGAAGTAAACGGAAATCTTCTGGTTGACGGGGCTGCGTCTGACCCGCTTCCTGTAGATACAGCTATCAAAAACGGTGCAGAAATTATTATAGCAATGGGCTTTATGATTGACTACAGGAAAAAATTTAAGTCATTAACGGCTGTGCAGGAACAGATGACTGCTATATATATGAATAATATTTTAAAAGCTTCATTTGCTTTTAATAATCTCGCCCACCATTCGGAGATCTTTACGATCATCCCGGAATTTGATGAACCGTTATCTATGTTCGATGTCGGTAAAATACCCGGTATAATAGAGAAGGGAGCCGATGCTGCACGTAAGCAGGTTCCCCATATAAAAAGACTGCTGACTTCGCTTTAAAGTACTGAAGAGCAGGAAAACATTTGATAGAGGAATTTGTAAGGTTTATTTTAATCTGTATATTTTTTTGTATTCTTAAAACCGTCAGTTGGGTGAGTTATGCAATACAGGAAATCCTTATCAATTTACTTATTAATTATATTTGTATTCCTTCAGGCTCTAAGCGGATTAATAGGGGGGACCTTACTCCTGGCTGATCCCTCAGGCGGAAAAATCGGACTTCCTGCTTTCTGGCTGGAATACTCTCCTTTTCCTGATTATTTAATTCCCGGCTTAATACTGTTTATAATTTTGGGTATTTATCCTCTGATCGTCGCATTCGGATTAATCAGAGATAGTAAAAAGGCTTTGATAGCAGCCAGGTTACTGGGGTATGCACTCGTAATATGGATAGCCGTTGAAATCTGGATAATAGGCTATCAGCCCGAGCCTCCTCTCCAGCTTATATACGGAATCCTGGGAATAATTATCATTATCCTTGCTTATTCAGCAAGTGTTACTAATTATTATACCTGAAATAAACCAAAACAAATATTGCTATTGTCGATTAAAGCATAAGTTAAAATCTCGTTTTGGTTTCATTGTTGCAGGATATTCTTTATATATTGTAAGGTTCTTAATTATAATAAAGCAAAAGAATGTATACAGCAATCATAGTAGTCTTACTTGCTCTTTCTGTTTACCTCGCGTATAGCGGAATTAAGGGCAATAAAAAAGGGAGAACAGTTGTCGGGTTATTTATAGGTGCATCGACAATTATCTTTTTCTGGTCATTAGATTTTTGGGGAGAGATGCTCTGGTTTGAAAACCTCGGGTATGGTGACCGGTTCTGGATGTACATAGTTGCTCAAACAGCAGCAGGTGCCGCCGGAGCTTTTGTCTCTTTAGGTCTTGTCTCATTGCTTACTTTTTCAATCCCATCTTCTAAAAGTTATCTCAGGAAAATCAGCCAGGGAATTTCTTTTATTGCCGGGGCCGTCTGGGGATATTCAAACTGGGAGATAATGCTTAAATTCTGGTTCCGGGTTCCAATGGGTGTATCGGAACCTGTTCTGAATAAGGACGCCGGTTTTTACCTCTTTACCCTGCCTTTTCTTGACAGTATATATGGTCTGCTTATTATCATTACAATAATTTCGTTGATCGCCGTCCTGTTTACTTCTTTTCTGAAATTTGATGAAAAGGGCAATTTAAGCGCTAATTTCTCAGGCTTCGACCGTTATATTTCTTCTAAACCATATACGAACATATTAATCATTGGTTCGTTTTTAATATTAATTCTTGCCTACGATAAATATTTAAGCCGATATAGTTTAATGTTCTCCGATCTGGGTGTGGTAAGGGGGCCGGGATGGACGGACGTTAACATTCTTCTTCCCGCTTATGATATTGTTATCGTACTTATGATTATCCTGGCTGTGGCCCTCCTTATAAAACCAGCACGGATTTTCCTTCAAAAATTTTATACGGGACTCAAAATAAGGAATGCCGGCTCTGAGCCTGTCCTGCTTTTTTCTATCTTGATAACACTTTTCGTGCTCTGGTTTATTGGTCTAACAGCAATTCCTGCATTGTTTCAATGGCTCAGGGTTGAACCAAATGAGATAACTTATGAACGGCCTTATATTGAGAACAACATAAAACTGACTCGTTATGGATTTAATCTTCAGAATATTGAGGAAAAGGAGTACCCTGCGAAGGATGTTTTTAATAAGCAAATTGTGGAGGAGAACCAGGCAACTTTTAGTAATATCAGGTTGTGGGATTGGCGGGCGCTCGATGACGTCTTAAAGCAGTTCCAGGAGATTCGACTCTATTATGAATTTAAAGATGTTGATATCGACCGCTATCATTTCAACAACGAGTACAGGCAGGTTATGATTTCTGCAAGGGAGATGGAAGCATCTAATCTGCCTCTGCAGAGCCAGACATTTGTTAATACCAGGTTTAAATATACTCATGGCTACGGCATTGCTTTAACAACGGTTAGTGATTTTACCCCCGAGGGACTCCCCAACCTGCTAATTAAGGATATTCCCCCGGTAAGCAAATACCCTGAACTTGAGGTAAAACAGCCGCAGATTTATTACGGCGAGCTGACTGATTCATATGTGATTGTTAATTCTGATGAGCCGGAATTTGATTACCCGAGCGGGGAACAGAATGTTGATATAAAATATCCTGGAAAAGGCGGTATTCAACTTTCCAGCATATGGAGGAATTTTCTGTTCGGATGGAAGTTTGATGGTACAAAGTTTTTCTTTTCAGGTTATCCTAATTCTCAGAGCAGGGTAATGTTCCACAGGCAGATCATGGACAGGGTTAAAACCCTTGCGCCTTTCCTTGAATATGACAAGGATCCTTATATAGTACTTGGTAAAGACGGCAAACTATACTGGATCATCGATGCCTATACAACCAGCAGCTATTTCCCGTATAGTGAAGTATTCCACTCAACGGAAAGTATCGGTTATAAGGAGGGGGAAACAACGAGAACTCTGACAACAAATACTGCTCCCGAGCTGAATGGTCTTAACTATATAAGAAACTCTGTTAAGGTTGTAGTAGATGCTTTTAACGGTACAACCGATTTTTATATATTCGATGAGAGTGATCCGCTTATAAAGGTATGGGACAATATTTTTCCCGGACTCTTCAAAAAGAAATCTGAAATGCCGGCTGACCTGGTTAAACACGTGCGCTACCCAATTGATTTTATGATGGTGCAGGGACTTATGTATGCCAAATATCATATGACAGACCCTACTGTTTTTTATAACCAGGAAGACCTCTGGATAAGGGCTACTGAGAAATACTATGACCAGGTTCAGCCCGTAAATCCTTATTATATAATGTGGCAGCTTCCTAAAACACAGCAGGCGGAATTCGTTCTGATTCTTCCTTTTACCCCCAAGAACAGGCAGGTGTCAATCGGCTGGGTTGCCGGTATGTGCGATGGGGATAGCTATGGCCGGTTTATCGCGTATAAGTTTCCAAAGGATAAGAGTGTGCTTGGTCCCCAGCAGGTGGAGACAAAGATTGACCAGGATAGCTTTCTGTCGGGTCAGCTATCACTCTGGAACCAGCGCGGCTCAAGTGTAATTCGCGGAAATGTTCTGGCTATCCCTGTAGATGAGACGATAATTTACGTTGAGCCTATCTATCTGCAGGCAAAAACTGCTGCCTATCCTGAACTCAGACTGGTTGCAATTATGCATGGCGATAATCTGAGCTATGCCGAAACGTTCGGGGAGGCACTCCAGGAGCTTTACGGTGAAACTCCTGCGAAGCAGGCTCCTGTAATAGAAGGAACTACTCCAGCGAAGGTTGAATCTTCTGTCAATGAAAAAATAAACCAGGCTAATGAAGCGTTCAATAATTACCTTAAATACCAGGGACAGAAAGAATTCCAGAAGGCTGCTGACGCACTTGAAAAGCTTCAGTCTGTTCTTAAGGAATTGTCGGATCATTCGAAGAATTTAGAAGGAAAGAAATAGATGTTCGGTATCGGAGATTCTCTTTTGGTGCGGACCGGCATAATGATGAGTATATATTTCGCAAGTTATTGAAAATAAAAAAATAACGGCTATTTTAGTGTTTTAGAAAATCAAAAAGGAGAAATTTATGGATCTTCATACTGAACAGGATCAGGATAAATCTGTTATTATTATTGATAAAAATAAGTTAATAGGTGTAGAGAATGAAACTTTTCAACACGAGGTTCAGGGTGCGCTTGACAAGGGAAGTAAAGAGATCTCTATTGATTTAACAAATGTAGAATATATATCGAGCTGGGGAATAGGACTTCTTGTGCATGCTTATACCAGCTGCCATAATAAGGACGTACAGTTTAGCCTGAAAGGAGTTAATTCCCAGGTAATGAACGTGCTCAGCCAGCTGAAGCTGACCACATTGTTTAATATTAAATAGAACTTCTTCAATAAATTCCGAAATATTCTCCTATTCCGGCTGTAAATCTCTCTTAAAATAATTATAACGGCCCGGTTATTTTTTACTAATTTTATGATATTGTTATCCATGATTATCCGGAATCGGAATGATAAAAGCAGAATTACTGAATAAAATAAAAGCAGCAGGGGTAGTCGGAGCCGGGGGTGGGGGTTTTCCAGCACACAGAAAATTGACTTCACCGGTAGAACATATAATTGCAAACGGAGTTGAATGCGAACCGCTCCTTTATAAGGATCGTGAGGTGATGCTGCAGGAAACGGAAAGAATGATGCACGGTCTCGAAATTGTCCGTGAGCTTACAGGATCATCCCGGGTAACCATAGCAATTAAGAATAAAAATAAAGATGCTGCTGAGATAATAAAACCGCTGGCTGATAAACGGGGCTACGATATTTTTATTACTAAAAATGTTTACCCCGCGGGGGATGAATATATACTCGTTTATGATATAACAGGAAGAAGAATTCCGCCGAATGGGATCCCGCTGATGGTGGGCTGCCTTGTTAATAACGTTGAGACCCTGGTGAATATTTCTAATGCATCTGAAGATCAGCCTGTTACGGAAAAATATATTACAGTTGCAGGGGCTGTTAAAAATCCCGTAACTGTAAAAGTTCCGGTAGGTACAAGCATTAAGGACTGTATTGAATTTGCCGGAGGATTAACAACCGATGGCCCCATTGCCCTCACAGGCGGGGTGATGATGGGCGGTGTGGAAACGGATTTCTCGCGTCCGGTAAGCAAGACCCTGGGGGGACTAATAATTCTGCCGTCAGATCATACGCTTGCTGTCAGAAAATCTTCTCCTCAAAAGGTATATAACAAAACAGGACACAGTACCTGCGATCAGTGTTCTTTCTGTACCCAACTTTGTCCAAGGTATATACTCGGCTACCCTATCCAACCCCATCTTGTTATGCGTGCCCTCCAGATGTCGGGTGAGGCAAAAGAGATGCTTAATATGTGGGCTGCTGCCTGCTGCGAATGTAATGTGTGTTCTTTATTTGCCTGTCCCGAAAAACTCGATCCCAAAAATATCTGCGCTGATAATAAAGCCAGGCTCCAGGAGGAGAAAAAAGGGTTTACCAAAGAGCAGATGGAGGAAGCTTTCAGGAATGTTCATCCTGCAAGGGAGGGGAGAGAAATTCCAATCTCTAACCTGTATCAGAGACTTGGATTGAAACAGTATGACCACAAGGCTGAATATACGATTTATAATAGTAAGGTACATTCTGTTCAGATACCGCTGAAATATAATTTCGGTAAGGCTGCAGAACCTGTGGTTAAAGCAGGCACTAAGGTTAAAGCCGGAGATCTAATCGCTTCTTCGGATGAAAATGATTATGGTGTCCCTGTTCATTCAAGTATTGACGGAATTGTTAAATCAATAGATGCAGACAGCATCATAATATCGGCCGGTAATTAAACAGAGGAATTATTTATGAAGTCAGCAATTGGATTAATTGAGCTATCGAGCATTGCTAAAGGTATAGAAGTTTCGGATGCGATGCTTAAACGTGCCGATATTGAAATAATAGTTAACAGGACGATTTGTCCCGGCAAATATATGGTACTCATTGGGGGAGATGTGGATGCAGTTAATGCAAGTATAGAAACAGGAATAGAAATTAGTTCCGATGAGCATGTTGACAACTTTATAATTCCTAACGTTCACCCTTCTATATTTCCTGCTATAAGCGGGATAAATCCGGTTACAGATCTGCAGGCTCTGGGAGTAATTGAGTCATTTTCAGTTGCTTCGATTATTGAGGCCGCAGACGCCGCTGTAAAGTCAGCTTCAGTGGAATTGATTACAGTGTACCTCGCGATGGCTATAGGGGGTAAAGGATATGTTATGCTGACCGGTGATGTAGCTTCGGTTCAGACAGCAGTAGAGACCGGAGCTGCAGCGATCGCTAAAAAAGGACTGCTGGTCCAGAAAGTAGTGATTCCACAGCCAAGAAAAGAAATACTTCAGTCATGGATATGATGACAAACAAAGAATGAAATAAAGTATAAGTTAACAGGACAGGAAAATTTGAGTGGATTCAGAAACCGTACAAAATGATTTAACTGCTTTAATAACCAGGCTGAATAAAAGAAAAGAACGGCTACAGAGACTTAGCCGGAATTATTCAAATTACAGGCTTTTGCTGCTTCTTGCCGGGTTAGTAATATTTTTTAGTTTTTTCTTCGCTGTATCAAACCTCTCGGCTTTAATAGCAGCGGGAGCTTTCCTTATCGCATTTGCTATCATAGCTCATCTTCATAACCGGCTTGATAATGGTATTAAGAAGCTGGAACTCTGGATAAAAATTAAATCTACTAACCTTGCCAGGTTAAACCTTGATTGGAAAAACATTCCCCGTATCTATTATACTACTGAAGATAACGTTGATGATAAGCCGGGACCTGTTGAAACTGATTTGAACCTGGCCGGTGATGAATCATTGCATCAACTGATAAATACCGGAACATCAAGACAATCCAAATCTTTGTTAAGAGATTGGCTTCATATAAAAAATCCTTCTGTTGATGAGATTATAAAAAGGCAGAACCTTGTAAGAGAATTGATCCCTCTTACAAGGTTCAGGGATAAACTTGTGCTATACTCAACTCTGTCTTCGAAGCGTGACTTCGACGGAAGGATGATATTGAAGCTTTTGAGAAAAAAAGTTACGCTAGCTGCCTCCTTCAAACTGATCTTCGGAATAATGATTTTACTGGCTCCTCTGAACATTCTACTCCTTATTTTATTCCTTGAAAACACACTTCCGGCGTACTGGCTGATAACAACTCTGATTTATATTGTTCTTTTTCATTTTAACAATAAAGAAAAAGATAAAATCCTTGACGAGGCTGAATACATCTCTGATGAACTTGAGAAGATAGGCAGCGTGTTTGGATACCTTGAAGATTACCATTATAAAAGCAGTTCAGGACTTGCAGAGCTGTGCGGATCTTTCACCATAAAAAGGGAACAGCCTTCAGTATTGATTAACCGGGTTAAAAGTACTGTGGGTTTCTTAAGAATAAGAAAAGGGAATCCCTTTGTCTGGAACATTGTAAGGGCTGCCTTTCCTGTGGATTTTTATTTCAAAGTCAAACTGAATAAATATAAACAGGTTATTGCAGGTAGGTTTGAAGACTGGCTTGAGACCTGGTATAAACTTGAGGCTCTGTCATCTCTTGCTAACTTTGCATTTTTGAATCCCGGTTATACTTTCCCAATGATAATAAATAATGATAAAGAAAAGCATATCTTCAGCGGTAAAGGAATGGGACATCCTTTAATCAAAAGCGAAAAGAAAATACCTAATGATTTCACTTTTGATTCCGGTGGAGAAATTGCGATCATAACAGGTTCTAATATGTCAGGTAAAAGTACATTCATCAGAACGATTGGAGTAAATCTTTCTCTTGCTTATGCAGGGAGTGTTGTTAATGCGCATGGTTTGAGCGTCTCTTTATTCAGATTATTCACCTGTATAAAAGTTAGCGATTCTGTAATAGATGGTATTTCATATTTCTATGCTGAAGTCAAAAGATTGAAGGCCTTGCTTGATGAGATTGAAGGAACAGATTATCCCGTCCTGTTTTTAATAGATGAAATATTCAGAGGGACAAATAATGTTGAACGATTAAAGGGAAGCAGCGCTTTCATAAAAAAGCTTGCTGAAACAAATGCAATTGGTGCCGTAGCAACACATGACCTGGAGCTTGTAAGATTATCAGAAGAAATATCCACGGTTAAGAACTACCACTTCAGGGAAGAAATTAAGGAGGGTAAAATGATTTTTGATTATAAATTAAACAATGGACCCTGTCCTACCACAAATGCACTGAAAATAATGAAACTTGAAGGGCTTCCTGTTAATTAAACTATTCCATTTTCATATCGCGGGACATCAGGTCGGTAGTTGCCTTCACAGGATCTTTTTCTTCAAATAGTATTTTATATACCTCGATAGTGATAGGAGTTTCGACACTATTTTTCTGTGCGAGCATCGAAGCAGACCGGCTTGTCTCAATGCCTTCGGCAACCATTTTCATTGATTTTAAAACCTGTTTAAGGGTTTTCCCCGAACCTATCTGTTCACCTACATAGCGGTTACGACTGTGCCGGCTCATACAGGTGACGATCAAGTCCCCCATCCCCGATAGACCTGCAAAAGTTTCGGGCTGTGCGCCCATTGCAATACCAAGCCTGGAAATCTCAGCAATCCCTCTTGTCATTATAGCAGCTTTAGTGTTATCGCCGAATTTAACGCCGTCAATAATACCCGCACCGATTGCTATAACATTTTTGAATGCTCCCCCCATCTCTACGCCGAGAATATCGGTAGAGCCGTATACCCTGAAATAGGATGTAATAAAAGCACTCTGTATAGATTTGGAAGTTTCGGCATAAACAGAAGCAGCGACGACCGCAGTAGGAATTCTTCTTGCAACTTCTTCTGCATGACTTGGTCCTGAAAGCACTCCTATCTGGTTGACATCAATTGAGGGAATTTCATCCCTGAGCATTTGAGACATCGTCATAAGACTCTTATTCTCGATGCCTTTTGCTACACTGACCAGGATTGAATTCTTAAGGGATGAAGCGTCGGCGTTTTTAATTACACTGCGCAGAAACTGAGAAGGAACAGCGAGTACTATCATATTCTGCTGATGCACAGCTTCATCAAGATCGTGAGTTATTTTAATTTCGTCAGGAATCGGAATCCCCGGAAGGTAGCTGGTGTTTTCCCTGGTCTTCTCAAGCACTTTAGCATAGCTTTTAACATATTCCCAGAGAGTAACCTTATGTCCGTTAAAATGGAGCAGTATAGCAAGAGTAGTTCCCCAGCCGCCGGCTCCAAGAACAGAAATTTTCATCAGAGGGATTTATTTTTTTTCTTAAAGCTAACTTTACTCTCATTTCCGTTTATCAAACGGACTACATTCTTTCTGTGCGTGAAAATAACAAGTAGTGAGAGAAAAATTACAAAAGGTAAAAGTGTATTGTAACTGGGTATGTTTACATTGAATACATTTTCCCTGATTACAAGTGCCAGGGGAACGGAAATTGCGCCCAGTATTGAGCCAAGAGAAACATAGCGTGAAATGGTAACAACGAGAACGAATACACCTATTGCAATGAGCATATCTACGGTGACTATCATCAGAAGTACCCCAAGAGCCGTTGCTATACCTTTACCTCCTTTAAAACCTGCGAAGATCGTCCATATATGTCCGACAACTGCTGAAATACCCGCAATTATCTGAACAAGTGTAAAGTCGTCAAAAGGAGTAATATTTTCGAAAGGCATTGAACCATAATGCAGCCTTGCTACAACAACAACAGCAAGGACGCCCTTAAATGCATCAAGCAGTATAACAATCAGACCATGTTTCCATCCCAGGACACGCATTACATTTGTCCCGCCGGCATTACCGCTGCCATGCTCCCTGATATCAATTCCTTTAACTGCTTTGGTGACGATAATACTGGTCGGTATTGATCCAATCAGGTATGACAAGATGACTATAGTAGCGAGTAAATACATTTAGTTACCATTAAAAAGAGTGAAAACTAAACTAAGGATAAACACCTTAATTTTCAATGAAATTTGGGCTGAATCCATTTGATTCAATTATCGAACCAGGGATTCAAATAATTTAAAATCTTCTTTAGTTGTTACCTTGAAGTTAAAATTAGAACCTTCGGTAATATTTACTTTTCTACCCATCCGTTTTACAAGCATAGATTCGTCAGTGCCGTAAAAATTATCCTCATAAGCCTTCTTCATTGCTTTCATAATATCGCGGTATCTGAAGATCTGAGGTGTTTGAACGTACATTACATTTTCTCTGGAGATATATTCATTAACATAATTTCTGCCCCGGATAAGCGTGTTGCTTCCCCGCACACAGACTACAGAATTTCCTTTCTGAGCCGCGGTTTTTATGGCTTCAGTAAGCACGCTGGCAGGCAGGAGGGGACGGGCAGCATCATGCACAATTATAAGATCATCCGGACCTGCGGAAGCAAAGGAAAGAGCATTGTAAACAGAATCCTGCCTTTCCTTTCCGCCTTCTATAATTTGTTTTATCTTCGACAGCCCGTATTTAAGTTTGAGATCTTCCAGCAGAGGGAAAAAACTTCTATCGGCTGCTATAATGATTTCATTAACAAGCCTGTTACGTTGAAAAGTCTCCAGGGAATAGACAATTAATTCTTTCCCTTTTACCTTAATAAACTGTTTGGGCTTTACGAACCCGCTGCGCGATCCTTTTCCGCCGGCAGGCACGATAACAATCTTTCTCATGTTAAAAGCATTGCATCGCCGTAACTCAGGAATTTATAACTATCCTTCAGCGCCTTTTTATATGCTTTCATTACGAAATCTGTATTGGCGAATGCGCAAGCCAGCATCAGCAGGGTTGATTCGGGCTGATGAAAATTTGTAATAAGCCTGTCGGTTATCTTAAAATCATAAGGAGGATAGATAAATTTGTCTGTCCAGCCTCTTCCCGGTTTTACCAATCCGTCCGCAGTTATACTTGTCTCAAGAGCACGGCAGGTACTCGTTCCTACAACAAAGATATTATGCTTGCCTGTTATGGCTTTGTTGATCTTTTCAGATGACTGGGCTGTAATCTCATAAAATTCTGAATCCATCTTATGCTTGGTAAGATCTTCAACCTCTACCGGTCTGAAGGTTCCAAGTCCGATATGCAGAATCACTGGAACTACTTCCACACCTTTCTTTTTCAGTTTGGCGAGGAGCTTATCGGTAAAATGCAATCCTGCGGTCGGGGCTGCAACCGCACCGTCAACCCGGGCATAAACTGTCTGGTAATTTTCTTTATCCTCGGGCACCGGTTCTCTTTTAATATAAGGTGGAAGGGGGGTTAGTCCTATCTTTTCCACCGCGCTGAAAACATTTCCGGGCTGGTTGAAACGGACAGTTCTTCCCCGGGAAGTTGTATTATCAATTACTTCACACCAGAGCTTATCATTAAAGTAAATTTTATTTCCGATTCTTACTTTCCTTGCTGGATCGACTATTACATCCCAGATGCATTCATCTGCATTCAGTTCTCTGAGCAGGAAAACCTCAATCTTTGCATTTGTTTTTTCTTTCTTTCCATACAATCTTGCCTGGAAGACCCGGGTCTCATTTACAGCAAGTACGTCACCTTTCTGCATGAAATCTGCAATATCGCTAAAGGCTTTATTTTCAATTTCCTCGGTTTCCCTGTTAAGGACCATAAGCTTCGCTTTATCCCTGGGAGAACTTGGAAATTTAGCAATTGCTGTCTTCGGCAAATTGTACTTGAAATCTGATAATTTCATTCTTCATTACCTTCTATGAATTGATAAATGAGAGGGAGCATCGAAGCTCCCTCTTTATATTTACTATTTTTTCTTCTTCTTCGTTGAATTCTTAGACTTTGAAAGCTTCTGCATTGATCTTTCGTTTACAACTGCTCTTGCAGCAGCTAATCTTGCTATCGGTACGCGGAACGGGGAACAGCTTACATAGTTTAAACCTATCCTGTGGCAGAACTCAACCGAACCTGGCTCACCGCCATGCTCTCCGCAGATTCCAACTTTCAGATCTGGCCTTGTTGATCTGCCTTTTTCAGTTCCCATTTTAACTAACTGACCCACGCCTTTCAAATCGAGTACTTCAAAGGGATCATTCGGCAGAATTTCATTCTGAACATAGAGAGGGAGGAACTTACCGGCGTCATCTCTTGAAAGTCCGAATGTTGTCTGTGTTAAATCATTTGTTCCAAAACTGAAGAACTCAGCACCTTTCGCGATTTCATCAGCAGTGATGCATGCACGGGGCAATTCGATCATTGTTCCAACGAGATAGCTTATCTTTTTACCCCTTTCTTTTGCTACGTCATCTGCTGCTTTTCTGATTATTTTTTCCTGCAATCTGAACTCATTTATGTCGCCTACAAGCGGTATCATGATTTCGGGTTTAACTTTAAAGCCTTGTGCTACCGCATCGTAAGCCGCTTCAAAGATAGCTCTTGCCTGCATCTCGGTGATTTCAGGGAAAACAACTCCAAGACGGCAGCCTCTGAAGCCGAGCATAGGGTTAAATTCTGCAAGACTATGAATTTTTTCAGTAAGTTTTTCGACAGAAATACCCAGCTGATCGGCAAGTTCCCTTATCTCCTTTTCTTCATGAGGCAGGAATTCGTGCAGGGGAGGATCGAGGGTTCTGATCGTAACAGGATAACCCTTCATTTCTTTAAAGATACCCAGGAAATCTTCTCTCTGCAGCGGGAGTAATTCATTAAGTGCCCTTTTTCTTTCTTCCGTGGTTTCAGAGACGATCATTTTCCTGACGCTCATAATTCTGTCGCCGCCGAAGAACATGTGCTCTGTACGGCAGAGCCCGATACCTTCTGCGCCGAATGCAACTGCATTTGCCGCCTGGTCAGGCTGATCAGCGTTCGTCCTGATATTTAATCTTCTCAGGTTATCGGCCCATTTCATAAGACTTGCATAAGTCTGATAAACAGGTGAATCCTTCGCATCGAGAGTTTTGTTTAATAACACCTGGAGCACTTCCGATGGTTTAGTCTCAATTTTTCCTGCTATTACTTCACCGGTTGTACCATCAATAGATATGAAGTCACCTTCTTTTAGCGCAATATTGTTTTTTCCCTCAACGCTAATTGTTCCTTCTTTATAATTTATTCTAAGTGAGCCGCAGCCTGCAACACAGACTTTTCCCATCTGCCTTGCAACGAGTGCTGCATGCGATGTCATACCTCCGCGGGCGGTAAGTATACCTTCAGAGGCGTTCATACCTTTGATGTCTTCGGGGGAAGTCTCTATTCTGACAAGAATAACATTTTCACCCCTCGCTGCCATATCTTCCGCATCCTGGGCATTAAGCGCTATTCTGCCTGAAGCTGCTCCGGGACCGGCATTAAGGCCTTTTGCGATAAGTCTTCCTTCATCAATAGCTTTACGTTTTTCATCAAGATCGAAAATCGGGCGAAGAAGCTGATTAAGCTGGTTAGGCTCAATTCTCGAAATAGCATCCTCCTTAGAAATGAGTTTTTCCTTAACCATATCGACGGCCATCTTGATTGCAGCAAATCCTGTACGCTTACCGACACGGCACTGAAGCATCCATAATTTTCCCTGCTGAATAGTAAATTCGATATCCATCATCTCTTTGTAATGCTTTTCGAGGGTCTTCCTGATGTTATCGAGCTGTCTGTAAATTTCTGCGTCGTCTTCTTTAAGCTTTGCAATGGGCAGGGGAGTACGAGTACCGGCAACAACATCCTCACCCTGGGCATTAAAAAGATATTCTCCGTAGAATACATTTTCACCTGCTGCGGGGTCGCGGGTAAATGCAACTCCTGTTCCTGAATCTTCTCCCATATTTCCGAACACCATCGACTGAACGTTTACTGCTGTACCCCAGTCGGCAGGAATATTATTAAGTTTCCGATAAACAATCGCACGCTCATTCATCCAGCTTCCGAACACAGCTCCTATCGCCCCCCAGAGCTGTTTCATCGGATCAGTCGGGAAATCATGACCGGTTTCTTTTTTAATTTCAGCCTTAAATTCTTCAACTAGTTCTTTCAGATGCTCAGTTGAGAGTTCCGTATCAAGTTTAAAACCATACTGTTCTTTTTTCTTATCGAGAATTACTTCAAAAGGATCCTCGGCCTTTTTATCCTGGGGTTTTAATCCCAGTACCACATCACCGTACATCTGAACAAATCTTCTGTAGGAGTCATAAGCGAATCTGGGGTTATTTGTTTTTTTAATTATACCTTCTACTGTCTGGTCGTTCAGTCCAAGGTTTAGGATGGTATCCATCATTCCTGGCATGGAAGCACGGGCCCCGCTTCTTACTGATACAAGCAGGGGATTATCGGGATCGCCGAATTTAGCTCCCATTTCCTTTTCAACTTTCTGCAGGGCTGCTTTAACCTGTGCGGTAAGCTCTTTAGGATATTTTTTGTTGTGATCATAAAAATAAGTACATAATTCCGTTGTTATGGTAAAACCTGCCGGCACTGGCAACCCTATATTGACCATCTCAGCCAGGTTTGCACCTTTACCACCGAGCAGACCTTTCATTTCTGCTTTTCCATCGGCTTTCTTTCCGCCGAAAAAGTATACGTATTTCAGTTGTTTGGACATTACTTTTCCTCCAATCGATTTTATCGTTTTAATATTGGTCATAGAAAATTTTGTTAATTGATACCTGAAAGAATAAAGTCTTTAAATTCACTTTCGTTATCCATCCTTAATTCAATCTTTAAGAAAAATATATCAATATCATCAAATTCTTTAGAGAACTTTGTGAGCTTGACAGCATCCTTTTCGGTAGTAATCACTGAATGAGAATTTGTCGAATAAAATTTCTTCCTGATTTCCTGAACCTCCTTGTTTGAATAATTCTTATGGTCTCTGAAGATCATCTGGTTTGATGTATCAACGCTTGTCTGCTTCAGTATATTGATAAATGAAAACGGGTTTGCAACCCCGGAAACAACAAGGCTTTTCTGACCTTTAAATTCTTCCAATCCGTACCTTGTACCATGCTTTACATCCCCGAATTCAATAGCTTTATAATAAGCGCTAAATATCTTTTTTCCTTTAAGATACCTGCCGTATTTAACAGGAATCTCCGCTTCTGCAGTGAACTTCCTGTTAATAATAACCGCATCGGCTCTTTTTACGGAGCGGAATGGTTCACGCATCATACCCGTCGGTAAAAGCTGCTGTTTAAAAAAGTCATATTCTGTAAGAAACCTCTGCTCAAAAATTAAAAGATTGAGATCTCTCTTTATCCACCTGTGCTGGTAGGCATCATCAAGGACTATAACATCAACACCGGTGTTAGCTAAAAAGTTCTTCGCACCTTTTACCCTGTTTTCCGAGACCGCGGCGGGCACCTTACATTCCATAGCAGTTATATAAATTTCATCACCGCAGTTATTTACGGGGGCCAGTATATTTTTTCCCGCCGATACAAGAAGGTATCCCCTTGTATTGCGGCCGTATCCGCGGCTCAGAACACCAACGTTTTTACCGGCCTGCTTCAGAAGGTTGGTTAGTGAAATTACCAGCGGGGTTTTGCCTGATCCGCCGACCGATATATTTCCTACTGAGATTACTTTAGCATTTACTCCCTGTATCTTAAAAACATTATTATCAAAGAACCAGTTCCTGATATTTATGACCAGGGCATAAAAGGGCATAAAAGGATATAATATCAGTTTTAATAATTTCACTATAATTCTCTTTTAGAATTTCTCTGCCTGAAGCTGAAGATCATTGAGCTTATTTTCACATTTTCCAATAATTCTTGATATTTCCTCCCTGCTCATATCCGGTCCTACAAAAATTGGATCCGAGTATACGACATTAGCACGTGTAAAAAACTTAGGAATCTGAAATCTGTCCCAGCTTTTAAGGAGTCTTTTCTTTTCGAATCCGATTCCCGCCAGCACGAGCGGCAGTCCAGCTTTTTTTGCTGCGACGACAGCACCAGCTTTGAGCTTAAACGGCGGTCCTTTTGGTCCGTCAGGAGTTACAGCTATAGAATAACCATTCCTGGCAAAGTCAATCATTAAACCCAAAGCGACCCCGCCTCCCGCGCTGCTTGAACCTCGCAAGACTTTATATTTCCACTTCTTTAATATCTTTGCCAGCAGGTCGCCGTCTTTGCTCTTGCTTGTAAGGCCTGCAAAATTTTTATCTCTATTAAGAAACCACGGAAGCAGCATTGTTCCATGCCAGAATGCTAGAACATAGTTTACATTTTCCCGCTCGAACTTATCGATTGCTTCGCGGTTTATAACCTTGATCCTTAGCGATCTGCACAGGATATCTACAAGTTGAAAAAGAACATAATTTCCTGCAAAACGCAGTGTATCCTGTTTAGCTTTTTTAAGCTTCATTCAATAATGAGTAAATAATATCGGCCGCTCTGCGGGATGCTCCTTCAGAGCTCAACTTATCTCTTAATAGTTCTAATTTAGACTTTATATTATTGTATAGAGATCTGTCACTCATAATTTTCCTGCATTCAGAATAAATCGTTTCTTTGTTAACGTCTTTCTGAATCAGTTCAGGTACTACTTTTTCCCCGGCGATAATATTTGCCATTCCAATGTTGTCTACCTTCACCAGGGTTTTACCGATAAGATAAGTAAGCAGACTTGTCTTGTAAACAATTACCATCGGCAGTCCGAATATTCCCGCTTCCAGCGTTGATGTACCGGATTTGATAATTCCAAGTTTTGCATATTTCATCAAGTCGTATGTAAAACCTTTAACTACTTTAAATTTATTTGAGGAGGTCAATCCGAATAACATATTTTCATCAATATTTGTTGAACATGCAGCAACTACCTGCAGATCAAATTCCTTAGCCAGCTTTTCAGCTGCCAGGATTACTTCAGGAAATATCTTTTCGACTTCATGTTCACGACTCCCGGGCATAATCAGGAGTATTTCTTTATCCGGCAGATCAAATTTCTTTAATAATTCCTGCCGGCTTAAAAATTTATACTTTCCGATTCTTTGAATCAGTGGATGCTCTACAAGTTCGACGTCCACCTTATGGCTCTTGTATAAAACCTCTTCAAAAGGGAAGACAACGATCATCTTATCAACAAGCGTTTTTATTTTTTTAATTCTTCCGCCGCCCCATGCCCATATTTGGGGGGAGATGTAATAAATAACTTTAACACCGGCTCTTTTGATTTTTTTAGCGAAATTCAGGTTAAAACCTGGATAATCAATTAAAACAATAAATTTTATGTTTTCTTTCCTGATTACAGTCATAAGTTCATTCTGAACCTGCCTGATGAAAGGAAGGTGCTTTACTACCTCTGCAAATCCAAGGAAAGCCATTCTCTTTATATGGTACAGTACTTTCATCCCGGCATCCTTCATCCTGTCTCCGCCAAGTCCGAATACATTTATATTATCATCAAGATTTTTTAAATCTTCTATTAATGCCGCTCCTATATAATCTCCTGAGACTTCACCGGCAATCATCATTATATTTTTATGTACCGATTCATTCATATTATAATCTTCTAAGGAACCAGAGCAGTAATATTGTAATAGTAACAAGCGAAAAAGCCTGAAGACTTCTTCTTTCGGATTTAAGGCCTTTCCTGATATCGTACTCAGGCTGTTCTACTCTTCCCGTCCTGTATTTCGTTAATCTTGGAATGAAGCGTGGAACATTTTTCCTGTAATCTTCATATTCTTTACCAAAAGTTTGTTCGAGATATTTTTCCTCCTCCTGTACGATCATATAATATTGAAGAGAGAAAAAAATAAATCCTGCGATCTGAAGCCAAGGAAATAATGCAAAAGACATAATGCCGAGGCCTGTATACATCAGAATATTTCCCAGGTATAAGGGATTCCTCAAATGTGCAAAAGGTCCGCTTACGATCAGGTATGTACCGCCCACGTTTCCGGTTGTTCTTGTCTCGCTTCCTGCCCAGCTTACACCCCAGAGCCTTATTAATTCACCGGCAACAGTAATCAGAAATCCTATAATCAGACTCCAGATATTGGGATATGCAAAGATCAGCATAACCACTACGAACGGGATAGGTGTATAGCTGCGGTACTTGAAAAAATTAGAAGCGAGTGACATTAAAATTCCTTATTCCTGAATATAAATTTCGCGCCTTTTAAGTTCTGCCTGATGCCTTTTCTTCAGGCGTTTCTTTTGCCTTAATATCTCCATCCTGTCAAGAACATCCTTAAAATCTTTGAAAGGGAAGTAAGTAATCCTTTCCTTTTCACAATACTTTAACAAATCGTCCTTTGCAAAAATGAAGTCACAGAAGTGCACTGTATATTTATCTGAATTACCGTCTCCTATGAACACGGTATATTCATCATCTGAGCTGTTATTTATAATATGGTTCCTTTTACAGTTGGCTGACGTTGTGCACCCTGAGTCATAATACGGGAAAATCGGGGTCAGCGTGTTATCCTCATTTAGCCTCAGCTTATTTGAATAAACTTTCAAATGATCCAGTTTCTCTCTTTTGAGGATTAAATCGATATAGTAGTCAAATCCATCACTTAAAATGAACAGCGGAAAATTATTTTTATTACAATATTCAATGAAAGAATGGAAAGTTTCATCGATTTCTATCTGAAGAACGAATTCATCAAGTTCTCGCTTATCTATATAATCGACAGATTCGCATAGTTTCAGCCAGCAGTCCTTGGCTGAAATTCTGTCGCTAAGCAGATCGTCTATAATCTGCGTAACGGTTTCTGAATCTCCGAACCTGGTAAATACTGCGTCGCCGATATCCTTCCTGGTAATAGTCCCGTCGAAATCGACAAATATTTTGAATACTTTATCCATTCTTCACCATCTTAGTCAAAACCATTTTTTTTACTTCAACGAAGCTGCCGCTCTCAAACTTGTAAAAATAAATACCGGGCTGCCTGTTATTTGCAATGAATGTCACGCTGTTCTCACCGGCCGGAAACCTGTTCTGAATCTCATCTATCTTTTCAATATGATTATCAAAGAATTCAATCTTAACATTCGATTCCTCCGGCAGATAAAACTTTATGACAGTAGAATCAGAGAAAGGGTTGGGATTATTCTGAGTAACGATTATATAATCAGCCGACTCAAGAAATGTAACCCTCGAAATATCAGAGGATTGTGAATTACCTGAATTATCACCTAACACAATACGATAGTAAAGGGTGCCGGACGTATCAGGTTTATCATAGTATTCATAATAGTTGGCCGACACGCTGCTGTTCGAGTTAATTGCAGCGAGTTTCTGCCAGTTGGTATTGCCGGTATCAGTCTGCATGCACCTTTCTATCTCGTAGGAACTTTGAGGTATTTCATTTGCAGAATACCACGAAATCTTTATGGAGTCGAAAACTATACCTGTTTTGAAGCCGATAATCTGGGAAACAAACGTACCAGTGCTGAATATCTTCTGCACATATACTCCATTCCGGCGGTTTCTTTTTTCTTTAAATACAGCAATTGCGCCCCCGTTTCCGTCAGGGAGGAAATTAAGGTAGCTTTTAGGAGTATTAAAATATGAACCTATTGCGATACCGATACTATCCCACATACGGCTGCCTTCTGCAGATACCCTCTGCGAATAAATATTGCCTGTTACGGAAGCAGTTCTGCGGTCAAGCCAGGCTATAATCGCACCATTATGGTCATCGGGAATCAACCTCTGTCCGAACTGTTCCCCGTTCATGCGGATTACAGGAAGTCCTTCCGTAACCCATTGAGGTTTACCGGACCGGTCATATTTCTGTATATAGATGTCCCGGTCGTTATTTATTTCATCAGTCCAGGATAATATCAGGGAATTAACTGAGGCTATCATCTGGGGCATTGACTGTAAACTTTTCCTGACTGTACAAATTTTGCCGTTTTTACCCCAGAGTAACTTACCGCGAGGATTTATAAGCTGATGATAAACAGCTTTATTTTTTTTCAGAACCTGGTATGCGATATAAATATCCTGTTCCGCCTTAATTGCTGAAAAGGTCATAACATTAAGATTATTATCAGTAACAGCGAGCGGTTTTTTTCCCCATAATGCTCTTCCGTTTTTGTCATAATGTTGTGATAATATTGCTCCCCGGCCTCCCGAACTTTCAATCCAGAAAACATAAACCCCGCCTGAATCATCAGCCAGAACAGAGGGGGTCAGCTTGCTGTTTGGGGCAGACGAAACAGTTATGCCTGTTGAATCCAGCAGGAATCTGCCGTCTGCGGATATTTTCTGAAGCATTAACCTGGAACTAAAAACCCGGCCGGGTTCTAGTGACAGGTAAGTAATAAATACTTCATTCCGTGAATCAGCACATAGGGAGTAATCGCTTATTTCTTTTGCCAGTCTATTAATTTTTATTCCTTCCTGGTCCCAGAGACTAGTACCGCCCGAGTTAACTTTCTGAACGAGAAGATCACCTGTTTTTGATCCTGAAAAGTCTTTCCATGCAACAATGGCGGCATTTCTGCCGGCTGCGATGGCGACGGGATTATCCTGATCTCCAATCCCTCCGGAAATTCTTTTTCCATCTGCTCTGAAACTTATATCGCCATTGGGTTCTATATGCATAAAACTAACTTCATTCTGTAAACCTGTTACGTTATCTTCCCAGAAAATAAAAGCTCCTCCGTTCTGATCACCCACGGCTGAAATATTGATCGGATCTGTAAGGTCAAACGCAACCTGTGTATTTTCAGCAGGATTATTGGCCCACTGAGCAGCCGCTTCATTAAGAGGAAAAGAGGCAGCATACAGGATAACGACCAGGAGAAATTTCTTCAAGCTGCCTGACCAGGAATGAACCGGGTAGGAAGAATGAATATCAGGCACTTGCAAAATTCAGATCCTCATTGAATCTTACACTAACCAGCTTTGAAATTCCTTCCTCCTGCATTGTTACACCGTACATCGTATCTGCCGCTTCCATACTGCGTTTATTGTGGGTGACGACTATGAACTGGGTGTCCTTGCTAAAGTCACGTATTATTTTTGTAAACCTGTCAATATTTGCATCATCAAGAGGAGCATCTATTTCATCAAGTATACAGAAAGGACTGGGTTTTACAAGGTAAATTGCAAACAGCAATGCGATGGCCGTCAGGGTCTTTTCACCTCCTGAAAGCAGATCAATTGATGTCGGCCGCTTGCCTTTCGGTTTGGCTATTATTTCTATTTTTGCTTCAAGGGGATCTGCATTTTCTTCTATCCTCAGATCAGCTTCATCACCAGGGTTAAACAACCCGCGGAAAATCTTTATGAAGTTTTCCCTGATCTTATCAAAAGTATCCCTAAACAATTGCTGAGCAGTTGTATTTATTTCCTCAATGGTTTTAATAACATCCTTTTCAGAATCTATTAAATCATCCCTCTGTTTGGTCAGGAATTCAAGCCGCTGCTGCTCTTCTTCGAACTCAGAATATGCAAGCAGGTTTATGGGGCCCAGGTTTTTAACCTGCTGCTTAAGCGAATGAACCTCTTCAATTCTTGATTTAAAATCGAACTCTGCCAGATCTTCAAATTCTTTACGCTCAATTTTAATAGAATAGTTTTCCTGGATATGTTCCTCAAGGTTGGTAATTTTTATCCCGAGCTCATTTATTTTAATCTCGCTGATGTGTATAGCGTCAGAAACCAGTTCACGTTCCTTCCTGTAAAAATTCTGCTTTTCTTCAAGATCATTTATCCGGTTCTGTATTTCACTGTAGGCTGAATTTAGTTCTTCTTCTTCTTCGATCAGAACGGCTTTTTCACCTTTAAGACTATCTGTCTCATCCGTTCTTTCTTCAATAACAGCATTTAAGGTTAGTATTTCCTCTTCGAAAGCGGATATATCAGCTTCTCTTTTAACTATTGTTTTCTTTATGGTATCAATGGAATCCTTTGCCCGGTCTATCGTATTCAATGTATTCTTTTTTTCTCCGAGCAGCCTTTCCAGTTCTAGGTTCAGTCGATTCTGATTTTTAACAAGCTCCTCAAACTCTTCTCTTGATGACCTGAAATCTGCTTCAAGATTTTCCCTGGCCTTATCCGATTTTAACTTTTCTTCCAGCTGTTCTTCAATAAGCTGCTGAAGGCTGTTCTTTTCGGTATCCAGCCTGTTGGAATCTGCAGCGAGTTCCTGTATTTCTGCTCTGGCTTTTTCAATATCATCGGCAGCTTTTTGTTTTTCAAATTCAAACTGAGCAATCTGCTTTTCAACATTTGATAAATCATTTACAATCATCCGTCCCTGTTCCGAAAGAACCTTCAGGTCGATTTTTTCAATCAGTCCCTCAATATCAGAGATCTTATCCTGCAGTGCATATAATTCTTTTTCTTTTCTCGGAAGTTCCTGCTTAAGGTTTTCAAGTAGTTTCATTCTTCCGAAGAGTGAATCATCAAGGCGGGGAGCAGAACCTGCTTCGATCAGGCCGGTATTTGATACGAAGTCGCCCTGGAGAGTTACAAAATTGAAACCGGCATACTTTTTTGAGAGGTTAAATGCTGTATCTAGGTCTTCCACTATTACCGTGTAATAAAGAAGATTCCTGAAGAAAGATTCCCATTTGGGATCTGTCTGAATTAGCTCATATGTCCAGTTCTTGAATCCTGCTTCTTTAGCAATATTTTTTCTCTTCCTGTTAAGAGAGAAGTCGTTAAGTTTATCGATCCAACTCCTCTTTTTGTCCCGGCCTGTATCCTTCACATAAAAAGCAGCCTTACCTATTTCATTTTCACGAAGATAACCTATTCCGTTCATTAGGTCATCTATTGATTCAACCAGAATATTATTTATATCACCACGAAGGGATGCTTCCACAGCAAAACGGTATTCATCTGGAGTATTACCTATATGAGCAAGCAGGTTTTTTTCTCCTTTTGCCCAGTCATCGTTTTCCAGCAGAGCTTTCGAACCCTTGGAAACACCTTCGAGGTTTTCGATGAGTGTCTGTATAAAATTTATTTTCTCGGTCAGCGTATTCAGATATCCCTTTCCTTCAAGCGCCCTTGTTTTGATGGATGAGAGCTCGTTCTCAAGGTCCTCTTTTTCTTTCTGCTTGCGGGAATAGACCTGTTCGGATTCTGCCAATTTACGTTCCAGTTCGGTTTTCTCATCACCCAGTTCCTCTATAAATCCTACTGTTTTGGCAATGGTACCGGTTAATGACTGAATCCGCTGGTTAAGTTTATTTATAGCCTGATTCTTTGTGTCAAGTGTCTTTTCCAGGTTCGACAGGTCATTTTCCCTGCCGGTAAGTTCCTTATATTTTTCAAGCTGAAGCTCAGCATGCTCCCTTAGCTTTTCTCGCTTTTCCTCAATAAGTTGCCTTAGGCTTTGAACCCTGTTCTCAATAGCTGCTTTCTCATCCTCTTTGTCCCTTCCATTACTTTCGAAATCCGCAATCAGCTTAGTGCTTTCGGCTATAAGTTCACCTGCTTCTTCTAAACGGGTATTTAATTCGAGTAGTTCCTCTTTATATCTTTCAATGTTCTTTTCAAGGGAGGCTTTACGTTCGTGTGATACAGAAAGATGATTTTCGGTTTTGAAGACTGCTTCTGTTTTTGCCGTTAATTCGGCTCTTTTATCCTTGAGGGCATTCTCGGCTGAAGAGAGATTGAGTTTTACAGTTTTTAGTTCATCATTTAGTTTAGCTAGTTCCGATTCAAAAGAAATTTTCTTCTGAAGATTTTCTTCTTTAGAATTTCTTGCTTCCCCTTTTTGTAAAATGTATAGAGCGTATTCCCTCTCAGCCAGGTCAAGTTCAAGCTCTCTGAGGGCTGAAGAAATCCTGTTATACTTGTCGGCTCGTTTTGCCTGCCTTTCAAGTGAACTAACCTTCTTCTGAACTTCTGTAACTATGTCGTTTACTCTTGTAAGATCGGATTTTACCTCGTCAAGCTTTCTTAATGCAAGCCTTCTTCTCAGTTTATATTTATTTACTCCTGCAGCCTCTTCAAACATGGTGCGTCTCTCATCAGCTTTGTTGCTGAGGATAGTCTCAACCATTTTCAACTCGATGACAGAATATGCATTAGCTCCGATACCCGTATCCATAAACAGATTGGTTATATCCTTAAGCCGGCAAATGTTTTTATTAAGCAGGTATTCGCTTTCACCGGAGCGGAAAATTCTCCTGGTGATTGTAACATCAGTGTATTCAGTGGGCAGGATGCCTTTATTATTATGAATGGTCAGGGAAACTTCTGCCATTCCCATCGGTTTTCTTGCCGAGGTGCCGTTAAATATTACATTCTCCATCTTATCGCTTCTGAGAGCTCCACTTCGCTGTTCTCCAAGCACCCACCTGATAGAGTCAACAATATTGGTTTTACCGCATCCGTTAGGACCAACGATGGAAGTTACACCTTCGTTAAAGTTGACATTTGTCTTCTGGGCAAACGATTTAAAACCAAGTATTTCTAGTCTGGATAAATACAAACTTATGCCTGACTTTTAAATTGAATAAAAACCAGTTTCATATAATCTATTACTGAATTTGTTACCTGGTAATAAAGTATAAAGCCTCCAGCTATTAATAAAACCAGCAATATGCTGTAAAAATAGACTGTCCCCGGGTTCACATCGAAAATAACATAAATACCTTTAATCAGTCTGTAAAAAGACCATAACAGGAATAAAATCAATCCTGCATAGATATAAGCATTTGCGACATCTGCCGAAAGCATACGATAGAGAATGATTCCAACGGGAATTAACAGCACAATCGGAAGAAGTGACCAGATGGTTGTATAATAAATACTTGAGAAATAAACTTTTGTTCTTACAAAGAATGAGGCTGCTTTGATTATTATTGCCAGAAGAGGCACAAATATTATAAATATCAGGGTGAGCCAAACGAGAGAAAGCTCGGGATGCCACGAGAAGTAACTGAATGTAGAAAGCAGTTTTGGACTCCCGAATGCAAGCAGAATCCTCTCAAAAAAGATATTGTCTCTTATATAGAAAAGTAAATTGCTTATCAACAACGCCAGTATTGCTGAAATTACGAATCCCAGGATTGTCGAATGGTATCCTGACATTATTCTCTGATCGCGTACATCAGCATAAAAATTATAGGGACGAAGTAACGCCCGGGAGGAATCTTCACGGAATTTTCTTCCTGAATTTACCAGTACGCCCATTATGAGTGCCAGGAATAATCCGAATATAATAAATACCATTGGGGCAGTATCTTTTTTACTGCCTATCGGGATAGTTACTGCTTCGGTATTATGCAGTTTTGCATAAACCACTTTGTAAGCCAGCCTGTTTGTATTGTTGTTTGAAGCTGCAATGCCGATATTATATAAATTTTCTTTGCTGTATCCGTTTATCAGGGAAGGATAGTCACCTTCGTAATCATACATCGAATTGATAAAAAAACCTGCCAGGCTGTTATTCTGCGTATAATTGATTACTTCTTCGAAATACTTTGCCTGCGCCTCATAAGAATATTTATTTATATAACCATCAGTGTTACCTGCATTGACTGTATATGTCGCAGAGCTTATAAAAACTTTCCCGCTGCCGAAAACTGATTTCAATGTATCGATGGATTCCGAAAGATCACCCACAGGAGTATTCAGAAGCTCAATTCCATATAAATCAAGACTATCTAAAACTCCAATACTGAGATCCGCAAAAGAAGCATATGACAAAACATTCCAGTTGTTTTTCAAATCATCATTAAGCCTATTAATAAGTTGAATGTGGGCGTCTAATTCAGGAAGATAACCACTTCCCAGTCCTACTGCAGCTACGGCACTGTATTGTTTGTAACCCCGTATAAAATTCAGCAGGAAGTTTTTACTTCTTTCGATGAAGTTGCTGCTCTGTGCAAGCCCTTCAGGAATAGAATTAATCGGCAGTTCAATCAATGCAAGGAGTCCATACCTTTCACACAATTTCAGCAGATATGGATGAGGAACAACTTTTGCGAACCTGACAGCATTAAATCCAGTTTCTTTTATTAAACTTATGTCCTTTTCCATTTCGGCATAAGATTCAAGATTTCCATATTCGTCATTTGAGGGCAGATATGTAACTCCTTTAAGCCCGAATCCCTCTCCATTAAATATAAGTGAGTCATTTCCATTTGTTAACGAATAAAGAGCAGCGGTAATACGGGATTCATCAAGAAGATTGTCTCCCCGCCATAATTCAATGGATACAATATAGGATACAGGACTGGAGGCCGACCATAATATGGGGTTGCTGAGAACAAGTTTATCGTTGAAAACTTTATTCTTATTAGGAATAAGGTTGAATTTAGTTTCAACCTGGTTCTTCAAAATACTGCCATCCGGTGTTGTAATGTTTATCCTGTATGTAAGTTCATTATTCACATTAAGACTGTCAACCGGTGTTGAGAACTCCTTATCTTCCGCCCTGCAGTTTAGCTGCATCGAAGCACTTTTAGAACCCGGGTAATATTTATATGAAATATTGATATCTCTCAGGGAGATATTTGGAATGAGATGAATGTAAACATCACGGATTATTCCTCCGAAATTATGCGGGAATAAAAACCTCTGTTTGACAGGAATTGTATTTTCAGAATCGAGATTGTAATAGAGCTTTACTGAAAGTACGTTGCTTCGGTCAGTATTAAGTATATCTTTTGGAAGGTCAACCTGGAACGGAAACTCTCCTCCGGGATGCCTGTAAATAATATTTTTGTTGACGGAGATATCTGCCGAGTAGTTTATTCCGAAGAATACAAGCTTCATCTGGTACTTTTTAAAATTATCCGGGGAGATGGTGAAACTCTTCTCGAAAATGAGCTCACCCTCACCATGGAAAACTGAAGGGACGGTTACAGATACCTTTTGTGCTTTTTCATCTTCCGCAGGATGAACCTTCCAGGTTCCGTTTAAAGGAATGATCTTACGTTTTGATGTTATATCAAAAAACAGGGAATCATTTTCGGCTATCCTGTAACCGGGTAGTTCCTTAAAAACAATCTGAGCCTGAGAAAATGGGAGAAAAAGTGAAAAAATAATAGATGTGAGGAAAATATATTTGGGGAATCCCATCCGAATCATTTGTCCTTTATATATTCAATTAAACTTACAAATATACGTCAGAAACGAGGGGAAAGCAATGTAAATCTCACCGAGTACGAACTTAAAATAAAGAAAATTTGAATTCTTAAGATTTTAATTTATAAGCACTTACGCCGATTCAATTATACTTATAAATGAATCAGCTTTTAGGCATGCGCCGCCTACCAACGCGCCGTCAATATCTTTACGTGACAGAAGTTCCCTTGCATTATCGGGTTTGACACTTCCGCCGTACTGGATAACAAGATTCTCTGCAATTTCATGACTAAAATCATCTTGAATATAATTACGGATATATTCATGCATTTCTTCTGCCTGTGCGGGGGTTGCGGTCCTGCCCGTGCCGATTGCCCAAACCGGCTCATAAGCAATGATGATCTGCTTCATTTCATCCAGGGAGATCTCACTTAGTCCGCCCGAAAGCTGGGTTTTCAATACATCCTTCTCTTTTCCGCTCTCTCTTTCCTCAAGGGTCTCACCAACGCAGAATATTGGTTTCAATCCTGCTTTCAAAGCAGCCTTGATTTTTTCATTGATCAGGCCGTCAGATTCTTTGAAGATAGTTCTTCGTTCCGAATGACCGAGGATTACATATTCGCAGCCGACACCTTTCAGCATCTTAGCTGAAATTTCACCAGTATAGGCGCCGCTTTCCTGGAAATACATATTCTGCGCACCAAGTTTAACCGGCGTACCCTTAATTAAAGCTGAGGCTTCACTCAGTGAGGTAAAAGGCGGGCAGATAATAATTTCACAATTGAATTTCTTCCCGCTCAATCCGGATGTAAGTCTGGAAATAAGGTTCTGGGATTCTGACAGATCATTGTACATTTTCCAGTTTCCGGCAATAACTTTATTTCGCATTTCTTCCTCAATCAAATTTGTTTTGTCTGTAAAAGTAGTAAAGAGTATGAATTACTTCAAACATTTGAAAGGATTTGTGAGACCTCCTTTATTTTTTAATCTTCTAAATAATTATATTTTTGAAGAATGAAGCTGAAGAATATCCCGCGGCAGGTTTTAATTTTAAGTCTTATTAGTTTGTTCACGGATATAGCGAGTGAAATGTTGTATCCTGTAACTCCCATATTTCTTACTGCTGTTCTCGGTTCATCTATGGCAGTGGTCGGAATTATTGAGGGAGTAGCTGAAGTCACAGCAGGTCTATTAAAAGGTTATTTTGGAAGGTTATCAGATAAATTAAAAAGGCGGTCTGTTTTTGTAGTTCTGGGTTATTCTCTTTCCGCATTATCAAAACCTCTGCCCGGTTTATTCCCGGCACTTTCAGTAGTAATCGCTACCAGGATCAGTGATAGGGTCGGAAAAGGAGTACGAACTGCTCCGAGAGATGCCCTCCTTGCAACATATGCTGAAGGCCAGACAGGTGCCATATTCGGATTTCACAGAGGAATGGATACCCTTGGCGCGGCATTGGGTCCTGTCGGGGCATTAATTCTTCTGCATTTCTTCCCGGGGAATTATACCTTGATTTTCCTTACAGCGTTTGCACCTTCTGTAATAGCAGTAATATTCTCCGTCTTCGTAAAGGATAACCCGGCATCTTTTAAAAAGGTTTCCAAAAGTAACTACTCTGAGTTCTGGAGCGCTGCGCCTCACCAATATAAAATAATTCTCTTGTTGATTACTTTATTCTCGCTTGTAAACAGCAGTGATGTTTTTCTGATACTGAAGTCGAAGGATATTTCAAACTCTGCATCTCTGGCCATATGGGGTTATATATTTTATAACCTGGTTTATGCATCTGTTTCTTATCCTATCGGGAGGTACTCAGATAAGGCAGGTAAAAAGAAAGTATACATAGCAGGGTTATATATTTTCGCGGGGGTATATCTGGGCTTTGCACTTTTTCCGGATATATATTTTATCTGGCTGTTGTTTGCATTATACGGAATTTATGCAGCATCAACCGAGGGGGTGGTAAAAGCATGGGTCTCTGATTTGATCCCGGATGAACAGCGAGGTTCTGCGATAGGACTTTTAACAATGTGTACGAGCCTGTCCATTATGCTTGGTTCATTTTTAGCCGGATTTCTCTGGGATGCGTTCGGATCTATCGTTCCTTTTATGCTTTCCGCGGTTGTAAGCGCAATAGTTGCAACTTTGTTTATTATGATAAAGAAGAGAGATTAAAAATAAAAGAGGCTGTTGCAAAAGTTGTTTTTCTCAACCAGAACTTGCCTGGCTCGCTTCAGCGAGTTCAGGTTCTGATTTCAATTCTAAATAGAATCATTAGATTCCGAAATGAATTCGGAATGACAGTTTAGAGACAGCCTTTATAAAGCAATTTATAATGTGCTAAAACTTCAGCGGTTCATATTCATCAAAAAATGTAATTCCAGCTCTTTTAACAGTATCCTGGTAATGCCTCCAACCCGATTCAAAGAAATCATTTACCCTTTTTACCATTATCTGCAGTTTTTTATCTGCCAGAAGCATGGCTGCATCTGCTGTCCTGCCGGGAGCTTCGTAGGATGAATTTACATATTCATATACGGATGACAGACGGGAACTGACATTGTCGGGACTATCTTTTATCCCCTGGATTTCAGGCTGGTTTATGAGTGCCATCAAACTCTTCAATGAATCCTTCACAGCTTTCGATTCCTTCTTAAGACTGTCTGTCCAGACGCCTTCTTTTTCCTTTGCCCTTTCTTCTATGAGTCCGGTGGTTTTTTCTGCTGCCCGTATTCTATCCGCAGCTTTTGTTGCAGCGGCAACTTTCTCAAGTATTTTATCAAGATAATCACTCTTAGCCTTCATAGCTACCAATGAAACATTTATGCGGCGATCAGTTTTTACACTGGTCATTGTTGAATCGGAATGCTTGCCGCTTGTTACCCTTATCATATACTTTCCGGGAAGTACAGAAGGACCGCCATATTCATGTTCTTTTTCAGGTTTAATAGTATAAGGCCATCTTACCCCCTTCCTGTCATAATTCCAGTAGATTCTGTTTAATCCTGGTTCAACTTTTTCTTCAAGGGTTCTGATTATTTTCCCGTCACTGTTGATAACCTCTACCTTAATGCTATCGCCTGCAGATTTCACCTTCTTTAAAGTATCTTCGCTTTCATCAGCATTTTTACGGATGGTTGTATCAGGATTTACGATGAAGGAAATCATAGCTCCCGACGGCCGGTTATCTCCCTTGAATTCACTTGCCCCGGAGAACACTGGTCCGGGCCCTTTCCAGCGGTATATTTCATCTGCCGATTCCGGAACCGGGAACAAATAAAGGGAATCATTTATAATCTTTTTATTTGCAGCAATTTCCCTTAAAGGTTCTATGTTATCAAAGATATATGCAGCACGCCCGAATGTTCCGATAATTAAATCACTCTCCCCGGGATGGATCTGCATATCCATTGTAGAAACATTCGGGTATCCCTTTGTCCATTTATTCCAGGTTTTTGCTTTATCAAAGCTGACATATAATCCGAATTCAGTACCGAGGAATACCAGGTCGGGCTGCACAGGATCCTGGATCACAGAAAGAGCATATCCGAATATCGAATCATGATCAGTTATATTTTCCCAGTGTTTGCCGAAATCTTTTGTATAATAGGCGTAGGTATTCCAGTCGTCTCTGCGGTGATTATCAAGTACCACCCATGCTTCAGATTCATGGTAAGTTGACGCTCTTACCTGTGGAATCCATGTACCCCCCGGAGCACCCTTCAAATTAGGGGATACATTTTCCCAGGACCGGCCGCCGTCCGTAGTCAACTGAAGGTTTCCATCATCAGTACCAACCCAGATAATGTTTTTGTTTAAGGGACTTGGATCAATTGCTATAATAGTTGTGAAATTTTCGGCGTCAGTCACATCATAAGTCAACCCTCCGCTCTCATTTTGTTTCTGTTTCGAAGAATCATTTGTAGTTAAGTCGGGAGAAATAATATCCCAGCTGTCACCTCTGTCGGTGCTCTTCAGCAGAAACTGGCTCCCGTAATAAATCGTTCCTTTATCAAAAGGATCCTGCGCTATTCCCGCATTCCAGTTAAATCTCAACTTAACGATATCCGGATCGGGCGGGCGAATGAATTTAGTCTGACCGGTAACTACATCATATCTTACGAGGTTGCCGCCTTGCGACATCGAATAGCCATATCTTGAATCGGCCGGATCAGGCACAACATCAAACCCGTCACCGAAGCTCACCATCTGCCAGTATGCATTTGTAATTCCGTTCTGACTGAGTACCCGGGATGGTCCTCTCCAAGATCCGTTATCCTGCATTCCACCGTAGATGTTGTAGGGATAATCCATATCATAGCTTATATGATAGTATTGTGCAAGGGGAAGATTCTCAACAAACCGCCATGTTTTTCCTTTGTCGTGAGAAATTGCCATACCGCCGTCATTGCCGTCAATAAGAAAAGCAGGATCTTCGGGACTTATCCAGAATGCATGGTGATCAGGGTGGATCCGGTTCCATGATATAAGGATTTCAAATGATTTTCCCCCGTCCTCGCTTACAGAAACTTCTGAATGAACATCATAGATCCTGTTCTCATTTTGAGGGTCAACCGCTATCTGTGCATAATAAAACGGACGGTCGCCTACTTCCTTATTATTTACCATTTTCCATTTAAATCCGCCGTCATCGGATCTGTATAATGCATTCTTTTTGGCTTCAACCATAGCGTAGACAACATTTGGATAATTATTACATACAGCGAGGCCGATTCTTCCGAGATCACCTTTTGGCAGTCCGTCTTTATCCGTTCTTTTTACCCAGTTCCTGCCCCCGTCAAAAGTTACATAAAGTCCTGATCCCGGTCCGCCCGATTTAAAGAACCATGGCCACCTTCTGTACTCCCACATCGCCGCAAATAATTTGTTCGGGTTTACAGGATCCATGATCAGATCAGCTGCGCCGGTTTTTTTGTCGACAAATAATATTTTATTCCATGAGGCACCGCCATCGGTAGTTTTATATACTCCGCGATCGGCCGTTGAATCCCATGCCGAACCAATGGCCGCTGCATAAACGGTATTTGAGTTAAGAGGGTCAATAATAATTTTACTAATATTTCTTGTCCCGTCAAGTCCCAGGTGCTCCCATGATTTTCCTCCATCTATACTTTTATAAATACCGTTGCCGCTGGACTGACTATTTCTTGGGTTAGCCTCTCCCGTTCCCACCCAGATTACATCAGGTATTCTTTGATCGACTGCTACCGCACCGATTGAAAGAACCGGCTGATCATCAAACACAGGTTCCCAGTCGACCCCCGCGCTGGTCGACCGCCACAATCCACCCGAAGCCGTACCCGCATAAATTACGTCGGTATTCCGCATTACAACATCAAAAGCAGTAACCCTGCCGCTCATACCGGCGGGACCGATACTGCGCGGTTTCATACCTTTTAGTTTGTCCATACTGATTTTTTGTGCTGAGATCTGAGCACTGCAGAAAAGAAAAATAATAAGGATTGAAATACCTGAAGCAATAAGATATTTTAGATTTATCATTCAGAAGCTCCCGCTTATGTAAGAAATAGAGGCATGATATAATTGTTTACTATCATTTAAAGGAAAATATGCAGAATAATTCTTAAGATAAACTAAATATTGATGGACAGCGGAATATTTTATCTCAACCTAATCAGGATTAGTTTCCTTTTTGCAGCCCCATCCTGAGTGCACAGATTTAGTTTTATTCTTTCCGAAGGTGGGAGGGTTATAGAAAACTGTAACTCCTGATTCCATACCCGGTTTCCTGTATTTTCCTATTGTTGAACAATCGCAATTATTGATCACTGCAGCTGAGATCAGCTTAGGATTATCATTGCGTTTTTCACTCAGGCTGTTTACGTATGGTTTTGTCTTATCGACATCATAAACAGATATAGTTATTACGGTGAGGGTATTTTTTTTGAGAATGTTAAAGGCATTTTGTGCAAAAGACTGTGCAAAGGAGGATGGTTCATAATTCTCAATTTTAAGGTTTTTTAGATATAAAGAGTTCATTTGTGAAAGGTGAAGATTTTCAGGTGAGGCAATTATGAACCTTGTATATGGTGAAAGAAGACCGACCATTCGGGGTGTACCGTTGTTGCAGGTCGAGAGAACGGTTAAATCAAACCGTTTTCCTGCTGAAAGTCCTTTTACTGCTTTTACAAAAAGACTGTCGTTAAAAGGAATCTCAGGATGAGTTATGTTATAGGGATTTATTGTATTATCCTCAGGAATTTCATGTCCGTAGTAAAGCAGTATTTTTACTGTGCTGTCCTTATCTTTATCTCTGTATTTCTCATAGAGGTTTATTTCCGAAGCAAAGTACGCATCCTCCCTAACCCTTCGGTATGAATCCTCTTTGATTCTTTTGCCGTTGTTGAAATAATAGAAATGACTGTCATCCTGGGGGAAGAACAGGAATCTGGAAGCTGTTTCCTGATGAAAAATAAATACTTCAGCATTGTCAAGTCCCTCGGCTGCATCGAGTGCCTGGTCCAGAATTTCCCTATCCGCATAATGCCCGGTACCGGAAGTATCATGATACAGGTAGTCAGCATCGCCATGAATAATATAAATGATGGAAAACGATATTTCTTTTCCCCGGGTTTCTGTACTAAACGCTGTAAGGGAAATGAATAAAATTAAAAGCAGATATGATTTCATAATACAAAGCCGGTTATTCAAACCGGCTCATAATTTTATAGGAGAAGGGCGACTAATATGATTATAAGAACAAGAGCGATCACGCTTATAGTAATATATTCTGCAGACTGCTCAAACTGCTGCATAGAATAGTTAGCGAACTGGTTAAGACTTGCATCTGCCACTTTGTCATAACCGTTCAGTCCGTTTAATTCATTTTTCTTTTCACGGATTTTATTTTTGAAATAATTTATTCCTTCACGATCATTTTGAGACAACGGCATTTGCCCGGCAGTATTAAAAGCTTTCAAAAGATCATCAAAAGAATTGTTCAGTATCACTCTTTTCTGAGCGGGATCCTCCGTCTGCTTTACCCGCTGGTTAACCTTATTGAAATAATCCTTCAACTCCTTCTGAGTATCGTCGTTCCCTGCAAGTGCTGTTCCGGCAAGGAATACTGTAAGTAAGAAAAGTATCACTATCTTATGTTTGATCATAAGAATCTCCTTTTTTTGTTGCTTTTTCATAGGAAGAATACTAAACTAAATAAAGGAGGACTGTGAGAACTGACACCCCCTTATTCTGTATCAAACGGCCATTATCAGTAAAAATTCTTTTTTTATTTGTTTAGTTTGTTTTATGTTAAGCAAAAGTGAACTACAAAAACTTGCAGAAGAGGTTCTGTTTATAAACTTTCCTAAATTATAAGGAGTTAAGCTATGAACCTTATTGACCGTGCTAAGAACATTCTCTTAAGTCCCAGCACTGAATGGGATGTAATCCGCGCCGAACCTTCCACTCCCGCTGCGTTATTTTCCGGGTATGCAGTTTTTCTTGCTGCCATTCCTGCTATTGCGGGATTCATAGGGTACTACCTTATCGGAATATCTCTTGGTGCATTCGGCTCGGTTCGTCTTGAAATAGGAACTTCCCTAACCTGGGCTATTCTTACTTTTGTACTTTCTTTGGTGAGTGTTTATGTTCTGGGTTGGATAATTGACGCACTGGCACCTTCATTTGGATCAACCAAGGATTTTGTTTCCTCCCTTAAAGTAGCTGTTTACTCATATACAGCAGCCTGGGTTGCCGGAATATTTTATATTATTCCCTCTTTATCCTTTCTTGCAGGTATCGCCGGCATTTACAGCCTCGTGCTTCTCTATATGGGATTAAAACAAGTTAAGATGGCTCCGTCTGATAAACTTATCGGTTATTTTGTGGTTACCATTATCGCTGCGCTGGTACTCTATTTCATTATTGGAGCAATAATCGGTTCCATAGTATTCAGAGGTTTTTATCCTAACGGGGTGATTTAGAAATTTCGAAAGACTGCCCCTATTTCCGGGGGCAGTTATGAATCTTTATTGAAGATTTCTCATACTTTCTATGGATAAATTTATTATGCGACAAATTACCGGCCGATCAGTATAAAGGGACTCCATTCGAGCGGATATGAAAAAACTCCGCCTTTTATCAGGTCCAGCTTTGCTTTCCTTAATGCAGATGAATAATCCATTCCATCCAGAATATTTTTATAAAACAGTGTCATCAAAACAGATGTAGATTTATCTGCCGCCAGCCACAATGAAACAACCATGTTATCAACTCCGGCATAAAGAAAGCTTCTTGTTAATGCATAAATTCCTTCTCCTTTTATGGATGTGCCAGGAACGATTTCGCAGGCACTCAATACCAAAAGGTCGGCATTCAGGCTAAGATTATAAACATCCCTGGCATAGAGAATACCGTCGTTTGCTGTATCACTGCCATCCCTGTACAATACCAGGCCTGAAAGTTTAGGATCTTCTTCATTTATAAAGCCATAAGCTGCGAGGTGAATGAATTTATATCCTGATATCTTTTCTGACCGAAGTGCGGATTCTGTCGAAACGTCCTTTATGTAAAGGTCACGACGAAAATTATGTTCCTCAAAAAGGTCTCCTATTGACCTCACCTCTGTTTCAGTTTCGGGAAGCGAGGTATCTTTTTTTCCCGGGACGATTTCGGACTCTAAACCTCCGGAAGAAACAGGAGCAAAACCTGCGAACGACATTCCGGCATTGTCATTATGACGGAGCAGACTCTCCTTTAACTGGAGCGCCGAATATTGGTAGCTTATCTCATATTTATTTATAAGATAGGGCAGATGTGAAAAATCACCATCAAATCTATGGGGCTGTTCTTCTGACAACAGAGCTTCAAACGGGAGGTACGAAAGTATATAATCAGGTATTATGTAAAGTTTTTTCTTACCTGTTAGAAGATTTTCAACGGGTTCAATTAACTTTGAGTACAACTCCCATGCGGATGATAAATAGTTTATATAATTTGATTTCGGCAGAGCTTCCCTAAGTTTTTTTACCCGGTCAAAAAAGCCGGGATCACAATTTACAGTAACGGCATTTGCAGAGCTTTTTGTGAGTGTGAAGATCGTGACGCTGGAATCACCTGTAAAATATTCTACTATAGCTTCGTCGGTTGAGAGGAGTTTTCTGATCTCCTCCGTTGAAGAAATTTCCCCCGGGTATATTAGTTTATAATAATCCGGAAAGTTTTGCTTCAGGTATATATGCAGTTCATCATATTTACGCCGCGTTTCAAAAAGTAAATTCCTATTATCACCGGCTGCCTGAACATTATTGGATGCTTCCGCTTCTTCCAGTTTTGTTTGATATAAAGTTAGATCAGCTGTGAGGTCTTTTCCTTCGGAAATAATACTGTCGGGCAGTCCCGCGAACTTAAGCACATCTGTTTCTGTTATAGATTCAGCCAGGATGCCAGCTTTATTACGTTCAGAAAACCTGAAAGCAGATTCAATATAACCGGGATCATTTTTCAGATCGTAAAGTTTAAGTGCCGTTAGAACACCCCGTTGGTTAACATCATAGGCACTTTTTGTTAATAGCTTTGATTCTTCACCGCTGAAATCTGACTTCAGTTTCTCTATAGCATCCGATGCGAGGTTGTAAGCATGCAGGGCTCTTTGTAGAATGAGTCCTTCGGCGGAATTCTCCGACTCACTGAAATAGGCGTTTCCTTTCCCAATCAGTGCTGAAAGGATCCGCTCCCTGTAGAACGCTTTATCCAGGTCATCGGGATCAGAATAATCAGGTGTATAATCGGGCCATACTGCATAGAGAGCCGAATCATAATATGCCTGGGCAGAAGAAAAATCCTTTTCTTTTACTGAAAGATCCCCGGTGGTTATATATGCCTCCGCCAGTCCCTGATTTGATGGATCTGTTTTTTTGTAAACCGAAATTGCTTTGCTAAGAAAATAGGCCGCATTATTAAAGCTGCCCATCTTTACAAATACATTTCCAATTCCGGTGTAACTATGCGCTATATCCCGTGATTCTTCCCCGGCAAAATCTCTTCGTATCTGCATAGCTTTATAATCATACTCAAGTGCCTTGTCGTAGTTGCCTGTATAGCTGTATTTATCTGCAAGGTTGTCGTAGCTGGCAGCTATGTAAGGATGACTCTCGCCTAGTTTATCTTCCCAGATCTTCAGAGCTTTTTCATCATACTGGATAGACTTTTTGTATTCTTCTTTTGAAAAGTATACATTCGAAATATTCGTATAGCAGTTGGCAAAGTATGGATTGCCTTTTGTAAGCGTGCTGTCCCATATCGAAAGCGCCTTTTCAAGATACCCGAGAGCTTTGTCATAATCACCTGTACGATAGTAAATTAATCCTACATTTTGATAACTTTTTCCGGTGTTTATATGCTTCTCGCCGAAAACCCTTTCATTAATATCCAGCATATCTTTATAATATTTGAATGCTTTGTCGTAGTTCCCTTTTTCATAGTATATTGTGCCTATGCTGTTATAAAGCTCTGCCCGAAGTGAATCCTGACTCTCCTTTAGATAGCTTACAGCATCCAGCCCATTATAAAGGTGCGCAAATGCTTTCCCATAATTTCCAAGATACCTGTAATTGATACCCATATTTTTCTGGCAGTCAATGAAATTTTTCCAGCTTTTATATTTCTGATACAAGGACGACGCTTTCTCATAGTAAAAGTTCGAGCTGTCATATTGAACATCTCTCCAGAAATCATCCGCTTTTTTATATAGTTGTTGAGCCTCAGTTGAATCCGCTGGCTCCATTGCGGATATGGCGGAAACGGGGAATACTGAAAAAATTAAAGCAATAATTAATAAATGTATATAATTGTTCATTTCGGATGAAAATTAAACCTGGGAATCCTATGGAAATGTAGTTTTTCCTCCTGCCATTTTCAACCAATATTTAAGGGACTTGCGTAAAGCTCAGAGTTTAAGCACTCAGTTTTTGATATTTTCGGTACAGTTTCAATTATTGTCGGTAACCATAGTGTCAAAAGTATTGACCTTAATTAGCCATTCTCCCCCAAGATTTTGATTTTTGATGTTCTTATTTATGTGTTTAAATATTCAACAAGTATGACAAAATGTCATACCTCCTGTTATTCGGGGTCCGTACGAGGTAATGCATTTAAATATGTGGTAGGCAGGTAGTAGGCAGGTGGTGGGCATGAAGTGTTTAGACACAAAATGAGACACTCATACAAACCGTAAAAAACCCGATTTTTAGCTGTTGATAAAATCAACAGTATGACAAAATGTCACTATTCTAATTTGTTGTTTTTAAGCTTGCTGAAGTCTCTTCTACCTATAAAAAATAGAAATTTAATAAAATAAGTGAGTTGATTGAATTATTGAATCGGCGTAAGTTTAATATGTGCCGTCATAATTTTGCGGCACAAGTTCAGGAGTACAATATAATGGGAGAAATAATTTATGAGATACCCCGCATTCATTCTCACATTTCTGTTCGTAATTTCTATTGGTCAAAATAACTTTGCACAGGGCGAAGCTGCTGTTCCCTTTTTATTGCTGCAGCCTTCTCCTTCGCTGGCAGCAATGGGACAGACAGGCACAGCGCTTCCCACAAACGATCCTTTCGCATTCGTCTGGAACCCGGCTCAGCTTGGCTATACAAGCAGGCACAATAATTTATCTTTTATTTTTTATCCTTCTAAAATTGACTGGATCGGATCATTTTTCCCGGGGGTTGAATTAAAAGGACTGGCTTTTAATGCCGGATATAACTTTACGAAGCTTATTAATTTTCCTTTAAGTGTAGGATTTGGTTATTCCAGAAATGAAATTGATTACGGAAAATTTTATTATAGTGAATCAGGTGATTTTTCCGAACCAAAGGATTATTATAATGCCTATTCGCTTGGGGTCGGTGTTGATTACTTTGTCCAGTTTAATGCAGGATTTACTATCAAAAATATTACCTCGAAAATCTCCAGCCGACCTGTAGGCGAAGAGCAGGGAAAAGGAGAAGCTGAAAGAACTGTTACGGATTTCGGACTTCTTATAAATGTCCCGGTAATTGAACTTGTTCATCCGGGCTTACAAATTGGTTTTGAAAATCAAAATAAACTCATCCCGTTTTTTAACTTCTCAGCCGGCTATTCTAAATCTAATATAGGCGACAAAATATATTATCTTGATCCGGCGCAGGAAGACCCGCTGCCGAGAATAGACAGACTGGGATATGGAATTTACACAGGAATTGATCTTGTCTCGGATGATTTTCGGATAAATACAATTGGTCTCTCATTTACAGCCGAGGCGGATGATATATTGATAACAAGAGATTCTATGGGGCAATCGTCTTATCAGTCGACCTTAAGTGAGCTTCGTTTCTGGAAGAATATAATCAATATTGAAGGGGATGGGCGAATTGTCTCCCATGCAGGATTTAAAATTGATTTATTTGAAACAATATCCCTCAGCTTAGGTCATTTTACAGGCCGGGGATTCCAGGTAAGAAAGACTAGCGGATACGAACTCAGGACTAAAGGATTATTTAAACTTTATGCAATGTGGGCGAATGATCCCATAACTGATTTTCTCAGAGACCATCTGGATTTAGTTTATTACCATACCACTTTCTTTGATGATAACCCGATGAAAACTGAAATGACCGGTCTTGCCATATTTGTTTCTAATATCGAAAGTCTGTTTTAGATAATAAATAACCCCGGTAACCAAGAAATTACCGGGGTTAAATTTTAATGCGCCTGATTATCTTAATGGTTAAGATCAATCACCCCGATATTAGTGTTATTACCTGCTGTAACATCAACACCGGCCACAACCTTATCACTATAGGCACTATTATCTGGGTGCACATGAACGTCGTACGTTCCGGCAGGAAGCGCCATAAGGCTGAAGAATCCTTCAGGATCGGGGAAAGTTGTAACAGTATCAGTTCCCGCTAATGCCCATACAGTTGCATCAGCATCAACAGGAATGACCTGACCTGAGATCCTGCCCGATATAACTACAGGCATTACTCTTATTACAGGATTCATCATATACTGACCGTTCCCTGTAACATGAATTGACCTGTCTGCATTGAAATCGAGCAGCAGTTCATAAAGGTTATCCGGTTCGATATCAAATTCGTGGTTGAGCTTTACACCTGTCTGCATCCCGCTTGGGATAGTCAGAGGGAATGTAACGCCATTTACAACAACATTGCTTCCTTCACCGAGTATAAGACGTATCTGTGTGTAATGACCGGCTGTTAGAAAGGTATCACCGAGCACTACGCTGGCCCCGTTCGTCAGCTGAAGAAGATCGTAAGTATGAGGGACAGGATTTATAACCATCCAGCTTCCTTCTGAACTGTCGGCCATGTGAACCTCCACACGATTTACAACGATATTTACTTCGTCATACTGTGCGGGTGAGTCGACCATCGAAATCTTTAGCTGCCCCTGACCATTGACAGGATTTGTAGAATTATCTTTTGAACATCCTGCATAGAGAAAAAGAAGAAGTACAGGAATTAAATAGATTAGTTTTTTCATTATCGCACCATTCATTTTATTGATGTATTTTAACGGGGACCTATTTTATAATTAATATTGTGCAGAGTTAATGTTCCCACTCACTATGTTTTGCAGGATATTTTTTCTGAATAATTAAATTACAGTAACATTGCATAAAGTATACCGGAAACTTCTATTTCATATATAAATATCCCTGTCTGAATGATTAATGTTTTCTGTCACAAAAATGGCTACTCTTGCTTATTTCAGGTTCTATTCTGTATCAGGATGAGAAGTTTAAAGGAAAAAAAAGTTGACGGTAAAACTCAATAATATATAAGTGTCAGAATCGGCTGTCAAATCAGACATAGAAAAGTTCTTCTGATTAATACAGAATGAAAAAATTTGCGTCAATAAGAAAAAAAATCGTACATCTATGAACATAACCTGATAAATAAGTGCAGAATTTAATTGTAGTCGCAGGTTTAGTCGCGCCTGTTTTTCTAATCGTTGCCCTCGGATATTTTTTGAAAAGACTTGGGATGATCAACGATGACTTTGTCAGGCTTTCATCAAAGATTGTTTTTACAGTCTCCCTCCCGGCACTGATCTTCACGGAAATTGCGAGCACTGATTTCAGCAGTATTCTTAACCTCGAACTTATTGGTTTTGCGTACGCAGGAACTCTCGTAACATTCTTTGTTTCCTGGATAATCGCTGTTCCGTTTGTTAAGCAGGCTACAAACAAGACTGTCTTCATCCAGGGAAGCTTCCGGGGTAATTTTGCTGTTATTGGACTTGCGTTAATTGCCAATGTTTATGGTATAGATAACCTTGGGAAAGCTACGCTGCTCCTTGCCTTCACAATACCGGTTTATAATACGCTGTCGGTAATTGCACTTACTGTCCCGCTCAGAAAAGAAAGACAGACGAACATCAGCTATACGATATTTGAAATACTCAGAAACCCTCTCGTTCTGGCTGTAGTATTTTCTCTCCCTTTCTCTATCCTCAGAATCGGGCTGCCCTTCATTGTGGAGAGTACGATTAACTACCTGGCAGATCTTGCGCTTCCGCTTGCACTTCTGGGTATCGGTGGATTTATGAATTTTAATGAGATAAAAAAGGGTTTCTCCCTGTCCCTGTTTTCCACCTTTCTGAAATTAATTGCGTTTCCTTTAATAATGACTTATGGCGCAATTCTTTATGGATTCCGGGGCTACGATCTCGGAATTCTGTTTATACTTTTTGCCTGTCCCACCGCTATTGCCAGTTTTATAATGGCTGAGGCCATGGGCTCAAATAGTAAGCTTGCTGCCAATATACTTCTTATGACGACCCTCGCTTCTCTTATCACAATTACGCTAGGACTTTTTATTCTTAAAGAATATAATCTTATCTGATTTCTTTTTTAAGAAGCAAACACTATATTCTCATCATTAGAACAAATTTTTTTCAGGGAGAGGATTCTTTATGGAAAAAACTATAAGCGGATTGAAAATTGTAATTGATAGAGATATGTGCATCGGTACTTCAAACTGTATCAGGGTTGCAGGAGAAGTATTTGAACTTGATAATCAGAAAATTGTAATCTTCAAACCCGACTTGAAGGAACCGGATCAGAAAAAATTAATTGAAGCGTGTTCGGTTTGTCCTGTTAATGCTTTAATCGCTATCGACGGTGATGGAAACCAGATAGTACCTTAATTATGAAATTGTAGGATAAACACATTTACAATTGTAGATACTAATATTTTAAACCGGAAATAACGGGAGGCATCGAATGGATGAAAAAGTATTAACCACGGAGCTCATAAACTTACTTGGTAAGGAACAGGCTCATGTATCCCTGGAGAATTCACTGAATGGATTGAATCCCGGGAACCGTGCAAAGAAACCGCAGGAAGGAATGCATTCTGTCTGGGATGAATTGGAACATATCAGGATTTCCCAGGAGGATATTTTAAAATACATAACAGACCCTGATTGGAAAAGTCCTTCCTGGCCTGATGAATACTGGCCGGAAGATAGGGAAAGCGTAACCGATGAGGAATGGAATAAGTCGGTTGAACAATGCATATCTCACAGGGATGAATTGATAAAAATTATAAAAGAAAAGCAGGGTGATATTACCGCCGGCATTCCTCACGCCGAAGTTCATACTTATCTTCGGGAAATGCTGATTGCAGCCCAGCATAATTCTTATCATATTGCACAAATTGTACTGATCAGAAAGATGCTTGGTAACTGGAGTTAACATATCCGGTTCTTCAAAAATTCCTACTCAAAACTGAATAAAAATAAATCCTGAAGAACTTTGAAAGAAAATTTGGGAATAACAGCTATGAAATCAAATATTATGCGAATCATTATTTAAACTTTAAGCCTGATCGGGTGTCTAATAATATAAGTTATAACCGGAACAGAGATGAATAAAATATTAATATCTTCGCTTTTTATTTTAACGGTGCTGATGACTGGCTGCAGCAGTACTGTAGAACTGACAAGTACACCTGTGCAGGGCCCTATCAGTATTAACGGAGATGCGGCAGACTGGGGAACAAACCTGAAATATATTCCTGATGAGAAAGCGGCCGTCGGTATTTCCAACGACAATAATTATTTTTATTTATGTCTTACTACCGGCGATATGGGAAAGGTTATGCCTATGTTTGCGGGAGGATTCACGGTCTGGCTGGAAAATGAGAGTAACAATAATGCAGAAATCGGGGTGAAATATCCCCTTCATAATATTGTGAATGAGTCACGCATCATGGTTAATCCAGGAGAGTTCAGGGAAAAGGGGAGCAGTATGATCATCTCCCAAATGATTAAAGATCAGAACGAAATCAGGATATTAAATAAGGACGATTATCCGCTGACGGTGATATCAACTTCAGACAGCAGTGGACTGAAAGCGGCAATAGGTTTTAACAATGATCAGTTCATCTACGAGTTAAGGGTTCCTCTTAAAGTTGATGCTCAGAATAAATACGGTATTGATGCAAAGCCCGGCGATAAGCTTCTTGTCAAGCTTGAAACTGAAAAACCTGAAAGGGGAAATTTTGGCGGAGGAGATGGAATGAGGCCTCCGGGGGGTGAGATGGGTGGAGGTTTTCCGGGCGGTAACAGAGGTATGAGACCCGGCGAAGGCGGGAGAAATTCCTTTGAACCGGTTGATCTTACACTTGAGGTTACTTTACATTAGGTTCGTTTTATATCTGTTCTAAAGGCTTCCAATGCTCTGCCGTTTTTTCCTGCTGCGCTGGATTCTATCGATGCTATCAATTCCCGGATGAATGCATTTCCTTCAAACTCACCCTGTCTCAGCAATTTGATTTTTTCCTTCCCTGGTCCTTCATCAACAAAAAGAATTATGAAAGCTTTTCTGAGAAGTGAGATATCTGCCTGGCTGAAGTTTTTTCGTTTTAACCCTTCGGTATTTATGCTTCTCTCCCTTGAAGGATTCCCTTCAACGATAACAAAGGGAGGCACATCTCTGTTTATCCTGCTCATAAAACCTATGAAGCAGTTCCGGCCGATCGTTACAAACTGGTGGACTCCGACAAGACCCCCTATATATGCAAAATCATTAATCCTGACATGACCCGCAAACTGTGTTCCGTTAGCAATAATTATATTGCTGCCCAGTACACAATCGTGGGCAATGTGTGAATAGGCCATCATAAGATTGTTGTTCCCTATTATGGTTTTACCTTCATTCGCTATCGTTCCCTGCTGAATAGTAACGTACTCTCTGATCGAATTATTATCGCCGATAATTACTTCTGAAGGTTCGCCTTTATATTTAAGATCCTGGTTTATGTTTCCTACTACTGCCCCCGGATGAATAACATTTCCGGTTCCAAGCTTCAGGGGTCCATACAGAACTGCATGATCTTTCAGAACACACCCGTCGCCTATTTCAACTTTCCCGCGGATAACACAGTAAGCACCTATCTCAATGTTGTTTCCGAGGGTTACTTCCTTATCTATGATCGCTGTTGGATGAATGTTCATTTCACTTTTAAATATTACTATCGTAAAAAATAACGATTATTTGAATAAATTGGGGCGGTTAAGCTCCTAAATAATTACCCTTACTTCATAAGCATTATTTTTTTTGTTGAGACAAATGTGCCCGCCCTTAAGCGGATGAAATAAACACCGCTGGCAAGACTGCTGCCGTCAAAGCTCATCTCATAATCTCCTGCAGGTTTTATACCCTGAAGAAGGACAGCAACTTCTCTTCCTGTAATATCATATACTGTGAGTGACTGACTGCAGCGTACAGGTGTGCTCCAGCTTATCTTTGTAGTGGGATTAAAGGGATTCGGATAATTCTGGTATAGCTTAAACCCGGCTGTACCTTTAGGGTTATCGGTATATGAAAGTACTGAATCAGTCGTTCCATGAAGATAAACTGCCTGTCCTATCATTTCATCGTATTTGTTATATCCAATGTGAAGCCAGCCTTCAGCTTCACCTTCGGCAGCAGGTTCATACCTGATGGTTAAGTTCTGGTCTGAATGTGCAGGGATGTAGACAGGAGATGATTGTAAAATTGAGAATGATGAATCAGAACAATATAACTCATTTAATGTAAGTACTGAATCAGAATTATTTGTAATCGTTATATCCATTGAATCGCTGCTTCCCGGCTGGATAATAAAACTCAATGAATCTGTGCTGATATTAAAATAGTCGGTTTTCCATGAATGACGGAAGGCCCTGTAGCTGTATACATTCCCCGGGTAATCAATAGCCCATGCCACAGTATTGTCAGGGTGTAATTCAGAAACGGAAGGGGGAGTGTCATTTATACCCCATCCTATAAGCGTATTTCCGTCTGCTATTCTTCGCATACTGCCTGTGGCAGTGGTGAAAGTAACAGGATCATTTTGAAAATCACCAACCAGCAGCGCGGTCATATTCGTTTCATCAAGCTGATACTCGCAGCCTCTCGAATATTGAGGATTATGAAGGTTTCCATTATCGAAGAGTGTAAGATTTCCGTTTGTAATCCGTCGGGCATCATGCTGATGTGAAAATCCGGTCGAATCGTTTATGAAAGTAAACTGATTGTTTACGCAGTATTCGCCTCCCAGACGCCAGATTATATCACCAGTCTGCCTGTTTATTTTGGTAACCTCATCCATATGCCTGCACGAAATTATCAGGTTTCCGTCATCGTCCTCTTCGATTGAATTACAGTGGACATAATCTATTGAACTTCCTGTTAAATCAATATCCGGTGTGGCATCAGTTATCTGAAAATGATCCCAGCTTCTCCATTCAAAGACTACATTTTTATTATTATCGAGCTCCTGGATGATATTCCCTAAAACCACGGCATTCGGATCACCGCCCGCCACTATTGTATCCATAGCAACATACTCGTAGTCATTTGCAATTATCAATGCATGTCCGTTTGATAGAATTTCAAGCTCATGCATATCTGTTATATAACCATTGCCGCATTCAAAGCTGTCAACTACTTCAAAACTTCTGTTCATCTCATAATACCTGCCGGTATTAGAATTGAAGTACGTGAGAGAGCCGTTTGGCTGAGGCTTAAAATCGAGCATCAGATAATCAAACCTCTTGTAATATACCGGCTGTGCGTCATTTTCCAGTATCATAAGGTAGCCGAACTGCTGGTTAGGCAAAAGCTGAAATGGCGCAACAAAGATCTGTCCCGGTGAAGGGTTATTATACTGTAACAAATTTATCGTGGGAAAATCAGAGGGAACTGAATCCAAAAAAGTTTTGGTGTGAGGCAGTGAACTATAATCGAAAACTTTTTCCTTTATGTTATCTCTATTCTGTTCAGAGAGGAGCAGTTCAGTTTGAGTTAAAAATTTATCAGGAGGAACTCTCCTTTCGATTATCCTGAAACTATAGATATACGGCCTGAGAAACCTGGCAGCATCTTTCCTCCTGCCTGGATTTATACTGACCGAGACAACCTCTCCCAATGAAAAATCTCTGTCCGGCTTAAATATTATAGTCCTTCCGTCATCAGCTAAAGTTATATTGCCCGTATGATTTCCACTAACACTGCCATCAACCCTGATTATACTGCTTGTCAGAATGGATGGATCAATTTCTTCTCCGCTTCGGATTGTTATGACTGAGGCTGGCTGGACAAGTGAAGCTCCCGGAAGAGGAGAAAGATATTGATAACCTCCTTTTATTATAGAAGCGGGGGATCCGGCAAAAGAATTTACAGAGATCAGTTGAAAGAAAGTTAATATGAACGACAGTCGGATAAAGTGTAAAGAACCATGCATTAATCTAACTCCCGAAATAATATCGAAATAGTATTCAGAATAATTATGTAGATAAGCGGAAGTCCATATTACCCAAATTAGAAGGCGAAATCAACCCGGGGGATTTGAGCTTAAAATAAAAAAAGAGGCTGTCTCAAATAGCCAATGTTATTTCGACTGAGCGGAGAAATCTTATTATTCAATCAGATTACTCAGTCCGGCCGCTAACAGGAAATAACAATTACCGACATTTGAAACAGCCTCTTAAATCAGGCCGATATAAAATTATTCTTCTTCCGGTTTTCCTCTCAAAGAATCCCAGATCATATAAACGCAAAGCAGGGCAAACATGATTAATGCAAGCAGTTCGGCTGCATGAGATTCAGCCCATTCCAGGTTAACCCAGTTGTACCCGAGATATCTCAGGAATGCGCTTATAACACCCATCAATGCACCGCCGGCTATAAAACCAGAAGCGATAAGGGTACCGCGTTCTCTTCTTGCATTATTAACTTTTTCATCTTTGCTTCTTGTTGATACGAAATGAGCAATCAATCCGCCTACAAGCAGCGGCGTATTGAGTTCGAGGGGAATATACATACCAAGAGCGAATGCCAGTGCAGGAACACCGATCATTGTAAGAACCAGGGCTAGTATTGCACCAACTATGTAAAGCGTCCATGGGGCAGGCTGCTGAGCCATAAGAGGCTGAATAACCGCTGCCATTGCATTTGCTTGTGGAGCAACCAGGGCACCTTCGCCTGTAAATCCGTAAGTGTCGTTCAATATCATTATAACATATCCAACCGTTAAAGCTGATACTAAAACCCCGAGAAATTTCCACCTTTCCTGTTTATAGGGTGAGGTTCCAAGCCAGTATCCGATCTTAAGGTCGGTAATAAAACCGCCTGCCATCGAAAGAGCCGTACAGACAACACCGCCTATGATTAAGGCTGCAACCATTCCTGAATCTCCTTTCAATCCTACCGAAGTAAGGATAATTGAAGAAAGGATCAGGGTCATCAAAGTCATTCCGCTTACAGGGTTGGTTCCAACGATAGCGATTGCGTTTGCGGCTACAGTAGTGAACAGGAAGGCTATGATCATGACTATGAACAATCCTGTAAGTGCCCATCCTATATTGTGAACAACTCCGAACTGGAAGAATACAAGCAGAAGGACTGCTGTTGCGATAACACCGAATACGATTATTTTCATCGATATATCCCGATGGGTTCTGATATGTTCATCGTCTTCTTTTTTCTTTGCAAAGAGTTCCTTAACACCCATCGTAACGGCGCCTTTAATAATTTTGGAGGAACGTACGATCCCAATAATTCCTGCCATTGCAATGCCGCCTATACCAACATGGCGGATATAGTTCCGGAATATATCTTCAGCACTCATCTGGTTTATGAGCATTGTGACCCCTGATCCAAGGGGAACAGCAAGATCAGCCCCGATGTAAGAGACTACGGGTACAAGAAGATACCATGATACAAATGAACCGGCGCAGATAATGGCAGCATACTTTAATCCTACTATATAACCGAGTCCCATTACGGCGGCGCCGACGTTCAGTCTGAATACCAGCTTGAACTTATCTGCCAGAACTTCACCGAAACCAACTACTCTTGTTGTAAATGTTTCGCTCCACCATCCGAATGTGGCAACCACAAAATCATAAATACCGCCTATCAGACCTGAAGCCACAAGAACAACTGCCTGCTTACCGCCTTTTTCACCTGCTACAAGTACCTCGGTGGTGGCTGTTGCTTCAGGAAAAGGGAATTTCCCGTGCATTTCTGCCACGAAATATTTCCTGAAAGGAATAAGGAAAAGAATTCCTAGTATTCCGCCGAATACTGATGCAAAAAATATCTGGAAGAAATGAGCCGGAAGATTCAATATATAAAGCGCGGGGATTGTAAAAATGGCTCCTGCAACTATCAAACCTGAATTTTGCCCGATTGATTGGATAATTACGTTCTGTCCAAGGGCGCCTTTCTTCTTGAATGCAGCCGAGAGACCTACGGCAATAATAGCAATCGGTATAGCTGCTTCAAAAACCTGTCCTATTTTTAGTCCCAGGTAGGCAGCCGCCGCAGAAAATAATACCGCCATCAGCAAACCGACAATGACTGAGTACGGAGTTACCTCCTTCGGATTCTGACTTGCCGTCATTATCGGGACATATTCTTCTCCCGGTTTCAGCTCGGTATATGCATTCTCCGGGAGACCTTTGACTTTTTCCATTTGTTCGCTCATAAGATATTACCCTATTTAAAGTTTATTGTAATTGGTAATTCATATTCGGTTTCGTTGGAAGCTGAAGATGTAAAGGTTACTGTACCGTAAACCCTGGATCCTTCAGGCATATCATACGAGGGCTGTGAATAATTCAGATGTAACTTCTGCTCAATTGAAGGATATAAAGATAACCCTCCTCTTGAATTGCCTGTAACTGTGAACTGGGGCTGCGAATTCATTTCAGTAATCTCTTTGACGGTGACTGTCATACTGTCCGATGCATCTGTGAATGCAGGGGCCAGCAAATATGTAAGGTTGGAGCTTCCATGTACGTCTTCAGGTGAGATGCTGATACTCCCTGTCCTGTAGCTTAAACCATCCTTGGCGAGCGCAACACCGCTGTCATCAAGTACTTCGAATGCGAAATCAGTCACTTTATTATAGTCTTCTTTACTTACGGTAATCTCAAAAGTTTTCGAAGCCTCGCCCTCTTTAAAACTAAACGGGTATTTAAAGTTTTCTCTTCCATTCAGCTTGAATTCATGATTCTGAACGTATCCCTTAAGCTGTCCTGAAACCGAGTATGATTTCTGATCATTAAAAAAGTTAATCAGGTTTAATGCATTATTTGTTCCGGTCAGCTCTTTGTCGTCAACTTTTTTGATACTGTTGAATTCAACCTCAAGATTATAAGCTGAAGTTGTATCCGAAAGGAAATAACTTTCTACCATAACTTCATAAACCCCCGGTTCGAAGTTATAATAGTTCCCCTCGATAGATTCATTATCGTTAAGAGAAGACAGCAAACGTGATCGCTCAATTGGTCTTCCATTCGGGTCTGCTATTCTGTAAATAACATTGGTATACTCTTTTCCGTTTTCACTCAGCTTTATGTGCATCGTGGTCTGACCTGCAGGCATATCAACAAAGTACCTGTTAACCATACCCACAGCCAACTTCTCATTTTTCCATTCCATGCGGTAATTGTTTGAAGCACTGAACTCATATGGAATAATTATCGTAGCTAGCATATCAAATTCAGGCATTTTGGTATAATCATCGCGTACTGCAGATATCCTTCCGCAGTATAACCCCGGTTTAATGAGTTTTGATTTATCAAATTGTACATTAAGAACCGTAGGTTGGTCATTGCGGATATAAGTTTTCTTTTGGACCGGTTTAATCCAGTCGGCATCCGTTTTTATATCAAATCCTCTGTAGAACTTACTCTCCTCCTGGAAATTATCTCTTCTGATGACATAGCTGAAAGTTTCCTTTCCGGTAATAAAAGAGCCATCCCTTAAATATAAATTGGGAGCTTTAGCCTCGGGCATATTAGGTGCCAGGGAAGTGATTGTATAATGTTCATAATTCTTTACTTCACCCTGGTCGATATACTTCTTAAGCAGTTCCCATGCTCTCGCAGCATTTATATAGCCATGTCCCTGGTCAAGCCAGGTATAATTTTCCATATAGGTTGCACTCTGCCTGACTGCCTCGTATAGAAGCTCGGAAGGGATCTTTGTATCAGGGTACTCCTTCACCGCGGCGCTTAACAGCAGTGACATAACCCCGGTGGAGTATGGAGATGCCATACTGGTTCCCCAGAACCTGTCGGCAGGCATATAATTCGGAACCGTAGAAAAAGCCGCACCCGGAGACACCACATCCGGTTTATCAACCTCACCGCCTCTTGATGAGAAATCAAGGATGATATCATGAGTCAGCCTTGCTCCGTACAGGTCCCGGCCTACGCTCTGAGTTAAAACAGCACCGGAAGCAAAAACATAATCTGCCGAAGACGGTAATCCCTGCGAGGAAACTCCCGGTCCTTCATTCCCGTTAGCCACGCATATGTAGAGGTAAGGATTTTCCTTCATAAGTTTTGTAATAAATTCTTCCATTTCAGCTTTGCCCTCGATCTCTGCGCCTATACCGAAGCTCATATTAACGATGCAGGGTTCTTTTCTTTCTTTGGAGATCTTGTCGGCATAGAGGTAAGCTTTCTTCATACTTTCAGTAACGGTGGCACCGCCCGTAAACAGGTTATTGCCAAGTTTCAGTCCTATTACTTTTGCCCCGGGAGCGACGCCATTAATTGTTGATCCATCGATCATATAACCGGCGGCAATACCTGCAACGTGAGTTCCATGAAATCCGTCATCGAAGAAGAGAGATATTTTTTTCTCGTCCGGGTATACATTTATAGCGAACGTAAGAGGAGCGAGCGGGGCTGATGTTTTAATGTGAAAAGCCTGTTGGTCTTTATCATAATCTTTAACAGGCTGGTCATCGGAAAGATCTCCGTCGCCGTTTGTATCAAAATAAGTTATCCAGTCGCCCGATTTATCCTTATAGGTGACCATATAATACTTATCGTTTGTATTGCCATTACCGTTCAGATCAGCCGAACCGGAATTTGAATTAATAAGCTGCTTTTCTGTAAGTACGCCTATATAGTATTCGGTATCGGGAGCTTTAATTTTATCTGCTCCTTTAACAGAATAACCCATATCATCATTAACAAAATTCCCGTCATCCTCTTCGGCTTCATAGATGGGTATGTCGCCTTCACCGGTAAAGTCGCGAACATCAATTACCTTTGTTTCACCGGTAGAGGTTTTCTGTAATCCGGCGATTCCCATATCAACACCGGTATCAAGGATAAAAATTATCGTCCCTCTGCCGTCATAATCGGGATGGAGACTGAGGAATTCTGAAACCCCTGTGGGATTTAAGTCGAGAAATGTTTGTGTTGAATCCTGTCCGTATATAAAAGAAGAAACAAACAGAAACAGCGTTATTATTATTTTTTTAGAAAACATAAATATCCCTTGATACTTTATTTGTTATTAAATTAAATGGAATTAAATAAATTAAATGAAATTCATCGTGAGGAGAGTATGAAACTAACGATATGATTTTTATAGCCATTAATCCAAAATTACATTTTAAGTGGCATCCTAAAATTACGTACATTTGGATACAGTGACAATCAAATATTATTTTTTATGAAAATTATTTAGCATATGAACGGAAAACTCTTTCTTGTCTCAACCCCGATAGGTAACTATGATGATATCACGCTTCGCGGACTGAAAACGCTGCAAGATGCGGATTTTATAATATGCGAGGAATTTAAGGAGGCAAGGAGACTTCTGGCTCACTATAAAATTGAAAAAGAGCTTTTTTCCATCAACGAGCATAATGAGAAGGATAATGTTAATGACATTCTTCTCAGAATTGTGAACGGCGAAAGTGCTGCGCTGATATCCGACTGCGGCACACCCCTTTTTTCCGATCCGGGACACCTGCTCGTGGATGTCTGTGTTTCTCAGAAAATTGAGATTATTCCTGTTCCCGGGGCTAATTCTCTTCTGCCTGCTCTTACGGGATCTGGACTTGATATCGAAAAATTTTTCTACTACGGCTGGCTTTCACCTAAAAAGGATATCCGCCGGCAGGAATTATTTAAACTGAAACATATGCGATATGTAATTGTAATTCTCGATACTCCGTACAGGTTGAGATCTTTGCTTGCCGATATTGTTAAAATGCTTGGCAAAAATTTACGTGTTGTGCTTGCTTTTGAACTGACAAAAAAGGGAGAAAGATTTTACCGCGGTACAGCAGAAGAAATATTGAGAATTGCAGAACAAAAAAACCTTAAAGGTGAATTCATCCTTCTTGTTGATAACTCCAAATGATTACCCCCATTTAAAATTAAATGGAAAAGAAACTTCTCTAAAGGGATTTTTCCAGCAAGGCGACGTTTTCAATATGGTAGGTGTGGGGGAACATATCGACGGGTCTGGTCCTTAATAAATTGTAACCTGCCTCTGTAAGCATTTTGATGTCCCTTATCTGGGTTGTCGGATTGCAGCTTACGTATACTATCCGTTCAGGACTAAGGCTTATCAGATCTGCAACAGTATTTTTATGCATTCCGCTTCGCGGAGGATCTACAATTACCTTATCAGGTCTGGGTAGTTTATTCTCTTCAACAAGAGGAAGAAAGGATCTGTATAAATCCGCCGTAATGAATTTTACATTTTTGATTTCGTTTATTAATGCATTCTCCTCAGCATCTTTTACGGCAGATTCAACGGACTCAAAAGCATAAACTTCTTTTGCCTTGTCCGACAGAAAAATTGCTATCGTTCCTGCACCGGAATACAAATCATATACAATTTCATTCCCCCGGAGATCTGCGAATTCCAGAGCAGTATTGTAGAGGTTTTCAGCCTGAAGTGTATTTGTCTGAAAGAATGAATTCGCGCTGATCCTGAACTTATACTTTCCTATATAGTCGTATATATAGCCCTCACCGTAATAAACCTTCTCGTAATCTCCCGATGCTACTGCAGCTTTTTTGAGATTTATATTGTTTATGATGGTAGTGATCTCAGGAAATTTTTGCACCAGCTGATCTGACCAGGCTTTCATCAGGTCGTCATTTTCATCAGCTGTTACCAGGTTTACCATCAATCCTTTTTTATCGCCCGGCTGTCCCGATGATCTGTGCGATTGCTTTATAACAAGGTTACGGAGGTATCCCTGGTGTGTTATAGTCGAATAAACGGGAGTGTTCTTTTCTTTGAAAAATTTCCTCGTGAAATTAAGAATGTTGTTGCTTAAAGTCGACTGAAGGAAACACTCGTCGATGTCGAGCACTTTATCGTAAACCCCGGGTACATGAAGTCCAAGTGCAAAATCCTTATTGAACGCTTCACCGGATTCTATTTCCTGTTTCGTAAGCCATCGTTTATCGGCAAACGAAAATTCCATTTTGTTTCTGTAAAAGAATATCTTTTCCGAAGGAACGATATCATCCATATCAAAGTCTGTCAGTCCGCCCAGCTTCTCAAATATTTCCTTAACCTGGTCATGCTTGTAGCTGAGCTGGACAGGGTAATTCAGATCCTGCTGCTTGCAGCCTCCGCAGATCCCGAAATATTTACATCTTGCTTCGATTCTGAAAGGGGAGGGTGATAAAACTTTTACAGTCACGGCCTCAGCAAATGATTTTTTTATTTTGGTAATTCTTGCCTCGACCCTGTCGCCGGGATAAGAACCGTTTACAAATACTACGTAACCCGATTTCTTCTCATCGGAACCTTCTTTGTAAACCTTTGAAATTCCCTTTCCTTCGAATGCATATTTTTCTATCTGAAATTCTAATATATCGCCGCGTTTCAATTATATTTTCCTCATTATGAAAACCATAAATCCCATATACGCATCTCCTCCCAGCTTTAAATATACATTGGATTCATGGCTGATTTTCTTTAGTAATTTTTTATAGTAGCTTTTCTCCTGCTCGCTCATATCTCTGGTCTCATTTGCCAGCAGCCTTTCGCTCTCACGATAAAAATCTTTCAAAGTAAAGGAAAAATCTTTTTTATCGATTATCTCAAAACCTTTCTCTTCATAATATTTATCCGCGGCATCAGCATTTAAAGGGAGAATATCAGAGGATTGCCAGATATCTTTTACGAATTCGGGGGGATCATCTTTAAGCATAACAATTTCTCCCGCGCAGTAAATACCTCCCGGTTTCAGGATCTTTTTGATCTCTTTGGTGATCTTATTCCTTATAGGCACTGACACAGAAGCCTGGGCATAAATGACATCAATTGATTCATTCCGGAAGTCGGTGTTATTATATTCCATCATACGGACTTCAACATTCTTTTCACCCGATTTTTCCAGTCTGTATCTCATCGTAATAAGAGAATCATAATCATCAACAACTATGATAATCTTTGATGGTTCACCATGGTTAATTTTTTGTGCAATTTCGATGGTTCCGGGTCCCAAAATGAGCACTTTTTTATCATTAACCTCAGTACTGCTGAAGAAAAAACTGACCTGGTGACTGCTGCCGGGAAGAAATATCATCTTTAATTTTCCGGGGAAATAGATGGAGTTTTAATTTTTCGGGGTGCAATTTACTCAAACTTTTTCAAACCCCGAAGATTATGTGATGCAAATGGTCCAAACATTGCCTTTATAAACAAGTTAGGCTATTTTTGGAGAGCGGTCGGGGAAACAAAATGAATCATTATCGGATTCCCTGCAGGCAAAATTCAATTCGAGGCTTTAATGAAAAAATTTCTTCTCTTACTGGTTTTAGTTCCGTTCGTAATTCATTCACAGTCAAAACACGCTTTAACAGTCGATGATCTCTGGGCTATGAAAAGGGTTGGTACCTACTCTCTTTCTCCTGACGGCAAAACAATAGCATTTTCCGTAACACAATACAATATGGAAGCAAACAAGGGGAATACCGATATTTACCTCGTAAATAGCGATGGCAGCAGCCTTCGACCCTTAAAAAATTCAGAGAAGAATGAGTCGGGACCAGTATTCTCCCCCGATGGTAAAAAAATCGCCTTCATCAGGGATGGCAAAATATGGACGTGCGGCTATGATGGTTCCGGCGAAGAGCTTATAGCAGATATTTCCACAGGTGGCTTCAGGTATAGTATGGTCTCCCGATGGTTCAAAAATATTGTTTGCCTCTTCAGTTTATCCTGAATGTGCAAACGACGAATGCAACAAAAATAAGGAAGAGGAAAAAGAGAACAGCAAGGTGAAGGCAAGTATTTTCAAACATCTGCTCTTCAGGCACTGGAATGAATGGCGCGGAGGAAAATTCAGTCACCTCTTTTTGCTGGATACAAAAACGAAAAAGTACACGGATCTGTTTCTTCATAAAGATAAAGATGTACCGCCTATAGCGCTTGGAAGCAGCAATGATTATTCGTTCTCACCGGATGGAAAAGAAATCTCAATCACTATGAATCCCGATACGATGGTTGCAGCGAGCACCAATAATGAAATTTATACAATTCAGTTAAGCGATGTAAACGATAATGCGGCAGCACCGCTTAAAAAGATATCTGATAGTCCCGGCAACGATAACCAGCCGGTTTACTCGCCTGACGGAAAGTATATTGCTTACGTTTCGATGAAGGAAGCGGGACATGAGTCTGACCAGCAGAACCTTGTGTTATACAACCGTTCTACAGGTGACCGGAAAATAATTACAGACGAATTCGACAGGTCAGTAGGACAGTTTACATGGTCGCCGGATTCAAAATCCATCTACTTCATTGCCGAGAACGAAATTTACAGTTCTATATATAAAATTGATATTGCCTCTGAGAAGGTAGATATGCTGCTGAAAGAACACGACAATGCATCGGTTACTGTCTCACCCATCGGCAAAACGCTGTTTTTCGAACAACAGAGAAACAACCTGCCGACAGAGATATTCTCTATGAATTCCGATGGCAGCCAGGTAAAACAACTTACAGCTCTGAATAAAGACCGTCTTGCAGACATTGAGATGATCCCCATCGAATCGTTCTGGTTTGAGGGTGCGGACGGAAAAAAACTTCAGTCCATCCTGGTTAAACCGCCCTTCTTCGATTCAACAAAAAAATACCCGATGATACTGCTCATACATGGAGGACCCCAGGGACACTGGAGCGACGATTTCCATTACAGATGGAACACACAGTTATTCGCCTCAAAAGGTTATGTTGTGATAGCCCCGAATCCAACAGGAAGCACCGGGTACGGCCAGGAATTGACCAATGCTATTTCAGGCGATTGGGGAGGTAATCCATATAAAGATATAATGAATGCAACAGACTATGCGCTCAATAATTTTAGTTTTATCGATAAGAAAAATACATTTGCTGCAGGCGCATCGTACGGCGGTTATATGATAGACTGGATAGAGGGACATACAGACAGGTTCAATGCACTTGTTTCACACGACGGCACATATGACCTGAAAAGTATGTACGGTACCACAGAAGAATTATGGTTCGTTGAGTGGGAATTCAAAGGGACACCATGGAATAATCCGGAGCTGTACGAAAAATGGTCGCCCAGCAGTTATATCCAGAATGCCAAAACCCCTATGCTGGTCGTTGAAGGCGCAAATGATTTCAGAGTTCCGGAAGGACAGGCATTTGAACTTTTCACAGCTTTACAGAGGCAGGGAGTTGAAAGCGAATTATTGTACTTCCCCGACGAATATCACTTTGTAACTAAGCCGCAAAATGCTGAACTTTGGTGGAACACTATCTTTGACTGGTTTGAAAAACATAAAAAGGAGTAGATATGAAAGAAACCGATTTTCAAAACGGAAATGATCTGACCGAACTCGAAGAATTCGATGCACTTGACTTCGGGGGAGAGAGCGAGGAAAAAACCAATGAGAAAATGAATTATGTGGAAGAAAATCTCTGGGAAAAACTTGAACGGGTCGGTAAGAAAATTTCCTTTGCAAAAGATATTCTTGCGCTCATAAGGTATATGAGAGATCCTCTTGTATCATGGCACCGCAAGGCCATCGTTGTTGCTGCCCTTATATATTTCATCAGTCCTATTGATACCATTCCTGATATCACACCGCTGGTAGGCTACCTTGATGACCTTGGAGTTATAACAGCCGTTCTGAAATTCCTTGGGCACGAGCTGATCCCATATTACGACTCATCCTACCGCAGCTGATTCCAATTAAAAAAATAACAAGGAGCCTTCTACAGGCTCCTTTAAATATATCTACTACCTGATTATCAGCATCTTTCTTGCCTGAGAATAATTTTTCGTTGTCAGTTTATTTATATACACGCCGCTTGCCAGAGAACTCGCAAGTCATACATCAGTTTCTAGGGTTTACCACATCAAGGTATCTTTTCATAGAAAATTCATTATTTCTTCTCCCGTCCCAGCCGGGGTAGAAACAGGTAATCAGAGGCGGATACCCGTGCTGGGTTAAAATCTCCTGGACTGTTTTGTAAGGCTGATAGCTGTCAATACTGTGAGGTTCATCCAGTGCATACCAGTAACTGGTGTTGGTTGTGCCTGAATCCGCCGCGTAAGCTAAAATTTCCGAAGTTACAATTGATGGATACTGAATGTATTCCTTCCATATTTCCTGGTCATAAACTTCAATATAATCAATATACAGGTTCCTGTTCCCGAGCCACCTGACATTGAACTGAACTCCGTATGCTCCGGTATAATTCTGAGTATGCGGGGCATCGCTGCCGTAAGATCTTTTTGCGCCAAATGTAACTTCACCCTCATCTATAGCAGTTCCATTAATTCTTTCAGGGAGGATGTAATGAAGTGTATCAATATCAAAGTCATTCGACAAATCACTAGCATAAAGAATTTTACTTCTAATGGTGTTACCGGCACCATTGTCTGTAACATATCTAACGGAAACTTCGCAAACAGAATCTGCTGTAAGAGCTCCATCTATTTTCATCCTGAAATTGACTATATACGTTATCGGGCTTTCATTATAGATCAATTTATATACTCTGTCCTGCACATAATCCGGTCCGGTTACCAGGAGTTTTCCTATGTTACCACTCTCTGTTCCGCTGAACCAGTGACCATCCTCGTTTTGACCGAACTGATGTTTTACCCCGGGGATTGTCGTATCTACAGTAATTTCTTCTGCCTCCCATTTTGTGTAGTATCCTGAACTGTAATGGTGGATATAATCCTGGGGGGAATATGCGTTGAAGACTATTACACTGTCAAAGAGTGTCTGGAGGGAGTCCCTGCTCCTCAGCCTTGAATGACTTATGACTGTATTGGCCCCCATTTCATAAATTTGCTGCAGGTTCTGACGGCTATCATCCGAAGGCGAAAGATTAGAGTAAACTCCCGTCCGGAATCTCTCCTGTGAATATATCAGAACCGGTAAGAATATTATAAGAAGAAATATAAAGATACCTGCTCTCTCCCCTTCGGGAGGTCTCCCTGCGCTGATCATTTTATTCTCCTTTATGTTTATTTAATAAATACCATCTTCCTTATATCCGTAAAGACGGGAATATGGTTTTCATTTATTACCTCCATCCTGTATAGGTATATTCCGCTTGCAAGATTACTTTTTCCTTTTTCCTTTTGACTTTTTCCTTGAAACTCAACTTCATAATAGCCCCTTTCCTGCACTTTATTTACCAGGGTCTCTACCAGTTCTCCTTTAATGTCATATACATAGAGCTTAACATATCCTCTTTCCTTCAGCCTGTAGCCTATCCTGGTAGTAGGGTTGAAGGGGTTAGGGTAGTTCTGGAATAACCTGTAACTGTTGATTGTAAATTGCTCATTATTCTTTGTCCCTGTAAGTACTATGTGAAGTTCCTCTGATGGGCCGGACATATTCCCCTGGCTGTCTACAGCTGTAAGCTTAAAATAAAGGTTTTCTATTCCCTCAGGCCTTATATGAAGATAGAACGTATCCTCAATCGATGCAGCAAAGGTTGTTGAATCTGCCGGGAAGTTTTCTGTAGTATCCCTGTAAAGGTTATAATAACCCAGGTCAGCCTCCGTGTTCTTATTCCATTTTATCAGGATATAGCCAGTGTCTACTGTGGCTGAAAGATTAACAGGTGAGCGTGGTGGTAGGTCAAGGTAGGTGTAGCTTTCACCCAGCGGTCCTCCATATAAGCCAATATCACTCCTTGATCCGTCCCTGTCAAGGATAGCAGGATCGCCAGCATCTATTAAAGGTGAGAACATCTGAAGGTGAAAATCACTGCTGTCTTGATTTACGAACATAGGGTCTGAGATTATGTTGGTGCTGTCGGGGGTAAAACCGGTATATGGCCTACCAGAATCCCAGATATTATTGTAATGAAATTTTATTGTGTCTACCTGATCAGTCTCATAACCGGTCAGGCTATTTATCACATTATTATTTAACGCCTGGTTAGTCCCCTTAAACAGCTTAAAGCCTGTTCCGTTGGATTTACCCACAACCGAATTATTTGAGATAATTCCGTTTCCTAAGGAAAACTCATAACCAAATGTGGAATAGTCTTTTTGTTTTATGACGAGGTTGTTCTTTATCTCCTTGGGGAACAGCACCAGGTAAAAACCATCTCCTCCTTCTTCTGAGATTACAAGGTTGTTTCTTATCGTCGCCGATGTCCCGATTGAGCCCCCTATTCCGTGAGAAAAATTATAAACAGTCACTATAATATTACTGTCTATGACAGGGAAGTAATTCTCATTGAAGGCCTCCAGGTGTATGCCTGTGTTTGCATCAGTAATAAGGTTATGTCTGAAGGTCAGGTGGGAGTTGAAAATAATAGCCCCATCACTGCAATTTTCAACTTTATTGTTTTCGATATACGTTTGATTGATTGCGTCAAGAATCGCAAATCCAGCTCCCGTATGATTATATGAGACAATTATTCTTAAATTCTCAATTCGAATATCGCCCTCTATATAAAAAGCATAAAAATCAGATGGGGTTGCCAGATCCCTTACATCGACAATACAGCTGTCCTGGCTGCTCCCAATAAGAGTAAGGAATTTATTCTGCACAATTATCTTTTCCTTGTAAACTCCATTTGCTACATAAATTGTATCACCTGCAGCAGAGTAATCTATGCATTTCTGTATACTGTCTGCTGCTGTCTCCCAGGATGTGTAGGGCGGTGTGCTGCTGCCTTGGTGGCTTACGTAGCGGACTGAGGCAATTGACAATGAATAATTAACAATTAACAATGAGAGAAAGAGTATCAGTTTTTTCATCTTTTGCTCCCTTATTTAAGAAGGATCATCTTACCCATATCGCTGAATACAGGAATATTTTTCTCACTGGTTACCATTATCTGGTACAGGTATACTCCCGAGGCCATATCGCTTAGCGTTGGTCCCATAGGTACTTCCATTCCTGTTGCTCTTTGTCTTTGCTCTGCTGTGGGACGGAATACCACCTCATAGTATCCTTTAGTCTGCCACTGGTTAACCAGGGTTGTTACCAGTTCTCCTTTAATGTCATATATATAGAGTTTTACATACCCTCCTTCCTTCAGCCTGTAGGGGATTATGGTTGAGGGATTAAAGGGATTAGGGTAATTACTCAGCAGCCTGTACCCGTCACTGCCTATCGGTGGATGTTCTGTAAGTCCTGTTACCTCTACGATTACTTCCTCCCCGGGGCAGGACTGATTGCCCTGATTGTCGAATGCCGTGATCAGGTAATAATAATTCTTTCCTCCGTTTACCACGGGCAGATTATCATAATATAGGGTGTCTGCCGTCTCACCGATTATCTTTGTTGTATCATAGATGAAATTACTTACCGTATCCCGGTATAATCTGTAATGTGAGAAATCCGCCTCTGTGTTCCTGTTCCAGTTCAGCCTGACCAGTCCTTCTTCTATGACAGCGGTAATATTATGCGGGGGACGGGGGGCAAGGTCCTGGTATGTATATGTCCATCCGTAGGGACCTCCGTAGAGTCCGATATCGCTTCGGCTTCCATCCCTGTCTGTTATTGAGGGATCTCCGGCATCAATAAGCGGTGAGTATTTTTGAAGGTGGAAGTCAAGATCACCCTGAGTTGTATCATCATTTACCACCATAGGATCAACCGATATGTTTGTTGTATCCCCGGTAAAGCCCAGATAATTAACTTCATTATTCCAGAGGTTGTTATACTGAACAATAAGGTTTCCCGACTCCCAGGTTCCAATTCCATTTTCGGCATTAGATACTACATTATTTTTTACTTCATTATCCGGTCCAATTTCTATTGCATAATGATTTGTTGCCTGATGATGAGGGTTTCCGGCAATATAGTTATTATATAATTTTAGGTAGTGAATACCAGTGTTAGAAATCCCGTCGTAGTATGAGTCTGCAACTATTAAATTGTTAAATACTTTACCAGAGTCTGAATAACTCAAAGTCATACCGGTAGTCTTCTCTCCATTTAATAAAATTATATTATTTGTTATCACTGGTTTTGTCCCAAATGATTTATATATCCCCATATGTATAGTCGAATATAAATGCACGCCGTTTGTAATAACAGTATTTGAATCAATAACCGGGGTGTAGGTGAAATCGAAGGCTCCAAGCCGTACTCCGAATACTCCGGCAGATTGGGAGTTCGGATCAGTTGAAATCACGTTTTTTCTTATAAGCGAATTAGAATTAAATAATTCAATTCCGATACTCACATTAGCACAAATATTATTATATATCGTCATATTGGCTGGTTCGAAAAAGGTTGCATCGAGCAAAATTCCAAACTTGGCATTCACTACTTTATTGAATTCGACCATAGTTTCGGAACTACCCCTGCCCGATATTCCCCAACCTAGCATAGTGTTATTCGCAACTATTAACTGAAATCCACGTAATAGGCAGCTATCGGCCATCTCTACAGAAATATCAGATGATGAGGTAACCAAATCTCTGGTATCAATCACACAGCTATCCATTCCCGCCCCGATTAGCGATAAACCGGGTATCATAACAACCTGTTCTTCATAGACTCCATTTGCCACATAGATGGTATCACCGAATGTGGAAACATTTATTGCACTCATAATAGAATCTGCTGCTGTCTCCCAGGTAAGGTAAGGAGGGGTATTGCTGCCTGAATGGCTGACATAGCGGATTTCGGCAATGGACAAAGAATAATGGAAAATTAACAATGAAAAGAAGAGTATAAGTTTTTTCATAACATACACCCGCTCAAGGAATGGTTATAACAGAAGGCTGCTCTCATTTAGTTCCCCTAACCTTTTCATAATTAAAGCTGATTGAATTTAGAGAACTCCCGAATGAAAGGCAAGAAAATGATTCAATCGCAGTCAAAGAGTGTAATGACTCGTTAAGAATGTCAGTATTTGGACTCGATAGAAATGACATTTTAAAGAGTTATTACAGTTTGCGAAAGCTGTAGGGTTGAAGTACCTGATATTTAATTCCTTACGAATTTGAAATGAAAAATTTAATTGAAAATAAGAAAGAAGAAATTATTTTAATTAATAATCGGAGAGTTGCTTATCTTGATGTCTGATTCACAGGGTACAGTTCAGTCAATTAATAAGGATTATCTTGCCATTATCCTTGAAAGACGGCGGCCTTCATATCTTTTTTATTATTTTATAAATACAGCTGAAGACAAATAATTATTTACATATTATTTTTAAATTGAGGAGAAAAATAATAAAGATAGAATAAGGAGTAGATATGAACTATAAGATCGTGGAATCTGATATTGTATTTCGAGGGAAGGTTTTTGATTTAAGGGTTGATAAGATAAAGTACGACAGCGGGAATGACGGCATTCGGGAAATTGCTGTCCATCCGGGCGGAGCAGTGGTTGTGCCCGTTAAGGCTGATGGCAAATTTATTATGGTTTCACAATATCGTTATCCTTTAGAAAGGTCACTGCTTGAATTTCCAGCAGGTAAACTTGATTTTAAGGAAGATCCCGAAGTTTGTGCCTTCAGAGAACTCCAGGAGGAAACAGGTTTTAAAACAGATAATCTTCAGAAGCTTGGTGCAATTACTACAACACCGGGTTTCTGTACGGAAATACTTCATCTTTATCTTGCGCAGGATCTTACTCCCGGCGAACATAACCGCGAGGAGGGGGAATACGGCATGGAGGTGAAGGAATTTACTTTCGGAGAAATAGAGGATAAAATATTTAAGGGCGAAATAATAGATTCAAAATCGATATGCGGTTTTTATATGGCTTCAAAGCTTCTTTTGAATAAGAGATAACTCTTCTTATTAACTTTGAAATTCCATCCAAAATAAATTAATTTTCAGCTCGACTTAAAGTTTGAAAATGCTTAAATCACTCCACATAAAAGATTATGCACTCATCGACAGTATTGATGTTGAGTTCGGGACAGGACTGAATATTATTACGGGAGAAACGGGTGCAGGAAAATCCATACTGATTGATGCGATGGGACTGCTGCTCGGTGAAAGAGCTTCAACTGAGGTAGTAAGGAAGGATGCTGTTAAATCTGTTGTAGAGGGCTTCTTTAACGTTGAGTCGAATAAAAAAGTAAAAAGACTGCTGGAAGAAAATCAAATAGATTTTTTCCCCGAACTTATTCTTCGCCGGGAAATTTCACTTAAAGGTGCTAACCGCTGTTTTGTAAATGATACACCCGTACCTTTATCGGTAATAAAAGACCTCGGTGATCTGCTTGTCGATCTGCATGGTCAGCATGAACATCAATCGCTGCTGCGTACTGAAACCCATATAGACTTCCTGGATGAGTTTGCAGGAACAGAACCGCTGCTCGATGATTATGCGGCATCATTTAAAGAAGTAAGAGCCTTATCATCCAGGTTGAACGACTTGAAGGAAAAGGAATCGTCCCTTAAAGAGAAAAAGGATTTTTATGCCTTCCAGATAAAGGAGATTGATGCCGTTTCTCCGCAGGAAGGGGAGGAAGAGCAGATAACTAATGAACTGAATATCCTTGAAAATTCTGAAACGCTGCTGGGTATTACGGGTTCAGTTTATGAAAATCTTTTTGATTCTGAAAATTCTGTTCACGATCAGCTCACGCAGATAAAAAGCAGGATCGAAGAGCTCCATGGGATAGACAGCAGCTTTGAAGAAATAGACAAAGAATTTGAATCGATTGTTGCCCAGGTTCGTGACGCTGCAGAATTTATAAGAAAGTATAATACAAAAATTGATCTTGACCCCGAAAACCTTGAGAGACTTCGTGTGAGACTTGGTGCTCTTGCCATGTTGAAGAAAAAATACGGCGGCTCTGTTGAATCTGTTCTGTCATACAGGGAAAAAATCGGTCGTGATTTCGATGCTGCCGAAAATTATAGTCAAAATATTCAAAACCTGGAAAAGGAAATTTCTTCTGCGCGGGAAGCTTCCGGTAAGATTGCCGAAAAACTTTCGCTTAAAAGAAAGGAATCTGCAAAGAAGGTTGAGAAGGAAGTGGTGAAGGTGCTGGCGGGACTGGGAATTGCGGACTCTGTTTTCAAAGTAATAATTGAGCAGGCACAGGCTGCCGGTACTGATGATTATGTTCTTATCAGCGGTAAAAAATATAGGGCCGATAATAGAGGAATAGATAATGTTGAGTTCTACATTTCAACAAATCCCGGTGAAGATGTGAAACCATTGATTAAAGTGGCGTCAGGCGGCGAGGTATCAAGAATTATGCTTTCGCTGAAAACTATACTTGCGAAAAATGATAAACTGCCGCTGCTCATTTTTGATGAAATTGATACCGGTGTAAGTGGAAGAATAGCGCAGAAAGTAGGCAACTCGCTTAAATTACTCGCCTCATCCCACCAGGTAATTGCAATTACTCACCTTCCGCAGATAGCAGGGCAGGGTGACAGTAATTACGTAGTTGAAAAAAATGCTTCCGATAAAAGGGTGACAAGCTCAATAAGAAGGCTGAAAGAAGATGAGAAAATAAGGGAGGTTGCTAAGCTTATGAGCGGGGAAAATATTACCGAAGCCAGTCTGAAAGGTGCCCGCGAATTGATGGGATTGCATTAATTTAGAAGATGTATCAATTTGAAATGCATTTTCTTTAATTATTCGCAGAAAAGTTTCTAATTCCTTGTTCAAATAAAGGGTATTAAATTTGTTGATAAAAGTTGATTGTGAAGAAATAATATCCTTTATTTTAACGGCTTAATTTAACCAGTATTTTTCTTATATAATTTTTTCAAGGAGAAGTGGATGAAGAAGTCTCTACTTTTGCTCACTTTATTGGTCTTTCTAGTGAAACCCATTTTTTCGCAAATTGAAGACAGGTTTTCACAATTAACCGAAACTAATGCCATTGAATATGCGAGGCCGTTTGCAACTACACTCGGTACTGCAATGAATTCTAACGGGTATTATACCGCAGATATCCCAGCAATGTTCACCTTTTCCATTAGTTTTAGAGGTATGTACATCTTAATACCCGAATCGCAAAAGAATTTTACGCCAACTTTTAATGAGTTAGGTTACCAGGCAACGAAAGAAACAGCGACCATATACGGTGATAGGGGTGCCGCCTATGCCGGGCCGAACGGCTACATCGTTATGCCTCCGGGAATTAACCAGTCGGGTATTCCGGTAGCCTATCCCCAGATAGGTGCAAGTTTTATGGGAACCCGGGTTATTTTAAGATATCTTCCTTCTATCAGTTTAGGTGATAATAATGATCTCAGTATGTTTGGTATTGGTGTAGAACACAATATCAGCCAGTATATACCTCTCTTTCCTGTCGACCTCGCTGTGCAGATTATGTATAACAAATTTGAAATCTCCGGAATAATGAAGCTGAACAATATTGCATTTAATGCCCATGCAAGCAAAACGTTCGGACTTATTACTCCTTACTTCGGGCTCCAGTATGAAAATACTTCACTTGACCTGAGCTACAGTATCAAGGGGGATCCTCAGAATGGTGACCCCAGCCTTAATTCCGATAGAGACGTAACTGTTTCTATTGATGGAGACAATAATTTCAGAGCCACTGTAGGTGCTGCTTTAAAGCTTGCAATCGTAGTTCTTAACGCCGATTTCAGTCTCAGCGCACAGCCTGTTGTTTCTGGCGGTTTAACTTTCGAATTTTAACAAGGAGAAAAAATGAAAAAATACTTAATACAGTTCGGAACATCTATCGTTTTATTATTTCTGATGCTGACGTGGAACGGGTGTGATGAGTTCAATTCACTGCCTCTTAACATACCATTTACCATTGACGTCAATGTTTCGGGCTCCTCAACAACATTGAGCGATAGCCAGTCATACTGTCTGAGCACAGATTCAGAAACATATGATGAATACAGGGATAAAATCCAAAGCCTCCATTTTATTGAAGCTGCTTACAGGACTAAGAATGTTGTTCCTGCCGATCTTTCAGGCAATACAACAGTAACTCTGCAGGATGGTAATGGAAACGTACTTTTCTCGTATGAAATACCCGGAGCAACTCCTGCCGATTATTTGAGTCCAAATTCACCATACATTCTTCAGCTTAATCAGTCACAGATAGATTTTATAAACACGTATCTTAACAGTCTGCTCAGCCAGGGCGCCTGTTTTACTGCAACTATTACGGTTAATAACATAAACGGCCAGCCGCCATATACTATAGAGGGCGCTATCGACATGGTTATTGAAGCAGATACCCAGCTATAAGTAAAGTGTAGAACTGATTATTCCGTAAATCCCCGGTACTGAACCGGGGATTTTCATTTTAAATCTAATGTTCTGCATCAACAGGGTTTTTCATCTTTATCTACCTTTCTTTATTTTAACTCCTTAAAAATTATCAGGTATTCAATGAGATTTGAACGAGCTGCAGGCATACTGCTGCATCCAACTTCTCTTCCGGGCAGGTTCGGTATAGGCGACTTAGGGAAGGAAGCTTATAATTTTATTAATTTCCTTGAATCGGCGGGACAAACGCTATGGCAGGTTTTCCCTCTTGGTCCTACCGGGTACGGAGACTCACCCTATCAGTGTTTCTCTGCATTTGCAGGTAATCCTAATCTTATTAGTCCTGAGCTCCTGAAGGAAGGAAAACTGCTCACCGAAACTGATATTTCAAATCCTCCTGACTCAGATCCTCACGCTGTAGATTTCGGCGGAATCATAAACTATAAGAAGGAAATTCTTCATAAAGCATTCGAAAAATTTAAATCCGGTAACTCATTGTCGGGAAAAAAATTCAAAGAGTTCCGCGAAGAAAATAATGTGTGGCTGGAGGATTATGCCTTCTTTATGGCCGCAAAGGATTACCACGGAGGGGGTTTGTGGACAGGGTGGGACAAAGGTCTTGTTAAAAGGGAAGCAAAGGCGCTTAATGAATGGAAGAAGAAACTGGATGACGGAATAAACTTTCACTGTTTTGTACAGTATATATTTTTTAAGCAATGGTCGGAACTTAAGCATTATGCAAACAGTAAGGGAATAAAAATAATAGGTGATATGCCCATATTCATTGCTTACGATAGCGCCGATCTCTGGGCTAACAAAGAACTTTTTTCGGTTGATGAAAAAGGAAACCTTGAGTTCGTTGCTGGCGTGCCGCCGGATTATTTCAGCGCTACAGGTCAGCTTTGGGGAAATCCCTTGTATAAATGGGATGCAATGGAAAAGGATGACTTCCACTGGTGGAGACTCAGGATGAAGCAGATGTTCAGTCTTGTTGATATGATCAGGATTGATCATTTCAGAGGATTCGATGCCTACTGGGAAATTCCGGGCGGAGCCAAAACAGCTGAAAAGGGAAGATGGGTAAAGGCACCGGGAGAAAAGTTTTTTAATACTTTGCGGGAATACCTAGGGCCGCTTCCAATCCTGGCTGAAGATCTGGGATTGATTACAAAATCGGTTGAAAATCTTAGGGATACTCTTGATTTTCCGGGAATGAAGATACTGCAGTTTGCATTCGGGACAGGAATGGAAAGGAAGTTTCTGCCGCATAATTATAATCATAATTGTCTGGTATATACCGGCTCGCACGATAATGATACTACTGCTGCCTATTTTGATAAGGAGAAAAAAAATGGCAATGATATTTATCAGCACGCTCAGCAGTATCTTGACTATCACGGTGATGATATAACCGGTGCATTGATAAGAACTGCCTACTCTTCGGTGGCCGACCTTGTTATCATCCCTCTGCAGGATATATTGCGGCTGGGAGGTGAGGCAAGAATGAATTTTCCTGGTAAACCTGCAGGTAACTGGCAATGGCGTTTTACCTGGGAACAGGTTCATCCTGAACTTGCAGGTCATTATAAATACTTAAGCGGACTGTATGAACGCCCGCCTAAGCCTGTAATTGAGACAGAAATTGTTGTTAATTAAAAATGGAATTGAAATGTTTGAATATTTAAGAAGAATTTTTAGTGTTCCTACTGAAACAAAGGAATTTAAGTACGAAGAGAATTCATACAAAGAAGTTGATGAAAAGAAAAAGCTGCACGTTGCTGCCTGTACTTTATTCATCGATATGGCAAAGGCAGATGATAACTTTACAGAGGCAGAAAGGGATAAGGTTATTTCAATTATGAAGTCTACCTTCGACCTGGAAGATGATTGCGTGAATGATCTTATGGAACTTGCTGAGAAGCATCTTAAGGAAGATGACAGCATTTATGATTTTACAAAGCTCATTAATAAGAATTTAAATAATAATGATAAGTTTGAGTTATTGAAAAACTTGTGGCGGCTGATCTATATGGACAAAAAGCTTGATATGTATGAGGATCATCTTATCAAGAAGATAGGCGGACTGATAAATATGGGTCACGATGATATCATAAGCGCAAAGATGCTGGTTAAAGAGGAAATGTCTCTTTAACCCTGACTGGGAAGGATTCTTGTATTTCACTTGATCCTTTTCGCTTGCTTTGCAGAGTATCATATGTGGCTATTCCAGCCAGGACTACCACAAGCAGAATCTCCAGAATATTTCCTAACATATTTTCTCCTTTAATTATCTGATTTATCGCTTCCAATCTAAATTTTAATTTTCAGATATATGTTAAGCGGCTGTTAAATAAAAGTTAAGTTATTGTTATGTGAAAAGTTCACCGTAAGAGTTTCTTCCCGTTTATCCGTTCTTGCGTACGCTCTTCCCATAAACCGGCTTTCAGTGAAACATAATGCCCCTCCGTGCGTCCTAATAATCAGAAAACCGGCATTCGCGAACTTTTTTGAGGAGAGTAAAATGAAACAGATAGCTACTACAATTAAAAAACTTTCTTTACTGCTGATTCCTGCGGCATTATTGTTTGCTTCCGCAGGCTGCAGCACGTCTAACCAGGGAACATCCATACAGTCGGATTTGAATTCCAGGGCGGATCAGACTTTCTCCTTTTATAAGGATGAAAATGGAAAAAACGTCCGTTGGGAAGTGAACTTTGAGGATGGTGAGATCAGTTCCCTGTACAAGGATGGCCAACGTGTTTCTGACGGCGAAATTGAAGATTATAAGGATATGATATATCACAGGCTTGATAAGCTTCACAATAAATCTCATCATATTTCCATTGATTTGGATGGTTTCAAATCAGATATGGGCAGTTTTAAACAGGATATGCAGAAACTGAAAGAGGACTTGAAAAATCAGAAGTATGAGTTCAATTTTGATAATGAAGAATTCAGGGAAGGTATGAGGCAGCTTTCCAAAGAACTTTCAAAACTGAAGGACAAGAAGATAAGAATTGATTTCGATTCCGATAAATTCCATGAAGAAATGCTGAATCTGAAAAAAGACCTTGATATACATGTAGATATCAATATGGATGATCTTGATAGAAAACTCGGGGAGATTAATAAAGAAATGGATAAACACGGTATGGAACGGAGTCATATTTCTATTGATCTTACCGGACTTGATGAAGCGATGGCTCACCTGGACGAAAATCTCGCCAACATTAAAATAGATCTTAAGGGTCTGGATGTTAAGCTTAAAAAACTGAATGAATTTATTGATAAAATAAAAACTGAGATGGTTAAAGATAACTTGCTGAATGATATGGATGCTGAGTTAAATCTGGACCTTAATATGCACGGCATGAAAGTAAACGGGAAGAAAGTTCCGCAGGATCTGTTTGAAAAATATAAGAAGATTTACGAAGAACATTTTGATAAAAAACTTTCTGAAGACAACAATTTCCGGATATTTGATTAATTGTTATTCTTCATCTCACACACACAAAGAGCGGTATTCCATTGCCGGAATACCGCTTTTTTATTTTGATAATCTCATCTTCTGTATCAAAAAGAATAGAGTTACTGACCAGGAAAAATGTGAATGGTTTTAATATATGGGTGGGAATTAAACTGAAGAGGCTGTCTCACAAATTTAGAACTTGTAGACAGCCTCAATAAATTTATCAGAAATAGAAGTTAATGCCCAGACTTCCGGTCATTGTTCCAAACCATGAAGCACTAGGACCCTTTGTCGTTACGCTGGTGCTTCCACTAGTCGTGGTTTGTTCCGGTTGGTTCAAGCTCAGGAATCCAACGTGGTAGTCAGCACTCAGTGAAAATCCTTTGTCGATAAAGTATTGTGCTCCAAAATTCAATCCGACACCGAGAGAAGAGGCAGAAAGTTCAACTTTACCCGGGTTTGGCCCTGTTTCTTCCTGTGTCGATGAAAGGGACCCGAAAGAGACTTCTGCACCGATCCAAACAGATACATCTTCGAATTTAGGCTGAAAATAACGGTTTATAAATGCTGTAATTCCGAATTCGGTGCTGCTGGACTTATTCTGTCCGCCGCCCTCCAGATCTTGTGTAGTGGAATTAGAACCAAAATCCAGAACACCTCCTACAGCCCAGGCAGTAGAAATAAAATATCCGTATTTGATACCATAAAGAGACATTTGACCTGATCCACTCTCGCCGTTATATGTCGGGACAATAGCTGCGAGTTTGCCATTAAAATTATCCACACCTGGTGTCCACTGAAATCCTGTAAATGATGTCCCTTGTGTAAGCTCATCTCTGTAACCGGCCGGTGCCTGGGGAGGGTTCTGTGCATACACCATAGAAGCGATCATAATAATTGAAAAAAGAACTGTAAAGAAACGTATCATATTAGTACCTCGTTATTGTTTGGGGATTATGTTTGTTTAGATAGAAAGTAATTTTGAAAAAATTATGCCAGTTTACTCTCTTTATCCTGATCAGGAGACGATGAACTTTTAGTATTTTTAAGTCCAAAGATTGAACCGGGATGTTATTGGGATTTTTCTATGGCAGGAAATTAGGAAATTAAATATATAAAAACAATAAAAATATTGTATTTACTTAAAGTAAATTGTTAGATGTGTTCGGTTAGAGATCGTTTTAAACTCATCAGAAGAGTATCAGCCTTGCTGCCCTCACCGGCGGGCGTAAGTTCCTTATATTTCACCAATGCATTGAAAGCATCCTCGTATTCTTCGCTCAGGGCGTATACAAGTCCAAGATTAAAATATATATTAGGGAATTCAGGCTCTATTTCCGCTGCAATCTCATAATGAAGTCTGGCAAGCCTGAATTCGTTCTGTTCAAAATAAAGATTTGCGAGATTATAATGCGCCTCAAGGTGGCGGGGTTCATATTTAAGACACCCGGTGAAATAATCGAACGCCTTCAAAGTATTCCCGGATTGTGTTTCAAGGATTCCAAGGTTGCAGTTTGCATCAGCAATGCAGTCCTCTGCAAGGATGGCTTTGAGGTAGGCCTCCTGCGCTCCCGGATCACCGCGTTCATCGAGCCATAAGGCTTCTTCAAAGGGAGTAAACCTTGATGGCAGCTGCAGTACCTTTGCCCCTGCAGAAGCGAAAAGATTTAACTGCCCCTCCTTTTCCAGGTCCTTACATTTACGTTTCCTGGCCCGCCTGTAACCAAGTTTTGAAGGACGGGTTGTATCTAATTGTATTACTTTTGCCATCTCTGAGATCTTAAGCCTGTTTTCTCTGCTTTGTCTGTTTCTTTGCCGGTTTTGCAGCCTTCTTTTTTCCTTTTGCTTTTTCCATCGGCATTTTCTGCTTTTTAGCTTGTTCAAGACTTTCTTTTAACGCCTGCATCATATCCCCTACGGGCCTGACTTCTTCTTCAGTCGACACTATCTCTCTACCTTCAATCTTTGCCTGGATGACATCCTTTAATGCTGTCTGGTAATGGTCTTCCATATTTATATCAGAAAGACTGGTTGACATAGAATCAACAAGCGTCTTTGCAAGTTTAAGCTGTTCCTTATTAGATTTCAATCCATTTAGCAGAGGTACTTCTTTTATATTCCTGACTTCATCGGGATATCTCAGTTTATACATTACCATACCGTTCTCTCTTGGAGAAAGCATGATAATATCTTCCCTGTCCCTTATAACCACACGACCCACAGCCATCTTGCCAGTCTCTTTCAGTGTCTGCATAAGCAGTGAATAGGCGCCTGCCGCTACTTCACCATCAGGACCTATATAATAAGGAGTGTCAAATAAGGTGGGATCTACTTCCTTATCTTCAACAAAGCCTTCGATTTCAATTATCTTCGTGCTTTTAATTTTTATCTTGTCGATATCTTCCTGTTCGATAATAACGTACTGATCAGGTTCATATTCGTATCCTTTTGTTATTTCATTCTGCGAGAGGGATCTCCCGCACTTTTTACATTTTTTATCGTAGCCGACTCTCCCGTTATCCTCTTTGTGAAGCTGGTTGAAGCTAATTGAATTTTTCGGTTCTATTGCACCATAAACCCTAATGGGAATCGTAACAAGAGAAAACCGGATGTGGCCTTTCCATATAGCTCTCATCTAAGAACCTCATGGTTAATTGAATAAATTGTAAACAAAGCATATTGAGATTAGCATAATTTTAGAAAATAAGCAATGATTTTTTATCCAAATTCTGTAAACAGTATCGGTGCCTTCTTCGACGATTGACCCCTTGTAGAGCGAAACGCTGTTTCTTCGGTGGCTTTCTAACCTATTTGATCCACCCGTTTTGTGAATTTTCATTTAATGTTTAACTTGGAATAAGTTCAATAAAAACGGAGAGGCAATGAGCACTGATGTCAGCGGAAAACGCCAGCATAGTTTTTTTGATGATGTACTAAATTATTTTAACAGGGCAGCTGAGTATACCAAATATCCCAAAGGACTGCTCGACCAGATTAAATACTGCAACAGTGTCTACAGAATGACATTCCCTGTAAGGATAAAGGATCAGATAGAAGTTTTCACCGCCTTCCGTGTTGAACATAGTCAGCATAAGCTTCCCGTAAAAGGGGGGATAAGGTTCAGTCTTTCAGTCAACCAGGATGAAGTAATGGCCCTGGCAGCACTTATGACTTATAAGTGCGCTGTGGTTGAAGTCCCGTTCGGCGGTGCAAAGGGTGGAGTTAGGATCAATCCCAAATTATATTCTGAGGTAGAGCTGGAAAGCGTTACGAGAAGGTATACCGCGGAGCTGATTAAGAAAAACTTTATTGGTCCCGGTATAGATGTCCCTGCACCCGATTACGGTACCAGCGCAAGGGAGATGGCCTGGATATCAGATACTTATGCAGCATTTAATCCCGGACAAATAGATGCATATGCATGTGTCACAGGAAAACCAATAAGCCAGGGTGGCGTGCATGGAAGAGAGGCCGCCACAGGAAGGGGTGTATTTTATGGTGTGAGGGAAGCTGTCTGCCAGGAAGATGATATGAAGGAGTTGGGACTTGAAACAGGCATTGAGGGAAAAAGAGTGGTAATACAGGGACTCGGGAATGTCGGATATCATACTGCAAAATTTTTCCAGGAAGGGGGTGCTGTTATTACCACCATTGCCGAGTATGAAGGCGCAATTCACAGTAAAAAAGGACTTGATGTTGATGAAGTTAAGAAGCATAGAGATCAAACCGGCTCTATATTGAATTTTAAGAATGCGGAAAACATAAAAGAAACTTTACAGGCACTCGAGGTTGAATGCGATATTCTGATTCCTGCTGCACTCGAAAACCAGATAAATAGTGAGAATGCAAATAGAATAAAAGCAAAAATAGTAGCAGAAGCGGCTAACGGACCTGTTACACCTGAAGCAGAAGAAATTCTTCTCAAAAAGAAAATCATGATCATTCCTGATCTGTATCTAAATGCGGGCGGTGTAACTGTATCCTATTTTGAATGGCTGAAAAATCTTTCCCATATCAGGTTCGGCAGGATGGGAAAGAGGTACGAGGAGAAACTCAACAGGACGCTCGTTGATTCAATTGAATCAGCAATAGGAAAAAAGCTCACCGACTCCTCAAAAAAAGTCATTATTCATGGAGCTGAGGAAGAGGACCTTGTTAATTCGGGTCTTGAAGAAACTATGATCATAGCATTCAATGAAATAAGAGAAACGTGGAAGCAAAATCCGAAAATACGCGACCTGAGAACAGCTGCCTTTGTTAACGCAATAGATAAAATAGCTACTTCATATATGGCGCTTGGAATTTTTCCTTAAACCCAGCCGCGGAGCTTGCAGGCTTCGGCTACACGTGCTACGCCGACTACCATTGCTCCAAGCCGCGGATGAACTTTCTTTTCTTTGATTGCTTCGTCTACCCGGTAGTAAGCTTTTGTAAGCTTCTCATCAACAAGTTTATGTATTGTTTCTTCATCCCAGAAGAATGCATATTTATCCTGCACCATCTCAAGGTACGAAACTGTAACACCTCCGGCGCTCGCAAGGATGTCGGGAATGATGTGTATGCCTTTTTTGTGAAGAATAATATCGGCTTCCGGTGTTGTCGGTCCGTTCGCCAGTTCGCAGATTATTTTTGCCTTAACCTTTTCGGCATTCTCTTTATGAATTGAATTCTCAAGTGCCGCGGGATATAATACATTGACGTCAAGCTCAAGGAGCTCATCGTGCCCGATCTCTTTTGAACCGGGGAATCCTTTTATAGAACCTTTCTTGAGCTTATAGGTAACAAGCTCTTTTGTATCAAATCCTTCGGAATTATATATAGCAGCCTTTGAATCACTGGCCGCTACCAGTATCCCGCCCCCCAATATATCCTGGTGAAGAAGTGCTGCCCGCTGGCCGGCATTTCCAAAACCCTGTATGGCATATTTACCTGTCGGATCAACATTCAGCTGCCGGCATGCTTCTCTAACAGTAATTACGCCTCCGCGGGCGGTGGCATCACGTCTTCCTTCAGTGCCGCCTATCTGCGTCGGCTTATCGGTAAATGCCCCGGGGTGATGCTGATTGATTATTGTTTCATATTCATCCATCATCCAGGCCATTGTCTGCGGATTTGTATAAACGTCCGGTGCAGGAACATCCTTATCTACTCCTATCATCGGCGCTATGGCTCTTACGTATTCCCTTGAAAGGTTTTCAAGTTCTCTTTCCGAGAGTTCCTTGGGGTTACAGCATATTCCTCCTTTGGCTCCCCCGAGGGGCAGATCAAGGACCGCAGTTTTCCAGGTCATCCAGCAGGCAAGCGCTCTTATGGTATCGATAGTTTCATCAGGATGAAATCTTATTCCTCCCTTTGCGGGTCCCCGGGCATAATTATACTGAACCCGGTAGCCCTGGAATATTTTTACTGTTCCTGAATCCATTTTTACGTGGAGCGTGAAGTTAAATTCTCTCTGGGGGAGGCTGAGCAGCGTGGTAGTGGGCTCATCCAGGTTTAACATTTTCGCAGCTTCAAGTATCTGCTGCCGTGCAACGCGAAATGAATTGTAAGATTCCATTTTAATCTTCCTCAAACTTTGATGATTTATCCTGATCTTTAGTGTTTTCTTTTTTAAGATCGGGCTCAAGTATTATCCGGTACCAGCAGTTTTTACAGGTAATCGTCCTGTCGACTTTTAAAAGGACCTGCTGCCAGGGACTAAGCTTATGACCGCAGTGCGGGCATGTATCCGGAATTTTAGATTGATCTTCCATAGTCATTCTTTGTGATTTTTAATTTTCAGGTTTCAGAATAATTCCTTTATTCTTGTGCCTGTTCATTTTTATGGTTACCGGCTTTTCAAAACGAAGCAGCCTTGTATACTTCTTCCTGGCTGCAGGTTTCTGTGACAGCAGCCAATCCCAGTTTATATAACCCTCATGTTTGTGGCTGTCAACGGTAAAATACCCAATCATAAATGAAGTAATATTCTGGAAAAAGTGCGAGCCCTGGGACGGTACAACGGAAAACTCCTTGAAACCTGACTCAACTATCGTTTTTGCTCCCGCAATCTGCTCCCACTTTACGGGTATTCCCAGCCATGGATCAAGCGTACCCCATCTCCCCATGCCTATCAGCAGGTAAGGCCTGTTTGCATCCATAAGGGCAGAGTTAAACATGCTGACTTCTTTCGCAACTTCACGCGACATTGCTCTATCATATGTATCCGGATCGACAAGAACTATATCGTATATATCTTTAATAATGCCGTTGCCCAGAACCTGTTTGCTTGTGCAGATCAGACTTTCCTGATCAATGTCTTCTATGTTAAAGTTGTCTGACTCATGACTAATTACAAGCGGCCTCATTTGAAGCAGGCCGAATTCCTTCGGTTTGCTTTTGCCCGATACCATATTTACGGCAAATTCTATCTCAATCGGTGTTCCCATGCCCCAGGTTCCCATATCCAGCAGAAGTTCAAGTATTTCAGGCAGAGGGAAAAGTTTATATTTAAGCAGCGGAGCAAAGGTCACTACTCTCATTCCCGGCCTTGAGATACCATCGGAAATCGTATCATTATCCGGTGAATAAGTTGATCCCACGTATGAAAGCGTCCCGTCGGATTCTGCAGATTCAATAGGGTGCTGTTTAAGTAAAGTATCCTGTGTGGAGAATTCGAAAGAATGGTGACCGTTCATCTGAAGCGCAAAAAATTCTCTCTGGCTAGTATTGAGTGATTCTTCTACCGAGTAGAACTGGATCAGGTCTGTGGGGTACTTCGGACAGAAACGGACAGTGTTCCCGCCGTCAACAACGGTTTTTCCTAAGCCGAGCGCTACGGAGACTATGCCATCCTGCGGATTCTGCGGCGGAAGAGGATAAAAATTATACGACTTTGCAACGCCTGAAATATCAGGGTAGAATCTTTCACCGTACGCCTCCCCAACCATCTTCTGAATTATTACAGCCATCTTTTCTTCTTCAAGACGGTACGAAGTAAACCTGATATAATTTTTAGCACTCTGGTAGAAAGTTGAAGCATAAACTTTTTTAATAGTATTGAGCAGGTCATTTAGTCTGGCCAGGGCATTCTGATGGTTATTAGGCAGCATGAATGTTCTGTAAACACCGGCAAAAGGATGATACTGCGAATCCTCAAGGAGACTGGATGATCTTACTGCAAGAGGGGTGTGCATAAGATCGAGGAATGCCGCAAGTTCCCCGAGTATATCTTCCGGAAAACTTTCTGCTTCCACGAATTTTCGCGTTATCTCTTCATCATTTGTGCAGTTAAGTGCAAAAGTTCTGAGATCATTTGCATCCAGGAACTCATCAAAAACCTCCGTACCGAGAACCACGCCGGCAGGCACAAATATTTTAATATCCTGAAATTGGTTCCGGACGTTGTAATTATTTATGAGTGTGTTAACAAAACCAAGTCCCCTTGCTTTTCCTCCCAGGGAGCCTCCGCCAATTCTTGCAAACGAGCTAAGAGGATCAAAAATCTCTTTGTGAAAATCGGTTATGATTCCTCTCTGTCTGTTATGCCTGTAATTCCTTAATGTTTGGATGAGATATTCTCTAAGTTCTTCAATGCTGCGGTAATCGGAAACTTTCCTGGGACGGAGTTTATGTGCCAGCCAGAATTCCGTTCTGGCTTTAAGCCAGTTTGAAAAATGATTTCGTTCAGCATGGTATTTTATGCTGTCCCCGGGAATAACTTTCAGCTGCTCCTCAAGACTCCGTAAATCATTGGCTCTGCCCGCTTCAGTACCGTCGGATGTGCGGAAAACAAAATCCCCAAAACTGAAGTAGTGGTTAAGGAAGTTCCTTACTTCATTCAACAGGATCGGTGATTCCTTCATTACAAAAGCAGCCCCTGATTCTTTCGCACTTTTTTCGTTCCCGGGATTATTGGAGAGCAGCAGGATAGGAATGTCAGTATGTTCTTTCTTTACGTTTAAGGCGAATTCAATTCCTGCCTGAGGATCATTCTGTCCATGATGAGGGAAATCAATATCGGAAATAATTCCCAGGATGAACTCTTTATATTTTTCGTAGTACTCCCATGCTTCCTCATAAGTTGAGCAGAGGAGTATCTTTGGACGGGCTCTCATCCTCAGGAATTTATGCGAAAGATTTATTCCTTCTGAGATCAGCCGCTGTGACTGCTTCAGCATTTCAGTATATATAAGAGGAAGAAAGGAAGAATAGTAGCGCAGGTTGTCCTCTATTGCTATTACAACCTGTACACCAACCATTTTGGTATCATGTTCAATATTCATCCTGTCTTCAAGAAACTTTATTATGGCAATTATAATCCTGAAATCCCCCTGCCACACGAAGATCTTATCGAAAACAGAGGTATCTTCATTAATGATGAGAGTATTCAATTCGAGATTATCGTGTGCAAGAAGTATGATGGGAATATTTAGTCCCGACTCTTTTGCCAGTTTCGCAAAATTAATAGCATGCATATCCTCAATATGCAGCGTTGTTATAATCAGGTCGAACCGGTTTTCTTCTTTTGCCAGTTTAATAGCTTCGTGACCGGAAGAAACCCTAGTGAGTTCGGGCGAGTGGCTCAGGTTCAATCCCTGGTATTCATTACGGATAAGTTCGTAAAGTCTCCCATCCTCTTCGAACAGATAGAGATCGTACAAACTGGAGACAAGCAGAATATCCCTGATGCGAAGACGCATAAGGTTCTGAAAACCCTGGAACCGGTTACCGTAACCATGCTCAACCCAGAGATCATCAAAAGAGGTTCTTATCTGCTCAAAGTTCGCTTTCAAAGGATCAGTCACCTTTCTAAAATAATTGCCACGAAGACGCTAAGGCACAAAGTAAGTTTTTAATAATTGCCACGAAGCGCTAAGGTACAAAATAAGTTTTTTAAGAATTGCCTTCGTGGCAACAATACGAATAATTAAATCTACTTAATCAGACTATACCACGCCCTGATCCATCATAGCGTCTGCAACCTTAAGGAAACCGCCAATGTTGGCACCATTAACCAGGTTGCCCGGTGTACCGAACCTGTCAGCCATATCCACACAGGTTTTATGAATACTTTTCATTATCAGCTGAAGGCGCTGATCAACTTCCTCTCTTGTCCAGGGAAGTCTCATACTATTCTGGGCCATCTCAAGCCCCGATACCGCAACACCGCCCGCATTGGCAGCCTTTGCCGGTCCGTAAAGAATCTTTTGGTCAAGGAATAGTTTTACACCCTCAAGTGTTGTTGGCATATTTGCACCTTCGGAGACAACATAGACACCATTTTTGATGAGATTCTGGGCATCCTTACCATTTATTTCATTCTGTGTAGCGCCTGGGAAAGCGCATTGGGCTTTATTCTCCCACATCGGGTTATGATCTGCATTGGGATCAAGCTCGGTGTAAACAGCGGTCTTATATTTATCCGCATATTCTTTCATCCTTCCCCGCCTTACATTTTTCAATTCCATCACAAATTCGAGTTTCTTATGGTCGATCCCCGCGTCATCGTAAATGAATCCGTTTGAATCTGATAACGTTACCGCCTTTGCACCAAGATCAAGCAGTTTTTCTATTGTATACTGGGCAACATTACCGCTTCCCGAAACAAGGCAGGTTTTACCCTCAAGGGATTGACCTCTTGAAGCCAGCATTTCAGCAGCGAAATAAACTGCGCCGTAACCGGTTGCTTCAGGACGTATAAGAGAACCGCCCCAGTTAAGTCCTTTCCCCGTCAGAACACCTGTGAACTCATTTTTTAATTTTTTGTATTGTCCGAACAGAAATCCTATCTCTCTTCCGCCGACACCGATATCGCCGGCGGGAACATCAGTATTTGGTCCTATATGACGAAAGAGTTCGCTCATGAATGCCTGGCAGAACCTCATTATCTTCATATCACTCTTTCCCTTGGGATCGAAATCGGAACCTCCTTTTCCGCCGCCCATAGGAAGAGTAGTTAAACTGTTTTTAAAAACCTGCTCAAATGCGAGAAACTTAAGAATGCCCTGGTTAACAGAAGGATGGAACCTTAAACCTCCTTTATAAGGACCGATTGCACTGTTCATTTCTATCCTGAAACCACGGTTGATGTGTACCTCGCCCTGTTCATCAACCCATGGCACCCTGAAGGTGATTGTTCTTTCCGGTTCAATGATTCTTTCGAGGATTTTTGCGGCTCTGTATTCGGGATGTCTGTCCAGTACAAGCGCTAAAGATTCGGCTACCTCTTCAACAGCCTGGTGGAATTCCGGTTCGGCGGGGTTTTTGGCTTTAACCTCGGACATTAGGTTTTTGACGTACTCTGACATTTATGCCTCCTGTGTGGTTGTATTGTTAATTACACCAGCGTAAATCAGGAGATCGGGTTTTACGCATCCGATAGGTGAGTGAAAACTCTCACCGGTAATATCAGGACTCCGGTTTTAAAATAATTCCTTTATTCTTACTCCCATTAATTTTTACAATTACCGGTTTAGTAAACTTTAAATGTTTTGTGAATTCCATTTCCTCTACAGGTTTCTGCTTTGCAAGCCATTCCCAATCTATAAAAGCCGAATCATCAATACTGTTAACCGTAAAGTAGCCGACTTTAAATGAAGTGATATTCTGGAAGAAGTGCGATCCCTGTGAAGGAGTTACGTTAAAATCTTTAAAACCGGATTCAACGATCGTAGATGCCCCCGAAATCTGATCCCATGTCACAGGAATTCCCAGCCAGTGATCCAGGCTTCCCCATCTGCCCACCCCGATCAGCAGGTAAGGCGTTTTGCTGTTCAATAGTCGTGAATTTATCTGGCGGACTTCGAAAGCTACATTTATGCTTTTAGCCCTTTCGTATTTATTTATGTCAACATACACGATGTCGTAGATATCAGTCATCGCGCCGTTGCCAAGTACCTGGCTGCTCTGACATAAAATTTTATCCCTGGAGTCATGGTCTACATCCAGTTCTTCCAGCTCGTGACTGATAACCAGGGGACGCATCTGAAGAAGCGCAAATTCCTTAGGCTGATTTTCCTGTACCTTCAGGTTTACGGCAAATTCTATTTCGATAGGAACGCCCATTCCCCAGGTTCCGATATCCAGTATCAGGTCGAGTATTTCTGCTAAGGGAAATGCTTTATGTTTTAATATCGGCGCAAAGGTTACTACGCGTTTGCCTATCCTGGAGATACCATCATAAACTGCGTCATTTTCAGGTGAATAAGTTGAACCAACAAAGTATAATGTCTGATCCTCCTCAGCTACTGAGAGATCAAATTTCTGAACAAACTGATCAGGGGACCATTCATCTGAAGGCGATGCTCCTCCGTTATAAAGGAGAGAATAAAAGTCCTGCTGAGCATTCCTTAAAGTTTCTTTAGTTGAAAAGAACTGAAGCATATGTCTCGGATATTTAGGGCAGAACCTTACCACGTTGCCGCCGTCTACCACAGTTTTTCCCAAACCGAGGGCGACCATAGCGATACCATCTGAAGATTTTTGAGGAGGAACAGGATAAAAATTGTATGATTTGGCCACTCCGGCAAAATCCGGGTAAAATCTGCCGTCTCTCCTGGCCCCGACAAGTCTCTGGATAATTATCGCCATCTTCTCTTCTTCCAGGCGGTAATCGGTTGCCTTCATATAATCTTTGGCCTTCTTATAGAAGGTTGAGGCATACACACACTTAATACAATTGAGGAGTTCGGCAAGACGGATGGCCGGATCAGGATGATTATTTGGAACCATGTATGTCTCATATACGCCGGCGAACGGCTGGAACTGGGAATCTTCAAGGAGACTCGATGACCGGATAGCAAGCGGTTCTCTCATTACTTCCAAAAACTCTGAAAGTTTATCAATGAGTTCTGCAGGAACCTTTTCTGCTTCAATAAATCTTTTGGTTATTTCAGCATCATCATTTGAACTTAAGGCAAAAACATCCAGCTGATTCTCGATAAGAAATTCATCGAAATAATCCGTTGCAATGACCACGGCGGAAGGAACATTAAGCTCTATTGATTCAAACCTGTCTTTGATCTTATTATGGTTTATAAGGATGTTTATAAATCCAAGTCCTCTGGCCTTGCCGCCCAGTGAGCCTGTCCCTATCCTGGCAAAACTGTTTTTTATATCAAATGATTCTTTATTGAATTCTGTTATAATGCCCTTAAGCCGGTATTCCTGGTAATTACGCAATGATCTCAGCAGGTGCTGCCGCAGATCATCCACCGATCGGAAATCAGAAACCTTCCGAGGACGAAGTTTATGAGCCAGCCAGAATTCAGTTCTTGCTTTTAACCATTTGGAGAAATGATTCCGCTCGGCATGAAACATCAGGCTCTCATCGGGAATCTTCCTGATATATTCCTCAAGAGCCTTCATATTTGTAGCCCTGCCTACTTCAGAACCATCGGGAAGCTGGAAAACGAAGTCTCCGAATCCAAAGTTATTCATCATAAAGTCGCGCAGTTCATGGAGAAGTCTCGGCGAACCCTTCTGGATGAAGTTTGCTCCGGCGGAATAAGCTTTTACAGCAAAATCGGCATTACTTGATTGAAGAAGTATAGGGATGTCCTTCTGTCTGCTTTTCACTTCCCTTGTGAATTTTATCCCTGCTTCCGAATCTCTTTCACCATGGTGCTTGAAATTGCTGTCGGTTATAATTCCAAGGATCGATTCCTCATATTTTTCGAAATATCCCCATGCTTCCTCGTAAGTAGTGCTGAGGAGGATCTTGGGCCGTGCTCTCATCCTAAGGAACTTGTGAGTTAAGTTTACGCCTTCAGTAATAAGGCGCTGCGACTGGTTAAATATCTCGGTATAAATAAGAGGAAGGTAGGAAGAATAGAATTTTACATTATCTTCCACAAGGATAATAACCTGAACACCCACTGCCGCCACATCACTCTCAACGTTCATCCTGTCTTCGGCATATTTAATAATACCCAGCAGTAGTCTGTAATCTCCCTGCCAGATAAATATTCTGTCGAAAACGGAAATATCATGATGTGATATCAGCTCTTTGCGTTCTTTGTTATCATACGCGAGAAGTATCATCGGGGTCTTAACCCCTGCCGCCTTAACTTTACCCGCAAACGTAATAACATGCATATCCTCGATATGCAGAGTAGTAATGATCAGATCAAATTCGTTTTCTGATTTGATTAGTTCGAGCGCTTCTTCACCTGCAGTTACGTGGGTTATCTCGGGAGCCTGGCTCAGGTTGAGGTTCTGATATTCCTGCCTGATTAGTTCGTATAATCTGCCGTCCTCTTCAAACAGGTAAAAATCGTAGAAGCTTGAGACGAGTAAAATTTCACGTATCTTGTACCGCATCAGCTTCTGGAACCGTTTGATGCGGTTTGAAAATATGTCTTCCAAATGGAAAGTCTGGATTTTACTCATTGAATAATTCTGGGACTGCCGCAGAGACAGCCCCGGTTAAAATAATACGCTTATATTTATACTAAGCCCTGGTCAAGCATTGCATCAGCGACTTTGAGGAATCCTGCAATGTTTGCCCCGTTAACATAATTTCCTTTTGTTCCGAATCTTTCTGCGGTTTGCACACAAGTATCATGGATGTTCTTCATAATCATTTGTAAGCGCGAGTCAACTTCTTCCTTTGGCCAGGGGAGACGCATACTGTTCTGCGACATCTCGAGTCCCGAAGTTGCTACGCCGCCTGCATTCGAAGCCTTGCCGGGTGAAAATAATATCTTTGCATCCCTGAATACTTTATATGCCTCAATGGTTGTCGGCATATTCGCACCTTCGCAAACGCATACACAGCCGTTCTTCAGCAATTCTTTTGCATCGGCTTCAAAGATCTCATTCTGGGTTGCACACGGCATAGCTACATCCACTTTAATACTCCAGGGTCTTTTACCCTCGTGGAATTCAACTTTGAATTTGTCAGCATAATCTTTAACCCTGTCATTTGCGCTTGACCGCATCTGAAGCATGTATTCAATTTTCTCACCTTTAATTCCGTCTTTATCATAAACAAATCCGTCGGGACCGGAAAGTGTAACGACTTTTCCTCCCAGCTGATCTATCTTCTGAACCGCGCCCCAGGCAACGTTTCCGAAACCTGATACGCCGAAAACCTTACCTGCTATATCCATTCCAATTGTCTTAAGCATTTCGTGAGCAAAGTATACAGCGCCGTAACCTGTAGCTTCAGGACGAATAAGGGAACCTCCCCAGTTTAATCCTTTTCCTGTAAGCACACCGGTGAATTCATTTCTTAGTCTTTTATACTGACCGAACAGGAATCCGATTTCTCTCCCTCCAACGCCTATATCACCTGCCGGCACGTCTGTGTTCGGTCCGATATGACGGTATAATTCTGTCATAAAGCTCTGGCAGAACCTCATAACTTCATTGTCGCTTTTTCCTTTAGGATCGAAATCCGATCCTCCTTTTCCGCCGCCCATTGGAAGGGTAGTGAGACTGTTTTTAAATACCTGCTCGAAGGCTAAAAATTTAAGTATGCCCATATTTACAGAAGGGTGAAAACGCAGACCGCCTTTGTAAGGTCCGATCGCACTGTTCATTTCGATTCTGAAACCGCGGTTTATGTGAATCTCACCCTGGTCATCCATCCAGGGTACGCGGAAAATTATAACTCTTTCCGGTTCTGTCATTCTTTCAAGGATCCTGCCGGAGCGGTACTCCGGGTGTCTTTCCAGTACCAGGTCCAGAGAATCAAATACTTCTTCAACTGCCTGATGAAACTCAGGCTCACTGGGGTTAAGTGCTCTAACTTTAGTCAGCACATTTTGAGCATATTCAGTCATGACTTTCCTTTAGATTAAAATTTAAGATTTGCTCCCGTAAGGAGATATGTTGTACAAACATTTTTTTTCTACAAAAGCGTGCATAATTATAAAATTAACACAAGAAAAATTAGCAATTCTTTTAATCAAAAACTCAGTAATAATCGGAATTCTTATTTTCTTGCTTGGTTCCCCGTATGTTAATAAGTTTATGAAGCGTCTTTTTTAGAGTATAAAAAATTAAGGTATCACTATGAATAAAGATATATTAAAAGAAAAAATCGGACAGGCAGTTAATATTTTAAAGGAAAAAAAGATTGATATGTGGCTGATCTTTGTGAGGGAAAGCTCGACTATTCATGATCCCAGTCTTGACATGGTTGTAGGAGGAAACTGGACCTGGCAGTCGGCATTCATAATAAACCGTGACGGAGAGACTGCTGCCATCGTCGGTTCTCTTGAAGAGGATAATATTAAACGCACCGGAACTTTTCGGAACGTCATAACCTACCTGAAATCTATAAGAGAACCCCTTAACGAATACCTTAAAAAGAAGAATCCTGCTCAAATTGCAATAAACTATTCAAAGAATTCTGTACTTGCGGATGGTATGACGCACGGAATGTTCAATATTCTCAGGGAACATCTGGAGGGAACCGGTTTTGAGAATAAACTTGTAAGTTCAGAGGATATCATTTCTGCCCTCAGAGGCAGGAAATCGGCTACAGAGCTCTCTATTATGAAAGAGGCAATTAAGGAAACAATTAAGATTTTCGAAGAGACGGGAAAGTTTATTAAACCCGGCGTTACCGAAATTCAGATAGCTGATTTTATGAAAGGCAAAGTTAAAGAAAGAGGATACGGACTTGCCTGGGAAGATGACCATTGTCCCGCAGTTTTTACGGGTCCCGAAGCCGGAGGCGCTCACTCCGGTCCCACTGATAATAAAGTTCAGAAAGGGCATATTGTAAATATAGATTTCGGCATCGAGTATAATGGTTATTGCTCAGACCTTCAAAGAATGTGGTATGTACTTAAGAATGATGAAGACAAGGCCCCTGCTGAAGTACAGAAAGGATTTGAAATAATAAGGGATGCGATACAGAAAGTTGCGGATAAGCTTAAACCGGGGGTTAAGGGCTGCGATATGGATGATATTGCACGAAATTATATAACCGAAAAAGGTTACGAGGAATATCCGCATGGTCTCGGGCACCAGGTGGGCCGCAATGTTCATGACGGCGGGGCGGGACTTTTCCCGCGCTGGGAACGTTACGCCGACACACCATTTATGGAAGTTGAGGAAGGCCAGATCTTCACAATTGAGCCCAGACTACCGGTAAAAGATTATGGCACATCCACCTTAGAGGAAGAGGTTGTAGTTACTAAGAACGGATGTGAATTCATTTCCCCGCCCCAGAAAGAGCTGATGCTCCTTAAATAATATCTCTTTGGCGCGCGACCTGTCATGCTGAACTAGTTTCAGCATCTAGCGACTAGCCAAAACGACTTGTCATGCTGAACTTTATCCTGAACTTGTTTCAGGATTGTTTCAGCATCTAGCTACTAGCCACAACTTGTCATGCTGAACTCGTTTCAGCATCTAGCTACTAGCCCACGACCTGTCATGCTGAACTCGTTTCAGCATCTTAAGTTATTTTCGGGACCCTGAAAAATTCAGGGTGACACGTCGCTATCCGCGACTTGTCATTCAAAATTTCATCAAATTCTCATAAAACTATGTCATTAACACCCTCTTCGGACCTTTGTCACTTTGATATAAAATAATCTGACAATTATCATAATTATTCATAACTTCAGCCAAAAGCTTTGGTGAAAATAATTAACAATAATACTCCTAACCAAGGGACGTATTATATGCATTTATAATTAATTAAGGAGAATTCTTTATGAAAAAATTTGGTTCTTTACTACTTTGTTTTGTTCTGTTTGCCGGGGTCAAGTTGTCAGCCCAGATAACTATTACCCAGAATGATCTCGAGTCATTTGTGAATATCGGAAATAACCTGGTCTCGACACTTGATACAACAACCACCTCGATCAACATAGGTTCGACCGGCTCTACAAGCTGGGATTTCAGCGGGATTTCACAAGATATGCAGTTTACAGTTACAAGTGAAAATCCTGCTGGAACTCCGTTCGCCGGTAACTTTCCTGCGGCTACGGTATGTTTGCATGGAACCACTAATGTTATGGGCTACACTGCAGAGAGCTGGTTTTACGGAGGAGTCAACGGCGCCTTGCTTGATTATGGCTCAGGAGCACAGGCTGATATCGGCGGTTCACAGGCTACACTAATTTTATCCAAAAATCCCGCAGCCCAGTCAGTTGTTGTCCCTTTGACGAACGGAACAAACTGGACCCAGAATTACGTCGAAACTGATTCTGTAATTGTATTAGGATTTCCCATTGTTACTGTCAGTAACGTGCATGTCGAAAATACGGTAGATGCTTATGGAACGATGACATTGCCCGGCGGCGGAACAGTGCAGGCACTACGGCTGAGATCGGATATGAGACAAACAAGCGGCGGCAGTTATTCACGAAGCATATCATATACATTTATAACAAACAGCGGTACTCAGGTCTCCGTTGATGCAGCCGATACCACCTCACCGAATACCGGCGTTATCCCTATTGAAGGGATTTCATTTTTGAATGCAAATATAACAGGAGTCAGTCAGGCGGATAACAGCATTCCTCAGAATTTCCTGCTGGAGCAGAATTATCCTAACCCGTTCAACCCGTCAACACAGATTAGTTATTCTATTCCTTCAACCGAGAAAGTAACTTTAAAAGTGTACGATGAACTCGGGAAAGAGGTTGCCTCACTCGTTAACCAGGAGCAGGCAGCCGGTAACTATACGGTGGATTTTGATGCCTCTCAATTTGCAAGCGGCGTGTACTTCTACAGGATCCAGGCCGGTAATAATATCCAGATGAAAAAAATGATCCTGATGAAATAGTGCCATTTGGCACCTCAAATTAAATAAAACAATTGAGGTGCTAAGTGAAAATCAGACGAAGAGACTTAAGTAGACAGCAAATAAAAAGTTCGGAAGGAGAGTTCATATGGAATTAGAAAACTCATATGAACTCTCTCCGAAGATTAGTCAAATGATATTGTGGACAGCGAAGGAATGTTTACTGAAAGACAACAGTTTAAGGACAGGTTAACATCAGGTAAATATTCTAAGACCAGGAAGTTAATGTTATTGAAGTGACCATTCAGATTAGACTGAAAAAAATCTTTAAGGAGGAATAAGATGAGGGTTAATGTTCGTGAAGCAGTAAAAAGCGATATTGAAGCTCTGATCAGATGCCATAAAGATTTTATGGAACATCATATAAAAAGGGATAATCGATTTGCACTTAAGGAAGGGGCTGCAGAGAAGTGGACTGTTCAGATTTTTGAAGCTGTAAATAATCCCGATACACTTGTATTGGCAGCAGAAGATGAGGGGACGATCATTGGCTGTGCATATACAATTATAAAATCCGGTGCGGTGGATTTTGGTCCTGAAAAAATAGGATATCTCTGTGATGTTTATGTTGTTCCTGATTACCGCCGCCTGGGGATCGCACGGCGTTTCCTAACAACCTCGCAGGAATGGCTGCGCGGCAAAGGAATCAATATGATAGAAGCAAGCTGGTCGGTTAATTCAGATGAAGCTAAAAACACTTGGCCATCCCTTGGATTTGTTCCCATTAGTCTTACGGGTCAGCTATATTTTTAATTCGATTATCTGTTTAGAATTCGCAGCCGCGAATGTAGGATGAGTGGAGGAGCTTATTGAATTGATCCATATCTATTTCAACAGCGCCGAACATTTTAAGGTGGGGAGTCATAAACTGAACATCAAGCAGTGTGAAGTCTTTTTCTTTCAGGTGATCTAAAAGATTTATCAATGCCGACTTTGATGCCTGGGATTTCCTGGAAAACATTGATTCTCCGAAGAAAGCTCCTCTGAAAGTAACTCCGTAAAGTCCGCCCACAAGCTTACCTTTTTCCCAGGTCTCCACGGTATGGATGTAACCCATTTTTTTTAACCTGACATACGCCTGGATCAGCTTTTCGGAAATCCAGGTAGATTCACGGTCGGCACATCCTTTAACAACGCTGAGGAAATCGGTATCGTATCTTGTTTCAAAATCGCTTTTCTCAAGGAATTTTCTCAAAGAGCGCGGGAAGTTAAAATTATCGAGAGGTATTACAGTGCGTACCTCCGGCATATACCAGTTTATTTTATCCGTATTCTCATCAGCCATCGGAAAAGCACCGCTTGCATAAAGCCGTATCATATTCCCCGGCCGGAGAAGCTCATCCTGGTTATATATTTTCTCTTCACTCATCGGTGCAGGAAAAAATTATTCATCAATATTAACTTCAAGCTGAATAATGTTATAGCCTTCTATTGTCTCATATGCAGCGTACAGCACCCCTGCAAGCATGCTCACCATGCCGAGCAGGAAAACTACTGTAATTAATACGTTAATATTACCCGCTGCAAAATATTGTATACCGATAAGCAGAGAGGTAATAACAAACAGGGCGACGGCGATTGTATATGAAAGCACGGCATTACGCACAAGCTTCACTCTGAACGTTAGTTTTTCAATCTGCAATGAGGTGCTTCCAAGCCGCACATTTTCTACATAGCTGAATTCGAGGTTACCGGCTTTTCCCAGCACCCTGCGTCTTTCTTCATTCAGAAGCCTTATCCTGTTTACAACAAGAGAATATTTGTTGTTCATTCCGAGAATGAGAAGACTGCAGGCTGAAATCATGAGTCCCGGGGCAAGCATCAACTGGATTACCTGAATAATGGAATTTAGATCGGACATAATAAAACCGCTAAAAATCTGAAATGAATATCGATAAAATAAAACGAAAAAAGCTGACAATTCAAAAGAATGTCAGCTTTTAACTGCATTAGGATAAAGAAGCGGGTCGATCCAGATCTTATGTATGCGCTCCAGGTAAATTAAAGCGCTTCGAGTGAAAAATTGAACCGAAATAATTTTTTATTGTTTCAGTATCAATAATAGAAACCCGTAAACGGGTATCCTCATCTATTGAACTAAGCATTGACATCATATCTTCATCACCGTTTACGGGCTCTTTTAATTTAAGTGATATTAACAGGGGATGCACATTATTTATTAATTCTGCTGCATCTTTTCCGCTAAAGTTTCTATGCACCTTCGACTTAAAGAGCTTCCCGAACATCTCTCCTAAAGAAACATATGAGCGGGAGTTCTTAATTATCATAAGTTTCATAATTAAAAGCCCAAATGATTTACAGGCGGAAAGGTAAATAAAAGGAGGGATGAATTTTGTGATTTAAATTATGATATTGAAGCAGGTTTATCCGCCTGCTCTTTTAATAAAATCAATTATGTCCTGGTCGTTTGAATTCAAAAGTTCTTCAGGCGTTCCCTCAAAATGAATTTTTCCATTATGCATCATTGCTACTTTATCAGCAACGTTTTTAACGCTGTAAAGGTCGTGCGTTACAACCACTGAAGTGACACTGATCTTACTGCTTAATTCTTTTATCAGACTATCTATTGAATCCGACATAATAGGATCGAGACCCGTAGTAGGCTCATCATACAGAATATACGCGGGATTAGTTACAAGCGCTCTTGCGAGTCCCACCCTCTTTTTCATACCCCCCGAGAGTTCGGCCGGCTTAAGCAAATTTACATCGTTCAGACCAACAAGCTCCAGCTTTTCATTAACGATACGGTTGATCTCTGTTAGCTGAAAACCATTCTTAGATTCTACCAGGGGGAGACCCACATTTTCTTCTACCGTAAGCGAATCAAACAAGGCGGCCCCTTGAAAAAGAAACCCGAACATTTTCCTTAATTCATAAAGTTCAGGAACGGAGAGCTCGGAGACTACCTGTCCATCTACTTTCACCCACCCCGAATCAGGCTGGAGGAGTCCCACTATATGCTTTATAAGCACGCTCTTACCGCAGCCGCTTCTACCGATAACCACAGTCGTCTGTCCCTTCTCAATTTTGAGGTTAACCCCTGACAGGACTTCCTTATTTGAAAAACTCTTGTGTAAATCGTGTATTTCTATCATAATTCATATTCAAATTGAAGCATAAAAATACCGAAAATTTATATCAGAATTAATAAACGGGAACCATTCAGTTGGTGTACCTGATTTTATGTAACATAAAATCTTCATACTTTTAAGATGAGGAAAATAAATGAGGTTAAGAATGAAAAAGAGCGCATTAATAATTCTGTTCCTGACGGCATTTTTTCAAAGCGGATTATGCCAGTCATCTTCACCGTCATATTATATTCAGGATGAATTCGGGATAGCTTCTCCGGGAGCCTACAAATACGGGTTATACGGATACGTCAATCCCGCGCTGCTCTCGATGGTTGATCAGCCCGATCTTTATTTTACTTTCAGTGATGAAAGGGGGAGGTGGAATGATTTCAACCACTACGGTATTTTTACTGCTTTCCCTCACGTGGGATTAGGCTTCGTTAATACAAAAGTGAACTCTTTATCGGTAACCGACTATAAGATCTCCGCAGGCTTTGGAAATGAAGCATTCAGCATCGGGTTCGGCTACAGCTGGTCATCAGGCGACCTTATGGAATTTAACCGCTCAGATTTCTTCACTATTGGATCAATATACCGTCCAATTAAATATGCGTCGCTGGGACTCATCGGAAATCTTTCTACATCAAACAATAATGAGGGCGCGCTGGATCTTGCAGTAAGACCTCTCGGTAATGAAATCCTCACTCTTTTCGCTGATTATGTCTTCGGCAACGGAAAATCAAAGGATGATCTGAAATGGAGCATTGGCGCAGTGGCAGAACCGCTCCCCGGCATAAGAGTCTCTGAAAGGTATTTCTCCAACCATTATTTCAACATCGGAATAGGATTAAGTTTCGGGAGGATAGGACTTGCAAGCGAGAGTCGTTTTTCAAAGGACGGCGATTATGGTTATAACGTATACGGGATAAGGGTAGGTTCATACGACAGAAATATAATCCATACCCTGGAAACAAAAAGCGATTACGTAAATCTCGACCTGCTTGGGGGAATGAAATACCAGAGATATAAGCTGTTCGATAATTCAAACACGCTGTTTAATACTCTCAATGAAATAGATGCCGCAGGAAATGATAACACCATATCGGGTATCGTTATAAATCTTTCAGGGATGGAAATTAACAAGGAAATGGTATGGGAACTCAGGGATAAGCTCGAAAAGTTTAAGGAGAATGGTAAGAAGGTCATAATCTATATTGACCGTGTAAATATTGACGGATACTATCTTGCCTCTGCCGCCGATAAAATTATTATGAACCCGCAGGGTACGCTTACACTCGAAGGTTATATATGGGGAAGGCAGTATTACACAAACCTGCTTGAGAAACTGGGAATAGGCTTTACTGAGTTAAGGTATTTCAAATTCAAATCCGCGATGGAAACATTCTCGCGTACTAATATGAGCGAAGCCGACAGCATCCAGTGGAAAGCTATTATCGATTCATATTATGGCGTAGCCAAAGACGGTATCTGCAGAAGCAGGAATATGCAGCCTGCAAAGTTTGACAGTCTTGTAAACGAAACAGCGCTTTTCCTCCCTTCTGCGGCTTTAAGGAACAACCTGGTAGATACCCTGGCAAGGTGGGAAAATATAAAAGACATCATCAAAAGTTATGAGGGCGAATACAAAAGAATGGTTTCACCAAATTCGCTGGCGGAGTTTCAGCTTCCGGACGATAATTACTGGGGAAAGAAACCTGAGATAGCTGTTATTTATGCTATTGGCGAGTGTGCAATGGACCAGGGAATAAATGCAAGGAATCTTGTTAAGGTTGTTGAATCTGCAGCCAATGATCCGAATGTTAAGGGAGTGGTATTCAGGGTAGATTCACCCGGAGGCGACGGAATGGCATCCGATATTGTAGCGGAAGCAATAAAAGAATGCAAAAAGAAAAAACCAGTTATCGTTTCCCAGGGATACGTTGCTGGATCAGGAGGCTACTGGCTGTCCATGTACGGAGATGAAATATATGCCGCGCCGACGACCATAACCGGATCGATCGGGGTAATAGGAGGCTGGTACTATAATAAAACACTCAAACAGGATATCGGCGTTTCTACCGATCTCGTACAGATCGGGAAGCATGCTGATCTTCCTTTTGGAATGAGAATCCCGTTTATCGGTGTGTCCCTGCCTGACAGAGATCTTACAGAGGATGAACTGAACAAGGCAGAGAGTATGATAAATGAAACTTACAGGGATTTTGTTGGGAAGGTTGCCAAGGGTAGAAATATGGCATATGACAAAGTGAAGGAAATTGCGCAGGGAAGGGTATGGTCGGGCATTGACGGGAAGAGAATAAATCTTGTTGATAAGATAGGGGGATTATATGATGCCATCAATGAAGCGGCGGGTAAAGCAGATTTAACAGGACGTGAGTACGAGATAAAGGAGTACCCCGAAGCACCCTGGTTCAACTTCGGTTCGCTCGTCCCGAATATTTTCGGCATTGACGTACAGTCTGATCCCGTATCGTCGATCATTTATTATTCAGGCTGAAGTTAACGGTCTTCCTTTATACACGCTGCCGCTGGAAGATATGATATACAACTTCCCTATGGAGCCATATTAAGAGAATTGTCATCCTGAACTTGTTTCAGGATCTCTTAACTCATTATGTACAAAAAGCAGTTCTTTGCTGGAGAGTTATTACAAAGGTATGAAACAAATATATTTACTTTTTATTGATATATAACATTTCCAACAGCAGAAGGAAAGAATTGGTTAGGATCTTCCTGAGCAAAAAGACAAGTATTTGTTAAACTTCTTAGTTCAAAATTTGATGACTTAAATACTATCTCGTTAGTTACTCGTTGATCGAAAACAGTAGTCAGCCAGTATGTTGATTTATTACCGGCTGACTATTATCTTTATTCTACCTTTCCTTGGGTATCATTTGATACTATTTACTATTAGGAAGATCTTCCTTATTTGAGCAAAATCATCCTTCTTGTCTGAACAAAATCACCCGCTTTCAAGCGGTAGAAATATACCCCACTTGCCAGATTAGAAGCATTGAATTCTATTTTATGACTTCCAGCCTGTTCGAATTCATTCACTAATTCCACCAATTCATTTCCGAGAACATCATAGACTTTTATAGTTACAAATACAGGCTCGATTGTCATATATTCAATAGTTGTTTTGGGGTTGAAAGGATTCGGGTAGTTTTGATTGAGATAAAAATTCGGATTATCTAAAAAATTATTCTGAATCCCAATAGAATTCGGTATCCCGTAGTATTTAAAGATCGTGCCTGCATCTCCAACTACCCATCCTGTCTGTTCATTTGTGAAATAAACTGATCTTAAATGATTTTCAGTCGAGATTTCCTGCAATAACCAATTATTCCCCGCATCTATAGTTTTAATTATTAAACCGCCTGTACCGACGGCCCAGCCTTCGGTTGAAGAAGGGAAGTAAACAGAATACAAATAGCCAAGCCCTAAACCATTTTGTTCTTCCCAAAAGGAACCACCATCAGTAGTTCTGTAAATACTTCCACCTGTAACCCAGCCTGTGTCTGGATTTGAGAAGCAAAGTGAAAATAAAAATCTTGTGGAGTATAAATTAGTCTGATCCCAATCATTCCCCCCATCTGTAGTCTTCAAAATAAATGCACTAGCTAAAGGAAGCGGTGAATTATTCCAGCCTGTAATATAACCAACAGCTTGAGATGTAAAATATACGGATAAGAACGGAAAGGGTATTCCGATTGTTTGTTGTTCTGTCCAGCTTTCTCCACAATCAGTAGTTTTAAGCGCCGTACCTTCATTCCCAACGATCCATCCGGTACTTTGAGATATAAAGTAAACTGAATTCAACCAGGCATTTGTTCCACTTGATTTGGGCGACCAGACAGCACCTCCGTCCGTTGTTTTAAGAATCGTACCATTTTCACCGACAACGAAACCAATCGATCCATTTATAAAATAAACCGAATTCAAGTTAGCAGTTGTACCACTGTATAACTCCAGCCAGTCATCTCCCCCGTCGGTTGTCATAAGAATAGCGCCATCACCTCCGACTACCCAGCCTGTATCATTTGAAATAAAATGAACTGATGCTAAATTATTGTCGATTCCGCCAACCCTTTTCCAAATGATTCCTCCATTTGTGGTTTCAATAATTCCCATTTCACCGACTATCCAACCATTTGTAAGAGTTGTAAAGTATACTGAAGTAAGTCTACTGTTTTGCCCACTGGCAATACCCTCCCAGCTATTTCCACCATCTGTTGTCATTAAAACACAGCCTGAATTCCCGGCTATCCACCCATGATATTCATCAATGAAATACACAGCATTCAGTTGATATGTTGTCCCGGAAGGTATTATTGTCCAGGTATTACCTCCGTCAACAGTTTTTAAAATATTTCCACCACATCCGACAGCAAATCCTGTCAGTAAGGAAGTAAAATATATTGAGTTTATGCAGCTTGAAATTCCACTTGTTTGTTCAACCCAACTTATTCCTCCATTGGTTGTTTTAAAGATTTTCCCATTATAGTCGGCAATCCAACCATTACTAGAGTCAGTAAAAAATATTGAATGGATAATTTGGGTATTATTTATTTGAATATCATTCCAGGTGATTCCCCCATCATTAGTATAAAATAATTTTCCCACCATTGATGAATCATTCCATTTAGCACCGGCCACCCAACCTTTTTGAAATGATGTAAAGAAGACAGACTGAAAAAAGCAACTGGAATCAATCGTTTGTTCATTCCAGTTTTGTCCACTATCTGTGGTACTTAAAATGATGCCATCGGCACCTGTTATCCAGCCTATTGACTCTGACACAAAGAAAAGTGAGTATAAATAAGAAGATACCGGACTTGCTTTAATCTCCCAGGTTTTTCCTGCATCTGTGGTGCATGCTATCTTTTGATTACCAAGAGCCCAGCCAGTATTTTCATCAACAAAAAAGATTGAACTACAGTATTCAAATCCCACCAACCGTGGATTTTGCTGGATCCACTGGGCAACGGCCGGATAATAAAATAAATTAATAAATAACAGCAGCAGGTAAATTCTTTTCTTCATACCTCCCCAAAGATATTTATTGAAATTAAAAATAGAATTGCATATAAACAAGCAGAATAATTTTTCCGTTGGCTGAAGCTTAAGTCTCCGTTGGCTGAAGCCAACGGCAATAATACAATTACATTTGCTTTGAAGATGAGGATCTGGTAACCTTCGTATTGAAACTGCTGTCAGATAAATGTATCTCGACCTTCGAGTGATCAAATACATCATCCGATAGCTGCATAGCAAGTATCTCCGCATAATTCTGGTATTGATCACTTTTGATCATCTCGGGCGGAACGCTAAGGCTTATTTCATAAGTGCTGTCGGTTTTGGTAAGTCTGGCCTTATGAACCTCATCATTGAAAATAGCGCACTGGTTTATATACTTGCCGAGACTTTCAACTTTATCACTGGAAACAGTCTGATCATAATAAAGCTCCCCGTTATCGAGCTGTTTTTTTTCATATTTGTCACTGCTGCAGCCGTATAAAAAAAGAAGTGAACATAAAACCGTAACTGAGATAGAGAAATATAACTTATAATTTTTCATTGCCTCCCTCTCAACGTTATTGATGGTAATAAAACGTAGTAAAAGAATATAGTAGAGTCAATCAATTTTGCATGAAACTTATATAATGCCCCGATCTGTGATTGTGATTTCACACTCATGATCCGGATTTAAGCTCATTTCGGCCATATGCAAAAAAAACCAAAGAATTCGTAAAAAAACTTGTTACTAACAAGGTTCTTTTTGTATAATACGAACAGCAGATTTTAAATGCTCTTAGAGGAGAAAAATCATATCTTAATAACACCCTAAAAGACAACAGGAGGACAGATGTTCAAAGGACATCCAAAAGGACTTTATGTACTCTTTTTTACGGAAATGTGGGAGCGGTTCGGTTTCTACACAATGCTTGCGATCTTTGTTTATTACCTGAGCGAGAATTTCGGCTGGGATGCTGCTACCGTAACAAATGTATACGGGATCTTTATAGCTTTTGTGTATTTCACACCCATACTTGGGGGCTGGATTGCGGATAACGTACTGGGTTACGGGAAGACTATAATTATCGGGGCAATAACAATGTGTGTAGGGTACGGACTAATGGCTGTTCCCACCACGACACCCTTTTTGCTTTACATTGCGCTGGCTGTTGTTTGTGTAGGCAACGGAATGTTTAAAGCGAACATTTCTGTTCTTGTAGGAAACCTCTATGCTCATTCATCCGGATCATTAAAGGATGCAGGCTACAATATCTTCTATATGGGCATAAATATCGGGGCGTTCTATGCCCCATTTGCCGCTACGGGAGTAAGACAGTTCTTTATGGAGAATTTCGGTTCAACACTGGCACATGGATATAATGCTGTTTTTGCGGTGGCATCTGCCGGGATGCTTGTCTCGCTGCTTATCTTCATCCTGTTCAGAAAATACTATGCTGATGCCGACTACCAGTCCAAAGTTAAACCAAATACCGAAAGGGATGTTACCTTAACCAAAGCACAGGAAAAAGAAAGGGTTGTTGCTCTCCTTACAATCTTTGCAATCGTAATTTTCTTCTGGATGGCTTTTCATCAGAACGGAGCCGCCCTCTCCCTGTTCGCAAGGGACTATACTTTCAGTGCGGTTCATAAATTCACATATATTCTTTTTGATGTTATCGGTCTGCATGCCGTTCTTGCCGTAATACTAGGTGCGGCGGTTGCGCTGAACAGGAAAACTTCAGCTAAAACCAAGGGTATCGGAAGTTTCTTCGTACTGGCGGGTCTGCTTGTAATAATTTATAAACTGAACACCCTCCCGGATACTAATTCAATCGCTCCCGAGCAGTTTCAATCATTCAACCCGATGTTTATTGTTCTGCTTACCCCTGTAATAGTAGGCTACTTTGCCTGGCTTAACAGAAAAGGAAAAGAACCTTCATCGCCGGCAAAGATCGGTATAGGGATGCTGATAACGGCAGCGGCTTATATGATTATGGTTTTCGCGTCAACCGGGCTTCCTCCCGTATATTCTCTAAGCGGAGGTACATCTGCCGTAACCGTTTCACCATTCTGGCTTATAGGTACATACTTTACGCTTACCCTGGCGGAGCTGCACTTAAGTCCTATGGGTTTATCATTCGTCTCGAAAGTAGCTCCTCCTAAAATGAAAGGACTGCTGATGGGAGGATGGTTCGGCGCCACGGCGGTAGGTAATTATTTATCAGGATTTGTAGGCCGGTTCTACCAGAACTGGGAACTCTGGCAGTTCTTCCTGCTGCTGGTAGTTACGTCTCTAATCGCGGCTGGACTCGTAGTAATTTTTCTGAAAAGGCTGAAAACCGCCACACAGTAGGTAGTTGTCATGCTGAACTTCATCCTGAACTTGTTTCAGGATTGTTTCAGCATCTGAGATTAATTTCGAGACCCTGAAATGAATTCAGGGTGACGCGTCGCATCAATGTTATATTTTCTCTGGATCGGGGATGGTCATTTCATTCTGAACGTTGCCGGTGTTAAGCGTGCCGGCGGGCTCGAATAGCATCAGGTGAACCTCTTCTTCGGCAGCGGGTTTATGCTCAACGCCCCGGGGTACGATGAAGAATTCTCCTTCGTTCAATTGAACGGTTTTGTCTTTAAGGTGAATTTTAAGCTTTCCTTTAACTACCATAAACAATTCATCCTCATTTTCATGATGATGCCAGACAAAGGAACCCTTAAGTTTAGCTATTTTAACATGCTGACCGTTCAGTTCACCGACAATTTTAGGCTGCCAGTATTCTGTAACCGATGCAAGCTTTTCTTCAAGGCTCACTTTATTCATTATTTAGTTCCTTCGATTAATCGTCGGTGGTAATTTATTTGTCCCAGGTGGTAATCGAAATGGTTAGTGATATGAATAAGCGCGAAACCATATTCCCTTATCTTCCCGCCGATCTTATCAGGAAAAGGAATATTCATATCAGTATCCTCCAGTTTCGGGAGAGATTTTTTAACCACTTCAACCAGGGCGTTGATACGGTCATTCAATTCTTTTACGGGAACATTTTTGTCGGAAAATTCTGCCTGGCGGTCCCTTTGATAACCGGTGTCGCCTATGAGATGCCCCACAAAGTGACTAACATTTCCCAGCAGATGGAGGCATAAATTCCCCGCGGAATTGGCTATCTCCCCCTTCACAATCCACAAGTTACCTTCATCTTTGTAAAGGTTTACTTCGGTTTTCAATTTATTAAGCTCAGTTTCAAAAATTTCCATCATCCATCGTGAGAACATATCATGCTCCTTTATTTTGTAATTGCATAGAGACGCACATCGATAAGATTTCCATCCTTCAGGTAATATTTTTTCAAAGTTCCCTCGTACTCGAAGCCGCACTTTTCGAGCACGCGGCAGGAACTTAAATTATGTTGAAACACGGTGGCCTCAATCCTTTTCAGATGAAGTGAATCAAAACCATACAGGCAGAAACTCTTTACAACCCGGCTCATAATTCCCTTATTCCAGTAATTTCGTCCGAGCCAGTAACCGAGTTCATCCTTATGGGAGGTAACACCATATTTCATATGGAAGCTGATGCCGCCGATCAGCTGTTTATCTTTAGTTCTTATTGCAAAATTAAGATCCAGACCGGACTTCTTTCTATGTTCATTTACGAACGTGATCCACCAGTCGGCATCCTTGGGAGTATAGGGGAAAGGGAGGCGAAGCGTGTTGTTGTAGATTTCCCTGTCGGAAAGGAACCGGATAAGGCTGTCCTTATCCCTCTTCGAAGGCTCGTCGAGATATATATTATCATCAACGTATATTTTCATAGTTCTGCAGCAAATCCTGTTAAAGATTTCAAGTTAATTTACCAGGAGGAGGATCAAAATTCTCATTAAAAAACCCGAAAGGGAGCTCATCACCGTGCTTCGCAAATCTTTTCAAGTTAATTCAGGTAGTCAATTTTCTTAATCTGCGTATCATAGATCTTCCACCCGCCCTTTGTTTTATGGAGAGTATGAACGCCCTCAATCCTGTTATCCCTGAAAGTAGGGCCTTTTATCTTTTTAGTTATCTGAACAAACTGAACCATTGCCTCATCGTCCTTCAGCTCAATCACCTTCAGATCCTTCACCTGGTAATTAAGGTCATACGTGCTGAAAATTGTACTCATCATATCATCAAGGTGGTCGTAGTTCTTATTGTCTTCATCCATAGTGTTTTTGTAAGCAGTTACGTCCTCATTATTTCCTGCTTCCGTATTCTTCATAATTACATCTTTAACAGCCTGTTCCTCGCTATTTTTGTCGGAGCTGCAGCCATTAACAATCAGCAATGATATAATCAGAAAGTACACATATTTCATTTCAATTCTCCTTACCTGGGATATATAAATATACTTTTGAGAATCAATTTAACACAAATAAAAAAAGCCGCAAAGTCCAAAATACTTTACGGCTTTTTCATGATTCCATTAACGAACCAGCATACCATCTCAACATGTTCATACAAATCTTCAGTCAGCGCATACAACCAGGAACCATAAAACCTTGTCTTCCTTATTCAGAAGATCCGAGTAATACAATAAGGTTAATCAGGGGACAATACTATGCCCGCTGTCAACAGGCTTACGGAACTTAGACGCTGTAAGGAACCGAAAAGTTTAAAAAGAAGTGCCGCTTATTCAGCGGCTTTGGAAAGGTCAATGATTCTGTGATTTAGCTATCAAATAAGGTATCTCAATACATTCACTCATATCATCATCATTTTACCATCTCAGCCAGAATCATCTCATATTTTTTTATCTGCGCTGTAGAGTGCAATCGCTATGCCACCCCATTTTTCATAGAAAAGCAGCGAACCGGACATAAAACGTGATGCAAAGTGACAGGTAACCGTAGCCCTTTCGGAGGGTGCGAATATTTTTCCATCCCCGCATCGCACCTACAATTTTTTGCTGAACATAACTGTCTTAAAGATTGAACATAAGTGAAGTGATACAAAACAATAATAAAACCTAAAGCCTTCTTGCGGAAACTACGACAGTCTTCAGATTTTCAACTACTCCCGTTTGCTCATTTAAGGCTTCGAGGAAGATAATATAAATTCCCATTCTTAATTGGATACCGCTATCCTCCAAGCCGTCAAAAATAACTGATCCCTGTGAGGCAGAAGGCATGTTATTTTCAAGTGTACGAACGAGTCTTCCCCGGTTATCGAATATTTTTATCCTTATCTGGGAGACAGCCTGTGAAAGAGTGTAATTTATAATGCAGAAATCTTCATACCCGTCATTATCCGGTGAGAAAGGATTTGGGGAAACGGAAATACCTGACTGTCTGTTTTTGTTTTCAGTGAAAATACTGTTCTGCTTTCCGGGAGTTGCCCCCAGGTAATCAACAGAAGTACTCCAGTTCTGAGGATAGTTTCCGTCGAGTCCGGGATTAATCCTCTCAAGCGATTTATTCTTTGTAATGTTGATATTGCGGTTATGCCAGCGAGAAGAGTATATGAGAGAATCTATAATATTTCCCCTTACGTCTTTCAGGAGAACAAGCTCACCCTCATTTGACAATCCAAGATCCCCGATTCGCGCCAGGTTAAAGTTATTGGATTCGTCCGGAGAAAAAATAGAAAAAATAACCGAATCTGCTGCAAGAAGGTAGTATCCTGCTGGATGAAGCTTGAAGTATGATTCTGAAAGTCTGAATATTTTACCACCGGATTCTTCTAAGGTCCACCCGCCTATGTTGATTGTATCGCTGCTCTTATTATAAAACTCAATGAACTCACAGTTGTCGATTCGGGGATCATACATTATCTCATTTATTACTACCGAATTCTTTTCTCCCTGCGGAATAAGGGATAAGGAATTTTCTTTTGCGGGAGTACTTTTATCAGGACTGACAGAAGATGCCCATTTCCCTGCACCTCCTGTAGTATCCATTACATCTATTCTCTCGAGCGAGCGGCCGTTTTTCCCACCATAGGAGGACTGATAATGAATACTGTCAACTATTCCTCCCCTGAAGTCATACAGGATTACATAATCCTCCGAATTGCCGAGCGTACCGAAGTTCGTGATGAAGACATCCGTAATTCCAGGATGGTATGAACTGAATGAAGTATCTTTTGTGATAACTGCAAATTGACCGGGCTGCAGATAATAATCACGATCGGTTATTAAGCTTGCGAAAGAAGCTTCTGGCATATCTCCAGCCGACCAGTTTTTAAGATTTATACTCTCAGGTGAAATATTTACTATCTCAAACCACTCAGGCTCTCCTTCATCAGGATCATACATAATCTCATTTATCACGGCACTGCGACTGGCATAGCCGGGACCTACAATCCTTTCCCTGTAATTATTTAATGTATCCTCATCACCGGGAAATACCACCCTCACGGCTGTCATTATCTCCTTTGATAAGTTATCGAAGGAGGTCCCGGAAGTAACAAAAAGAGAGTCACCCGCAAAAAGCGAAATAGCTGATTGTGTGGAGAGGAGTAAGTCGGCCGTACTATTAGAATCGCTATCGATATAAAATTCCACGCTGATTCCGGCAGCATTTAAACTTCCCGTATTTTTTATCATCGATGTAATGACCACATTATCTCCTTCTACCGGAAATTCAGGTTCAGAAGAAATCATCGCTATTGTAATATCCCGGCTCTTCGGCGTAATGCTGTTCACCCTACCCGGTGTTCCCAGTTCAATATCTTCAGACGATCCCCAGTTAGAGGGAAGATTCGTTGAAGCTGCAACTGAAATTCTTTCAAGTGAATGTCCCTGTCTTCCTCCCGAGGCGCTGTTGAAGAACAGCGAGTCCATTGTCTGTCCCCTCTGATCTTTTAGGACAAAACCATCTGCATCATTGTTAAGTACAGGAAGACTTAACACGGCCAGCGTGGACGGTATTAGCCGATGATACTCAAGTATAGAAGAATCTTTTGCAAGTACGATATAACTCCGGGGAAGAATGACCAGGTCTGAATCTATCGTGGTCTGAGTAGGAGTTGATATTACATCACTAATTGTCCAGTCCCTAAAATTAATTGAATCTGCCGATTTATTGTAAAGCTCCACCCATTCCGGTTCACCTCCCTCAGGTGAATACATGACTTCATTCACGACGAGTGTAGCATTAGGATAACCGGGATAAATTTTAATAGTCACATAATTATTGCTTGTATCCATATCGCCGGGGAGTACGGCTTCGGCATAAAATATACGAGCTGCGGAGAGATTGTTTGCAGCAAATCCCGGCTCAACAATGGCTGAGTCGCCGGACACTAGTAATAACCCATCGACTGAAGCCAGCAGAATATCGGGCAGAGAATCAAGATCAGTATCTTCATATAATTTGAGGGAATAGGATGCAGTTGATTTTCCCGGATTTTTTATTTCTATTTTTAAGGATACATTATCTCCCAAAACAGGGTAGGGCGGTGAAGAAATTATTCCGGCAACGCAGATATCCTTTTCTTTCGGGGTTACGGAGTTTATATATCCCGGAGTCGCTCTGTACCTGCTGATTGAAGACTTCCAGCTTGCCGGCTCAGATGAGGAACTGTCGGCATTAATCCTTTCAAGGGATATCCCATCGCTGCCTCCCCAGTCAGAACTATATTCAAGTGAATCAATCACGCGGTCCAGGGAATCGAGAAGTATTATTTTGTCACCTGAATTATTTAGGGCGGGGAACGATTTTATTATAAGAGGAGCACTGATATTAAAGTAATTCCTGATTGTACTATCTTCTGCGAGCACGACAAAATCCCCCGGCAGTATCATCAAATTAGTAGAACAAATCATGATCGTATCCCTGGAATCCGCCAGCCGATGGTTTATGAGATCGACAGGTATGCTGCTCCTATTCAGGATCTCAATCCATTCAGGCTGAGGACTCTCGGGATCGTACATAAATTCATTTAACACAAGATCGTCCCTGAATTCATAAACCTCCATTCCCAAAAATGCTGCAAATGCCTTATTGTTAGTTGTATCATCATCGGGAGAAACATTTACCTCAGCAATAAAATAATTCTGACCCTCCACAAAGTTCATCGTATACAACGTGAATAACGAGGTATCGCCGGAAAACAAAGGTCCCGAATTAATTGATGTTATAAATTCAGACGATTGTGCGATAGAATCCAGGTTCCTGTCATCGTAAAGGTTGAGAGAAAAAGATGAAGAGGTATTCAAACCTCCATTCTTTATTGTTATAACAAATTCTGCAGGTTCTCCGATGATTGCAAAGTCGGCTGATTCAAAGGCTGATATTTTAAGGTCGTTTTCCTTTGGTGTAACTGAGTTAATTTGTCCCGGTGTAGCTTTGAAATTACCTTCACTTGTCAGCCAATTGTCCTCATAACCACTATTTTCATTCACAGAAATTCTTTCAAGCGATCGACCATTATCTCCTCCCCAGTCAGGTGAATAAACAAGGCTGTCGATTAAAATACCGAGTGAATCCTTAATCACAACAGCATCTCCGGTGTTATTTAAGGGAGGAAGACTGAACTTAATTATTGATGAAGGAACATTATAAAAGTTGAGCAGGGATGAATCCTGCGTAAGGACAATAAAACCCCCGGGGGAAATAAAAATATCATCATAGGTTATAACCCTTGCTGTTGAATAATCACAAAATACCCAACCGTTCAGGTTTACTTCCTCTGAGGAGCGATTGAAAATCTCTACCCATTCAGGTTCACCTGAAGAGGGTGCATACATCATCTCGTTGATTACAATATCATTATAGTGAGTACCCCGGGGATAAACAGTGAAAGTCTTCCAGGCAGTATTATCTAATGTATCCTCATCCGGAGGAAAAACAACCTTTACTATGATATCATAATATCCCGGGGCAGATGAACTGATTTGTGTTTCGGCAATAAGAGAATCGCCCGGCTGCAGACTTAAATACTCCTGTGAGAAGATCTCTTCACCAGCCTGGGGAATTGAGTCGAGATTAGTGTCATTATATATTTTTACCCAAAAATTATCAGTCTGATTTTCACCTGTATTTTTGATTTTGCTGCTAATGATAATATCATCACCTTCAACCGGAACAGCCGGTGATATAGTTATTGAATTAACCTCAAGGTCATACGCAACAGGAGTAACAGAATTTTGGAAACCAGGCGTTCCGTTGGGATAAATAGAATTAAGCCAGTTTGACTGAGAACTATCGGCTCCTTCCAGGATTTTCTCATCCGAATGAGCCTGCAGATTATCCGCCGAATACGTATATACATCCAGCGTATCTTCATTTGGTGAAAGCAGGCATACGGGACGATCTGACGTATTGGCCATTCCTGTTGATCCGAAATAATTATCCGTAATTTTCAGGATCAATGATCCGGGCGGTATAAGGTTATTATAGATACCTGTTTCGGGATCATAATCTGCTTCAAATATTACTGCATAAGATTGTGCTTGAAGGATCGTCCCCTGCCCAGTACCGGTGATGGAGTCAGGTGATGAATTATAATATTTTATACTAAGACCGTAAAGATCGATGCTGGTTAAACCGGAATTATAAATCTCAATGAATTCATTGTTACCCGAAACAGGGTAAAACATTATTTCATTAAGTTTCACGCTGGTCTGTGCAAAACAAACAGCTGTGTAGGTCAGAAAAAAGAAGAATGCCCTTGCCATCCCCGGGAGCCCTGTAAATTTTTATTTATGTTCCAAATATGATAAATTTGTATGAAAATTAACAGCTTCTGGATCCCGCCAACCTGAAATTATCAAATTTTCTTCGGCCTCTGTTCGGCCACTCTTCGGCCTCTGTTCGGCCTGCAAATACTACCTTCCAACTTCTTTACCGGCGTACTTGTTCTGCGCTTTATGTATTAATTTCCTTCAGGCCTTCGAGGTGCTTGCGGGCGAAGTATTCGAAGAGGGGACTGGGCATCACGCCGAGGAGTTTTGCGCCGAGTACGGTGGGTAGGGGGAACTGGATGATCTTTTTTTCTTTTCTGATGCCGTTGATGATTATTTCTGCGGCCTTGCCGGGCTCCATCAGGAAGGGCATATGGAATTCGTTCTTGTCGGTCATTGGCGTTCTTACGAACCCGGGCTTCACTGTTATTACTTTTACATCGTAATTGTGAAGTTCGGTGCGCAGACTTTCAAGCAGCCTGGTGAATGCTGCCTTGCTCGCATTGTAGAATCCGCTGCGCGGAAATCCTCTTACGTCGGCAAGACTCGATACGCCTACTATCATCCCGCTTCTCTTTGAGATGAAGTGCGGGATAAGCTTTTCAAGAAAATAGAATTTGGAGATTAGATTGACTTCAATTATGTCTTTGCCTTTTTCCGATGAGAAATTCTCTACGTCGATCCTGTAACTGGCCCCCGCATTCAGAATCAGTATGTCTATTCCCCCGAATTCGGCTGTTACTTTGTCGATGGCTGAGTGGACTTCATCTTTTTGGGAAACATCGCAGTGCACGGGGAGTATTGTGTTCTGATTGGTACTAAATCTGCCGGCTATTTCCTGCAGCTTACTTGTATTTCTTGCCAGTACGGCTAATCTGCAGTTTTCTTTTGCCAGCCTGGCCGCCAGTTCGTATCCGATTCCGCTTGATGCCCCTGTTAGTAATATTGCTTTCCCCGCAAAATTCATATTAATCCTCCTGAAGAACTATTCTAAACTAAGTAAATAAGAGAAAAGTTTTTGCTGATGGGAAATTTAAGGGGAGAAGTGAATAATTAACTTTTAAACTTTTGTATTATCATTCTAATTGTTATTTTGCAACAAAAATTATTCCAATGTTTTTCAATAGTAACATAGTGCCGGTAGAGGATGTGGAGGTAAGGAAAGAGGTCTTAAATACGCGCTTTTCCTGCGATTTGGAGAAGTGTAAAGGCGCCTGCTGTACTTTTGAGAGTGAATTCGGCGCGCCCCTGGAAGAGGAAGAGGTAAAGATAATCGGTGAAATTTTACCGATAGTTATGCCGTATCTTCCTGAGGAGCACAAAAGAGTGATTCAAAATGAAGGTTTCTTCAAATATAAGAGCAAGGAATTGATGACCCACAGTCTGGATAATAAGGCCTGTGTGTTTGTTTTTTATGATAATGGTATAGCTAAATGCGGCATTGAAAAAGCATATTTCGACGGCAAAACAGATTTCAGGAAGCCGGTTTCGTGTCATCTTTTCCCGATCAGGATCTCGAAGTTCGGAAAGGATGTTCTGAGATATGAAAAGTTCAGCGAATGCAGTGCTGCTCTTGAAAAAGGGAAAGTGGAGGATGTAACTGTTGCCGAATTCTGCGGGGAAGCCCTGCAAAGAAAGTACGGCAGAAAATGGTATTCAGCTTTAAAGGAAAAAATAGAATAAAGAAATGTTAACACTCAGCCAGAAATTATCGCAGCAGCAGAAGCTTTCACCTCAGCAGATACAGTATCAGAAACTTCTGCAGTTAAACACTCTTGCTCTTGAGCAGAGAATTAAAACCGAACTGGAAATAAATCCCATCCTTGAAGAGGTGATGGATGAAGAGATAGAGCTTTCGCAGGAAAAGGAGGAGAAGAAGGAGGATGAGGTTGAGGAATACGAAGACTATGATAAAGAGGAGTTTGAGCTTGAAGATTTTATGAATGATGTTGATTTTGAGGGGGACAGGGTTAACAGGAGCAAAGACGACGAAATTTACCAGCCTCTGGCGCCCGCGAAGGAATCATTAACGGAGCACCTGCGGAACCAGCTGACTATGATGAACCTTGAGGATGATCTTTTTATGCTGGGGGAGGAGATTATCGGAAACCTCGATGTGGACGGGTACCTGAAGAGGAGTCTGAAGGATATTGTTAATGAGCTTGAGATGTTTGAGCATGTAAAAATTTCACCTGAAGAGGCGGAAAACCTGCTGAAGCAGGTTCAGCGTTTCGACCCTCCCGGCATTGCTTCCCGGAACCTGCAGGAATGTCTGCTTGTTCAGCTGAGGAATTCGGATCACGATCAGTATTATACTTACCTGGCCACGCAGCTGCTTGAGCAGTGCTATGAGGATTTCGCCAAGAGAAGATTTGACGCGATCAAACAGAAATTAAATATGTCGGATGAGACCCTCAAGATCACTATCGACCTGATTCAGAGTCTTAATCCTAAACCGGGCGAGGGCAACATCGAGTCGGTTGAAATGAACCAGATCACGCCCGACTTCGTAATCGAAAAGGTAGACGACAACTTTGTAATTACACTTAACGACAGGAGTATGCCTTCGGTAACTATCAGCAGGACGTACCTTGAGATGTTTGACTCAACCAGGAGGGCGAAGAAAACCCCGAGGGAGAAAGAGACTTACAAATTCCTCCGTGAAAAGTTTGAGTCGGCTAAGTGGTTTATCGCCTGCATTCAGCAGAGAAGAGAGACGCTGATGAAGATTATGCGTGCGATCCTTGAAAGGCAGTATGAGTTCTTCGATAAAGGTCCCAAGCTTCTCAGGCCGATGATCTACAAAGACATCGCGGAAGAAATTAATATGGATATATCTACCATCAGCCGCGTAGTGAACGGCAAATATGTTCAGAGTCCTATGGGCATACACGAACTGAAATATTTCTTCAGTGAAGGATTATCAACCGACAGCGGGGAAGAGGTATCCAACAAACACATCAAAGAGCGGTTAAAGGAAATTATAGGTTCTGAAGATAAGGGCTCGCCTTACAGTGATGATAAGCTTGCGGAGATCCTCAACGACGAGGGTGTGCATATTGCGAGGAGAACAGTAGCGAAATACCGTGAACAATTGAGATTGCCAATCGCCCGCCTGCGCAAGGCTTTATGACGATTACCCTGGATATCCTGCTGATAATATCCGCTTTTGTTTTATACGGTTTACTTCATTCTTACCTTGCCTCCACAGGTTTCAAGAAGAAGCTTGCCGGGATAGCCGGAACTTATATCGCTTTTTACAGGATAGTCTACAACCTGGCTGCGGTGGTCCTGTTTTACGTGATGTATGAGTCCATTCCCCATCCGGATTATATCGTATACGACCTGCCGACTCCGTGGGATCTGATCATACTGGTGCCGCAGTTTGTTAGTCTTGCCGGCATCCTATGGACGCTCAGGTATTTCAGCGGAATGGAATTCCTGGGAATAAACCAGGTTGTGAGATGGTTTAAGGGAGAGTATAAAATAGAGGATCTCGATGAGCGTTTAACAATGCATAATGAAGGTCCCTATAAATTTTCGCGTCACCCTCTTTACCTGTTCACCATTCTCTTTCTGCTTTTCCGGCCTGTAATGGATATCTTTTATCTCACTTTTTTTCTTTGCATAGTTGCTTATTTTTATGCAGGATCATTTTTCGAAGAGAAAAAACTTATTGAAACATTCGGGGAAGTAGTACAGAGAATACCGAAAATCCGTCCCCCGCATATTTCCCTTTAAGTTCTCCGGGAGGTGATTTATTTGCTGAAAATTTGAACGGCCGCAGTCGGCTATTTAAATTACAGGGACATATTTTTTTGAATAAGGAGCAATCGATATAATGGAACAAATGAAGGCAACAACAATATTAGGACTGGTGCATAACGGCGTTGCTGCGCTCGGCGGTGACGGACAGGTAACTCTTGGTAATACGGTAATGAAACATAACGCTGTAAAAATACGTAAGATTGCAAACGGAAAAGTTTTATGCGGATTTGCAGGTGCTTCTGCCGACGCTTTTACCCTGGTGGAACGCTTTGAGGACAAGCTTGAGCAGTACAGGGGAAATGTTTCCCGTGCGGCCGTTGAACTTGCAAAGGACTGGAGAACAGATAAATTTTTGCGGAAGCTTGAGGCTATGCTTGCCGTTATAACAGAAGACAAAGCGCTGGTTGTAAGCGGCAACGGTGATGTAATTGAGCCGGATGATAATATTGTTGCGATCGGTTCGGGCGGAATGTATGCGCTTGCCGCCGCGAAGATGCTGAAAAAATACAGCTCTCTTACCGCAGAGGAGATAGTTAAGGAAGCATTAAAAACAGCTTCTGAGATCTGTATTTATACTAATGATAAAATTAACGTTGAAGTAATTTGAAAGTAAGAAATGAGTAAGAAAAATAAAAAGCAAAACAAAGAATATACGCCGACTCAGATAGTAACCGAACTAAACAGGTTTATAATAGGACAGCATGATGCCAAGAGAGCCGTTGCTATAGCCCTGAGGAACAGGTGGAGAAGGCAGATGGTTGAGGATGCGATAAGAGAGGAAATTCTGCCGAACAATATTATACTTATTGGTCCCACTGGTGTTGGTAAAACTGAAATTGCGCGTCGACTTGCGAAGCTTGCTAACGCCCCTTTTATAAAGGTGGAGGCTTCAAAATTCACCGAGGTAGGATATGTGGGACGCGATGTGGAATCGATGATACGCGACCTTACCGATTACGCCGTGAATATGGTTAAGACTGAGAAGACTGAGGAAGTTCAGGAAAAAGCAGATGAACTGGCTGATGAAAAAATTCTTGATATACTGATCCCGCCTGTAAAGAAGCCTGCTCATGCGGGCAATACAGAGGATGGGGAAGTGGATAACGAAGCATTTCAGAACCAGAAAACGCGCGAATGGATGCGCGAGAAGTTAAAGAAGGGTGAGATGGATGATAAGATGATTGAGTTCGACGCTTCGGCGAATTCAAATTTGGGACTCCAGGTTCTTGGTCCCCTTGGACTCGACGACATGGGCATAAACTTCCAGGAGATCATGGGAAACATGATGCCCAAGAAAAGGAAGAAAAGAAAAACCAAAATTTCAGAAGCCAAAAAAATAATAGCGCAGGAAGAAGCGCAGAAGCTGATAGATATGGAAGCTGTTCAGAAAGAAGCAATCGAGCGGGTTGAAAATTCGGGGATAGTCTTTATTGACGAAATCGATAAAGTTGCAGGCGGCGGGGGGAAGGGCCAGGGTCCTGATGTTTCCCGTGAAGGTGTGCAGCGCGATCTGCTTCCCATTGTTGAGGGTTCAAATGTAAACACAAAATATGGTCCTGTAAGGACAGACCACATTCTTTTTATTGCTTCCGGTGCATTCCACGTATCCAAACCTTCAGACTTGATACCCGAGCTTCAGGGAAGATTCCCGATCAGGGTTGAATTGAAGAGTCTTACTGAGGATGATTTTGTTCAGATACTTACTCAGCCTCAGAATGCACTGCTGAAGCAGTACCAGGCTTTGTTGAGAACAGAGGGAGTTGAACTGGAATTCACCGATGATGCCATCAGGGAAGTTGCAAGGATAGCAACAGAGGTTAATGACCAGGTTGAGAATATAGGAGCAAGGCGGCTCCACACGATCCTTACCACGCTGCTTGATGAGATCCTGTTTGATGTACCGGACAAGCTGCCGAGCGAAAAGGTAGTTATCAGCGGCAGCGACGTTAAAGAACGCCTTGAGTTCATCGTCAAAAACCGTGACCTGAGCAAGTACATTTTGTGATACGAAGAGCAGAGGGCAGAGGGCAAGGTATACTGTTGAAGATTTAAGATTGAAGATGTATGATGGAAAATTCCTGGTGTCAGGCTGAACTACAACCTGTCATTCCGAATTTATTTCAGCATCTCCGGGTACCTTGTCACACTGAGCCTGTCGAAGATAGACCCATCCATCATCAATCAACCATCAACCATCACCTCCCCTCCATCCCTTTTTCCCGCCACCCATCCGCCATTTCCCTCCTCCCTACATTTTCGTACTCCAATCCTCCCGCCATTCCATAACTTTGTACCGTAATTTTTTCTGATTACTGTAAGTCTTAATAATTGGATATTTGAAAGTACTGTTAATGTCTACTTTAATGATCAGAATTATAAAACCAACAGTAATAGAAATCGAAACTGAAGCAAAAGCTTCTGGCATTCTCCTTGTTTGCAGGGGAATGATTAACAATTAATTGTGAGGGTTAAAATGAAGATAAAATATTTACTGCCTCTATTATTCATTATACTTCTTTCAGTGCCGGCTCTTCCGCAGGAGGAGAGCAGCGAGAATGATACGACAGACAGCTGGGACTGGAACGACTGGAAAGACTTCCATCATGATATGGACTTACTTGATGTTGATTTTCACGGGAGTCCCACTCTTGCCCTGAGATATGGAATGTCGAATATGAGTCTGGATAATTTCTCGGGCAAGTTTGCAGATCCGAATGCACTGGAAATCAAACTCGGCTACACTGATGAGAAAGACAATAAGTGGGAAGAGAACATAATCGACTACGATTTCAAGTATCTCTATCTATCTAATATTTCCACCGATATAAACAGGAATGCTGTTTCTGCACCTGAGCTTGAAAATGCTGCATGGAGATTCGGACTGGGCAAGGCCTCCGGCTACGGGTATAAAATAGGAAGCGGAGCAGTGATTCCATACTATTCCTTCGATCTCTCCTGGTCAAAACTGGATCTTAAAGACCAGACAATAGCTTCAGGTGATAAAGCTTTGCTGGATAACTTCGACGGTTCCTTCAGATTCGGAACGAACGCTGAGGGCGGTATAAAGCTTAAGGTAATCCCTATGCTCACCTTTGATGCATCCTATGAAAGAGCAATTATATTCCCTAGACATCTGTTCTGGAAATGGGCTGGCAGCGTTGCAATCGAAAGCATAGGGCAGTTCATGGTTGACGGCTTTGTGAAGGAGATTATGCATTCATCGCCTTATGCTGGTCCCGTAATGAGCTTCATCCTTAAAAACGCGTTATCATACGGAATCTACGAACTAAGACAGGATAAAATGAACTGGCCGTTCAGCAGCGCAGCACCCCTCGCCTACGATCAGTTCAAATTCGGCTTCACCGTAAACTTCTAACCGAACACTACATTGCTTTTTATCCGGATGGTCACCCCATCCGGATATTATAATTTCAGTATACTCTACCTGTTAATAAGGTTAACAGCTGTTTCCGCTTACTTTATTGCTATACCCGAGGCAAAATAAATTAAGTAAGGGGTTTTTTCCACAACAAACGTTGAGTGACAACCAAATTCAAATTCGACAAATAAATTTCTATTTAACGGGAGTAAGTAGTAACTATTGATTCCGGCATAAGGAGCTATTCCAAAATATCCCATGAAAACTGCGGCTAGTCCAAAACTTCCACCTATGAACAAATTCTTCATTAAGCTCATCTCAGGACCAGTTTTCGCGTAAGGAATAATTGCGCCGCCCTCTAAATTATGTTCTATAGGAAATACTCCGTTTAATCCTATTTCGAAGGCCCATTTAACTTTGAATGGCTTTGTAAATGGATCAAATTCACTTGTTCTGTAATTCACATTAAAAAACATATTCATGAACATCGGTTCCTCATCACTCATAACCAGGCTTGAATAGCCGAATAGAAGTCTGCTGCGATTTAACTCTATTTTGTCCTCATCGGGCGGAGCTGGATTTGCGAGGGCAGAGACCGGGCAAGCCAGTAGTGCTAATAATAGTATGAAGAGTAAATAAAGAAAGAGTTTCCCGCTTTTCAATTTTCCACCTTAATAATTTTGTGCCCTGGATTCGCTTACATTCAAGTATTTATGAATTTAAATTAAATATTCAGGTCCTTATTCGCAATACACCCTGAAATTGAAAGTTATCGTTCAATGATTTCCCGATGCCGTACTGAATACAGTCTATAATCAGCCTTGATTCAGAAGTTTGTAAGGCCCGCTGACTTCAGGCTCCTTGTTTTAGTTGCGGGGGTTCATTAAGTTAACGGTAAAAATAAGTGCGGGAGTAAAAGAAAATGAAAAGAGGTATTACAGCAGCTGGTTTTATAGTCTTATTTTCTATCTTATTTCTTGCCTGTAATGAAAAACCTACTGAACCCTCCGATGAAATTACAGCAAAGCCTGTTGTAAAAAAATCCAGTATCAACTATAACCAGGCAAGTTTCAGTTCTTCTTTCCCGGACACAATTTCATTAAACAATATGAGCAACGCATATTCTAATAATTATTCTGAAGCAATGAGAAGTAAGATATTGGATTATATGAAAGATGAAGTTATCAAACTTGGAGAAGATGTTAATATAATTGACAGCATTCTTTCCAGGACCGGCTGCAATATTTCCGGTGGATATGTTATGCCTACATATGCAGAAAAAGCTCAATATGAAAATCAGGATGCCTGGGTCTTTCAGGTGACTTATGGATTGGGACAACCAAATTTTGGCCGTTCCAAATGTTTTGTATTTGATGCAGCTACTTTAGATACTCTTACATTTATACAGAGCAGATAAAAGGATTTGTTGCGTATTTGAAAAATCGATTAAGAATCTGAAACAGGTTCAGATTGACAGCTTTTTAGACAGCGAGATCATCTATAGAAAGTTATTATTTAAAGTTGACCTTGATGTTTATTATCTCGGTGGGACTTCCGGTGCGGACGGGGGGTCCCCAGGTGCCGACGCCGCAGGTGACATAATACTGCGTATTTCCTTTCTTTAGGTAGCCCCAATCCTTTTCATAGATCATCTGAGTAATATAATTCAACGGCCACATCTGGGCATGGTGTGTGTGGCCTGAAAGCTGCATATCTACAGTATTTTGCTCTGCTTCCTCAAGTCCAAATGGTGTATGGTCCATCAGTATTACAGGCAGGTTTTCATTTCTTCCGGTAAGGATCTCGTTCAATGGTTTCCGTGGTTCGCCGGTGAACTGTTTCTTGCTTCTGTCGTCCCGGGCAGCGATGTAAAAGGCGCTGTCGATCATAACCAGTTCATCCTGAAGCAGCTTTATATCGTGCGTGGTTATAAACTTCGATGCATCTTTTATTCCAACTATGTATTCATGGTTTCCGGTACAGGCATAAGTTCCGTATTTCGATTTAATCCTGAAAAACGATTCCCCGATGCCCCTTGAATCCAGCCAGTCGGATTTTTCATCCACAAAATCTCCTGGTATGAGCACTATATCAGGATTAAGGGAATTTGTTTTATCAACGATCCTGCGTAAGAACTTTTCATTGTTCATTGCGGTAAGATGGATATCCGCAAAGGAAACTATCCTGAGTTCCTTTAACGGGGAGGATTTTTTATCCAGTGTGATCTCCAGGTTCTTAACAGTGAGCATTCTTGTGTTGATATAACCTGCTGCTACTATAACCGAAGCGAGCACGATAATGGCTATAAACATCCCCAACTTCCAGGCATCATAATTATTAACAACTGATGCCGGGAAAAATGTGAAAAAGTGATTTAGCAGTCGAAGTATATCAAGGATTACCAGGCTCAGCACGAAGTAGAGCATAAACGCAAACCAGAAGGAGCCGATCCATTGCAAGGTGTCGTATAAAAATGATGACAGACGGTCAGTAAGGAATTTTGAAATAATAAAAGATAAGGAGATAAAAAGAAAAACAATGAGATAAATAATTTTAAGATGCGGAAATATTGTAAGTGCCTGCCAGCCGCGGATAAAGATGTAATAGTTTACTGCGGCGTAAACCGCGAAAAAGACCGAAAAGAATACTAACATTTTTCTCCTGAAGTTAATGATTTGTCATGCTCAACTTGTTTCAGCATCTTAGATTACTTTCGAGACCCTGAAATAAATTCAGGGTGACACGTCGTTGTGAACAACTTGTCATGCTGGATGGAATGACATTTATTAGACAGAATTATCTCTTTATCTGTCAAAATTACCGTTCTTCTTTTTTTCATTTCCTTGTAATAATTACCTGACATTTTTATCTTTCTCCAGGGAATTATTATCAATTTCTCCTACAATGTAAAATGTGACGGATGGCACCAAAATTGCACATTTTTTGTCGAACGTTCAAAATTAAAGGAGCCATAAATGGAATATATTGAAATAGGAGTAGTCCTCTATCTTTCTGTTCTTGTTATTATTGCCCGCACCAATACTAAAAAAGTTGAGCGGCAGATGAAAAAATTCAGTATTAACAGGTAACGATCAGATGCCGTACCCGCTAAGCGGGGTCTTCGCTTAACTTCGATCAGTTCGTAATAAGATCATGTCATGAGATGCTGAAACAAATTCAGCATGACACTATCTACCCGGAGATGCTGAAACAAATTCAGCATGACAATTTTTACAAACGGTGAGAGCGTTTATATCTCACCTTTTGTCTTTTAAAGAAGAATTACGCCTCCGCCCAGACAAATTTCCTCTTCATAAAAAACAGCAAACTGACCGGGAGCAATTCCTTTATCCGGTCTGTCAAGAGTAACGATAGCCTCAGTCTTTCCCTGGTAAACAATCCCGCACTTATAAAAGTTCGCTCCATGCCTTATTTTAACCAGGTACTCTTTCTCTTCGAGCGGTGCACCATTTATCCAGTTAAATTTTCCGGCTGCAAACTGCCGTCTTGAACGGTTAGCTGTATTCTCGCGTGAGATATAAATAATATTTTTTTTAATTTCCTTTTTTACCACATACCAGGGACCGCCGCCCAGACCTAATCCCGACCGCTGTCCAATTGTATAGTAGTAATAACCTTCATGTTCACCCATAACCTTGCCGGTATCAATATCGATAATTTCGCCCGTCTTCACACCGAGGTGATGCTTTATGAATTCGGCAAATTTTATTTGTCCCAGGAAGCATATCCCCTGGCTATCCTTTCTTGCTTTGTTAGGAAGGTCAGATTTTTCGGCGAGCTCTCGAACCTCCGATTTGTTGAATCTGCCTAAAGGGAAGAGGGCTCTGCTCAGCTGCTTCTGAGTAAGGTAGGCAAGGAAGTATGTCTGATCCTTAACCGGGTCAGGCGATCTTTTGAGTGCGAATTTCCCGTTTGCTTCAACTCGTGCATAGTGTCCGCTGGCTACCTTTTCAAAAGACTTATCGATCTTGCTGTAGAACTGGCCGAACTTTATCAAGCTGTTGCAGAAGATATCGGGATTGGGAGTACGTCCTTCCTTAATTTCTGTGAGAGTATAAGTTACAACGGTATCCCAGTATTCATTCTGAAGCGGAAGCACCTCCAGTGGCACATTAAGCTGTCGGCAGACACCGCGTGCGTATTCAAGGTCTTCCTCCCAGGGACACTCGCCGAGGAATGAGAATTCATCCTGCAGCCAGATCTTAAGGTAAAACGCAGTGAGATCGTGGCCTTCATCTTTTAGTAATTTCAGTGCGACGGAGCTGTCGACTCCGCCTGATAACAGAACTGCTATTTTCATAAGTGCAAATTAGTAAAAACCGTTGAAACGGTTAAAGGTTGTTTTTAAGTAGTCACAAATTCCCGTGATGATTCCCGGAGTTAATCCCTGACAGCGTTATTAATTATACCAGGCGGGACCGGGGAGAATGCTACTTCCTGTTGTCTTTTTTGTTCCCCTTCTTATCGTCTTTTTTGGTCTTCAGCCCAACGCGTTCAACAACATCATCATATACTTTGCGAGGCACCTTGCTAAGCAGGATAGTCTGCAGTTTATCCGCATGCCTCAGGCGGTTGAAGAAACCTATGCAGACCTGGTTGTTCCTGTCGCATGCCTTCATTACCCCCGCAAACCGGCCGTCAAATATTCCGCCGGTAAGCGATTCAATATCGCGGTAATAGATCGTGAATTCTTTTTTTGAAAAAAGGAAATCGGTACATATCATTTTCTCTTCATCAGCTTCAATTTTATAAGGTATTATTTTATACAGATTAAGATAATGCCGGTTAAGCAGGTATATCATCAAAAACAGAAAAATAACGGGGATGAGGTAGAGCAGATTCTTATCAATATAGACAACAGAAGGTACAAGATAGATCGATAATATTATAGTTACAGGAATATTTCCATAACGGTAAAGAAGCTTATAGAATGGGGGATATTTAAAAGTCTGCATCTTTAAATCAATAAATTAAACACCATAAAATAAAACATTCTAAGGTCTAAAACTTTACTGACTTAAACAATGCAGTTGGACCGGAAAGTTGTCATCCCGGACAAGCGATGTGTAGTTGTCTCGGACAAGCCGCTTCTAGCGGGGTTTCAGCATCTTCCTAAGGCTTGTCATGCTGAACTTGTTTCAGCATCTTGGTTTCTTTGCTAGATCCCGAAATAAATTCGGGATGACAAGTTACTTGTGTCAGCATCCTGAATGCGGGATGACAAGTTACTTGTGTCAACATAACACAATGCAGGGTCACTCAAACTTAATGTTAACGGGATTATTGAGCTCGACTTTTACTCCCGGCATATTTTCAACAATCTTCTTGATTTCCTCAAGGTTTTTCGGATTCTGCTGCTTGAACATTTTCAGTTTTTCGGGATTATCGAGCAGATCATTGAAGTTTATATCAAACAAAGTAATGCTTGAATCTTTGACGTAGCTTGCATTAGTCTCCGTGATTTTTCCGTTTACATCCAGGGTAAGGGCGATCCTCATTCCCTTCATCAGTTTAAGCAGTTCATCCATTCCTTCGGTACTGGATGAAGCGGTATCCTCTGTGGCGGCTTCATTAGAAACATCCTGATCATTCATAGAAGGCATCTGAATTGTAAGTTCCGACTGTTCCCCCTGCTTAAAGTTGAAGTGAAGAAACTCGTGGGCAGAATCTTCCTCAAACTCCACACCTTCCATATCAATTTTGGAATTCGGATTCTGATTGATCTTCAGATCATTTATATTGTTGAATGAGTATATAACCTTATAGCCTTCTTTCCCCTCCTGTTTTACTTCCTTTCCGGTGACGTATTTAACACCACTTCCGTATTTAGCAGTATCAGCAATGAGTTGATCTTCCTTAAAAAGACTGAAAGCAGCGGTATCGGCCGAGGTGGAATCAAAAGAAGCCGCGAATGCTGATATCATTGCTACGACCTGGCTGCTCATTAAAACGGATTCATCAAGTGTTCCTGATCCGTCTTTGTTCAGGTGAATAGTGGTATTAACTTCAAGGCAGCCGGTGAATAAAACTGCAGTGAGTAAGAATAAAACAAATTTGGGAAACGTCTTTTGCATAAATCTCTAAATAATTTGTGTATAATAGATTAAGATAAGGAATGGCAGGGTAAAAAGGAATTGGCGGATTAGCGGATTGGCGGATTAAGCGAATTGGCGGATTGGCGGATTTAGCGGATTGACGGATTTAGCGAATTGGCGGATTTAGCGAATTGGCGGATTTAGCGAATTGGCGGATTAAGCGAATTGGTGGAAGTTTGATGCCACGAAGGCGCTAAGGAATTTGCAGTTGGCTGATTAACGGATTAACGGATCAGAAACAATCCCGAAACTCCGCTAGGAGCGGGGCAGGCAAGTTCAGGATAAAGTTCACGATAACATCTCCTGCCTAAACTTTCTATAGAAGGTTGGCGGCCAGTTCTGCCAGCACAGATCTTTCGCCTTTCTCAAGGTTTACGTGAGCGTATAATTTTTGTCCCATAAAATGATCTATCAGGTATGACAAACCATTCGACTGTGAATCAAGGTAAGGATGGTCGATCTGGTAGATATCTCCTGTGAATACAATTTTGGATCCTTCGCCGACGCGCGTAATGATCGTCTTTATTTCGTGGGGAGTAAGGTTCTGTGCTTCGTCGACAATAAAAAATATCCTTTGCAGACTTCTTCCCCTGATATATGACAGAGCCTCAATAACAAGTTTATCATCCTTGATCATACTGTTAATTGCCTGGTGCTGCTTATCGGTTTCGGAAAACTGATCCTGGATCACCCGCAGGTTATCCCACAACGGCTGCATATAAGGTTCAATTTTACTTTGAACATCGCCCGGAAGAAAGCCGATATCCTTGTTGCTTAAAGGAACAATCGGTCGTGCTATATATATCTGCCTGTAGTTTTTCCTTACATTGAGTGCGCTTGCAAGTGCAAGCAGAGTTTTGCCTGTACCGGCTTTACCTGTGAGTGAGACGAGAGGAATATCATTATTGGTAAGGGCTTCAACTGCGAAAGTCTGTTCTGCATTTCTCGGCTTAATTCCGTAAATAGTATTCTTATCTACCTTCCGGAAAAACTCCATCTCCTTATCCAGATAGGCAAGAACTGACCTGTTGGGGTTCCTGAAGATATAGTATTTATTCGGGATGGGTTCAGAATGAAGTTTCTTAAGAATCTTTTTAGCTTCAATCTCAAATGGGGCCTGGAACAGCTTAATAATCAGGTCATCATCAAAATTCTCTACCACTTCTTTTCCGCTATACAATTCCTCAACACTACCAACACGGTCTGTTGAATAGTCCTCAGCGTGTATTCCAAGCGCCTTTGCCTTCATTCTCAGGTTTACGTCCTTGGTAACCAGGATGACGGAGGAAGGATCTTTCTTTTTCTTCAGAGTATCCATTGCGACAGAAAGGATGCGATGATCGGGATTATCTTCAGTAAACAGTTCCTTGATTTCTGAACTGATCCCGCGTGAAAAACCGACGCGCACTTTTCCTTTCCCCTTGCCGAGTGAAACACCGCCGTTGAAAATTGCTGTACCGGTGAGTGAATCAAGTGTCCTTGCAAATTCTCTTGCATTGAGATTTATAACCTGGCTGCCCCTCTTAAAATGATCAAGCTCTTCTATAACCGTAAGAGGTATAACTACATCATTTTCCTCGAATTGCAGTATTGAAGTTGAATCGTGTAGAATAACATTCGTATCCAGAATAAAAGTTTTTGGAGCTTTCTTGTTTTTCATTTGGGATAATTTGAGTTGGGTTTAATTTAACGAAATGAAGCTGGTTATTTATATTGAAGTTCCCTGGTGAAGATTTAAGTTGAGAAAAATAGTTAATTATCAAATTTATCAGTTAGTGTTAAAACTCAAAAAAAAACCTGAGTGAATTTATTTTTGACCAATATAATAAGCAAATTATTAAATTGTTAAATTGAAACTATAATCTCTTTGCTGTATATTAACAATTCAAATCGGAAAACAATTGACCAGCAAAAAATTAAAATTTATAAATATTCTCTTTTTACCTGAGTTTTTTTAGCCCCTCATAGAGTGGCTATTTTTTTGTCTAAACCGCCGGCAGCTGTAGAATTCTCAGAATAAGTACCCTGAAGACCGGCTTCTTTGAAGTACCAATTTAATAACCTAATCAGAAATTTAAGGCTCATTGCGTCTGTCCTGAACGGATGATGGTGAGTCAGCGTAAAACAAGAAATTATACGAAAGGTTTCGGCTGGATGACAGGCACAAAAAACGCAAAACTAATACTTGAAGACGGTACTGAGTTTTCAGGAAAAAGTTTCGGATACAAAGGAAACACAAACGGCGAGGTAGTTTTTAATACAGGTATGGTCGGCTACCCTGAAACAATGACTGACCCTTCTTACAGGGGACAGATACTTGTCTGCACTTACCCGCTGATAGGAAATTACGGAGTTCCCGGCGATGAAAAGGAAAACGGGATGCTGAAAAACTTTGAATCAGATGCAATTCACTGCCGCGCGCTGGTTGTAGCTGACTATTCCGAAAAGTATTCACACTGGAATGCGAAGAAATCACTGGGCGAATGGATGAAAGAACAGAAGATCCCCGGCATAACAGGGATAGATACCAGGATGCTTACACGGAAGCTGCGAGACCAGGGAACGATGCTGGGTAAAATTATTATTGATGAAAGCTCCGATCCCGGTTTCCAGGATATAAATAAGCTTGACCTTGTCGGAGAGGTTTGCGTGAAGGAACCGGTCGAGTATCCACGCAACGGGAAGAGAGTTATTCTGGTTGACTGCGGTACAAAAAATAATGTGATACAGGCTTTCCTGGGACGCAACATTTCGGTGCTGCGTGTTCCCTACGATTATGAATTTCATAAAGAGGTAATGGATGGTATAGTCCTTTCAAACGGTCCCGGCGATCCTAAAATGTGCAGGGCAACGATAGAAAATGCGAAGCGGGCAATGGAAAGAAATACTCCAATCCTCGGGATCTGCCTGGGAAGTCAGATCCTGGGACTGGCAGCAGGGGCAAACACCTATAAATTAAAATACGGACACCGGGGACATAATCAGCCCTGCAATGAAACAGGAACAAAGAAAACATATATTACATCACAGAACCACGGTTATGCTGTTGAAACGGAAACTCTTCCGGAGGACTGGCGTGAATGGTTTGTAAATGACAACGACGGAACGAATGAGGGTATTATTCATATATCCAAACCGTTCTTTGCGGCGCAGTTTCACCCTGAGGCCTCTCCTGGTCCCGACGATAGTGAATTCATTTTCGATATGTTTGTGAGGGCGTTATGATGCATAAAAGAGGAAAACCAAAAAAAGTTTTAATACTGGGTTCAGGCGCACTTCAAATAGGACAGGCGGGGGAGTTCGATTACTCCGGCAGCCAGGCGATAAAAGCTCTTAAGGAGGACGGAATATTTACCGTTCTAATAAACCCGAACATTGCTACAATCCAGACTTCGGAAAACTTTGCCGATAAAGTTTACTTCCTCCCGATTAAAACAGAGTTTGTAGAGAAAATAATCGTGAAGGAACAGCCCGACAGCATACTGCTTCAGTTCGGGGGACAGACAGCCTTGAATGTTGGTGTTGACTTATATGATAAGGGAATATTAGAAAAATATAATGTGAAGGTACTCGGCACCCCGGTTGAAGTTATTAAAGATACCGAAGATCGTCTGCTCTTTGCTGACCGCGTAAGGGAGGTTGATCTAAAGGTTGCTCTCAGCAAAACCGCACAATCTGTTGATGAAGCCATAGCAGCAGCAGAAGGAATAGGCTTTCCTGTAATGGTACGTATCGCTTATGCGTTGGGAGGACTTGGATCCGGAATCGTTAATACAAAAGAGGAACTAATCGAGAAAGCCCGCAGAGCATTTGCCTTCACAACCCAAATCCTCATCGAGGAATCACTTTACGGCTGGAAAGAAGTTGAATACGAAATTGTACGCGACCGCTTTGATAACTGTATCACCGTCTGTTCGATGGAGAACATAGACCCCATGGGAATACATACCGGCGACAGTGTTGTAATTGCCCCGGTTCAGACATTATCTGCAAGGGAGAACTTTAAGCTTCGCTCAATAGGAATTAAACTCATCAGGCATCTTGGAGTTATTGGCGAGTGCAACATCCAATATGCGCTGGATCCAAATTCAGATGACTATCGTATTATAGAAGTTAATGCGCGCCTAAGCAGAAGCTCTGCGCTGGCATCGAAAGCTACAGGCTACCCGCTTGCCTTTATTGCGACCAAGCTTGCTCTCGGTTACGCACTTAACGAGGTTGAGAATATCATTACGCAGCAGACTTCCGCCTGCTTTGAACCCGCACTCGATTATGTGGCTTTAAAGTTCCCCCGTTGGGATCTGCAGAAATTCAAACTTGTTAATAATGAACTTGGTTCTGAGATGAAGTCGGTGGGTGAGGTAATGTCGCTCGGCAGAACTTTCGAGGAAGTCCTGCAGAAAGCCATCAGGATGCTTGATCTTGGTTACCCCGGCTTTACAGGGCATTCGCTGGAATTCGAAGACCTCGATAATGAACTTGCACATCCTTCAGACAAAAGAATTCTTGCAGTTTCAGCAGCCCTGAAAAAAGGATACAGCATAGATAAGATTCATTCCCTCACTAAGATCAACCGCTGGTTTCTGTATAAAATGCAGAACATCATCGAAACGGAAACACGGCTATCGGGTAAAAACCCTGCCGATATTGACGAAACTCTTATGCGCGAAGCAAAGATGAACGGCTTTTCTGATCAGCAGATAGCTCAACTTATTAATGATGAAGAACATAATGTTAGGGAGAAAAGAAAAAAGCTGGGAGTTGTGCCTGCGGTTAAGCAGATCGACACACTGGCTGCAGAATATCCTGCGCAGACAAATTATCTGTATACTACTTACCACGGCAGGGAAGATGATATTGAGACAGGGGAGCCGAACCAGATAATCGTGCTCGGCAGCGGGGCATACAGGATCGGTTCATCGGTTGAGTTCGACTGGTGCTGCGTAAATGCTGTGCTTGCTCTTAATAAATCCGGCAAGCGCACTATTATGATCAACTATAATCCCGAAACAGTTAGTACAGATTACGACATCTGCGATAAACTCTATTTTGAACAGCTCACCTTCGAGAGGGTGATGGATATCTATGAGAGGGAGAATGCCGAAGGAATTATTGTCTCAATGGGAGGACAGATACCCAACAATCTTGCAATGAAACTTCACCGTGCCGGTGTAAAAATCCTGGGCACATCACCGGTACAGATCGATAATGCTGAGAACAGACATAAGTTCTCGCAGATCCTTGATGACATAGATGTCGATCAGCCGGAATGGAATGAATTAACCGACCTTGAGGACGCCAAGAAGTTTGCTCAGAAGGTTGAATATCCTGTACTCATAAGGCCGAGCTACGTCTTAAGCGGTGCGGCTATGAGTATAGTACTCAACGATGAAGAGCTCGCTATATACCTTAAAAAAGCTGCTGACATCAGTAAAGAGCACCCTGTAGTGATCAGCAAGTTTATTACGGATGCACGCGAGATCGAAGTAGATGCAGTTGCGGACGACGGTGATCTTTTCTGTTATGCAATCGCCGAGCATGTTGAGAACGCGGGCGTTCATTCGGGCGATGCAACCATAGTTCTTCCTCCGCAGAGGACTTACCTTGAAACCATGCGCCGGGTTAAAAACATAACGAAAAAAATAGCTAAGTCGCTGCAAATAACAGGACCATTCAACATTCAGTTCATTGCAAAAGACAACGATGTTAAAGTTATCGAATGCAACCTCCGCGCTTCAAGAAGCTTCCCCTTTGTATCAAAGACATTAAAAATCAATTTTATAGAGATCGCTACGAAGCTGATGCTGGGAGAGAAAGTTCCGAAAATAGATAAATCATCTTTCGATCTCGATTATGTGGGCATAAAAGCCTCACAATTCTCCTTCACACGACTAAAAGGTTCCGATCCTGTAACAGGAGTTGAAATGTCATCCACCGGCGAAGTTGCCTGTCTCGGTGATGATTTTAATGAGGCATTCCTTAAAAGTCTTTTATCAACAGGACATAAATTCCCGCGCAAAGCCGCACTGCTCTCTACCGGTACATTAAAGAATAAAGCGGAACTTCTTGAAGATCTTTTATCTCTCAGGAAAATGGGACTGAAGTTCTACGGTACAAAAGGTACCGCCGATTTCTACAAAGACAACGGTATCGATGTTGAGGTACTTTACCGCCCGTTCGATAACGCTGAACCGGGGATACTTACATATCTCTCTGAAGGGAAGATCGACCTGGTGATAAATATTCCCAAGTCAGCAGAGAAAGTTGAACTCGACAGTGATTATATAATCCGCCGGAAAGCTGTCGACCTTAATATTCCCTTATTCACAAATATTCAGTTTATCAAGAGATTCATTAAGTCGATTGAGCACTACAGCCTCGACTCCCTCCCCATCAAAAGCTGGGATGAGTACCAGTAGTAGGCCTGTATTTTAGGAATGTCAGAATCTTTGAGCTAAAACCCCATAAAGCTGTTCTATGCTTACAGAGGTCTGTTCAAAATCATTCTAACCCCTTTATTCCTTTTACATAAGAATCATTAATCACATACCTTTATAAAAATTTTGATTATTTCTCATTCAGAATTATTGGAGGATTAATTCACAATTAAGCAAATTTATCCTAATATTTCACGGAGGTTATATGACAAAAACTTACTTTTTCTATGCTGTAACAATTATATCCATATTAATTATTACGGCATTCAACACACAGGCTCAATGGCAGGAACGAACTTCCCCAACAACCAACATTCTTCATTCCGTATCTGTTATAGATGATTCCGTAGCATGGATCGGAGGGGCATCAGGTACTGTTCTCAAAACTACTGACGGGGGCGCTACCTGGACAAATGTTGGAGGAGGGACTATTGGTACCCAGACAATTTATAATATATTTGGTATTGATGCGCAGAATGCCCTTTGTACCAGTTCAGCTTCTGCCACTTATATCTACAGAACTACCGACGGAGGAACTACCTGGACACAGGTATTTACGCAAACCGGCGGATTTATGGACGCTATCTGGATGACTGACGCGAATAACGGTTTTGCTTACGGCGATCCAGTTGCAGGATTTTGGGACCTGTACAATACAACTGATGGAGGCGTTACGTGGATCCCGGCGCCTTCTCTTGCACAAAACGGAACTGAAGCAGGCTGGAACAATGCGATGTACGTTTCTGGTTCTGATATTTATTTTGGAACAAACAATACAACAATATATTATTCCAGTGATATGGGAAATAGCTGGACTCCCCAATCAACTGCCTCTACAACAAATTCTTATTCAGTCTGGTTTAGTAATTCTACTGACGGATTAACCGGAGGCTCTTCAACTCTGGCTCAAACTACTGACGGAGGAACCTCATGGACTGCATTATCGAATGCTCCCGGTTCGGGAAGTATTTATGGAATTACCGGAGTTGACAACAAGTGGTGGATTGCGCGTGGAAGTGGTATCTATTATTCTGAGGATAATGGAGGTACCTGGACACTTCAAAATACTGCCCCTGCCGGTAATTACAATCATATGTCACTATCAAGAACCGGCACTACGATAATGGCGGTAAGGAGTAACGGTGGAATTTCAACTTACAATTTTGTTATTCCAGTAGAACTAACTTCATTTACTGCATCGGTTAATTCATCAAACCAGGTGGAACTGAACTGGAATACAGCTACTGAAACGAATAACAGGATCTTTGAAGTTGAAAGGAAAACTTCCGGAGGTAATTATTCAACTGTTGGGTATGTTGAAGGGTCGGGAACGACAACGCTTCCTCATTCATATTCATTTACAGATAAGCAGGCTGATAACGGTATTTATACTTACAGACTCAAACAGATTGATTTCGATGGACAGTCGGAATATTCCAAAGAAGTTGAAGTAAATTTAAATGGATTAATAACCTTTAACCTTGCACAGAACTTTCCTAATCCTTTCAATCCCTCAACAGATATTTTATACAATATCCCTGAGTCGGGTAATGTAACGCTTGTAATATATAACACCCTTGGTCAGCAGGTTGCCATTCTCGTTAATGGATTTGTAACTGCAGGATCACATACCGTCAGATTCAATGCAAAGGCATTACCAAGCGGTGCATATTTTTATAAACTTCAGAAGGGAAATTCTGTACTTGTTAAAAAGATGATGCTGCTCGAGTAATACTTCATCTAAATAATTTAATCATAAAAAAAGACCGCAATCATACGCGGTCTTTTTTATGATGATGCATTTATACCCGGGTTCAATTTAGTTCATGTAGAAGTTCTGTACCGCCCTTTCGATAAGGCTAAGCCGGGGATACCTACATATTTCTCTGAAGGGAAGATCGACCTGGTAATAAATATTCCTAAGTCAGAAGAGAAGGTAGAACTTGACAGTGATTATATCATCCGCAGGAAAGCAGTTGACCTTAGTTTTCCCTTAATCAAAGTTTATCGAGAGGTTCATTAAGTAGATTGAACATTACAGCCTCGACACCCTCTTGTAAAAAGCTGGGATGAATACCAATAAAATACAAGTACCGTCAGTTAACTGACGGAATTAACATAAATACCGTCAGTTAATCAACCTCATTCTTAGGAATCCTTAGATTCGCGAAGGGATAGTTAAGAAAAATACCCCTGCAGAAGTACAGGGGTATTTTAATATTAAGCATAATAAGATCTAATTACATCGTGTCGATAATCCTGTTGAAAGTTTCACTGGGGCGGAGTGCCGAGAATGCTTTATTTTCATCAGGCAGATAATATCCGCCTACATCTGCTGGCTTTCCCTGAACCTCAATCATATCTTTCGCTATCTGCTCTTCGTTTGTTTTAAGTTCACTAAAGATCTTTGTGAATCTTTCCTTCATCGCATTATCTTTATCCTGTGCGGCGAGAGCCTCTGCCCAGTATAATGTGAGGTAAAATGAACTGCCGCGGTTATCGATTTCGCAGGCTTTCCTTGAAGGCATTCTTCCGTTCTCAAGGTATTTACCTATTGCAGTATCAAGTGTTTCAGCCAGAATTTTAACTTTAGCGTTTCCTGTCTTATCAGCTATCATTTCGAATGACGGGACAAGCGCGCAGTATTCACCAAGTGAATCCCATCTCAGGTGATTTTCTTTTAAGAACTGCTGAACATGCTTGGGAGCAGAACCGCCAGCACCGGTTTCAAACAATCCGCCGCCTTTTAATAAGGGAACGATCGAAAGCATTCTTGCGCTGGTTCCTAGTTCAAGGATAGGGAAGAGGTCGGTGAGGTAATCACGAAGTACGTTGCCGGTAACAGAAATTGTATCCAGACCTTTTCTTGTTCTCTCAAGGGTATATTTCATCGCGTCGACAGGTTTCAGAATTTTAATTTCCAATCCTTTTGTGTTGTGTTCGGGCAGGTACTTATTAATCTTTGCTATCATTTCCCGATCGTGAGCCCTGTTTTCATCCAGCCAGAAAATGGCAGGAGTATTGGAAGTCCTGGCGCGGTTAACAGCGAGCTTTATCCAGTCGCGTATAGGTTCATCTTTAGCCTGGCACATCCTGAATATATCGCCCTTCTCAACCTGCTGCTCAAGCAGAGCTTTTCCTTCGGAATTAACAACGCGGATAGTGCCGTCACCCTGAGCTTCAAATGTTTTATCGTGCGAGCCGTATTCTTCAGCCTTCTGGGCCATCAGACCTACGTTTGAAACAGCACCCATCTTTGTGGGATCAAATTGTCCTTTTTCTTTTGCATCTTCGATGATCGTACCGTAAATGGTGGCGTAACAGCGGTCGGGGATCATTGCAACACAGTCCTCCAGCTCATCCTTTGCGTTCCACATTTTTCCGCCGTCGCGGACAACGTTAGGCATTGAAGCATCAACAATTACGTCATTCGGTACGTGAAGATTTGTCTTCCCCATCCTGGAATCAACCATCGCGAGCCGGGGACGGGATTCATAGACTTTATTTATATCGGCTTCGATCTCTTTCCTTTTATCTTCAGGCAGCTTCTTTAACTTCTCAAGAATGTCCATAAGTCCGTAATTCTGGTTGGCACCGATTTCTTTAAGAGTATCTGCATGCTTATCGAGTGCATCTTTGTAATATACCGAAACTGCGTGACCGAACATTATTGGATCGGATATCTTCATCATAGTTGCCTTGAGATGCAGCGATAACAGTACGTCATCTTTCTTTGCCTCTTCGATCTGTTTTGCATAGAACTTCCGTAGTTCGCGAACATTCATAACCGCGGCGTCAATTATCTCACCGTTTTTCAGTTTCAGATTTTCTTTAAGAACAGTTGTTTTGCCATCCTTGCCGGTGTATTCAATGTTAACAACGTCTTCCTTATCGAGGGTGACCGATCTTTCTGAACCGTAAAAATCCTTCTGGTCCATATGAGCGACACGGCATTTTGATCCCGACTCAGGCCAGGGCTTCATCATTTTATGGGGATGCTTCTTTGCAAACTTCTTAACCGAAGCTGCTGCACGCCTGTCGGAATTTCCTTCACGAAGAACCGGGTTCACCGCCGAACCAAGCACCTTCGAAAATCTTTCCTTTAATTTCTTTTCTTCTTCATTTTTAGGTTCATCAGGATAATCAGGAATTTTATAACCTTTCTCCTGCAGCTCTTTAATTGCAGCGTGAAGCTGCGGAATGGAAGCGCTGATGTTAGGAAGCTTAATTATGTTAGCGTCGGGCGACTGGGTAAGTTCACCGAGCTCTGCAAGATAATCAGGCAATTTTTGTTCTTCAGTAAGATTTTCAGGGAAGTTTGTTATTATTCTCCCCGCAAGGGAGATATCTTTTACTTCGATTTTAATTCCTGATCCTTTGGTGAAAGATTCTACGATTGGCAGTAAACTATAAGATGCTAATGCCGGGGCCTCATCAATTTTGGTCCATGTGATTTTTGTGTCCATTTCTTTTTCCCGCTTATTTAACGATATGTAAGAATATATTTTTAAGTAAAATTAAAAATACTGAATCTTTGATAATTATTAAAGATTGTTATTTAGGGATATACCCATCCCTGCTGCACAGAAGGTTCTCAATCTTCGATCTTCACGAGTTTCAGTTTTCGATGAGATAAAAAGATTAATAAAGTCAGCAGGAGAATTGAAACAAGCGATGCAGGGAGAGTGCCGAGATTAAAACCACCATTTGAAACCGGTTTTGTGAGGAAATCGCCAAACGTAGCCCCAAACGGCCGTGTAAACACAAAGGCTATCCAGAATAAGACTATCTCATTTATTTTAGTTAAGTAGTGAAGGGTTACTACAATCAGAATTATTCCTGCTGTTATCATAGCTCCGTAGAGATAGCTTAAACCGAGGTTATCGCTAAGAAAATCACCGAATGCTGTCCCCAGGCTGTTTGAAAAAAGTATGGCAATCCAGTAGTAGAATTCTTTATTTCTTTCAAATATGGGATAGACCTTCAGGTTACCAAATCTCCGGTACCAGAGGAATAAAGTAATTATGAGGATCAGGAATAAGATTAAACTGCCTGCAGCATAACCAAGGTGGAGACTCCTGTCCATAAAATCGGAGATCTCTGTGCCCAGGGTTGTAGTCCCTATTATTACCAGCCAGTAGAAAACAGGAATATATTCTTTTGAAGTAAGCTGCATTGCTAATACTGCAAAAAAGAAAATCAGGGTTATGCCTATCCCGGTTAGGTACCCCAGGTTCATCGTCATTGAGATAAAATCTCCCAGGGTCTCACCCAGATGTTGTTGCGATGACCTTCATCAGCCAGAACAAAAGTGTTATTTCAGCTACCTTATTAATTTTTACAAATTCTCTGCCTTCTTCGAACAATACATCTCCGTTTTTGATTTTTAATGTAATTTAATTTTTCCGGAACAGTAATGCTATAATGCACTGATTCATTTAACCTGCTAAAACTTGAAAGACAACCCGAACTTTGTGACAGTATCGAGTTTTTTAATTGTATCGGGGGGCCGCGAATCATAACGCAGACTGACGCCGAATGTTATATCCAGGAGATTGCTGAGTTCGGAAACAAACGAGTTATCGGATATAGCCTTGTAGTCATTCCATCCGGTAATTTTAGGTTGGAAGTAAGTTACAGAGACAAAATTAAAACCATCCTTAAGTAAAACATTGAAGGTTGCGTAGCTGCTGAGCCTGCTCGCATCGGTTATTCTTCCGTGAGATGAGTTAGTAGGGAGGTCGTATTCCTCGTGCTCAAACATATATGCCAGTCCGTACCTGATTTTTATACTCTTTTCTGAGAGTAACTTAAGCCGAACGCCTGCCCCAGCAAGTTCTCTTGAAAGAAGAAGACGTTTCTTATTGTAATTGAACTGCAGGAAAAATTCGAACTGAAGGAAACCGCTAACCGACTGAACGTGTCTAAGGTGAACAAGTGCCTGGTTGGAAAAGGCTTCCTTATCCTGCCAGCCGTAACCGGCGCTTCCAACGAAAAAAGTGTAGCTTTTCCCCCAATTATAATTTAACCTGGTATCCCCACTGATTAACTGGAAATCCGTATTCCCGGTAAATGCGCTAGCACTGATATCAACGTTTCCGGAGAACCCGGTGGAATCATTGTCTGCCCTGAATTTTTCGGTATTGACCTGGGCAAAGGCGGTAAAGCTGATTAAGATAATCTGAATCAGAAATATTATTGTCTTCATCTTTAATTTTTTTGTTAGAGGAAATTCTAATCTAAAAATTAAGAGACATTTATCAAAAGAACATCCTTAAATTGACCGTAAAAAAAGTTTGTCCGTTAAAATAAGGATTTTAAGATAGAATATTTTATATTACCCTACTCGGTATTGAAAACCGGCCGCACTATAATTTCCACGTAATTAACACTTTCTGATCGGCCTCTGTTCGGCCTCTGTTCGGCCTCATCTCGGCCTCCAACTACTGCACAACCCCAACAGTACTACTACTATACCCCATCCAGAAAATAGCATATATAAGGATATACCATTTGTATGACCGGATGGGATTGGTACGGGGTTAATAAGAAGTAATTACAATAGGTATAACGTGCGGCGGCACATTGCCCAGCGCCGTCCGGCGCTCTTTAGGAGGAGTAACCTGAATTATCCCCGGTTTATTTACCATTTACTGAAGGGATTCTGAACAAGGTTGGCGTTCTTGTAGCGGGAGTCTTCGGTTACATCTTCACCGATCCAGTCGGGTTTTTCAAACTTCTGATCCACAGAATCAAGTTCTATCTCTGCGAGAATTAAGCCGAGGTTTTCACCGAAGAATTCGTCGACATCCCAGGTATTTCCTTTATAACCGATCTTATATCTCATTTTTTCGATAAAGGGTTTCAGGCAGAGTTGGTCAATTAAATATGCCGCTTCATCACCCGGTATATCATATTCAAATTCATCGCCGGACCCGTTTTCTTTCTGTCCTTTTATGGTGAGTTTCCCTTCCTCTCCTTCCAGTCTGACTCTCACAGTCCTTCCCTTTTCCGTGCTTAAATAACCCTGCCTGAACAGGATTCCCTGGGAATTACCCTTCCATTTATCTGAGGTTACCAAGAACTTTCGCTCGATCTCTATGTTTTGCTTCGCCATAATTCTATTATTTTTAAGTACAAATCTAATTGTTTTGGACAAAAGTTTTAGGGGAATTGGGAGAATTGGCGGATTGACGAATTGGCGGATTGGATGATTGGCGAATTGACGGATTGACGAATTGGCGGATTGACGAATTGGCGGTGGAGAATATTGCGGGGGACCAAATTGATGGATGACGACTGGGATATTTGTCGTCAAAATTCACTCCCTTCAGGCGGGATGAAGATGCTGAAATATTACACGAAAGTTATCTCAGATGTGAGAATTTGGAATAAATACTCATCTTTTGATTGTCAATACTGGTAAAGCTTTTCCTTTTTTTTCATCTTTTTGCATCAAAATAGCTGGTATAAAAATTGGCTCAGTATGTATTCAACATTTTTGCGAATTTCTCAAAAAATTAATGGTAAGGAAAATGGAACGGAAAAAAGTAACAATTGATGGAAACGAAGCGGCTGCATACGTTGCCTATCATACAAATGAAGTTATTGCTATATACCCCATTACACCCTCATCAAATATGGGTGAATGGTGCGATGCGTGGTCTGCAGTAGGAAAGAAAAATATATGGGGACTTGTTCCCTCGGTTAGTGAATTACAGAGTGAAGGCGGTGCATCAGGAAGTGTTCACGGTGCATTACAGACGGGTGCTCTTACAACGACGTTTACAGCAAGTCAGGGACTTTTACTGATGATCCCTAACATGTTCAAGATAGCAGGTGAATTAACCTCTGCTGTATTTCATGTTTCCGCCCGTTCAGTGGCCGCACAGGCACTATCGATTTTCGGAGATCACAGTGATGTAATGGCTGCCCGTTCCACAGGATTCGGACTTCTTTCATCTAATTCCGTGCAGGAAGTAATGGACTTTGCTCTGATTGCCCAGGCTGCAACGCTTGAAGCAAGGATTCCTTTCGTTCACTTCTTCGACGGGTTCAGAACTTCACACGAAGTTATGAAAGTTGAACAGCTTTCTCCTGAAGATATGCAGGCGATGATAAATGAAGACCTTGTGATAGCACACAGAAACCGCGCACTTTCTTCTGATCACCCCGTGCTTAGAGGTACTGCCCAGAATCCTGATGTATTTTTCCAGGCTCGTGAAACTGTTAATCCTTTTTATGATGCCTGTCCGGGTATCGTTCAGAAACAAATGGATAAATTCGCTGAACTGACCGGCAGATCCTATCACCTTTTTGATTATGTCGGTGCCCCTGATGCAGAAAAAATTATTGTAATGATGGGTTCGGGTGCTGAGGCCGCGGACGAAACTGTGAGATATCTCCAGTCGAAGGAAGAAAAGGTTGGACTGTTAAAAGTACGATTATACCGCCCATTCTCAATTGAACATTTTATAAATGCTCTGCCAGCCACCACAAAATCTATCGTGGTGCTCGACAGAACCAAAGAGCCAGGTGCTTCCGGTGAACCTCTTTACCTTGATATAGTTAACGCAATTTCCGAAATGTATAATGAAGGAACCCTTCCTTTCGGGTACCCTAAAATCATTGGAGGACGTTATGGTTTATCTTCCAAAGAATTTACTCCAGCAATGGTTAAAGCTGTACTTGATCAGCTTAAAGAAGTAAAACCGAAGAATCACTTCACCGTTGGAATTATTGACGACGTTACTAACACAAGTCTTGATGTTGATGCCTCATTCTCCGTTGAAGCTGATGAAACCTTCAAAGGCAAGTTCTACGGACTCGGCGCGGATGGTACTGTTGGTGCAAATAAAAACTCCATTAAAATCATCGGTGAAGGTACCGATTATTTCGCCCAGGGCTACTTTGTTTACGATTCCAAGAAATCAGGTTCCGGAACAGTATCTCACCTTCGCTTCGGACCAAAGGAAATAAAATCAACTTACCTGATAAATAAAGCTAATTTTATTGCATGCCATGTACAGGTGTTCCTGGATAAAATGGACATGCTTTATGAAGCTGTTGAAGGCGCAACCTTCCTCTTGAACACAAAAGTTCCGAAAGAACAAGTATGGGATTCACTTCCTGAAAAAGTTCAGAAGGATCTTATCAATAAAAAGATGAAACTTTATGCGATTGATGCATATAAAGTAGCCGACGAAACAGGAATGGGTGTAAGGATTAACACAATAATGCAGACGTGCTTCTTTGCAATTTCCAATATCTTCCCTAAAGAAGAAGCAATTGCGATGATTAAGAAATCGATTAAAAAGACTTACGGAGCCAAAGGCGATAAGATTGTTGAAATGAACTTCAATGCCGTTGACCAGACGCTCTCGAACCTGTTTGAAATAGAAATACCTGATCAAGTTACCAGCAACGCCCAGCTTCAGCCCGCTGTCGCAGGCAAAGTTCCTGAATTTGTAAGGGAAGTAACTGCAGAAATAATTGCAGGTAAAGGTGATATGATTCCTGTAAGCAAGTTTCCAATTGACGGAACTTATCCAACAGGTACTGCTCAATATGAAAAGAGAAATATCGCGCTTGAAGTTCCTGTATGGGATGATGAAATATGTATACAATGCAACAAATGCGTTATTGTTTGTCCTCATGCAACCATACGCTCCAAAGTATTTGAAGAGAGCTATCTGAAAGATGCTCCTGCCGATTTCAAAGCAGTAAAATTCAGGGCAAAAGATTACGGCGAAGGTCTATACTATTCACTGCAGGTTGCTGTAGAGGACTGCACAGGATGCTCGCTATGCGTTGATGTTTGTCCTGTTAAAAATAAAAAAGAAGTGAAGCTGAAAGCAATAAATATGCAAGAACAGATTCCGCTGAGGGAAACAGAAAGAGCAAACTGGGATTTCTTCCTCACACTGCCTGAACTCGACAGAACGAAAATAAATGTAAGCAAAGTTAAAGATTCACAGTTCCTTCAGCCCCTGTTTGAATTCTCCGGCGCCTGCTCAGGCTGCGGTGAGACTCCCTATGTTAAGCTTGTAAGCCAGCTATTCGGCGATCGTATGGTTGTGGCTAATGCAACGGGATGTTCTTCAATTTACGGCGGCAACCTGCCTACCACTCCATGGGCAAAGGATAATAACGGAAGAGGACCAGCGTGGTCAAATTCACTATTTGAGGATAATGCTGAATTCGGTTTCGGGTTCAGACTTGCAATCGATAAACATAATGACCAGGCTAAGATGCTGCTAAGGAAACACGTTGCTGAACTTGGAGAAGAGCTGGTAAACGGACTGCTTAACGCAGATCAGAAGGACGAAGCAGGAATATATGAACAGCGCGAAAGAGTAAATGAGCTGAGAGAAAAACTGAAAGCTAAAATGAACAATGGTCTTGATTCAGAAGCCAGGAAAGATTTTGTTCATCTTGAGAGCCTTGCTGATTACCTTGTTAAGAAGTCAGTATGGATAATGGGCGGCGACGGATGGGCTTATGATATCGGATACGGCGGACTGGATCACGTACTGGCTTCAGGTAAGAATGTAAACGTGCTTGTACTGGATACCGAAGTTTATTCTAATACAGGTGGACAGATGTCGAAATCTACTCCCCGCGGTGCTGTTGCTAAATTTGCCGCGGCAGGTAAACCAATGGCTAAGAAAGATCTGGGCCTGATGGCGATGAGTTACGGTAATGTTTATGTTGCCAAAGTTGCTATGGGTTCTAATGATACGCAGACTCTCAGGGCGTTCCTTGAAGCCGAGGCTTATGACGGACCTTCACTTATAATTGCATACAGCCATTGCATCGCTCACGGTATAAATATGGGTACGGCTATGCAGAACCAGAAAGCAGCAGTCGATTCAGGTTACTGGCCTCTCTTCAGGTATAACCCTGATGAAGCAGCTGCCGGTAAGAATCCGTTTAAGCTTGAGTCCAAGGGACTTAAGATACCTTTGAAAGACTATGCATACCTTGAGACAAGATATAAAATGCTTACAAAATCTCATCCAACTGAAGCTGAGAATCTAATGAAGGAAGCACAGCAAGATGTTGTAACGAAGTGGAAATTGTATGAGAAGATGGCTGAAGATAGTAAGCCAGGAAATAAAGAATAAGAATTATTGAAGAATAAAATTAAAGGAAACTAAAATGGATCTTTCAACAAACTATCTGGGTTTGCAGCTAAAAAATCCAATAGTCCCATCAGCAAGTCCATTATCCGAAGATATTTCGAATATTAAATTAATGGAAGATGCAGGAGCCGCTGCAGTGGTTCTCTACTCGCTCTTTGAAGAGCAGATCGAACACGAATCGCTTGAGTTGAATTATTTCACCACGATACACAACGAGAGCAGCGCGGAAGCAACCTCTTATTACCCGGAACCTTTTGAATTCAAGACGGGTCCCGATGAATACCTGGAACATATCAGGAAAGCCAAAGACGCGGTTGAAATTCCTGTCATCGCCAGCCTCAATGGTAAATCTTTAGGCGGATGGGTTGATTATGCAAAGAAAATAGAATCCGCAGGAGCCGATGCTCTTGAGCTGAATATTTACCTGCTGGCTGCTGATATTGTGAAGAATAGTACATCTATTGAAAAAGACTATGTTGATATAGTGAAGGCTGTTACCTCGGGCATAAACATTCCTGTTGCCGTTAAGATGCATCCTTATTTCAGTTCAGTGGCTAATATGGCATCACAACTGGATAAGGCAGGCGCAAAAGGACTGGTATTATTCAACAGGTTTTACCAGCCTGATATAGATCTTGAGACCCTTGAAGTTACGCCTAACGTTCTGCTGAGTACCTCTATGTCGATGCGGCTGCCGTTAAGGTGGATAGCAATGCTTTACAAAAAAGTTAATGCCGACCTGGCTGCAACAAGCGGTATTTATTCTGAGGCCGATGTAATTAAGATGATTATGGTTGGTGCCAAAGTAACACAAATGCTCTCCTGCCTGCTCAAATTCGGAATTGGTCATATTTCAGATGTGCTGACCAAGCTCAAATTCTGGATGGAAGTTAATGAGTATGAATCTATTGAAATAATGCGCGGAAGCATGAGTTATATGAATGTTGCGGATCCTTCTGTATTTGAGCGTGCTAATTATATGAAGCTTCTGCATTCGTACAACAAGTAGTAATTATTAAGGATGGGTTAAAAAGCTGCCGCACCATGGCAGCTTTTTTTTTATATTCACTTTGACGATGGGTGGGGAGGATTGTTATTGATGTCACAGTAACTATGCTATATGATTCATTTAGCACCCATATCATCATCAGGAAGGGATAATCTTCGTAACTTCAAGTCTGTAAAAGAAGGTAGAACAAGAACTTACAAATGTACCCCATAAAAGATTATTACCTTACAGGCGACCTTCACTCAGCCGCCCTGATTTCAAAGAGTTGTTCGGTAGATTGGCTATGTTTTCCGAATTTTGATTCATCCAGTATTTTCGGTTCACTGCTTGATAAGAATGGAGGAACTTTCAAAGTCGAAATGCCCGATTATACTATAGGAAGTAATTATGTAGAGAATACAGGAATTGTAGAATTCAGGTTCAAAAGGAAAAAAGAGGAATTTCACGTTCATGATTTTATGGTTCCTCAGGAAGTTAATGAGTGCAACAATCATTTCTTTGTGAGAAAGCTGATCGGAGTTAAGGGCAGCAATACCATAAAGCTGCTTTATGATCCTAAACCCGATTACGCGAGGAAGAATCCCGACTTAAGGATAAAGGGAACAACAATACAGGTAAAAGACGAAGAAAACACCCTTATGCTCCACTTACCCAAAAATACCAAAATTGAAAAGAGAGCATTGGTTTATGAGCTTACGATAACTTTAGAAGAAGGAGCAGAAGTAAACCTTTTACTTGAATATATACTTAAGAATCATAACTCATCCTATAAGGGGCAGGATCTGGAAAAGTCGACGAATAACTTCTGGGAAGAATGGGTTGCTAAAGGACACTTCTTTGATTTTTATAAAGATCAGCTTATAAGATCCCTAATCACCTTAAAGATGATGCTCTTTTATCCTACAGGTGCAATAGTAGCAGCACCAACGACCTCTTTACCGGAAGAGATCGGCGGTGTAAGGAATTGGGATTACAGGTATGTTTGGGTCCGCGACGCAACATTCACCTTATATGCTTTTCATATTGCAGATTATACAGAAGAAGCCGAGGGTTTCTTCAATTTTGTTCGAAATATTGCACTGAGGCATAAGGAAGAGAACTTTGATATCAACACTGTCTATACCATATGGGGAGACCGTGCACCAACAGAAGTTGAACTTGGAATGAAGGGATATCAGAATTCATCTCCCGTAAGGATAGGGAATAATGCGACGAACCAGCTGCAGCTTGATGTATACGGAACCCTGATTGATGCTCATTATTTTATGGCTAAAAATCAGAAGGATGATATCATTTTGGATAAAAAGGCAATAATGGCGCTTGTAGAAAAAATCAGGATGAAGTGGAAGGACGTGGACAGCGGGATATGGGAAGTTAGGAAACACCAATATCATTACACCTACAGCAAAGTTATGTGCTGGGTGGGGATAGACAGAGCTTTGAGGATGAAGGATGACATGGGATTGACAAAAGAGGAAACTGATGATTTAAGAGAACTTCGCGCCGAAATTTATAACTGGATCTGGGAAAACTGCTATGATTCAAAAAAAGAAAACCTGATGCAGTATGCCGGCGGAGAAAATGTTGATGCCGCAAATTTTTTGTTTGTGCTCGTCCAGTTTCTTAACCGGGATGATGATATTACCAGGAAAATTATGGAAAATACCTTCAATGAACTTAGCAAAAATAAAATTTTTGTATACCGGTATCGTACAGACGACGGACTTAAAGGAGAAGACAATTCCTTCATCCTATGTATGTATTGGTACATATCCGCCCTGGCCATAATGAATAAAATAGATAAATCCTCTTCATTTTTTAAATCATTTGAAAAGTTTATGAGTGATACAGGTCTGATCTCCGAACAAATAAATGCGCATTCAGGAGAATATGTCGGAAATCATCCACAGGCGTTTTCTCATCTCGGGCTTGTGATGTCCGCATATTATCTCAACAGATATGGAAATAAGGGATGATTTTATTACTCCGGGAACATTCAGAGGCTGAAAATTGTTAATATAAAGTGATCTGATATAGGAGGTTTGACAAAAATCCACGAAATATTCAATTTCGTACCGAAATACTTGTTTTTATTTGCCGATGTAATTACTTTTGCGTAGCGCAATTTACCCCCTACACAGATATAATAAATACGATAAACAATCAATTGTTGATGAGCAATATGCCCAAGATAAACCTAACTAATAAACCGACCGTGGAGCAGGTAAGAATCCTAAAGGATTACCTTAGCAGGAGATCACAGCACGACGGTCAGGGGGATATAAAGCTGAGCCAGGTTATCAAAAGATTTAAACATAAATCTTTGATGTCTGATAAAGACAAAATGGCTCATTTCAGAAAGCTCCTAAGGTTGGCTTCTGATGCAGCAGAAAAAACCAAAAAGGAAGAGAAAAAAGAAGGAATGTAGGGGAAACCCATTCCTGTTATTTCCGGACAATGACAAGCTGGATCCCTTATGAAGATTATACATCCTCATAAATATCAGCTAATTATATCCTTCTCACCTTCAGGTTTATTAATACTGGAATTCATCCAGGAATTCCTGTTTATTATATTTCTGATATCATACCTATGAGCCGGAACATAGTAAGGACATCCATCCGTATGTAGATGGAGATAGTTTAATCTACTCCATTTCGCGGGGCTGAAGAAGTTTTGCGATCAGGCCGGACCATCCAGTCTGATGTGATGCCCCGAGCCCTTCACCTGTATCACCATTAAAATATTCATAGAACAGGATATAATCTTTGAAATGAGGATCATTTTGAAATTTATCATTTTGTCCATAAACAGGCCGTTTTCCCTCCGCGTTCCTGGTAAATATCTTTGTTAATCTTTCAGTCAGCTCCGCAGCCACCTCCTGCAATGTAAAATATTTTTCTGATCCTGTCGGGTATTCTATCTTGAATTCATCGCCGTAGTAATGATTGAAACGCTGAAGTGATTCAATAATAAGAAAGTTAACCGGGAACCAGACAGGACCTCTCCAGTTTGAGTTTCCTCCGAATAGACCTGTTTCTGCTTCAGCCGGTTCATAGTTAATTGTATATGAATTACTCCCAAGGTGCATAGAATAAGGATGGCCCTGGTAATATTTAGAGAGAGATCTTACCCCATAGTCGGAAAGAAATTCAGTTTCATCAAGCATCCTGTATAAAAGGCGTTTCATTCTATGTCCCCTGAGCAGCGAAAGAAGTCTTCGTTCACCCTTGCCCGGAAGATGCCATCTGGAAACCAGCGAAGCCAGGTCTTTACGGTAATTTAAAAACCAGGAAAGTCTCTCTGAAAATTCAGGCAGAGAGTTTACAAGGTCAGGTTCCAAAACCTCCACAGCGAATAGAGGTATAAGGCCGACCATGGAACGTATCTTAATCTGTCTATCAAATTTTTGATCCAGATAAAGGACATCATAGAAAAATTCGTCATCTTCGTTCCACAAATCAATACCTCTGTCCGCAATATTAGCCATAGCTCCCGCGATATAGAGGAAATGCTGAAAGAACTTTGAAGCCATATCCTGGTAGGTAGGATTATTTTCTGCAAGCTCCATAGAAATTCTCATCAGGTTCAGGCAATACATGGCCATCCAGCTGGTAGCGTCTGCCTGTTCCACGCTTCCATATCCCGGGAGTCCTGAACTCCTGTCGAAAATCCCGATATTATCTAATCCCAAAAATCCCCCCTGGAAAATATTCCTGTTCTGAGTATCCTTGCGGTTGACCCACCATGTAAAGTTAAGAAGGAGTTTATGAAAGACAGATTCAAGGAACCGTATATCCTTTTTGCCGTTAGCCTTCTCATCAATTTTAAATACGCGCCACGCGGCATATGCATGCAGGGGAGGATTGGCATCAGAGAAGTTCCATTCATAAGCGGGGAGTTCACCATTAGGATGCATATACCATTCGCGTGTCAGCAGTAACATCTGCCTTTTTGCCAGATCAGGATCCACGAGGGCTAAGGGTATGCAATGAAAGGCAAGGTCCCAGGCTGCATACCATGGATATTCCCATTTATCAGGCATTGAAATAACATCTTCATTATTCAGATGAACCCATTCGCTATTTCTTCCTGTTAACCTTTCTTCAGGAGGAGCCGGCTGTGCAGGATCACCTTTAAGCCATCGTGAGATATCGAAATGATAGTACTGTTTATTCCAGAGCATCCCTGCAAACGCCTGTCGTTGAATATCCTTTTTCTCTTCTTCAGCAATATTTTTCTGGATATCATGATAAAATTCATCCGCCTCACTTTTTCTCTTTTGGAAAATAGAATCGAAATCAGAAAGGAAATCATTTTGCTTATCTGAGGTTAACCGGAGACGTAAAATTTTATTTGATTTCCCTTCTATCTCAGATTTATAAACTATTCCGGCTTTCGATCCTTCTTTTTCGGGTGCAATTCCCCCGGCATCACCGTTAACAATAAAATCATTCAACCCGTCCTTAACTTTTCCTTTATTCACACCGCCGTAAAGTCTTGCGACATTGGTTTCATTTTCACAGAAGAGCTGTTCGCCGCTCTCGGAATAGAGGAAATAACGGCCAAGACTTTTATGGTCGGCTTCTATTATATTCCTGCCTGTTTCTGTGAGGTAAGGTTTATAATCATCGTAGCCCCATGCCCAGGTATTTCTAAACCATAGCTGAGGAATTAAATGAAGTACGGCTGGTTCATCGCCGCGGTTATGGGCTGTAATTTTTATCAGTATATCCTGGGGACCATTTTTAGCATACTCAATGAAAATATCGAAATACCGGTCGGAAGAAAAAATTCCTGTATCAATAAGCTCAAACTCGCGATCTTTCCTGTTTCTTTTATTGTTTTCAATGACAAGCTTTTCATATGGATACTGCTCCTGCGGATATTTATAGAGCATCTTCATATAGGAATGTGTGGGTAAGTTATCCAGGTAGTAAAAATATTCCTTTACATCTTCCCCGTGATTTCCCTGCGGTCCCGATAATCCGAAGAAAGTTTCCTTTATAATCGGGTCCTTTCCATTCCAGAAGGCAACTGAAAAGCAAAGTGTCTGTTTCCTGTCGCATATACCTGCAATGCCTTCCTCACCCCACCTGTAGGCAATGCTTCTTGAGCGGTCGTGCGTCGTATAATTCCAGGCATCACCGTTAGAGCTGTAATCTTCCCTCACCGTTCCCCATTGTCTTTCACTCACGTATGATCCCCACAATTTCCAATCCTTCTCCCTGTTTGAATGTTCATTAAGACGTTCTTTTTCCCTGTTCATCAAGCTGATAACCTGTATGTATTTCTTTTTATAATTTATAAGTTAAGACACTTAATTTAAATTAGAGATTTAATTACATTTAATGCAATGTTTTTTAGCAACTACCCGGAATTGCACCCTGGTTTTCAAGTTATTTTCTATAATCTTTAATCCTGCTGGTGAATCATGTATAAAATATTATCATTCTTTCTTGCCGCTCTGCTTTCAATATCACTTATCTCATGCAACGGGAATAACAGCAATCCCGGCAAGCAAACCAGGACGATAGGTGTAAGTCTTTTAACACGGGGACATATTTTCTACAGGGACCTTGAAGAAGGATTAACAAAAGAGGCTGATAAATATGGTTACAGCCTGATTATCACTTCTGCCGACTGGGATCTGGGTAAACAAATTTCCCAAATTGAGGATTTTATCTCCCGCAAAGTTGATGCAATTATAATATCGCCGGTTGACTCAAAAGGCATAGGTTCGGGTATTGCTGAAGCCAACAGGGCCGGTATACCTGTATTCACTGCTGATATTGCGGCTGAAGATGGAAAGGTTGTTTCACATATTGCCTCAGATAATGTACAGGGGGGAAAGCTTGCGGGTGAATACCTTGCGAGATTATTAAACGGGAAGGGGAAGATAGCCATTATTAATCAGCCAGCGATTACTTCTGTGCTTGACAGGGTTTCAGGGTTCAGGGAAGCTATTGCGAAATATCCGGAGATTAAAATTGTTGCTGATGTAAACGGACAGGGTGTGCGCGACAGGTCGCTGCAGGTGACAGCGGATGTTCTTCAGGCGAATCCGCAATTAGACGGAATATTCGGAATAAATGATGATACGGCACTGGGTGCGCTGGATGCGGTAAATCAATTCAACAGAAAAGGAATTTACATAATTGGTTATGATGCTACTCCTCCAGCAGCAGATGCCATACTGAAAGGGTCACCCCTTAAAGCAGATGTTGTACAGTACCCGAAAAAAATCGGCGTTAAAACCATAGATATAATTAACGATTACTTTAATAATAAAACGGTGCCTGACAATGTACCCGTCGAAGTGGGAATAGTTGATAAAGAAGCTCTTCAGAATCAGAAAAATCCTCAATGATCAACCTGCTGGAAATGCGGGATATAGTGAAAAAATATCCCGGGGTAACGGCGTTAGATAAAGTCTCAATCGATTTAAAGTCGGGAGAAGTTCATTGCCTGGTTGGTGAGAACGGCGCCGGCAAATCCACCTTAATGAAAGTGTTATCCGGGGCTGTAAAAAAGGACAGCGGGGAGATATTATTAAACGGATCGCTGGTTGAGTATGACTCTCCTGCTGAATCACAATCGCTTGGAATAAGTATTATCTACCAGGATTTCAAGCTGGTGCCGGAGCTTTCAGCCGCCTCAAATATTTTCCTTGGCAGAGAGATCAAAGATTCTTTCTTCCTGAATGAGAAGGAAATGAAGTCGAAGTCCGAGGAGATACTCGCACAGCTGGGCGAGGAGATCAACGTAAATCTCCCTGTACAAAGATTAAGTACCGCGGGACGTCAGATGGTTGAGATAGCGAAGGCTATAGTAGGGAATGTGAAAATACTTGCAATGGATGAACCTACAGCTCCGCTTACGAGTAAAGAAATCAAAAATCTCTTTGGAGTAATAAACCGGCTGAAGGATCAAGGTGTGGGGATAATTTATATATCACACAGGCTGGAGGAAATATTCGATATCGGCAGCAGGGTGACTGTGCTCCGCGACGGTAAATTCATTCATTCGGCTGATATGAAAGATGTTGATAAGAATTACCTGATCAAGCTTATGGTTGGGCGGGAACTTGCTGACGAATACCCGGAAAGGCTTGCAGTTAGGGGTGAAGAGATTCTGCGGGTTGAAAATTTAAGTTCTGATAAGATCAGTGATATATCTTTCTCTCTTCAGAGAGGTGAGATCCTGGGTATTTCCGGGTTAGTCGGGGCAGGCAGGAGCGAGCTTGTCCGTGCAGTGTTCGGGGCTGATAAGAAAACATCCGGAAGGATCTTCATTAACGGCAGGGAAGCTAAAATCTCTTCTCCCCGGGATGCAATAAAACATGGCCTGGCTCTGCTGACAGAGGACAGGAACCTGCTCGGGTTATTTATGAATCTCAGCATTAGAGAAAATATTTCAGTTTCGAGTCTTGATAATATGAAAGACTCACTGTTTATTAACAGGCAGAAAGAAATTGCAGAAGTGCAGAAGCAGTTCGATCAGCTGAAGATTAAAGCACCGTCTGTTGAGACAGGTGTTGAGGCATTAAGCGGGGGCAATCGCCAGAAGGTAGTGCTGGCGCGCTGGCTCGAGACTAATTCCGATATCCTTATTTTTGATGAACCAACGTCGGGAATTGATGTGGGGGTGAAGTTCGAGATATATAATTTAATAAATAAACTGGCTGAGCAGGGAAGAGGTATTATTGTAATCTCATCCGAGCTTCCTGAGCTTATGGGGATATCTGACAGAGTGATGGTCATGTGTGAGGGCAGAATAACAGGGATACTTTCCCGCGAAGAGATCACGCAGGAAAAGATTCTGGACTTAGCCACAAAATTTTCTTCAAAGGTAAAAGATGCAGGCTGAAATCAGGAGAGCAAAACTTGTTGAAATAATCAGTGAGTTCAGTATTGGTCTTGCCTTAATCGCTGAAATCATATTATTCTCACAGCTTTCACAATACTTCTTTACAACAGACAATCTTCTGAATATTTCTCTTCAGGCTTCAATTACCGCCATAATAGCGGCCGGGATGACGTTTGTTATTCTTACAGCGGGAATTGATTTGTCGGTCGGTTCGTTGGTTGCATTTGCCGGTATACTTGCAACGAGTGTTATTAAAATTGACCTTCCGGTTTATTTGAGCCTTACTCTTGGTATCCTGGCCGGGTTATTATTCGGGGTTTTCTCGGGGTACATTGCAGGAATATTTGTAACCAGGTTTAAGATAACGCCCTTCATCGTAACCCTTGCTCTAATGACGATCTGGCGTGGAGCTTCTTTCGTATATACTGAGGGAAGACCAATCTGGGAACTTCCAGATGTATTTGCTTACCTGGGAGGGGGAAGGATTGCCGGCATCCCGGTTCCGACAATTATAATGATCATTGTCTTTATTGTTTCGCATATTGTTTTAACCAGGACAAGGTTCGGCAGGTACGTGTATGCTGTAGGCGGCAATGTTGAAGCAGCCCGTCTCGCAGGAATTAAAACGAACAGGATACTTATTGCGGTGTATGTTATATCGGGAGTATTATCTGCGCTGGCGGGTATACTGCTGGCATCGAGAATAAATTCGGGACAGCCGAATGCGGGACTGATGTATGAACTTGATGTAATTGCAGCTGTGGTAGTAGGCGGAACAAGTCTTTTTGGCGGCAGAGGAACAATTATCGGTACGTTCCTCGGAGCGATGCTGATCGCGGTTCTCCGGAACGGATTGAATCTTCTAAACGTAGGCAGTTATGTTCAGCAGGTTATTGTGGGTGTTGTAATTCTCCTGGCGGTTCTGCTGGATCAATTAAGAAAAAATTAATATTTATAAAAAATCTCATAGTTAAAAGGCGATCCAATCTCTGCTGAATTTGATGACTTCGCCAGGAGCATCCTGAAGGCTGACGAAAAACTATGAGGATCAAATTTATTTTTCACGAAATTTAATTTAATTTAAAATTTATTATTTGATCACAACCAAAATTTTAATTGAAAATATTATTCATAAATACAAAAGAATCGGACGGCATTCAGGATTTAACGTACAGTGGAATTGTTAAACTTTTGGGGGCGGAGAATGTCATCGAGTATCCCTGGAATTCTAACTACCATATAGATAGGAGAAAATACCCCAGAAGTAACGGATATGTAAAAGGCAGCTTATTTGGCTCGTTAAAAGCCTTATTGAGAAGGAAAGAATATGATTTTGTAATTATCGGAGCAGCTAAACCTAAATGTCTTGAAAATTATTTAGATGTGGTGGATTCTATTCCTGCTGAAATCCCCGTGGTATTTTTAGACGGTGGAGATTTTGCACAGATAGGCGGGGACTTTATAAGACTTCATTCGTTAGAATTATATGAACAAGCTATCAAGAAAAGAGAATTTGATATTATTTTTAAACGTGAATACCTTGAGGATAAAGACTTAGGAAAAAATGTTTTTCCATTACCTCTCTCTTTTAACTTTGATAATTTACCTGAAAAATTACCTGAGGAATTCAAATATGAGGTATCATTTTGGGCGGTTGAATCGAATCCAATACGAACAGCAGCTTTGGATCTACTTGAGGATAAATTTGACTGCAGGGAAAATGGGACATCACGAAACCAAACCTTTCGAAAATATAAACGGAAAGGGAAATTTTATTTACAAGAAATTGCAGCATGTAAGATAGTGATAAGCTGTCCCGGTGTCGGCTGGGATACCTTCCGTTATTGGGAAGTCCCGGCCCTTGGAAGATTTATGATAAGTGTAAGACCCAAAATAAAAATACCTCATAATTTTGAGCATAATAAGGATATTGTTTTTTGCAAAGATGATTTATCTGATCTTGTTGAACTTTGTGCCTATTATCTGAAGAATGAATCCCTGCGGGAAAAAATAGCCCAGAATGCTGAACAGCTTTCCCGAAAATATCATACCGATATAGCAAGAGGGCAGTATATACTGGATATTCTAAATAATTATAAACCAGGTAAAATTATTTAAAAACTGAAGAAAGTTGATTGCATTAAAAAACAATTGTGGTCTTATTTATACTTGTACTGATGAAAACAAAAACCAGCATATACGCAGCTCTTTTTAAGTTTAAAATAATCTGTATCAAAACAATTCGCCATAAGAAAAATGAATAAATCATACTCAAAAGCCGCCTTTTTCTTTTTCATAATATTTTCGGTTTTAACCATGGCACAGACAAACGTTGATAAGTTATCTGACGCACTTGATTCGCTGACAGCGAACAGTTTTAACAACTGGAGGATTAGTCCTGATCTTGCCAGACCGCATAGAAGGCGACCCGACCTCTGCTGATTTCGATGACTCCGCCTGGGGTATCCTGAGGGTAGAAGAGCAAAACTATGAGGATTCCTGCTGGCTCAGAAAAGAAATTATCCTGCCTGAGACAATACTTGGAAAGCCTGTTGAAGGGAAAATAACTTTTCTTGTTACAGTTGACGATTACGGCTACTTTTATGTGAACGGGGAAAACAAAGGATACTTTCCATGGGACGGTGAATTCACTCTAACGGAAAATGCCAGGCCCGGAGATAAATTTCTGATTGCGATAAAAGCAATAAATACAGGAGGACCTCTTCGTCTTATCCGTGCAAGGATTGATATGGCCGGCACGAAAGACCTGAGACAGTCGATACTGGATTTCTCATTGAGTATGAAGGTGGGGCAGAAACTGCTGAGCTTTGATACTTACCAGACGAACGCCCGCGTAAAAACAGATCCGGGAATCGATAAATCGAAACAGGATAAGGAAGAGAAAACGCGACTGAATGAACTTCTTCAGAAGCTGGCTTCCGAAGTGGATATTGAAGCACTTGGAAAAGGTGATATCACCACGTTCAAAGCTTCGATGGATAATGTCCGTTCTCAGCTTCAGCCCATTAAGGATTTCGCTAAAAAGTTCACATTGTTTTTTGATTCCAATGCACATATAGACGCTGCGTGGCTCTGGCGGGAGAAAGAAACTATTGCTGTATGTAAAAACACATTCAGCTCCGTCTTCCATATGATGGATGAAAAACCTGAGTTTACTTTTACGCAGAGTGCGGCTCAGTATTATAAATGGATGGAGGATTATTATCCCGATGTATTCAGCGGAATAAAACAAAAAATGGCCGCGGGCCGATGGGAGGCCATCGGGGGGATGTGGATTGAGCCCGACTGTAACCTTATAGACGGTCCCTCCTGGATGCGCCAGATCCTTTATGCAAAAAAATATTTTAAGAAGGAACTCGGAGCCGACATACACATAGGATGGAATCCCGATTCATTCGGCTATAACTGGAATATGCCTATGTTTTATCAGAATGCGGGCATAGACGCATTTGTTACACAGAAGATCGGATGGAACGATACCAACGTTTTCCCTTACCGTGTTTTCTGGTGGGAATCTCCCGACGGTTCAAAAATACTATCTTATTTTCCTTTTGATTATGTGAATACAATTACGCAGGCATACGGGCTGGTTGATTGGCTGAGACAGTTTGAGGCAAACACGGGCTTCACCAATATGCTTGTTCTTTTCGGTGTGGGTGATCACGGCGGCGGGCCTTCAATCGAGATGATCGACAGGATACAGCATTTAAGAACCCTTGATATCTACCCCAATGTTGTATATGGAACCACGAAGGAATATCTGGACTGGATGAAGAAGCAGGACCTTTCAGAAGTTCCTGTATGGAATGACGAGCTTTATCTTGAGTATCACCGCGGTACGTACACAACCCAGGCAAAGATGAAGAAATATAACCGCCTGAGTGAAATAAAACTGACAAACACGGAAAAGTTATCTTCACTTTCGAATCTCTTATTTAAAGGTCCGTATAGAAGCAATGATCTTGAAGAAGCCTGGCAGGGAGTAATGCTGAACCAGTTCCATGATCTTCTTCCCGGTTCCGGCATAAGGGAAATATATATTGATGCTATGAAGACCTATAGACATTCGCTGGATATTGCTGACTTTAACACAATTGAAGCGCTAAAAAATATTAGCAATAACATAAATACTTCTTTTGTTAAGGATGGAAAGCCGCTTATTGTGTTTAACCCGCTTTCCTGGGAACGGAAGGATATTGTACAGTTTGAACTGTCTGAAGGAGACCTGACATCTTATGCTGTTTATGACAAAGATGGTAAAGAAGTTCCTTCTCAGTTAATAAAAACAGGTACATATAAAAATGAAATTATTTTTACAGCTGAGCGCGTACCTTCCTACGGATACAAGGTTTATTATCTTAAGGAAAATGATAGTCCTGATTTATCGGGCAACAAACTTACTTCTAATAATGCAATAGAGAATGAATACTTTAAGATAACCGTTGATCCCGACAGCGGCTGGATTAAAAGTATCTTTGATAAGAAAAACGGGAGGGAAGTGCTGGCTGGAGCAGGCAACAGGCTTCAGATGCTGGAGGACAAGCCGACTGCCTGGGATGCATGGAATATAGGCTGGACGGGGGTAGAATTTCCTATGAATCTGAGGAAGATAGAGCTCAAAGAGGATGGTCCTGTGAGAACCGTATTAAGTGTTTATCACGATTATTTGAAACCGGGAGTGGTAAAAGACTTTCCTACTCCCAACTTTCCGTCGTCTTTTTTCCGGCAGGACATAATCTTATATAAAGGAATAGACAGGATAGATTTTCTTACGGATGCCGACTGGTGGGAGGAGAAAACGATGCTGAAAGTTGAGTTCCCGCTGGCTGTTCAGGATACCGAAGCAACTTATGAAATACCCTATGGTTATATACAACGTTCGACACAAAGAAATACTCCCTGGAACAAGGCAAGGTTTGAGGTATCGGCGATTCGCTGGGCCGATGTATCGAACAACGGTTATGGTGTCAGTCTCCTTAACAACTCTAAATATGGCTACGATGTTAGAGATAATGTTATGAGGCTCTCGCTGCTGCGTTCTCCAAACTGGCCTGATCCAACAGCTGACAGGGGAGAACATCAGATAGAATATTCTTTGTATCCGCATAAAGGCAGCTGGCGGGATGGGAACACGGTGAATAAAGGATACGATTTTAATTACAAGCTGATACCGTTTTTAGCGGGGGTTCATAAAGGCTCACTGCCTGCTGAATATTCCTTTGTGAAGGTGAATGCACCCAACCTGATTCTTACTACGTTTAAGAAGGCGGAAGATGAGAACGCTTACATTTTTCAGTGGTATGAGAGTGAGGGAAAAGACACCGAAGCGGAAATTGAATTCCCTGAAGCGCCTGTTAGGGTTGTAAAATCGAATTTTATGGAGGAAGACGGCGAATCCTTAAAGTTCACCGGAAACAATCTGAAGTTAAAGACTCCGAAAAATTCCATCATCACAATCAAAGCATACTTTAAGTAAGTATAGTTCATCGCGGACACAGCAATGCCTTCGGGATGTCGATAAAACGATCCCGTTGTAGCGATATGGTGCCTGTTAAGCCTTGACAATGTTCGGCTGCAGGAAATAGTTCGGTCTATTCCGGCTTTAGAGAAACCGCTGCTGTGCTGGTCCAGAACACCTTCTTTTTATAAACTGACGATCCCGCAAGTGCAAGGTAAATAACGGGCGAAGGATCTGAGTTCAGCGCCTTCTTTATTTCCTTATCAGGAATGAAATCCAGACTATAGCTGCCGTCCTGAGAAGCTTCGGTTATTTCAGAATAAATCGGTAAAACGGCGCCTTCGTATTTGTTAAAATACAGGATGACAAAGACTTTTGCCGGGAAATGAATGTTTCCAGTAGTCGGTAAAAAACAACTTATTCGCAATACTCCATTTTGAACCGAAGCTGAGGACAATTTTAGCGGGAGTCCCTCCGGAGTAATAGCATTTGATACGGTTAAAAACCCATCCTTAACTTTTTTTGCATTACGCGACATCATTTTCTGGAAAGGACTTGACCCATTAACTTTAGCTAGTTTCCAGATTTCCTTAAGTGCAGGATTCGCATTGATAGTCGACGATAATGAAACAGCTGAAGCAAAATTTTTTCTTCCTCTTACAGCTAGTTTGGATTGACTGATCTTATGAGATGTACGTTTAGAGCTAAGTACTTTTTTATCCCTGAAATTTTTAACAATAAAATTACCTACTGATCCGGTAGCATTTTCAAGGAGGATTGAATTTTTTAAGATGGCCATATTCCCCTCAGATTTTTTGCTTCAAAATTTAATCAATTTCCATCTTATAAGCCAATGGAAAGCAGCTAATTCCGCACTAAATGCGCACTAAATGCGCACTAAATGCGCTTTAAATACCAGGTGCCGGACAGGTTCAAAAGTTCTCTTTTACCGCTCATAATTAACAGGAACCACTCATAACAACTTCACAGAAAGTGAGTAACATTTCCTTTTCTTTACAGTCTAAAAGGGCAAAAGGAATTACATAATTGAGTGGAAGGTTATGAAAAAATTACTACTTCTTATATTGTTTTCAACTTTAATCTTCGCCGCTTCAAGCAAGAATCAGAATAAGATATTTCTTTTGAAAGAGGTGGATACAGGGATAAAAATTGACGGAGTGATTGATGCTGAATGGAATAAGGTGGATTCAGTAAGCGATTTCTTTCAGCTTCAGCCGTATTTCGGGCAGCAGCCTTCACGCAGAACAATAGCAAAAGTTTTAACTACCAGGGATGCGTTGTACTGCCTGATGGTATGTTATGATAACCGGAATGATATCCAGGCGAGCACAGGTTCAATTGACAATTTTGAGGGTGATGTAGTTTCCATTATGCTTGACTCTTTTAATGATGAAAAGACTGCGTACAAGTTTGCCGTTTCTGCTTCAGGAGTTCAGGCCGATTGCCGTCTGCTGGACGATGCGAGAAACAGAGACTACAGCTGGGATGGTATATGGTTTGCTGATTCGAAGGTATACGACTGGGGGTACGTTGTTGAAATGAAAATTCCCTATAAGTCGTTTCAGTATGATGACAAAGCGAATTCCTGGGGACTTGATTTCGACAGATGGATTCCCAAGCAGGCAGAGGATTTGTATTGGTGCAGCTACGAACAGAATGAAGGTCAGCGGATTTCGAAGTTCGGAAAACTAGTTTTTGAAAACTTCAGACCAGCCGTGAAGGGAGTAAACCTTGAAGCATATCCTGTGGGGATCTCAAAAGCAAGATTGACGGAAAATAATAAGTATGATGTTGAAGCCAAGTTAGGGTTGGATCTGCTTTATAATCCTTCACCCAAACTAAAATTTCAGCTTACCGCAAATCCCGACTTCGCCCAGATAGAAGCCGATCCTTTTTCGTTTAATATCTCCAGGTATGAATCATACTTCTCAGAAAGAAGGCCGTTCTTTACTGAAGGAAACGAAATATTTATGGCTTCCGGAAAACAGTCGAATACAGGATTTTACAGTCCCCTTGAATTATTTTATTCACGCAGAATAGGTAGGAAGCTGCCTGACGGCTCTGAAGTTCCTCTTTACGCAGGTGCAAAAGCTTTTGGTAGAATAAATGACTTAGAGTATGGCGGCTTTATTGCGATGACCGGAGAAAAAAACTATTCAGATGATGGTAAACATCTAACCGAAGACCAGGCATATTTCGGTTCTGTGAGATTAAAGAGACAGATATTCGGCAACTCACAGGCAGGGATCCTTTTTGTCGGTAAGCAGACTAAAGACAGTACCTATGGTGTTATCGATATCGATGGTGCATTCAGGCAGTCGGAGTGGCAGTTATCATATCAGATTGCGAGATCAATTAAAAATTCTGAAGGCGACTTTGCGTTTTCTACAGGTTTCATCAGTATGACAGAAAACTGGCTAACATTTGCACGAAGCCGTTATATCGGTGAAAAGTTTGATATCAGTGAAGTCGGTTATGTGCCGTGGACAGGAACGGGAGAATTTACGGCCATTACCGGTCCTGTATTTAATTATGAAACCGGCTATATACGTCAGATCCTAATTTACGCGGGACCATTTTTTAACTATGAAAAGGCTGATAACTTCACCGATTATTTAGGGCTGTTGGGTTTTAATATGCAGTTGAGGGATAACTGGGGATATGAAATAAATACTCAGTACGGAAAAGCAAAAGATGAAGGCTTGGAATATTCCACTTATGCTTTTTCAATGAGCTCATGGTATAATATTAGTCCTAAATGGAGCGGAAATTTATACGGAGGGTATGAAAAGAGATATAATTTCCCGCGTGAATATCTGGCCCCTTATTCCTGGGCCGGTATTAGTTTCAATTGGAAGGCAGCAGACATCCTTGATCTCGGAACTTCATATGATATGTATGTTGAAGGGAATCCTGAAGGACACGTAGAGGATATAACCTATAACGCACGCCCTTACTTCTCACTGACCCCAATAAATAATTTAAATGTGAGGGTGTATGTGGATAACGTATTCATTAAATCTGTTGACAGGCTTGATCATGTTATTGCGGGATTCCTTTTCTCATACAATTTTTCTCCAAAGTCCTGGATCTACTTTGCCTTCAATGAAGTAAGGGACCGCGGAGATCAGTTTGACAAATCGGGCAATTTGCTCCCTCACAGAATGCACACCGTGGAGAGGGCTGGAGTAGCAAAGATCAAATATCTATATTATTTCTAATGCCCATACCGGCGACATAAATCCTCCGGGAATTTATAAAGGGCCCTTACCGGGCTCTTTTTATTTTATTACCGGATAAAATAAGTCAAGTGACTTTAGAGAGTAAGCGGCAGCGTATGTGGGTAAATCACCCGGTTATGTTTTTCATAACCCGTGTGATTAACCCCCGCCTTTCAAAAAACTGGACTTAAAACCAACTTATAAGTGAGATAACAGGGCCTAATTATAATTAAGCGAGGGATTATTTCACATAAATCCCTGCCGAAAGAAATCCGCACCAATGCTCAAGAGAAAACGGTGCAGTTGTCCCCATATGAGTACCGTATACCGGGAGCGGCTTTTCTGTCCATGTATCCGAGTATTTTAACAGTTTCCCGCTAAGGGTCTGCAGGTTCAGTTCATCAGCAATATGATAGATCGACAGGAGTCCGAACGGAACAGAATATTTTCCGCACCATAGAGGAACGGGCGTTTTTATTTCGGGGCTTCCGGATAATTCCTTTGATAATCCTTGTATAGCATCAAAAGTCAGTGCTGCATTAATATAGGTGTCAGCGATTCTCCTGTCATTCTCGGTAGCTTCACGGTGAGCTTTCTCATCCTTCCCGAAAGGTGAGTTATCAAAGTCATCTCCATAATGATCGGCATCGGTTGAGATCAGGAAGAATATATCCTTTCCCGGCTTAAGGTTATTCGAGGTTATATATTCCTTAATAATCGCTGCCAGTTCTGTTGAAATAGAATCCATTCTCCGGAAAGGCATCGCGGTAACCATAATAGGTGTAATTTTAACATCACGATTATAGTACTGCAGGAAAGGAACGAGAGCCTCAATTGAGTGCTCGATATCCTGAGCCTTATTGCTTACCATATAATAATTTTTATCCAGCTTTGATTTTATAAACTCCCTGAGTGGAGATATTTCAACATCCTTATACGGTCCCTTCCAGACTTTATACTCATCGAGGATAAGGAGATTCTGAGGATCGTTCATTGCTTCACGGACAGTACCATGAGTAACGCCGAAGATCACCACTTCTTTTGCGTGAATTAGGGGATAGAGGGGGTAGTAAACCCGGCCTGCATATAGAAAATCATCATGCGGAGAGATCCCTCCAATCAAATTACCCCTACCCGAATTTTCGACTTCAGAATTTGCAGATAGATATTCCATAAGAGTATCCATTTCAGAAGCGCGCCAGCAGAAACCGACATTATCTCTTACGGGCCTTACATTATTTTCCTGAGCCGATGCCATAATATTAAACAATAAAATTATTATAAGAATAGTTAACTGAACACAGCAGTTTTTCATTTTTCCAAGCTCCCGGATATATAAATAATGAGGTATTCATTTAGCAAAATTTTCTTAATTTTCCAATCAGCAAAATATGATAAAAAACAAAAAAAAATATCTTCTATTCTACCTTAAAACAGGTGGAGGACACTTTGCTCCCGCGTCGTCTCTTGCGAATTACTTTAAACGACATCATACATCTGAAGTTGAGCCTGTTCTTATCGACGGATTTGCCATGACCAACAGGGTTGTGAAGAACCTAATTGAAGAAGGATACCGGAATCTGCAGTCGAAGGCGAAATGGGCATATGAAGCTATATACGCATTCAATAAAATTTCGTTATTCGCCAGGACCTCCTGTTATATCGTTTCGAAGTCTTCGGTAAAATACATCAGGGAAAAAATTGAGGAAGAGAAACCGGTAAAAATTATAATACTGCATTTCTTCCTGATTGAGCCGGTGTACGAAGCTGTAAAAAAATTAAAGCTGAACATTCCGGTTTTTACAATTGTGACTGACCCATACACGGCACATCCCATGTGGTTTCTTAGAAAAGACCAGAGATTCATCATCTTCAGTGAAAAATTAAAAGAAACACTTTCACCCAGGATTTCTCCTGACCGGCTTAATGTTTTCCCTTTTATCCTGGAAGAGAAATTCTCTCAGCCAATTCCTGAGTCAGCCATCAGGCTTCTGAAGGTAGAAATGGGATTTGATCCGGGCAATAAAATTATCCTGATTCTGGGAGGAGGAGATGGAATTCCTCATGGCAGAACAATCCTGGAAAAAATTATTACTTCGAAGCCCGGAGCTGCAGTAGCGGTAGTGGCCGGTAAAAATAAATCATTATACGCAGCAGCAAAAAAGCTGAAGGAAAAACATCCCGACGTTCCCGTAAAGGTTTATGAGTTTATAAGCTTCGTATATGAACTACTGAATATCTCCGATGTTGTAATCACCAAGGGTGGTGCATCCACCATAATGGAGATACTTATGTTAAATAAAGTTCCAGTAGTGAACAATTTCATCTGGGAACAGGAAAAGGGAAACATTGATTTTGTTCAGGAGAATGAACTTGGAATTTTTGAAAGGAATATTTCAGTCATACCTGAAGTTGTGGGGCGACTAATAGATGACGATGAATATTATGGAAAGTTTACAAAAAACATAAAACGACTTTGTATGAAGAACGGCGTTGCAGATGTAGCGGAATTCTTGTTTAAGTTCGAATAAAGAAATTATTTAGAAGCCGGTTGTCTTAACTCTTTAAGGATTTTCTGGATAACCGTCCTTTTAGATTTCAGCTTCTCACGGTAATCCATACTATCGGTATCAGTAATTTCCATTCCGAGATCCGACAAGTAACTATCCAGTGCTTCAGCTAAAACTTCTTTTACTGAATCCGAAAATATTATAGTTGTATCAGGCATTTTCCCAAAACTATTTTAAATCATAGGGCATCAAATTAGGAATCACTGCAAATGATAGAGATTGTGATAGAGTTTTATAATGCTTAAAGGCTAGATAAGTAAAAATCCGTTAAGTTTCAATAATATGAAACAAAAGCATTATGGCAGGGAGCCTTCATTATGTCCAGGGAAATTCAATATGGGAAATTCAATATTTCCAGGAGCTTCATTTTGTCCAGAGGACTTGCTTATTTATCGAGCAGCAGTTTGAGCAGGTTCCAACTCCTCAGTCTTTACCTTTTCAAGTACATTTTTTATAATTTTCGAACAATTCTCATCAACCAGCAAAGTTCCTCCGAAAGTTATCGAAGAAGCTGAAAATAACAGGCCATGCTGTCCATCTGATTCCCTTACAATCATATCTGCACCGCCTCTGAATCTGTTGGAACCTTTAGCAATCAGTTCTATATCAGCAGGGACTTCGGAGCTGAGTTTATCGGTTTCCCATCCGGAGCCGCCTCTTCCTTTAAGTCGGGCCATTCCGGGTCTTGAGGATGGATCTTTGATGATATCGGGGTGAAGATTATCCAGCTGGTTGTTGAGACAATTCTGCCCAAAACTATCATTTATATTGAGATTGGTATCTTTAAAGGCCCAATGATCGGGATCCATTACTTTATAAGGTGCGCAGTTGCCATATCCGCTCATATCAAATCGTACTCCGATAACCTGAGCTTCATCCTCTGTCGTCTCACCGAATTTCAGACTTACGCATCTTAAGCTGCTATCGCCGTAATATTCAACTTCCCTATAGATAGAATTACCGGACAGGTTAAGAATATTTCCTCCATTATTGAAAAAAGATTTTAACCCCGCAAACATTTCCTTGCTCCAGTATTCCGAGTGGGTACTGAGAACCAGAGTTTTATAATTCTGCAGAAGTTCCGGATTGTTATGAAGTTCGAATCCGCTGACTACATCATAGCCATACTTCTCTCTTTCCAGCCAGGCAAGGATTCGCCATTCACCTTCAGCGAGGTGACTGGTAAACTGCTGAGCGGGATCTGTACTGTTAATACTGCAGTTAGGATGCGGTCTGATTATAGACAATTTCTTAAATTGAAAAGCATCGGGGTGATCTTTGATAGAAACTACTATGTTTTTCTTAATAACTTCGCGAAGACCTTTTTTAATACTTTCCGGCAGAAATTTAAGTCCGATAAATCTTACATAACGTTTAATGGCCGGACCCTGTGACCCGAGTTCTCGAAATTCCTATACCTGCTTCTTCCTCCCCATATATTGTAAGTCTGCCAGTTATTCGTACTGGTAAGAACAAACAATTTAGTTCTTCTGCCGTAATCTTTAGGTTTTGGGGAGACAACAAAACTTAGATTATAAAACCTCTGCTCATTCGACAGGGAAGTGACTTTAAGAGTATACAGACCTGAATCAAGATCTTCAGGAAGCCGATAATGAAATGAGGACTGCCATTCGAGACCTGTATCAACAAAAAATCTATCCGGCATTTCCTGAACCATTGCCATAAAGGAGCCTATCTGCATAACGCAATTGGCTTTAAGTCCGTTTCTGAATAATTCAGCTTTATAGTTAGCGCTTGAACTAATATAAGCTGTTATTTCCTCGCCGGGAGTAAAGCTATGTCTATCCTGATACCCGATAATTTCATCTTCGAGCAGACGAATGATCTTCGGAAAAGATTTTCCTATAACGATGGTCCTTTTTGATGAAGCCCTTTTTATCAAAAGAAACTCTATAAACTTTTTCCGAATTGAAGGAAAACTGACCATCCATTTCGGACTTCACAGATGCCAAAATCTGGTTATCTGCAGAGTAAAGCTTTATTGAAACATCAGGAACGGATTTGCAAAGAAATGCATTGCGGATTTCACCTGAGATTAAAGATGGACCCATTTATTATGCCCTTTATGTTTAATTAATCAAAGAATTAATGATTTCTGAATATCTGTCTTTTACATGAGCAGCGGAGAAAATACCGAACTCTCCTTTCTGCTGCAATTCATTTATATGTTTTCTATACGAAGAATTATTATCAATAAGATTCCTGATCCCTGCTGCTATCGATTCAACAGAAGAAGGATTTACGCCTACGCCCACATTTTCGAACATGCCATCAAATCCCATTGTGTCTTTAGAGTACATAATGGGAGTTCCGTTCAACAAGGATTCCGCGTAAACCATTCCGAACGATTCACTCAAACTCGGCATGAGAAAAGCATTTGAAGAGGAATAAAATTTATCCATTTCAGAATTAGGAATACTACCTTTAAAAATTACATTCTTTTCGATCCCCAGTTTTTCTACCCATTGTTTAACATTTGGCAGATAGCTGCCATCACCTATTACAATAAGTTTGAAAGCGGGATCATTAAGATATTTAATAGCCTTAAATAATCGTTTTATATTTTTTCTTTTTACCGAACGTTTGTCCATCCTCAATGCAGTTGAGTAATGACCATTCTGAGAAGTGAAAAGTCCAGGCTCAGTATTCCGTTCAACAATATTTGGAATAAACTCCAATTTATCTCTCATATGTCTTGAAAAAAATTCCCGTCCAAGGTATTCTGCCATTAATTTATTTATATGAGGCATTAAATAAATGATCTTACTGCTTCTCTCAATAACAGGTTTATAAAGTCTTATTAAATCAGGTCTTATTTTGAAGATCCATGCATCAGTCTGGCGTAAAGTTAAGATTAGTTTTGAATCATACCTGAGAGCAAGCCTGTAAGCTATATAGCCCTCAAATGTAACTTTATGGGCGTGGATTATATTCGTTCCGCTGAAATCAATAATGCCCTTTTTTTCAGCATCGACGATTTTCTTAAAAGCCCTTTTCAAACTGTAAATTAAAAAAATTCCGAACGGAAGTCCAAAAGAATTTACAATTAAATGATTATTAGTTTCTGCGGTGAGCACTTCCTCCTTAAAGGAAGGGACACGCAGCAAATCAATAATCTTTACGGAGGCTATGTTTTCAGTCTGTTTAATAACGTCGCTCACAGCGGAGGTAACCGGGGCATTATCCCTACGTCGCATATCATAAGTCAGGTGTAATAATTTATTCACCAGGTTCCTCTTCACATTTAGATTCCTTTTGTGCTTTAATTAAATCCGTAAATAATGCCAGATAAGCAAAGAGGTATAAAACTCCTGAAGTTATGTTTGGTCTGATAAAAGTTGACTCAGTTATATTTACAACCAAGGCAGCGATGATGAGCCATTTCCAAAAATAATTGTTATGGACCTTTCTGAGATTAATAAAATAATTTAGTGTAGTTCCCAAAAAAAATACCAATCCTATTAATCCGGTTTCATTTAGTATATCAATGTAGCCATTGTGTGCCTGAATAGGAATCCAGATATAAAGCTGGTATAATTCCTGGACTTGCATACTGTCCAGAACCCAAAAACCCTGGAACCCGCAGCCAAGTAGAAGGTGGGTTCTAGCATATTTCAATACATCCTGCCAGAGATCAGTCCTTCCCGTGAGCGTAAGATCTCTACCACTTTCGCTCACAAGGTCAGATAATAACCTCGGAGCCATAAAGAGCAGAGAAATCAGTATTCCAAGCATGAAGATAATAAGAGTAACTGATACAGTTCTGCCGATTCCTGTAGATGCAAACTGTTTATCAAGATATTGAGCCAAAAGTAAACCTGCTATTATGAACAGGGTAATAATGGAAGTGACACTGCTGGATCCCACAAATAATATTACTGTCAGCAAAAGCATAAATATGAAGAATAATTTTTGCCGTAAGGATGAAGTAGATATGAAACGGATAAAGAATAAAATAGATATCAGGGTCATTTGACCCAAATGATTCTTGGAAGATGCAATTCCACGCCATAATCCATGTTCGTCGGTGGCTCCGGGAATTATTAAAACAGAAATAAAAGATATCAGGATATAACCAGATAACAGGACCTTAAAATATTTAAAGGTTTTTTCAGTCGCAGACACGTGAGCAAATATGCTCATAAAGACTACATAAGTAGTGATATACTGAAAAAGTCTTTTGAAAGATACAAAAGGATAATTTGACCAGAGAAGAGTTAGTGAACACCAAAATAGAAATATAAGAAATATCTTTTCTTTCTTTATAATAGATATGATAAACCGCCATTTGGGTATTAAAGAGTACAAGGCTGTTAGAAAAAGAGTAGAATATACGATCTGATTCACAATATTGGAGGTTTCAATTTCCTCCATTTCCTGAAGCGTTTTCTGAAAAGGTAAGCCGGTCCCATACATTACAAAAAACATATAGAGGAAAAATGTAGCGTTGGCCACATAATAGAAATTAGTGTAAGTGCCTCTTTCATTATAATCTATTTCTAATTCTCTCAGGTTTTCAGATGCTTTCATAGACTTTAACAGTTTTTTTTGCTGCTTCTTTCCAGGAATATTTTGTCCTGTTTAATAATGTAATATACTCATTCATCTCTGAGATCTTGTTCTTATTCATAAAAGCAGTTTCGATTTTTGAAGCAAGTACTTGTTCATCTTGAGAATCAACAAGATAACCAGATTTCCCCTCCTCGATATTTTCAGAAAAATCTCCAACCATGGTCGCTATAACAGGCTTACTAAAAGAATATGCCAGGTGTATTATACCACTGTGATCTATTCTCTTATATGGTAGTACCACGAAATCTGATGCAGAAAAATAGAGCGCGATTTTTTCGGAGGGTATAAAATTAAGATTCAGGATTATTTTTTCTTTTTCCTTAATCGTATCAATTATTTTTGCATAACCTTCCCATAACTTTTCTGTTGCAGGAAATCCTGCCACTATGAGATTAATATCATTATCCCTTTCTGATAGAATCCTAAATGCCTTCAATAACAGGTCGAGACCTTTATATTCTTTGATATATCCAAAGAATAACAATACTTTGTTATCAGGTGCTAAATTAAAGAACTTCCTAGCCTCATTTTGTGAGGGTAAGTTTTCAGGAATATAAATATCAAAATTGCCGTGTGGTACCACTGTAATCTTCCGAGGATTTAAATGGAAATTATCAAGCAATTTTTTCTTCAGGGTTTCAGAATGGATGATTATCCTTCGTGCTGATTTATAAAGTATATAATTCCATATTCTATCAGATTTTTTCTTCTCGTGTGGAAAAATATTATGAGCCGTGTAAACCGTTTTTACACCAATCAAACTCAAAAAAAGAATAAACAAAATATCTGACTTAAATCTGAAGAATTGATAATGAACAACAGTGTTTTTATTACTGAGAATAAGTCCGGTGGTTTTAAGTAGAAAGACTGGATATGCAAATATTTTTGATATAATACTTTGAGATTGATCCTTCGAAGGCATCCATTTTTTGACCTTAAAATCATACGTTGATTTAAATTCCCGGTTTGAGGGAACAATAAAAGTTAGCTCTACGCTTTGATTTTTTAATGCATTAGCCAGACAAATAGAATAATCATTGCCTATTAGAGCATCAAGCAAAATAATTTTCATTATAAAGATTTATTGAAGGTTGGAATCATTTTCTTAACATTCTTCATAAGCGATTTTATTTCGTCTGTATAAAACCAGTTGAATACCAGATAAATAACCAGAATCCCGGTTTTCACTAAAAGAGTTTTTCCGCTGGACGGAATTAAATAGAACATAAATCCCGATACCAGCAAAATAATCATAGGACGTAAAAAGCCATTAAAATCCATTCTAAGATCAAGTTTTTTAAGGTAATAATTATATTGAAAAAGAGAAGTTATGTTCATCAATAACAACGCGTAGACAGCGCCGATGTACCCGACTAGGGGGATGAACAATATTGTTCCTCCGAGACTAATAATACTTGAAGTTATATTAACTTTCATCGGAATTTCCGGATGTCCTGAAGATAAAATCGAATATCCCATAATATTTTCTGATGTTCTCAATAAAAAATTAAACATTAACATGGAGAATGCAATTGACACCGGGATATATTTCTCTGAAAACAACACCTGAATAATTTCCTTACTGAAAACAAATGTGGCGAAAACCAGTATACCCAGGCAGATATTGAACAATGTTATAGATTTATTCATTAAATCAGCCGCAGATTTCTTATCACCCCCGGATAGCAATCTTGATACACTAGGGAAATAGACAAGAAGGAAAGAATTCAACATTTTTTTTAATGCTTCAGGAATTTTTGAAGCAACATCATAATATGCTACACTTACAGGGGTCAGGTATATGCCGATTATAAACAGGTTTGATCTGCCGTAGATAATAGTAAATATATTATTAAAGTAGACAGGGAGCGTAAATTTGATAATTTTTCTGTAGACCTCAATCTCCATCTTAAAACTAATCAGAGTTTTGAAAGGAAGAACTATTAAAAGAACTAAGATTGCAATAATCGCGGTATATACTTCAATCATTAACAGGGTATTAAAATTTAGTATCGAAAGAAATATAAAAGATAAAATGAAAATTACTCTTACTGCAGCTGAAAATGTCTGAACAATGGCATACTTTTTAAAGAGGTTCAGACCCTGAAGCAGGTTATAAAAAACATCTCTGAAAGATCCTAGAAATATTAAGGTGGTTATATAGAATGTAAATCTACCTAAGTCTTTATCAAAGAGCTGCAATATTAAATCACTCAAGAAATAAAAAGCAAAACAAAATAATGTGGTTGTTATGAATTTGATGATCAGGACGGGTAAAAGTATTTTATTCCTATCTTCTTTCGCTTCGCCAGTAATGAATTTTACAAGTGTGATTTCCAATCCAAAACTTCCAAGGGTATTAAATAGGTAGGTAATAGCAAGGATGAGAGAATATAAACCGAACTCTCTTACTTCCATCGTCCGAGCAAGAACCGAAATACTGAAAAAATGGAAAAGCATACTGGAAATCTGTCCTATAGAAGCGGAAGCAGAACCCTTTAAAAAATCTCGTTTGAATGTTTTGTCCATGTATCTCGCTAATATTAAAACTAAGAAGATATCGTATAATTATATATAGGAATTAAATTTAAACCTGCAGGAATGGATTAAAAAATCAATTAAAGTGCCAAAAAGAAAACGTACAAAACTACCTTTGTTATTGTAAAATAAAAAATATTTGTGTTTTATTATGAGATTTTAATCATTTCAATAAAGGGGGAAAAGTTGGGTACTGAAACAGCTTAAAAGTATAATACGTGCCATAAAACAAATATATTGCTATATCACAAATTCAGATTAAGAAAATTTTGGGACTTGACTTAAAATTAGTATTGACCTCACCAGGATTTTTAGTTAGGTTTGTGTTAGAGAATTCAGAGAGCAAATCTGAAATTGAAAATTGTTCTTTTAGTGGGTTATTTTATTGAAAGAGTGTTGTGCAATGCCTTTCAAAAATATCAGGTTACCCAACCTGAAATATCCCATCATAAAATTAGAATAGTGCATTCTAATTCTACATTATTGGCCCTTTAGTAATAGAAGGCTTTTGTTGAGAGAGTATTCCAGAGGGTGGAACAAAAGTAAACTGAAAAATCCGTGATAAAAAACGGATATAATTTATAAAGTCTTCTGAGACTAAGGAGTGGGCTTGAATAGTTACGTAAGGGTAAACCTTGTAATTATTTTACAATTCTTAAAATTATCTTTGACTGTATCACGGAAACACAAGGCAGTTTTTTGGGATAATAACATCCTGAAAACATTGCGTTCTCAATACGGAAACTTCGGTAATACTTCCCCCGCATTCTTATCCATAAAAACCAGAAGACAAAATCATTCAATTTTTTTTGATGGTATCGGATGGTTATGAACGATTCTGCTTCAGAATCAATCGTTAAATCCATTTTTGTAGCTGAGTGTTCAGCCTATCTCAAAGAAAAGTTAAGCTAACTATAAAGAAGGAGTGAGGTTATGTTGAAGAAGGTGCAAATCTATATGTTCATGTTGATCCTGTCCGGGTTAACAATTCCTGCTTTTGCAGCCAATCATTATGTCGACAAGAATGCAACCGGGAGCAATAACGGAAGCAGCTGGAGCAATGCGTGGGAAAGCTTCAGCGCAATAAGCTGGAGCAGCGTAAACCCCGGAGATATAATTTATATATCGGGCGGAAGTGATTCTACGGTATATAATGAGACGCTGAACATCGGAAAGAGTGGTGTAAGCGGTAATAATATAGTAATTACGAAAGGGATAGACTCCGGACATAATGGTGAAGTAGTAATTGACGGACAGAATTCAAGGTCAAACTGCATTGATGAGCAGGGGCACGATTATATCTCCATATCAAACCTAAAAATGAAGAACTGGTCAGATGTGGGAATAGATATGGACGGAGCCTCAGATGCACTGGTATCTCACTGTATATTCTTCCATACACAGGGGATAGAGGTATTAAAGATCAGAAACAGTTCTAATGTAATAATAGAGTATTGTACCTCAGATCAGGCACCCACTCCCAATAGCGGCACATTCGGAGGCAATGGGGATTTTCTGCAGGCAAATAATGGAAGCAATTATACATTCCGGTATAACCACATAACACTAAGAAACATAAATGTAGATGATCACTGCGATGTATTCCAGATGTATAATATGGTGGGAGATGTATATGCATACGGTAATTTTTATCAGCATCTGGATACAAAGACCAACAATGCGCAGGGAATATATATGACCACGTCGAATATAACATTATACTGTTATAATAATATAGCATATTTTCCTTATGCAAAATCGGCTATCGGGGTAAACAATACAAGTAGTTCATATACCGGACACATAGTAGCCTATGGAAATACATTTTACCAGGGAGAAGGATCGGTTGGAAATTGTATATGGCTGCAATATTATGCACCGGGGAACATCATAAGAAACAATATCCTTGTATCAATGTCTAATACTGCCCCAATATATTTTGGAACAGGAAGCGGTACACCTACTATAGATTATAATACGCTGTATGCACCAAATTCAAATGCAATCGGGGGATATAATGGATCTAAAACCTGGTCACAATGGCAATCAGCAGGTTTCGATATTCATGGAAAGAATTCAGATCCAAAGTTTAAGAACATAGGCAATAAAGATTTTTCATTACAGGAAACTTCACCTGCATTGGATGCAGGAATGACGGCGGGGAATCCTTATAATGTAGATATAATGGGAGTAAGCAGGCCGCAGGGACAGAACTATGATATGGGAGCTTATGAGTTTAATGGAGGAAATCCTAATCCTGATACAACTCCTCCTGAGGTTACAAGTGCATCGATATTAACTGCCACCAGTGTTAGCGTAACTTTTTCAGAAGCATTGGAACAGAACAGTGCACAGAACACAGGAAACTACAGCATCACTAACGGCATAACTGTAAGCGGGGCAGTACTATCATCAGACGGTAAAAAAGTGACGCTTACAACGAGTGCACATACCAGTGGACAGAGTTATGTTGTAACTGTGAATAACGTAAAGGACCTTGCAGGAAATGTAGTAAACCCAAATGCGAACACGGCAGGGTACAGTTTTTTTAATGATACAACCCCGCCTGAGTTAGTGGGAGCTTCATTGTCAGATACAACCAATGTAGTTGTGGTGTTCTCAGAGGAAATGGATTCAATAAGTATTGGAAATAAAAACAATTATTCGATCAATAATAACATTACAATAAATTCAGTAGTTGTGTTCAGTAATCATCAGAAGGTTATGTTGAATACTAGTGCACATAAAGTAGGAGCATGGTTTACACTTACCGTTAATAATGTTAAAGACAAGGCTGGAAATCTAATTAATCCAGATAAAAACACGCTTGATTATCAAGCTATCAATAAAGATAAAGATCCTATAATCCAGGCTGATGGACAATGGTATCAAAATTTTATTCCCGGGAAAGCCATCGATGGAAATCCTGACACAACATCAGATTCGCGATGGGGCGGAGTTGTAAACTTACCGGATTCGATAACCTTCGATATGGGAAGTGTAAACAGAGTTGATGAAGTTCGCTTCTCTTTCTACAGATGGAATGATGGCAGACACTACACTTATTCCGTGCTGACCTCCAAAGATGGAGTAGATTGGAATGAAGCGGTCAATAAGGGTGCATCCGCACCTGTGAAATGGACCATTGATAATTTTGCTGCTGTTGATGCAAGGTATATCAAACTAGTGGTCCTAAGCTGTAATGAGAGCAAGGTTGCAGGATTATGGGAAGCTGAGATATATGGACCCGCTAATGTAACAGGTTTAGAGAATGGAAATGAAGTTCCATCTGATTTTAGTCTTGAGCAGAATTATCCTAATCCATTTAACCCGACAACCACAATTAAGTTCAATATTCCCTCAAATCAGAATGTTAAGATTAATATCTATAACTCGATCGGGCAGCTGGTTACCGAGCTTGTAAACAAAGAATATTCGGCAGGAAGTCATTCAGTTGAACTTAATGCAGTTAATCTGGCATCAGGAGTATACATCTATAGAATGGAAGCTGAATCATTTACTGCTACGCATAAAATGATGTTGATGAAGTAATGCAAAATGGCCTTATAGTAAATAACATAAATTTTTCCAGGGACGGTAAAATCGTCCCTGTAATTTGATGAAAATACAATGTAATAATTACCTATAATGCCCAAGTTTAACCTAAAGAAGGACTGCTAATGTTGAAATATTGATGAAAATAATTGGTACAAGAATTGTCTTTTCTTGGCCAGTGTGCTAAAAAAAGGATCTTAAGAGGTGGTAGACTTTTGTGTGGGAACAATATTAAGAGGGATTACACTATTGATGGATCTTAAAGCAAGGAGTGGTATATGGATAAGAAGATTCTACCCTTTTTAATATTGTTGGTTACTTTCATTTACATTATTCCCGCCTATGGAACAAATCATTATGTCGACAAGAATGCAACCGGGAGCAATAACGGAAGCAGCTGGAGCAATGCGTGGGAAAGCTTCAGTGCAATAAGCTGGAGCAGCGTCAGTGCGGGAGACGTAATATACATTTCAGGAGGAAGCGATTCAACGTTATATACCGAAACACTGAATATAGGGAAAAGCGGAAGTTCCGGAAATAACATACTAATCACAAAAGGAACCGAATCCGGGCACAATGGAAAAGTAGTAATAGATGGTCAAAACAGTTTAACCAGCTGCGTAAACTTTGGAAGCTCACAGTATGTAACAATCGATCATCTCAGTCTGAATTATGCAACCGACAGTAACGTAAAACTGAGGTCAAATAATAATATAGTACAGTACTGCAGTTTCCTTATCCATAAAGCAACATATGGAATAGACCTAAGAGGATCAAATTGCCAGGTATTGCATAATATAGTTGAAACATCAGCAGGATCAGACGGAGGGCAGAGGGATTTTATCCAGTCAACGGCCGGAGGAAATAACACGTATGCATATAATTATATCAGGATAAAGAACGAGACTGAATCGCAGCATACAGATTGTTTTCAGTTTTATAATATGACCGGAGACTGTGTACTTCACGATAACTTCTTATGGCAGGATAATCATAAGACAAACAATGCACAGGGGATATATATGACCTCAAGCAACATAAGGCTAACCTGCTATAATAACATAATATATTTCCCATATGGAAAGCACGGAATAGGAATAAATAATGTAGGGGGTTATAGCGGAACAGTAACTGCGTACAATAACACATTATATGGCGGTGAGGGTGCAGTAGAGTCCCAAATGTGGTTTCAGAGCGGGGTAAATGATGCAGTAATCAAGAACAACATATCATATTCAGCAAACCCGCAAGTAGAACCTCTATACTTTGGAGTAACCACAACAGGGAGTACCATAGATTATAACGTATTATACAATGGATCATCTACGATAGTATATAACGGAGGAGGAAAGACGTGGAACCAATGGCAGTCCTCGGGATACGACAACCACGGATATAACAGTAATCCTTTGTTCAGGGATGCGGGGAGTATGGATTTCAAGGTAGAAAGCAATTCAGATGCAGTGGATCGGGGAGAAAGTCTGAATGCCCCGTATAATACAGACTATGCAGGACTTCCCCGGCCGCAGGGACAGAACTATGATATGGGAGCCTACGAGTATGATGGAGGAAATCCTAATCCTGATACAACTCCGCCTGAGGTTACAGGTGCATCGATAACTAACCAGACTACAGTAGTTGTAAGCTTCTCTGAAGCCCTTCAGGCATCTGGAGCACAGAACGCTGCAAACTATAGTATAAGCGGGGGAATAACCGTAACCGGTGCAGTAATGAACGGGACACAGGTAACGCTTACAACAAGTTCACACAGCTTTAACCAGCAGTATACAGTAACGGTAAGCAATGTAAAGGACCTTGCAGGCAACCTGATAAACCCGAATGCTAACAGTGCACAGTATATACTTGAAGGTGATACAACTCCGCCTGAGGTTACAGGTGCATCGATAACTAACCAGACTACAGTAGTTGTAAGCTTCTCTGAAGCCCTTCAGGCATCTGGAGCACAGAACGCTGCAAACTATAGTATAAGCGGGGGAATAACCGTAACCAGTGCAGTAATGAACGGGACACAGGTAACACTTACAACAAGTTCACACAGCTTTAACCAGCAGTATACAGTAACGGTAAGCAACGTAAAGGACCTTGCAGGCAACCTGATAAACCCGAATGCTAACAGTGCACAGTATATGCTTGAAGGTGATACAACTCCGCCTGAGGTTACAGGTGCATCGATATTAGCTGCCACCAGTGTTAGCATAACTTTTTCAGAAGCATTGGAACAGAACAGTTCACAGACCATAGGAAACTACAGTATCACTAATGGTATAACCGTAAGCGGGGCAGTACTATCATCAGACGGTAAAAAAGTGACGCTTACAACGAGTGCACATACCAGTGGACAGAGTTATGTTGTAACTGTGAATAACGTAAAGGACCTTGCAGGTAATGTGATAAACCCAAACGCGAACACTGCAGGGTACAGTTTTTTTAACGATACAACCCCGCCAGAGTTAACGGGTGCTTCATTGTCAGGAAATAAAACAGTGTTGCTGACGTTTTCCGAAGAACTGGATGAAACCTCTGCTGAAGTTATAAGCAATTATTCAATAGATAAAGGAATATCAATTGACAGCGCTACTTTGTTAAACGGTGGAACGGTTGTAAGTTTATCTACCTCTGCCCATTCACCGAATACAATTTATACCGTTACGGTAAATAATGTTCTGGACCTGGCCGGAAACATAATTTCCTCACAGGGCAATTCCGCCCAGTACCAAAAGGAAAGCGGGGGAGGCGGCGGTAAGCGAAAAATTTCTATTGGCCGTACTTCAGCTCAATGGTTTCAGAATTACGTGCCTGATAATTCAATCGATGGAGATACTGACCCGGCTTCTGATTCAAGGTGGGCAGGAGTATTACCTATGCCTGACTCAATAGTTTTTGACCTGGATGGAGTTTATACTATAAACGAAACACACTTCTCTTTCTATAGGTGGGACCAGGGTCGAATCTACAATTTTTCGGTACAGGTTTCAGTAGACGGAGTTAACTGGACGGAAGTACTTACTGATATGGTATCTTCTTCGGCACAATGGTCCATAAACCAGTTCGATTCAGTTGAAGCCCGCTATGTAAAATTAATTTCTTTAAGTAATAATGAAAGCCAATGGGCAGGGTTGTGGGAAGCTGAGATATGGGGTCCCGATCAGACCACTGAGAATGTAGTAGTGAATAAAATTCCTGCAGATTTTAACCTGGAACAGAATTATCCCAATCCTTTTAACCCGACAACTACAATTAAGTTTAATGTTCCATCAGACCAGCATGTCAGGATCAACGTATACAATATCATTGGAGAAATGGTTACTGAACTTGCTAATAATAACTATTCTGCCGGTAATTATGCTGTAGAATTTAATGCAGCCAATCTACCGTCAGGTATCTACATATATCGATTAGAGTCGCAATCATTTACCTCGGTGAGGAAGATGATTTTAATGAAATAATTTGATTCGGGATTCAGGTGTAATGTTGGGAAGGCATTGCACCTGGCTATATCCTTTTAATGCTTAAACATATGTGAATTAGAGGAGCCACCATGAAAATTCATTTGAATTACTCTGCATGGGTGTATACCATCCTACTTACCTTTGCTGTAGTTTCAGTACCCGCCTATGGAACAAATCATTATGTCGACAAGAATGCAACCGGGAGCAATAACGGAAGCAGCTGGAGCAATGCGTGGGAAAGCTTCAGTGCAATAAGCTGGAGCAGCGTCAGTGCGGGAGACGTAATATACATTTCAGGAGGAAGCGATTCAACGTTATATACCGAAACACTGAATATAGGGAAAAGCGGAAGTTCCGGAAATAACATACTAATCACAAAAGGAACCGAATCCGGGCACAATGGAAAAGTAGTAATAGATGGTCAAAACAGTTTAACCAGCTGCGTAAACTTTGGAAGCTCACAGTATGTAACAATCGATCATCTCAGTCTGAATTATGCAACCGACAGTAACGTAAAACTGAGGTCAAATAATAATATAGTACAGTACTGCAGTTTCCTTATCCATAAAGCAACATATGGAATAGACCTAAGAGGATCAAATTGCCAGGTATTGCATAATATAGTTGAAACATCAGCAGGATCAGACGGAGGGCAGAGGGATTTTATCCAGTCAACGGCCGGAGGAAATAACACGTATGCATATAATTATATCAGGATAAAGAATGAGACTGAATCGCAGCATACAGATTGTTTTCAGTTTTATAATATGACCGGAGACTGTGTACTTCACGATAACTTCTTATGGCAGGATAATCATAAGACAAACAATGCACAGGGGATATATATGACCTCAAGCAACATAAGGCTAACCTGCTATAATAACATAATATATTTCCCATATGGAAAGCACGGAATAGGAATAAATAATGTAGGGGGTTATAGCGGAACAGTAACTGCGTACAATAACACATTATATGGCGGTGAGGGTGCAGTAGAGTCCCAAATGTGGTTTCAGAGCGGGGTAAATGATGCAGTAATCAAGAACAACATATCATATTCAGCAAACCCGCAAGTAGAACCTCTATACTTTGGAGTAACCACAACAGGGAGTACCATAGATTATAACGTATTATACAATGGATCATCTACGATAGTATATAACGGAGGAGGAAAGACGTGGAACCAATGGCAGTCCTCGGGATACGACAACCACGGATATAACAGTAATCCTTTGTTCAGGGATGCGGGGAGTATGGATTTCAAGGTAGAAAGCAATTCAGATGCAGTGGATCGGGGAGAAAGTCTGAATGCCCCGTATAATACAGACTATGCAGGACTTCCCCGGCCGCAGGGACAGAACTATGATATGGGAGCCTACGAGTATGATGGAGGAAATCCTAATCCTGATACAACTCCGCCTGAGGTTACAGGTGCATCGATAACTAACCAGACTACAGTAGTTGTAAGCTTCTCTGAAGCCCTTCAGGCATCTGGAGCACAGAACGCTGCAAACTATAGTATAAGCGGGGGAATAACCGTAACCGGTGCAGTAATGAACGGGACACAGGTAACGCTTACAACAAGTTCACACAGCTTTAACCAGCAGTATACAGTAACGGTAAGCAATGTAAAGGACCTTGCAGGCAACCTGATAAACCCGAATGCTAACAGTGCACAGTATATACTTGAAGGTGATACAACTCCGCCTGAGGTTACAGGTGCATCGATAACTAACCAGACTACAGTAGTTGTAAGCTTCTCTGAAGCCCTTCAGGCATCTGGAGCACAGAACGCTGCAAACTATAGTATAAGCGGGGGAATAACCGTAACCAGTGCAGTAATGAACGGGACACAGGTAACGCTTACAACAAGTTCACACAGCTTTAACCAGCAGTATACAGTAACGGTAAGCAATGTAAAGGACCTTGCAGGCAACCTGATAAACCCGAATGCTAACAGTGCACAGTATATGCTTGAAGGTGATACAACTCCGCCTGAGGTTACAGGTGCAGTCGCAAATAATGAAACTTCTGTCAGCGTGCAGTTCTCAGAGGCAATGGATGCTGCAACTACAGAAAATCCCGGCAATTATTCAATTGATAATGGAATATCGGTCAGTTCCGTATCGCTTTCTTCTAATGGAACGACTGCTACCTTAACAACGTCTGTTCAATCAGCAGGTATTAATTATACAGTAACGGTGACTAATGCAACTGATCTTGCCGGAAATATTATTAATCCGCAGGCCAACTCTGCCTCCTACCTGCTGCAGGGGGATACAACTTCTCCGGAAGTTACTGGCGCCGATCTATCCGATTCGATTAGGGTACATGTTCATTTTTCTGAAGCAGTATCGCAGACTACAGCCGAAAATGCTTCCAACTATTCTATAAATAATGGAATCAGTATCACTTCGGCAGCACTTTCGTCTAATGGCCTGGATGTTACACTTACAGCTGATATACATATTGTCGGACCCGTCTACTCGGTTACAGTCGCTAATGTTCAGGATCTCGCAGGGAATATAATTTCCGCCAATGCCAACTCAGCTCAGTACCAGTTAATCGTCAACCCCGATGGAGATTTGAATCAGCTTGATATAACTGACGCCGTTTCATCTAACTGGTATCAGACTTACGTCCCCCCATTATCCATCGACGGAGTCTCCGACCCTTCTTCCGAATCCCGATGGGCCGGTGCTATACCAATGCCTGATACAATCACTTTTAATCTGGGAGAACTGAAACTCATCAAACAGACCAAATTCTCCTTCTACAGATGGGATCAGGGCAGGATCTATCATTATTCGGTCTTTGTGTCATCTGATAATATTAACTGGACACAGGTTGTTACTGATGCTCCGTCTTCTCTGCTCCAATGGTCCGTGATCGGATTCTATCCTGTGCCGGGTCAGTACATCAGACTCATATCCCTTGACAACAATCAGAGTCAATTTGCCGGTGTCTGGGAGGCCGAAATGTGGGGTTCTGCAGCACCAGTTCCTGTTGAGCTTACCTCCTTTACAGCGGCGGAAAGTAATAACTCGGTTGTTATTAAATGGGCAACTGCTACGGAAACTAATAACAAAGGATTTGAGGTTCAGAAAAAAGTTGACGGTAATTACACCATAATAGGATTCGTAAATGGACATGGTACCACTACTGAATATGTTAATTATAAATTCAGTGATAATGAGGTACAACCGGGCCTAACAACATACAGGATCAGGCAGATAGATTTTGATGGCTCTTATGAGTACTCTGATGAAGTGACTGTTTCAATCGACAAACCTGTAGATTTTGAACTGAGCCAGAATTATCCCAATCCTTTTAATCCAACCACCAAAATACGGTTCAGTATTCCTGCTGATAATCATGTTAAATTAATACTATATAATCTGCTCGGAGAAAGAGTGAAAGATATTATTGATAATGATTATAAGGCAGGGACTCATGAAGTCAACCTTGACGCTTCAGGATTGTCCAGCGGAGTCTACCTTTACAAAATTGAAAGCGGGAACTACGTGAATATTAAAAAAATGATGTTGATGAGATAGTTCTTAGTGTTGTTGTCACTATTATTAATCCCCTCCGGACTCCCGCCGGAAGGGATTTTTTTATATGTTATCAGCTAAATCTATCTCTGCCTGGAAAACCACTTTCGAAGTTGAATTGTTGATACCCTCTATTAAAAAAACTTTATTGACATCCATGGATGATTTATATATATCAATTGAATCATTATACTTCAGTTCAGAAACAAAATTTACGGTAATTCTTTTTACAATGAGTTTTTCGTGCTGCTCTTTGCTGAAGCTATCCATTATCATTTCAATGTATTTGATATTATTTACATGAAGATTCAGATCTATATCGGTGTAGCGCATCTGCCTCGTGAAAACAAACTCTTTGCTGCTGAGCTCTGAAATCCTCCCCGGCAAAGCATCAAGGGCGGATTCGCTCTCCTGGTAATTTATCGGCGCAGGCAGACTTGATGTATCTATGATCCGTTTGGAAGTTATATTAATCGGCAGCCAGGCTGTTGTTGCCTTAATAATAATTTCTTGCTTACTGTTATAAATCAGAAAATCTCTTAAAGAATATAGTTTGTATTTTTTCTTGGGCCAGGTCCTGATCCTTATTTCCTCGCCGAACCCGGGAAGTGAATCAATCTCAACTTTTACCCAGGATAATACCCATGCATAATTATGTTTAATTAGTGAAGTATAGCCAAGGTCTAATTTGTCTGCATGTGCTGCTGCTGTATCCTGAAGATAGATGAAAAGTGAATCTAATCTCAACCGGTTTTTGAAGTCGGCTTCGTGGGCCTGTACGGTCTTGCTGCTTTCGAAAAATTCTAACAATGGGTAATTCCTTTCCGCAACAGAATATTCATAAATTCTGTATCCCAAAATAAGTTTCTGATCCTTAAATACAACCCCGCATCCTCAATCAGAAATCAGTTATTTCGTGCTATCTGAACACGTAAAAGTAGGGAGTATAGAGAGAGGGGCAGGTTCGGAACGGTGGAAGTGGTGGAAGAATAAGGGGGGACCTGGAAGCATTGGATGATGGGATGGAGTGAGCAGCAACCTGAGCTCACCAGGAAAGAATGACGGGAACTTGTGAGGAACCGTGATAGAACGGGAGAAGTATGGGGATGGAACCGGAAAGCTACGGAGATAGAATGAGAGAAGTACGAGGAATGGAACCGGAAAGCTACGAGGGATAAAATGAGAGTAGAACGAGGAATGTATCGTAAAGGTACGAGGGGCACATTCATATCGTCTCTGAAAAAACATAGGATTCTTACTAAATTGGAAATCACTAAATACTGCATTCGGGAAGCAGTAAAATATAAGGGTATTTCATAATATGCTTAAGTTTTGTAGACTACATCAGCGGGCTGGCAGAATAAAATAATGGTTAACCGCCACCATCTGATGATCATCTTTGGCTTTTTCCCGATCTCATCACGGCCTCTTCCCGGCTTCATCCCGACCACTGTCCCGCCTCTAACTCCTCCAATATTTCTCATCTGAAGGACGTTGGTACAATGGAGAGCATTCTGAATTTATACTCTTTTAATTACTTTTCTCCTCAGGCTTGGTAAATACCCATCATAGGAAAAAGCGTTTCGATATTTATGATCCGAATCAAAAAACACGAACACTTATATTTCAAGGATATCCGGCTTATTCCGATGATGGAATAATTGAAAAATCAGGATAATGGGAGTAGTTTTCAGTAACCATTTTCCAAATAGCTGAGTCTAATACTTAAAAAGCAGGCACATAAAATGAAAAAAATTAATACACTTTTATTGTTTATACTATTAACGGTAACTTCAGGTACAATAACAGCATGCCGTGTAGAAGTTGGTTCGGATTACGGGGGTGATCTTGAAACCATCCACGAGAAAACTTTTTCTATTCAGCCCGGTAAGAACCTGAAAGTTGAAGCCTCAAGCGGAGATGTTACCGTAACTACCTGGGATAAATCAGAAGTATACATTAAAGTTCTGGGTAATGAAAAAGCCAGGGACAAGGTAGATTTTTCTTTTAAGAATGACGATGATGAAGTCTCTGTAATTGCTAAAAGAGAAGGTTCATTCTTCAACTGGTTCTCAAGCGGAATAAGGATAAGATTTGAAATAAAAGTCCCGGCCGAATTGAATACGGATATCAACACTTCCGGCGGCGACATTAAGATTGGTGAGATCCGCGGCAATAACCGACTCAGGACATCGGGCGGCGACGTCTGGGTGAAGAATACAGATGGTGTCCTTAAGGTAACTACATCCGGCGGGGAGATAAACCTTGATTCCAACAGCGGACAAATGGACGTTTCAACTTCCGGAGGTGATATTAAGGCAAGAGACTTCAAGGGTGATATTTCCGCATCAACTTCGGGTGGTGATATACACCTGAAGGGAAGTAATTCCAAAATATTCGCTGAAACTTCCGGCGGCGACATTATACTTGATTATTCAGGAATGAATAAAGGAATAGACCTTGAAACTTCCGGCGGTGATATTCAAATGAAACTTCCATCAGATTTTAATGCATCTGCATATATGCATACATCAGGCGGCGATATTGAATGCGATCTTACTGCAAACAGAGCAAAGAAAATTTCATCCTCAAGGTTTGAAGCCGATCTGAATAACGGCGGTGCGTCTCTTACTGCTAAGACATCCGGCGGCGATATTTCGGTTAAAAAACAATAGCATCTTTCACACATATGTTCATCTCACAGGCGCGGGTGCAGTTTCCATATGTATCTGCGCTTTTTATTTGAAATATACACAGGGGTTTTATAGTTTTCATCAAATCATAAATTGAACTATGAAAACACCGCTTATATATAAATTCCTTAATGATGATGAGCTTTTAAGGATCTCAAATAAGATAAAGGCTGAAGAGAAAAAGACGGCGGGCGAAATATGTGTAAGCATAAAAGAACACCGTTCGTTCCTTCAAAAGAAAAGATCTGTTAGGGACCTGGCCCGGGAAGAATTCTTTAAACTTGAAATAGACAAAACGAGAGATAAAACTGGCATTATTATCTTTTTGCTCCTTGAAGCCCGGCAGTTTTATATCCTTGCAGATGAAGGAATCAATAAGAAAGTCCCAGAAAAAACCTGGGATACAATTAAAGATGAAATGCAGGAGCACTTCATTGAAGGAAGATTTTCAGAGGGAATAATCCACGGGATAGACCGCGTGGGTAGAATATTGAGCGAACACTTTCCTGTTAAACCCGACGACACTAACGAAATCTCAAACCGGGTTATCTTAGAATAAACCAAACACTATCGAATATGAAATATTAACGGGGATTTTATCGTCTTTGTTCCGTATTTAAAGCGCATTTAGTGCGCATTTAGTGCGGAGTTAGTGCGCGTTTAGTATTCTCTCAGAAAGTAATAATGCCGTTCTTTTGGTACCCTTAGATGTGAAGATTTAGTTAGTGTGATCCGGAATGTCCCCATTCTTCCCAGCCGGAATAGTGGGGATACTTATGGTTCAAGATTAAAGAAGGAGCAAGCAATATATTGCAGATTCAAGTCTCGCAGGAGGGAAAACAGTGATCAGTAGATTTTTAACCAGGGGGAGCAGAGCCGGATCTTAAATAATTAAATCCGGCATAAAATAAAGAGATTTATTTTTTAAGTTCTTTTTCAATTGCTGAGGTTATTTCGCTGCTTTCAGGAGTAATTTTACTCCTGAACCTGGCTACAATTTCTCCATCCTTTGATATAAGAAATTTTTCGAAATTCCATTTAACATCGCCCTGTTCAGTATTAGTATTCGTTGTAAGCTTTGCGTACAGAGGAGATCGGTTTTCACCGTTTACGTCTATTTTATCGAACAGCCTGAAAGTTACATCGTACTTCGATGAACAGAAATTTTTTATTTCTTCATTAGTCCCCGGTTCCTGACCACCGAATTGGTTGCATGGGAATGCCAGTATTTCGAATCCTGAATCCTTATATTGTTTGTAGATTTTTTCCAGTCCCTCATACTGAGGAGTAAACCCGCATTTACTGGCAACATTGACAATCAGCAAAACCTTTCCTTTGTATGCCGAGAGGTTAACATCGTTTCCGTCCATGTCCTTAACAATAATATTACTGATATTATTATTAGACTTACCTCCGCTATCGCTGCCTGTTGCAGCAAAAACAGATAAAAATATTAAAGATAAAAGTACTGATAAATGCCACATTCCGAACTCCTTTTTTAAGTACAAACAGATTATCAAAAAAAATAGTTCACATCTGATTTAAAGATCGTATCAAATCGCACACCATGCAGGAAGTTAAAGGAAATATTAACTTGTCTTTCCTGTAATTGAAGAAATATTTACCTGCGAGCTGACCTCCGAAAAATACAGCTATAATAACCGGGTACGTGATGAGCTGAAAGCCGAGACCCCACATTAAACGAATGGCGATTACAAAAGGCACAGGCAGGTGTATTGCGAGAACCCACTGTAAAGATAATTTCTTAACATTTGCCCTCCAGTAACCGAAGGGCAAATTAAGGACAAAAACAGCGACTGCAGCGAACAATAAATTCATATAAAATAAATTACATCTAACTCATCAATGCTGCAATGGCAGAAGTATTCACTATATCGTCCACGCTGCACCCGCGGCTCAGATCAAAGAAAGGTCTCTTTAATCCCTGCACTACAGGACCAATAGCCTCAGCCTTCCCCAGCCTCTGCGCTATCTTATAGCCAATGTTCCCTGAATTCAGATCGGGGAAGATTAGTACGTTAGCCCTCCCGGCAACGAGGCTACCCGGCGCTTTTCTTCTTCCAATTGAATCAATAATAGCAGCATCAAACTGAAGCTCACCATCGATATTAAGTTCCGGATGTTTTTTCTTTGCCAGCTCCGTAGCCTCTATTACTTTATCAACTGCTTCGTGTTCTGCGCTCCCCTTAGTTGAAAATGACAGCATTGCAATGTATGGTTCCTCTCCCGTTAATTTCTGGTGGTTTATGGCAGTGCTTACAGCTATGTCCGCCAGCTGCTCAGCATCGGGTGCAGGAACTACTGCGCAATCGGCAAAGCTGTATGTTTTTTCGGGCATAACCATAAGGAAAAAGCTTGACACCGTAGAGATACCTTGGGGCATCCCGATACACTGTATTCCTGCCCTTAAAACATCTCCCGTTGAGGCAGTCGAGCCCGCCACGCTGCCGTCTGCCATTGATTCTTTTACCATCATAGCCCCGAAAAACAGGTCTTTCTTCATTGTATCCCTTGCGGCTTCAATGGTAATGCCCTTTTTCTTTCTGAGATTGAAATAAATATTTGTAAAGTCGCTGAGTTTATCTGATTTTTCAGGATCGATTACCCTTACACCCGACAATTCACATCCGAGCTCCCGGGCTTTGGAACGTACTTTTTCCTCGTTTCCTATCGTAATAACCGATGCTATTTTTTCTTTAGATAAAATCTCTGCTGCTTTAATTACCCTGTCATCATGAGATTCGGGTAAAACTATTGTTCTTTTACGTGCGGAAGCTTTACTTATTATATCTTCCATTAATTTGTTGCTCATTTACTTTTCTCCCATTTTTCTGAAAAGACAACGTTCAAAATTACGAAAATAGGACCTGAGATATGACATCGAATAAAATAGCCCTGTCAGGGGTAATTTCTTTGACTTATTAACTATTATTTTTATTATAACAGAATAATATTAAATAATAGTTCAGGTGTGCCCCGTCCAGCCTGAATATCGTTGATTTTTCTCTAAAAAAAGAATAAATTCACACTCTTAATTTTATCATGATTGCTGAAAATATAAAATCACTGCAGCAAAGAATTGAACGGAAGTGTTCGGAGATTAACAGGAAGAGCAGTGAGATAAAACTGATAGCTGTTTCCAAGACATTCGGTGTTGAGGATATTGAAAAAGTATTTGAAGAAGGACTCAGGGACTTTGGTGAGAATAAGGCACAGGAATTATCTTCAAAATATGAACTGCTCGGCGATAAGATAACCTGGCATTTTATCGGTCACCTGCAAAGTAATAAGGTGCGAAATGTGGTTCCTGCCGCAGCTTATATTCATTCGGTAGATTCTCTTCAGCTTGCTTCTGAAGTAAACAAGTACGCGGCCAGGAACAATAAAATTCAGAAGATTCTTCTGCAGGTAAAAACATCCGAAGAAGAATCAAAGTTTGGGATCCAAAACGGGAGTGAACTCATCGACCTTGCCCGTTACTGCAGGGAGTATTCTAATCTTCGTATTGAAGGATTGATGACCATTGCCCCGCTAACGGAAGATGAAAAACTTATAAGGCAAAGTTTCAGGCAATTGCGTAAATTGAAAGATGAATTAAATTCTCAAGGCTTTGATCTTAAGGAACTCTCGATGGGTATGACATCTGACTTTGAAATCGCTATTGAAGAGGGAGCAACTATGCTGAGAATCGGTTCGGCAATTTTTGGTGAAAGAGATTATTCAAAAGTTTGGATAGATTCATGAAAGTTTCTCCGATCAGTATTAAAAAGCAGGAATTCAATAAGTCGTTCAGGGGATACGACCCTGAAGAAGTTCAGGCGTTCCTTGACAAGCTCGCCGATGAATTCGATGATATTCAGAAAGAAAACGAGAACTTTAAGGATGAACTTGAAACTGCCAATGCACACCTTGCTGAGTTCCGGAGAATAGAAAAAAATCTCCAGGATACGCTGCTTAAAGCACAGGAATCTTCCTCAAAGGCGATTGACTCTGTTAAGAAGCAGACGAATCTTATGGTTAAAGAAGCTGAAATTAAAGCCAGCCAGATCCTCGAAAAGGCCAGGGAGAATGCAAATGAGATCAGGGATGCTGTTATTAAGCTAAGGGAAGAGCGTGATTTGCTGATCTCTAAATTAAAGGCAATGATTGATTCACAGTCTCATCTTTTTGAAGTTAAAGTTAAAGAGGCCGGTGAGGAAAGTCCGGTTCTTAAAAAACCTGAGCAGGCCGCTAAGGTAGATATAAACGTTGACGATATTGTAAATAAAATTTTATAATGAGTGAACTCAAAAATAAAATAGACGAAACCCTGAAAGTAATCCGCAAAGTTACCCGTGAGGATTATCCGGTTGGGATAATTCTTGGTACAGGGTTAGGCGGACTCGTAAGGGAAATAGATATCGCCCGGGAAATAAACTACGGTGATCTTCCGCATTTTCCTCTTTCGACTGTTGAATCTCACGAAGGCAAACTGATCTTCGGAAAGATAAACGGGAAAAATGTAGTGGCTATGCAGGGGCGCTTTCATTATTATGAAGGCTATACAATGCAGCAGATAACCTACCCGGTACGGTTAATGAAATTCCTCGGGGTTGAAACTCTTCTTGTCTCAAATGCCTGCGGAGGTATGAACCCTCAATACCGGCGCGGCGATATTATGCTGATGGCTGATCATATTAACCTGCTTGGCGATAACCCGCTGATCGGCAAAAATGAGGATGAGCTTGGTCCCAGATTCCCCGATATGAGTGAACCATATAATAACAGGCTTATTTCGCTTGCTGAGGGGGTTGCCCTCGAAAATAAGATTAAGCTCCAAAAGGGAGTTTATATTGCAGTTCCCGGTCCTAACCTTGAAACAAGGGCCGAGTACCGGTTCCTGCGATCCACGGGAGCCGACGTGGTCGGTATGTCAACTATACCTGAAAATATTGTGGCCAATCATATGGGTATGAAAGTACTTGGTATAAGCATTGTTACTGACGAATGTTTCCCCGATTCGCTTAAGCCGGTTAACGTTGAGGAAATAATAGCCGCTGCGATGGAAGCAGAACCCAAAATGACCTTAATAATGAAAGAGGTTATAAAAAAATTATAATGGAAAAAAGACCTTTACACCATTACGTTATTCCGGTGTTCCTTGGAGTTCTGATGTTCTCATCGAATTTTATAAATACCGGGATATTCAGGTTCGGCGGAAATGATTTTGCCGTGTGGTTCGTGATTTCGCTGCTCTGCTTTGCCTGTGGATATTATATGAATAAGGTATTCGGCTGGCATACAGGAGGCAAGGTTGTGTTTGCAATTATTATTGCTGCAACTGTAATAAGTATACTGGTGATTTCATTTTTCAGGGAATATTTCTCTGCTAACGAATTGCTGACTGAGAACCTGATTCTCTACAGTCTCAGGAATATCACTTTAGGTTCCATGGCCCTCTTCGGGATGGCAGTAGATGAGGTCCTGCATCGGGAAAGGGAAGCGTCGCTGCTTAATCAAAAGCTGAAGATGTACGAGGAACAGCTTCAGAATGTCCGTAAAGAAGCAGAGGTTGAACTGCGTGAGGCAAAGGTACACGCTGAAAAAATTGTTAACGATGCACAGGCTGCAGCTAAAAATACAATCCTTAAAAAAGAAAGAATAGAAAGTGAACTTAAAGAGTTCATCCAGGCTGAAAAAGAATTGATAAAAAGATACGAGGAATCCTGATTAGATCATGTTCAAACAATATTCAGAAAAAATAAATTATCCTGACCTTGAAAAGAATATACTTGAGTTCTGGGAGAAGAATAGGATTTTTGAGAAGAGCGTTTCTTCACGGGATAAATCGAAATCATTTACATTTTATGAAGGACCTCCTACGGCAAACGGAAAACCTGGAATTCATCATGTAATGGCCCGTGCTCTGAAGGACCTCGTATGCCGTTATAAGACTCTCCAGGGATACCGGGTTGAAAGAAAAGGCGGATGGGATACTCATGGTCTGCCTGTTGAAATTGAAGTCGAGAAGAAACTCGGCATCAAGCATAAAAGTGAAGTGCTGGAGTACGGCATTGAGAAATATAACCAGGCTTGCAGGGAATCTGTATTTACATATCTCGATCTGTGGGAAAAAATGACCACCCGTATGGGCTATTGGGTCGATCTCGGTTCCGCTTATATTACACTCAAAAATGATTATATCGAGTCTGTCTGGTGGGCCTTAAAAACCTTATTTGATAAGGGACTTATATATAAAGATTATAAGATCGTTCCGCAGGATCCGAAATCTGAGACGGTTCTCTCCTCGCACGAACTTGCATTAGGATACCGGGAAACTAAAGATCCTTCGGTATATGTCCTTTTCCGGATAAAGGATTCAGATGATTATTTCCTTGTTTGGACAACTACACCATGGACCCTCATCTCTAATGTAGCTCTCGCTGTAGGTTCTGATATCGATTATGTTAAGATAAAGCACAACGATAAAAATATTATACTGGCTAAGGAAAGATTAAGCGTAATTGACGGTGAATATGAGATCCTCGAAGAATTTAAGGGAAGCACGCTTGAGAAAACAGAATATGAACAGCTTCTTCCTTATATCAAAGTTCAGAAAAAAGCTTTCTTCGTTGTAACAGGGGAATTTGTCAGTACCGGCGATGGTTCCGGTATTGTCCATATTGCCCCGGCCTTCGGTGCCGATGATTACGAGGTGTCAAAGAAATATGGTCTCCCGATGGTTCAGCCTGTAACAAGAGGCGGCTTGTTCACAGAAGAAGTAACGGATTTCAAAGGTCAATTTGTAAAAGATGCAGATCCGGGTATTATTAAAAAGCTTCGGGATGAAGGAAAGCTTTACAGAAAAGAAACTATCGTCCACTCCTACCCGTTCAGCTGGCGTCACGAGAATGTTCCGGTAATTTACTATGCAAGGGAAAGCTGGTTTATCCGCACAACCTCGATCGCCGACAGGATGGTTGAGCTTAATAAAACAATCAACTGGCAGCCGCCTGAAGTCGGCTCCGGAAGGTTCGGCAACTGGCTGGAAGAGAATAAGGATTGGGCTCTTTCCCGCGATCGTTTCTGGGCTACACCCCTTCCGATCTGGGTGAGCGGGGGCGATATGTTTGCCGTCGGCAGCATCGAAGAGCTTAAAAAAGGATTTATTGAGGAAGACGGCAAAAGGATACCTGTCAGTGAAATAAAAGATATTGATCTTCACAAACCCTTCGTCGATAAGATTATGTTCGAAAAGGATGGGAAAATTTATACAAGAACACCTGAACTTATTGATGTCTGGTTTGATTCCGGTTCTATGCCGTTCGCTCAGTACCATTATCCGTTTGAGAATAAAGAATTATTCGAAAAAAATAATTTCCCGGCAGATTTTATATGCGAGGGAATCGATCAGACAAGAGGATGGTTCTATACGCTGCACGCAATCGCAACAATGCTTTTTGATAGCGTCGCTTATAAAAATGTGATAGTGAATGAACTTATCCTTGATAAGAACGGACTTAAAATGTCCAAGTCAAAGGGAAATACTGTCGATCCATTTGTGCTGTTTGATAAGTACGGTGCCGATGTTACACGCTGGTATCTTGTTACAAATAGTCCCCCATGGAGACCGACATTATTCGATGAAGAAGGACTTGTTGAAGTCCAGCGTAAATTCTTCGGAACGCTCATGAATTCCTATGCATTTTTCGCCCTTTATGCAAACATTGATAATTTTACTTTTAAAGAAGCCCTGATTCCCTACAAGGAGCGGCCCGAAATCGACAGGTGGATTATCTCTGTTCTCGGTTCGCTGGTTGATGAGTACAGATCCTATATGGACGATTATGATGTAACAAAAGCCGCAAGAGCTGTTTCCTCATTCACAATAGATCAGCTTTCAAACTGGTATGTTAGGAGGTGCAGGAGACGCTTCTGGAAGTCGGAAATGAATAAAAATAAACTCTCCGCCTACCAGACGTTATATGAATGCCTGATTACGGTTGCGAAACTGACTTCACCATTTGCGCCTTTTGTCTCTGAAGAGATATATACAAGTCTTAATTCGGTCACAGGTAAGGAGAAATTTGAATCGGTCCATATCTCCGAATTTCCCGAAGTTCCATACAAAGAAAAGGAACTCGAAGAGAAAATGGACATTGCGCAGAAAGTGGTATCTCTCACCCGGACTATGAGAGCAAAAAACAACCTGAAAGTGAGACAGCCGCTAAGAAAAATAATGGTCGCGGTCGACAGCTCCCGGCGTTCTGCTCTTGAGGAAATGAAAGATGTTATCCTTGAAGAGGTAAACATCAAAAAGCTCATCATACTGGAAGATGATTCGGAGATTGTGAATAAATCAGCCAAACCTAACTTCAAATCAATCGGACCGAAGTTTGGTAAAAATGCTAATAAGGCGGCGGGGAAGATTAAAGAATTAGGAAAAGAAGAAGTAGTAAAATTAGAGAGAGGTGATGAAGTAAGAATTGATATCAGCGGTGAAGAATTAATAATAAGACCTGAAGATGTTGAAATTATCAGTACCGAAATAGAAGGCTGGCTTGTAGAAAATGAAGCGGGCGTAACTGTTGCCCTGGATACCGAATTGGATGAAAATCTTATCTCCGAGGGATTAGCCCGTGAATTCGTTAATAGGGTACAGAATATGCGGAAAGATTCGGGCTTCGAGGTGACTGATAAGATTAAAATAGATTTTGACGGCAGCGGTAAACTTGTTGATGCAGTTAATACTTTTAAAGATTATGTTTCTAATGAAACACTGGCTGAAGAATTAAATAGAAAAGATTCTGTCAATGGTGAATCCGGACAGAATTGGGAAATCGGGGAGTATTCATGCTCTATCCGCATCACAAAGGTCAATTAAACTAGGAGTGCGTTATGGCTAAGAAAACCACTATGAAAACATCGTCATCAAAGAAGGCTGCTAAAAGCAGCAAAGGCAAACCAGCACAGGTGAAAAAGAAAACCACCAGTAAGACTACGGCCGCTGCAAAATCATCTGCGAAAAAAACAGTTGCCAAAAAAGTCCCGTCAGTTAAAACTGCGGATAAGAAGAAGAGCATAACCAAAGCTAAGATTACTGAAAAACCAAAAACTATAGTAAAACCAAAGGAAAAGAAGAGTACTATGCCGAGAAAGAAGAACGAGACAAAGAAAGATGTGACGAAACAACAGCAGCCTATGATTTCGCAAGCTGATAAACAGGCCGAAGAGCGTGCCAAAGCAATGCAGAAGATCAAGGGTTATAGCAAAAAAGATCTCGAACATTTTAAGCAAATCATTCTTGATAAACGCGATGAAATAATTGAACAGCTCCAGAATCTCAAGGAACAGATGCTGGATCCGACTACAGGTGAGTACATCAATGAAAATTCTCCTTATTCACTTCACATGGCTGAACAGGGAACTGATGCTATGGAGAGAGAAAAAACCTTTCTCTATGCACAACGGGAAAATAAGTTCCTTGGCTATCTTGAGGATGCATTAAAGAGAATAGAAGCGGGAACTTATGGTATCTGTATTGAATGTATCGAAGAACCGCAGCATTTATGCGAAACCTGCCCGCTTATTCCAAAGGCACGTCTTGAAGCCGTACCGCATAGTCAGATGTGTGTGCCTATTAAACAGAGACAGGAAAAGAGATAGTTAGCAACCGATCAGGAACAGGCAAGGTGTTTAAGTGAGATTATTATTTGTTTCAGCTTTTATAGTTATTGTTGACCAGGTAACGAAATTATTGGTTAAGGGCCTCCCGGCGTTGAACTTAACCGGGATACGGCCGGGACAAAAAGTTCCTATATTGGGAAATATACTCAGCATTACACTGGTTGAGAATCCGGGAATTGCATTCGGAATAAACTTCGGTTCCGATTTCAAACTTGTAATTTCAGTTTTCACTCTCATCGCAAGTATAAGCCTGTTAATATTTCTATTTAAAATGAGAAATAAAAGCTTCGGGTTGAGAATCTCAATTGTCTTAATTCTCGGCGGCGCGGTCGGCAACCTGATAGACCGGCTCTTTTATGGACTTATATATGGTTATGCCCCGCTCTTCCACGGTAAGGTGGTTGATTTCTTTAACATTCAGCTTTTTAATGTATACCTGTTCAATAATACACTGGGTAATTACATTTTTAATGTAGCAGACATTTCAGTAACAGCAGGAATGGTTTGTTTACTCTTTGCGCTCAGGAAACATAAGGAACAGGAAACCGGAAGTCCTGCGGTAGAAAACCTATTGATTAAAGGCAAGGAATAGTTTGAGAGTTTTATTTGTCTCCTTATTCATTGTAATTCTTGACCAGGTCACCAAGCTTCTTGTAAAAGGATTTTCCATTCCCTTTCTTCACTTTAATTATTCCGGGATGTATGAAGGAGAAAAAATTCCTGTTATAGGGAATTTTTTCAGAATTACGTTTATCGAGAATCCCGGTATGGCTTTCGGGTTCGATCCGGGTATCAATTTTAAACTCTGGATATCGATTTTCTCCCTTGCTGCCAGCGTGGGTCTGGTGGTCTACATCTACTATGTAAGGAATCAAAGACTGAATCTCCGCATTGCCCTGGCTTTTATATTGGGAGGCGCGGTGGGTAACCTGATAGACAGAATGTTTTACGGGATATTCTATGGTTATGCACCTGTTTTTTATGGCAGGGTGGTGGACTTTTTTGATGTGGACTTCTTCGATTTCTCGATATTCGGAAGGAGCTACGACAGGTGGCCGATTTTCAATATTGCTGATGCTGCTGTTACAATTGGTGTTCTTATTTTGATTATTTTTTATAAGAAGAATGTTGAAGAAACTGAATCTCCTGAACCAGTTTTAACAGGCCCGGATGATGCCGTATTTGATCCCGGTAATGATAATGCCGGTCAGGATGAAACACATAACGGTTCAATAGAAGAGTCATCCGGAGAAAAAAGAAAAGAAGATGGTGAAACTGATCAGGGAAAAGAAATACCGCTTTGAAGTCCCCCCGGGAAAAAAGAAAGAACGTCTCGATCTATATCTCGCAAATGCAATCGAAAACGCAACCCGTTCCAAAGTTCAGAAATTAATAGAAGCGGGATTTGTAAAAGTAAACGGCAGACCGGTCAGGTCAAGCTATCTTGTTCAGCCGGAAGATATTGTTGAAGCGTCACACCCCATCTCTCCCCGTCCCGAAAAAGCTGAACCGGAAGAGATCCCTCTCGATATAATCTATGAAGATGAATACTTGATTATTGTAAATAAACCTGCTGGTATGGTGGCTCATCCCGCCTATTCAAATTATACTGGTACTCTCGTTAACGCCCTTCTGCATCATTCTTCAAAGCTCAGTAATGTAAATGAACCGGGAAGACCGGGAATTGTGCACCGTATAGATAAGAATACCAGCGGCCTGCTGGTTGTTGCTAAAGACGACTGGACGCACGCGCAGCTGGCAAAGCAATTCTCAAAGCATACCATAGAACGTGAATACCAGGCTATCGTCTGGGGCTTATTTAAGCAGAAAAAGGGAGAGGTAAATTATAATATTTCCCGAAGCAAATCTGACCGTAAAAAGTTTGCGGTATCCGAAACAGAGGGAAAGAACGCCCTTACATATTATGAAGTTCTTGAAGAATTCGAATTTACATCTCTTCTTAAAGTGAACCTTAAGACAGGCAGAACCCACCAGATAAGAGTTCACCTCTCCGCAATTAACCACCCCGTTTTCGGGGACGAAACCTACGGTGGAACAAAAATTGTGTATGGTTCATCTCTTCCTAAAATTAAAAACAGAGTTGAAAACCTGTTGAAGCTTATACCCCGCCAGGCCCTTCATGCAAAAACACTTGGCTTCGAACATCCACACACGAAAGAGTTTATGCGCTTCAATTCAGAGCTTCCGGAGGATATGAGAGATGTCCTGGGAAAATTGAAATTAAGCTTTTAATCCCTTAAACTTCAGTATCAGCTTTTAAATTCCTTGCAAAACAAAGAGGAGAAAACTATGCCTTCCGGGATGCCGAAAACACTGGTTATTGGTGTGGTCACCACAGTTATAATCCTTATAATAATTTATATCTTCACACAGCTTCCTTCCGGCGGCGAACCTGGAACCAAACAGGTGAGCGTTAACCTGGCTGATAAATGCTCAACCTGCCATAAAAGGGTTTCCCCGGATATTGTAAACCAGTATGCACGGAGTACAATGGCAAGGTCGGGAGTAAAGTGCATCGACTGTCACGTAGTTGACCGTGATAACCCTATGGGTAAGGAACACGAGGGATTTTTTATAACTGTTACACCTACACCAAAACAGTGCGGTAAATGTCATCCCGCTGAAACAAGGCAGTTCGGCCATAGCCGCCATGGAGCTCCCGCCTGGGTAGCATTAAACGGTTTCGCCGATTTTAATGCAGAGCAGCAGAAGTTTGTTAGTGAAAATATCCCCGAAGCTAACCGAGGTCCAAACGGAATAGTTACTGCTACCCGTAATTCTTTATTTGATATTGAAGGCCCGAGGGTTACTCCTCTTGCCTGCCAGAGTTGTCATGCAATAGGTAAACCTAATGCTGACGGCAGCATCGGCAACTGTAATAAATGTCACCTGCGGCATGAGTTTTCGTTGGGACAGGTAAGGAAACCTGAGATATGCGGCCAGTGCCACCTTGGTCCCGATCATCCCCAGATAGAGATTTATAAAGAATCCGCACATGGCGTAATGTACGATACTCAGGGTGATACCTGGAACTGGGATCAGAAGCCTGGAAGACTAACTACCGCCGATATGCCGGCACCGACTTGTGCAACCTGCCATATGAGCGGTTTCGGCACGCAGGGGACGACTCACGATGTGGGTGAAAGACTTTCAAAGTTTTTATTCGCTGCTGTTACCTCCGACCGACCTAACTTTGTAAGCGGCCGGGAAGCTATGAAATCGATATGCAGTAATTGCCATTCTCCTAAGTTTGTTGATGATCTTTATAACAAAGCTGACAGCGTCACTGCATTCGTCAATGAAAAAGTACAGGAAGCCTCCGACATAATTAACGGACTTATAAAAGACGGAATAATTACCTCTGAGCCATTTGCAACTCAGATTAGCTTCGATGCTTTCGATCTGTGGCATTACGATGGAAGAACTGCCAAGTTCGGGGCATATATGCAGGGTCCTGATTTTGTTCAGTGGCATGGGATTTATCCGCTGCTGCGTCAATTGAATAAAGTCAAAGAAGATGCTGCAAAACTCAGAAAAGAACATGGAGGGAGAAAATAATGGATAATGTAGAGATCTTCCACCTTGCTAACATCCGACTTCCGATGGAGAAGAACCGGCTTCTCCTGATATTCGTGGGAATAAATCTTTTCTTTACGGGACTGGATGTAGCGCTGGCTCATTCCATAAATTACTTTATACCTGTTTATGAATGGATCCCGATCTTTTATTTCCCGTTTGGAGCTATCTCCTGCTTTATAGTTTCATTCCAGCCTTCTCCTAAAAAATGGGCGTCGCTTGTTCATATCGCTTTGATGTCGGTAGGAATTCTGGTGGGTGTACTGGGAACGGCATTCCACCTAAATGCAATTCTGAACCCCCTCGGTAGTCTTACATGGTCGTGGGTGGTTTTTGGCTCCCCTGTATTAGCCCCTCTTGCTTTTGCAGGAATTTCGCTGCTTGGCTTATATGCCATTACAGAAGAAACTGAGGGGAAAGAAGGAATGCTCAATGTACCTGCTCTTGGAACTTTCCATGCTCCCATTTCAAGAAACCGTCATTTTCTCTGGCTGGTTGGACTGGGATTCGGAGCCAGCGCATTAACCTCTATCATCGATCATGCTCAGTATGGATATACATCTTATAAAATGATCGCAATAGTTTTCGGCCTTTTTGCCACTGCTGTTGTCGTTACCATTGCAGTTTCTAAAAGCTGGACGAAAAGAGATGAATTCGTTTATTTCTGGACGATGATTGCGGCTATAGTTGTAGGAGTCATGGGATTCGGTTTTCACCTGTCAGCCGACCTTGCCGGTACAGGTCAGTTGAGCCTTGAGCGGATGCTCGTATTCGCACCCGTTTTTGCTCCGCTCCTCTATGGTGATCTTGGTATGCTTGGCATCCTTGTGGTGGCCCACCAGAAAAAATAAGCGGCGTCAAATTCAGAATATCATAATTAAGATCTGGAGTACTAAAAAACCGGAGTAGCGGACTATTGCTTAATGCTGTAAGCCTGGTATTCTAATGGGTGGATAAATTAATTTTGTTTTATAAAATGGTTATCTTTTGAATAGAGATTTATAAAGAAATAAGATATGCAGATTTATAATACACTTACAAAGAAAAAGGAAGAATTCAAACCAATAGACCCGCCTAACGTGAAAATGTACGTGTGCGGACCGACCGTATACGACTATTTCCACATCGGGAACGCACGGTCATTTGTAATGGCAGATATTATCCGGAAGTACCTCCTCTATAAAGGTTATAATGTTACCTATGCAATGAACCTTACCGATGTAGATGATAAGATCATTAAAAAATCGAATGAACAAAAAAAAGATGCGTCACAGATTGCTGAGCAGTTCATCAATTCCTTCTTTCAGGATATCGACAGGCTTAAAATAAAACGTGCCGATATATATCCTAAAGCAACTGCTCATATGAATGAAATTATATCTATGATCAGAAAGCTTGAGGAAAAAGGGATAGCTTATAACGTAAAGGGTAATGTATTCTATGATGTCTCCAAATTCAAAGAGTACGGAAAACTTAGCGGTAAAAGAACTGATGATCTTGAATCGGGGGCCCGCATTGAGATAAATGAAGAAAAAAAGAATCCCCTTGATTTTTCATTATGGAAAAAAGCTAAGGAAGGTGAGCCGTACTGGGAAAGTCCCTGGGGAAATGGACGTCCCGGCTGGCATATAGAATGCTCGGCAATGAGCTGCAAACACCTGGGTAATAATTTTGATATTCATGCAGGCGGCAACGATCTTATCTTTCCTCATCACGAAAATGAAATTGCGCAGAGCGAGGGTGCAAACGGGACAAAATTTGTTAATTACTGGATCCATTTCGGTTTCCTTAATATAAATGAAGAGAAAATGTCGAAGTCGCTCGGCAATTTCTTTACAGCACGCGATGTTCTTGATAAGTATCCGGCTGAGGCTCTAAGACTTTTATATGTTCAGGCGCATTACGGCGGCCCTCTCAACTTCACCGAAGAGCTGCTGGCAGGTGCACAGAAAGGACTGGAAAAACTTAATAACCTTGCAGAGAAAATTGAAGAGGAACTAAAATCTCCTGAAGGGAGCAATAACCCTGCATTCGACTTTAAGAAGTTTTACCGGTCTTTCGAAGATGCTATGGATGATGATTTTAATACTCCCCAGGCTGCTGCGGTAATCTTCGATTTTATCAGGGAGGTAAATCGTGTTATTTCCGAAAATGAGAGCATCGGCAGGGACTTCTATATCCGGGTAAAGGATTTTCTGCAGAAAACTGCCGGCGGTGTATTGGGTATTATTGATTTTGATTCCACTAAATCATCTGGCGATGGAAAGCTTGAAGGTGAGCTTATCGAACTACTGATAAAAATCCGCCAGGATGCCAAGAAGGATAAAAACTTTAAGGTTGCTGATTCGATCAGAGATGAGCTGAAAGAACTTGGTATCCAGCTGCAGGACAGCAAAGATAAAACAACATATAAAATAGTACGTAAGTGAATAAGATATTTTTTGAAGATTTCGAAGACTTTATTCGACTTTTAACTAAGTATGAAGTAGAATATCTGGTTGTTGGCGGATACGCTGTATCTATCTATTCCCGTCCGAAAAATACTGAAGATATTGATATATGGATAAACCCCTCATCTGATAATGCAAAAAAAATGCTTCAGGTTATTAATAAATTTGGTTTTGGATCAATTGGTATTACTTTAGAAGATCTAACCACCGAGGATAAGATTATCCAAATGGGTGTATCTCCTATAAGAATTGATATTATGACATCGATTGACGGAGTTAAATTCGAGGAAGCATTTAAAAATAAATCCATATTTGGATACGGTGATATTGAGAACGTTTTTTATATATCACTTAAAGATTTAACTATAAATAAAAAGAAGTCTAATAGGATTAAAGATATTAATGATCTTAGCTGGCTTAAGGAATATGGAAAAAGTAGTTAAGAAATACAACAGCTTTGAAGAAGCTGATAAGGCCGATATTGAATTCTGGAAAAATGCCTCTGTACAACAGAAATTAGAGGCTCTTGAGGCAATTCGTTATACATATTTCAGCCTGATGAATCCTGATGTTAAAGGCATAGAGAAGGTTGTTAAGTTCCGGAAGCTGCATGACAAAGAAGAAGATTAGCTACGCGAAGTTATACTTAAACGATACCGAGTTAACCTACCAGGTAAGGTACAGCCCAAAGGCTAAATACCTGAGACTGCAGATAAATCCATCCACAGGACTCGAAGTTGTTATTCCGCGGCGCTGCAAATCGGAAGACGCTGAAAAATTCATTTATAAAAAGAAGGACTGGATATTAAAACATCTGAGTATTATCCCTACCAGGGATGATTTCAATTTTCTTGGAAACAGAATTGAAGTAAAGCAGAAGTTTGATTTATTCTTTGAAAAGCATAAGGTGAACTTTCGGAATGATGAGCTGACAATTGAGAGTCCTGCCGGATCTGTAGAAAGCATCACCGCGATTTATAATACCTGGCTGAAACACCGTGCAAAGATATTCCTTGCTGACAGGACAAGAATACTCGCTGAAATATATGGCTTTTCTTTCAGAAACTTAACAATCAGAAGTCAGAAAACAAGGTGGGGAAGCTGTTCAACTTCCGGGAATATTTCGCTTAATTACAAGTTGATGAGATACAGACAGGAAATTATAGACTATGTGATCATTCACGAACTTTGCCATTTAAAACAGATGAACCACTCGAAGAAATTCTGGAAGCTCGTGGAGACAATTGTGCCTGATTATAAAATACTGAAACGCGAGTTAAAATCTCGCCCTTAAACTTTCCTTTTGAATCTTAAATCTCAATTTTCAATTTTCAATCTTCAATCTTCAATCTTCAATTAAAAACAGTGTGCCCCGGCCAAGAATGAGGTTGGGATCGAGGATCTTTTTAATCTCTGTCATCTTTTTTATATTCTCTTTACCGTACATCATCTCAAGGTATTCTGTCTTTAATTTTCCCACACCGTGTTCGGCTGAAATTGTTCCACCAAGACTTACCGCGTTTTCACAGATCTGACGGTAGATGACTTTTCCCCGTAAATATTCCTCCTCATTTGAGGGGAGCATATTCAGGTGCAGGTGGGAATTTCCGAAGTGCCCGTAAGAGATAAACTTTAGGCCTGATTTACTCACAAGGCTCCGGCATTCTTTATAAAATTCTCTGAATTTATCATCTGGTACGGCAACATCAGTCCCTAATTTCATAACTTTTTTCCTCGCGATAAATTCATTGGCTTTGACTGAAACAGAATGACGAAATTCCTCAAGTTTTCTTTTATCATTTTCCGAAAAAGCAAACCATGCTGTTTCTGTGTTGCCCTTATGCTTTGCTATCAGAGATGCCCAGTCATTAAATAGTTTTTCGTCGTTTTGTTCAGTCGTTTCCTGTTCGAACCATACAGAAGCCTTTGCCTCCGCCGGGATCTGCGGGTAGTCAACTTTAAGAAAATTAAGACAATGCTCATCCATAAATTCAAGTGCAAGAGCATCGATGGAATCACTTTGATCTGCGCGGGTCTTATAGGATATTTCTCTTGCCTCTCCGATGAAGGAAATTGCTTCATTTTCGGAGTCAAAGAAGATAACGGATGATAAAATATTAGCAGGGAGGTCGACCAGCCGCAATTTTATTTTTGTAACAATTCCAAGCGTTCCTTCAGAACCAATAAAAAGATCGATAGCGTCCATGCCTTTCTTAAGATAATATCCCGAGGCATTTTTTACCGGAGGCATATTTATATCCGGGATTTTGATATTTAATTCTTTGCCGGATCTTGTCAATAGTTTAAGATCGTTTCCGGAAGCTTTATTCATACCTCTTTTCAGGTAAATAATTTCTCCCGTTGCCAGTATTATTTCAAGTTCTTCTACAAAATTCCTTGTCGGTCCGTATTTAAAAGTTTTTTCTCCCGATGCATTTGTCGCAACCGTTCCACCGATAAAGCAATTCCACTCAGTCGGATCAGGGGGGTAGAGGAGATTCTGCCGGTTCACTTCTTTCTGTAATACATCAAGAATCACTCCCGGTTCTGTGATAACGTATTTTCGTTCGTTATTTATTTCAATAAGTTTATTAAGTTTTTCGGTTGAGATAAGAATACCGTTTAAGGGAACCCTGGCGCCCGTCAATCCCGTTCCGTTTCCTGAAATGGTTACAGCAGTTTTATCCTTGTCTGCTTTTCTCAGGATCTCCGGAATCTCATCAGTCGATTCAGGGATGTATACAGCTTTGCAGCTGCCTTTGAAATTGGAAGCATCACTTATATAATTTTCTATTTCGTCTGCCGAAGTTTTTATAATCATAGATCTTTTATTAAATAATAATTATCCGGTTCTCTTTTAAAAGGTTCATTATCCTGCTTCAGTAAATTAAGTATGCCTTAATATATCCAGGTAATCCCTCCGTACATTTATTTCCGGAATAGCATCAGTTCTGTCCGGCTTCCAGGGAAGGTTGAGATTGTCGAACATTTTATCAAGAGCATCGAACATATTGATTTCGGTATAACCGTTGTCTCTGAGGTGATGTATAAATTTTAATGTAAGGAATCCGTCAAACCATCTTGATTTCTGAAGCTTCAACTGCTCTTCCGTCTTTGAATTCTTCATAATATTAACCAGGTCAGGCTCAAAGTTCTGATAGTACAGAAACCGGAGAAGTTCGGGATGAATTTCTTTTGCGTTTCTCAGGTAATATTCGATATCGGTCTGACCGGGGTTGTTGAAAACTTCAAGCCAGCTCTTTAAAATTGTAAATGATTCCGGATCGTACAGCGTGTATTCATTCTGAATTGCTGAGAGAAAGCGGTTCACGCGTTGACCCGTACCGAATGGCACCCGCCAGGAACCTCTTCCGGAAGGATAAACGGAAGTTGAGTTTATGGTTTCAATTTTTACATTCTTTGCCAGCTTCTCCAGGAAGTAAAAATCCTCAGCAGCTTTTCGTTTGTTCATACCCTCAACCTTGATATAACTCTCATAATCACATACCATTGTGGAACCGATTGTATGGAAGGCATAAGGCGAACCGGCATATTTCAAACCCATTACATAATATCGCAGGAATATTTCATAACATATAATCGCCTCGGAAAGCTTATTATTTCCGGAGACATCGTGTCTGAAATCCACTACAGCGGCCTGCAAGTCCCTTTTATTAAGATTATTAACAACCTCTGTAAGGTAATTGGGTTCAAGTGTACAGTCGGCATCTGTAGTGAGGATTATCTTTTTATCCCTGGCGGCAAAATCGAAAACATTCAGTGCCGCATCCATACCTATCTTCCTGGCAAGTCCCACCCCGCCGTCTTTTTCCGGCATCACTTTTCTCGGAGAAGCGGCATCCATTATTGCCAGGTTAATATCCTTCTCAAGAAGTTCCTGCCCGGTTTCATCACTGGGATTACCTGACATTATCCCGCGCAGATGCATCAGGGTCAACTGGTTATCAAGCTTTATTTCATCTGATGAAGTATTCATATTGTTTATTACAAACAGCAGCAGGGTAGAATCTGCAAATGTCTGATCAAGTCTCACATAAGAGGCCAGGAATTTTTTAATGTTTTCCAGTTCAGCGATTGCCGGTACGACAACCACATTGGTGATGCCGGAAGTAATTGATGTCTCAATATTCCAATAACTCAGACCGTATTTTTTAAGGTAATCATCTACCTGCCGGGGAACGCTAAGCATTTATATTATCCTCAATAATCTTTTTCGCTTTTGAGTATTCCGATTGTTCAATCCAGTGGATTTTAACTCCCTCCCTTTCCATCTTCCTGAACCAGGTCATCTGTCTCTTGGCAAATCTATGAATGGCGCTGTTAAGCTTCTGAAACATATCATTATAACTGAGATCCCCTTTCAGGTAAAGAGTAACATACCTGTACTCAAGTCCGAAACTCTCCAGCTTTTCATAAGATACACCTGAACTGATAAGGTCCCGGACCTCCTCCACCATCCCGGTGCTTAACCTATTTTCCAGGCGTCCTGTTATTTTCTTTCTGATGGTATCCCTATCTGCTGCTATTCCTATTATAACGGGACTTATCTCCGGGAATTTGCTGTTAAGATTAGTTTCTGCTTCAGCAACAAGTATAGCTTTAATCAGCCTGTCTTTGTCGGCCAGATCAGTTTTATTATGCAGTTCTGTTTTTCTCGAGTACAAGATCAGCTTTAACCTGTCAGTATCATAATTACTTAATTCTTCCGCACGAGGTGATGAAAAATCGGCTCTTTTCAGGTCATATCTCTGAATAACAGCACTGAGATATAAACCTGTACCACCGACAAGGAAGGGCAGCTTCTGCTTTGCGGTTATATCTTCAAAAGCGTTATAAAAATGATTTAGAAATTCAAAAAGGTTAAATTCGTTTTGAGGAGTCGTAATATCTATCAGATGATAGGGGATTTCTACTCCGCTTACTTTGTAATCTCCGAGATCCTTGCCTGTTCCGATATCCATTCCCCTGTACACCTGGCGGGAATCAGCTGAAATAATTTCTCCATTAAATTCGAAGGCCAGTTTAGCTGCAAGTCCTGTTTTCCCTGAAGCCGTGGGTCCTAGAATTGTAACAAGGTCAGCCGGCATAACAGTTAGAGTGCATCAAATACCGGAAGAGACATAGTGAAAGTCGCCCCTTTTTCCGGACTGCTTTCTACGGTCAATTCTCCTCCGTGATCACGGATTATTTTTTGTGCAATGGTTAATCCCAGTCCGGTTCCTTTTTCTTTTTTAAAGGATTTAAATGGCTGGAAGATCAGTGCTTTATATTCTTCCGGTACTCCCGGACCAGTATCGCGAAATTCAATATTTACAAGATCACCTGACTGCTTTGCGGTAATATAAATATTGCCGCTCTCTCCCATTGCATCGCAGGCATTTTTAGCAATCTGGTGGCAGGCCTGGTAAAATGCCTGTTTATCAAGTTTAACTTTTACATTGCTTTCAACTTTTTTGTAGAGGCCGACATTACGTGACTCAACGTATTCGGCTAATAGTCCGAGTGCATCATCCATAACTTCCCGCAGGCTGCTTGTTTCAATTTTGAGAGGGTTCCGGTTTTCAGTAAATGCAAGTGTGGAGTGGAGAAAATCAACAACGGCGTCTGCCTGATCCATCAGCACACTGAGCACCGTTCTGACATCCTGTGTTACATCCTTCTTTTTTATCTGCGAAGCATAATACTTCATCGTTAAAACAGGCGTCTGAATATTGTCGGTTATAAATCTGGTTAAAGTAGACAGGTAGATATTCTTACTTTTATCCAGCTTCCTGTCAATTCCGTTGATACAGAGAAGAGCCTGGGAAATATGTACTGCCAGCTTAGAGATCTTCTCCTCATCCGAAATAGAAAACTTTCCGGAGCTGCTGTTTGCTAAACTTATAACAGCGATCGTATCGTTTTGATCATTTTTTATCGGAACACACATTATACTAGAGGCCGAAATACCCCGGATACTATCCACATCTTCTGAATAACGGAAATCTTTAACAGGTTCACGTACATTTATTATTTCGCCTGTCTCTGCAGCAAGTCCGGTGAGACCGCCAGAAATTGAATAACAAGCTTCAACCTGACCGTCCTCAGTTTCAATTTCAGTAACAAGCTGATTTTTAACCGGATCAACCCAGTAAAGGATTCCCGCCTGCGCTTCGGTAAGTTTCACCGACTTCACGGACTATATTCGAATAGATGCTCTGTTTATCAAAGGAGGAATAAATTCTCCTGATCGCATTCAGAATTCTCTCTGTATTAATTTCTGTATCATCATATTTCAGTCTTGCATCCTCGGCTTCGTAACGAAGCTTTTCCTCTTCGGAAAGATCATCGGGAATTTCATTGTCGGTTTCATTTGAATTGAGGTTAAACCATTTTCTTCCCTCTTCAGGTTCCGGTTCCGATCCGGAGTTATGTGTTTTTAATATCTTATCTATTAACTCTTCTTCTTCCAAAGCTTCCTCCTGAATCTCAACGGTAGCACCATCTACGGATTCAACAGATCCATCCGGACCATTTTCATCTTCAGTATAGAACTCTTCAGGTTTATCCCCATTACTTTCTTCGGCAGGTATTCCTGATTCTTCAATGACTTCGCGATTTTTGCTCTCATCTTTGGTCTCTTGTACCGGGATCTCCCCGGAAGTTAGAGAAAGCTCTTCAGCAGCAAATTTTTCTTCAGTATTTTCCTCCGAATCCCCGGTCAGAGAAAGATTTCCTTCTACATCCGGATCTTCCATCCCGGTTAAACTTTCTTCAGCAGGAGGAATACTTTCTGCCGGAATCTCAGCTTCCTCAGGTTCAGAATCATCTTTAGATTCCGCGGTTTCCTCTATCATTGTTTCATCAGAAGACAATAAATTATCCTCTGCAGTTAGATCATCAGGTGTAATATCATAATCAGGGATCTTATCTTCAGTTAATTCATCTCCAGGTAATTCATCTTCTTTTAATTCCTCTTCAGGCAGCCCATCCTCAAAAAATTCTTCTTCATCCCCGCTTATCTCAAGGATCATTTCAGCGGTTTTTTCAATTTCCCTTCTTTTATCCTCAAGCTCATTCCTTGACTGCATACCCGAATCTTCGGGAGCTTCTTCTTCGGTTTTATTTTCAGGCGGAGGTGTTATGTACAGTTTATCCGTATCCTCTTTCAGAAGTCCCGGATTAATAGTTATCTGAAGTTCGGGAATCTCCACTTTATTATAGGCTATTATATTATCGTTTATCTCTGGGTTATCTGCGAGGAATGCTCTTAAATCGCTCTTTGGAAGGACATAAAGGATGCAGTCGGTATTAGCTACTGCCGCTGAGCGCCGATAAGTATCCTCAAGCACCTCAATTTCTCCGAAAAAGTCGTTAATAGTTTTGTTAAGCTTTACAGATTTATTTTCAATGTACACCTTAATTTTCACACGTCCGGCAACTATAAGATAAGTATTATGGCTCTCATCCCCCTTTTGAAAGATTATCTCCCCTTCTTTCCGTCTGAGTATTTGTTCATTCCTGAAGCTGATTTTCAGATTTTGGGAAGGGATTCCATCGAACAATTTATTATTTTTAATTACTTCTTGATAATTATTATCAGACATAAAAATTACTCTTGTTTTGTCCCTAATTAAAAACAATTGTAATAATAATGATTTTCCTTAGAAATAGAAAAAGGTATTGTGCATATTTAGAAGAATGATCAGTCATTTGCAAGAAATTACAGATATTTCTTCTTAATGCAGCCATTTTGCTTAAAAAGAAGTTAATCCGGAAATATTACCGTTGCATCATCGGATATGCAGAAATATTGATAAATTTATCCTGATATGAAACCTCAATAAATGAATTGCATCTTACAATATGGAAGAAACAGAATTAATAGCGGAAGCTAAAAAAGGCAATAAAAAAGCTTTAGCGGAGATAGTTGGAAAATACGAACAGACGATCTATAATTTTTCTTTCAAAGTCTGCCGGGATCCTGAAAAAGCTGAAAATATCATGCAGGAAACCTTTTATAGTATGGTAAAATCTATCGGCCAGTTTGACGGGAACTCAAAACTCTCCACCTGGCTGTACAGGATTGTTGCAAACCACTGCCTGATGCAGGCAAGGAAAGAAAAAAGAAGAAGTTATGTTTCGCTGGAAAATGATGAAGACCTTTATTCGGAAAGACATATTGCCGATTGGACGTCTTTGCCGTATAAGAGTACGGAGAACAGTGAGTTAAGGGTAATACTGGACAAAGCGATAAAAAAATTATCTCCTGACTACAGGATTATTTTTTTACTGCGCGATGTTGAAGGATTATCAACCGAGGAAACAGCTGAAGCTGCTAATATTTCCGTTCCTGCTGTGAAATCAAGACTTCACCGTGCGCGGGCATTTTTAAGAAAAGAAATTGATGAGGCATTTAAAAAATGAGCAAAGAAATAAAAGTTACTTGCCTGGAAGTAGTGAGTCACATTTGTGACAGTCTTGGTGAGGATCTTGATTCCGAACGCTGTAAAGATATTAAGTATCACCTTGAGAAGTGTCCCGAATGTACTAATTATCTTAAGTCTGTCGAAATGACGATTGACTACTATAAAAAATATAATGTTAAGCTGCCTTCTAATGCTCACAACCGGCTGATGTCCTTCCTCGACCTCGACGAGAATGAGGATTCCTGACGCAGGTTACAAATTCTTTTTCCAAAAATTATAAAATTGATATAATAAATTAGGATAGTTTATGGATAACGTTCATTATTATAATATAAGTGTGAAATGGGATGAAGGCCGGATCGGAACTCTTTCAGCAGATTCTCTGCCTGATATAAAAGTAGCTACACCCCCGGAATTTCCTAAGGGTGTTGCCGGTATATGGTCGCCGGAACATTTATTTGTTTCTTCAGTTGCGATATGCTTAATGACTACCTTCCTGTCTATCGCAGAAAATTCATCTCTTCCTTTCAGCTCATTCAGCTGCAATGCTGAAGGTAAACTTGAAAAGGTAGATGGTAATATTATGATCTCCGAGATAGAGCTTAAACCTGAAGTAGTTGTTCCGGAAGAAAAGTATCGTGAAAAAGCAGGCAGAATAGTAGAAAAGTCTGAAAAAATGTGCCTCATCTCGAACTCAGTAAAATCAAAGATTATACTAAGCCCCGAAATTAAAGTCGCCGGATAGAATAAAGAGAAAACAGGAACTGGTTAAATAATCATAAGGAGAAATATATGAAGAGACTTCTCGGCTTTTTCGTTTTAGCATTAATTTTATCGAATTTTGTCGCCTGTGCGCAAAGTGTACCGCCTCAAAACAGTATTACAGTCAAGGAGCTAAAAACTCAGATTCAGAATGATTCTGATCTTGTAATACTTGATGTACGAACCCCTGAAGAATTAAAAGGTCCTCTTAGTCATATCGACGGCGTAATAAATATACCTGTCCAGCAGCTTGAAAACAGAGTAGACGAGCTTGATAAGTATAAAGACAGGAAAATTGCCGTTATATGCAGAACCGGTCACAGATCGGGTATAGGAACGAAAATTCTGCTTAAACATGGATTCACAAAAGTGGAGAATGTTGAAGGCGGAATGACTGCTTACAGAGCCGACGGAAATTAACTTTTTATTCCAGCTCTTTTAATCTTTTCTCTGCCTTTCTGATCGCGAACTTATCCCTGAAATTTTTTTGGGGATAAGTAATTAATTCTTTAAGAAGCTTTTTTTCCTTTTCGGTTTCACCCATAAAACTATAAGTTAATGCAAGCTGGAAGGAAGCAACTATTGTCCGAGGTTTAACATCAAGTGCCTTTTTGAACATTTCAACCGATTGCTCAAAAGTACCGTCAGGCACATCTCCAAAAAAAGTATTTGCAAACATTCTTTCAAACCAGCTGAAATCGGCAATCTGCCGGTAGTATATTCCAAGTATGACATATGCGAGATACTGGTCAGGGTTTATTTGCAGAGATTTTTTTGCGTTTTCCTCAATTTTGTATGCAAGCTTAATTTTTTCTTTCCCGCCTTCATACAGAGCGTCGTTTCCGTATGACATAGCCAGGTAAGCATAAGCAGCTGCACTGTCAGGAAAATTATTCTTCAGTTTTTTCGAAAAATCAATTGCCTTTTTAATCATTATTTCAGAGCTGTCTTTCTTCCTGTATTCATGATATTCTTCCCCAAGATCATTATAGGAACGCGCCAGTCTGTATAGAATCTCATAATTATCCGGTTCAATTTTATACGCATCCAGGTAGCTGTTAAGGGCAGAATGATTATCAAATGATGAAAAATATTCATCCCCCTGCTCAATATAATCTTCAAAATTGTTGGCTGAAATCAGGGAAATGGGGATAAGGATTATTGCAAGGAATCCGATAGCTGCTCTCATAATTTAAATATCTCCGTTGGCTCCGGTTCTTATTAATCCGGAGTTTATCTGGATTTCCCTTTCAAATTATTATTCAGAAAAGAATAAATTTCTTTCCATGCCTTCTGTGCAGCATCCTGGTTATAAACCTTTGTGTTAATGGGATTCATAAAAGCATGATTCGCATCCGGGTAAATTATTATATGGTTATTAACCCCGGCTTTATTTAAAGCATCTTCAAATTCTTTTACGTCACCCGGAGTTATGTTCTGATCCTTTTCTCCAAATATTCCCAGAACAGGACAAGCTATCTGCTTAAGCGTTTCTGGATCTTTATTAAGTCTTCCATAGGCGATTATGCAGACGGCCAGATCTTTGATGTCGAGGGCTGTTATAAGCGAGTAACCGCCTCCCATGCACCATCCTATGGAACCGATATGGTTTCCATCAACTACAGACCTGCTGCCGAGATAGTCGAAGGCTGATCTTAAATCGGTTGCAGCACGTTCCTGCGGCACGCTGCCGGATAGTTCTCGGGCCTCCTCAGGTGAGGAGGCTGACTTACCATGGTAGAGGTCTATTGCAAGAGCAACATAACCGCTGTCAGCAAAATCATCAGCATCCTTCTTTATCCAGTCATTCAGTCCCCACCATTCATGTATTACAATTAAAGCGGGGAAAGGACCACTGCCGCCAGGTACAGCCAGGTATGCTGATACTGTATCTTCACCGCTCATGTACCTGACCATCTCACTATGCCTTGTTTTCAATTTTACTGCCTCTCCTTCTTTTTGTCCCAGGTTTTCGGGTTTAGCTTCAAAAGTTAATAATAGAAATAAAATTCCTATCGAAAGAGCTATAAAAAGGTTAAGTCCCTTCATAACTATTCCTTAAGTTTAATGAATGAGTAAGTAAGTATAAATACAGGATTATCAGTGATGTTTAAATCACATAGAGTGACAGAAAGGAATATACCCCTTTTCCTACAATCCGGCTAAACCGCTATATTTCTTGGTTTCATCCGGATGAGGAGGGAAAGATCTCTGGAAGCGATTATTTTCTTTCCCTGACATTTGTATACAAGAACAAGTGCCTCATCAAAGGGTGAGCCGTCATCCTTGAAGATAGGGAGTATATTGTTTAAGGGAACAACTTCTTTTTGTACCTGAACAAAATTTTTAGCCTCAATATAATCGAGCAGATTTACAAACTTTTTAATTTTTTCAAAAAATCTATTTTCTTCTACAGGGACAATAATCTCATCCGTATTAAATACAACATTAAAGTACCAGAAATGATTTATCTTGTAGTGAACCCGTATATACGAACAGCATTCCATTATAAAAGACTCGATGTCTGTTACCTTACCATCTGATATTTTCTGGATTATGGTTTTGTCTTCTTCATCAAAATACATAAATGCCGCCTCTCTTTTTTCCTGGAAATGCAATAGAAATGCCAGTGAAAATTCCCACGATAAGTGTAAAATAGATAGCATTCTGCTTCAAAGGTTGACGCTCGTGTCATATTTGTCGCAAAAGCTAATGTGAATCCGGGTTCAAATCAGAATAAGAAGAACGGTACAAAATATGTATTATAAGTATGTAAACAGGAAGTTACATATGCGAAAATACAGAATAGCACTGGGTTTTATTATCTCTGATCTGGGAGGGATAGCCGCTGCCTCAATACCGCTGGTGGTTCTTCTATCATTTACTAATTTTTTTGTAGGTAATTCAGGTATCCGGCCTTTAATGGCTGCTTTTCTGCTGCTGATGCTACTTTCATTTTTTATCTTGCCGTTCCGCCTGATGCTGGTTGGTGCTGAGCTTTTGAAAATTGAGCTTGATAAATACGGAAGATATTCGGTGGCTATTATCGGGGGATTAACAGGAGGTTGTCTTTTTTATTTTTTAGTACTTTCCCGTTTTTCACTGGAGTGGCTTAATATGCTCGATTATGCTTTAATCGGGGTGATTCAAAGTATAATTGTCCAGGTAATCTATAATTTTATTCCCGCACCATGGAAAGTTCAGCCCGCTGATTAATCGACGGGAAATAAACGATGTCATTCTGAATACTATGGCTCATATCATTCCGAACGAAGTGAGGAATCTCCACCTTTATTTATTTTAGCATCTCTTAACTAACTGTCATTCCGGCTAATGGAATTTATTTCAGATTTTCCTTAACAAGGACATACCTATTCCCTGATTTCCTCTTTTATGGCTAGCTTCGGTTTTCCAGCTGAAAGCTGAATCTTGATTCTGTCCATTTCCCGGTTCCGGTATCGAGTGATTTTTCAACAAATAAAACCTCATTAACACTGTTCACCAGGACAATTGTTGAGGACCTTGTTCCATACTTATCGCTCTTTATAAAAACCGGCGATACCGCTCTCTCCAGCTCCCGGCTTAACCCTGTATCGGGGAGTTGATCCACCGGAGCCTCCCGCTCATCTGATAATATATTGAAAAGCTGTTTTTCCGAAATTTTATTATCCGAAACTGCCCCGATAAATGCTTCCTTACTTTTTACTACCTTCGGCCAGGGTGTGTCAAGCAGATGATTACTCAACCCGTAAACACCGGCAGAAAGTTGATTTAACTCCTTCGTTTGGTTTGAGAAGTAAAAAAGGTTTTCATTATCAGAAAAAAGCAGGTTGTAACCGTTATATTCACCTGCATTTTTTTTCAGGCTTCTGCCATATTCGAACGCGGAAATTTGTGAGACCAGGAAGTCCAGAGTTAATAAACCTCTTGTTGGCGCATTATTCTTGATCATTCGCATATCCCTGAAATTTGTTATCGCTGCAAACCGGCCCGACTTCGTTATTCCCAGCCAGGTTCCTCCGGCTTGAACGTCTCTACCGGCAAGGAGAGATGGGTAATCCTTCCAGAAACCTGCTTTCTCCGTCGGTCTCTGGTAAAACTCATCCCGGTTTGCGGCCACTACGAAAGGGTATTCAGGATTAGTATTATATGAAATTAAGAGTAAACACATGATCAAGTAAAAAGGAAAAAGTAAAAAGTAAAAAGTAAAAAGGAAAAAGTAAAAAGTGAAAAAGTAAAAATGAAAAAGGAAAAAGGAAAAACCTGCAGGCTCACATTTTAGTAAGCTAAGCTGCAGGCTTTAATTTATCCGCTATCCGGCATCTCGTAGCGTCATAGGTCCCAATCCGGGCGGGACCACATAAGCGCCTAATTACTCATCCTCCTCATCCTCATCTTCATCTTCGTTTTCTTCGTCTTCCTCTTCAGGATCCCATAACTCATCATTTACATCATCGGCCTCAGGGTCGAAGTCGCTGTCTTCAGAAGGATCATATTTTTCTGTCATGCGGATATTTCCGGCATCTTTTGATTTCCTATTTTTCTTTGAATTTTCATTTTTGTGTTCTTTTTTTTGATCCTTACTTATTTTTTCACCTCTCTCAGACCATCCCTTTTTTGCTCTTTCATCTCTTTCCCGCGAATCCATATTTCCTCCGAGTTAATAAGTTTTATTTATTTTTGAAAAGATATTTGTGAATAATTTATGATCAAAATATATCAGCCTGAGATACAGCACAGTGTGATGATGTACAATAATTTACTGTATTGCAACGCCGGGTGAAAATGCAATAAAACCTGCGATTTTCAGCTCTTCATTCTTAACATCAGGATAATACCATGCTCCGTTCCAGTTGATAGCATCACCAACCTTTATATTATAAAAATTAGCAGTACCGATTTCAGCATCAATATGCTTTGTATAACTTTTATGAAGATATTCTTTTTTGACCGAATTCGGTGGGAAATAGATACAACCATTAACGGTCCTGGCTTTTATGCTCTCAGCGATAACCTCACCATTCCAGACAGCTTTTGCCATATTTATCCTCCAATAATTAAGTGATACATTTAACTATTTCATAAAATATTAATCAATGTGTTTTCTCACGATAATATAATGTTGAAATATTTGCAATCCCCTAAATTTTCGCTCCCTTATAGAGGCTATAATTAGTTGTTTTTGTTCACGAATTAGGTATTTTTAGGCAATAAAATTTTAAGTTTTATACAACCAAACGAGGAAAGTATATAGAATTTTTTACACTTCATTTCTGATTCTATAAAACTGCACTATTTATTTAAGATTAATTTTCTTTTGCGTGGAGGATTAGATGAGATTATCTCTACAATCTGCGATATCAATTTTCCTGTTCTTTTTTATATCTAATAATTTATTTGCCCAGACAGGAAAGATTGCAGGTAAAATTACAGATGCGTCCACGGGAGAAGGACTCCCGTTTGTAAATGTTATTGTTGTGGGAACTGCAACCGGGGCTGCCACTGATATTGACGGAAATTACTTCATTATAAACCTTTCTCCGGGAACTTATTCAGTTAAAGCATCCGCTATAGGGTATAATCCTATCGTGGTCACTGACGTTAACGTTGCATCAGGGTTTACTGCCACAGTAGACTTCAGTCTGAAGCCTGTTTCCATCGAACTTAGTGAAGAGGTTGTGGTTGTTGCCGAAAGGCCATTAATCAGGAAAGATAATACAGCTTCAACTTCCGTTATCGGTGATGAGATGATATCACAGCTGCCTGTTACCGAGGTGAGGGATATCCTGCAGCTTCAGGCAGGAATAGTAACCTCGGGCAACGATCTGCATATCAGAGGAGGGAGAAGCGGACAGATAGCTTTCCAGGTAGATGGGGTGCCAATGACTGATGCATATGACGGAAGCACTGTAGTTGATGTAAATGCAGATGCTGTAAAGGAGCTTCAGGTTATTTCGGGAGCCTTTAATGCGGAATACGGTCAGGCAATGTCAGGTATTGTTAATATTGTTACAAAAGACGGAAGCAATGAATTTAACGGAAATATAACCACATACGCCGGCAGTTATGCCTCCAATAAAACAAACAAATTCTGGAATATCAATTCATTTAGTCCGACAGCAATCAGGGATGTTGAAGGTAGTCTTAGCGGTCCTATTCTGAGGGATAACCTCTTTTTCTACGTAAACGGAAGATATTTCTATAATACGGGCTATCTGTTTGGAAAAAGGACATTCCTTACTACAGATAGAGCAATAGAGGTTCCCGGTTCCGGTGGCAAAGATTATTTCTTACAGCAGAATGGAAATAATTCATTCGTTTCAATGAATCCTGATGAGAAGATTTATGGCCAGGGCAAATTAACCTACAGGATCTTTCAGGGAGTGAAACTGAATTTTAATTATATTATGGACAGGGAAGAGTACCAGGAATATAACCACAGCAATAAACTTACTCCTGACAATAACCTCCACAGGTTCAGGAACGGCATCACGAACATTTTTAGTATAAACCATGCCTTATCCGGCTCAAGTTTCTATATCCTTAACCTTTCATACTTCTTTAAAGACTATCAGCATTATTTATATAAGGATATTTACACTGGCGATCCCCAGCACCCCACAGAGTACGTCGATAATGCAATTCATCAGACACCTCCTTTCAGCTTTAATGTTGGCGGAACTGATTACAGCCGGTTTTATAGAAGTACGGGAACCTATGATGCAAAACTGGACTGGACGACCCAGCTGACACAGGAAATAAATATTCAGTTCGGCGGTGATTTTAAACAGCACCAGATCTTTATGCATGAAATTACCCTCACCCCGATATATGATAATGGGATCCAGACAGTTAATATTCCGCAGAAAAGTACAAACCTAAATAATGAGTATTTACATAAACCACAGGAAATATCAGGATACGTTCAGTCAAAACTCGAAGCATTTAACCTGATATTCAATATAGGTGCAAGGATCGATGTATTCAACCCGGATGGTGTCGTTCTGAATGATCCTACTGATCCTAATGTAAACAATCCTTTAAAACCCGATAACAAATTTTTTGATTACAACCATAACGGCGTTCAGGATGAAGGAGAACCAACAAAAACATTAGCCCAGAGATTAGCAAGAAATGCATCCGGGAGGGATCCCTGGTATAGGGATGCCTCAATAAAATTCCAGGTGAGTCCGAGAATAGGGTTAGCATTCCCTATAACCGATAAAGGCGTAATTCACCTCTCATACGGACACTTCCTTCAGCTGCCTAATTATGAGTATCTTTACACGAACCCTGAGTTTGAACTGGGTGTAGGTTCAGGCAACCAGGGTATTATTGGTAATGCTGACCTTAAGCCTCAGAAAACTGTTAAAGGCGAGATTGGTCTGCAGCAGCAGATCGGTGATGACATAGCCGTTGACTTCACAGTTTTCTTTGAAGATTTCAGGGATCTTACCGGTACACAGACAGATGAAATTCTCGTCTTCGGAAGAGGTTCAAGCTATAGTCAGTACGCTAACTCCGACTTTGGTTTTTCCAAGGGCTTCATTATTAAATTTCAAAAAAGATTTTCCGGCGGTTTAGCTACAAGTCTTGATTATACCTATTCTATAACAAAAGGTAATGCTTCTAATCCCGCTGATGCACGTGATGCGATCGCCGGAGGAGCTCTCCCGGAGACATTTATCGCACCGCTTGACTGGAACCAGACGCATACCCTTAACATTTCCGTTGCCTACAGCCAGGAAAGAGACTGGGGATTTTCACTTATCGGTAATTTTTATACCGGCCAACCCTACACTCCGCAGGTTAACAAAAATACTCTTGTTACTCAGAACGCATTTCCAAGAAACAGTGAGATCAAACCTTCAATCTTTAACGTTGATTTAAGATTGTACAAGGACTTCCCGTTTGGCCCTACGACTCTGTCTGTATTTCTCAAGGTATTTAACGTGCTTGATCTTGATAATCCCCGGACAGTATATGGCAACTCGGGTGATCCGTTATTTACTTTTGATGAACTGGATGCCGAGAAGATAAATCCTACAATGTATTACAATACTCTCGATGAGCTATATACAGACTCCGGATTCTTCTCCCAACCAAGACGGGTAGAGTTTGGAATTACTTACAATTTTTAAAATGAAGAAAGTTACTCAGATGCGAACCAAATTATTTTTAATTACACTTATGCTGGCTTTAAGCTCCAGTGCTTTTGCTCAGTATGGAGACCCTAGTCTACTGACTATAGGGACTCATACAGGCAACCGTATAGGTATTTCCTTCCATAACGATGGGCAGATAGCAGGAATTCTGCCGGGCGTTGATATCAGAGGGGAATGGCCTCTTGGCTCAGGTGAAAACTACATCGGAGATCTTGATCCATTGATTGGAGTGGAATTTATAAACTTTCTTGGAGATACGCTTCATTCCGTTATAATTTCCCGAGGTCCCCGTAACAGACAGGCTGAAGAAAGAAGTCCTGCTGACGGCCATTTCTGGGGCTGGAATCCTATTCCCGGATTCCGCAATCCTAATTACGAGTCGGTTGCAATGAGCCATTTACCCGATTCCTGGCCCATCGAAGGCTGGAATGACCCGGTTTCACATAACTGGTTTGACACTCTGGGTCATACGCAATGGTTCGGTTACTTCGGTCGGGATATAAAAAATGCTGACCAGGAATCACTATTCGATGCGGATGATCAGATGGATGATCAATTCAACTATAACGACTATGTAAATCCTGTTAACCCCATTTTTCTGCCGGACAGCACAAACCCTATCCGTCACGGTATGGGATTAAGAATGCGCGTAAGAGGTTTCCAATGGTCTAACTTCCTGGCAGAGGATGTTATCTTCTGGTTATACGATATCCTCAATGAAGGAACTACTATATATAGAAAAGCAGATTTCGGAACAGTAGTGGGTACGCTGGCAGGAGGTGATGGGGATAGTAATGATGACCTCGGTTATTTCGATGTTAATAACTGGATAACTTATTCGTGGGACAGCGACGGTATAGGTAATAAAGGACAGAAAGTAGGATATGTTGGTTATGCGTTCCTTGAGTCACCGGGCAACCCTTTTGACGGCATAGATAACGATAATGATGATGCGGATACCGTACGCAATTATACACCAACTGCACCACGATTTGTTGCTGAAGATTTTGATTCAGTTACATACGGCGCCGGTGATGTTGTGGTTTTAATCAACCCGTCAACTTACGAAAGAACATTACATACAGTTAGTTCATTACCTGATACGGTAAATTCGCTCGGAGTACAATTTATTATTTCTGCAGGTAAATATTTCCACGAAGGAAATGCAAGGATTATCAGCGGTATTTCATATGCCGATACTTCTGCTTTCGACGGAATAGATAACGATCTTGATGGTCTTATTGATGAAAATGAAGCCATACACTATTTAACAAGAATAAATAGCGGACTTCTGGGATTAAAATACAGGAACTACATAACAGGTGATGGTGTCAATGATCTCCTGATTGATGAAAGAAGAGATAATAATATAGATGAAGACGGGGACTGGAATCCGCAGCGTGATGACGTTGGTATCGATGGTCTTGGCCCGAATGATAATAACTATCCGGGTCCTGACGAAGGTGAGGGTAACGGCATTCCTGATCAGGGTGAACCTAACTTCGGAAGAACCGATCCTGACGAATCAGACCAGATCGGACTTACCAGCTTTAATTTCTTCAACCAGACAGCTTCTCCTGATATGTCTGATGACGAACTGCTCTGGGAAAGAATGACCCCTGGAAGGTTTGATGTTATATCTCCAACCCCGCAGGATGGTGACTTTATTTATTCATCAGGTTACTTCCCGTTAATCCCGAGTAACGGTGATCCCGACATTAAGGAAAGATTTTCTGTTGCACTTCTGTTTGGTGAAAATTACTCGGATATAGTTAATAATAAACAGGTCGTCCAGCAGATATACAATGCCGGTTATAAATTCCCTCAGCCTCCTCAGAAACCAACTATTACCTTGACGCAGCAGGATGGTAAAGTAGTTATTTACTGGGACGGACAGGCTACCGAAAATGATATCGATTTTATCTCCAAAGTAAAAGATTTTGAAGGCTATAAAATCTACAGGTCGACCGATGCAAACTTTACTGATTCACGTGTAATTACTAACGGCCGCGGCATCCTTTCGTTTGATGAGCCGATTGCCCAATATGATATGGTTGATTCAATCAGTGGTTTCTTTTATCCGTCACCTAAACTTTTGGAGCAGGTAGGGGGAGTGACTTATTACCTCGGTGATAACACGGGCATAGTTAACAGGTTTGTGGATTCAAGCGTTGTGCTTGGTCAAACATACTATTACGCGGTTTGCGCTTATGACCGCGGTGATGAAACTCAGGATATTTTCCCTACGGAAAATTCAAAATTCATAAGAAGAACTTCTACAGGTGAAATTGTTCTCGATAAAAATACAGGTTACATAACCCCCGGAAGAAGACCCGCAGGATACGATCCTGCCGCGGTTCAGGATTTTACCAAATCAGAAGGCTTCAAAGGAACAGGACAGATAAGTATAGAAGTCGTTGATGATAAAAGTATAAAAGGCAATAACTCATATAAAATTGCTTTTACTGATACAGGGGCGGCCGAAGCTACTGCCTATTGGTCATTAATAAACCTTACATCTAACGATACAGTCATCAATCACTCATCTGTTTTCACAGGAAATACACCAATTAAAGAAGGATTCAAAGTCCAGATACATAACGATTCAGAAGTTAAGTTAGATACTTCAAAATCCGGACTTACGGGAGGAACATCCAATCCTCAGAGCATTACCTTCAACGTATTCAATATTCAGAGTCAGCCTCCATATATAAATGGTGTTAAACTGCCTAACGATTATCAAATAGAATTTTATCCGGATATCGTGGGAAATTCAATAGCGGATTCCCTCTTCCCCCCTATACCTTCAAATATATTTCCTTCATTACCGGTTAATTTCAAGGTAAAGAATCTTACAAAAAATGAATATATAGATTTTGCCTATTATAAAACCGGCAGTATTTCCACAACACATAATATTATATTTAAGGAGATTGTGGGAGGCGGGGAATACAGACATACCTGGAGAGTTAATATAACCTACAACGGCGGAAATAATATCCCCCTTGAAACAAGCGGTATACTTTCACTATACACACTTAAGCCTTTCGGAAGTGCCGATGAAGTAACATTTAAGATGAAGGGGGCAAACATTGATGATGCTGCCGCAAAAGATCAGATGAACAAGATTAAAGTTGTTCCTAACCCTTACGTGGTTACTCATGAAGCTGAAGCAAGGCTATTGAGTTCGCAGGTAAGCGGCAGAGGGGAGAGAGAGATAAGGTTTACTTATATCCCGCCGGGGGCAACTATCTCCATCTATACTGTACGTGGAGAAAAGATAAAAACACTCAGCCAGGATGATCTCTTTTTGGGAGATGTCTATTGGAATCTTCGTACTGAGGAAAATCTTGATGTAGCCTTTGGAGTATATGTATTTGTAGTGGATGCTCCGGGTATTGGTACTAAAATCGGCAAGTTTGCCCTTATTAAATAACGGAGATATTATGAAAAAGTTTATTATAATTTTAATAGTTTCAGCCGGATTTATTTTGGGGCAGACAAAAACCGGTTCAACAGCAGCGCCTTTCCTTAATATCGGGATTGGCCCGAGGGCAGTCTCTATGGGAGGTGCCTTTGTGGCCACTGCAAATGATGTTACATCACTATACTGGAATCCTGCGGGGGCATCAAGGATCGGAAACAATAGTGCCATGTTTTCCTATGCACAGTGGTTTGCCGATATCAGTTATAACTGGGCCGGAGCAATGCTTTCGATGGGAGATGCGGGTACAGTGGGACTCAGCGTTACATACCTCGATTACGGAAGTCTTGAAGTAACTACATTGAGAGAACCGGATGGAACGGGTGAAACTTTTAACCCGACAGACATGGCTATAGCCCTCACTTATGCTTATAATCTTACGGAACAGTTTTCAATCGGTGGGAATGTTAAATATGTGAACCAGAAAATATGGAACAGCAGTGCAAGCGCCGTTGCTGCAGATCTGGGTGTGTTGTTTCTTTCTGATATTTATGGCTTGAGAGTTGGCGCTTCGATTTCAAATTTTGGAACTGATATGACGATGGATGGAAAGGACCTCTACGTTCAGCACGATATAAACGGACAGATATTCGGCAACAATGATCAAATCCTGGCAAAATTGGAGACTGAGTCTTTCCCCCTTCCCCTTGTCTTCAGGGTGGGACTCGCCATCGACCCGGTGGCCACCGAAGATCACAAGTTTACCATTGGTGTTGACGCGACGCACCCCAACGATAATAATGAATCATTAAATATCGGGGGTGAATATACATTTATGAACTTGATTTCACTAAGGGGGGGGTATAAAAACCTATTCCTTGATAATTCAGAAGAAGGCTTAACTCTTGGATTCGGATTAAAATACAGCTTTGCCCCGTCGCTTGGGGTTTTCGTCGATTATGCATACCAGGATTTCGGCAAGCTCAAATACACCCAGCAGTTCTCGCTTGGTGTGAACTTTTAGGGTGTTTATTAGTTAAAATATAACTATAATTGGTTCGTTCATTAAAAAAGGAGATCGTAAATGAGAAAAATACTATACATTTTATTTGCATTTTTTATTGCAAATATGGCTTATGCTCAGACTGTGGAATTCCAGGTTGATATGAGTATAAAGACACTGAAAGGCACATTCAATCCCGCTGCAGATACAGTGAATATTGCGGGAACTTTCAACGGCTGGACAGTCGGGGCAACACAAATGACTGGCCCAAACGCTGATACAGTTTATACGGTTACTATTGATACATTTGCTGTTGATGATAATCTTGAATTCAAATTTGTTATTAACAGTACGGGATGGGAATCCGTTCCAAACAGAACATATACAGTTCCGTCAGGTAATAGCGTTTATTTCGCATATTATGACAATGACAGTATATTCATTCCGCTTGATCCAAAAGAAATTGCACTAACTTTCCAGTGTAATATGGAATTTGAGGCAGTTTCAGGACGTTTTGATCCTGTTCTGGATACTGTAACCGCAAGAGGAACTATGAATGGATGGGGTGCAAATAGCATTATGCTCCCCGGTGTAGACGCAAACCTATATGAAGTTACAATTAATGATACTCTCACTGTTGGTGATAACGTCAACTACAAATATGTCTATGTACATGACGGCGTAGTTAATTGGGAATCAGGCAGTGACAAAATATATACGATTACCCAGGCGGATTATGATAATGGATTCGCAAGTGTAACAAGAACATTTAATGATCTGACACTTGCTACTATTACAAACGCTCCAGCTACTATCAAGTTTGTTACTTATATGGACGGTGCCATAAATGCTAATACAGGTCTGCCATTTCCGACTGTTACTAATGTAGTTCTTGCAGGCGCTAATCCGCCTTTACACTGGCCGGATGCAGGATGGCCGAACGCTGACAGCACATTAGTCTGGTTCATGTACGATGACGGAAGTCATGGTGATGTTGTTGCAGGAGATAATTATTGGTCTCGCGAGATAGAATTCCCAATATACTCGCCTCTGGATATAGAATATAAACACGGCGGTAATTGGGGAGATCCGGCTAATATGGGCAATGACAATGAAGGCGGCGTAGGAACAAATCATCATATATTGCTCGATCCTCATACAGTAAGTGCAACCGTTATAGACTCATTTGGAGTTACATTCGGTTATCATGAACTCCAGAATGAAGTTCTTGGAATAAAGGAAATCTCTTCTAATGTTCCTGACAATTACAGTTTATCACAGAACTATCCTAACCCGTTCAACCCGACAACTATGATCCGTTTCAGCCTTAAGGAACAGGGAAATGTTTCGCTGAAGATCTATAACGTTATCGGACAACTTGTTACTACATTAGTCAATGAGCAGAAACCTGCCGGAACTTTTGAGTATAATTTTGATGCTTCTTATTTATCCAGCGGCATCTACTTCTATACAATTAAAGCCGGTGATTTCACAGCTACAAGGAAAATGATCCTGATGAAGTAATTCAGGATGAATATTAAAAAAGCCGGACTGAATAAGCCCGGCTTTTTTATTTTAAAGGGAATGATCAGTGATTAATGAATGATGTTAACTGCTGCTTTAATCCTGCAGCTCCGGGAAATGAGGGGTCTGCCTGGAGGCATCTGTTTATGATCTCATATGCATTGCTGAAGTTATTCTGCATAGCATACGCTCCCGCCAGGTTGAACAGAACCTGGGGGTCATCACTCTTGTAATCCAGACTTTCATTAAGGAACTTTACTGCTTTATCCAGATTTTTACGCGAAAGGTCTATTATTCCTATCCACTTTGTGCAGAAGGCATCGGGTTTATATTCATACTCCTTCTCTAATATTCGAAAAGCAAAGTCATATTTTTTCTTTTCAATCAATATTTCTGCAGAGGGTTTATAGTAATTGTCAAATATCGGGTACTGGTCAATCAGGTCGAGCATTTCTTCCGTATAAGAATTATAATCCTCATTCTCTAAATACCGGGCTGCCATTATCCTGTGGGCCTGTTCCCAGGGTATCTGAGACTCAATAACTTTCATAGCAAGTGTATCGATTCCTGTCTTCATATCAAGCTGCCGTAGGACATAACTTTTGGGTTTAGGTTCTGTAAAAGGCCAGTCATTTTTAAGCAGGATTATCCGGTATCTGCCGATTGTTGAGTCAAGCGGAGTGAAGTGAAATTCATAGTCAACCTTTTTATCAAGATAAATTACCCATACCTGCTTGCCCCGGGGAATTATTTTATGTTGCTCCATGGCCTCGAAAAAAGCTTTTGCCATAAGCTTGTACCCGTGCAGGACAGGATGCAAATGATCGGTCATAAGACTGCTGCCGGTAATGCTGTCAGGACTATTTGCTTCAAAGACAGAATCCATTTCCACAACAGGGTAGTTGAATTTTTCTCCAAATGAATTAATAATTCTGTTAAATTCTTCCGGGGCTCGGAACCTTAATGCATCCAGATCTTTTGCATATCTGAAGAGAGAATCAGCTTGTCCTGGACTACCCGAATCTAAAGCCTTTACTGCTTCCTTAAAAACTTCCCCGGCTGCAGGGAAGCGGCTGCTTTTGACAGATACAAAAGGGGGCTGATCTTTCAGGTTGCAGGTAAGGGTGCTTAAGATTACCGGTACTCCTGCTTTTTTGGTCATATCAAGGATATCTTCCATGTTTCCCCGAAACTGATCTATCCCTTGCTGATAGACATTGGAATCATATTCTATCAGCTGATCTTTAGCCATTCGCGACATTAAAGTGCCCGATGATTTCTGCGGCGAAGAGAATAAACCTGAAGCCCATTTAAGAAAATTTCTTACAAGCTGGGTTATCTTGAAATCATTAAGCTTCAAAACAAAGTTGACAATCGAACGGTTCGTCCCCAGCGATTCCATTGATCCCACTCCAAGTGCCCCATAATACTCATTATGCCCGGCATATATTATTATCAGATCAGGTTTCTGTTCAAGAATGCCCGGCATGAGATCGCGGATTGTATAACTGCTTACCGCTGTTATTGCGAGATTAACAACTTCAATTTTGTTCTCAGGATAAACTGATTCCAGGTATCTTTGAAGATACTTGCCGAAATCCCCGTTTGGCGTAAAAGGGTAACCCGCTGCGCTGCTCTCACCAAGAATAAATACCCTGAAAGCATTCTTCTTTTTTTCAATGTCAAACACGTTGCCGTTCGAAAAAGGGACTCTCTGGCTGGAATAGAAGTAGCGGCGGGTAAAATCCGGATTCAGCACATATTTAGTCTCTGTGGCCTTCGTCCACTGGGTCAAATCGTACCCGTAATTAAATACCCTGAGTCCTGCTTCAAGGAGAATAAGGAAGATAAAAGGTATCAGGATCAGAACCAGGTAAAACCATTTAGGGGTTCTGGTCTGTGCTTTCTTTTTTTCATTGACTGCTTTTTTGCTGTTTTTTGCCTTTTTCAATTATTACCTGTATGCAAAGAGTGGCTCGTACTAAACTTTTTACTTTGAAGTTTTCCGGTTATGGAAGTATTTTTAATTTTTATTTTAAAGAGAATTAATGATCAGGGCTGCCTTACTACTGCTTTTTCTACCTTTCCTGGTTGTATTTCCTCAACAGGAAGATTCAATTGTTGCAAAGATAGGAAATATTGAAATATCGAAACAGGAATTTCAGGAGAGATACGAGTTAACGCCTTTTTTAGGCAAAGAAATCAGGACGGATGCTTCCGTCTTAAAAAAAGAATTTCTTTACTCGCTCATTGCTGAGAAACTATTCTCCCTTAAAGCTCAGGATATCAATGTTGACACTTCGGACATAGTTGCCCGTACTCTCGATGGGTATAAGAAATTGTTCGTGAGGGACGCTCTTTATAAAAAGGAGATAAGGCAAAGGGCCGCTAAAACAGCCGACAGTCTTCTCACCCTTTATATCGGAAAAGCCTCTGAAATCTGGTTTACCTACATATCTGCTCAGGATGAGCGGCAGATAAATAATATATTTACTCTCCTTAAAAAAGGTGTTCCTTTCGATTCCGTGTATGATGCTTTTGGCTCGCTAAATGATACATTAAAGACAAGGATCGGTGATCATAATCCTGAGATTGAAGATGTAATATTTAATCTCCCGGAACAAGCATATACAAAACCACTGATGATGGATAACAACTGGTACATACTGAAAATTGTAAAAAAAATTAACCCTGTTCTAACTCAGATGAGCGGATGGGAGGAAGATTATAAGCGGCTTAAACAAACAGCGCAGGAAAGAGCCGAGAGGATCTATTATAAGGAGTTTATGCTTAATTTCTTTAAGAATAAAAAGATCAAGGCTGATGGCAGCCTGCTGAAGCTGTTCGCTGATAAGGTGACTGACGTACTGAAAGAAAAAGCTCAAATAAGAAAATCAGATACTGACGAAGTCTATATTAATACCGCCGACCTGATTAAAATCGAAAATGCAATAGGTTCTGAGAAACTTAGTACAGCTTACTTAAAATTGAATAATACGACGGTAACGCTGAAGGATTTTATATTATATTTCCGTTTTGAGCCGGTTGGAACCTCTGATACAGATCCGAAATCAGTTCTTGATTTACTCAATTCAAAGACTCGCCATTTTATTGAACAGGAACTACTGGCTGAAGAAGGATTTAAGGAAGGACTGGACAAACTTCCATCCGTTGAACACTCTTACAGAATGTGGAGAGACAATTATTATTTCTATCTTCTTCAGAATATGTTTAATGATTCCACAGCTGTCAGCGATAAAGAAGTTTTTGATTATTATACATCAGAAGGAAAAAACCGTAACCGGGGTGAGGAGATCAGAATTTCCAGGATATCTGTTGACAGTCTGGAAACCATTGAAAAAATTCTTAACGAAATTGATAATGGAAACAGCTTTGAAGCACTTGCCGAAAGATATTCCGCGGGGGGAAGTACTGAAGGATATGCACCTGCTGCATCATTCGGTGAGATCGGAAGGATTTCAGAATCGATGAAACCCGGAGAGCTCTACGGGCCTTTGAAAACAGGAAGCAGTTATACTTTATTTAAGCTTATTGATAGAAGGGCTAAAGAAAAGCAGGGTTCATTTGAATCAGAAAAGGAGAATATCAGGAAAACGCTTGCCGCGGAAAAATTCAGGGATAAACTTGCTGACTACACCACATCACTTGCAATGAAATATGGATTCTCAATAAACCAGGAAGCTCTTTCAAACCTGAAAATGACCAGTATAAATTCTATGGTGTACCAGGTGCTGGGATTCGGGGGGAAGATACCTGCTGTTCCTCTTTCACTGCCGGCCATTCAATGGTATAACAACTGGAAAGAAAAGCACGATATTATTCAATAATTAACAAGCTGCAATCATTTTTCCTTAAGCAGCTGGTTTTTACAGCTCTCCAGATTTGCTTTTTGTTCCTCAGATAAAACCGGGTAAGACATTTTTATTCTCTCCAGTGCCTCAACTATAACCTGCGATACTGCATACCGCATAAACCATTTATGATCTGCCGGTATTATAAACCAGGGCGAATGTTTTTTACTTGTGGCAGATATAGCTTCGGCATAAGCTTCCTGGTATTTCGCCCAGTACTGTCGTTCGTCAATGTCGGATGCCGAAAACTTCCAGTTCTTCTCAGGAGTATCTATCCGTTTCAGGAAACGGTTTTTCTGTTCTTCCTTTGAAACGTGCAGAAAAAATTTAAGTATGATGGTGCCGTTTTCGTATAAATAATTTTCGAAATCATTTATTTCCCGATACCGTACATCCCAGATATCCTTATTTATCAGTTCCGGCGGTATCCTCTGGTTTCTGATCAGGTCGTGTACCCTGACTATAAGAACCTCTTCATAATGCGACCTGTTAAAGATACCGATTCTACCTCTTTCAGGAGCGTGCTTGTGGATCCTCCAGAGGTAATCGTGATCAAGCTCTTCCACCGAAGGCTGCTTAAAGCTGAACACCTGTGTGCCCTGGGGATTAAGTCCCGACATCACATGTTTGATAGTACCGTCTTTTCCGGCGGCATCCATTGCCTGGAAAATTATAAGCATCGAATATTTATCATACGCATACAGCATATTCTGAAGCGAGAACATTTTCTTTATATTCTCTCTCAGTATATCCTTAGCATCACCTTTGGATTTAAAACTTCCCGTATCGGAAGTACTGAATTCCTCTAATGAAACTTTTGTATTCGGTTTGATCAGGTAATCTTTTTTCTTCAATCCTGTTTATTTTCTTTTGTTTCAAACTTATTGATTTTATGATGCACCGGGGGAACAGTTTTAAGATAATCATAAATTGCGCTTAGATCCTGCCCGGTCATTCCGGCGTATAATGTCCAAGGCATAGGCGTGTTAAATTCACCCGGCTTAACATTTATTACTTTATTCTCATATTGATTGAAGCGCAGCAGGAAATCGTCTTTGGTCCATCGTCCTATACCGGTTTCAATATCAGGAGTTATATTAGCTGAGTTCGCGGCGCCACCGTTAACAGTAAAAGCAGTTCCTCCCGCAAAATCAAGATCTTTCACAAATTCGCCTTTATTCATAGGAGTATGACAGCTTCTGCAGCCTGCTATCGTAACAAGGTACTTGCCGTAATCAACGGTCTTAGATTCATCAGCAGAAGTAATCGGAATATAAGTTTCGGGAGGGATTGTTTTAATGATCAGGTTCATAGGAAAATCGATTTTGCTTTCCGGCACTTCGTGTACGATCGGTTTGAGAGTCCGGATATATGAAATAACTGAATAAAGATCCTCCATTCTCAGCTGGTGGTATTCAGGATAGGGCATAATCGGAAACAGTACCCTGTTGTCTTTTGTAACGCCGGTGGTAATTGCTCTTAAAACCTCTCCGTTAGTCCATTCACCTATACCGGAAGGAGTTATATTGCTTGCAAAGACTGTACCGGGTACATTCTCCTCAAACTTATAGCCTCCCATTCCTTCTGTACCGGGAACGACGGGACCTGCGAAGACCGACCAGTTCCTTTGAGAATGACATGGCAGACACACCGTAACGTGGTTAACCAGGTAATCTCCTCGGTCAATTCTTTTTTGTGTAGGGTAAATCTCAACTTCAGTTGCCGGCTGGGTTATGGGATAGGTTAGATTAAAGTAAATATATCCCCCGATAATCAGAACGACGATGATCAGAAAAAGATATTTAAGGAACTTCAGCAATCTCTTCCCGCTTCTTCTTTTGCTCATTTGATTCTACCGGATAATATAAATTGGTATAAAGAACAGGATAAACCTAAGGAAAATATTTATATCGCGAAAGAATAAATTTCATTAAAGAGAAGAGGCTGTCCGGATAACTTTTAACAGAGCATAATGATCGTTATACCTGAAATGACAAATCCGGTCTTTGACACAGCCTCTCTGATAATTCTTCCTATTGCTTTACAGGGGTAAAATGAATAACGCTGTTATGCACCGGTTTAACAGTTCTCAGGTACTCATAAATTGCACCAAGGTCTTCTTCAGTCATACCTGCCAGAAAAACCCAAGGCATTATGGTATTATAGGCACCCGGTTCAACGCTGATACTCCTGGCTGAATCACTGTCAAATGATTTGAACTTAGCAATAAATTCATCTTTTGACCAGCTGCCTATCCCGGTCGTGTTATCAGGGGTGATATTCGCACTTCTTATTTTTCCCCACGGCAGGTTGAACTCCATGCCGCCGGCCAGGAACATTCCGGGCTTAGGTTCACCCTGATCGGCCTGAGTGTGGCAATCTGTACAGGAAGCCATTGTTACAAGGTACTCACCATATTTTACCCGGTTGTTTTTGTCTACCTCAACGGGTGAATATGATTTCGGAGGAATTGTTTTAACGATCATATTAAGCGGAAAATCAAGTTCAGTATCCGGGACCTTATTTTCCAGCGGCTGCAGGGAACGTATATAGGCAACAATTGAATACAAATCTTCCCGGTTCATATGGTTAAACCCCGGATAAGGCATCAAAGGAAACAATGCATGATTACTTTTATTAACGCCTTGTGTGATAGCTCTTATAAGCTCCCCGTCGGTCCATTGTCCGATTCCGGCAGGAGTAATATTTCTCGCATAAATATTACCAGGGAATCCCTCTTCTTTTCCAAATTTTCCTCCGCCCTTTCCTTCGGTCCCTGCTATGAGCGGAGCTCCATATTTCGACCAGTCTCTCTCCGAGTGGCAGTCGATACAGCCCGTAACATGATTAGCAAGGTATTCTCCCCGTTTGATTCTTTCCGGCGTAATTTCAACTTTGACATCAGCGGGTTTATCGACATCCGGATACGTGGAGTTGAAATAAATAAAGCCGACTACCAACAGAAGAACAATTCCGCCGACTATATAACCAGCTATTCGTAAGAACTTTTTCATCCTGAACCTTTTGTTTGTTGTTATTATTTAGTTAAAAAAACCTGTCGTTCATTTTGCCTGATTCGGGGTAAAAACATAAATTACCCTGATCAGTCTAAAAAAACAGGGATTACCTTCCTCCAGGTAATGTCGGAGGCAATAAGATAAATTTCTTGGGAATCGGACAGGAATCTAAGACTCAGAACTATTTTAGTCAATACCGCTTGTGTAAAAAAAACTCCTTTCCTGTAGCGAGGAAATGCATTTGTAGATTTTCAATTTTAGTTTTAATTTAGAAATAAACCGGAGAATTATATGATAAGCAAAGAATTACTGGACATATTATGCTGTCCGGAAACAAAGGCAGACCTTGTGCTGGATGGAGAAACGCTTGTTTCGACCGACAAAAAAACCCGCCGGCGTTACCGGATTGAGGATGACATTCCGATCATGCTCATAGATGAATCTGAACAGCTGAGCATGGAGGATTGGAGGGAAATTATGAAGAGGCATGGCAGGAAAACTGACTGATTTTCTTTGTAATTTCCGATATGTCTTATTTACTTTTCACAATTTCTCACTTTTATGGATCCAATTAATATTATAATAGGTCTCAACGTTATAACAACGTTTGGTGCGCATTATACGGGTGCAAAAAGAGGCCTGCGGTCCGCTATAGGTGCAGCAAAGGAAAAACCTAAAAGTTATCTGCAGACTGTCCCAGTCTATCTGTCGACCTTAACACTGCTGGGTACAATCATCGGCGTCTTCCGGATCGGTACCCTCGAATACCTTCCTTCGTATGAACCGGTAAGGATAATAGGACTGTTATTCTTCCTGGTCTTTTCGTGGATACAGATTTTAACTGTTAAAACTCTCGCTGAAAATTATTCCCAGGAAGTCCTGATCCATAAAGATCATATGCTTGTTACCAGAGGAATTTTCAGAATAGTAAGGCATCCCCAATACCTTTCCCAGATTTTAATGGACCTCGGTGCTGCAGCCGCACTACTGAGTTATATTGTTCTGCCTTTGGCAATAATTGAGATACCCCTGCTCATAATGCGGGCTGTGATGGAGGAACGACTCCTTGCAAAATACTTTAAAGATGAGTTTAAAGAGTACAAAAAGAAGAGCGGATTTTTAATCCCGTTTATCGGTTAGATGAAGATATGGAATATGCGGAAGTCAGTTTATTTTATAGTTAGTTTAATAATATTATTACAGGGTTTAATATTTGCACAGGATGCAGATGAGATTGTTCTTAATACCTCCAGGGGAACCAGCAACATACCCGTTTATATCCGTCAGGGTATAATTTACTTTTCAATAAATAAGTTCGCTGATGCTTCCTCTGCTTCATATTATATAAACGACGAGACAAAGAAAATTGAGTTAAAGTATCCAAAACACAATCTTAAAATAACCGGTCAGAACCCGTTTCTCATCCTTACATCTAAGGACAATAAAACGGAGAAAATATTTCAGCTTCCTACCTCCACATATTTATTAAATGATAATATTTACGTTCCTCTCCGTTATTCGATCGATATTCTCCGGGAAGCCTCGGGGCAGGATATCGTAATAGAAAGCGACAGAAGGATTGCTATAAGAGGGAAGCTGTCGAACGAGATTCCCGATGAGACTACAGCAAGGTTAAACATCACGGATCTTAAGATTGAGCAGAAAGCGAACGGTACCCTGATAAGAGTTAAGACAAATAAGAGGATACCTTCTTATTACAGCAGCTACAAAAACGGACTGCTTACAATCATCTTCCGTAAGGTGAATGCTGACCTGAACAGGATGGCATCCATAAACGCAAAAGGAATAATAAAGGATATTAATGTTAAGAATATGGGTCCTGATACACAGTTTGAATTTTCTGTAGGCAAGGATTATTCAACCAGTGAAGTCCTTAATGTTGACGGCAGCAAGGACATCCAGATCGCTATTCACAATAAGGTGTTTTCTAATACTGTCGATAATGATAAGAATAAGGAAAAGTGGAAGTTTGATGTGATTGTGCTGGATGCGGGACATGGAGGTAAAGATGCAGGCGCAATCGGGGTGAACGGGGTGAAGGAAAAAGATGTAAACCTGGCGGTGACCCTTGCCCTGGGCCGGCTTATTGAGAAAGAAATGAAGGATGTAAAAGTTGTTTATACCAGGAAGAATGATACTTTCGTTGAACTTTACCGGCGTGGTAAAATAGCTAATGAGAATGACGGCAAGCTGTTTATTTCGATTCACTGCAATTCTACTCCTAAAAAACCGACGGATGCAAGCGGCTTTGAAGTTTATTTACTGCGACCCGGAAGAACGAAAGAAGCAATCTCAATAGCCGAAAGAGAAAACAGTGTAATACAATATGAGGAAAATCCTAAAAGGTATGAGAAACTTACCGATGAAAATTTTATCCTGGTAAGTATGGCCCATTCAGCCTATATGCGGTATTCGGAAAGGTTCTCGGAGCTGGTTGATAAGAGTTATCCCCTGCATACAGATATTTCATCACGCGGTGTTAAGCAGGCAGGCTTCTATGTTCTTGTAGGTGCCTCTATGCCCAGCGTTCTTGTTGAAACAGGATTTATTTCAAACCTGCATGATGCAAAATATATTTCCAGTAAAAAGGGACAAGAGAAAATTGCCGCAGCTATATTCAACGCTATAAAAAGCTACAAAAAGTTTTACGAATCCTCTCTTGAAAACAACTAACCAGATCCGCCTTCAGGCTTATTCCTCAATTCTTCTTTTCCCATTCCTCAATTCTTCTTTTCCCATTATTTACAGCCTGCCCTTAATTTGATCCAAATCACATAAATATTGACCGTTCATATGAATTAATTTGGAATTAATATCCCGATAACCTACATTTGGAAACCGAAAAAACAATATGAGTTTCCTTATGGGACGAACAGAAGAAAAATCTGTTTTTTTTAAGCCCATTTGGAAACTGAATAAACTAATTCAGTGTTCTGGAGACAAAGGAGAATACGAGCGATGCACGAAGAAAAAGAGATCAAAGAGAGGATATTGAGTCAGGCCGAACAGTTATTCATACAGTTCGGATACTCTAAAGTTACGATGGATGAAATTGCAGCAAGTCTTGGAATGAGCAAAAAGACTCTGTATAAATTCTTTCCCGGGAAGGAATTATTAGTAAAAGAAATGATAACCTCAATGAAATGTTCAATCGATGATCATATAGATCTTATCTGGAATAATCAGGAAATGGATTTTATGGATAAACTTAAATCCGTTATGAATTTCATAGGAAAGCAGACAACAAAGCTTCACGGTCCACTGCTAGAAGATCTTCACAAAAACATTCCGGAAGTCTGGCGGGAAATACATGATTTCCGAAAGGCAAATGCAGTTAAAAGATTCACAACTTTTATAAACGAAGGAGTAGAAAAGGGTGTGTTCAGAAAAGATATCGACAGGCAGCTGATAATACTTTTTTATCTGCACGCGATACAGGGAATGATTAATCCTGAAACCTTAAGTCAGCTTCCATATTCAGCAAACCAGGTATTCGATGCAGTTATCAGGATAATATTTGAGGGGATACTGACAGAAGAGGGGCGTCACGAGTATTTATCATATAACGGTGAAAAAATAATTAAAGGAGAAAATCAGCAATGAAATCCGGACTAACAGGGATTTTAATATTTCTCTTCTCAGGAATTTTATCTCTTAATTTATTTGCCCAGGATTCCCGTAACCTTACTCTGGAAGAGAGTATTCAAATCGGACTTAAGAACAGCGAACTAATTCACTCATCTCAGATGAAAGTTAATTACGCCGAAGCAAGGTGGAGCGAAGTCAACACTTACAGACTCCCGTCATTAAAATTAAATGCATCTTATACAAGACTAAGTGAAGTTGATCCTTTCATACTGAATACGCCCTTTGGCAATTTCGATATTCAGCCTTCAATAGTTAACAACTATAGTGTTAAGCTTTCGCTGCAGCAGCCGATTTTTACCGGTTTTAAGCTTGCAAGCAGCTCTAATATTGCTGAATATACATATGAAGCCCAGAAACAGGAATATACAAAGGATGAGCAGCAGCTTATCTACGATATTAAAAACGCATACTGGGTATTGTTTAAGGTTACAAAGGTTAAGAGTGTTGTTGATGAAAACATTGATCTCATCAAAGCACATCTTTCTGATGTAAAGAATTTCTATGAGAACGGCATCTCAACTAAGAATGATGTGCTTAAAGTGCAGGTTCAGCTTGCCGAAGCACAGCTTCGCCAGATCGATGCAGATAACGGGGTGAAATTAGCAACGAGTAATTTGAACAATGTGATAGGGTTGCCATTATCAACAAATATTAAGGTGCAGTCTGATGTTACATTGGAAGATGATAATACTCCCGATGCTGATCAGCTGATCCATGAGGCAATGGAGAACAGGCCTGAACTCAAAGCTATGGATTTCCGTCTGAAAGCTGGTGAGAGCGGTGTAACCATGGCTGAATCCGGCTGGTACCCGCAAATCTACCTTGCAGGAAATTATTACTATTCGAGACCCAACCAGCGCATATTCCCGGCCGAGGATAAATTCAACGGAACCTGGGATGTGAGCGTAGGATTATCATGGGATATATGGAACTGGCTGGCAACAAGTGATCAGACGAAGCAGGCAGAGGCCCAGCTGGAACAGGTGAAGGACGGGTATAAAAGTCTGAAAGACGGTGTGAGTCTTGAAGTAACCCAGAACTACTTGAATCTGCTGAAAGCAAAGGAGAAAGTTCTTGCCTCCAACCAGAGCGTCCACCAGGCAGAAGAAAATTATCGTGTTACAAATGAAACATTTAAGAATGGTCTTGCATTGAACTCAGATTTGCTGGATGCGGAGTTTGCATTGCTTCAGGCGAAGACAAACTATATACAGTCACTTGCAGATTATGAGCTTGCAAAAGCAGGTTTAGAAAAATCAATTGGTAAATAAATATAGAGGGCATATAATATGAAAAAACTAAAGTATTACGTTATTTCGTTTGTTCTTTTCGCAGCATTAATACTGGTGCTGCTTAATAATCGTTCTCAGCTTGAGGCAAAAGCTAAGAACGATAAAATCAGCGCTTATCCGGTAACGGTTTCGACCGTGGAAAAAAAGGAAGTATCAAATAATATAGACCTGGTAGGGACAATAGTGGGAGAGAATGATGTCCAGGTCATCTCTGAAGCACAGGGAAAAGTAACAGGGATATTTGCAAATGTGGGAGATTATAAACAGACAGGTTCAGTCATTGCGCAGCTTGATGATGAACTGAAGGAGAGTGCATATCAGACCGCACAGGTAAACCTCGAAAAGTCCAAAAAAGATTTTGAGAGGTATGATGCTTTATATAAAAATAAATCTGTTTCCGATGTACAGTATGAGCAGGCAAAACTGGCTTATTATAATTCACAATCGCAGTATGTTGCCGCAAAGAAGGATTATGAAAACACCAAAATTACTGCACCGATATCGGGAATCATTACTGCACGGAATGTAGATATGGGAACGTATGTTAATAAAAATATGCCAGTTGCAAATATAGTAGACATATCAAGACTTAAGGTGAAGGTCGGTGTAGCAGAAAAGGATGTATTCTCCCTCAAGAAAGGTGATAAAGTAATTGTAACAACAGATGTTTATCCCGGCGTTCAGTTTACAGGTACTATTTCTACAATAAGTGATAAGGGAGATCAGGCTCATAATTACCCGATTGAAATTTCATTGGCTAACAGTAAAGATCATCCTCTGAAATCGGGAATGTTCGGCAAGATTACCTTTGTGTCGAAAACTACCGAACCAAGACTTATTGTTTCCCGCGATGCCCTGCTGGGAAGTATTAAAGAGCCGCAGGTTTATATTGTGGAAAACGGTATCGTGCACCTGAAGGATATTACGGTAGGCAGCGCTTACGATAATAACCTGGAAGTTATAAAAGGACTAAAGAACGGGGATAAAGTAGTTGTGAACGGACAGAATAATCTTGAAGAAAACACTGCTGTTTATGTTATAAACCAGGACCAGGAGATCAAAAAATGACAATAACCGAATTAGCTATAAAAAGACCGACGCTGATTGTTGTAATATTTGCTGCGCTGACGGTACTTGGTATTTACAGTTATACCCAGCTCGATTATGAGCTGCTTCCCAAAATAACACCCCCTGTTATTACAATCGCAACGGTGTATCCAGGGGCTTCGCCCAACGAGGTTGAGACTTCGGTAACCAAACCAATCGAGGATGCTATATCTACACTCGATGAAATTGATAATGTAAACTCAACTTCTTCAGAAGGTGTTTCATTTGTTATGATCCAGTTTAATCAGGCGGCTGATGTCGATATCGCTCTGCAGAACGCCCAGAGAAAGGTGAATGAGATACTAACTAAGCTGCCTGCGGATGCAAAGCCCCCGACGATCTCAAAATTTGCGCTGGATGAAATCCCTGTATTAAGGATGGGCGTTACAAGTAAAATGCCCTCAACAGAATTCTACCAGTTTATAAAGGACAGGATACAGCCGAGACTGGCGAAGATACCCGGAGTTGGACAGATAACCCTGGTCGGCGGTGATGAAAGAGAAATAAGAGTAAACCTGAATGCAGATAAGCTAAGAGGATACGGTCTTTCAATACTGCAGGTAACTCAGGCAATAAAATCATCCAATCTTGATTTCCCGACAGGAAAAGTTGAGGACGGCAAGGAACAGCTTATAGTCAGGATTGCTGGAAAATTCAGTTCGATCGATGCTTTGAAGAACCTGGTTGTCGCCCGTACAAGAGACGGAAGCGATATTCACCTGGATGACGTTGCCGAGGTTTACGACGGCACAAAAGATATGAGCATGCTTAACAGGATTAACAATATTCCTTCCGTCGGTGTGCTGGTTCAGAAACAGACCGATGCAAATGCCGTTGAGATAAGCAAGCTCGTTCGTGCAGAGGTTGCTAAAATGGAATCAGATTATAAATCGCAGGGCGTATCGTTCAATATTGCTCAGGATGGTTCGCAGTTTACTATTGATGCAGCAAATGGTGTAAAGTTCGACCTTGCTCTTGCGGTTGTGCTTGTTGCTATCGTAATGCTCCTATTCCTGCACAGCATACGTGATTCTTTCATCGTAATGCTTGCTATCCCGGCGTCAATGATCTCAACTTTTATAGTGATGTATGCATTCGGGTTCACACTTAACCTGATGACGCTGCTCGGATTATCGCTGATAGTCGGTATTCTTGTGGATGACTCTATAGTGGTGCTTGAGAACATTCACCATCATCTTGAAAAAGGTGAAAAGAAAAGAGAAGCCGCACTTAAGGGCAGAAATGAAATTGGGTTTGCGGCCCTGGCAATTACTATGGTTGACATTGTGGTATTCGTGCCGCTGGCATTAACGGGGGGACTTGTAGGTAACATTATCCGCCAGTTTGCTGTGGTAGTTGTTATTGCAACTCTGCTTTCACTTTTCGTTTCATTTACAGTAACACCGCTGCTTGCATCAAGGATCGGCAAGCTTGAAACACTGACGAAGCGTACCATCATCGGCCGTTTTGCAATCTGGTTCGAAAATACATTTAATAGGATTGTTGAACACTACCTGGGAGTATTAAAGTGGGCGCTGCATAACCGGTGGAAAGTAATAACTCTTACTATAGTATTATTCTTCGCATCTTTTACTCTTATCCCGGCAGGATTTATAGGAAGTGAATTCATTACACAGTCGGACCGCGGTGAATTTGCCGTTATACTGGAAATGCCGGCCGGTTCTTCTATTGAAAATACAAACTATGTTACCCAGAAGGTTGAAAAATATATCAATAATCTGCCTGATGTTAAGAATACTTTCGTTACAGTTGGGGCTTCTAATGAAGGACTGCTGGGACAATCGTCTAATAATGCCTCGGAGATAGATGTTGCTCTTGTTCCGAAAGACAGGAGGGAAAAAAGTACTGATGATATCGGCGATATTATAAAAAAAGAGGCAATGAAGATCCCTGGTGTAAAGGCCAGGGTGAACCCTATTGGTATTTTTGGCACTGCCAACCAGACCCCAATTCAGCTTATTGTTTCGGGTCCCAACAGGGAACTGGTTAAACAGGGAGCTGATAAATTGGTATCAGTATTGAAGAAAATACCAGGAACTGCCGATGTAAGACTTTCATCCGAAGACGGCAAACCCGAAACAAGAATAGATGTTGACCGGGCCAAAATGGCTGAGCTTGGTTTAAATGTTGCTGAAGTAGGTTCCGCGTTGAGGGTGGCGCTAAGCGGTGATGATGATTCTAAGTTCAGGGATGGTGATGATGATTATGATCTGCGCATTGCACTGGATAGGTTCGACCGATCAAGAATATCCGATGTGAAAAACCTGACTTTTATGAACAATAAGGGAGAACTTATTCAGCTTCAGCAGTTTGCGGATGTTTACCAGACAACGGGACCAACAAAGCTGCAGCGAAGAAACAGGATAAATTCAATCACAGTTTTCTCACAGGTTAACGGCAGACCCAGCGGAAGTATCGGCCAGGATATACAGAAAGAAATAGATGCAGGTATATTGCCTGCAGGCGTGGACGTTGCATATGATGGTGATCTTAAAAACCAGTCGGAATCCTTCGGAGATCTGGGACTAGCAATGCTTGCAGCTATTCTCTTCGTTTATATGGTTATGATAGCCTTGTACGATTCTTACCTTTATCCTTTTGTGGTATTGTTCTCAATTCCGGTTGCAATGGTGGGAGCCCTGCTTGCTTTAGCGTTGACAATGAAGTCGCTCAGCATCTTCTCAATTTTAGGTATCATTATGCTTATAGGACTTGTAGGTAAAAATGCTATCCTGTTGGTTGATCGTGCTAACCAGAAGAGGAGAGAGGATGGAATGAGTTCTTATGATGCACTTATTGAAGCTGGCAAGAGCAGGATCAGACCTATATTAATGACTACTACGGCGATGGTAATAGGTATGCTGCCTCTTGCAATTGCAACTGACTCAGGTTCTGAATGGAAGTCGGGATTAGCCTGGGCTATAATCGGAGGCTTAATAAGCTCGATGTTCCTTACACTCGTCCTGGTCCCGGTAATCTATATGAGAGCTGAATTGTGGAAAGAGAACATATCTTTATTCTTCAAAAAAATCTTCAGAAGAAACAGAGACAGGCAGGAAATTCCTGTTCCCGAAAGAGCTTCAGCCCGAAGAAAATTAATCTGTTTTTTTGTAACTTTCAGGGTCAGATGTCGTTTAAAGCATCCGACCCTGAAGTTCTTTTTTGTACATCATCAAATAAACATCATTTATTTCCTTTCGGCTATTTGTCGACCACTCTTCGGCCTCTGTTCGGCCAGTCTTCGGCCTCTCTTCGGCCTCTCTTCGGCCTATAACCCCAACCCTTCCCCTACATCACCCAAGCCCTTCCCCTGCATCACCCAATCCCTCCTGCTGTAAGATCCGGTCATCCATAAATTTCATTTTCTCTGGCAATAAACGTAATTTTAAACATCTAATTATTGAATTAATGTTAAAAACCCTCCGTTCGGAGAATTTCAGGGAGAAACAAAAATGAAAAACCATTCAAAACAGGATTTCCAGACTAAATGTGTCCACGCAGGAATAGATGAATACGAATTTGGTTCTGTAGTTCCCCCAATATATCAGACATCAACATTTAAATTTGAATCAGCTGAACATGGTGCTTCTTTATTCGCAGGAGAAAAGAAGGGCTATATATACACCAGGATGCTCAATCCGACCGTAGAAGCAATGGAAAATGCAATAGCAGAGCTTGAAGGAGGACACAAAGCACTCGGATGCGGAAGCGGTATGGCCGCGGTCCATACAATTTTTGCAAGTCTTACTCAGGCTGGCGATCACGTTGTTTGCTCATCTTCCGTATACGGACCTACAACCACACTGCTAAACACTATAATGAAAAAATTCGGAGTAGAAACCACGTTCGTCGATACTTCGGATCCCGAAAATGTGCTCAACGCGATGAAGAAAAACACAAAGGTTGTATATATAGAAACGCCAGGCAACCCGACTCTATGCATAACCGATTTGAAAGCTGTTTCAGAAATCGCTCATAGTCATAATGCTAAAGTTGTTGTTGACAACACATTTATGAGTCCTGCTCTCCAGAATCCGCTTGCATTGGGTGCCGATGTTGTTATGCACAGCCTTACCAAGTTCTTAAACGGGCATGCAGATGTTGTAGGCGGAATAATCATTGTAAAGGACGAGGAAGCTTACACTCAGTTCCGTAAGACATTAAACCAGGTCGGCGGCGTGATAGATCCATTTAACTCATTCCTTGTACATAGAGGATTGAAGACTCTTTCCATCAGGATGGAACGTCACTGCAGCAATGCGCAGAAGATAGCTGAATGGCTTGAAAAACATCCAGCCATAAAATGGATAAAATACCCGGGACTAAAAAGTCATCCGCAATATGAAACAGGACAGAAGCAGCATAAAGGTCCCGGCGGAATGATTACCTTTGAACTCAAAGGAGGATTTGAAGCCGGAAAAGTTCTTATGAATTCTGTTAAACTCTGTCAGCTTGCAGTGAGCCTCGGAGGAGTTGAAAGTTTGATTCAGCATCCGGCAAGTATGACTCATTTCTCAATGGGAAAAGAGGCGAGGGAAGCTGCCGAGATTACGGAAGGGCTGGTAAGATTATCGGTCGGTATAGAAAATGTCGATGATATTATCGAAGATCTGAATCAGGCGCTTGAAAAGGTAATGCATTCTGAAACCGTGAACGCTGTTGAAATGTAATTAACCGGGACAATCTTAAAATAATCCTTATTGTCGCGCGTATTCCTGCCTGCGCGCTTACTCCGGCAGGTGAACCTGCAAAGGATAAACCGACGGGCAGGCTTCCGAAGTTGTCGCATTGAACTTGTCGAAGTATTCAAAAAGCTCTGACTTCAACAAGCACAAGCTCAGTCTTTAACTCAGACTGACAGTTCCGGACGTTTGAGACGGTCTTCTTTTGTTCCTTAATTTCATATATTTGATATAAGCAAATATTACAAATGTATACGAATTAAGATTTTATAAGCTAGTTCCTGCCACGATATTTGTAACAACTTATCATTCATAAATTTCCGGGGAGATTATGAAAAAATTCTACAGTCTTTTTGTCCTAACATTTACTATATTTTTTATTTCCAATACCGCGGCATACACGCCTGATGGTATATCTTTAGTTAAAAATTCAGATGGATATACCATAAGTTTTGTTCTGCCGTCTTACCAGCTTAACACTGTAACGGTTAATAACGAAAATTTCTACACAATTGATATTCCTGATTACGGGGTAGTAAACGAGGTTGGATTACCGGCCCTTCCTCAGCTGTCATTTGATATGTTCATTCCATACGAGGAAGGAAATCCATCAGTGGGAATTGACCGTGTTGTTTCTGAAATAAAGGAACTAAAGCAGAAGATTTATCCGTTCCAGGAATCATGGGAGAAAAATAATCCAATCTCAGACAGACCGTTTACAATCGACAGGAACTATTACAATTCATCGGGCAAAACATACGATCCCATTAATATTTCCGAACCATTCATCATTAATGGAGTGAAGGGAATAATTGTCACAATTCATCCGTTTAATTACAATCCGGTTGAAAATAAATTAACCTTAATCAGTTCCGCTCAATTTAAACTGAACCTTCATAGCAGCGTTTTGCCTGTTACAGGGAAATCAGCAGTATTCAACAACTTTTTTAAGAATATATTTGTTAACTATGAATACGGTGCAGTAAGAAGCGGCGGAAACTATCTTGTAATCACAGCACCGACTTATGAAGCTGACCTTACCCCCTTTGTTGAATTCAAGATCAGCAAAGGATTTACGGTTGATGTTTTTAATACAGCTGTAACGGGTACAACAACTTCTGCTATTAAGACATTTATTCAGCAGAGATATGATAACATCGGAACCAGACCTGAGTACATACTCCTTGTAGGCGATGTCGCAAATATACCTGCCTGGACAGGTTCCGGTACAGGATCGCCTGCAACGGATCTGAAATATGTTCAGCTTGAAGGGGGAGATGAATTTCCTGATGCATTTATCGGAAGAATTTCAGTCGCCAATACCACACAGCTTGGCAATGCTATAAATAAATCCATTTATATGGAATCATATGTAGGCTCCCTTGATATGAAAAATGTGTTTATGGCTTCAACCGACAATTACAGCATTACCGAAGGAACACATAATTATGTGATCAATACTTATTTTGACCCGGCAGGGTATACAAATCTTAAGTTGTATACACATACTTACGGGGCAACCACCCAGCAATTAATAAATGCTTTGAATGATAACCAGGTCTTTGCGATTTATTCAGGTCACGGTTCAGAAACCTCCTGGGCTGACGGACCGCCGCTGAACCAATCACAGGTTACGGCTCTTACCAACACCTGGTATCCTTACGTATATTCCTTTGCCTGTCTTACTGGTTCGTACTCGACCGGAGAATGCTTCGGTGAAACATGGCTCAGGACAGAGCATGGCGCGGCATCGTTTTACGGTTCTTCGGTAAATTCATATTGGGATGAGGATGATATACTCGAACGTAATGTAATCAAATCAATGTTTGAAGATGAGTTAACTCGTGTAACCCCTATGTTCGTGCAGGGAATGATTTACCTTGTTAATTATTACGGCGGAATCACGGGAACTACGCTAAGGTATATGGAAATGTATAACCTGATGGGAGATCCCTCACTGCCTGTAGTTGAAATAATGCCTCCATGTCCTGTTGCAGAGGCATCCAACCCGATTCCTGAATCAGGTGCAGTTGATGTTTCTATCAATTTATCGGAGCTGACGTGGACAAACGGAGCAGATGCAGTTTCAAACGAATTGTATTTCGGCACCAGTCCTTCCACTATGACCCTGGTGCAGTCCGGTTCACTGGCGACTTCATGGACAATCGATCCTTCATACCTGCCGCTCGATTACTATACCAATTATTTCTGGAAGGTAGTAGAGATAGGAGATACCTGCAGTTCTCCGGTTACCTTCAGTTTCAGAACAATACAGGATCCGAACCTGGTAACAGTTACTGATACCCTGCATCCCCAGAGCGTGGATTACTGGACAGGCACATGCAACTCGACTGCAAAGACTGACATCAGTGAAGTCAGAACAATTTCTCCTGAATGCGGATGGATGACCTTCGATATCAGTTCAATTCCAGAAAATGCTGAAATATTAACAATTGATTTCAATGGATATGTAAATGCTACCAATTATCCATATTGGAGCGCTACTCCTATGGGCAGCGTAAATCCCGTTACAGAAAATGGCGCTGTTATCTTCAGCCAGGTAAGTAATAATGCGGTTCAGAGCGCCGCGTATATTTATTCAGATGAAGCAGCATCTTTTGAAGTGGGCTGGCATTCCTATGAGATGGGAAACGGTGCCTTGACTGACCTTCAGGCGGCAATTATGCAGGGATGGTTTGCGATGGGATTATACGACAGGGATTTCTCGTCCACATACTATATAAATTTTGACGGTTGGAATGAAAATAATCCGCCATATCTTGTAGTGAACTATCAATATGTAACTCCTGTCGAATTCAGTTCATTCAGCGCTGCAGCCGCAGGCGGTAATGTCACCTTAAATTGGTCCACTGCTTCCGAGATAAATAACAGGGGATTTGAGATCGAACGTATGTCAGGCAGCAGTAACTTTGAAAAAATAGGATTTGCTGCGGGCTCCGGAACCTCAAGCAAAACGCGGACTTACTCTTATACTGATGAAAACCCCGGGTCAGGGATTTTCATTTACAGACTTAAACAGGTCGATTTCAACGGAACGTGTTCATATTCAGATGAAGTAACAGTGAATGTTGTATCACCAATTAAGTATACGCTTGAGCAGAATTATCCTAATCCTTTCAATCCTACCACAAAAATTAAATATTCGATTCCGGAAGACGGTGTTGTTAAGCTTAAGATCTATAATCTTCTGGGAGAAGAGGTATTCAGCCTGGTTAACTCTGTTCAGAAAACAGGAAGGTATGAAGTTACATTCGATGCTTCCAGGCTTGCAAGCGGTGTTTACTACTACCGTCTTGAAACACAAAAATATACCTCTGTAAAAAAGATGATTTTAATGAAGTAGTCAGGATTAGAAGAAAGAAGTTATTAAAGGCGGGTTAATAGCTCGCCTTTATTATTTGATTTGATCTCATTCAGAATGTAAAAGATAATATCGTTATTTTGAACTGTCGTTTTAATATTAAAGTATTGTAAAAAGATGCTAGATTTGCCTCAAATGGTTTTTAGAAGAATAAAAAGAAAAACGACAATCTTTATAGTAATTGTGTTTATCTATAATACCTTTGGTTTTCTTCTCATCCAACCATTACTCTCAAGTTATTTTGAATATATTGGTACATTAAAAGCAGAAAATCCTTCTGAAGAAGATAAGATTGAATTAATAATATTGAATGAAGAAGACATTGGGTCAAATGAAAATAATTTTAAAAAAATGAGGCCAAAAGAATTTCAACTAAATGAAAAGTATTTTGACATAGTTAAACAAGAAGACAGGGATTTTTTGATCTACTTTTATTGGATAAGTGATGAACTCGAAAATGCTTTAGAAAAAGAAAGGCAAGATAGATTTGACGAAAATTCATTAAATAAAAAAGAGATACCTCCCGAAAATAATCAATCTAATACTGTATATTCAGGCCCAGTTTGTTATTTAGCCCCCGAACTACAAGGTTCAATATATATAAATAACACAAGTGTACATTATCTTCAAATTTGTAGGGACATCCCGACTCCTCCACCGCAATTGATCTAATTCTCCTTTCCTAAACAAGATTTTAAACAAATTAATAAGGTTAAAAATGTTTAATTCAAACACATTTTCTTTTATAATTATTTTTCTTTGCCTGGTGTTTGGCAACACTACTCTTTACTCGCAAATTCTTGTAGTAAGTGATACATCGATTACTAAAGTTGATACACTCAAATATGAAACTGATGACGTTGTAGTAACAGCAACCAGAGTTGAGCAGAAAATAATTGATATACCGTATCCTGTTACTCGTCTAAAAAGTTCTCAATTCAAATTCAGCAGGAGGGTAACTGTCGATGATGTATTAGGAAATGTGCCCGGTTTATTTCTACAATCCCGATACGGGAATCATGATGTAAGGATTGCAATAAGAGGTTTTGGAAGCAGGTCAAATACCGGTATACGGGGTGTGAGGATTCTGCTTGATGGAATACCGGAATCAGAGCCAGACGGACAGACTAGAATTGAGGCAATTGATTTCAATTCAATTGGAAGTATTGAAGTAGTAAAAGGTAATTCCTCTAGTCTTTATACAAATGCACCTGGAGGTGTAATCAATTTCATCAATGATATATATTTCCCCTACTCTTTCGCAACCCAATTTAACGAGTTTGGCTCTTTTGATTTGAGAAGAAACGGACTGAAATTTGGAGTAAGAACAGATAAATACGGTTTGTTGGGGACTTACAGCTATCACAACTATAAAGGATTTAGGCCTCACAGTGAAGATTACTGGCATATATTTAATACGGTTGTTGATCTGCTTCCGGGAGATGGAACGAACCTGCAGATATTAGGATATTTTGTTGATGGATTAATAAAATTACCAGGCTCATTGACTAAAGATGAGTTTGAAGAAGATCCATACCAGGCAGCACAGAGAGACAAGGACAGAGATTCAAAAAGAATCACCACAAAAGGAAGGCTGGGATTAAAGTTCAATACAAAATTCGGCGAGAATAATAACCAGGAGATAGAGATCCTTCCATACGGAACGATCAAATATTTCCACCGTACCTCAGCCGGATATCAAATTATGAATCGTTACGGTTTAGGTAGTTCTTATAGGTATATAAATAAACATACAATTGCCGGACTTGACAATGAGTTTTCAATAGGTGGAGATTTTCTTTATCAAACAGGTCCTATAGAATACTACAACAATATTGGTGGACAAAAGGGAGACCAGCTTCTCACGCTTACTGATGAAACAATTGGCAATAATGGATTCTATTTTTCCGACTTTTTAGAATTGTATGATAAAAGATTTTATCTTCTTTTGACAGGCAGATATGATAATGTGTATTATGAAACTGTGGATCAGTTATTAGAAAGCAGAAATGCATTTAGGAGATTTGAGGCATTCACGCCAAAGGCAGCACTTAATTTTAAACTTACACAGAGTGTTGCCATTTATACTTCCTATGGACTAAGTTTTGATTCACCTGCAGGAAATGAAATGGATAACTATCCAACAAGTTCCAATCCATCCATATTGATCAATCCTGATCTAAATCCTCAGAAATCAAAAAACTTTGAATTTGGAATTAAAGGGAATATTCTAATTCCGGAATCGCAGTTCTTCAACAATATTATTTTTGAAGCAACATTTTTTAATATTTTGATTGAAGACGAAATAATACCGTTTGAAGTTTATGGAGATGTTTTCTTTCGTAATGCAGCAAAGACTAATCGTACAGGTCTTGAAATTGGGGGCAGCATAGGTGTGTTTGAAGGTTTAACTCTACAAGTGTCGTATACTTTCTCAGATTTTGTCTATGATGATTATATCGCACTAACTGTTGATGAAAACCTGGATACCTTAACTCAAAACTTTACCGGTAATTCTGCACCAAGTGTTCCAAAGCATAATTTATTCTCCGCACTTGCATACAATCATTCTCTTACAAATCAAATCACAGGATTTATTCGAGGGAGTATAAGATATGTAAGCGGTATGTACGTAGATGATGCAAACTCAGATAAAACTGCTGATTACACAATCTTTGGTACAGAATTAGGATTTGATTTTGTCTTTGGAAAATTTAATCTGCTTATCTCCGGAGGTATTAATAATATAGCGGATAAAGAATATGCTGGATTTATAAATATAAACTCAAGCGACGGAAGATTCTATGAAGCAGGCGAACCACAAAATTATTATGCGGGAATTAGATTGGGTTATATTTTCAATTAACAATATGCTGATTTATATAGAAATCAAATTATTTGGTTAATCCATATAATAGTTTACTTAGTATAATAATGATTAATTATGGAGAGATAAAATGAATAACGAAATAATGAAATATGTATTTCAGAAATTAATTCTTTTATTGTTTCTTTCAACGATTGTAAACGCTCAGGATATAAACAAAAATTTCAGTATAAATATTGGTGAGAACTTCATACTTTATCCAAGCAATTTTAATCAAACCGAGGTATTCATAACTACTCATCCTACCAATCCTAATGTTATTTTTGGCTCGGCGAATACTATTATGTTTGTCCCCTTTTTTATAAGTGAAGGTATATATGTTACCATAGACGGTGGAGTTAATTGGTATGGATCAGATACATGTAAAGGCGCACCAATAACGTCGCATGGAGGAGATCCCGGAATTACTATTGATAAGGATGGAACGTTTATTCTTACAAGACGCGGATTTTCCCCAGGTCTATATTCACATTACTCTACGGATTTTGGAATTACTTGGTCTAATCAAAAAACAATTTCAAATGATGATCTTGAACGTGCCACTATGACGTCGGATGCACATTATGGCAGTCCAAATTATGGAAGAAGTTATGCAGCATGGGTAAAGTTCGCACCTCCTTTCCCTTTGCAATTTTCCTATACTGATGACGGTGGATTAAGCTGGTCTACTCCCGGACAGATAAATAATCCAATTCAACGAAGTGCTGGTGGAGATATAACAATGGGTCCTGATGGAAAAGTTTATGTATGTTGGGCGGGAGTTACTTCTGTGTCTCCGTTTACTGAAGATTTGGTTGGTGTTGCTTCATCCGCTAACGGTGGAAGTAGCTGGCAAGTCATCGAAAATGCATTTGATATGAACGGTATCAGCGGAGTTCTTTCTACAAAGGGAAATATCAGAGTAAATGGATTACCGAATATTGCAGTAGATACAACCGACGGTCCAAGAAATAATTGGATTTACATTGTTACCACACAAAAAGATTTAGCGCCTGCTGGAAGTGACCCTGATGTAATTTTAAATCGTTCATCTGATGGTGGACAGACCTGGTCTACTGGTATAAGGGTTAATCAGGATGAATTAAATAATGGAGCAATTCAATATTTTCCCGCAGTTCATGTGGATAAATATGGCGGATTGAATATTATTTTTTATGATGATAGAAATACGACTTCGGATTCAACTAGCGTTTTTTTAGTTCGATCAGAAGATGGTGGAAATAGCTGGCACGAATTTGAGATAAGCGATAAGAACTTCAAGCCTTTGCCAATTGGCGGTATTGGACAAGGATATCAGGGCGATAATATTAGTATTACATCATCAAATGATAAACTCTGGCCTGTTTGGATGGACAACAGAACAGGGATTTATCAAATTTGGACGGTGCCGATAGAAATTTCATCAGTTAATGTTGAACCTACTGATAAAATGCCTTTCAAATTCAGTTTAAAGCAAAATTATCCCAATCCATTTAATAACTCCTCAGTTATAAGATATTCCATTCCAAAATCTTCACAGGTGACACTAAAAATATTTAATACACTTGGAGAAGAAATTGAAACTCTTGTCAATGAAGAAAAGCCAACAGGCACTTATGAGTTAACTTGGAATGCCGTTAACCTTCCTTACGGCAAGGCAGGTCTGCCAAGCGGAGTTTATTTCTATCAGCTAAAAGCAGGAGAATTTATTACCACGAAGAAGATGATTTTACTCAAATAAGGAAGATCTTCCGGTTAGTTCTTAATACTTCCGGTTACTTCCTGGTTTTTCTCAACCAAAAAGTTACCGTTTTTTATCTAACTAACCGGAAGAACTTCCTAATAGTAAGTAGGATTAGGGTGAGTTTACCGGTACTGCCGGGCTTTTTTATTTGAAAGACATCTAAGGTTTTATTCCTTCTGCTTCAAGCCTTACCATCGTTATATGTACTTTCCCGTTTCCATCCACAGGGTATTTGTTTACAAACATATCAGCGGTATCAGCAATAAATTTTTCTCTTTTATCTTCGGGAATGCGCTGGGTATAAGGAAGCCAGGTAGTCCTGATAAATCCTCTGAAGCCTTCTATCCCTTCATGTTCCATATCTTTGGTAAGCAATTCTATTCTACCGGGTTTAAATCCGGCTTGCGGAATGAGAATTTCATAATCCTTATCGCTCAGAAAATTATATGGCGATTTTGCATCCTTAAGGTAAGGCGACCATTCATCGAGAAGCGACATTTCCCGGACCGTATCAAATGCTGCCGCCGCGTTACCTGTCCCGCCTGTCTGAATAAGGAAGCGTCCGCCTGACTTAAGGCTCCGGGATATCCCTTCCATAACTTTTTTATGATCATCAACCCAATGCAGAGATGCATTTGAGAACACCACATCAAAATCATTATTAAAGGTCAGTTCCTTTGCATCCATTACCCTGAACGAAAGATTGGGGTTTTTATCTGCGGGAAACTTTCTGTTAGCCAGTTCAATCATCTCCCCTGAATTATCCACTCCGACAACAGAACCTTTTTCAACAATCCCGGCGATTTTAGCGGTTATTCGTCCATCTCCGCACCCGAGGTCGAGCACGTGTTCAGTACCCTTTAAATGTATCTTCGAGAGCAGTTCATTCGCCCATTTCTCCTGGGCGGAAGAATACTTTGAATACTCATCCGCATTCCATTTAAATTCAGCCATTGTATCTTTCCTTATTTTCAGCCAGAAGTAGCTTTAGTGCAGCGAGGTTTTCCCTACATGTATCTTCATATTTTTTCTTCGCATATTCAGTATAAAACGAATTTGATTCCAGGAAGCGGATGTTCTCCATAATCCATTCGGTGTCAGAGAATTCCTTTTTAATTGTTTTTTTCCATTCTTCGCGAAGCTGATTTATTCTACTCAAAAAATCCTTTTTCCCGATGTAAGCGATGTCAGCATCACACATTATTTTTTCCAGGCGGTTTTCAGGATGATGAGGAACCTTAGTTGAGAGAATCAGCTTCTTTATATCTGCAATTTTATGTGGAGGATAATCTTTTTTCTCAAGGAATTCTTCAGCCATTTCAGCACCTCTTTTTTCATGATTCCATACAGCATCAGGATAACCTATATCATGAAACCATGCAGCAATCAAAAGCAATTCTGATTCACTGTCGTCTATTCCTGTGTTTTCCGCCAGGTCCTTAACAATATTCACGACCTCCTTTGTATGCAGCAGGTTATGATACCGAAAGAATGAGGGATGAGTCTTAAATATTTTCTCAGCGTATTGTGAGACTTCTTCAACTAATTGATTCATCTATATCATTTTCTGAATGGATAATCAAAATTAATATAAAGAATATGCTGCAAAAACGGAATGATCTGTTTAATAATCAGCCGGGGTTTTCAGCCTGCAGTTTCTGTTTTTTGGAGCCCTGCTTGACTATTATGACGCCTATGATTATTACTGCCGCAGCAATAATAATTGGGAGATTTAATTTCTCATCAAGTACGAGCCAGCCCAGGAAAAGGGCAATCACAGGATTTATATATGCGTAAGTTGAAACAAGGGAGAGGGGGAGGTGTTCAATAGCATAAATATAGGAGCCGTATCCAAGCATAGAACCTATAAACACCAGGTAAAAGAATGAAATCATACCGTCCATATGGAAAGATATCCGGGTCCATTCGCCTAAAAAAGATCCGAGTATCGCCTGGGCAGTACCTGCTACAAGCATTTGAACAGCCGCCTTCATTAAAGGGTGTACCGAAACTTTTTTGTACTTGGAATAAACAGTTCCGAAAGACCATGCAATCACCGCTACAAGTATAGAAATCACTCCTAATAGATAAGTAGGATTTAAAAGATCTGACCAGCTGCCGTTAAATATCAGGGCGACGCCCATCAAGCCAAGGAAAAGACCGGATAAAATCATAAGGTTAATTTTTGGACCTGCAGGTACAACCGATTCCATTCCTACAACCCAGAAAGGAACCGTGGTAATTAATAATGCAGCCAGACCGCTTCCTATATATTGCTCTCCGATAACAACAAGCCCGTTCCCGAGGCCGATCAGGGCAATACCGACAACAGAGAGATGAATTAATTCTTTTCGGGAAGGAAACCTCTTTCCCCGCAGCTTTAGGAACGAAGAGAAAATAATTCCGGCAATTATCCATCTAAATCCCGCAAATAGCATAGGAGGTATATGCTCCACTCCTATTTTGATTGCCAGGTAAGTGGTTCCCCAAACGATGCATACAGTTATCCACGCTAAGTACGCCCTGAATTTACCAGTATGCATAGTTCAAAAATCCTGCTAAAATTGGAATTTTCCTGAAAAGTGAGACTTAAAATACTACTTTTATATTCAAGTAAAAGGGGAAGAAATCCTTATCGTAATATCTCTGAATAATTCCTTATTTTTACATCCAACAAAAAAATACCTTTTGAGGAAAATATGGCGGAAGAAACTATCACACCTGAAAAAAAAGAAGAAACCGTACTTAAACAAACCGTAAAAGAAATAACCCAGCCGTTTAAAGATCTAGTTCGTGCTTCAAGATTATTGTGGGGTGTAAACATATCCTATTTTCTCGAGGGATTAGTCTATTTTGGAATGTTGGGTCTGCTCGCAATTTATTTTAACACATACGCAGGCTTAAACGACATCCAGGCTGACCAGATGGTTGGCATACTGACAGCCGGCATTACATTAAGCATGCTTTTCCTGGGTGCTACAGTAGATATAATCGGCGTAAGAAAATCATTTCTTATTTCACTCAGCCTGATGCTTGTCGGGAGAGTGCTGATCACAATAAGCCCCGACATTTTATCCTCTACGGGAATGTGGTCCGGTGTTCACGGCCTGGCAATGTTTGGAATACTCTGGATAGTCTTAGGATATGGAATTTATCAGCCTGCAGCATATGCCGCCGTAAAAAGATTCACCACAAAGAAAAATGCCGCAATGGGTTATGCAATGCTTTATGCACTTATGAACCTGGGCGGGTTTATGCCGGGACTTATTTCTCCACCCGTCAGGAAAGCCTTTGGAATCACCGGGGTTTTCTGGGTTTATGACGGGCTGACGCTTGCAGGTATAATTGTGGTCGCAATCATTCTTTCCAAAAAAACCATACAACGTGCAACTGAGCAGCTATCTGATGAACAGAAACAGGAAGTTGCAGAAGAAACTGAGAAACCATTTAAAGAAAAACTGAAGTATTATATAAAAAATTTCCCTTTAAGAGATCTCCGTTTTATGTATTTTATTTTTATTCTGATTCCGGTTCAAACGCTTTTTGCTCATAACTGGTTAACACTGCCGCAGTATACCAGTCGTGCCTTTACCGGATTTGTGCAGGATAATTTTGAGTTTTTTGTAAACTTTAATCCGATCCTTATCTTTATTCTTACCCCTATGATTGCAGCGCTTACCGCAAAAAAAGACGCATATAAGATGACTATTCTCGGAACCCTGGTTATGGCCTCACCTACATTTATCCTTACACTTGGACCAAATATCTTTACCCTTTTTGCCTTCATTATTATAATGACGATCGGCGAGGCAATGTGGCAGCCCCGTTTTCTGCAATGGGTAGCTGAGATCGCGCCTAAAGGAATGACGGGTATTTATATGGGTATAGGACAATTTCCGTGGTTCCTTACAAAGGTGATTACAGCCATGTACGCGGGCTGGTTCCTGATGAAATACTGTCCTGAAGGAGTACCGCCGTCTCAGATGAATACCGAGACAATGTGGTTTATATATGGGCTAATTGCGATGGTAAGTCCTTTGGGTTTATGGCTCGGTAAAAATTGGATGATAAAAGGATTTAAGACAAAAGCAGAATAGCTTTATTTTAACTAATTTTGTACTGTAACTTTAATCATATATGACAGACAATTGAAAAATCAGGAGAAAAAATGACAACTATAATAGATATTCTGGGAAGAGAAATACTGGATTCGAGAGGCAACCCTACTGTTGAAGTTGAAGTACAGCTGGAATCAGGAATAATAGGAAGAGCGGCCGTACCAAGTGGAGCTTCTACGGGCGAACATGAAGCTGTAGAGTTAAGAGACGGTGACAAATCACGTTATAACGGAAAGGGTGTCCTTAAGGCAGTAGAGAACGTAAATGAAAGAATCGCTGATGAACTCATAGATTTTGATGCTGCTGACCAGGCTGAAATAGATAACATGTTAATAACCCTTGATGGAACCGACAATAAATCATCGTTAGGTGCCAACGCGATACTTGGTGTATCGTTAGCCTGTGCAAAAGCAGTTGCCGAAACACTTGGACTCCCGTTATACAGATACATTGGCGGTACGAATGCCCGTACTCTGCCTGTCCCTATGATGAATATATTAAACGGAGGCAAACACGCTGATAATAATGTTGACTTCCAGGAGTTTATGATAATGCCTTTCGGAGCAGCGAGCTTTTCGGAAGCTTTGAGGATGGGAGTTGAAACATTCCATTCATTAAAATCTGTTTTAAGCAAAAAAGGTTACAACACCGCAGTAGGCGACGAAGGCGGATTCGCCCCCAACCTTAAATCAAATGAGGAGGCTATAGAAGTTATTCTCGAGGCAATTGGAAAAGCTGGTTATAAAGCAGGAACTGACATAGGAATTGCTCTCGATCCGGCAGCAAGTGAATTCTTTCTGAAAGAGAAGAATGCATATCATTTATTTAAGTCGGCACCGAATAAAGAAATTCCAATAGAGAAGATGGTTGATTACTGGGCCGGCTGGGTTAAAAATTATCCCATCATATCACTTGAGGACGGTTTGGCAGAAGACGACTGGGACGGATGGCAGCTGCTGACCCAGACCCTGGGTAATAAGATACAGCTCGTTGGAGACGACATATTTGTAACAAATACCGAGCGCCTCGCTGAAGGAATTGAAAGAGGAGTTGCAAATTCTATTCTTATTAAGGTGAACCAGATAGGAACTCTCACCGAAACACTGGATGCAATCGAAATGGCTAAGAAAGCCGGTTACACAAATGTTATAAGTCACCGTTCAGGCGAAACCGAGGATACAACTATTGCTGATATTGCTGTTGCGACCAATGCCGGTCAGATTAAAACCGGGTCACTCTCGAGAACTGACAGGATTGCTAAATATAATCAACTGTTAAGGATAGAGGAGGAACTTGATACCGTAGCATTGTTCCCGGGATTATCTGCAATAAATTATACGGAATAATTTTTTCACTCAGAGCCGGGCATTCCCCGGCTCCCTAATTTTACCGGGAAAAATATGCCTGTAAATGATCTTCAAAATTGTAAAACCCTTATAAAACAAAATAAAATCGATGTAATAGATCTGAAAGCGATTGACCTTTCCGGTCGGCTGCACCATATATCGCTTCCAGTCTGTGATAATATACTTGATAAAATGATTAAGGAAGGAGTAGGATTCGACGGCTCGAGTTATGGATTCAGAAAAGTAGAAAATAGCGATATGGTTCTTATACCCGACCTGAAAACAGCCGTTATCGACCCTTTTCGCGAGGCACCTACCTTAAGCTTTTACGCACACATTTCACTAACAGACGAGAAACATACCCCTTTTAACCAGGACGGAAGATACCTGGCCAAACAGATGAAAGCCCTTCTAAAAAAAACCACTGGAGCTGATTCATCATGGTGGAGCTCTGAATTTGAGTTCTACATTTTCTCTAATGTGGAATATGATACCAGAACATCCTCTTCCTATTATAAGGTGGAGCATGCGGAAGAGTTCTATAAAAAAGCTTATCACGCTGCAAATCCCTGGGATGAATATGATGATTTCCGTGATGAGGCAAGTAAACTGCTGCAGAAATTCGGGATAAAGGTTAAGTACCATCACCATGAAGTCGGTGAAAGAGGACAGCAGGAAATAGAGACTTATTTTTCAGATCTCCTTTCAACTGCCGATAACATTATTACTGCCAAGTACATCCTTTTTAACTTTGCACGGCGTAAAAATCTTTTTATTACTTTTATGCCCAAGCCTATGTACCACCAGGCAGGCAACGGTATGCATCTTCATTTTTACCTTACAAAAAACGGGAAGAATGCATTTTACAAAAAAGGTGAATACGGGAATATGAACGAGCTGGGGAGATTCTTTATAGGAGGTATGCTTAAACATGGTCCTGCGCTATCTGCCTTTACAAATCCGAGTACAAATTCTTACAAAAGGCTGGTACCGGGATTTGAAGCACCTGTTGCTTTAACATACGGACAGGGAAACAGGGCGTCCGCCATAAGGATTCCCAAGTATGTCTCCAATCCTGAGGAAACGCGCTTCGAGTACCGTCCGCCGGATGCTACCGCTAATCCCTATCTATGCCTGATAGCTATGCTGCTTGCCGGGATGGATGGTGTGGTAAATAAGATTGACCCGGTAAAAGAGGGCTTTGGTCCTTACGACAAAAATTTCCTTGAAGACCCTGGAAGTACGAAATTTCAGTTTCTTCCACGAAACCTTTCCGAGGCACTTGACGCTTTAGCTGCCGATAACGATTTCATGCACCGGGGAGGAATAATTACTGATGAACTACTTGAACAATGGACAAAAATAAAGCTGGAAGAAATTCATTCCATAGGTACAATGCCTCACCCCTTCGAATATAAAATGTACTTTAATCTTTAAAATAATCAGGCCGTCGTAAGACGGCCTTTAATTTACTCAAACCCGATTTCCTTTTTCCATCCTGGTTTATACACGGAGGCCAGATCAAAAATCTTTGTCTTCAATGTAGTCAGTGATTGGGGAATGGCTGATAGCTGCCCAATGTCTATCTCTCTGGAACTGCCGTTCAGGTCTGCTTTTATTTTTGTAACCGGCGCATCAGTTTTTCTTTCAGGTTCAGGTATATCCATCTTCAAAAAATCGATCTCCTTCAGATAATCAAATAATTCATTTCGTTCATTATCTGTAATGGAGTAACTTTCATCAAACGGAGACTGCATACCGGGTTTGGTATAAAATACTTCAAGCTTATTGCCTGTAACAGTAATCCTGACTTCAAAGGGTATAAGGTATCCATGGGAATAATACTGCACACTGTTTTCTGAGCTGCCTGTTACCCGGCTGCTGCAGCTGAAGAGCAGGGTACTTAATAAAAAGGCTGAAAACAAAATATAAAGTTTCATCACAGTTAACCTTTACTAATTTCTGGATATAGTTCTTCTTAAATACTCTCATACGCGAGGTTGAAACCTTTCATCATTTTAAAAGGGTCATCTTTCTCGATTGCGTAAATGCAGAAGTTTTAATCCTGTAAATATAAACTCCAGAGGCAAGGTTCTGTGCATTAAAACTGATCTCGTGACTTCCGGAATTCAGCGTTTCGTTAATCAGTGTTGCAACTTCTCTTCCACGGATATCGTATACTTTTAATTCGACGTTATCTCTTTTGGGAAGTGAAAACCGGATAGACGTGACAGGATTAAAAGGATTCGGATAGTTTTGTGTTAAACTATAGTCTTCAGGCGCAGTTTCCTCTATTACATTATTGATTGTTCCATCATTCAATTCTCTTACATAAATACCTCTGCCATAACTTCCTGCAACTATATAGAACTTTCCTGTAGTGTTAATTTCATCTACATAACGGAGCTCAGTAATTATAGTCGCGTCAGGCATGCCGTCATTCCAGCGGAACCAGGTTGACCCACCGTTGGTGGTTTTGTAACAGCCAAATTCACTGCCTGCTATCAATACCTGGTCATTCGTCGGGTAGGCTATTACATCAGAGAAGGGGATGTTGGGAAGATTACCGGTAATATTTGTCCATGTAAATCCCAGATCTGTAGTCTTGTATATTTTCTTTGAGGGACCATTCTGTGATATTCCGTTCATTATTATAAATGAAGTATTGTAGTCTTCCGGGTGAGTGGATACTTTCCTGATCTGCACATCATTAGGGAGATCTGACGGAACCAGATTGTCATACCAGTTTCCATTAATATAAACCCACAGCCTGGATCCTGACGTAGCGGGCAAACAGGCATAGACGATTGTTCCGCCGTCTGATGTATACTTTGCTACAGAAAGTTCGGAGACGTTTGAAGCAAAAGGTGTTGAATTTAGTTTGGACCAGTTATCCCCGTTATCGGTTGAAACATAAACATATGGACCAGAGTTGTTAAATAAATAAATCGGATTTACCTGGTCATGACGAATTCTTATATACCATTGGTCGGATGGATCGATACCGTTGTTTATATTTTCCCAGTTAATTCCTCCATCTGTTGACCGCAGTCTATGGAATGTCCAATCACCTCCATACACCCCATTGGTCATATAAAGTTTTCCATTATCATCAGGATCAATTGCTACACCGCCGCCATCCCCTCCGGCTGCATATGACCAGGTTGCTCCAAGATTTGTTGTGATTGATATACCATTATCCTGGGAACCCCCCGCAATGAATGCAAGGCTATTCTTAAATACGTCAATGTTAACATACTGAGTAATTGGTATACTGTTTAAGCTGGTCGACCATGTTGCTCCAAAATCTGATGATTTGGCAAGACCTCCGTCATTGCCGATAAAGATATCAGAATTAGCCGGGTTGCGTACGATAGCATGCTGATCTGCATGAATATTGGTTCCGGCTAATTTAGTCCATGAACTACCATCATCGGTGGTCTTCCAGAGATCCACACCTCCAACAAAAATTGTATTCGGTGACGGAGCTGAAATAATATTATCATACCATCCCTGGTTACTCATATAATTTTCAGGGGGGGATATATCTGTCCAGGTCGAAGCAAAGTCGGTAGATTTGAAGACCCCGAGAAGATTATGGTTATCATTCCTTGCAATGGCAGCATATAAGGTACCTGACTGATATGATAATGCTACTCTCCCGACGTTAGTAAACGGGAGATCAATTACATTCCACGAGGCTCCAAACAGAGCAGACCAGTAGATTTTATTTTCACCCCAATTAGCCGTGAATATCAATCCGTCTGTATTTGAGTCCGTAAATGTAAAGTCTGAAAAGTTACCGTCGAGCGTTTTTGACCATGTAGCACCGCCGTCAGCCGACCTGTAATATCCATTATCTGTTGAAGCATGAACTTCATCAGGATGACCAGGCATGAATCTGATCTTGTATATGCTTGATGGGGTAGGAGAAATTCCGGATACGCTGTTCCAGGTTGTTCCGCCATCATGTGTTACGTAGATTCCCGAACCGCCGCGGACCCAAAATTCACCGGTCCCGATGAAAATAGTATTATTATCATTAGGATTTACCGCTACTGTTGAAACAGCAAGATCCAGGATACCATCTGAAAATGGAGTTGCACCTGTCCCTGTAACTTTCCACAGTCCGCCGCTGGCGGCGGCAACCAGAAGGTTACCGTCATTAAGTAACTGAATATCCAAAATTCTTCCTGTATAAAATGCATTTGAACCCGGAACGGCCATTCTCACAGGACCCACAGACTGCCATCCCGTCAAAGTAGGTTCATTTTGTATTTCGGACTCGTTTTTTAATTGTGCAGCTTCTGTCCGCATTTTATGAAGTAAATCCGGTGAGAGTACTGCGCCGAACGGTTGATGCCACTGTTGAAAATACCATCTCTCGAGATCGGGACCTTTTACCGGACCCTCATTAAATTCAGTCGGGCTTTCTCCGTATGCTAATTTTTGATTTGTAACGGTATTTGTACCGCTAAGGAAAACAAACATGCCAGCCGCAAAACAAACCAACAGCATTATGCCGGCAGACAGTAACCTTTTATCCATAGAGCCTCCTTTGATATTATAAAAAATGACGCAACCTGATTCTATATAAGTATAAATATCGGGAACTGCCTGCTGTTAAAGGGGGGGGCAAGCAATCGGCAAATATTTACATTAACTAAACCGAAATATTATCCTGCGGAAAGATAGTGAAGGAATCAGGATATTAAATAGTAGCGGGAATTTAGTTGCCAAATATTAATAATTCAGATATTAAAAGCAATAATAAGGTTTTATTATCAGTTCACTTTATCAAAACCAACTTCCTGGTCTGGACGAAGGTTCTGCCGCGACTTCCGGAAGGTGTTGCCATAAGACGGTAGAAATACACTCCGCTGCTAAGCAGTGAATTATCGAATGATAAAAATATATAATGAGTCCCTGCACCTTTACTTCCCTGGTATATTATTCTGACGAATTCTCCGAGTGAGTTGAATAATTCAATCTTAACATTTGCCGGATTTCTCAGTGAGAACTGTACAGTTGTAGACGGGTTGAAGGGGTTGGGGTAATTCTGGTAAAGGATGAAATCTTTACTCTCCGTGACTTCCGGGTCTTTATCAATCAGCTGATTATACTCTTTAAATAGATACAGCAAATCGGGATCCTGGACCTCATTGAAAGCATAACGATCTGCTATGCTCATAAGTTCGTCAGGTACATACTGCCATATAAGGGCGGAACGGGAAGGCGTGTTTTTTATAGTCCCGAGGTAGATTTTATAATTTATCATTCTCTCATCTATCACCCCGAATTCACCTAACAGAGAGGGTTTGCCAAAACTGCCGGAGAGGCTTGTATGGTCGTTTATCCATGTATTTCCTGCCAGCGGTTCGCAACCCCATTTCCCGGGATATAAGTGAAAAGAGGAATAGTCAATATTACTTATTGAGCAGTTCTCAGCAAAACTGCTTCCTTTGTATCCGTCAAATAAAAAGCGGGAATTGTTATAAAAAAGTTCGGGATCAGAATAATCCTCTATGTATTTATCATAACCCGTCTCCCCGGTGGTAAGCAGATGGTTATGGTCTGCTGATTTAAAATAATCAGCCATTTCGCTATACCAATTTCTTATTACTTCAGTGGAACCTCCTTCGTTTTCCGCCTCATTAATTAATTCAAAACTGAAAATAGCTGGTTCGTCCTTATACATAGTACCCGTATAGACATTCACCCGGTCAAGAATTAATTTCATATAATACTTATACCAGCATCGCATTGAATCATCAGTAAAGAAATCTCTGTGAGAATATGATATACCCGTTGTTTGGCCTAAGCGGCTGTCAGCCCATTCGGTATATTGGGCTATGCCCCCGAAGTCATTATAATTATTCTCAATAGTTAAAACCAAGTATATATTATACTGCCTGGCCTTATATATAATGTAATCAAGTGCCTTTAGTCCGCTTTCTTTAATATCGTATGGTGAATACCTGATGCAGGATGCAGTTGAAGAATCTCTGTTTGAATTAAAACCCCACGTCCTGATTACTTTTACACCGTTTTCCCGTGCTGTTCTAAATACCTTATCAACCAGGTATTTTCTGGAAGAATCAGAAGCTATCCACTGCAGGTAATAGGCGCTGAAGCCCAGGAAGGAGAAAATAGAATCACCCCTGTAAAACTTCTCATCCTTTGCATAGATGAAATTCTGCGGATAATCACGCTGGCATAATACTATGAGAAGGAATATCGGCAGGAGTTGTTTCATCAGGATATTTATTAACGTCATTGAATGAAATAAATTTAAACTTTTTATGGACTAAAACATACCGGGGATAATATGTGGAAAGAAGCAGCCTGGCAGGGGAAAAACTGCCAGACCGCAGGGGATCAAGACTAGCTTACTACTTCTTTTGTCTTTTGGTTTGTTCTCATCCTTGTATACATAACTGAAATTATAAGGAGTATAATGCTTACAGCAAGAAATGAGATAATCTTATAGGTAATATCATTTGAGGCTATCCCAAATGCAGCAAGGTAAAGGGAAGTTAATATTAAGGTTGATACAGCCATCATTCTGTACTTTTTATTCTTGAGCAGTCTGCCCATCAGGTAATAAAGCAATGCCAGTCCTGCCCACGATAATCCGGCGAAACTTGACGGTAAGACTACATAGAGTACATAAGGAAGTATGAAGAAGGCCATTATGAGATAAGCCAGTCTTATATTGTCCGTTGTTAATTCGAGTCTTGTTTTCTGCCAGTTCAGGATGCGTGCACTTACAAGAGCGGCCAAACCGAAACTTATTCCTTCTATTCCTACAGAATTTACATTTATAAGATAGGTAATAAGAATGCCGCCGAATATAAAAACATTTGCAACAATTATAAACTTAGATCTGAACCAGAGCGCAGTTGAAATTACAATAATGCTCTGCCAGCAGAGGAGAATAAAGAATGCCGGTTCGCTGTAAGTTGCAATTATAGCGGCACTCAGCGCGGCATAAGCAAACATTGCGTAAATAAAAGAAGCATATTTGCTTCTTTGCCTGGTCCAGAATAAAACAGCCAGCGCCATCAGAATCACAAATGCTCCAAGGTGAACGATCCCAAGGTTTTGAACGCCGTTTAAAACTGAAATCAGAAGAAATAATCCATATCCTAATGAGGCATTCATAATTGTCATAAACAATTCATCAAGTTCCTGTTTTTTTCCTTTGATAAGCAGAAGACTACCGATACCGTATACTGCCAGATAAACAAGCAGGAAGAAAAGATTGTAATGAAAACCAGTTATTATCAGAAGATCATGACCGAGCAGGGGATTATTTACAAACCAGAAACCGTGCGCCAGGCATGTAAATATGATACCGAAAACCATCAGGTTCGGAGAATTAAATTTTAATGACATGAGGACTACTGATATGCTTATCAGCGTCAGCATTACGAATATCAGCAGCGGAATTTCGGTTACGAGTGCGGTCATCATGAAGAAAAGTTCTGCAAGCGCGATTAAATACACAGATTGACGCCTTAACGCCATCCAGAATGCAGAACCTCCCACGATCAACAGAAAAATCACGAGTAAAAATCTGCTGGTTACAATAGGTTCCAACCCGAAGAAATGCAAGCGGAGGGTTGTCAGATAAAAAAGAGCCGCGCCGCCGCCTATAAGAAAGCCTGAAATATATTTAAATGATTTGAGCCATATTTCAGGTAATATTATCAAAGTAAAGCTTATTAAATAACCTATAAAAATCGGAAGCATCGGAGGGTAGCTATCCAGCGGCTGAGTCAAAAGAAAGAACATACCCAGAACAAACGCAAGGATACCGATCTTTGCAAACCAGTATTCTCCTATCGCAAGTTCGAGTGAATCATCCTCTTCATCAGATCTGGGACGAGAGTGTTCATTTACTATTTCTGACGTGTTCTCCTTTCTGATGTTGAGAGCGGCTTCCACATCAGTCAATCTGCGTTCAATCCGGTCCATAGTTCTAACCAGATCTTCAATCAGAGTATTTGATACCTCACTACTCATAATACCTCCGGTGATTTAGTCCTTTAATGGATTCTGTTTTTCTATTTTCCTGATGTAGAAGAAAAGTATGACGATCAGAAAGCTTATTATTAAGACTGATATAAGTAACCCTATTCTTCTGAAATAATATTCGTCAATAGCACCCTGTGCTTCGGCGATCACGTTTTTTGATGATGCGAATCCTTTATTAACAACCTCTTTGAATTTATCTTTATTGAAAGAATGAAGGACCGTCCTTGTTTCAATCTGTGCCTGGTGGATGTTCCTTAACTCAAATTTTGCTTCTTCTACTTCCATTCCTTTCTGTTCTGCTTCGAATACAAGTTTATTAGCGAGGGTATCCTGAAGAGCAAGACTATCGAGCCAGCCCTTCATTTCTGCAGCAGCCATAAATCCTTCACGGTTATTTGAGGCGGAATGGCATTTAATGCATACAGATCCCTCCGCTGTGCCGAGCAGTTTATCCTGCACAGGCAGTATTTCATGATTACCATGACAGGTTTCACATTCGGGATAATTGTTCTCATCGAATGCTTTTTTATGGGGACTGCCGGCAAAGAGTTCAGCATTTAAAACATGACAGGTACCGCAGACTTTTGAAATTGAGGTAAGTCCGGGAGGCATAGCTGAATGATTACCATGACAGCTGTTGCACACAGGGGCACTAAGATCATTTTTTACCAGGAGAGCTTTTCCATGAACGCTCTTAACATATTTATCATACTGATCGGTGGGGATGCCGTATTCTTTCATATAGTCTTTATTGCTGTGGCATTGTGCGCAGGTTTTAGGAATATTTGTCGGGTATACCGATGAGCGAACATCTTTAGTAGAAAGGATGTTATGACTTCCGTGACAGCTAACGCATTCAGCCGGCTTCGGATCACCTTTGGCATTAAGGATTCCATGTTCACTTGTCCTGTATTTCTGATACTGATCAACGGCAATTTCAGGGTTATAGGAGCGCATGAATTTTGCATCGCCATGACATTTATTACAGGTCTGAGGAATATTAGTAGGATAAACAGGAGATGAAGGATTCTTTACAGATACTATCCCATGGGCATTATGGCAGGTGATGCACTGAACTATTCTATCTGTACCATTCAGATTCGTCTTACCGTGCACACTGTTTTTCAGCAAAGCCAATTGATTTGTTGCCAGCGATTTATCATACCCGGAGATAAATGTGGAATCAGAATGGCACCTGGAACAGATTTCGGAAATCTGGTTTCCCTTTGGAATACCGATAAAGCCTTTACTCTTATTCATTGCTTCATCCATATCCTCGCTTTTACTATCTCCTCCATGGCAGTCAGAGCAGCTTAAGCCAGCAAGATGATGGACGTCATTTTTGAACAACTCTGCCGGGGAGCTTCCCAAATCGGAGTGGCAGGAATAACATTTATCTTCTGCAGCATATAAGAGCGAACGGCAGGATATAAGAAAGAATAAAAATAATAAGCTGGTTCTTAAAATTGTTTTCACGACAGCCACCCGAGTGAAGTTAAGAGAATAATAAACATTACGGCGAAGAGTCCCATATAATTTATCTTGAGATTACGTTCGCCTCTTGAGCTTTTACGATCCCAGAACGGAACCAGCAGCCATAGAACTCCTGCAATCCCAAACAGGAGAATACCTACCACTTCACCTTCAAAGATGAAAATGTGTGAGGGAAAATACTTCAGGGTCTGGAACATAAAGAGGAAGTACCATTCAGGTTTAATACCTGCGGGAGCTATGCCGAAAAGGTCTGCCTTAATTCCAAGTTCAGCAGGAAAGAACACCGCGAGTATCGCAAGTAGATTCAGGACGAGAAGCCAGAGCAGAAGGTCACGCAGGAAAAAGTTCGGAAAGAAAGGCATTTTTTTGAGCGGAATCTTTTTTCCCTTTGTCTCAAGCGGTTCGCTCATTCCCTGTCTCTGAACAAGTATCAGGTGAACAGCAAGGAGTATAGTAAAAATTCCCGGAAGAAAGGCAACATGAAAGCCGAAGAACCTGGAGAGTGTAGCACCTGTAACATCACTGCCTCCGCGCAGGAATATCTTTACAGGTTCTCCTATCAGAGGAATTGCTCCTGCTATATCGGTTCCGACTTTCGTAGCAAAAAATGCCAGCTCATTCCACGGTAAGAGGTAGCCGCTGAAACCAAAAAACAATGCGAGGAAAAACATAAATACGCCTGTCAGCCAGGTTAATTCTCTCGGTTTCCTGTAGGCTTTTTCAAAATAGACGCTGAACATATGGATGAAAAGGGAAAGAATAAAAAGATTAGCCGACCAGGCGTGGATAGACCTGACCAGCCAGCCGAACTGAACTTTCGACATTATGAATTGAATACTCTCGTAGGCGAGATCTGCACTTCCTTTATAATAGAAAAGGAGAAGAATACCGGTAACAACCTGAATAGTGAAGAGGAAAACTGAAACTCCTCCGAAATAATACCAGACTGAATGCCGGTGGACGGGAACATACTTTTTACTGAAGAATCTGATAAGATCTTCGAACTGTACCCGTTCATCTAACCAACCGTAAAGTTTTAAGAATGTATTTTTCATGATAATATTATGTGGTTTTTGCAATCATTAATTCATCCCCCTTAATTATTGTTTTGAATTTGCTGAGAGGCCTGGGAGGGGGACCTGAAATATTTCTGCCTGTAAGGTCATATTTCCCGTTATGACAGGCGCACCAGATTACGTTCTTTTCTTTTACGTACTGAACGGTACAGTCAAGGTGGGTACACCTTGCGGAAAAAGCAAGAAACTTATCGTCAGAGGGAATTACAATAACGGGTTCATTTCCGAAACGGACGATCTTGAAATCTTCCTTTTTCAGGTCGGCTACCTTCCCGGCGTTCACTACTGAAACTTCAACTTCTCTTTGTTTAGGAGGACGAAGAAAAGAGAATACCGGGTATAGAACCGAGGCGGAGAAAGCCGTTATACCTGTCATACCGAGGATCTTTAGAAAGCTTCTGCGGGAAGTCGGTTTGTTTTTGGGATCAGATATTTCCATAATTAGAATACTTTGTTTGTTACTGTTGTTTATAAAAGGGAATAGCCGCTGTTATAATTTCTTTTATGATGTTATTGTCTAATGGTTTTTCGGTTAGGTTGAAGATCCCTTCCTGGTAAAGGATCCCGCCCTCCTGAGGACTGGTGTTTTCATTTACGATAATCAGAGGGGTTCTTGGATTTATCCTTTTGATTATTTTTACCCAGTTATGACAGACAGAAAAACTTTCACTACAGTCACATACAATCATATCGTAATCGTTCTCCTGTAAATCAAGGATGAACCCGGCAAATTCTTTTTTCTTCACGAGGGCGATGCCAATCTCCGAACAAATTTCGAGGCACTGTGATATTGTAGTTTCATCGCTGCTAAGTATTATCCCTCTGAACTTCATAAGCGATACCTTTAATGTCTTGAGGCACTGATGGCATTTATTATACCAGAGCGGTTTCAGCTCTAAAAAGTGTTATTCTAAGGATAAATTGCAGGATATGATTAAAATGCAAGGAGGAGAATAGAAGTGCATGATTAGAAAGTGTATCCCTGATGTCCCACTAATCCATTAATTGTTAATTATCCCTTCCTGTACAAGGTCGGGTCAAGTTCATATTTTTTCAGGATGCGGTGAATATGCCTGCGAGTCATACCCGCTTCTTCTGATATACGGGTAATGTTTCCCTTATGTTTTGTGAGGAGGAAGAGAAAATATTTCTTTTCTACATCCCCAACGGCCTTGTTTCTAACATCCGAGAGAGAGCTTTTGGGAAATCCTGCTGCTGCTTTCCGGCCGGATGCAAACTGGGGCGGGAGCTCATTTAAAGTTATCTTTTCCCCTTTTACCAACGCCACGGCTCTTTCCACAACATTCTCCATTTCCCTTACGTTACCCGGCCAGTCGTAAGCTTCAAATAACTCGAGCACTGACTCGTCAAAACCTTTTATATTCTTCGGCGATGACTTTACTGTTTTTACAAGAAAATGCTCAGCAAGCAGCATGATATCCTCTTTTCGTTCTTTCAGAGGAGGAACCTGAATGTTTATGACATTAAGCCGGTAATAGAAATCTTTCCGCATTATTTCTTTTTCGAGGGCTTTATTTATGTCCTGGTTCGTTGCGGAAATCAGCCGCAGATCAGCCTGAATAAGTTCATTTCCTCCGAGCCTTCTCAGCTGCTGATCCTGCAGCGTTCTGAGGAGCTTAATCTGAAGGTTTACAGGCAATTCGCAGACCTCATCAAGAAAAAAAGAACCGCCGTTAGCGTACTCAAGCAGCCCGATTTTTCTATGAGATGCCCCGGTAAAAGCGCCTTTTTCATATCCGAATAATTCAGCTTCGAACAGGTTTTCAGGAAACGCACCGCAGTTTACAGGAACGAAGGGTTTAAGCCTCCTGCTGCTGTGAGCGTGGATGCTTCGTGCTATAAGCTCTTTTCCCGTACCGCTCTCCCCGGTGATCAGCACATTAGCATCAGAGTCCGCAACACTTTCAATCATCTCAAATACTTTCCTGATAGGTTCGCTTTTACCGATTATATTATCGAACCTGAATTTATCTTCCAGTTGTTTAAGCAGACTGACCCTTTCTTTGTATAGATTTCTCTGTCTCAACCCTTTTTCAACCAGTATTTTCAGGTTCTCAGTTTCGAAAGGCTTTTCAATAAAATCAAAAGCCCCCGCCTTCATAGCCGATACGGCTCTGTCAATTGTTCCGTAAGCCGAGAATATAATGACAGGTGTATTCGGGGCTGCTTTTTGAACCGCATCAAGGACCTGCATCCCGTCAAAATCAGGCATGAGCAAATCACAAAATACGAGATCAAATTCTTCATCCTGCATGAGTTTAAGCGCCTGGTTCCCGTCAGGAACAGGAAATGGATTATTGCCCAGGGCGGAGAGTATTTTTGAACAGCCTCTAAGCATATCAGGCTCATCATCGATTATCAGGATTTTGGGTTTTGAAATCATAATTTGATCCCTTCACTGGTATAGGGCAGGGTAATAATAAATTTTGTGTATCTGCCTTCTTCACTTTCTACTTCGAGTTTTCCCCGGCAGCGTTGAACTATTGTGCGCGAAATTGACAATCCAAGTCCTGTGCCCTGTTTATCAAGCTTCGTTGAGAAGAATGGATTGAATATTTTAGTTATGTTTTCTTTCTTAATTCCGATACCATTATCTTCAATCGATATAAAAATCCCATTTACTTTTTTTAACCCGATCAGATCTTTTCCCAGAGTATTCCTGCCGGTTATTATCTTTATTTCACCATAGTCCTGCAGAGCATCGATGGCATTATTTAATATATTCATAATTACCTGTTCCATCTGTCTTTTATCAGCGAAGATCAGCGGAAGGGATGTGTCGTACGATTTAGATAAACGGATCTTCCTTGATTTAAGTCTGTGACCTATAAGGTAAACACATTCATCAATAAAATCTTCAATACGGATAGCTTCAGGATTAAAGGGCATCAATCTTGAATAAGTAAGGAGGGTCCTTGTATAATCGCTGATTCTGCGCGTTTGATTACGGATAATATTTAATTCCTCCTTAAGACTATCGTCAGTGTTATTCTCAAGAAGTATTGCGTCGGCGTGAGCAGCAATAATCCCTGCCGGTGTGTTGATTTCGTGCGCCACGCTGTCTACCAGTTCCCCGATTGAGGCCAGCTTTGAAGCCTGATCCAATTTTTCCCTGTACTGATGGATCTCTTCGAGGTTTCTGTTGGCTTCTTCCGCACGGATTCTCCGCAGATTGAGGAAATATATAAGCAAGCCGAGTATAAGGATAACGGCAAGGATAATGAGACCAAGTATAAAGAAAAGCTGGAACCTGCTTCTCAGACCTGTTGTTACTTTTGGAAGCAGGGTGCTGATTGCAATTATCCAGGTCTGGTTCTGAAGCCTAACCGGTACATAAGCCATAATTTTGGCCGGCTCATTACCAATGACATAATACTCATCAATTGAGGGAAGACTGGCTTCAATCATTCTATGCTGTGTGTCAAAATTAATATGACAGTTGCGGCATTTGCCTGTTGTTTTAAGGATCGATTTGAACAGCATCTCCTGGTGCCGCGGATGATAGATCAATCTCCCTTCTCCGTCGAGAACCCATGCAAAGTCATCGCTGCTTAATTTCAGCGGCTGGATAAATCTTTTTATGAGTATATCAAAATCAACGAGATAACCTATAAAATGATTCGGCCCGGAATTTACATTTCCAGGCAGCCTGACAATCATAAGGAAAGATTTGGGACTATTTTTATCACCCTGCCTATCAGGCATTACATCGGAAAATACATATTCCGGGGTATGTTTATTAATTTTCATCGTTAATTCAGGGATAGTCATATAAGACCAGGAAGGAAGGAGGTTTCCGGTTGTAAACAGAATATTTCCGGATGAGTCGGATAAAAAAATTGTCCTTATTATGGTGCTGTCATAATTCTCTTTGAAGAACCTGAGCGAGGCATACTCATTCCGATTTGGAAGTTTAAGAACATCCGGGTTATGGGTAAGCAGCTTCATATCCCTCACGAGGTGTTCAATAAAGAAATTTATTCCCTGTGCGACTGACTTTGCCATCTCAAGCTGCTGAAGCTGGTGATCCCGTTTCGCATCCTCCAGCGTATTTGTATATATTCTGTTTACCAGGAACAGGAAAAGGACTGTAAGAAGAAGGAGTACTCCTGCAACTATTAAATATTTCCCTCTGTTTTTTTTCATTCTGCCTGTATTATGTGCCCCGAAAATTAATTAAATCCCACACATGCAAAGAATGTACTAACCGGAGAGAGCTGAAAAGAAGTAATCTGCGCGCATTCTTTTACATTTTATCGTAAAAGGTAATTTCAAATGTCATACTGCGACATTTCCGGTCACATTGAACATTACGTTATTTTAGAATCAAAAACAACAGAATTCTCCTTTGATATGTGTTAATCCTTAAAAATTCACTAAAGGCAATTAATACATTTTATGAATGGTATTTATAAAAATCTTTCCTTTATCATCTTAGTTCCTTAATTTTGAAACTCATAATCCCCGGAAAAGAAATGGAAACGAGCAAAGCCGACTTATCGTCGCTCAGGATAGATAGGTCTAATCATAATAACGGCTCTTCAAAAAAAACATTAATTATAATTCTGGTAATAATAGCTGCCGCAGTACTATTATTTCTAGGGTACACTATAGCCGGATCGTTATTCAATTCAGCGTATGATGTAAAACTTTCCGACGCAACAATGCAGCTACCTTCGCAGGCAAATGCAAGTCTAACTGCCAGCGGATATGTAGTAGCACAAAGGAAAGCGTCAGTAGCATCCAAAGGAACCGGGAGACTGGTTTACCTTGGCGTAGTTGAAGGAGACCAGGTGAAAAAGGAACAGGTATTAGGCAGACTTGAAGACAGTGATATCCGTGCACAGCTTGAGGAAGCCAAAGCTAACCTGAAACTTGCAGAGTCAGGTCTTAATGACTCCAAAAACAATTATTTCAGGCAGAATGAATTGTTGAAATCAGGTGCAACCACACAAATGGCGGTTGATGCTGCTGAGGCAAATTATAACCGTATTCTCGCTTCGATTGAAGTCGCTGAAGCAAACGTTAATTCAGCAAATGTAGCTCTCGAGAACACTTTAATCAGGGCTCCTTTTGATGGAACAGTTTTAACAAAGAATGCCGAGGTCGGTGAAATCGTTGCTCCGCTGGGAGCCAGTACAACTTCACGCGGCGCGATCGTTACGATGGCTGATATGAAATCACTGCAGGTTGAAGCGGACGTTTCTGAATCTTACATAGAAAGGATTAAACCGGGACAGGATTGCAAGATTATTGTTGATGCATATCCGCAGATATCTTATTCGGGCTATGTCGATAAAATCGTTCCAACTGCCGACCGTTCGAAGGCAACTGTTCTTGTGAAAGTCGGATTTCGGAAATATGATGATAAGGTGCTTCCGGAGATGAGTGCAAAGGTGCTTTTTTTATCTGAGAAGGTATCTGATACAGAGAAGCAGGAGCCTGCTGTGCTGGTTGTTCCGTATACTTCGGTAGCCAAAAGAGACGGAAGGGATGTTGTTTTTATGATCAGCAAAGACAGGGCGGTTCAGGTACCTGTAGTCAGGGGACGAGATCTCGATTCATTCATTGAGATTAAATCCGGTCTTGCTGAAGGGGACAAGGTAATTGACAATGTAACAGATGAAATCAAAGACGGGGTTAAAATAAAAGTACAGGATTAAATTTATATAAAAATCGAACTAACCGGAGATAAAATGTCAGAGATTATAAATGTTTTGAATGTAACAAAAACATACCATAGAGACAGTCTGGAGATCCCTGTTCTTCATAACATCTCTTTGAGTATAAAAGAAGGTGAATTCATTGCTTTAATGGGTCCTTCCGGCTCAGGAAAGACAACATTGCTTAACCTGCTTTCGGGAATCGACAGGCCTACTTCGGGAAGTATAACGATTGGCAGTGTGGATATAGCGAAGCTGGGCGAATCTGCGCTGGCGAAATGGCGTTCTGCAAACATAGGGTTTGTGTTCCAGTTTTATAACCTGATACCGGTACTTACCGCATTTGAAAATGTTGAGCTTCCTTTACTGCTGACTAACCTCTCGAAAGCCGAAAGAAAGAAACATGTTCATTCGTCGCTGGAGATTGTGGGTCTCGGCGACAGGATGTATCATTACCCGAAACAGCTTTCGGGAGGTCAGGAACAAAGAGTGGCCATTGCCAGAGCAATCGTTACTGACCCTGCAATACTGGTTGCAGATGAACCTACCGGAGATCTTGACAGAGCTTCCGCAGATGAAATATTAACTCTGATGGATAGGCTCAACAAAGAATTCAATAAGACAATAGTAATGGTGACCCACGATCCGCATGCTGCAGGCAGGGCACATCTTGTAAGGAATCTTGAAAAAGGCGATTTAATACCGGAGATGGCATGAAAGTATTCAAATTAATTTTTAAGAATACCTTGCGGCATAAACTAAGGACGACCCTTACCATCCTTGGAATAGCAATAGCAGTAACTGCCTTCGGACTGTTAAGAACAGTTGTTACTGCCTGGTCTGTCGGCGTTGAAGCATCCTCTGCCAACAGGCTGATAACAAGGCAGGCAGTTTCGTTTATCTTTCCGTTACCATACTCTTACAGGGATAAAATAGCATCCATTCCCGGTGTGGAGGAAGTTACTTTCTCCAATTGGTTCCAGGGTGTATATATTGACAAGAACCAGTTTTTTGCAAGGCTTGCAGTAGATGCAAACACAATCTTTGATGTTTACCCCGAATTTGTACTGAGTCCTGAGGAAACGGCTGTATTCAAAAAAGAAAAAAATTCGTGTGTAATCGGGGTAGACCTGGCGAAAAAGTATAATCTTAAGGTCGGGGATGTAATGAATATTGACGGAGATATTTACCCGGGGCGATGGGATTTCGTTATCAGGGGTATCTACAAGCCAAAATACAAAACCACTGACGCCACTCAGATGTTCTTCCACTGGGATTACGTAGATGACAGGATGAGGGAAGAGGCGCCTGTTAGGGCAGGTGATGTGGGATGGTACGTTGTAAAAATAAGTGATCCCCCCAGGTCAGGTGAAATTTCTGAGAAAATAGATGCGCTGTTCAGGAACTCACCTGCTGAGACGAAAACTGAAACTGAGCGTGCGTTCCAGCAGGGATTTCTTGCTTCAACAAGCGCGATAATTACCTCTATGAATGTTCTTTCATTTGTAATAATCGGAATTATTATGCTGGTGCTTGCAAATACAATGATAATGTCGGCAAGAGAACGAACAAGAGAATACGCTGTATTCAAAACACTGGGATTCTCAGCAAAGCATCTGGTTGGTTTAATAATGGGTGAATCCCTCTTTATTGCCCTGCTGGGAGGGGGGATCGGTTTGTTGCTCACCTTCCCGCTGGTTTCCGGTTTTGCAGAGGTCATTCCCAAGGGATTTTTCCCTGTTTTCCAGATCGAACCAATAACCATTGTACTGGCAATCAGCGCCGCGTTTATTATCGGAATTGTCTCCGCTGTATTTCCGATCCAGCGTGCACTACGTACGCGTATAGTTGACGGCTTCAGGTTTGTAGGTTAAATAAATGTTAATAGGATTTTAATATGAAAATTCCATTTAAGTATACATTAAGAAATTTCAAAACAAGGAAGCTCACCACTGTTATTACTATTACGGGTATTGCTCTTGTTGTATTTGTATTTGCCGCGGTACTGATGATGGCTTACGGGATTCAGAAAACGCTTGTCTCAACAGGTTCACCGGACAACATCAAGATTGTCCGTAAAGCGGCGAACGGTGAAATTTCCAGTCTTATTTCCGGAGACACCCAGGGAGTGATTAAATCTCTCCCATTTATTGCGAAGTCTGCCGACGGTTCTCCTTTAATTTCTTCTGAACCCGTGGTTATTATAAATCTTAATAAGAGTAACGGTGGTGTAAGCAATATTACTGTAAGGGGTGTTTCATCTTCCGTACAGGAACTCAGACCTCAGATAAAAATAACAGAGGGAAGAATGTTTAAATGGGGAGTAAGAGAACTGATCGTCGGAGAATCAATTACGGGGCAGTTCAGAAATGCACAGATAGGCAGCATGGTGAAATTCGCAGGTGATAACTGGAAAATTGTCGGTGTTTTTTCAAGCGGCGGAAGCGGATTTGATTCTGAAATGTGGGGCGATGGAGTTCAACTTCTGAATGCATTCAAAAGGGGAAGCACAGTCTCCTCGGTTACGTTAAAGTTGGATAACATTCAGCATTATGATAGTTTCATAAATGCATTTAATAAAGAACAAAGACTTCAGCAATTTGAAGCTAAACCAGAGCAGAAATACTTTGAGGAACAGTCGGAGATAATGGCGGGGTTCATAAGAGTACTCGGGCTTTTTGTAACGGTTATATTCAGTTTTGGTGCTACCATCGGAGCCATGATTACAATGTATGCAGCTGTTGCAAACCGCACAGTTGAAGTGGGAACTCTTCGCGCACTTGGTTTTAGCAGGAGGAGTATCCTTACAGCTTTTCTGGCGGAATCGTTATTTATCGCTTTGTTCGGTGGTTTCATAGGCCTGCTTCTGGCATCTTTACTGCAATTCATTTCTATCTCAACATTGAATTTCAACTCATTTTCTGAACTCTCATTTTCGTTCGCATTATCTCCCGCGATAATCTTATGGACATTATTTTTTGCTGTAATGATGGGATTTATCGGAGGCTTTCTACCTTCAGTAAGGGCTGCACGGCTTAATATCGTTAATGCTTTACGTGCAGGATAAGCAAGGGGAGAGGAACATTTTTGTCATATTATAGATTTTTTCAACAGTGGAGAATTACCGGTTTTCATATTTTTAAAGTGTCTCATTTTAAGTTCACCAGGCCTATGCAAAGCATATGAAAGGCGGAAGACAGAAGCACACAGGGTGGATAAAGAGTCTGACATTTTTGTCATACTGTTAATTAATTAAACAGAATCATTGAACGCCCCTGAGAGGAGATGGACGAAGAAATATGCCTTATGTAAAAACAGAACTTTCCTTTATCTTTGTCCTTTAATTTCTATTCTTTTTCCTTTTTACTTTTTCCTTTTGACTTGAAATATGCCTTATATCGGTGAAATCAGTGCACTTGTTACAGCCTGCCTCTGGTCCGTTACCTCCTTTCTTTTTGCCTTCGCTGCCGAAAAAGTCGGTTCCGTACAAATAAATATCAACCGTATAATTCTTGCTGCCATAATACTTTTTCTTGTTGTCGCTTTCTCAGGAATGGATTATACACTTTCAACCTCGCAGGTGTATTATCTTATCATCAGCGGGGTGGTAGGACTTGTAATCGGCGACTCCTTCTTATTTAAAAGTTATCAGCTTATCGGGGCCCGGCTAAGTATGGTTCTGATGTCCCTGGTTCCTGCAATAAGCACGATCCTGGCATGGATATTCCTCAATGAATTTATAACACCCATAGGAATAATCGGAATGATTATTACTATTTCCGGTGTTATACTGGTAGTGACTGAGAAAGCGGAGAAATCACTTAAAAGAAATTTTAATAAAATAGGAATTTTTTATGGGTTTTTGGGCGCTGCCGGTCAGGCAGGGGGACTCATATTAGCTAAGTTTGCATTCTCAGAAGGTTATATAAATGGATTCGTTGCAAGTTTTGCCAGGTTATCAAGCGCCGGAATAATAATCCTGATTGGCGGACTGTTATTACGCAGATACAGGAATCCTGTCGCAACTTATAGAAACGAAATGCCGGCATTAAAAGCAACAATAGCCGCCACTATTCTTGCGCCTGTTCTCGGTGTTACGCTTAGTCTTGTAGCAATAGAATTTACCAAAGTAGGTATTGCCTCCACCCTTATGGCCCTGGTCCCTATCATTATGCTGCCTATTTCCAAATTTTATTATAAAGATAAATTATCGGCAAGGTCGGTTTCGGGTGCCTTCATTGCCGTCGCCGGAGTAGTAATTTTATTTTTAAGATAAATTTTATTTTATTATAAGCATTTTCCCGGCTATTGTACTTTCTCCGGCGGTCAGCCTGTATAAGTAAACTCTAATAGTTTACATGCTTCCCCTAAACTCAAAGAAATATTTAACCGGAGATTTAACTTCATTTACAAGAGTTGGAATCTTTTTCCCATGATATTATAAACTTCAAGCCTTACAAACCCGCTTTGCGGGTTTGATAAAGGATTTACCTGTCAATTTTTACTGTCTAAAATATCCTTATAAGTATTATAAGTCTCGTCATCGAAAGCGACGAAGATAACTTTTTGGAGGTCATCATTTTTGCTCAGGAAATTTTCTACCTCCTTTACGGCAATTTCTGCTGCTCTTTTCAACGGGAAATGATACGCGCCCGTACTGATAGACGGAAATGCAATGGTTTTCACCTCATTCTCAACGGCCATTTCCAGAGAATTCCTATAGCAATTAGCGAGCAATTCATCCTCGTCATGGTTACCGTCCTTCCAAATTGGACCGGCGGTAGAAATCACATATTTGGCCGGCAGCTTAAAGCCGGGAGAGATTTTTGCTTCTCCGGTAATGCAGCCGCCAAGCCTCCTGTTGTATTCGACCAATTCCGGACCTGCTGCCCTGTGAATAGCACCGTCAACACCGCCACCGCCAAGAAGTGAGTTATTGGCCGCATTCACTATTGCATCGACTTTTTGCCTGGTTATATCACCTTTTTCCACAAAAATTCTGTCTGCCATTATAAGTCCTCGGGTTATGTTCACGTATAAATATAAAATAATTATCTGATTTATCCTGTTCTGCAGGACTGACCTAACTGAAAAGTGATGCTTATCTAATTGAAACCTACCAGTTAAATACCGAAAGATTAAGCGATTAGAATTTGATAATTACGAATAAAATATCTGTTCAAACTAATTCCGTTGCAAGTGGAGCACTTTTTTAGGAATTTTAAATCAATGATTTTAACACGGGGAGAAATGAACGGAATAATCTTCGATATTAAAAAATTTGCGCTTCATGACGGTCCGGGGATCCGCACTACTGTATTCCTGAAAGGCTGTCCTCTCGACTGCTGGTGGTGTCACAATCCTGAAAGCATACGAAAGCTTCCCGAAAAAATTGATATCATTCCGTTAAGTTCTTCCAATAAAACATGTGAACAGGAATCAGAAATTTTCGGAAAAGAATATTCAGTTGATGATCTTATTACTGAAATAAAGAAAGACCAATTATTCTATGATGAATCAGGCGGGGGAGCGACCTTTTCGGGAGGAGAACCCTTAATTCAGCATGAATTCCTCACAGAGATCCTCTCTGAATGTAAGACAGCAGGAATCCATACAGCTGTGGATACCTCTGGTTATGCGGGCAGAAAACTATTTGCCAGGATTTATGATTTAACAGATATATTTTTGTTCGATTTAAAGATTATCGATGAAGAGCTTCACCGGAAATTTACAGGGGTATCAAATAAGCTGATTCTGGATAACCTCAGGAGCCTGGCAGAAAAAGGCAATAAAGTTATTATCAGAATTCCTCTTATCCCTGGAATTACTGACACAGAAAAAAACCTTTCCGACCTTTCTGATTTTTTAATGAACCTTGATAATATCAGGAAAGTTGATCTTCTGCCGTATAATGAGGTTGCAGAATCAAAGTATAAAAGATTTAATAAGCCTTCTCGACTGGGGAGTCTTAAAGCACAGGATGATGCTAAACTGAACGAAATAAAAAATTACTTCGGAGACGCCAGGTTTGATGTCTCCTTAAGAGGATAAAATGAACGAAAGAATAAATACTCTTCGTGAAAAAACATTATGTACCCAGCCCACGATATCTATTGAGAGAGCAGTACTGCTCACTGAGTTTTATGATAGCGGTGAAGCCGGAAGGGTATCAATTCCTGTAGGAAGAGCCCTAGCTTTTAAATACCTGCTGGAACACAAAAAGCTGTGTGTAAACGAAGGTGAACTGATTGTCGGCGAAAGAGGTCCCGGACCCCACCAGACACCGACTTATCCGGAGATCTGTACGCATTCGCTTAAGGATTTTGAGATCCTTGATTCACGTGAAAAGATCTCGTTTAAGGTAGATGAGAATACAACTAAAATTCAAAAAGAAAAGATAATTCCTTTCTGGAGCGGAAGATCGCTGCGCGACCGGATATTCGCAGAGGTTGACAGGGAATGGATCGGCTGCTACGAGGCAGGAATGTTTACGGAGTTTATGGAACAGAGAGCGCCGGGACATACTGTGCTTGACAACAAAATATATAAGAAAGGATTTAAGGATTTCATAAAAGATATTGATGTGAGCATAAGCGGACTTGATTTCTTTAATGATCCTGATGCATTTAATAAGAGAGAAGAGCTGAAAGCAATGAGAATTGCCGCGGAGGCCCTGGTTAACTTTGCACACCGTTATTCTGAATATCTTTCAGAGCTGAGTAAAAAAGAAGAAGATTTAAAGAGGAAGGCTGAACTTGAGATGCTGGCGGAGATCTGCCGCAAGGTGCCTGAAAATGCGCCTCAGACTTTTCATGAAGCACTCCAGTACTACTGGTTTGTTCATATCGGGGTAATAACGGAACTTAATACCTGGGATTCATTTAATCCCGGCAGACTCGATCAGCATCTTTATCCATTTTATAAAAGCGACACTGAGAGGGGCATTTTAAAGCAGGGAAAAGCGAAGGAGCTCCTTGAATCCTTCTGGGTAAAGTTTCATAATCAGCCGGCTCCTCCTAAAGTTGGCGTGACAGCTCAGGAAAGTAATACATATACGGATTTCTGCCTGATTAACCTGGGTGGACTGACAGAGGAGGGTAAAGATGCCGTAAATGAACTTACCTACCTGCTGCTTGATGTTATAGAGGAGATGAGGATACTTCAGCCGAGTTCTATGATACAGGTGAGCAAAAAGAATCCCGATCAGTTTCTAAGGCGTGCATTAGATATTATTAAAACAGGGTTCGGACAGCCTTCCGTGTTTAATACTGACTCAATTATCCAGGAATTGTTGAGGCAGGGGAAATCTATAATTGATGCGAGGAACGGCGGGGCAAGCGGATGTGTTGAGACCGGAGCTTTCGGAAAAGAAAGTTATATACTAACGGGATATTTCAACATTCCTAAAGTACTTGAAATAACTCTCAACGATGGTGTAGATCCGCGAACTGGAAATGTGCTTGGTATTAAAACCGGTAACTCTGAAGAGTTCAAATCTTATAGAGAACTTTTTGATGCATTTAAAAAGCAGCTGAAATATTTTATCGATATAAAAATTAAAGGTAATTTGATTATCGAAAGGCTATGGGCTGAATATCTGCCAGCACCATTTCTTTCAATTTTAATTGATGATTGTATTAAGAACGGCAGAGATTATAATGCGGGCGGTGCGAGGTATAATTCCTCGTATATCCAGGGCGTAGGGATGGGGACTATAACCGATTGTCTTTCTTCCATCCGATATAATGTGTTCGATAAAAAGAAGTTTACAATTAAGGAAATATTATCTGCACTAGAAAAAAATTATGAGGGTTTCGAAAGTATAAGAAAACTTATATTGAATGAGACGCCGAAATATGGCAACGATGATGATTACGCCGATGAAATACTTAAGGAAGTATTTGAAAGTTATTTTGAACTGATTGACGGCAGACCGAACACTAAAGGAGGACATTTCAGGATAAATCTGCTTCCGACAACCTGTCACGTTTATTTCGGAAGCGTGCTTGGCGCAACTCCCGACGGACGACTTGCAAAAAAACCTGTATCTGAAGGTATCTCACCGGTACAGGGGGCTGACAGAAAGGGACCAACAGCTGTATTGAAGTCTGCCGCAAAGATCGATCACATCAGAACTGGGGGAACACTGCTCAATCAGAAGTTTACTCCACAGATATTAAGCGACCAGTCGGGACTCGAAAAAGTTCTCCATCTAATCAGGGCATATTTCAAGATGGACGGACATCATATTCAGTTTAATGTTGTCAGCGCTGAGACATTAAGGAAGGCACAGAAAGAACCGGAAAACTACAGGGATCTGATTGTACGTGTAGCCGGTTACAGTGATTATTTTGTAAACCTTGTTCCTGATCTCCAGGAGGAAATTATAAGGAGAACAGAACATACGGAAGCTTAGTCATCCTGAAGACTATCTTTCCGTGTTCTACTTCCGTTCACCTTTCAGAAAATCATTAAGAATTTGGGAGAATTTTTCCTGTTCTTCAACATATGGATTATGTCCGCTCTTCTCAAACATTACAAAGTCAGCCTTCGGAGCGTACATTTTATATTTAATCGCGAACCTTGGAGCTGAAATCCTGTCATATCTTCCTGCTGTTATAAGTATGGGCATATCCAGATTCTTCAGATCTCTTCTAAAATCCAGTTTGCCAATATCACCCCCTATAATAAAATCACCGTCAACACCGACAATCTGGTAATAAACATCCGTATTCCAGCTTAAGGAATCGCTGCGCATCTTCAATGAGTTCTCAGGATTATACCAGTATAAAAGTCCAGAAGGAATTTTGTATGCCTTTATATGTTCAGGTGAACTCGAAAGATATCCCTCTTCGCGTATTTTCATCAGTGCATCCCATTTTTCAGGACACTGAGTCTTCATCACATAATTTGAATTATTATCATTTTCCTGCCACATTTCTGCATCATAGAAAGTATCTGCCAATATTAGTTTATCTACTGAAGAAGGGTGCTGAATGGCATATGCCTGTGCGACCATTCCCCCATAGGAATGACCAAGTACGCTCCATTTTTCAAATCCCAGAGCCTTACGCAGCCCTTCAAGATCATCAACATCACGCTGGAATGAATACTCTTCTTTATTTTTTGCTGTTGATGATTTACCCCTGCCGAAAGCATCGAAATATATAACCTTATGATTTTTGGCAAGTTCATCAAACCAGGGTGTAAAGTAAAGATGGGAATTTCCCGGACCACCGGGTATTAAAACAATCGGATCGCCTTCCCCTTTAATCTGGTACCATATCTTTTCCCCGTTTACAGAAGCATAATTATCTTTTTCCTGAGCAAGGCTTATAGTTTGAGTAATGAATAGTATTATTATAAAAAGAATAACTTCAGATAATAGATTGAAAGATTTCATAAATCACCTTTGAGTACCTGGAAAATTACTTGAGAAGGATCATCTTTTTGACATCTGAATAGCTGCCTGTTTGTATCCTGTAAAAATAAATTCCGCTGGACAATGACTTCCCACCAAATTCTACCCTATAAGTTCCAGCCGGTTTATATTCATCCATAAGAGTGGCTATTTCGCTGCCTGCTGCATCATATATTTTTACAACCTGCTGTCCATCGAGTGGGGAAAACCAGCTGATAGTAGTCGCGGGATTAAATGGGTTCGGGTAATTCTGATATACCTTAAAATCAGTTACGGCATCAACTCTACCGTCAGATATACCTGTGGGGGAACCTCCGGCATTTATCCATTCAGTATAAATCACGCAGGCGATCCTGTATGATGCTTTTTGAAATAGTCCGATTGTAAAATCTCCGGCTATCTCCCAGAATTTATTATAGTAAGTAGTACTATTATGATTGCCTGCATAAGCTTCGGCGACTGAGTCAGCATACAAAACCGAATCAACATATTGATAATTATCATATATCATATTAAATACAAAGTCAGGAACATTCTCAATATACTGAAGGCTGTCGCCGTCATAGGTTATCTGGCTCTGAAAGGTTTCTATCAAATCAGATTCATAGCGTGAATGGACGCCGTTCTGACCCGTATACTGTCCGTTATAATTTCTGGTAATGTGCAGCGGCATATGAGAATCAGCAATATAATGACCAAGATCTGCAGAAAGGAGCATAGCCTTATGCATATCATTCTGTTCAAAAGCTGATTCAATAGAATCTGCTGTATTGATAATAGCCCAAGGAAGAATGCCCTGATCCATAACAAATGAATAACCATGGAGTGCAGCAAGTGAGTCAAAGTCCTGTGAAATAATTCCGTTGGCTACGAACTCCGGATAGTTATCAATATCGATGTAGTGCTTCGGGGCTTCATCCGGATCCCAGGATTTCCTTGCATCAGCATCTGAAGCATGGGCGGCAAGAGAATCGGCCCAGGTATCAAAAAATTCCATTTCGGGAAAAGTCGAGAGGATTGTATTATAGTTTATTATATGATGTCCGACGTATCCCCAACCCAGGAAAAGTAATGAAGATGTAGCAATTACAGTGAGAAGCGTTCCTGCCCTTAAGGACCTCTTGATATTTCCAAAATTCCGCAGCATCAGTATTCCTTATTTATATGTGAGAACCTATAATCAAAGTTACTAACACCGGCGGACTTCATCAATAATAATAATTAACCAGTCTTTTTATGTTACGGGTATAAAAAAAAGAGCGATACTATTTCAAAAGAGAATCATTTTATGTAAATGCGGGGTACTCTGGTATTGATATTGGTTAAGATCTCATAGGGAATAGTGCCTGCCCAGTCGGCAAGGTCTTCACAGGTAATACTATTTCTTTCATTAGAGCCTATTAAAATAACTTCATCGCCATGGTAAGCAGTTCCAGCTTCAATATTAACAATAACCTGATCCATTGAGATAGTACCTACCACGGGATATTTATTATCCCTGATTATTACCTGGGCTTTTCCGCTCATGCTCCTGAAATAGCCGTCACCATAACCCACCGGTACCGTTACTGCTCTGACATTATGGTCTGTCTGCCAGGTTAATCCGTAGCCGACCGGGTGACCAGGGGTGATAACTTTAAAGTAAACCACAAGCGATTTCCAGGAAAGTACTGGTTTTACAGGTATCGTTTTCTTAATCACTTTCGAAGGGTAAACCCCATATAGAAGGATACCGGGACGAACCATGTCAAGTCTTGCATCAGGAAACTGAAGAATTGCCCCTGAATTTGAAATGTGCCTGATCGGAGGGGGGATAGAATTTTTTTCGAAAAAACTCAGTACTTCCAAGAATCTCTCAAACTGAAGTTTTGTATGGCTCAGATCAGGAGAATCTGAATTAGAAAAATGTGAAAAGATGCCTTCCACTATTATGTGATCACATTTATAGGCCGCTGCCAGAAATCTCTCCGCATTGTAATAATGTACTCCAAGACGCTCCATACCTGTATCTATCTTGAGATGTACTTTAGCTTTCTTTTTTAACTGATCAGCAGTTTCCTCGATCTGTCGGATCTTATCAATCGAAGCAGCAGTTATAGTTAATTCATTTTTTATAAAAAGCGGAATTTGATTCTCCCATATGCCGCCCAATACAAGGATGGGGGTCTGTATACCGTACTCCCTTAATAAAATTCCTTCTTCAACAACCGCAACTCCCAGGTAATCCACGCCCAGCTCCTGGTAAAACTGAGCAATCCTCACCAGACCATGCCCATATGCGTTTGCCTTCAGGATAGGCATAATTTTTAAAGGTCCGACGTGCTTTTTAATACTTTGGTAATTTTCTTTAAGCAACTCCAGGTTAACTTCTACGCGTGTAGGACGTACTATTTCATCAACACTGATAGTAGGGTGATTACTGAGATTGTTCATATCAAGACTGGTTGAGCTGTAATTATTTAATGAGTAATTCTACGTATGGAATCTATAGAAATTTTACCGGCGCTCCAATAATGTGAAAAAAAATTCCTGACACTTGCAGGTCAAACATCCCTATGAAAATCTATTCTCAAGTCCTGGTCGGAACTACTTGATCTTACGGCAAAAGGTGAATTCTCCGAAAAACTTACAATTATGCCTCCCGCACATTTAGACCAGTGTGCGGGTTAGTCCTTTTCCTACCTTAGGTATGCAGCAAAAATAAAATGTCGGTTATTATGTTATTTTAATCCGGCTAGGATTTATAAATCATGAGATCACTTAAATACCATCCCGGTGCCTACCCTCATCTTTATTACAATAATACTCAGTGTATTGACGTGGCTGTTTTAATAAATCAGTTTCTCAGTTAGCAGACAGGTGAATAACTTTTTCAGGTTCCGCCGTTATCATTTGAGATAAAAAGTAGATGGTTATTGGAAACAGCATACCCTGTATTTTTGGTAAAATAAATATTATACAAGTGAACCGTCTGTACTTGCGTTCTTCCAGAAGCTATTATTGATTCAAGGGCGGGGAGGTACTGGCTTGAAGATCTGCAAATGTAAATTCTTATAATATCACGGGTTAATCTAAAATATTTTTTTATTTTGTATAATAAAAATATGTTTGCCTGAGGATGAAAAATATAGTAGTAACATTTAAAGCAGATGAGAAACAGCGGAATCTCATTAATTCTGAAATAGAAAGTAATGTTCACGTAAAATTCCTGGAGGACATTACGGAAGACAAAGTGCCGGGTGTGCTGAATGATGCAGAGGTATTATTTGCCTGGAACCCGCTGCGGGAACTCGGTAAGATTGGTCCCGATTCATTTCACAAACTCAAATTCGTGCAGGTACTCTCTGCAGGATATGATCACGTTGATTTTGATATGTTTCCCACCGACTGCACAGTAGCAAGTAATAAAGGTGCATATGCAGAACCAATGGCCGAACATATTCTTGCGATGATCCTTGCCCTGGCAAAGCGATTATTTGTTAATCATAATAAGATGGCCCGCGGCGAATTCAACCAGGGGGAACGTAATATCTCGATAAGACATTCGGTTATCGGCATCCTGGGTTATGGAGGTATAGGCAAAGCTGCATCCCGGCTCATCCGTCCCTTCGGATCAAAAATATATGCTGTTAACTCATCAGGTAAAACCGAAGAGGATGTTGAATTTATAGGAACGCTGAAAGACCTCGATTATATTCTTGAGAAAAGCGATATATTACTTATATCACTACCGCTGCTTAAAGAAACAGATAACCTGATCAGCAAGCGGGAATTGGAGAAGATGAAGCCAAACGCTATTCTCATAAATGTGGCGAGGGCGCAGATAATAAATGAGGAAGCGCTTTATACTCATCTTAAAACACATCCCGACTTCTACGCAGGGATAGATACATGGTGGGTTGAGCCATTTTCGGAAGGGGAGTTCAGGGTGAATTATCCTTTCTTTGATCTTCCTAATATCCTGGGTTCACCCCATAATTCTCCCATAGTACCACGTGCTTTGGCTGAAGGAATGAGGAGGGCAGTTGAGAATATAAATCTCTACCTGCAAGGTAGGGAACCCAAGCACTTAGTTGAGGCTGGCTGATAAATTAGTTGTTAAAATATTCAACAAGTATGACAAAATGGCAGACTACGTTTTTATATAGGTTTTACATGCCTTTTACATGCCTTGCATAGGCCTTGTGAACTCAAAATGAGACACGCCAAAACAGCTAAAAACGCAATTTTTGGGCTGTTGAAAAAATCTATAGTATGACAAAAATGGTAACCTCAACGAAGTCCTGAGAAGCCGCGTTAAGCGGGGTCAGTCTCTCAAATCCCGAACTCTTCTTTTGCCTCTTTAAATTTTGATATCGCGAAGTCGAGGTCTTCTTTCGTATGAGCCGCGGAAATCTGAACTCTAATCCGCGCTGTTCCTTTCGGTACCACCGGGAAAAAGAAACCGATTACGTAAACACCTTTCTCAAGCATACTTGCCGCCATCTTCTGTGCAAGCACTGCGTCACCCAGCATAATAGGAACGATGGGGTGAGTACCTGGTTTTATATTCAGTCCTGCTTTCGATATTCCCTCACGGAAATACCTGGTATTCTCCTCAAGCTTATCTCTTAAATGAGTATTTGCACTAAGCATATCAAGTACTTTTATTGAGGCTGCAACAATTGAAGGTGCAACGGTATTTGAGAACAGGTAAGGACGGCTTCTTTGTCTAAGCAGACCAACAATCTCTTTCCTTGCACTTGTATATCCGCCGCTTGCTCCGCCGAGAGCTTTGCCGAGAGTTCCTGTTATGATGTCAACTCTTCCCATTACACCATTATATTCATGTGTGCCTTTACCGTGCTTGCCCATAAATCCAACCGCGTGTGAATCATCTACCATTACCATCGCTTCATATTTATCAGCCAGATCGCAGATCCCTTTCAGGTTGGCAATAGTTCCGTCCATTGAGAATACGCCGTCAGTTGCTATAAGTATGTTCCTTATCTTAGCCTCGCGCGCCTCCTTCAATCTCGCCTCAAGATCATTCATGTCATTATTCTTGTAGCGGTAGCGCTGTGCCTTACATAATCTTACACCGTCGATGATGCTTGCATGATTCAGTTCATCGCTTATAACAGCATCTTCTTCTGAAAGGATGGTTTCAAACAATCCTCCGTTTGCATCGAAGCAGGATGTATATAGGATGGTATCTTCCGTTTCGAGGAACTGGGAGATTTTGTGTTCAAGCTCTTTATGGATTTCCTGGGTGCCGCAGATGAAGCGTACCGACGATAAACCGTAGCCCCACTTATCTAAGCTTTCTTTTGCAGCCTGGATTAGAGTAGGATTGTTTGCTAATCCCAGGTAATTGTTCGCGCACATATTCAGAACCTGCTTGCCGCCTTTAACTTCGATAGTGGCTTTCTGGGGACTAGTGATTACGCGTTCTTTCTTATATAATCCTTCTTGCTCTATTCCATTAAGAATATTCTGGTAATATTGTCTTGTACTATCAGTCATTTGAATTCCCTCCGTTTTTGATGGAATATTATTCCATCCAGTTCAAAATTATTTTTCCTGAATTTCCTGATCTCATTATTTCAAATCCTTGTTCAAAATCTTTGTATGAAAAATGATGAGTAATAACGGGAGAAATATCGAGTCCGCTCTGAACCATCGCCTGCATCTTGTACCATGTCTCAAACATCTCTCTTCCGTATATTCCCTTAAGATGAAGTCCGTTAAAAATTATCTTCTCCCAGTTTACTCCCGTGTTCGCAGGCAGCAGACCGAGCAGGGCGATCTTTCCACCGTGGAACATAACGTCTATCATATCATTTAATGCGCGGGGACTACCAGACATTTCGAGTCCTACATCAAAACCTTCCTTCATTCCCAGTTCATTAACTACATCTGACAGCTTTTCCTTAGAAACATCGACGGCGCGCGTTACCCCGACCTTCTTTGCAAGGTCAAGGCGATAAGGATTAAGATCTGTTATTACTACATTTCTTGCACCAGCGTGTTTTGCAATCGCTGACGCCATTATACCGATAGGACCCGCACCTGTTATAAGCACATCCTCGCCGAGCAGGTCGAATGAAAGGGCGGTATGAGTTGCATTCCCGAACGGATCGAAGATTGAGAATAAATCTTCCGGGATCCCAGGGTCGCAGTGCCAGACGTTGGTAACAGGAATTGAGAGGAAATCGGCAAAGCAGCCGGGACGGTTAACGCCAACGCCTCTGGTATTAGGACAAAGGTGTCTTCTTCCCGCACGGCAGTTGCGGCAGTGTCCGCAAACAATATGACCCTCTCCGCTCACCAGTTCACCGATCTTAACATCCTGCACATTTGACCCCATTTCAACAATCTCACCTACGTACTCGTGTCCCGTTACCATCGGGACAGGAATCGTTTTCTGAGCCCATTCATCCCAGTTGTATATGTGAATATCAGTACCGCAAATTGAAGTTTTGTGGATTTTAATCAGAACGTCGTTAACACCTACTTCAGGAACAGGCACCTCATCCATCCAGATGCCCGGTTTAGCATATTTTTTAACAAGAGCTTTCATTTTTTGAGGCATAAAAAATTCCTTCGCAAGTCATTACTGTGTTGATGTAAAAGTTAATAATTTAAAATAAATTTTCAGATTTTGTGACATTAAAATTAGATATAAGCGGGACAAAGGACAAGGATGGGATCGAAGTTTGAAAATTGTCGATTGAAAAATGAAGATTGAAAAATTGAAGTCAAAATGAGAGGAATTGGGAAAAGACAGAGTGATGCTGCCGGGACAGTATCACTCTTTAAAATAGTAGAAATAAGGACGTTTCAGATGATAGAATAAAGGGCAAAGTCGGAGTTCATTAGAAGTCCCGGGGAACTTTTATGAATACTCATCTTCTCTTCAAACCACTTTTTCTCAATGCCGTTCGTTTCGGCAGTTGTTCTCAGCCAGTTAATTTCATTTTCAGTTACTCTGTTATCTGAAAAGGCCAATCTCAGGCCGTCATCAACAAAAGACTCTGCAATTTTCTTCTCCGAGAACTTTATAGGTTCATCTGTTATATATTTATTGTTGAGCAGACTTTTTATGACATCTTCATAAAAATCACTTGCAAAACCCAGTCGTATAGATATATCTTTTAATATTTTCTTTTCAGATTCTGCTAACTGATTATCCTTCCTGGCAGTAATTAATAAACCTTTTAAGTAGTTACTCTTATCAATAATTGGTATTTCCATTAAATTCCCTGAATTACTTTTCTAAAGTTAAACTAATAAAAAAAAGAACTCATACAAATTCATAAATTTATCATTCATAAATCTAATGGTTTCAAACATAAAAAACCCCGCAAAAAGATTGCGGGGTCGTACTCACAAAAAAGCTGCAAAAATTACTTCAGAAGCATCATTTTGCGTGTTTGCACAAAATCACCTGCTTTTAGCTTGTAAAAGTAGATTCCACTTGCCAGTCCTGAAGCATTAAAGCTCACAGAATAGCTGTTCGGCTGCTGGAAACCGTTAAACAGCGTGGCAACTTCCCGTCCCAGGATATCATAAACCTTCAGAGTGACCAATCCGGCTTTCTGAATTGAATAGGAGATCCTTGTCGAAGGGTTAAACGGATTCGGGTAATTCTGATTCAGGCTGAAGCTTCCCGGCGCAATGGCACTGGTTTCCTGATCCCTCATTCCGGTTGGTAATTCGCTGATCATCCAGTTATCAATTATGTAATTATAATTTGCTTTAGAAGCTGCAGTATCCAGCCTGTACGGTCTTCCCGCGATATAAACGAATACTCCGCTGCTGTCCTTATTTACACGGAACCCGGCTATGTAAGCAGTCGCTGCATTATCATCAAAAATCACTTTTGCTTCTGATGTATCACTGAGCGTTGCAAAGTGCACAAGGGTGTTCGTCCCGGCTCCGATGGTACTCACATCTACCAGATTCGGATCAGCTGCGTGAAGAGTATCAAGGGGGAGGTCACCAGTGAAATTTGTTATTCCGCAATAGCTTTTTAGATCAGCATCGAAGAAATGTGAGCCGTAACGGCCGGCCAGAAGGAAATTTCCGCCCATTTCAACATATTCCAGTACCTGTACCGGATCGTAGAATGCGATATCTCCGCCGTAATCATTACCGATCCAGATCACTTTCTGGTACTGATGCAGAAGTGAGGTGGGTATGGAATGATTGAAGAGATCGACCTTCTGAATATTGGGATTCGACATGTAATCAAAGCCCTGGTCGCCGAAGAGATCCCAAACATCCACCTGGTGATCGCCGAAGCAGGCAGAGCTGCTGTAGAAGTTTTCCATCTCGGCGGGATAAGTAACATATTCAATACCGTTCACAACCAGTATGTCAGAGCTTTTACCGATTGCGTGAACATAGTTTTCGCGTGTACTTGAATGTTCATTTTCTCCGTCGCTTACTGTGAGCGTTACGGTATAATCACCTTCCGAAGTGTAGGTCCATGACGGATTTTCATCCTGTGAATCGATGGTTCCGTCGTTATCAAAATCCCATGCCCATGAAACTAAGGATGTGGTATCTGTAGGGGTTGAGAAATCCTCGAAGTTAACCGTGAAAGGAAGACCTCCCATTGTTTCATCAGATTGAAATGCTGCATTAAGACTATTTGAGATTTCAACGTCTGTCATTTCCGACTGGAAAACTTCCTTCGTATCGTCGTCCTGTATGTAGGCTACAACCCTCAGGCTGTCCATATTAACCAGGTTCAGGAATTCCGCGGTGGGGATGTAGCTGAAATCCAATTCGATTGTTTCGCCCGGTGCCGGAATCGTCAGCAGTGTTCCATGGCCGTCGGGCAGCATCTTCCTTGTTATGCTGTAGAATTTGGATTCGCCGTTAGGCTGGGGACTTGCATAAGCGACAGTTTTTTCGGTAATGCCTATCTGAAGTTTTACATTGTCGCCGAAAACCGTAACATCCGCCGCATCCCTGTTAATGGCTGCGTGAACGCTTATAACATTATTTGAAAACCTCTTCGGGGTTAGTACGATGCTGAAAGGAGAGAACTCGGCATTACCGTTATTAACCGCGGTGACAAATGCACCTGAGCCTGAGCCGGTATTAAAATTTGTTCCGTTTATATCAACCCAGGGAACAGAATTCACGCCATAATACCCTCGTCTCATATTATTATCGGTGCTGTTCAGAAGATACATCGGATCCTGCGGATATGGCCAGTCAACATTATATACTATGTGTGTTATCAAACCTGAATTTACAAGATCGTGGGTAGTCGCATTATACCAGGCATTGTTAAGTGTTGCGCAGGGACCGCAGCCTGAATTTGTGAACCTCTCAATCAGTGTTTTTTTATCGTGCGCATATGAAGGTATTATCAAAGCACAGATAAACAAGATCAGTAACAGTTTTTTCATTGAGGACTCCTTTTTTGTATTTATACTTAAAACCTGAACGAATTTACGAAATAATTTAATTCATGGATACACAAAATTTACATTGTTGTAATAATAATTTGCCTTAATGAATTAGATTAATGTACCACCTTGTTCTCTTTTATTATTAAATTTGCATATAATTTTTTAATGAATAACTCTTGATAAAGGGAGAAGAAAATGGATCACAGAACCGAAACAGACAGTATGGGGGAGATTAAAGTTCCGACAGATAAATATTACGGCGCGCAGACAGCAAGATCTCTAATGAATTTTAAGATAGGAGGGGACAGGTTCCCCCGTGAGCTTATAAGAGCACTGGGCATATTAAAAAAAGCTGCCGCACTCACCAATAAAGAACTTGGTATCCTTCCCGCCGAAAAAGCTGATCTCATAGTGAAAGCAGCAGATGAGGTTATCGACGGAAAACTTGATGAGCACTTCCCGCTTGTTGTATGGCAGACCGGAAGCGGTACTCAAACTAATATGAACGCAAACGAGGTAATCTCAAACCGTGCAATCGAACTTGCAGGCGGGGTAATGGGAAGCAAGAAACCGATTCATCCTAACGATGATGTTAATAAAGCCCAATCATCAAATGATACATTCCCGACCGCTATGCACATTGCCGCAGTTGAAGAGATCCACCGCAGACTTATCCCAATGGTAACCAAACTCCGCGATGCACTCGCTGCGAAATCAGAGGAGTTTAGGGACATAATTAAGATCGGCCGTACTCACCTGATGGATGCAACGCCTCTTACACTGGGACAGGAGTTCAGCGGCTACGTACAGCAGCTGACCAACGGACTGGAAAGAATAAATGGCGCTCTTCCTCATCTTTATGAACTGGCACTTGGCGGAACCGCTGTAGGTACGGGTCTGAACACTCACCCTGAATTTGCGGTGAAAGCTGCAGCTAAAATTGCCGATCTAACCGGCAAGCCCTTTAAATCTGCAAGAAACAAATTTGAGTCGCTAGCCGCGCACGATGCGTTGGTTGAATTCCACGGTGTATTAAAAACCCTTGCGGTTTCACTTATGAAAATTGCCAATGATGTAAGATGGCTCGGCTCCGGTCCCCGCTGCGGAATCGGCGAACTTCAGCTTCCCGAGAACGAACCTGGCAGTTCAATTATGCCGGGCAAGGTTAACCCCACACAGTCTGAAGCGATGACTATGGTGTGCACGCAGGTATTCGGCAACGATGTCGCTGTTAATTTCGGCGGCGCAAGCGGCAACTTTGAGCTTAATGTTTTCAAGCCTGTTATTATCTTCAATGTTCTCAATTCAACACGCCTCATATCAGATGCCTGCGAAAGCTTTACAGATAACTGTGTGGTTGGTATTGAAGCGAATAAGACAAATATTAAAAAGAATCTTGAGAATTCCCTGATGCTTGTTACTGCTTTGAATCCTCACATAGGGTATGACAATGCAGCAAAGGTTGCAAAGAAAGCACACAAGGAACACACAACATTGAAAGAAGCTGCTATTGCCCTCAATCTTCTTACAGCAGAAAAATTCGATGAAGTAGTTCGACCCGAAAATATGATCGGCCCGAAAAAATAAATTATCTTGAATTTCTATTAGCTTAGGATCATCATAAAGGGAAAGCTTTTTCAGAAGAAATTGATGTTTTAATGAAAAAATATGGCTGGAATCATCAAAAGGATCAATCATTGTTATCAGATTGATCATTGATTCAGATTAATCATTGCTTTAATCATTGCCGTCGGATTAATCCGACGGCAATAGGAATCTAATTACTTCAAATCGAACCTGTCAAGATTCATCACTTTATCCCACACTGCAACAAAGTCAGTAACAAACTTGTCTTTTGAATCCTCGCAGGCATAAGCTTCAGCCAGGGCGCGAAGCTCTGAATTTGAACCGAAGATCAGATCGACACGCGTGCCGGTCCACTTTACTTCATTCGTTGCACGATCGCGGCCTTCAAAAACATCCTGAGCCTCTGAAACCGCCTGCCACTTTGTACCCATATCAAGCAGGTTCACAAAGAAGTCGTTGGTTAATTTTTCGGGACGATCAGTAAAGACGCCGTGTTTAGAATTATCGTAGTTGGTGTTAAGTACACGCATACCGCCTAGCAGTGCCGTCATCTCAGGGGGCGTGAGCGTTAAAAGCTGTGCACGGTCAAGCAGCCTCTCCTCTGCTGTTGCAGAGTAGCCGGCTTTATTCCTCACGTAGTTGCGGAACCCATCTCCGGATGGTTCAAGCGGACCAAATGCATCTATTTCCGTCTGCTCCTGTGAAGCATCTGCACGTCCCGGTCTAAACGGTACCTTCACATCGTGACCGGCATCTACCGCTGCTTTTTCAACTGCTGCACAGCCGCCAAGGACTATCAGGTCAGCCAGAGAAACCTTTTTGTCATCTTTCTGAACATCGTTGAATTCTTTTTGAATTCCCTCAAGGGTTTTCAGTACTTTAGCAAGCTGCTTCGGATTGTTAACAGCCCAATCCTTTTGCGGGGCAAGGCGGACACGTGCGCCGTTAGCGCCGCCGCGTTTATCCGAACCCCGGAACGTTGACGCTGATGCCCAGGCTGCTGAAACAAGTTCAGATACTGATAAACCTGAAGCAAGTAGTTTTTTCTTCAGATCAGCGATATCGCTATTGTCAATTAACTTATGAGTAACAGCCGGGATGGGATCCTGCCAGATGAGGTCTTCTTCAGGAACTTCAGGACCAAGGTATCGTGTTTTTGGTCCCATATCGCGGTGCGTTAGTTTGAACCATGCTCGTGAGAATGCATCTGCAAACTCCTCCGGGTTCTCAAAGAAACGTCTTGAAATCTTCTCGTAGGCTGGATCGAACCTTAGCGCAAGGTCGGTAGTTAACATAAACGGTGCGTGTTTTTTCGAAGGGTCGTGAGCATCGGGTACCAGGCCTTCGCCTGCCCCGTCCTTTGGTTTCCACTGATGTGCACCAGCAGGACTCTTCGTCAATTCCCATTCATATTCGAACAGGTTCTCGAAGAAATTGTTGCTCCACTTCGTTGGTGTTATTGTCCATGCACCTTCCAGGCCGCTGGTAATTGTATTATCGCCAAAGCCGGTGCCGAGCTTATTCTTCCAGCCGAGACCCTGTTCCTCTATAGATGCAGCTGCAGGTTCAGGACCAACATAATCATTGGGATTGCCCGCTCCGTGAGTCTTTCCGAATGAATGTCCTCCCGCAATAAGAGCTACCGTTTCCTCATCATTCATAGCCATCCGGCCGAATGTCTCGCGTATATCCCGTGCCGCGGCAACAGGATCGGGATTACCGTTCGGTCCTTCCGGGTTCACGTAGATGAGTCCCATCTGCACAGCTGCAAGGGGATTCTCCAGCTCGCGCTCGCCCGCATAACGATTATCGCCCAGCCATTCACCTTCCGAACCCCAATAGATATCTTCAGGAGATTGCCAGACATCCTCACGGCCGCCGCCGTAACCAAAAGTTTTGAATCCCATTGATTCAAGTGCGCAGTTACCGGCAAGAATAATCAGATCGGCCCAGGAAATCTTCCTGCCGTATTTCTGTTTAATCGGCCAGAGCAGAAGACGAGCCTTATCCAGGTTTGCATTATCGGGCCAGCTATTAAGAGGTGCAAAACGTTGGGCTCCTGTGCCGCCGCCGCCGCGTCCATCCGAAATTCTGTAAGTACCTGCGCTGTGCCAGGCCATACGAATGAAGAACGGACCGTAGTGACCATAATCAGCCGGCCACCAGTCCTGCGACTTTGTCATCAGATCAAATATATCTTTTTTAACTGCTTTAAGATCCAGTGTCTTGAACTCCTCAGCATAGTTGAACTCTTCTCCCATGGGGTTTGATTGGGGAGTGTTTTGACGAAGAATACCCAGGTTTAATAGATTCGGCCACCAATCGCGGTTGCGTGTACCGCCGCCGGCGCCGTGTTTCAGCGCCCCGCTGGTGAAAGGGCACTGAGCTTCACCCTGGTTGAGAGTATCAATTACTTTTCCGGGAATTTTATCTTCTTTTTTTTCCATTTTTTCCTTTTACTATTATAATGAATATTTAAAACGAATAACAAATTATTAAACTTGTAAAAAGCCTAAGTGTAAAATCTCTTTGGGGGTTTTTAGCTTAACAGAAAATTTAAAAAAATAATGATAGTATAACAAGGCAAACAAACCACGCAAAACAATAAAAATCCACTATTATCATAACAAACTAAACGCTGTTTTGGTTCGTTCCTATCTCAGAAGCACCATCGACTTAGTTTTCTGAAGGCTGTTAACCTCGATCGAATAAAAATAGATCCCGCTGGATAGATTCTTCCCATCGAATACAATTTTATGACTGCCTGCGTATTCGTATCCATAAACCAGCACAGTAATGCGGTTTCCGAGAATATCGTATACAGTAACCTTTACATCGGCACCCTGTTTAAGCGAGTATTCAATACTGGTTGTAGGATTAAATGGGTTGGGATAATTCTGAAGCAGCTCGAACGAACCCAGATCGATATCGTCATCCTTTACACCCCCGGCCGGGTGAAATATAGTTTTAGCCATCCAAATAGTGCTGTTTGAGCCTTCCTGGTGTTCCCAGACTATGATAAGGTAATCAATACCTATATTTATTACATCTATCCTAGGTTTGAAATCGTTTCCAGCCATGTCGGAAAGGTTAATCAGTGTATCATGAATTCCCCAATAGAAAGTTTTAACCAAAATTTCATTATTATTTTCCAGAGAGTCCGTATCGAATGTTATAAAAAAAGGAGTATCTTCATCCGGCCGGTTCGTGGGGATTAGATATGATAAGATATCAGGATTTTTGTAATTACAGGTAGTGTTTTCCGTTGTAAAATAATTAGGCGGATTCTCAAAATAATCCGTGTATTTAATCCGGGAGATTCCATCCTCATTCGACTCAAACGCAAAACCACAGCTTAACCCGAAAGCAGGGTTCCGGTTATCGCCATCTGAAACTTCAATAGGATTCCATAGCAAATAATGCGAATAATATTCAGCTATGAAAATATGCCGGTCTCCCTCCACCAGCTTTTCGTAAATCAAATTATTGTCCCCCCAGCACCAGCCATTCGAATTGAAAGAAGGGGAGGAGCAGTCCGGCCCATCAACATAGATAATACCGGTTGTATCGGGGAATAATACTTTCGCATACAGGCTGTCATTCATAATCCAGGCGAGGTGGTTATAACTTGAAGTTATCTGCGGATCACTGCTTAACGAATCCCTGAAAATCACTTCATTCGAAAGCGAACCATCAGCGAAATCCCGCCTAACAATCTGGTAAAACCCATCTGAATAATTCTGCCAGAAAATGGTAATTCCTGGTCCGGAAGAATTCATAGCAATCTGGGGGTTTGATTTTATTGTATTATCCGAGGCTATCACGATATTGGTATCATTTGATTCAGGAGTCAGCCTTTTCACGTAAATAGTATAAACTGAGCCGGATGTATTCACCCAGGTAATATAAGATTCATCGATAGGATACATTATTCCATCAGCCGGCAGATCAAAATCATAGTTATCACCCGGGATATCAATTAAGACGCTCTTATCAAAATTCTCAAAGGTTTGGCTCACCAAAATCGCAGGAAAGAAAAGTGAAACAAGAAGAAAGAACACGAAAGAAATTTTTAAGCTCTTCATACTAACCTCCCCATAGATTTTTAGAAAACGCTTATTTACCCTGAAGGATCAAAATTCCCTTACAGCGCCCAAACTCAACATTACCCCGGACATCCGATTAATTGCTAAAGGCAACTTAATAGATTTAAACCTAACAGACAAATGTCCTGTATGAACAGATTCTATTTCAATCTCAGAAAATAACTCTCAAAATATTTATAACTAATATGCGATATCATTATTGATATTGTTATCAATAATAATAGGTCCAAAATTATAGAACCAGTTATCGCAAACTCAAATAATATGAATAATACACCCACATGCCAGACGTAAAGACTGTAACTTATTTTACCAAGATATTGCAGGATTCTGCCGGATAATATCCTGTTTACTGTGGTTTGTACATTGCTGGCTATTAAATAGCCAATAATACTAAAGAAAAATAATGCCTGCAGAGAAGATTTCAGCATTTCTTTAGTAAAGAAAAAATGCTTTTGCAGATAATACGTTAATGCCGCAATTGGAATTATTGATAACCCGATAATTATAAAATAATAAGCCGCCTTCTTTTTCTTAAGGAATCCATTATATTCCATAAGTGCCAGCATAGTTCCAAATAATAACTGGTCGATACGTGTAAATGTGAAATGGTTAATTTCCAGTCCCTCACTTAACATGAAATATCTAAGACAAAATATGAGAATAATGGATACCCCGATGACCTTCCACAATTGCTTTGGAGAAGTAAGATAAATTACCAGGGGCCAGATCATGTAAAAATGTTCTTCTACAGCCAGAGACCAATAATGTCCGGGTCCTGAAGCGTCTATGCCCAGCAGGTCCACAAAATTCTGCGAATAAAAGTAATAGGGCAGCTGCAGTTTAAGATTAACAAAATCAGTATCAAGAATAAAAGGCATCAGGAAAAAAACAAAAAATAGATAAAGGTAGTACAATGGAAGAATCCTCAGTACCCGGCGTCTGTAAAACGTTTTAAAATATTTCGGCTCATTTCTATTGTTTAATAGAATTCTTGTAATTACAAAACCGGATAGTACAAAAAACAATGAAACCCCATGCTGTCCGAACTCTGTGATCTCACGGTAAAAGTCCATGTTGATAGGATAGTCAGTATCGTTGAAGTAGAAGAAATGATGTACAAGCACCATCATGGCTGCAATGCCCCGCGTACCGTCCAGGTTTTTATAATACTGCAGTTTCATTCCATTCGACCTTAGATTGAGATTTAATGTACGTATTTGTAAATATATGAAGTAGTTTGGGTTTAGCTGATACCCTTTGTTAACGCCCTATGAGTTAACAACTATGTTTGGAGCGCAACAATTTATTGATTTTCGGATTGCTCGATAAATATAATTAAAATATAGTTAAGACCCGGTTAATATCCAATTATATTAATCAGGTATAAACTTTCCGAAGTCTTCGGACAGTCGGTTTAACACATATTACGGATTGGTCCTTTGATTTTTAATGAACTTATTATATCTCCGGTCACGACTGCAAAGTTATTCAATTTAAGAGTCATTATTCCGAGGCTGTGTGAAACTTCGGCCTTGAGAAAATGTAGAGTGAAACGGTGTTTCGCTCACCCAGGTAGTTAAAAGTTACTTTTACTATTCGGTTCTGCGACCCTTCCAGGAATCTATTAAATATACAAAACTATCAGCATTTTTGATTAATAATTTCTATATACAACATTTTAGAGCCGTTTATCACTTAATGTTTCAAAATCTTTATTCAGGAAGGTATATTTGGGAGTGTGATCCGATGTCTTAATGCATATTGCAGGAGAGCGATATGGGTCCATTTTAGTTAAGAAATCCCGAAGTTCGGGATGACATTCTTCAAAATACCGGGAGTGAGTTATGTTGAGGTATCTAACCTTTTTTGCCAGCCTTATCTTTATTTCAACTTTTTCATATTCGCAGGGTCAGCCGCTGCTGCTGTATCCGTCTATCAATAATGACGGTTCAAAGATTGCATTCTCCTATCAGGGGGATATATGGACGGTATCTTCTGCTGGAGGTAGGGCCGACCGGATCACCGAGCACGAAGGTATTGAGACGTCAAGTGCCTGGAGTCCTGATGGAAATAAAATTACGTTTAACAGCGAGAGATTCGGGAATGCAGATATTTACGTAGTAGATGAACAGGGTGGAATGCCTTTAAGACTTACATATAATTCTGCCGGCGATGAGGTGAGCAGCTGGTCAAAAAGCGGGAAAATATATTTTACGACAAGAAGAAATTATAATTCGGTTGAATGGTCTCCGGAGATTTATACAGCATTACCTTCAGGCGGTACTCCTGAACGATCAATGGATGCTTTCGGATATGATCCTGCAGAATCTCCCGACGGCAGGTTTGTTGCATTTACAAAAGGCGACTGCGGCATACCACGCGAAGAGTACCGCGGCTCGGCAAACCGTGATATCTGGCTGTACGACACAAAAGATAAATCATATTCTCAGCTGACATTCTTCGAAGGAAATGATTATTCACCGCAGTGGGGAGGCAATCGTAATCTTTTTTATATCAGTTCTTCCGGCGGGAAATATAATGTTCATAAAATATCTCTTGATCAGGAAGGGAAGAAACTCAATGAAAATGCTGTTACAGCCTTTACAGATAATGGTGTGCGTAATTTCAGTGTAAGTGGCGATGGAAATAAGCTCGTCCTTGAAAAGGATATGAATCTCTATACAATAAATTCCGATGGGACAAACCTCGATACGCTTTCAATAGATGTTGCATCGGATTACAAGCTTGATCCCTATGAGTGGGAGACTTTTACATCTAAAGCATCGGAGTTTTCTCTTTCGCCTGACGGAAAGTATATCGCCCTTGCGGTGCGCGGGGATATTTATGTTACTGAGAATGATAAGGATAAAAATCTTACAGTTAATCTGACGAAGAGCCCTTCCCGCGAGGAGAATCCTCAGTGGGTTAATGATTCAACTATCGTATTTGTTTCGGATGAAGCTGGACAGTTCGATATTTACGCCGTTGCTTCTTCGGATAAGGAGCAGACAAATATTTTCAGAAGCCTGAAGCATAAGGTTGAAAGGATCACCAGTACGGATCAGGATGAATCTGAATTAACTGTTTCGCCAGACGGAATGATGATTGCATTCCTGCGCGGCAACGGTCAGCTTATATCTGCAAAGATTGATAAGGGCGGAAAGCTTTCTGATGAAAAGATATTATCGGATGACTGGGCGGGAGCGGAAGATATCAGCTGGAGCCCCGATTCAAAGTGGCTCGCATATTCCAAGGCCGATCTTTATTTCAATAATGAAATTTATATCCAGGCAGCCGACAGCTCGCACGAACCTGTAAATGTAAGTATGCACCCTGCAATGGATACACAGCCCTTCTGGAGTCCTGATGGTTCAAAGCTTGGTTTTGTTTCTGAAAGGAATAACCGAAGTGCCGACATCTGGTTTGTTTGGCTGAAGAAAGCCGACTGGGAAAAAACCCAGCAGGACTGGGAGGAAACCGAAAAGCCCAATGATGAGAAGAAGGACAAAAAAGATTCGGCAGAGGTAAAAGAAGTTCAGATCGATTTCCCGGATATTTATAAGAGGCTGGTACAGGTTACTTCAATGCCGGGCGACGAACGTAATGTTGTTATCTCAGCTGATGGAGAGACATTCTACTTTACTGCACCTTATTCATCGGGCAAGGCAAAGAAGCTTGATTACTCGCTCTATAGCATTAAGTGGGATGGTAAGGATTTCGAATCAATTATAAAAGGGAGCGATGCATATTCCTCGTTAGAACCCGATAAAAAAGTTAAGAATCTTTATCTCTTCAAAGGAGATGGCAAGCTTGTCAAAGTTGACCTGGATAAGAAGAAAGAAGAAGGTCTTTCTTATTCGGCAAAGATGCAGATTAATTACACCACCGAGCGCGAGCAGATATTTGAAGAATCGTGGAGAATGATAAGGGACGGTTTTTATGATCCCGGGTTCAACGGGCACGACTGGGATTCGATTAAGGTGAAGTATAAACCATGGGTTATGGCCGCTTCAACAAGCAGGGATTTCAGGTATATGTTCAATATTATGCTGGGTCAGATAAACGCCAGTCATATGGGAATGTACGGAAGCGATAGGGAGGAAACGCAGAAAGAAGTAACCGGTCTGCTCGGGATAGAAATAAAAAATGCAGACGGGGGAATTCTTGTGGACCGCATTATCCCTGAAAGTCCTGCCGATAAAACCGAAAGCAAACTATTCGTTGGTGATGTTATTACTAAAGTGAACAGCGAGCCTGTAGGCGGGAATGTTAATTTCTATTCAAAATTCGTAAACACTGCTGATGAAAGGATGCTGCTCGAAGTAAAATCCGCTGATGGGAAAACGAGGGAAGTTATTATTCGTCCGGTTAGCAATATCAAAGATCTGCTGTATAATGAATGGGTGCAGGACAGGAAGAAACTGACTGACGAATATTCCGGAGGAAGAATTGGATATATTCATATTAAGGCGATGGGTTGGGATAGCTTCGAGGAATTCGAGAGAGAGCTTCAGGCAACGGGTTACGGCAAAGATGGGATTGTTGTGGACGTGCGTTACAACGGCGGCGGATGGACAACTGACTACCTGATGATGGTGCTGAATTACAAGCAGCACGCTTACACGATACCCAGAGGAGCAGCAGATAACCTTGCAAAAGATCATCTGAAGTTTACGGGATATTATCCTTTAGGAGAAAGACTTCCGTATACAGCATGGATAAAACCAAGTATAGCAATGTGTAATGAAAACAGTTATTCAAATGCCGAAATATTCTCCCATGCATACCAGACACTGGGAATAGGGAAGCTTGTCGGCAAACCTTCATTCGGCGCAGTGATATCAACAGGAGGCAGAAGCATGGTTGACGGAACGTTTGTCCGTCTCCCCGGCAGAGGCTGGTATGTGAAGAAGACCGGCAACGATATGGAAGACGAACCCGCCACCCCTGATTTCATTGTGGAGAATACACCAGATTACCGTGCAAAGGGCACCGACGCCCAGCTTAAAAAGGCAGTCGACGAACTTATGAAGCAGCTGAAGTAAACTGATGTCACCATTATTATATCATTTCGATCCCCACTCATTCAGGATACATATGAGAGTCGGGGTAGAAATCTAAAAAATTACTGAAGCGCAATCATGTAAGGTGAAACGCTGTTTCGCTTATAGAAGAAACATATAGTACGACCAGTCTCGACAAAGTCAGTAATGCTGTTTCGCTCAAAAACAGAAATTCCAAAAATAAGGACGGTGGAGTCATAAGTCTGTAGGGATCAAACTATTGTAGTACAGCTTTCATTCCAAAGTACCAGCACAAGCTTATAGAGGCTAAACTATAGTTATAGAAAATCATCTCTGCCGGTGATACTCGTGTCAAGGTTTAAGTTTTTTTGGCTTGGATAACGATACCACAAGACAGGCTGCTGCAAGTAGAAGTGAAATTGGACCGAACAAAAGCCGCTCTTCAGAACTTTCTGAAGCAAAGTTGCCAAGCATATTCAGGAACAGGAAAGCTGTGATCACCCATGATAGGACCCTAATTATTCTTGACGGGGGCAATCGTTGAGTTAATAAACGCCGCCGGACATATCCTATGGGTGTATATCTGTGATCATACGTTCCCCGAAGCTGCAACCATTCCGCATCTTAAAATACCCGCCGTCTTATTGTCCCGGAGTCCTTTCCCTAAAGAGGAGTCACACGTTTAATAGATAAAGTGTCAGGGGTGACTTGATATTTATCCGGTTATATTTTAATTAACATCACCATGGAGGGTATCTGTTTCTTGTACCGGCAGCGAGTATTTTTTTATATTTATGTGTGATTTTAAAATTAAGCTGTAAACATATTGGATAACCTCGACGGAATTGTTTCTCTTTTAATTGCCTGTATAGAGATTGTTCTTTTTGTCAATCTTGTAATATTTGCTGATAAGAATAAAGGAAATATTCTGATATTCTTTATTATTCTGCTGCTCGCCGGCTACCAGGTTCTGGAATACTTCATCTGCGGCATCGGTGTGAAATCATCCGATACGGCCTACATTGCTTTTGATGTTATTTCTTTCCTCCCTCCGCTGAGCTTTTTGCTGGTATTAAGTTACCTTAAGATAAGGAGCAAATTAAAACCGCTGATCTTTCTTCCGGCTATGTTTTTTATCGCCTACTACAGTTCTGTAATAAATGAGTTTGCGGTGGTTAAGTGTTCTGTTCTTTATGCTTCTTATAATTATCCGCTCGGCACCTTGTATGGTGCGTTTTATTACCTTCCTATATTTATCTCATTTTTCCTATTATACGATAATCTTAATAACAGGGATTTCCCGGTAAAGCAAACACGGCTCTTAATAATAGGTCACTATTTTATTATTGTCCCGGTTATAGCATCTTTTATCCTTCTTTTATTAAATTTACCCGGTTTGCTGAGCGTTATAGAGAGTATCCTTTGTAAGTTTGCATTTGGGTACGCAGTTGCGCTTGGATTTTATACTTTAAACAATAACAACAGGAATAACATTTCTGATACCGAAATCCTGCCGACATCTTGAAATAATAAGAACTTCGAAATGAATGAGATTATATTGAACATCTACCTCATCATTAATAATAACCTAGTGGAAGAGTTCCGGGCGGTGGCATATGAGCGTGAAGGCGGCGACGATAATAAGATTAAATTCCTGAAGAGCCGCGCGAAGGAGGATTTTGAATCAGCTTACCGCTTCGATGCTCCGAGGGATAAGTACGGCCGTTTTATGAATTATAACCGCTTTGCAAAGCTTGAGAAGCGGGGAATGCAGTTTCAGTTGTTTGAAGAGATCTTTTCAAATTTTAATTTGCCTGAAAAACCTTTGATTTGTGTCACCCCAGTGGTGGATGGTAAAATGCTGGCCGGGGAATAGATCACATCATGATTGCTTAACCAGATGAAATTTTATAGGATAATTAGTTGTATCATTTTAACAATATTAATTTGCAATAAAATTACAGGTGCAGAGTTGTTTGTCGCTGACAAAAAAATGAAAACAAGTAAGAAGCAGATAGAGTTCCTTCATCATCTGCAGGAACTTGATAAGATTTATTCCGATAAGAAACTCGGTTCTTTTACTGAGGACGGTAAAACTTTTTTCCGTCTTTTTTCTACGTCGGCTGAAAATGTTTCGCTGGTGCTGTTTGATGATCCCGCAGATGAGAACGGCACCGTGTATGAGATGATGAAGGATCAGGACTGCGTGTGGGAGACTGTGCTTGACGGCGAGCTTTATGGAAAATATTATAACTATAAGGTCCGGCAGCCCGATGCAGAGCCTGTGCTGTGCATCGATCCATATTCGCGGGCAGTGGCTTCTTATAACACTTACTTCACGCCGCGGCATTCGATTGTGGTGAAGGAGGGCGAGTACGACTGGGAAGGCGATGAGTGGATAAGACGCGACTGGCGCGATCTTATCATATATGAGATGCATGTGCGGGATATGACTGAAGATAAAAGTTCGGGCGTTGAGGAGAGAGGTACTTACAGGGGACTAACAGAAACGGGTAAGACCGGCGGACTGAGCTATATCAAATCTCTTGGTGTCAATACGGTTGAGCTGCTGCCTTCGCAGGAATTTGCGAATATCGAAAGTCCCTTTAAAGATTCACTGAACGGAAGGCTTAATTCGTGGAATCCTTACGAGCGAAACCACTGGGGATATATGACGACAGCTTTCTTCGCGCCCGAAAGCTATTACAGCGAAAGAACGGATGAGATTAAATGGAATACCTGGACCGGCACCGATGCGCGGCAGATAAATGATTTTAAGGATATGGTGAAGGCATTCCATAAAGCGGGTATAGCCGTGATGATGGACGTGGTTTATAATCATATTTCCGAATATGAGAACGGTAACCTGAAGGAGATTGATAGGGATTATTATTTCAGGCTGGATGAGAAGGGACATTTTATAGCGCAGAGCGGAACGGGGAACGACATTAAAACCGAGCGGCCTATGATGCGACGGATGATTGTGGAGAGTGTTCTTTACTGTATGAAAGAGTATCATATAGATGGCTTCCGGTTTGATCTTGGAAAGCTGATCGACTGGGAAACGATTGAGGCGGTAATGCACGAAGCGCAGAAGGTAAATCCCGACGTTGTGTTTGTCTGCGAACCATGGGGCGGCGGGTACGATCCAACGGGATTTTCGCTACGGGGATGGGGGTCGTGGAATGACCAGATACGTAACGGTGTGAAGGGAGAAAATCCTGTTAACAACCTGGGATGGATATTCGGGAAGTGGTACGGGAACAATGATCCCGCCCGCATAAAAAGCTACGTGAACGGCACGCTTGTGAGAGATACGCTGGGATTGTTTCAGAAGAAGGAGCACTCGGTAAATTATCTTGAATCTCACGACGGCTATACGCTGGGAGATTTTATCCGTATAGGACTGGGGAACGTGAAGCCGGATGAGGTGATAGCTGATGTCTATGATAATGCGAAGCTTACTCCCGAACAGTTGAAACTGAATAAGCTGGGGGCCTTGTTCCTGCTTACTTCTCAGGGAATGACAATGATACACGCGGGACAGGAATTTGCTCGCAGCAAGGTGATCCCGAAAGATATTAATGTGCATGATGAGGAGAAGGGAAGGCTGGATCATAACAGCTATAACAAGGACAACGAAACCAATTACATCAATTATGAATATGCTGAAATGAATGCGGAGCTGGTGGATTACTACAAGGGCCTGATTGAATTACGAAACAGGTACAATGCTTTCAGAAGAGCGGGTTATGAAGATATTACGTTTTATGATATAAAGGATAACCAGTTCGCACTGGGGTATGATCTTAAATATGAGGGTGATGAGTTTGTAGTTTTGTTTAACGCACATCCAGAAAGTGAAGAGGAATTTCACCTGCCTAAAGGCGAATGGGAGGTTCTGGTATCACCGGAAAAAGCCGGCATCGAATCCCAGGGAAATGTGGTTTCTGAAATCGAGGTTAAACCTTCTTCCGGCTACGTCCTAAAGAGGATTTAATATTGAAAATTTCAGATTGAAAAATGGAATTCCAACCACATCGGCATTTTTGCCTACCAGCTTGTCATCTCGACCGCAGGGAGAAACCTTGTAATGTAGGTTTTCTGTGATATAAGGAAATTTCCTGTTGCTTTAAGTCTTATTTTTCTTATTTTACAAGAGAAAATTCCCTTAACAACAAAAGAACGGTGCTCTATGAAAAACATTTCATTAGTTCTTATGGCATTTATTTTAACTTTAACATTTACTGCATCTGATATAGTTGTTGAAAAGGGGAATAAACCCGATGCTTCAAATAAATGCCCTTATCTTCAGCAGCAGCAGAGCCATTCGCAGCTTGAATGTCCTTATCTTATCGGAAGGGAACATGGTTCAGCCCATCCTTCTATCAAAGAAAACGGCGAATCAGAATCCGGCGGGTGTCCTTACCTTGAAGGACAAACGAGCGATTGTCCCTATATGAATGGAAGTGCCGGTGAATGCCCTTACCTGAAAGAGCATGGTGAAGAGGTAAATAGGGTAATTGAAACACATCCGCTTCCGGAGGGGAAGAATACTTAGGTCAAGGAAAAAGTAAAAAGGAAAAGGGAAAAAGGAAAAAGTAACCCGTACCCAGCATTCGACTATTTGGTCGTATCTGTGACTCTTAAGGTCGCTTCCTCCGTATAAATTCCGCCTTATAACGCCCATATATATCCTAATCTTATGCTAGCTCGATGGCACTCTGTTTGTCGGCCTATTTGCGGAGGTAAATATGAAGACACTTATATCTGCCGCAATATTGTTCATCCTTTTCTCTGTTCCTATTCTGGCACAGGAGAGCGACAGTACACAGACACGAAAAAAGGCAGTCGTTAAAACAGAGGAAATGCAAAAAGAAGCAGTGACCGCAAGGAAACGAAATAAAGATGTATTCATTGATAAAGATGGCGACGGTATTTGCGATCAGCGTGTTAAAGGTCTGCTGTTTGAAAAATTGCGGAAGCGGCAAAGGGCGGGACAAAACGGCGGCGGCGGACACCAGGGCGGACGGGGGCGGTAATGAGACTATTTTCAACTGCCTCCTTCTGCATAATTTTATCAGGGGCGATTTCACAGATTGCTTTTCCGCAATTGTCACTGAGCACCCGATTCGAAAATTATTACGATGACAACATCTACAACAACTTTGAAAAAACATCCGACTTAGTGCACAGCGGATCACTTGAAGCAGGGTACAACTTCGAGTCGGATGCAAATAACTTCCAGCTTTATTACACGGGCAATGTTACTTACTTCAGGGAGAATAATTTCAAATCGTCAAACTCTCATAAGTTTGGATTGGTGAATACGGTCTTTCTTTCTCAGGATGAGAACCCTCTGAACTCGGGAATCAATTATGCGTTTAGGAATAACCGCGACGAGCTATCGGTGTACGATCTCTCGCAGCTGTCGGCTTACGCCAACTACAGGCACTTCCTGAATGAAACGGATTATCTCCTTGGCGGCTACACTTTCTTCTATAATGATTATAAGAACTTCGATTCATTTACACATTTCGAGCATAGAGTATTCCTGAAGTACAGCAATACCTTCTCTACCAGGACAACGCTGGCAATCGGTACAGAAGCGGACTTCAAGCTTTACAAACTGAGATATAATTCCCCCGATGCAGCCGATAATATTTCACAATGGAAAAGCTATATACAGCTTGCACAGAACCTAACCGAAACCACAGGACTAAGCGGATACTTCAGGTACCGCAAAAACCTGACGACTGGCAACCGGTATATTACCTACACCGATTATATATACTACGAAGAGGAGATCTTTAACGATGCTTATTCTAATGATGGAATGGAAGCAGGGACTGCCCTTACACAGATGATTACAGATAATATTGTCCTGCAGGGAGAATTTATCTATACGCAGAGGAATTTCAACAACCTTCCTATTGCACTGCCCGACGGTACGGAAACAGATATCCTGAGGAAGGATAATTATTATGCATTTGGTGCAGAGCTGCAGTTTGATTTAAACACGATAACGGATGGACTGGGGTTATCGTTAAACTACAATTATCTTGTAAACGGATCTAACGATTACTTCTACGATTACAATAACCACCTTTCATCAATTTCCCTGGAATGGGGCTTCTGATCACTTTTCAAACCTGATATCGTACTTTTTCATTTTATAGCGGAGGTTGCGTTCGGTGATACCCAGCAGCTTCCCCGCCCGGGTCTGGTTGCCGTTCATTTTAGCTAGTGCATCGTAGATCATGGATTTCTCTAAAGCCTCAATTTTGTCGTTTAGAATTTCGGTCTGCACTCCACCCGCTGAAGTTTCCTCTTTGAATCCCCGTACGTTCATCGGTAAGTCGTTAAGCGTGATGAGGCTGCTGCGGGAAAGGACCACGGAACGTTCGATAATGTTCTCAAGCTCTCTTACGTTGCCCGGAAAGTTATATTTAAGGAGACTGTCAACTGCCTCCTTCGAGATTTCCATACCTGTTTTATTATTCTGCCCTCCAAACTTTCTAATAAACGATTCAACCAGCGGAAGAATATCCTCTCTTCTTTCCCGTAACGGAGGTATACCGATGGTGACGATATTTAACCTATAGAATAGGTCTTCCCTGAAGGTGCCTTCCTTAATTTTCTGCTCGAGACTCCGGTTCGTTGCTGATATTATCCTTACATCCACAGGGATTTTTTCTGTTCCTCCAACACGTTCAATCTCACGCTCCTGCAGTACGCGGAGAAGCTTCACCTGCATAGAAGGAGGGATATCACCAATCTCATCCAGAAAGATCGTGCCGCCAGAAGCTATTTCGAACCTGCCTTTTCTCATCCGGTCGGCTCCGGTGAAGGACCCTTTTTCGTGACCGAACAATTCGCTTTCCAGCAGGTTCTCTGAGAGGGCCGGAATGTTAACGGCAGTGAAAGGTTCATCCTTCCTGGGACTAATATAATGAACAGCCTTTGCAAGCACTTCTTTGCCTGTACCGTTCTCGCCGGTAATCAGGATTGAGGCATTGCTCTCAGCAGCGCGGGAGGCAATGCTTAGTACTTCGTCCATACGTGGCGACTGTGAGATGATGGATGTTATTTTATGCTTTTCCTGCAATTGGGATTTGAGGTTACGGATCTCCGACTTAAGAGTCCGGTTTTCAATTATTTTTTCTATCAACAAATCTAGTTCATCCAGATCCACTGGCTTCGAAATATAATCGTAAGCACCCATCCGCATTGCCTTAACTGCCATTTCAACCGTACTATAGGCAGTAATGATAACAAAACTGATTTCGGGATTTATTTTCTTAACTTGTTCAAGGACTTCCAGTCCTGTTTTATCCGGCATCTTAAAATCCGAGAGTACGATATCCACAGCACTCTGTTTAACGAGTCTTATCCCTTCTTCACCCGAATCGGCAGAAAGGATATGATAACCCTTCTTCTTCAGGTAGCCGGTTAAAACCTCGCGCTGGGTTTGTTCATCATCTATTATCAAAATGTTATAGTCTTTCATTGCGGTAATACCACCTTAAATTTTGTTTCCTCATTTGCAGCACTCTCAAAAGAGATGCTGCCGCCGTGCTGTTCAATTATCTTTTGTGTAATGCTGAGTCCTATTCCCGTACCATCTTTCCTTGATGTATAATAGAGATCAAAGATCTTTCCCTTTGCTTCTTCGGGGATACCCTTTCCATTATCGTACACCAGGATCTCGAGTTTATTATCCCCGCAAATATATTGAACCCCGATTTTTCCCTCCTCGCCCACTGCATCGAATGCATTCTGCACAAGATTCATCAAAGCCTGCTTCATCAGTTCAGGATCTATCCTGATGCTTCCCGGATTGGAGCCATGCATCGTGAAAGTTATTCTGCGTTTGTCAGCCTGTGCCTGGAACAGTTGATAGACCTGACCGAAATACACATCGGCATCCATCTCCCGGGGTTTCATCTCAAGGGGCTTCGCATAGTCAAGGAACTGCTTAATGATGTTATTTATCCTGGTTACCTCGGTCCGCAGTAAACTGGTAATCGAATTAAACTCTTCCTTGCCGCCTTCGGGGGAGAATTCCTTCTGAAGCCGCTGGGCGATCATACCGATTGCATTGATAGGATTTCTTATCTCATGTGCCACACCAGAGGCAAGTTCGCCCATTGCAGAAAGCTTTTCATTCCTGTGTGCATTTTCCTCCAGCGCCTTCTTTTCCGTTATATCGTTAAGTACTACTGTATAACTTTCAGTTTCATTTTGGTCATCATAGTTGGCCGTTGAATTTATAAGCAGATATTTAACTACGCCGCTGATTGTAATTGGTCTTTCCGTACTTCGCTCAGATTGCAGGATATCTATGAGGAAATGAAAATCATTCAACTCATTAAGGTTCCTGTCCGTCACTTCTTCTTCCCTTATTCCGAATAACTTCTGAGCAGAGCTGTTAAAGAGAGAGACTACCAAATCTTTGTTTACAACGATTACGGCTTCGTCCATATTTTTCAGGATCGAGCCCGTGAAGGTTTTGAACTTCTTGAACTCTTCAGAAATTGTCCTGAGGTTCTGTGAGGTGAAGACAATGCTGAGAGTTATTATGGAGACAGCGGCCAGGATGAGAGTAATAATCAGAATTCTTTTATATGCCCGGTCTTCAATGTTTTTTAATTCATTGAGAGTTAATCCAATTCTGAAAATTCCCACAACCGAATTATCATAGGTCAATCTTTTCACAACTTCATAAACATCATTACCCATGAAGGCGACAGTTCTGTAAAATACCGAATCAGTCTTCATTGCATTCTGAAGGAAAATATCATCAGGAATGGCATCCAGCGAATCTATATTAGTGCTGGCTGCAAGGATCCCGCCTGTATCCTGAAGGGCTATATATCTTATTCCGGAATTTTTGGAAATATCCTGGATTATCTTCCCAATTCCGATCCTCTTTCTAAAGTCGAGCAGCTCCTTCGCATCGAGGTTAACTACTATAGCGCCCCGGCCGCCGGTGCGTTCAACTGCTACAGCATATCTCTGCCCGCCGGTAAACTCAGCTTCCTTCAGGCCTATTATAAGTTCATCTGTGCTTCCGTTCAGTATCGGCGCAATCTCCGAATAACGGTTGATATTCTCTTCCCCATAGGTATGATCAGGTTCAGGAATTCGGTTTGAAAGTACCCTGTCGCCCGAGCGGTTGAAGATGTTTATCCTGTAAAGATCGTTTGCCCTCCCTATATCGATCAGCTTTTGCCTGGTCAGACTGCCCGAAGCATCAAGATCTTTTATGAGCCGGGCATTATTGAGCAGTCTTTCGGTGATTAGGTCTTCAATCTCAAATCCAGAGTTAATTGTATTAACTGAACTTTCAGTTATCGTTTCGATTAAGGCCTGCGACTGTTCATTAAGGATGTGGTACAATTCCTCTTTTCCCTGCTTCAGTTCCAGGTAAGCAGAGGTGATCATAACTATTCCTATAACTACTGTAATAGCGATGACTGTGGAAGAACGAAGTTTAAATTTCCATTTCACAATATTTACCGTACAATTCTCATTCCTTTATGGATATATGATTCCGGTAACAGAACCAGGGTTCGGGTAAATAAATTCGCCGGGATGGTCGCAGCATAACGCCTATATAGTCGAAATGGAATTATCCGCAGCTAAAATCTCCCCAAACCGAATAATTTAACAATGGCACACCCGTTGAATATAAAACTGAAACGGACGTCCTATAAAAATAACAATTTGAAATGGAGATAGAAATGAAAAAGATAGGTAAAATTCTGATGACTTCAGGGATAGTTTTGATACTGGGTTTATATTTGAACACCTCTGAACTGAATGCACAAAATAAAGTAAATAAAACCGGTAAAGGATTTATAGACCTGAACAATGACGGAATAAATGATAACGCTATTGATTCCGACGGCGACGGAGTTCCGAACTGTGTGGATCCCGATTTCGTAGGAGCACAAAAGAGAAACTCGAATCAATACAGTTTCGGGTACAGGCATAATTATAAGTACAATAATGCACAAGGTAATGGCAACGGTTTCGGTCCCGGCGACGGTACAGGACACAGCGGTATCGGACCGCGTGACGGTACAGGATATGGTCCGGGTGCAGGATCCGGTGTTTGCGATGGCACAGGTCCCAAGGGTAAGCAGAGAGGCGGTAGAAGATAGCACAACACTCCCTCGACAAAGCGGCAGAACTATTCTGCCGCTTTTTTTATGTCTCCCCTATATCTAACTGATATGATTCTCGTGGAATTCAGCTTTTCGGGATTCTAAATTCTTCCACAAGGTTGTTAATTCATTGTTTGCCGTAGTACCCATCAGCATACAGGATAAATTATTGTAATATAAATAGCCACCCGAAACGAGCCTCAACCCTAAGAGTCTGAACAATTCAGATGCTAAGCAGGTATATAGCAGAAATACCGAATCCCATCGCCCACCATCCATATACATTCAGCCTTTCCTTCCATATCAGAAACGCAGCTAAGGTTGTCAGAACAATTATCCCGATGTTGATGGCAGGATAAACAATAACTGCAGGCAGAGTGTTCAATGCATCAAGCATAAAGTATGAACTGAATATATTAGGAATACCCAGCAGCAGTCCTGTTGATACCGTACGGTAATCCATCCTGATCTTTTTTAAAAGTACGTAGGCGAATGAGTAAATAAATGCAAAAGAAAAAATAATAAAAATAAAAAAGTTCTTTTCTTCAGCGGGCCGCCAGTTCTGGAAAATCTTAAAGCAGAAATCATTTATCCCTATTGCTGCAAGGAGCAGGATCAGGTATAGGTAATCTGATTTATCAAAGCTGCCGGATGAGAACTTCCGGATGGAAAAATAAAAAAGGAGAATAGTGACCAGGGCGAGGATAATTCCTGCTGACTGAAACGTTGAAGGGATCTCGTTATAGATGATGACCGAGAGTCCTACTGGGATGATCACCGATAATCTTGAGCTTACAGCCGACAATGAGGCCCCTGCCTTACCGACAGCAATTGCAAAAACAAAAAATCCGATAAAAAACAATAAGCCCAGTCCGGCACCGAAAAGCAACGTACCAGTGGAAGAAGCCTGATCCTTCTCTGAAACTATCAGGATGAGACTAATAACAGCGGCGCTGAAATAATTTCCGCAAAGAAGCAGCACGGGACTCCCTTTCCTTGTATCGCTATACTTCAGGATAAGAACGATCAGGGTTGAGCAGAGTATTGTAAGAAGAAGAGGGAGCATATCAAATCATCTGTAATGGATCGGGATAAAGAAATTTATAACCCAGGCGACGCTTCAGTTTATCAGAGTTCACAATCTTATAACCGTCATCTGTATCGATAAAGCCTGGCACGGGCAGGTTAAGTTTTTCAGCCGCAGCGGTATAGAATTCTCTTTTTGACGGGTGCATTTCGGAACATGCATTAAATATCCCGCCCCATGCATCCAGAACTATAACCTGGTAGATAACATTGATGCAGTCCTTCCTGTGTATTAAATTCACAGGAATATTTCCGCCTGAAATATTTTTCCTGCCGGCAAAAAATTTTACGGGATTACGGTCATCGTCTATCAAACCAGCAAACCTGATGATAGTTTTCTCAAATGACGGCTCAGAGACCAGCATATCTTCAACGATCTTTAATGCTTTGCCGGATTCCTTCTCAGGGTCATGCTCATCAATTTCAGTAACTTCCCGGTTTACATTACCATAAACAGAAGTAGAACTGATGAAAATAATCTTGCTGACAAATGAACCCTTAACTTCATCCAGTATAGATTTAACCTGTTCCGGATGGTAAGTGACCTTATCATCTCCGCCGGGGGGAATATCGATGATCAAGATCTCTGAATTGAAGAATTCTTTTATCCTGTCTCCTTTTATCCCCGGTTTTAATTCGAGCAGAAAGGGATCGATATTTCTTGAAGAAAGCAGGGAAAGTTTATTATAATTTGTAGTTGAACCTTTAACAGAAAAGCCTTTTGAGATGAGGAACTCGGCGAGGGGTAAGCCAAGCCATCCGCATCCGAGTATTGAAATCTTATTATTCATAGAATTAAAATATAGTGCGGATTAAGTTAGGATATTTTGAACATAGTTTCCGGGCCGGCCTATGGATTCTCGTCGGGGATTTTAATGATACGGCAGGCAGGAACTTAGGATAAGAGCATCCACGATGTTCGGCTGAAATCTGTTATCCCTGAAAGTAAGTTCCAGTCTGATATACAGATCCACTTCGGAGAACGAGAAGATGTGAACAGCAGCAGGGAGTTTCAATTATAGAACATCTACAATGTTTTAAGTAAATCCGGGCTGGCAGAGAGTTTCTTGTATATTTTTCCGGGTGAAATGAATTGATCATTAAAATCCAAAATGATACATTGAATCCCGTGTAGAATCATTTTATATAAATTTCGACACATTAGTTAATTCCGGTAACACGTTATAACAGAACGACTTAAAAGTACTTAAACTGTACTTCAGGAACTATAATCCAGTAGCATGATAATTGATACAACGTGAAATAGTTCTTTTGTTGAATAAAATAAATAAATGCAAAATACGTCCGGTAAAACAGGATTTACTAACAGGGAAGATTACCTCCTAAAAATTATCGAAAACGCTCCTGTCGGCATTCTGACTTTCACAGCCGACTGGGAAATCGACTTTGTGAATGAAAATTACTCCAGGTACGGTGTACTTTACAGCATTGATACCTTTTCACTGAAAGGATTAAATATCCTTGATCAGGATCTTTTTCCTGGAGTAAGTATAAAAGAGGAGATGCTCGAGTTACAGGAAGGTTATTCTTTTGAAAAAGAGATAAGACATATTCCTGCATCTGCGCAGGGAGTCATTTCTCTTTTTATCAAGGCCTCGCCGGTATTTATTGCGGGGCAGTTCAGCGGCGGCATACTGATCATCGAGGATATTAAGACTTTGAAGCAGTCGGAAGAAGATGATCTTCAGTTAGCAGGAACTATAAATAAAATTGCCGACCGGTTTTATGATCTTTTTCTGATTATCGACACAGAGAGGCAGATTAAGTATATATCAGGAAAAGATTATGACAAGTTCATTTCCCCGGAGCAATTCCTAAGCAACAAACCGCTGTCTGAGATCTTTCCGAAGGAGGTTCTTAATAAACTGGGACCCGCAATTTCCACCTCAATCGAAAACCGGGCTTCCGAAGAATTACCCCTTGAAATAAAAACACACGAACAGAAATTTTCTTACAACTGCAGGATATTTCCATACCAGTCGAAGCACCGGCAGATCAAATTCATTTATCTCTTTTTTGAAAACACGACGAGTCTGCAGAAGGAAGTTACGCGTCTCCGCGATGAATCGGAGGAACTGGATGCTTACACTACAGCAGTAAAAAACATTAACCAGCCCATATTAACAACGGGACCTGAAGGAAACGTAAAATTCTTCAATGATGCAGCACGAAAATGCTTTAATGCATCTTCCGAATCATACGGCAAGTTTGTCGGCGATATTATCGGACAATTCGATAAATCCTATTTCAATAAAATAACAGAAGAGCTGGAGAAATCCGGGAACTGGAAAACAAATTTGTCCGTTTTCAAAGAGAGCAAACAAAAAGAAACCTATGAGGTTAAGTTTGCAGCAACTCAGAACCCTGCCCATCCTATCATTGTCAGCTGCACAGATATAACAGACCAGGCCATCTTCGAGTTAAAACTGAAATCCTCCGAGGAAACCTTCAGGACAATAATCAACCAGGCCGGCGAGCTCATTTGTTCTATGGATACCGGCGGGGATATATTTTATGCAAATAACATCTTCTGTGAAAAGCTCGGATATTCAATTGAAGAGGTACTTGAACAGAATATAACAAGGTTCATCTCACCCGATTACCTTTCATCGAACGTTTTTGAGTTAAGTCTTTTCGATCAGAAAAAAACAAAAGTTGAACTGCCGTTAACAGACAGCAGGGGGAACAGGATTCCGTCACTTGCATGGTTCACTTCATCTATTAATGAAAAGACCAGGAAGAAGTTTTATACTATTTATCTCCTTGATGTATCGGACAAACAGCAGGCGGATAAAAAGCTTGAGTTATATAATTCACTGTTTGAATCCGTCAGCGATGGTATAGCCCTTGCGAGTCAGGGCAAAATAACTTTATGCAACGATTCTTTTGCTGAAATATTCGGGTACAGGAACGGTGTAGAGCTGACAGGACAACAGGTACTTGATCTTGTATTCAACGATGATATCCTCAAGGTGGCTGAATACCTTCAGCTTCTGGAAATGAACAAATTTGCACCAGGAAGATTTGAGTTCCTCGGCAGGAAGAAAGACAATACACGATTTTATGCTGAGATTTCCTCCTCCAGGTTTGTGCAGGATCAGAAAACCTACCTCGTGTTTGTAACCAGGGATGTTACTGAAAGGAAAAGAGCGCAGCAAGCCATCAGGGAATCAGAGGAAAAATACAGGAACATAACCGAAAACATAGATGACTTCCTTTATACTTTTGAAAGAACCGGAAAAATTCTCCGTCCTGTTTTTTACACTTCCTCAGTAGAAAGGATTACGGGCTACTCACAAGCTGAATTTCTGACCGATTCACGATTGATACTTAAGATCGTACATCCTGATGATTTTGAAGAAGCAAAAAAGCAACTTAAAAAATTACTGAAAAGCAGAGTACAGAATTCTTCGGAGTTCGAGTTAAGGATAATAAACAAGCTGGGCAATATTGTCTGGGTACGAAATAAGATTAACCTTGTGCGGTCGGCTGATGGTATAATAGTAAAAGTTTATGGTTTGATAAGCGACATTACTCTCAGGAAGATGGCACAGGATGAGTTAAAGAAATCAACTGACAACCTGATCAAGCTAAATGAAACCAAGGACCGTTTCATCTCAATCATTTCTCATGATCTGAGGACTCCTTTCAGTTCAATTCTCGGCTTTACCGATCTTTTGCTTAATGATGAGGGACTTAACGAAGAGGAGAAACGTCAGTATATTGAATTTATACGCGAGTCGTCACAGTCAATGCTTCTGCTCGTAAACTCTCTGTTAGACTGGACACGCTTACAAACAGGCAGGATAAAATTTGAACCTGAAAAATCTCATGCTAATAAGATTATTGAGAACTCAATTAATACTTTAATCGGAACTGCAATACAGAAAAACATTCATGTCAGTTCTGATGTTGAAGATGACCTATATGTTTTTGCTGATAAAGGTCTGCTGCTGCAGGTATTCAATAATTTAATTTCGAATTCCATCAAGTTTACAAAAAGCGGCGGAAGCATAACCATCCTGGGGAGACCGGCAGAACAGATGAGATTTTATGAATTCAGAGTGAAAGATACAGGTACCGGAATTAAGAGGGAAAACCTTGATAAGCTTTTTAATGTGGATACAAAGTTTTCTTCCGAAGGAACCGCGGGCGAAAAGGGTACAGGACTTGGTCTTTCACTAGTGAAAGAAATAATTGAAAAACATGGTGGAGAGATCCATGTGGAGAGTGTATACGGGACCGGTACTGAATTTATATTTACAATTCCTGTTGCTTCATCTGTAATACTTCTTGTTGACGACAGCAGAACCGACCGACTGCTGTACTCAAAGATACTTAAGAGTATCACCCCTGATTACACAGTTGATATTGCATCAAATGGTAAAGAAGCCCTCGGGAAGATACTTGATTTCCCTCCGGCGATAGTTATTACAGATCATAAGATGCCTGTAATGGACGGGTACGAGTTTGTCAAGGAGCTTAAGAAACTTGAGATGAAGGGTAAACCGCCTGTTATGGTGCTCAGCAGCGATATCGACAGGCAGATAATTGCCGATTATAATGAACTGGGTATTGAATTTGTTTTTTCCAAACCAGTAAACCTCACCAGCTTCAAACAGGCTGTAGAAAAGACAATTCGCAAGGGTATTTCCGGATCATAAGTTCTACACTGATACAAAGTCAGTAAGGATGCGGAATTCATTGACAGAAAACCGGAGAAGCATCGATTCCTGTGATGTCAGGTGGCTGAGAGTCTGGATTTTAGTTCTTTAAGTTCCTGTTTAAGCTCAGCAGGCAGCCTGTTTCCGAACTGCTTATTATAATTCTCCATCTCCTCTGCCTCCTCACACCATTCATCTTTATCAATTGAAAGGATCGTCTCAAGATTTTTATCGTGTATCTCAAGTCCGGAAAGGTCAAGTGACTTCTTCGTTGGAAGATAACCGACTGCTGTCTTTTTAGCATCTGCAGTACCATCGCAGCGTCCGAATATCCATTTTATTACCCTGATATTATCTCCGAAACCAGGCCAGAGAAATTTTCCCTTCTCATCTTTTCTAAACCAGTTTACATAAAAGATTTTAGGAAGCTTATCATCAGCAGTCTTTTTTCCCATCTCCAGCCAGTGATTAAAATAATCACCCATATTATATCCGCAGAAGGGGAGCATAGCGAACGGATCGTGTCTTATTTTTCCCACTACCCCCACAGCGGCGGCTGTCATCTCTGAAGAAACCGCGGAGCCCATAAATGTACCATGCTGCCAGTTAAAAGCCTGGTAAACCAAGGGAACAGTGGTTGATCTTCGCCCGCCGAAAATTATTGCAGAGATAGGAACACCTTCCGGGTTCTCCCAGTCGGGATCAACAACGGGGCACTGGGAAGTGGGTGCAGTAAACCTGGAGTTAGGGTGAGCGGCATTCTCATCTGATTCAGGAGTCCATTCATGTCCCAGCCAGTTCAGCAGCTTGGGGGGTTTCTGTTTAGTCATTCCCTCCCACCATATATCAGCATCGGGAGTTAATGCGGTATTAGTAAAAATTGAATTCCTCTCCATGGTGAGCATAGCGTTAGGATTCGTATCCATCGATGTACCGGGCGCAACACCAAAAAAGCCGGCCTCGGGGTTAATTGCATAAAGTCGTCCGTCCTTACCGAATTTCATCCAGGCAATATCATCTCCCACCGTTTCAACCTTCCAGCCGGGCAGGGTTGGAGTAAGCATCGCAAGGTTAGTTTTTCCGCAGGCACTCGGGAATGCACCTGCTATATATTTCTTCTGTCCTTCAGGGTTAGTAATTCCCACAATGAGCATATGCTCTGCGAGCCAGCCCTGTTTTTGAGCCATGAAAGATGCAATTCTTAAAGCGAAACATTTTTTACCAAGCAGAGCATTTCCGCCGTACCCGCTTCCATAAGACCAGATGCTCTTTTCTTCAGGGAAATGGACGATATATTTAGTTTTATTGCATGGCCATGGAACGTCCTGCACACCATCGGTTAAAGGCATTCCTACAGAGTGCAGGCATTGCACAAAGCTGCCGTCGCCCAATATATCAAGTACCCGTCGGCCTATCCGTGTCATAATTTTCATGTTACAAACCACGTAGGGAGAATCGGTAAGCTGAACTCCGATGTGCGAAATATTGGAGCCGAGGGGACCCATACTGAAAGGAATAACATACATCGTTCTTCCTATCATACATCCATCAAATAATCCTTTAAGTGTTTCCTTCATCTTTGCAGGATCCTCCCAGTTGTTGGTAGGGCCTGCATCAATTTCTTTTTCAGTGCATATGAAAGTGCGGTCCTCGACTCGTGCAACATCTGAAGGATCGGAATGACAGAAATAGCTATTGGGTCTTAAGTTCTCATCCAGTTTTGTAAACGTGCCGCTCTCAACAAGTTTTTGAGCCATCGCGCTATATTCTTCATCCGAACCGTTGCACCAGTAGATAGAATCGGGCTGACACATATCAGCCATCTTATTTACCCAATCATTTAATTTTTTATTCTGAACCATAAATTTCCTTTCCCAAAACTTATCAGGATAAAAAACAGGGAGTCCTTTCCGGGAAGCCTGTTGTCCGTAAGTCTTTTTATTATTTGATTCTATTGAATATTTAAAGATAATATTTCAGTCTCTGGCTACAAAATTTTATTCGGATGAATTCGATTAAAACACCCTGAATGCAAAAATTTATTAAATTTGCTCCACTATTATTATGAGCAAAGGCAATATGCTCCTTTTTCTGCGGTACATCGGTAATAAGGCATTAAAGTTTTTCGGAGAGATGGGACAGGTTTCCCAGCTTTTCTGGGGTATAATAAGAAGCTTCCCTTCCATTCCCAGGAGTAGAAAGTTAATTTTCTATCAGATGGAGCATATCGGCGTCAACTCCCTGCCGCTTGTACTTATTATAGCCGTTTTTACGGGGGCAGTAGCCGCGTGGCAGGCAGCGTATCAGCTGAAGGGCGTTGCCCCGATGTCATTTCTTGGTGCCGCCACAAGCAGGGCGATAGTTACGGAGCTTGGACCGGTATTAACCGGCATAGTGATTGCCGGTCGTGTGGGAGCCTCAATAGCAGCCGAACTGGGAACGATGAAAGTTACAGAACAAATTGATGCTCTTGAAACAATGGCTATCAGTCCTATACGGTATCTCGCAATGCCCCGATTTCTTGCAGCCGTTCTAATGATGCCGCTCCTGGTGACGTTCGCAAATGTACTAGCTGTTTTGGGTGCATATATCGTGTCAAATTATTTTCTGGATGTTTCATACGCAGTTTTCTTCACTTCGGTCAAGAGGTTTTTCGTGATACAGGATTTTATAGCGGGATTAATAAAAACCATTGTTTTCGGGGGAGTAACCTCGCTGATGGGCTGTCACATCGGTTTCAGAACGGAGGGCGGAGCAGAAGGTGTAGGACAATCGACTATCAGGTCATTCGTAATGTCGGCCGCCCTGATACTGATCCTTGACTACATACTCTGGATGCTGATATTTTAGCAGCAGCGGGTATCTGAGTTCCACGTCATACCTCATTTATAAATTTGAACTTATATTCATTCCAATATCATTTTATTTGTTCATCAGGCTACCGGTATGAATCAATTCAAAAATGCCCCGTAGCCCACCGGGCATTTCTGTTTAATTTTTCGATAAATTTATGTATAATTGACAAATTTATTTTATTAATTAGGTGCCTGCCATGGATAAAATTACTTATCATATAAAAGAAAGGGCTGAGAAAGTTGTTCTGCCCGATAACCCTGGTTTTGGAGTTATATTTACTGACCATGTTTTTCAAATGGATTATAATCCGAAGCAAGGCTGGCACGATCCTGTAATAAAACCTCTCGAAGATCTTTCCATTCATCCATCTACAATGTTCATTCATTATGGACAAGCAGTTTTCGAAGGACTGAAAGTATACAAGACTGAGAATGGCGATGTTGCTATATTCCGCCCCGATGAACATTTTAAAAGACTAAACAGATCATCCAAAAGAATATGCATCCCTGAAGTAGATGAAAAGTTCATGCTCCACGCTCTGAAGGAACTGGTTACAATAGAGCAGAACTGGATCCCATCGAAACGAGGTGAGTCGCTTTATATCAGGCCATTTATATTCGGTACAGATGAAATCCTGGGTGTTCGTCCTTCAACCACATACAGACTGGTTATATTACTTTCACCGGTAGGAGCATACTATCCCGAAGGTTTTAAACCTGTTAAAATTCTCGTTCAGGACGATTATGTAAGAGCGGTAAGAAAAGGTCTTGGTGAATGCAAAACTCCCGCAAACTATGCTGCAAGTCTTCTGGCTGCACAGCTGGCAAGGGAACAGGGTTTTACACAAGTATTGTGGCTCGACGGGGTTGAGCAGAAGTATATTGAAGAAGTAGGAACGATGAATATATTTGTAAGGTTTAAGAATGAGATCGCAACTCCCAAACTAACCGGAAGTATACTTCCCGGCATAACAAGAAAGTCTGTTCTTCAGATACTAAACGACTGGGAAATGAAAGTATCTGAACGACTTATCCCTATGCAGGAAGTTATCGATGAGTACAGCAAAGGCAATGTACTCGGCGTTTTCGGTACAGGAACGGCAGCTGTCATTTCGATGGTTGGGTTAGTTAAGTATAAAGATCTTGAAATGAACTTCACCGATGACGGTTTTGCACTGAAACTTTTCAATGAAATCACGTCCATTCAGTACGGTTCTAAACCTGATCGTTACAACTGGCTGACTTACCTGGAAAAAAAACAGGTTGAAGTCTGATTTTAAGATAGAATCCCTTCTTTTATAGTAAAGGCTGCCCGGAAAGGCAGCCTTTTTTTATGTAAAAGAATCACATCCTTAATGAAACCCGACGATTTATGCTTGTCGTTCTAACGGCATTAACACTTACTAAATGCGCACTAATTCCGCACTAAATGCGCACTAAATGCGCTTAACCTACCCTATATCAGGCGCATCTAGCTGGAATTCATCCTTGATACAGCTATTGCCTGCAGGTTCTTGCGTCTCGATCTGTATTATATAGCACTAATTGAAAAATTATTAAAAAAAAATTCGGTTCCTCTTGACAAGTGCTCATATGTACACTATATTAGCAGTGAACAATTGAGCACTATATGAAAAATGAATTAACAGATCGTCAGCAGGAAATCTTAAACTTCATCCATCAATTCAGAGATGAGAACGGTTATCCTCCAACTCTGCGCGAAATCGGCCGGAGATTTTCAATCTCCTCAACTTTCGGGGTTAAGAGACATCTTGACGCCCTGGTAAAAAAAGGGTATCTGAATATAGAAAGCAACGCCAGCAGGGGAATATCAATTGTGAAGGAGGATCCGTCCGGGATTGAAGAAGTCAGGAATGACAGTTACCGCCGGATCCCTATAGTCGGCCGTGTTGCTGCCGGTTCGCCAATTCTTGCCATTGAAAATATAGAAGGAAGTGTCGTTATAGATTCTACGTTTATGAAGAAGTCGCAGGATTGTTTTGCACTTAAAGTCAAAGGCGACAGTATGGTTAACGCCGGAATATTCGAAAATGACCTTGTGATCGTCACCCCGCGCAATGAGGCTATTAATGGTGATATTGTTGTGGCAATGCTTGAGGATGAGGTTACTGTTAAGACATTTGAGCAGAAAAATAACCAGGTTAGACTTCTTCCACAGAATGATAATTATCAACCTATTGAAGTGGATAAATCAAAAGAATTTAAAATAGTAGGTAAAGTCACCGGTGTTGTCCGGTGGTTAAATTAAAAAGGAGTCAGGAAATGAAATCCCAGCTTTTTACATCTGCCATAAAAAACAGGAATCGTGTAAGATTCCTATATCAGTTAAATGAAGTTGTACTTGATCCTTACTATATAACACGTGAAAGAAACGGCAAAATGGTGATATACGGAAGAACCAACAATTCGAGTGAGATACGAAAATTTGAATATGAAAGGATCGCAAATATCAGGATACTAAAAACCATGAGATTTTCACCAATAATTCCTTTAATGCCAAGAGCAGTTTAAGGAGGTTAAAAAGATGAATACTATGAAAAGAAAAAACATAGATTATCTGATTGAACAATTCTGGAAAAACGGGTATCTGACTGTCAGCAGAAAGTTCGGAACATACCTGCCCGAACCTGAGAAGATAGGGGGATTTGAGGTTGATATAATTGCACGGCAGGGAAAAGACTACGCGCTTGGGATTACCATATCCGAGGATGATTTTAAGGATCCAGAATTACTCGACAGGATTACGCACCTTGCAACCAGGCGAACTAAATTCACGCAGAAGAAAGTAGTACTTTATGTGGGTGTTCCTGAAGCTCATCTTCTGCTTGCAAAGGGATTAATATATTCACTTCCGAATGAGATCAAAAGCAATATTATGTTGTTCAGTCTTATTGAGCAGTCTTTGCCTCAGCTGAATCAATCGCATAAAGCACGTAAGATCCCTGTTTCGTGAGGTAAATTTCAGTTGATACTCTGATTACGGACTAATCTTTTTTTACCCTTTTATTATCGGTTAAGCGCGGTATATTTGTACATCCAATCCCCGGGTTAGACTGTTTGTCTACCTTGACATTCAGAGGGGTTAGGGTTAATTTTACACGCTTAATCAATTTTTAGGACAGAATTTGGTCGGACGTACTGAACAGGATGAAAGGCTTCAGCAGGACTTAAAAAAATCAGGCGTAATTCCAATTCATATTGCAATAATAATGGATGGAAACGGCAGGTGGGCTCGCGGTAAAGGACTCCCCAGGGCTGCAGGTCATAAAAGAGGTGTTGACACTGTAAGGGATATTGTTGAAGCATGTGCACAAATAGGGGTGAAATATCTTACCCTGTATACCTTCTCCACTGAAAACTGGAAAAGACCCAAAGATGAAGTTTCTATGTTAATGCGTCTACTGCTCAAAAGTCTGAAAGATCGGACCGATGAGCTGATGGAGAATGATGTTAAACTTACCACTATAGGGAACATCGAAGAGCTCCCCGCGGAAGTCTGCAGCCGGCTTAAAGAGGATATCAAAAGGACTTCAAAAAACAGAAAGATGACGCTTAATCTCGCTCTCAGCTACAGCGGCCGGTGGGAAATTCTGGAAGGAATAAAGAAAGTAGCAGCAAAGGTTTCGCAAAATGAATTATCGATTGAAGATATTAATGAGGCCGCCTTTTCAGGTTTCCTTACTACACAGAATATGCCTGATCCCGATCTGCTTATAAGAACAAGCGGGGAATTCAGGGTCAGCAACTTCCTGTTGTGGCAGATTGCATATACCGAGTTCTATATTACAGATGTATACTGGCCGGATTTCAAAAGGGTCCATCTCTATGACGCCATCAAAAGCTTCCAGAAAAGAGAGCGAAGATTCGGTAAAGTAAGTGAACAAATAAATAAGAATGAAAAAGGCTTAAAGAATGTCTCAACCCTTCCCAAAGAAACTGTTTAATTATTCATATATAGTATTCATTTTTCTTCTGGGATGCGGTTTTCTGCACGCCCAGGAACAGCAGCCTAAAATTTATAAGGTTCTCGGTATCTCCGTTGAAGGTAATCAATCGGCCGATGCAAGTACGATCGCAGCTAACAGCGGACTGAAAGTGGGAGATGAGATCCAGGTCCCCGGTGATCAGACGATGAATGCAATTAAACAGCTATGGGCGCTTAATATCTTTTCAAACGTTGAAATTGAAATCGAGAAGCAATTAGACAACGGAGTCTTCCTTTTAATTAAAGTGACAGAATATCCTCGTTTTGAAAAGCTTGTTATTGAAGGCAACGATGAGATCGATGCAGATGATATCGAGAAAAAATCTAATTTTATAAGGGGACAAATATTAAAACCGCAGGAAATTACCAACTTCGAACAGCGCATTCTTAAACTTTACGCTGATGAGGGTTATTTAAATGCAAAAGTTAATACGGAGAGGTTTGATTACTTCGCTGCAGATACAACAGAAGATAATATTGTCATAACCTGGCGTAACGAAAAAAATCTTTCCGATGAATACCAGGTTGAATACCCGAAGAGCGAAATCACGTACTCTGACCTTATATCGAGGATAAAAGAAAGAATACTCCTTAAACTGGTTGTAGATGAGGGTGAGGAAGTTACCGTCAGAAAAATAGAATTCACCGGGAATCAAGCTTTCGATAATTCAGATCTTCGTGGTGCAATGGCTGAAACTGAAGAATCGCAGTGGTGGAAATTCTGGAGCAGCGCTCAGTTCCATCCTGACAAATACAAGGAGGACAAAGACCTTATCGTAAAGTTCTATCAGAAGAACGGCTACAGGGATGCTGAGATACTTTCCGACTCGCTTATTTATTATAATGACAATAAAGATCTTGAGATACTTATAAATGTTTATGAAGGTCCTCAGTACAGAGTAAGAAACATTACGTTTACAGGTAACACCGTTTTTCCTGACGAGGTATTACGGCAGAGACTCGATTTTGCTAAAGGGGATGTATACGATTATGAAAAATTCGAAAGGAACCTGCATGGTAACGAGAAACAGACCGATCTATCCTCACTGTATCTCGATAACGGGTACCTGACTTACAATGTTCAGGCAACCGAGCAGAAAGTCCCGCCTGATTCCATGGATATTTCAATACGGATTGAAGAAAGAAATCAGTTCAGAGTCGGTAAGGTCGATATAACCGGAAATGATAAAACCAAAGACAAAGTAATTAGAAGAGAGCTCTATACCATTCCGGGCGATTACTTTAACCGCGGTCTGTTATTAAGAAGTATACAACAGCTTGCTAACCTCCAATACTTCAACGTGGAGAAGTTATACGGCCCCCAGGCAATTGACTACACACTTGCCAACGACAGTACTGTAAACGTTGTTTTCGGGGTGGAGGAGAAATCGAGTGATTATCTGAATGCTTCGGTAGGATACAGCGGAAGTTTCGGATTCAGCGGCTCGGTGGGAATCACCCTTACAAACTTTTCGATTGCCGAACCCTTCCGGCTTGGAGGAGGACAGATATTAAGCTTTAACTGGCAGTTCGGGGTAGGAAGTCTCTACCGTACATTTACTCTAGGTTTTACAGAACCCTGGTTTATGGATACGCCGACGCTTGTAGGAGCAGAAGTTTTCGATACACGGCAGGCTTATATTTACGATTTACGTCAGTCAGGTGGAACATTAAAAGTCGGACGTAGGTTAAAATGGCCGGATGATTTCTTCTATATACAAGGACTCTTCAAGTTCCAGTATAATAATGTAATAAACGGAGGAAATTATTATGCAGAAGGTCAGTCGCGTCAGTATACATTAGGAGCCACAATCTCAAGGAAAGATATAGATAACCCGATATTCCCTTCAACCGGCTCCAATATTTCTCTTGACGCTCAACTTTCCGGCGGTCCGCTTCTTCCGGGAGATGTTGATTATTATAAGCTCGGTTTCAGAGCCGAATGGTATAAGAGGCTGTTCAACTCAAACAGACTTGTATTCTACACAACTGCAGATATGGGTTACATAGAAGAAATAGTTAAAGGAACCCAGATACAGCCTTTCGAGTTCTTTTACATGGGCGGAAACGGGCTCATTATTGCGACTTCTCCTTTGAGAGGATATGATGACCGGACCGTAGGACCAAGAAACTCTCTTGGGAATGTAATCGGAGGGCGTGTAATGACAAGGTACACTTCCGAGTTGAGATTTGCTGTTACTCTCGATCCTATTCCCCTGTACCTTATCGCATTCGCTGAAGCGGGAAACGTCTGGGAGGATCTGAATAAAACCGATCCGTTCGAGCTGAGGAGATCTGCAGGTTTTGGTGCAAGGATTATGATCAATCCTATAGGACTCATAGGATTTGATCTTGGTTACGGCTTTGACCGCAAAATCGTTGACGGTAAAGATCCTGCATGGCTCTTCCACTTTCAATTTGGTAGAGGATTTTAAAACGTAAAATCAAATTTTATTGTAAATTACATAATTAATGATATCATTTTTAGCAAAAGCAATTTCTTATTTAAAAAACTGAGGTGTACATAGTGAAAAAGTATCTTTTTATTCTTTCAATCTTATTTCTAGGTGCCGGTCTTACCGCAGCGCAGACAAATCAAAAAATCGGTTATGTCGATTCACAGGTCATCCTTACCCAATGGTCCGAAGCAATCAAAGCACAGGGAGATCTGGATGCAATTACGAACAAATGGTCTTCACAGCTTGACAGTATGACCCAGTCTTACCAGCAGAAAGCAAATGATTACCAGAAACAGCTAAACACTATGCCCGAGGATAAAAAACTTGCAGCGCAGCAGGATCTTGTCCAGATGGAACAGAATATTATGAACTTCAGGAAAGAAAAGTTTTCCCAGGGCACCGGTGAGATATATAAAAAGAATGATGAGATCTTTGCTCCTATCAAAGACAAGATTTACAAAGCAATCGGAGCAGTTGCAAAAGAAGAAGGTATGAACTTCGTTTTCGATAAATCCGGAGATATCATCCTGCTTTATGCAGATTCAGCATTCGATGTCACTTATAAAGTGCTTGATAAGTTAAAAAGAGGGAGTTAATTTTCTTTCAAATATCGGGATGAAAACAGTTCCTGATAACATAGAACTGTTTTTCATTTCCCGGCAACCCTAACCAGTTCGGAGTTTTTTATGAAAAGCTTTGGGATTCTTCTCTCAGCATTAGTTTTAACAGTATTTTCTATCCCCTCGTTGGCCCAGCTGAAAATCGGGTATGTTGATTCAAATACTATAATGGATAATCTTACTGATGCGCAGGATGCACGTCAGAAGCTTGACGCACTTGTTAAAGAATGGCAGGATGAATTAAATAAAAAGGAAGCTGCCTGGAAAGCAAAGTACGATGATTATGAAAAAAGAAAACTCATTATGACCGACCAGACCCGCTCTGAAATGGAAACAGAACTGATGAATATGGAGAAGGACATCTCTGATTTCAGGGAAAAGAAGTTTGGGACCAGCGGCGAACTTTTCCAGAAACAGGATGAGCTGATGAAACCGGTGCAGAATAAAATATTTAATGCGATCCAGGATATTGCGCAGGAAGAGGACCTCGACTTTGTTTTTGACAGGAGCGGCGACGTGATGCTGTTATATGCAAAGGAGGAATACGATATAACCAATAAAGTGCTTGATAAACTGAAACTGGAATAATGAAGATTACTCTGGCTGATATGGCTGCCTTCATCGGCGGAGAAATTACAGGGGATAGTAATCTTGAAATAAAAAGTCTTGCTAAAATTGAAGAAGCCGTTCCGGGCGATCTTACTTTTCTTTACCTTTCACATTACGAAAAATATTTTGATTCAACCAATGCTTCTGCAATAATCGTCAAGCCGGGATTTGAAAAAACCCGCAGCGATATTTCTTATGTAGAAGTCACTGATCCCAATAAAGCCTTTTTCAAACTGGTAAGGAAATTCTTTCCTCCCGTTTTCCCCCTTGAAGGAATCGATAAAACGGCTTCCGTTCATCCTGATGCAAAGCTGGGTAAGAATGCATCCATAGGCAAGAACGTCGTTATATCCCGGGGCTGCAGGATAGGAAATAACGTTAAGATATTTCACAACACTGTTATTCTTGAGGATGTTGAAATCGGAGACAACTGTTTAATATTCCAGAATGTAAGTATCCGTGAGAAATGTAAAATCGGGAACCGTGCAGTTATTCATCCCGGAACAGTTATAGGTTCGGACGGCTTTGGTTTCGAACCCGATGAAGAAGGCAGGTTTCACAAAATACCCCAGATCGGGAATGTGATTATCGAAGATGATGTTGAACTGGGCTCGAATGTTTCTATAGATCGGGCCTCTATCGGCTCCACTATAATTAAAAGAGGCGTGAAGGTGGATAACCTGGTGCAGATTGCCCATAACGTTTATATTGGCGAAGATACTGTGATATCGGCGCAGGCGGGAATCTCCGGGAGTACAAAGGTAGGTAAAAACTGTTTTATACTTGGTCAGGTAGGGTTAACAGGACATATAGAAATTGCTGATAATGTTATCCTGATTGCTCAATCCGGTGTTTCCAAGGGGATCTCCAAAGCCGGAACTTACTTCGGCTCGCCCGCAAAGGAAATTAAGACAGCTTTTAAGCTTGAATCACATATCAGGAATCTGCCCGAATATGTTAAGAAAATTTCACAGCTTGAAAATGAAATAAAGATGCTTAAGGAACATATTGAAAATAAATCCGCCGGACGGCAGGAATCCTGATAACCCTTTCTTTATTGGATTTCAAAACTCAGCATGCTATTTTATTAACCGATTTTAAAAACAACATTCCGGATATTTCAATGTTAGAACAACAGAGAACAATTGCTAAAGAAGTTTCATTATCGGGGATCGGACTACATACTGGCGCTGAATGTACGATGACTTTCAAACCAGCTCCTGAAAACTACGGGGTTAAGTTTGTAAGGGTTGATCTTAACGGTAATCCTGAAATTCCTGCGAATGCCGACTATGTAATTGATATATCGCGCGGGACTACGCTCGGGATCGGTGAAGCAAAAGTTCATACTGTTGAACATGTTCTTGCATCAGTATACGGTCTGCAGATAGATAACCTGATCGTTGAAATTGACGGCATTGAGCCTCCTGTCGGAGACGGCAGCGCCCTTCCTTATGTTACTGAACTCCTTAACGCTGGTTTCGTGCAGCAGGATGCCCCGAAAGATTATCTTATAATCGACGAAACCGTGATGTACCATAATGATGAAAAACAAATAGATATAGTCGCCCTTCCACTTGACGGCTACAGGATTACGGTAATGGTTGATTACCAGAATCCTGCCCTTGGAAGTCAACATACAGGATTATTTGATCTTGAGAATGAATTTGTATCTGAATTCGCCCCCGCCAGGACATTCTGCTTCCTTAGCGAAGTGGAAGAGCTTGCAAACCAGGGTCTGATTAAAGGCGGCGATATCGATAACGCCGTAGTTATAATTGACCGGGATCTTGACGATAACGGTTTAGAGAAATTACGGAAGCGAGTAGGTATAAAACAAAAAATATCCCTTGGTTCGAACGGTATCCTTAATAACAAGGAATTGCGGTTCAGGAACGAGCCTGTAAGACACAAGCTCCTTGATCTTATAGGCGACCTTGCTCTTATAGGGGCGCCGGTCAAAGCGCAGATACTTGCGGCGCGTCCGGGACATAAGGCAAATGTTGAATTCGCAAAACAGGTAAGAAAATTATTTCAGCAGAGAAAACTAGTTAAGAAATACCAGTTTGTTAAGAAGGAAGGAATCGTTTTTGATGCAAACGCGATCCAGAGAATACTTCCTCACAGGTATCCTTTCCTCCTTGTAGATAAAATCATTGAGCTTCAGATTGATAAAAAAGTAATCGGTGTAAAATCCGTTACTGTAAATGAACCTTTCTTCCAGGGACATTTTCCCGGACAGCCGATTATGCCCGGCGTTCTTATAATTGAATCAATGGCACAAACAGGCGGAATACTCCTTCTTAATTCTTTTCCTGATCCGGAAAAGAAGCTTGTCTTGTTTATGCAGATAAATAACGCAAAATTCAGAAAGCCGGTATACCCCGGTGATCAGCTCTACCTGGAAATTGAGTTAACGAATAAGAAGAGCAAAGTAGTTATGATGCAGGGCAAAGCTTTTGTGAATGAAGTACTTGTTGCCGAAGCAGATTTTATGGCTGGTATTGTTGATCGTGAATCAAACTTAAACCCCCAGGCTTGATGGAAAAATTATGGTTAACATACATTCTACCGCAATTGTCAGCAGCAAGGCAAAACTTGGAGATAATGTTAATGTTTTGCCTTTTACAATCATTGAAGACGATGTTGAAATAGGAAATGACTGCACGATAGGTCCTTCAGCTGTTATTTATAACGGTGCAAGGATCGGAAATAATGTAAAAATATACCAGGGCGTTTCCATATCCCACACCCCCCAGGATTTGGGCTACAGAGGTGAGACTACCTATTTTTATGTAGGTGATAATACGGTTATACATGAATTTGTCACTCTCCACCGCGGTACGAAATCTACCGGGTTCTCAAAAGTAGGTAAGAATTGTTTTCTGATGGCGTATTCCCACGTTGCTCACGATTGTACCGTTGGTGATAACTGCATTCTGGCAAATAGTGTTCAAATTGCAGGTCACTGCACTCTTGAAGATTATGTAACTATTGGCGGACTGACACCAGTACATCAGTTCTGCAAAGTCGGTCAGCATTCAATGACCGGCGGAGGTTTCAGAATAGTACAGGATGTTCCTCCTTTCGTTCTCGCTGGTAACGAACCACTTAAATTTTCGGGACTAAATGTTATAGGATTACGGAGAAGAGGTTTCCAGACAGAGGATATTCTTACTCTGAAGAAGGCTTTCGCAATACTCTACGATAAAGCCTATAACGTATCCCAGGCAAGAGAAAAGATCACTGCAGAGTTCGGCGATAATAAATACGTACAGATAGTGTTGGAATTCCTGAAGGACAGCAAAAGAGGAATAATAGGCAAATGATGTGGACATATCTCAATACCGGTGAGAATACAGGATCATTCAACATGGAATTTGACCTTGGTCTTGTGCACGAATCCTCCCCGGACCATATTACATTGCGTCTCTATAGGTGGAAACCATACTGCATTTCCCTCGGTGCTAACCAGGATATTTCTGAAATAAATGAAGAAAAAGCAGCGGCTGACGGAATCGGCATTGTAAAGAGGCCCACAGGCGGACGGGCAATTCTTCACTCTGAAGAGCTTACATATTCTGTTGTTATGCCTTTAACAAAAGAAGTTTCTCCCCGCGGGGTTTATCAGCAGATCAATTTTGCACTGCTGGAAGGATTAAAAGTTTACGATGATGGATTAGCCAGACTTGAGCTTGAAGGAGCTCAGCCCGATCTTCTTTCTTTTTACAAGGAGAACCTGGGTGCCGCCTGCTTCGGTGTGCCGGCTAAAAGTGAAATCAAATATGCCGGTAAAAAGGTGGTGGGGAGTGCACAAAGAAAGATCGGTAATGTACTATTACAGCATGGATCTATTATGTGTGGTAATTATCATGTAAATTTAGCCCATTATCTTAAGCTCCCTGAGGAAGAACAACTGGGAATAAAAAAGGAATTAATTCTTAAGACTATTGAGCTTGAAACAATCCTCGGTTACGCAACAAATTATTCAAGACTTGCGGAATCTATTGTATCGGGCTTTGAGAAGTTTTATGAAGTTAATGTGGTCAGTGAGGAATTATTATCAAAATAATGTCTGATTAAAATGAGCACAGAAAAAACAATTAAGCGGATCACTACAAAATCCTTGATACTCCTGAAGCAGAAGGGGGTTAAGATCACTGCGTTAACGGCGTACGATTTTATAACTGCGAAACTGCTGGATGAAGCTGGCATCGATCTTATCCTTGTAGGTGATTCCCTTGGTAATGTGTTCCAGGGAAATGATACCACGCTCCCGGTGACAATGGAAGAAATGATCTATCATACCAAGGCAGTATCTAAAGGTATAACCAGGGCTATGCTGGTTGTTGACATGCCATTTATGTCATATCAGCTTAGCAAAGACGAGGCTTTCCGTAATGCCGGAAGGATTATGAAAGAGACATCCGCTGGAGGGGTAAAGCTTGAAGGCGGTAAACGGGTTGTTAAAGCTATCAGGAAGATAACCAGGGCAGGAATACCTGTGATGGGACATATAGGGCTTACACCCCAGAGTATCCACCAGTTCGGCAGCTACAGGGAACGGGGTCGTGACGAAGAAGAAGCCGTTGAATTACTTGAGGATGCGAAGGCTGTTGAAGAAGCAGGAGCATTTGCACTGGTAATTGAAAAAATTCCCGCCGGATTAGCAAAAAGGATTTCAGAGTCGGTAAGTATTCCTACTATTGGCATAGGCGCAGGACCTTATTGCGACGGGCAGATACTGGTTACACCGGATATGCTTGGGTTAAATGTCGATTTTCACCCGAGGTTTGTGAGGCACTATGCTCAGCTGGCCGATGTACTTTCATCTGCTGTTAAGAAATATATTAATGATATAAAAGATAAAAATTTCCCTTCCGAAGAGGAAAGTTATTAAGCAATTAATGACTTACTTACTCATTTAGATTTGATTAACATTCAGCATATGATATTACGAATATTTTTATTTACGTTGATTCTATATCTGTTCCAGCCTTCCTCATTTTCCCAGGATGGGATAAAAAGTTATCTCGACGGCGCAAATATAACAGCTATCAAAAGTGAACCAGGCTATATCTGGGTAGCAACTTACGGACAGGGAATATACCGCTACTCTGTAAAGGATGACGACTGGGAGAATTTTTCCACCCGTGAGGGAAACCTTAAAAATGATCTTTTCTTTAATATTGCTGTCAGCAAAGATTATGTATGGGCCGGCGCTGCTGAAGGATTGTTCATTTATAATAAAAAGAAAGACATCTGGACAAATAAGAAATTTGCTTTCGGCGGTGAAATGGGAAACTGGATCCGTGCACTCTGTTATGATCCTGATGAGAATGTTCTCTGGATCGGCAGATTTAAGAACCTTACTCAGCTGGATGTGAAAAGGCAGAAATTTACAGATTATGACAAAACCATAAAAGGCGATACAAAAACCAATAACTTTACGGCAATTGCACTTGATGGCGACAGTCTTGTTTGGTTTGGAACAGAAGGCGGAGTTCATAAATATAATAAGCACAGGAGTATAAAAAGCAATTCCGCCTGGGAATTTTATAATAACAAAAATGGTCAATTTCTTGAAGAGGGTTCCTCCGTTTCCGTGAGCGACTTAATGTTTGACAATAAATATGTATGGTTTGCAACAGACGAATTTGTTACCAGGGAGCAGCCGGAATTCAATCTCGGCGGAATATACGTTTTTGACCGGAACCGCAGGTGGCTGAGAATCTCTAAAAAAGAGGGGCTCCCGGCAAACGGAATTTATTGTATTGAACGGACCGGCAACACTGTATGGGCCTCGGTTTACCAATTTTCAGGCAAAGACCGTGCAGAATACGGTCACGGCATTGCTCTCATAAACAGGATTACCGGTACAGTCAAAAACCTTGATCTAGATAAAGTTCAAATAAAGACTTCCACGATACTATCTTTTCTATTTGACGGAGCTGATCTCTGGATTGGCACAGATAAAGGGCTTTTCCGCATCAAAATCGATAATCCCCTTGCTCATTGGAACGGCAGAAAAAAGCCTCAGAAAGAAGAAAAACCAGCAGGAATCAAAAGGAAGTAAATCCTTTTACAACGGTCATTTATCCTCCCGATTCTTTTTGAAGAATCAATTTATACTTATTTTTACTCCTGTAATTCAATTTAAGGATATTTATGATCTCTCTTTCAGTCAGCAGAATGAACGAACTCAAGAAGAAATTTAAAGGATTAAACGTTGCCGTTATCGGAGATATGATGCTAGATGGCTACTTCCAGGGAGATGTAAAAAGAATTTCTCCGGAAGCGCCCGTTCCCGTTGTTGAGGTAGGAAATGAATTTTTCCGTTTCGGAGGAGCTGCCAATGTTGCACTAAATATTCAGACACTGGGCGGTGTACCTCTGCCTGTGGGTGTAATAGGATACGATAACGATGGCACAATCTTCACTTCGCTGATAAATGAATTCAACATAAACCCTGACGGAATATTTATTGATGAATCCCGTCCTACCACCTCGAAAACAAGAGTAATTGCCCAAACACAACATGTCGTAAGGATAGATAAGGAAAGCAAAGATTATCTCAACAGAAAAATGATGGCCGAAATTTATAATTACCTTGAGAAGCACGTCGGAATGCTGGATGCCATAATACTTGAGGATTATAATAAAGGTGTACTTTCTGCATCGTTGATTGAAAAAATCATTCAGCTTGCCAAGTCGACAGGCATCATTGTAACTGTTGATCCAAAGTTCAACAATTTCTATTCATACAAAGATGTTACTGTATTTAAGCCCAACAGGAAAGAAGCCGAAGATGTGCTTGGTATGAAAATAAGAACAGACGAGGATATTGCCGCCGCAGGAAGCAGGATACTTGAAAAGTTAAACTCGAAATATGTACTTCTTACATTGGGTGAAGGGGGAATAGCTGTGTTTGAAAAAGGAAAAAAAGAAAGAAGAATGCCTACCAAAGCAAGGAAGGTAGCAGATGTTTCCGGGGCCGGCGATACTGTGATTTCTACCCTTACTATGGCACTTGCTGCGGGCGCCGACATTATTGAGGCATCATACCTTGCCAATTATGCCGGGGGAATAGTTTGTGAGGAAATAGGCATTGTTCCTATTGAGCTGGATAAGCTTTTCAATACGGTAAGGGAGGAAAGCTGATGAGCATTTTAAGTGTTGAAGAAGCTGTGAAGATACGAGAAATCTCCAGGAATGAACAAAAGAAAGTCGTCTTCACGAACGGAGTGTTTGATATTATTCATGCGGGACATGTGGATTATTTAATAAAAGCCAGGGACGCAGGTGATCTCCTTATAGTTGGTATGAACAGTGATGCTTCCGTGAGACGGATCAAAGGTGAAAACAGGCCGGTTGTGCCCGAAGATCAAAGAGCATTCGTGCTTTCGAACTTAAAACCGGTAGATTTTGTTGTGATATTCGCTGAGGATACTCCCCTTGAACTAATAAAAAAAATAATTCCTGATGTTTTAATAAAAGGAGCCGACTGGTCAATTGAGAATATAGTTGGAAAAGATATTGTTCTAGAGAACGGCGGTGAGGTAAAAACTATTCAGTTTGTAAATTATCAATCGACTTCCGGTATAATTGAGACTATAATTGAGAGGTACAGCGGTTAGGATGGATTCATCATATGATATTACCCCGAAATTTCTTTATTTAACGAAATATAAACAGGTTTTGTAGGATTATCCCCTTTATAAAGTGGAAGAAGAAAAGAAAACAGACAAAAAGAAAGAAAAGAAAAAACGAACGCTTTTACAGAAGATAGTTAATGTCTTCCTCTACATAGGGCTTTGTATTTTTCTTTTACTTGTTATCGCTTTTGCTGTAAGCCAGACCTCCTTTTTCCGTAACTGGCTTCGGGAAAAAGCAATGAGTGCGGCTAATGATGCCCTGAACGGAGAAGTGTATATTGGTAAGCTTGAAGGAACAATTTTTACCTCGCTTATTCTCCGTAATACTTATATAACTATGGACTCGGATACACTACTTAACGCTTCAAGAATTGAACTAAGAACCAGTCCTCTTCAGCTTCTCTTAAAGAAGATCTACGTTAGAAAACTTGAACTAGACGATACACAAATAAATCTTATAAGGGATAGGGACGGAACTCTGAACCTTGCAAAACTTGTTCCCCCTTCAACTACCCCGGATACCGCTTCATCATCGTTTCCGTTTAAGATCCTGGTTGCTGAGATGAAAATAAAAAATTCCGGATTATCTCTGAGAGATTATAATATAAATACAAATACCTCTTATGATACTCTGAATCTTAACAACCTCATAGTTAAGGACTTAAATCTTCAACTAAGCGCTTTTGCCGACATCAATAAAAATGATTTTGAAGTCGGGATACATTCGCTTTCATTTAAACCCAATGTAAAAGGGTTTGCAGTAAAGAACCTGGCCGGCGAGTTTTACGTGAACAGCGACTCTTTAAAGGTGAACGACTTAAACCTGAAAACGGATTCGTCTGATTTTATAATAAATGCAGTTGTGAAAAATTTCTCTATATTCGACAGTACAAAGAACAATGATTTTAATAAAGCCGATTTAGACCTCCGGCTCAATGCGGATAAGTTTACTTTTTCCGATTTGTCTGTTTTCGTTCCCTCAACAAATATGCTGCAGGGAACCATCTCTACTGAAATTCAAATAACAGGATCATTTAAACTGCTGCACCTAAGGCAGCTTGAGATAGGTTTTCAGAATACTCATCTGGCAGCAGAAGGACAGATAGAAAATCTGGATGCCGGGCAGGATATGCAGATTTCCATGGCGTTTCAAAATACATATATAAACCAGGAGGATCTGAATAGCCTGCTTCCCACGCTGAATATGCCAGTTTATAAGGAATACGGTACGGTTAGATTTGATACACTAACATATAAAGGCAACCCCCTTGATTTTTATACACACATCAAAGTGAGGACGGATAAAGGAAGTTTCGCTGTTAACGGCAACCTTAATTTTGATAATAACCCAATGACCTATGATTTGAATTTCAGCACCGATGGTCTCGATATTGCGCCCTTTGCGGGTGTATCCTCAAATCTTACTTCAAGGGGTTCAATAAAGGGAAAAGGTATCAAACCCGACAGTCTTAATGCATCAGTAAAATATTTTGCCGGCGGATCTGTCATTGACGGAAATAAGATGGATACGCTGAAATTAATCGCAGACGCAGAGAACAAAAATATCACTTATAAAATTACCGCAGTATCAGATACATTAATGGCTTACCTTAAAGGTTCGTTTGATTTCACGAACGACAAACTTCCGGGATATGAACTCGATGGGGAAATCAGGAATCTAAACCTGGCCCGTGTGATGAATGACAGTGTGCAGACCGATCTTAATTTCAATATACAGGCAAGCGGGGAAGGATTTAATCCCGACAGTATGAATCTATTCCTCAGCGCTGCTATGTATAATTCCTCTATCAAAGGAATTAAAATTGATAGTACAAGAGCAATTGTGGATCTCCGGAAAAGTGACGGAGGAGAAAGAGTCGTGAATATAATCAGCGACCTTGCTGATATCACTCTTACAGGAAATTTTACGGTGACTAATGCAGCAGGACTGCTTACGACTGAGATGAAAATCGTTATGAATGCCGTTAAGAATAAACTTAACAAACTCATTCCATCAGAAGTCGGGGTTGATTCGTTGGTAATCGCAGTGTCCGATATACCTACCATTAAAAATACAGAAAAGAAAACCAGTCTCGACTACGTGATAGAGTTCAAGGATTTCCAGCTTCTCTCACTATTCCTTGGAGGGAAACAGCTTGAGCTTGACGGTGATGTTCAGGGTAGGCTGGAGGAGACTGCCGACTCGCTGAATTTTACATTTAACACTAATCTTGAATATCTTAAATACTGGGGTAAGAATGATGTTTTCTTCTTATCTAAGCTAAATCTTGACCTTGCACTACATAATAACCTGCAGCAGATTTCTCTCTCACAGATGAATGCCGATGTAGAACTTAATATAGAAAGAATATTTACAGGTAATGACATAAAAGACCTGAAGCTTAGTTTGAATATGAGGGATGATTCCGCGGCAGTTAGTTTTTCCGCGAACGTGGAAAATTATTTATCCGCCAATATAGATTCTAGGATGCACTTTGTTGAAGGCGGAGTTAACATTACATTCGATACCCTCTCAGCGATATATAATCAATTCGGGCTTGCAAACAGAAATCCGGTTACAGTGGAATACTCCCCTGATTTGGTTCAGTTCAGGAACTTCGAATTGTTCCATAAAGATGGAAGTATCGCAATAGACGGTACGCTTCAGCGTAACGGCAGTCAGGATCTGACTATCAAAATGCAGGGAATAACGGGTAAAGAGATAAGTGAAACACTCCTGGGGATGAGACCGGAAAATTCCATCCAGAGCTACCTTAAATTTTCGGCAGATGTAAAAGGCAGATTCGATTCACCCTTATTGAAAATTAATCTTGAGGCCGACAGCGTAACATTTAAAAACAAAAAGTTCGGTTCCCTTATTGCTCAACTTAATTACGAGGATAAGAACCTTGATACCGATATAAGGTTTGTTGACAGCTTAAGGAACATGGAGCGGCCATTGCTGAAAATTACAGGCAGCGTTCCTCTGAACCTTGCATTCTCTGGAGCCGAAAAGCGCTTTGATGACAATACACCTTTGAATATAGATGTAGAAGCTGATAGCTTCAGGCTTGGTGCATTCGGCAACCTGCTTCCTGAGATTGACAGGATAAACGGTGAATTAACAGCCAACCTGCATATAGGGGGAACATTCAGTAATATTGAACCCAAAGGACATTTTGTTCTTGATCATACTGATTTTGTATTTGCAAAAAATAATATGGAATACAATGCGGGACTTAAGATCACCTTAACCCCTGAGCTTCTGAAGATCGACAGTCTGCTAATCAAAAATGCCCCCAATACCAAAAATGGCGGGCAGATGACCGGAAGCGGCCAGGCAACACTAAAAAATCTGCAGGTTGTATCCTCAAACTTTAATATCAGCGGCCAGCTCAAAGTTCTTAGTGAAGCCAGCAAATCTGCGAGTCCCTCTGTTTACGGCGATCTGGTTATTTCGACGCAGGGAAATATAGAATTTAAGCTTGACAGCAGCGGTGCTTTTATTGGTATGCCTATCGTGGTAAAGGTAGCCGATCTGATTTTTCCGCAGACCGAGAGCGCCTACCAGAATAGTTCAAATGATTTTATTTATGTATATGCTGCCGACACAACATCTCCAGAGAAAGGTAAAGAAGCCGACTTGCAGAGGTTAGTAGATCTTTCTCAGCGGCATAACCAGTCGCAGCAGAATAAATCAGGCAGCGGTTTATCATTTGATTACAAGATAGATGTTCATGTTGAAAAAGAGGCAAAAATTACATTCGTTCTTTCTAAAGAGCTGAACCAGAATCTTACTGCTATCATCAAGGGTGATTTCCATTATGAGAGGATTAAAGGAAAACCTGATGCCACCGGGCAGCTGAATTTGCTGAACGGATCAACGCTGGAGTTCCTTAAGACATTCGACGCCGCCGGTTCAATTCGTTTTGAAAACCAGCTGGATAATCCCTACCTTGATATAACAGCTACATATACTGATTATTATTATCCTGCGGGTGATTCTGTTTCAAATAACGAGGTGAAGGTTGCCGTAAAGATTACTATAAAAGGCTTTCTAAAGGACATGGGCAAAAATCTGGTTCAGGATCAGAATAATATTGCTGTATATTACGGTGCAAACAATATTGAGAATAATACTCCCGATCCAACCAAAACGGCATCTGATGCAGTGTTGTTCATACTGGCAGGAAAATTTACTGAAGGAGCAACTCAGCAGGATAGAAATGCAGCAGCATCAACGGCTGCGTCGCTTGCGGGGTCAGTTGTAGGAGGATTTCTGAATAAACAGTTCGGAGACGTTGTCCGGAGGGTTGAATTACGGCAGGTTGGAACGCAAACCAGATTTAACCTTGTCGGCAAAGCCGGGGATATAAATTATTCAGTCGGTGGATCTACAAATGTATTCCAGGATATCTCCCAGGCAAACGTTAAGCTGGAATATCCCATCACAAATCAGTTGTCGATAAGACTTGAACGTAAACAGTCGGTTACAGAAACAACTTCAAATATTACAGAAATGATTAATGAACTAGCTCTTAAATATAAATTCGAGTTTTAATGAAGAAAAAAATAATTGCATTCTTTAAAAGGAATGCAGGCAAAGGTTTTAAGAATAAGGAATTAGCTAAAAAGCTTAATATCACCGATGAGCATGAATACAGCTCACTTAAAGCTGTGGTCTTTAAGCTCTATGAAGAAAACTTTCTTACTAGATCAGGGAAAAAATATTACCTGAATCAAGCTCCCTCATCAAACACAGTGACAGGCGTACTGGAACTAAACCAGGCAGGCTACGGGTTTGTGATTTCAAAAAACTCAAGTCTGGGTGATATTTTTATCGCCTCAAGGAACCTGGGTACTGCTTTTCATGGCGATACTGTAGAGGCGGCGTTATTTGCCAGCAGGAAGAAAAAAAATATAGAAGGACAGATCATAAACGTCGTTAAAAGGAAGCGTAGTGAGATTGTTGGAACATTGAACAAATCGCATTCGTTTTATTTTATCAAACCTGACGATCCCAAAATTCACAGGGACATTTATATAAACCCCGATAAAACCGGAAAGGCCAGGGTTGGCGATAAGGTTACAGTAGGAAATATTGTATGGGACAGATCGATGATAAATCCCGAAGGCGAAATTATCCAGAGGCTGGGGAAAACAGGTTCATTCGATACTGACATCGCCGCCATTGCAAAGGAATTTAATCTCCCCTACCAGTTTCCTAAAGAAGTTCTCGATGAAGCCGAAGAGATTCCTGTAGAGGTTTCAGCGAGTGATATCGGGAAAAGGATGGACTACAGGAAGAAAGTCGTTTTCACAATCGACCCTGTTGATGCGAAGGATTTTGATGATGCCCTATCTATCGAAAAATTAGAAAACGGAAACTATGAGGTCGGTATCCATATAGCGGATGTAAGTAACTATGTACCCGCAGGCACCAACCTGGATAAGGAAGCGCTCAGAAGAGGAAACAGTGTTTACCTGGTAGGAAGGGTGATACCAATGCTGCCCGAAAGGCTGTCGAACAATGTCTGTTCGCTGGTACCGGATGAAGACCGTCTTACATATTCTGTAATTGCTGAGCTGACAAAAAGAGGAAAGCTGGTAGATTATAAGATCGGGAAGAGCATAATAAATAGTAAACGCCGCTTTTCATATGAAGAGGTTCAGGAGATAATTGATAAGGGTGAAGGAGATTTTAGTGAGGAAATCTACCTGCTTAACAGTCTGGCCCAGACCTTAAGAAAGAAAAGGATGAGCACAGGAAGTATTGACTTTTTCACACCCGAGATCCGGTTTGAACTTGATGACAGCGGCAATCCTGTCAGCATCCAGCGGAAAGAAATAAAGCAGAGCAATATGCTCGTTGAAGAATTTATGCTGCTCGCAAACAGGGTAGTGGCTGCAAGAATCGCCTCACCTCCCAAAGGCGAGATCCATCCTTTTGTTTACAGGGTGCACGACCTCCCCGATAATGAAAAGCTGCAGGAATTTGCTCGTTTTGTAAAATCGCTGGGTTATACTTTTAATCCTAACTCTACTTCTAAGTCCACAGAATTCCAGGTATTGATGCAGATGGTAAAAGGAACCGAAGAAGAGGGTGTTATAAACGAGCTTGCTATTCGTTCAATGGCCAAAGCAGTATACTCTGCAAATAATATAGGTCACTATGGATTAGGGTTCAAATACTATACTCATTTTACTTCGCCTATAAGAAGATACGCTGATCTTATTGTGCACAGAATGCTGTTCAATTACCTCGAAAAGAAAGGCAAAGAACGTTATCCCTACAATACTCTTGAAGACATAAGCGATCATATCTCTGTTACCGAAAGAAATGCCGTTGACGCAGAGAGACTATCGGTCAAACTAAAGCAGATAGAATATTTAAAGGCTCATCTTGGCGAGGAGTTTCATGCTATTATTTCCGGAATTACACATTTCGGAATTTTCGTTAAAATTACGGATATTTTGGCCGAAGGTCTGATAAGGGTAAGAGATTTGGAGGGAGATTTTTACGTTTACGATGAAAAAAAATATTCATTAATTGGGAGAAGAACCAAAAAACAGTTTCGTCTGGGCGATAAAGTTCAGGTAAAGCTGGTTCGTGCAGACCTGGAAAAATCCGAATTAGATTTTATCATATGCGAATAAAAGTACCTTAAGGCCAAATCAAATGTTAAACAAATCTAAATTACTTTTTTATATCCTGCTGTTACTGCCTTCCCTGGCGTTTGCCCAGTTTGGCAAGAATAAGGTCCAGTATAAAGATTTCACCTGGTATTATATCCAGACAGACCATTTTGATATCTACTTTACAGATGGTGGGAGTAACCTTGCCGAGTTCACTTCAAAGGAAGCCGAAGCATCGCTGACTTCGATAGACAATAGTTTTGACTATAGGATCAACAACAGGATAACTATTATAATATATAATTCACAGAATGATTTCCAGGAAACGAATATTACTGACCAGTACCTGAGTGAAGGTATTGAGGGGTTTACCGAGCTCTTTAAGAACAGGGTGGTAATACAGTTTATGGGATCTTACAAGGAATTCCGTCACCTCATTCACCACGAACTTACCCATGCTGTCATAAACGATATGTTTTACGGCGGATCAATTCAGAATATTATTTCTAACAATATTACGGTAAGCTTACCGCAATGGTTCAATGAAGGAATGGCCGAATACCAGTCGCTCGGCTGGGATATCAACACGGATATGTTCATCCGCGATGCAGCAATAAGCGAATACCTTCCGGATATTCAGAATCTGAGCGGCTATTTTGCATATCGCGGGGGACAGGCAGTGTTCTACTATATCGCAAAGAAGTACGGGAAGGAAAAGATCGGTGAGCTCATTAACAAAATTAAGGGTTCGGGAAGCGTTGAAGAGGGTTTGAGAGCTTCAATAGGGTTGACGCTTGAAGAACTTAATGAGAGGTGGAAAAAAGACATAAAGAAAACGTACTGGCCGGACGTTGCAGTAAGGAATGATCCGGATGAATTTGCAAAACGATTAACTGATAACAGGAAGGAGGGAGGATTTTACAATACGAGTCCTGCTCTTTCCCCCCAGGGCGACAAGATTGCGTTTATTACCGATAGGAATTACTATTTTGATATATACCTGATGGACGCCATTGACGGCAAGATCATAAAGAAGCTGGTTGCAGGCAACCGTACTCCCGATTTTGAAGAGCTTAATATTATTACTCCCAGTCTGACCTGGTCGCCCGACGGTGAAAAGATAGCTCTTTCGGTAAAGAGTGGCGGATATGATGTTATCTACCTGATAAACGTGGAGAGCGAGGATAAAGAGATTGTGCCTGTTCAGCTTGATGGTATACAAAGCGTTAACTGGTCGCCTGACGGTACCAAGCTTGCTTTTGTAGGACACACAGCCCGGCAGTCGGATATTTATGTATATGACCTGGAATCAAAAAAACTTGAGAACCTGACTAATGATATTTTTTCAGATAAAGATCCGGCATGGTCACCCGACAGTAAAAAAATATTCTTTGTATCAGACCGGGAGAATGACCTGGATGCATCCAGACTGCCCGAATCATTTAAGATCTACAATTTTGATTACGGACAGAATGATATTTATAATATAGATTTAGCCGGAAGAAACATTGTCAGGGTTACAAATACCCCGGAAGATAACGAATCATTCCCTGCTGTTGGGCCGGGAGGCGATCATATCTTATTCATCTCCGATCATAACGGTATAAACAATATATACAAGCTTGATCTTACAAAAGATGAACCCGCAGTGCCGGTAACGAACTCACTTGACGGACTTTACCAGCTTTCAATTTCGAAGGACGGAAAAAAGCTTGCATTCTCATCCCTGTATGAAGCAGGGTTTAACATTTTCCTGCTGAATAATCCTTTTGATATAGATCTTGAAGAGAGAGAACTTCCTCCGACAAAGTATGTGGCAGGATTAAGGGATCTTACTGGTGAAGCGAACGAGGATACACTGATTTTTGACAAAGCGCGCAGGGAAAATGACAACTCTGATAAGCTTTCATTTTATACCGGAAAATATGTCGATACAACCAACGTTTACGGAGATTCTGTAAAAATAGATTTTAATAATTACGTTTTTGGATCCAATTCATCGTTGAACGTAGATTCCACAGATACGGTTAACCAGAAGTTCAATCTTACCGATAACCTGGATTCTCATGGCAACTATAAGGTTAATAGGTACAAGATCACTTTCTCACCAGACATAATATATGCAAACGCAGGCTACAGCTCATTATACGGATTACTGGGTACCACCGTACTATCGTTTAGTGATGTCCTTGGTAATCACAGGCTTATAGGAATAACAAGTCTGCAGATTGACCTTAAAAACAGCGATTACGGTTTAACCTACCAGTACCTTGGAAACAGGATGAATTATGGAATTGAAGGATTTCATACAGCAAGATTCCTGTTCCTATCGCGAGGTATCGGTACTAATCTTTACAGATTCAGGAATTTTGGTTTTATAGGTTCGATGAGTTATCCCCTGAACAAATTTTACAGGCTTGAAGGCGCATTAAGTTATCTTCATGTATCCAGTGAAAACCTTGATGATCCGGCGGAACCGACTGAAAAAGTTTCATACCTGTTACCGACTGTCAGCTTTGTGCACGATAATGTTTTGTGGGGATATACTTCTCCTATAGATGGAACAAGGTATAGGTTCGATGCCTTCGGTTATCCCGGGTTTTTTGACGTAGATAAGAGCTTCTATTCTTTCCTTGGTGACTACAGAACATATTTCAAGATGGGAGACTTTTACTCATTTGCCTTCAGACTTTCAGGCGGTTATTCGGGCGGCAGAAATCCGCAGAGGTTCTTTATCGGTGGAATTGATAACTGGATAAACAGGAGCTTTGCTACCACTGAAATTCCAATAAGTTCACCCTCTGATTTTGCTTTTCTGACCGCGGGGCTGCCGTTAAGAGGGTTCGATTTTGCTGAGAGGATAGGGACCCGGTACACGCTGTTGAACCTTGAATTCAGATTCCCCCTGATCAGGTATCTGGTTACCGGTCCTTTGCCGATTTTATTCAGCAATATTCTGGGAGTAGCATTTATAGATGCCGGCGCGGCGTGGAATAAGAATCACGATTTAAGACTGTTCACAAAAGATGCATATAATAATACTTTTAGCAAAGACTTACTTATGGGAACCGGTGTAGGTGCGCGTTTATATTTTCTCTACTTCCTTTTGAGATTTGATGTAGCATGGCCCTACAATGTAAATTCATTCGGCCAGCCTAAGTTTTATATATCGCTGGGAGCAGATTTTTAAAGACTGTTCTTATCTGGAAGGTTAATGAGGTTTCACTTCCTGTCAGTCTTTCTTTTTCTCTGAGGATTTACTTTCGGTGGTACTTTTGCCTGCAGGTTTCACGTTTTTATAATCTGTCTGGTAAAAACCCGTACCCTTAAAAATGGGGCCCGAGCCGGCACCAATAAGTCTTTTTACTTCGCCCTTACATTTTGGACAGGTTTTTACAGGTTCGGCACTCATCGTCTGAAACAATTCAAATACATGACCGCATTTTTTGCATTTATATTCGTACGTCGGCATTTATTTTATCTCCACATAAATTTAACGGGAAAACTTAATGAAAATATTAAATATTTTCTATAATTTATTTCATCTACTTTTTTTGATATTTGATATAACAGTTTTGTTCCAAATTTAATGAAAAAACTTCTTTTTATAATTTTCCCGTTAATTATCCTCTTCCAGGGGTGTCTTAATTATATCCAGGATATTAATCTTTATGCCGACGGCTCAGGCCGAATGAGGATCACTTACTGGATGAAGATGCATGACAACGAAAACCTTCAAATACTGGATAAAATCGGTCTTTTTAATGCCGATTCGATAAGGAGTCAGTTCTCTTCTCCCTATAATACATTAAACGATGTCGAGGTATATACTGATACAACAGACAGCACCATTCACGCCAAAATTGAGATGACCTTTAATAAAATTGATTCGCTCAATTACACCAAGGCCTTTTCCGATGCTCATTTTTCACTTGAAGACGGGGCAGCAGGACAAAAAGTATTTACACAGTTTATCCCTCCGATAGCTACAGGTTTTGGATTTGACGGGAGCGAATTCAGGGTTACTTACAAATACACCTTCGGCGGTGAGATAATAACCCATAATGCAACAAACAAGGAAGGCCGGGTACTTATATGGGAATACAACCTTTCAGAAATAGGGAGCGGAAAGACTATTTCAGTAACCTTTAAGCCGTATAAACTTAAAGAGACACCTTACTGGATCTATATTCTCTCGGGGGTAGTCCTGCTTATAGTAATAATTTTCCTTTTTAAGAAGAAGAAGGATTAGACAGCTGGGAAATGGTCATTTTGGCCCCATCCCGGCTTCCTTCCGGTCACACTTCCCGGCTTGTAACAAGAATATAATCGGAAGATCATCGTAAATTTGACCTGAGGGCGAATACAGGGTCCGGGTTATGGTTTCATGGATAAAACATTTTATTGACATACCAGAGGCTTTTAATTATATTTACCGTCTATATTTTAAACAGGAAGCCGGTTTTATGGCTGTCAGCGATTACAAAATCTTTTCAGGCAGTTCTAACAGACCTTTAGCTGAAAGCATAGCCCAAAAATTAGAAAAACCGCTTGGTTCTTTGGAGTTAAAAAGATTCAGCGATGGAGAGATATGGGCTAAATATGGAGAGAATATCCGCGGAAGCGATATTTTTGTAATTCAATCAACCACTCCGCCAGCTGAAAATCTGCTTGAGCTCCTTATAATGATAGATGCTGCAAAGAGGGCATCAGCAAAAAGAATTACGGCTGTTATACCATATTTCGGGTATGCCCGTCAGGACAGGAAAGATCAGCCAAGAGTTTCAATAACTGCCAAGCTTGTCGGGAACCTTATAACAGTAGCAGGTGCGGATCGTATAATGACGATGGATTTACATGCGCCGCAAATCCAGGGATTTTTTGATATCCCCTTCGATCATTTATACGGATCGACGATCTTCATAAACAAATTTGAAGAAATAAAAGAAAACCTTGTTGTTGTTTCTCCAGATGTCGGCGGAATAAAAATGGCAAGATCTTATGCGAAAAGGCTGCATGCAAACCTGGTAGTTATCGACAAGAGACGTCCGATACAGAACCAGGCAGAGGTAGTCAACATAATCGGTTCAGTAACAGATAAAGACGTTCTTATAGTAGATGATCTGATCGATACTGCAGGCACTTTTGTCGGTGCAATCGAAGCGTTAAAACAGAAGGGTGCGAAAGAAATATACGGTGCAATAACTCACCCCTTACTTTCTGGAAGAGCTGTTGAGAGGATAGAATCTTCGGCACTCAAAAAATTGTTTGTATCCGACACAATTCCGATCTCAGTTAAGTCGGGCAAAATAGAAGTTCTTACAGCTTCTGAAGTCTTTTCTGAAGCAATAAGAAGAACATTTAATAATGAATCAATCAGTTCACTTTTTGATATAGATAAAAGTTAAAATTAAGTTCTGGAGTTTATAAATGGAAAAATCGATATTAGAAGCAGAAGTCAGAGAAACAGGCAGCAAACACGCTAGCAAAGCGGTCAGGAACAATGGTAAAGTTCCGGGAGTTTATTATTCAAAGCACGATACTCCGATTCATCTGGCAGTTACGGAAAAAGCAATTAAACAATTCGTCTACACGGCTGAAACCCATCTTGTTTCTTTGAAAGTTGATGGCAAAGAACTTGATTGTGTTATTAAAGATGTTCAATTTGATCCCATAACAGATAGAGTAGTTCATTTCGACCTTATCGGTCTTACCTCCGGTGAAACCTTCCAGCTGGAAGTTCCTGTTCAGCTTCACGGAACCCCCGTCGGCATAAAAGAGGGTGGTATTGTTCAGCATCTTATACACAAACTTGAGATAGAATGTCTGCCCAAAGATATCCCCCAGCGTATCGAGCTTGATATCTCAGAGCTTAGCATCGGGGACTCAATTCACATTAAAGACTTAAAAATTGAGAATATAACATTTCTTAATCCCGAAGAATCAGTGATTGTATCTGTCGTTCATCCTAAAGTTGAGAAAGAACCGGTTGAAGGTGAAGAAACAGCCCAAGGAGAAAGCACTGAACCTGAAGTTATCGGCAAGGGTAAGGGAGAAGAGGAAGAAGAATAATCAGATTAGCTTAAATTGCGGCTGATATTAGGTATAGGCAATCCGGGAAGCAAATATAAAAACAACCGGCATAATGTCGGGTTTATTGTTTTGGACCATCTGGCTTCATTAAATTCAGTTTCTTTTTCAGCGGCCGGAGGCGATTATTACTCTGCTTCAGGCAGTATTGAAAGAAATGATTATCAGCTTATTAAACCCACTACTTTCGTTAATAACAGCGGCTTGGCTGCCAGGCAGGCTTTAGAAAAATATAACCTGGATGTAAAGGATCTGCTCGTGATTCACGATGATGTAAATCTTGAGCATTCGGACATCCGCGTAAAAGCCAAAGGCGGAGACGGGGGCCACAACGGACTGGGTTCACTAATCTATCACCTGATGTCGGATGAGTTTCCCCGAATAAGAATAGGTGTAGGAAATAATTTTGAAAAAGGTGGAATGGCCGGTTATGTTCTGTCGGATTTCACCACAGAGGAAATGAAGGCGCTTGACGAAAATTTTGATGTTATTATGAACCTTATTAATGAGTTTATTATAGGGGGAGTAAACAAATTATTAGATGCAAACAGCAGAATATCTAATTCCGATAAAAATTCTGAAAATAATCAAACGAGTACTTAGAAGAAATCCTGGATAATCTCATCCTAATCATACCCTTTTTCGGTGTCCCTGGTCTTATTTAAACTTATTGGAATCAACCTGGGTATAGAAACAGGATCCCGGTATCGACGAAATGCAGAAGATTTCGGGCCATATTGCTGAAGGGGCAATGGCTTTTCTTAGATCTGAATAGAAGGTTTCAATAATATTTGTTATCTGCGTAGCAATATTATCTGGGGTATCTGCCGATCCTGTAGAGTCATCTCCTATGATAGCTGTTTCCTTCCTGGTCGGCGCACTCTGCTCCGCTCTTGCAGGCTTTATCGGAATGAGAGTTGCAACAAGCTAATGTAAGGACAACAAACGCCGCAAGGAAGAGTTTAGGCAGAGCCCTGGAAATAGCTTTTGACGACGGTTCTGTAATGGGATGGGTGCTGATCTGTTTGGTCATATGTTGATTCTAAAGTGGATACTATGGTTCTCGGAGCTGAATTCCTTAAATGTATGGTCTTCAGGAATTCCAGCCTCGACTGTTGGCGACATCGTGGGAGACCCTTTTAAGGATACTCAGGTCCGTCACTAAAAATTTTGTTAAAATTAATGGCTGTGGTTGCACTTGTAATTGCGCCTTTAATTAAATAAATTTATCAGGCATTTTAAATAATTTATGTATAACCCTGCTCTCATCTTTGAATGAGGGCCGAAGTCCAAAGGGAGGTAGAAAACCGAATGAAGACGAATTCGTATGAAAGTGCTGTTATTATCAATGCAGCCTTAGATGATGAACAAATTGAAAGTATCATAACCCGCATCAAAGATTTTATAACAAACAATGGTGGAGAGATAAGGGATATTGAGAACTGGGGAAGAAAAAGGCTGGCATACATGATCAATAAGAGTAAGATAGGCTATTATGCTATCTTCAGATTTGACGCCCCTACCAATATTATTACCAAACTGGAAAGAAATTACACTCTGGATGAGCATATCCTGCGATATCTGACCATATCGCTGGACAAAGATGCTGTTGAATTCCTGGAGAAAAAAAGGAGCGATTCTCAGTCAGAAAGTGGACCTGAACCTGAAAAAGGCAAGGCTCAGGAGAACGTTACCGTAGAAGATGTTTCAAAAAAGCAATGAATCACTAACTAACTAATGTATTGATTAAGTATGGAGGAAAACCATGGCTGAATTGAAGATGCCTGAAATTAACTATGTTATTGTTGCCGGTAATTTAACAAAGGATCCAATTTTCCGGCAGACAACTAACAGCACTCCTGTCGTTAACTTTTCTATTGCTTCAAATAGGAAATATAAGGACAGTTCCAACCAGTGGCAGGAGGATGTATGTTATGTCGGCATTGTGGCATGGAATAAACTGGCAGAGAGCTGCCGTGACAGGCTGAAAAAAGGTTCAGCTGTATTGGTAGATGGAGAACTTCAGAGCAGGACCTGGAAATCTGAAGATGGTCATAACAGAAGTATTGTTGAAATAAAAGCAAGAAGAATCCAGTTCCTTAATAAACGCGGGAAACTGAATGACAACGGTACCGGGGAAGAGGATGTTTCACATTTTTCGGAGGAAGATGAGCTGGATTATACAGAGGACTCTTTCGATAAATTTTTATCTAGTGAAGAATCAGATCTTATAAAGTAAAATAAGGTATAGAATGAAAAAGGAAATTAAAGCTAAAAAAGTCTGCAGGTTTACACAGAATCATGTTAAGTATATCGATTACAAAGATGTAAAACTTCTTCAGAGATATGTAACCGAGCAGGGTAAGATAATCCCTAAAAGAATTACCGGAACAAGTTCCGGGTACCAGAGAGAATTGGCTCTTGCAATAAAGAGAGCCAGACATATGGCACTGCTTCCATACGTAGCTGACACTGTAAGATAGAACCAGATTAGGAGAAAAAATGAAAGTAATTCTAAGAGAGAATTTTGAATCACTCGGCCAGATCGGGGATGTTGTGGATGTTAAAGACGGTTTCGCCAGGAATTTTCTTCTTCCGAGGAAAATTGCTTACGCTGCCGTAAAAGGCAATATCCGTTCACTGGAAGAGGAAAAGAAGAACCTTGCAAAGAAGAAAGAACAGGAAATCCGTGCTGCAGAATCGCTATCCTCAGAACTTGAAAAAGTTTCTGTTACAATTCCGGTACAGGTTGGTGAGGAAGATAAGATTTTCGGTTCAGTTACTTCCCAGATGATAAGCGACGCTCTTAAGGAAAAGGGCTATGATATTGACAAACGTAAAATCGAAATTGATGAAACGATTAAATCCCTTGGAATCTACAGCATTACGATTAAGCTTCACGCAAGCGTAAACGCGAAGATCAAAGTCTGGGTAGTGAGAGAGTAAGAAATCAGGTGGTTATTAATAAAAAAAAGGAAAGCTTAGCTTTCCTTTTTTTGTTTTAAAGGGAATATTGTAAGATTAGTGTACTTTTATCTGCTTTTCACGGATCATTTTAGCAACCCCTGATGTTCCGTTTTTCGAGATACTTTTGATGGCCTTGGCGCTTAATTTTAAGGTTACAAATCTGTTTAATTCCTGGACCCATACTCTCTTCTTCTGGAGGTTAGGTAGAAATCTTCTTCTTGACCTGTTATGGGCGTGGGATACATTATTTCCCGAAATTGGTCCTATGCCTGTAACCTGACATCTTCTTGACATAATATCTCTCCTGGAAACTTTCTTTATTTTAAAATTAGAACAATAAATATAAAAAAATATTAGTTAAAAAATATAACTTAATTCAAAAAATATTAGACATGTTAAATCCTTAATATTCCTTCATATTTAAGTTGACAAAGTGAAATTACCTGTTATTTTTGATTAGAAATCTGATAAAAATCTGTAAATGAGAAACACCTTTAATTTTGTGCACACCTATATATTCACTAAAAAAACCTTTTTTTGAGCAAAGGAGAACCATATGGAATATTATGAATTACACCCCGAAAATCCCCAGTTACGCTATATCAACAAGGCGGTGTCGGTTCTGAAAGAGGGGGGAGTAATTATTTATCCAACCGATACGGTTTACGGAATCGGCTGCGACATTTTTAATAAAGCGGCGCTTGAAAGGATCTTCTCAATAAAAAATGATGAAAGTTCTAAACTTCTGAGCTTTGTATGTTCCGATTTAAAAGATATATCTAAATATGCTCGAGTATCTGATTATGCGTACAGAACGATGAAACACCTCCTGCCGGGACCATATACTTTTATTCTCCCTGCAGCCAAGCTCGTACCTAAGAAGCTTTGGAGCAAAAGGAAAACAGTCGGAATCCGGATACCAAATAATAACATTACTATGAAATTAGTTGCGGAGCTGGGGAACCCCATAATAAGCACCAGTACAACCAACAGGAAGGGTGAGGTTATTTTTGATCCGTTTGAGATTAAAAATATATTTAATGCACAGGTTGATCTTATGTTATCTATGGGTCCGCTTATGGGCGAACCTTCAACTGTTGTAGATCTGAGCGATGAAGAACCCGAGGTACTGAGGAAAGGGGCGGGCGATATCAGTTTATTTGTATATTAATTTAATATTTAAAAGAGACCGGAGGCCTGCCGTCAGCAGGCCTTTTTTTTATTTTCTTATTACCTGGGTAGATGATGCCTGTGCCAGCGGGGTTAATATCATTTCATTTATGTTTACATGCGGGGGTCTTGTAGCGCAGTAAACTACGGCATCTGCTATATCTAATGCAGTCAGAGGCTTCAATCCCTCGTAAACTTTATCGGCCCGTTCCTTATTGCCTGAGAATCTTACGATACTGAACTCTGTTTCCACCATTCCGGGATCAACAGTACTTACTTTTATGCCGTGCTCAAGGCAGTCCATTCTTATCCCTTTAGTTAAGGCATTAACAGCGAACTTGGTAGCGCAGTAAACGTTGCCGCCAGGGTAGACTTCGTGTCCTGCTGTTGAACCGATATTTATTATATGACCCTTATTCCTTTCGATCATACCCGGGAGAATATTCCTGGTAACATAAAGCAGACCCTTTATGTTAGTATCAATCATTTCCTCCCAGCTGGTAAGGTTACCTTCGTATATCTTATCGAATCCGCGTGCGAGTCCGGCATTATTGACCAGCACATCCGCATTCTTCCATTTATCTTCAAGACCGTCAAATGCTTTCTTCACAGCTGCAGAATCCCTGACATCAAGTTCTATTACTTTAGTCTTAATACCGTATTCTTTTTCCAGCTTCCCGGCGTAAGTTTTCAGAAGATCAAATCTTCTGGCGGAAAGGACAAGGTCAGCTTTTTCTGCGGCAAATGCTTCGGCGCAAGCTTTCCCTATACCTGAACTTGCTCCGGTAATGAATACTATTTTATCTTTTAATCTATCCATCTTATATCCCTGAAATTTATTTTCAAAAAAATAAATTTAGTGAATGCGGAAGAGAATTGAAAAGATTCGGGAATAAATTCTCTCTGGCGGCCTGCAAAAAGATAAAGTATGAATCAGAAGCGGCCGGGGATGAGGGTGCCGCATTTAGGACAGGAGTTGTCTGACATGTTGTTCAATGTAACATCATGCCAGTCTCTTTTAAGAAGAGTATGATGACAGGAGGGACAAAAAGTAGTCTGTCCTTCAGGATCGTGCACATTTCCCGTGTAGACGAATTTTAATCCCATACTTAATGCGGTCGTTCTTGCCATCTTTAAAGTTTTCTCAGGAGTTCTGTTCTTATCACGCATTCTGAAATCAGGATGAAAGGCGGTGAAGTGAACAGGGATAGAATCACCCAGGTTATTAAGGATCCAGCCGCACTCAGCCTGTATTTCCTCTTTAGAATCATTTTCGCCCGGAATCAGAAGAGTTGTTATCTCAAACCATATATCAGTATCATTCCTCAGCCAGACAAGGGTATCGAGCACATCCTTAAGGCTTGAAAAAGTCAGCTTATTATAAAAACGTTCGGTAAATGCCTTAAGATCGACGTTGGCAGCATCTATATATTTATATACATCCTTCCGCGCTTCCTTATCTATGTAGCCGGCCGTCACCATTACCGAATTTATCCCTTCTTCTCTTCCCAGCTTAGAAATATCTATTACATATTCGCCGAAGATAGTGGGGTCATTATAAGTATAAGCTATTGAAGGTGCGCCGTACTGCCTGGCCAGTTTAATTACATCTTCAGGTGAAGCTGTAAGAGCATTAAGATCATCGAGCTTCGCTTTGCTCATCGACCAGTTCTGGCAGAACTTGCAGCCGAGGTTGCATCCCGCGGTACCAAAGCTCAGAACCCCGGTGCCCGGATAAAAATGATTTAACGGTTTCTTTTCAATCGGATCGATGGCAAATCCTGTGGGTCTTCCATACCCCGTGGTATAGAGCCGGCCTCCCACATTCTGCCTGATATAACAGAATCCAGCCTGTCCGTCGCCGATTTTGCAGTAGCGCGGACAAAGAGTGCATAGCAGTTTATTCTTCTCCGAAGGTTCCCACCATTTCGCTAACTTCATACCTATACTTTCCATTTCCTCATACCAATCAATCGATTTTACACAAATACTTCAAGACACTAAATTATCTCAAACCTTATCCAGTTTGCCCTGCTTTTCTCCGAATAAGGTGCCCCTGCAGCAAAAATGACTACATCTCCTTCTTTAACATACCCCTCTTCAATAATTATTTTTTTGGCTTTATCCACTGCAATATGCTCTTTGTCGATCTCTTCCATATGGACCGGAATCACCCCCCATCTAAGACAAAGCTTATTCATGGTATCAATACTATTAGAAAAAGCGATAATCTTTGCATCGGGACGAAATTTAGAAAGGTTAACAGCAGTTCTGCCTTTAAAAGTAAATGCGGCAATGGCCGAAGCATTTATCTGCCTGCTTATTGACACTACTGCCTTTCCAACCGAATCAAACAGATTTTCTTCAACCTTCTCCGGTATTTTGAATTGGACTGTATGATTGAATAGATGCCTCTCTGCGTTTCTCACAATTTCATTCATAGTATTCACACTGCGGACAGGATATTTTCCTATGGAAGTTTCCCCGCTGAGCATAACCACGTCGGTACCATCCCACACAGCATTTGCTACATCAGAAGCCTCAGCCCTGGTGGGAATTGGATTGTGAATCATTGAATCGAGCATCTGTGTGGCAGTAATTACCAGCTTACCCAATGAATTGCACTTCCAGATAATTTCCTTCTGGATGACGGGCACCTCAGCGGCCGGCAGCTCAACTCCAAGGTCGCCGCGGGCAATCATAATTCCATCAGCCGCTTCAAGAATTTCATCGAAACTGTCAACAGCCTCACGTTTTTCTATTTTTGCAATAACCGGAATTTCAGAATTTCTTTCCTTCAGCCAGGTCTTAAGGATAGTGATATCTTCAGGCTTTCTTACAAAAGAAAGTGCTATGTAGTCAATCCTGTGCTTAAGTATAAATTCAAGGTCCCTGAAATCTTTTTCAGTAATGCTGGGTGTAGAGAGCTTCATTCCCGGAAGGTTCATTCCTTTCCTAGGCTTCAGCGTCCCCCCATTTTCAATTTTACAAATAACCGAGTCATTAGTTTTATTTGTGATCCTAAGACGTATGAGTCCGTCATCAATCAGAACGGGATCACCCACTAAAGCATCGCTTACCAGTTCTTTATAGGAAGTTGAGATCAGCTTCTCCGTTCCTTCAACATCGCGGATAGTTATCTCGATTTCATTTCCGGTAGAAAGTTCGATCTCGGGTTCCGATAATTCACCGACCCTGATCTTTGGTCCCTGCAGATCTACCAGGACAGCGAGAGGAGTTTTTTCCTCAATGCAGGTTTCGTATATGTTATAAAGGAGTTTCTCAAAAAACTCATAAGAACCATGAGAAAAGTTCAACCTGACCCCGTCAGCTCCTGCCAGCACCAGTTTTCGGAGCATTTCAGAAGAATCTGTCATCGGACCAAGCGTGCAGAGGATTTTAGTCTTTGCAAACACCTCATTTATGCTGGATTTCATCTCTTCTTCCGGGCAGTTGCCTGCTTTTTCTCGTCACCAGGTCTTAATGCCTTCGATCTTGCATAAAGATATTTTATCTTCTCTTCAACCAGGTCGTATACTGTTCCTCCGCTGTAGCCTTTTGCAGTTTTGCTTCCAGCTTTAACCCCGGTAAGCAGCTCAATACCCTCCTCAACTTTCGATATAGGATAGATATGAAATTGACCTTTCTTTACCGACTCAACCACTTCGTCCTTAAGCATTAATTCTTTCACATTCTGAACGGGAATCACCACGCCCTGCTTATTATTAAAGCCTCTTGTCTTACACAGATCATAAAATCCTTCGATCTTTTCATTGACTCCCCCAATAGGCTGGACATCTCCCTTCTGATTCAGAGAACCTGTTACGGCCAGGTACTGTCTTAACGGCAGATCCGCAAGAGTAGAGAGTAGAGCAAAGATCTCGGCGCAGGATGCACTGTCACCGTCTACAGTTCCATAAGACTGCTCAAACACGAGGTTAGCATTAAAGGACAAAGGAAGATCCTGACCAAACGTTTCCCTGAAATAACCAGAGATGATCAGCACGCCTTTATTATAATGCCTTCCGCTCATCCCGGCTTCACGTTCAACATTGATTATACTTCCGCTTCCGAGAGAAACAGTTGCTGTTATCCTGGTAGGGCGGCCGAAGGAATAATAATCAGTAGTGTAAACTGCCAATCCGTTTATCTGGCCTATCCTTTCTCCTTCTGTATCAAGCAGTATCATATGATCGTGAAGCATATCGTCAATCTTTGATTCAAGCAATCCATGTCTCTCCTTCGCAAGCTCAAAAGCCTTCCTCACATGCGCTTCACTTATTACATTAAAACCGTCATCAAGAGCCCAGAAATTAGCTTCGCGTGCTATATCAGCAATCATGGAAAATCTTGTGGTGAGCTTGTTCTTTTGTCCAGCGAATCTTGCACTTATCTCTATTAGCTTGGAGAGGGCAGATTTATCAAACTCGCAAAGTCCCTCATCTTTGATAAGTTTCTTTATTACCTGGGCGTACTGTACTATCACTTTATCCGATCGTTTTATTTCATAATCGAAATCGGCTTTAATCTTAAACATTTTCTTAAAATCATACTCGCGTTCAGCAAGCACCGAATAAATCCAACCGCTTCCGAGAAGGATTATTTTGGTATCAATCTCAATAGGTTCGGGTTTAAGTATAGAAGACGTGAACTGAAATACCGAAGGTGATTCCTGAATCTCCAGCTTATTATATGTCAGCACTCTTTTAAGCGTACGCCAGACACCCGGCTCCTCAAAAAGATGTTGCACATTAAGAACAAGGTAGCCGCCGTTAGCCTTCAGAATAGAACCCGCTTTAATCTTAGTGAAATCACTGTACCATCCGCCCCTGCCGTCGCTGACCTTTTCTATAGTACCGAACAGGTTAATAAAATTAGGAGAGGTTTCAATTATAACAGGACATTCTGTTGTTTCACTGTTATCGAGGATTATATTTACATCATACTCTTTAAAGTAGTCGATCTCAAACCCTTCGGCGGTGATCTGACCCTCCGGCTTCACTCCCTTAAACACCTGGATATTTTCCATTATATTATTCTCAACCTGGTCGATAAAGTCGACTACCTTCGCATCGTTATACCTCTCACGAATATTATCGATTAGACTCTTAACCACCATCTCAACTGCTCCCTTTTCAATATCGAGCATCTTCTTTTCATAGGTCTGGCTTATCTTCAATCCCGCTTTAAAGATAACTTTAAGGTCCTGCTGAAGCTCGTTATACTTATTTATTATTGTCTTTGCATCAGTTTTAGTAAGACTGCCATCTTTTATCTTTTCATCCAGCTGATAAATAGGGACAGGTTTCTCATCTATAATCGGGTATATATCAGGTCGTGCTCCACCACCGTCTACTTTCACCTGCACCAGAGTAAAGTTATCCTCCTTAAGCTTCTGATCGAAATCATTCATAAGAGCTTGTTCCTGTTCATTATACTCTATTACGAGCTGCTTTCTCCTTTCAGTAAACATATCGCTATCGAGTGTCTGGGGAATTCTGTTCTTAAGTATTCCGATAGCGGAAGCAAGGTCCTGCCTGAACTGTTTTGCTTTCCCAATCGAAAAAATTAGTAGAACGGGTGAATCGGGGTTCTTAAAATTGTTGACGTAAGCATAATCGCGGAGGGGAGGGCAATTGGAGCTTATTTTCTCAAGCATTTTTTTTACAGTCGTGGCTTTGCCGGAACCTGATAGTCCCGCAATGAAAATATTATAGCCGGGAGCTCTTAAATCAACGCCGAGCCTTATTGCCTTCAAAGCCCGTTCCTGGCCGATGATTCCTTCCATTGGTTCAAGGTCGCTCGTAGACTCAAACTCAAAAACATCAGGGTCGCAATACCATCTCAAATCTTCCGGTTTTAGTTCTTCGTGTTTTGTTGGTTTGGGGTGTGCCATATTTTATCCTGCTTTTGATGAGAATTTTAATATTCTTTTAAACCTGAGATAAAAATCTAAATATTATTGGTTTTAATTTCAAAAAAATATAAAATTAACGTGATTGACGTTGATTAATAAACCATAATAATTGTTATTATTGGCACGTAAAAAAAATAATTTAATATGACTCAAGACGAAGTAAGAAAGCTTTTTCCCCACATAGAAAAGGGTATAACATATCTTAACCATGCCGCCACGGGACCATTTTCTAAGCGGCTGCTTGATGAAATGGATGAATATTTCAGGACAAGAAGTGAAGAAAACATTGATGACTATCCTACTTTCGTTAAAATCACAGAAGAGACTAAAGATATGCTGGCTGCTTATATGAATACAGAAAGCAGCAGGATAGCTTTTCTTGATAATACAACGAACGGACTGAACCTGCTGGCGCAGGGCCTGCACTGGCAGCGGGGAGATGAAATTATCCTTAACGATCTTGAATTCCCTGCCAACATTTATCCATTTATGAATCTCGAAAAGAAAGGGGTAAAGTTAGTCATCGTTAAATCTCACGATGGTATCGTAAGCGCAGAGGATATCATCGAAAAAATTACCCCGAAGACAATACTGGTTTCTGTTAGTATGGTACAGTTTCTTTCAGGATACAGGATCGATCTGCAAAAACTCGGTTCTGAATGTACAGCGGCAAGGTGTGATATTGAGTGTTGATGCAATCCAGGGAATGGGCGCATTCACACTTGATGCTCAGACCAGCGGTATCGATTTCATTTCCTGCGGCACACAAAAATGGATGCTGGGTTTACAGGGTTTATCTTTTGTCTATGTATCAGCGGAACTGCAGCAGAAAATAGATCCCGCTTATGTTGGATGGCTTGGTGTTAACGATGGCTGGAACCTCCTTGATTACAACCTGTCTCTGAAAAATTCAGCAGAACGATTTCAGCCGGGGTCACTTAATTCGGCAGGGATTTATGCCCTCAATGCTTCACTTAAACTATTCAGGGATTTCGGGATAGATAAGGTCGAAAAGAGCGTACTTTCCAATTCAAATCTGCTTATTTCCAAACTGGATAAGATAGGTATAGAACCTCTTCTACCGGTAACTGAAGATAAGTTTATATCTGGAATAGTTTCTTTCCGGCACAATAATGCATATTCAATACTTGAACTCCTTAAAGAAAAAAAGATAGAAGCCGCCGTAAGGGAGGGTATTATGCGGATTTCACCTCATTTTTATAATAATTCTGAGGATATAGAACGGCTTATAGAAGGGCTCAAATTTTTAGTTTAAGTACTTTTGGGGAAATACCGGCAATTTTATAAATTATAATAAACTTTATCTCTTTTATGAAAGATTACCCAGGAGTTATCATATGTTTTCAATGATGCGTTTATCTGCTTACCTGATTACAACAATAATTATTACGATATTCTTATCTAATACCTTTGCACAACAAAAAGAAGAAAAAGTCAGGCTCAGCCCCAAAGCTTCTATATCACAGACAGTCGGTTTTACCGATGTTACCATTTCATACAGCAGGCCCGGTGTTAAGGGGAGAAAGATCTGGGGAGATCTGGTACCTTACGATAAAGTGTGGCGCGCAGGAGCAAACGAAGCCACAAAAATTACCTTCAGTACCGATGTAACGATCGAAGGTAAGAAACTCGTAAAAGGTTCCTACGGCCTTTTTACCATTCCGGGTAAGAATGAATGGACAATAATATTTAATAAAGTGGCCGACCAGTGGGGAGCGTTTGAGTATAACGAAGCGGAAGATGCATTAAGAATAAACGTAAAACCCGGGAAAAGTAATTTCACCGAATGGCTGAGATATGAAATTACCAGGACAAGCGATTCGACCGCAGTTGTCAGTCTTGCATGGGAGAAACTTAAAGTGCCGTTTAAGATCGAAGTAAAGATTTAGTAATCTGCAGCTTTATTTATTCCCTGATAATTTTTAGCAGTTCCTGAGTCTTTTCTTCCATTAACTGTTTATCGCGGCGGCTCTCAACGTTGAGTCTTATTATCGGCTCGGTGTTTGACATTCTGAGGTTGAATCTCCAGTTATCATACTCTACACTTAAACCATCAAGGTGATCAATCTTTCCATCAGAATATTTCTTCTCAATCTCATCAAGCTTGGCTTTTGGATTTTCTATTTCTGAATTTATTTCTCCGGAGCAGGGATATGCAGCTATCATCTCCTCAACAAGGGCGGATAATGGCTTATTCTCTTCCGACATCAACTGCATTACCAGGAGGAAGGGAATCATCCCGCTGTCTGAATAGGCATTCTCCCTGAAGTAATGGTGAGCTGACATCTCGCCGCCGTATATAGCATTAACCTCTCTCATTTTCTGCTTGATAAATGCATGTCCGCTCTTTGATACAACCGCTTCTCCGCCGCTGCTTTTGACTATATCTACAGTATTCCAGACCAGGCGGGGATCATGCACTATCTTGGCACCGGGATTGTTTTTAAGTATAGATTTAGCAAGGAGTCCCACTATATAATAACCCTCAATAAAATTTCCTCTCTCATCGAAAAAGAAACATCTGTCGAAATCGCCATCCCATGCAACTCCAAGGTTAGCGCGGTTCTTAACAACGGCGTCAATTGTTGGTTTTCTATTGCCGGTCAACAGGGGATTAGGAACGCCGTTCGGGAAGTCTGAATCGGGTTCATTAAAAAGCTTTATCATTTTTACAGGCAGTTCCGGTTCAAGGGCGTCAACAACCAGTCCCGCACAGCCGTTACCCGCATTCACCACTACCGTAAAAGGTTTAATTTTCTTTACATCATAAAATTTCTCAAGATGATTGATGAACCCGCTCATTACGTTATCATGATCAACATCCCCGGGCTCAAGATTATGTATCTGAAGATCATCAGTAAGTATCATCTTTTCAATTTCATTAAGACCAGTATCATATCCTATCGGCACCGATCCTTTTCCCACGAACTTCATCCCATTGTATTCAGGAGGATTATGACTCGCAGTTATCATAATACCGCCATCTGCTTCGTAAGCCGGAGTTGCATAATATATCATCTCAGTACCGCACAGCCCGATATCGATAACATCCACACCATGATCATTCAATCCTTTTTTAACTGCATCCGAGATTGCTTCAGAAGATCGCCTTATATCATGACCTATCACTACTTTTTCTGCATCCGTCAATTTTGCAAAACCAACGGCAATGTTATATGCCAGATCAGCGTTAAGTTCCGTAGGAACTTTACCTCTAATATCATAAGCCTTAAAAGAATTTATTTTGTCCATTTACGCTCCTTATTGCAGGGAAGTTGAAAAATAATTCCTAGAATTTTAAATAGGTTTTTTCTTAGCAATCTAAGTGCAATTTTAGTTGTCTTAATTTATGAAATTTATCCGACCTTTCAAGTGAGAGTAATTTTACTAAGAGAATATTTTTTCAATGGACTTTTTATTTATTACTGCTTATGTTTATGCCAATTAAAAATACGAGGGAGCTAATTATCGATACAAAGGATACTGTTAAGTGGCACTTCGCTAAATGCAACCACTCAAAATGCAATGCTATATTCCTGGTTAATCCTGAAGAGGCACCGGGTGAGCTTGGCTTTATTTGTCCCGAATGCAGCAAAAAAACAACCACTTCACACATTGTGCAGTGCTCCAGCTGCAGGACAATCCTCAATTTTGTCAGGGCTAACCCCAATGAGGAAAAGGTTGTTTTTAATGTTCCTAAGTGTTCGCACTGTGTGGGAACAATAGAAGATGAATGGGAAATAGAACCGCTGTATCAGCCGGACTCCTATATTTAACCTTTTCCATCAAAAATTTTACCGGTAATAGTTCGTTATTACCAGATCAAGTTAGACGTGGGAAGCAGGTATAATGCCTGTTTCCCTTTTTTTTTGTTTAAAGATGTGAGTCAAATTCTTCGTTAGTGAATCAAATAGTGGTAAATTTATTTTTATGTTCGTAAAAAAAATTCAGGGAACGGATATGGAAAAAATATTCAGACGACAATACTTAACGACGCTAATACTGGCAGCTGCATTTGCTTTTTTACCCGGTTGTTCTTCATCACAACAAACAACACAGTCGGGCCAAAGCGTCAGCCAGGGAAGTGCATATTCCTGGATGGACCTTGATACCATAAAAGCAGGCAAATTTGATATGGGGAAGATGTGGACGTTCGAATATCCTCCCATCGATTATTTTCAGAAGACATATAATTTCAACCCTGCACAGGTATGGTTCGATCATGTAAGAAAATCAGCCCTGCGCTTCGCAAATTATTGTTCTGCATCCTTTGTTTCAGCGGACGGACTTGTAATGACAAATGATCACTGCGGAAGAGAAAGTGTATCTGAGGTTACAAAAGAAGGTGAGGATTTGATGAAGGACGGATTCTATGCTGCAACCCTCGCTGATGAGCGTCCGGTTCCCGGACTTTATGTCGACCAGCTGGTGCTGATCAGGGATATTACGGATGAAATTCAGAATGCGATGGATCAGGGCAGAACTGATGAAGAAAAATCGACAATTGAAGACAGTGTAATTAATGAGATCAAGTCACGCGAAAAGGAAAGCACAGGACTCAGGATTCAGATCACCCCTCTTTATAATGGAGGAAAGTATTCGGAGTATGGTTATAAAAGGTATGATGATGTCAGGCTGGTGTTTGCTCCTGAAACAGAGCTTGGATTTTTCGGAGGCGATCCTGATAACTTTACTTATCCGCGCTATGATCTCGATTGTACGTTCTTCAGGGTATATGATAACGATGGAAATCCACTTAAAACGGATGATTACTTCAAATGGAGCGATAGCGGCGCTGCAGCCGGGGAACCTGTATTCGTTGTCGGTAATCCTGGTTCAACTGACAGACTTAACACTATGGCACAGCTGGAGTACGCAAGGGATGTATCTTACCCGCAAACTCTTGAAATGATCAATAACATGGTTGATATGTACACAAAAATGATCGGGGAAAATCCTGAAAGGAAAAACGAACTGCAGAACCGCTTGTATATGATCTCAAACTCACAGAAGGCTTATAAAGGTATGCTGGAAGGACTGCGCAACCCTGTTCTAATGCAGAAGAAAAGAGACTTTGAGAAGACGTTTAAGGCTGCAGTTATGGCTAATCCCGACTTGAAATCGAAATACGGCGATCTATGGGACAAAATTGCCGGAACACGCCAGAAACTGAGGGATGTTTCAAATAAACTCTTTGCACTGTCGTTAAATCCTTTAACTACATCAGAATTATTTTTTGCGGCAGGCGATGTGGTAGACCTTGCAAATGAACTTAAACTTCCTGAAAATCAGAGAGACGAAGGATATTCAGGTGAGGCGCTGGATTCTACAATTGCCGATATTATTCCCGACTCTATAAATATGGAAACACAGCACAATCTGCTTAAAAGCCAGGTTAAGGTTTTATACGAATACCTCGGTGAAGATAATTCAATGGTTCAGAAAATGACCGGCGGAAGAAGAGGAGAAGAGGCCGTTGATTATATGCTTACCAATACCGTACTGACAGATTCTGTAAAACTTATGTCCCTGATAGCAAAAGGACCTGATGCTATCCTGAACTCAGACGACCCATTCATTTACTTCATAGTACACACAGAAGATGCGAGGGCAGATCTCAGAAGTGAAGTAAGCAAAGTACTCGACAAAGAAGGTGTATACTCTCAGGAGCTTGGTAAAGCATTATTTGCAGTTTACGGAACATCAATTCCGCCGGACGCTACATTTACCCTTCGTATATCTGACGGAGTCGTTAAAGGATTCCCGTACAACGGAACCGTTGCTCCTCCGTACACTACATTTTATGGTTTATATGACAGGTATTATTCCTTTGGAAAAAAAGATCCATGGAGCCTTCCGCAAAGATGGGTAAATCCGCCGGCAGACTTTCAGCTTGAGACACCGTTTAACTTTGTTGCAACTAACGATATTATCGGCGGCAATTCCGGCAGTCCGGTTATAAATGAAAAAGCAGAGATAGTAGGTCTGGCCTTTGACGGCAACATTCAGAGTCTTCCCGGCAATTTTATATTTACCCCTGAAGAAAACCGTATGGTTGCAGTGCATTCTGCGGGACTATTGGAAGCAGTGAAAGATATGTATAAAGCAACACGTCTGAGTGATGAGCTGAGGAACGGACACCTTACCGAAGAAAAATCAGTTGCAGTAGATTCCACAAAATAGATTGATCCAGATATGCCGGGTGGTCAGAGCCCGGCATTATCATTTTAGAAGTAATATTGACCCTGCAGGTGAACTGATATATACTTTGCAAAGGTGTTTCCGAAGGTAATCGAATACTCGACGCCCAAACCAACTTTGAATCCGGAAGTTTTATATTCCCGCAGATCCATTCCTGCAGCGACTGAAAAAGCCGTCCCGTAATTCCATTCGTCTACATCGCTGAAAGTTCTGTCTTCTATTACGGCAGGACCGAAACCCTCTTCAAGAAAAAATGGATTACTCAGCGGCTGGGTGAATATTGCTTTAAGGGTGAATGCTTTTAAGAACGGGTAATATCTATTTGTACTCCCGGGAAGCAGGTAATTAAAATCCTGACCGTATATAAAGCTCAGCCGTGTATTAAATCCCAGGAAAGGCGTGCTGACCTCGGCAAAAAGGGAGGATGTGAAAGCCCCGGTGGATGCCGAAAATCCTTCCACTGTTCCCCCGCCTATGAAACCGCCAAGGCTTAGATTTTGTGCCTCTGCCTTTGGAAGAAGGAAAAGGAAAACCACCACGAAAATTACTATCCTTATTTTCTTTAACATAAATATCCTCAGTTATTACAGAACCGGAATATCCCACCCCGACAGTATTTTAAAAGCCGGATCAATGAATTCAAACTTATGTCTTCGTTTTCAGAAAAACAAAAGTCAGGAACCGCTTTCGGAATGTATGCTGATTTGATTAGGAAATAAGCGGGGTTATCATAAAATGTTTATTTTTAAACAGAACAATTAAAAATCAAACAGGAAAGTATTATGAATAAGAAAACTGAAATAATATTATATGTGGAACTTGATGAAAAGAAAATTCCGGTAAAAATTGAATGGAGTGCAACCGATTCAGGCTTTGAGGGAAAGAGGGAGAGTAAATCTATGATGCTTTCTCTGTGGGATAAGGAGGAAAATGCAACGATGGGAATCGATCTGTGGACGAAAGAGATGATGGTGGAGGACATGGATGTCTATTTTCATCAGACGTTCCTGAAGATGGCGGACACTTACAGACGGGCTACCAAAAATGATGAAGTAGCAGGAATAATTGAAAATTTCAGCGCTGATTTTGCGGATAAGCTTGAACTGAGCAAGAAGGTGTATAAGAAATAGCCGGGAGCAAATCCCAATAAGCAGTCGGACTTCAGCACAAGTCTGCGCATAAATAAATGAAGGATGGATCTATTTTTCTAATTTAAATACTTTATACAGGTAGAACAGAGTGGGGAATATTAAGAACGAACCAACAATAAGCGCCCAGCCTAACTGTGTTAATGTAGCTTCCGGTGCAGCAGCATTAAACAGGGTGATGTTATTGCCCCCTTTCACGATGATTACTTCCGGGAAATATATAAGGTAGAAGGCAGCAAGAATAAAAAACAACTGAACGCCTGCAAGAATTCTTGAAGGCCAGATCATTCCCTTTTCGATTATCTTCCATAATACCGGAAGCGTCAGCGTGGCCAGAACGATAATAACGATGCTTACAGGATGACCCAGGAATCTTTCGGCGAAGTCAACTCCTTCCAGATATGAAAATACAAATACCATTGCACCGCTTATTACCATTACAAGTGTGGCAAGTTTCGTTCTGCCGATAATAAGTTCTCTTAAATCTTTTTCGGTGGTCTCACTGATAAGATAAACCGAAGCAGTAAATACAAAAAGACTGCAGATAAAAATACCGGTAGAGATGCTGAAAAGATTGATCCATGGATGAAGATATCCTTCAAAAAAATCTGTCGGTGCGGTAGTGATCTTTCCTGATACTAAAGCTCCTATTATTAAACCAAAAAAGAAACTTACCAGTAAACTGGATACAGCAAAGATATGCGAGAATACTTCCTGTGAGCCGTCCTGCACAGCATCGTAATGGCGGAAGGTAAATGCAGTACCGCGCAGCACAACACCTATCAGCAGCAATATCAAAGGAATATAGAGCGAGATAGAAACCTGAGTATATACAGCAGGAAATCCCATAAACAAAATCACCACGGTTATAATCACCCACATATGATTGGCTTCCCATATTGGCGCCATTGCACTGCTTACCAGTTTTTTTATCTTATCCTTATTTTTTCCGGCGAACAGCTCAATTATACCCCCACCGAAATCCGCCCCGCCCAGAAGGCAGTATAAGTATATAGCGACGAGCAGAAATGTTATTACAACGTAAAGCATTTATGATCCTGGTTTTTCCGGTGTTTGAGATGCATGAAGTGTCCTGATCTGACGCTTCATCAGCCAGACTGCTACTATCGTCAATATCAGGTAAATAATAACGAAAGCAGTAAGATGGACAATTTGTCCCGGTACCGGCGTCACCGCATCAGCAGTTCTCATTATATTATAGATGATCCATGGCTGACGGCCTACTTCGGTAACTGTCCATCCAGCCTCAACAGCGAGGAATCCCAGTGGAGTTGATACTGCGGCAGCCCAAAGGAATTTTTTATCAAAAAGGTAATCCTTCCACTTCCACCTGAGAAGCCAGAAAATCACTCCAACGGCGGCGAGGAAAAATCCGCATGCAACCATAATCTGGAAAGCAATATGCACAGGTACAACCGGCGGCCAGTTTTCGCGGGGAAAATGATTAAGACCTTTCACCTCGGCATTAAAATCTCCATAGGCAAGAAAACTTAAGAGTCCCGGTATTTTTATACCAAGATTAGTTTCTTCGTTTTGTACATCCGGGATACCTCCGATCGTTAAGCCTGCTCCCTTCTCAGTATGGAATAGTCCTTCCATCGCCGCGAGCTTTTCGGGCTGACGGCCAGCTACGTCCTTGGCGCTATGGTCGCCGCTTAACGGCTGAAGCACGGCAAAGATGCTTCCGAAGCTTAATGCAATAATAATGGCTTTCTTATGAATCTCGTAATTATGTTTCCGCAGAAGAAGTATAGCGTGTATCCCGGCGACACCGAAAGCAGTAGCTTCAAAGGCAGCGATGGTCATATGAAGAGTTTCGCTGACCCAGGCGGGGTTAAACATAGCTTCGAAAGGACGAATATTAGATGCCTGCCCGTTCACCCAGTCGAATCCTGCAGGCGCATTCATCCATGCATTTGCGGTAACAACGAATATCCCTGAAATCACTCCTGACACACCTACCAATAAACCTGATGCCCAGTGAACGTAGGGAGAAAGCCGGTTCCAGCCGTACAGAAAAAGTCCTATACATATTGCCTCAATGAAGAACGCCGTTCCTTCCCAGCTGAAAGGCATTCCGATGATGGGACCAGCGTGTTTCATAAATCCGGGCCAAAGGAGTCCAAGCTCAAAAGATAATGCGGTTCCCGAAACAGCGCCGATGGCAAAAAAGATAGCCACACCTTTTGACCAGGTTTTAGTAAGATCAAGATAAATTTTATTTTTCTTCCTTATCCAGATCCAGTGTGAAACAACCATCAGAAAGGGCATTGTCATCCCGATGCAGGCAAGAATAATGTGGAACCCCAGTGTGATAGACATCGTTAAACGGGCTGCAAGAAGATTGTCCACTGCAAATTACCTTTATATAATAAAAGCTCATTTGAAACTTAGGAAAAGTTAATTTAAACTTCAGCATGCGAAGCCATTGTATGAGATTTATAACAAAATGTCCCTTAGTCGTCTTGTTCCTTATTTTTATTGTATCAGGCCGCCTGAATGCCCTTCCACTGATGCACAGCAGTGATGCTCAGTTTATTTCGGGAAATGAGGAAAGTGTGATCCAGAGCAGGCAGGAGCCGGCAATGGAAAAGAAGATGATGAAAAAGGGAATAATGAGGGAGCCGTACCCTGTATTAAAAGAAGGGGGGACAACCCTTCGTGTTGTATTAAAGGATCAGCCGGGAGGAATTGATCTTCCGGCCACAGGGAGTATCCACACACTTTTCATCTTTGCCCGCTTCCCTGATGATAAATATCTGCCGGATGATAAAAGATGGCCTGCCGGGGATGCACCGGCCCGTATGAAGGACCATACCTGGGTGGATTCCGTGTGGACAAGCAGTCCCACAACCGGATCGATGACCGACTACTTCAACCAGATGTCATTTAATAAATTAAAGTTTACAGGCGAATGTGATACTGTTACCGCTCCTCACACAAGGGAATGGTATTTCCTCAACAAGAAAAATTACGGTGCGATAAACAGGGAGATCGTTGCCACCCTGGATAAGCGGTTTGACTTCGCCCGTTTCGATAACATACGCAAAATCAGAAATTATGAATTTGCGGATACTTCTGACGGAAAGGTGGACGTTGTTTTTATTATTTACCGGAACTTTATCATGGATTACCCTGACACGATCTCGGCAAAGTATAATAAAGTTTTCGGATCGGGATGGTTCGGCTCACTTAATGCCGGCATTATACCAGTTGATGATTCATCACGATTTGTATATACAGGGGCGACCCTGCGGGATATTTTTCACAAAGATCCCTTCCGGTTTTCAATCCACGAATTCGCACATTTTCTTATCGGGGGTAACCAGTACCACAATGGCCGCGGATTCTGGGCAATGCTTTCCGGCTATGAGGTAAGATCGTTTATGATCAATTCTTATGAAAGAAACAGGCTGGGCTGGATAAACATCCGCACGATAAAGAATGATTCGCCGACTCTTAAGAATGTATCGCTTGGTGATTTCATAACTACAGGTGACGCAATTAGGATAGAAATCGATTCAGCATCGTCGCAGTACTTTTACCTGGAGAATCACCAGAGGATATCGCGGTGGGACAACAGCTCAAAGATTAGAAGTGAAAAGGGCATTTATGTGATAAGGCAGGATGCGGCTGCCGGAGATGCAACGTTTATGCAGATGATACCGGCTGACGGACGGTATAACTGGGAAGTTAGCAGTTATGTGTATCCCGACTGGTTCCCTAAAGGTCTGCCCGTTTACAAACGCCTGGATGAGAATAAAGAAAAGGGATATCACGACCTTCAGTTCATTCCATATACATTTGAAGGAAAAGGTTATCCTGCGAATGAAATAATCTATTATGTTGATACTTTAACAGGTAAACCTGTGAGAGATCCATTAAGGGCAGGGGACGGCAGGGATGCTTTTCGTCCTGGTTATAAGACAGTCTTTTCACCCGATACCAATCCTGATTCACAGGATAGGAACCGTAACCAGACTGGTTTTGCGTTTGAAATAACGGATACAAAGGATGGGGTGTATATGATCAAAGTAAAAAGGAAAAAGTAAAAAGGCAAAGCGCAGAGGGCAAGGAGCAAAGCGCTAAGGGCAGAGAGTATAGGGTATGGAGCAGATTCCTTCAGTCGAAGACTACTTCGGAATGACAATTTCCAATATTCAATTCTTGTAGCTAATCCTGTAAATCATTCCTGAGTAATCATCGCTTACGAGGAGTGAGCCGTCATTCATCTGCTCAACATCAACCGGTCTGCCTGAAACTGATTCACCTTGAAGCCATCCTTCTGCAAAGGGTTCTTCACTTATAGGATTATTCCCATCCAGTTTAACAAACATTACCTGGTAGCCGATCTTTTTACTGCGATTCCAGGAACCATGTTCTGCGATGAAGATCGAATTCTTATACTGCGCAGGGAACATATTGCCGGTGTAAAATTCCATTCCAAGAGCAGCTACGTGAGGGCCAAGTTCCACTACAGGTTTGGTAAATTTGGAAAGATCAACACCTTTACCATACTCAGGATCGCGTATATCATTTCCATGCATATAAGGATAACCGAAGTTCATTCCTTTCTCAGGAGCGCGGTTCAACTCATCCGGGGGAATATTATCGCCCAGCATGTCTCTTCCGTTATCAGTAAACCAGAGAACGCCGTCAACCGGTGACCAATCGAATCCAACAGTATTTCTTATTCCGTGAGCATATACTTCGAGATCACTGCCGTCAGGATTCATCCTCATAATCGAAGCGAAACGTTCATCATCGCTTTTGCAGATGTTGCATGGTGCACCGACAGGGACGTACAATTTTCCATCGGGGCCAAATTTTATAAACTTCCATCCGTGATGCGTGGCGTCCGGGAATCTGTCATTCACAACGGCAGGAGCCGGAGGGTTCTCAAGATGGTTTTCTATATCCGGAAATTTTATTACACGGCTGACTTCAGCAACGTAGAGGTCGCCGTCCTTTAATGCAACACCGTTCGGCATATTAAGTCCGCTAGCAATGGTTATCACCCTGTCAGCTTTTTTATCAGAGTTGGTATCGAGAATTGCATAGACCTTTCCCTCCCCCTGGGTGCCTACAAACAGAACACCCGACTCACTCATTGCCATAGATCTCGCGCCGGGAACATCATCCGCGTAGATATCAATCTTAAATCCTGGCGGAAGCTTTATATCGCCTTGCTGTCCCGATACAAGTTCATCCTTTGAATTACAGAAAAGAGCCAGCATCATGAAAGGCAGTACTGCCATTGCTATAAGCGATTTACTGAAATTTATATTTTTCATTAAATCCTCCTTGTTTAAGGTGAATCCGGCGGGGGCATCACAATCCACAAAATTATATATACCAGTATACCCGGGAATGCCGCACTGAGTACAGATAATACCACATAACCCACCCTTACTACTGTGGGATCCCATCCGAGCCATTCAGCAAGTCCGCCGCACACACCGGCGATTATTTTATTGTAGGATCTTTTAAGTGCCATAGACTTTCCAGTTTATTACATTAAAATACTAAAACGGAAAATTGAATGTTAACCGATGTGACAGGGTTGTTTTGAATAAACCATCCCTGCATCTACTTTTAAATGATTTATTCTGAGGTAAACTATGTTTGATAAGCTTGTAAATATGGCGAAGAATACTATAAAAACGGGCATCAAGGGCACCGGTGAGGCCGCGGATGTCAGTATAAACGTAATTAAAGAACTGACTGCAAATACTATAAAGGAATCAGGGGAATTTGTGAAGGAAGGGATTAAATTCACAGGATCTTTGGTGAAGGGAACAATCCTGGGAATGGCAGAGATTGGCGCATCTGTAATCAAGGTAATAAGAGATGTGGTGAGAGTAACCGTAGAAGGTGCTATGGAAACGGGCGTAGGGCAGAATGAGGCGATACGGGGCGCTGTTTTCCAGGCCATTCGGACCGCAAAAGAGAAGGGGGTAAATATAGGACAGGCTTCCCTTGAAGCTGTGAAGGGCGCCGTAAGTGCTGCGAAAAGCAAGGGCGGAAATCTGAATGAGGCAAGAAAGACAGCTGTAGCCGCTGCTCTCGAATCGGCTAAAGAAATAGGTGCAGATTCCAGAGAAGAAGTGAAAAGAGTACTTTCTGCCGGAATTGAAGGTGCCCAAAAAATCATAGATTCTCTAAAGAGTTAATTTTCAGGTTTACTCCTGTACCTTCCCTTAATTGTTAATTGTCCATTGTTTATTCCGATACCCAGTCCTTCAGGAATTCCTGGTAATGTACAGGTTCAAATTCGATGAACTCATACTCTGCAGCCTTTTCTTTTTGATAGGGGTCGTTGCTGAAGAAGGACTCAACTTCATCGGTTGTTTTCCCGCGGGCCGCTATAAGTCCTCCTGTTCTTGGCACCCGGGGACCGGAGTACAGAACAATGCCATCCTTATATCCTTTCTCAAGGAATTCCCTGTGGCGGGGACGGATTGCATTAATCTTTTCAACTGATTCAATGTAGTGAATAATGATTATAAAGTGTTTCATGGTATTATATTATTTGTAAATTAACTGCTTTAATAATTACCTCAGGAAATTACCGATTGCGACTCCGATAAAAGTTGCAATTGCGTAACCAAGTGTTCCGCAGAGCACAGCAGGGATTACCAGATCTTTCCTGTTAGAGCCAGAGATATCTGACAGTTAAGTTCCTAAGGGTTTGGGTTAGTGCCCGTAGTTAATCCGTAACCCAGTTTGTATTCGGTGTTTGGAATCGAGATCGGAAGTTTCCCTGTTGTTCTTATTCTTCCGATCACCGCATCAAAGGCGGCCTTCTGTGAAATTTCGGGATTTCCGTATGAACATAAGTAAACTTTTGCAGAAGGCAAAACCGAAAGCAGGTAGGGATCGTCAAGACTAACCATTACAACCGGCTTTCTGCTTTTTAGAATTTCTTTTATAAATTTCTCATGGTATGCGAGAGTTAGCGTATCATTATCCGATCTCAAACGCATAAACACAGGCAGAACAATCAGATCAGAACCACGCACAATCTGAAGAGCCCTGCTGTAATCACGCCCTGAACTTTTCCTGTCGATGAAAAATGATTTTGTTTTTTTGAATGAACCACTAACCAGGGTCTCAAAAAATTCCTTTTTGCCGGTTTTCAGTCCGTCAGTAATGGTAATGCATCCGACCTTAAGTGAATTTGAGGTATCAATAGGGATGACATCATTATCGTTCTTTATAAGCGTGATGGAATGCTCTGCGATTTCGCGTGCAAGAAGGTGATTGTTTTTCCAAAGTGAATCGATTGCTGCGGTCTGCTGACTTCCTGTCAGATTAACGCCGCGTTTCAGCCACAGCTTTGCAGCAAGTATTTTTCTTACGCTATGATTTATCCTTTGGGTACTGATGAGACTATCTCTTACAGCTGATACGAGTGCATCAATTGTCAGGTTATCATCAGGAGGCATTAAAAGGATATCATTTCCTGCCTCGACCGCCATAATGGCTGCATCCGAGATAGAGAAATATTTTGTCACGGCGTTCATATTAAGTGCATCGGTTATTATAAGTCCGTCGAACTGTAATTCATTCTGAAGCAGGTCTGTGACGATCGCTTTGGAAAGACTTGACGGAACTCTTTTCTCATCCTGGAGAGCAGGAACATAAAGATGTCCAACCATAATCGATTGAACCCCTGCTTTAATTGATTGTATAAAAGGAATAAGTTCATTCTGAAAAAGGGATGGACGCGAACCGGGAATTACAGGAAGATCCAGATGGGAATCGGTTTGGGTGTTTCCATGTCCTGGAAAATGTTTTGCCGTCGTAATTACCTTTTCATTCTTTGATCCTGAAATGAACGCGATGGTGTAACTTGATACTATTTCTTTATCTTCGGAGAACGAGCGGTTGTTGATGATCGGATTCAGGGGATTGTTGTTGACATCTGCCACAGGCGCCAGGTTCTGTCTTACACCCAGTGCTTTACTTGTGGATGCGATGGAACGACCCATATCGTAAGCATAAAAGATATTGCCGGTGGCAGCTACGGCCATATTGTAGGGGAACTCGATGGCATCTTCTATTCTTGATCCGAGACCTCTTTCAAAATCTGATGAGATCAGCAGGGGAATTTTCGACTCGCTCTGGAGTTTATCAATCATCTTCTGCTCTGAAACCATCTCTCCCTGGAAAAAGATTATACCTCCAATACGGGAATTCTTTACCAGGCGGCTCACGCGTTTGAATTCAGAGGCAGATGTATCTGAATTGAATCCTTTACTCCAGCTCATTACCATCTGGGCGCATTTATCCCTTAGACTCATATTACTGATCGTGGCTTCGATAGTATCTTTATCATTATTGTCTAATTTGAAAACCCGGGGGTACTCCGGATAAATTTTATCCGGTACTTTGCTGGAGAAAATTTTATCCATGTTAATAAGCGACGGATTTATCGACGGCGGATACAGAGCAAATATCAGCAGCGTTACGAATGTAAAAGCAAAATTATTTCTATGCGCCAGTTTTTCCATTCAATCTTACTCTTCAATCCTAAATCCTAAATCTTCAATCCTCAATCTTCAATCTTCAATCTTCAATCTGCAATATTAATGATTTCATCATGAATCTTTGGTCTTATTTTTATGAGCTTATTGTTTTCGCGGGTAGGGTATACACGGTTAGTAAGGAAGACAACAAAAAGCTTTCTCAGCGGGTCAGTCCATACTGATGTTCCGGTAAACCCGGTATGACCGTATGATTTATCACTGAAAAGGCTGCCGGCGGAGGAGCCTGAAGACGACTTCATATCCCATCCGAGGGCTCTATCGTTTGATTGTTTTGTTAAAAACATTTTAACCGTTGATGAATCAATAATTCTTTTTCCTTCGTAAACACCTTTCTGCAGAAGCATCTGCAGGACTTTGGAGATATCCCCTGCAGTAGAGAACAATCCTGCATGACCCGAAACGCCATTCAGAAGCGAAGCCGTTTCATCGTGCACTTCACCTATCAGCAGCCTGTTTCTCCAGTAGTGATCGAACTCCGTCGGAGCTATCCTGTGTTTTAATGTTTTCGGCGGATTATAATATGTATCACCCATTTTCAATGGATTGAATATCTCCTCATTACAGAACACATCAAGTGTTTTTCCTGTAACTTTTTCAATTACCTTTCCGAGCGTGATCATCCCGAGGTCGGAATAAACAGTTTTTGTCCCGGGAGAGTACGCTAACTGCCCTGCATAGATATCATCCAGCACCTGCTGCGGATCGGAATATACGGCATAAAATTTTTTGTATGCCGGGAGTCCGCCGCTATGCATCAGCAGGTTTTTAATCGTCACATTTTCTTTTCCATTCTGTGCGAATGCAGGAATATATTTTGAAACTTTATCATCTATGCTGAAGAGCTTTCTATCGACGCAAATCATAGCCGCGGTAGTTGTTGCTAATACTTTAGTCAATGAAGCGAGGTCGAAAATAGTATTGGTTGTCATTTTTGCCGAGCTGTCATTATACATGAGACGGCCGAACGGTTTTTCAAAGATTATTTTACCGTTCTTCCACACAAGCAGTACAGCGCCCGGAAAAGCACTGTCTTTAATAGAGTTGTTGATAAGTCTTTCAACTCCGGAAAACGCAGGATTGCTGATCGTATCATTTCGCGGATCTTCTATGTTCTTAAGCGGAGCGGCCAACTGAGCTGAATCACTTAGATTCTTTTGCTCACCAACGGGGGACATTTTATTATCATTACTGCCTGGGGTATTCTTTCCGGGTTGATTGCAGTTGAACCAAAGCACCCCCATTATCATTCCAATAATAAGCAGTAGACTATTTTTCATTTGTTTTTTTGCCGAAGTCCGGATCTATCTTAAGAAAATAAGTTATCACAAAAGCAGGAATAGTTGAAGCGGTCACCCAAACAAAGAAATATTTATAACCGAGAAGCGACTGCATCCATCCGCTGATTATTCCGGGAACCATCATTCCCAGTGCCATTAGTCCTGTTGCAATTGCATAATGTGCTGTTTTATGATTACCCTCGGAAATATAAATAAGTACAAGAAGGAAAGCTGTGAAACCAAACCCATAGCCGAACTGCTCAATTGCAACCATAATATTTACAATGAGAAGACTTGAATCCTGCGTGAAAGCAAGATATACGTAAACAAGATCAGGAAGATTTATAGCAATTAGCATCCACCAGAGCCAGTGCTTTAATCCCTTTTGTGCAGCAAGAAATCCTCCGAGCAGACCGCCGAGTGTTAATGCGATAACTCCTACGGTGCCATAAACGAATCCGACACTCTCGGTGGAAAGTGCGAGGCCCCCCGCCTCTTTAGGATCAAGAAGGAAGGGGGAAGTAAGCTTGGCGAGCTGTGCTTCGCCGAATCTATAGAATAAAATAAAAAGGAGAATAACAACGATCTGGTCTTTCCGGAAAAAAGTAACGAAAGTTTTCAGGAATTCACTTAAAATTGACTTCGCATCAGCAGCAGCTGTAGGTCCGTCGGATGCAGGGAAAGGAAGTATGAAGTTATGATAGAGGAAAAGCAGGAAGAAAAGAACGCCGATCGCGGTTAATGAAATCATCCAGGCCATCGGGATGTCGTTGAGACTAACTTCGAGGTAGCCTGCAAAGATCACCAATATTCCCTGGCCGGCAATCATCGCGAACCTATAGAAGGTGCTGCGGAAACCAACGAACCACACCTGGTCGTGTTTCGTTAATCCCAGCATATAGAATCCATCTGCGGCTATATCATGTGTAGCGGAACTGAATGCGAGAAGCCAGAAGAAAAGCAGAGTTAAGACAAAGAAAGAAGGCAGGGTGACCGTAAAAGCAATGCCTCCAAGTCCCAGCGCAATAACAAGCTGCATAGTTATGATCCAGAAGCGCTTGGTCCTGAATATATCAACAAAGGGACTCCATAATGGCTTTATCACCCAAGGAAGATAAAGGAGGCTTGTATACACCGCAATGTCAGTGTTGGATATTCCAAGTCGTTTATACAGGATAACCGAAACGGTCATCACCATAACGTACGGGAGTCCTTCTGCAAAATATAGCGACGGCACCCATGTCCAGCCGTTCCTGTATTCTTTTTTAATTTTATTCATCGGGAATTGACTGTGAAGATTTGCTTAAATAGATTTTCATAAGCACCGTAAGATCCTGCAATACGGAAAATATTCATAAGGACTTTTCCCGGGCCGACAATAAATTCTGCGCCATTATTACTGCTCCCATCTCCGGCGGATGTTTTCGCGCAATAAGTTCCATGCCCTGCATCGCGGTAACCTTTTCTTTCATGAGCCGGGAATAGTAGTTATCGTTTTCAACCAGCGAGCCGATCATTGCAAGTTTAAGCGGGTCCTCTTTCATCTTCTTCTTAACAGCCTTTACCTGTTTTATAAGTTCGCAGGCTTCTTCATCAAGAATTTTCTTCGCTTCTTCCATATTGTCGCCGGCGCATCTGATTGTGAACAGTGCGATCGAAGCTGCATCAAAGCCGGGATTGTGAACAAGACTGATAAGATCATCTTCATTATTTATGTGAAAAATTGTTCTGAACTGATCGAACATTTCACCCGGCTGATCACGGCCATCCAGCATTCCGGCAATGAGTCTTAGAGTTTTCACACCTATAGAGTAGCCGCTTCCCTCATCGCCGATCACCCTGCCGAATCCACCCGCGCGATGTATTCGTCCCGACATATCCTTCCCGAAAATAACTGAACCCGTTCCTGCAATCAGCACCGCGCCGGGTTCACCGCCAAGGGCACCTTCCAGGGCCGCGCGTGCGTCGCTTTCAACGAAAATATTAGTGAAGCCTTCCGGGAGTTTTTTCAGGAGCGATTCCTTCAGTATATCGGCGTGAAGTTTTCTGCCTGCGCCCGAAATACCTGCCATAATTATGAGGATGTTATCGAATGAAGCATCGAGTTTTGTCAGTCCCGATTTAACCAGCGAAATAATATTTGCAGCCGCCTTATCATTACCTACTGAAAGAAAATTAGCGGGACCGCCAGACAGCTGAAGTACCGGTTTGCCAGATTCATCGGCAAAGACACAATTCGTTTTCGTCCCCCCGCCGTCCAGACCTACAATATAATTCATATATTTCTACTGATATTGTTTCCTTAACAAAAAATGTCAATGAAATTTAGTTTTAACCTTTTCCATCCATAATTTATATTAATATTAAACTATAAAAAAACAATAATCAAAAATGCTAAGGTCAGGGATCAACAACTAAGGGATCAAATCTGATTTTTGAAAATATGGTTCATTTGAAAGTAGTGTTCAAGGATACCTGATTACTCTCTTTTTCCCTGCTAATGACCCGGAAATTCCTTATATTTTAATCAGGTAATAAACTTGAGCCGGAGAAAAGAATGAACGATCACGAAGAATATTTTAGAAAATTTCGTGAAAATACAATAGGATTCGATAAGACTTTCAGCTCGCCTTACGGTGAGCAGAAGATAATTTATGCCGACTGGATAGCAAGCGGCAGACTCTATGCCCCGATCGAACATAAGATGTGTGAGGATTTTGCTCCTCTCGTAGGCAACACACACTCAGAGGCAAGTATAACCGGTACCACAATGACCTTCTCCTATCACACAGCCCATAACATCATCAAGAAACACTGCAACGCATCAAAAGATGATGTTATTTTAACTGCAGGCTCAGGAATGACGGCGCTGATCAATAAGTTCCAGAGAATGCTGGGGCTAAGAGTACCCGAGCAGCTGAAGGATTACCTCAAATTTCCGGAGGAACTTCGTCCCGTTGTTTTCATTACTCATATGGAACATCATTCGAACCAGACATCCTGGCTGGAAACAATAGCTGACGTCATCGTCATCGCTCCGGACGAAGAAGGGTTAATAGATCTGGATGATTTTAAAAAGAAACTGGACAAATACAAAGACCGCAGGTTAAAGATCGGCTCTTTCACTGCCTGCTCCAACGTTACGGGTATTGAAGCTCCTTACTATAAGCTCGCCAAAATGATGCACGAAAACGGCGGACTTTGCTTTGTTGATTTCGCATGTTCTGCTCCTTACATAGATATTAATATGCATCCCGGGGACCCTCTTGAAAAGCTGGATGCAATATTCTTTTCACCGCATAAATTTCTCGGCGGACCAGGAACGTCGGGTGTTATGATCTTCGATTCCAAGCTTTATAAGAATAAAGTACCTGATAATCCCGGCGGCGGTACAGTCGACTGGACAAACCCGTGGGGACAGCATAAATTCGTTAATAACATCGAAGCAAGAGAAGACGGGGGAACTCCCGCATTCCTGCAGACAATACGTGCGGCGCTGTGCATCAGATTAAAAGAAGAGATGGGCGTTGAGAACATCAGGGAACGCGAAGAAGAACTTATTGGCATTGCATTCCGGGAGTTAAGAAAAGTACCTTCTCTACATATTCTCGCAGACAATATTGAGCACAGGCTGGGAGCGATATCATTTTATATTGACGACATTCATTACAACCTTATTGTGAAGCTCCTTAACGACCGCTTCGGGGTGCAGGTGAGAGGCGGGTTGCTCGTGCGCAGGTACATACGGACATTACCTTCTTCACGTTGGTCCCGATCAATCGCGCCTTATTACCGAAGAAATCAACACAGGAGATTTTTCTAACAAACCTGGCTGGGTAAGGATGTCTGTTCACCCCACCATGACAAACGATGAAATCTATTATATTGCTGACGCAATAAAACAGATTGCCATGAACATCGACAAATGGAAGAAAGATTATACCTACTCATCTAAGAACAACGAGTTTTACCACATCTCAAAAAATGGCAGAGAAGAAGATGAGATAAGAAAATGGTTTACGATGGAAAGTAAGATCGAAGAAACTACAAAAGCAACCTGATAGAGGAACTCTTCAATTCCTCTGCAGTATGAAGGAGGGATTAAAATGAGAGTAACAGGCATATACGAAAAATGCCGGATCTACATCGAGTCACACAATGTCCCGTCGCAATACAGGCCAAAATTTCCTTGCATAACAATATCACGCCAGACAGGCACCCGAGCCGATATCATCGGAAACAAGCTTGTCGATATAATGAACCGTTATTCAGGCGAAGAAACAACGGAGTGGACCTACTTCGACAAAAATCTTATAGAAAAGGTTGTGGAAGACCATCACATGCCTGCGATCCTGGCCAAGTATATGGATGAAGACAAAGTTTTCAACCTGAAGAATATGGTTAACGAAATTCTCGGTAATCCATCGGGTTATACTTTCGTTAGACAGATGTCGGAGACCATCCTTCAGGTAGCGCGTCTGGGTAAAGCCATAATAATAGGCAGGGGAGGCAATGTAATTACTGCAAAGCTGCCGAATGCGTTTCATGTACGGCTTGTTGCCCCGCTGGAGCTGCGGGCAAGGCAGGCACAGGAAGCATACGAGATGAATAATTACCATGATGCACTCGACTTTGTGAAAAGAGAAGACGCGTCGAGAAGGAATTATCTCAAAACATATTTTCTGAAGGACATTGAAGATCCCTTGCTTTATCACCTTGTGATTAATACATCGGCGCTCAGCTATGATGAAGCGGCCGAAATCATTGCCGGCTCCGTTGTGCGCAGGTTCCGTGAGCTATATTATAATTCGTCAGTGTGACTTAGTTAGTACTTAAAGTCGCGGATAATTTTATCGACGGCTTCTTTGGTGATGCCTTCGCCGAGTTTTGACGGCGCTTTAGATTCTTCTTTCTTTGCAGGAATTACCCTTTCCGGTTTCGGTGGACTAACCTGTTTGCCTTCGAAGCTGGGGTTGCCTGCCCTTGCTCTCAGCCTTTCTTCAATCTCCATCATAAAACTGCTCTTGCCGCCAAGCTCCATTTGAGTTTTGAATGATGTTACAGAATGACCAGGGTTAATAGGACTCGTTTCAAAGGCGAGCGCTTTAATATTCAGCAAATGTTTGGCAGTTATATTATCGGATATTATAGATCCCCCGATAGTGCCGGGACCAAGAGTCATTGACGGGTTCAGAGCCGTAGTGTATCCTATTGCACCAACCGAAGCTACTGTGTTTACAAGTATTCTGAAAGCGGGTTTCTCGAGTGCAAATTTCATAATAACCGGTTCGTCATTGGAATGTATTGCCATCGTATGACCGATTCCGCCAAAGTTCAGAAGATCGATGCAGCGGTGGCAGCCTTCCAGCCATCCATCTACGCTGTAAAAAGCAAGTATAGGCGATAGCTTTTCCATAGAAAGAGGTTCGCTTTTGCCTACCTCAGAACATTCGGCCATAAGCACCTTTGTACCTTCAGGCACTTTGAATCCCGCATAGTTTGCTATGAACTCAGCCGATTGACCGACAATGGCAGGATTTATTCTGAAATCTTTCTGTATTGCTTCTGCAAGCTTTTCTTTTTCCTCTTTATTAACAAAATATCCGCCTCTGCTCTTAACTTCCTCAATTACTTTTTCCCTCAAAGAAAGATCAACAATCATTGCCTGTTCTGAAGAACAGAGAGTTCCGTTATCGAAAGTAGTTCCGAAGATAATATCTGCTACGGCTTTTTTATAGTCGGCAGTTCTCTCAATAAATGCCGGCACATTTCCCGAGCCGACGCCGTAAGCCGGTTTTCCTGCGCTGTATGCTGCCTTGACCATCGGGGTGCTGCCGGTTGCAAGTATAACGGCAATATTCTTATCCTGCATCAAAGCTTCGGTACCTTCTATTGCAGGTTCAGATAAGCATTGGATCAGTCCCTCCGGTGCTCCCACCGCAACCGCTGCATCCGAGAGTATTCTTAGTGCCTCCGCGGTGCATTTTGCTGTGCGGGGATGGGGACTGGCAACCATCGCGTTCCTGCACTTCAATGAGATCAGTGCCTTGAACATCGCTGTGGAAGTAGGATTAGTGGAAGGGATCAGCGCACAAACTACGCCCATCGGTACGCCGATCTTTAATATCTTTCCGTTGGCTTCAATATCGACGATACCCGCGGTTTTAAGATCTTTAATGGATTCGTAAACATTCTTAGTAGCGAAACGGTTCTTTATAATCTTGTCTTCATACTTTCCGAACCCGCTTTCATCAACCGCCATCTTTGCAAGTCTTTCCGCGGCCCCATAGCCTGCTTCTGCCATAGCTTTTATTATAACATCAACCTGCTGCTGTGAGTAGTGACTGAATTCAAGCTGAGCCTCCTTTGCTTTTGCCGCGAGGTACCTTGCTTCCTGGATCGATCTGAGATCATTGTCGAATGTCATTGAATCCTCATTATAATTGAAGCAAATATATTTAATGATGGCTAGATATTCAATTTAAAATAAAAGAGGATGCCCGAAAAATGCGCGTCATTTCCGAAGGAATTCAAGGATTAAATGGTTGAGCCCGGCTTTCAGAAGATACGCTTCAGCATTTCATAGCCTGATTTGCTTACAGGGAGTTTTGTTCCGTCGTCGAGTATGAGACGGTAAGATTCCTTTTCTACCAGTTCAATCTTCTTGATACGGGCGACTGCAGCGATATATGACCTATGTATTCTTAAAAAATCATCCGGAGGGAGATGTTCTTCAAAGTACTTCATTGTCCTCTGCTTAAGGTGGCTGCCTTCGGAGGAATGTATCATAACGTAATCATCCTGTGCTTCCAGATAACTGATCGTATCTACAGGAATTATATGGATCCTGGAGCCATCCTTTATAACTATACGTTCCAGGTATTCTATTGTTTCCTGGGTATGGGTTATCAACCCGTTTATAATTTCATTTCCGCGGGATTTATTTTTCAGCAGAAGCTTTGCCTTTTCGAGTGCTTCTCTAAACCTTTCAGCTGAAAATGGTTTCAACAGGTAATCGGCAGCATTCACTTCGAAGGCCTTTATAGCATACTGGTCGTATGCAGTGGTAAAAATGATGACAGGAGGATGGTCAAGAAGTTCGAGCATTTCGAAACCGGTGAGCTTGGGCATCTGAATATCGAGGAAAGCGATATCCGGATTCAGTTCATTAATCTTCTTAACACCCTCAAAACCATTGGAACACTCAGCGGCGATCTCAACCTCATCGTAGGAAGCAAGGTATTTTCTTACGATCTGGCGTCCCAGTGATTCATCATCGATTATTACGGCTGAAATTTTCTTTTCCATGGACAGATGTGTTAAATAAAGGTATAAATATAAGGATTTTTAAGCTCGAAGGTAGTTTCCGTCCGGGAGAAAGTCCGGGATCAAACCGGTTGCAGCAAAGTTCTTTACTACGGACTTAACCCATTGTAAATGCGTACTAAATGCGCTCTAAATGCGCACTAAATGCGCTTTAAAACCTATATTAACAGAGTATAAAACAGAGGAGAAAGTAATAATGATCCCTGCCAGCATGGATACCTTGGGTGCATAAAAGGAGAATCAGGGAGTTTTAAATCATCCTGAGGCAGGAGGCAAAGACCGACTTGCGAAAAATTAAGATTCTTTCTAAGGAAGAGTTGACGTTGGCTGAGGCACGAAGAGGATGACTTTGAAGAGGCCGTCATCCTTAACAACCTGCATAAGGTTATCCTGTCTGTATATAAGTTTCAGGCGTTCCTGTATATTCTTCAACCCTACACCCGTACCTTTCCTGGATTTCGTTTCAGGGTCATATGTATTTTCAACCTCAATCTTCAGGTAATCATTTTCAGTTCCGCACTTCAGTCTTACCTTCACAACCTCAAGCGATTCATACACGGCATGTTTTATCGCGTTCTCAAATAGCGGCTGGAGAAGCATATTAGGCACATCGGCTTCAAGGCATTCGGCCGATACTTCTTCTATATAATCAAACTTATCTTCGAACCTTATCTTCTCAATCTCAAGGTAAAGTTTTATATTCTTGAGTTCGTCTTTCAGCTTGTTTTTCTGCTGTTCATTATTTGCCAGGGTATATCTTAAGAACTCTGCCAGTTTTAATATCATCCCGCGGGCCTTTTCAGGATCGATAGTAGTAAGCGCACTCATGGAGTTAAGGCTGTTAAATATAAAATGAGGATTTATCTGGAACTTAAGCGATTTAAGCTCCGCCTGTGTTACGAGGTTCTTCAGCTCAGCTTCGTGAAGTTTCCTTTCCTGAAACCCGGAATAATATATTATGAGGTAGTAGAAGGACGTAATAACAAAATAGATAAGAATGCCGATCAGGAACCGCCAGGGCAGGGTAGTGATGAAGAAATTCCTGTAATCCTCACCATAACTTAGTATTCCTGTCATCACCAGGTATCCGCAGAGAAGCCACAATGCCGAAACGAAAACTGCCCCGATAAGATGGTTCAGCAATATCATATAGAACCTGGTGCTCTCGAATGAGATATAGCGGGTTGAGTACCAGAAACTTAGTCCCAGCCCGCACAGAATCACGTTAAAAACTATACTATCGGCCAGCGCTGTATTCGTTCCAATCTTAAGCGCGAGGTTCAGCAATAAAAAACTAATAACGGTAATTATCACCCATATGAGCAGATAAAAGTAAATATTACTTTTATTTCCAATTATCGGATTATTTTCCATACTGCTGAATCAATAAGTTTTTATTTCGCCGCCGCCCATTATAACCACACCTTTTATAACCAGGGTGCTTTCCGGGTTTATGACCACATTAGGACCCCTCATTCCTTTATGAGAAAATCCGCCGAACAAAGGGAGCACATTTATGATCACATTCCATTCCTTAGGAACAATCAGTGTAGTTCCGCCGAAAATAGCCGTTACTTCAAGCACATTCTGTCCCGGTGCCAGTTTGCATCGGGTGAGGTCAATCTCCGAACCTCCGAAGATCGCAGTAACATTTCCGCCCTGGAAATTATCAGATACAATGAATTTATGGCCGCCCCCGAAAATTGCAACGTCGTCGAGTCTGTCGGTTTCTCTGGTAAATTCACCGGAGGGATTTGAGGTACCTGACTGTTCAGAACCACCGCTCCGGTTTATATTATATTGATGACTGGAATACCCTCTTCTTTTAGTAAGAATATAAATGCCAAGCGCAATTGTCAGTATGGAGAATAATACCCCCCCATTGATTGCAATAAACGGGAATATCCTTGGAAGCAGCCAGATGCCGCCAATGATTATGAAGATAATCCCTGCACCTTTCTTCTCCGAGTTAACCAAAATGAGAATACCGATAAGGATCAGCATTGTGGGAAAAGAAAAAATTACATGGGGAATATCAAAGTACAGGTAATTAAGGTTATCAAATAAAAACAATGCACCGATTATCACGAGAATAATTCCCATTACGAGTCTGCTGTTTGATCTGCTTCTGTTCTCTATCATTTTATTTTCCTCTTGCAAATAGTTTTAGTTCTCGGAGGAAACATATAGTAGTAGGATTCTATAGTAAATAATAAATCGGCGAAATGCGGAAATCTGCCGGTAAATGAAGAAAAAGTGTTTCAAAACTAAACGCCGGTCTGAAAATCGGACACTTTTTGTCGTGCTATTCCCGCTGCAATTTACGGAAAACGATTCTCTCCCCCGGAGTAAAAGTGGGATTTCAGACGATGTAAGTAGGTTTATTAAGACTGAGTATTATCCGGATGTCACTATTTTTCAAGTGGCATAACTATTGAATTGCTGATAACAAGTATTCGAGCTGTTGTTTGGCGACTATCCGCAGCTTCTTTAATGAAGACGAAATTTTTGAATTTCCGGGTTAATTTCTCAACAAACAACAGCTCACCAATTTTTAAAGTGTCCCCTCAACTCATTTCTTCTTTTCATAATCAACACGATACTGACCATCTTACATAACGTACTTCAGTCTTTTTCATAAAGAAAACTACCCATTTCTCACAGATTTTTTACAAATCCATGACAATTAAGGTTGTACGACTTATTATCCTTCATCAGAGGAAATAAAGAATCTTATTAAGGTAATAAATAAGTGCGGTATGAAAATGAAAACATTAATAAAAAAGTTAATAGTTTACCTGATTATTTTCACCTACCTGAACCTGGCTGCCTGTACATCTTCCACAGTCGTCAGCAAAGAGGCCCTTTATGCTAAATGCGACAGAGGGGCTGTGGGTACTCTAACCATTGCCACGGATAAGACCCGTTTTACTATTAATGAGGCAACATGCAGAATTAATAACGACACCCTGATAGTAACGGGAATTAATAGTACTAATACAACTCAGAGGCAGATCATTACAGATTCAATTGCAATGGCTGATTTAAGGTACATCGAAGTGGAAGAATATGATTCGGGTGAAACCTTAGGATTAATAATCGGTGTCAGTGCGGTTGCTCTTGGTGTTTTTGTACTCTTGGCTGCTAACAGTCTTGGTGACAGCATGGTTAAATCGTGTAACTGAGGTTATATGTTTGAACCAGTTTATGTATGGCTTTTAAAATGAAGCTGCCTGTTGCAATCAGGCGGCATTTTTTTTCGCCGAAAAAATTCACCAAAGCATATTGACTTTAAAATATTTGAAACGTAAGTTTCTGTACCCCTTATAAGAGAGGTACAGAAATGTATGAAACGTTATTAAATAAATTACAGAACAGCGGGTTAACAAAAAGGGAGGCCCATATATACCTGGCGCTCCTTCAGAAAAAGGAATTTGCCGCGTCAGAACTGGCTTCGATCATCCCCGTCGGGCGGACTAAAGTTTATGAAATTATCCCTAATCTTATCGCCAAAGGTTTATGCTCGGAGGTTCAGAAGGACGGCAAAAAAATGTACCGTGCTGTCGACCCCAAAACAGCATTGCAGAGCCTGCTTTCTTTTTTCAGTCAGCAGGTTGAAGAAGAAATTATCCGTAAAAAGGAAGAGATTACAAAAAAGAAGGAAATGTTTAACAGGCTGGAGGATGAGCTCGAAACAATTTATGCAAACAATTTAGAAAAATCTGCCAGTCTTGATTACATAGAAGTTCTGAAGGATGTTAACCAGATCAGGAACAGATGGATTGAACTTCAGAAAAACACAAAGAAAGAGATGCTAGGTTTCAATAAACCCCCGTACAGTGTTCCTCCTCGCGAAAATATGAGATACCAGCAGAAGCTGCTTAAAAAGAAAACCGTTAAGGGTAGAGGAATTTATGAGTATAAGGACCTTTACGGAAACGGTATACCAACCGATTTTTACCCCGTTTTTGAATACTATGAAAGCCTTGGAGAGGAATGCCGCGTCATCGAGTCATTGCCGATGAAACTGATGATTATGGATGAGAAAATTACAATGCTTGCACTCAATGATCCCATATCCATGAAGCCGAGCATAACAACAATAATAATCAAAGCATCCTGATTATGCACTCTCGCAGAAGGAAGTATTTGAAAGCTACTGGAATAGAGCAGTTTCTTTTAAAAAATTCAAAAAGAAATAAATCAAATAGGTGTGTCCTGTCTTGACTCAATTAATTCACCGAGGTGAAGAAGAAATCGTACTTTTTAATGTCATAGGATAAGGAGAGGTAAATGAAAAAAATCTCTAATACTTTTTGGTAATTCTTGTTGCGACTTCTATTAACTATCCCGCTTAAGGCTCAATGGATTCAGACAAGCGGAGGATTTGGCGGTACAGTTATGGATATCCTCGATGATGATGCAGGTGTATTCGCTGCTTCAAGAGGAAATGGTGTTTACCTTACAACTGATAATGGATCAACCTGGACTCAGAGAATAATGGTATGTCTAATCCTTATGCGGTCTGTCTGGCTGGATCGGGAAATAATTTATTTGTAGGAACAACGCTAACCTACGGCGGAAGCGGAGGCGGTGTATATCGGTCAACTGACGGTGGACAGAACTGGACACTTGCAAGCACAGGTTTAACCTCAGTCCGTCTTTACTGTCTCGCCTATGACGGGACAAATCTTTTTGCCGGCACTGAGTATGAAAGCGGCGCGGGCGGTGCTTTCCGTTCTACTAATAATGGCGGAAACTGGACAAAAGTAAGTACGGGACTCCCTGCCGATCACGTGACTGCACTTTTAGTAAGCGGAAGTAATAGTTTTTGCAGGCACAGCCTCAAACGGTGTTTACAAATCAATTAATAACGGAACTTCCTGGAGCCAGGTGATTTCAGGACTCTCAAACCTTAACATAAATTCACTTGCTGTTTCGGGATCAAACCTGTTTGCAGGAACAGGCGGCGGAGCTTTTCTATCCACGGATAACGGGGCAACCTGGAATTCAGTTAATATTGGGTTAACAAATTCGTCGGTATATTCTATAGCAATTTCCGGAAGCGACATTTATGCGGGAACTGGCGACGGAGTCTTTTATTCATCTAACAATGGTACCTCCTGGACACAGGTAAGCAATGGATTAGTCAACAGGTATATCTATACGGTTGAGATCAGCGGGACAAATCTTTATGCCGGTACATTCGGAGCCGGTGTATACATTCATCCGATAATGCAGCCAGCTGGGTCTGGTCAAGCAACGGGATCACGGCCGGCGATATCAGATCATATGCCTTTAACGGATCTGACTTTTTTGTTGGTACAGGCGGCGGCGGAGTATTCCTATCAACCGACAATGGTGCTACATGGAATTATAAGGGGTTAGCAAACCACTGGATATATTCAATGGCTGCGGGTCCCGACGGCTCCGGCGGCTACAATATTTACGCCGGGACTATGGGTGAAGGCGTATACCGCTCAACCGATGACGGCGATACCTGGACACCAATAAACAACGGCCTGACAGTTCCTCTTGCCTGGTTTATGCTTCCCGTTGATAATGGTTCCGGGGGGACAACCTTGTACCTCGGCTCATACGGCGGTGGTGTATTTACATCTACCAATAACGGTGATACCTGGGTAGCTGCGGGTCCTGTTCCCGGTGCTCCTCTAATTACCTCAATCATTGTTGAAGGTTCAAACTTATTTGCGGCAAGCTGGAGCAGCGGAGTATTCTTTTCAACTGATGGCGGCACAAGCTGGATGCCGGTTAATAACGGACTCACCAATACTTTTGTTAACACATTATTCAAAGACGGTTCAAATCTTTATGCAGGAACCCTCGGAGGTGTGTATTATTCGACCGATAACGGCGCAAGCTGGACGATGAGGAATAACGGAATGTCATATGCGGGCTCGGTTTATGCCTTTGCCAGGGTGAACGATGTACTGGTAGCAGGACTGGGCAGCAGTTCGATCGACCCCGGCGGAATTTATAAATCAACCGACGGCGGACAGAATTGGGAACAGATAAATGACGGTTTAACCAATACTAATATTCGTGACTTCACCACCTTCAACGGCTATGTTTATACAGGTACCTACGGTGGCGGAATGCTGAGACGTCCTGTTTCCGAAGTACCTGTTGAATTTGTAACCTTCACGGCAGAGGCTGCTGGTAATGAAGTTGTTTTACAATGGACGACGGCCACTGAAACTAACAACCGCGGATTCAGTATAGAAAGATCCTCACTGCAGGGAAGTAACTGGCAGGAAATAGGATTTGTAAAAGGTTCCGGAACCACTTCAGAACAAAGATCATATTCCTTTAAAGATAATGATTTGACAAATGGAAAATATTCGTACCGGTTAAAGCAGGTGGATCTGGACGGTTCCTTTACCTATTCAAATGTTGTTGAAGTCCAGGTTAACCAGATTATGAAATTTGCTCTGGATCAGAACTATCCGAATCCATTCAACCCGACTACTAATATTAGTTTCGTTCTGGAGAAAGAAAGCTATGTAACACTCAGGGTATTCAACTCCCTTGGACAGCAGGTAGCTGAGTTAATCAGCGGACTTGAGAAAGCAGGCAGTCACAACGTAACATTCAATGGCTCCGGACTTTCAAGCGGCGTATATTACTACCGTATAGAATCAGGCAGCAACGTCTCGGTTAAAAAAATGATGTTCATTAAGTAACCCTCCGGTATTTCGTAAGCTGAAGGGTTGATTATCCTTTGTTCAGGCCGTCTGGTTAGTAAACAGGCGGCCTTTTTCTTTGTCTGTGTGCCGAATGCCTCCGGCTTAAAGTATAATTCCGTTTCAGCCTTGCCTTTTATCCGGAATCAGACTTATATTTTATCATTCAATATGAGCAAAAAAGAAAAACAGATCAGAAATTCCGGGTGGGTACTGCTTGGAATCTATTTATTCCTGCTGGGATTAAATACTCTCCACTACCATCACTATAACCTTGACACCGGCAGTCTTCTTAATACATCACCTTCTCGCTCACTGCAGACCGGCGATATAATACAAGATTTTACCGGAAGCTGTTTTATCCATCACTTTGCCAACACGGTTTTAAATTATGCTCATTCTTCGTCAGAAATTATAAAAACCAAACCACTCTTAACTGACTATTTTCATCCTCATAACATTTACATCCCTTCTCCAGTTAAATATGCTTCCGTAGGACTCAGAGCCCCACCCGCTTCCGTATAATATTTCCGTTACACATCCGTTTCTTCAGTTAATAATCTTTTTCATTAAATAACGGAGCTTTATATGAAGGCTTTTTCGTTTTTAATTTTTTTGCTGATCCCTGTTCTGGTTTTTGCCCAATCGAATGTTAACCCCGATATAAGTCTTATCGGTACGTTTAATACTTCATCCGATCTCTCAAAGAATTCACCTGAGAAAGGGAAGCTTAACTTCGAACTGCCTGAAATGGAATTGTTCGTTGACGGTTACCTTAATCCTTATTCACGTGCCGCGGGAAATATTGCCTATGAAGAAGGTGAATTTTCTGTGGAGGAACTTTATGCAGAAATAGTGCGGGGACTACCGCTGGATATGCAGATTAAAGCAGGCAAATACCTTGTAGGGTTCGGACAATTAAATGTTGTTCATCCTCATGCGTGGGCCTTCGTCGGCCGGCCGCTATTTCACCAGATTTATTTCGGTCCTGATGGTTTTAACGATATCGGGTTCAATTTCAGTTTTATACTTCCAACAACCTCCTTCTACTCAAACCTCGATCTCGGCATATTCAAAGGAGATGCAATAGGTAGAAATGAGATTCCTGAACCTGCCAATCAGGAGAGCATTGTGGATCACCGGGGAAGAAGTCCCATCTTTGCTGGCCGTCTCGGTACCTTCTTCTCCCTCGGCGATTACAGCAATCTTGGTGCGGGAATAAGCGGCTCGTACGGTACCCATGCTATATTAGATTTTAATACTGCGGGCGATACCACCATACCCGGACAAAGTAATAACCTGAACTTTACATACGTCGGACTGGATTTCAAGTATAAGTACAGACCTGACGATTACACGGTACTTACAATCCAGGGGGAAGGAATTATGAACCGCCGCGGCGTTCTGAGGGAAGGAGCTTTCGGTATAAATTCCCGGATACAAAACCTAAAACAGATAACAACATACGGCGCTTTCTTCTATGCTGATTATCTTTTCGAAAAGATGTACAGCTTAGGAGCGAAGTATGATTTCACAAACGGTATTGCAGGAGATAAACCCGGTTTCAATACACTTTCTAATGATGACCGGAACAGCACCAGCGGAATCACAGCCTGGTTCGGGTACTACCCTATCGAACACACACTGGCTTTCCGGCTGAACGTTCAGCACTTATTGTATCATTATGCCGACGGGACATCGCGCGATCCATCTACAACCATAATCCTGCAGATGATCTTTTCTCTTGGTCCGCATAAAGCGCATCCTTTTTAATAGAATTTATTTACACGAGGTTAAAAATGAAAAAATTAATGATTCTCCTTTTAATGATAATAAGCAGCTGCGCATTCGGTGAAGTAAAAGCTGTTGCAACTACTACTATAATATATGACCTGGTAAAAAATATCGGAGGCGATAAAGTGGATGTTGATTACCTCTGTCGGGGGAACCAGGATCCCCATTTCCTCGAGGTGATGCCGAGCTATATGCTTAAGCTTCGCAGTGCTGACCTTGTCTTTAAGGTGGGACTCGATTTAGAGAAGTGGCTCCCGCAACTGATCGACGGCTCCCGCAATTCCAACATCCAGGTAATTGATCTTTCTCAGGATATTGAGAAGAAGGAAATTCCATCCACAAAGATGGATGCCCGCTACGGTGATGTTCATCCATACGGCAACCCGCATTACTATTTGGATCCCCTTGACGTTAAAATAATGGCTGAGGAAATATATAACGCTCTGGCGGCTCAGGATCCGGGCAATTCCACTTATTATCAAAAGAACTATGATAACTATATTAAAGTACTCGACGGCAAAATTGCTGAGTGGGATAAGAAAATGGAAAAAGTTAAAGGAACGCCTATAGTCTTTTTTCATTCCAGCTGGATATACTTTGCGGACCAGTATGGCATCAGGATAGCGGGATATGTTGAACCGAAGCCGGGAATCCCTCCTTCACCATCGCATAATGCTGAGATAATTAACATCATTAAAAAGAGCGGGGTGAAGTTAATCGTTATGGAAAATTATTACAGCGATTCCGCGCCTAACCAGATCGCCGGTATAACGGGAATAAAAGTTCTCAAGGTGCCCGTAGGTGTGTTTGGTTCAGATGGAATCGACAGCTATTTCAAAATGATGGATTACATTGTAAACCAGGTAGTAAACAATAGTTAAAAATAGTTTTCAGAATTTTAATAACAGGATAAAATGGAAAATGAAATAATTAAACTCGATAACGTCTCGATAGGTTATGGAAAAACAGCAATAGTTGAGAACATCAGCCTCTCGATTTATGAGAATGATTTTATAGGAATTGTTGGTCCTAACGGGGCAGGGAAGACTACCCTGCTTAAGACGCTGTTAGGCAACCTTAAGCCAATCCGGGGCAGCATAAGCGGTAGAGCCAGCCGTTTCGGGTATGTACCGCAGAGGGATACCGTCCAGCCGCTGCTGCCCTATACAGTACAGGATGTTGTGATGATGGGAAGGTATTCCCTGATGGGTGTTTTCCGCAAACCCTCAGGTAAAGATTATGCAGCTGTTGAAGCGAGTCTTGTGAAAGTAGGAATTAGTCACCTGAAGAATGAACGCTATAACGATCTTTCGGGTGGGCAAAGGCAGAGGACCCTCATCGCCCGTGCTTTAGCCGTTGAACCCGACATCCTTATTCTGGACGAACCCACGAACGGAATGGATACTCCCTCGCATCATTCTCTGCTGAACCTGATCGCTTCGCTTCATGCGGAAACCAAACTCACAATCCTGCTTGTAAGTCACCTTCTCAGCGATGTCGCGAACGGAGTAAAGAAGCTGGTGCTTATCGAGAAGAACTTTTTCCAGTGGGGACCAATAGAGGAGGTGCTTTCAGAAGAGAACCTGAAGAAAACCTATTCCTCCGATTTTCATGTTAACATAATTAACGATGAATACATAATAACATCACGGCACGGGGTATAAAGATTGGAAATAGTAAACCAGTTAATTCAGCTTTTTCCTTACGCCCTTGCGGGCAGCGTACTCGCAGGAATGATTTGCGGGTTTCTCGGAACATTCGTTGTTTCTCAGCGTGTGGTTTTTCTGGGGGCAACGCTTACACAGGTTGCCGTTGCAGGCGTGGCATTTTCATTTCTTCATTTTGTGAACCTGGAAGCTATCTTGGATTCGCTTTTCGGAATTCAGGAAGGTTCACTCTTTCATAATTTCGAGCCGGTTTTTTTCTCACTGCTGTTTGCTGTAATAGTTGTGTTGATATTCTCTCAAACCTACAGACAGAAGCTACTGACGCAGGATGGAATCCTCGGGATTATATTCGTAGTGGCTGTTGCGCTAAGAATCATCTTTACGCAGAAAAGTCCGGTCGGAGAGGTCTCTGAGATCGAATCGATACTTAAGGGGGACATTCTCTTCATAGGTGAATCGCAGTTCTTCACCCTGCTGGGGATATTTGTTTTCACCATGGGCACATTCATAATTTTTCAGAAGCAGTTTAAGTTCGTTACCTTCGATCCTGATTCTGCAAGCGCTCATGGCATAAATTCCCGGGGTTGGCTGCTCGTATTTTATATAGTAGTGGGAATGGGAATATCCCTCACCACAAGATTCGTAGGTGATGTATTTACCTTTGCCTACCTTATTATTCCGTCGTCCATCGGGATATTAGTTTCCCGCAGAGTCTGGCAGGTTTTTCTTATAGCGGTGCTGGTCGGCGCAATTATTCCCCCGCTGTCAATTTATCTTGCATTCAAATACGACTTCTCCAGTGGCCCCGCTGCAGTCGTAAGTGCATTCATTGTTTTTATACTCATTTACGGTTACAAGAAAATAAAAGGCTAGACAACAAAACCCCGGTACTTCAGCCCGGGGTTCCTGGTTACCGGATCTGTCAACACCGAATGGGAAAATTTCATTGAATGAAGATGGATATCGCCCAGGTATGAAACTTTTATTCCTGTTGAGGTTTGTTCCAAACCGAAATAATTAAAAATAGTGCAGGCTTACTTTCTCGCTTCTTCGCCTTTGAAGGGCTGAGCGAAAAATCTTACTACAGTCGAATTAAAAAGCTCAGGATTATCGTTTGTGACCCAGTGAGTTTCCCCGGGGAAAATTGAAAGATTAGCCTTAGAAATATTCCGGTAAATGAACAATGTATGTTCCTCAAGGATTATATCCCTGTCGCATGACATCACCAGAACAGGAACGTCGATTTTTCTGAGGTCATCAGCCGAAATATCAGGCTGGGTTTCCATAAGATGAAAGCGCTGATAAATAAGGCTCCAATCCTTAGAAGCATCATTACTGACGATCATCTCTTCGGCCTGCTTGCGCGTTTTAATTGCACCCTCCACCTCACCAGGATAAAGTGCCGTATTCCCCGGCCATAAGTTAGCACCGAAGACAGCAATTTTTTTCATCTTACCCGAAAAACGGTACCCAAGCATCAATCCGATAATCCCGCCGTCGCTCCGCCCGATAAAATAGGCAGGTTGAGCCTCCAGGTGATCCAGCAAGGCGGCAGCATCTTCAGTCATTTGAACATATGACAACGGATCTTTTCCGAGCTCCGACTTTCCCCGTCCCCTGCAGTCCATAGCAATAACCTTGTATTCCTTCGAAAAATAGCCGATTTGATATTTCATCCCTGCTATATTTCCGCCATTACCATGAACAAGAAGCAAAGGCTCTCCACTTCCATAAACCTCATAATAAATCCTCACGCCGTTCAATACAACAAAACCGCCAGCCTCAGGATTATTCCCGTACGGCACCTCAGAAACACCGCTAGCTCCCATAACCCGCTCCTCCATCAATTTTAAAGAGAAATATAACAAAAATACCGAAAGCCATCCTGCACTGTAAGCTTCAGCCCGGGATCTTCGGTATTTTAATCTGATATGATTATTTTATTTTTGAAGATGCTGCTAATTCTAAGTTCAACTTTTTCATTTTACTTTGCAGCGTGGTTGGTTTCACTTTCAATAAAGCTGCTGCACCGTCTTCCCCGTAGATTTTATTATTCGTCAGTTTAAGGGCTTTTTTAATTGTTTTCCTGATTTCTTCATCTAAAGAATTTATCGCAATATCCTTATCGCCGCCGCAGTCCTTTTCATAATTACCATTTTCAAAAACAAGATGTGCCGGTTTGATTATACTGCCGCTGCTAAGTATTACTGCTCTCTCCAGCGTGTTCTGTAATTCTCTCACATTTCCATGCCAATAGTTTTCCTGCAGGATCTTCAATGATTCATCTGATAATTTCAGATTTTTGCTGCCGAATTTTTCCGAAAGAATTTGCAGGAAATAATTCGATAAAAGATATATATCCTCTTTTCTTTGCCTTAGCGGCGGAAGTGTTATGGGAAAAACATTAAGCCGGTAAAAAAGATCTTCTCTAAATTTGCCCTGGTTTACCCTTTCCTCCAGGTTAACGTTCGTTGCACAAATAATCCTCACATCTGAATGAAAGGTTTTTTCGCCGCCAAGTCTTTCAAATGTTCCTTCCTGGATTGCACGTAAGAGTTTCGGCTGAATCTCCGGGGGCAGATCGCCTATTTCATCAAGAAATAATATGCCGCTGTCTGCCAGTTCAAAGCGTCCGCGCCTCGTGGAAACGGCCCCCGTAAATGCACCTTTCTCGTGGCCGAACAATTCACTTTCAGCAAGGTTCGTATTTAATGCCGAACAATTTAAAGTTATAAATGGTTTTCCGGACCTTTTTGATAAAGCATGAATGGCTTTGGCAGTCTGTTCTTTTCCCGTTCCTGTTTCGCCTAAAATCATTACATGGGATCCGGTGGGAGCAACCAGTTTAATCTTTTCTATCACCTGCTGCCAGGACGGGGATCTCCCTATTAATCCTTTTACAACAGAATTGATATCACCCATAAGAGAATTTCTCTCGTATACGAGTCGTTCTGTTTCATTTAGCAGCGAATCGGTTGCCATAGTCTGGGCTAAGGCAAGTGCTATAAGTTTGGTTAATGTATTTGCGATATTCACTCTTTGGGGAGTAAACATATCGCACTGCCTGTGGTCGAGCGTCATTAGTCCAAGCGTATCACCATTTATTCTAAGCGGTGCAAGCATACAGGAATGACCCGTGGGCATATCGATCAGTTCTTCATATGTATCATGATGATCCGGATTGCGTGTTTCCTCAACTAGTTTGACTTTACCGATATTTAAAACCTTGCTGATGTCGGGATGAGCTTTAAGTGCAATTTGAAAATCCTTCAATCGTTCTGTTGCCAGTGGACCCTGAGCGAATCTCACCTTCAGACTATCATCTGCTTCTTTGCTTAATATAACAGCAAGTTCATAGGGTATAATCTCATTAATCGCGTCAAGAACAATCTCCATTGTTTTATGAGGGGAGAGGTAGATTGTTTCATTAGTTTCTATTGCAGTGGAAATCATTTTTTTAACCGAAATTTAGTTGACACCGATATTTAGGTGCAAATATAACTAAATACCGGTACATTCCTGACAGAAGAACTCTCATAGGACTCTAACTTATTTATTTATAAAAAGTTACAGAAATCACCTTTTTTGGTACGCTGCTTGTTTATATTAATTAAATTGAAAGAAGAATTTAACATGCTGCTGAAAAAAGAATCTGATTTAGAATGAAAGTATTTCAGTAATGTTAAATCATTAAAACAAAAAAATATGGGAGAAATAAAAATGGAAACAAATGAAACAAAAACCGGAATACCATTAATCGGCGATAAATTGCCTGATATGGCAGTTCAGACCACACACGGAATAAAAAAAATTCCTGGCGATTATAAGGGTAAATGGATAGTGCTTTTTAGTCACCCCGGAGATTTTACACCAGTATGTACCACTGAGTTTTATGCATTCACAAAACGAAACGATCAATTTAAAAAACTGAACACTGAATTAATAGGACTCTCAGTTGACCAGGTATTTTCACACATAAAATGGGTTGACTGGATAAAGGATAATCTAAAAGTGGAAGTACCCTTTCCGATTATCGCAGATGATTTGGGACGGGTTTCAACCAAACTTGGAATGATTCATCCCGGGAAAGGAACCAACACTGTTCGTGCGGTCTTCATTATAGATCCCGAAGGAATTATCAGGCTTATGATTTACTATCCCCAGGAGATCGGAAGACAGATAGATGAGATAATAAGAGCGTTAAAAGCTTTGCAGATTTCAGATAAAAACAAGGTTGCGATGCCTGAAAACTGGCCGAACAATGAATTGATTAAGGATAAAGTGATTCTACCGCCTCCTAAAGATATGGTCGAAGCTGAAAAAAGAAGGAATCCCCAGGAAGGTTATGACTGGTGGTTTACTTATCAGTCTTTAACTAACTAAAATTACTAATATGAGTTGAAGTCCGGTGATACCCGGATTTTAGGATAAAAAAATCCCGCTTCCTCCCCGGTTGTCGGGATTTTTTTTATTATCTTATTCAACCTCGAAATAGTTATTAAGTTATAATCTGAAAAAAATAAATGGCGTTTCAAATAGGATATGAGGGGTTAAAAAGGTTTAGCTTAAGAGAATTAAAAGATTCAGAAGAGAGCTTAAGAACATTCTTCTTCCGTGAACTTAAATCGTGCAGCCTTTTCCTGATGCCTGTGAATGAATCGGACCCGGAATCAATATCATCGTGTGAGATTTTCGTCAAGGAGCTTTCATCATCTCTTAGGTTTCGAACCGGAATAAGTGATTTTTCTGGTATCATCCCGGGGGACTTCAACTCCAATGGCTGCCAGCTTCATTACATGGTATTTGAAAACATTGAGCCCGCCTATGTAAAACAGGTTCTCCTGACTAAATTAGGGGAGATATCAGGAAAAAATCACCGCAGCATAAGGTATAATAAGTTCGGACTTTTCATTCCCCGTTCAGGCAGGATAATCTGCTTTTCTTTTGCTCACAGCGGAAGTATGTACTATCGATACAGGCTGGCAGAGTTCAAACTTGAGGCTTTACCCGCAGGATTGAGTAATTATCTTCTGTCGCTGCTTAGCTTCTGTCCCAATGAATATTTTTTTAGCGGTTCCAGGGCTTCCGGTTTTATATTGGATTTGAAAGTCCCGATAGAACATTCTTCTTTCCACGTTATCAGTTCTTTTGCTGAGTCAGCATTGAAAACAGGAAGCTTCAGGAGCGGACATGAGAACGTTGAAAAATATTTATTGGAAAGCGATCCCGAAACAATCGCCTCTGAAGTACCTGTATGGTATAAACGGCCAGAAGGCAGCAGGTTAAATATTGACGGCGTACTTACGGGTCATATTGATATCCTCAGGTATGAAAAGAATGGTATGATTGGGATATGGGATTATAAGCCCCGTGCAAAATATGAGAAGAAGGCTCATATGCAAGTCTACCTCTACGCTCTAATGATTTCACAACGTACGGGAATTCCCTTAGACAATTTCTTATGCGGCTACTTTGATTCAGCTGATGCGTATTTCTTTAATGCCAGAGATGTAGTTTGGTAGTTAAAATACCCCCGCTATCGCAGGGGTATCGCGCAATTTCCCCGGTCTATTTTCACCAGAGAATATCTAAATTGATCTGAATTGTGGATCGCCGTATTGTTTCCCTTATTAACCCATAATTACTTTTATAAGATAATCCGATGTTTTATCAAACGCAATGGATGAAAGGTTTTTCGATGTAATGAAGCGGGCTTTAAACGGGACCTGATGAAACTATTACTTCAGTTTCCGTTTGATCATTTGCTGAACAATCTCCTTAAACTCTTTATTGCCGAAGGGCTTTTGAATTACTGTGCAGTATTCCATGAGACCACTTTGACTAATACCGGCTGAAGCAGATCCAGTGATGTAAACTATAGGTACTTTGTATTTTAATATCACCTTTTCTGTAAAGTCAATTGCGGATTCATGCATTGAATAATCGGAAATAACCAGATCGGGAGTACCATTCTGAAGATGAATTTCAACCTTATCAGGATCGGTATCTATCCCTATGACATCAAACCCCATTTCCATTAAGGTATTTTGGATATCCAGAGCTATGATTCCCTGGTTTTCGACAATTAAAACTTTCTTTCTTGCCATAAAATCCAGTATGGATAATTTTTAAATTTTAAGTGATGGAATTTAGTAAAATCTTCCCTTATATATAGAGCGGAACTGAAATATTCCAATCTTCCTATCTTTTGTTTATATTTATCATTCGTATTAAGACGGAATGGAATAATATTGCTAAAAGAGAAAATACTTGTAACTTCAGCCCTTCCTTATTCAAACGGACCAATTCACCTGGGACATTTAAGCGGCGCCTACCTGCCTGCGGATATTTATGTACGCTATAATAGAATGAAAGGCAATGATGTTTTATATATATGCGGATCAGATGAACATGGTGTCCCTATTACTATCAGTGCCGACAAGGAGAAGGTTAGTCCCCAGGTTATAATCGACCGCTTTCACGAAATAAACCGCAAGGCTTTTGAGCAGTTCGGAATGAGCTTCGACATCTATTCAAGAACGTCTCTTCCTATTCATCATGAAACCGCGAAGGAATTTTTTCTCGAGTACTATAACCGCGGCATGCTGAAAGAAAAGAAAACCATGCAGTTCTATGACGAAGAGGTAAAGATGTTTCTGCCCGACCGTTATGTTGAGGGTACATGCCCGAACTGCGGTTATGAAGAAGCACGGAGTGACGAGTGCGAGAACTGCGGCGCTCTTTATGAACCTTCAGAACTTAAGAGTCCCAAAAGTAAAATAAGCGGAAAGACCCCCGTTCTAAAAGAAACAACTCACTGGTATTTTCCGCTGGGTGATTATCAGCCGCGGCTTGAAGAGTATATAAAGGTAAGCAGCGAAAACTACGGCTGGAAGGACAATGTGCTTCAGTACTGCAGAGGATGGTTCAAGGCGGGACTAAAAGACCGTGCATACACGCGCGACCTCGACTGGGGTGTATCTGTTCCTCTCAATTCGGCTGAAGGTAAAGTACTTTACGTCTGGTTTGAAGCTGTCCTGGGATATATTTCAGCAACAAAGGAATTATCCAGACAGCGGGGCAACGAAAATCTCTGGCGCGAATACTGGCAGGGTGAAAACACAAAATACGTCGCTTTTATCGGGAAAGATAACGTGGTTTTCCACTGCATTATTTTCCCGGCAATGCTTATGGCATGGAATGACGGGGATAAGGAGAAATATATTCTTCCCCAGAATGTACCGGCTAACGAATTCCTCAATTTTGAAGGAAAGAAGTTCTCTAAAAGCCGGAACTGGGGCATTGATGTAATCGATTTCCTCAGTATGTTTCCTCCCGATCCGCTCAGGTATACGCTTGCAGCTAACCTGCCGGAGACGCGTGATACAGATTTTTACTGGAAGGAATTCCAGCTCAGGAATAACAGCGAACTTGCCGATATACTGGGTAATTTTATAAACAGGACGTTCACCTTCGTGCACAAGCACTTTGATGGAAGGGTCCCTGAAAGATCAACGCCTGAAAAGATTGATGAAGAGATGCTGCAGCTGCTTGCAGGTTACCCCGGGAAAGTTTCTGCATTATTCGACTGCTACAGGATAAAAGAGGGCGTTACAGAGATTATGAACCTTGCCCGCGCTGGCAACAAGTATTTCAATGATTCAGAACCATGGCTTACCGTGAAAAGCGATAAGGCAAAATGTGCGACAACGCTTAATATTTGTCTGCAGACAATTTATACGCTGGCAGGACTCTTTTCTCCCGTAATTCCGTTTTCATCTGAAAAAATATTTAAGATCCTGAATTCATCCCCTTCCGGCTGGGATGAGCTCGGGAATGAACACCTTAAGGCCGGTCATACTCTGAATAAAACAGAAATTATTTTTCCTAAAATAGAGGACGATATTATCGAAGAACAGGTAGCAAAACTGGGTCCCAAAACTGAAGTGGATACAAATAATAACCTTATATCTATAGAAGATTTTGATAAAATTAAGTTGAAAGTAGCTGAAATTGTTGAAGCCGTAAATGTGCCTAAAAGCAATAAACTGATTAAACTGAAGGTCAGGCTCGACGATGGCGACCGCCAGGTAATTGCAGGGATCGCCAAAAGCTATAAGCCTGAAGAACTTGTCGGGAAGAAAATAATTCTTGTTGCCAACCTTAAGCCGGCCAAGCTGATGGGACTTGAATCCCGGGGCATGGTTCTGGCCGTTGAAAATGAGAACGGAGAATTGAATGTTCTTACCGCCGCTCAGAATGTTAAAATTGGAACACGGGCAAAGTAATAAACTATAATAATCTAAATATTTCCGGAGAGTTATGATGAGAAAAATCTATTTACCACTATTTATGTTATGTCTGATTGCAGGTGCATTTGCGCAGCAGGGGCCGATCAGCAAAATATCCGCTGCCCTTCAGCTGAAGATGACAAGTGCTTCTGCAGACGAGCAGCTCCTGGTATGGGTTTACTTTACCGATAAGGGACAGAATACGGACTCGTATTTCAGTAATCCTCTTAGTGTTGTAAGTGAAAAATCACTTAACAGAAGAGAGAAGGTTCTCGGTAAAGATGCAGCCTTAACGATGAAAGATCTCCCTGTTAACCCGGCTTACCTGGCACAGGTTAAGGCGAAGGGATTAAATATTAAATGGCCGTCCAAATGGCTGAATGCGGTCAGCGGTACGGTAACCAAATCTCAGCTGGATGAACTTGAAGCCCTTCCATTTATTAAGAAGCTTGATGTTGTATATAAGTTGAAAAAAGGATATCAGCCTGAAACCGATAAAAATGCAGTGCAGCAGCAGCTCAGCAAGATTACTCAGCCTGAAGGTGTTCTTTCCTATGATTACGGTGATTCATATGCAGAGCTCCAGCAGATCAATGTGCCTGCAGTTCATGATATGGGATTTACAGGACAGGGAGTTACGGTCTGTGTTATGGATGCCGGATTCAGCCTGTTGAGTCACGTAGCTTTTGATTCTATGGATATCATAGCTGCCTGGGATTTTGTCAACAATGATCCTAACGTTGGAAATCAGGCAGATTCAGGAGACGGTTCACACGGAACCGAAACACTTTCCACAATAGGCGGATATGCCCCGGGCCATCTGATCGGTCCTGCTTTTAACGCCTCTTACATACTTGCCAAGACCGAGAATACCGACAGTGAGACTCCTCTTGAAGAAGACAACTGGATCGCAGCAATGGAATGGGCTGATAGTATCGGCGTTGATGTTACTTCCACTTCTCTTGGTTATATAGATTTTGATCCGCCCTGGCAGAGTTATACCTGGGAGGATATGGACGGCAATACAACTATCATCACAAACGGTGCGGATTATGCGACTCACCTGGGTATAGTAGTTGTAAACTCAGCAGGCAATGAAGGATCTAACCCATCACACAATACCCTTGGTGCTCCTTCAGACGGCGATAGTGTAATTGCAGCGGGTGCGGTTGAATATTCGGGTTCGAGGTCTTCATTCAGCAGCGTTGGTCCTACCGTAGATGGAAGACACAAACCTGATATTATGGCGCTTGGCTCAGGCAATATTGTTGCTTCACCATACAATACTACTCAATATGATTATGCCAGCGGTACTTCTTTCAGCTGTCCTCTTTCAGCAGGAGTAGCCGCATTGATTTTATGTGTGAATCCGGGATTAACCCCGATGCAGGTACGCGATGCAATGAGGGAAACTGCTTCACAAAGCAGTAACCCTGATAACCTCTACGGCTGGGGAATACTTAACGCCTTTGATGCGGTAAATTACTTCCCAACGCCGGTTGAGCTTTCATCATTTACTGCCTCTGTAGTCAGCGGCGGGGTAAACCTTGTTTGGACGACAGCTACCGAGAAGAACAACCACGGATTCGAGATTGAAAGAAAATCAGCCGGGTCTGATTTTACAATGATAAGTTTTGTTGAAGGTAAGGGAACAGTTTCCACCCCAAATCATTACAGCTATACAGACAAAAGCGATATTCATGGGATATGCACATACAGGTTGAAACAGGTCGATTTTGACGGCAAATTTACGTATAGTAATGAAGTTACTGTGGATGTGCCGGCAGCTTCGGATTTTGCACTTCAGCAGAACTATCCTAATCCGTTCAATCCCTCTACGATGATTAAATACTCCGTTCCGAATGCATCAAACGTAAAACTTATACTCTACGATGCGCTCGGCCGCCAGGTTAAAATCCTGACAAACGAATACAAGGAAGCCGGCAATTATACTTATACACTTAATGCAGGAGGACTTTCAAGCGGTGTATATATAGTAAGACTAAGTGCCGGAGTTTCAAGTAAGGTTATCAAAATAACACTTGCAAAATAGATTTAAGGGCCTGGAGAGGCGGTAACCATATCGGTTTACCTTGATTTTCAGGCCTTCTATTGATAAAATTGCTGACTAAAATGTAATAAACTTAAATAAGGAGAATCACTCAATGTTCCGCAGGCTCGTATTACCTTTTATTATTTTGGCTTCCCTTCTTCTCAGTTCCTGTACGCCAAAACAAGCTGACATAGTAGTAGCAAAATTTGATGATGAACAGATTAAGATGAACGAATTCGAAAAAATGTATGCAAAGAATTCAGGCAGTTATGACGAGGCAAAGAATGATAGTCTCTCACAGCTAAAGAACTTTCTTGATCTATACGTTAATTTCAAAATGAAGCTGAGGGACGCAAGTGTCCGCGGCTTTGATTCAAACCCTGAACTGAACCAGGAACTAAAGGATTATGAAAAGAAAGTAGGCGTTTCCTATATCCTTGAAAAGCAGATACTTGAACCGGGTTTAAAGAACCTTTATGATAAAAGGAAATATGAGCTTCGTGTAAGCCACCTGATGATCAGGCCGGATTCCAACGGCGATCAGGCTGCAAAAGAACGTGCAGTCGCTATTCTCGACAGCATTAAGCACGGGGCAAGCTTCTCTGATATGGTGAAGAAATATTCGGATGACACCTATTCTAAAAACATCGGTGGTGATATTTATTATGTTACTGCCGGACTCCTGCCTCCCGAATTCGAAGATGCCGCTTATGCTACTGCCGTGGACAGCATCTATCCATCGGTTGTTCATTCACGCTATGGCTATCACATTATTAAAGTTACCGATAAAAGAGAGCGGATACCCCAGATTAAAGCGAGTCACATCCTTGTTAATTTTAATAATCCTGAAGGACAGGTTGATACGGCTTATGCCAGGGCAAAAATCGATACTGTTATGCAGAAGATCAAGGCCGGAGAGGATTTTGCCGAGCTTGCAAAGCAGTATTCCAACGATTCAGGATCTGCAAAAAACGGCGGTGATCTCGGATTCTTTGGAAGGCGTATGATGGTTAAGGAATTTGATGAGGCTGCGTTTAACCTTAAACCGGGAGAAGTCTCAGACGTTGTAAGAACTAATTTCGGCTATCATATAATAAAGGTAACCGAGCAGAAGCCATATCCTTCCTTTGATCAGGATAAAGAAGAGCTTGAAAAGATCTTCAAACAGACAAGGTACCAGACCGAGTACGATTCGCTTATAGATAAGCTGAAAGACCAATACGGATTCCATTTAAATGAACAGGTGCTGGCAGAAGTTCTTAAAAATGCAGATTCATTAAGAGTTGGCAGTCAGATAAAAAATTACGATGCTCTTAAAGATCAGCCCCTGGTTACGTATAATAAAATCGATACGATCAGAGTCCAGGCGGCTATCGAAAGCATGAATTCCGAACGCCAGTTTATGAACAGGGTGATAGATTCAAACATTCTTAATTCAGTAATAAATAAGGTTGTTGGCGATAGTCTGCTTGCTGTGGCTGCTCTTGATCTCGACAAAACCGATCCTGAATTTGCAGCTCTGATGGATGATTACCGCAACGGGATATATGTATTCAAGCTGCAGGATGATGAGGTCTGGAGCAAGATCAATGCCGACAGCACAAAGCTGTATGACTATTATGAGAAGACAAAAGATAAATATGTATGGCCCGACAGGATAAACTTCAGCGAAATTTTCACAAAAAGCGATTCCCTTATCCACGTTTATTATACAGAACTGCAGAACGGAGCAGACTTCGATTCACTCGCTTCTAACTACACAGAACACAACAATATGAAACCGAAAGCAGGCAACTACGGACTGGTTGCTATTGATTATTCACCGCTTGCTTCCAAAACAAATGAACTCCTTTCACAGCCCGGAACATATTCGGAACCATTTGCTTCTTCCGGCGGTTTTGTGATTGTGAAGCTCATTGCAAAAGATCCATCACATCCGAAAACTTTTGAGGACGCAAAAGCAGAAGTGTCGGGTGCTTACCAGGAAGCTGAATCGAAGAGACTCGAGCAGGCATACCTTGAAAGCCTGAAGAAGAGGTACGATCCTCAACTTTATTACGATACACTTGAACAAGCTTTTAAAGACACAGAGTAAAATATTTCTTTTAATCCTCGCCGCGGCCGTAATAAACGGCTGCGGTAAGGAACGGCCTGAAAAAGAATATATAGCCAGGGTGAATGATTCGTACTTTACGAAAAATGACATGGCTATGATAGTTGATTCAGGTTATGGTAAGAATCTATACCGGAACGAAATAGTAAGAAACTGGATAAATGAGGAACTTCTTTACCAGGAGGCAAAAAGCTCGGGGATCCTGAAGAATGAAGATTTTCTCAGAACGAAAATTGAATCTGAAAAGAGGCTTGCAATTACGTTTTTCGTCGATAAACTCTTCAAAGAGGAACAGTTGTCGATAGAACCCTCTGAAGTTAAGGATTATTACGATAAACACCGGGATAACTTTAAACTTTTTCATAATGCTTTTCTTGTAAACCTTGTACAGTTTAATGACGAGGACAAGGCGATCAGTTTCAGGGAAGATGCTTTCACTAATGGATGGCAAAATTCTGCCGAATCGTTTAAAAGCGACTCAAATATAGTTTCTATTGAAAATACAAAGCTTGTTTACGAATATGAGATTCAGCCTGCCGACCTTGTCCGTATCATAAGAGAGCTTCTGCCGGGGGAGATAAGCATTGTGATAAATGACGGTATGGGAAATTATTTTATTGTGCAGCTGCTGGAAAAATATGCGCGGGGCAGTACTCCTCCCTATGAAATTATTGATGATCTTGTGCGCAGCAGATTTGTAGCATCGGAGAAGGAACAGTTTATTAAAAATTACGTACAAGATTTATATTCCAAAAACGATATAGAAGTAAAATAGGTGTTAAATGAAATTAAAGATCCTGGCAGTACTTTTTTTTACGGCCGGCATTATGCATGCACAGCAGGTGCTGGATAAGATAGTTGCTGTTGTTGATAATGAAATAATTACGGAGAGTGAGCTGAATTTCCAGGCAAACCTGCTTGCCACCCGTTATGGTGTTTCGCCCGATTCCCCCCAGTTTAAAAGACAGACTCTCAACTCGATGATAGAGGAAAAGCTTGCTTATGCCCAGGCGAACCTTGATTCCATAGAAGTTACCGATGAGGAAGTTGACAAGCGTATTGATTACCAGATTCAACTTTTTATCCAGCAGTACGGGTCGACTGAGCGCGTCGAACAGGTTTATGGTATGAGCATAGAAAAAATAAAACGCGAGCTACGCGATGATGTGAGGAAGAACCTGATGGTTCAGAAGCTGCGCGAAAAGAATTTCGGCACCGTTGAGGCAACAAGACGCGATGTTGAAGAATTTTTCGATAAGTACAAAGACAGTCTCGGCGTAATACCCGAAAAAGTTCAGATAGCTCATATATTCAGATCTCCGAAAACATCGACAGAAGCAAAGGAGAAAGCGCGGCAGTTTGCACAATCGATACTGGATTCCATTAAGAACGGTTCCGACTTCGCGGAGATGGCGAAGAAATACTCCGAGGATCCGGGCAGCGCCAAAGAAGGAGGCGATCTCGGTTTCGTAAAAAAAGGGGTATTCTATCCGCAGTTTGAGTCGGCTGCCTATGCACTTCAGCCCGGTGAATTATCGGGTATTGTAGAATCCCCGGTAGGTTATCACATCATTCAACTGATTGAGAAAAGAGGAGAGTCAATTCACGCAAGGCATATACTCATTAAAATAAAAGCCGATGAGAATGCCGATCTTAAGGCAATTGACTTCCTTACAGCGGTAAGAGACAGTATAATTAATCACGACAGTACCTTCGCTTACTATGCGAAGAAGTACAGCGAGGATCAGGATACAGCTCCTTTCGGCGGCGAGCTTGGAACATTCTATATCAACCAGCTTGATAAGAGTGTGCTGGATGCTGTATCAAAACTTAAGCCCGGGGATATCAGCTTTCCCAAAAGGTATGAATACTCCACCGGGAATTACGGCTATCACATAATTCATCTCGAGGACAGAACACCGCAGCACGCTCCCGATCTCAACAAGGATTACGCTGACATTAAAAAACTTGCGGATGAATATAAAAGGCAGCAGAAATACCAGGCATGGATCGAGAGTCTGAAGAGCAAGATCTATTACGACATAAGATTGTAAAAATTAAAAGGAACTGGATTTGAAAGTAACCGGTGAAGGCGATGTTCAGCTGGTAGAAAAGCTGAACGAGAAAGTCACAAAGACAAAGCAGGAAATCGCGAAAATAATAATCGGGCAGGAAGCGATTATAGATCAGCTGATCATATCCCTTCTCTCACGCGGGCATTGTCTGCTGGTGGGTGTGCCGGGACTTGCGAAGACACTCCTCATTAAAACACTTGCCGAAGTAATGGATCTTAAGTTCAGCCGTATTCAGTTTACGCCCGATCTTATGCCCGGCGATATTACAGGTACAGAGCTGGTTGAAGAAGATCCCGTCTCGCGGAAGAGAAATTTCCGTTTTGTTGAAGGTCCCATTTTCGCCAACGTTATCCTTGCCGATGAAATAAACAGGACACCCCCTAAAACCCAGGCAGCGCTTCTTGAGGCGATGCAGGAACACAGGGTGACCACCGCAGGAGTTACGAAGGTTTTATCCGAACCATTTTTCGTGCTTGCAACCCAGAACCCGATTGAGCAGGAAGGTACATACCCGCTTCCGGAAGCTCAGCTCGACAGGTTTATGTTCAACCTATGGCTCGATTACCCCACGTTTGAGGAGGAAAAGAAGATTGTACAGACAACCACAAGCGAGTATAAAGCTGAGCTGGCAAAGGTTGTAACCGCAGATGAAATTATAATGTTCCAGGATCTTGTCAGAAAGGTGCCCGTTTCAGATAATGTAACAGAATTTGCAGTCAGGGCCGCTAACCTTACACGTCCCACCAACGATTCCTCTCCCCAGTTTATAAAGGATTGGATTACATGGGGGGCCGGACCAAGAGCCTCTCAGTACCTTGTAATGGCTGCTAAAACCCGTGCTGTTATGAACGGGAGGTACACACCCAATATTGACGACGTTAAATTCGCTATGACACCGGTGCTGCGTCACCGCATCATAACAAACTTCAGTGCAGAAGCCGACGGCATCAGCTCCACAGACGTCATCGAAAAGCTTGTAAAAGAACTCGATTAGTACGATCCCCGCGGCGGCTGGAAAGTTCATCTTGTACTTGTTCAGGTGACTACGGATCGATAAAATAATAAGCTCCGGGCGGCAATCGCTCCCTGCCTTTATTTCCCTTCGTTTATTAAAGCAAATTTTCAACTTTCATTAAATAAAAAAACCCCACATCGCTAAAGAAATATTTTTTCCGTAATTTCTACGAAAAATATAAGCGCCGTAATCCTTATTTTTATATGCAAATATCAGTTCATCAAGTATTGGATCGAATGTCGATTGATTATTCATATTTTTAATTTTATACTTATCCAGAAGGAATTATTATATACGAGTTTTACCATAATAGTTGTGTTCAGTTCCAATTCTAAATAAAAAGATTGTATTTGACAATTGCGGAATTTCTCTTTTCTGTATAATTACAGTAAGCTTTTAATTGTACTCTTTTCTACCTACACGTAACGATTCCTAATAATAATTTCTTAAAATTATAATCAATAATTAAAAAAATAATCCCAGGAACTAATTGAAACTACATAATAAAATTCTAATAGGACTATTCGTTGGTTTATTTCTTGGGTTGCTATCTAATTTACTCATAGAAGACAAAGCACAAATTCTATGGCTGGTCAATTATATTTCATATCCTGTGGGACAGGTATTCCTGCGGATGATCTTTATGATTGTGATTCCACTAATTTTTGTTGCTATTGTCCTGGGTATTTCTGACTTCAGAGATATTCACAAGATTGGCAGGATTGGGGGAAAAGCGATAGCATTTACTTTTGTCATCACCTCGATTTCAGTGCTGATTGGAATAGTTGCTGTCAATACATTTGAACCCGGCAGGCAAATTTCTGAAACAAATAGAAATGCTCTTATCCAAACTATAAATGGAAGTGAATCAATCACGCAAATAGTTGGGAAAGTAAAAGAATCAAAAGGTATAATCCAAATCATTATTGATATTGTTCCCCGAAATCCTTTTGCTGAAATCGTTTCTGCATTTGATCCGAATTATCAAGGTGGAGGTTTACTTTCTCTTATGTTTTTTGCTCTGGTCTTTGGGATTGCGATGTCCTTAGTAGATCCTAAAAAAACCGAAATATTGAATCAAAGCCTGCAAGGGATATATGATATTCTGATGAAGATCATTGATTTTGCAATGAAGCTCGCACCATTTGGTGTCGCAGCTCTGATTTTTAGCACTACCTCGCAGCTTGGATTTCAAGTTTTATCTTTATTGGTGAGTTATATTTCTGTAGTACTTATTGCTCTTTTAATTCATATGATAGTTACTTATGGTATTATTCTGAAGTATTTTGTGAAAATCAATCCTATAGTTTTTATAAAAAATATATCTGAAGTAATAATCACTGCATTTTCAACAAGCTCTTCAAATGCAACCTTACCAACTTCAATACGGGTAACAAATGAAAAGTTTAAACTTGATAAGGATATAACAAATTTTGTCCTTACAGTCGGCTCCACAGCTAATCAGAATGGAACAGCACTCTATGAGGGTATAACAGTATTATTTTTAGCCCAGTTTTATGGAATTGATCTATCAATTTCATCCCAATTAGTAATTATATTACTTTCCATCCTTGCCGGGATCGGGACTGCTGGTGTGCCAGGAGGCTCACTTCCCCTGGTTGTTGCACTACTTCAAACAGTTGGAATTCCCGCTGAGGGCATAGGAATTGTTTTAGGTGTTGATAGGGTATTAGATATGTCAAGAACGGTAGTAAACGTTACAGGAGATATAGTACTTACATGCTGGATTGATAAATCTGAAAATAGTTTATCTTCAGTATGAAGAACGTAATAATGATTATTTCGCTGTCGATATTGATCCCCTGAATTCTAAACAATTTCTAAACATAAGTTAATTATAGATCTATAATTTTATTGAAACTTAAAGAGAATTTACTTTTTTAGTAAAAGGACTCATAGCAAAAGCGCATCAGCATTTTGTAATCATAATACGAATGCTTAGTGTTTTTACCCGGCGTGAAACAAACAGTACTATTCATTTATTATTTACAAGGATTGTCTTTGGAATTTATAAACTACCTGGTAGATTTATTTCTACATCTCGATAAACATTTAAACGAAATCATACTACAATATGGCACACTTACTTATGCTATTTTGTTTGGGGTAATTTTCGCAGAAACAGGTTTTGTCTTTACGCCTTTTCTCCCCGGTGACTCGCTTCTTTTTGCTGCCGGGACTTTTGCAGCAATCGGTTCTTTCAATGTTCATTTACTCTTTATTTTGTTAAGTGTCGCTGCAATTTTAGGAGATACTTTAAACTATTGGATTGGGCATTATTTAGGTCCGAAAGTATTTGAAAGGAAAATTCGATTTTTGAAAAGGGAGCATTTAGAAAAAACACACCAATTTTATGAAAAGCATGGCGGCAAAACAATTATAATCGCAAGATTTATCCCAATTATCAGAACATTTGCACCATTTGTCGCAGGTGTTGGTGCGATGACCTATTCAAAATTTATCTTGTTTAACATCGTCGGTGGAGTTTTGTGGAGCGCGCTGTTTATATATGGAGGTTATTTCTTCGGTAATTTAACGATTGTAAAAAATAATTTTTCAGTTGTAATTATAGTTATAATTTTTATTTCAATTCTTCCCGGAATAATTGAGTTTATTCGCCATAAGTTTGCAATAAGAAATAAATAATTCATCCAAGCGAGTTAAGCACATTAGTTTTTAATCTTCTTCCCCGCATTAACAATTCGTATTGGTTGATAGTTGTTTGCTTTTGTCAATAATTATCAAAATCCAATATAACGTGTCCAAGCTGTCCGATATAACACGCATATTAAACAGGGGACTGTTTTTTTCCGGCCCGGTATTTCCAATAAAAATAAAACGGAAGACCGATTAAGATCAGGATCAATCCCATTGCAGCGTCTTCGGAATCAGAGATAAGCGAGTTAACCAGGAAAAGGAGCGAAAAAATAATAAAGATAGCCGGAACAATTGGATAGCCCCATACTTTATAAGGTCTCGGGGTGTCGGGCATTTTCTTCCGCAGTATAAATACCCCTACCGCTCCCAGCATATAAAATAACCATGTAGCAAAGATTACATAATCAGTAATAGTATCAAAAGAGCCGGAGAGTACCAAAACAGCAGACCAGAAACCCTGCAATAAAAGTGATGTATATGGTGTTCCGAATTTAGGATGCACTTTCCCAAGAACGGTAAAAAACAGGTTATCCTTAGCCATTGCAAACTGAACCCGTGCGGATGCCAGGATGCTGCCGTTCAGAGCCCCGAATGTAGAAATTATTACTGCAATGGAAATAACTGAAGCCCCTGCCGGTCCGAATATTTGTTGTGCCGCCGTTGCCGCTACAAGGGGTGATTTTGCCATAACATCTACCGGGAGGATATACAAATAAACAAAGTTCATAAGTAAATAAAGTCCCATAACAATGAGTGTTCCATATAGCAGGGCCTTTGGAACATTTCTTTGAGGTTCTTTTATTTCTCCAGCCACAAAAGTTACATTATTCCATCCATCGTAAGCCCAAAACGCCCCGGCAAGTGCAAGTCCCAGTGCTGTAATAAATCCGTTTACAGTATTCTGAGGAATTGTAAAACCACTGCTTAAATTTGAAAAACTTCCGTTTCCTGAAGCAAGCAATAAACCCGCCAGAATGATCATCGAACCAATCTTAACAAAGGTTATTATAGTTTGCACCAATCCACCGAAGATCACTCCGATATAATTAACGGCAGTAAGAAATATTATACAGAGTATAGCAGCAGCTTTCGGACCAAAATCAACAAAGGGATTTATATTACCTACAAAAGGCATAAAGACGCTAAAATCCAGCCAGCCAGATGGAAGCTGGGGGTATTTAATAAAATATCCCAGATATTCTCCGAAAACATATGCAATTGCAGCCTGGCTTCCCGTTTGAATTACAGAAAAGATTGACCAGCCATAAATGAATGCAAAGCCATCACCATACATTTTTCTGAAATAAGCATATTGTCCGCCTGTTGCAGTGATCATCCCGGAAATTTCTGAATTTACGAGAGCCGCAATAAAGGTCATTATTCCGGCAACTATCCAGACTATGAGAAGAAATTCAGGTGAGCTGAGCTGTCCTGCCATTGTAGCAGGTTTTCTGAATATGCCCGAACCGATCATTGAGCCCGCAACAATCATTACAGCGGCGGTTAGGGTTAAACCGCGTACCAATTCTGTTTTTTTTTCGGTATTCTGCATTATGGCATTTGAAATTGGAAAATAAATTAATGATTAAAAAAGAAATATCAAACATTTACGATTGAAGATTTTAGGATTGAGGATTGACGATTGAAGATTCTGTCGCCTGTCCGGCAGGCCTACAGCGAAACCGGAACTTTATACACAATTTTTAATTTCACAAAATTAACCTCATTGAATCAATTTACTATTTTTAATTCAATAATTACTTAATTATCGACTAACATATCAACTGTATAGTCACAATCTAATGTGACATCATTATAAACCAGTCTTCTTCTCCTGGTATTCAATTTTTCGCATTACAGAGTTTTTGCGTCCGTAAAAGAAATAGATTACCATTCCAATTGCCAGCCATATAAATAATCTAAGCCAGTTTTCTCCGGGCAGCGAAAACATTAATAGAAGGCAGGTCAATATTCCGGCTACAGGGACAAATGGGACCCACGGTGCCCTGAAAGGTCTTTGAGCGTCAGGGTTAATTTTTCTCATTATTAAAACTGCCGAACATACTATAACAAATGCAAAAAGAGTTCCGATATTAACAAGCTCTGCTAATATTCTCAAAGGCAGCAATCCTGCCAATGTTGATACAAAAATACCGGTTAAAATTGTTGACTTCCAGGGTGTGCGATATTTTTCATGGACTGCCCCAAAAACACTCCGGGGTAAAAGTCCATCCCTGGCCATTGCCAGGAAAATTCTCGGCTGGCTTAACATCATAACCAAAAGCACCGACGTTATTCCTGCTACAGCCCCAAGTGAAACAATAAATTGAACCCATGGCAATCCAACCTGCATAAAAGCATTAGAGACAGGTGCATCAATATTAATTTTATTATAGGGTACCATACCGGTTAAAACAGCGGCAACACAGATATAAAGAACCGTGCATATAATTAAGGAGACTATTATGCCGATAGGGACATCTCTCTTTGGATTTTTTGCTTCCTCAGCATGTGTTGAGATTGAATCAAATCCTATATAAGCAAAGAAGATTACAGCCGCCCCTGCCAGCACACCTACCGGGGCACCGCCCAGCCCGGTTTGCCCAAGTAATGTCTTACCAAATATGCTTATGCCGGTAAAACCATAAGGGGCAAATGGTTTCCAATTAGCAACATTTATATAAAACATCCCGATAATTATAACAAGCAAAACAATAATTAATTTTGTTATAACCAGTCCCGCATTGAATCCGGCACTTTCGCGAATACCCTTTACCAGGATTATAGTAACTATAATGGTTATAAGTATAGCAGGCAGATCGATTACTGTCCCTGTAGAGGACAGGTACCCTGTGACTGCGTCAAAATCAAATGGTGATTTTGTTAAAGCAAAGGGGATATAGACACCGAAGATGCTTAGAAAATCCTGAAAATAATGAGACCATCCATGAGCAACCGTTGCAGAGGCAACCGCATATTCAAGAATTAAATCCCATCCGATAATCCATGCAAATAATTCACCCAATGTGGCATATGCATATGTATATGCTGAACCCGCAACGGGCACCATTGAGGCAAACTCGGCATAACAAAGAGCGGCAAAAACACAGGCTGCACCAGAGAAAGCAAAGGAAAGTATAATACCGGGTCCCGCTTTATCGTGTGCGGCAACTCCGGTTAAAACAAAAATGCCGGTTCCTATAATTGCTCCTATACCCAGGCTCGTTAAAGCAACTGGTCCAAGAACTCTACGGAGCCTGTTTTCACCTTTCATTTCTTCCAGCAAAAGGGACAGCGGTTTTTTAGCAAACAGTTTATTCATTTTTATCTCAGGAAGTTTACTTTTTATTAATGTTTTATTTTAACGGTTTAAATTCCGTAAAAATTATTGTTAACCAGGGTTTACATTCTTAAACATAATTAATTATGTTTATTTATAATAGAAACTTTCTTGATAATTATTAGGTAATGTTTAGTCACTATCAAATGCCGAAAAAACTTACAGACTACTCTCCGGAAGCATACTTTCTTAGTAGAAAAAAAATACTTCCACAATTATGAAGATTCTTTAAGATGCCTCAAAAATGTCATTAAATATAAGGATTTATCGGTAATTATCCCGCTTCTTTCTCTCCGTTCAATAACTGCTACTTCTTCTCCTATTACATTCATAACTGTAATCTTAACATTGGATTTATTTTGTATACCAAATCTAATTGTTGTCGTAGAGTTGAAAGGATTGGAGAAATTCTCTTCAAGCAGGTAAGAGTATGCTCTCAGTTCTACTTCAACTATATCAGAGTACTCATAGCTTCCATCATAATCAACCTGTTTTAACCTGTAGATGTAATTTTTGTTTTCAACTTTTTTAGCTGAGCAGCTATATGAATGTCGTTTAATATTTAAAAACTTTTCAACTGAGCGCCAACACATCCGCAAGCCCTCATCGCCAACGAAGCAGTGTAAGTCTCTGTAACTGAATAAATTACCAGCAAGGTTCCTATCAGATAATCTTAGTACCTGCAAATCAAAAATTATAATTGCCTGTTAAGATGAATTGAATTATTTTTGACCATATTTGTGGATAATATGGGGTAATATATTATACTATACTAATCGTCGAGGGTGAGAATAATGTCGATGATATCACCATAAAGTAACTTTATCATAAATAAGGAGATCTTAGAATGATAAGATTGATCCTGTTTCTTTGTTGCTATACTTTAATAATGTTCCCTCCAATTTGGCAATCTCAACTACAGGCGCAGATCAAATGTTAATTAAAATACAAGCAATTAAACGGAGTCAAATTAGTTAATTGATTTCAGTTGAAACGTAATTAAAGGAATTAGTAATATAGAGGAGAACTTATGCCGGTAATAAACAGGAATTTTTATCTAACCCCAACAGTTGTTTTTATAATAATCTTAAATTTCTATGGTACAGCAAGTGCCCAGAACAATTGGAAACCAAATACTGATTGGGGACATTGGATATTAGGACAAAAATCAGATCTGGAATTTCTTAAAAAGAATAATATGACTGTTACATTTGGCAGCGGCGCTCCTAATGTAGACGAAGTGACCAGGGCGGAATTTGATAGTCTGATGGAAAATGCTAAAAAGTTTAATGAGTCATATCATAATAAAGGCTATATAGTTCTTAGATACCTTTCCACTTCTCTAAACGGGAACTCAGAATCCAATAAGGATATTCCTAAAAAAGAACAGATTAATTTTCTAAACTTCTACAATGAGAGATGGGATGATTTTAAGGACTACATTGGTCCCAAACCGGCAGAAGATCCTACTACCTGGTTAATGATCAGACCCGATGGAAGTTTCCCGTTTTATCGCTATGCACCCTATGGTAAAGAAACTGATGAAGGTTTTGAGGCCTGGGGTGTTCCGGTAAATCCGGGTTATCTGCGGATGATGGAAGGAAAAATACGAGCGCAGGCTGAAACCGGAATAGATGGTTCGTATATAGATTGGACTCAAATTGCGGAGGAAACATCGTACGATAAATATTCAAAAAAAGGATTTATTGAATATTTACATAAAAACCTCCCATCCAATATTAGTAAAGAAAAATATGGCATTACCGATTATGAAAAAATAAAATTACCAGAAAAATCTGGTGAAAAATTCTGGATGGAATGGATAACTTACCGCGGTACTCAGGTTGCTGATTTCCATAAACATATGCGAACAGTTGCCCGTAAATATAATCCGCATTTTATGGTGTCCGGTAATGTATTCGGGGGATTTGGCTTTGGCCCCATCGCGTATCTTGCGGCTGGAAATATTGAAATGCTGGGTAGAGATGGTTATGACGATTTCATCTATTCGGAAATGCAGGAGTATTTAGATGCAGCACCAAGGAATAAAGATGGTGTTAAAATTACAAACAGTCCTGCGCTAAAGTATGTCGTCGCCGCCGCCCATGGTAAACCGGTAATTGTTTACGCTACTGAAATAACACCGCCAATATTTCCAAATCCCACTGAGAAATGCCTTAGTGCTATGTCGCAGATAAATATTGCTGAAGCTGTTGCAAATCAATGCATCTTCAGAGAGAAACGGGAAACACCGCAGGGTGCTGCTGATATGTATTCATTTCTTGCAAAAAACCGTTCGGATCTGATAGGATCAAGGCTCTATAGTAATATTGGAATTTTGGGCTCAATAAATCAGTACCTTGCTGATGAACAAAGTTTCGCATTCAGTACTTCAAGAGTATTTGCTGATAAAGGAATATCACATGTATTTATAGTTGAAGATGATTTACTGACAAATAAAGTAAATCAATTTGATTTAATAATACTGCCCTACATACCTTTATTAAGTTTGGAAAAACAAAATGCATTGGTAGAATTTGTTAATAAAGGAGGAAGCCTGATTGTTCTGGGTGCTGACCGGTATAAAAGACCAGTATAATCTTGCAAATAAAAATATCCCTCTTTTAGAAGCCGCACAATTATCAGACTATCCTCAAAAGAAAGAATCTAAAAATATCGGCAGCGGCAAAATACTATTTATACCCTTACAAATTCCGGATAGTAAATTCCTTACTAAGTATGAACAGAAAGAAGGAACATTTTTCGGTTCTTCAATGGTAGATGTTTTTGCAGATGTACCCGAAGCTTATACGCGGGATAATATAAATCCGGAGTTACGCGCTAAATTAGAATTAGTCGCAGAAGAATCCGTCAAATTACTCGGTTCAAAAATAACAAAGATTGAGGAAAATAATAAGTTTGTTGAATTTAGCACAATGCGCAAGAATGATGAACACTTACTTATCCATTTCGTTAATTATAATGTAACAGTTGATGGTGATATAACGCCGGCAGCAGATATCAAAACACAAATTGCCATTCCAAAAGGTCTCTCAATAAAGAATATAACCTATAGTGGAGAATTGGGAGATATGCAAAAATTAAAATATGAAAACAAAAAACAGGATGATGCAAACCTGGCAATTTTTACCTTCCCAAAATTAAATATTTACGGCCTGGCAAAAATAGAATTAGAGGAAGATTAAATTTCAGAATTTATATAAAGAAATTCGAAAATTTAAGATTGTTACAAACAACTTTGATTATTCCGTTTATAGTTTCTTGTTCAAGGTAGTTGTGCTATGAAAGATTTTTCAAATTATAAAAGTTGTCTAATAAATTCGGCATTGTATTTATGGGCTGCGCTTTAGTTGCCACGCCATTATATTGAGAATAACACAAATAGAGTTACTGTTATAGCATTGTTATGATCATGCTTAAAAACACACAACCGAATTAAACAGACACGAAAAATTGTTTAACATTAATTAATAAATTAATACTTTTACCGGAGAAAATTATATGAAAAATCCCTTAGATGTGGTACAGGAGTACTTCAATGCATGGAATGCGCACGATGCCGGTGAAATATGCAACATGTTTACTGAGGACGGTGAATATCACGATTCGAATATAAAGGTACGAGGGCGTGATATCAGTACGTATTTACAAAGTCTCTGGGAGGCTTTTCCAGACCTTTTATTCGAAATAGTCAGCAAGTCAGAATCTGCCGATGGGATGGTAGCTGCTCAATGGCTGATGAAGGGAACCAATACCGGATCATTTCAGGGGTTACCTGCTTCGGGAGAAAAAGTATTACTTCCCGGTGCGGATTTTATAAAAATATCTGGTGATAAAATCGAATCTGTAAAGGGATACTTTGATAGTAAAGCTGTTCCGGAACAACTGGGCTTACAGGTACTGGTCCAGCCGGATCAGCTTGGCCCATTTTCCTTCGGCTATTCTGTTTTTGCGAAAACCGGAAAAATGAATAAACCGGGTGCATTTGGCATCACAGGGATCTGGAATTCTAATGAGGATACACCGGAGGTAAGGAATCGGGGACGGGATATTGCAAAAGAGTTATTAAAAATGGAAGGATTTATCGGCCTGTGTCTGGTCCGTGCGGGTGAGCGTAGTATAACAATCAGCGCATGGGATCATCCGGAAGATGTTCGTCGGATGCTGCACAGCCAAACTCACAATGATGCAAAGAAAAGATTCTGGGATGAACTGGCCTATGCGGCATTTACAAGCGTATGGGTGCCTCATCACATTAATCCGCTATGGGTAAGGTGCGGTAAATGCGGAAAAATGAGTCCCTATGAAAAAAATAAAGTGATATGCAGCTGTGGCGTCAAGTTGCCGGATCCGCCGCCATACTTTTAATCCGGGAAGATTGGGGCGGTGGACTAGGTACTGGATGCTTGATTTCTGATAAAAGCCATTATCACGGTGCAGTATAAACGATAGTTATACCAATAAAGCGAATGATTATTATATGAGTGAGTGTCAATGAAAGCCAGGAGTCCTGCAAAAAATTTTCCTATCGTTTGTGTGGGCGGTTCGGCTGGTGGTCTTGATGCCTATACCCGGTTACTAAAGCATCTGCCGGCCGATATGGGTATTTCTATTGTCATAGTAAATCACTTGAGAACCGTAGCCACCCATCTTCATGAGATTCTACCCAGCTACACAAAGATGCCGGTTGAGCTGATCACAGAGAGATTACTCATCGAGCCCAACCATGTGTTCATCATTCCAGAACAACGGGATTTGCATGTTCTTGATGAAGAGTTCCGTCTAAAGCCAATATCAAAACCCAGAGGATGGCCTGACGTAATTACGGTTTTTTTGCGTTCCCTAACGCAACATTGGGATGGTAAACTTATCGCCGTTATTGTTTCGGGTTATGATGGTGACGGGTCGGCAGCGCTTTGCGCTATAAAAGAAGTTGGTGGAATTACAATAGCACAGAAGCCAGAAACAGCCGGGCAGCCTGATATGCCTGAAAGTGCAATGGCAAGCGGTTGTATAGATTTCGTTCTTTCACCTGAGGAAATTGCTAACGAAATTATACGAATTGCAAAGACGCGAATTTGATTTTAGCGACTGTAATCATTTAATATTAAATCCGTTCATTAACAGTGGCTGTGCTTTTTTTTTACTTCAGCGCAGGGGCTATAATAGATAGCGGATTGTATGGAAGGATGCGCGGAAATAGTTTGGCAGTCCACACGAGTTGGAGGATATATACATCTACAATTTCTCTCATCTTGAGTGCTGCATTTGGCTGGTTGCTGTTTAGAAAAAGAAATAGATCAAGAAAGAATATAATATGACAATTTTAACTAAGAATGAAAATGAAAGGCAATGAAAAATTATTTTCTTTTCTTAACAAACGCTTAGCTGATGAACTAGGGGAAAAAACGATGTGAAAGCATTAGAGAACTAAAATATTATTGAGCGATGAAAACAAGAACAAACAATTGTAATTATTGAAACAGAAGAAGACCCAGGCGCTGATAGCGGGCGATGTCTTCATCCAGTACCTGACGATAACCAACCTCCGCTAAATCCGGCGCGACGCAAGCCTGTGTTGATATAAGGACAGTTCTGCATCAACTTCCACAGCAAACCAGTTCGATAATTTTCAATCATTAGAACGATCGGTCCCTGGTTGATCCCAAAATGCCACGGCGAAACCCAGCCGTACGGATTGGCGGATTTCGACGGGTAGGTTGGATTGAATGTCGCTTTGAAGCCGTACCGATTACCGGTCTTCAGGCCAACGTCATTTACGAAATACTCGATGGCCGGCAGCACGATCTCCGGCGCAAACGGAAGCGACGCGACGACCGCCCAGGGCGCGACACAGCCGTCATCCGGCCCGTATGGCACGCCGCGCGCCAGGTATCCGAAGAATTGACGTTCGACGCCGTCCACTTTGATCGTGTCGGGACCGGGACCGTCGCTTGCCGTGATTCCCCAGCAATTGCGGCCATACTCGGCGAACTTGAGCGGGTTTTCTATTGCATACCGTTGCTGCACGTAAGTCGCGCGACGGCTGTTCTCAAAATAGTCGATCCCCTTTTCGTGCATGAACGCATCTTGTATTCCGCGAAAATCGATCCACAGATGCGAGAGCTGATGCGTGAAGAGCGGGCCAGCATAAAGATAGTCGTAGCCGTGACTGTGTTCCCACGTGTAAGTCGAAACCCACGCAGAATAGCAACTCTCGGGCAGCGGGTGCGTGGGCGAACCCAAACCCAGGATGTAGAGTACCAGTGCCTCGTCGTAGCCTTCCCAACGGTACTTGAGAAAGCCGTTCTCCGGATTCCAGCCGTGCGTCACTGTTTTGCCGCCGTTCTGCGCCCATTGCCAATCTGTGCGGCGAAAGAGCGCATCGGCAAGCGTGCGGATTTCATTTTCGTCGGCTGTGTCCGAAGAAAAATAAACTCCCGCCGTCAATACTCCCGCCAGCAGCAGCGCGGTATCGACGGTGGACAGCTCACACATGCTATCGCGCTTTCCATTGGTCATGTCGAGAAAGTGGTAATAAAAACCCTTGTAGCCTGTTGCATCGGGATCGGCGCTCTGTACGCTATTATGGAAAAAACGCAACGTCGCTAGCGTTCGCTCGACTGCACTTGCGCGCGTGATGAATTTGCGCTCGACACCAACGGGGTAAGAGGACAGCGCCAACCCGACTGCTGCGATACTTGCCGGTGCTCCGGTCTTCGTTTTGTCCGCGATCAAGCCGTTCGTTGGGTTCGCTTCGTGAACAAAGTACTCGAACGTCTCTCGTTGCAAAGTCCCCATCAATTTGGCACTGAGCTTTGGATCACTCACGATTGCGAGTCTCCCTTTGATGGCTTGGGTGCCAGCTCGACCGTGATGGCAGCGATCGCTTGCGGGGGCATCGCAAATTCTAGGTGCAGTGTGCCCGCGTGGTACTTCCATTTCAGCTGCTCGCGTGCGATTTGTGATGCCACATGCAATTGCTCGACCTCCCGCTCAGTCGGCAGCGCCGGTTTACCCATTTCAATCCAGAGTCGTTTTGCGTTCGCATGATCGTCGTCGATGCGCTCGATATAAACATTTCGCGACGGTTGAAGGCCGGTCAGTTGCACGCGAACTGATTCCTTCTCAATTGGATGATGAGGCAACACGTGGTTCGTCAGCAGAACCGTCACCGCGTCGCGACCGCGCACGACCCACGCGTCCACCGACTTATGCTTTCCTTTGACGGACAATTCATCAACACCGAGCCGGTGCAACAACTCGAAGGCGCGGTATGAAGGTTTGGCGATCCCTTGCAGAGTAAGCAGGCCGAACCCACCCTGAAAAGCGGTGGCCGGCATGTAGTTTTCCTCGAAGACATCCGTAAACGTCCAGAAGCTATAGCCTTTGACGAGACCGCGCGCCTCCATCATCGTTTTGATAATGACGGCTGCGGTGTACGGTTCATCGTGCAGGTGGTCGCGCGGGTTCGAGGATGAACTCCATTCTGTGTAGTAGACCGGTTTGCCCCGCGCTTTACGGTGCGTTTCTTGTGCCCACTTCCGCAGAATACTCCGCTTGCTGTGGGCAAGCTGCGTCTCGGTATCTTCACCAATTGAGCCCAGAGCATCGGTCGGGTAGTGATGCGTACTGACAAAATCCACCGGCACTTTGTTCTTTCTGCAGAAATTCAGAAACTCAGTGATCCACCCGTTATTCGCCGTCGCGGGGCCACCTACCTGCAATCGACCGTCCACCGCTTTGATCGCCTGGGCGGTGAAGCGATAGAGCTTGAAGTAATCCGCCTGCGTGCCAGTCCAAAAGGACTTGAGATTCGGTTCGTTCCACACTTCGAAGAGCCACGTGCTGACTTCGTCGATGCCGTAGCGCTGGACCCAATGCGTCACCAGCCGGGCGATGAACTTCGCCCATTCGGCATAATCTTTGGGCGGCGTCACATTCCCGCCGTAGTGAAATACCGTTGTGCTGCTGGACGAAAGTGTCGAGGGCATAAAGCTCAATTCGACGAACGGTTTCATCCCGATCGACAAAAGAAAATCGCAGATCTGATCGGCATTGAAGAACGAGTAGAGAAGCTTTTGTTGCTCGTCCATGAGCGTACCCATGTCATCGCTAAGCAAATCATGAAAGCGCACGTGACGAAAGCCGAGTTGCTCGCGGCATTGTCGCAACTGCCGCTGCCAGTCCGCGCGAAGCGCCAGCGGCGCATGCCCGCTGCCGACGGTGTGTTCCCAAAAATGCGGAAGCGGTGCCGACTTATCCGAAAGGCGGCAACTGAACTGAATATGCTTCGCGCGATGCGTCTTGGTCTTCATAATTCTCTCGGATGCTTTCCAACCAGCCAATGATCTTCAATCTGTTCGAGGGTTTTGCCCTTGGTTTCCGGTACAAGGAAGAATGCAAAAACCATGCACCGATACTGACCTGCCCCATATTATGTACCAATTATAAGACAGTAATATTTCATTGTCAAGCATTGGTGATCTGATTTGTTGTCGCCGGGATTTGTCTCTACAACTTGCACCCGATGGATTTCATAGGAATACCGGATATCCTTTAGCAGTAGGAAAAAACATTAAACAAGGTTTTTAATATAACATCGTCTTCTTTTATGTTGGCGGGCATCCATTCCTTTCCATTGGGACTGAACTTTCAGGTTGGTTTCAAGTTCGCGGTTTGTTTCAACCAGGGTGATTTGATTTTTTATATAAATCTTATTCATTTCGTTTATCAAAAGTGCATTAACACCTTTATCCTGCATATCGGGTTCAACGGCAATCAGGTAGAGATCCGCCATATTATTTTTTTTCATAGCCTTTAATACACTAATAAACCCAAACGGGAACAACCTTCCTCTGTTTTGTTGAAGAGCTTTGGAAAGCGACGGCATAGTAATTCCAAAGGCCACTATTTTATTTTGCTTGTCCACAACTACAGGAACAAAATCAGGTCTGATAAATCCAAAATATTCTTTTATATATATTTCAATCTGTTTATCTGTCAGTTGAACAAAGCCGAATAAATTTTTGTATGCGCGGTTTATTAAATAAAATATCTCTCTCCCGTAAGGCAAAAGTTCCTTGGCCTTTTTAACTCGTAATATTCTAAGCTCATATTTTTTACTTACTATATTAGTTATCCGTTCAACTTTTTCAAGTATCTGTTCCGGAGGTTTTATCTGGAACTCAATCCAATCTGTATCTTTTATGTAACCTACTCCCTCTATATGCTTTACATAATATTCATAATTATAAATTGCACCGTAAGTACCTAATTCTTCAAAACCCTCAACAAGCATCCCTTCCGGATCGAAATCAGTAAAACCCAATGGTCCGTGAATTTTTTCCATTTTATTCTCTTTCGCCCACCTTTCGGCTGCATCAAACAATGCTTTTGAAACATTACAGTCGTCAATAAAATCTAAGTAACAAAACCGGGCATAATTTTTCTTCCACGCTTCTATATATCGATGGTTAATAATCACTGCAATTCGCCCAGCAATTTTTCCATCCTTATATGCAAGCCAGAGTTTCACATCACAAAATTTGTAAGCAGGATTTTTCGCATTGTTAAGCGCCTTTTTTTCGTCTAACAACATTGGGGGTATCCAATATGGATCTCCCTTGTAAAGTGTATAAGGAAATTTGATGAATTTCTTTAGCTCTTTTGAAGTAGAGACTTCTTTTATTATAATTGCCACTATTTTATTTCGCTCTTTTGACTCTTCAGGAGCAATCGTTAAACAGGAAAACCTGAAAAACGTTGCCCATAACTTTGTTCAGTATTTCAAATCTATTCCAGGCGAACATAAAACCACAGTCGAATCCACTATGACCTGGAACAATTATAACTAAAAAACTCTTTGTCGCGGGATCATTTTATCCCCTTGACTTTTTACTCATTAAAGATGTTATACGCTATTTTTTTATTAGTTAATTTTTTCATCTAGCCAATGAATTATATTGAGCAGCAATTTATGATTATCCACGGCATCAAAACTGTTCATTCCCATTTTTCTATTCTCCGGTTCGCTGATTTGGGCTGAGAACATCGATGCTTCGCCGAACACAACAACTCTTCCCTTGACGAATTTTTTATATGCTCCCTGGCTCCATCCTGTAATTTCCATCATTTTTGTGCTGCTGTGAAAAACCCATGCTGTGTCCGGCAGCAGGATCATACTGCTCTTATCGAAAATTAAGATTTGATTTGCGTCATTCGGGATTTGAAATGCTTGGCCCTCGGTACAAGGTATCTCCTTAACGGTTTCGGAACTGTCTCTTCCCAACGTAATTATATTTTTAGCAATTGTGCCGTCACTCGCTCTGAAGTAGGCGGGATTAATTACATCAAAATTAAACCCATTGAAAAATTTGAATCCAAAAACAGCTGCAAGTTTTTCCGCAGCTCCTGGCCATGGCATATGATCAGCTATTAAAAATAAACTTCCACCATCATGCACCCACTTTTCCACAATTTTAAATTCTTCTTCTGTGAAAGCTGAGGGGGTGGGCAGACTCCAATTATTTACATTAACTTCATTTAAGGCATTAGCAATTACAAGAATTTTACCCGTGTCTAATCTCTTTTTAGTAAACTCTCCTTTATACCCTTTCACTACATATCCATCTTTTTCTAAAAGTTTTGCGAAGGGCAAATACCTGCCATTTTTTGTATGAAAATTATGATGGCCTTCATCAATAAAGACCAAAGAACCTTTCCCGGTTTCATATTCTGGATTTTGAATTACTGGATTAAAAGTAGTATCAGGAATTTGCTGTGAAAATGACCAGCTTGGGAAAATTAAAATAATGAGAATGATAAAATTTTTCACGATTTATATCCTTAATATATTTCATATAACATCAGATTATTTAACTATATGATTATTTTATTAATATAATAAACTTATGCGAAGAAATTACAAATAGATAAATTAATTTAAAGAGTTTATCATCTAATTTTCAAAATATACCCGGTAACAATTATTCCTTAATAATTATCCAGCCTACTTAGACCGATGAGCCGAGTCCGGGTGAAGTAAGAAAGCTGCTTCTTGCGGAAGCAATATCAAATAGTTCTGCGCTGATAATCAGTTTCTGCATATATATCACAACTGCATTTATTTGTTGATCTTCTAATTTGTCTTATTATATCACTTAGAGCTTTCTTTATTTTTTGCTTCTGTGTTTTATTACTGCACATTCTGCATAAATATCAATAGAATCCGTTGAAAAAGCACTAAAAGAATGCAGCTGTTCGGTTTTACTTGTCGGTCACGACAGCATTTTCCTGGAAAATGTTGTCACCTCCTACTGGAACTTTCAGGAAGATAAAAAAGGATTCCGGGTCATTGCAGTAACTTCTCCAGCTGCCTTCTATGCCGAAGGATATGAACGATAGCGTGTTCAAGTCTTGCTTCAATAGTTGATTTAAACCCGTTCCTTCCGATTACCTCTGTAAAAACCAGCTCATCGTAGCTCATCTCCCACTTACCCTCAAGAGTCTCCTCTGTATATTTCAGCATCTTTTCAAAATCAGCCAACGCTTCCCCCGGCGTGTTTACCCGGTAATCGTGATTAACCACAGGTTTATCTATTGCCCTCCTGATTGAATCAGCATATTCATATCCGGATCTTATTACATGATTTATTATTGTCTGCACGCTTCTGCAGTCGTCATCCTTAGTTAAGGGATCAAGAATTTTAATGTACTCAGATTGAGGCAGCTCGTTTATGATCTCTTTAAAATCAATGGATGCTCTTTCATATTCATCCATCAATGCTCCAACTGCGCCTTTACGATACGCTTTTAACATAAATTCTCCTTAAAATATAAGTGTAATGGTTAATTATTTTTTCTGAAGGTGAGTTTAATTAAATGATTTATGATTTGATGAAACAAATTATAATATTTGATAATAAGTTCAAAGATAAAACCATCAGTCCAACAATTATTCGGTTACACGAACCTGACAGAAAAGGTATTGGTATTCCGGCTCGCTGTCTTGTTCGGCGTAGTTTTTCTAAGTAAGTCTGTTCTCGTTATAAACATTATATATAGTAAACGATAGAAAAAATGAGGACTATATTATGGAAAATCAAACCGTAATTACATCGCAACTTAAAGCCGCAAGACTCGCGGGACTTTTATTTCTCATTGCGATGGCTACCGGACTCTTCGCCGAGTTTTATGTACACTTTCCTTCTTCTCTTATCGTAAGCGGAGATGCTGCAAAAACAGCAAGTAATATTACATCAAATGAAATACTTTACCGTATCGGTATTGCCAACAATATATTTACCTTTACTACTGATGTAGTACTTATCTGGGCTCTCTATATATTACTTAAACCTGTAAACAGAAGTCTTGCTCTGCTTGCAGTATTCTTCAGACTTATAGAAACTACGATTGCTTGCGTTGCTATCGTCAGTTATTTTGTTGCTATGCAGTACATTAGCGATGCTAACCCTCTGGAAGCATTCAATCCGGAACAATTGCAAGCATTGTTTATAATGCATTATACATATGCTTTAACTTTTACTGTAGTTGCAATATTTTTAGGCTTGGGATCAACAATATTTAATTATTTGCTTCTCAAATCACAATATATTCCAAAGGTGTTAGCTGTTTGGGGTATATTTTCTTCTTTGCTATTACTAATGAGTCAATTCGCTATCATTGTTTTCCCTGACATTGAGAAAATAATTATTCCTGCTAGTTTCGCTCCTATTGTTACTGATGAAATTGCTCTTGGTTTTTGGCTCTTGTTTAAGCGAGTTAATGTGGCGTGAAAAAAATAGAAAATTATTGCGCAATTGAATTTCCAGCGTCACTTATATTATCTTAAAGGCAGGCGGTTCTTTCTGTAGGAATTTTTAATTGCTATTTTTCCATCCTTAAAAGTGAACAGGTCGCATCCCGTGACTTCGACCTTTGTGCCGTCTGATTTTGTCCCTGAAAAGATCCATTCGGAAAGGCCCCTGCTACCGGAGATTAGGTGAGTTGGATTATCCCAGCGGGCATCCGGGAAAGTTTCAAATATATCTGTGAATGCAAGTCTCACCTTAAATTGTCCCCTAAACTTTTCCCCGTCATAATCCGGTCCTGCCGAGGCCTCAAATATACAATCCTCGGTCATATGCAACATGATGCCGTCCAGATCGTGAGCATTAAACGCATCGGCAAATGACTGCAGAAAATCTACCGTAACTTCCTTGTCTGTCGGTTCCATCCGGATTTCTCCATTATGTTTTGGGATGTCCGAATTTACAAAATGTTTCCTATCATTGCATTCTCCTGCTTCTTCAAAAGCAAGTTTTTGAGGCTGCGGGGAATAAAAAAACCCCCGATCTGAATCGGGGGCATTTTTTGTTTGAGGAGAGACAGGGATTCGTTGCACTATGTGTTCATTGTCTAAATTCCCAGGATTTATCCGATTAACCCTTGGTATGGTAGATCAGCTTATGGACTGGAGTAATTTAGTTGCTTATCGAGAAAAGGAGAAATTTCCTGAATAAAGTTCTTTAGAAATTTCAGCTCTTCATCGCCGGCTTTTAATTCGTCATCAATCTTTACCCCCAACACACAAAAAATATTTCCGGTTTTATTAATCAGAGGAAAATACAATGCTTCCGCATCGTTAACTACATTGGTTGTTCTTCCACTTTCAGCTTTTTCTTTAAAGGAGGCTCCTGCTGCCAGCATTTCCATCTCATCCGGTACAAAATTACTTGACTGATGGGGACTTCTGTTCAGTTTGTTTATATCTTCCGGAAAAAATATTATTGATTCAAAACCGAATACTGCTTGAATCTGGCGAACTGCTTTATTTAATAATTCGTCAATATTAGCTGCAGATGATAAATCTTTCAGGAGATAATATAATGCATTTAGTCTTCTTTCTTTTCTGAACATTTCATTTTTCTGTACGCTGAGCCTGCTTGTTAAGACACTATTAGTAACCGCAACCACAAAAAACATAAAAAGCATCATAACGTCTTCCGTCCTGGCAATATGCATTGTAAAATGTGGTGGAATAAAATAGTAGTCCCACGCAAGAGCACTTATTACTGCCTGTAAAATAATCGGTCCCCTGCTGAAGTGAAACAGCGGAAGAAGGAATAAAATAAGAAGCAGTATCATCGAAACTGTTTCATAGCCAATTGTGTTTTGAATAGTATAAAGTATTGCAATGAAGATAAAAAGTATAACTGTGGAAAAGAAATACTGTTTTTCAACACTTAAACCGGCAGATCTATTTTGATTTTTCATAGTAAAACACATTTTTGCCTTAAACTTGCAACTTCTGTGCTAAAAAATCCATTTGAATTTTTATCATATTAAATGAAAGATATTCCGCTGCAATGCCATTTTGAAAATTGACCTTTCCATTTTGAAATGGTTGACACACGTGTTATTTTAATTTTTAGCCTCTGATTAACATCAAATCATTATAAATCAGCATAAAATCAATTACCCTTCCAAATTGAAATATCTGGTATTATTGATGTAAGGGTATTTATTACAATTGATTCTTTATGGATGAAAATGAGAGATAACGATAAAAACACAGAAAGATCAGGCGCTGAATCCGGGAAAAAGAAATTCAGAAAGCTGGTTATTGGTTCTGCAAAAAACCTTAACGATAAAAGTCTGTTTCATAAATTATCATTAGTAGCATTCCTGGCGTGGGTTGGACTGGGAGCTGACGGGTTATCATCATCCTGCTATGGTCCTGAAGAAGCATTCCTTGCATTAGCGGGACATCCGTACCTTGGAATATTTGTCGCTTTAGCATCAGGTATCACCATTTTTATAATTGCCACAAGCTATTCACAGATCATTGAACTATTTCCAACCGGCGGGGGAGGTTATTTGGTTGCGAGCAAGCTTCTTTCCCCCACTGTTGGAATGGTTTCAGGCTGTGCATTATTGATAGATTATGTGCTGACAATCTCTATATCTATAGCCAGCGGGTCAGATGCAATTTTTAGTTTTTTACCGCAGGGTTGGTATGGATATAAGCTGGAATTTGCAGTAGTTGGACTCATCCTCCTCTCAATACTTAATTTAAGGGGGATAAAGGAAGCTGTAATCCCCCTGGTTCCGATATTTTTGGTCTTCCTTGTAGTGCATGTATTTGCTATTGTTTATGCAATGTTTTCACATCTTCATGAAATTGATATAGTTGTGAATAATACAACTAATGAGCTAACCGGAACAATAAAGAGTGTCGGTATATTCGGAGTTCTTTTCCTGATCTTAAGAGCTTATAGTATGGGGGCAGGAACATTTACCGGTATAGAAGCTGTTAGTAATGGTCTGCCGGTATTAAGGGAACCGAGAGTTACGACCGGGAAAAAGACTATGACTTATATGGCAGTGTCATTGGCTTTTACTGTAATCGGATTAATGATAGCTTATCTTCTTTTTAATGTACAGCATCAGCAGGGTAAAACACTTAATGCAGTTCTGTTTGAATCGATGTCAACTTTATGGGGAAGCCAGACATCATATATTTTTGTTTTAGTAGCCCTGTTGTCAGAAGCGGTACTATTGTTTATTGCATCACAGGCAGGCTTTCTTGATGGTCCAAGAGTACTGGCAAATATGTCGCTTGACAGATGGTTCCCTACACGTTTCGCAACTTTAAGCGACAGATTAGTAACGCAAAATGGTATTGTACTTATGGGACTAGCTGCACTCCTGATGATGCTTCTTACCGGCGGAAATGTAAGATACCTGGTGATATTGTACAGCATTAATGTTTTTATAACTTTCAGCCTTTCACAATTAGGGATGGTAAGGCACTGGTGGATTGAACGCAAAAACGAAAAAAAATGGTTTAAGAAATTTCTGATTAATGGAATCGGCTTAATTCTTACCTCCTTTATTTTAATATCTGTTACTATAATTAAATTCACTGAAGGAGGGTGGATAACCATTTTGGTCACCGGCTCATTAATAATTTTAGCTTTATACATTAAAAGACACTACAAAAAAACAAGTGAACTGTTTATCAAATTAAATGAAATTGTTGATTCTGTAGAAGCTTCTATTTATGATATCCAGGAACAAAAATTCAGAACTGAGGGGATTCCTTCAAATAAAACGGCTGCTATTTTAGTTAATGGATTTAATGGGCTTGGTTTGCATACTTTATTGAACACTATAAAGCTATTCAGCGGAAACTTCAGTAATTACATTTTTATTCAGATCGGAGCCATTGATGCTGGCAATTTCAAAGGGATAGATGAAATGGAAAATCTTAATGTATATGTAAAAAAAGAAGCGGACCGTTATGTTAGCTTTATGCAAAATAATGGTTATAACTCAGAGGCTTTTACTTCGATTGGAATAGATGTTGCAGAAGAAGTAGATAAAGTCCTGCCCGGAATATTAGAAAAATATCCCAATACTGTCTTCTTCGGGGGACAAATTGTATTCCCTAAAGAAACTTTTGTTACCAGATGGCTCCACAATTATATTGTTTTCACTTTGCAGAAGAAATTTTACAGGATAGGTATACCTTTTGTTATACTGCCGATAAGGTTATAGTGCAGAAGTTAGAAAAGTTGATTGAGAGTTAAAATGCCGGAAACAAATACTTTATATATAGATGATAAAAAAGGGTCGGTTGATTTCGGAATATCAGGTATTAATTCCTGTAATTCGAAATCAGAAAAGAGTACTGTCGAAAATATTTGTTTTGATAATATGATCGCTGAATCAAAGCAAATTAAAGAAGTAATTAATATTGCCAGGAAAGTAGCGCAGACTGACGTGTCTGTTATTCTGATCGGCGAAACAGGAGTGGGTAAAGAACTTTTTGCACAATCGATTCACAATGAAAGCAAAAGAAGAAACTCTCCGTTTAGGTCAATAAACTGCAGTATAATAAGGAAGGATTTACTTGAGGAGAAAATGTTCGGTCGTAATGCCGATGCATTTAGCAATAAGGAAAATGGAAAAGGATTGCTTGAAGAGGCAGATACAGGAACGGTTTTCCTTAATGAAATCGGTCAAACAGATATCTCAATTCAGAATACATTGCTGGGTATTCTGGAAACTAAATCATTTATTAAAGCAGGTGATAATTCAGCAACTAAAATCGATGTCAGATTTATCAGCTCGACAAACAGAATTCCCGAACAGTTGATAGAGAGTGATAATTTCAGAAGGGACTTGTTTTTCAGTATCGGAGTGGTGAAAATCGAAATTCCTCCTTTGAGGAACAGAAAAGCAGATATCGAACCGCTGGCACATTTATTTATCAAAGATTTATCTGAAAAAATGAACCGGAAAATATATAAAACAGAAAAAGATTTTATTGATAGATTAACCCGTTACAGCTTTCCCGGCAATATCAGAGAGCTAAGAAATGTTATAGAAAGAGCTATTATAATGACTGACGGGGATATTTTAATGAGCTCTTCATTGCCCAAAGAATTTTTTGTACAGGAGATGATGACTGCTTCAAATAACTTATCATTATCCCTCAATGAAATAGAAAAGATCCATATTCTTAAAGTACTAAGGCAGGCTAACGGAAATAAAACAAAAACAGCGGAAATCCTCGGGATCGGGCTTACAACTCTTTACAGAAAACTCCAGGCATACATAATAGATTCTTAAATTTTTTCCATCTTCCCCTCAACTTTAAATTCCAATTTCTTCATAAAATAATATCCGGATGATTTTTTATCACAATCCATTTCATTTTGAAAATGAAGGATTCCGTTTTGAAAGGGATCAGAAAAGGGATTAGTGAAATTTCAAGCGAAAAATTCATTGGCATTGATTTTGACTAAGCTGACTCAGAATACAAACGAGCATTATTAATTCATTTTACCCGGGAATTATATGGTTACAATATTAATGATATTGCTAAGTGCACTTCTTTTCCTGATAGTTTATAAATCAATTGATTTTTTTGATCACTTATAAAGGAGCGTTAAATGATAATCCTTTTAATTATCAGCATTCTAATAGGTTTGTACCTGTTTTATGTATTAATCAGACCTGAAAAATTTTAAGGTAACAATATGAATACTGAAATATCAGGCGTAATATTTAGTTTTTTAGTAATAGTAGTTCTTGCTGTTCCTTTCGGAAAACATATAAGCAAAGTGTTTAAAGGGGAGAAGGTCTGGTCTGACTTTTTTGCTCCTCTTGAAAATTTCATATTCAGAATTTCTGGTATAAATCCGTTTGAAGAAATGGACTGGAAAAAGAATATGAAAGCAATGCTATTTCTGAATCTGATATTCTATATATGGTCCTACGCAGTTCTTGTGCTGCAGGGATGGATTCCTTTCCTGAACCCCGCAGGAATAGGCAATATGGAACCAGCTCTTGCTTTTAATTCTGCCGTCAGTTTTGTTACTAATACAAATCTTCAGCATTATTCAGGTGAAACCGGCGCAACATATTTTACTCAAATGCTTGTATTTACATTTCTTCAGTTTGTAAGTGCCGGCACGGGTATAGCAGCATTAGCGTTAATTTTTAAGGGACTATCACAGCGGCAGTCAAAAAACCTTGGCAATTTTTATAATTTATTTCTAAAAAGCTGTACAAGAATATTGCTCCCTTTAGCCCTTATGATATCCATTATATTATTATTAAATGGAATGCCTGAAACATTTAAAGGTCCTCAACAGGTTGTGACTTTACAGGGAGATACTGTTAATGTAGCAACAGGGCCGGTAGCCTCGATGGTTTCAATAAAACAGCTTGGTACAAACGGCGGGGGTTATTTTGGTCCTAATTCGGCTCACCCATTCGAAAATCCCAATTACCTTACTAATATGGTTGAAAACTTTTCAATATTGTTTATACCAATAGCACTGGTATTTGCTTTCGGATATTACCTGAATAGAAAAAAGCTTGCCTGGATCTTCTTTGGAATAATGACATTAATTTTTATCATATTCGTTACAACAACTGTAAAATTCGAAACAGCAGGCAACCCGGAAATCACCAAACTTGGAATAAGCCAGGCTTCAGGAAGTATGGAAGGGAAAGAAGTTCGTTTCGGTGCAGCCGCATCTGCTTTTTGGGGTGTTTCAACTACATCAACCTCGAATGGTTCGGTGAATTCGATGCACGATAGTCAAACTCCGATTTCGGGCGGAGTCTATTTGCTTGATATGATGATAAATGCTCTTTATGGAGGTGTGGGTGTTGGATTCATAAACTTCTTTATCTATATAATAATTGCAATTTTCATCTCAGGGTTGATGGTTGGGCGAACGCCGGAATTCCTTGGTAAAAAAATAGAAGCCCGTGAAGTTAAGATTTCAGCTTTAGTTTTACTTGTAACTCCGTTTCTTGTATTAATACCAACCGCAATCGCATCATATTTAATAGCAAAAAATCCGGGAATTCCCTGGCTTAATAATCCGTCATTTCATGGATTTTCCGAAATGCTTTATGAATTTACGTCGGCTAATGCAAATAACGGCTCAGGCTTTGAAGGATTAGGCGACAATGTTTATTTCTGGAATATATTATGCGGCGTTGTAATGTTTCTTGCAAGGTTTCTGCCTATTATCGGTCCTGTCGCAATCGGCGGAATGCTTTCTGAGAAAAAATATATTCCCGAATCCGCAGGAACTCTAAAAGCGGAAAGTTACACTTTCGCGTTAATGGTTCTTGGAATAATAATTATTGTCTCTGCCCTGAATTTTTTCCCGGCTCTTGCAATAGGTCCGTTGGCGGAATATTTGTCAATGTAAAACATTAAGATAAACAAAATTATGAAACATAAAAAAACATTGAAGTTATTTGAACCTGCTATTGTTAAAGAAGCAGTCTTTTCATCATTCGCAAAGCTTAATCCGTTGTATTTACTGAAGAATCCTGTGATGTTCACAGTCGAAGTCGGTACAATAATTATGCTCGTAGTTTCCGTTATAACAATGATAAATCCGCTCTCACAGCAGGGAAACTTTATTTATAATTTCCTTATAACTTTCCTTCTATTTCTTACTCTTTTGTTCGCAAATTTTGCTGAAGCAATAGCAGAAGAAAGAGGAAAAGCGCAGGCGGCTTCACTAAGAAAATCAAGACAAGATACACCGGCAAAGCTGGTATTAGATAACGGGACAATAAAAAATATTAATTCATCGGAATTAAAGAAGGATGATATATACTTAGCGGAAGCAGGAGATACACTTCCGGCAGACGGCGAAATTATCGAGGGTTTGGCATCAATAGATGAGTCTGCTATAACGGGGGAATCCGCTCCGGTAATAAGAGAAGCTGATACCGACCATTCGGGTGTTATAGGAGGGACCAGGATTCTTTCCGACAGGATCAAAGTGCAGGTTACAACAAATCCGGGCGAATCTTTTCTGGATAAAATGATTGATCTTGTTGAAGGTGCAAAAAGGCAGAAAACTCCGAATGAAATTGCATTGACTGTACTATTGGCAAGTTTTACCCTAATTTTTCTGTTTGTAACTGTTACGCTTTTCCCGTTCGCATTCTATGTGAATACAATTATTACTATTTCAGCTCTTGTCTCATTATTTGTTTGTTTAATACCAACCACTATCGGAGGGCTTCTATCTGCTATCGGAATCGCAGGAATGGATAGAGCTCTGGGAGCCGATGTTATTGCAAAGTCCGGAAAAGCTGTTGAGAATGCGGGAGATATTGATACGGTTCTGCTTGATAAAACTGGTACAATAACTATCGGCAACAGAAAGGCAACAAACTTCTATCCTCTTGATGGTATTGATAAAACCGAGTTTATGAAATACTGCTATCTCAGTTCAATTGCTGATTCAACCCCTGAAGGCAAGTCGATTATTGAATTAGCAGAAAAAAATAGTGTAAAAATAAAAAACGAGGAAACAGCCAGTGCTCAATTTATAAAGTTTTCTGCTGAAACAAGAATGAGCGGAGTTGACCTGCCCGGAGGAGCTGAAATTCGTAAAGGTGCCTGGGATGCGATCAAAAAATTTGCAATCAAAAGTGATGGGGCTATAAATCAGGCAGAGGTAATAGTAAAGGAAATCGCTGAAGAAGGCGGTACCCCTCTCGCAGTATGCGTAAATAGAAGAGTATTAGGCGTAGTTCAGCTTGAAGATATAATTAAACCCGGAATACAGGAACGATTTGCCCGTTTGAGGAAAATGGGAGTAAAAACAGTAATGGTTACAGGAGATAATCCATTAACCGCAAAATATATTGCTAACAAAGCCGGCGTTGATGATTATATAGCTGAAGCCAGGCCCGAAGATAAAATGAATTATATCCTAAAGGAACAGAAAGAAGGAAAACTTATTGCGATGATGGGTGATGGAACAAATGATGCTCCCGCACTTGCTCAGGCTGATGTGGCTGTAGCTATGAATTCCGGTACTCAGGCTGCAAAGGAAGCTGCAAATATGGTTGACCTTGACAGTGACCCCACCAAGTTGCTTGAAGTTATTGAGATTGGAAAACAATTGTTAATTACACGGGGTAACATAACAACATTTTCAATTGCCAATGATGTGGCTAAATATTTTGCAATAATTCCGGCAGTATTTTCGGCTACCATCCCTGCATTAAATGTTATGAATATAATGAAACTTAGTTCTCCTCAATCAGCTATTTTATCTGCAGTAATATTTAATGCATTTATTATTCTCGCTCTGGTTCCTCTTGCGTTGAGAGGGGTGAAATATAAACCGATCGGGGCGAGCGCATTGCTCAGACGTAATATTCTGATTTACGGTTTAGGCGGGATTATTGTACCATTTATCGGTATAAAATTAATTGATCTGCTTGTAAGCATTTTCTTTTAAGGAATAAAAATATGAAATCACTTAGAAATGTTTTAGGACTTCATTTTTCAACATTATTACTATTCGGCCTGCTTTTTCCGCTTGTTATATTTGGAATAGGACAATTATTCCCCCACCAATCAGAAGGACTTCCGGTATACAAGGACGGAAAGCTGATAGGATTTGAAAACATTGGTCAGAAGTTTACTGATCTGAAATACTTCTGGGGAAGACCCTCTGCAGTTGATTATAATGCAGCATCAACCGGCGGTTCAAATAAAGGACCAACAAACCCCGACTATTTAAAATCGGTTCAGGATAGGATCGATACGCTTCTTAAATACAACCCCGAAATAAAGAAATCCGAAATCCCTGCTGATTTAGTTACGGCATCAGGAGGTGGTCTTGATCCTCACATTTCTCCTCAGGCTGCTTTTATTCAAATTTCAAGGATCGCAAAAATGAGAAATATAGATAAAGCAGCTTTAAGGAAACTGGTTAATGAACATGTTGAATCACCATTACTCGGTTTGTTTGGACCGGAAAGAGTGAATGTTCTGAAACTTAACATGGCTTTGGACGAATTAAGTTCAATGTAACAGTTTCGTTAATGGATCAAAATAAATCAGTCTCTTTAATAATATTTTATAATATAATGAGTCTGCACAATGAAAAGATATTCACTTCTGTTATTATTGTTAATTGTATACCTCCAAAATTTGTCAGCTCAGAATCCCGGACCTTCAATCACAGGACATATTGAAGTTACGTACAACTATTATTTCGGAGATACTACCGTAAACGTGCTCCGTTCCTACGATGCAAAAGCTGACCAGATATTATTAAATAATGCTCATATAGCATTTTCAGGAGATCCTTCAAAAAAATTAAGTTACGATGCTGAAATAGATCTTGGTACTGATGCTGGTGTTCACGGCTTGCTGAATCAAACCGGGGGCGGACCAGGCATTGGTGTGGATATTCAGGAAGCTTATATGACGTATTCTTTTACCGATGATTTTAAATTTACCGGAGGAAGGTTTGCAACTTTTGAAGGTATAGAGGTAATTGAGGGTCCTGCAAATCCAACTATTTCAAGAGGTTATCTTTATGGCCTGGCTGAAGCTTATACTCACGTCGGCGGCTATTTTACATTTATCGCCTCAAACCAGGTTGATGTTAAATTTGGTGTAGTTAATGGCTGGGATCTTTTAATAGATAATAATAAGGATAAAACTATCATTGGCAGACTGGGAATAAATTTAGGTGATCCGTTGGCTTTTGGAGCTTCATTTTCCTGGGGTGTCGAACAACCTGATCCCAGCAACAATAGCAGAACTTCAATAGATTTAACCGGCCTTACAAAGGTCATTCCAGGTGTTACGTTAAATTTCCAGGCCAATTATGGGGCAGAGTCCTTCGGTACCGTGGATGCATCCTGGTTTGGTTTTGGTATTCAGCCCGTTATTTCATTATCGGACATAATCGATATCGGAACACGCCTGGAATACTTTTCTGATAAAGATGGAGTAAGAACGGGAACCGGTATTAAAGATTTTAATGCACTGAACGTAACTCTGGTTCCCACTTTCAGGATGGATGATTTCACATTCAGGGTTGAGTACAGGTTTGACAATTCAAATAATGCAATATTTCCTGTTAGCAATGATATTCCATCAAAAACATCCAGTACAGTATCTCTGGGCATTTCCTGTAGTTTATAAAATACCAGGCGGATGTATATAAATTGAAACTAAATTCAAATCAAAATATTTATTTCTGGTTGTTTGTAATTCTTCTTCTGCTGCTTGAGATACCCCTGGTTTTATGGGTACAGAAAACCACAGGATTTTCGAATAAAACAAAAGAAGAATCCCATAGATTAAGGTCTCTCGCAGATGCATTGAGCCTGACTGAGAAACAGGTGGATTTTTTTAGTCTGAATGAAAAAGAATATTCGAATCTGATATATACTCTCCACCGGCAAATGAAAATGAAAAACAAAATGATCGCCGATAAAATTTTTGAAGTAAATTATGATTCTTCGAAGTTAAACCAGCTTATTCATGAAACAGGAATAATAAATGATGAAATTAATAAAGTACGTTTTAAGTATTTAAGGAAGCTTAAGACTGTTTTAAATAAAGACCAATTAGATAAATTTAAAGAAATCATTAATGAATCTTTGATTGAATGGACTGATACATTAATTGTACCTTATAATGATATTTATCCGCCGGGACCCAGAAAGATATTTTAATTGATTAGGTGAATGAAATGCGAATTGATATGGTGGGATAACGATTTTGTAATGAAAAGGTTATTTAATCGTCTAATTTCAAACTGAGGCATATTTATAATTTATATGTATATTTTCAACCTAAATAATATCAGCAATTTCCTATAAAGATGTGATCCTGTAATTTTTAATATTTATGGAACCTCAGATTTCCATATCGGCAGAAAGATTTCTTCACCTCATCCGTTCTTCAAAAGATGGGAAGTTGAAAATCTATATAGGAATGGCTGCCGGAGTCGGAAAGACATACCGGATGTTACTGGAAGCAAAAGAACTGCTTAAGGAAAATGTTGATCTGATGATTGGCTATGTAGAAACGCATGGAAGAACAGAGACGCAAAAACTTACTGAGGGTATTCCGGCAATTTCACGTAAGAGGATATTTTATAAAGGTAGGGAACTGGAGGAGATGGATATTGAATCGATCCTGCTTCAGAAACCTGAAATTGTTCTGGTAGATGAACTTGCGCATACTAATCTCCCCGGTTCTAAAAATGAAAAACGCTGGCAGGATGTTAAAGAATTAATAGGTGCCGGGATAAATGTAATAAGTACAGTAAATATTCAGCATATTGAAAGTATAAATGAACAGGTTGAAAAAATTACAGGAATCAAAATCACGGAAAGGGTACCGGACAGCATCATTCATTCTGCTGATGAGGTTGTAAATGTTGATTTGACGATTGATGAGCTGATTGACAGACTGAAGGAAGGGAAAATTTATGATATTAAGAAAGTTCCTGTTGCATTACAAAATTTTTTTCAGGAAGATAAGCTGCTGCAGCTTCGTGATCTTGCATTAAAAGAAGTGTCCCGTCAGGTAGAAAGAAAGATAATAAGAGAAATTCCGCTGGCAGTCAGAGAGAAATTAAATGCAATAGTGACAGCTTTAAGCTCAAATTATGACGCTGGCAGGAAATTGATCCGGAAATCCTCACGGCTTGTTGCTATGTATAATTCCAAATGGTTTGTTTTGTACATTCAGACGGATAAAGAAAAAATCGAAAAAATTGATACTAAAGTCCAAAGGCAATTATTGAATAATTTTAAGCTTGCTGCGGAACTTGGTGCAGAGGTCGTTGAGTTAAACAGCAATAAAATCGCACCTGCAATAGTAGATTTTGCCAAAACAAAAGAGGCTGGCCTTATTGTAATAGGCAGACCCGACTTTAATTTTATTTATAATTTGAACCCCGGGAATTTCTTCAGGGAGTTATCATCTCTTACCTCTAAAGAGGATATTGATATTTTAATGGTATCATAAAATGAAATCTATAAGAAGTAAAATATTTTTCGGCGTTTTTTTCCTTTTTGCTATCATACTTGCCCTGAGTATAACTGATATTATTTTTATTAACCGGCTCGCTCAAAGTGCGAAGGGGACTATTGTAGATAATTACAGCACAATAGAGTACACCACTCAAATGATCTCTTCTCTTGATGAAATGTATCTCAACCGGCTGCAATTTCAGGTTAATTTAAATGCTAATGTTAGCGATTCATCACTGATCATAAATTTTAATAAAGCCAGGCTGAAATTTGAAAAGAGCCTTTCGGATGAATTGGTTAATATTACTGAACCCGGGGAAAGGCTTCTTGTTGAAAGACTCCGGATTCAGTACAAATTATTTTTAGAGAGTTTCCGTGAATCAGATAATAAAAATACTTCTATGCTGAGTAAAGATTATAATGAAGTGAAAAACCTTGTCAATAATATTTATTCGCTGAATATGAATGCTGTCATCAGTAAAAATTCTGCTTCAGTTAAGAATGCCGAACAAATAACAATTTATACAATAATCTTTGGCGGGATCAGTATCATAATCACACTGTTTTTTATAATTATGTTCCCGGCAAGAATCGTAAAGCCTGTAAAAGACCTTACTGTAAAAATTAAAGCAGTTAGCAGGAAGGATTATAATCAGAAATTAGACGTGAACTCAAATGATGAAATAGGCGAGCTTGCTGAGGCTTTTAATGTTATGGCGGAAAGGCTGAAGGAATACGAGACACAGCAGCTCGGTGAGATACTGACGGCAAAACAAAGACTGGAAGCTCTTGTTCAGAATATGCAGGATGGTATTATAGTTCTTGATAATAACAATAAGATTGTTCTGGCCAATCAGGTCATTGCAGAATTATCGGGTGTTAAGATAGAGAATTTGATGGGTAAAGATGTCTATGAAATCAGTACTGGTAATGATCTGCTTAAAAATATTGTGGACGGCCTTAAGAGTAATAGTTTTTATGAAAATAGTAAAAACAGTTTAAGGATAATTAAAGATAAAAAAGAATATTTTTATGAGCCTGAGAATATCCCGATTTTAACAAATTCAGGCGATTCTCTGGACAGAAATATGGGGAGTATGATAGTTCTCAAAAATGTTACGAGGTTTGAGGAAAGGGACGTTGCAAAAACCCGGCTTATTTCAACAGTATCTCATGAAATGAAAACACCGGTTTCATCCATAAATCTTACCGTTAAATTACTCGAAGATTCAAGAATAGGAAAATTGAATACTGAGCAGAAAGAACTGGTTCAGGCAATAAAGGAACAAAGCAATCGTCTATCACGTGTCATTAATGAAATACTGAATTATTCGCAGATAGAAACTGGGAACATACGTTTGAATTTTACATCTGCGCAGCCGGAAGATGTTATTGATTATGCAACAACGTCACTGATGATCCTTCTCTCGGAAAAAAACATTCAGCTTGAAACTGAAATTGAAGATGATTTACCTTCGTTAAATATTGATATCGAAAAAACTGTATGGGTTCTTGTGAATTTATTGAGCAATGCAATTCGCTATTCAGCAAACGGAGGGAAAATAATTCTATCTGCAAACAGGGATGGAGATAATGTGAGTTTCTCAGTTAAAGATTTTGGTCCCGGTATTTCACCGGAAGATCAGAAAAAGTTATTCGGGAGATTTAGCCAACTCGGACAAAGATCTGAAAGAGGCTGGGGCCTTGGCCTTGCAATATCAAAAGAATTCGTTCAGGCTCAGGGAGGACGAATCTCAGTTCAAAGTAAACCGGGAGAAGGAAGCATCTTTTCGTTCTCTATTCCGCTTCCCTTATAACTGTAATAATCTCTAATTAATAAAGCCCGTCGTTCAGACGAGTAGGTTCACCATCTATATTAAAGTATAAGGCAGCCTTAGAATCAGCCAACTGAAAACTGCTGACCATCCTGAAAACTTATCTGCATTTATTAAATATGATACTGGAAAAGATAAATGAATGAGTTATTGTTCAGGATGTGGATACACTGTGGAGCAACATTGCCAAAACTGAATATATACTAAATCGACAAATGCAGCACTTCTATTACCTCGGGAAATATATATATGACCTGATAAATAGGCAGAATTACTTCATTTTTAGTTTATAGATTTCCCACTCAAGTGGGTGATATTATTGGACCAGATGACAGTCCAGGTGAAGTTGGTTATGACGATTTCATCTATTCGGAAATGCAGGAGTATTTAGATGCAGCACCAAGAAATAAAGATGGTGTTAAAATTACAAACAGTCCTCCGCTAAAGTATGTCGTCGCCGCCGCCCATGGTAAACCGGTAATTGTTTACGCTACTGAAATAACACCGCCAATATTTCCAAATCCCACTGAGAAATGCCTTAGTGCTATGTCGCAGATAAATATTGCTGAAGCTGTTGCAAATCAATGCATCTTCAGAGAGAAACGGGAAACACCGCAGGGTGCTGCTGATATGTATTCATTTCTTGCAAAAAACCGTTCGGATCTGATAGGATCAAGGCTCTATAGTAATATTGGAATATTGGGCTCAATAAATCAGTACCTTGCTGATGAACAAAGTTTCGCATTCAGTACTTCAAGAGTATTTGCTGATAAAGGAATATCACATGTATTTAAAGTTGAAGATGTGTATTGGTTCAGCGCAAAATGGAATTTCGTGTTAATTAAATAAGGTAGATTTTCAGTTAACATTTCTAACCTCAAATCTGTTTTCTTTAGCTTCCTTAAGTTTCCTTTCCCTGATTTTAAGTTTTTCATCAACTCTTCCTAAAAGAAAATCTTCCGGTGTTAAAAAATAAAAGGAACTATGAAGTCTTTTGGTATTATAATAATCAACGAAACCCTGGATTTGTTTTCTTGCATCCTCCAGGTTGATGAAAGACTTTTTCTTTAAGCATTCCTGCTCCAGTGTTCTGTGGTATCTCTCGATCTTCCCATTGCTCTGAGGATACGCAATCGAAGTTCTGACGTGCTGAAGTCCCAGCTGCTTAAGATATTCGGCAAAATCCTTAGATATAAACTGACTCCCGTTATCTGAGATTATTCTTGGTTTGTAATCCGGATATTTCTCCAGGGCTCTCTGCAATGTAATCTGAACATCATATTCCTGCATACTAAGCCTGAGTTCGTGATGGACCATATACCGGCAATATCCGTCTATTACCGAAATGAAGAACAGAAAAGTACCGTTAAAATTAACATACTTAATATCTGTATGCCAGTGTTGATGTGCAGCCGTCGGTTGATCAAATCCTAAACCCTTGGCTGTCTTCTTGACCTTATTATACTTGTTAAGCAAGCCAGCCTGTTTCAGCACCCTGTAGGTTGTAGATGGGCTTACAGCTGCTATATTGTCATCAAGCATCATATAGGTAAGCCTCCTGTAACCTTCTCCGGGATGATTTTCGGCATACCTGATAATAGCTTCTCTTTCCCAGTCCAGGATCCAGTGTCCTCTGGGAATGTCACCGTTATGCTGATTGGGCAGTCCTTCCCTATCTAACCAGGAATAATACCTGCTGCTTTTCACACCCAGCCTTCCCAGAAACCATTTTACCGGTAATTCTGTTTTGGGTCTGTAGGTCCTGATTAGGCCGATTACCTGCTCTCTTACATCCAGTTCAACCCACTGCTGGTTCATATCTCCCCATCGATACTTTTTTTTATTTCTATGTTTTCCTTCAGAAGCATTGCTATTGCCTCATCCCGATCTCTTAACTTTGATTCCAGCTTTTCTATCCTTTTCTGTTCTGCTGTCTTTTGCTTCTGGTTGACCGGAGTACTCCTGAACAGATCCTTTGCCCCTTCAAAGAGCTTTTTCTTCCAGTTGTAGATGTCATTGGGATGTACCTGGTATTTTTCAGCCAGCTGACTGATAGGGACATTATTTTCGAGTAACTCCCTTACTATTATGACCTTCTGTTCCGGACTGTAGATCTTTCTTTCTCTTTTTCCTTCTGCCATAACTAGAACCTCCTGTCTTTTACATTACGTAAATTTAGGAAATTCCATTTTCATCTGAAGCAGTACAGATGATTTACTAACAAATAAAGTAAATCAATTTGATTTAATAATACTGCCCTACATACCTTTATTAAGTTTGGAGAAACAAAATGCATTGGTAGAATTTGTTAATAAAGGAGGAAGCCTGATTGTTCTGGGTGCTGCCGGTATTAAAGACCAGTATAATCTTGCAAATAAAAATATCCCTCTTTTAGAAGCCGCACAATTATCAGACTATCCTCAAAAGAAAGAATCTAAAAATATCGGCAGCGGCAAAATAGTATTTATACCCTTACAAATTCCGGATAGTAAATTCCTTACTAAGTATGAACAGAAAGAAGGAACATTTTTCGGTTCTTCAATGGTAGATGTTTTTGCAGATGTACCCGAAGCTTATACGCGGGATAATATAAATCCGGAGTTACGCGCTAAATTAGAATTAGTCGCAGAGGAATCCGTCAAATTACTCGGTTCAAAAATAACAAAGATTGAGGGAAACAATAAGTTTGTTGAATTTAGCACAATGCGCAAGAATGATGAACACTTACTTATCCATTTCGTTAATTATAATGTAACAGTTGATGGTGATATAACGCCGGCAGCAGATATCAAAACACAAATTGCCATTCCAAAAGGTCTCTCAATAAAGAATATAACCTATAGTGGAGAGTTGGGAGATATGCAAAAATTAAAATATGAAAACAAAAAACAGGATGATGTAAACTTAGCAATTCTTTTGCAGAGCATGTTCTTTTGTTACTTTTCTTGCGCCAAGAAAAGTAAGGCTAAAAAAAGAAAAAAAGTAGGATTTGTTTTTGTGACTTCCTCCACGAAGTGGAATAAAAATAAAATTAATATCAATTTGCTTTTGGAAGACACTGATATTAATAAGAATCATTCAAGCGATTTATTTATTTTAGACAGAAATTCGCAAATTGAAGATTGATCCAATCTTCGCACACTTAAAAAAAATAAAAGACAGAGTAAACCAGCTGTCTTATCTATATCATTTAACCTTTAACAACTTAGCATTTATGGCCACAATAACAGTACTGAGCGACATTAAAACTGCACCAATTGCTGGACTAAGAACGATACCCTCCGAAAATAATATGTAGTCCGTTTTTCATCCCTTAGCTCTATTGATTCATCCCAGATTACCTCATATAATATAATCGAAAATCTATAAAAGATTACATAAGATATTTATCGACTAAAATTCTAAAAGGAGTTATGATATGAATACACTGAAGATTAAAGGAAACTGGAATGAAGCTGCAGGTAAGCTAAAACAACAATATGCAAACCTCACAGATGATGATTTACTTTTGGTAAAAGGGAAAGAAGAAGAACTATTAGGCAGATTGCAGAAAAAGCTTGGAAAAACTAAGGAAGAAGTACAAAAAATAATTTCGAAGTATTAATGGTTTGTTTACAGGAAATTTATTGTGTGTCATTTGCGGGATTTTCCAGACTTTTATTTTCTATTAAATATTATTCGAAAAAATGATTGTAGAAATATTGATGAAACAACAATGTTCTTGACAATTGAAGTATCCATTTGTATTAAATTTATCAAAATTATTTTGAATAAATGAAACCAGCTGCCGCAGTTTCAGCACGAATTAAAAAATATTGGCAAATACTTGGTCCCGGTCTTATTACTGGCGCAAGTGATGATGATCCTTCAGGGATTGCGACCTATTCACAGGCAGGGGCCGGTTTTGGTTTTGCAACTCTTTGGACAGCAATTATCACTTTCCCTTTAATGGCAACCGTGCAGGAGATGTGCGCGCGAATCGGTATGGTAACTAAAGAGGGTTTGACAGGAACAATAAAAAAGAAATATCCCAAAAGTATTTTATATTTAATGGCATTGTTTAGCTTCCCCGCAATTACACTTAATATAGGCGCAGACATTCAGGGAATGGGAGCCGTTGCCAATTTAATTATACCTCAAATTCCAACTTTCGCCTTCAGTATAATATTTACAGCTTTACTTATTTCATTTATTATCACATTTCCATATCAAAAAATTTCAGCCGTGTTAAAATGGCTTTGTCTTTCATTATTATTGTATATGGTAGTTCCATTCCTTGTACATGCGAATTGGGTGGAAGTTATGAAAAGTACTTTTATTCCAACTATTCATTTCAACAAAGCTTTTTTTGAGATACTTGTTGCAATTCTCGGCACAACTATTTCTCCTTACCTGTTTTTTTGGCAAGCCACTATGGAAGCGGAAGGTATTTTACTGAGTAAAGAAAGAATTATAATTACTAAACGGATCTTAAATAAAATGAAAGTGGATATTGATTTCGGGATGTTATTTTCAAACCTTGTTATGTTTTTTATAATCTTTACGACTGGCGCTGTATTGTATACGGCGGGTATCAGGCAAATTGATACTGTTGGACAAGCGGCAAAAGCATTAGAGCCATTAACAGGCAAACTTACTTATTTGCTCTTTGCTGTCGGTGTAATCGGCACAGGATTTTTGGCAATACCCGTTTTGGCAGGATCACTTTCCTATATTTTAGCAGAGACATTTAATTGGAAGCAAGGGTTAGATAAAAAATTTCAACAGGCCAAAGGGTTTTACATCACGCTTATCGTGTCGCTCATTGTCGGGTTGTCTCTGGAATTTCTCGGCATAAGCCCAATAAAAGCACTTATTTATACGGCCGTTTTGTATGGCTTAACAGCTCCGGTAATGATTGCAGTAATTATGCACATTTGCAACAACAAAAAAGTAATGGGAGATTTTACAAACAAAAGGTGGTCAAATGTTCTGGGATCGATAACTCTGATACTTATGAGCATTGCAGGTATTACCTTAATTTATTTCAGTTTAAGTAGGTAGTGTTTACACCAGGGATAGAGTTCCTTTCAAAAATAGTTCCTGGTTTTTCATTTTGATTTTTATTCATTACTGTAGCACTCTCAGCCATTTCATTATTTCCCATTTGTGATATCATAATACTAAACATTCCGCTTTATTATTTCTTATCATTATATGATAATATTATTCAAGGTTAGCCTTCTACACGGTGAAAATCTGACGTATATAAGATTAATATGTTAAGGATGAAAAGATGGAATAGAGTTATTAGGTTGTCTAATATGGGGCTCAACCATTACATTCCTGGTTAAGGATCCCGGAGGAGGAAAATAAACAGCTCCCTCCCGGGAGAGAGCTGTCCTGAGAGTTTTCCAAATCGGCATTCCGGTCATCCCGGAATTTGATCTGAGTCTGCTAATTATCCTGTGCATAAGTAGCTGAATACTGAATTACCTTTCCTGCTTCATTTTGTGTAACTAACGCAATGTAGAGGGTTGAGTTCTCGTATTTGGCAGCTATATTCTGCTGAACAACATTCAAAGGAACACTAATGGTTATAGGATTTATGGTATCCATCAACTGGGGTATTCCCTTAGCTGTTACGATCTGGTAAGGTGCATCGTTAGGATCCACCGGGTTATAGAAGCATATCAGAACATTAGGGTTGTACGTAAAGTCCTCCGGTGTTGTAATCAATACTGATTCGAGTGCAGCTATTTGTCCCGTTACCGATGTTTCCCCAACCGCAGCTGCAGTAACTGTAATAGGGAACCCGTCAATCGGGGTCAACAGATTGTCAACAGTGGGCTTATCCGAACTGGAAAGACGGTAGTTCTTTTTGAACGCGTAATTATACACTGTCATACGGGATTCTTTAAGTTTTTCCCATATCTCGTGTATTGCTGAAAGCTTCAGCATATTGCTAACGAAGCTTAAGGTAACCGCAAACTTCTTCCGGATCTCAACCATTTCCGGTGAATTATTTACGTGGAAGCTGTCCGGTCTCATTGACAGAATTGTCCTTCCATCCATTATCCGACCTACCATGTTGCCTAGCTTGCCTCTCCATAAACCAATGGGGGACCCTGATAATATTGCCATTTTTATATTCTCCTTTCTTTTATTGTTATTGAAAAAAAATGACAACACAATAGTATATAACAGGCGGAGGGAAGTCACTGTACATTTTTGAAAGTAAATTAAGATGATGTCTGAATAGCAGGAAGCAGTGTGTCATCCCGGGCTTTATCCTGAACTTGTTTCAGGATTGTTTCGGGATCCTCTTAGCGATGTCATCTCGAACTCGTTTCAGGATCTAAACAGGATTAGTTTTTCGAAAAAGTATATTATTCAATGCGGCATCTGAGAGGCAATATTTCTGCATCAGGATTTCGATGCAGGAAGAAACGTGGTGATTGATTCGGAGGGCGTAATAGTCGTTGCGTATTTGAACATTACGCAGTTCCGTTTCGTCGATCAGGTCCATTGAGCGCAGCTGCCGGAACAGATCAGACGACATAATCTTTGCCAGGTTAAAATCGTTATCCATTATGCTTAATTCCCATCCTGATCCCTGATTGTTATTCCGAATTTATTTCGGAATCTCTTCTAAGATGATCTTTCAGCGTAACCACTATTCTTATTACGGTGAAGATAAAAGTAGCCAGCAGAACCAGGAGTTTGAACACCTCCTCAAAGATGCCGAAGGCAGGAAGCTGTGCGTATATGAGCGCGCCGGCATTTATTGCAGGAACAGAAAGTATGGAGATAAACTTTTTCATAATAAAACCTGTTAAATTTTACCGTGAAAATATTCAGAGAAACCAACCGGCACAACGCTCCGTCTTCACCTTAATTTATCATTCCTTTTCATTTTGGATAAAGATGGCGGGGAACAGGGGATTCTTATGAAAAACTTGGAACCCGGATTGATATAAAAGAGATGGTAGGAATGAAATTCAGTTCAACCAGCTTGCCTGCTCAGGAGTAGGGCAGCAGGGATACTATCTGAAGAACAACAGCTGATTAAAGTTAAGATGGGCAAGACCCTCATAGTGGCTTAACTTACTCATAACCCCAGGTGTCTTATTTGCTTGTATTAGCAAATGCATCCTCAAATCCAATTACATTCATCCTAATAATCTATTCTTTTTTATTAATTTGTATCTTTGAAAATCTCTTTTAAGCAAATATCCTTGTTCAATTAATTCCTGAATTGTATTGTAAACCGTTCCGGTAGCAACACCAGTATTTTCTTCAATTGAACAGAGGTATATTGTTATGGTTCTCTTTAGTGCAATATCTGCTATGAATGCTTTTTTATAGGCCAATTTTTTTGAACAGATAATATTTGGGGAAATCAATACCTAGTGTAAATAGAACCGAGAATCCCAAAGAAGTAAGAACTATAAATAGATTTAGCGGAGGAACAAGTATTCCAAACACACCTACAAGCACAAAACCGACTATTGTCAGTGTGCTTGAAATAATTAATCCTTTACCTGGAGGTGATGACCAAAAATGCCTTCTTTCCCTTACAATCAAAACTCTAAACTGACTATTGAATATCAGAATTAGCATTACAAGAGTGGTTAGCTCATCCCATTGTACATGAAAATAAGTAGTAGCCATCAGGATAACCATAACGTCACCCAGAATATAGAACAACGCCGGAATAAGAGATGCTAAAATATTATTCTTCACGTTCCATTTATTCGGGTTACTAGTATGTTTAACATTGTCGGTCGCCAGAGTCATAGTAACAAAATCATTTGCAACTACTAACAATGATACGCCAAGAAGAGAAAGTAAAATGTTATGCAGCCAGAAGAAGCCTATAGTCAGCAAAACAACAAATTCTATGACCTTAGCAACTTTATTGATAACCCATGTTAACATTCTCTGATAAGTTTGCCTGCTAATTGTTACTGCATCAATTATTACACCGACACCTGGTTCAGTCAAGACTACACTTGCAGCTGCCTTTGCCACATCAGTCGAATTGCTCACAGCTATTCCCATTTCAGCCTGTTTCAGAGCTGGAGCATCGTTAACTCCGTCTCCGGTCATTCCTATGATGTGTCCCCCCGATTGCAAAAGTTTCACGATCTTATATTTGTCTTCAGGATATATCTCTGCAAACCCATCACATTCACTGACAATCTTTAGCTGTTTAACTGCGTTTAAATCCTTAATATCCGCCATGCGGATGATGTTATTACCAATACCAATCTGACTGGAAATTTCTTTTGCAATGTCAATACTATCTCCGGTAAGCATTATTGGTTTAATGCCTAGTTCTCTCGCCTGGTTTATCATACTTTTTGAATCCGGTCTTGGCGGATCAGACAGCGGCAGCAATCCTATAAGTTTTAGATTATTTACATCATCTCCATCCGATCTGCCAACAGCTATCGTTCTGTAACCTTTCCCGGAAAAATCGGCGATCGTTTTGTTTACTTCATCTAAAGTTCCTTGATCGACATTATGGCACAGAGACAAGATCATCTGGGCAGCACCCTTAACAGCTCTGAAACGCTTTCCGTCGGTTTCAATAATTGCCTCTGTTCTCTTTATAGATGGATCAAATGGAGTATAGGATATTTGTTTGTATTCATTAAAACTTACTCCTGATTTTTGGGCGTACTCAATGATGGCAAGATCAATCAGGTCCATCCCTTCTTTATGGGAAGTGAGTGAAGCTATTCTCAAAACATCTTCTTTGGTATTCCCGGAAAGGGGAATTGTATCGATAACTGATAACTTGTTTTGGGTTATAGTACCTGTTTTGTCAAAGCAAATAATATCAATTGAGGCCGCATCTTCCACCGAATCAAGCCTGGTTACCAATGCCCCTTTTTTTGCAAGATCCATTGCACCTACAGATTGGACAATAGTGAGAACAGCAGGGAGAGCAACGGGGATTGCACCCAATAGAAAAATAACTACGAAGGTCAATATTATTAAAATACTCAAATGCATCAGAAAAGCCGACAATGAAACTAAAATAGATGCAACTATACCCAGATACAGCATATATTTTACTATCGCCATCATCACTTCCTGTTGATGCGATTTTGGCGCGGCGATTTTTACCAACTCAGCTGTTTTTCCAAAATATGTGGCTGCGCCTGTATTAATCACAATACACATAGCTTCTCCACGCCTCACAATGGATCCGGAGTAAATAATGTCGGATGAATGTGTTTCTACTGGCAGGGATTCTCCGGTTAGCGCTGATTGGTCAACCGAGAGTTCGCCGGATATAATTTTGACATCTGCAGGAACAATGTCACCAAGTTTAACAGAGATAATGTCTCCACCCACAATCCTTTTTGCATCTTCCTCAGACCATTTTTTATTCCGTAAGATCTTTACCTTGATAGCTAATTTTTTCTTTAGAAGTTCAATTACTTTTTCTGAACCACTTGAATGTATTTGCCCTATAACTGCATTTACTGATAGTAATGTAAAAATTATTATTGCTTCAAGGTAATGACTCAAAGCGAAAGAAAGCCCCATTGCAAGTTCTAGCAGCCAGGGCATAGGACCCCAGTAACGAAGAATGAACTCAAGAATAGAATTTTGTTTCTTTTCTACTATTTCGTTGTTACCGGATTTCTCAAGACGAATTTTTACTTCAGAATCAGAAAGTCCGTCTGCAGTTGTCTCCAGGAATTTATACGTTTCTTCCAGGGAAATTTCTTTATATTCAGATGATGCCCTGACTTTTACATCCATTTTTAATATCCACGTTAAATATTATGAATCAGATAAATTAAGGAATATTCCAACGATTGAGGAATATCCATGAGAAAGAGGTGATTTATTTTCAATATTAGCTTTTCACATTCAGTATCCGTGCAGTAATTGCTAATATTACAGTGCTCAGAAACATCAAAGCTCATTGGTCCATCTTCATGGTGCTTGAAGTCGAACCCCCAAACATGTATGCCAGACCAGTGCGCAGCACGAATGGGTCGCTAACGTCGGAAAGACCAAATGCGGGCTCAAAGCGCAATGACCAGCTGGGAGATATAGTATACATAAGAACAGCACCAAGGTAATGCTGTTGGGCGTTCCAGTCGAAGCCGAACTGCTGGTTATTCCCAAGAGCTCCGATTATTTCCAAACCATAACCCAGGCGACTTGTGGAAAGAACAGGTGGGGCATTCATTTTGGACATTCCTCCCATCGATCCGCTCATCCAAGAGGATATTAAAAACAGGCCCAGAGCATACCCATAATCATTACTGAAGGGCGCTTGAAGAGCGGTTTCTCTGATGAAATTAAAGGTAGCGTTCAGCCGATTCCAGTCATGATAGATAATTAGGCGCTGTTCGAAAGTGCGGACAGGGGTATTTCGTGCGAGCGCTAGAGGCTCCATCAGGTCTTCAGATCCAAACCCGGCGACCTCCATTTTATATAGGGAAGCCCCATTCAGATCCTCATATTCACCGTAAAGGGTCAGGTTCAGAAACTGGTCGTCCTGGAACAGATGGAAATAGGTGCTAAACCGTAGGCCGCCATAAGTGACGGGCAAACCAGCAATCTTCTGACCCTCAACCATAGCGCCGATCGTCCAACGCTGAGTGATACCGTACTCAGCCATCAGCATCGCGGTAAAGAAATTGCTTCCATAACGAGCCGATTGAAAATCTGACATAGCCATCAACATTAATGAATGTTCTTCAACCGGATAACTGATTGTACTGAAGTGGGGATCCATATTCATCTGGGCGTCCGAAGAACCCGAAAGTATCACCCACAATAGTCCTGCGACCAAAATTTTTTTCCAATGCCTGGCATTGATCAAGTGAAATCTCCTTAAGATTATTTTCCAATCATCACTTTTTAAAATGCAACTATTTCAAACATAAAGTCAATCGTTCCAAAGGGTGAAAAAGGGACTAATTCTTTTGGGCTAAAAGGTCGAATATATTATTCATTTATTAATGAAGTCGTATCGATTGCAGTATTATATGATTCAGAATTCTGATGGTAATTTGCAATCTGAACTCGAGTATGCAGCGTTAATTTTTCAAGGATGTTATGAATGTGACTTTTAACAGTGTAGGTTGAAATATGAAGTGGTAACGACATTCATATCGGCTGTTTTTTAAGCAAGGCAGAAATGCCTTCACGTAGAAGTCGGTTATCTTCTAATATTTTGATTTTTCCCATTTGCAGAGAGCCCTGAAGAAATATCCTGGTTACAAACCAGGAATAATCTCAGATAACGGGTTATGCCGGGGATATTGAACGTATAAAAGAAAGTTGAGGAATAATGATTAACCAGGGAGCAAAAAATTCCCAGATGAATTTCTTACCAAAATATTTGAGTGGTTTATCAATTGTGCCCGGGATAGATAAATAGATATTTGTTTACAAGTCCTATGGTAGTATTATATGCTAAATTTTTCTTCTTTAGATACTCTAAGTCCCTGCGAAGTTTTTTCTCCCTTTTTTCTTCTTCAAGTCTTTTTTTTTATTTCCCTTAGTCCATCATAGATGGTTCATATATCGATTGGACTCAAATTGCGGAGGAAAACAGCGCTTATTTTTCTACATTTTTTTCGAGCTGGTCTGCCTGCTGCTGTGTGTAGCCAAGTGCATTAAAGTCCATAACCCCATGATTTGAATGACAGGAACTGCATAGCAGAACGGTCTTTTTTACACCATGGTTTACTGATATGTATGATTTGTCCGGCACCTCCATTGACATCCACTCTCCGCTCCATTTTAGGCCTATAGATTCGTATGGTTTCATTCCTGCATCAATTGCTTTGTAAACATCTCCTGTTTTGTTATATACTTCTCTGTTGGGAGCCAGGAGAAGCGGGAACTGCGCCATTTGCGGATCTTGTTTCAGAAACGACATACCCGGTGCCTGCCACATCTTAAGATTTTTATCGAAAAGCATCACCTGTGTGAGTGCTCTTACGGGATAGATCTTTGCACCTTCGGTATTAATATCTGAGGTGGGAAATGCCATCCAGCTTTGTGCATTTTTCTGGTCCCTCGTATTGGCAGCTCTCCATATGTAGGAGGGGTGGGATCGTTCTATTATATCGGTTGGAACGTACAGGTCAGGATTGTTTGGAATCTTGTCGTACTTTGAAAGTTCGCTGTAGATGCCATTAACATTATCCTTTACCGGTTTGCCCCAGTTTTCATAGGTGATTCCGCTCGTCTCTGTAATATGACAGGTCTGACAGGCAATTCTGTCTGTGTGCTGATTGAGTGTTTCCGCATACATACCTTTGTGTGGAGTGGTGCCATGGCAGTTTGAGCAGGTAACAGGAGTATCGGGCAGATCGTTTGCAACCATATCCGACTCATACAACCCTTTGGCAATTTTATGATGTTCTGCGGTATGACAGGTTAAGCAGCTGAGTCCTGCGGCAGCATGCACATCGTTATCTGCTGAGAATGGTGTTCCGCGTTTGTAGTCGTCTGAGAAAGAGTGTTCATGACATCTTAAGCAGGCTTCATTCGAGGGTGTTTTTGTTATCGACAGGGCTGACTTAAGCGACATATCTTGTCCCCAATGTACGCCGGTGCTGTCTTTAACAAGTGTTGCTCTCTTACTCCAGTCATAATCTTCAGCATGGCATACGAGACAGTCAACGGTATTTTTTTCAGCATCAGTTGCCTTCATCCCCGGCATGGGCGGTTTGGTTAACGAACCGATATGGCATACTCCGCATCCGGCAGACTGCACACTGAATTTTCCGTTCGTCGAGGCAGTCCAGTTTGCCAGCGTTGTAGAACCGGCGAGGGCGCATTCACGGTTTCCCATTCCCCACCAGGAGCTGTCCGGTAGTCCCTGAACATTTCTTACTGGCGATGCCAGGTTCCAGTGAACCGAATTGGTAATTTCATCCAGCGCATCGTCGTGGCACATTGTACATGTCTCAGCCCCATCATACCCGTTTGCTTTAATAGCATCATTACCCGGATGGACCCATTTTGCAAGCAGTGTTGTGTTTTGCTGAGCGTAAATGCCGCCCGATAGTAACAAAATTCCCAAAATAAAATTATAGATCTTCATTACTGTTTAACTCTTTTCTTTTGCCGCACAGTCCATGCAGACATGCCTGCCGTCTTTGATTCTTCCATAGCTTTCAACGGTCATTTCGCCGCATTCTTCACAGACAAAACCATTAAAGCTGTCTTTATGCGGTTCAAGTTTGTAATCAAATACATCAGAAATTTTTACTAACATTACTTCAGGTGCAGTCATTACTTTGTTTACTAGCGGATCAACGATACCTGAAGGCACTTTGCTCGCAGGGATGCCTTTTTCTCTGTAATCTGTGAAGAATGCAGTTTCTTTGTTTGCCAGCATCGCTTCTGCAGTCGGTGTCACGCGAACAGCCTTGCCTGTTGCCTTATCTACCAGTGTAACTGCCCATTTCCCTTTCTGTGTTTTCTTTATGTTGCCTTTGCCGAATGTTGTTCCCATAATAACCTGTAGTCCGTCGGCGTAGCAGGTTGCACAGTGATCTTCACCAAGATCTACGAAGGCAAGTATCTGTCCGTCCTTGGCCCGTTCAACGCCAAGTTTATTCATTGCTGCTGCACCAACTCTTAAGCCCATCGGCATTGCGGGGCATTTGTGCCCGTGAAACTTTTGTCCGAACTCTAACCATTCTTGTGGATTAATATTTGACATTTTAATGCTCCTTATTTTTGATTAAAAAAATATTGTATTTGTAATGTTGTAAGTGCGTTTGTTTTATTTGATTCGAACTGGAATCGATTATTTAATGAAATTTTTATATCATTTCCTTTTATGAGATAGGAATATCCTATTAAATACCAGGGATCGTCAACCGTTGATGAGTTTAGGTCGTGTAGTTGTTCAACAGAAAGAGTGATCAAATTCTTTGAAGCGAACAAATAATCAGCAAGAGCATAATATCCAGATGCTTTTTGATCTCCGAGATGCGCCTCAATGTATTCTGATTGTAATTCAAAATCTCCAAGATTTAATTTCTCTTCGAATCCACAACGAAAATCGTTACCGGTAAATGAATAATTATTCCCGTTGATTCTTATGAACTCAAGATTATGAGCATTACGATAAGAAAGATTGTAACCCAATTCCAATTTTGATTCCGAATTGTCTAGAATGAACACGGTCCCGCGGTTTACGTAAAGGAAATTTTTTTTATTTGAAACATTGTTAGCGCCGTTCCCGTTAAAGAATCCGAGGCTTAATGATCCGGTTTTGCTATCTGCTAACTTTAATTCAATTCCAATATCTCTTGCCATAGTTTCGGCAGCAGGGACAAGCGCATTAACAACGTCTGCCCTTTCATCAAGCGGTATTGAATAATCGGGCTGTTTTCTCTGTAAGCTGAAATCTGGCACAAACTGACCGGCAGTGACTTCAAAATTATTTGCCTTATAATTTACAAGAACATCCTGAAGCAGAAATTGAAATTTAACCTGCAGATAAAAATTTGCCTGTAATTTATAACCCCAGCTGCCGTCATTCCCGGGCATTGAACCGTTTAGCCAAAGCTTTGCTCTTCTTACTAAAAATTCATTCTGATTCATATAATTGTCCATATAACGATACTGCAGATATCCATTCCAGTCTATTTTCGACTGTGCAAAAGTTGATTGGAGAACTAAGCTAAAAAATAAAGCCGCTATTATTTTCAAATATGTTTTCATTTTATATCGCTCCTATTAAAAGTTTAATTGCTATAGCAAATAATACCACTGCATATAAACTTTTAACCCATTTTGGTTTAGCCTTACCACTCATAAAACTTCCGCCAAGCTGCGATCCGATAATAACTGCAATCACGACTATGATCGTTAAGGTCCAATTGAAATTGCCTTCAGCCATATGCCCGAGATAACCTGAAAAGGATGAGAATGTAACTACAAAGGCTGTAGTTGCTGCAGCTTCTTTCGTCTTGTATCCCATCCACATTAAAATCGGTGCAATAATAAAACCGCCGCCGATACCGAGCAGTCCGCCTGCAAATCCCGCAAAAGCACCAACACCAACTCCGATTATGGAACGCTTTTTAAAATCCATCATTTTTTCTGGTTCCGGGCTTCTGGCGAAAAAAACCATTCGAATCGCAGCGCCCAACACCGCGATCGCAAAAAGTATTACAAGTGTATTGACCGGGACGTATTTTGCCGTATAAGCCCCAATTGGAGCAAAAACGAGTGCGGCCAGAGCCATTGCCGATCCGCCTTTCCAATCAACTAATTTTTTCCTGGCAAAAGGTATTAAGGCAAGCAGTGTATTTAATCCATTTAATAAAAGACCCAATGGTATTGCAACTTCTTTAACTGAAAAGCCCGCCCATTTAAGTACCGGAACGTAGATCATTCCCCCGCCGAGTCCCAGCATTGCAAAAAGGAATGAAGCTGCAAATATGATTATTGCTATGATTGTATATAACATCACGCACCTCTGTTAAAAGCGGGCCGATGAATTATTGTTTCTTCTTTCGTTGAGGAAGAGATGCAGGGAGAGGGGAGCTGGTGAAATTCAATTGTTTCCATTTTTTTACTTCCTTATAATAAGTAATCATTTACTTACATACCTAGGCAAATTTTTTTAATCCTTCAATGACTTTAAAATTAAAGAATACATTCTCTCACAAAAGTTTTTTACGTTCAGCACATTTTTATTCAGAACCAACTCTATATTAAAAGTAATAGGGATGCCCATATATAGTACAGCAACGTCACCGGGCTTTATTTTTTTACTCCAGACTCCTTCAGAGATCCCATCCTTAACCATCTTTATAATCAATTGCTTTTGCTCCACCAGGATCCTGTTCAGTTTTTCTTTAAGCTCCGTGTCGCCCAAATGGGTCGCTTCTGAAAATAAAAGTATTGTAATGCCTCTGTTTTCTTTAAGGTATTTCACATTATAGCATAAATAAGTATATAATTTCTCTTCAGACTTTGCCGGACTGATTGCGATACTTCTTAATGCTCCAATCAGATCATCTGCCACATCGTCCATTATCGCTTTGATGATATCGCGTTTAGTAGGAAAATGACGGAATATAGCCCCTTCGCTAAGTCCTATCCTTTTTGCCAGGTTCCTGGTTGAGAGATTATGCAGTCCCGCATCCGCTATAATTTCAAGTACTGCTTTCTTTATTTGCTCCTGGCGGATATCTGTTGTTTCTCTTGACATTTTAGTTAAATAAAATAATTAGTAATCACTTACTTACAAACGTAAACAATATTTATTGTTCTGTCAAGTGATTTTAATATAAGGTTAGTATATGTGCCTTCAGATACAGATCTAATTCCTTTTTCATCCTTTTGATTGAATGAACATTTCTGAATATCATATTATATAAAGGTCACAGGGTATCTCAAATATTTTAATGCCTTCATCCTTGACAGGTGGAATCGTACCTAAATTCATTGGAGGGATCAGAGAAAGAATATGGAGATAATCCCAAATGCAGGAAAACCTTCCGAACCGGCGATGCTGGGTAATGTTCCAAAACTCATAACCTTTAATCGAAGTGGCGTTGTCATAAAATTGTAAAAATTGAATTGAGATCAATTCATAACATCAGGATCCCGCAGAAGTTTCAAAATTGGCTGAATATCGCTTACATAAACAAGGTTTTTGAGGCTTCGGCGAAACAAAAAACCCCGTTAAATACCCATTTTGTGACCAAGCACTTTTGTCATCGAATTAATCGCCAACTAATCGCCAAGATCGCCAGGTAAATCTATCATAGATATGGGATATTATCATTTCCTGATTTTTTTCTTGACTCTTGTACATTATTCTGCTATGTTCACAGTTAGTGTACAAGGATAAATAGTGTACAGAAAAGGATTATGAATAAAGAAAGAAAAATATTAAAAGAAGCATTAGAACAGTTTGAAAAACTAACAGACTTAAAGGCTGATACTGAATGGAATGTCGGAAATAATGACAAAGGAATTGATGCTATAATTACAATTCCTAAACTGAAGTTCAAACTATATGCGGAAGTGAAGCTTAATCTGACAAATCAAACGATGGGTGGGATAGTTCACCAGTTGAAAGATTTGTATGCAGGTGATAAAGTAATATTAATTACACGTTATGTCACTCCACAATTAGCAGATCGTCTGAAGGAATTGGAAGTGTTTTTCCTGGATACTGCAGGTAACATGTATATCAATATTCCTAACATGCTTCTTTTTGTTAAAGGCAACAAAACCAGGATACTACGTCCGGAAGAAAAACCTATGAGAGCATTCCAGCCAGCAGGTTTACAATTGATTTATGCATTATTATGTAATCCTGGTTTGGAGAATAAACCATATAGGACGATGGCTGAGAAAGCTAACATTGCCAATGGCGCAGTGGCACTTGCTATTAAAGATTTGAAGAAACTTGAATATCTAATTGATATGGGAGAAAAAGGTAGAAGGCTTAAAAATAAGAAAGAACTATTGCAGAGATGGGTGAATCAATATGCTGAATTGCTTCGACCAAAATTATTTGAGGGTAGGTATAAGGTTGAAGATAAAGACTGGTGGAAAAACCAGGATATAACAAGATATAATGCCAAATTAGGTGGTGAAACTGCAGCCGCACTGCTTACAAAATATCTAAAACCAGAAGATCATACTATCTACATAGATGATAATAAGGGAAATATAGTTCTTCAATTAAGACTGAAGAATGATCCTAAAGGGAATGTGGAATTGCTTAAAAAGTTTTGGAATTTTAATGATGCAAATGAGAGGAATAATATTGTTAATCCCATTTTAGTCTATGCTGATCTTCTTGCTACCGGAAACAACAGAAATATAGAAACAGCAAAAATCATCTATGAGCAGGAAATCATTCAATATATCCGGGAAGCTTGATAAATATAGCTTAGAAATTATAAGTTCAATAGAAAAAGTAACAAATTCTCTTGGTATTCCTTTTTTTATAATTGGCGCGACAGCAAGGGATATTATTCTTGAACATATATATAATAAGCCGGTTTATCGTGCGACGAATGATATTGATCTGGGTATTAGAATAAACGATTGGACAGAAATTGAGAAATTAAGTACCGCCCTAATTGAAGATGACAGATTTACCAGGGATGCGAGAATCGAACATCGCTTTTATTTTGAAAAAATATATCCTATAGATATTGTCCCTTTTGGAGATATTGCAGCTGCCTCCGGAACTTTCGAATGGCCCAAAGAAAAAAAGACTTTTACCATCATTGGCTTTGAAGAAGCTTACGAAAATTCAGATCTTGTAACCTTACGGGAAAGGCCTTTATTAACAGTTAACTTTGCAACTGCTGGATCATTAACCCTACTTAAAATCATATCATGGGATGAAAAATATCCGAATAGGTCGAGAGATGCTGTTGATATAGCATTAATTATTGAGTCTTATCTGGAAGCAGGAAATATGGAGCGATTATCCGTGAGTGATTTTGATCTTGTTAACAATGAGTTTGATTTTAATTTTACCGGTGCCCGGCTGCTTGGTCGGGATATTGCGACCATTTTTAATAAGCAGGCCATTAATTATATATTAAATATTCTCAATAAAGAAACTGGAGAGCAACAAAGTTATAGATTAGCGGAAGATATGGTCAACGAAAAAAAGTTCAGAGATGAAAAAGATTTTGAATATTATTTGAAATTAATCGAAACATTAAAGACGGGTATTCTGGAAAGAATGAAAACAGGTTAAAAGAGTAATATATTTTATCTGGCATATTCCTTTGGAACAGTTTTAAGATACAAAAGGGTTCTATTATTTTAACTAGTAACCGTTCTTAAAACATTTGATAAGAAGTCAAATGCAATTGATTATGAATCTTTATTTCTTCAACACGGCATATTTGGTAATAAGTGTTCCACGGGTATTTACTTTTTCACATTTGATTAATCGCAAATTAATATCGAGTTTCTCCTCAATGGTGAAATTGCTTCCGGCTCCAAATATCTTGGGTTCTATTGTCAGCCATAATTCATCTATCAGTTGTTCTTTCAAAAACGAAGTACCAATATGTGCACCTCCAACCACTAACATTTGTTCGTAACCTTCCTTTGCAAAATGTAAAGTTAACTGACCAGGAGATTTATCCGAAAATTCAAGCTGACCGGAGACTTCATATTTTTTATATTTTGACGGTTCTCTGGTCATTATAACCAACAGTTGATTCGATTTAGGTTTAATCGGATCTGCATTAAAAGTATTGCTTCCCATAATAAGAAGTTTGGAATTATTCCATATTTTCTTAAAATACTTCTGATCCTCTTTTGATGACCAGAGACTTACATTGGATTCACTCCATCTTGTTACTTTTCCATCAAGAGTGGATACAAAAACGAGCACAGTTCTCATTTTTCTTACGAGCTGTCAGTGTGCCCGACGTCCTTGAATGACATTAATAAGAACCATAATAATTGCAATCACAAGCAGAATGTGTATAAGACCGCTCCCAACATGAAATGCGAAAAATCCAAGTAACCACAATATTATTAAAACTACAGCAATAGTGTATAACATGACATTTTTCCTTAAATAAGTTAGTAATGCATATTAAAAAATATAGGGACACATTCAGAAAGCATAAATCGCCCAAAAGGATGAAAAAGGAATTACTCCTTATCATTCTTTTGCTCTATTGTATTACAATTCACGTAAATCTATATTTTATGAAAAAATATGGGAGATACGAGATGAAAAAAATAAACGGCCAAATGATTTACAAAGTTGGGGATCATGTGGAGTGGAACTCGGAAGCGGGATACGTACGCGGAACGATAAAAAAGAAAGTCACCTCCGCTATCAAGTTTAAAACCTATACTGTGCATGCCACAAAAGAGGAGCCACAGTATTTAATCAAGAGTGACAAGACTGACCACATGGCTATGCACAAGGGTGCGGCTCTTCGAAAAATCAGTAAAAGCAACAAGGCATTTCAGAAACTGTCTGCTCATTCGAAGAAGAAATGAGATACAGGTTATGAGAAAGATTTGGACCATTGGACATTCAAATAAAAACTTTCAGGATTTCCTTGAGATTCTGAAAGTATACGAAATAGAAATTCTCGCGGATGTAAGAAGTTATCCCGGTTCACGGAAATACCCCTGGTTCAATAAAGAATACTTTGCCGAAAATCTTCCACCGGAGGGTATTGATTACTTCCTGATAAAAAATCTTGGAGGCCGCCGGAAAGTAAATCCCGATTCCCATAATACAGCGTGGGATAATCCTCAATTCCGCGGTTATGCTGATTATATGGAAAGCCCGCAATTTCTTGAGGGGATAAATGAATTAATAACCCTTGCATCTCAAAAAAGAACTGCATATATGTGCTCTGAAGTTTTGTGGTGGCGATGCCACAGGTCAATGATATCTGATTATTTGAAACTGAAGGGATGGAATGTTATTCATATTATAGGGAAAAATAAAACGCAAGAGCACCCATATACAAAACCTGCAAAAATCATAAATGATAGATTAGATTATTCCTGAAAATCTAATTAAAATATTTTTTAGATATTGGCTTCTTCTCCAAAAATACTCATTGTAACCGCTTTCACCCATATTAATTGTAGTGATGTCTTCAAGAAACCTGATTGTCTGAATCCATTTAACCATTTTGAACCCAAGCATCCCAAATTCTCCCAGTCCCCCCGTCTCAAAGTCCCCAAGCCTGAACCAAAAAGACCCGACTTAAGTCTTACTCTTAATCTTAATCTTACTCTTTCTCTTCCTCTTAATCTTAATCCCTGATTGTTAAAGTAAGAGTAAGATTATGATTAAGATTCCAATCGCTCTGTGAACTTACCGTCGAAGTCGAAGATCTCGGCTTTAGACGGATCGAAGATCCCGGTATAAGACCACACGAGGAAGACGTTAAAACAAAAAAATGTCCAGGTTTACTATACTCCAATTGAAATGTGACTTGCAATTGATTCTGATCAAAAAAACCCGTCGACATAGCATTAATAAATTGCATATATAGTAAAATTTAGTAATTTTTATTATATCATTAATTCATTCCGGGTTCAGATGAATCCAACAAAACTTAATACCCCTTTACTGGTTAAAACACTTAGTGAGAAGGCCGGACTTACAGATGACGAGATTGATTTTTACTTAAGTCTTCTCACTTTTAAAAAGCTGCAGAAAAAAGAACATTATTTAATGGCAGGGGATATTTGCGGTGCCGTTGCTTATGTTAATAGGGGTTGTTTCAGTCGTTACATAATTGATGAACACTCAAAAGAGATAATTTTAAATTTTGCATTGGAAGACTACTGGATCGGTGATCTGGAAAGTCTTTTTTCCCGGAAACCTACTATTTATTGCATTCAGGCGCTTGAAGAAAGTGAATTGCTTCTTTTATCACTGAAAAATTTTAAGTGTGCCGTTGAAGATCTTCCGAAGTTTAAGGAATTTCATGATTATCAAGTTCACCGCAATCATTATTACACCCTTAAAAGATTATCGGTCACAAAGTCTGCCACACCTGAAGAAAAGTATCTTCAGCTAATTAAGGAACAACCGCAACTCTTTCAGCGCATTCCTCTGCACTATATTGCTTCATACCTCGGGATAGAACCCGAATCACTTAGCCGTCTGCGTAAACGGATGGTTATCAAGTCCCAAAATTCTTAACCAAAGTCAATGAAATAGCTACCGCCTGATAATTATATTTGTTACTAATAACGGTATCAAAAGATATCAATGAAACAATCATAAATAACGGAGGTTGCAATGGCACATCTATTAATTAAACACAAAGTGAAAAATTATCCTGCCTGGAAAAAAGTTTTTGACGGCTTAATTGAAACAAGGAGAGCCGGTGGTGAAAAATCTTACCAAATACTTCATCCCGATAACGATGAAAACAATTTACTGGCAATTTTCGAATGGGATAGTCTTGATAATGCCCGAAAGTTTACAGGTAGTCAGGAATTGCATGATGCGATGGGTAATGCCGGGGTTATCGAACAGCCTGATGTTTATTTTCTTGAGGAATATGCCTCGGGTCCGGTGTGATCATAATTAATTAAATCTTCCGGTTTGCCCTGGACAATGCTGAAACCTACATTTTATATGCAGAATCTAATGATAGCTGCTCAGACTATTTCTTCCGATGGTGCAATTTACTGGGATATGAATAAAGGAAAGCTTGCAATGATAGATGTCAGGGATATTGCAGAGTCGGCATTTGCTGTTATCAAAGGGGAAGGTCACGAAAGTCGGAGTTATATATTAACAGGTCCTGAAGCAATATCGTTTAATGATATAGCTAAAATTTTCTCAAAAGTATTGGACAAAGAAGTTAATTACGTAAATGTTTCGGGTGATGCTTCTTTCCAGGCAATGACAGGTATGGGTATGTCGGAGTGGATTGCAAAAGGTTATGTTGAATTATCGGAAGGGTTCAGTGAGAATTTTGCAAACAGCACTACAAAAAATGTGGAAATTCTTACAGGACATCCTGCAAGGTCTTTTGAACGATTCTCTAATGACTTTGCACAGATGTTCACCAGCAAAGAAATACCTGTTTAACAAACCGGACTTTGGGAGTGAGGCTGCGACTTTTATGCGTAGCTTTCACTCAATTATTTCGGTTGCTTTTATATTTCCTTATCTTAAAAAGAAGTGAAGTTTGAAGAAAGAAAAAACTAATTTGGTATATGAAGTTGTGCGTGGTCACACAAAAAATTTTAATTATTTTAATTAAAATTATAATCTAATCAAACACTTTCAGGCATTAAACATTAAAGCTAAGGAGTCGGTTACATGTCAGCAAAAGATGAAGTCCGCGAAGCGTCGAACAAGTTCTATTCAGGATTAAATAGTATGGCGAATGGGAAAATTAACGCAATGGCAGATGCCTGGCTGCACAATAATTCCGTAACTACCATGCACCCCATTGGCGGACGGGAAGTCGGTTGGGATGCCGTTAAGAAATCTTTTGATCAGGTGGGTGAAATGGCATCAGAAGGAAAGATAGAGTTGAAAGATCAGCTGATCCAGGTCCTGGGAGATGTAGCGTACGAAATCGGAACAGAGCACGCGAAATTCAAACTAGCCGGACAAGAGCTCAAAGGTGAGGTTCGTGTTACTAACATCTATCAACGCGATGGCGGAGCATGGAAGATCATCCATCACCACACAGACATTGCCCCGTCGATGGTGGAATTTCTCAGGAATTTTAAACCTTAACGGAAACGTAAGCTGGTAATTTCCCTGTATCGGTATAAGTCAGAAGTGCAGGCAATTCTGAGACTAATTGCTGATTGACCATTTTTATCCCGCCTCATTGATAATAATTGCTGATGGGAGAATTTTCCCTCTGTGCGGATATTTAGAATAAATAACCCGATGACAAACATTAGCATCAATTTATCGGAGTTTGAAATACGATGCTCTTCGGTTCCTAGCCTTAAAACAGATTGTTTTGAGGCATTTTTAATTTTAAAAAAATTAAAAAAACCACTGCCTATTTCGCAGGACTTTGTTACCGGTATATCTAACTTTGGGTATTATCCCAAAGAGGATAAGCTGTGAGTAAGTTTTTAACTATTGCAAAGCTTTTTTTAGCTGTTTCTCAAGAGGCCAATCTCTTAATTTTATTTTGAAAATGAGTAAGATATAAATCTTTTACTTCCTTCTCTAAAAATGATCCAGAAACTATTCCTTTGACCAGATCTGCTTTATCCAAAAATCCCGAAAACAATCTTGTAAATCTTTTTTTATTGATACCAATTCTTTCAGCGAATTCTTCAAAATCTACTTTAGTATGTTTTGAACCAGCCTTAAAAGATTCAGTTACGTATTCATCCTTAAATAATTCTAAAGCCAAATCACTTTCTCCGGGAACATGAATTGATGTATCGAGTAAATCATAAAATGGTGTTAGTAAGTAATCGCCATATTTATTATTCCGGTATAACGAAAAGTTTTTAAGGTGAGAATCACCATTTGAGTATAAATAATTGAACACAACTACCTTAAAGAATTTTTCTATCTCAACGGAATAAGCATTCACATACTTCTTCATCAACTCAGCAATTTCTTCATAACTAAAATCATATTTATAATTTTTTCCATGCGTCTCTCCTGTCATCCGGGCTATTTGTGAAAAATCCTCCTGTAGTAATTGGGATTTATCAGGAAGAACATCGAATCTTTTTGTTATGTAAGCAATTTCACCATCACTGAAAAAAATAATCCCATTCTCGGCAGTCCTGATATCATGAATTTGTTTGGCAATTTGCATGGTAAGGTTTTCATTTGCCGGAACATTATTGAGGTGTTCAAATTGACCTGAAGGGATTGGTTTTAAAATGTACTCACCCCCTTCCTCAGTGAGTTTCAATTCTTTTCCTTTAAACTTCAAGGAGTGTTTTATCTGGATCCCGGAAATCGATAGTTTCCCGCTTTGTTCTCTTTTTATTTTATCAAAATCCGGCCTGCTAAAATTCAAAATATGACTAACCCTTTTTCCATTGAATAATTTTTTTACACACTCATCGCAATAAGTTTCGAATCCGGGTTTCAGACAACCGGGACAGTTTTCTATTTTCATAATTCTTCCTTCACTATTACACCGCCAATAGTATCTTTACCTGCAGTTTTTAACAGCCTTGTAAAATTATCATTCTCATCAATTTTTAGAGTACGGCATTGAAGTTCCTTATTATCACCTTCAGCTAATAATCCATAAAAGAATGGGAATAAATATTCGGAAATAAAAGCTTCTTTTCTTTTAGGAAGTGTTAAACTGATTGATGGCAAAGACTCATCCCGGAGATAATTCTCGTCATATTGAAAAATGTACTTATCTTTTTCCTTACTTAAATCTCCAACTAGTAAATTGTTATAATAAACTTTTGCAGTTTTTACTGACATTTATTTCACCGTTACTTTTAATTCCAGACCCAAAGCCTCGGATATTTTTCGGAGCTGATCATAAGTCGGATTACCTTTCCCGTTTTCTATATTAATCAAACTCCTGAGTCCAATATCAACAATCTCTGACAAATCTTTTTGAGTGATGTTAAGGAATTTCCTTCTCTCCCTGATTATAGATCCAATTTTTATTTTATCCATTGTTATATGCAGTTTATTGCACTTTTTTTAGTTCTATGGATTCAATAATAATGAAAAAGAAGAATAAGTGCAATATCCTGCACATTTGGTATAAGAACTCTATAATTAAAGCTTATATTTCACTCAATGTGCAATATATGGCACCTTGGAATTGGAAGATGCAAAGGGCTGGAGATGTGACTATGTATGAATTCTCAAAAGAACAAAGAAAAATTCTTAATGAGGAGCGGAGTAAATTTTTAAGTAAGAAAATAAATCCATAATTAAAAATTATAAGATAACCACATAATAAGGCATTTTAGCTACCTCTTAACCACAACACTGTTTTAATGTAATAGTAGATTTATGAATAACATATCCTATTTCAGAGATCCAATGATTGAAATGAAACCGTTTACGATTTTCTTGAGTGGATCAAAATTCTCATTAACAATCCTGAATTACATTCGAATTATAATTCAACAAAATAAAAAGAGATGATAAATATTTATTAATAAATGAGGTAAATAATATGAATGAAAAATTACTATCACCTACGGAATCAGATAAAATAACTGTAGATAGTAGAAAATTTTTATTACAAGAATATGAGAATTTACGTAAACAAATTGATCAATATACTGAGGAATTGTTAAAAGCAGAACGATGGAATCTTATTGTCTCTGCGGCTGTATGGAGTTGGTTAGCAACTACAACAAAATCTAATTTGCCAGGATTAATATTCTGGTTGCCAGCTATTATTACATTTATTCTTGGCTTAAGATGTCTTGGCTTCCACAAAAATAATTTGACGACAGCAAAATATTTAGCAGATATAGAATAGTTTATAGAACTTCCAACTGGGTTTGGTTGGGAAAGTAGGTTATTAAAAAATAGACCCATAATTTTTAGTTTTGGTGGATATTTATATTGGATTGTTACTCTTCTTGTGAATGCAGCTGTACCTCTTTTTTATATTCCCAGTTTAAACCAAGGATAGGTATGATTTAATTAAAATTGCCTTCTGGTATAATAAGGATTTATGCCGAGCCGAGGCATAAATTCCAGTGTTGGAATAAGCCACGAGCATTTTCGCATCCATCAGTCTGTTCTGGGCTGCGGTTTAGCGGCAACGGCGTTATAAGCCTAGTTTCTCTGGAAATTATTATTGGATGGATGAAATTCTTTAACAATATAAGAATAAGTTAATTCAGCAGAGGTTTAGCACAAAAACAAAGAGATTTATACGCACGTATTGAAAAAAGCAATTGATAAAATTCGAAATCCAATAGATGAATTTTTTGAGTAATTTTTTTTTCGTAAATTATAAATATAAACTATTGTTCTTACACCGCTATATTGAAATAATAAAAACAATTGCATTTACACATACGTTATGCATCATGCCTGAGCGACAGTTTAGACTTAGAACTGAGTACAGGAAATTAACTTTGACAAACAAAAAATAAACAGGGAATCTGAAAACTGAAAAAAGTAGGCACAAACAATTTAATAAATAATAAAAGGACAACTATGACTAACGAACAAAACATCCAAAAAGTTCAGCAGGTATACGCTGACTTTGGCAACCAAAATGTGGAAGGTGTGTTAAATGCTTTAGCCGATGATGTAATTTGGAATGATGGAAATAAACCAGAAATTCCTCATTCAAAAATACGAAAAGGGAAAAACGAAACATTGAGCTTCTTTATGGATTTGGGCAGTACACTTGCTTTCACGGAATTTACACCTCAAGAATTTTATGCAGACAATGACGCAGTAATTGCAAAAGGTTCTTTTGCAGGAAAAGCTATTGCAACAGGAAAATTATTCGCATCTGAATGGGTACATATTTGGAAATTTCGAGGTGATAAAATTATTAGTTTTCAAGGGTTTAGTGACACAGCAGCAATAATTGAAGCTATTAAATAAAATTCTGATAGCTTGAACTGACACAACTTCGTGGACGAATTAGCACGAACTCATAACATGGGGTTGTGTGCAAGTGGGGCTAAACATACAATCAATCAACTATTTGCAAGCATCGGTTGTTGTTCCAGCGTGACGAATAACGCTCGCCACAGAACAAACAATGAACTTAAGTTTATAAATTGAGTAGTAATTATTTGCAGAAGGAATGTTATTTTTCCACCTGCTCAAAGCTTTGTTCGTTAGCTGTGAATAAAGATAATAGTAGTTCGCTTATAACGTTATAAGGGATTAATGCCGAAGCTTTGTATATTCCTTCAAGTTTTAATCGAGGTTTCAAATTAACCTCTTTATAGGCATTTTCTCTACTTCGAGAGCGTCAGAAGCCAGAGCTGATTACAGTTGCATTCCGAATATGCAATTACTCTTACTTTTTGCCTAAATATGTCTTTGATGCAGTCAATTGTCATAAGCGGGTTAAATATGCAAACGAATAATAAAAAAGAAATTTCCTGCAAAGTTTTATTTTCGTTGTTAAACGCGGTAAAGAAAAAGAATATAGATACGGAAAAAATATTGATAGGTGTTCCGTATGACATTTCTTATTTATCAGATAAGCATGAGCGGATAGAGTGGTGGGTTACCTGTAAAATAATTTCAAACTCCAGGCAGTACTTTTCCCGTCCGGAATATGAGCAAATGGGCAGGGACTATGTAGAAAATGAATCTTATATCGAGGGTATTATTTTCGCGCTTATGCTTTTTTCCTCGGGCAGACTGAATAATATTTTGAAAAACCAGATGTTAAAGGCGGCATCTTCAATAGTAACTCCTCTATTTTCGTGCATCCATCAGCAAATAAATTTTGTTGAAAAAAATAAATTACATCTTCATTTTTATCTGGATCCGGGATATGATCATTGTCCTGAGTTGTTTTACATGAGTATAGGGGTTTTAGAAAAACTTGGAGAAAAAACTGCAAAAAAAGGATTTAAAGTGGATTTTACCCTTACCTCAAACGGCGGTGATTATAATATTTCGTGGGAGGAGGCGGGATTTATATTTAAGTTGAAGAACCGGGGGCGCTGGCTTTTCAATATGAGGAAAGCATTTTTGGATTTGACAGAGTCCCACGATGAATTAATTAATCAGTATAATAAATTAGAAGAATCAAAAAAACTGCTCCAGAAACAAACTACCCAGCTAAGAACCGCACACGAAATAACAAAATCAATAAGACAAAGTTTAGATATAAATAAAACATTAAAAGCAATTACCAGCGCATTGGTTAATGAAGCAAATTTCGCATCCGCTCGTATAAAACTATTCAAAGATGCTGAAGGAAATAACCTGGATATTGAAGATTACAGCGGAGGTGATGAGGTAAATATTGAGCCTGTGGTTAAGCCTATTATTATAAATGAAGTCACAGCAGGTGAACTTATTATTTATCCAAAAGCTGAGACAGAAATTTATGAATCCAATGAACTGCTCAATTATATGATCCCTATAATAAATATTTCTATTCATGATTCACTGATCCTGAGAACAGTTACGGATTACAAAAACAATCTCGAGGAAAAAGTTGAGAATCGGACAGCTGAACTCAAAATAGCACAGAATGAATTATCAAAAACCGTTGATTTACTTCAGGTCGAGCAGCAGGTCCAGAACAGGTTTTTTATGAATATTTCTCATGAATTCAGAACACCGTTAACTTTAATCATCGGGCCCGTTAAACAGATTGCTGAAAGTTCAGAGGATGAAAAAATGAAAGATCAGCTCGGAGTTGTCTACAAAAACGCGAATAGACTGCTCGGACTTGTTAATCAGCTCCTGGATATATCCAAGCTTGAATCTCATAATATGAAACTTCAGACCAGACCTCAAAATATTATTCCATTATTGAGGGATCTGATTTTATCCTTTTCCTCTTATGCTGAAAAGAAAAAAATATCTCTTAAACTTACTGCAGCTGAGGACCAGATAATTGTGTATCTGGATAGGGATAAAATGGAAAAGATAATTAATAATGTGCTTTCAAATGCTTTAAAATTTACACCAGGGAGAGGTAATGTTGACGTTAAAATAAATCAAATAAAATTAAGTTGTGATGAACCGTCTCAGAACAGATACGCAGAAATAACGGTCTGTGATACGGGTATAGGTATACCTAAAGAAAAATTGCCGAATATCTTCGACCGCTTCTATCAGGTTGACGGAAGCCATACAAGGGAGCAGGAGGGAACAGGCATTGGATTATCCTTAACAAAAGAATTGGTTGAGATGCATAAAGGTAAAATAGAAGTTGAAAGCGAGGAAGGGAAAGGAACCAAAGTTAAAATAAGAATCCCTTTAGGAAAGGATCATTTAAAACCTGAAGAAATTAGCGAGATTACAGAAGAAAATGAAATAATCTCCGCTGGTTCGACTGATTCAGTATACTATGAAGAAATAAAAACAAATAAGCCTGATTACTTTTCAATAGCTGAAAACGAAAAACCGCTTCTGTTGTTAATTGAGGATAATTCAGATGTGAGAAACTACATTAAAGAAAATCTTAAAAAGGATTACATAATTGTTGAAGCTAAAGACGGAGAAGATGGCTGGAACAAATCGACAGAAAATTTGCCTGATTTAATAATATGCGATGTAATGATGCCAAAAATGGATGGATTTCAATTATGTAAAAAGCTTAAGACAAGTGAGAGAACAAGCCATATACCCGTAATTCTGCTTACTGCAAAAGCCACAATGGATGATAAAGTTAACGGCCTGGAAACAGGCGCAGACGAGTATATCACAAAACCATTTGAGACTGTTGAATTAACTGCAAGAATTAAAAATCTTATTGAACAGAGAAAAAGAATTCATGAACATTTCCGGAAAATGGGAATATTTGAATTAAACCAGGCTAAAATCACACCTATAGATAGAAGATTGTTACAAAATGCTTTTGATATTATTAATAATAATATTTCCAATTCCTTATTTAGTGTTGAAACACTTGCAGAAAATCTGGCAGTAAGCCGCTACGTCCTTTACAAAAAAATTATGTCCTTGACCGGGGAATCTCCCGTTGAACTAATCCGGAGAATACGATTACTCAAGGCAGCCAGTCTGATTGAAAATAAATTTGGTAATCTTTCTGAGGTAGCACTCGAGGTGGGCTTTAATAACCCGGCTTATTTTTCAGACTGCTTTAAGAAGCAATTTGGAGTTCCACCCTCTCAATATCTACAAAAAATAAACAGTAATTGAAATTCGCCCACTCACTATTTTAATATCAGGCTCAAATCTGAAAGTATCTGACACAAATCTGGTAGATTGACTTTTCACCAGGTATTATAATATCCTCAGAATTTATTCTATTTATTCCCGGAGAATTAACGACGCCCTATCGGTTGATCAGTTTGAAAGCAGGATTTATTTAATGGACACGGCAAAAAATCCAGTAGTCAATGAATTGGTTCCTACAGAGTTTTTTCTGGGTCAGAATTACCCTAACCCTTTTAGAGAAAAAACAACAATAAAATATTGCCTCGCATACAGAACTAAAGTATTGATAACTATTCTTAATTCTGCAGGTGAATTAATTGAAAAGCTTGTTGATGAAGAGAAAAAAGCAGGTACATATGATGTCGAATTTATTGTCAATAGTTATCATTCCGGTTGTTCTTCATCCGGAGATCTTGAAAAGCAGAATTTGGCTGAAGGAGTTTATTACTACAAAATAAAAGCCGGAGGTTATACAGCGACTAAGCAAATGGTATTACTGAAATAATATTCGCAGCTATCGGTTAACTTCAGCAGGAGTGTGCGATTTTAACTAAAATTAAGTCAATATTTTTGGGAGGGCATCAGTTTTCTGAAGCCCACCCGGTATAGGAGGGAAAAAATGGTTAAGAAAATTCTATTATTCTGTTTTTTAATTTCTATAACTTCCTGTCAAAAAGATAATCCGGTTTCCCCAAACGAAGGGGGAAGTACACAAACAACCGGAAACACGTGGACAGCGAAGACCGGTATGCCTACTGCAAGGGGATATTTTTGCTGTGCAGAAGTCAATGGGAAAATATATCTGATAGGGGGTCTTATTGATTTAACACCAGAAATTTCTGATGATGTTGAAATGTATGATCCCGAAACAGATAAATGGACAATTAAAAATCATATGCCGGAAAAAATTCTTGGTATGGCTGCCGCAGCAGTAGATGGCAAAATTTATACTTTTGGCGGGAGAACAGGTGCACTATACGACGGAACGACCCTTGATTACACTTACTTGTATGATCCGGCTACTGATACCTGGACGAGAAAAACAAACATACCAGAACCAAGAGCATTCCTGACGGCCTCTGTTATTGACGGGAAAATATACACAATTGGTGGGGCCTATTCAAGATACGAAGGTGCTGCTGAAGTTCAGGTGTATGATCCTGCAACTGATACCTGGACTCCCAAAGCCAGTCTTCCAAAGGGCAGTGCTTTATCCAGCGCTGCTGTTTTTAATGGAAAAATCTATGTAGTTGGAGGAGGAACTTCAAATGATGCAGGAGCGGGAACCCCATTTGCTGATTTTGAAGTTTATGACCCGTCAAACAATTTCTGGGAATCAAAAGAAGATATCACAATTTCCAGAGTCGGTCACGGTTCCGGTGTAATAAATAATAAATTATACATCTGCGGCGGGTTTTCATACAGCACTGAACTTTCAGATTTAATGGAGTACGATTTTAGCAAAGATAGCTGGACAACCAGGGCGGCTATGCCTTCAACGCGGCGTTGTTTCGCAACTTGTGTTCATAATAATAAAATGTACATCTTTGGCGGGGTTATTGGTATCGGCGGAACTGGCCACACCATAAGTAGTGTAATTGAATATACTCCACTGGGTAATTTATAAAAGTAATTCCAGGAAAATCAGGTAAAAAATATCGTTGTTAAAATACAGAATTTCTAAAATCAATATTTTGAAAAAAAATCATTAAGAAAAATTTCAATAACAGGAGGTAGCATAATGAAAACATTAGTTAATTTATTAATTATCAGTGTATTTTTGACATTGGTAATTATTCTGGCAGGTTGTGAACAAACTACTGAACCAACCCAAAATTCAGTTAATCAGCAATTGAATAAAGCATACCAGAGCAGACCTTTTACAGGTGACTTTATCTATTTGCTTTCGTCACAGATAAACGATTCTGTTTCTGTTTACTACGGAACCGGTAACGCGTCCCATCTTGGGTATTGCACTATTGTCGACACTACAGTCCATCATTTTACGCTGACCGGCCTGACGGTTGAAGGTAATGATTGGATTACAGCAGCTAATGGTGCATTAGTACATTTAACCTGGTTTATGGATTATTATGATCCCACTACATGGTTATGGGAGATTGTTGGAGGGACAGAACGCTTTACCGGAGCAACCGGCAATGGTACATATACTGCGGGGTATACAAATTCAGGAGATTTATGGGTTAAATTTGTAGGTTCAATAACATATTGATTTAAAAAGATTTTGCTGAATTACCAGTTTTATACAATTAAATTTCAGGGAGCTTAGGCTCCCTTTTTATATTTGTCTGAATAATTATTTTACTATTGAGCTCGTTCACAGGGATTACCCCGACCTCTTGAAATAGTTCATTGAAATTATTCTTAACCTTTGAGTTGGAGATCCAATGCTGTTTATAATTTTATTACTGAAAATAAAAAGAACTACTCTTCTTATTATTCAAATTTATGATTAATAATTTATTTTATATAAATTTGATTTATGCGAAAGGCAAATACAGATAGTGGGAAGAATTTGAGTCATTTATGGAATGTAAATGTTCATCACGCTCTTTACCGTGAAGATGGAACTTTTTATAATCATCTAAGAAATTTTCCAGGAGGATTATTCGACAAAAGTGGATACCTATTATTTAGAACTGAGTCCAAATATTTAGAATGTCTTTCCCGACACTTTTATGTAAGTGATAAGGTAATAAATTGTCCTCGCGGAATCTCCTCTCTTCCAGGGTATATCAAAAAACGTTAATCGTTCACTTATCATCCAAAATTGCCCCTAATAGCCTGATATTTTTTACAAAAAAAATTGTATAACCCGATTTTATATAGGAAATCAGGAAAAACCCTGGCAGAGATTGCAGCAGATCTGAGAATTGATACGGGATGAGCCTTAGGTACCTGCTATGCTAGAGAATGGATTTGGAATTAAAAAAATATTATCACTGTTAACTTAATGACATTTCTTTAATCATGTTTGATGGACTATTATATTTCAAGTAGCTGTATGGCATTTCATTTAATCTTCTGGAAATTTCTATCAGAGGCATTTGATAGTGAGTAAGATAGAATTTAGAATGGGCAACCATATCATTCATTGAACCTAAAATACCGCGGTTGTTAGTTTTACATACATCAATTATCTCAATTTTATTTGTAATAAATCTTCCAACCATATTTTCAAACCCATCATTCTCCAATCTCTTTGACAGACAATAACCGGCAGTTCCAAAGAATGTTTTTATATCATTTAGTCCTTTACCAGTAAATAAAACAGAATACAATGAGTAGGCATTTGTAAATAGAATATACTGAGCTCTCTCCGCTATAAATAAATGTCCATACCATTCATCAAAAGCAGAAACCTTATCATTATATTCTGGTAATGATTTTATTTTTATCTTGTCAGCAAGTTTTCTTGTTAACCTTAGAACCATAAATATTAAAAATTTATTTTTTTATATATGCATTCAGTCAAACCACCACAGGTTTTCCATCTATTATACAATCTGTGACCACGTTTCCGTGTGTAGTTGCAACCACTAAGGTTTTGCCAGATGCACTTGGTGTTGATTTTTGTAATTCAATAGTAATGACAAGTTTATCATTTTCTATTTTAACTTCCATACTGTTCTTCTCCAAATAATTTAGATATACTTTTTAATTGCAATCTAGTCTAAAGAGCTATTGCACAAAGCCGAATTCGATAACAGCCTGCCCGCCTCAGCCATAGGCTGATAAATCTGGCGGGGCGTCCGCTAGCTTGGCGGGTTATACGCTATCTTCTACTTTTATATTTTTACATTCTTTAATTGTGCGAAATATATGAATGTGATGAGAAAATACTTTTTTAATTTTTACTTTGTATTCGTGTCTTCTTTGCAATTTGGCCGCTAGTTTATCATCCGAATAAATTTTAACTTTTTTACCAAAATTTGTTGTCTCGCAAATCTCAGAAGATATTTCCCATTGTTTGTTTAAAGGAGTTTTTAGAAATATATGAATTCGGATTTCTTCCTTTTCTTTTAATGAGTAATAAGTTACCTCAGGTCGATCATATTTCCTTTTCCCAACTTTAAGTCCCTTAATTGCAATACTTTTATCAGGAATTGAATATCGTTTACCAGCCTTAGCTAATTTATCGGCAACTTTATTTTGCTTTCTTGGTTTATATTCAATGAATACTTTACTGCGTGCAATATCGGAAAGTTTTTTTCTTTTTTATCTAGCTTATCTAGAAGGTCATAGTTTTTTATTTCTTTACCTTCATGATTACACCATTCATTCTTTCTCCACTCTTGTATTTTAAATGGGCTAGTTCCATCTTTATCATTTAGTCTAAATCTGTCAGTAACGAATATGATTGTGTTAATGTTAGAAAGTATTTTTTCGTTTTTTTTGTAAAAATCAATAATATACTCCATTCCAGAAATCAGTGCTTCAAGTTCTAGTCTTTCAATATTTGCGCCTTCATATCTGCCTTGTGATTCTTTGATACTTTCCAAGCCAACAGAATCTGGGAATATGACTTCAAATCCAATTCCACCGGTATTCTTGGAATCATAATTCATTGAACCATCACATTTTATATACAGTGCGTATGGATTCATCTTGATTTATTTAATTAGCAACTAACGATTTCTATCTTCCCCATAATTAATAAAATAATTAATTGTGCCTTTCTACTTGCAAGAGTAATTTTTGTTTAACCAAATCAAAAATATTTAGGAGTATTATTATGAACTCTAAATCCCTCGAAGCAAAAAGGCACTTTATAAACGGTAAAACTATTATCGGTATTGACCCTGCCAAGAAAAAACATCAGGCAGTTATTATCGATTCTCTCGGTGTACCTATAGGTAACACCTTCAAATTTAGCAATAGTTTTATTGGTTTTCATCAGGATCTTTTTCATAAACTTAATTACCTTATCCCTGATCTTTCTCCTGATAAAGTTGTATTTGCTGTTGAGATCTCAATTAACCTATGGCAGAAACTCTGCTGCTTCCTTTGTAATAAGGGCTTCACGGTGCTTATGGTCAGTCCTTTATTCACTCATCACGAAAGACCCAAGATAAATAATAATTTCTCCCGTACCGATCCTAAAGATGCACTGGCTGTTGCTAACTGTGCAAGGCAAGGTTACTTTAATTTTTACCGGCTCTATCCTTCAGACCAGAATGCTATGCATCGCCTCAGTATTACTTATGACAAGCTTAAAGAACATATGACCCAAACTAAGCAGCGCATTCGTTCTCTAGTCGAGCTCATCTTCCCGGAGTTTATAAACGCTCTTGATCTGGATACCGATACCGCCAGGTATCTTCTGGCAAAATATCTTTCTCCGAAAGATTTCCTTAATATGAATGTCTTTCTTGAAGTTCCGGAAGTTATGGAAGTATCTCAGCGTCAGCACGGTGAAGCTACTCTCAAAGCCCTTAAAGAAGCTGCCAAAGAGAGCATAGGTATTTCATTATTCAATGAAGAAATTATCTCTGAAAGAATTACTCTCAACTGCTGGCTGGGGCAGTATGTTCTACTTAAGGAACAAATTAAATATGTTCTAGACCAGCTTATTGCTTTAGCTGAAAAAACCTCTTGCTTCAGCATCATCTCTTCTCTTAAGGGTATCTCGGATATTACCGCTGCCAGATTTATTGCCGAACTTAGAGACTTATCTTACTTTGACAATTACAAAAAAATAGAAGCTATCAGCGGATTAAACCTTAAGCTCTCTCAGTCCGGTCAGTATACAGGTTACCGAAGAATTACACACATTGGCAACCATAGGCTTAGAGCTATTATTTACAGTATGGCTGAAGAGACAAAGAATCATATACCCGAAATAAGGATACGTTACCTAAAGCGCCAGATGAAACAGCCCAGATACCGTAAGAATGTTATTGCTTGCTGCTCTAACCTCCTAAAACTTATTGTTGCTATTGTTAAAGAAGAACATAAATATGAATACAAGGAAGAAAAACAAAAAGAGTTGCTGGCGCTTGAAAACAAGTACAAAGAGTTTAAAGAAAAAAAGAAATATAAAAAGTCAGCTTGAATTAAAACATTTGTTCTTTCTCAAAAGTATTATTCAACCGGACACTATGCACAGTATTAAGTAAAAAGTTTAGGTAGAAATCCTTCTATATTTAAGGAGCCTTCGATGACCGCACGCTTAGCCGCATAAGAGGTCCCGATTTTTCTCAGGACGCTCTGCCTAACTGATACGGCGGTCATCCCGGTTCCCCTGGATCGAATAAGAAAATTTGTATAACACTAAAATTAAATTTAGAAAACGGAAGTAAGACTGGATCAGGGGCTTAGGTAAGCCGGGATAATCATCAAGGTAACTTTTTCAATAAAATACTTAAAGGATAACTATGCCTTTACTTACAGAAAGGTACACACTCTTTTTAATTAAATTGTTTACCTTATTACAATTTTTCAAAGAACAGTCATCATAAGGTCAGTATTTTTTCTCTTGTATGGAAGCAAGTAGTGTTGCGCTTAACCCGCAGCCCATAATAATTATGTTAATTAATTAGAACATTTTATAAATTAAAAACCGCCTTACATTTTAAACCAACTTGAAGAAGAAATATAAACTATGAACAAATACCAAAAATCTAAAAACCGCCGCACCGTGTAGGCGGTCGGGTTGAGGCGCTTGATATAGCACTATTGAAACTTTTCTAAATATCTTGTAAAAACCCAACCTTGAAGAATGTTCGAATTTTCTTTGTCCCGCCAAGAAATTAATGACCAATTCCTTTTTTTCGCTACTAATTCAACAACTTGCCCATAATTTAAGATGCAAAGATTTTTTGATTTTATCGTCGGTTTGGATCGCATATTTAATTTACTAGCGGTTACAAATCTAAGGGATTTTAAAATTTCATTTTTGTTTGTGATTTCTGAGAACTGTGATTCAATATGTTTCTTTATTTGTCTTTTGTTGATTTTGAAATATTCGTTTCTATAAGAAGCGGTAATGTCAGATAAAAAGATTAACAATAAACCTATAAGGAGCGGATAAATTAAGTTCTTTAATATCTTTTCTAAAGTTGAATTTTTTAATGCTCTGATTTCCAAATAAATACTTTGAATTACATTTTCAAAATGTTCATACTTTGAAGATAAAGTGTTATCGAAAATTTGATTTATTGCATTTTGTATTTCTAATTGTGAAATTATTTGAGAATTTGTAGTTACAGAACCATCATTATTAATTTGAATTTCTTCTTTATCATCATCTAGTAATTGCCACCTTTCAATTGACAATGCTTCAACAATATTTGGATAAGCTTTTGGTATTTTTAAAATTTGTAATGACTTAATTGATTCTTGTAGTTCTTTCCAAGGATACTGTATATGTAATAAATTAAGAGCTTTCTGAAGTTCTTTCAAAGGATTGTGAATTTGGAAAGCATTCATTGTTACTTGAAGTTCTGCCAATGGATCGTGTATCTGAAGAACTTTCATTGATTCTTGAAACTCTTTCAATGGATTATTTATCTGGAAAGTCCTCATTGTTTCTTGAAGTTCTGACAACGTATTGTGCATCTGAAGAACTTTCATTGATTCTTGAATCTCTTTCAACGGATTACTTATCTGGAAAGCCTTCATCGTTTTTTGAAACTCTTCTAATGGATTGTGTATCTGAAGAACTTTCATTGATTCTTGAAGCTCTTTCAGCGGATTGCTCATCTGAAATGCTTTCATAGATTCTTGAAGCTCTGCCAAAGGATTGTCAATCTGAAAATCTTTAATCGATTTATGTAAGTCACCCAAATCTGATTTCTCGTTTTTCATAATTATTATTTAGTGCTATAACGGCGTTGCCGATAAGCGCCGCCCCAAAACTAGGATGCCGATTAAAAAACAACTGCCGATGATTTAGTCCCGACTTGTCGGGATGCTTAACTTTCATCTTAAGCGCAGTTTGCAACAATGTTATTTAAAACTACTACCTAGAACAAAATACCGGGCGAAAAAGTAAATGCCAAAAACCTAAAAAGTCCCGCACCGATTTTGCGGTCGCCTTGAGCCGCTGGTTATATTTTTTTAATTGTAAATATTTTAGAAAATATGATCAAGAATTATTAAAAACCAATTTTTTAATTTTGTTTACCTATTTCTGAACATATTCCAGAAAATATCAATTTATTTTTTTCATATTCGTAACTATTAATAATAGTCAAATTATATTCTTTGTTCCCACGATAATAAATCTCCCAAAGGTAAAAGGTGCTTGAAATAATTTTATCCATTAGTTCCTTGTTTATGTTATTTTGACTACCTGGTGGAAGGAAATCAAACAGCTCGCTGGTATTTTTCCCTTGAATAGTACAGGTAAAACTATGGGTATCACTCAATTTTTTCCTCGAATAAATCGAGACCTTTTCAGAAGGGATTTTAATTTGTTCAATTGAACATTCTATTTTAACTTCTTCAAGTTGGTATCCCAATTCTTTCTTTTTCTTACCCTCATTAAGACTTAGTAGTCCATTTTCAATTTTCCACAGAGCAGGATGACGAACATGAGGATAAAATGGTTTAGTTGGAATATCATGACCCTTTCTTAAAATTAAATTATCATCATCAGCGATTACAGTTCTAGGGCAAATCGTTATTCCGATATTCAATGATTCTTCATCAACGGAGATAGGAAATATATCAATCCATTGTGGGACTTTACCATCAAGCCAAAGTATTTGAGCAGCTCTTTTAGATGTTACCTTAAAAAGATCTCCAGGCTTTAAAAATCTACCGCCTAAATATTTAATTGTTCCGGCAGGACCTTGTTTACCAAAATCATTATTATGTAGAGGAAGGGTATAAACATTATTTATTGGGATTTTTTCCTTAAAATATTTTGATGCAACTTTATTTATTGTTTCACTGGCTGTTTCTAATCTTTTCAGAAATTCATTCTTATCTAGTTGCATATAATTTCTATTTTGAAATGATTAATTAAATCTGAAATAAAATATAACTATTACTTATAACGAATTAATGATTTTCAAAACGGCAGATATAACCGAATTATTTTCTGATATATCAACCGCCATGTTCTCGAATTTATTACTTTAAGATCTTTTAATAACTTCATCTCACATAACATTGAAGAATGTGCCTGATGGCTGATATTCTCGAATTAAATTCCTAAAATATCAGCTGAAAGATTCTCATAGAGTATTTATCTTGGTTTATTCTTCGCGGGTCTTTAAGAAGCTCATCAACGTATATACCCCGTGAAAGCGAATGTGAAACCGCAGCCCAGAACAGACTGAGGAACAAATCTAAAGTTTAGTTAAAATCTAATTTTTTCTATTTTACTTTCCAGTAAATATTTCTTAAACTCACTTCTTAGAGTTTTTTTTCTTGCATTAACAGCCTCGTCCGTATAGATATAAAGTTTATCTTTAGATGGATGCTGTGCTAGTTCATACATCTCAGATGGAGTAAATAACCATACTTCATCGTCAGCTAGATTTACACAAGCTATAAAATCTGCAGATGTCTTCCCCAAATTCCAACTAACAGCATCCTTTCCTTTACCGCCACCAGGCTTAGGTTCTTCAGTAGTTTTTATATTAAAACTTATCGTTTTATTTTCTGAGACTACTTTAAGATGAATATCACTATTGTCATAGTTTAGACTTGCATCTATCCCGTTTTTAAGCAGCTTATATTCGACAAGTAATTTACCCGCGAACATGATCTGATTTTTATCCATAAGGAAACTCTAAAGGTTTATGAGTTATGCTTTAGTTAATGGCGTTGCAGCTAACCCGCAGCCTTGAACAAGACTGATGGATGCGAAAGGAGTCAGCTTGAATCACTGGTTGTAAAGCGTTTAAAATAGAATTACTATTCTTTATCTAAAATATTTTTACTAAACAATTTTGGATTTGATAAAGCATTTTCAATCATTTGCAACTTATCATTATTACCAATTACAATTACCAAGCTCGAACTCAATGTCAATTCATAATATTTATCGGGATGAGTATCTGTAAGGAAAAAATAAAGAGTTTCTTCAATGGATTCATTTTTATGTGACGTTGTCATTATCACTGAATCATTTGGTGAATTTAATAAACCAATCTTATCGCAAACATCTTCAAGTCTTTCACAATCATTTCCCCAAGCACAAAAATATGCCACACCATTTTTAACTAAGGTTTCAATTAATTCTGATATTTCTTGTATAGAATTATTTTGTGAATCCCATACTAAAAAGCAAGCAAAATGTTTACTTGGCAAATGGAATTCCTTGGGAATATCCAACGAAGACTTTAGAGGTAAGAGAAACAAATCTCTTTCAGTTAAATCGTCTTTTCCATAATATTTTATTTCATTATCCATAGCTTTATTACGTCATGGTGGCTAACCCGCAGCCCGGAACAGACTGGTGGATGCGAAATGTCATCGGTTTGAAATGATTAAATTACCATTTCGCTTTTGGTTGAATAATTTCAATCCCTCCTTGATGCGGCTTTTGTATATACCCTTCTGCACCGATGGGAAGTGAATTGATGCAATTTTCAGAGCAAGCGTTTACTAATAAGGGTAAAACATCTGTTGCCACGCGAATTGAAGTCCAAACTTGAATAACTTTATCCTTTGAGATATTAGCCCCGCATACACTGCATTTTTTAGGGTTAATGTACCCTTTAGTTTCTTTTGTATTTATCCAAGGAAATGGGGGACGATACTTGTAGTTACCATACAACGCACGTGTGCTAACAGTGCTATTCCACAATTTTTTGCACCTTGTTATTTCGTATGGAAACCAATGTAAGCCATAAGAAGTATAGGGTGTAAATTCTTCTAAATTTTCCATTTGACCAATTTCTGGTGGAATTGAAATTAAATTACTCCCATATAAGTCCAAACTAGTAACTGCTTTAAGATTTGCAATGCTTTTGGGAAGTGTAATAATCTTGCACCATATGTCACCTCCAAGTGATTTTTTAGGAGAAAATACCTGGCGTTCATCCAGGATTGCTTCTTCCACAAGATGTAATAATGATTTCCATTCTTCAGACTCAGTGTTCTGAACTACAGTATGCAAATTTAATTCAGGCCAGGGGTAATTTTGAGTTATATCAGACTCAGCACGATCTATGATTTCCTCGTGAGTGAAAATTTCACAAGTATGTGTACATCTCAAAACAGTTTCCTTATTTCTTAGGCCATAATAGTAAATTAGTAATTACAATTGGTAAATATTCAAGAATTACTTTTTTCTTTGTCGTAGTACACCTCCGGCACATCACTCACAATGCGGATAGAGTTTTACGAATAAGTGTTTATTATCCTGAAGAATTGAAGGGTTTCTAAAGTGGCTTAACTTAGTCATCACCCCAGGTATCTAAGAATTTTATCAATCAATAAAATACCTGATTTTCGGAATAGAGGCAATAAAAAATTCTGTTTATTTCTTATCCGTAATTATAAGGATGTAAAACGTTTTTGATTTAATTATTTTCGCGCAGGATTATTGAGGGCACTCTTGCAGATCCTATATATTAAAGAACCGAATGTGAGTTTAATTTACAGCTCATTCACAGAAGGTACCCCTGCCTCTTGAAAGAGTTCAACCCGATGGCAAGATTGTCATCGGGTTTTTTAGTGTCTTCAATTCAATTTTTACAATTTTATGACATATCAATAATCAGAATGGATTAATTTCCTGATAGTTAATGGTCTTTTTTTATAGTAAATATTAAATATTAAGGATAAAAAATGAAAAAGTTATTTTTGCTGGTTCTGTTCTTAGCCCCAGTCCTGTTTTCTCAACAAAACAACAATGGAAATATCAGCCTGGTTTATAACGGGGAGAAAATTGATCTGCCGATTAACTCAATTACAATTCAAAAAGAAAACAGAATAATCCTCAGCATTAAAGCAGAGCAAAAAGATGAAAACATTCAGGAAAGAGTAGCGCTTGATCTGGGGCTGAAAGAACTATCCTCTGAGCCCGATGCCGAAACTCTTGAAGGTATAAAGATAGAAATTAGCACAAGGGATAATACAACTGATTCAGGTAAGGAGCTTTCTTTCCGGTTCGGTAATGAGAAGGAAAATTACGGGGCATCTTTTTATGGTGTTTCGAATAGGGGGAAAAAATCAAGCTGGAAAATAAACTCCGTATCAATGAAGATTAATATTACAGATGTTAAATATATTAACGGAGTATTGCATTTAACCGGTGAATTCAGTGGAACATTTAAATCAAGCGATGCTCCTGAAGGGCTGACTGCAGAGATAAAAAACTGCAGTTTTGAAATAATTATTTAGGAATCTAAACTTTTCCCTCTACTCCGAGAGTTTAAGAGTTTCGTTACTTTCATTAAAAGTCTACGACATACTAGGCAACGAAATAGAAACATTAGTAAAGGAAGAAAAATCTGCAGGCACTTATGAAGTAAACTGGAATGCAGCGAATCTTCCAAGCGGCGTTTATTTCTACAGAATGAAAGCTGGAGATTTTATCCAGACTCGTAAAATGATTTTGTTGAAATGATTTTCACAGAGGTTACCCCGACCTTTTGAAAGAGAGTTCAGCCCGATGGCAGATTGTCATCGGGTTTTTTTATTATCTTATTAAACAATTTAATTGCTTCTATCAAAGATTTATGACAAATTATTATAAGTAATTTCTTTCTAATTGGAGAGAGTCAGAAGACAGGGCAGGATTACTGTTACATGCTGAAGACACACATCCGATACTCTCCCGGAGCAAAAGTTCTGAAAATAACTGTTTCAACTTTAATTTGGGTTTTTCTGATTCTTAATAATTAAATGTCCACCTTATTAAGGAGACAATATGCCTAAATTCTTTATGGTACTTTCTCTCCTTCTTTTTGCATTTACCGCAATTGCTCAGACCTCGCTGATCCATTACGGCCCTGCCAGGATCTCCGGAACAACCATATTCGAAGCTCCTATGCTGGAAAATTTCTACCTTAACCAAACACCAAACGGGATGAACGGACTGTTCGCGGATGCAAATTGTGCGCTTTGTCCTTCCGGACAGCAATCGGTTGCTGAAAACTTCACTGTCTCTGATTCTATAATCGAGATAAGCAAACTTGTAATGTGGGGCGGGTATTACCCTGAAAACATCCCGAATCCGGTGGATGACTTCACCGTAATACTTCACTCCGATAACGGTGGTACACCCGGCCCGGTTCTGGACATCCGGAGTGGTCTTCAGGCCAGCAGCCGTGCAGTTACTGGTAATATTCTTTTTGGCGTGGACGAGTATGTTTTCACGTTTGAGTTCTGGGATCCTATATACATCAATAATACAGGAACGTACTGGATAGAAATTTATAATAACAGCACAGCATCGGGTAACTTTTTTTGGGAGACAGGTTATCTGGACTTCACTCAGGGTATCCCCGGAAGCAGCTGGACTCCAGAAGCACCGGGAGCAACCTGGAACCTGGATTGGACCACGGATCTATCTATGCAGCTCCAGGTCAGCGGTTTTATCAGAGTGACTACGGCACAAATTACAGATGACGTTATCCGGGGGGCTTTGAATCAGCCGGTTATCTGTATTATAGTAAACCCTCAGGTGGGTGTGTTGACACCGCCGTCTATAACTGCCGTCTCATTAAATACTAACGGAACTACAAACACAGGTGATATCCTTAATGCCAAACTTTTTAATACAGGTACAAACCCGAATTTCTCCACTTTAAACCAAACAGGCAATACAGTATATAATCCGGATGGATATTTTACAATCTATGGCGGGGGAAGTTTGATAGATTATGAAACAAATTATATATGGTTAACATATGATGTTTCTCCCACAGCCCAAATAGGAAATTTTCTGGATGCCGAATGTCTTCAGTTAACATTTAGCTATACCGGGCCGCGTGTTCCGGATATAACAGCTCCGGCCGGTAACAGGGAAATCATTATGGGAAACGGCTTGTCCGGAATATATACGGTTGGGAATACCGGGGACTTTAATTCCCTTACATCATTATGTGATTCACTGGAAGCGTCGTTTATAACAGGGCCGGTAACGATTGAAATATTGAATGACTATATCTCAACAGAAGAAAATTTCCCGATTGTATTCCCGTTTATTATAGGCAGTTCATTTCAGAACTCTATTAAAATTCACCCTGCTTTTGATGCAAACGATGTTGCAATAACCGGCAGTCAAAGTGCCATAATAAAATTTGATGGAGCTACTAATATTTCGATAGACGGACGACCCGGTGGTATTGGTGAAGAAAAATCATTATCTGTAATAAACGAAAATCCAAACGGCTCTACTATTCTTATTACGGGTAATTCCAGAAATATTGAAATTTCGTATTGCAATATTTTAGGATGCAGCGATAATCCGGACAGAGGTGTCATTCAGTCTTTTTATAACGGTTATAATAGTTACAGCGACAGCGTTTCGATAGATAATTGTTTTATTGGTAAAAGCATCAGCGGCAGGCCGGACAACGGCATTTATTTTGGCGATGGAAGCTACCCCGTTGCTTTACACTGGATAATATCAGAATGTCAAATTACAGATTTTTTAAGTACAGGGATAAATTGTAAGCAGGCTGGGGAATGTTACATTCAGGATTCTGAAATTTATCTTACAGAACCAACAAATAAGGCTAAAGTGACTGGTATTTTTATCGGCCATCTGTTCTCACCAAATATTATTAGAAATTCTATTCATTCTCTTTCCACTTTAGGTTCATCGCCGGATTCTGTAACAGGGATTAAAATACCAAATTCAAGCAATGCATATATATACAACAACTTTATCAGTCTTTCAGGAGATGAATATTCCACAATCGCAGGTATCGATTTTAGCGGAGTATATTTTACCTATAATAATTTCTTTAACAACTCAATTTATATTTATGGAGAGGAAGCGAATTCAAATAATAGTTTTTGTTTCAGGAGGAGATCTGCTGAATATCACGGAATGACTCTTAATTTATTGGATAATATATTTGTTAATAAACGCAATAATACATCGGGAACCGGCCGCCATTATGCAATTGCCATTGAGGACGACAGGGGACTGCAGCAGATCGATCACAATGATTATTTTGCTGCCGGGAATGGCGGTATACTTGGGAAATGGCTTAACAACGATATCACTACTTTAACGGTTTGGAGGGACTCGACTCAAAAGGACACTTTCTCAATCTCAAAAAATGTTTATTTTACTTCGGGTACAGATCTTCATTTAACAGGCAGTTCTTTAGGTGATATTGATTTAACTGGGGAGCCGCTATCTTTAATACCCGACGATATTGATCGGGAAATCCGTAATCCATCATTCCCATATATTGGCGCCGATGAAAATCTGGGTTATCCTTTACCGGTTGAATTGATTTCATTTACAGTCCTGTCATCGGAAAGAGAAGTGGAGATTAACTGGATTACAGCAAGTGAAAGAAATAATAAAGGATTTGAGATTGAAAGAAGACGGATTCCTGAACAAATGCAATGGATGAAAATCGGGTTTGTACCGGGATCCGGAACAACCACGGAACCAAAGTCATACTCATTTACAGATAAGAATGTTACTACAGGAAAATACTTTTATCGCCTGAAGCAAATTGATTTTGATGGCAGCTACAATTACAGTAAAATAGTTGAAGTAGAACTAACTGCGCCGGATAAGTTTTCACTTGAGCAGAACTTCCCAAATCCCTTCAACCCTGCAACTACAATAAACTACCAGCTTCCTAAATCTGGATATGTAACGCTTAAGGTTTATAACATTCTGGGAAGAGAAGTAGCCACTCTTGTTAATGAGCAGAAGACTCAGGGAAGATATTCAGTCAATTTTAATGCTTCGGGGTTAGCGAGCGGTGTTTATTTTTATCGAATTAAAGCTGGAGATTTTATACAGACGGAGAAGATGATCCTCCTCCGTTAGCACTGCGGCGGACAGGTTTTGCTGAAATGATCTTCACAGAGGTTACCCTTGCCTAATGAAAAAGATTTCAGCCCGATGGCAGATAGTCATCGGGTTTTTTATTGTCTTCTTAAACAATTTTGTTGCTTCTATTAAATATTTATTTCAAATTCCGGTCAGTGATTTTTCTCTACGGTGAGGGTGAGACGCTAGAGTAAAGTACAGTTACTTTCTTCTTCCTCATCATCCTCAAACTCTTCATCCTCCTCATCTTTATCGTCGGTGTAGATTCGGTCGGGATCGTTAAAGCGGCCTGTTCCGGTGTATGTCCAGAAAACCTTGTCATCAGTTTGTGTTGTACTTGTCAGAGCTATGCATACATAGGGGTGAGGTTCTCTTTCCAGGGCTTTGTAAAGATATTCAGGAACTTTTATCGCCGTGCAATATCCTCCATCACCAAATTCGGGTGCCTTCACAAACTCTGTGAAAGAGTAAACGCACCCCTCTATTCTATTGAAGCAAATAAAGGCATATAGTGTTGCAGGGAAGATGGGATCTTCAGGCTCGTCTGATGAGAAAGTTAGCATCAACAGATTGTCATCAATAAATGCCAAATAAAAATATAAATCCTTTCCGTTCGGAGTAATTATATTCTCATCGCTAAATCCTTCTTTCTCAAGGAAATAATAAAGATTATGCTTGAACAGCTCCCTGAAAGCTTTATTCTCATCCCCTTCAGCTTTTATCCAGGCTTTTTTAAGCAGGGGATATGACATTATATGCCGGGTAAATTCGAGTGCTGTATCATACAGCTTATTATGATAACGTGTTATTGATAATGCACTTCTTCTGCTCTTTATACGCCGCTTTTTGATTGAAAGACTGGTAATTCCAGGCTTACGAACCTTGTCAGGCAGGGTTATAATATTGTCTTCAGTTATTGGCATAGTGAAAATTTTGTCCTGATTTGTTTAAAAGAGAATTAGCACTGTAAAATACCTGCTCATCAAACCCCATTTTCTTCAGAATGAAATAGTTCTTATCAAGCGGGTTACGGATTGAGAAAGCTTTGATGGTCAACCGGATCCACTTGATTATATTCTTGCTTTTCTTGTAGCTGAACTCTGAAGCCGGTAAAGGATAATCGCTGCCGAAGAGGAGGCGATCCTGAGGGATTCTTGCCAGGATATCCGGGACATATGCATTTCGTAATGGTTCAGCAATGGCCGAGAGATCGGCATAGAGCTTCCAGGGTTTGGTTTTGCTTTCCTCAAAGAGCTTATAGAACTCTTCCATATCATCCTGGTATTTTGTATCGAGTGCACCGAAGTAGGGTAGAGCGCAGTGTGCGATAATTACAGTTACCCCGCGATCGAGTGCTGCCCGCAGATATTTTGGATTATTGAATTCGATAAAACGATCATCTGAAGTTGGGATGGAATATTCCGGACCGGAGTGCACCAGCAGCGGCAGGTTATGCTCTGCCAGGTAATCGTACATCGGGAAGCATTTCTCGTTTGTTACGTCTATCTGCTGGGAGGAAGGGATCCATTTACAGAGCACTGCACCATTGCTTAAACATTTATTTAGTTCTTCCTTCCAGTCGTTACGATAAGGATGAACAGAGGCACCCACAAGTATCCGTTTATTCTTTTTCGCCAGCTGTATTATGTAATCGTTTGGGACGTACAGGTGAGTAATTTCTTTATTGCCTTCTTTCTCCCGGGGATTACCATCAAGATCGTAAACTTTATCCATAGCCAGCAGTACAACTTTATCTACTTTCTTTGCTCCGTTAATTACTGAAAGGATTTTACGTTCAACTTCCTCAAATGTAGGTTCCTTGAATAGGGAATAGGAGGTAAGCTTCAGCAGCCAGTATGCAGGCTGTTTCTTAAAGGTCTCCGACCAATAGCAACCGTTCTTTGAATTTCGGGGACCACCGAAGTGAACGTGGATGTCTATTATTGCTGGCATAGAGGCTCTAGAGTGAATATTGTTATATTGTTAAATGGTTGTAAAAGGTCGAAGGTGGAGATTCCTCCCTTCGGTCGGAATGACTATACTAGCCAAATTCGGAATTGGAAAAATTGTTGAATAATTCATCAAAATACTGCCTATGAAATAATTTTGGACGATCCAGGGGCTATTTTGGACCATACTTGGACGCTTCTCAGAGCTGGTATGGTCCAATATTTTATTTGATTTTAGCCTGATTTTAATACTTTTTTGGTTTTGGACGCTTTGGACCATCAAAACACTACTTCTTATATATTATATTATATTTCCTTCACCCTGAAAATCTAAACTTTTTAAAATAAAAGTTCTTTCAGCACCAGATTTTTTCTGAATAAATTTCCATCCCTTTATCCTTGCAAATATCTTTAACCAGCTTGTAAACCTCTTCTGTTCCATTTTACTGTTGTTAAAGTCGGGATAATTTTCAAGGAAGTTTCTATAAGTTTCTCTTTTGTCATACCAGGTATCATTAGCAAGGTCTTCTGCAAATTCGAGGAATTCTTCCGATGTTGATTCTATCAGCTTCTTTACCTCCAGGTTAACTCTCTTATAATCTAGTAATCCTTTTTCCAGGTAATAACTGAGACAGCTTATCATAAATTGATAGAAGCTGCACCAGTCATTATCAGACCAGTCATCAAAGAACCTGTGCCCGAATTCATCCTCAGGTGAATACCTGATACTGAAATAATCCGAGAACTCAAGTACAAACTGTCTTCTTAACGTGGATTCATCCACACCCTTAATGGTATAGTTAGTAGACAACAGTATTTTAGGTGACTGCTCGAAGGGTACGATAAATTCATCCTTATTCTTTTTTTCAATTATTATATTATCGGTAATCGCAGTAAAAAGGTTTTCAAATTTGAAACGCCTGTTTAGATCATTAAATTCAATTATATTGGTCCCGGGCTCATATGATTGAAAAGCAAATCTTTCAAACCAGAAGTTTTTTCCTCCTAACCGAAGTGATTTCCTAACTTTAGATATTGCATTGCCAAGTAAACTTTTGCCGCATCCTCCGTTTGATCCGTCATCAAGCTTCTCATCCATAAATATTATTGCCTTTGCCAGCGCCGGATCCTTATACGTATGCAGGAGATACCCAATGACACTTTTGAAAGCATCATACCTTTCGGCGTCATTACCCGCTATTCTGAAAACAAAAGTCTGAAAATCGCAGTCACCTCCAGTCTCATAAAACTCACGTTCAAGGATTTGATTTTTCCATATTGGTTTATCAAGCTCTTTATAATTATGTGCAGAATATCCCTCTTAAGTAATCTTAATGAAACAGTTTTTGAAATAGATAAATGATTCTAACCTGGTATCCTGCTTGAAAGTATCTTCCAGCTGTTCCAGGTATTCGAGGTTACCCCGGCTGAAGAGATTATTTGTATTGTCTATGATCAGTTCAAACAACTTTTCAGCAGTTACCTTATCCTCAAATTCCCCAGGCTTTGCCAGGATATAATTCTTTACGGTCTCCTTGATATCCACGGTACTTATCTCTTCAACAATATTATCTTTTATCCGGACAAGTATATAATCCCTTCCTATAAAATATAACCTGAAACCGAATTGATTTAAGAAATCAATAAATAGTCTGCTGTTTAATTTTAACCGGTTCTTTTCTTTTTCCCAGAAGATAATTTTGTCATTATCTTTTCCCGGATCAGGTGAAATCACAACCACTTCCGCCTTATCCCCCAGGATTCTTTTAATCTCTTGATCCATTCAGCAGCTCCGTAACATCTTTATAATCATTAAACCTGATTTACTACATCTCTGGTAAATAAATAATTCATCTCTGAATTCATTAAGATCTTTATTTTCCCGTTTTTTAATTTGTGGATCCTTCATTTTCCTCCTCCGTAGTAATGTTAATAAATTTATTATTTTTTCCTTCCATCACCCATTTAGAAATATCATGCTGGAAGAAGTAGAGTCTGCCCCGGGGTTTATAACAGGGGATAAGATTAGCTGCGGTAAGCTTATACAGAAAAGAATGAGAGCAGCCGAGGTAATTTGCAGCCTCCTTAAAACCGAGCAGTTTACAATCGCCTTTGTCGAGCTGCCTCTGCATCTCAGTGGTGATCTCAACCAAAATATCCAGCTCCTCTTTTATTTTATCTGTAGTCGATTTAGACTTAGTTTTCTTATCTGCCATCAGATAATCCTCCTTTTTTACTCATACAAATAAAAGTAGGATAATAGACTGGATGAAGTTGGATCATCCCTGGATCATCCTTTTTTGAAATGGCGAAATCCGGATTTCGATTTATAAATTCAGAGACTCGGTTAATTTATTATTATTTATAACCGTGGGTGTTTGGTTTTGATTACGTATCTGAAGCACCCCTTTTCGGAAATAATCCATAATTGAAGTTTCATGGCTACGCAAGGATTATATTTTAACCCCAAGCTTCCCCACTAATCTTATCCCCGATGTTAGCTGATATTTCATTAATCTGAGAAAATATGCTCAAAGAAGAACGGATCCACTGCTCCTAAATCAAAAGATACTAGTGGAAAGAGATGCAAAGCAATAACCATAAAGGAGCAGTAATGTAAGACTCAAATCTTTTTAGTGGGTTAAATTTATGAATGAAGATTTAGATTGGTATAATTATGATTTTTTCCAATCAGTACTGAAATTTAATTCTCTGATCATTTGGAAATTATTTATACACCTTATTTTAAAATTCTTTACAAACATCCGGTATATGCCGTTTTGCGCCACTGCGAGATGGCTTTGAGGATTCTGTTGTAACAATACATCTGTTATCAATATCTTTAAGTGCATATGATAATAAAAATGGATCTCTGCTTATCTTTTCTAATTCATCATCAGTGGGATTAGCTACATACCCACCATAAGTTATCCGAGCCACTAAATCTTGTTCAGCCTCTTCATCCAGTAATAATGAATTTTTGGTTTCTATTCTCTCTGCCCAGGTTGCAAGGTCGTCCTTTTCGCCATCTTTATCTTTAGTATCAGAAAACTCTTCATACACTTCTATTGGTATTTTTATTATACCTTGTTGGCCTTGATAAATAATCCATTCCCAAAATTCAGGAATCCGTGAAATAGGATAATAGTCACGTTTAGCATCGATTAATGTGTTAGCATCAAGCAAGTAGAGCAAAATGACATTATCTCCTATGCAAATTGATCTATTTGAAATAATCGATGAACTTTAAGTGGTTTGATATCCAGTAACATGCCAGCTTTTGTAGTCGTTAATGCACCGGCATATGTTAGACGTTGTACTAGTCTAACCAGTGTACCTAGCTTATAGTTTTTCATCACGTAGTAATCAGGCCCTCCTTCTTTTTGATTATTTTTATTCCTACTTACTTCACGGTTTTCAACCCATTTTTCATGATAGAATTTTTTTAAGTTCTCCCATAAATAAGCGTTGATATCGCCGCGCTTAAAAAGCCGATAAGCAACAAGCGTACTGCTTAACCTTCTGGAATAAGCATATTCAGAAATATTAACGCTGAGATTCTCAAAACTATAATCAGATACACGGAACTGCTCAAATTCAGCTTCTGGTAACAAAAATTCACTTGCTACAGTATTGCAAAATTTCTCTATATCTTTTTCAAGATAAGCCCCGCTAATACCCGTTTTTCCTAAGATTAAGTGAGCCATTTCATGCATCAGGGTAAATGACCATGCTGATTCAGTATCCTGATCATTAATTACAATAAATGGAGCTATATCATCAGATAATGCAAAACCCCTAAATACGGTGAGTGATATATTACTATGGTATGAGCCAAGATTTCCTTTAAGTAATACAAAAATACCTTTTGATTCAATTCTTTGACGCAAAAATCGAAAAGCTTCTTTATAATTTAGTTGATTGCGATAGGCTTTAAGTTTAAAATCAAGAACCTCACGGATAGTTTGGACGACATTAGTAATCCCATCTTCAATTTTGTGCTTGCCAATAAAATCTAAATGAATTTCTTCATCTGCATCTATGAGTGTTTCACGGATTGTACTTTGACGTGCTTTGATATCCCGTATCAAAATATCAACATTTACATCTTCAATTTCTTCAAAATTAGCAGGTAAAGTCCTGAAATCTTCTCCCCGATCTCCTATCTTTGGAGGGTTGTCAAGGTAAAAAGTCAAAAGAGGTAAATGGTATTGTTTGCACATTCTAAGCAGTAAGGATCTGGAAGGTTCTTTATCACCGGATTCAAATGCAATAAGTTTTTCTATTGCGTCCGTTTGTTTGCCGTCCTTTATATTAAGCTTACGAGCAGCATCTTCTATGGAAAGCAATGAATTTTCCCTGGCCCACTTTAGAATTTCCGGCTTAACTTTAGGCATTTTTCGCTTTCCTTTAAATAAAAAAAATTCAATATGTTAAAGGTAATATTCTTAATCGTCAATTTTAATTTAATAACTTTACCTAAAAAAAGGAAAATCTTCTTATGGTTGTTATAACGGTGAAGATTGGGTATCCCTTATATTGGCTAAAACAGAATCATAAACCCAGGTATCTTAAGAGAAAAGTACAGGAATCCGTGAACAGGGATTACCTCCGGTGATCCCATTGGGGGAGACCGTCAAACAAAAAATGCCCCTGGGAGCTAATCGCTCCCCGTTGTTTTTTCATTTACTCCGCTTATAAAAGCAAAGCTTTCTACGCTTCGTAAATAAAAAAACCCCGTTAAATAACGGGGCATTTTTTGTTTGCGGAGAGACAGGGATTCGAACCCCGGAAGGACTTGCATCCTTAACGGTTTTCAAGACCGCCGCATTCAACCACTCTGCCATCTCTCCGTGTATGTAAAGAACATTTGTTGTGAGCTTTCGGGACCGCCGTCCGTCAGCATTCGTAAACGGGCAAGGCCGGATTTCGTCCGGAAACTGCTACACTCAACATTCAACCACTCTGCCATCTCTCCGGTTGATGTTTCATCTTTTCGGATTGCAAATATAGGAATTGTTTCAGTTTTGACAAAATGCCAAAACAAGTGCGAAATATCAAAAAAACGTCTGTACGGGGATTTGCGGGCGCTTCCTTAATGGCTGCTCAGATCCTTGCTCCATTTGCCGGTTGCTTCGACTGCCTTGTAGCTGCTAGTGAAAAAATTCAGCAGGTCTTTTTCGGGCTGGGCCGACTTTCGTATCGCGCCGTACGGAAGTAGATATTCGCCTGCTTCAGGATAATAGTACGCGTCCCCGGGTTTAACCCCGTGATCTTTGTATCCTGCCGGTTCAGGATAAGCGTAAGCGTAAAATGCGGGTTCACCGAATCCTTTGCCGGGCCAGAATCCGAAGCTGGCTAGTTCGGAATCGTAGGCTTTCTCCATTACTTCCTTGCCTACATTGGGAGCTCCTCCATGCCTGGGCGCGGGCCTGCCGGAGAAAAAAGTTACGGCTAAATCGAATGATCCCCAGAAAAAATGGATGGGACTGGCTTTTCCGGTAAATCCGCTCCTGAAATATTCCATTGTTTTGCTGGTCTGTAAAATGATCTGCTGAAATTTTTCTGCATACACGGGATCGTAATCCCGGTGCTCTTCGTCTTCATCAAAGGGGGTGCGGTGTTCCATTTCTACGGGGACGGGCCAGATCTTCATTCTGCAGTCGAAGTTAATTAATATCTCTTTGAACCGGTGATAGTAGGATTTTATGCTTCCGCTTTGGAGCGGGATCGATTCGGTTTTCCCGCTGTTGAATTTGAAATTGATCTTGTGTGAATGGAAATCAAAATCGATCTGTAAATATTTCTCGTCGTAAGGAATAATGCCTGTTGAAAGTCCGTCGACTGTCGGGTGTAACGCAATATTCCACCAGTGATTAATAAAAGGAACAAACTGCAGTTTTATCTTTCCAGCTACCTGGAAGAGCAGGTGCAGCAGATCGTATGTCCCGATCCATTTTTCTAAAGGTAAATCCGGCCAGGTGGTGTTCTTCATAAATTATACTTTATTTACCGTGGGTTACTCTACGTAAATTTCATCTATGTAACACCACTTCCAGCTCTCTCCCGGCTGAAATGATTTTATTACGGGATGGTTTGTTTGATGGAAATGTTTGTCTGCATGCTTGTTCTTTGAGTTATTGCAGCACCCTACGTGCCCGCATGTAAGACATAGCCTTAAATGCACCCACTTATCTCCTGATTCGAGACATTCCTGGCAGCCTTCGGGGGTGACCGGCTCGGGCTCTTTTTTTATTCCATCGATGTGCTCACAGCTGTACGGCATCGTTTTTCCTTGTGTTTATAAAATCATTTATCATTGTATAATATAACAATTTGTTCGTCCCTGAGGTGAGATTGCGCATTACCGGTGGAACGCTGAGGGATATGCTTCGGGTATGTATGTTTACACTTTGGAAGCCGGCGGCTTCACTTCTGTTAAGAAGATGCTGATGGTTCGGTAAATACGAAGGGTGAATTTTTAGTTATGAACTCCTCCCAGGTAATAATAAAGAGGATGCCGGTAGTCCTTGGCATCCTCTCCGATAGTGATATTGAGGATATGAAGAAACCTATTCAGTAACCAGCGCTTTATTGAAGTTTGTTTTCAAGGTATTCAAGGTGATAGTGAAGGAATTTATAAGCATCTGTCGTAATGCCAGCTGTTGTATCATGGTAGTCTAAATCGACCCGGTGTGCCATTCCATTAATTTTATCTATGGCAGCCGGAAAGGATTCCTTCTGAATATATTTGGCAATTTCCATCAGTTGCCTTCTATAATTTTTGTATTTAGCTTCGGAATGGTGATCCTCTTTGCTCTCTGGTTAAAACGGGGCATCAGCTTCATATCTATTTTTTACATTTTTTTGACAACTGTAATGTTTGCAATAATTTAACTTTGGGTGGGTTTAATAAAAATACCGGAGTTAGAGTGAAAAACCTTATTTGTTCTCTCCTTATCCCCGCTCTAATGGCGCAATCCATCGGATGTTATAGTTCCAGGGAAATTAGCCTCTCTGAAATGGAGCAGTACAAGAAAGATAAACTCTATCTTACAACAAGTGATTTATCGGAATATATATTGCTGAATGAATCAAAGGATCCGAATGTATCAAACTGGTCAGTTGTAAATGACAGCTTGTTCTTGTCCACGGACAGACTGATGCCCTATTCACAAAACGCAGAAATACTGGTAAAAGAACGGACGGTGATACCCTCTTCATCAATAAAAAACCTGCATGCCGATGAATTTAATTTATTAGCTACAAGCGGATTAATAATAGGTATTATTGTAGTCCTGGAAGGATTGGCTATTTGTACAGGCATATTCCGCATAGGGGGTGTGCTCGAGTAGTTTATTACGCATAGCCTGTTTAACATGCGCGCCGATCTTTTCAAGCTGCGGAATGCGGTCGATGACATCCATAATGAGTTGAATCTATCGGGCTCGTTTAGTCCCACCGTATCGAATGGGGTGGTTGTAAACGCGGGGACATTGAGAAATTTAGCTTGCTTTTTCGTGGTGAACAAAGTAATTTTAAGAAAAAAATAGCGGGAAAAAAGGTGGAAACCCATCATGATACTCAATCCGGCATTCAAAATAACGCCCTCAATCCAGTATTAAAAGGTGGCATTCATGAAATATATACTTGCTCTATCTATCGTCATTCTATTCTTCCAGTCTTCTTTTACACAGGATTTTTGGGAACAGACTAACGGACCATACAGAAGTCGGGTGCTTCAAATGTATGATATCGTTGAATATCAAAATGATCTTCTATTCGCAAGTGATGCTAATTTGGGATTGTTCAGATCAACCGACGGAGGGGATAAGTGGTCATTAATACTTGACGGATTTGATTATGCCAACGTATTCACCATTAATATCTCAGAAGGTATCATATATATCGGTACTGCAAACGGTATTTTCAAATCAGCTGTTCCTGGAGATAACTGGACGCAGGTCGGGCTGACGAAACAGGTATTTTCAATAGCCTGGAATTCTTCCGGAGATATTTTTGCTGGTACTGTGTCGGGAATGTACAGGTCAACCGATGAAGGTAATAACTGGACGGAAATTAATTCGGGTATCTCTTCCGGTGGCCGGGTAGTCAGAACAATATTATCTGTCCCGAATGGAGATATTTTTATCGGAACAAATGATGGTATCTACAAAACTACAAATAACGGAAATTATTGGATAAGATACGAACCTATTGTTGAGTCAGTCCGGAAAATAACAAGCACATCATCCGGATACCTGGTTGCGTGTACTTATTCTAACATAGGAAAATTCTATACGTCCAGTGATAATGGAATCAGCTGGGTACATAAATGGACAAATGATGATGGCCTGAATACACTGACAGTAAATTATTCAAACGATAACATTTATGCCGGTACAGCTTATGATGGAATTTTTGTATCAACCGATTTGGGAGACAGCTGGAACAAAATCTCAGGCGGTGTACCCAATGATAATGCGGGGACCGTTTGCATTTCAGCGGCCGGATACATTTATGACGGGACCTGGGGTGATGGTATTTTCAGGACTACTAATGGCGGAAATGAGTGGGAGCAAATAAATCGTGGTTTTTCTTACCAGGCTATTGTAAGACTTGCCGTCGGTGCGAATGACATTGTTTATTCCGGTACTCATTACGGGATATTTCGTTCAACTGATGACGGCAGCAGCTGGTATGAATCTAATACCGGTTTGCTTTCTACAGACATCTATTCGATAGCCATAAATTCGGATGGTTACATTTTTGCGGGTCAGGGTGTATACGGAGTAGCTCGTTCAACGAACCAGGGCATAAGCTGGAATGATCTGGGTCTTGGTATAGATATGGTTTTGGCTGTCTCGTTTAATGCAGATGGCCATATTTTTGCAGGGACCTATTCCAGCGGCATATACAGATCTACAAATAATGGTCTCAGCTGGGAGCAGGTCAATAATGGTTTAACAACATCATATATAAGCTGTATAATTGTTGATACAAATCAGGCTATCTACGCCGGTACCGATGTGGGTATCTTCAAATCCACGACAAATGGATCGAACTGGGAACTTGTCACTGCCGGGACAACTTTGGCAAATGTATGGGCACTGACTATTAATCACTTAGGTGATTTTTTTGCTGGAACCATTGGGGGAGGAATTTTCAGATCGACTGATGGAGGAGAGAATTGGGAGGAGAAAAATAATGGCTTAACGAATACCCAGGTATTTTGCATAGTTGGTAACCAGGGGAATTTATTTGCCGGTACGTTGGGGGGTGGGGTATTTAAATCTACGGATAATGGAGATTTATGGGTTGAAGCAAATGAAGGGTTGTTAGACCCTGGTATCTACTCTTTGGCGTTGAATTCCAATGATTACATTTTTGCAGGCACTTTCTCGAGAGGAGTATATAAGAGCGTAATGCCTGTTCCTGTTGAGCTGACAAATTATACAGCTGTAGTATCGGGGGATGCAGTAATTCTTAAGTGGACAACAGCGACGGAGAAAAATAACCTGGGATTTGAGATAGAAAGACAAGACCCTGTTACAAAACCAGCAAGCGGAGAATGGGTGAAGATCGGATTAGTTCCCGGCAATGGAACTTCTGAAGAAATACATTCATATTTTTTCGAAGATGAAACCATTATTTCCGGACATTATCATTATCGATTGAAGCAGATAGACTATGACGGGACGTATAAGTATTCAAATGAAGTTGAAGTGGAAGTAACCATTCCCGCAGAATTTGCATTGTATCAGAATTATCCTAATCCCTTTAACCCGACAACTTCTATAAAATATGAAATACGGAATGAAGGGCTGGTGCAGCTGAAGGTGTATGATATACTTGGCAGGGAAGTGGTTACGCTCGTTAACGGGTACCAGCAGTCAGGAAGTCATAGGGTGGAATTCAACGGTCATAATTTGTCAAGCGGAATTTATTTCTACCAGCTTAAATCAGGCAGCTTTACTTCAACGAAAAAATTCATTCTGATGAAATAGGTATTCTCAAAAAGTCAGAGATAATACTTATGCCCTGTTATTATGCGCATTCCCAAAGAGTGGACCATTATTGGGCCGATGACTACCGGGGGGTATTCCGGTGACAGTGCTTGCGGCGGCTTTTGGTCTGCGTCACCGGATTCAGCCGCTATCTTCGCCGTGGGTGCTGTATGCACCCGGACTGAGATCCGGATCCGGTTTCAGGGGCTGGAAAATATCAGCGGACATGAGCGAAAATGCTATTTCATTCCTTTAAAGCTTCTAATTTCTTAATTAGTAGATCTTTATCGTAGCCAATTATTTTATCTGACAATTTACCGTCTTTATAAAAGCTTATAACCGGGATCTGGTCTTTGGAAATGCCGAACTCATCACCGATCATTTTGTTTTCTTCAATGTTAACTTCTATAACTTTTAATGCGGCCGGCGTGGGCACCAGGCTTGAATAGTATTTTTTACATTGCGTACAGCTGTCAGCACTCCACAAAACAACCACCCGTGTCCCGGCTTCTTTTATGAATGCATTAAGGTCATATTCACCTAATTGCCTGAGAGAGTACGGCGACATTTGGTCATAAAATGCTTTTGATACACTTATATCAAAGGGTTCACCGGTTCTTTTAATTGTAAGTTTAATATTATCGGAATCTTCTGAATCTATTTTATTAAGAACTTCCTGAAGACTTAAACCGGTAAGATCCTCACCGTTTATCTTAAGTATCTTATCGCCTGCATAAAATTTCTGAAGTCTGCTGCCGACACGATGAAGGACTCTATCTATGCTCTTTATATAAACACCGTCAGGAAGCATCATTAGCTTCATCCCGACTAAAGCCGATTTCCTGTTCGATTTAAGATTATCGTTCAATTGTTTAATATCTGCTTCAACACTTTCCTTATCCGGCGCGCCAGGGTAAAGTTCAAGGTATTTCTTAAATTCCTTAACCGCGTTTGTTACATTTCCTTCCAGCATTGAAAGAGTTTTGCCCAGATAATAATGCACATCGGCAAATTCCGGAGCTGATTTATTTACTTCTTTAAATAGCATTAATGCCTTATCAATGTCGGCGGGCACTTTGGCTGAATCCACCGCGTTTATTCCTTCAATCAGTAAGCCTTTAATATTTTCAGGGATTTCCTGCTGGGCGTTGAGTGAAATAGCTGAAACGAACATTAATACAGAAAGCAGAACAATAGTTACAAAACTATTTTTGTGGGTTGCCGAGATCATAAGTACTCCGGATATTTTCTAAATTTTCTAAACTGTTTTTACTTTTAATTAATTCATCATTTACTTTTTTCCCCTCCTCAACTGATTCATTGAGCAGTTCAAGCGCTTCTTTTAATAGCTGATCGCCGGTGTTATTATCCGGCGGTTTTGATTTTAGTTCTTCAACGACTTGTTTCTTCTCTTCTATTACTTTTTTAATGCTTGTTTCTTTTTCTTTCAGCAGCGCTACATTAACTTTAATACTGTCCGCTTTATATTTCACTGTCTGATAAATCATCTGCTGAAATCCAATCGGATTTGAAACGGTTACGTCGGGGATTTCATATTTTATATCGGGACAATCGGTATTTGTGAAATCTGAAAGTGAGCGCATATTTTCCAGCGAACCATTGGGATCTTCAAAATTCCCGTTTCCCTGCAAAACTGTTTCGGCAGCTTCAATGCTCTGCTGAGAAGCGCAGTTCAGCTGTTTGATATTTTTCATGGCTTCCGACTTTACGATTCGGTTTTTGAAAGTGTTTGCGGTATTTTTTTGCTGATCCGAAAATTTTTCATTCAGTATCTGTGAATATTCAGCCTGTACCTTTTGTACCTGCTCTCTCCATTTTTCCTGTTTTTCCTTGATCAACCTGATTTCTTCTTCTGTCAGCGGACGTGGCGGAGGGGAGACATATACAGTACCGGAACCCGATGAACTACTGTTATCGTCTGTAGAAGGAGAAAATATCCAGTCAAAAAGCCCCTGAATTAAAGGTGCGGCTATCGACTGAACCAGTTGTTGATTGAAATCTCCGCCGCCTGATGAACCTTGTACGTAACTTGTGCCATTTCCATCGCCGCATTTTTCACATTGCATCTTATTTCTGATGTATTGGTCTCCGGATTCAATAACCGCTCTATCAATCATCTGATTACACTCTGCTTCGGTTGAAAAATTACCCTGCCTTTTTGCGTAATTGATTCCCTGCTCTCTCAGTTCGTTGATAAGCTGATCTGAATAAACTATCTGCCACTGTGCAAAAGCTGTTTCAGAAAAAAAGAAAAACGGAATTATGATAAGCAAAAGACCATTTTTCCAGGCGCACAATGATTTATACATTTTAATACCTTCGGATTTTATTATTTAATTCCAGTCTTCGACTAAAAAATGTTTATTTATTTTTTTGTCGGCACTCCGTATAGAGGGGTAACAATAAAATACTTACTCTTGCAAAAATCCGCAGGAGAATATTCTATTCCCGCAATTTTCTTAACTGTATCATCGGTTTCAGGGACAATCTTTCCTGAATTTATCAATACCCACCGGCTCGCTTCCGAACAAACCATATCTGTTCCCATTACTCCGTACTTTGTGCCGGTAATTAAATTATTATCTTTCTGCGATTTCATTTGCAATTGTTCATCGGCTAACTGCCTGGCTGTCTGATATAATTTATCTCCATCTTTATCTTCAAGCGGTTCAATGAGTTGTGCAACTTTAGCATCACGACTCCCATACAAATAAAGATATTCCTGCTCCGAAATTATCGTAGGTCCTTTTCCCGGAAGGTTATCCAGGAACATTTTCTTTCCATTAATTGATTTGAGATATATAAGTGTATGCGAGGCAGATGATTCTTTTGTTGACGAGATTATTTCATCTCCTTTATTTATCCAGTAGCTCATTGACAATTTACTTGAGTCTTTTGAAATCAGCAGTACGTCACCCGGCAGCAATGCATCAAATTTTTTCCCGGGTAAGGGAGGGGGCGCATTTGTTTTTAACGAGGTATAGAGATTATTAACGTATAAATTGGGATTTTTATGACGCTGCCGGATTAAGGCATCACTATTCTTTAACCATTCTTCTCTATTATTTTGAAACTCAAATTGCTCAGCCTTTAGCTCCGCATTACTATTACCTTTTTTCAGGTATTCAACTAATTCATTCAATTTTTTCAGATACTCATCAAGTAATACCAGATTTTCTGAATTTTTCAGCTTAGCTGCCTTTGCTTTCCTGATTGCTTCAAGCGAAATCTTCTCTGCTTCAGCGTTTCCTTTCTGTTGCGCAATGTTTAAAATCTTTTCCGATTTGCTGATAGTTGCATCGCACTTTTGAATATTTACCATCGTCTCCCTGATTGACACCCTGGTTCCCTCTATCCTGGTTTCTAAATTTGCAATGGTATTTATCGTCCAATTGCCTGGGGACGTCGCAGACTCCTGGGCAAATAAAATGGGACAATTCAAACAATAGCCGAGGAACAGTAAGAATAAAAAGTAAGCTTTGGTGTATTTCGTTGTCCGGTTCTTCACCATTTCTCCTCCATTATTTGAGTGCGTTTCTGCTGGTATTCTATTTCATTAATTAATCCTTCTTTTTTCATCGATTCAAGATCTTGCAGTCTTTGTTTCGGTGTACCTGTCAATTCATTATTATTAAGTCCATTTTCAGCATTTATATTAAATAAGGACAAACCCTTTGCATTTTTTAGATTTTTAATATGATAAATCATAATGATTAGTACAGTTCCAATCCATCCGGTCATAAATAAATAAAATACAATCGACATTATTAAAGGTGCCTCATTTTCAGCGAGAACTCCCCCGACCAAAACAGCAAAAGCAATCCCGAATAACAGAAGAAATATTAAGCCGATAACAGATCCGATTGAAACCTGTTTGCTGGGTGATACAAATATTTTACTGAGATTATTCATTTATTTATCCCCCGCAATCAGGATACTGATATTGTACAAATGGAAGTGTATAAAAGAAAAGATATGGCAAACAGAAGGTACGATCTTCACCTGGTTTCTCCCTGTTTAATGAAATGAGAGGTCACAGCAAGGCATCAACAGTTAGTAGAATAAATAATTTCTACTACGTAAAACTAAGCTATATTAGTGCGGGAAACAACATTAAACGAATTTGTTGCTAATATTTACAGCCAACACTTCCCATCAAACCTCACGGAAAAGGAATCAGCTTTAATACTTCCCCTGTTTTTATCGATTTAAAAGTATGTCATTTCTGTCATACTGTAGATTTTTTCAACAGGTGAAAATTGCGTTTTTTGAGGGTTTACAACTGTCTCATTTTGATTCCACTAGGCCTATGCTAGGCACACAAAAGCCTCATAAATACCACTAAAAAGGTAGTATGACATTTCTGTCATACTGTTAAATATTTCAGCAGCGAAGAGACCAGACCGATCTGTATATATCCCGGAAGGTGAGCGTAAACTATACCGTTTAGACTTCAATAAGAATAAACGCCCGCATTATTGTTTCAGGGGGTAAAAACGACCGGGAGAGCACAATAAACTTCAATTTATTTAATGACTTCTTCCCGCTTATATTTTTCCCCTGATATATCAACTGCCGTTTTGTATGCGAGGTCCACTATCTTTTCGAACAGTCCTGGGTTCAGGGTTGCCGTTTTGTCTGACGGCTGGTGAAGGTGAGCGTAGCTGTTCGTTGTTACGAAGTATAGGCAGGGGATTCCTTTTTCGTGGAAGGGAGTTGCGTCTGCTCCGCCGCCGTTCCAGGTTCCATCAACCATCATTTTAGCATTTGCATCATCGATTTGCCTGGCGATCTTCCACAGGATCGGAGCACTTTTGCCGTTGCCGATCTGGATGCTGTCGCCGTATCCTATACAGTCGAGGTTCATCATCGCGGTTATTTTTCCATAATCGTTTTTCCAGCTGTCGACAAAGTGCTGCGCGCCGTATAATCCCTGTTCTTCGCTTGCGAACAAAACAAATATAACCGAGCGCTTCGGGTTTATTTTGTTCCGGGTGAATGCTTTCGCTATTTCCAGAATTGCCGACGAGCCGGAAGCATTATCGTTTGCACCCGGAAATAATAATCCTGCCTGTGTACCTACGTGATCGAGGTGTGCGCCCACAACAACGTATTCGTTCTTCAGCTCGGGGTCGCTGCCTTCTATCATTCCCGCCACGTTCATCGTCCCGGCTTCCTTTTCATAATGCGCATGTACTTCAACCACCGCTTTTGATTCCAGTTTCATTGAGCGGGGTGCTTTTGATGAATCTATGAGCGACTGGCAGCTGCTTATTGTAATACCTGCGGGACTCAGCAGTTTATCGGCTGCTTCTAATGAAATATGCAGCTGCGGGAAATCAACCGGCTGTTCTCCATCACCGTGCAGCACGCTCCCTATCAGCGGCTGGGGTTCTTTGGCATTCGGAAGTGAAACGAAGAGTATACCTTTTGCACCGTGCTTTTTAGCGGTGAGCGATTTCTCGCGGGGATAGCCTTCGCCCCATCCTTTGTCATCAATTTTCCACCCGGGATTATATTTAAAGACTATTACGATCTTGTTGTTTACATCTACACCAGCGTAATCGTCGTAGTTCAAATCGGGACGAGAGATACCGTATCCGCAGAAAGCAGTTGGGAGTGTAAAGCTATTTGATCCTGTAAATCCACGAAGAACAAAGTCTTTGCCTATTGTGTAATCGGTTGTGTCTGACCCGGTTATAACTTTAAAGACTGCAGGTGAATCGATACTGTTATACTCAACGTTGAAGTTTTGAAAGTAGTTTTCGCCGCCCGCTGGTTTTAATCCGAATTCCGCAAACTGACCGGCTGCAAACTGCGCTGCCTTGTTGTAGCCTTCGCTGCCGGGCAGTCGTCCCCCGAATTCAGGGGATGCAAGGGTGCTGTCGTACCTGAGGAGATCTTCTTTGTTTATTCTGAAAGTCCCGGCTGGATTTTGCGGATAGACAATTATTGAGGCCAGTAAAAGGGTAAGGATAAGGAGTTGTGTTTTCATATCAGGATATAATTTTTATAATATGTATGGATAAAAATAAGAAAGTTCCCTCGGAATTACATTGTGAGTAAGGCAAGGAGAGATTGTTATTTAACCTGTATGGTGTAGTCGGTTACTTCATCTTTGTCATTATAACTCATTACCAGCCATCTTGTGCCGCTGCTATACTGTGAAGGTCCCAGGTAGTACTCCATATCCCAATCGGGGAAATTACGGGTAGTGTCGGGATTGCCGAGCATATTTATGATTCCCGCTCTCTTATAACCGATAAGTTTATTGTGCATCATAAGCTGCTGCATCATTCTGTCACGGGTATTGTCGTTCGGATTCCTGAGGCCGGTACTCTTCCATTTTTCAGATATGAAGGGAAGATTAGTCGGTGCCCCAACGTAGGTCATCACTTTGCGGTTTATCGCATAGTATATAGAATCGGAAAAGATTACCCCAAGTATGGTTAAGAGAAGAAAACCTGCAAAGATATACTTGTTAAGGAAAAAGAATTGCGGACGTGCAAAGATCAGCAGGAGGAAGATCGCTATAACTATTATTTTTGGTAATAACATAAACCCTTATTTCAGTCTTTCCGGAACCTCCGTTCCAGCGAAACTTAAAAAGTCCTGGTGTTAATTGCAATCTGTAATTTTATAGAGGGCACAGAGCGGCGGTCAAAGAGCGATGGGCCAGGAGCAGCTATCGGCAGCATAGGGCGATCGGCAGAAGACATAGCGCAAAGGAAAGGGGCATTGTTCATTCTTCATTGTTAATTGTCCATTGTTCATTGTACATTCTTTGTTGATCATTATTTCCCGCCCATCTTGGTTTACATCCATTCATAATTTTCTGCTTTTTAATTGCCGTTAAAGTTTGTTAAAATTGAAGGAATTATTATTTATTTTTCAAACTATTGGAAGAGAAATGCTTAAACCCGCTCATTTTTTACTGCTCATCTTTGCTGCTGCAATTCTTTCTGCCGCAACGATTTATCCCCAGGACAAGGGAGACTTTCTAACAAACGCAATGGATACTACGGTTAGCCCGGGTACCGATTTCTTTAAGTACGCTACGGGTACGTGGATGAAGGAGAACCCGATCCCTGCTTCGGAACGCAGATGGGGACTGGCGAATCTGGTTAACGAGGAAACTTATGCCCGGCTAAAGGGAATTCTGCAGGAAGCGGCTTCTACTCAGTCGCCTGATGGAACGGCTGAACAGAAGATAGGTGATTTTTATTTCACGGGTATGGATACAGTTTCAATTGAGAAGGCGGGACTCGATCCCCTCAAGTCGGAGCTTGATAAAATCGCTTCAATAAAATCTGAAAAGGATTTGTTTGAGACGGTCGCCCTGCTTCAGCGTGAGGGAGTGAGTGTTATGTTCGGGATCTTTGTCGATCAGGACACGAAGAACAGCGAGCAGTACGCGATGTACTTGTGGCAGGGAGGTATTGGACTCCCAAACCGCGAATATTACTTCCGCGATGACGCACGTACTCAGAATATCCGCGATGAGTATAAGCTTTACATCTCTAATGCTCTCGGACTGCTGGGCGAAGACCAAAGCCGGGCAGATGCAGATGAAAACGTTATCTATAAGATTGAAAATTTCCTTGCGGATTCGTCAAGGAAGCTGGAGGACCTTCGCGATCCTTATGCCAACTACAATAAGATGTCGGTTTCAGACCTTGAGAAATCGGCTCCCAATATCGAATGGAATGTGCTGCTGAAAGATATGGGCGCAGAGCAGGTCGATTCTATTATCGTAGGTCAGCCTGAATTTGTTAACGCTCTTAATGCCGCTGTTAAAAAGTTCAGTCTTGATAACTGGAAGACGTACCTCAGGTTCCACTTCCTTAATGAGTTTGCCGGAAGGCTTGGCAGCAAATACGATAATGAGAGGTTCCATTTTTATGGTACTGTAATGTCGGGTGTGAAGGAACAAAAACCGCGCTGGAAACGAATACAGGATGCAACAGAAGGAGCGATGGGAGAGCTGCTGGGACAGATTTACGTTGAGAAATATTATTCGCCCAAAACAAAAAAACGTTACGAGAAGATTGTTGATGACTGCATTGATGCTTTTGCGGCCAGGATTAAAAAACTCGACTGGATGAGCGATTCAACAAAACAGAAGGCCCTGGTAAAACTGTACGCGGTTACAAAGAAAGTCGGCTACCCGGATAAGTGGAAAGACTTTTCTCCTCTGAAGGTTGACCGCGGCTCTTTTGCAAGGAATACTATAAATGCTAATGTTTTCTGGACCGACTACTCGCTTAACAAGCTCGGGAAACCGGTCGACCGGCTTGAGTGGAATATGACGCCGCAGACGTGGAACGCGTATTACAATCCTTCTAATAATGAGATCGTTCTTCCGGCAGCCGCGTTTATCGTTCCCGGCGTTCCTGATTCACTTGTTGACGATGCAGTGGCTTATGCATATGCGGGGGCTTCCACAATAGGACACGAGCTTACTCACGGTTTTGATGACGAGGGAAGGCTTTTCGATGAGAAGGGCAACCTGAAAAACTGGTGGACGAAAGAGGATGAGGTAAAGTTCAAAGCGAAAACACAGATGATGGTTGACCAGTTCAATGAATATGTCGTTCTCGACAGTATGCACATAAACGGCGAGGCTACTCTTGGCGAGAACATTGCCGACCTCGGCGGTGATGTAATAGGATGGGATGCTTTTGTGAAGACAAAACAGTATAAGGAAGGGAAGAAGATAGAAGGTCTTACTCCCGCCCAGAGGTTCTGGATCGGTTATGCTTATTCGTGGCTGGGACAGACACGTCCCGAGGCACTTGCACAGCAGGTTTTAACCGACGTGCATTCACCTAACTTCCTTCGCGTGAACGGACCTTTTACCGATGTTGATGCATGGTATCAGGCATTCGATGTAAAACCGGGAGAGCCGATGTACAGGGCGCCGGAGGAACGGGTGAAGATATGGTAGGCGCAGAGGGGTAGAGGGCAAAGCGCAGAGGGCAGAGCGCAGAGGGTAAAGCGCAGAGGGCAGAGCGCAGAGCGCAGAGAGGTGAGGGTAAAGAATAGCACTATGCTCTTTGCGCTATGCAGTTTTATTATTGCTCGCGGGATTTTAGGGTGATTTCGTAGCCTTCGCTTTTCAACCTCACACGGTTCTTGTGAAGGAAATCTTTTATCGCTTCTATCGGGATTATCTTTGTGATCCCGTACTTGATGCTTTTATGAACTTTAGGAAAGATCTCTCCATCATATGGGATAAGTGTGTTGTATTTTTTGCCGCCGCTAAGTTTCAGAGGAGCAAGAAAAACCTCCTCATCTTCAGGAACCCACTGTACCATTCCCACCATTTCGAAGTGCGGCACGCCATCTCTTATTGCAAGTACAAGTCCCCCGCTGAATCCCGGGTTAACCACCGCATCGACTAGGAAGGCACCCTGACTATCGCGGTTAGGACTACTTACAATGGCTTTTGTAACCATCTGATAATTTATCGGGTACCCGAACAGATACACGAAAGTGCCCCATTCGAGCTGCTTTGAATATCCTGCAGGGTAGGGGAACACGGGAATTCTGAAGCCGGTTTGTGCGCTGTACTTTCTTCCCAGCAAAGCGATATCCGCCTCATCATCTTTAGCAAGCAGTTCAACTTCGCTCCCTTCGGGAAATCCCGCCACGTAAATATTTTCTTTATCTTTTATGGAGAGAGTTTCAATGTAGGGTGTGGTCATTCCGTTTTTATCTGTCCTGTAAGCCGCTATCGTGTCAGGGAAGTTGACTATGTGAGCACAGGTAATCAAAGCAATTGCCCCGTTCTCCGATGATACTGTAAATCCTGTACCCGACAATGAATTATTTCCGTATTCCACAGAGTCGGTCTTACTGCTGAGGATATCATCGTTAAGCATTGAATACCTTATTTTATCCTCCGGTGCAAACTTATAGATCTTATAAAACACAGTACAGTTTATCCGCTGAACGCTTTCGCTTATCTTTTCAAGTTCAGGGGATGAGGACTTGTAGGGGAATTCACTGTCATACTTCCCGTCATTAAGTGTAGGGTAAACAGTTTCAAGTGTAGTGGAGCATGAGTTAAACATTAAGGAGATTAAAACAAGCGGGAAAATCTTTTTCAACATTTTGGCTCGTATTTATTTTATTAAATCTAACCAGAATATGAGAACTAATCAATTGGTCTGACCGTAAAAAAAAAGCCCGGCGAATTACCGGGCTTATTATTAACGAAAATTTAACCTTGTTACTTCAACAGGATCATTTTTCTGGTGGAGATGAAGTTGTTCGACTTCAACCTGTATATATAAATTCCGCTGGCAATCTTTTCACCCCAGGAATTAGTTCCCTGCCATGAAATTGTATGCATACCGGGACTCTGGACTACATTGTTCACAAGACTTTTAATCCGTCTTCCCAGTATATCAAATATCTCCAGGGTTACCTCACCTTTTTCTTTCAACTGATAAGTGATTGTTGTAGCCGGGTTGAAAGGGTTCGGATAGTTCTGGTATAAAGCATAGGTGTTCGGCTGAAGCGATATATTCTCAGAATGGATCTTTGCATAATCTTCCGTTCCTACGATTATTCTGAAATGACTCTCTCCGTTTCCGGATGCGGCCAGTTCAGCAGAACCTTCGTTCACATCAATCGGGATCTCTCTATCCCTATCGAGCACCCATATCCCGAAATTCTCCGGCAGAGTGGAGATTTTTTCCAGCGCTAATCTGAATGTTTGACCCGGGGATTTTGTCATAACTCTAAAGTCCCAGAAGGCACCATCCTTTGAAACGTTCACTACATTTCGGGCAAAAATACTTTTTCCTGATTCAATAAATAATTCAACGTCATCGGTTATGGGAGGCGGCTTCAATACATCAAACTTATCAATTTCATCTTTTGCACCCTTCCATCATACCAACAAAGTTCTGCTGGTCTTTTTGCCCCGAGTCAAGATACGTTTTCAGTTGTACAATAAATTCGTCATCCTTCATTGCGGCAAACAAATCGCTCTGAGGTTTTAAGAGGGAGAGATTCGGACTGACGTTCAGGTTGATAATTGATGCTGTAGGGTTGTAAACCCAGTAGCCATCCCAGGGCTGCAGGGTCAGCTGATCCATTTCATATTCCTGCGTATCGGGATTCCAGCGGAGAGGCGCCTGAAGCAGCAGGCTTGCATTCTCAATCAACCCCCAGTCAACCGGAAAAGCAAAAGGATCACCTATCTGGTTATATCCCGGTTGTATAGAAATGGTGTAGCTATTGAATGACGGCACGCTCTGCGAATTATCTACATCAAAGGTTCTGCCCTCTTTGTTTATCAGCCAGAAAGCATTTCCCGGTATAATGTTCCCGTTTATTGAACTATACTCCGCGTAATTAGTCAGCTCCGGCTGCCATCTGAAGATGCGCCAGTTCTTAGGATCATATGACCCGTAATCATCTATAAATACTGAGTCGATCTCCGGAGCCCTTACAGAAAGCGGTACAGAAAACATTCTGTATTCACCGGCACTCATAGGATCAGGATAGAGGACCCGGGGAATATTGACATCAATTGAAGCAGGATTTGATTCAGGATTCAATGACGGGTAGGTCACGGTGGTTAAGCCATCGGAGAACGAGACATAAAATTGAATGCCCGATATGGTTGCGAATTCCGGAGGAATATTGAAAGTATATACGTTTCCCTCGTTCGTGAGTGTATCCTGCTGGTAAAGTGATTCTCCCGTTCTTCTATAGAAGATGTTGGCTGATGTAAATAGTGAGGAAGAGGGTGGAGTTATATTTAAGATTGCTGGTTGGCCAATTGCCGGAGATGTCGGAACCTGGACTATTATTGCCGAAAGACCAGTGCCGGTTAATTGAATAATATCAGGACTGCCGGAAGCTGAGCTATAGATGGTCAACTCCGCACTTTTTAATCCTGAAGTATCAGGAGAAAAGCTCACATTCAAATTAAGGAAACTTAACAGGTGAAGAGTATCCCCATCCACGGGCGGTGAAAATGAAAAATCAGATGCATTAATTCCCGTGATTCGGGCACTATCTATCCGCATGTCGGTGAACCCGGGGTTAATGAGTGAAACAGTCAAATTAGAAATGAGTCCAACATCTACCGAACCGAAATTAAGGACTGAATCAGAAAAAGTTAATTCTGACTGTACTCCTGACCCCGAGAAAAACACTGTATCGGGTGATGTGGATGCATCACTGACTATTTCCATATAGGCAGTTTTTAATCCCGGGTACATCGGGAAAAATATAAATCCCATATCCGCCGATTGGAGTGCAGCAACGCTATCGAGAGGGTAGCCGGATATGATTCCGAATGAGCCGCTGGTATCATTCACAAAATTTAGATTAAATATATGAAGATTAGCCTGACTTGAATTATGAAATGATACCGTCATCGAATCGATATTCCCAACAGGAAAAGTTCCAAAGTCGACGGGGTCAGGAATAACATTAAATTTCGGTGAAGGGAGTTTTGCAACGAATGCGTCTTCGCCTATACCGTTTAATATTATGGTGCCGATGGTGTCAGTATCATAAAAACCTCCGCAGCCGTAAATATCTCCTTTTGAATCATTGGTTATGCCACCCAACTGGCTGCCATTTACCAGTCCCGCGAACCTTCCCCAGAGTTTCTGCCCTGAACCCGAATACCTGGCAAAGTATATATCATTTGTTTCGCTTGACACATTAGTAATCGAGAGTGCAGAAAGACAAATATTCCCGGCAGCATCAATGTCAATTTCACCTGCCTGATTGTAATATCCCGGGTGATCCTGTACAGCCCACAATGGAGTACCCGATTGATTGAATTTTGCAAGAAAAAGTTCAGAATTCAATAAAGTGTTCAGAACTATTCCTCCGAAATTTGCCATCACAGAAAATGAACCTGTTATTATAATATTATCATCTTTATCAATTTCAACGTCTGTTCCATATGAAAAGGAATTGCTCGAATCACTGGTAACCTGTACTACCCAGTTGAAATTTCCCAGGGCATCATACTTAGCAAGGAAAATATCCTGGTCAGTTCCATCCCAACTGCTCAACAGTGTAGTATCTCCAAAAGAAATAACATTTGAGAACGATCCGGTGATGAATACGTTATCATTCTGATCTGTCCTCACACCTTGTGCATAATTATAGAAGCTTGATCCCCCTGATGCATCATAAGCAGCCTGCACCCATTGTTCATTTCCGGTCGCGTCATATTTCACTACATAGATATCTCCCCATTGATTTCCCGATTGCACTGTGAACTGACCGAACGTTGCAAACTGCGTAAAAGTACCAGTTACAATTATATTGTTCTGATTATCGGCAGTTACTTCATATCCAATGTCGCTGCCCTGACCGCCGCCCTGCTTTACCCATTGGAAGATACCGTCAGGACTATATTTAGCAACAAAAATATCATTACCGCCGAAAGAGTTCAGTGTAGTGGTACCGAATACTGCAGTGCCATTGAATATTCCTGTTACGATTACATTACCGAGCTTGTCGGTAGTAACGCTGTACGGCAGATCATAGCTTGTACCGCCCGCGCTTATTGCCCAGAGTACGGTTCCGGTATTTGTATATTTTGCTATATAGATGTCGCCTGCCCCGATAGGATTAAGACTAAAGCTTCCGAAAGTTGCAATACCATCATAATAGCCGGTTACAACAATGTTTCCATCGGGATCTACAGTCAGGTCAGAGGCGTAATCATAACCGTCGCTCCCGCCGCTTTCTGCCCACAGAAAATCAGGAGCCTGACCCGGTAATATCTGTGCAGAAAGATTCTGGAAAACCGCGGCCGCAATAACAATTATTATTGATATTAAGCCGGTCATAATCATTTTTTGTTTATCCATCTTATTTCCAATAAAAATTTATAAATCTTTCTACAATGAAAATTTAATCCCACCGCTTATAGCGTAGCTGCTCAGATCAGTTTTACCGGCGGCATTACCCATAAGATACCTGAACATTAAAGGAATAGAGACCGAAGATGACAGTTTGAACTGAGGAGAAAGGCGGAGACCATATAAAGTATATCCCGAAAAATAGCCGGCAGTTTTTTCATAAATACCCGTGAAAAGTCCGTAACCAAGTGAAAATGATGAACTAAAATACTGGTTATAGGATGCATCGAGGTAAAACTGATTGGGAGTTATTTTTTCGTTGTCAAGTACAGCGTTATCTCCTTTAAGTTCATCCAGCGCTACATTTCTGTACAAGAAACCAATGGTCAGGAAGTCATACCCGAAAAATTGCCTGTACATAGAATTGAAGATAATCCTGTTGCCTGATGAAAAGATCTCCTTGCCGTTGAGCTTGTCACTGCCATAAAATATGCCGATGATGTCGCCGGATACTGTCTGCGTTTCGCTGAGTTTTAGATCAAGTCCGGCCGTAAGCGAAACCTCATTTGATGGGGTATATTTGTAGTTTTCTATATTAAGCGGCTGATACTCTGATTTAAACTGGTATGAAACTCCAGCACCGATTACTACTTCATCCGACAGAGGGTTGAGCCAGGTAGCACCTATGAAAGCATTTAAACCCTGCCCGAAATTGGATGTTTTCAATCCGAACAATTCCTGGCTGACTACCTGTGAAACAGCGAATTCAGTTGAATTTAATTTTGTCTTACCGCTTGGGATATTAACACCGGCGTCAAATGACAGGTTTTCATCCGGCAATTTCTGGTTAACAAACAGCTGCAGATCTGAAAGTCCGCTTAAATCACTGTTCATACTTCCCAGGCTTGTGCTGGCCGAAGCGTACCGGGTAACAAGTCCTACCGATGTATTATCAAGCGGATTATATCCTGCGGAAATAATATTTGTAAACTCTGAAAAATCCGAGCTGTCATTAACCGACCAATTCTCATAAAACGGCATAATGTTGATAGTCGCTACGGGACGTGGGTTGTATAAATCCTGCGAAAAACTATTCGCCGTAAGTACAAAAAGAAGAATTAACAAAATCTTAAAAAAACTTTTCATAATATGTTCCTGTTATTAAAGGCTGAATCTTTAATTTCCCGGCGGAGGCGGGGGAGGGGGAGGAGGAGAAGGAAGGTCTTGAGTCACTATTACTTCCTGCGCGGGGCTGCGGCTATCGATTCCCTGAACAAAATTTGAAACTATATTACTTCCCAGGTTTTCACGGCGACTAGCAGCCAGGTTAATCATCTCATTCTTTACCACGGGCGCCGTCTTTCTCAATGTCGCAACCAGGTTTTCTTTTGAGCCGCCGCTTTTACCGAGACTTTGAGACGAATGAAGTTTATTCCCCGCATCCTTGAAGCCCGGATCCATCTGTGAAGCCTGGTTAAAGAATTGTCCCGCCTGCTGAAAGTTCCCTGCATCTTCCTGTAGCAGACCTTTTGAATATGCGAGGAATGCTTCGAGGTTCTGGGTAGGTATATAGGCTATGTTCTCTTTTTCTTCCTGTGTGAGATGGAATCCGTTCTCCTGCAGGAAAGCAAATACAACCTGTTTCTGAAGGAGGAACAGATCTTTAAGCGAACCCGATTTGTTTACCCATGATTTTCTCTGGCTGGTAGGGACTTCCCACGATCCTAAATTGATGTTAAAGTCACCGTTATCAGTCACATCATAATCTCCGGATACTATAATACCGGCCTTCAGTATTTTCCCGACACGGGGCGCAGTTGATTGATCTACAGCGTCGGATTGGGCCAGTTTCAGCTCATCAAGAACGGCCTGTATCCTCACCCTTTCAAGTATCCTTATTTCCTTGAGCTTCGCAAGGTCTATGCTTACCATTTCACTGAATCCTCTGCTCAACGGTGCATACTCTTTATTTGTACCCTGGTAGATCAGGGGGAATACTGCCATTGTGCTATCTGATATTTTCTGTACAGAAATATCATTTTCGTTTTGGATCAGCAGCTTTATGTCCGAATAATTTTCCTGGCGTTTTATCCAGAGATATCTTCCCTCCAGCATTTCCCTGAAAGGAGAATCTTCAGGCACCTCTTTATATCTCGCATAGTATGCTGAGGCCTTTCCCTGTTCATTGTAGAATTCAAGATTCAGACCTTTGTAGAAAATCAGTTCGGGATCATCTGGATTTATATCCAGAGCCTCGCCCAGGTAGTATCTTGCTTTATCGTTGTCATGTGTCTGCATATAATAAATGCTTAAGTCTTTCAAAGCCTCAAAGTCTTTCGGGTCAGCCAGAGTCCGGTCAATCCATCCCCGCACCTGGTTCTTGTACATTTCCGGATTATCCATTAGTGAACCCGAAGAACACGAATTGAGGACAAGCATAAGCAGCAATGCACCGGCGGGAAATAAGAATTTAATCTTTTTCAAATTTCAACCTCGTTTAAATTATTTAAAGCAGCGGCGCTATGCTTTGAGCTTTTAATTTAGCCTTCTCATAGTCCGGATCAATTTTCAAAGCTTCCTCGAATTTCTCGTAAGCGCTTTTATAATCTTCCTTTTCAAGGTAGCTTAATCCGACTGAGTAAGCCATAATAGCATCAAGCGATGGTGCCTGGGAAACATCCTGCGGCGTTTCTTTCTTTAATGTCACATTGATATTATCCGCTATTTTCTTTCCCAGCTGATCGGTAAGATCAAAAAAATCGTCGAGGTCGCCTTTCACTTCATCGGTCAATAGTATTTCGCTGGTTTCAACTTTAACAAGGCGCGCGCCGAGCCATATCTGGTCACCCATAATAATAAAACTTCCCAGCATAACGGTCTGCACGCCAAGCTGTTTTCCGAGTCGCACAGCACCTTCCATATCATTTTCGTTCTGAAGCTTTATTTCATCAAGGATCCATTTAATCCTTTCTCTTTCAATAACTTTCAGGTTGGTTGAGTTATTAAGCCTGTTTATCATAAGATCTGCGAATCCCTGTTCCATAGGATCATATTGTGCTTTATGATCAACAGACCTGTTCTTAAAATCTATTATTGCCATTGTCTTCATTCCCGGATCAGGTCTTTCAACAGCGTAGGATCCCTCCAATTCTTTCCTTGATTCATAATAGAGTTTCATAAATACAGGCGGTTCATAATCGGGATTAAAAACCATCATAGGCGGCTCAAGTTTGAGAAGCTGAGCTATTGCATCCTTTGCCTTATCGTATAAACCTTTTGCCGAATAAGCCCTTCCAAGGAACCTAAGGGCATCTTTTCTTATTTCAATATCGGCTGAACTATCTGCGGCCAGACTATTCAATATTTCTATCGCGTTGTCAAACTTTGCGGATTTGTAATACTGCTCAGCCTGATCAAGCTTTTCTTTGGAATCAGTCTGCGCAGAAACAGCAGAGACCATTAAGAGAAAGAACACTGCAAAAAAGAACATGTACATTCGTTTACCGGTAAGTAATTGATCATAATACATATTATTAACCTCCTGTATACTTATAATTAAAATTCGGAATCGTCTTTTGATTTATTTGAAATGGAATACCAGCGAGTGGGTTTTAGGCTCAAGGGAAGGGGAGATGATCAGCTGAATATCATTTTCAACCGTGCGGTATCCTGTTTTCTTAACTGTTATTTTATATGTTCCGGGACCAAGGTTCAGGTCGCCGGGTGTGGTTTTATCGGTACTCTGACCGTTCAAGTATATCATACCCCATATAGGATCGCCAGTATTACTTAATGACTGTATGTTTACCTGCTGCTGGAAATAACAGGTAATCTCTTTATTCTGGTTCGCGCTGAGGTTTACGGAAACTAGTTTTGTTCCGAATTCGGGATGAGTAAATTTTATTGTATGCTTTCCTGACTCGACCGAATTTCTGATCTTCTCATCGGAGTCCGATAACACCCTGCTCCCGTCAATGAAAATGCTTGCGGCCGGCACAGAATTCAATGTCAAAGTAGCTTTTGCCTGCGATATTTTTGCCGCCTGTAATTTTATATTAAGTTCATTTTTGCCGGTATTAACCAGGTAACCTGCATCCTGCCAGTCATCATAGCCTTTAAGTTTCAGCATAATTGAATAGCGTGCAACAGATAGAGAATCAAGTGAATATGGCGTTGTGCCTGTATTCTTACCGTTTATGAAAACAGAGGCTCCTGAGGGATCCGAATTCACCGAAAGGCTGGCGGGAATTATCTTTTTCTGATTATCAATTAATATGGTGCCTTTGTCTTCTTTAATTTTTTCTGGTTTGTTTCCTGTGATAAAATAAAACGAAACTATAAGTACTGTTATTAGCAGCGCTGCCCCTGCCAGATAAAATTTTTTCCTCCCGGATGGTGCCGGAGGCTTATTTTCCTTGTGTGACTGATCATACCCGGACATAATCCTGGTCTTTTCTTCTTCATCAGCGGCTTCAAGCCTGATACCCGTCAGTAGGGTGAACATTTCCCCGGTACTCTGGAATCTTTTCTCAGGATCCTTATCGATAGCCTTCATTATTACTTTAACCAGTTCCTTCGGGATAAGGGGATTGTATTTGGTTGGCGGGGCGATCTTTCCCTCGACGATCTGTTTCTGAATAACAAATTCAGATTCCCCTTTTTCGAACGGGGTTCGGCCTGCAAGCATTTCATACAGGGTCATTCCGAGCGAATATATGTCGCTCCTTTTATCGACATTTTTTAATCCCTTAACCTGTTCGGGCGACATATAATATAAAGTTCCGGCAGCGGCGTGGGTAACCGTATTCTGGGTTCCCCCTTCCTGGATCACTTTGGCCAAACCAAAGTCCATTACCTTTACTGTTCCATCTTCATTCAGCAGAACATTATTCGGTTTTATATCGCGGTGTATTACGCCCACTTTATGGGCGTGCCTGATTGCATTGATAATCTGTGAGCCGATGGCGATTGTCTCTGCAGCACTAAACCTTCCTTTTTCTTTTAACCATTCGGCTATAGTCTTTGCACTGACATATTCCATAACCATAAAAAGACCGTATTCAGTTTCTCTCAGTGCATACACACCTACTATATTCTGATTCTCAAGCCGTGCAAGAGCACGCGCCTCGGTTTTAAATCTCTGCAGGAAGTTTTCGTCTCTCGAAAGAAAGGGATCAATCATCTTTAAGGCAACTAACTTTTCGAGGTTCATGTCCATAGCCTTAAAAACAACCCCCATTCCGCCTCGTCCGATCACCTCAAGGATTTTATAATTATCAACTTCTTTTCCTATTAACTGTTCCATTAAGGATCAATCCAGTTTTGTTTTTCCGCTGAGTAAAATATTCCGAAACTTCACTGAAGAAGTTTTATCAACATAAATACCTGCCTTGCCGATAATTCCCCATGCACTTTTATAGGAACTAATAAGGCCGTTCTGATCATAAAGGCTGATGAGATTGTCGGAGTACATAATTTTTATTTTCCTATTAGAAGAATTGATGTTTGTTGGTCTGATCACCAGCAGCTTTTCAACATCATTTCCCTTGATCCTCTGCAGCGTATAATTACCCCCGTCCCTGTACCTGAAGATATAATAATCGGTGGGGGAGACGTAGCCTATTATCAAACCAAGTATTGTATTCGGGTTATCGATTTCAATATTCACGGTGAATGTTACTTCAAGAAGATCCTTATCATAGATTATAAATTTTTCACTTAAAGTATTTGTGAAGCTGAGTTCATCATTGTTTATGGTGAATTCGTTCTTGTTTATTCCGGGGAAAGTCCAGACAGATGAATTAAAGTTTGAAGCGGTTATCACGGAGCCTGTTTCAGTTCCGGCAGGAAGCAGTGTTTCTGCTGCAGAAGAATCAATTCCCATTTCTTTACCCGGGAGCTGACTTATGCACAGCCTGATAAGTCCATGGATCTTTTCATTTCCCGGTCTCACTTCCTCCGCTTTTTTATAATAATTCAGCGCGCCTTCAAAATTCTTTTCATTCATTAATTTATCACCGATGCCGGAATATGCCTCAGCGATCTCATTTACACCGTCCAATGCTGCCTGGTGCATAGGCTGGTTATTTAAAATAGTCCTGTATATTGAATATGCCTGATCAAATTCTTTTTGCTTAAACAACTTTTCGGCTTCATCAAGCATTTTTGTTTCTGAATTATTAAGATTAACGGGTGACTTAACCCGGCTAACATTATCACCCACCGGTTTCTTGACCGTCAAAGGTACGGTTTCAGCAGGTGAAGCAGTAAATAAAGAACTCCGGAACTCAACAAAAACCATTACCAGGATAATAAAAAGTGCGATGAATACTGCGAGCCAGCTTCTACTCTTTTTCTGCGGAGGTTTATCTTTTTTCTCCTTGTCCTGTTTTTTAGCAAGGATTCCTATTGCCTGGTCAGAATCAACTTTTACTACGATGACAGTGACATTATCTTTTCCACCCCGATCATTTGCAAGATCAACAAGAGTACTGCAGGCATCTTCCGGATTGTTTTCTGATACAATTGTCAGGATTTCCTCCTGACTAACCTTTGCCAGTCCGTCCGAGCAAAGTATATAACTTTGTCCCGGCTTCAGTTTTATATCCTCTATTATATCAACCTTAACATTTTCATCTACTCCCAGCGCTCTGGCAAGCACGGATTTTGCAGGATAACTTTTCGCTTCCTCCGGCGTGAGGATACCCGCTCTTAACATTTCCTGTACCTGGGTATGATCATTCGTGAGCTGTTCTATATCCCCATTTTCAATCCTGTATACTCTCGAATCTCCCACATGTCCGATTATTCCTTTTTCCTCTCTAAGGACCAGCGCGGAGCATGTAGTTCCCATCCTTCCAATTTCGGATTTATCACCGGACTCATTATAAATCGTATTATTTGCTTTGACAATTGCATTTCTCAATGCAGCTGGTTCTTCATCAGAAGATGAAAAATATTCCTCTTTCACGACCCTTACGGCAATGGTACTTGCTTCTTTACCGCCTTTATGACCACCCATTCCATCAGCAACAATGAACAATTGTCCCTTTGGTGAATAGAGGTTTGTGTTTTCTTCCGGAAATTTTCCAAGGCTGTCCTGGTTTTCAGTTCTTACAAGTCCAATATCAGACTTTTTCGCAAAGATTATATTTAATTTTTTATCCGGGGCGGGCATATTCTTGATATAGAAATGAAATTTAATTTTTCAAAGTCTGCAGAGCATTCTTCAGTGGGTCATCGAAATTAAATCCGAACAATGCAGGATTTTCCCCTATTACTGCAGCAGAGAAAATATAAAAAACATAGTTGTAGGTCTCATCGGGAATTTTATCCCTGTATTTTGAAAGCAAATTCCAGAAGTTCCTGTCTTTCGGGTTGGCGGGAATTTTCCGGATCAGACCGATAATATTATATTCACCCCAGTTATATGATGCCATCACCAGCAGCCCCGAAGCCTGGGCATCGGTATTATAGATATCTTTAAGATAGCGCGAAGCTGCGCTGGTAGCTTTAGGAAAATTATATCTATCGTCCCCTGGGTCATACACGTTTTCATTAGAAAGGGGCCCTATAGTCAGTCCGTATTTTTGTGCTGTAGCAGGGATAAACTGCCAGATCCCTTTGGCATACCCGTATCTTGTCTGCGGTCCCACGATCTGGTCACGGAAATCACTTTCCTGGAGTGCGAGATAAAAAAACTGCGGAGGCAGATCCTGCCGCACGAGGTAATTCACCACAACCTGAGCATAACCGTTCTGATTGGCACGATCAAGAGCTTTCTGCAGTCTTTGGCTCGACTTCCACTTGCTAATATAACTCTTTACCTCGTTAATGAAATCTTCGGGCATAGTAAGTTCACATTCACCAAAAGCACGAGCTGTTTTGATTATCAATTTTTCATCGGGAGCAAGATTATAGGTGCCTAGCTGATCGACAAGGTTGTCGTAGTTTTTCTGAAGTTCGTGCCTGCGTTCATCAAATTTCTGAAGAGCCTTAATTATTTTCGGGTCGCCCGACGATTTGAGTTCCTGTTTCAGCGATTCTATTTCAAGCTCGAGTGATTTCATATCATAAAAAATATTTTCGGCCAGGACTTTCTGCTTATTCTCTTTTATGTTCTGGTATATTGAGTATGCCGCGGCAATAACGGCAAGCAATCCTACTACCGCGATAACCTTAATATATTTTGAAGTATGTTTTTTCTTAACGACCTTGAAAGCTTCACGCATAAGACGGGTATGCTCGCCGACCTGGTCGTCGTTCTTTGATTCATCGAAATAATGCTGAATATAACTGGTAATGGTGGGGTCTTTTAAGGATTGGGTTTTTATTCCAGGAGCAGTCTCCTTGTCTTCGAATGAAAATATAAGTACGGGACCATTGTTCCCCAATTCAAGAGTGGTAGTGGCTTTTAATTCTATATTATCGATCTTCTTCCCGTTGAGGAATGTACCGTTGCTGCTGTGCTTATCCGATACCCACCATTTTCCCCCGTCGAATATAACTTCTACGTGAACCCTGCTTACAACTCCCTCATCGATCGTGATAGAACATTCCTCCGATCTCCCGATCGTGAATGTTTTTTCAAAGTAAAATTCTTTTTGAGGGCAGTTTCCCTTTTCTACCTTAACCTTTACTATTTTATTCGAGAGGGGAGAAGATTCGCTAAGTTGTGTACTGTTCATTTTTAAATTCAGGGAGATATTATAACTTTAGTCTGGCTAGGGGCAATCTGAGCTCCTGCCGGCATATTTGCATTACTGCCATTATGTCCTGTCATGCAGGTTAGATGCACACAGTCTTTACCTTCAATTTTAACTTTTGAACTCCCTTTCTTATAAGTGATTTTATCCATATTCATTCCCGACACCACTCCTTTGTTAACCCCGGCTTCATCTCCCATCGAACGTGGAATTTCGGAGCCAATATTTAAAACTTCTTTTCCGGCAAATTTAACTTTCGTGGATGTTTTACTTGCCTGGTTTACCATTCCGGTATTTGGATACGGTATCGGAACAGGAGGAGCAGGAGGAGCAGGCGTTAAACAAACGTCCGGCACGCCTAAGCATTGTCCTCCGGCTTTTGTTGATGCAGGAAATATTGCTGGCATAAACACTCACTTAAAAATTGTATGATTGAGAAATTAAATTACCCGAGATGAATCTTCTTACCATTTATTTTAAAATCTTCTTCTGACTTCAAATAGGAATTTTTTGCTTTCATATGCAAAGTTGATTTTATTATCGTTCTCATTCTTCCTGCTTTTAATTGAGCAAGCTCATCTACTGAGTTATAAAGATTTTTTGTTTTGCAAATTATATCGTTGGCAATAGTTTCAAGCTTCCCCGCTATTATCCTGCTGTATTTTACCGTAACCGAAACCTTGTCCCCTATATAATTCAACTGCTCACTCTTAATAGAAGTATGTTTATTTGTGATCTGAAGATCAGCACTGCTCATTTTTATCGTCCCTCTTTTTGAAATAAAATTTATATTACCGTGATGAGTAATAAAATCAAGACTACCGCTACGAACGTTAACCCGGCTGCTGCCCGTTTCAGGATCGTATTCAAAAATAAGCTCACCTTTCTTATTAATTAACTGTACAGGTTTTTCTTTTACAATAACTTTTTCAATGGTATCCTCAGACTGATATGGATTGATTAAGCCAATTATATAAAGTGAATTAATGTCATTTCCTGCAGCAAGTACTATATCACCTGTTGTTGGGGGGGAGGATAAATTTGAAATCACTAATTTTCCAAGAGTAATAAATTCCCCGTTATCTGTTTTTAACTGCAGCACAGCAGTCTTTTGCTCATCTTCATAAGATAAAATGGTAGCTGCTCCAAAATATTTTGCTATTGGCATTACGGCAATTTCTTCAATCATTTTATCCATTTATAAATTCTCCTGATATATTCTGCTATTTAAAAAACTCGTGCAAGCAATCATGCATTCTGCAATGCATTCATCCTTTTTTACTTTTCTTCTCCGGCGTCTTAAAATCCTCTGCTTCAGCGAGATCTTTATCAGTATATTCAGCCTTTTTCCTTATTGCACCGTGCCAGTTCGTGCCGGATTCAATTATTCTGTGAAATTTCGACTGAGTTAAATCAGCATCGGTAAAATCAGCCCTGCTTAAATTCGCGTGTGAAAAATCCGAAAAACAAATATTCGAATTCCTGAATCTAGCCCCAGTACAATCAGCAAAATTAAATTCACCCCGTTCTAAATTAGCGTTATTAAAATTAGTTTCTTTTACTAAAGCTTCAGTAAATCTTGAAGATCTCATATCAGAATCTGAAAAATCGGAATTGATCAGGATTGCCCCGGAAAAATCAGCCGTATTACATACAGCATTTTTAATTGATGACGAAGAAAGGTTTGCTTTTTGAAAATTAACCTGGGTGCAGTTTGCTTTATCCAATTTAACTTTTTCAAGATTTGCCTCACTTAAATCAGAATCCGTAAAATTACAATTGCTTAAATCCATACCTGTAAGAATTGCCTGTTTCATATTACATAGTATGAAGCCTGTATTTTCAATAAATGATTTTGTAAGATCAACTCCTTCAAAGTCGGTATTATTTATTTTGGTATTCTTAAATTTTGTCCCATCAATAATACTTCCCTTTAATTGCGTGTAATCCAGTTCTGCTTCTGAAAAGTCAGCTTCTGTAAGGTTTGAATTCAACAATATTGAATCCTTTAGCAATGATTTGCTGAAATCTGCGAGTTTTAATTCAGCATTTGAAAAATCTGAATCAGACAGGTTACAACCTGTGAATTTTGCTCCTGATAATTCTGCATGTGCAAAATTGGTTCCTGTTAAATCAATTCCGCTAAAATTAATCTCATCAAGCTGACAGTTTCTAAATTCAACGCCTGTTAATACTGACTCTTTAAACGATACTCCTTTCAGATTAGATTCATTTAGTACTGCATTATTTAAATTTGACTGTATCAGCTCCATATTTTCCAGGTTGCACGAGGTAATTTCACATTCAGAAAGATCGGAAGGCAGTTTCTTTTTCAATATTGTAAAATCAATTTTCCTGAATATGACACTCTTTAATTGCGAACTACTGAAATCCGTGTCATTATTAAAAATGGATGCAAAAAAATTCGTATCCTCAATACTTGTATTGCCAAAAACAGCAGAAAATAAGTTACAGTTTTCAAATGAACTATCTTTGATTTCTGCACTTCCAAATTCACATCTTTCTAAAGAAGAATCCTTAAAGGTTACATTTGAAACATTTGCTCCGGAGAATGCTGCACCATCAAGAAGAGCATTTTCAAACCTGGTACCCAAAAGAACAGCATTCGCAAAATTTGCATTAATAGCACTAACAGTCATCCGGGCAAATCCTGCAATCCCCATTTCTTTTAAAATGTTGAGATCATTTGCAGAAAGCGATAATTCTTCAGGTTTGATGTCTGATTTATCCGCATCCCTGACCGCAACATTTTCAATGAAGAAAGTTGACCCGGAAAGATCTGCGTTTGAAAAATCGGCATTATCACAATTAGAGTTTAATATAATGGCATTTCTAAGATTCGAATTATGAAAAACAGATTCATCCATAGTAACCTGGTTGAAAATGCAATTCACAAATATGGAATTAACAAACCTGCATTTGCTCAGTATAACATTATCGAATGTAATATTCTCAAACGCCGAATCATGAAAATCGCTGCCTGATAGATCGACATCCGAAATTATGGTATTTTCAATTTTCCCATTATTTCTGAGGAGGTCTGATATTTCGGCCGGAGAAAAAAAACCGCCCATAATTATTTAGCCAGTTTTGTCAATTTTAGATTTGTTAAATGGAATCTGGTGTCCTTAATTATTGCGTCCAGGAATTCGACGGCATAAAAGTTTGAGCCGCTGCAATCGGCTTTAGTAAGATCGGCTTTTTCAAAACTACCCTGGAATAGATTCATATCCTTTAAAATTGCAGATGTTAATACAGCTTTTGTGAATCTGCTGAATTTCATATTTCCGGCAAGCAGGTTTGCCTTTTCTAATAAAGCAGAAGTAAAGATTGAACTTTCCATGTCACTATATGAAAAATCTGTTTCTGTAAGGGTTGCCTTCTCCCAGTTTATTTCATTCCCTTTGCATTCCTGGAAAGTGGTTTTTGTAAAATTACCCCCCGATGCTCTCACCTTGGTGAGAATCGTTTTAGAAAAATCAGCTTGTTGTACTGAAGCGTCATCAAAGGAAGCTTCACTCAAATCAGAACCGGAAAAATTAGTGCCATCAAGAGTGGATTTCGAAAAATCCCCTCCCTGTAATTCACAGTTAATTAAATTTGATTGGCTTAAATCTGCCCCGGAGAAATGAGAATACTTTCCTTTTATGTTAGTTAGAACCGAATTATGCATTAATGCATTTTCAAACAAAGCACCTTCAACAGACGCTCCCGTCAAATCTGCTTTGGTAAGATTAGCCCCGGAAAAATCAGTACCGTTAAGGATACTTTTATTTAATTTTGCACCAGATAAATCTGCCTTTGATATATTGGCTTCGGTAAAATCAGAATTCGAAAGATTTGAATTCTTTAACAACACACCGCTTAAATCAGCCCCCCGGAAATTTAAACCCTGCAAATCGAGTTCTGATAAATCAATTCCTCTCAAATCTCTCTCCTCAAAGCTTTCCTTGTTATCTGCTTTTTGGATAAAACTTTCGCGTGTTAAAAGAACTTCATCAACTTCTTCTTCCATACCCATTTCTTTCAACAGTTCGGCTTCTCTTTTTTTATCTTCTTCACTCTGTTCAGTAGGTTTATCCGGATCTATGCCGTCTGCTATAAGTGAAGCTCTCATTTCCTCTTCAGCCCTGATGATTTCTTCATTTATTTCCTCTTCATTGTCTACCTGAGGTTCTTCTGGTTCTTCAGGTTCACTTTCGGGTATTTTTGTTTTTTCTTCAAGTAGTCTTTGATAATATTCTTCTGTTTTCTGCTGTTCCGAAATATTTTCGGAAACCACAAGTAAGTTTTCTATTTCCTCATAGTCTTCTGTCTTTATATCTGTTACACCGCGCCAGACCAAAACGAGTTTATCGTTCTCTATGTCGACCCACAGGGTGTCCAGGTTCATTTTAACTTCTTTAAATAACTTGAATTCTTTTGTCGATGAGACAGTTCTGTCCTTCCCGGTTTTATCTGGAAAAAGACTAATAAAACACCTAATTTTTATACCAGGCAGCTGCGAATTGTATTTTGAATAAGTAGGGTGAAGGTTTTCGAAATATAGTTTTTCATCCCCTTTGAGGTAACCCGATACCTGCATATCTCCCGGAGCAGCATTAAAATATCCCCAATCGAAATCTTTTGCAAACCAGGGCCACCTATCTTTTAAATAATTTCCTTTATATGAACCTAACTTGGAATAACGCTGAGCCCACATCTGTCCGTAGGGACCTAATCCTGCAGGTTCCAATTGTGTTCCCTGCGATGCACTATTTTCACCGGGATTCAGAATATTGGGAAGAGGTACTAAGATATCTCCGGTTTTAATTTTTACTTTGTTTATTCCTTTACCCACCGGATTTTTTTTATACCCTTCGCCCCCATAACCGTTTTCATATCTTAATTCCATTTCTGAAAATGGTTCCGGTTTTGTTGATGTATTGGAGATGAACCCGCCGACCCAGTAGCGGTTTCCGTATACATCGATGATTTTCATTTTTGAACCCACCTGAAATTTAACCTGAGATGAATAATAATTCTTCTGGTCGGGTGTATGGCACTTTCCTACCAGCAGCAGATCCGCCCTTGGTTTGAAGTAGGCAAAATCGGATGAGTAACGGGGTCCTCCGGCCTTATTTTCATCATCAGGATAATATTCATCACTTGTTGGGAAAAGCTGTTCTTCCGATAGTAGAGCAGGTTCATTGTTCCTTAAATCAAATGTCCCTTTTAAAATAATGCTCAGGGAATGTAACGGAAAATTATATCTTCCTGTAAGAGAGCCAAATGCTAAAGGGGTTAAATTGATTATTTCCAAAGAGTTATAAATGATTTGTTAAATATATTTTTATTTTTTCGCATTAACACTTGGTTGGACAATATCATGACTAAAATGACAAATCCCATTTTTATCTACTTTCATTCCATTCCCTATCTGAATCTCGCCTTTTGAAGCCAGTACAATGTCACCATCTCCTATAATCTTTATGGTTTTTTTTGTCCAGATTTTTATTCCGTCGTCGTTTATTTCAATCTGACCCTTATTCTTGGATCTCAAAGCTGCAAGACTTTCTGAAAGCCATAATTCTGATTCTTTTCCTGGTCCACCATTAAGCTTTATATGTTGTTTGGCTTTTGTTTCAATTTCTTTTTCATTATCCTTAATTTCTTTTGCTCTTTTATGCTCAATACTCACTCCCCAAAAATTTCCGGACTTTAAACCCATAAAATTTTCCTGTACTGCTCCGCCTTTCCATTCCTGGCTTATTCCTGCCCACTTAACTTTTACCGGGCCAACCACATGTTCGTCCTTCATTCCAAGAGCTACAATTTTAAGATTGCTATCAGTATGTCTTTCTTCACTTTTTCCCAGTACTATACTGGAATTATGGGTGGGGGATTTAAGGGTTAAAGTACCCGCTACTGAATCAAGCTTAATTTCATTCCCATATTTATCTTTAATATGTATCCCCTCCGCTTCCTTCATCAATATCTGGTTACCGCATTTCTGCTTTATTTCTATATCCGGCCCTTCTGCTTTCATAAAGATCTCATTGCCGCACGCTTGGTTAATATGGATTTGTTCCCCGCCGCTTGAATCTTCAATTACAATCTCATTATTAGCTGCTGTACGTATTACAGACTGCGTCTGGTTTGCACCTTTAACAGGACTGGAATTAGAAGGATTCGGGACGGCAGAGGCAATGATTGGCCTGTCGGGGTTTCCATCAATAAATGTCAGGAGCACTTCTGCATTTTTATGCAGCGGAAAATGAATCCCGTAATTTCCCCCGGCATAATGCTGAGTCATTCTGACGTTATGAGAAGCGTCACCATTATTTTTATCGCTTAAATCAAAATCTAATTTTACTTTATAGCGACTATGATCATCAATTGCTGCGTACTGTCCATTTCCTGCAGCATCAACTTTTGCACTTATCACTCCAGAGATCTTGGGAATAGGTGTTTTTCTTAACGGGCGATAATCAATGTCAACCGGTATTGCTTCAAATCGGCACTCGAAGATAGATTCGCTTACCTGAAGTCTTTGCGGAATCACAAATTGACCTCTCTGAGAACCTTCCTGATAAACTTTTGTAATTACATATTCGCCATTCCAATCATTCCGGTAATGATTATCCATTTTAAATATGAAACCCGGCAGGAAAAGTCTGCAGTTCGTTCTGCCTTTAAAGATTTTACTTTGTGAAAGAAATTCCTGATTTCTAACTTTTGCCAGAGCCTCGGCATCTTTTACGTTTTCAAAGTTATCACCGTAATCGTAATACATTCCCGGCAGATTGGAAGTGATTTGACTTTGTCCTACAAGCTGCTTTTCCGGGAAAAGGTAATTGTAATCTTTTAGTTGAACCGTTCCTGTTACAATTTTTTCACTTGACGAAAGTTCAAGTATTGACTCTCCCTCTCCGGAACGATCCTGGTTTTCGTTGTATCCTATATCTTCAGATAAATTAATGTTCGGAATCTTACTGTTATCATCCGTAAAACAAACAACTTCTTTTTCCCCGCTATGATCGAAATAATAATATATTCCATAATGCTCGAGTCTTCGGTTTAAAAAATTAAAATTAGTTTCCCGGAATTGCACTATAAACTCGTGTTTGGGATATGAATTCTTTAGATCTATGTTATAATCACTTCCGCCTAATCCGCTGTCTTTTAAAACCTGCTCTGTCAGATCTTTGATATCAAGATTCTGATAGACCATATTTTGGAAGATTAATTTGGATTTCCATAGCTGCGGTACGAGTATTAGTTTATAAAAAATATGATCTCTGGAGTGACCAAACTGTTCAATTTGTGAGATAATTCCATGAATATTCTGTATACTTTGATCAGATCTGATAAATGTAAAAGTAGCTGATTTATTCAAAATTTTTGATGAATCAATTTGAGGATCAGAAGATACCAGAACCATTCTATATTCAAAAAGTGTAGAAATTTCTGCTTCACCTTCAAATGCCAACACGCTGAAAACATCATTATCAATTTCTGCCAAATGTATCTTATAAAACGGTTCATTTAATTTTTGTTCCGGCATTGATTATACCTTAATAAATTTCAAAAAATATTTTTAGTCATTCAATTATTAAACTGATTTTTGACTTTTAGTATCTGATCTAACCATCAATCGGCAATGTTTCGAATGGAAATCTAACCTTCCGGTTTGTTTCCACTTAATAATCGGATCAGGCACTAATATGGCTGGATGTCTTTACTGATATCAGGTAAACTTGTATTTAAAAGATCCGTCCTTAGCTTTGGTAACAACAACTTTAGTGGGACTTTTACCTTCAGCCATAAAACCCAGTAATTGCGAGGATATTTCCGGTGCAAGTTTTTTATCGACAATTGCGTCAATATTTCTCGCTCCTGTTTCAGCTCTTGTACAAGAATCTACAATATCATCGATCACAGCTTTGTTGAATTCCACGGTGAGGTTTTGGTTCTGCTGTAGTCTCTTTTGGATTTTCCCGAGTTTCATTTCCACAATAGGTTTGAGGACTTCCTTGCTTAAAGGCAGAAAAACTATCGGCTTTAACCTGCCTAAAAATTCCGGCCTGAAATACTGGTTCATATAAGGACGAAGTTCCTCCAGCAGATCTTCAGGGTTAGTCATTCCTCCATTATATTTTTCAAAAAGCACTTCCGAAGCAAGGTTCGAGGTCATAAAGATAGTTGTGTTGGAGAAATCAATATTTCTCCGATCTGCGTCTTGCAGCATTCCTCTGTCAAAGACCTGCATAAAAAGATCAGTAACTGAGCTGTTTGCTTTTTCAATTTCATCCAGAAGTACAACGCAATAAGGCCGGCGTCTGACAGGTTCACTTAACGAACCCCCTTCACCATAGCCGACCAGTCCCGGGTCTGCGCCTATCAGCCTTGAAGTATTATATTCATTCTGATATTCAGTCATATTGAGTGTAACCATAAATCTTTCGTCACCGAATAACACCTCTGCTGTTGCCCGGGCAAGCTCTGTTTTACCTACACCGCTGGGGCCGATTAAAAGAAAGACTCCGTTCGGTCCTTCCTCTTTTTTTATACCTACTTTTGCTCCCCTGATTACATCGGCGATCTGCTTGATCGCATGGTCCTGACCTACAACTCTTTTCTTCAATTCCGTCTCAAGCTGAAGCAGCATCGTCATATCATCGCGTGTCATATTTCCCACTTTAATTCCTGTCCATGCTTCAATAACTTCCGCAACTGTGTTCGCTGTAACTTCAGCAAAGACCTGAGGAGCAGGATCCTGCAATGCGCTTAATTCTTTCCTGATCTTTATAATTTCTTCAGCCAGGACAGAGTCTTCTTTGCTTTTTCCGTTCCCGTTTCCATTTCCATCCCCGGCTAATTTTTTCATTCTGAGTTCCATCAGCTTTCTTGTCAGTTCGCTCTCCTTCGTCCATTTATTCTCATTCGTCTTAATGTCGGTCTCCAGCTTAATCCTTTGATCTTTCAGACCATTCAATATTCCCTGGTCAATTACGACATCCATATCGGAATCTTTCTGCTGCGTGTTAATAGCCATATCAACTGACTTCAACCTGCTGATCATTAATTCAAGTTTTGCGGGTTTGCTAGTAAGCGACATTTTGACTCTCGTTGCTGCCGTGTCCAGCAGATCAACCGCTTTATCAGGGAGTTGACGTCCTGCTATATATCGCCTGGATAGTTTTACTGCTGCTTCAATGGCGCCGTCAGTAATGTGAATTCCATGGTAAGTTTCATATTTTGTCTTAATTCCCCGCAGCATTAAAATTGCTTTTTCATCATCAGGCTCACCGACGTGTATAGGCTGGAATCTTCTCTCGAGAGCGGCATCTTTTGCAAAGTATTTATTGTACTCAAGATAGGTGGTCGCTGCTATTGCCCTGAATGAACCCCTTGCTAGCGCCGGTTTCAGCAGGTTAGCCGCATCTCCGCCACCCGCCGATGCACCAGCCCCAATAAGGGTATGTGCTTCATCTATAAAAAGAATAGCGGGTACAGGTGAATTAGTTACTTCATTTATGACAGCCTTCAATCTTTTTTCAAATTCACCCCGCATTTTAGTCCCCGCCTGTAAAGAACCCATATCAAGAGAATAGATTTGGTTATTTTTTAAAATATCAGGTACCTCATCGGCAGCAATTTTTATCGCAAGACCTTCAACCAGGGCGGTCTTTCCGACTCCAGGTTCGCCGAGCAGAATAGGATTTGATTTTTTCCTTCTGCACAGTACTTCAATTACCTGAATAATCTCTTCATCTCTTCCGAGGATAGGGTCTATCTTTCCGTCCTTCGCCTGAGTTACCAGATTTGTGGTATACAGATCAAGCACCGTTCCATCAGCAGGAATTGATTTGGCTTCCTCCTGCGACAGCATCTCTGAGGAGACTGATTCGTCTTCAACCGAACCTTTAACAATATTATAGAACTCAGTCCGCAGGTCCTCCTGCTTAATGGGTGCAAGTATATCCATTAAGCCCGCACTTATAACTTGCTCTGAAGAAATAAATACCTCAAAGAAGGCCCCGGATCTTATTTTTGTTTCGTGGTGATGTACTGAACTCGTAATCCACGCTTGCTCAAGTAATTCAGCCAGCAAAGGAGACAGTTTAGGTTTTCCGCTGTTTCCTTTTTCATTTTCATCAAGGTTTTTCAGGCATCTTGCTTGTACATAACCTGTATCTACCGCATAATGTTTGAGTATTAGAGGGATATCACCCTGTCCGTCTTCGAGTAGAGCGCTCAGCAGGTGATCAAATGTAATTTCATAATGTCCACGGTTTATCCCGATGCCTGTTGCAGTGTCCAGGTTCCGCACCAGGTAGTTATTCAGTTTTAAAAGCAGCGATTTCAGATCCTTACTTTGCATGCAATTCTCCTGTTATAGATTTAAAAATTTCGGATATGTAAAAACTTAGTTCTGAACAGAAAGGTATTCTTCGTTCGGTATGTAGACATTAAATTCTTCAATAGAAGGTTTGCCGAGCCAGAAGGTGGTCCCGAGCTTTAACCTATCGTCATTCCATGAAATCGATTCTATAGTATCTGCTTTAATTATGAATTTAATATCGTATTCAAGCCCGTCGTTGAGATATAATTTAAGAAGTTCGTTCAATCTTTTTGAATTTTCTGTATGCGGGAGGAAATTCAGGTAATCCTCGAAAGAAACCGGTCCGATCTCAAGACAAAGCCTGCTCATATAATCCAAGGTGGTTCTTCCTATAAAGCTGTTTTTCCCGAGCCTGAATTCATCGCTGCCGAGAGCTGGGATATCTTCAAGATCTACCCAGTGGGGAACAAACTCTTTAATCCTGAAAGGAAAGCGGGGGAAGATGTGTGAAAGAAGGATCCTCAAACCCTCCTTGCTCCTGACACGCCGACTGAATACACCGGCAAATTTTATCAGCGTGAAATCTGAAAGTGAAGATGTCGTGTTTCCTGTAAAAGAGCCTTTGCCAATGAATGAGTTTATCCTCTGGGATATTTTATTTTCCGGATTATTATTCAGATGGAGGTAAAAGCGGTATTTCTTCCACGACTGGTAATAAAGCCAGTAAAACCTGTTATTAAATATATCCAGGAAATTCTGAAGTGGGATATTTCCCTCACCGAGGATTTTTTCCTGGAAAACAATCTGCTCATGGTAGCATCGCGGCAGGGGAGAGTTAATTCCATATAAACCAAGAAAGTTTAAGACAAACTTTATATCATTATCTTCGAGAGATACGGACCGGATATCTGTAGGAGGATATGCGTAATACTGGCCGGGACGAAATTTTAATCCTACCTGGTCAAAAAGATAATCCTTTCTTCCGGGATTATTCTTCTTTGAAATAATTTCACTTAACCAGACAGCCTGCCAGACATGATATTCAGGTCCCTTCTGCAGGATGTCTTCAATTATACCGGAAGTATTTCTCCTTGGGCCGGGTTCCATTTATAGCTGTTATTTGTTCCTGATTCAGTGATTTTTAAAAAAACAAATGAGTTGATAGTTACATACTGCGAAAGAAAGGAATTTAAAACCATCCCCATCAGGTTTATTTCTCCCTCTCCGTTTTCAAATTCTTTAGCATCAACTTCAATATGAAATTCAATTCCCCTGATTAAACTCTGGTTCATTATTTTACTAATCAGCCGGGGCTTATGGATGATCTTTATACTTTCAATTCTTTTTTTATTCGGATGGTTCTGTGCTTTTGTCCAGTTATATAGATTTAATATGCTCTTAAAAGTATTGAGCTCCGCCAGCGTTGAGAAACTGACTGACAGGTGTGCAATTAGCGACCATAAATAATTATTCTTGTCCGGACAATCCTGAACCTCTGTGGGAGTTGTGATATTGTACGCCTCAATCCCAGGAGGGAAATCAAGCGGCTCTTTAATTGAGCCGGTCTCCAGGTAGGCTGAAGGAAGGAATCCATTTGATAGTACGGCTTCTATGCTTAGAGTTTCTTTCGGAAAAACGTCCTCTTCCATGCTTGGTCCGAAAAGCCGGATAAAGGTTTCTGACATATCGCTCAGGACCTTTTTGCGGCGAACCGAATAAAATCTCTTGAAATTATATTCCGGGCTGGCGGTATCAAGGATATCATGCGCCGTGATAGGTATATATTTATATTGTTCAGCACGGTTTTCACTTATCCCGCTTACCATGTCGATTGAATAGATCTCCCGGCTTTTTCTTCGGTAAAGATCTGGAATTATATAATACTCCGGCATTCTTTGTGTAACTGAAACTTCCTCTGCAGGACGGGAAAACAGGTTTACTATCGGAACACAATTTAAGGCAATATTACTTTTCCCGGGAAATTTTTCTCTCAGCATTTTTCTACTGAAATCGATCCTGATTTCCACGTTTGAAGATTCACCGGCTGCGGTGAATTTATCAAGGCCATAGATATCTATAAAAAAGAATTTTTCGGGAAAGGCGAAATACTCCTGCAGCAGCCTGAACCCGGTAAATGATTGTTTCGCGTATGGCAGAATTGAATAATTATCCTCATTATATCCGTCGCCGGGAGAAAGTTCAGGAACCCTGATATTAAAGTCATCGATTTTCTTGAATACAGACTTGTCATTGAGTGCTTCTCTTACGAACAGACCGGAAACAAATTTCGTCAGGAATAGATGCAGATTATACTTAACCGAAGATGAACCTTGCAGATAAATTCTGAATCGACCCATTTTCAGTGAATTATAATCAACATTCCTGTCAAGTTGCAGTTTCAGGATCATCGATGTTTTCCCCTGGGGAGTTTCTTCCATTGAAACATCGGCAAGCTTTACCGGCCGAACTGTCAATTCCTGTGTTGTTCTAAATATAAATTCAGCTGGCTCATCTTTTTCAGTAAGCCTTGATCCCGATCCTGAGCCCGACTGAACTTTATATTTAACTTTATATTTTCCTGTCAGTGTCTGTATTTCACTACCTTTTTTTATGGAAATCGGTTCTGTTAAAGCTCCTGATTTAATGTTTGCCTGCAGTATAGCACAGGAGGGAAAAGATTTCAGCAGATTAGGGAAGAGTATCTCGAGGATTCCTCCTGCTATCTCCGGAAATTCATCATCTAGCCGTTCATGTATTCGTCCTGCAAGGAATGCAAATCCTTCGAATAATCTTTCTACGAAAGGATCTTTCCTTTCACGTTCACTAAGGCTAAGCCGTGATCCAAGCGTAGGATGTTTTTTGCTAAACTCCTCACCGGACGTCTGCAGAAAGTTATACTCCCTTTCAAAATATTTATCAGTACTCATTCTGAATCCTTATCTAAGGTAACTTTAGTCCATCCTGTAGTTGAAAATTCTGTAAGCAGGATTTCTTTATTAGAGCTGTCCTTAAGTTTAATGATTATTTTCAGGGCAGCCCTCAAAGTTTTCTGATCGAATTCTGAATTCTGGATCTGTACTTCGCTTACTCTTGGTTCATACTTCAATATTACTTCCCTTATTTCCTTTTTTAAGGATTCGATGGGATTATCTGAAGCAAGGTAAATCTGAAGGATATCCGAGATACCAAAATCGGGAAGATGTAAAATTGATCCGCGACGGGTGGTCAAGATCATCCGAAGATTTTCAATAATGCTCAGGCTTAGCTTTTGATCCTCAGTCAGATGCTCAAACTGCTGGGGGCCTATTTCATCGGGATTAACAACCTCCGATACAAACTGGCCCAATAGAATATTGTACAAGCTTAAATTTTTCAATTTTGATTACACAACTAGGTATAAAATACAGGGTGGATTATACTACTATATTATAGTTACATATAATTCCACCCTGGTAAGATAAGTATTATCAGGCGGGAAGTTGAAATGAGAAGAAACCTTGATCTGAAAACATTGTACTTCCTTTTACATGTTCCCATTCTACACTTTCGGCGACCATTGCTACACGCTCAAGGTGGGCAATTGTTTGTTTAGTATTATCCACAGTGGAAGGCATCATATTCTCCACTTCCACCACACGGGCGTTGGTAAGTGTATATTTGAAGTAAACAGTTTCCTTGCCGGTTGCTTCGGCTATTTCGTAAAGAGAAACCTCTACATTTTTGAATACCTTTCCTTCTGCGCAATACTGAAACATGAAAGGTGTCAGCTTATCGATTTCCTTAACGATCATAAATGGATCATAAATCCTGCTGCCGGTAACCTGTCCTGTTCCTTCAGTGACGGGCAATCGCACCTTTTGTGCAAATTCCAGTATAGTGCAGGATTTATTGGGACGCGGACCTTCAAGATCGTTTCCTTCTGCGTCTTTGAATTTTATCTCGCCTTTTACAGCCATGACTAACCTCCGATTAAGTTAAAGTTATATTTGATTTATTTTGAAAGAATTAATTTTGAACATTATGATTCTTCGCCTGAATGATATGCTATCAGCTTAAGGTTCACGTCCATACCTGTTATTGCAACGTGCGGTCTGAATTCCGCACTTATCTGGAAAAACCCTGGTCTTTCCTTGAGTTCTGTAACTTCGAGTCTATATGAACGGAGAGGTTTTTCAGCTACAATTTTTTCAGCAGGATTAGGCATATCAACTACAAGGGTATCAAGCCAGCTTGACATATCCTTTTTTATCTCGCCCGCGCCCGCGTTTTTACCTACAAATACCAACTGGCGGTATTTAAGATAATGTGCAATCCTTGTAACCAGCATAGTATATTGAAGTCTTGAACCAACTGAGAAATTAGCCGTAGCTACAGCATCATTTTTAATTTGTTTAGCTCTGTTTACAGAAGGAGTCTCAAAGAAAGCGGCGTAATCTGTTCTATCCCAGTGTGCAAGCGGGATAAACCCAAGGTCGCAGAGTTCCGCATCTTTTGCCTGGCCGACTGAAGCTTCCAGAGGCACTTTCAGCTTGGTCTGCCCGTGTTCTTCATAAGTAGGGACCGGGAGGTTTTCAACTTTACCACCTGATTCCACACCGACAATTTTGACGCTCCAGCCCCACTTCTCAAAGCTCTTAACCATATTGGAAGCAAGAGCATAGGAAGTACTGCACCATAGACTGTTATCCACACCGCCTTTCATTACATTTTCTGAGTAATTGAAATTTTTGGTCGGCTCTGATTCTGCATTGTAGGGCAGACGGCCGAGGAACCTTGGCAGGGTAAGGCCTATATATTTAGAACGGTCATCATCTCTGAAGGCTCGCCACGATGCATAAGCCGCGCCTTCTTTAAGCTGTTCAGGGAGGAAGCGGTTATTCATTACATCGGTCATATTTTTTTCACCGAAGAATTTGGGTCCCGCATTTCCAATAACAGGAAGCTGTGCTGATTCACCAAGAACGGAAAGATGCTGCAGCAGGGAAACATCCTGCGGAGTATTTTCGAACTGGAAATCAGTTACAATTGCAGTATAGGAATGTCCGCCGACCTTATCGTAAGCACCCCAATATACATGATGCCACAAGCCTGAGTCTTTTTCATAACCTTCACCCTGCGCTGCATCATTAAGATCTTCATAAAGTTCTTCTTTGGAAACATCAAGAATTTCGTATTTGACAGGTTTGCTGAATTCGGTATTCTGAACGAGGAATAAAAGTCCCCGCCAGGTGGATTCAAGCTCCTGAAATTGCTGATTCTGCAGGATCTCATCCATCTGGGCGCTAAGAACTGTATCAAGGTCTGCAATATAAGAATCAACGAGAGCACCAGTAATTTTGAATACTGCAGATTCCTTTCCGATTTTACCCACAAATTCAGCGACTGCTGATTTCTTAGAATCATCCAGCATGGAGATTAACTTATCAACAGAACTTTGCTCAGTGGCCTGACTCTGTTCGGTAGATTCTTCTTTTTCTTTAGCCATTTTAATTAAACCTCCGTTAACAAAAATTATATTTCAAAAAATTATATTTTACTTTTTATCCTGTGTGCCGAGTTTCGACATCAGGTCATCTATACTTGCTCCGCCGTCCTTCAGTACGCCTTCAAGAGCCTTTTTAAGGTTGGCGTCCCTTAATACGGCAAGCTTCAGTTCTTTCAGCCGCTCTCTTGCTTCAAGCAGCTTTTGCAGAGGTTCAACCTTTTTGACTATTTCATCAGGATGAAAATCCTTTATGTCCTGGAAATCAAGTTTAACTTCCATCTTTGCTTCGGGATCGTCTGATAATTTGTTGGAAACCGTCATCTTCAGCTTCGGATTCAGATCCTTCAACACCCTTTTGTAATCTCCTTTATTACCTATTGTCCTCAGTCTCCTGTTTTTAACAGGACCCTGGCTTCCCGGTTCACTTTTACTAAAGTTCCCGGTAATCAGCATCCGGTAATCAAGTTCTACACTTTCCTTTGCATCGCTGCTCGGGAGAATGGCGACTTTGACACGCTGTGCTATCTTTGGTGCAACTGGTCTTGCCATAACTACTTCCTCCGTTTATGTTTTTGTTGTTCTAAATTGATTGCTAAAATACCATTGTGTTTTGCTATCTTGTAAAATAATTCCTGTTGTTGTTTTTCTATTTGATTCTTCTGCGTTTCATTTTCTGAAGCAAATAATACCTGGACATTGGTTAAATAAAGGGACTGCCAGGATGCAGTGCATAATGCAGGTTCCCATTCGGATAAATTTAAATTGTCAATTGTTTTATCCAGCTCTTCCAGGCTTACTTTTGCAACATTATACTGTTTTGCCTCGTAACAAAAATTTGCAATATTTAACCTTCTGAGAAATTTTCCCTTCATCCTATCTTCTGCACTTAGTTTCTGCTGCATCAATTCAAGGCTCTCTTGGAAATTCTTAGGCAGGCCCTGCAGAGCTTCCTCGTATTCTTTATTAATTTCATCGTATACCTGGTCGACAATAGGAGTAAGTGAAAGCGTGGTGCCTGCTGCCGGGGCGCCGCCCTGGTTTGAATTAGCAGATAATTGCTCCAGCCACTTAACTGTTTCCTTATCAGCAAACGCAATTTCTTCCCCGGCAAACTTCAGTTTAGGAAGCTCAGGAAGCCGTTTGAGCAGACGGGCAAGGTGGTATTTAATATCATTGGCTGCAGTTAAATAGTTCCCGCCTTTTTTTTCGAGTGCATCTACGAGATACCTCTGGGCGTCCAGCCAGTAACGAAACTCGCTGCTATCTTTAATAAATTCGAGTTCAATTCTCGGGATCAAAACATCAGTTTTACCTTCATTATGCCATGTAATTAACAATTTTCTAATTATGTCATTCGGAGGGGCAATGCCCGTTATCTTTTCCTCAGAGTCAGGAAGAACGAGTGTGCTCCATTGGATTTGCCTGGCAATCCCGAAAGCGAAGAATGATTCAGGAACTTTTTCAACCGTTTCATTATTAACAGTTACTTCATAAAGATGGGTTAATGTTCTTCTCAGTTGTATGCTGATTTCATCTTCTGAAGCCGGCGTTAACTGCTTTGCGGGAGCTGATTCTTCCTTAACTGCAGCAGTCATTGAAGCCTGTATTACTTCCGTTTTAGGCGGTGATGGAGAAACCGGTTTCTTTTCCGGTGCAGAGGAGGGATTCAAAGCACTTTCAGCATCTTTAAGCTGACCTCCGATTACGTCCTGAAGTGCCTGAAGCACAGGGATGTTTTCGGGCATAAGTTTTTCGCATTCTTTGAGAATAAGCCCGGTCAATTCGTTTATCTTGATTATCTCAGCGGCATTAGATTTATTAATTTCATCTCTTTCAATCAGCTTTGTAACCCTTGAAGTACTGAGAAACTGGATAGCTTTACCTTTATGAAGATTGTTTTGCGGAAAAAGATCGCTGCCGAATTTTTTCAGAAGATGATAAACGATCTCAAGACCATTACTGAAGCCTTTCAGTTGTTCGGTTCTGTAAAGAGCAAAACAAAGCCAGGAGGCTACTTTTATATCTTTACTTTTTTCTTTCAGAATCGTATTTGAAAGATCGATCCAATTCTTATAATCAGGAACAGTTTTTGGAAATTCCATACTCAACTTGAAATAGTCTTCATCATTTGCTATATCGGTCCCTGCGGAGGAATCTCCCGGGATTGGTTCAAGGAATCCCTGCACAAACTCTGAAACTTCAGGTTCTGTTAATGTCTCAGCCATAGAAATTCACCCTCTTTTAATCAGTTAAATAATTTTTAAAAATTTATCTAGTGTCACGTCGGGATATTCAACAGGGGTACTTGCTGATGGACCGAAGTATATAATCCGTTTATCTTTAATGTCATCCGACATCAAATCAACGAAGCAGGTACTGTTTAGTTTAAATGGGAAAATGATAACTCTGAATTGCTCTTCATCTGCAGTATTCCAGAATACGGATGTATGCCGGAAGGAAATATTCATTTTTTTATTGAAGGCTTCTATAAAAAAACCGGCATCGAAGGTGAACCTTGAATCATCGGAAGAGAGCAAGGTCCTAATAAAAGTTGAATCGGTATATGATAGTTCTTTTAAGGCCGCGAGTGAAAAATTAATCGTTGGTCCTTTTAATCAACTGATCCAAAGTTGTCACAGACAGGAAATTCTGAAAGTCATTTCCGGATGATGTTTCATCGGGAACAGGTGCATCAAAGTTCTTAAGAGAAGTATTCAGGGATAAAAGGTTTTCTTCTTTCCTAAGATGATAATCGAGACCGGAGAGAACTGAAGTTAGTTTTGCCGGAATAAGAGATGTTCTTTCGAAATTTCTTAATGGCATTACTGAAAAGATTACCATTGGAAATTCTCTTCCGCTTTTGTCATTGCTCGAATAAATTATTCCGGCCGCCGCACGCTCTGAGGAAGGGAAGGGAATATAAAAGTTTGTCGGTGGAAGTGTTTCGTATTTCCGTCTCCAGTCAGATTTTAATTTTAACCTGGCATTTGCTATGCCGTCCTGGATCCATTTGTCAATGAAAAGAATTTCAGGGAGACCGGAATTAAATTTTACGAAATCATTAAACTCAGGCAGCTTTCCGAAGTAACCTGATAAAATTTCCTTTGTATTTTTTTGATGCAAAACCAGGTGAAGTTTTATTAGTTAATTCTATCCGGCAGATGAAAAGTGCTGAAGTAATCCCTGGTAAACGGATTTCGTGAACTTCCCGAGTCCAGCTGATATGAAACAGTTACGTCGTAACTCCCGTTTTTCTGAAAGAACCAGTTGAAGTTATATTGTGACGAACTTCCGCGAGATACGGTTGCTTCCTGGAGCAGCCTGAACATTGCCCATTCACCTTCGTAAGACTTTGAATCAGAACTACCCATATTCCTGATAGAAATATTCATCCTCGCTCCGGGAGTCCCTTTTGCTCCGGGCCAGGTAAAATCTGTCCAAAAGGGAGATCCCATTTTGTAATAATCTTCTTCGCCGTCGAGGTAAAGGTAAACCTGCTCTACTATCGGTTTGCCAGAACCCACGGTTTTAGATTCTGGAAGTTCAGGCTTCAGCCGGAAACCAATACCGAGATCACCACCGTTTTTGAATAAAGTGCTGGTAATATCATCTGCCTTTTTTAATGCTGTAATGAACCTATCTGAAATACTTAATCCTTCATTTTCCCACTGGCTGACTTTCCAGCGGTCCTTGTTTATAAATGTGCTTAGTTCATCATTGTAAAATGACCATAAAATTCCCGAACCAGGTTTGAAGAAATCTTTGAAGTCCTGAATAGGTGCATCATTCTGTGAATCCTTAAATGGGAACGATGAGGATAGTGACTTATTAAAGGTATCAGCAACTTTTATCTTCCATTGCTGATTCAGATACTGACCAGCATCTGCAAGAATGGCGTCCCAGGAGAATTTAACCGGATCGGAGAATAAACTCTGCAGTGCAGGAGCATTGAAAGCGGATCCGCGTATTACCTGGAGTGAGGTTGAGAATTCCGCCGTCCTTTGAGAGAGAACTTTTACTGCATAATCTTTGGCAAGATCCTGGCTACCTTTTACCTGATCAAGAACTCCGGCTATAATACCATATTGAGCAAGGATTGCATTAAGATCAGCGCCTCCTGAACCATCGGCACTACCCATAACAAACTTTATGTATTTTTTTGTTTCATTCAGACTACTCTGGTTTACATCGAGTCCGGCAAACTGGTAGTTCTTCCTGACTGAATCTGGAGGTGTCTGTATGTCGACAATGATGCTTAACTGAGTTGCAAATAATTTAAGGACCGAAATTAAAGGAGAATTTACGGGGTCACTTAATATTTTCATATTATTAGCTGCAAGCGGGACATTGTCATAACCATTGTACCTTATGCTTTGTAAGAACTGGAGCCAGTTTTGTTTATAATCATTAAGATAAAGGGTGACAAGACCGTTCTTAATTTCATCGCTGTCAAAACTGCCGGAGGCAGGTTTAAGGTTAGTTTTCCCGAGTACCCAGTCCTCTTTGCCGGGATTAGTGCTCTCGTCTATAATAGCCTGTTTGATATAATTCATCCATCCGTCGGCAGTAAATATGTAAGGGACCTTCTGATCTGTGCTCATTACACTGAGGTACCTTCCTCCAATAGTCTGTTCGAGGGATAGTTCATTCGGAAACTGGCTTATTCCATTTTGTTTCAGCCTTGCATATATACTTTCAGCATTCGGTTTATATTGAATACGATCCCTTACCATGCTTATCAATAAATTATCGCTTCTTTCGGGGAATACTTCTTTATCAGGCAATAAACTGACATAAAAACTGAGATAGTTTTTAAACAGGTTTTTCAACGAATCTTTTTCGTTTGTCGATGCTGCAGGATTAGATGAAATATACCTTGAATCAAGAATGCCGCCGAAAACGTGTGTAAGAAATTTTTGTTCGGTCGTATCCAACCGGGTTCTTTCGGTACCAATCAGAAGGTATGATTTAAGATAATTATAAGTAATCTCACCGGGGTAATCTTTCCCGTTTGCATATTCGTTCAGACTCTTCACAATCTCATTATAGACATTCTGCTGAAAGAAGTCGGATGTTTTTTTAATGAAGATACGCTCAAGGTAGGGAAGAGTGCTTTTACTTCTGTCCATTCCGAAGCTTATGAAAGCATCATTTCCGCTTCCGCCACGTATATCTTTTATCAGTCCTATAAGGCTATCGGTTTTAGAAAAATTGTTTAATAGATTTCCTGCCCAGTTCATCTCAATAAAGGAGGATGCAGTTTCATTTTCCTTTTGAAGAAAGCTCCTGCTTCCCTTGTAACCGATTATTGTGAATAAAGAAAAAAGTAATAGCAGCAGGGCAGAAACGCCTATTGTTGCAAGCCTTGCCGAACTTTGTTTTTTCGCAGTTCCTTTTGTCTGACCCGTTGAAAAATCCTGGTCTCCTATTACGATATCATTCAGGAGATCTTTGATAAAGTAATTCTTTTTTTCAACTGCTTCATCTGATTCAGCATCGTCAGGTTCAGGCAGATTAAACTGTTTGGCGATCTCCCTGATCGCTATATCCAGCGGAAGTCCTTCCTGTGTTCCGCTGGTAAAATAAAATCCGCGGAATACAGGGTTGTCCTGGTAGGGATTATGCTGGAAAACTTCGCCGATAAGGTAGGTTAATTTCTGCTGAAGTGAATTGAACTGAAACGGGAAAAGAAAAACTTTTCTTCTTTGTTCTCTTTTTAAGGGACTGCTTAACCTGGTTGTCCGTATCTCAAACAATTTTTTCAATAATTGTTTGAATTCGCCCTCAAATATTCCCTTTGGATCCCTGGAAAACATCTGCTGTGTGTTAAAAGTAGCGCCCCAAATCTGCGACCGTTCAGTTTCGCTGAAGTCACCATAATACTCAACAAAACCCTGTACCAGGTCGCACTTAGTAAAAATGAAATATACCGGAAAATTCACTCCGAGTGTGTCGATGAGTTCATCGATTCTCTGCCTCATATTTCTGGCATGCTCTGCAAGCTGATCTTTATCCGCATTAATAACTTCATCAATATTTATAGCGAGGATAACTCCATTAACAGGTTTCCTTTTCCTGTTCTTCTTTAAGACTTCAAGGAATGCAATCCATTCGGGGCGGTCTTCTGTTTCAGAGACATACCTGCCGGCCGTATCAAGGAAAATTGCCTTTGTGGAGAAGAACCAGTCGCAGTTCCTTGTGCCTCCGACACCTCTGAAACCCTCCTTGCCGAACGGAAATTCAAGACCTGAATTCTGTATCGCGGTAGTTTTGCCTGCAGCTGATGGACCGATTATCATATACCAGGGAAGAGCATACAAAGCGGCTTTTCCTGATTTACCGTTTCCTATTTTTGAATTTTTAAGTGAAGCAATGGCGGCCTCAAGCTGTTTTTTGAACTGTTCTATTTCAGCCTTTTTTTCGGGACTGAGATTCTGAATCTGATCATCAGCCTGGCTGTTGATTGATTCCTCGATCTGTTTTGCCTTCTGTGCATCCTTCATCTTTTTGAAAAGGATGAGAATGGTAACAACCATAAAGATGAAAACAATGATCGCAATCTGAACCAGGAAAGACATTCCAAAGATAGGCCCAAGGACAAGGACGAGTATGATTAGCAGCAGTCCTGCAATAGCCATTATAGAAGAAGGATTTTTTATAAAATTTACGATAGCATTCATATTAAATAATTGAAAATTTGGGGGGATGAATTATTAAATAAGGCTCTTCAATGTTTCAATAATGTGATCAGCGGCGGCTGTGGCGGAAGAAGACATTATTACGTAGAAGATAAGAAAAATAATTACTGCAGATACCGGGTAGATCCATACAGGCAGGCTCCTTCCTGAACTTACAACAACGCTGTCTGCCGGTTTTGCATTCGGTGAGATTGCATCAATCGACTGAAACATCCCCGGATGTAGTTCCATATTTAAATCATCTATCACTCTTCTTAACAACTCGGGTGATTGAAGCTGGTATTTTCCCTTAAATCCCAGTGCGAGACATAAATAATAGATTTCAAGTACATCTTTATTAACGCTGCTCCTCTGCCGTAATTCTTCAAGGTATGAAAAGAATCCTTCGCCAGCATTAAACGTATCGAACATCCTGATCTGCAGGGGATCTGACAGCCAGACTTCCTTCTGGTTCCATGATGAGCTGATGATAGTCTCATCCAGGAATGCCACCAGGGCAAATGTAGCTTTTTTTACTTTCTCATTATCAATTCCTGCACTCCTCGATTCCCGCTCGAAACGTTCAAACATTTCCGTCACCCTTGCTTTCAGAGACTCCGGGTTTCCATAATTGTTTGTTGATCTCAGCTGCAATATCAGCATAAAACATTCTGAAGCTATATCCGAAAGGGGTGTTTTTCGATCAGATTTTTTTGAAGAGATATCCATATTAATGCTTATAAATTATTTAGGAAAATTTTAATCACCCGGAAGAAGGAGAACAAGCTCCATCTGCAGGGTTTTGAATTCAGATGCAATAAAAAATGCAATATTATTCTTTGCAGTTATCTTTTCCCAGAACCTGCCTTCTTTATTGATTTTGAAATAATGAGCTTTTTCGTTTACCGAAACTCCGACCGGCGGACGGGCAGTATATTCAATCGTTACGCCCTGTATCCCGGCCTGGTGAACTGCAAAAATTTCTTCATAGGCTGAGATCTTAATATTCTTTGGAAGTTCGGTGATAATCTTTTTTTCAGGAATGTCTCCCGTTACCGAAACAAAAAATTGTGATGACATCTGGTTGGGCGATAATTGTCCAACATACAAAGTGTCGGCCTGTTTTCTTAATTGAATAACAACATCCCTCCGTTCGAGCGTCTTCTGGACATTCAACATCTGGTTAATATCGGAGATAACCTGGTTAAATACTTCATTCAGATGTCTGTGATCGTAGGAAGGGAATTCTGAGGTCTTGATACCCATATTCGAATATGTTGACAACTGTCCCGCAAGATTCAGTAGAAGAATGTACAGATTCTCGGGATGGGTATTCTGTGATTGATAATAATAATTAAGAAGTGGAATAAAAGAATTTATTGTCTGCAGCATCAGCAGGATTTCAACATGCGTTAAAGATAATTCCGGCTTCTGGACAGAAGTCTGATTACGGAGTTCCTTGCTTTTCGAAATCAGGGTCCCGAGAAGTTTGCTGACGGATTCCTGAAGTGATCCGGAATTCGAAACTGAAAGGGAAGGAGGGATATAGTTTGTATCCATTGTGTATTTTCCATCCGAGCTTCTGGCAATCTCTCCGATCTTAATTGATGTAAAATCTTCAAGCGATTCATCCCCGAATCTAAATTGAAAATTCGGTTTTGCTATTCCGATAGACCTCATATTTGAACCTGTATTGTAATCAGTCATATCAATGTTATGAAGATTAAAACGGGAATTTGGGTAGTTTGTACCGTCGAGCTGGCAGTTGTTTCCTGAAATGTTTTCTAACGGAAGAGTTAGGAACACATCTAGTTTCTCTGCGGTTGCCTCAAAAAGATCTTCGAAATTCCTGCTCTTCGGCAGGGGATCATTTTCAGGCATATTAAAACTGAAGCCATCAGGCATTATTCCTGAACATTGCACAACCCCGAATGACCCACCGGAAAGTGCAGCGGCGTCAGTCTGCATTGATTTGATACCCCAAAGACCAGGATTTAATAATGCTAATTTTGAGTTAAGGTTATACTGATTATATCTGTCCTCCTGCTGGAAGTGATGCGGGTCCAGTTTCATTCCCTCATACCAGACAACTTTTTGGAATTTCATTTATTTTCTATTCTCTCCCTAATGAAAAAATAATATTTATTCCCCCTGCTGTATAGACAGGGAATTCGAATGGATTTTTATTGAAACATCTCCTATATCTTTTACAGGGATAATTTCAAGCCAGCCGTCTTTTGCTGGTGAGTGAAAGTCACCAACTACCCCTATATATGCGGCATCTTTTTTAATTTCATATTCACTGATTTTAAATGTCTCATCAGGAGTCATGAGCTTTTCATATTTGGCTCCTGGAATTAAATCGTCGCCCAGGGTTTCATCGGGACTGCGCTGTAATGACTCAAAGCTCGCATGGCTGAATTTATCGGCATTTCTTAATTGGTAAATTTTTATTACGACAGCATTACTTTCGTTGCAGTCCGTGTCGCAATGCAATGAAACATTAATTGTTTCAGGTCCGCCTCCGCAACCGTAGATATAAAAAAGAAGGATCGGAATAAAATAAAGAACAGAATTTTTAATTTTCATAACAACTCCCCGTATTAATATTCATTTTGAGATTTACCGGAAAGGATCCTCTTCTGGTATCCTTTCATGAATGATGGTCTGAAAAACTTTTTCTCGATATGATAAGGGTCAGAAGCGTATTTCTGATAATTCTTTTTTAATGCATCCAGGATTTTCGATTTTTTGGCGAAGGGAATTATCTTTCCGATATCGGGACCTGTCTGCTTGCTTTTATTATCTATCTCTTTCTCAATAATTTCCGGATCAAGTGTTTCGAGCAATGACTTACTCCCGTCGGTTACTGATAACTGGTACCCGTCAAGCAGTCCGATCTGATGCGACAGCAATTTGGATGTTTCCTCTTTCAGAAGTCCCAGCCGCTTCTTTTCATCTTCAGCGGAAATATCAGGACTAAAAAGGAATTCTTTGAACTCTTTCAGTGAGCCCGTCGGAATTGTGTGGTATATTGTCACCCCGAAAAATTCCTGCCTAAACTGAAGAAAACCCTGAATGAGTTTTGAGAATGTATCAAGCAAAACGTCTATCGTTTCTGTAAAATGCGAGCCCAATGAATAATCCTGAATGGATGAAGGAGATTCATAAACGGCTTTTTCCTGTTTAACTTGTTTCGGTGCCGGACTTTCGAAAACATCTTGCATACCTGAAGGCTGAATAGCAGGTGTTTTCTTTCCCAGGAAGTGCTCTGCGAAATATTCCGCCAGGTATTCATTTGGCTCGTTCTTTTCCAGGAAATTAAAGTTCTGCATCACCGAGAATTTAAACATCTCCATTTTCATCGGTGAATAATCCTCAGAAAACTTGACCGCAATTTTGTTCAGGTTCTCAACAATATTATTAACTTCTTCCGCAAAAGGACTTGAAAAAACCATTGTCTTCTGGTCATCCTCCCCGGAAATTACCTGTTCCTTAACCAGCTCAGCTTCGAGCTCATATTCCCCGACTCTTATTATGTCGCCTGTTTTCAGGGCATTTTCTTCATTAGGAATGAGCGGCGATTCATTTAGATATGTAAAGTTCGCAGATTCAAGGTCAACAAGCTGGAGTATCCCTTCAGTATCCACGATCTTTGCGTGCCGGCGTGACACTACCTTAAAGGGATCGGGTAGAATTACATCATTTTTCTCATCACGTCCCAAACCGACCGGAAACCGGTTAAAATCCAACACAGATGAAAAAGACGGATCAGATTTTTTACTGATTTTTAATTTTATTTTCATAATAAACTTTGGTTTTTAAGGATATGGGCCGGGCATAGCTTCGCCGGGTGAATCACAAAATTGGAATACAATATGTCTTTTGAACTTCTTCCGGATAAAAAGAGAGTTGACAGTAGTATATGTCGATTAAAAAAAAGTTTCAAACAACGGTTTTATTATTCCAAAGTTTTTAATTCTGATAAATTCAATTCTTGGTTGAATAAGGGAAGATTTTCACCTGGTCTGGCTCTTCCGGCAGATCTGAGTTGAAAGTGCGCAATGATCTACCACTTTTGGTTAGATTTTTTGATTTTTTATTAGATCTTGTAAAATATCTACCCGCCTTCTCATTTATATCTGAAAAGAAGCTGAATAATTCGGAGAATTTGTAATGATTATATTGGAATCGAAAATAAAGTAATATCTAATTATTGTCAATAGAATTTAGACCTGACTTTAGGTTCGGATAAAACTTTTTAAGGTTATGTAGCAGGTGTAATAACGAGTATTAAAACAAGCGGAAAATCTTTTTCAACATTTTAGCTCGTATTTATTTTAAATCCAGATGCCGCACCGGGTTGTTTTATCGCAGACTGGTGTTGCCCGATATTTTAACATCTTTAAATGTTACGGATGAATTTTTATCGACGTAAAGACCGGCTTTTCCGAATATTCCCCATATGCTCCGGTAAGATTTCAACAATCCATGCTCATTATAAATATTTACAACGTTATTAGTATATATGATTCTCATCGTCCCGAATCCTCCAGAGCCGGCATTCTGAGGTGTTATTTCAAAAAGCTTCTGAATTTCATTTCCGCTTATACGCTGAAGAGTAAAATTTCCTCCATCCCTGTATTTGAATATATAGTAATCAAGCGGGGAGGAATAACCTATTACGAGTCCCAGCACAGAATTTTTCCCGCCTATATCTGCATTGACGCTGAGGTTCACTTCAAAAAGGTCTTTATTGTAAAGAACAAATTTCTCAGATGATGTACCGGTGAAAATTATTTCGCTGCCTGTCACCGTGCATTCATTTTTATTTATACCGGGATAGATCCATTCAGGATGATCGAAGCCCGAAGATACAAAGCGGGTGGCAGTATTATTTACCGGCTGTCCCGGCCTTGTAGACTCACCTGTCACAAGTTTTTCTTTCGGCTTTTCTTCAGTGGTTTTTTTGTCAATCTCATTTGTACATGCGTTTATTAATTCCGTTATCTTTGTATTCATGGGCTGAAGCTCTTCAGCTTTTTTGTAATACTTTAATGCACTCTGGTATTTCTCATCCTTCATCAGGGCGTCGGCAATATTCAGGTAAAGGCCGGTAATTGTTTCAACTCCATCCAAGGCCTCCCGGCTGTCCGGTTTGCTGTCCAGTACTGATTTATAGATAATTAAAGCATCCTCGTAATCCTTTTCCTTTACCAGTTGTTCGGCCTGTGTAAGGAGTCTGCTGTCGGCATCCTTATCTTCCGGGGTAGGTTTAATACTGTTCACCGGTTTCTGTACGGGTTCCGGCTCCGTGCGGTTTATACTGACCTCTCTTGAAGGATCAACACCTGAGGATTGGTACTGCAGGTATAAAAGGACCACAATAGCAAGGAATACGGCTGCTACTGCCAGCCAGCCTTTCCTGTGAGATTTTTGTACACGGGTTTTACTGTTTTTGACAGGTTTAGGCGGGACAGGCTTTACCTGCTGATCAGGATCTATCTTTACTATTATGACGGTAACGTTATCCTTGCCTCCTCTCTCATTCGCCAGGCTGATTAAAATATCACAGGCATCGGAGGCACTATTCCTGCTTACTAACTGTAAAATTTCTCCTTTGCTTACCTTTGCCAGGCCATCCGTGCAAAGGATATAAGTTTGACCCTTTTGTATCTTTAGTTCATCTATTATATCCACCCTGACTTTTTCATCAACGCCGAGGGCTCTGGCAAGAACCGATTTGGAAGGATAGTTTCTTGCTTCTTCAGGAGTAAGCAGTCCCTCCCTAAGCATTTCCTGCACCTTAGTATGATCGTTGGTAAGTTGTTCTATTCTATTATTTTCAATCCTATACACCCTTGAATCACCTACGTGACCGATAACTGCGCGGTCACCTTTCAGCACCAGAACCGTACAGGTGGTACCCATCCTTCCGAATTCAGATTTGTCGCCCGATTTATTAAAAATTTCAAGGTTAGCTTTTTCTATTGCCTCTTTAAGAGCAACCGATTCATCATAATCGGAACCAAAGAATTCATTCTGAACAACTTTAAGGGCAATTGAACTCGCTTCTTTACCGCCCCGGTGTCCCCCCATTCCATCCGCAACAATAAACATCTGACCTTTCGGACTATACAGGTCGGAATTATCCCCAGGATACTTTCCAAAACTATCCTGGTTTTCTGTCCTGACCAGACCTATATCCGATTTTCCGGAAAACACAAAGGTGAATTTAATTCGTGGTGCAGGCATATTCCTCAAATAAATATAGGTGAAGTTTATTCATACGTTCCGGTTCGTGCCGATTGGTATCTTAAGTCATCCAAAAAATATAAAAAACAAACATAAGTTTCATCTTGTAATATTTCCCCTAACATTTTTGTCCTATTCGGCATTCTCATCAAGCAACCTTTTTCAGAAGCCTCCCAGTTCAAATATCAGTATCGTTGCGAGAGCCGCGGCGGGAGACCATATCCTGAAGTTTTTTGTATTAAAGATTAAGGCCGTGGCAATTATCCAGGTGGCCAGCAGCAGAATAGAGGGTAGCGGGAACATTTCCGGAATGGATACAACCGACTTTCCGACGGATCCTAATTTGTATGTCATCCTCACCGGGTTAAAGACAAACACATTTGATATAAAGGCGATGAGCGTAAAGATCTCTATTTTTTTAAGATTGCCGGGGAAACGGAAATACTCCAGTCCTGTTCTGATTGCAAGCAGCAGCGCACCCAGCAATGTAGCCCAGTAGTAAAAGTTTATTGAACCCGGAACCTTTCCGTAAAAAGTCATCGTAATGGGTTCACCTTTCGCAGGGATGATATATTCTTTTCCTTTACGGTCAATCTTTATATAATAAGAAACATTTGAACCGGGAACCCGGCTGGGGATGCTACCGGAAATTATTCCTCCCTTTTCGGTAAGTTCAGAACTGTTCCATGAAGATGATCCCTCTGCTTTCCAGTATACGCTGCCGTCAAGGCTGTCTGATTCTGTTCTGAGAAAGAATATGTAGTCATCTTTTCCGTAGTATACTCTGTCAAGTTTATAGCCGGTTTCTTTCCCTTCGATCCCGAAAGACCCTGATACAGGGTATTCGCGGCTTAACCTGCTCTGCAGGAAACCTGCAACAAATGTTATAACAACAGCGGCCGTCCACAAAATTATGCTTTGTTTCATATCTTTAGTTCCGGAATATCTGCAAATTTAGGAATGATTTATTGAATTTGCGAATTAGGCGGAGGAGCATTGAGCGAAATTGAAGAATTGAGCGAATTGGCGGATTGGGCGAAATTATGAAACTTGAGATTAAAATATTTTTATCGGCTGAAGAGGCGGCTTTGAAGATTGCAGAAGAAATAATTAAAATGGTCTCTGCAAACTCCGGTGAGGACAGGGATACTTTTATTTCTCTCCCCGGCGGAAGTACGCCCAAAATCTTATTCAATAAAATAGCTGAGGTATACGCCGACAGAATCGACTGGAATAGAATTCACCTTTTCTGGGGGGATGAGAGATGTGTGCCTCCTGATGATAAGCAGAGCAATTATGGAATAGCCAGGGAATATCTCCTTAATAATATTATTATTCCTTCGACAAATATCCACAGGATAAGGGGGGAGGACGATCCCATGGATGAAGTTTCAAGGATTGCCTTTGAGATAAGGCAGATTGTTCCTGCAGAAAATAAATTGCCGCAGTTCGATTTGAATATACTGGGATTAGGAAAGGACGGTCATACCGCATCTTTATTTCCCGGTAAGAAACTGAAATACATTGCGGGGGGAATAGCAGGTATTACTGTTCATCCTGAATCGGGGCAGAAAAGGATATCGCTGACTTCAGAGGTGTTAAGCAATGCAAAGCATAATATTTTTATGGTAACCGGGGAGAAAAAAGCTGATATAATTTATGAGATATTGAGCAGGAAGGATTCTGAGAAGGACTTCCCGGCCGCTAGGATAAAAGCTGCTGAAATGCTGGAGTGGTATCTTGATGAAGAAGCGGCCGCAAGGATAAAAATGCCTTGAGGATTGGCGGATTTGCGATCATCCGCCAATCACCATCAGTAATTCCTTCGTCAGAACGAGGTACCAACCTTGATTCTAAGATTTGCAAAAACTGAAATAGCACCAAAGCTTCCGTCGGACAAACGAGAGAGAGTAACAGAAGGTCCTAAAGCCAGGGCACTGAACGCCCAGCTTTCGGCAATCTTTTGGACGAGAATTTCAACTAAATACTGATCCTGTCTTACATCACTGTTAAACATTGCATCAAACCTGAAATCAAATGTACTGCCTGCAAGAGAAAGTTCTCTTCCTGAATAGCCTGCATGCCATTCATTCAAAAATTTGGCAGCATAGACCTTTCCTCTTGTTGATCCGAGAATACTGATAGGGTATCTGAATTCGAAATTATAATACTGCCCCGCAAGTATTTTTGCATGATACCTGCTGGTATCATCTGCAGTCCAATCTCTCAACTGATCCACTGTAGGGTCAACTACGATCTTGGTATACCCGAATTCAAAAAAGTTGCCGAAGGGAATAACATAGGAAATATGGAATCCGGTCGAAGCATACATGTTATTATGCCTGTTTCCGAATCTAAGTTTGGAAAAAGCGTCAATATGTCCAAATACCCCTCCCGTCACACCGAGAATATGTATATCGGCCTCAATGTAATTTGTTTCCCCGGGACCGGAATATTCCGTACCTAATCCAAAGGAGAAACCTATATCGTTTTTAATCGGGACCCCGAATCTCTCACCGCCGAAGAACTGAAAAAAAGGATTTACATAATGCATTGTTGATGAAATCTGCAATTTAGACGGCGGATCCACCACCTTATTAAGTTTTATTTTCTCGAAGACGCGGGTAAAAACACTTCCATAGTTAATGCTTTCTTCAAGATCTATCTTAAAGGGGTAGGTAACAACCATTGCCCTGGTCTCTGGTTTTAAAGCCAGGAAAGGATAAAGGTTGCCCTTAATTGAAATTGTCTGGTTATTCGGATCACGAAGGTCAGCAATTATTTCTGCTTTTGGGTCGGGAGGATCGATAAATAATTCTGTCTGTATTTGTATAAAAAGAGTGTCATCGAGAGGTTCCATCTGGAAGTAAACGATTGGTTCCTCTTCCTGAGCCGGTGTATTACTTATATAAAAAAACGCAAAAAGAGCCGACAGAAGAAGTAGTAGTTTTATTTTGTGCATAAAGTAGTTCCGATAATTTATTTTGAAAAATCAGTGAAATAGAACGAGTCTCCAACCTGTACCCTATCCTTTGATCTTTCATCAACTACTGTGAAGAAGAAATTTACTTTATATCTTCCGTCTGCTTCTCTCAGGTTTCCAAATTTGTCAAGCCATTCGTCGAACCTGTTTTCGTTTGACGCGATCTTTAATGACACATTATACACGGGGTTCCCCTTGGCATCTTTCATTGGTCCCGACACAGAGATTGGACCATTCCAGGATATCTTAAGCTGTTCGGGACGTTCGTCGAGAATCGTAACAGTAAAGACTGTTATCCTCTGAAGATCCTGAACATAAATATCAGAGTTGTTCATCTTGGTAGTAACGCGGGAAATTTTAACTTCGGGAGGTCTGTTTGGAACAACTTTTATCCTGTCCTCCTGGCTGCCGTACTTTGCTATTACCTCAGTCTGGTTCGTAAGGTCAAAAGTTTTTTCCTGTCCCGGCGGAATTACAACCAGCGGTTTGCTTCGGTCGTTCGGGTCATACAAGGAAGTAGGAACACTGCCAGAGTTGGAAGCTTTATTCCAGGTGTACTGAATAAAAGTCTGCTTAAGTGAAATAGGTGACTGCAGTATCTCCTGTTCCTTTTCGACGGGCTTAACTTCCGGTTTCTCTTCCGGCGGCTGTTCCTTTATCTTTTGAGTAAGATCCTTCATCCTGGTATTAAGAGAAGCCAGCTTCTCTTTAAGAGCGGCATTCTCCTCGAGGGCATTTTCTTCAATCTTCACATCGAATTTAATTCCCTTTGCGGTGAGAGAGTCAAGGACTGTCATGAGGGAGTCGCGCACGCTTTTATTAACAACCTCATCTTTCAGTACGACCCTGTTTAAATCGAGATCGGCACCTTTCAATGCCAGCACAGTGATTACAAAAATGTAAAGCACCTGGTAGATTATAAATTTACTGTCCCTGTTTTTCTGAACCATAATTACACACTCACTTTTTTACAACTATTGCTTCAAGGTGTTTTAGTCCGGCCTGGGTCTTCTCATCACCCAGGGTTAACGATGCCTGCTGTATTGAGGCAGCAAGTGATTTAAGATGTTCGATCTTTTCCGTACTAATACCCTGGATGCTATTAATTTTTTCCAGAATCTGGTGTACCGAGCTGAAATTAGTCACAAGCGTTTCACTCAACTGTGAAGTTCTCTCAAGAAGAGTTTTGTATGTTTCAAGATCTTTAACTGAGATCTCAATACCTTTTCCTCCCGCGCCAGCCTGACTTAACTGTTTAACAAGGTTTTTCGAATTCTCTATCTGGATACGTGAGAAATATCTTTCTTTCATATCCTGTACATGTGTAACCACGTTCTGGAATTCTACGCCGAGCTGATCGAGCACGGGTTCAAACAATTTACCGAGAGCCAGAACGATCAGGGCTTTGATTTCAAAAGGAACCGATAATCCTAAAAATATTTCTTCACCAAGCTTGATGCTTATAAGAAGAATCGCAGCGCCTATCAGAGGTAAAGCAGTAGAAATACTATCGATCACACTCTCATAGGATGTTATAATTCTATCTATTGTTTCAGAAACGGGACTCCTTAAAACTTCGATCTTTAACTTATTATAAGTAAGCAAAGCCATGAAAGCGAAAAGACCATAAACAACTACGGGCATCCACCAGAAACTGAAGGGTCTGACAATTTCCGGTGCGGGCTGCCAGGAAGGGAAGAGGGCTTTTCCAAGTTCTATCGAAATGTTTCCAAGTAGCGGAACATAAGACAGATCAAGGAAAAAGGATAAAATAAGGGCCACAAATGAGATGATGGCAGGTTTTACAATAACTGAAAATTTTATATCTCGAATGGCTCTTTCTTTGTAACTATCGAGTTCGTCTTCGAGTCCGTTTTTAACATAGAGATCAGCATTACCTGTCGGAACCTTTTCGGAAGGTCTTTCAATGGTTTCAGCTTTTAACATCGAGTACCTCTGGGTCTTAATTCATGAAATTTTTAGTTTAAACTATTGATTATTGACATTTTTTTAATGTACCAGAATTTTAATGTACTACTTTAAGACAATTATTGTACCAGTTTCTTAAAAAAAAATTATTCTCCTACCCGGGAGATGGGGAGGCAGAATATTTATTAATACAGGTATGCGCGTTCTTCAATAAAGAAATAAAACAACTCAACTAGCCGGGAAAGCTTAAAAACTCAACTAAAAATAAGGTTGAGAAATAGTTCGGGAAAATATAATAATAATTATGAATTTAATAACAAGCATGTGACAGAAAATTCCTACTCCCTTTCTGAATCACATTTCCGGTTATATTTCATTTTTACTTCGCCGAAGTAAAATTTACTAATGCATCCCCTGACGTAAATATTCAAACTCCGAAGAAAGTAAAAGATGTGCGAAAATTCAAGACTATAATTATCCAGCAATTCGTTAAATTTATATTTACTTATGAAAGGAATTAATGCTTTTAAATCCCGGGCTGTTAGAAGTCAACACAAGAGTATGGATTAAGAAATTCGGACGCGATGCCCGGCTTTCGGATATAGATCAGAGGTTCATCGATGACCTTAATGCCTGGGGTATTGATATCTTCTGGCTGATGGGCGTCTGGAAAACCAGTCCCGATCTTGCAGCGCAATGCGGCTTCGGGATCGACCTGGTACCAGGCTATGTGAAGGCATTAAGCGACTGGAAAAAGGAAGACGTAATCGGTTCACCTTTCGCCATTGATGATTATGTGCTTAACCCCGTATTGGGCACGGAAGAAGATCTCCTTAAATTAAAAGAGCGCCTTAATAAAGCAGGAGTGAAGCTCTTCCTTGATTTTATACCGAATCATTTTGGGGCAAACTCTCCTCTCATTAAGTCTCATCCTGAAATATTTCTGCAGACAGATAAGGATTCGTTTAAGAAAGATCCATATGCTTTCTTCGAGTACGATGCCGGCAGTCCCTTATACCTGGTTCACGGAAGAGACCCGTTCTTTCCGCCGTGGACGGATACAGTTCAGATTAACTTTTTTGAACCGGCTGCACGGGAAATATTGATACAGAAGCTTTCTTCTATTGCATCTGTTGCAGACGGCGTACGCTGCGATATGGCGATGCTTCCACTGAACAACGTGTTTCAGAATACGTGGATGGGGGTTCTGAGTAAAGCAGATTATAAAAAGCCCGGGGAGGAATTCTGGAAGACCGCGATTGCAAAGACGAAGGAGAAAAATCCTGATTTTATATTTATGGCTGAAGCATACTGGGATCTTGAGTGGCAGCTGCAGCAGCTGGGGTTTGATTACACATACGACAAGCGGCTTTATGACCGGCTTTCAGAAGGTGATATTCCAGGAATAAAAGCTCATCTCCAGGCTGATAAAGATTTCCAATTGAGAAGTGTACGCTTTATCGAGAACCACGATGAGGACAGATCAATTACAAGTCTCGGCAGGTTTAAAGCTCTTGCTGCAGCGGTTATTATAAGTACGATACAGGGTGTGCGTTTCTATAATGATGGTCAGTTCGAGGGTAAAAAGACAAAACTCCCGGTGCAGCTCAGGCGAGAACCTGACGAAAAACCATCAATAATGGTACAGAAGTTTTACGATACTTTGCTCAAAGCTGTAAAAGATGAAACTTTCAAAAAAGGCAACTGGCAGCTGCTTAATCCTTTCAATACAGATCCCGGTAACATTTCCTGTGACAATTTCCTTGCCTGGCACTGGCGTCTTGAAAATGAAATGAGAATAGTGGTAATAAATTATTCACATTCAACTTCGCAATGCCGGCTGAAGATTGATCTTCCTACAGGGAAGAATGATGTCACACTTAAGGACCTATTGACAGGGGTAGTGTATAAACGCTCAGTGAAAGAGATCAGCAATCCCGGCCTGTTCATTGAGCTTCGCGGCTATCAATCACACATTTTCGCCCTCACCCTGACGTAGCAGCACGGCGCAGAGAGCAGGGAGTGGGGGGAAGAGAAAATGGGCAGGACAGATGGGATGATTTTTTCTACAAAAAGGGTGGAAATCTTTTCTTATCTTTGATGAATGAGCAATACCAAGATACGAGGCAGAGGCGCACAATTTAATCCCGGCAACAGGTTTGAAAAACTATCTATTGAAGATTTTAAACCTGATGAGATGGATTATTTTACTGAGCCCGAAGAAGAGCAAAAGATTCTGACGCAATTCTTCAAGGATGATTCCAGGTCTGTAATAGCTAAAAACGACAGCTATGATGTCGGGTTCGAATATTCATTTAATCCCTACCGCGGCTGCGAGCATGGATGCGTTTACTGTTATGCACGCCCTTCCCACGAATTCCTCGGCTTCTCTGCAGGTACCGATTTCGAATCGAAGATAATGCTAAAGAAAGATGCACCGAAACTACTTGAAGCTGAGTTTAACAAGAAAAGCTACAAACCCGACTTCATTATGTTCAGCGGGAATACCGACTGCTACCAGCCCGTGGAAAGAGAACTGGAAATTACCAGGGAAACACTGAAGGTCTGTTTGAAATACCGTAACCCGGTTTCCATCATTACCAAGAATGCTTTGATAGAACGGGATATGGACATACTAAAAGAAATGGCAGAGCTTGAGCTGGTTTCGGTCTGTCTTTCAGTAACCACGCTTGATAAGGACCTTGCCCGAAAAATGGAACCGAGAACATCTTCGCCCGGGAGAAGACTTCAGGTAATCGAAAAGTTTGCCGCTCAGAATATTCCTGTAGGTATTAACATAGCACCCGTAATTCCGGGATTAAACGATGAAGAAATACCTTCCATTCTCAAAGAAGCTTCAGCGAGGGGAGCGATGTTTGCGGGACATATAATGCTGCGTCTTCCTTACGCTGTAAAAGATCTCTTCCTTGAATGGCTCAAAACTGAATTCCCCGACCGGGAGAAGAAGGTTATAAACAAGATAAAGGAAATGCGCGGCGGGAAACTTAATGAATCCGAATTCGGTACAAGATTTTCCGGAAAAGGCGAATTGGCCGAAATTATCCACAATTTGTTCGAATTAAGCTGCAGAAAATACGCTCTTAACCGGGAAAAAATAGTTTTAAGAAAAGATTTGTTCAAAAAAGTAAATAACCAGTTGGAAATGTTTTAATTTTGAAACACTTTTTCAAATATTTCATCTTATATCAGTATTATGACGCAAAATAAAAATAAACAGAAACCCAGACAAATTGGTAAAACACAGGTAGATCAGAAAAAACCCCTGATCGATCCGAGATACAAAAATACATTATGGACTATTGTCATCATTATTATTCTGATAATATTTTTTATAGTAAATAATACCCGGAGCGTACCGGAACATGGTCCCTATCCGCCCGGATTTAATTCCCGGCAATCTGAAAAGTTTTAAATGAGAATAAATAATTAAATAGGAAAAAGAAATGATTAAAGTAATAGCATCTGCAATAATATTATTTTATGCTGTAACAGTTGTAGGTTGTCAGAAAGAAAACGAGACAAAAGTCAGTCAGACTCCGGAAGACAACGTGACCATGCAGGATAACAGCAGTAAAGCCCCAGATTTTACCCTGAGCAATATAAGCGGTGAGGATGTAAGCTTAGCAGATTACAAGGGAAAAGTTGTTATTGTTGATTTCTGGGCGACCTGGTGTCCTCCCTGCAGGAAAGGAATTCCTGATCTCATTTCATTACAGAATGAGTATAAGGATAATGTTGCGGTAATAGGTATCTCACTCGACCGTGAAAACACAAAAGGCAGCGTTCCCGGTTTCGTTGATCGTATGGGAATCAATTATCCGGTTGTTTATTTCAACGATAAGGTAATAAATGACTTCGGCGGGGTGAATGCAATTCCCACAACATTTATTATCGACCAGAATGGAAACATCGTTAAAAAGATTGTCGGGCTCTATCCGAAGGATGAATATGAAAATAAGATCAAAGAGCTGATTAACAAATCATGAGTTCTTGGAGTACGAAGACATAAACATGCCGCAAGGGCGCCAAGGCACTAAGGCCGAAACACATTCTCCAACCGTTGCAATTTATTTACCGCCAGGTAGACGTTTTTTGTCTCGGAGTCTTCCTTCGTGTCCTTGTGTCTTCGCGGCAAATCATTTCCTGAACAAATAAATAATCAGGCTTATCAACAAACTCAGTAGTATCGAGGTAACAATAGGGAAGTAGAACGTGAAGTTTTTCTTCTTTATATAAATATCCCCCGGTAGCTTTCCCAGGAAAGGTATTTTATCGCCGAAAAAAAACAGTACTCCCAATACAAGTATAAAAATACCCGCGTATATCATTAATCTGCCGATCTGATGAAATTCCGGAACCATAATTCATTTTACTTTGTTAACCAGTATAAATTTATTCATTTAAGGATCAAATTCAACTGTATGGAATTTGTCAACTTTCACACAATTTAGATCAATATTTTTTATCTTAAATCTGTTCATTCTGAGAAAAAATATGGAAAATGAAAATAAACCAAGAATATTGATAACTGAAGACGATACTGAGAACCAGCGGTTTCTTCGTATGTTCCTGCGCAAAAACTTTATAATAGATATTTGTGATTCAGACGTTACTTTGTATGAAAGGCTAAGAGAAAACCAGTATGATGTTATACTTATGGATATCTCGCTGAAAGGTGAAAAAAATGGTCTCGAACTTACAAAGGAATTAAAAGCTGACCCTGAATTTAAGGACATCCCCATAGTTTGCCTAACTGCCCATGCCTTCAAGACTGACATTGAGAATGCAATCAATGCGGGGGTGGATATTTTTCTGACCAAACCCGTTGATAATCACGTTCTGATGCGTACACTTCTTAATGCTGCAAAGAAAACCCGGAGTGATGATGAAATGGAAACTTAGAACCTACCCTGACTTTGGAATTCTTACTATCAGGGTGATACTTGGATTAGCTTATATATTTGTTTACGGAGGCAGAAAACTTTTTGCCGGTCCGGAAACCTGGACTAGTGTAGGATCCGCGGTTTCACACATAGGGATCAATTTTTCTTACCCCGTGTTTGGATTCCTAGCATCCTGCTCTGAGTTTTTCGGAGGAATTCTTATTCTCCTTGGATTGTTTTTTCGTCCCGCAGCAGCATTCATAATTATAACTATGCTCGTTGCGGCAAATAGCGGTTACGTTACCGGTGGAAAACTAAGTTCCATTGCTCATCCGCTCGAACTTGGAATAACTCTGCTGGGATTATTTTTAATGGGACCGGGGAGGTATAGTCTCGATTACCATTTCTCCGGACGAAGAAAAGTTAAGTGAAACGTATAGGCGTTAATCCCTTTCCCTTTTCCAGTCACTGCGAGTGAAAATGCCATTGCGAAGCAATCCCTCTCCCCTTAGTGCCTTAGCGTCTTCGTGGCATATATTTTTTTGCAGCGAAGAAATCCCTCTCTATGATTAAGAACCACCGTCTCTTAAGAACCTTGGTTCTTCGAGTGTAAGGATGATTGAGATTCTGTGTGTATCAGGGAGCCTGTCGATTTCCGCCATATTAAATCTTGCAAATGAATAATCGATATTCAGCTTGGGAAGTTTAATTCCGGCACCGACAGTAAACTGCTTTACATCGTTGTATCCGCCCCTTATTGAAAACAGGTTGTTGTAATTGAATTCAAATCCCGCGTGCATATCGAAACTTACAGGACCGGCGTGAAAAGTGGAAGCATATTGTCTATTCTCAAATCTAACATCGAAATCGAGCGCAGGAGTAAACACTCCGTTAAGGATATGAAGACCGTATGCAGCACCAATTTTTGCAGTGGGGGAGATGAGTTCATTAAGTCCGGTGCTCCAGGAAACCAGCGTTGTGGTTATATCCTGCAGATTGGCACCCACGGAGAAATTTTCAAATGGAAGATATACCGCTCCCACATCGAAACCAACGCCGTAAGCATTATACTCTGCGATATCTTTGTAAATAATTTTAACACTTGCACCGTAGTAGAAATTTTCCGAATGGATTTTTGCGAAGCTGAGGTAGAATGCCCATTCCTGGTCGCTGAACTCGGTTATCTTACTATAATTTAATCTTGCATACTGATCTGTAATAAAATTGGGGTCACTAACAGTTACGCCGGGATTTCTGCCGTCTTCGAGAGCCTGCCTCGTATCAGGAATACCGTCAATACCGAGGCGCATGATACTAATAGCAAAAGTCATATCTGTATTCCAGGGGATACCAACAGCGGCATAATCGTAATTAACCAGGTTGCCGAACCTTTCATCATGCATTAAAGAAATCTGTGGATAATTTATCTGTGCGAGTCCGGCAGGATTATAGTACCCGGCAGTGATATCGTTAGCAACGGCCGCAAAAGCGCCTCCCATTGCGAGCGGTCTTCCTCCAACCCCAATAGCCATGAATTCACCGGCATATTTCCCGATAACTGTTTGTGCATTCGCGAAGGGCAGGAAAAGAAAAGCAGATAAAATTGCAAAAGTGATTTTTTTAGTCATAAGATAGGCAGAGACCTTTAGTTGATGTAAAATCGTGGCAAAAGATGGATAATTTGGTTCTGAAAGTCAAGGCTAATTTAGGTAGAAACCCGTCATCCCTCTTCCATCTTCAATCTGCAGTCATCAATTACTTCGCTTTTCCCTGGTTCGCCACGGCATTCGTCTTCTTCGCAATTTCCTCCTGGTCGCCGAGGTAATAATGCTTCAATGGATTCAGGGTATCATCAAGTTCATATACCAAAGGGATTCCTGTTGGGATGTTAAGTCCTACTATCTCGTCATCGGGTACATCATCAAGATATTTAACAAGCGCGCGGAGGCTGTTGCCGTGTGCTGCAATGATTATCTTCTTACCTGATTTAATCGAGGGGGCGATGGTACCTTTCCAGTAAGGGAGGAATCTTTCGACTGTATCCTTCAAGCATTCCGTAAGAGGGAGCTCTTTTTCGGTCAGGTTCTTATAGCGCGGATCTTTTCCGGGAAAGCGTTCATCATCTTTATCCAGCGCAGGCGGCCTTATATCATAGCTTCTTCTCCAGGTGTGAACCTGTTCCTCGCCGAATTTCATGGCCATCTCTGCTTTGTTTAATCCCTGCAGCGCGCCGTAATGGCGTTCATTCAGCCGCCATGATCTTTCCACAGGTATCCACATAAGGTCAAGCTTATCCAGAGCTATCCACAATGTTCTTATGGCTCTTTTCAGCACCGAAGTATAGGCCATATCGAAAGTGTAGCCTTCATTTTTCAGCACATCACCCGATTTTTGGGCTTCAAGTACTCCCTGGTCAGATAAATCAACATCCGTCCACCCGGTGAAGCGGTTCTCCTTATTCCAGGTGCTCTCGCCGTGACGTAATAAAACCAATTTGCTCATTATTGCTCCCGTATTTTCAAAATTATTTTTATGTACACACTCTAAAATAATAAATAAGGGTGTGTCATTTTATACTTCACATCAAAAAGCGTTTTCTTCTTTAATTTTTTTTGTTCCGGAAAACCTGAGTACAAGGTAGCCGGTAACTCCTGATATAAGAGACGCCGCCAGAATTCCTACCTTGGCAATGTTCGTCAGTTCCTCGGATGTAAAAGCCAGGTTGGTTATGAACAGAGACATCGTGAAGCCTATTCCTGCAAGGATTCCTGCTCCGTATATATGTTTCCAGTAAACTTTTGAGGGAAGACTGGCGATATTCAGTTTTACGGCAACCCACGAAAAGATGAATATTCCTACCTGCTTGCCGATAAACAATCCCGCTATAATTCCGAGGCTCACGTCATTTACGAGTGATTCAAAGAAGCCCTCCTGGAATGGAACTCCCGCGTTTGCAAGGGCAAATACCGGCATTATGAAAAACGAGACCCAGGGATTAAGTGCATGCTCAAATCTCTGCAGGGGTGTAAGTACTTTTGCGCAGTTGCCTTCAAGCGTCTGCACGATGTACTGCCTTTCCTGATTTGCCAGAACATTAGGACCTTCATCTCCCTCGCGGTCAAATTCTTCAAGGAGTTCTTTTCCGTTAACAAGGAAATCTCTTGTGTTATACCTTGAGGTAGCGGGAACAACGAATGCAAGCAGCACTCCCGCCACAGTAGCGTGAATACCCGACATCAAAAATGCCAGCCAGAGGGCAAGACCAAGTATGATATAAACGAGGAGGTTCCTTACTCCCAGTCGGTTTGCAATGAAAAGGATAACAAATACTCCCGCGGCAATTCCTAAAGCAGTGAATGATAAATCCGCTGTGTAGAAAAAAGCGATGACCAGTACCGCCCCTATATCATCAGCTATAGCAAGCGCTGTAATGAATATTTTCAGATTTACCGGAACATTCGAACCGAGCAGAGCCATCAAACCGATGACGAAAGCAATATCGGTTGCCATTGGAATTCCCCAGCCGGCTTCGCCGTTTCCGCCTGCATTAAAGATCAGATAAATAAGTGCCGGAAAGACCATTCCGCCAAGAGCCGCAGCAACAGGAAGGATTGCCTGCCGGGGAGTAGACAATTCGCCCACAAGAAATTCACGCTTTATTTCGAGGCCCACCACGAAAAAGAATACTGCCATCAGGCCGTCATTAATCCAGTGATGGAGACTATAATCCAGCTTAAAATTTTCAATTCCTATCGATATCTTTGTATGCCAGAGACTGAAATATGATTCAGAAATTCCGGTATTTGCCCAGATAAGAGCAATTACCGTGCAGATAATTAACAATATTCCGCTTGATGCTTCTGCCCTGGTGAATTCCTTAAAAGGGCGTATAAGTTTTTCAATAGGTGGTTCGGGGTTAGTTATTTTCATTTAAAATTCCTGATATCTGAGAGATATAACCCTTAACATAAAACAATCTTTTCCAGTTCAAAAGCCTTAAATGGATTGGAAGGAAAACCCACTGTGGTTGCCACTACAGATGCGGTAATTCCTGGAATTGATGTACTGGCACCAGGCAGAACGGCCCGGTAATGGCTTCACCGAATCCTGTGCGATCAGCCAGCTCATCGGCAAACCGTGCCATTTTGAAGCCAACGATTCCAATTACAAGTGCAGATGCTATGAAGATTACTATGGGCATATGCCGGACAGTATATAGAATGTTAGGAAACCGAAATGTGCGGAAACTAAAAAAGAAGTAGAGCAATTATAACCCTGAACTGCTTTAAATCCATACTACATACGGTATAAAAGGCGTTTGTCTGACGGTAAACACATTCAACTATACTGATATACCATATAATAATCCAAAAAAAAGACGGGCATAAACCCGTCTTAAATATAACATGTAAAAGAAATTAAAAAGCGGTGATGAATCCCAGGCTTACGCGTCCGAATTTATCTGTAAAGTTATAGTCATATTCTCCTGCAAGCCGAATGTTCCGGCTTAGAAGATAACCAAGAGAAACCCCGCCCGATTTTATGTCGAGTGCATCATCATCTGAATCAATATAATTAAAAAGAGCCACGCCGTATATTTTGCTGTCATCGCCTTGAGGTCTTATTATAAGTTCTGCAAAACCTCCCTGTGTTTTTACCTTCTCTGCGTCCGTGATGCGTGCATACGGATTGTCATCATTCCTCACAAGATACTGTAGATTCAGTTCCAATGGTGAAATATCAATAGTTGCATCAGCGCCGGCCATCCACAGTTCATTCTTAACCTGGTTTTCCAACAGTTCATTGCCGTAGTACCCTGAAACTCCGATTCTGAACGCCCCGGTGATATCCTGAAGGATTCGTCCGAAAACGTTTTTATATTTATCTTTATCAAAATTACCGTTGGTGAAAGGAGTCCCTATGCCGCTTCCGTTTACAACTTCAAATATTATATCAGTGTTGGTTGGTATTCCATAGGCAAGCATTATACCTCTGTCATATGTGAGATCAATTTCCGAGAAACCGGGACGGACTTTATATATCAGATAATCTTCACGGGATAATCTTAACTCTCTCTTAAAAATCGGATCCGAGACCTGGAACTGTCCTATTGAAAAATCCAGCTCGGTTCCGAAAAGATCGTTAAAGAACAGGAAGGCGTCCTCAATTTTGCCGATATCACCTTGTTCAAGTATATAGTAGACATAGTATGAAATATTATTTGTAATGGTGCCCCCGGACATCAGTTTTAATACTGAAGTACCGGTAAAATCTGTCTGTTCTGCATTATCCTGGTTGTAGGTTAAATATCCTTCCAGTCTTAATGCGATGGGGAAATCACGAATCAAAGTCAGGTAATCATCCCCGGTATTAACATAATAGCGCGGAGCAGCAACATCTTTCAATGTAAACCCGTTAGCGGCAAAATCTTCACCATATGGTTTTAATTTAGGAAAAGGTGAATGACAGACTTTGCAGGACATATTATATTTTCTGGCGAAAGCCGGTATTGAATAAATTTCATTTAAAAGAGCAGACATTGTAAATAGTATGATCAGAAAGCTTAATATTCTTTTCATTTTATTCTCCCGCTAAATTTCTAATAATTTGACTAATGCTATACATAATGTTTATGGTAGAACATTAATTACCGTAGAATGCTCGTTAACTTTAACAACGGCATATTCATCTTCCGGTACTCCCAAAAACTCAGCTACCGGTTGTACCAATCTCTGATAATTAAGAACAGCTGTAACCTTTAATTCTCCCGGCTCTATGTTGTCGGGAAGTGTGAAGGTGCAGGTTTCAAGTTTCGTTTCTCTGGGACCTATTCTGTAATCAATGCCCTGTGATTTTGTATTCCACTGCTGGATAGTCATCCTTCCCTGAGGATCAAAATAAGCCATCCTGAAAATTCTGTCCCCCACAGGAATGCCGTCTCTCTGAACCCCTTTAAATTCAGGATCATTCAGGGCAATACCCATATCCTGATAAGCAAGTTCATCAGCTCCGATTGTATATTCCTCTCCATCAAACCCTTTCTTATCAACCGGAAGGTGGTAAACATTACCCTTTGAATCAACTGCTTCAACGTGCATCCATACGATCCTGTCTTCAACAGATCCGGTAGGGAACTTATGACCGGTTTTCTGATTGAAAAGAACAACTGTAAATTTCACTGGCTCACCCGGCTCAGCTTCATTTATATCAGGATGAATTCTTAATTCAATTGTCCCCTTGATCTTTCCCGGATCATGAGCCCCATGAAAGAGATGCTGCCACACATCGGGATGTTTTTCTCCCATCGCTGCACTGTACCCCTCGGTGTGGGTCATATGACAGTCCTGGCACTGCACACCCTCTTTAGAATAAGGACCCTCTTTCCATTCAAGGTGAGTGGACTTAACCCAGATGCCGTACGGATCTTTTTCGTTATGGCAGGTTCCGCAGAAATTCCCGGTAGTTAGAAAATCGGATTTTGCGACCTGGTGTTCAGGGGAGTTGCCTGTACCGCGAGGTCCGTATTTTATGTCGCCCGGTTCTGAGACAAAATTGAAATTAAATGGTGTATCGCCTTCGAACCCGGTAGCAGTATGACACACGTCGCAAGAAACCGACTCATTAGCCCTCGTCATTTTTTCAGGACGCTGAGGCGGGACATCACCTGCTAAAAATGCAATGGGAGAATGACATCCATTACATCCTGCTTTAACACCTGCTACCACAGGATCTTTTTCAGCATGCGGTACGGCAAGCTTAAAGTATTCAATTTCATCCCAATGATGTGTATAAGCCTGCGACATCATAGCCTGCTTCCATTGCTGATAAAAATCATTGTGACAGGATGTTCCGCAAAGTTCAGGCTTTTGATAATCATCATACTTTCTTGTGCCTAACGCTGCGTCGCCGGATTTTGTTTGTGCAATTGAAATAGAGCCGGTCAGTAGTAAAATAATTAAGTAGAAATGGAAGAATACTTTGTTTTTCATTTCCTCATTCCTTTCTTGTCATTTTAAGGTTGGTAATATTTAGGGGGATAAATGAGTCTATGTAATACAATGAGAGCGGAAAATGGTGGATTCCTGTAAATATAATTTCCAAAAAGGCCCAGTGCATATATCCTCCCCAGAAACATTTTTAATACAAGATAATTAATTATAATAATAGTTGCTACTATAAACAGCAGGAAGTTTGATAGCCGCTAAATGTAGTGACCCTTACCTCATTTACCAGAGAAGAGCAGCCTTCCCGGATGGTTCGAAGAAAATTGAAATATTTTCGTGTATTTAAAGATTTATTTCTTTCACTTTAAACCTTTGCACTTTTTTTCTACTCAAATAAAAAAACAAAAGCACCGGGTGCTGATTTTTTAACGGATAAATGAGTAAATTATATACTAACAGAAGGAGAATCTTATGATGCGAGGAATGAAAATACTATTTATTATTACCGGCATCTTCCTCCCCCTATTACTTACCGGATGTTCCAACAGTACCTCTCCAAATGACAATCAGCAGATTGCAAATCAATTAAACAAATCCTCGGTAGTTGAAACCGATATGGGGGTACTGAATGCTGAGGGTGTACCTATGCGCGACTGCGACGGGGTCTTCGTACTCGGTTGGAACGAGTTATTCGGACCAATAAGGTGGAATGATGAAGTAAACGGACATGCAATGGCTGTGGTATTCGGCGATACAGTGCATCAGCGTCCTTTTATACGGAGCGGAATAAATGTTGGCACCATATATATAAATTACAACAACAACCAGTTACAGCTGGAAAAAAGAACGGGACCCGACGGCGGAGTATTTTATTCTTTATATCCACGATTCTTTGATGACGGACATCTCGATTTTGTACCAGGTGCTGGTTATGAATTTGAGATATCCGGCTCGGAAAATTTCAGTCCTTTGAACTTTACATTAACAGCCCCGCAGGAGCTTATAACAGTTAACACTCCCGAAGAGGATTCGGTAATCAATCCGGCAAATGATCTTACACTTGAGTGGTCGGGCGGTACAGCAGAAGATCCGATCGCAATACGGTTGATGCCCTGTCGTCCCCCGCAGCCTCCGGAACGCGGTCCCCGTCATGGTGAAGGAATGCATCCGCCGATGCAGCTTCCGCCGATGGGCGATCCGGTCTTCATACTCCTTGATCATAATCCCGGCACATATACTATATCATCTTCAACTTTACAGAATCTTATAAATCAGACAGGTGCGGAGAAGCTTGTCTGCGTAGTTTCACAGGTAGATAAAAACGATGTGCAGCACGAAAGCAGGGATCTGAAATTTGTAATGCATAACGGCGACAGTGTTTTATTGAATGTTCAGCAGTAACGATAGATAACATCCTCACACTTAATCCGGAGGCTGTTTCCGCGGGCTCCGGATTTTTTATTCCAGTCTTTTTTTGAATCTCATTGAACTTGCAGCAAGTATGAGTATTCCTATCCCCAGGAGAGCAAGAGTTTCCGGGATAAGCTGGAAGAATCCGTCACCCTTCAGAATAACTCCTCTTAATATCGTTATATAATATCTTAAAGGAATGAGGTAGGTAATAGGCTGAATCCATCCGGGCATATTTTCAATCGGGAATGCAAATCCGGAAAGGAAATTCATCGGCAGCAGCACACCGAACATCGCTACCATCATCGCCTGCTGCTGGGTCTTAGAAACAGTTGAAATGAACAAGCCAAGACCGAGGGCGGAAAGGACATAAATAAAGGAGGCCAGCATCAGGAAAAAGAAATCACCTCTTATAGCAATACCGAACCAGTAGACCATAACCACAGTAACTACCAGGACATCGATAAATCCCATAACAATGAAAGGAATCGTTTTGCCTATAATAAGCTGGGCAGGTTTTATAGGCGTTACAATTATCTGCTCAAGCGTACCAATCTCCCTTTCCTTAACGATAGCCATAGCCATCAGCGATGTGGTAATTATTGTAAGGAGCAGTCCCATAATTCCGGGAAGCATAAATACTCTTGTTTTAAGATCAGGATTATACCATACCCTGAGTTCCGGGTTGATATTAACTCCTGCTATCAATTGCATTCCTGACCTATTTTTCGCTTGAACAAGGATGTTCTGCGAATAACTTGAAACCACTCCTGTTACATATCCGAAAGCTATCGAAGCTTTATTGCCGTCGGATCCATCGAACAGAGCCTGAACCTCAACCTGTTCTCTACGAAGGAGTTTCTTCTCAAAATCTTTCGGAATTACAAGCGCCCAGAGGGCTTCCCCTTTATTTATATAATTCATCACCTGGTCATAGTTTTCGGCATAATGATCCATCGTAAAGTAACCCGACCGTTCAAACTTCTCAATAAAGTCCCTGCTGGACACTGTCTTATCCTGGTCATATACAACGGTGTTAATATTATTTATGTCGAGGTTGGCAGCATAGCCGAGGAGAATAAGCTGAAGCACCGGCGCAATAAATATAATCCCGAACAATCTTGGATCTCTCTTCAGCTGAAGGAATTCCTTTACAATTATGGTTAATATAATCTTCATATCTGACCTATATCATCTTACTTCTACGGTTAATTATGGCTGCAAGTCCCAGGAAGACAATGGAGAAAATGAGGAGATAGATCAGCTGATCCCAGAACGCGAATAGTCCCACGCCTTTCAACAGAATATCTCTTAATACAACTATATAAAACTTAACCGGGGTAATGTTTGTAAAGATCTGTATTACCGGGGGCATACTTTCAATAGGGAAAACGAAACCCGACAGAAGGAAAGAGGGAAGCAGTGAGATCAAAGCCGCCAGCTGGAATGCGACCTGCTGCGAATCGGAAATAGTTGAAATCAATATTCCAAGATTAAGCGAGGCAAACAGGAAGATGAATGTCGAAAGAAACAGCAAAAGTACGCTGCCTTTAACGGTCACATCAAACAAAAGGTATCCCGCAAACAGGATCATAGATGCCACCACCAGTGCAATTACGGTGTAAGGTATTGTTTTACCGATCAGGAGCTCGACAGACGAAAGAGGGGAGACGTTGATCTGTTCCATAGTTCCTCTTTCTTTTTCCCTTACAATAGAAAGAGCGATGGATATTACCGCTGTCATAATAAGGATCATCGCAATTAATCCCGGGATAAGATACCTGGTAGAATTAAGATCGGGATTATACAGGAACCTTGGCTCAAGGTCTATTGGAATAAAGGCCTGTCTTCCTCTTACCCTAAGCAGATCATTGGTCAAATCCTGAGAAAAGGTTGCAGAAGCCGCCCTCATATAATTCATAATGACAGAGGCAGTATTTGCATCGACACCGGCCACAAGAATCTGAACATTCACCTGCCTTCCCGAATAAATATTCCGGGAAAAATCCTGCGGGAAGACAATTACAGCCTGTGCCTTTCCCCGGTCGAGGGTAATTCTTATCTGATCCTCTGAGTTGAGGTGATCCACAAGATCAAAGTAGCTTGAGCTTGTAAGGCGGTTCAGGTAATTTCTGGTAATTTCCGAATTATCCCTGTCATACACAGCCAGCTTAATATGATGCACATCGAAATTTATCGCATATCCGAAGAGGATAAGAAGGACGAAAGGAAACACAAACAGCACATAAAGCATACGCTTGTCGCGCAGCAGCTGACGCACTTCCTTTTTCGATATAGCCAGTATTCGTGTAAACATAATTTAAGAAATCAGAAGTCAGGAGACTGAAGTCAGATCGCCTTTGAATAGGCGTCCAGGAGTTTCCCGATTTCATCTGCTAAGTTTATAAATAGTGCATTTTCTTCTAAGTATTCCAGATCCCGTGCAAGGATTATATAGTATTTACATTCTTCAAGCGAACCCTGAGATATGTTCAGAAACCTGACTTTATCATCTTTCCGTCGTTTCCTGAATCCTTCAGCAATATTTGCCGGTATTGAAACAGCAGCTCGTCTGAATTGGGATGTGAGTCCAAAAGTTTCACTTTTAGGAAAGTTGCCTGTTAGTTCATAAACCATTAATGTAAATTGGTGCGTCTTTTGCCATACGATTAAATCAGTAAATTTTTTAGACGCCTGCATTTTTACTCCTCTCTCCTGATTTCTGACTTCTGACTCCTGTCTCCTTACCACCACTTTCTAACAAATGAATAAACACATCCTCCAGGGTCGGGACGATCCGATCGATTCGCTTCACGTTTATATCATTCTTATTCAGTACAGACGTAACCTGTTCTTTACTTTGAAATTTATTATTTACGATAAGATGTATCTGGTTTCCGAAGATCGACGTCTCGCTCACGAAATCCTGTTTCTCCATCAGCTCAAGTGCATCAACTACCCGGTCGCATTCAATTTCGAAAATCGGATTCTTAATGTATTCGGTTTTCAGGACCTTCGAAGTTCCTTCGGCAATAAGTTTGCCTGCATTTATCAGGATTATATTGTTGCAGTACTCAGCTTCTTCCAGATAGTGGGTGGTTACAAGGACAGTAGTTCCCTCACCGGATAAATTATTTATAAGCTCCCAGAAATTTCTGCGTGAAATAGGATCAACACCGCTGGTAGGTTCATCAAGAAAGACAATCCCCGGACGATGGATCACGGCGGTACCGAGAGCGAGTCTCTGTTTTATACCTCCCGGCAGCGAACCGGTCAGAAGCTTCTGTTTTCCTTCAAGGTTAGCGATTTGCAGCACCCATTTTTTTCTTTCCTGCAATTCCCTACCTTCCAGTCCGTACACTCCGCCGAAGAAGTTAATATTCTCTTCAACCGTCAGATCATTATATAGTGAAAAGCGTTGCGACATATACCCGATGCTTCTCTTAACCTTATCGGGTTCATTCATAACACTGTAACCTGCAACCAGGGCCTCCCCCGATGTGGGCTCGAGTATTCCGCAAAGCATTTTTATTGTTGTCGATTTACCCGCACCATTGGCGCCCAGGAATCCGAAAACCTCACCCTTCTCTACATTAAAAGATACATGATCAACCGCAATAAACTTCCCGAACTGCTTTGTCAGCTCTTTAACTTCTATAGTATTTTTCTTATCCAAATTCATTTAATCTTTCTAAATTCTTTTGGACTTGTCATCCTGAACTTGTTTCAGGATCTCCAATTCGCAGAATTCGCAAATTCGCCAATCAATCAATCTCCCTTCACCAAATGAATGAACACATTTTCCAGCGAAGGAGGGATACTCCTTGAACTTTCGATTGTGATATCATTCTGCTTTAGAAGGTCTTCTATCTTTTTATATTCCTTTTCATAGCTGTCGGCTACTATATTGATCCTGTCGCCGAAAAGCTGGACTTCATTATCCATGTTCTGCTGAACAAGTTTATAAGCCGTTCTTGCCTGGGGAGAAACGATCTCAATAATTTCTTTATGAATAGCTGCCCGTATCTTACGGGGTTCATCAATACTCATTATTTCTCCCTTATTCATCAGTGCCACCCGGTTGCAGCGCTCTGCTTCGTCGAGGTAGGGAGTAGACATAAATATAGTAATACCTTCCTTTATAAGACTCGAAAGGATCTTCCAGAAATCCCGTCGTGATACTGGATCGACGCCTGTTGTAGGCTCATCAAGAAATATTATTTCGGGTTTATGGATAAGGCTGCAGGCAAGAGAAAGCTTCTGCTTCATACCGCCCGAGAGGTTGTCAGTCAGCCGTGCCCGGAAAGGAGTAAGCCGTGTAAACTCAAGAAGTTCATTCCGCCTTGCTTCGTAGTTTTTTACTCCGTGTATATCAGCAAAGAACTCAATATTCTCATCAACGGTCAGGTCGCCGTAAAGGCTGAACTTCTGCGAGAGATATCCGATTTTCTTCTGAACTTTTCTTGTATTGGTCTTAAGATCATCACCAAGAATATTTACACTTCCTTCATCAGGTGCAATGAGTCCGCAGAGTATCCTTATAGTTGTAGTCTTGCCTGCACCGTCGGGACCGACTAGTCCGAACATCTCACCTTTATTCACAGTAAAGGAGATCCCTTTTACAGCTTCGATGTTGCCGTAAGATTTCTTTAAGTTTTGGATGGTTATCGCCATAAAATTTCAAGATTACAAGATTGCAAGATTACAAGATTACAAGATTGCAAGATTACATATCTCATTGGGATAGTGATTCGGCATTTTCCAAATATCTTATTAAGTATTGGTTAAAATTTGATAATTGTCTAATAATATCTAATGATCTGGAATAGTAACGGTCAAATTCATCTTTTAATAAATAATTCAAATCTAAGGCTACATAAAGCATTGATCTTACTTCGCCTGCTGATCCTTTAGCATATTTCAAAAATCTGATAAGTTCTTTAGTATTATCTCTCTCGAAACCCTCGGATATATTGTTCATAATTGAAATTGCTGCGCGTTGAAGCTGATCTTTAAATCCATAATCTTTTTTGAGTCTATCCGATGATGTAAGTTCATATATCATTCTTACAAATTCTCTGGAATCATGCCAGACTTTTAACTCTTCAAATGTTTTTCCCATTTTCCCCTCCAATTTTGAATCTTGCAATTTTGAAATCCTGCAATTTTGTAATTAAATATGAACCGATGCATCCGCGGGCATGCCGGGTTTAAGTTCATACTTTGGATTATCTATTTTTATTTTGACTGCGAAGACTAGCTTGGTTCTTTCATCCTTTGTCTGAATATTCTTCGGGGTAAACTCAGCCTCAGGAGATATATAAGTTACCTTCCCGGAATATGTTTTACCCGGAAACGCATCCACACTTACATCTGCTTCCCGGCCGAGCTTAACTTTGCCAAGCTCTTCCTCCGAAACATAAATAATAAGATCAACCGTCCTCAGGTCGGATACCTTAAACAGCGATGACATCTGGGTAACAGTTTCACCTTTCTCAAAAAATTTATCCACAATCACCCCATTTATGGGTGACTGCACGTACGAATCATTTATACTTTTCTTTAATAACTTTGCTGCGGCCTTCTGCCTGTTAAGGTTTGCCTCAGCCTGCTGGATCTCCTCGGGACGTGCAAAATTCTTCAGCTTGGTGAAATTATCTTTTGCCGATTTAAGTTGAGCCTGTGCGAGTTCAAATTTTGCATTTGCATTATCGTACTGGTTCTGAGAGATAGAATTTGACTGGTAAAGATTTTCCATCCTTTCCTTATCTTTCTTTGTAAGATCATAATTAACCTGCGCCTGCTTTACTGCCTCCTCAGCCTGGCTGATATCCTCTTTACGGGCGCCTTTCCTGAGAAGATCAAGCTGAGCCTGTGCCACCTCCTCAGAGGCCTCTGCCTGATCCAGCTGAAGCTGCAGAGTTTCATGATCTATGATCATGACCGTATCGCCTTCATTCACAAACTGTCCCTCATCAAAGAGGATCTTCTTTATCTCACCATTAACTTTCGAGCTTACAATAACATTTGTCGCTTCAATATTTCCTGAGGCTTCAATCAGGTCAGGATTATTATCACTTCCGCAGCCGTATAGAAAAATTCCTGTCATAAAAATCAGTAGTACCTTTTTCATTTGTTAACTCCGGGTTGAAGTTTATTAAAAAGTTCTTTTCCCTTATCAGTCAAAATGGCATTCATAAGAAGGCTGATAGTAGGGCCCATTATTGATTCAGGCTTCAGCTTCCGCTGTACTATGAAATCGGGATTTATAATACCCCTGAATGATGAAACAAAAAACATCACAATAATATCGGTGGGGTAGTCGACTATAAATCCTTCATTCTTACCCTGGTTAATGAGTTTTGAAATATTTGCTATCATCATTTTAGTCCTGAACTCGTCTATCTCTTTCCAGAGTCCCTGGTAATGCGCCTGGATATCGCCGATCCATTTATTACTGATACTAAGAAGAAGTTTTCCGAGGTGCTGAAATAGATTAAATGCCTTGGTAACTGCATCATAATCGGAATCGAGTATATTCTGGATAATGCCTTTATTCAATAGCAGAAAATTGCGAACAACCTCCTTAACGAGGATTTCCTTGGAATCGAAATACTTATATATAGTTTTCTTACTTATCTTCAGACGTTTTGCAATCTCATCCATCGGGGTTTTATAAAAACCCTCCTGCATAAAAATTTTAGTGGATTCGTCGAGTATTTTCTGTTTTTCTTCGTCCATAACAATGGAAACTATTATTATATATTACAGTTTCCAATTTACATAATGGAAACTAAAATGTCAAGAAATGGTTTCCATATTAACTAAGCCGGGCACATCACCAACGATGGTCTCTTAAACGGTAATGCACTAAGTATAACCAAAATTGTATTGTAAGTGATTTCAGAAATATTCATTTTTAAGATTGTCAAAAAATTAAACATTGAAACGAATTCACTTGAGTAATCTCCTCTTCACCATAATTATATTCAGCAGTTCATTTTCTGCCGGACTCTTGGGTTCTTTGACTGGTTTGGGTGGGGGAGTCATAATCATTCCAGTACTAACTCTTGGTTTCGGAGTAGATATAAGATATGCAGTCGGAGCCTCATTGATTTCCGTAATTGCCACTTCGTCAGGCGCGGCGGCGACTTACGTGAAAAAAGGAATATCAAACATCAGGATAGGTATATTCCTTGAAATCGCAACAACCATAGGTGCAATTTCAGGTGCATACATCGCGGGATTGGTTTCTGCACAGGTAGTTGCAGTTGCTTTTGGAATAGTCTTAATTTTTTCCGCATTTATCTCCGCCCGAAGAAAAGAGGAGTTTGTAGATGGAACCAAGTCAAGCAAAACCGCGAAGTACCTGAGGATGCATGGCAAATATAAATTTAAGCAGGAAGAAGTGACTTATTCAGTTGACAACGTCCCCGGAGGATTTGCTGTAATGTACATTGCCGGTGCATTATCCGGTTTGCTCGGAATTGGTTCTGGTGCATTCAAGGTTGTAGCGATGGATTATATAATGAAATTACCGTTCAGAGTATCAACTACAACCAGTAACTTTATGATCGGGGTAACGGCTGCAGCAAGTGCCGGTATTTATCTGCAAAGAGGCTACATTGATCCCGGATTATCTATGCCTGTTATATTAGGTGTGCTGCCCGGTGCATTAATAGGATCGAGATTATTAATGAAATTTCAAACGAAATGGCTGAGAGTCATATTTTCTATCGTAATTACATTCCTGGCAATTGAAATGATAATTAACGGTATCTCAGGAAATATTTAATGAAAAATATATTTAAAAAAATCAGGGACAGGGATATTGAATATCTTATGGCATTGCTACTTATAAGCGGTGTACTAGTATCCGGTGCTGTAGTATTTTTGGGCAGCATTATTTACCTTTATCAAAACACCTATGTAGCTTCAAATTATAAAATTTTTATGGGTGAACCGGAAAGGCTGACAAATCTCTTTGAAATCATCAGAGGGGCCTTTCAATTCCATGGAAGAGCAATGATACAATTCGGACTTGTGCTTCTCATAGCCACTCCTGTAGCAAGAGTGGTTTTCGCTGTAATAGGCTTTTACCTGGAAAAGGACAAATTATATACCGTAATTTCGACCGTTGTACTAATAACACTATTACTAAGTTTAATCGCCGGTGTTGGTAAATAATCAGGCACAGGCTCAAATCTTCTTCATCATCCATTTTATACTTATTTTTTTAGTATTTTATCTTTAACATTGATTTTATACTTCAATTTTAATCGTTTCTAAATCATCGAAGCAATTTGAAAACCTTTTTTATATACATAGTTCTGGTTGGAGTTATGTTTGCGGCTCTTCTGGAAATATTGTCTATAGGGGAAAAAATTAAAGCTCCTGTCGATGTTAACGGAAAATGGGAAATCCATACTGAAATATCAGACGATCCAAGAGCAGGATGCTTGCCATTAATCCTGCCTGAAAAAAATACTGTATTTTCAATAGAGCAGTCTGGCAAACATCTTCTTCTTATTATTAATGATGCATACATTTCTGAAGTGAACGGCAAGCTTGAGAAAGACAGTATGTTTTTTGCAAGGACTTATGAGGGCGAGGATTCATTGAACTGCAGAAACATTCCCTTCGTGCTGGTTCTGAACATCGATAATTACAAAGATAAACCCAAACAATTGTCAGGTACTCTTAGGATGCCTGGTTGGAAAAACATTACAGAAGTTCATTTCAAAGCAATAAAACTTTCATAATTTTTTAAGTGATCAATTGGACTTTATTTTAACATTATTAATCCAGATATCTGTAATTATTATTATATCAAGAATTACAGGATTAATATTCAGAAAAATCCAGCAGCCCAATGTCGTTAGTGAGATGGTTGCCGGAATTATACTGGGTCCGTCTTTGCTGGGATGGCTTTTCCCCGGGGTCTTCACATTTATTTTTCCTGCTGAAAGCCTAAAATTCCTGAACACTTTGAGCCAGATTGGTCTGCTGTTATTTATGTTCATTGTAGGACTGGAGATTGACCCAAAGCTGCTAAAAGGCCGCGGGCATGCAGCCTTACTGATAAGTCATGTCAGCATAGTGCTTCCATTTATTTTAGGTGCCCTGATCTCCATCTATCTTTACCCGCAATTATCAAATAATTCTGTCTCATTTACCTCCTTTGCCTTGTTTATGGGAGCCTCTATGAGCATAACTGCTTTCCCGGTATTGGCAAGGATATTAAGCGAGAGAAATCTAATTAAGACCAAGATCGGGTCTATAACGATTGCGTGCGCTGCTATAGATGATGTTACAGCCTGGAGCATTCTTGCAATTGTTGTTACTGTAGCACGTGCAGGTTCAAATATGCATCCTTTCTGGTTCACAATTTCCGGAGCATTCATATTTGTTCTGATAATGATTTTTGTAGTAAGACCGTTGATACGAAAATTTGAAACTTATTTTCATTATCGGGGGGATATTTTATCGAATAATATGCTTGCAGCAGTGCTTCTTCTGATGATGTTGTCGGCATGGGTAACAGAATGGCTCGGTATTCATGCTCTTTTCGGTGCCTTTTTTATGGGGGCAATTATGCCAAGGAACAAATATTTTCTAAATTCTGTTTTTGACAAGTTGAATGATATTACAGTTGTTTTTTTTCTGCCGGTATTTTTTGCATTAACAGGTATCCGTACATCAATAGGACTGGTAAACGGAGCCGAAATGTGGATGTTTTTTGCAATCATTTTAATCATAGCTGTAGTTGGTAAACTTGGAGGAGCATCGGTTGCCGCGAAAATTTCTTCTCTATCTACCCGTGAATCTCTTGGTATCGGTATTTTAATGAATACAAGAGGTTTGATGGAGCTTATAATTTTATCAATTGGGTTGGAACTAGGTATTATTTCACCAGCTCTTTTTGCAATGATGGTACTGATGGCACTTGTAACGACATTTATGACAACGCCATTTTTTGAATGGGTATACCCCAGGAGACTCATTCAGAAAGAAATTAAAGATGCCAATAAGGAGAAATTTAAGGTACTCATTCCCGTTTCATTTCCGTCTTCAGGGCCAGGGCTCTTGAAAATTGCCTCTGCGATATCGCCCGATAAAAATGAGTTCAAAGCATATGCGCTTCACCTTAAACTGGCAAAAAATATTTCAGTCCCTGATATATCAAGTGAAAACGGCAAGTCAAACGATCTTGAAGTTTTTCAGCCAATAGTAGATTCCGCTAAAAATACAGCCATAGAAATTAGTCCGCTTTCATATATTTCAAGGAATCCCGGGAATGATATTAATTATATTTCAGAATTAAAAAATGTCGATTCTATTATTATGGGGTGGCATAAACCTGTATTTAGCGAAAGTATTTTTAGTGGAACGGTTAATGATGTAATGCATAATGCTAAAACCGATGTGTGCGTATATCTTGAAAGAAAATTTGAAACTTATAAAAATATCCTGGTTCCCTTCAGAGAGGGAAATCATGATAGAAGTGCATTACAAATGGCATATCAGATAAGTAAGAATACAGGCGCAATGCTTACGGTGTTACACATAGTTAATAAAAGTTCCGATGGTACGGTAATGAATGTTAATGGAGTTGATAAAGTAAAAGAAACGCAATATCTAAAAGAGGAATTGGGAGAGGATTATAATCCGGAAATGCTTAAGCTGGAGATTGTTGAAAGCGACTCCCCTCTTAATACTGCAATCAGAATAGCGAATCAGGACTATGATTTGGTTGTAGTTGGGATGGCAGAAACATGGGGAATTGAACCATCTTCCTTCAGTAGAAGACATGAACGTCTTGCCCGCGAATGTCCCGCATCACTGCTTATTTTAAGAAAATACACAAATTAATATACGCCGGGTTGTCATATAGCGAACATATTATTTTTTTGTAGCCTAGAAGCGATGAACTCACAATCCTTCCATTATTGTAATTAACAGTCTTCTCCTGACATATCCCCCAAAGACAAAATTCACTAAAATAAATTGAATCTCGATCTCTCCTTTATGGGATGAGTATAATTGTAGCTGCCTCATGGGAAGTATTATTATAATGATATTCTTTGCTGACCAATGAGAGGTCTTAAAACTTGTGCCTGTATAATTTACCTGCTATTTTTACAAAAAAAATTCGAGATTAAAGATGCCGGATGTATTCAATAAACTGGCGGTTGCTGTTACCTTTTCCCCCACCGGAAAAGAACTTCTTAAGGAAGCAGTAAGATTAAAGAATCTGTTCGATTCCGAACTTATATTAATTCATGCTGGTCGAAGAAATGAGGGGACAGAGAAACAGGTTAATGAAGTCATCAATAGTGCAGGTTTAGACTTAATAAAAACTAACATAGATTGGGTGGATGGGGACCCAGGAGATGCTATTTTGCATTCAGTCAAAAGAAATAACATCGATCTGTTAATGGCCGGTGCATTAGAAAAAGAAAATCTAATAAAATATTATGTTGGCTCGGTTGCAAGAAAGATTATGCGTGAATCAGAATCTTCCGTACTCATTCTGAAATTCCCAGCCGAAAGACCCCATGGTTTTAAAAAGTTTTACATCAACACAGACTTCTCATATCAGAGTGAAAAGACCATCAAAAAGAGTTTTGAGTTCGCTAAAAAAGAAAATGCTGATGAATTTGTTTTGGTCAGAGACTTCAGATTATACGGTTTATCAAGTTCGCTGGTGGAGTCAGGAGATATCGATGCATTTGAAAAATTAAGGAAGAATGCGCAGTTCGAAGAGGAGGAGAATATGAGAATATTCGTGAAGGAACTGAATCTACGTGGAATTAAAATAAGTACCATTTGTTTGTATGGAAAAGAAGGATTAGTTGCCCGTGATTATGCCTTACAAAATAATGCCGACCTTTTTGTAGTTACAGCTCCCGCGGCCAAATTGCGATTACTCGATAGAATTTTTCCATACGAGCTAGAATATGCATTTAAATATCTGCCTTCCAATCTTCTAATCATCAGAAATATTTGATGCATCTAACAGCCCAGCAAATTGTAATATTTTTAGTAAGCATTAGTACAATGCTATTATTCGCCAGGCTATTCGGTGAACTGTTTATCAGGATTAAAATACCACCTATTGTCGGTGAAATACTCGCTGGAATTATCTTAGGTCCTACTGTTCTGGGAACTATATTTCCGGATATTTATAAGTGGCTGTTTACGTCCGGCAATGTCAGGATCGCTTTAGATGGATTAACGAATATTGCTATCATTCTTCTTTTACTTATTTCCGGAATAGAGGTAGACCTTTCTGTAGTAATCAAAAACAGGAAGGCAGCATTTGTTACAGGTCTAATGGGAATCATAGTCCCGTTTATAATAGGCTTCGGATTTTCATATCTATTCCCCGAATTAATGGGAATCAAAGAGGAACAGTATAAATTTTTGTTTGCTTTATTTATGGGTACAGCTCTGTCAATTTCCGCATTACCTGTAATTGCAAAAACTTTGATGGATTTGAGACTTTTCAAAACAAAGGCGGGCCTGATTATTATTTCGTCCGCTATGTTTAATGATATAATTGGTTGGCTTATTTTTTCTGTAATTCTCGGAATGATGGGAGCATCAAAATCCGGATTTAGTATTACAGAAATTATAATAATTCTTTTTCTCTTCATCATCATTACCTTTTTCATCGGGAGAAGACTGCTCAACTCTGCAATCAAGGTTATTCAGGAAAAAACCTCATATCCCGGCGGTATTATAAATTTCATTTTAATTCTTGGCTTCCTTGGTGCTGCCTTTACCGAATATATCGGAATCCATGGGATTATAGGTGCCTTTATTTTAGGAATTGCAATTGGTGATTCATCTGTCCTCAGAGAAGAAACTAAAAAGATAATTCACCAGTTTATAATAAATATTTTTGCGCCATTGTTCTTTGTATCAATCGGATTGTGGATAAATTTTATTGCCAATTTTGATATAGTTCTGGTTTTAATCATTATCTCCCTGGGAGTCACCGGGAAAATTATCGGCAGTGGTTTAGGTGCGTACTGGAGCGGTTCGGATAAAAATGAATCATTACTAATCGCATCGGGATTAAATTCCAGGGGAACAATGGAAATAATTTTAGGCCTGCTTGCTTTTGAGGTAGGCCTAATACATAGGACAGTATTCGTTGCATTAGTTATGATGGCTTTGTTTACTACATTAATGAGTGCTCCCCTGATCAAATATTTTTCAAGTAAAAAAATCACCTTTGAATCACTTATCAAACCGGGGCTGGTCTTCCTAAATTTAAAGCAGAATAAGAGTGAGGTAATAAAAAATCTGGTAAATGCTTTAAGTAGAAATTTTGATATCGATACAGAGAATGTTTTCAGGGAAATTTCAATTCGTGAAGAATTTAATCCAACCGGAATAGCTAATTACCTGGCTCTGCCCCATACTAAAACCAAAATCAATATGCCTGCCGCAGCTATAGCAGTTCATTCTACGGGATTAAACTTTGAAGCTGCTGATAATCTGCCCTCAAAAATAATTATTTTGCTCTTAATTCCTGAAGGTCAAAACGAACTCCAGCTCCAGCTTTTATCAGAGATTGCCCGGAAGTTCAGAAACAGGGAGAGAGTGGAAGAAATATTACAGGCCACAAAAAAAGAAGATTTCATAAGCCTGCTGAAGAAATTGTAAACATCAAGAATTTTTGTATTTTTCGCATTAAAAACGGGAGGGGATCCTGATGAGATCACTTTTTTTAATTTTATTCCTGGTTCCATTTACTTTACAAGCCCAGCAGGGGATGGAGAAAAATCTTGATGTTGCGTATCAGAATGCCAAAAAAGGAGTGTACTGGGCGCTCGCGAACATACCCGAAAACAAAGTCCGTCTGCAAAGCGACCTTGTAGCTGATGAGAAATTATATGCCACGGTTAAGCTTGAGAAAGAATTTGAAGGGATAAAAATTGTATCTACAGGGTACTACAATACAACAGAAATATCCATTGCAATATACAGATCAACTGATGGATTAATTAAGGAAGGCTATTTAAAGCCAGTTCCGCAAGACAGTTTGAGCGAAGAATAAATCTGCGGATTCTAATTGGTTTTTTAACTGTGTGGTAGTTTAAGCTTGACTTAATGAAAAAAAATTCTTAAAATCTGTAATAAATATTACATCCATTAATAAAAATGTAATTATTATTACTAATGAACTCCCGATTGATCGATATTTTCCTCCAGGCTGCCTCAATAAATGCACTTTCTCAGAACGAGAAACCAATAGCTGATTTCATTAAAAATTTTCTCTCAGGCACATCTTTTAACATATCTGAAGATGAATCAAGAGCACTTTCAGGCAGCAACACAGGCAACTTAATAATACGGGTAGGCGACGGGGGTAGTTTTGTTCTTCTCTCTCATATGGATACGGCCAGGCCTACATTAAAAATGAGACCCGTATTTCAAAATGGCAGGATAACTTCTGCGGGGGATACTGTACTGGGAGTTGACAACAGGCTCGGAATATCCGTATTGCTCTATACGCTTGAAAAAATACATAAAGAAAAAATACCCGTAAAAAATTTTACAATAGCCTTCACAACCTGTGAGGAAACAACACTGCTTGGTTCTAAAAATTTAAAGCCCGGTACTCACGTTAACCGGGGCTTTGTATTCGATTCCTCTTTCCGCCCCGGTAATTTTATAAACTCAGCCTGCGGATCAAAGGGATTTAAGGTAAGAATAAAGGGAAGGGCGTCGCATTCCGGTATAGCTCCTGAAAAAGGTATAAATGCAATCGCGGCGGCTGCAAATGCACTTTACAAAGTTAAGCAGGGAAGAATTGATGATGATACCACGCTGAATATAGGTAAGATAAACGGAGGGTCTGCTGTAAATGTTGTTCCCGAGGAGGTTTACCTTGAAGGGGAGGTACGCTCGTTTAATACTTCCCGGGTTACAGAACTTATTGGGGAGGTTAAAAAAATCTTTGCTGATGAATCCGGAAAGTTGAATGCTGAAATGGAATTTGAAAGTAACTGGGACTTCAAGCCTTATACTGTTGAATCCTTCAATCCAGTTTATCAGGAAATAACTGAGATCCTTAAAAAAACAGGACTTAATCCTGAACCCAGAATTTCTCTCGGAGGAAGTGATGCAAATTCACTTAATGAATCGGGCATTGCTTCAGTCAACCTTGGCATTGGTGCTCAGAACCCTCATTCCAACGATGAGTTTGTACTTATTGAAGATTTAATTAAAAGTGCTGAAATAGCGATGGAGCTTGTAAAAAAATGAAAAAATTTGCAATGTTGTACCATATTCTCCTTTCACTTTCGTTGATTCCACTTAATGCACAGACGAAAGGCCACCTTGTCATCATCGGAGGTGGAGACAAACCCGCGAGCATAATTGAAAGGATCATAAGTCTGGCCGGGGGTACAGATGCAAAACTCATCGTTATACCAAATGCAAGTTCCGAACCGATGGAGTCAGCCCAATACCAGGTTGACCAGTTCAGATCTTTCGGTGCAGTAAACGCTGTGCCTTTATATTTCAATAAGGAAACAGCGGGCGATGATTCGGTTTTAAAAAGAATGGAGAATGCAACCGGGGTATACTTCTGTGGAGGAGATCAAAGTCTGCTTACTGCAGACCTGCTTGGAACAAAACTGCTTGATAAGATACGGGAGATCTATAAAAATGGAGGTGTAATAAGCGGAACAAGTGCGGGGGCGGCGGTAATGAGCCGTGTAATGATAACCGGTAATGAACTGGTAAATAAGGACAGCTCTGAAGCATTCAATATGTTAGAAAAAGGAAATATTGAGAATACAGAAGGTTTTGGTTTTGTTACCAAAGCTGTGATAGATCAGCACTTTATTAAAAGGAAAAGAAATAATAGATTAATAACTGTAATTCTTGAACATCCGGATCTGCTGGGAATCGGAATCGACGAATCGACAGCCATCCTTGTAAATCCGGACGATACCTTCGAAGTGCTCGGGGAGAGCCAGGTCATAATCTACAATCCTCTCCATGCAGTTGACATAAAATCTAATGATACAGGGAAGCTTTCTGTGGATAATATGGAAATGAGTATACTTACAGCAGGACAAAAATATGATTTGAATAAAGCAGAAATAATTCAATGATTTTAACCAAAATAAAAATACCGAATACCTATGTCATTATCTTTTCACTCCTCATTATTACGACCGTCCTGACATGGATAATACCTGCAGGGGAATACCAGCGAATAATAGTTGACGGTAAAAAGGAAGTAATGAACGGTTCCTTTCATTATGAAGCCGATAATCCCCAGGGAATAGGTGCTTTACTGATGTCACCTATACGCGGATTTGTGGATGCTTCCATGATTATAGGATTGGTTTTTATTGTAGGGGGGGCATTTGCGGTATTTCAGAAGACCGAGGCAGTAGATTCTCTCATACTGGGTATTGCAAAACTGCACAAGGATTCACGGCTGGTGCGTTTACTACTAATTCCCATTTTTATGATTATCTTTTCCCTGGCCGGGTCAATCTTCGGAATGAGCGAAGAGGTAATCCCGTTCATTCTTGTATTTGTTCCGCTGGCTCTTACTCTTGGATATGATACAATTACCGGGGTTGCAATTCCTTTTGTAGGTGCCGGAGCAGGCTTTGCCGGAGCTTTTTTGAATCCCTTTACTGTAGGTATTGCACAGGAAATAGCCGGATTGCCTTTATTCAGCGGGATATTATACCGGGGGATCTGCTGGTTGATAACGACGGCCGTAGCAATCACATTTGTAATGCTTTATGCGCAAAAGATTAAAAAACATCCTGAAAAGAGCGTCACCTTTTCTCTGGATAATGAGAGGAAGAAAAATATTGACCATTCAGAAGTTGAGAACCATAAAGGAATTTCGGGAAGGCACAAGCTGGTTCTAATCACTTTCCTGGGGGGATTGGCAGTACTCATCTTCGGTGTGCTAAGGTACCAATGGTTTATTGAAGAGCTTGCCGCCGTATTTCTCATTACGGGGATAATCGTCGGCCTGGTCGGCGGCCTGAATGCAAATGAAATAACCGATTCCTTTATTAAAGGGGCGAAGGACCTGGTTGGTACTGCCCTGATAATTGGACTTGCCCGCGGAATATTAATTTTATCACAGGATGGAAAAATAATCGACTCGATACTGTTTGCGCTCTCATCACCGATCTCCTCATTTCATCCAGTAGTTTCTTCACAGGCAATGTTTTTTGTTCAGACACTAATAAACTTTTTCGTTCCTTCAGGAAGCGGGCAGGCAGTACTAACTATGCCCATAATGGCCCCGCTTGCCGACCTCGTTAATGTTTCCAGGCAGACTGCCGTGCTTGCTTTCCAGTTCGGTGACGGATTCAGTAATATGATTATTCCTACATCCGCCGTCACGATGGGCGTGCTATCTCTTGCAGAAATTCCCTGGGAAAAATGGGCACGCTGGATACTTCCGTTAGAATTTATTTTTCTCGTAACAGGAATGATACTTCTTATACCGCCATTTCTGTTCGGCTGGCATTAAGTAAATATATTTAACCAATTAAAGGAGGATCGTTATGAAAAAGCTTCTACTGTTCACTTCGTTTATGCTGATGTTCCTGTTCGTTTATAACGAGGCAGGGATCGCACAGGTATATTTTAATACGGGAAATGTTTTATTCCGTGTAGATGACTATGGCGCCATAAGGGTACAAACTATTTCCGGCTTAGATACATTGTACCAGATAGACAGAGCATCCGTTCTTGTTGCAGGAAATCCTGATGAAGTTCTTGATTACTGGAATGATACGGATATTCAGGATCCAACTACTCTTGTTGGAAGTCCGGCCTTGAGCGATTATGAAGTAACCGGCACCTATAATAATGCTTTTTCCGGGCTTCCCCCGAATGTCATAGTCGGACAGACTGTATACGGCTGGGATGGTGAGGATATTGCGCTTATCAAATTTGAAGTTACTAATAATGAATCTGCCGAACTGCCTACGATTGTTGGCCTTGATATCCTTCAGGATATTGACAACACATATGAAAATGATGTTATCTACTTTAATACGGATAATAATATTTTCTATAATTATGAGAATACCTATGTGGGATTTAAAATATTATCAGAGGCAACAGGGGCTGCTGTCGGATTTATATGGTATGATGGGTATAATACCAATGATTCGGGATATTATGCCTGGTTGACCGGTGGAATAGTTTCAGATACCATTTTTACTGATCCGAATGGCGGGGTGGGCATTTTGGGTACAGCTTTCCAGCAGCAGCAGCCACAAGAAATGAGAACTGTTTATATGGCAATTGCTCTTGGTACAGATGAATCATCTATGATCGCAAATATGACTCTTGCCGAGGGACATTACGGAAATATAACTGCTGTTGATGAACCTGCCGAAAAAAATATGACCTATAAACTTGCGCAAAATTACCCGAACCCATTCAACCCTTCAACAATGATTTCTTTCTCAATACCTGAAAGGGAAAATGTTACTCTTGATGTATATAACCTGCTGGGACAAAAAGTTACATCAATCCTGAATAAGGAGATGGACGGAGGCAGCTATAACATCAGTTTCGATGCATCAAACCTGTCTGCCGGCATTTACTTCTATACTCTGAGGGCAGGCAGCTTTACATCAACCAAAAAAATGATGTTCCTCAAATAGTGCTAAATGACCCTATAGTAAATAACGACATTATTCATCCCGGCCGCGTTACGGCGGCCGGGACTTCTAAGCAGGACTGAAAACATACTGAACTTTATATTTGGATATTATGGCGAGATACCAGGAGATTAAAGAAAAAATCCGTACCAAGTATAATGATCTGCCCAAAAACCAGAAGAAGATGGCGGATTATTTTATCGATAATTTTGACAGCATTCCATTCCTCAGCGTACAGGAAGTTTCAAAGGAAACCGGCATCAGTGTAGCTTCCGTGGTGAGATTCGCCCAGAGCTCAGGTTTTTCAGGCTACAGTGAATTAAGGGATGCCATTGCAGAATCTCTTCAGAACCAGCTGAGCGGAAAAATGATCTTTCCTCTCTTTGATAAACAGAAGGTAGATGAGGATCTGCTTACTGCCGTTGCAAACCAGGATATACAAAACATAAACGATACCCTTAGTCTTATAGAAAGGGAAAATTTCAGGAAGGCTGTTAAGGAGATTGGAAAAGCAAGCCGTGTTTTTACTGCGGGACTCGGCATTTCATATCTCCTTGCCGAAATACTTGCTTACCAGCTTACACAAGTGGGCATTGACGCCACGGTTTTTAAACACGATTATACGACCTTCGATGAACAGATAATGTTTCTGAATAAAACTGACCTCATCATTGCATTTTCATTCCCGCCCTACTCAAAGGAAACGGTTGAAGCCTGTGATTACGCCGGCAGTAAGGGAATAAAAATAGTATCGATTACAAATAAAGAAACATCGCCCGTGACTCATTATTCAGATGTAAACCTTGTGGTACGGAGTGAGAATATGCTTTATACTAATTCATTTGCGGCGATCTCTGTAGTCATCAATGCGATAGCTACCGAATGTGCGATGAAAAACAAACAGAAAGCGGAGAAAGTTCTGCAGGAAAGCAGCAGACTTAATGAAAACCAAAAATTAATTGTGAGGTAAGGTTATCCCGATCGGCATTTTATCGGGATAAAAAGCCGGGAGTTATCATGAAAAAATTTTTACTACTGATTATAATACTTCAAATTCATCTGATTGCGGGAACGACCGGGAAACTCACCGGTAAAGTTACAGACTCGCAGACCGGTGATCCCTTGCCAGGGGCTAATATTCTTATAAACGGTACAAGTATTGGCGGTGCTGCCGATCCGGAAGGAGAATTTATTATACTCAATATTCCTCCCGGAACTTATGATGTAAGAATCAGCTACCTTGGATATGAAACCGTGCTGGTTGAAGGGGTTAAAATCATTGTTGATCAGACTACTAATCTTCCGGTGCAGCTGGCTCCAAAGTCTATTCAAGTTGGTGAGGTAATTGTAACTGCAAAAACTCCGATGATCCGGAAAGACATTACAAGTTCTATTTCGGTGCTGACCAGGGAAGAGATTGAAGCTCTTCCTGTTTCAACCTTTACCGAACTTTTAAGTCTCCAGGCCGGCGTAGTCGGAAGCGGGTCAAATCTTCATATCAGAGGAGGAAGGTCAAATGAAGTTGCCTACCTGATAGATGGTATGTACGTGCAGGATCCGCTGCTGGGAGGACTCGCAACCCAGATAAATAACGACGCAATCCAGGAAATGAGTCTTCTCTCCGGAACCTTCAATGCTGAATACGGGAATGCTCTAAGCGGTGTTGTTAATATAGTAACGAGGGACGGTTCCGATCACTATTCCGGAAAACTTGAATATCGCACAAGCGAGTTCGGTGTTGAAAGATATGCTGACCTTCATGAAGCAAGAATAAACGGCAGTCTGAGCGGACCGATTATATCTAAAGAAATTAACTTCTTTATTTCGGGCGAAAGTGACCGGCGTGGAAGCTATCTGCCATTTGGATATGACCGGGAAAAAACCGGACTTGCGAAGATAACCTCGACCTTATTCCGCGGAGTAAAAATTTCGCTGCTAAACCGGGGAAGTATTTCTGCAAGCCAGGGTTACAGTCACAGCTACAAATATATTTCTGATCAGTACCTGAGGAGAAGATCGGACAGCTGGCAGAGCGCCCTCACACTTACTCATACGATAGCTAACAACTTTTTCTATGATCTTAAACTCTCATATTTCAACCAGGGATTTTACTCGGGAATTGATAAGGATACCGCCAATTACATACCTTCCAGCGAATGGCAGTATCTTGATATAGGGACAGGCTTTGAATTCTACTCACTGGCAGATCCTGTTGAGGTTCGTGACAGCCGTACGGTAACAGCGGATGCAATGCTGGATGCAGTCTGGCAGATAGGATCGTTAAATGAAGTAAAATTCGGAGGCGCTTATAAACAGCACTGGCTAAGATATTTTAATGTTTATGATCCTACACGCAACTTTCCCTATATAAATGATTATTCTACAGAACCGTTTGAAATGGCAGCGTATGCCCAGGACAAAATTGAGTTTCCCTATCTTGTAATAAATGTTGGATTGAGATACGATTACATTAATGCTAACGGGCAATTCAGGAATAATCCACTTGACCCTGCTTCTGTAATAAAAGTGAAACCAAGGTCGCAGATTTCCCCTAGGATAGGGATTGCACACCCTATATCGGACAGGACAAAACTTCATTTTGCTTATGGTCATTTCTTTCAGAATCCGGAATATCAATATCTCTTCGAGAACAGGCAGTATGATCTGAATGTGAGAGAACCTCTGTTCGGGCAGGCTGATCTTGATGCTGAAAGAACTATTGCTTATGAGGTCGGTGTATCCCACCAGTTTAGCGATAGGATAGCTATTGACCTGACCGCTTATTATAAGGATATAACAGGACTGATCGGTACACGCTACTATTTTCCATACGTAGAGGGGCGCTATACTGGCTATACTCTTTATGTAAATGAAGATTACGCAAATGTTAAAGGATTTGAAATAAACATCGATATCCGTCCCGATAGGTATTTCTCGGGAGGACTGACATATACCTATTCTGTTTCAAAGGGAAGTGCTTCTTCAGAAACAGAGCAATATCCCGGCACTTCGGAATCAACGCAGCTTTATTACCTGGATTTCGATAAAACTCATGTATTTAACCTCTCTGGAACATTTACAATTCCTTCCGGTGAGGGTCCTGAAGTCTTCGGCAGCCATATTATGGAAGGAATGGATATCAGTGTCATAGCAAGGGCTGCTTCAGGTTATCCTTATACACCGAGCGGGAGAGATATCGGTTTCGTTGAAAGAAACTCTCTTCGTATGCCTGCCACCTATACAATCGACCTGATGATCGGCAAGGAATTTCCAATTGTGAGCAGCTATACGATAAGAGTATTTGCTGAGATTCTTAATCTGACGGATCATAGGAATATTCTTTATGTGTACAGCGATACCGGAGACCCTAATTTCACATTTGAAGGAAACTATTCTCCGGAGTATGTCCGTGATCCATCGAACTTCGGACCTCCGCGATCAATAAGACTTGGGGCTACATTTAAATTTTGAATAACTGGTATTCATTAAAAACTATGAAAACAAATATTAAAACTATACTGGCCATCATTATCTTTACAACCTTAATCAGCGCCCAGGAAAAAGATAAGGACTCATACCGTTCAGCCTTTGATAAAATCCTGGGAATTAATGATAGAGCAGCAGGTACACATAATGCCAGCAATATAGGTCTCTTTTTTGAGAATCGGGGGAAGCTATATCCGAGGACTATAACAGAAGGTCCTTCAGGCGAATTTCCCATTAATAGCACAAAACATTATATCTACAGAATAAATCCAATGGTCGGGATACCTGGAAATGTTATCCAGGGAAGATACACAACCAATGAAGAATGGGAAGCCGTGGGAGGTTATCATAATAACGACCTTGCACAGATTGCTTTCAGTGATAATCCTGAAACATGGAATCAGCAGCTCGGCTGGCCTATTAAAGACGCACACGGTAACCCGCTAATTATATCCGATCAGGACAGTTACTGTGTTTACAGTGACAGCAACAATACCAAAAGTGTCCTTGGAATCCTTGTAGCCCAGACTGGCTACACATTTGGAGTAACCTTCGCGAAGAACATTATCTTTTATAAGTTCCAGGTAATCAATGTTAGCCAAAATAACTATCAAGGAGTCTATTTTGATATGTATTCTGACATTGATGTAGGCAATACAAGCGGAGGAGATCCGGAGTATGGTGATGATAAGCTTGATTATAATGCAGAGAAAAAAGTAGTCTACTTCTTTGACGACGGACTTTCAAATGAATGGCCCGACGGAAAAACGGGGTACTTCGGTGTTGCATTTCTGAAAACACCTGAAGTAAATGGAATTGAACCCGGAATTACAGATATGCATTACAATCTGTATGATGATGATCTTGATATAGATACTGTTCAGTACGGCATTATGGCGAGTACCCAAAGTTTATACAACTCATCAATCGGTCCCCGGTTTTTTCACCCCGGAAATAATACTTCCATCCATATCGATGATCCGATCACAATTCCTGTTTCGGGTATGGATATCCTGGCCAATGTATCTTCGGGACCTTATAATCTGAATGCGGGAGATACGCTTACATTTATAACCGCACTGGTTGCCGGTGAAACACTTGAAGAGATTTTGGATGCAACCGACCAGGCACAGAGTACAGTTAACGCGAACTTCGAACTGCCGAAACCCCCTGATCGTCCTCATTTGTACGGAACCGCGGGAAATTTCAAATCCATTCTTTTCTGGGATGATGAGGCAGAAAGATCGCAGGACAAGTTTACCGGGGAGTATGATTTTGAGGGTTACAGGATTTACCGCAGCCAGGACCAGGGCGCCAGCTGGAATAAGGTTGCTGATTTCGATATAGTTAACAGCCAGGGAAACAATACCGGTCTGCAGTATACATATACCGATACTTCTGTCATTAACGGGTTCGAGTACTGGTATTCGATTACTTCATACGACAGGGGGGATGCTAATATAGAAAGTCTTGAAAGTCCCATCGGCAATACTCTTGAATCAGTGAATACTATCTCAATTACACCGCGATCAGATGCAATAGGGCGTGAGCCGGTTTCTTCATATGATATTCAGCAAATTTCAGGAGAATCCAATTATGTGTTTAAGGTTGATCCTATCGATTCTTCAGGCCTGGCCGGGAATTCTTACACTGCCGAATTCCTTTATACAATCAAAAAAGAAAAAGGTGATCTTGAGACTTCGGTTGATCTGCAGATAACAGATACAACATTGACAACTCCTTATAAACTCGGTATTAAGTTTACATCACCATCAACTTATAATATTCTGAATCTTACAACAGGAGAAATAATAGGCAGGGAGGGATATAATTATCCCCCGGGAGGAAGAGCGATTGATTTTCCGGGCTATGGAGTAGAGGTAATACTTTCAGACGATCCCTCTGCACCACCGGAAAAACTACCTGAGTCGGGCGATCTGATTACAATAAACTATTCTGTAAATGTTATCCGCAATGGACAGGATACAGTTGTTTATCCCAGGCCATTCACGATCGGACAGCAACAAGCCACAGTTGACGGTATCAGGTTCAGTCTTGTTCAGCCTGATCTGATACAGGAAGTTTCCAGGGTAGGCGGAACAGATGATATCGATATGGAATTTTCGGTGTCTGCAGATACACTTATTACAAACGAATTATACCTCGTTTCAGTAACGGGGAGCGGTAAGAACGGAGCTGAGGGATTCATTTCAGTTTTAATAAAAAATTCTGCGATGGATACAGTATTTGCTGCCGATTCACTATACAGCCTTGATACATTTGAATTTGTGGGAATAGAAGGCAAGGTAATCTTTCCTTCTGATGATCCGCCGGGTTCCGGAAACATATTCTCTGTGAAGTCCATTGCCCCGGTGCTTCCGGATATAAGGGACAGCTACAGTTTTAAAATTAAGGGAGCAGAGGTCCAATCAGCTGTTGTTGCTGATAAAATTAAAAATATAAAAGTAGTTCCTAATCCTTATATGGTGTCTAGTCTTTATGAAAGAGAATACGGTGAGTTAAGGAGGGAACCGCTGCGGCAGCTGCAGTTTATTAATCTCCCTTCCGAATGTACCATTTATATTTTCTCGGTAAATGCTGACCTGGTTAAAACACTTCATCATAATACTTCAAACGGAACAGAAGTTTGGGATCTAAGAACCGAGAGCGGACGAGAAATTGCTCCCGGAGTTTACATTTATGTTGTTAAATCAGCCGGATCGGAATTCAAAGATCGGTTTGCTGTAATCAAATAATAAATTTACGGCAGATAATACTATGGGAGTTTATATGAAAAAAGTATTTACAGTTTTACTACTTGCACTGGTAACAGGAATAACCGCGGCGCAGAACGCAAACCTGGGGACCTCCGGAGCCCAGTTTCTGCAGATACCTGTAGGTGCCAGAGAAACAGCAATGGGCGGAGCTGTTACCGGTCTGACAGAAGGTGCTTCTTCTGTATTCTGGAACCCGGCGGGAATAGTTAAAGTAAATTCAGTGGAAGCCCAGTTTTCATATATGAACTGGTTTGATCTATTTGATATGAACGCTGCTGCAGTTGTATATAATATGCAGGATGCCGGCACTGTTGCTTTGAGCCTGATATCATTTACCACAGGTGAAATGGAGATTACCACTGAAGAAGAGCCTAACGGTACAGGTAGATTTTTTGATGCGGGAGATCTGGCGCTGGGTCTAAGCTACGCAAAGTATCTTACCGACAGGTTCGGGGTCGGTGTAACTGTGAAATATGTTTCACAAAGGATATGGAATGAAACTGCTTCAGGATTTGCATTCGATATAGGGACACAATACCGCCTGGATTTCCAGAACCTGACTATCGCGATGAGCATGGCAAATTTCGGGGGTGAACTCCAGTTTGAGGGTCCCGATCTCGATATCAATTATAATAAAGATGATAACTATCCAACCAGCAGGCTGGCGCCGGCATCGTTAAAAACTGATACGTATCCCCTCCCGCTTAATTTCCAGGTTGGGATCGGGTTCGATATCTACACCGCTGATTTTATGAAGATAAGAGGAGGCATTGATGCCGTG